>CAVSNY010000007.1:797500-1406517 GCA_963729605.1 uncultured Gammaproteobacteria bacterium | reverse complement strand
GCGACGGCATCGCGGCGTTCCCCCGCCTCGTCATCGAGGCAGGCGCCGACAGCGAGGTCACCGTCGTCGAGCGCTTCCTCTCGGCCGAGGGCGACCCGTGCTCGTCGTCCCCGGCCTCTACGTGCGCGCCGGTCAGGCCGCCCGTGTCCGCTACCTCGGCGTCAACAAGCTCGACAACGCGGCGTGGCAGATCGCCCACCAGCGGGCCATCGGCGGGCGCGACTCGACCACAGCTGGCCACCGTCGCCCTCGGCGGCGACTACGCCCGGTGCGCACCGACGCACAGGTCGTCGGCCAGGTGGCACCACCCGCCAGGTCGCCCTGTACTTCGCCGACGGCAACCAGATGCACGACTTCCGCACGATGCAGGACCACGCCGCCCCGAACACCACCAGCGACCTGCTGTTCAAGGGCGCGGTGCAGGACCACGCGCGCAGCGTCTACACCGGACTGATCAAGATGCGCCGCAGGCCAAGGGCTCGGTGGCGTTCCAGACCAACCGCAACCTGACGCTCAGCGAGGGGGCGTGGGCGGAGAGCGTGCCGAACCTGGAGATCGAGACCAACGACGTGAAGTGCAGCCACGCCTCGACGGTCGGCCCGATCGACCCCGAGCAGCGGTTCTACCTCGAGAGCCGGGGCATCCCGCCGGAGATCGCCGAGCGGCTCGTCGTGCTCGGCTTCTTCGACGAGGTGCTCGACCAGTTGCCGGTCGGCCCTTTGCCGCCGATCTGCGCCGCGCGGTGGCGACAAGCTCGACCTCGCCCGCACGCTGACGGGGTGGGCGGGCGGGATGGCCGACAGCGCGTCGTTCGCGATCGACGAGCTCGACCACCCGGCACCGCTCGCCGTGTCGAGTCGGCGGCGTCCGGTCGCCCTGGTGCGCATCGGCGACGACGTGTACGCCATCGGCGACACGTGCAGCCACGCCGACGTGTCGCTGTCGGAGGGCGAGGTGTGGTGCGACGAGCGGGAGATCGAGTGCCGGAAGCACGGCAGCACCTTCAGCCTGACACCGGTGAACCGGTCACGCTCGCCGGCCACGCAGCCGGTGCCGGTGTACGAGGCGGGGTGGTCGACGGCACGTCCGGTCACCGCCGAGGTGGGGGGCATCGATGAGCACGCTCTGAGATCCGCGGCCTGCACGCCGGGATCGGCGGCAAGGAGATCCTGCGCGGCATCGACCTGACCGTGTCGTCCGGTGAGGTCCACGCCGTGATGGGGCCCAACGGCGCCGGCAAGAGCACGCTCTCGGCGGTCGTGATGGGCCGCCCCGGCTACGAGGTCATCGGCGGCACGGTCACCCTCGACGGCGACGACTGCTCGCCATGCCGGCCTGGAAGCGGGCGGCGGCCGGCCTGCACCTCGTGATGCAGTACCCGACCGAGGTGCCGGGCGTGCCGTCGACGACGTGCTCCGCGAGGCGTTCCGCGCCCGCGGCCGCGCCTCGACGGACTCGACGAGCGCTCCTCGAGCCGAGGCCGCACGCATCGGGTTCGAGGAGCGCCTGCTCCACCGGTCGCTCAACGTCGACCTCTCCGGTGGCGAGAAGAAGCGCAACGAGACGCTGCAGCTCGCCGTGCTCCGGCCGCGATCGCCATCCTCGACGAGCTCGACTCGGGCCTCGACATCGACGCCCTGCGCGACTGTGCCCGGCGCATCGAGGCCGCTCACGAACCGGTCGACGGCGAGCCAGGCCTCGGCGTGCTCGCCATCACCCACTACAACCGGCTGCTCACCGAGCTGCGCCCCGACCACGTCCACATCCTCGTCAGGGGCCATCGTCGCCGAGGGCGGTCCCGAGCTCGCCGACCAGCTCGAGGCCGACGGCTACGCCGCCTTCACCGGCGAGCCCGAGGAGACCCGGCCAGCCGCGGCCGGTGGTCCGCCCCGGCTCGCTCGACGAGCTGTTCGCCTCACGCCCTGATCGGGCCGCGTCAGCCGGCCGCGGACCGAGTCCGGAAGGTCGCCTCGCCGACACGCGGTCGACCGTGAGGTCCTCGAGGCAGCCGACGAGCTTGCGCCGCTCGTGCTCGCCGACCGCCGGTCGGAGCGCCACCCGGTAGCGGCCGCCGGCGGCCGGCGCCAAGGCTCCGTCGTCGCTCGCGCGGGAGCTCGTCTGGCCGAGCACACCGCTCCCGGCGGTCGCCCCCGCGTCGGCCGGGGGCGAAGCGGTCTTGGTCGACGTCGACGACGATCTCACGTGGCGGCGTCATGGCGGGCGCGTCCGGCGGCTCTGGGTCAGGTCACCCAGCTCGCCGACGAGTGAGGCCAGCGCCGCCGCGACGGCCACGGCGACGGCGCCGCGTCATCGCGGCCGGAACGGGTCGATCGGCTCGCCCCGAGGACGCCGCCGGGCGGCTGCGGTGTGCCGCGCCGGCGGGCCGGCCGCCTCCATCGAAGGGACGGCTGTAGCCGGGCCACGCGGTCGAACAGCCAGGCCAGCCCCGAGAGCACGACGCCGGCGCCGAGCAGCACCGGTACAAACACGTTCGATCTGCTTGCCCCCGAGCCAGGCGAAGGGTGCGCCGGCTCCGGGGCGTGGTCCCGGACCGGCGCAGCACGCGCTCGTCGTGGTCCGCCGCGGGGCGGTCGAGCGGTCCCGTCGAGGGTCGCTGAGGTCGCGGTCGGGGATGAGGGCCAGCCGAGGAGGGCGACCTCGGCGGCGAGGAAGATGACGCCCGGCGACGATGGCCCGGTTCCACTCCCAGCGGTACAGGTAGACGAAGACGTCGCAGCCGGCGGCGGCCATCACGACCGACGCGGCAGCCCGCCGGCGGGCGGTGCTCATGCCGCACCGCCCGCGTCGGCCACGGCGGACACCTCGCCGGTGGCGCCGTCGACGACGCACCCACGTGCCGGCGGCGAAGCGCTCCGTCGCGCCGGGCAGGCCGACGACGTGGCACCCCGTACTCGCGGGCGAGGATCGCCAGGTGCGACAGCACGCTGCCCGTCTCGGCGACGAGTCCGCCGAGGCCCGGCAGTAGCGCCGCCAGCCGGGATCGAGCGTGCGCACGACGAGCACGTCGCCCGGGCGGGGCAACGTCCGTGCCGAGGTGCACCGGGCCCCGTGCCTCGGCCGCCGCCTGCGCCCGGGCCCGCCTTCGCCGACGGCGGGTGTCACGCGGGACGACGACGCCGTCGTCGGTGAGGCGGAATGCGGCCGGCAGCGGCGGTCCGGGTATCGACGCCGTCGCGGAGAGCCAGGGACATCGAGCCGCCGGTCTGACCCAGCGCCGTCAGCTCGTCGAGCCGCAGCCCGGTGATGGCGTCGGGACTCGTCGGGGCACCACCACGGCCGACGAGCCGGTCACCGAGAACTGGTACGCAGCATCTCATTGAGCTTGTTGCGCTCTTCGTCCGTCGCCAGACGCAGCGGCGTGACACCATGATCGAAAAGAGCAGCGAAGTAATCACGCGCGGTGCCGAAGACCTGCATCCGTCCACCGAGGCGCGCGGCGTTCTCGCGGAGCTCATTCAGTTCGGGAACCACGTCGTGGTCACCTTGAGATAGCAAGAGCACGTCTTGCAGGCGAACATCTGCGTCAAGACCCGAGATGATGAAAGGCGTGGGCTCGACAGATGGTTCGCCCTTCCTCTCCAGATGCACGCCCGCAATGAGCCGATGATCGAGTGCGAGGGCGAAGTCGATGGCGGAATAGGCGGGGCGGCCAGTTTCTCCGAGGCGTCCCCAGATGCCTTTGTCCCCGCCGGTCGCACCGGTTTCTCCGAGATTCGTGAAACGCAGCCGTGACATGTCCGGCAGAAGCACGAACATAGGCCGCGATCATCACCGTTGTCTTGCCAGCGCCATTGGCCCCTTCGAGGGCAGTCACGTGCCGGTCGATGAGATATCGCTCATAGAAGACGCCCTTCCAGTTGACGAGCGCAAGTGCCTGAGCATGCGTACGGCTCATCTGTCCACCTCCTCCTCGTCGTCCGCCTCGGTTCCATTACCATCTTCGTTCGCGTCCTCTTCAGCATCGCCAAGGACAATCTCACCGCTCTTAACCAGCCGCTCCAATGCGGCTTGCTGGTTGCTCGGGTCACGGACCGGTTCAGCAAATCGCATCAACGCGGGGCGTAGGCGAAGCATCGCGTCGTCTACCATATCGATGAACCCCAGGTCCGCGAGTCGTCGAAGGGCCTCTGCGACCTTGGTACGGACGGTCTCCGCCGCAATCCGTTCGTCGAACTTCTTACGCCGTGGATTGAGGGTGCGGACAAGCGTCTCGGCCCCCAACAGACCCGAAAGTCGGTGCAGAAGCGCTTCGCGCTGGACGGTGCCGCCATGCTGCAGGGTGGCGGGATCCAGGTACATCAATGCCAGCGTCTGCCCGACGAGCATCTCGCCAGTGGATAGTTGGCGCCGCCCGAGGCGGTCCCCTGAGGGGAGCAGGTAAAAGTACCCGTCGGCCCGTTGTACCAGCTCGCAGCCGAATCGCCGGTAGAAGGGCTCGAGATGATCGAGGGCATCGACGAGGTAGTCGTAGGCAGTACCGTCATCTCGTCCGACGTGTCGCCCGCGACGTAGTGCGAGGTCCACCTCGGGGAAGTGCTCATCGGTAATGGCTTCTTGGAGGGACTGAAAGCCGGAGCTTGTCACCGCAGCTCCCCCTTTCTCGGCAGGTCCCAATCCTCCAGTTCCAGGTTTGCCACAACGGTTCGCCACGGGCGTTCGTAAGCGCTCCGCGTTTGGGTGATGCGAGCGAGCACGTCGGCCACACGGCCTGTGACGGCGTAGTGCAGATGAGCAGGGAATTGGGGCAATACCCACGCTGTAACCTCGGCCAGCGATCGAGCGCCCGCGGCTAGGGCTCCTTCGACGAGAGTCTCGATATCCATGCCAGTATCTTCAGGATCGACAAGATCGGGTGATGCCTCCCGATCCGTGCGTGGTCTGGTTACAACCGGCCGCTCGACCCTCGACTCGAGAGGACGGAGCAGTTGGATCGACCGCTCAGCAGCCACTACCAAACGGAACTGTGTCGATGGCCAGCTCGCGACCTGGTCGCGTAGCCGCTGACTCAAGGCTCGGTCCGGGTCGAGGCGCACGACATCCCGAAGATAACGATGAACGTACTGATAGTAGTCCGACCACGCTCGCTGCCTTGCGCCGCCCCAGGCGGCGATGCGGTCGACATGCTCGATGACGCGTTGCACGGCCCCTTCGGACTCTGCCTGTCCCGCGTCAGAAGCTAAGACCTGAATCTCTTGCAGCAGTGCGACGAAGTGATGAGTATCGCGAAGAAGGACCTCGTTGAGTTCTCGCAGTGTATCGGTGGTCGTGTCGAGCAAAGACTGGCATCGTTCGACCGCGCCGAACCAATCGACCTGCAAAAGTTTGGAGATCTCCGCTTGCACCTCTTCCTGCTGAGAATCGAGCCCGCGCTGCCGGCGCTCGATGCCGCTAACAAGATCGCCAACGGTTACCCGCAGCGGAGCCACGACACGCTCCCGCCAAGCCACCTCGGTGTCAGCGCGCTTGGCTGCCCCAAGGATCTCGGCGAGCTGAGCCCGCAGCGTGCCCGTTAGCAGGGTCAAGCTCTCGCGTGTGAGTGCTTCGTCCGCGAGGAAATACTCGACGACTGCGGCGGCCAGTCGCGTCAGCGTGTACTCGCCGGACCGGACGATGCCCGCCCCGTCCACCCGGGCTAGCATGCGTTGGTCCCGGAGCCGTTGGATGGTGTGCGTCGCCCGCTTGCGCGGTCGCTCCGCGCTCGGGTCGACCACGTCGCATATCTGCTCGAACATGTCGATAAGCACGTCCTCTTCGAAAGATGCAAGCGACGCCCGATCGGCCCGCAGGTAAAGCCCTGCAAGGAAACACAGGTCGAGCGTTTTCAAATCCAGAGTGATCTGGTCACGCGCGAGCGCGGCAATGAGACGGCTCGGATCAAACGACATCAGCGATTCCTACCCCCGCACTTCCATTGAAATAACGACGGTTGTTCAATATCGAACGTCATAGATTACCCCAATGTCACTTGCAGTTTTGGCGTCGACTCCAACTGCTTCTTCTTGTCGATCTTCCCGATACTATTAGGTTTCTTGAATCGCAGGAAATTGCTCGATTCAAAATCCAGGGCGGCTCAGCTGTATATCTTCAAGGAACTCTGAGGCAGGGTTAACGCCTGATACCAACAGATGGTCCCGTGCCCGGGTACACGCCACATAAAGCAGGTGGCGCTCGGTGTTGTACACCTCTTCCAAATCCGCATCGTCGGCCACGGTTTCGATCCGCTCCTGAAGTGGTATCACTTCATCATCGCAGGCCATCACCACAACGGCGCGGAACTCTAGACCCTTCGCGAGGTGCATGGTGCTGATCGAGAGATAGCCGTTGGTCGTTTCGACATGCTCGTCGAGCACCTTGTACCGCACACCGGCCTTCTCGACGGCCGCACGAGCCCGCTTCAGTTGCGCAGCAGAACGGACGAACACGCCAATTTCGTGGGGCGCCACGCCCTCTTCGCACCGATCCGCCAACCAGGCAGCCACCGCCTTGTTTTCTTCTTCAACATTCTCCGAAACACGTATCACCGGTGGCGGCCCGTTGAAGACCGACACAGTGCCCCGCCGTTCTTCCGTATTGCCATCCACATCGGACACTTCCGGTCCCAGCAAACGATCGGCCTGCATTCGGATCTGATGCGAGGTCCGGTAATTGATATGCAGCGTGCGCGAGCGTCCGCGAATATCGACACCCAGTGCCTTCCATGAGAACGGCTGTTGGAAAATCCGTTGGCCCAAATCGCCGGCGAAAAACAAACTATTGACCCGATCGCCGCCCAGCGCGGCGAGAAAACGCAACTGGGCGACAGTAACATCCTGTGCTTCGTCGATAACGGCAAAATCGAAGGGCGGATGCTTCCGGTCTGACAACTGCGCCGCGAGTTGGCTGAACATGGCGGCGGGTGTCATCAGTCCGCGCGCAGTTAGCGCAGCGCGCACTGACTCAAAGATGGACCAAAGCGCGGCGCGCTGCGGCTCCGGCAGGCGTGTCTTTCGGCCCAACCGTCTGACATCGCGATAGGCCTCCCAACTATCCAACTGCCAGGCATCAACCACCTCTTCCCATTCAGAGAGCAAGAATTGCGGGCTGAATGTATGACCACTAACTCGGCTTACAGCCTCTTTGATAACTTCACGCATTACATCTCGCGAAGCGAGATCGATCTTACCGATGTTCGATTGGTAGAGACGCCGGCCAATCGCATTCATGGAATGAACTTCCAAACGTTCAGCCAGGCTGGGCGAATTGCTGATGAGCCGCTTCAGCTTCGTGCGCAAGGCGTTGGCCAGCGTGTCCGAAAAAGTGGTGAGCAACACGCGGGCCTCAGGATGGGATCGCGCGAGAAACACCGCCCGATGCAAGGCGACGATGGTCTTGCCCGTGCCCGCCGATCCCGAAACCCGCGCCGGTCCCGTGTAGTCCCGCTCGACGAACTGCCGCTGCGCGGGATGGAGGAAGACAGTCCATTTCTCCCAAGGGTAATCGAGCGCGAGCGCTAGCTCTTCCACATCATTCATCACCCGGAAGCGGCGCTGCGCATCAGGATGTGCGAACGGATCAATGCCCGTGCCCACAGGCTGAGTAATTCGCGGAGCCACGCCTGTGGCTACATCCAACAGCGCCTCGGCCGCCTCGCCCGGCAAATGCCCGGCCAGCTCCAGAATGCTGTCTTCGTCCGCGCGGCGTACATCATCCAGCCACTCGGCGGGCACACCGTAGCTCAGCAACACGTCATCGGACAGATGAGCGAACAGCAACGGCCTTGGCCGGCGCCGCCTTCGCGACCGCGACATATTTCGGGACGGCGATCTCCTCGACCCGCTCGCGTATCTCGACCAATTGAGCCGCGCCGGTTTTGGGATGCACTTCCAGCTTGCGCCGCTCCGCCCACTGATAGGCCTTGTCGTGATGATCGACATAACACAGCAGCAGACTCCCCGCCGTCTTGTGCACGATGAGCCGGATATCGCTGCTCACCCGCACCGACCAAAAGTTCTTATCCCTGGCCTGATCGAGCTTATGGAAGCTCATACCGGGATTAACCGGATTCATTTGCAGATCGAAGGCCGTCGTCTTGACAGCCTTCTGTTCTTCGCCGGTAAGTTTGGCAAGGCTATCGGTGAAGGTGTCGGCGATGCGGAAGTCCATCAGGCTGCCTCCCAAAGGCTGCGAATCGGAACGGCGAACAGCCGCTCGCCAAACGGCACGGTCGCTTCGCCGTCGTACAGTACTACACCCGCCGTAAAGCGTTTTCCGGAAATCTCCTTCAACTTGCGCAACCCACGGAAGTCACCCGCCGCTACCGTGGCAGCGGCTTTGATCTCGACGCCGGCCACGCGTTGCCCGCTGCTTTCCAGCACGATATCCACCTCCACGCCGTCCTTGTCGCGGAAGTGATGGAAGGCAATCGGTTCTTCCCGCCAGCTTGCCTGACGCCGCAGTTCCTGGAAAACGAAGGTCTCCAGCAGTTGCCCCAGCAGCGCGCGATCGGCCCATAGCGCCGCGCCATCCACGCCAAGCAGGGCACAGGCAAGTCCCGTGTCGCCCAGATGCAACTTGGGCGTCTTGATGAGACGGCTCACACGGTTGCTGTGCCAGGGCGGCAGCTCCTCCAGCAGAAACACCCGCGCCAGCAGCGTAACGTAATCCCGAATCGTCGGCCGGCTCAACTGAAATGGCGACGCCAGATCGGCCACATTGAGCAGGTGCGCCGTCTGTCCAGCCGCCAGCGTGAGCAGACGCGGCAGAACATCCAGTGCGCTGATGCGCGCCAGATCGCGCACGTCGCGCTGCACCAGCGTTTCAAGATAGTCGCGGTACCATGTCGCGCGGCGACGCGGCGACGACCGCGCCAGCGCGGCGGGATAACCGCCGGCGGCGACCCGTTCGGCCAGTTCCTTGCCTAAACGCACCTGCTGCCCCGCCTTGAATCCATCCCCAAACAACGCCTCAAGAAAATCGGGCTGCCGCCCCGCCAGTTCCGCCTGCGCGAGCGGATGCAAACGCAGAATTTCCATGCGCCCGGCCAGCGAGTCCGCCAACCGCGGCAGCAACAGCACGTTCGCCGAGCCGGTAAGAATGAACCGCCCGGGCCGCCGGTCGCGATCCACCGCCGCTTTCAGCGTGGTGAACAATTCCGGAACCCGCTGCACCTCGTCCAGCACCGCCTTGTCCGGCAGATCGGCCACAAAACCCACCGGATCGGTTTGGGCCGACGCCCGCAGCACATCGTCGTCGAAACTGATATAGGCATAGCCCGCCGCATCGCCCACGACGCGGGCAAGCGTGGTCTTGCCGCATTGACGCGGACCGTGAATCAGCACAATCGGCGTATCTTCCAGCGCCTCGGTCAGGCGCGGAAATACGAAACGCGGGTGAAAAGCGGGGTCGGCCATAGCGGCCAAGTGTAAATTAGGGCGCGGCCAATTGAAAGGTTCTGCATCGGCCAAATGAAAGGATTGCGGGCGGTTTATGGGAAGCCGGCATGGGCAATGTCAGCAACCAAAGTCGCCGGGGCGGGCAGGCCTGATGGAACTGCTCGGAAAAACAGAACAACTGGATTTCAACCGCCACGCTCGAAGATGTGCTTGATGTGCTCGCTGATGGTGCCCTTGGCCTTGCCGAATAGCGGTTAACGGCTTCTGGTTAAGCTAAAGCATTTTTGCCTCCAGCATCACGTCGATGCGGGAGGGGTCGTCTTCGCTTTGGTAGATTAGGAATTGCTGAGATTCGCTCATGTGTTCATCTTGTCTGTGGTCTTGGACGGCTTTCTGTTCTTCGCCTGTAAGTTTGGAAAGGCTATCGGTGAAGGTGTCGGCGATACGGAAGTTCATTATTATGCCGTTCAGAAGAGTTTTTCAACTAACGTCTATCACCAAGTAATCGCTGCCGAGCCTTGATCATCTGGAAGTGTCATCCATTTAGGCGCTATGAGAATTTCCCGTCCATTACGTCGTTCGGCTGCAGCATATTGCAAAGTAAACGGACGAATTGTCGCCCAACCTTCATACAGATTGCGAATTTCTGGACAGTCGTCATAAGTCAGGACCCAAGCCGCCTTTGCCATGGATTTAAGCCGCCTTGCCAATGTCCTATGGTAGTCCTCGGTTAACAGGTTCAAATATAGCGTACTGCCTTTTACAAAATACGGAGGATCAATGAAGAATAGGATTGATTCTGAATCTAGGCTTTCGATGAACTTAATTCCATCCGAGCCTGAAACTTGAATCCGATCTCTATACTCCGCAACCTTTTCACATCTCTCTCTTAAGGCTGATATATTAAATCTTGCATCAAGCTTCCATTTCCCTTTTTGCTCGACGCCGCCAATCGGACCACCATTCATAATGATTCCCGAACGGTTGCACCGATTCAGGTAGAAGGCCGAGAATCCGCGGCGTACCCTAGATATACGCGCCTTTGCCCGATAAATAGCGCGCTGCTGATGCCATTCATCCATATCTAATTTGACATTATCAAGCATATCTATGAAGGGTTTCGGCCTCTTGGTAAGAGTCCACCAAAAGTCGAATATTGCCGGATCAGCGTCATTCAGGTGAATTCTCTGAGTCTCCTCAAGATAGAGTAGCGTTAGCGAAGCCCCCCCCCTCCTGCGAAGGGCTCAGCAATTTCCCTTGAACCCAAACCGTTTAACTTTCTTATTTGCCGTAGCAATCCGGCCATGACGGACTTTCCACCCGGATATCTGAGTGGGCTGCTAGTTCTCATTATTTACCTACCGAGATATCTTGTTCGAGCATCATTCGGAAAAGCGGCTCTGTGCGAAGCCAGAACTGCCAAATATCTCTCGCTCCTGGCAAATCCGACTGCTGGTGAACAAACGCGTGGAGGTCACTCAGGGTAAATGGGGCAGAAGCATCATATTGAACCGCCCCTGGTTTTGAGGAGGCTCCAACATTTGAGAGAATGGAGCCATGAAAAAGTCGAACAAGTTTTCACCTGAAGTCCGTGAACGTGCGGTTCGAATGGTGCAGGAGCATCGCGGGGAATACCCGTCGTTGTGGATGGCCGTGGAGTCGATCGCCCCGAAGATTGGCTGTGTACCCGGGACGCTGCTGGAGTGGGTTAAGCGTACGGAGGCCGATGCCGGAGCGCGTCCTGGCACGACCACGTCCGAGACACAGCGCATCAAGGAGCTGGAGCGCGAGAACAAGGAGTTGCGGCGCGCCAATGAGATACTGCGTACCGCCAGCGCTTTTTTCGCACAGGCGGAGCTCGACCGCAAACTGAAGTCGTAAATACCTACATCGACCAGCACCGGGATGCTTATGGGGTCGAGCCGATCTGCAAGGTGTTGCAGGTTGCCCCATCGGCCTACCGGCGCCATGCGGCCCGGCGGCGCGATCCGGATCTGCGCAGCGCCCGGGCCAAGCGCGATGAGGTATTGATGTCGCATATTCAGCGTGTCTGGCACACCCACCTGCAGGTGTACGGCGCCGACAAAGTCTGGCGGCAGCTGAACCGCGAGGGCATCGAGGTGGCCCGTTGTACGGTCGAGCGTCTGATGAAGCGCCTGGGCCTGCAGGGTGTGCGCCGTGGCAAGGCGGTTCGCACCACCGTGCCTGACCACTCGGCGCCACGCCCGCTGGACCGGGTCAATCGACAGTTCAAGGCGGACAGGCCCAACCAGCTCTGGGTGTCGGATTTCACGTATGTGTCGACCTGGCAGGGCTGGCTGTATGTGGCCTTCGTCATTGATGTCTTCGCCCGGCGCATCGTCGGTTGGCGGGTCAGCCGCACCATGGCCACGGACTTCGTGCTCGACGCACTGGAGCAAGCTCTGTACGCCCGGCAGCCCGAACCAGAGGATGCCCTGATCCATCACAGCGACAGGGGCTCGCAATACGTCTCGATCCGCTACACCGAGCGACTGGCCGAGGCCGGCATCGAGCCTTCGGTCGGCAGCAAGGGCGACAGCTACGATAACGCATTGGCCGAGACGATCAACGGGCTGTACAAGGCCGAGCTGATCCATCGTCGGGGACCCTGGAAAACCCGGGAATCCGTGGAGCTGGCGACCCTGGAATGGGTCTCGTGGTTTAACCACCACCGGCTATTAGAGCCTCTGGGGTATATCCCTCCAGCAGAAGCTGAGGCAAACTACTACAGGCAATACCGCCGTCATGCTGCGATTGCAGCATGACTTAAACCAAACAGCCTCCGCAAAACACGGGGCGGTTCAGCGCGTTTCTCGGCGCCGGTTTCCGTGCCGCTTTCGATGTAGCGGCCTTCGGCGCAGACCAACTCGCCGGGCCAAGGCGTGAGCGAGGTGAAGTTGATCTTGTCTTCCTTGTGGGCCTGCTGCACCCCGGCGGTCTTGAGATTTTCCAGAATCATCTGGACGAAATCGCGTTCCTCGCCATAGCCGCTTTTCGGTTCGCCAATGCTGTCGATCAGTTCATCGTTCTCGTCCACGCCGAGCACACGGTGCGGTGACAGGCTCTCGACGGTGAACGGGCCGGCGACACGGACCTTCTTCTTATCTTCGTAGGGCTTGTCGTAGAGGTATTCGTGCTCGGCCTTGGCGGCGATGGAGGCGTCGATTTCCTTTTGGCGAGCGATGCGGGCCTGCCACCAATCGGCGTGCAATTTCTTGGCGGCATCCGGCCATTTGGGATCGGTGTCGCGCGGGATTTCCCATTCTTCGTAGGGTGCGCTTCGCGCACCTTGGTGGGCGGAGCCCACCCTACATAGGATTTCGTTGAGTTGTGCGCGCAACGGTTCCAACGTCTGCTGCCACTTGTCCCAGATGACGTCGATCTCGGTGTTATTGGCGATGGATTTAAGAGTGATGTGCGGCACGCGCTCGTAGACGAAGCCCTGGCGGATGTTGCCGCGCGTGGGCTGGCTGGACGGCACGGTGCGGGTGACTTCGGCTTCCTTGATCTGGCCTTCGCGGCTGTCGGCGAGCAGGTAGTAGGGATAACGCGCGCCCATGATGCGGGCGCGGGCCAAAGCAAGAGCGACACGGGAGGTGTCAATAGTGATCCAGCGGCGGCCCCATTGCTCGGCGACGTAGGCGGTGGTGCCGGAGCCGCAGGTGGGGTCGAGGACGAGGTCACCGGGGTCGGTGGTCATAAGGAGGCAGCGTTGAATTGCCACAGTGGTTGTTTGGACAACATAGGTTGGAAATTTCTCACCATGCATGTCTGCCCAGATATTGGATTGGGCAACTTGATTCCAGTCGTTCCAAAAGACCACGCCGCCCAATGAGGCTCCTCCGCCATCAAACAGACGGTCCGCTTTTTCCAGCTTGCGCATACCGTCATCCGGGCCAAATCGCCACTGCTTATTAGCGCCGCACACTTTTCTCTTCCCACGAAACACAAAATCAACGCTGCGGGTATCACTAGGATGTTGGCTTACGATGGGGTAATTCACCCGCGCCCACTTTCCTCCGTGCCCAAGCAATTCCTCAACCCCTATATCGGAAAGCTTCGATACGTTATGAAAAACGAGGTCGGGCGTGACAATTGTATTGAACTTCGTTTCTTCCTCTGGCGCGGAACGCGCGTCGTAAAGGTCACGGACCTTAATCTGCTCTCTGTTTCGGCAATACCAAATTAGGTAATCGAATACTGTTTCGGTTGAGTAGGTCGCACTCTTCTTTTTGAAAACGATCGTGTTTACAAAATTGGGCTCTCCAAACACCTCGTCCATCACTGCCCTGACCCGGTGCACGTTTTCATCACTGATCTGCACAAAGATTGATCCCGACTCTGTCAACAAATCCCGCGCCACAGTCAATCGATCACGCAAATAGGTGAGGTAGGAGTGAATTCCATCGCGCCAGGTATCCCGGAACGCTTTCACCTGCTCCGGCTCGCGGGTGATGTGGTCGGTGTTGCCGTCCTTCACATCGCGGCTGGTGGTGGACCACTGGAAGTTGCTGTTGAATTTGATGCCGTAGGGCGGATCGAAGTAGATGCACTGCACCTGGCCGCGCAGCCCTTCGCGCTCGGCGAGGCTGGCCATGACTTGCAGCTGTCGCCGAGGATCATGCGGTTGGCCCAATGGGCGTCGTGCTGGTAGAACTCGGTCTTGGCGTCGTCGTCGGGCAGGCCGTTGAAGTCGGCGAAGAGGTCGATCTGGTCTGCTCCCCCGGCGCCCTCACCCCGCCCCTCTCGCTTGCGGGAGTGCAATGGCGGCGCAAGTCGTCGATCAGCACCTTGGGGTGGACCTTCTCCTGAATATAGAGCGGCGGCGCGTGGACAACGAGGTCGGACCAGTCCTGCTCGTCCTTGCCGCGCCAGACCAGCTGCGGGTCGAGGTCGCGATTGCGATCTAAACAGCGCTGAAACGAAGCTGATTTTTTCCCTAAGTCATGCATCGACATCACGGATTGCAGCTCCGCCGTTGGGATGTTCTTGCGCGTGGCGCCGTCGTGCGTGAGGGTTTCGACGGTGAGTTTGGATTTGGTTTTTTTAGCCATGTTATCGACTGACTTCCTTCATGGATTCGCGGGTCAGAATCGCGTTCAACGCGAGATTGACGTAGTAATTGCTGCGGCCTTTTTTGATCTTTCTTAGAAAACCGCCTTGCGTCAGGTCATCGAGATATTTGGTGGCGGTGATGCGCGACACTTTCAGGTCGCGCTCGACGAACTCTATCTTGGTGTACGGATGGGTAAACAGGTTGTTGATCAAGTCCTGGCTGTAGAATTTGTATTGGGCACGAATGCGATGCTTGGTGTCCATCAGCGCCAGCTTGATGGCATCGATGGTTTCGATAGTGTCGCCGGCGGTCGATTCGATGGCCGTGAGCATGTAGAGCACCCATTCTTCCCAGGCGTCGTTGTCACGCACGGCTTGCAGCAGGCGGTAATAGTCCGACTTGGTGCGCACGATATGACGGCTGAGATAGAGCACGGGGATGTCGAGCAGCCCTTCTTTGACGAGGTAGAGCACGTTGATGATGCGTCCGGTGCGGCCATTGCCATCGTAAAACGGATGGATGCTTTCGAATTGATGATGAATAAGCGCCATTTTGATAAGCGGATCTGCATCGAATAACTGGCTGTCGTTAATGAATCGCTCGAGGTCTCGCATCAGCGCGACTATGGTTTCCGGGTCTTGCGGCGGGGTGTAGACGGTCAGGCCGGCAGCGTCTTTGAGCGCGGTTCCGGGCAATTTGCGGAAGCCGGCGTTGTTCTGCTCCAGCTCGGCCTGAATGCGAATGATATGGTTGGCGGTGAGCAGGCCGCTTTCGCGCACCTGTTCGAATCCCACCCGCAACGCCTGGCGGTAACGCAGCACTTCTTTCGCCGCGGGGCTGACGGGATTCTCGGGAAAGAGGTCATCCTCGAATAGTTCATCGTGGGTGGTGACGATATTCTCTATGGCCGAGCTGTCTTTGGCCTCCTGCATACCCAAGGTGTTGATGAGGATGCCCTGGTTCGGTATGGAGGCGGCTACGCCCTTGAGTTCGGCGAGTTTGCGGCCAGCCATGGCCATTTTCTTTAAGATGGCCGGTGTCTCGAAACGCCGGGACGGCAGGTGCTCTAAAGGCAAGATTGTATTCATGATACCCATCCTGGCCGACCAACATGTATAGGAAAATGGAGTTTTCTATACATATCACCAGACATGTGTATAGGACAATGGGGTTCTCTATACCTATTAGCCAGCATGAACGGCATCCGGCGTGGTACAGGCGGCTATCATGCGGTCGAACTCCGCCTCCACCTTTTTTGCGAAGTCGGCCTCGATCTGGTAAACCTCGGTGAATTCGGCGAAGGCCCAGCGGCCGTACGTGCCGAGGTTGTTCACGCCGGGCACCCAGTAGGTGTCCATCGTGGCCTTCTTCTCCTTGGCGTCCTCGCGGCGGTAGCCCTTGATCTCGACGATCGAGGTGCAGCAGGTCGTCGTCGCCGTGGCCGTCGTCCACCAGCACGATGAAGTCCGGGAGGTACTTGCGCGTCTCGGAGCCGTAGCGGTAGGGCACTTCGAGGCCGAGGTTGTGGTTCTTGACGTAGGCCTGCACGCGCGGGTGCGCCTCGGCGACGCGGCAGAACTCGGCCTCCCAGTCGCTGTCGAGGATGACCCAGTTGACGTGGCAGCGGCGCGCGATCGGTCTCCCAGCGGTCGGTCTTCGACGTGTTGAAGTTGACGTGGGCGGTGGAGCCGGTCGGGTTGTAGGGGTCGAGCACGGCCTTGATGGGCCGCTCGCCGACGAAGCGCGCGGGTGATGCCGGCGGTGATGCGCTCGCAGGCCATGTCGGCCAGCTCCTGGTACATGAGCTGGGCCGGGATAGGTGCCGCCCTTGCAGACCAGGCAGGTGTCGAGCCACTGCTTGGTGATGCGCTTGAGCTGGCCGAACAGGTGCAGCTTGGGCTCTTCGCCCGGGTCGCGCCACTTGGTGTAGAGCAGGCGCTGGGTGAGGTGGAAGAGCAGCGTGGAGCGGCGCATGTCGCCGAGGTGCTCGAGGCTCAGGTCGACGTCCTCGCCGATGATGCCCGCGTTTCTGGTGATCGAGGGCCCGACCAGGTCGGGCGTCAGCTCCAGCACGGAGTCGTCGTTGAACTCGGCGGTGAGCCGCTCCTCGGGCAGTTCGACGCGGTAGCCCTGCAACGCGCGGGAAGCGGATTTCCAGCGCATCGCGCTCGGGGCGCACGGCCTTGACCTGGATGGTCTCGCGCGGCGGCTGCGGCGGCGCGACGACCGGCTTGGCGGTGAAGTCGAAGGGAATGCCGAGCACGTCGGCATATTCGACGTTGAACAGGCCCTCTTCGTTCAGGTCGTACGACTGGCGGCGCAGCGCGCGGCCGATGACCTGCTCGCACAGGAGCTGGGTGCCGAAGGCGCGCACGCCGAGCACGTGGGTGACGGTGTTGGCGTCCCAGCCCTCGGTCAGCATCGACACCGAGACGACGCAGCGGATCGACTCGCCCAGCCGGCCCTGCTTGCCGACGGTGTTCATCACCTCGCGCAGCAGGTCCTGGTCGGTGATGTTCTCGGCCTGCGCGCGGGTCGCCGGTGCGCTCGATGATCTCGCGGCGGAAGCGCTCGATCTCGTCGGCCGCCATGTCGCGGAAGTTGTCGTCCAGCGCCTCGCCGGATTCGAGCTGCTCGCTGTCGATCAGCAGGGTGTGTGGGCCGGCCGAGCGGATTGCCGTGCTCGTCGAAGTTGCGGAACAGCGCGAGGCGGCCGTTCTCCAGCGTGGTCGATGCCGTCGTCGTTCTCGCGCTGGAAGCCGGAGATGTAGTCGTAGACCAGCTTGGAGGTCGAGGTGTTGTTGCAGACGACGATGAAGCAGGGCGGCACGCGGATGCCCGCCTCCTCCCAGAGCTCGAAGGTCTTCTCGTAGTGGCCGTAGAGCGCCTCGAGCGCGGTCTGCAGCTGCGACGGGCAGGCTGAGCGGGTCGAGGTCTTGCGCCTTGCCGCGGCCCTTCTTCGGCATGCTGCGTGCGGATGTGCTCCCACAGGTTGCGGAACTTCGGCATCTCGCCGCCCGGGATGTTGTCGGCGACCGGCACGCGCGGCAGCTTGACGATGCCGCACTCGATGGCGTCCATCAGCGAGAAGTCGCTCATCGTCCAGGGGAACAGCGTGCCCTCGGCGTAGCCGGAGCCGCGCAGGAAGAACGGCGTGGCGGACAGGTCGATCACGCGCGCTGACGCCGAGCTTGCGCTTCACGGCCTCCAGGCCGGAGATCCAGAGGCGGGCGGCCTCGTTGTTCTTCTCGGCCTCTTTCTTGTCGTCGCCCTTCAGGTCGTCTTCGTCGTCGTCGCTCGGGCTTCTCGCGGTAGCAGTGGTGCGCCTCGTCGTTGAGGACGAGGATGTTCTTCAGGCCCATCAGCTCGGGCATCACGCGCTGGAGCATCTGGCCCTCGGTCTCGAGCGTGTTGCAGCGCCGTCGCCCGCGGCCCTGCAGCAGCGAGCGGCCGCCCTTGGACAGCTCCATCCGCTCGCGCAGCTTGAAGGCGTGGTAGTTGGTGATGACGATCTTGGCGCGCTTCAGATCGTCCAGCATGTCGCTCGGGACCAGCTCGCGGCTGGCGTAGTAGCTGTCCGGGTCGTTCGGCTGGAGCACGCGCAGGCGGTCGCGGATGGTGAGGCCGGGCGCGACGATCAGGAAGCCGCGGGTGAACTTCTTGCTGTTCGGGCCGCCGCACGGCATTGACGGTCTGCCAGGCGATCAGCATGGCCATGACGGTGGTCTTGCCCGCGCCGGTGGCCAGCTTCAGCGCGAGGCGCATGAGTTCGGGGTTGGCGTCGTTGTTGGCATTGGCCAGGTGCTCGAGGAAACGTTCGCCGGCCTTCCCCAGCTGCGGCGCGACCTCGGTCAGCCAGATGGCGGTCTCGACCGCTTCGACCTGGCAGAAGAAGGGCCGGATGCTGCTGAAATTGTGATGCCGCCAGTGCTGGAGCAGGCGCGCCGTTTCCGGCGTGACTTGCCAGTCGTTGGGATTCGGCAGGCGCCGCCACTGATCCACTTGCTGGCGAACGGCGTTGATGATGGCTGTGGGGTCGTATTGCTGATCCTGCGCTGGAAAGCCCTTTGCCTTCGTCGAAGAACAATCGATGCCTGGTCACGCCGCGCCCTTGCGCTTCTTGGGCTTCGGGATCGGCGTGATGAATTCAGCGCGGCGGCGGGCTTCGATGATTTTTTGGGTCGGCTGGCCGCTGAGGTCCAGTTCCCAGTGACGTGCCGGGTAGTGATAAGGCGAATTGAGAATGGGTTTTTCGAAAAAGCGATTTTCCATTATTAGTTTTTCTCACGCGCAGGCAGTTAATCCATATTTAGTAATATGGGTAATGAAAGCGCTATTAACCTTCCCTTCTCTATGGGTATTTTAAATGCCCACAGCCCTAAGCGATCATATCCATTAACCAACGGATTGTTAATCGTTCTTACTGCTTTCCACCTTCCCGTACTATTGCAAGGGGTACGTCATCGGCATGGTGGACATACACCGCGACGCATTCGGTGTTATGAAATGTTATGGTCGGAGCCGTATTTGGGACACCGCTTTAACTTCGGAAGCGGGATCTTCCAACCGCCGGGAGCGGTGGTTGTAGGCTTCACGTCCGCCTGCGCTTGCACTCGCCGATGGCTTGGAACGTAACGGCGTACAGTGCGGGCTTGTTGCGGCCACCTTGGCGGGGTGACCATCAGCCAGGCCACCTCACTGATCCTTTGACTTCCACCCACGTTTTTTCATGAGGATGAATTACGGCAAGGAGTTTTTTTATTTAACCATATCAGCCGTCTCTAACCGACAACTAAGTTCTACCATATTTCCATCACTCATTATTTCCCACTCTTGCGTCCTTATCTCAGATGGGTCTTCAGAAGGTTTACGGTAGAACACCCTTGCGGCCTCCCCGAGTTCGCACTTCAAGCGCTTTGCGAGTGTAATTCCTTCTTGATGGAAGGCCGCCCAATCAAATGTATAACAGACGTCAGTGTTCACGGGAATTTCGATCTCAAAGCGCGTTTGCCATCGAGCAAACTCGCGCTGAAGTTCATCGGAGATTGGGTGATCTCCACACCACGCAGTGGCATCAGCATGATTTGGGCCGAGTTGGCTGCTTCCCGCTAGGTGCCCATTTTGCTTTATCCATCCGTAGGCACCGCCGAATTCAGGCCTAATCGTATAAATGGTCCTCGTGTCATGTGGGCTCATATAAGCATCCTTCAGCTCATGCGGTTGGAATAACGTCGGCACGGATTTTCCGGCGAAGCAGCTGTGCTCTTCATCAACGAAGTGCGATAGTCACTGTTTCACTGAAGATTGTATGGACACGAGGTACTCCGTGACAATGCGAGTACGCCGCCTGACCTCCTCGCTTTGCGCTGCCGAACTGCCGTAGACAAAACCGCCATCTACTGCTTTTGGCTCCCTCTCGCTGCAGTCACCGAGTGCCTTAATGGTATCCGGGATCGGCAGTTCACTTAACCGATAGGGAATACCGTTCATGGTCACTAAGCGAAGGCCGCTCTCGACTTCAATGTGGCGCGCTAAGAGCTGACAGCCGAGCGGCGCACCGCGCTCACTGATTACGACTGGATCGAGAGTGAGTAAATCCTCTTGCTCAAACCCATAGGGTGAACACTCTATTGGCTGGCATTCGCTGAACAGAAACGACTTGGCATCGCATAGACCTCCTTGCACAGCCTCGAGATACTGCTCGGGACGAAAGACGTATGTGCGATAAATACGATTGTGAGCGTCTTGCTCTTCCTCTCTAAATAATTCGAGCTCCGGCATCTGCCAGACAATTCGATCAGACTGGTGAGTAACGGGTATACTATCGTCTGTTTCAGGAAAACCGCACCCGCAGGTCACGATGAAGAACTCGCCACCCAACTGGCAGCTTTTTGCCAGCTGACGCAGATCGATGGGGCGGTCGGGCGCGAGATTTTCGCCGTTGATAAAAATGGCTTGAGTGATGAGGTATACCTCATCGTCAGACATTTCTCCTGGGAAATGCATTAAGGTGATTTCCACTTAAACATCCGGAGGCAGCTGGGGCAAGTATAGGGGGATCCCAGCCACCGCCGTAGTGAGTTGCCCCGATGAGCGCGGGCTGTATTTGGAAATCTGCCCTCGCGTGAATTTTTCACACTCCCCGTCAGTACTTTGCCACTGCGGTGGCATAGCCTGTGCCCGATCATGGACGTCACCCATTCCAACCCGGGAGACGCCCCATGACCACGCTACGCCTCAAACCCATCGTCGCCGCCTGCGCATTCACCTGTCTCGCCGCAGGTCCGCTGCAAGCGCTGGAAACGGTAAAACCCATCGCGCCCGCCGCTGATACGCTGCAGCGCATCGAGCCCATGCTCAAGGAACTGGCGGCGCAGCAGGCGTCGCTGCCCGTCGTCATCTCGCTCACGGCACAGCCGCAGCACGAGATGGCAAAGCGCGTGCGTGCGCAGTACGAGCCCAAGATCGACGAGCTCGCCGATCAGGTGCGCGCGCTTTACGCGCAATACGCGCCGACGGTGTCGATGCGCAGCAAAGACGAGGAGCTCGCTCACGCGAAAATGGTGTCGGCGCAGATTCCCGCCGACGTGAAGTCGCGCGTCGATGAGCTCAACAAGCAACGCGAGGCGCTGACGCGCCAGATGCGCGGCGAGATCGCGCGCCTCTCCGGCGAGGCCGTGGCGGACAGCCAAGCGAAGGCCGCGGCGCTGATCGAGCGCGCCGGCGGCAAAATCCGCGAGCGCATGGTCGTGGTCAATTCCATCGCCGCGACCATACCCTCCAGCGCGCTGGACCTGCTCGCGCAGGACGGCGGTGTCATCGCGGAAATCGTCTACGACCGCCCCGGCAAGCCCGAACTCGACGTACAGGCCGATTCGCTGGGCGCCGACACGTGGTGGGCGTCCGGCTTCGACGGCGGCGTGTGGGACGTGGGCGTGCTGGACTCGGGCGTGGCGCAGACGCATCCTGCGCTGAGCGGCCACACCACGTATGAAAACTTCGCCGGCAACGGTTCGCACGGCACGGGCGTCGCGTGCATGTACGCGAGCACCAACGCGACGAATCGCGGACTCGCTTTCGGCCTCGATTCCATCCTCATCGACAACGCGGGCGATACCGGCACATCCATGGCGGGCGCGGACTGGATGGTGCGCTCGGCGGGCGACGATCCGGAAGTCATCAACTACAGCTGGGGCAACGGCAGCGCCTCGGATCAGGACTGGCATTCGTTCTCGCGCTTCGTCGATGCCATCGTGCGCGACTACGGCACGTCGTGGGCGAAATCGGCGGGCAACGAAGGCTGGGGCACGACGACGATCACCGTGCCGGCCAACAACTACAACGGCCTTACGGTCGCTAACATTTTTGACCAGAACACGCTGAGCCGCGGCGATGACCGCGTGTGGACCAGCAGCAGCCGCGGCCCGACCAAGAACGGCCGCAAGAAGCCCGACCTCGCCGCGCCGGGGCATCAGACCACCACCTGCGATACGGGCAGCGGCTGGACCACGCTCGGCGGCACCAGCTCCGCGGCACCCAAGGTCGGCGCGGCGACGCTGCTGCTCAACGACGCCGGCAACTGGAGCCCGATGGCGATCAAGGCCGTGCTCATCAACACCGCTGACGCGATAGACGACAAGGGCACCGAATCCACTGCGGACGACGTGGCGGTGAACGGCAAGAAGTGGAACAAGAGCTACGGCTGGGGCCACCTCGACCTGTGGCACGCACACTTCCACCGCAACGATTATTTCCGCTCAACCGTGAAACCCAACGGCCAGGCCGGCGACTACAAGCTGTACAAGGGTTACGCGTACACCGGCGACAAGGCGACGCTGGTGTGGGAACGCGACGTCGATTACAAGAACGCGGCGACGCCGACGAGCTATCGCAATCTGAGCGACATCGACCTCGCGATGTACCGCGAGACGACGAACGGGCTGATGGACAACGACATCAGCATCGCCGACAACGTGCACCAGGTCGCCGCCAATGTCGATGGTGCGTCGGTGGTGAAGGTCTACGCCTACAGCAGCTCTTTCGACGGCGCAAGCTCCGAGTCCTTCGCGCTCGCCACCGAAGAAAACTTCACGGCCGCGACGGGACCGAAGTTTACCGTGGCATGGACCGCGCCGGGCGTCGTGCTCAGCAACGCCACCTTCCTCGTGAGCGCAAGAGTCACCAACGGCGGCGATCTCGACGCGCACAACGTCAACGTGAAGCTCACCCTGCCTGCGGGCTATACGCTGGTGTCGGGCGCGCTCACGCAGAACGTCGGCAGGATCATCGACGGCGGCTCGGCCACGGCGACCTGGACGGTGCGTGCCCCCAACTACACACTCATCCCGTGGCTGGTGAACACCACGTTGAGCACGTCAGTGAGCAGCCAGTCTTATGGAGAAAGCTTCCAAGGCAGCGGCAGGAAGCTCGTGGCGGTTAATTGATGATGCTTCGTCATAAGCGAAGCGGTTCGTCATCAACCACCCCGTCCGCTTCGCGTCCACCCCTCCTTCAAAAAAAGGAGGGGATTTTTTCCCCCGTCCTCTTCGCGTCCACCCCTCCTTTAAAAAAGGAGGGGATTTTTTCCCCCGTCCTCTCTAAGGAGGGATTCGGGGGAGGTACGCCGCCCTGCGCGTAGCAGATGCGGCATTTTCGAGGATTAGAAGCCCTATTTCAGGGCTTGTATGTTGCCTCGTACCACTGTACCCGCAGCGATGAGACATGATTAGTAGGCGCGGCTGGCATGGGCTATCAGGTAGGGCCATAAATACGGCCGCACGCCGTCTCGCAGGCGCTCTGGTGATCCCGCCGGCAATCGTCATCTCCGAACTAGCCCGGAACCACTCGCCAGATCTCTCCGTCGTCATTGGTGGTGTATAGATTGCCGTCGGGGCCTTGCACCAACGTCCGCGTGCGTGTTGCAGGCAGCTCGACGGTCGCATCATGGGTCGCCATGCCGCGCGCATCCAGTTGCAGCGCGACAATTCTTTGGCCGCGCATCAAGCTCACCAGTAAGCGGCCGTCCCACCCTCTCCATTGTTTGCCGTCGAGAAATAGCGCCGGGCCCATGCCGCGGCCGTTGCCGTTGTGGACCCAGCTTGGGGGCATCGCGTTAGGGAAGCGTTTCGTGTCGGTCATCGGCATCGTGGTCGGATCGCCGGCGTAGCCGCAATAGTTGTCGGGGCAGCGTAGTCCCGGCCGATTCTGCGGATCCCACCCGGCGTTTCCGCCCGCCACCAACGCAGTGACTTCATCGCTGTGATTCGGGCCGTGCTCGGCGGTAAAGGGTTGGCCGGCGTTTGGCTGACCCGCCGGCCTGAAGGTGATGCCCTGCACGTTGCGGTGACCGTAAGTGAAGATGCGCGGATCGCCGCCGGCCGGCGTGTTGTTGCCCGGCGCCGCCGTGCCGTCGCGATTCACCCGCAGCACTTTGCCGCCGAGACGCTTCAAGTCTTGTGGCAGCGTTGCGTTGTGATTGTCGCCGGTGGTGACGTAAAGGAAGCCGTCGGGCCCGAAACGAATGCGCCCGCCGCTGTGGGCGCCCGCGCTGCCGGCGCCATTGGCCGCATGCTTGTAGGCGATGTCCTCGATGATGTCGGTGCGATTGCCGACGCTCGTGCAGTCGGCGTTGACCGTCAGGCGAACGACCCGATTGGTGGCCGGCTTCCGCAGGTTGGATGCCATGAACACATAGATGTTGCGAGTGCCCTTCGCGAAATCGGGATCGACCGCGATGCCATGCACGCCGCTCTGGCCCTGGCAGAACAGATCCGGCGCCACGAGCGCCGATCCGCTGGTGCCGAACAGCCGAACCGTCTTTCCGTCGGCGAGGCGTGCCGACACGCCGCGACACTTCTCGGTGAAAAGCATCACGCCATCGGGCGTGAAGGCGATATCCCACGGTTGCTGCAAGCCGGTCATGACGACTGCGCGAGCGAGCTTCGGTGCTTCGGCCGATTCTGCGGAACCGGATATCGGCGACTGGCTTGCAGCACTAACCGCAACACTGCCGAGTAGCAGTGCCACGGCAATGACCCAAGCTGAAACCCTGAACATTGTGTGTTGATGCATTTTGATCTCCTCCAAGTCTTCCTTGAGGGCTTGTTTGCCCATCGTCATATTGTAGGCGCTCGTTGGTTTGAATGGAGGTTGGCTTTAGCGTTCCTTCAAACCCAATGTTTATTTCGCGGCGTCGTTGTTTGAATATGGGCTTAGGAAACCAATCTTTTCTCACGCGCCAGGCACGGCAGCGGTGAGACCAACAGATCTGCCTTTATTTTTACTTTCAGCGGCTTGTCAATTGCGGACGATGTTGAATCGTGCGCGGTGCAGCCGACGGCGGCTACCAAAATGCATAAAGTGACAATGGGGCGGCTACACATATGGGGCATAACGTTTGAGTTCACCTGCTCGCGGAAGCGGGCGAATCCCGCTGTAGCGAGTCGGGTGCAACGAAGGGTTAGGCCTCCCGGATGTAGCGAGGCACTGGGGCGTGTTACCTGTCCGAAGTTCATGGCTATGAAGTATGTAGATGCAGAAGGACTTCCTCGTTCACATCGGCTGCGACCTCGCCGGTCAGCTCTCGGGGTCGTAACCGAACTCGCGGAGTTCCTGTGAGCAGCGGCAGGCTTTGGCGATCTTCGCGGCCCATTGGACGGCGGCTTCGCGCGACGGGAGTTCCAGTACACAGAAGCCGCCGTTGAACTCCTTGGTCTGCGGATAGGTCTCGTTCGTAACAGTGCCGTCGGCGGCGACCATCAGAGGCGCGACGTCCTCGTTGATACCACCGCCGAACACATAGACGCCGGCATCCTTCGCCTTGCGTATGACCACGCGTGCCGCTTCGCCGACGGCAGCCAGGTTTTCGTCGGAGCTGTCCATCGCCGATGCGGGAAAGGAGATAAGGTACTTCGTCATCGTTCGGTCCTCCGGGTGTGAGGTCGGAATGGGTGTAAGGCCTAACGTTTGAGTTAGGCCTCACATTACGGGAAATCACACGGCCCTCTCAGACTCTGAGTCTACAAGAACAATGAACCGCCCCTGGTTTTGAGGAGGCTCCAACATTTGAGAGAATGGAGCCATGAAAAAGTCGAACAAGTTTTCACCTGAAGTCCGTGAACGTGCGGTTCGAATGGTGCAGGAGCATCGCGGGGAATACCCGTCGTTGTGGATGGCCGTGGAGTCGATCGCCCCGAAGATTGGCTGTGTACCCGGGACGCTGCTGGAGTGGGTTAAGCGTACGGAGGCCGATGCCGGAGCGCGTCCTGGCACGACCACGTCCGAGACACAGCGCATCAAGGAGCTGGAGCGCGAGAACAAGGAGTTGCGGCGCGCCAATGAGATACTGCGTACCGCCAGCGCTTTTTTCGCACAGGCGGAGCTCGACCGCAAACTGAAGTCGTAAATACCTACATCGACCAGCACCGGGATGCTTATGGGGTCGAGCCGATCTGCAAGGTGTTGCAGGTTGCCCCATCGGCCTACCGGCGCCATGCGGCCCGGCGGCGCGATCCGGATCTGCGCAGCGCCCGGGCCAAGCGCGATGAGGTATTGATGTCGCATATTCAGCGTGTCTGGCACACCCACCTGCAGGTGTACGGCGCCGACAAAGTCTGGCGGCAGCTGAACCGCGAGGGCATCGAGGTGGCCCGTTGTACGGTCGAGCGTCTGATGAAGCGCCTGGGCCTGCAGGGTGTGCGCCGTGGCAAGGCGGTTCGCACCACCGTGCCTGACCACTCGGCGCCACGCCCGCTGGACCGGGTCAATCGACAGTTCAAGGCGGACAGGCCCAACCAGCTCTGGGTGTCGGATTTCACGTATGTGTCGACCTGGCAGGGCTGGCTGTATGTGGCCTTCGTCATTGATGTCTTCGCCCGGCGCATCGTCGGTTGGCGGGTCAGCCGCACCATGGCCACGGACTTCGTGCTCGACGCACTGGAGCAAGCTCTGTACGCCCGGCAGCCCGAACCAGAGGATGCCCTGATCCATCACAGCGACAGGGGCTCGCAATACGTCTCGATCCGCTACACCGAGCGACTGGCCGAGGCCGGCATCGAGCCTTCGGTCGGCAGCAAGGGCGACAGCTACGATAACGCATTGGCCGAGACGATCAACGGGCTGTACAAGGCCGAGCTGATCCATCGTCGGGGACCCTGGAAAACCCGGGAATCCGTGGAGCTGGCGACCCTGGAATGGGTCTCGTGGTTTAACCACCACCGGCTATTAGAGCCTCTGGGGTATATCCCTCCAGCAGAAGCTGAGGCAAACTACTACAGGCAATACCGCCGTCATGCCGCGATTGCAGCATGACTTAAACCAAACAGCCTCCGCAAAACACGGGGCGGTTCACAATGACATGGTCTGGGTCCATTACCGCAACGTTGGGGGTCAGGGGTTATGGTGCAAGCACATTGAGGTTAGGAAAAACTTCTACAAACAAGTGATGGGGGCAACTCGTTAATTTTTGAAAACAACTTTTAAATAATTTCAATATTTATGTTGTCTATTAGGTAGACGCCGCCACATTGAAGACCCCAACTGTTATCAGTTGGGGCTTTTTCTTGCCTGCTCGCGCCGGTTCCCGCGTGTTCGCGGGGGTTCCAGCGGAAGCCTGCGGACTTCGGCCGTCGGCCGCACGACAGGTTCCGGGCCACATTCCACTCTCTCCTGGCCATTCCTCGCTCTGACCTCGCTCCCTGAAACTGGCCGAAGTCCGCAAAGGCCACAAGTCATCCCAATACAGATCAAATAGTTACGCTCTGACCAATCAAACGGTTGGATTACCGCATTGGCTACCGGAGGGAACACGAGCCATCTCCCCCGCGAGTCATCGCACTTGCAGTTTGTCAGAAACTCGCATATATTTTCATACATGAACACGACGACCAAGACTGCCGAGCTGATTCGCCAGCGCATCGAGGCGATGCCGATCGGGGAGCCTTTCACCCCGACGGCATTCCTGGAGTCCGGCACGCGTGCGTCCGTCGATCAGACCCTCTCCCGCCTCGTCAAAGCAGGGTCGATCGAGCGCGTGACGCGCGGCATCTTTGTGCGTCCAGAGGTCAGCCGTTTCGTCGGCAAGGTGATGCCCGAGCCGCTTAAGGTGGCCGAGACCATCGCCAAGATCACGGGTGCCGTCGTCCAGGTTCACGGTGCCGAAGCGGCGCGTCGGCTCGAACTGACCACGCAGGTCCCGACCCAGCCTGTATTCGTGACATCCGGCCCGTCGAAGCGCATCCGCGTGGGCAAGATGGAGATCCGTCTGCAACACGTCTGCCAACGCAAGTTGGCCCTGGCGGGTCGACCCGCCGGACTCGCGCTTGCGGCGATGTGGTACCTCGGCAAGACGGAAGTAACGCCGGCTCTCGTCGAGAAGATTCGGCGCAAGCTGGGATCGAGCGAATTCGAGGTGCTGAAATCAGCCACCAGCTCAATGCCCGCGTGGATGAGCGACGCCATCTTCCGGAGCGAGCGGACTGCCGTTCATGCCTGAGTCCTTCCTGCACCTGAAAGCTCAAGAGCAGTCCCAAATCTATCGGGCACTGGCTCCGCAGCTTGCGCGCTCGCCCGTCGTACTGGAAAAGGATGTCTGGGTCTGCTGGGTGCTGCAGACCCTGTTCACCATGCCCGACCGACTGCCAATGGCCTTCAAGGGCGGCACATCACTCTCCAAGGTGTTCGGCGCCATTGCTCGCTTCTCCGAGGACGTGGACATCACGCTCGACTATCGTGGCTTGGACGGTTCCTTCGATCCGTTTGCCGAAGGCGTCTCGCGCAATCGGCTGAAGAAATTCAGCGAGGATCTCAAGTCGTTCGTGCGCGAGCATGCCCACGGTGTCGTGTTACCGCACTTCCAAAGGACGCTGGCCGCCGAGTTTGATACCAACGCATTCCAGCTTGAAGTTAGCGATGATGGCGAGAAGTTGCGGGTGCACTACGCGACGGCTCTGGAATCGCCGGGGAACTACGTTGGCAGCAGCGTCCTGATCGAGTTTGGCGGCCGAAACATCACCGAGCCGAACGAAGAGCATGAGGTACGGCCCGATATCGCGGAGCATGTCGCTGCACTCGATTTTCCTCGGTCGACGGTCAGTGTGCTGTCCCCGGCACGTACCTTCTGGGAAAAGGCGACGCTGATGCACGTCGAGTGTCAGCGCGACGAGTTCCGCACAGGCGCCGAACGCCTGTCACGCCACTGGTACGATCTGGCCATGCTGGCCGATCTTGCCCATGGGCAAGCCGCTGTGGCCGATCGCGCTTTGCTCGCCGATGTCGTCAAGCACAAGAAGGTCTTCTACAACGCGAGCTACGCCAACTACGACGCATGCTTGGCCGGGCAGCTCAGACTCATTCCGGAAGATGCCGCACTGGCCACGCTGCGCGATGACTTCCAGCGCATGATCGGTGCCGGTATGTTCATCGACGAGCCTCCCGCCTTCGATGCCATCGTCGATCGCCTGCGCGCGCTGGAAACGACAATCAATCAGTGACCTCACGCTGGCGTTGAGCCAGCAATCCTCGCCCGCTGTTCATCCCACAACGCCGGCAGAGGCCTCTGCATGAATGAGTTGTAGTAGTCGCGATTTCATCTTCCAGTCCAATAGCACCTTTGCTCCATTCTTGTGTTCAGTGTTAGGCTCCCGACCGGTACAGGATGTGCCGAGGCGCTGGGGCGTGTTACCTGTCCGAAGTTCATGGCAATGAAGTATGTAGATGCAGAAAGACCTCCTCGTTCGCATCGGCTGCGACCTCGCCTGTCAGCTCTCGGGGTCGTAACCGAACTCGCGGAGTTCCTGTGAGCAGCGGCAGGCTTTGGCGATCTTCGCGGCCCATTGGACGGCGGCTTCGCGCGACGGGAGTTCCAGGACACAGAAGCCGCCGTCGAACTCCTTGGTCTGCGGGTAGGTCTCGTTCGTAACAGTGCCGTCGGCGGCGACCATCAGAGGCGCGACGTCCCCGTTGATACCACCGCCGAACACATAGACGCCGGCATCCTTCGCCTCCCGTATGACCGCGCGTGCCGCTTCGCCGACGGCAGCCAGGTTTTCGTCGGAGCTGTCCATCGCCGATGCGGGGAAGGAGATAAGGTACTTCGTCATCGTTCGGTCCTCCGGGTGTGAGTGTCGGAATGGGTGTAAGGCTAACGTTTGGCATCGACGAGGACGAACAATCCAATCTGCTCGATCTGTTCGAGCACGCCATGAAGTCCATCGCGACCAAACTGGCTCGTGAGGCCAGATTCGACACGGGCGACTTTGCGACGGCGAAAGAGCGCAACTGTGAGGGCTTTCAGTTGACGCTACAGCGTCTGCGCATTGGCGACCGGAACGTCTGGCAAGGCCAGTTCAGCAGAGCGAACAGCAACTCACAGTGATCGCTTTCCTCGAATAGCCTGGCGCTACTCGGTCTCTTTCGGCACATCCCACTCGGCCAGCCGTGCTTCGCCGGTCTGGTAGAACTGCTTCACCAACTTAACGTAGTCGAGAAAATCCCGGTTCTCGGTTGCCAGCCGGTTGGCCATGTCCCAATCGATCTCATCTCTTTCACGGGCCGGAATCAAGACCTGACTTTCTGCCGGGTTGTCAGCATCCAGTTTGATCAGGCCGATGCCGTGCGCAGCGAACAGCATCCGCAATTCCTTGAGCGTGTCCTGGCCCTCGATCTCCGCTGCGACCAGGTAGCCGAAGCTTGCCCACGACGAGTTGGAAACCGCCTGAAAAAAGCATTCACGCACGTTCGACCGGTTGATCAACAGCTTGGCCTCGAACGACCACAGCTTGGTGCGTTTGTCGGAGTACTGATTCACGCAGTCCCGCACCTCTTGGTGCCAGTCCGCGCCTAGGTCCTCCATGCCGACCAGATCCGGGTAGAGCCAGCGGTTGCCGTTCGGGCCGCGCTTGTTCGATGAACGCTTCTCGTCGATGCGTTTCGAGTACACCCCAAACTCTTCCCACAGATACAGCGACAGCAGAGGGTACATCGCGCGCTCGCCGAGCTTGGTATCGTTCATGTCGGCCGTAGGCACGACGACTGCGCTCTCTGCCGCCGCCACCTCGGCACCGTCTGACTTTTCGGAGTAGTAGTACTTCCGTGGGCGGCCCTCGGTCGTCTTGAGCTCTGGATGCTTCTTCTGCAAGCGCGGGCGCTGCGAGCTGATTTCCGCGACAAGCTGCTGCACCAGATCAGCATCGGACTTGATGTAGTCGCCCCGGCTGTTGGCCCGTTTTTCATGACACTCCTCGGGGAATGTTTCGAATAGCCACTCCGCAATCTGCCGCGCAGTGAACTTCTGCTCCGCACGATCCTTGAGGAAGCCGACCACTGCCTGTCTTAAATTTAACGCCATGCTCTTCCTCCCGCTTATCCCTTGACCGCTTCCGTCAACAGGTCGCCAACTGAACGCGCGACTACGTAACGTGCCGGATTCTCACCAACCGCCAATGCGTGGAAATGCGCTTTGCCGCATTCGATCTTGGCGCTCTCCTTGTCCCGCAGGTCATCGGTAAACAGACTGCTCTTGGTTTCCACCACGAAGTAAAGACGCTGCGTGCCGTCTTCCTCCACCAGCACGGCCCAGTCGGGGTTGTAGCTACCTAGTGGGGTTGGAACCTTGAACCAACTTGGCAGCTTGGCATACAGATTGATTGCATCATTCTTCTCCAGCGCATCCGCAAAATCTCGCTCCGTGGTCGAGTCGTACACCACGTGCTCGTAGATCGATTTGTGGGTGTCCATCAGCATGTTCTTGAGATAGCCGGTGAGTTCTTCCTTCTCGAACAGCTCCTGCGCGTAGACGTGCTGGTCGCCCAACTTCTGGTACTTAATGCCGTCGACCAGGGCCATCCGTTTGCAGCGGTTGATGGTCTCGGCGGCCAGCTCGATGAACTGCTGCGGGTTACGCTTGAAGTCGTCCAGGCGACCACTTCCGGTCAGGATACTGGTGATGGTGCGGCGGGTTAGATGGGTTCGATCCTGCAGGTCCGTCAGCAAGTCCGGCAGCTCAATATCCGTTTCATCCAGCACCACCGTCGCTGCACCCGCTTTCTCGGTCGCTTGAACGCCCGCCTTGCCAATGGCGATATCGGCCTTTCGCCATTGCAGGCGCGCTTTGGCAATCGCAGGTGCCTTTTGCAAGGCGCTGATGCAATCAGAGATCAGCTTGGGGTTGTCAAATTGAACGCGATAGGTGGTTTGATGTTTGATGCGATCCCACAGCGCCTTGAACTCGTCACTCAGGTATATCGCCTTGCCATCCTCGCCTTTGCGCAGAGGAACCTGTTTGCGCTCATCGGCATTCTTGATTTCCAGGCGGCCCGATACCTTGCGCAGCACCTCGGCAATCTGGCCCTTCTGGGCATCAAACTCGGCAGGCAGCACCAGGGTGCCTTCCTTGAGCGCTTTTTTCAGCGAATCCTGCACCTTGCCCTTGGCGTCAATGTGGCCGGCGGCCTTCAGATGCTCCCACAACGCCTTGGATTGCTCGACGCCCAAGGGCACGGTCTTTCCGTCCGGAGCCGTCACGGCAATTGCGGCAAACTGGTGATGCTCGACAATGCCAAAACGTATGCCGGTATCCGCCTCGATCTCTTTCTGCAGGTTTTCGGCGAATTGCTCGTAGTTCTCCGTAGCCACTACGGTCAGGGTGTTGACCTCGAAGCCCCGTACCCGCTCACCGTGCTGATTCACGCACAAACGCAATCCGCGGCCGATGGTCTGACGACGCTCGCGCTCGGTCTGGATGTCTCGCAGGGTGCATATCTGGAACACATTCGGGTTGTCCCAGCCCTCCTTGAGGGCCGAGTGGGAGAAGATGAACTTGAGCGACGTGTCGAAGGACAGTAGCTTTTCCTTCTCCTTCATGATCAGGTTGTAGGCGCGCTCGGCATTCTCGCGGTTACCCGCATTGTTCTCGGCGGTGTCTGTCCACCCCCCCTTCTTGTCGATGGAAAAATAGCCGTTGTGCACTTCCACTGCGGCGGAGTCCAGGTCGATCTCGGCGAAGAGGCTCTGGTAGGCCGGCAGCTTGGCGGCACGCCGATACTCCTCTTCAAAGATGCGCGCGTAGTCACCTTTGACCGGATTGCCGTCCGCATCGTACTGGCGGTACCTGTCCACCGCATCGATGAAAAATAGCGACAGAACCTTGATGCCCAACGGTCGCAGGCGCTTTTCCTTGTCCAGATGTTCGCGAATCGTGCGACGGATCATTTCACGCTGCACGGCCAGCGCATCCACATCACCGTGGGCTTGACCCGGCTTCAAGAAAACTTCACCACCGGGGTAACGTAGCTCCATCAGCTCTTCACCTTTTTTGGCGATGATCTCGACACCGATCATGTAATCCTTATAGATGTCCCGCTTGGTCAGTTGCTCCAGTAAATCGTAGGGCTGCACCTCTTTGATAGTGCGTTTTACTTTCCCACTTTCAAGCACATCAAGCTCGACCCTTGCACCTACTACACTTTTTCCTCGCGTAATCGGGGCCACAAAGCGCACAAAAGGCTTGTTGTGCGCATCCTCCACCATAGCCGAGGCCACCTCGATCTGCTTCACCAGCTTGCGCTCGTAGGCATCGACTGCGTCGAGGCGAAACACCATGTGATGCTTGTTTACGTGGGTCGCGGAATAGCGCAGCGTGCAGAGTGGATTCATCGCATCCAGAGCCTCTTTGCCGCGCCCCTCGAGGCCACCATCCACACTCTGGGGTTCGTCCACGATGACGATGGGCCGGGTCGCCTTGATCAGATCAATAGGCTTTTCTCCGCCGGTCTTCTCGCTGTCCTTATAGAGGTTGTTCACGTCCTTCTTGTTGATGGCGCCGACCGTCACCACCATGATCTGGATGTTCGAGCTGGTGGCAAAGTTGCGCACCTGCCCGAGCTTGTTGGAGTCGTACAGGAAGTAGTCGAAAGGAACTCCCGCGTAGAGCCCCTTGAAGTGATCCTCGGTGATCTGCAGGGTCTTGTAGACGCCCTCCTTGATCGCCACGGAAGGCACCACAATCACGAACTTACTGAAGCCATAGCGCTTGTTCAGCTCAAAGATTGTGCGCAGGTAGACGTAGGTCTTGCCCGTCCCGGTTTCCATCTCCACGGTGAAATCGCCAGACGCCAGCGCGCCGGAGGGCGGAAGGCCGCCGCGCAGCTGGATCTCCGCCAGATTCTTGTGCAGCTCATCATCCAGCAGGGTCAGACGGTTGCCGACCCCTAAATCGGACTCGGCCATGCCCAGCGTCATTTGCTCAGGCTGTGTACCGGGAAACAGGTCCGTACCCGGCGGCGTCGGCGCCTTCATCGTCACCGTGAACTCGGTGCGGCAAACCTCCTGGCCACGGAATAGGTCGCAGACCGCTTCGATGGCCTGCAACTGATAGTCGAGGTTGGGTTCAAAATGCAGTTTCATAGCTGATCCATATCTAGAATTTAGCGTTAGCTAACAAAAATTAATGAATACATTCAAAAAGTTATTGTCTTTCCTTTGCTAGTTGAATGCTAATTCCTTCGCTCCTAGCTTTGATCGTCCCCAGGGTCAGGGCCTAAACCCCAGGCCCCCGTTGCCTTGGGGCCAATCCGGTGAATCAGCCCATCCCGGCGCATGGCTTGTAACAGGTTGCGAACCTTATGGGCCTTCTGCTCGGCATCCAGCACCTCGGGAAGCTTGCCCAGCAGCAAATCGTCCAGCTCCTTGCGAGTGGCCTTTTGATATTTCCTGAGGTAGTCAACGACCAGCTCCCGGTAGAAACCACTGTCCAGTCCACGATTACGGATATAACTGGCTTTCTGGCCTGTCCACTCAGCAACCCTGGAAGAAACAAAGAAGTTCGGTGAGCGCCCTTCAATCAACTTAAGTGATTTAAGCTCGCGCGCCTCGCCAGCAGACAAAGGTCTTTTCTTCTGAACCCGATCAAGCAGCAAGACCTGACGCAACGTAAGATCAGACCGTTTGATCAGCATCTGGGTGTACTTCACGTCCAGAATCTGCCCAGGAATGATGACTTCAACGCGCGGGTGCCCCGCTTCAGCGTTGTCGAAAACAAAATCAGGTAAGGGAAAAAAGCGGTCACGCTGTGTCTGGAACATGCGGCGAATACCGCTGCCGACCTGGTCAATCATGCGCAGGCGAATCATGCCCTCAATCAACCATTGGTTGCGGTAATGCTCCGGGGGCGACTGATGTTCGAGCATCCACTCAACGCTGGGAGGAATGAACTGCCCCAGATTGGTAAACACCAGCTTGTCGGGATGTTCGACTATGTTCACCTTGCCGCCGAGTCGGTAATCCTGATGCGCTACGCAGTTATGTAGCGCTTCTCGGATCACCCAGGGGTCATAGGATTGGATTGCCGTCGGGAACAGCGTGCCATCGGGCATATGTTCTATCGACAGATTGCGAATGCTGGCAAAGACCTTCTCGGTAGACAGCAGCAATGGCATGCCGAAATGGTGCGATGACTTTGTGTTATTGGAGGTATCCCGCAAGATCCAGCTCAATTTTGCATCTATGGGTGACAGGTAATGAGCTGACTCATCCTTGCCTAACAGCAACAAAGCAGATCGCGTGATTTTCCCGGCTTTGGTGATCCGAGCTTTGTTTAACAGCGTCACAATATCCCAAGCATTGGCCTCTGCACGAATTTGCTCATGCCTGGCACTATCAGGTTGGGCTTTCAACAGGTATTCGGTAAACCGCTTGCGCGCAGCATCGATTGCCAGCGAGTCGAGATCGTCTATCACGGCCTCTGCAACGACCTCTCCAGACCAATCAGTCTTTTGCCCCAGCAATTCCCAGATGCGTTGCTCTTTATCCGAATGTTGATTCAACCTGGTTTTATGGCTATCAATGCGAATATAGCGCTCACCTGAAAATGCCAAAGGCGCTGTGCGCGGGGCTTTTATTTCCAGCAGAACTACGCGCCCCTCAGGATGCGAAACCTCATAAAAATCAAAATCCGGCTTGGGCGAGGTTTTCTGCGTGAGCCACATAATCAGCGATTGATTGCCTTCAGCCTTTTGTTTGAAAGGATCGAATGTCGTGCCATTGACTCTATGTGTCGAGTCGTCGATGCCCCATAGCATCCACGCTTGATCATGCCGAGCCAATACCGCCGCATTAGCCATGGCCGACAGGTACTCGCCAATTTCCTGGGGTTGGTTCCAGTTGGACTTGAACTCAATCGTATTGGCTTCGCGCCCTTGACTACGCAACTGATCCACCTTGGCAATGAGCGCAGCTTGATCCATCACTACAAGCTTCTCACGTTCTGGATGCCGTGTTGCTCCAGAGTGGCGGCGAGGTTGGTCTTGGCGACGTCGTCAGCGAAGGCGCTATCGCGGAACACGCAAGTGGTGTCACCGGCGGGCGCCAGTTCCTGGTGCCAGTCGATAATACCTTGGGCCAGCGGCTCCACCTGCTCGCGGGTAATCTGCTCGGCTAGGCAGGCCATCAGCACGCCGCCACCCACGGCATGCACGTCACTGCCCGCGACGGTGCGCTGCTCGATGAGCACGCACAGGTCAAGGCCGAGCTTGAGCAACAGCTCGTAGAGCACGTCAGCCTCAGAGCGGCCTGCGAGCAAATGATCCTGGTGGTCGAACAGCGAAGCTTCCAGATCCGCCGGGTTGGGATTCCAGGCGCGGATATTGGAGTGGTCGAGCTTGAAGACGCGGAAGCCGGTGTCGCCGGCAAACAGCGGATTGTCGGCCTTGACCTTGGCGGCGGCGCGGCGTAGACGTTCTTTGGTAAGTTCGGCAATGGTGCGGGGTTTGCCAAGTTGGTCACAATAGTGAATGACCGACTGATCTTCTTTATTTCCATCGCTCAACGGCTCCGGTAGCTGTACCGCTAGGAAACGCCGGCTTGCACCATCGGCAACGTTTTGCGCCCATACAGCCTGTCCGGTCGTTCCACTACCAGCAAAAAAGTCCAAAACAATATCACTATTGTTTGAACCTATTTGAACGACACGCTGAAGCAGCCGAGTTGGTTTCGGATTAGGAAACGGAGAACGCGTACTGCCAAACAACTCTGCCAGCTGTTTAGTGCCCTCGTCAGTATGGCCTACTTGATCGAATGTCCAAATTGTCTGTGGTGGAATCGAATCTCGGACTTCAGAGCGAAATCGCTTCAGCCGGGGTTTGCTATTTCCCGCTTCGCCAAACCAGATGCGATTGTCAGTAATGAGTTCTGCCATTCTCTCCTTGTTAAAGCGCCAACTACTTCCCTCAGGTGGCCAGTGTTCTTGTCCATTCGGTGCCATAACACCGAAGATTGCGTACTCTCTAACCTCAGTACGCAATAGATTGTCAGATGCCCAGGGACCGCGAGGATCATTGTCTGGGTTTTTATATGTGGCCTCTTGAGCATCACTTCGGGGCAAACCTTGAATCTGGGCAGTGCCGCCTTTTCGATAGCACACCAAGAAGTCATGTGATTCCGAAAAATCCTTAGAATCTGCTTTCGTGCTGTATTTCTTCTGCCAGATGACATTGGCAACAAAGTTTTCCGGCCCGAATAAATCATCAAGCACACTGCGCAAGTTCGTTACTTCATTGTCGTCAATACTAACAAAGATAACCCCGTCATCCCGAAGAAGATTCCTCGCTAGCTTCAACCTTGGATACATCATGTTCAACCAGTCCGTATGAAACCGACCGCTGGCTTCGGTATTGCTGCTGATCTTCTGTCCGCCCTCCACCTGCCCGGTCAGTTCCAGATAGTTCTTGATGTTGTCCTGGAAGTTGTCCGGGTACACAAAGTCCTTGCCGGTGTTGTACGGCGGATCGATATAGATGAGCTTGACCTCGCCGGCATAGCTTTTCTGCAACAGCTTGAGGACTTCGAGGTTGTCGCCCTCGATCATCAGGTTCTGGGTGGTTTCCCAATCAACGCTCTCGCCCGGGCAGGGCCGCAGAGTGCCGGTACTCGGTGTCAGCGCCAATTGCCGCGCGCGGCGCTTGCCGTGCCAGTTGAGGCCGTATTTCTCGTCGGCATCGGTGACGGTCTGGTCACCCACCAGGGCCTTGAGCACATCCACGTTCACCGCCGTGCCGTTCGGGCCTTCAGTAATGAGGTCCGGGAACAGGGCCTTGAGCTGGTCGATGTTGCCCGCCACCAGATCGGCGGACTGGGCCTCGGGGCTGTGGATGTCGATTTTCTTCATGGTGAATCCTTGGTCAGTTCTGCCAAAAAATGTCTGATTGCCACTTATCCGGCAAGCCCATCGCCGGTTTGGGTATTTCGGGGTATTCGTTCAGCAAGTCGGCCAGGCGCTGGTGCCAGCGGGTATGCGGGCTGACCTGCTGCATCAGGTGGTGCAGCATCGCCAGCACCACGGCAATGCGGGTGTGTTGGTCGCTTCGGCGCAAGTAGCCGGGCCAGGAAAAGTTTGCCTGTTTGGGCTGCTCGGGCTTGATACCCAGTTCGCGGTTCCACAGCCGGGCATGGTGGGCGCAGATGTTGCGCACCACCGTTAAGGTGTGGAACCAGGAATCCAGCAAGGGCGCCGGCGCGGCCAGCGGCTGGCCGATGGCTTTGCGGTCACTGTCTTTGGCAAGGGCTCGGTACAGGTGCGACAACTCACCTATTGTCAGCTCTTCCAGCATCGCCCAGCCGGGCATCAGAGCAGGCTGGTTGTAGGTCAGGGCATAGTGGCGGGCATAGCTCTCTTGGGCACGGCGCTGCCTTAACGCGGTTTTACGCGCCTCGTCGGCGTGTGTAAGCCGGTCGATGCGAGCCACTTCGCGCTGGTAATCCTGCAAGGCTTTCTGTTGGGCGCTCTCGATAGTGCTCAACAAGCGAGCGTGGTTATAGCGGTTTTTGAACAAGTTACGCTGTAGATACCAGTGAGCGCCGTGCGCTGGCCCCATATGGTTGGAGATGGCGGCTCTCGCCGCTACTTCTACCCGTTCTATGGCATCGATCACCAGCAACCGCAGACGGCGATCGAAGTCGTACAACTGGCTGAGCTGGCGAAAGCCGGTGCCGGACAGAAAAACGTGGTCGGCGTTGCCAGCAACCTGAAAGGGCCGCATGTAGGGTGTGAGCCGAAAGAAACTGACCGCTTCGAGAAAGTGTGCGGCTCGTGCTTCATCGCGGATTGACAGGCCACGGGCCTTGAGGAGTGCCACTTGTTCAGCGACGGTGATGGCGGGCTTGGTGAATGGCTTCATGCCACCCCCCGCTTCCTGCAGGCAATAAAAAACCCGCACGATTTGAGCGTGTCTGCCGAGGCAGCCATAGGCTTGGCGGGTGTATTGCAAGCTAGTATAGGTAATTGTTGGCAGCCCGACAAGACGGGCAACGGAGGAACATGACGTTGCCGCCAACGGTTCACAGCTTTTCCCTCGCGACAGCCAGTTCGGCCTGCATCCGCTTGAGCATCAAGTTCAGTTCCACCTGACGTGCCAATTGTTTTTCTTTCGCTGCTTGCGCCCGCAGGCGGTTGATCTCGGCCTCACACCGTTCGCAATCGGCCAGGGCTTGTCGGCGCGCCGCTGCCTGTTCCGGCGTTGACGAGATTCGGTAGCTTCCCGTCAGCCGGGCGGCCAGCAAGGACTGCACGCACTCCATCCAGCCTTGATAGAGTGCGTGCAGCGTGGCCTGGGGTTGGCGCGTGACTGACAGGGACTGGATAAAGGAACGATCGGCTTCAGCAACTGCCGCGGGATCAGGGTTCGACGGATCCGTCGCATTGATCTCGGACAGCGAAGCCGACACTGTCACCGATACTAAGCTGCCGTCGAGCACCACTTTGCCAGCCTCGTTCTGTGCCCAGCGCTTGTGGGCCAGCGACAGGGTCAGCGCTTGCCCCTCAATCAGCAGCAACAGCACCGGATAGGGCACGGCTCGGTGCACCAGCTCGGCGAGGCGCGAGTGACTTGCGGGTTTAACGACACCCCGCAAAGTCACTGCCAGCACGGCGATCTCCAGGTACTCGCGCAGCGTCGTCGCGGTAGTCGGGCACGCCGATGGTGGTGGGCTTGAGTGCCGCCACCCATTGCAGCTCTTCGATGCCATCCTTGATCAGGCGCTTATCTGCCGCCGTGGGCGCACCATTCTCCAGCAGCAGCTTCTTGGGCACGCGCTGATCCACGCGGCAACCCTCGGGCAAGCGCAAGGCGTGGATTAGGGTTTGCGCCGAAAGGGTTGATGAGGGGATGGCCGTCATGGCGTCTCGCTCTCCGGCAGGATGACCAGAAACGCCACCACCTCGAAGTCGTTGATGCCCGCGAACTCGCCCTTCATCGCGTGGGTGCCGCCGGGCGTGAACAGGCTGGCCACGGCGCGCTCCTCGCTCTTGCCGACGACCGAGGCCACGGCGGCGGCGAGCAGCTTCTGGGCGTGCGCGCATGTCCTCGCCCTGCCTGGTCGCCTTGTCGAAGCGGGCGCAGGCACCGGCGTCGGGCAGGTCGCGCCCGAGCGCAGAGGCGCTTGAGGCGGTCGAGGATCTGCTTGGCCTGCGTGTAGGGCAGCAGCACCGCGCCGTCGTCGCCCGACATGCACGAGGTAATGCGGCGCCAAGCGGATAGCCCGGTCTCGGCGCTGCGCTTGGCGGCCGTCGCCCTCGGCGCGCAGGCAGAAGATGATGCCCGGCGGCAATGTCGGCCTCGGTCGTGGTGGTGACGGCGCAGGTGCCGAGCGGCAGGCTCTCGAGCACGCCGGGTGCGCCTTGAGGTACTGCGCCAGGTCGATGCGGAAGTCGGTGAGCGTCAGGTCGGCGATGGAGACGCCGGTGGAAAGGTCCTCCAGGTCGATGACCGCGTCCTGGAGCTTGAGCAGCTGCTTGCGGCGGTACTCCAGGTCGTTCATCTGGTTGCCGGACTGCTGCTCGATCAGGTTCTCCTCGCCGGTGGCGGAGATGTCGAGCAGCACCATGCGGCCGCTGACCCGCTGCTCCAGGTTGATGTACTCCTCCAGCTCCATGTTGGGCCAGAAGTTGACGAGCTGGATGCGCTCGTTGGGCGAGCCGATGCGGTCGATGCGGCCGAAGCGCTGGATGATGCGCACCGGGTTCCAGTGGATGTCGTAGTTGATCAGCCAGTCGCAGTCCTGGAGGTTCTGGCCCTCGGAGATGCAGTCGGTGGCGATGAGCAGATCGATCTCGCCCTCGCCGGCGAGGTCCTCGGGGCGCTCCTTCGAGCGCGGCGCGAACGCGGTGAGGATCGATGCCAGGTCTTTGCGCAGGCCGGGCAGCGTGGTCTGGTTGCGGCCCGTGCCGGTGACCAGCGCCGCGTCGATGCCGAGCGTCGCCTTGGCCCACGGGGCGAGCTGCGTCGTAGAGGTAGCGGGCGGTGTCCGCGAAGGCGGTGAAGACGATGACCTTGCGGTTGCCGGGGTTGATCGGGTTGCGGCACTTGTCGCTCGATCATCTCGCGCAGCGCGGCGAGCTTGGCGTCGCGGGCGGCATCCACCTGTCGCGCCGCCGCCAGCAGTGTGGCCAGCCGGTTGCGGTCCTCGATCAGGTCCTGCTTCCAGCGGATCAGGTCGACGTCCTTCAGCAGCACCTTGACCTTGCGCCCGACGAGCAGGCTCTCGAAGGCCGGATCGTCGATGTCCACGTCCTCGATGTCGATCTCCTCACAGCTCCTCGGCGTGCGCTTCGATGCTGCGCCAGCGTGGCCTCCACGTCGCGCGAGCTGGCGCTCGCACGGTGAGCGCGAACGACGGCACCGCGCTTTCCATGCGCTTGAGCACGTTGACGCGCAGCAGGTGGATCAGGCTCTCCTCGCGGTCCACCTGGCGGAAGAAGCCCTCGCCGCCGCGAATCTCGGTGCTGTACTTCGCGTCGTAGGCGGCCTGCTTGTGCGGCAGCACGTAGCGCAGCGGCGCGTAGGCGGCGAGGTTGAGGCGGCGGATCTCGTGGTTGATGTCGCGGATGGACGCGGAACTCGCCGGCGCGGTCGACGTCGGCCTTGATGTTGATCGGCTTCAGCCGGTCCGGGAAGCGGCCGGTCTCGGCGGTGCCGTAGTACTTCTCGATGTGCTTGCGCGAGCGGGCGATGGTGAGCAGGTCGAGCAGCGTGAAGTAGTCGAAGCCCAGCATCTCGATCAGCCGCGACGGGCGTGCGCTCGGCGTCGTCGAGGTCGAGCCAGCGGTTGAACTGCTTCTGCGCGAGGCGCGTGGTGCTGTCGATGCTGGCGATGCCGTGCTCGAGCAAGCGCGGTGTCGTCGCCCTCGGTGGCGAAGGCGATCTGGTTGCGCAGGTCGGCCAGGCGGTTGTTGACCGGCGTGGCCGACAGCATCAGGACGCGGGTCTTGACGCCTTCCTTGATGATCTTGCGCATCAGGCGGTCGTAGCGCGTCTCGCTGCCCGCCTGCGGCGTCTTCTTGTTGCGGAAGTTGTGCGACTCGTCGATGACGACGAGGTCGTAGTTGCCCCAGTTGACGTGCGACGAGGTCGATGTCGCCGGACATGCCGCCGTCGCGCGACAGGTCGGTGTGGTTCAGGACGTCGTAGTTGAAGCGGTCGGGCGCGAGGATGTTGCGGCGGTCGTTGGCCTTGTAGAGCGTCCAGTTGTCGCGCAGGCGCTTGGGCACAGCACGAGCACGCGGTCGTTGCGCAGCTCGTGGTACTTGATGATCGCCAGCGCCTCGAAGGTCTTACCGAGGCCGACGCTGTCGGCGATGATGCAGCCGCCGAAGCGGTTCGAGCTTGTCGATGGCGCCGACCACGCCGTCGCGCTGGAACTTGAAGAGCTTCTTCCAGACCACGGTGTTGCGGATGCCGGTGGCCGACTTGACGATCCGCTCCTCGTCCATTTCGTCACCGCGATCACGAAACAGGTGATGCAACATCAGTGTGTAGACGGTGAACGGATCGCGGTGCTCGCCAATGGCCTGCAAGGCTTTGATCAGTGCGTCGCGGCCGCTAGTTGATTCCCCAGACTGCCCTTGCAGGCTCGCCCACTGTTGATCGAACCACCGGGCGAGTTGGACTGCCTCGTCGGCGGATTCAGATGCCTGAATCAGGCTCAATGGGTTACCCGGCGTTAGCCCAAGGCCGGCAGTGCTGAACGCGAGCGATCCTAGTACCACTTGCTCAGGCGTAGCGTCGGGCTTGCGCATAACCACAGCACCTTGTGGCACCGGCCCCAGCGCCCGCCGAAGATCCACCTTCCCAGCTATCCACTTCGCACATTGATTGGCCAACCAACGCGCCTGCAAGCGATTACGTGCGGCGCGGTCGCCCTCCGCGCCGAGGAACTCGAGCACCTCTTCGTCGGGTGACAAGATCAGTTGGACCCGATCAAGGACTGACAGCGCTTCGCGCATTTCAGCGAAGGCATAGAGAGAAAACGAGGGCGTCACGCAATCGAGCTGATTGCCACGTTTGAGATGCGGCCGGATCAGATCGATGACTCGGTCTGCGCCGGTGTTGTGGATCAGCTTCATGGTCGCTCCCGTTCAGTCATCTATCGACGCTTTTGCATTCGGCTGCGCAAAGCCCGGCGCCAAAACGGCGCTACGCACACCGTAAATGGCAAGGTGGTCTTTCAACCAAAGCCGGTACTCATGGCCGCGGAGGCTGTGGTCTGGGGAGCAGTCCACACTCCATTTGCGCAGGATGTATCCGGCCGTGGCGGCTCGCAGCTTCATCCGCAGCACGCCGCCGCGCATGCCGTAATCCATTTCGGTGATCTCCGGCCGGGGTTGATCCGGGTGCGGCACCAACTCCAGCTCGACGATCCGGGTCCACTGAATGTCTTGATCGCTCATCTCGTGGGGCGCCACTGGCTGCCGCTTGAGCACCACGGGGCGCTTGATCCGGGTGATGACGAAATCCCGGAACTCCTGCGACTTCCGGTCGAAGGCACGGACGTGCCAACGGAGGCCGTTGTCGATCAGCGCGAACGGGACGATCTCCCGCTCATTGCGGCCACTGGAGATGGAGTGGTACTCGATGCCAAGCGGACACTCCTGGTGGATCGCACGGGTCACGCTCGCAAGGACGTCCAGATCCGGATGGGTGAGCCGGGATGGGCTCTCGCTGGCCACCCACGCCTTGAGCCGCATCGGCTCACCATCGCCAAAGCCCTGGCTCAGCCACGACAGCACCCGCTCCGGTGGGAAGTCGAATACGGGCCGGAAGTCTGGCCCCAGGACGTAGGACTTGCCTTTGGAGTCGTAGTCAATGTTGCCGGGTGCCAAGTCCTTGTACAGCGCAATATCTCTGGATGCAGCGGCGAACTGGATGCCAAACCGCGTGACCAAGTCCTGGCGGCGTATCTCCCCGATGAAGCGCACGCGCAACTCCACGAACGCGAGCCGGTCGCGCTGTGGCTGGGTTAGATCTGTAAGCTGTTCGTTCGGCATCCTGGCTGGCTCGTTCGGATTAGCGAATGCTTGTACGGGTTATTGCGGAAAGTATATGGTCTGCCCTAAAATCTGTCCATGGCTCTATTTTGATTTATGTATTCGTCGTATTGTGATAACCAAATAGCAGGCGGGACCCGCCACTTTGGAGCACGGGAGTGAAAGCAGACAAAGCCATCACGACCTACCGACGCATACGGGCGCAGCCCCTATGGCGTCTGCTTGCGTCGAACAATGGGCCTACCGTCATTGGACTGCTTCAAGCCCATCTTTACGAGAGCGAGCGAAGTCTTCCTGCCTCCATTCTTCACGAACGGATCGGGAGGGATTTAGAAGAGCTGCGCGCTCAAGGCGAAGACTTCCCCCAAACAGCGCAGGCTTACGTGGCCAGCTGGCTTGCCGATGGTTATCTGGAGCGCCGTTTCCCGGCAGGGGCTTCAGAGGAGGAATACGAACTGTCGACGGCTGCCGTGGAGGCCATTCGTTTTGTCTCTGGCCTGGCGCAGCCCCACTCAGCCGCGACTGAGAGCCGCCTGACACTCGTTATCGAGGCGCTGGCCCGGCTTGCAGAGGACACCGATACCGACAAATTCCGCCGCATTGACCGGCTCATGGCCGAGCAAGCCCGCATCGATAAGGAGATAGACGCTATCCATAAGGGGCAAATGCGCGTGCTGGCTCAGGCAACGGCACTGGAGCGCACGAGGGAGATCATCACGCTGGCCGACGATCTTGCAGGCGACTTCCGACGCGTCCGCGATCAGTTCGACCAGCTGAATCGAGATCTCCGTGAACGCATCATGGACAACGATGGCAATCGGGGTGATGTACTGGATTCGCTGTTTGCCGGAATCGACCTGATTTCAGAAAGCGACGCGGGAAGGACTTTCTCTGCTTTCTGGCGATTGCTAACGGACCCACAGCAGGCCGCCACACTTGATCAGGCGCTTGATAGCGTCATGTCGCGGGAGTTTGTGGGTCAGCTTGAAGCCAAGGAGCGCCGATTCCTTCTTCGGCTGACACGAACCCTTCTTGAGCAGGGCGGCATGGTCCATGAAGTGCTCCAGACGTTTGCCCGCAGCCTGAAGCATTTCGTCCAGAGTCGTGAATACCTCGAGCAACGCCGACTCAATCACCTTCTGAAAGACGCTCAGCGAGCAGCACTCACCCTGAAGGACAAAGTCAGGGCCACAGAAACCCTCCAGTACACGCTTGAGCTCACGAGCAGCCGTTTGCGCTCCTTGTCTCAATGGGCGCTGTACGACCCCTCCCTACAAGCTTTGCCCGGCCAAATGGCGGAAGGTGACGCCCCACCAATCGACCTGGAGTCTGTCAGCGAATTGGTCGCCCAATCCGAGATCGACTTCCGAACATTGAAGGCCAACGTGCTGGCTGTCCTGGAGCAACGGTCCCAGGCATCCATTGCTGACGTGCTGGAGCAGTTCCCCGCTGCACAGGGTTTGGGCAGCGTCGTCGGCCTGCTTGCATTGGGCAGTCGGCATGGTTTCAAGGCCGACCATAGCGAAACCGTTGGCTGGGTTGGAGGCGACGACCAGCGTCGCAGCGCCCGAATTCCAAAGATTTTCTTTTTGCGGGAGCGGGCAAATGAACTGGTCTGAGAACGACGAAGCGGCAATGCCCGCCAAAGAACAAGCGCCAGATGCTGCGCACGCATCTGCCAACACCCTTTTCATGGGTGACAGCGGCGAGTTGGCGCTGGATACCCGGCGCGCCCTCGTGCAGCTACTTGCGGGACCTTCGCTCGACGGACGTCGACATCCAAAACTCTGGCCGATATTAGTGCGAGACGAAGCGGTGATACGTCGGCGCCTTGTCGAACTGTTCCTCGAACTGGTCATCGACCGGGACGTACAAGTTGCCTTCACCCGCCAGGCAGATACCGGCGACCTCGAAGTGCCACTCCTGCTGCGTCGCGCGCAGCTGACCTTCATTGACTCCATTCTGCTGCTCCACCTTCGCCAGCGATTGACCCAGGCGGACTCGCAGGGCGATCGTGCCGTGGTATCGACGGACGAGATGATGGAATTTCTTACCCTCTATGAGCGAGCATCCAACAACGACCGCGCGGGATTCGCGAAACGGGTTCATGCATCCATCGAGAAGATCAAGAAGCACAGCATCCTTCAGAAAATTCGCTCGAGTGAGGATCGCTTCGAGATTTCACCCACGTTGAAGCTCCTCTTCTCAGCAGAGGAAATACAAGCTCTGACCCACTTGTATCAGCGCATGGCTGCCGGAGAGACGCCAGCGCAACTGGCTCAGACTGAACCCGATGAGGAGGCCGACCAATGATCTCGGAACCCCAAACCGCCTCCTTGTTCGCCCGCGAACAGTTCCGAATGACTCGCCTGCAGGTTTACAACTGGGGCACTTTTTCTGGCCTGCATGACGTACCGATCAGCGAACGAGGCTTTCTGTTTGTCGGTCGATCAGGGGCTGGGAAATCGACTCTTCTTGACGCTTTTTCGGCGTTGCTGGTGCCCCCTCGCTGGATCGACTTCAACGCTGCCGCGCGCGAGACTGACCGCAGCGGTCGTGACCGAAACCTCGTCTCCTACGTACGTGGTGCATGGGCCGAACAGAAGGATGGAGAGTCGGGTGAGATCGCCACCCGTTACTTGCGCTCGGGGACAACGTGGTCAGCCTTGGCACTGACCTACCAGAACGCATTGGGCCAGTTTGTGGTACTTGTTCAGGTGTTCTGGCTGCGTGGCAATGCAAATGGAACCACCGACGTTAAACGCTACTACCTTGTCCTGGAGCGGGCCTTTGACCTGCGCGAGTTGGAGGACTTCGGCCAATCCAACTTCGATATCCGAAAGCTCAAGCAGTCCTTCCCCGAAGCGTTCGCCCGCGACGAGTTTCGTCCCTATTGCGAACGATTCTGCCGCCTGCTTGGTATCGAGAGCGAAATGGCGCTGCGTTTGCTGCACAAAACCCAGTCGGCCAAGAATCTCGGCGACCTCAATACCTTCCTGCGCGATTTCATGCTGGACAAGCCAGAAACCTTCGAGGTGGCCGATCGCTTGGTCAGCGAATTTGGCGAACTCAATGCTGCCCACCAGGCGGTAGTGACAGCTCGCGAGCAGGTTCAAACACTTGCGCCAGCGCGGGAGCAGTATCAGCGCAGAGATTCGCTGATGCTGCAGCGCAATGGTCTGGATGAGCTTCGGCTGGGCGTTGATGGCTACCAGGAAACCCGCCGCATTGAACTCCTCAAGCAGCATGTCGAGTCCCTGGAGGTGCAAGCCAGCGGCTCGGAAGGTGAAGTTAGTCGACGTCAGAGCATCCTGGGTAACCACGCCACAACGTTGCGCGATCTGGAGCGACAGCACCGTGAAGCGGGCGGTGATCAGATCGAGCAATGGGAGGCCGAGAAATCCAGCCTGGAGACCCAGCGCACGGATCGCCTGCGCAAACGCGGCCAGGCTGAAGATGCGTGCAAGAAGCTGGGCTGGAGCCTCCCCGATTCTCCTCAAGCCTTCGCTGAACTGTTGGGTAACGCGCGGCAGGAGGTCGAAAATTGGGAGCAGCGCAGCAACGAAAGCCGCGAAGAACAGTTCCGCTTGGCAGGCCAAAAGAGAGACGCTGAGACGGCATTTTCGCAAGTGGTGAAGGAGGTGCAGGCACTCCAGCGCCAGCCGTCGAACATTCCGGCCGACATGCTGGAAATGCGTCGAGACATCGCCGCCGCCATCGGGATCTCGGAGTCGGCTCTCCCCTTTGTTGGCGAACTCATTGAGGTGAAGCCTGACGAGGCGGAATGGCAGGGGGCCATTGAGCGCGTACTACACGGATTTGCACTCTCACTCCTGGTGGACGAACGACAGTATTCAGCGCTGGCCAATTACATCAACAACACCCATCTTGGGCAGCGCCTGGTGTATTACCGGACCGGACGCCCGGAGACCTGGCAGGCCAAGCCCATCGGAGCCAATTCGCTCGTCCTTAAGCTGAACGTCAAGGAGGGTGCATATTCCGATTGGCTACAGGCCGAGCTACGGCAACGCTTCGATTATGCGTGCGTCGACTCCATTCAATCGTTCAGGAGCGCTGATCGCGCCATCACCCGTGAGGGCCAGGTCAAGCACAGCAAAACCCGGCATGAGAAAGACGACCGTAGAAGTGTCGGCGACCGACGAAACTGGGTGCTTGGGCTCGATAACCGCGACAAGCTTGGGCTCTTTCAAGCCCAGGCGCAGGAGCTTGCTGCCACGATTACGCGTCTCGGAGGAGAGATCGACAGCCTCGCCGATCAGGACAAGAATCGTGCGACCCGAGCCATGCAGTGCCAGACTCTGGTGAATCTCCAGTGGCAGGAAATAGATTTGCTCCCATTGCTGGATCGCATTTCCACCATTGAGCGGCAGATCCGCGAAGCGCGCGAGGGCAACACCACCCTGCTGCAAATCAGTGAGCAGATCGAGAAGCAAAAGAAACTCGTCGATGATACTGACAAGCATCTTCGGCATGCAACGCGTGCGCACGATTCGATTCTTGACCAGATCAAGACCAGTACACAGAAACTAGAATCCCTTCTGCAGGACGCGTCCATCGTTCCCTTGACGCCCCATCAGATCTCGGGCCTCAACGAGCGCTTCGCTAAGCAGTCAGATGCAGTCCGGCTCGACAACCTCGACAAGGTGACAACTTCTGTAGAACGCGCACTCAATTCGGAGATCGAAGATGTCAATCGTGGGATTGGCGTCTGCGAGAAGGAAATAGAAGCGCGCTTCGCGGATTTCAAACGTCAGTGGCCCATGGACGCTGGCGACATGGATACGAGCCTCGCCAGCGCACCAGACTTTTTCGCCAAGCTGGTTCGACTGGAAACTGATGGCCTGCCCGCCTATGAGCAGCGATTCTTCGAATTGCTGCAGAACCAAAGCCACCAGAATCTGGCGGCACTTTCCACCTACCTGAACGATGCGCGCAAAGCCATCCTAGAGCGGATGGACCTGGTCAACGACAGTCTTGGCCAGGTGCCCTTCAACCAAAGCGCCAATCAACGCACCTATCTCCACATCGACGCCAGTGACCGGCAGCTTGTCGACGTCAAGGAGTTCAAACAGGAGATCCAGCAGGCACTTAGCCATGCGTGGACGGAGGATCGTGAGTTCGCCGAGGCGCGGTTTCTGGCCCTGCGGCGACTTGTTGATCGACTCGCCAGTCAGGACCCCGAGCAGAAACGCTGGCGTGAGACTGTGCTCGACGTTCGACAGCATGTTGAGTTCATCGGGCGGGAAATCGATGAAAGCGACGTCGAGGTCGAGATTTACCGCAGCGGTGCTGGCAAATCAGGCGGCCAACGGCAGAAGCTGGCCACCACGTGTTTGGCGGCAGCCCTACGGTATCAACTGGGAGGGAACGACCACGGCGTGCCGATGTATTCGCCCGTCGTGCTTGATGAGGCATTCGACAAGGCTGACAACGAGTTCACCGCTTTGGCAATGAACATCTTTACCAATTTCGGATTTCAAATGGTGGTCGCTACGCCGCTGAAGTCCGTCATGACCCTCGAACCATTCATCGGTGGCGCCTGCTTTGTGGATATCAGCGACCGGCGGGTGTCAGGCGTCCTGCTGATCGAGTACGACGGTGACCGTCAGCGGTTGAAGCTGCCGGAGCACGCTCGAGAGGAGGCTAGCGTTGAAGCTTCCTGAAGATGTTCGGCAGTTTCTTGCCCGTCGCTTTCAAAGCAAGCACCGCGAGTGGTTGATCGGTGATCCGGGCGAGGTCCAATGGCCGCTGGAAGTTCCGCTCGGCATTCCGACGGAGCAGGCTGCACTGAGACAAGTCGACGGCGTTCGTGCTTGGGTGAGCGCATGGCAAGGCTGGCAAGGGGTCGGCACACTATCCTGGTGTGAGCGGCGATGGAAAGCGCTTGGCGTTCAGCGACTGCCAGGGAAACTGACGTTACGAGGCCCTGAAGATGTTGCCCTGTGGATCGGTGCATCCGCACGGTGGGTTCGCGCCCTGTCTCGGTATCAGACGCTCACTGCTCGCTGGCCGGTGCTTGCGCAGCAGTTACCGAGATATTTTGATGTCCTCGCTGACTACAGCGATGCCGATTTCCGTCGACTGGCAGAGATGCTGGATTGGATCAATCGCAATCCGAAATCGAATCTCTACGCACGACAAATTCCGGTTGCCGGTGCCGACAGCAAATGGCTGGATTCTCGAAAGGGCATCATCTCTGACTTGATTGCAACGCTCCAGAGTGACCCAACAGGAGAGCGCGACTTCTTCTGGCGCTGCGGCTTGAGGGCACAGCCGCAGTTATTGCGCATGCGCGTTCTAGACCCGGATCTAAGAGTCCGTTTTGGCGGTCTTGGCGATATCTCTGCTCCCTGTGAGGAGGTCGCGAGCATTGGTATACGACCAAAGAATGTCTTCGTTGTTGAGAACCTTCAAACTGGCCTTGCCTTTGATGATCTGCCAGGGGCGGTTGTGATCATGCGACTGGGTTACGCGGTTGACGTTTTGGGACAGCTTCCATGGCTACAACAGGCGCAATGTTTCTACTGGGGTGACATTGATACGCATGGCTTTGCCATTCTTAATCGAGCCAGAACATACATCCCTAGCCTGAAGACTGTGCTTATGGATGAGTCAACGCTGATGAGTCATCGCGATTTATGGGTTGAAGAGAAAGACCAGCACTCTTCCACAGAACTCCCACTACTCACCAATACCGAACAAAAGCTCTATCAGTCGCTCAAGGGAAATGCCTGCGGTCAACAAGTCCGCCTCGAACAGGAGCGGATACGCTGGGATGTGGTATGGAATGCCATACAGGCAAGTATTCGATGACCCAGGATCAGTGAGGTCAGTCGTGAGTGGAAATCGATGGGATCAGCGAATAAGTCAGACATCCAATAGCGAGTTCATTTGCGATAGACCTATCGAGCAGCGAGCCCGGCTCGCTGCTCAGCCCAGCGCCGGCGGATCAACCGCGCCAGATCGGACAGTGTGATGTGATTGGGTAGTGCGGCCGGCCAGGATGGCGGCGACGGTGTCGGGCACCAGCGTGGTCAGGTTGACCAGCCGGCTCACCTAGCGGGTGTCGATCCCCTCCCCGCAAGGGCGATCTCAATCAGTGATGCTGCCGCGATTCAGCAATCCGTCCATTCGCGCAGCAGATTGTTGTACTGCGCGGTCAGGCGCACGAGGTCGGGGTCGGCGTCGCCGAGGCGGGCGCGCAGGCGTATCAGCGCGAGGTCCATTTCGTAGAGCTGGCGCCGGCGTCCGGCGTCCTTGACTAGGCTTTGCATGAAGAAATAGCACGCGAGGCGTTCGCCGCGCGTGACCGGCGCGACCTCGTGGATCGAGCCGGAGGGATAGAGCACGAGGCTGCCCGCGGCGAGTTTGATGCGCTGATCACCATAGGTGTCCTCGATGCGCAGTTCGCCCCCGTCATATTCGCCTGGGTCGGACAGGAACAGGGTGGCGGACACGTCGGTACGCAGCCAGCTTCCGTCGGGAAGGTTGCGCAGGGTGTTGTCGGCGTGCCAGCCGTAGGCATTGGTTTCGCCCGTATAACGATTGAAGTTGGGCGGAAGGATTTTGTTCGGCAGCGCCGCGGAAAGCAGCAGCGGACTGCGGTTGAGCGCGCGCAGGACGAGCACCCGGAGGTCGCGCAGGCACGGCGTGCCCTCGGGCAACTGCTGGTTATTCTTGACCAGCGTGGCCTGGCTGCCGGCGGAAAGTCCCGTTGCCCACGACGCCCCGGCGAGCTGGCGGCGGATCGTCGCCAGCTCGTCGGGGTTGAGGATGGTGTCGAGGACGACGACCATATCCGCTTCAGAAGTCGTGACGGACGGTCAGGATCGCCTGGCGTCCTTTGCCGGGGATCGCCTGCCCGCCGCCCTCGGCGAGTTGCGAGATGTACTCCTCGTCGAAGACGTTGTAGACGTTCAGCCGTACCTGGGTCTGCTTGGTGAATTTGTAGGTGGCGTAGGCGTCGTACACGGTGTAGTCCGATACGCTCACAGTGCGGTCGCCGGCCGGGTCGGGATCGACGCCGCTGGTGACCGCATCGACGTACTGCACCCCGCCGCCGAGCGACAGCGACGGCGTCACGTCATAGGTCGTGAAGATGTTGAACGAGTGCTCGGGCGTGCCGCCCAGTTCCTGGGCGACGACATAAGGCTCGTTGGCGCCCGACGACGGCGAACCGGTGATGTCCGACGTCAGGAAGGTGTAACCGGCGTACAGCCGCCATGCGTCCGTGAGCTTGCCCGCCGCGAGGAACTCGAAGCCGTCGATGGTGTAATTGACGTTGGGCGTGGTGACGCCGCCCGGTGCCTGCGCCGGGAAGCGGCCTTCCTTGGTCTCGGTGCGGAAGATCGCCGCGCCGAGGTCGAGCGCCGCCGCCACGGACCATTTCGCGCCGAGCTCGTACGCGGTGACGTGCTCGGGCGGGGTGTCGAAGCCCGCGCCGACGATGGCCTGAGTGGCCGAGCCGCCCGCGAGCTGGACATTGTTGCGGTCGAAGCTGGCGGACATCACGTAGGCGTTGCCGTAGGCGCCGTAAAGCGAGGCGTTGGGCTTCAGCTTGTAGACGAGGCCGAGGTTGTGGCTGATCTCACTGTCCTCGCGCTCGTGGGTGGTGTTGAGCCCCGCGTTCCCGCCCGTGAAGCCGCTACGCGTCGCGGTCGCTTCGACGCGATCCCAGCGCAGACCGGCGTTGAGGTCCCACTTCTCGGAGAGCCTCATCGTGTCGAGCACGTAGACGCCGACTTCCTCGGTTTCGAGCGCGTAGGTCGTACCGTCGTAGGCGCGCGAGGGCCCCAAGCGCGGCACCGGATTGTAGAGGTCGGTGAGCGGGCCGGCCTGATCGAGCCGGCGGCGATTTTCGAACTCGTAGCGCGCGAGTTCGAGGCCGACGACCAAGTCGTGTTCGACGGCGCCGGTACTGAAGTTGAACAACAGATCGCTCTGGTTGTTGATGCCGTCATCGACCTGATCGCGCGGCTTGGTTTCGCCGCGGACCTCGGAGTCCACGAAGTCGGGCGTGACGTTGCGCAGGCGCGGCGACGAGGTGATCGAGTCGTTGGAGACGCGCGACAGGCGCAACTGGTTCTTGAACACCACGCCATTCGTGAAGGCGTGCTGTATCGCGAGGCCGATCTGGTCGACATCGACCTTCTTATAGTCGTCGGTGTGGCCGTAGAAATTGCTGAAGTCGAGTCCGGGCGGGATGCGGCCGGTCCCGTTGGCATGCGCGCCGGGCGCGCCGCGGTCGGCGGGCAGGCCGGCGTCGGGCAGGTCGTCCTGGCTCAGGTGCAGGTAGTCGGCGGTGATTTTGGTCGGGCCTTTGAAGCCCCAGGTGTACGCGGCATAAAGCCCGTAACGCGACTCCTCGGTGATGTCACGGCCGGGGATGCCGGCGTCGTGGCCCATCAGGTTGAGGCGCACCGCGCTGTTGTCGTCGATCTGTCGGTTCGCGTCGAATGTCAGGCGGTAGTAGTCGTCGGTGCCGATGCTCGCCTCGACACGATTGAAGTCGTCCTGGAAAGGCTTCTTGGTCACGAAGTTGATCGTGCCGCCCGCCGAGCCGCGCCCGGAATACGCCGAATTCGGTCCTTTGACGACCTCGATCTGATCGATGTAGAAGGGGTCGCGGAAGTAGTTGCCGAGGTCGCGGGTGTCGTTGACGTTGATGTCGTCGCGCGCGTTGAAGCCGCGAATCTTGAGCTGGTCGCCGCCGGGCGGGTTGCCCTCGCCGGCCTGCAGGCTGATGCCGGGAATGTTCTTCAGCACGTCTTTCAGCGAAGTCGCGTTCTGCTCTTCGAGCAGGTCTTTCGGCAGCACGGTGATGAGGCGCGGGGTGTCCTGCAGGTCGCGGCTGTACTTCAAACTGTCCATCTGCTCGCCGCGAAAATCGATGACGTTGACGGTGTCGAGCGTCGACTCCTCGCGGGCCTCGGAACGTTCGGCAAGACCGCAGGCGGCGATCGCGAGCACGAGCGGGAGTAATTTGGCCGTCGGGTGGCGAAGTTCGGGGTATGCATTCATGCTTTCGGTTCCTTACAGATCAGAGGTTTTTGTGGTTGCGACTCGGTGGGTGACGGGCCGCGGCGACGGAATGGCCGGCCGCCGGACTCCGGTCACGACAGGGGTATTAATTCAATAGATATATTCCCCTGGCGGAAAAGGTGCGGACACCTATTCACCCCGTTTTAACTAAACGCTTAAAAAAATGCGAATCATTATCATTTGTAACGACCGCCGATTTTACACAGACACATTTTGTTGTCAACCGGCGACGTGATAGCTGTTGCCGCCGGTTGGGGGAAGACGGGGGATATGGGGCGTGATCGGCCGCGGAACGCTGCTGACCCCGGCCTCGCGGCTGGCCCCGGATTCAATCAGGGCGCGGGCGGTGTCGTGCTCGGAGCGGACAAACGCACCTCATTCGCCAGAGTCTGCCCCTGCTCAAAGGCACGCGCGTTCGCAAGAGTGGTCTCGGCGATGGCGGCGAGCGCCTCGTGTGTCAAGAAGCCCTGGTGTGACGTGACAAGCACGTTGGGAAAGGTCAACAGCCGCGCGAGCAGGTCGTCGGAAAGCACGTCATTGGAGAGGTCCTTGAAGAACACGTTTTCCTCCATCTCATACACATCCAGTCCGACACCGCCGAGGTGACGTGATTTCAGGACGCCGATCAACGCTTCGGTATCGACCACGGCGCCCCGGCTGGTATTGATGATTATCGCTCCGCTCTTCATCCGCGCCAACGCCGCGGAGTCTATGAGGTGATGAGTTTGCGGCGTCAATGGAACGTGCAGCGATACGACATCCGCGTGCGTGAGCAGTTCGTCCAGCGAGGTGTAGCTGAATCCCAGGCGTGCCGCGAGCTGCCGATCTTCGATCATATCGTACGCCAGTACGCGGCAACCGAAGCCACGCGCGATGCCGATCGCGGCGGCCCCTATTCGGCCGACGCCGACACATCCAAACGTCTTGCCGTATAGATCGAAACCTTCCAACCCATCGAGCGAAAAATTCAGCTCGCGCACCCGCGCGTGGGCGCGATGCACTTTGCGCAATAGACATAGCAGCAAGGCAAAGGCATGTTCCGCGACGGCATGAGGTGAATAGGCCGGCACGCGCGTGATCGTGATGCCGAGGCGTTCGGCGGCGGCGATATCAATGCCGTTGTAGCCGGCCGCGCGCAAAGTCACCAGTTTGACGCCCAGCGTCTTCAGCCGCGCAAGCACGGCTTCGCCGAGCCGGCAATTCACAAAGGGGCACACGGCATCGAAACCGGCGGCCAATCCCATCGTGGTGTCGTTGAGGCGTGCCTCAAAGAACACGAGTTGATGGCCAAACCGCTCATTCGCGGCGGTCAGCGCCGCCTGATCGTAATGATGTGTATCGAAGACCGCGATCTTCATTATGCAAACTCCGCAACAAGCAGGGCCACCAACAGGGTTTATGTCCTCTTGACTTCAAAGAGTAGTCGCATTCAGCGATAGAACAATACCGCAATTTTAGCGTGACTAGGCGCTTTGAGTCAGAATGCCGCATCAACCACGGCAAGCGCCGCAACCGCGCGCGGCCCTCTAGCTGGCCTCCGTCGCAGGCGCTACAATGCCCCGCCTGCCACAACAGGCGGGCGTAAGAACGCACGGATGCGTGGCGAATGCGATCAAGGTCGATACATCCCCCGCGCGTCGCGCGCCCGAACAAGCCCCTCGATTTTTGAAAACGGCTGAGTCCCATCGTCATCCTCAACAGCAGGCGGTTTAAACATGAATACGGCGAATTCCCAAACGGGTGGCGTTAATTAAGATGTCGGAGTCACATTTTAAATTCAGCCGGCATGGCACGCGGTGGGCGATGCTCGCCTTGTGTGCGTTGAGCTTGGCCGGATGCGCCGTCCGGCAACCCGCGCCGGATATTCCCTCGGTGGCCCCCGCACCCGCCGCCTCGCCGGTATCTTGTGAAGAACCGCAACGCGAAATCGCCCGCTTGCAACAACTCTTGGCGGATAAGGAGGCGGAGATCAGCAATCTGCGCGCACATCGGCAGGAACAGGACAAGCTGTTGAAGGAAACCACCAGCCAGGCGGCGCGCGCCGAGGTGAAACTGCGCCGTTTCGCCACCGAGGCCGACGCCGCGTCGCTGCTCGCCCAGGTGGAGGTCGCCATGGCGAAGCTGCGCTCCACGCCGGGCGCGGAACGCGACGCGGCGCAGCAGGGCGAGGCGCAGCGGATATTGGACGGCGCCTCCGCCGCCTTCGCGAAAGGCGAGTACGACGCCAGCGTGGATCTCGCCACCCAGGCCCGGCAATTCATCGACATGCTGGCGGATCTTCGCAACGGGTCCGGCGCGGATAAACGCGCGACATCCGAGGTACCCTTCAAGGCCGCGATTGCCCTGCGCATGAAAGTGGACGGCAATCTGCGCCGCCAGCCGCGCGCCAACGCCGCCGTCCTCGGCGTGCTGCAAAAGGCGGCACCGGTGACCGCCCGCGCTTACCAGGGCGAATGGTTGCAGGTGCAAACCGAAGACGGCAGCTTGGGATGGGTGTTGAACGGTCTGGTCGAGGCGCGCTAGGCCGCGGTCCATGCGCGAGTCCCGCAATAAGTTATCTCCCCGGCGACGCGGGCTTATTCGGCGGGACCTCAAAGGCGGCCCATAACACCGCGCACCGCCTGCAGGCCGCAGAATTTTTCTCCTTCCCCCTTGAAGGCGGAAGGCCGGGATGGGGATGCTCACGCAGCCTCGCCTGCCAGCGGTAAAGTAAACGCCGCCCTCCTCCTAACCCATCCAGTCTCTTTCGGAGGCGCTATCGCCCCCCCTAAAAAGGGGAGGGAAATAGTGTTCTCTGTGCGTCGCATTAGTGACAGCCGCGTCTTGATGTCGAACGTCACAGCGAGAGAGAAGAATTAACTGAAGATTTCCATCGGGCTCCCCCGCTTTACTCCCCTCCCCCGATTCTCTCCCGCAAATCGTGGAGCGATACCCGCATCACGGCGCGCTGTGCACCCGGTTGCGGCCGGCGTGTTTGGCTTGATACAACTCCTGGTCGGCGCGCGCGACCACCGCGTCCGCCGTGGCGTCGCCGGTGCGGCTGTGCGCTACGCCGATGCTGATGGTGACCGCGATGGTTTGCCCATTGAACGGATAAGCGGCGTTCTCCACCCGGGTGCGGATGCGCTCGGCCATCTCCAGCGCGGCCGCGCTGGTGGTCTCCGGCAAAACGATCACGAATTCTTCGCCGCCGTAGCGCGCCGCGTAATCCACGCTGCGTATCGATTTGGCGAGAATCGCCGCCACGCTGGTCAAGACCTGATCGCCGGCGAGATGGCCGTAGGTGTCATTGAGCGCCTTGAAGTGATCGATGTCGAGCATCAGCACCGTGAAGGGACGCTGATTGCGTTTGAAGCGCGCGAATTGATCGGCCAAAATATCATCGAGCTTCTTGCGATTGAATAATCCCGTGAGGCTATCGGTGACCGACAGGGTTTCCAGCAGCGCGTTCTGTTTCTGCAAGGCCAGGCTGGCCGCCTCGAACTCTTCGTGGCTTTGGCGCAGGTTGTCGGTCATGCGGTTGAACACTTGGATCAAACGACCGACTTCATCCTCTTGCGCCACGGGCAGCTTTACGGTGAGATCGCCGGCGGCGATGCGGTCGGCGGCGACGGTCAAACGCTTTAACGGCATGACGATGGAACGCCCTATCCGCCAAGCGACCAAACCCACCAACAAGGACAGGCCTATCACCAAGGTCAGAAACAGATCGCGGAAGACCGTCCATGCTCGATACACCTCGGCGTAATCCCTTTCCACCAGCACGATAAACGGCGAGTCCCGCGGCGCCTCGATGAGTCCGAGCACCGTGCGCCGTCCGAAGCCCGTAAAGCTGCTGGGCTTGCCCGCGGATTCGCGCAATTCTTGCAACAGTTGCGGATCCAACGGCGTCGCTGGATTAATGGGGTGGTAAGTACTCAACAACGGCCTGCCGGTACGATCGAGTAGAACGACATTACCGGGAATGGCGCCGGTTGAATATTTGAGCAGCGGCTGCGCGGGACGCAGGTCGAGCACCGCCGTCAGCACCCCCACTATTTGATTGTCGATCGATAATACCGGCACCGCGATGGTGAGGGTGGCGGCGGCGCGGCGCGCATCCCAATGCGGCGGAACGATGATCATGCCTTCGCCGGCGGCGGTGGACGGCCAGCTCTCCGGGAGTCTCACCGGCGCGGGCGCGGGCGCGCTGCTGGCGATCACCCGGCCGGCGGGATCCAACACCGTCAGTTCCAGCAAGGGACCCAATTTTTCCTGTACCGAGCTCAAATAATGGGTCAACACCCGCGCGTTTTCCGCGGCGCTATCCGAGCGCGGCGCGGCGCGATGGGACAGTCCGTCGAGCACCGCGTCGGAACCGGCCAAGGCGCGCACCCCCTGCATGCGCTCGGCGGTCCAGCGCCGCAACTCGCGGCTAGCGTCACTCGCCAGGGTACGCAATTGATGAGTCACGTTGTCGGCGATCAAGGCCTCGTTTTGCCGAAACGAAAACAGACCCAGGCCCACCGATGGAATCAGCGTGGCCATGACCGTGAAAATCAATATCCGACTCTTAATGCTCTGTAGCGAACTCACTATGACCCTTCAATTCCAATTGAATACAGGCTGACACACAGGCTATGGAGACACCGCCGCCATTTATAAAGCCAACCGTAGCGGACAACTCATAATAAGAATGAGAGCTGATTGGCAAATCACCCGTCGCGGAGATCAAGCTAGCCATCCCGCGGAGCACGGCCATGTCCGGCAGACCAAACGACGCATTTTACTGCACGCCGGCTTTAAACCAAGACTTGGCGCGTCGCCGCGAAAAACGCTTGAATCTGCCGTTCTAGATCCGGGTCGACCATCGCCGCGGGCCGTCTGCCTTGCGGGCAGGCGAGCCGCGGCGATGGTCCCGAACAGGCGGCAGATCAGCGGCCGCTCCGCGTAGACTTGACAACCTTTTTCTCCCAGATGCGGACAAGTGAGACCGGCAAGCGCCGCCTCATGTTCCGCGTCGCTCTTGACGGGAAGCCGCGACATTTCCTCGCTGGACGTGGTCACCGGTCCGCAGCAATCGTGACAACCGGGGAGGCACTCGAAGCTCGGGAGGCGCCGTCGAAAAAATCGGATTTTCTGATCATTGCCGGCCATGGAGGACACTTTCTCGGGGTTTGCGGCGTGGCGAATTTTGCTTGCGGGATGAAAGACGGGTCGCCCGGATCGTTCTCCGACCGGGCTGCGGCGGCGGGTCGACAAGCTCATGACGCGCGGCCCACGAATAAGGCGAGTGGTACGCGGCAAACACGCTCATGCCGTTGGCCTTACGGAAAAAGTATAACAGCTTTCATCCCACCCCCGCGCCGGATGGCCGCCGATCCCGCCGCGGGTCATCAAGCCAGGCCGGCGCGGCACATCCGCTTGGACGCACGGGGAATCAATCCCGCCCCAGGTAAACCGATGACGATCAACCCCGCCGCCGCGCCGGCCGATTGCCTCATGATCGGCATCAGCGCCTCCGGCTCCGCTCCGAATCGTCGATTCCAGCGTCGCCAGTCTTGACGAGCACACGACTCAAGGCGTAGCGTGCTCGCGAATACGCAAAACAAATTTTTTCCTACAGCCCCCGCCATGGAAATTCACCGTTGCAGCTCGCTCATCGTATAGAAATGATAGCCGGGATAACCGTAGTGGTCCTGCTGGTCATCGGCAGTGTACTGGTACTGCGTCCTTTCATCGCCTCCCTGCTGTGGGCGGCGATTCTGGCTTACGCCACCTGGCCCGTCTACGAATGGCTGCTCCGCGAACTCAAAGGCCGTTCCGTCCCCGCCGCCGCCACCATGACGGTATTGCTCCTGCTCGCCATCGTCGCCCCGTTCGCCGTCATGGCCGTAAGCCTGGCCGACAGCGCCACGGCCATGGTGCGCTCGCTGCGCAACGCCATCGAACAGCCGCTGCCTGCGCTGCCCGATTGGATCGAATCGCTGCCGGTGATCGGCGACTATATAAAAACCTGGTGGCTGACCGTGGTACAAGGGGATCAAGGCACCCTCCTGTTGCAACTCAGGCAGTTCATGAACGAATTGCCGCTAAAAGACGTGGCGATTCAGGCTGGCGGCGCGCTGGTGCACGGCGTGGTGCTCATCGCCTTCAGCGTCATCATCTGCTTTTTCTTTTACCGCGACGGGCCGGCCATCACCGCGCGGGTCCGCGCCGTCATGGAACGCCTGGCGGGACAGCGGGCCAAGGACCTGCTCGAAGTCACCGCCGGCACCGTGTCCCGCGTGGTCAACGGCATACTCGGCACGGCGCTCGCGCAATCCGTCCTCGCCCTGATCGGTTTCTGGATCGTAGGCATCCCCGGCGCCGTGCTGCTCGGCCTGCTCACCTTCTTTCTTTCGATCATTCCTGTGGGACCGCCGCTGGTGTGGGTGCCCGCGTCGCTGTGGCTGTTTTCCGAAGGGGAAACCGGTTGGGCGATCTTCCTGTTCTTCTACGGACTGGTGGTGATCAGCGGCGTGGACAATATCGTCAAGCCATATCTGATCAGCCGCGGCGGCACGCTGCCGTTGCTGCTGGTCTTCATGGGCGTACTCGGCGGCGTGCTGGCCTTCGGTTTCATCGGCGTCTTCATCGGCCCGGTGATCCTCGCCGTCGCCTATACGCTGCTCTCGGAATGGATCAAACCGGCGCTGAAGGCGGAGGGGGCGAAAGAAAACATCCAGGAATAGGCCGGACCTTTCGTCTTCACTCTTTAAACACCCGCGCGAACACCTCCACCGCCGTATCAATGAACGCCCTCAACTTCGGCGGCACGAATTTTTGACCGGGATACACCAAGTGAATCGGATCGACCTTGGCGCGCCACTCGGGGAGGATGCGCAGCAAGCGACCGTTATTCACTTCCGCGCGACAGGCGTAGGTCGGCAGCAGCGCTACGCCGTGACCGGCCAGGGCGAGCGCCTTGATCAAGTTCAAATCATTACCCAACACCTGACTGGTCAAAGAAACGGCAATCTTGTTCTTGCCGCCGACCAGTTGCCAACTCTCTTTGCCCAGCGGCGTGAATTGCAGACAGGCATGCTGACGCAGCTCTGTCGGATGAACGGGCGTGCCCGCTTTTTCGAGATAGGCGGGACTCGCGAACGGCACCCAATGGGCGGCGCCGACCTTTTTGGCGATGAGCCCCGAGTCGCGCAGTTCGCCGGCGCGGATCGCGAGATCGACGCCTTCGGCGACCAAGTCCACCAAGCGGTCGGTGAAGATGAGTTCGATACTCACCTTGGGATGTCGTTTTCTGAAGGTACAGAGCAATTCGGCCAGGCAGTCGTTGCCGATGTCGATGGGCGCGGTGACGCGCAGTAAACCTTGCGGTTCGCCCTGCGCCGAGCTGACCTCCGCCTCGGCCTTGAGTATTTCTTCGAGGCCGAGCGAAGCCTGACGAAAATAGGCCTCGCCGGCCTCGGTCAGGCGCAATTTGCGGGTGGTGCGCTGCAGCAGCGTGACGCCCAGCCGCCGTTCAAGAGCCGAGATCCGCGCGCTCACCGTGGAATTGGGCATGCCGAGCTGTTTGGCCGCCTGACTGAAACTGCCGGCCTGAACGACTTTGACAAACACCCGGATTTCATTGAGGTCCATCGCGGGATTATGCAGAATACAGAACAATAATTCCATTTCATGCCGTCTAATAATTTATCTCCGCCGCGCGTACATTATTAACCATTGGCAAACACGCTCCATCCTCCACTCCCGTCGCGGGAAGAGGCGGGTTGAGCGCCCACCTGCAAAGGAGATTGAAATGAAAAAACCGTCCTTCATCCAAAGCCAGGACCAGCGCCATTGGGTAGGCGATGGCTTTCCGGTGCGCAGCATCTTCTCTTACAACGATCTCAGCGCGGAGATGTCGCCGTTTCTGCTATTGGATTACGCGGGGCCGACCACGTTTCCACCTTCGCAGCACCGGCGCGGCGTCGGCGAACACCCGCATCGCGGTTTCGAGACGGTGACGATCGTGTACTCGGGTGAGGTGGAACACCGCGACTCCTCGGGCGGCGGCGGCATCATCGGCCCCGGCGACGTACAGTGGATGACCGCGGCCGGCGGCATCGTGCACGAAGAGTTTCACGGCCCCAACTACGCCAAACAGGGCGGACCGTTCGAGATGATTCAGCTCTGGGTGAATCTGCCCGCCAAGGACAAAATGGCCGCGCCCGGCTATCAGGGCATCACCCAGGCGCAGATTCCGCATCTGGATCTGCCCAACGGGGCCGGGGCGATTCGGGTGATCGCGGGCACTTACGACGGAGTCAATGGTCCCGCCCGCACTTTTACCCGCATGAATATCTGGGATGTGCGTTTGAACGCGGGACACCGCGCCGAGTTTAAAGTGATCGACGGCGACACCACGGCGTTGTTCGTACTGAAGGGCCGTATTCGTTTAGCGGATGGCAAGGAAGCGGGCGAAGCCGATTTGGCGGTGTTGGAACGCGAAGGTGAACACCTGGCGGTCGAGGCCGTGGAAGATACCACGCTGCTCTTCCTCAACGGCCAGCCGCTTAATGAACCGGTGGTGGGTTACGGACCCTTCGTCATGAACACCCAGGCCGAAATCCGTCAGGCGATCACCGATTATCAGAGCGGACGGATGGGGCATATCGGCAAGCGTGCTTAGGGTTTTCTCAAAATCGATTTTTAAATTCGGCGAGTGGGATGCTGCCTGACGATGGATTATTTCGGGCGAACCATTCTGCATTGAGAATCCCGTTCCATTGGGAAGTTAAATAAGCGCGTAAGCCCAGCCGGCCCATTCGGTACGAAAACCTCGAAGCGACTCCCCCTCCCGCGAGAGGGGAGCGCGCGGCGAGGGGGCGCAGCCGTCAGGGTGAGGGAAGGCCACGGTGTGAAAAGTCACCAAGGCCTTTTCACCGGGTTCGGCCTCGATGTCCTCGAATAACTTTTCTTCGTAATCGACGAAAAAATCGCCTTTGGCATGGGCTGCTTGTTTCACTGCGGGCATGGTGAGCGCTCCTTGGAATGTGAATGTTGTCGGTTGTACCGCGACGCCTGGCGTCATCGATCTTCAGTGAACCGTGGCGGAATTGAACGCATCTCGCATGTCATTCAATCGGTGAATTAACGCGGATTGACTGGATATGTCCGCCTACCATCGCGCCCGCGACCTAATCATTGATTACCGTGTGGTTGTGACCCATGGCGGGAATCGCTACCCTTAATCCTCGGCCTCACGTTTGTCGTCTCGACAAGCATGTTTATATTCCGCAAGCGGGCGTGCTACAGCTCATGATGGCAAAGAGACTATCTGCGATCGGTACGGCGTTCGCGCTCGGGATGTCGGTGACGGCGTGGGCGGCGGATCCCGATACGGCCACCCTCGTCGCGGCCGAGACCGCCGGGACCGCGGCCATCATCGATCCCGTGCGGCTCAGCGGCACCGTGGTCGCGCCGCGGGTCGCGCAGGTGTCGGCCGCGATCGCGGGCCTGGTGGAGACCATCGGCGTCGATGCCGGCGACCGCGTCGCCAAGGGCGCGCCGCTGCTGGAGCTGGATGACACGCTCGCGGAATTCGAGCTGCGCCGCAGCGAGGCCGCCGCGCGCGAGACCGCCGAACGGCTGGCCGATGCGCGCCGCCGCTTCGACGAGGTCAAGCGCCTCGAAGGCGGCCACAGCATCGCGCAGACCGAGCTCTTGTCGCGCGAGGCCGAGGTGCGCGTCGCGACCGCGGCCGCGGCGCGGCTGGAGGCCGAACGGCAGCACCAGGCCGAACTCGTCGAGCGCCACCGCCTGCCGGCGCCGTTCGCGGGGGTGGTGAGCCGCAAGCTCACCGAGGCCGGCGAATGGATCGAGCCCGGCACGCCGGTGGTGGAGCTCGTCGCCCTCGACGGCCTGCGCCTCGATTTTCAGGCGCCGCAGGCCTATTTCCCGCGCATCGCCAAAGGCACGCCCGTGTCGGTGCAGATCGATGCGCTCCCCGAACGGCGCTACGACGGCCGCGTCACGGCGGTCGTGCCCGTCAGCGACCCGGCCGCGCGCACCTTCACGCTGCACGTGCGCCTCGCCGACGGCGGCGTGCCGATGACGCCGGGCATGTCGGCGGAGGCCCGTCTCGAGCTCGAGACGGGCCGGCGCGCGGTGGTGGTGTCGCGCGATGCGCTGATCCGCTATCCCGACGGCCGCGTCACGGTCTGGGTGGTGGAGGATAAGGACGGCGCGCCCGCGGTCAGCGAGCGTCAGGTGCGGACCGGGCTCGCCTTCGACGGCCGCATCGAGATCCGTTCCGGGCTCGACGCCGGCGCGCGCGTGGTCGTGAAGGGCAACGAGGTGCTGCGGCCCGGCCAGCGCGTGCGCCTGGAGCAGCGGCCGTGAACCCGGCGCGCGCCGCGGCGTTCGCGCACTCACCCGCATCGACGGCACGATGTTCGAAGGCCTGATCCGCCACGGCATCCTGACCACGGTCGCGGTGCTGATCATCTGCGTGCTCGGCATCGCCGCGGCCCTGCGCATCCCCGTGCAGATGATCCCCGATCTCGAGGTGCGCACGGTGACCGTGGTCACGACCTGGCCCGGCGCGACGCCGCAGGACATCGAGCAGGAGATCCTGATCGAACAGGAACAATACCTGCGCAATCTGCCGAGCCTGCAACGCATGGTCGCGCGCGCGCAGAGCGGCTCGGCCGAGATCGAGCTCGAGTTTCCGTACGGCGTCGACATGAACGAGGCCTTGATCCAGATCAACAACGCCTTGAGCCAGGTGCCGTCGTACCCGCTCAACGTCGATCAGCCGCGCGTGTTCGCGACCTCGTTCTCGCAGAACGCCTTCATGCATTTCCGCGTCGCGCCGCTGCCCGGCAATCCGCGCGGCCTCCACATGGACATGATGCGCGACTTCATCGACGACAACGTGCGGCCGCGCATGGAACGCATCCAGGGCGTGTCGCAGGTGGACGTGCGCGGCGGCGCCGAGCGCCAGATCCAGATCCGTATCGATCCCGTGCGGCTCGCCGAGCGCGAGCTCGGCGTGAGCGACGTGCGCCAGGCCATCGTCGAGCGCAACCGCGACGTCTCCGGCGGCGAACTCGAATCGGGCAAGCGGCGTTATCTGCTGCGCACCATCGGCCGCTTCGAAGACATCGCCGCGCTCGAGGAGTTGATCCTCGTGCGCCGCGGCGACGCCGTGACGCGCCTCGGCGAGGTCGCCGAGATCGGCCTCGGCCAGTTCGAGATCTCCAGTAAATCCTATGTCGACGGCGCGCCCGTGATCCGGCTCTCGGTGCGGCGCCTGGCCGGCTCCAACGTCATCGACATCAAGGACGCCATGATGGCCGAGGTCGAGGCCATCAACCGCGAGGTGCTCGAGCCCGCCGGCATGAACCTCGCGCTCACCAGCGACGACGTGCGTTACGTCGAGGACTCGCTCGCGAACGTCTGGACCAATCTTGCGCTGGGCGCGGTGCTCGCGACGCTGGTGATGTATCTGTTCCTGCGCTCGGGGCGCGCGACGCTGATCGGCGTCATCGGCATCCCGGTCTGCACGATCGCGGCCTTCCTCGGCCTGCTCGCGCTCGGCCGCACCATCAACGTCATTTCGCTGGCCGGCGTCGCCTTCGCGATCGGCATGACGCTCGACAACACCATCGTCGTGCTCGAGAGCATCGAGCAGGAACGCCGCCGCGGCCGCGGCCTGTTCGACGCCGCGGTGAACGGCGTGCGGCGGGTGTGGCCGGCGGTGCTGGCGTCGACGCTGACCACGGTGCTGGTGTTCATCCCGCTGGTGTTCATCGAGGAAGAGGCCGGCCAGCTCTACTCCGACGTCGCGATCGCGATCTCGGCGGCGATCATCGCGTCGATGCTCGTCGCGATCACCGTGGTGCCGACCGCGAGCGCGCGGCTCGGCTTCGGCGCCGAGAACCGGCCGCCCGCGCCCTCGCGCATGCGGGCGTGGACCTTGGCCATGGTGGACCGGCTGATCGATACCCGCGCACGCCGCATCGCCACGCTCGCCGGCACGGTGCTCGCGAGCGCGGCGATCATCGTCGGCCTCACGCCGCCCGCCGAATATCTGCCGGAGGGCGAAGAGGCCAAGGCCTTCGCCGCGATGAACGCGCCGCCCGGCTACAACATCCAGACCATGTCGGCCATCGCCGACGAACTGCACGCGCATTTCGTGCCGTTCCTCGACGACGAGCCCGAGCGCTACGCGCGCGGCGAGGCGGCGGTGCCGGCGCTGGCCTTCCTGATCATGCTGGTCGAGCCGCAGCGGATCTTCATCATCGCCGAGACCAAGAATCCCGATCACATCCACGCCCTCATGGACGCCCTGACCGAGAAATACCGCGAGTATCCCGGCATGCGCGCGTTCGCGTCGCGCGGCTCCATCATCAGCAGCAACGACGGCGGCACGCGCAGCGTCAACCTCGACATCTCGGGCCGGGACCTCGCCTCGATCTACGACACGGCGCTCGCCGCGCTGCGGCGCGCCGAAGAGGTGTTCGACGGTCCGCGCATCCAGGCCGACCCGGCGACGCTGTCGCTGTCGCAGCCCATGATCGAGGTGCGCCCGGACTGGGCGCGCGCGCGCGAACTCGGCATGAGCGCGCAGGCGCTCGGCTTCACGGTCGCGGCGTTCACCGACGGCGCCTTCGTCGACGAGTTCTTCATGGACGACGACAAGATCGACATCTATCTCTACAGCGCGGCCGGACAGGACGCGAGCATCGACGACATCGGCCACCTGCTGATCCACACGCCGCAGGGCGCGGTGGTGCCGCTGGCGGCGCTCGCGGAGATCGTCGAGACCGTCGACACCAGTAACGTGCGCCGCATCAACGGCCGGCGCACGGTGACGCTCAACATCATCCCGCCGCGCGAGGTCGCGCTCGAGACCGGCGTGCAGGTGGTGCGCGACGAGGTGGTGGGGCATCTGCGCGAACAGGGCGCGATTCCGGCCGACGTCACGCTCGACATCTCGGGCGCGAGCGATCAGCTCGACGCGACGCGCGCCGCGCTGGGCGCCAACTTCCTGGTCGCGGCCGTGATCATCTATCTCGTGATGGTGGCGATCTTCCGCCATTGGGGTTATCCGCTGCTGATCATGACCGCGGTGCCGCTCGGCGTCGCCGGCGGCATCTTCGGCCTGTACCTGATGAACTGGGTGGGCGGGCTGCTGCCGGCGGTGGGGCTCAATCCGATCCATCAGTCCTTCGACATGATCACCATGCTGGGCTTTCTGATCCTGATGGGCGCGGTGGTCAACAACCCGATCCTGATCGTCGACCGTGCGATGAGCAACGTGCGCGAGGCCGGCATGGCCGCGCGCGAGGCGGTGCGCGAGGCGGTGGAAACGCGGCTGCGGCCCATCGCGATGTCGACGCTCACCACCATCGTCGGCCTGTCGCCGCTGGTGTTCATCCCTGGCGCGGGCACCGAGCTCTATCGCGGCCTCGGCGCGATCGTGTTGTTCGGCCTGCTGGGCGCGAGCATCGTCACGCTGACCTTCCTGCCGGCGCTCACGTTGATGGTGCTCAATTGGCGCCGTCCGCCGCCGGCCGCGGCGGGGGCGCGGCCGGCGGCGTAGCGATGCGTGTACTGCGGGGGCGCCGCCCGGACGGCGCGGCCTGCCACGCACGCGACGACGAAGCCCAGCGTCATCGCGAGGCTGATGTCGATGGCGACCGCCGCGGTGCCGTAGCAGGTCCAGCGGAAGCCGCTGAAATACACGATCGGATTGAACAGGTTCAGCGGCGGCGCGTAGAATCACGACTGCCTTCCAATAAGCACCATGATGAATTCAAAATCCATACTGATCACCGGCTGCTCCAGCGGCATCGGCCTGTGCATGGCGCTCGGCCTGCGGCAACGCGGTTACCGGGTCTTCGCCAGCGCCCGGAAATCGGAGGACGTGGCCCGTCTGCAAGAGCAAGGGCTGGAGACGCTGCACCTCGATCTCGACGACTCCGCTTCCATACACCAGGCGGTGGACGAAGTATTGCGCCACACCGGCGGCACATTGGACGCGCTGTTCAACAACGCCGCCTACGGCCAGGCCGGCGCGGTGGAGGATTTGAGCCGCGCGGTCTTGCGCGCGCAATTCGAGACCAATCTGTTCGGCACCCAGGAGCTCACCAACCGCGTCATCCCCGTGATGCGCGCCCAAGGCCACGGCCGGCTGATTTACAACAGCTCGCTGCTCGGCCTGGTGGCCATGCCCTATCGGGGTGCGTACAACGCCAGCAAGTTCGCCCTCGAAGGTCTGGTCGATACCTTGCGCCTGGAGCTGGCGGCCAGCGGCATCCACGTCGCGCTCATCGAGCCCGGTCCGATCAAGAGCCGTTTCCGCGCCAATTCCCTGGCCGGTTTCCGGCGCACCATCGACATCGACCACAGCGCCCATCGCGATCACTACCGGGGCGTGCTCAAAAGGCTGGAAAAGGCCGGCCCCGCCGCGCCGTTCACCCTGCCGCCCGAGGCGGTGTTGAAACGGGTGATCCACGCCTTGGAGAGTGCGCGACCGCGGCGGCGTTATCCGGTCACCGTGCCCACCTATCTGTTTGCCGCCGCCCGCCGTGTGCTACCCTACGCCGCCCTCGACTGGCTGCTGGCGCGCATCTCGCGCAACGAGAATCGTTGACAAGGCCCAGCCTCGCGGCGATTATCGGAGCCGCATCCCGCAAAATTTATAGTTCTGATTCTTTTGTATTTTGAGAGAGACGTAATGGCGATCCAAGCACTCGATAGTTACCACACCCGGCAAACCCTCAGCGCGGGAGGCAAGACCTACGCTTATCATTCCCTCACCGCATTGGGTCAGGCCGGTTTCGCCAAAGTCGCCCGACTGCCGTTCTCGATCCGCATCCTGCTGGAAAATTTATTGCGTCACGAAGACGGGGTGGCGGTAAAAAAAGCCGACATCGCCGCCGTGGCCAATTGGGACGCCGCGGCGATCCCGGACAAGGAAATCTTTTTCATGCCGGCGCGGGTGCTATTGCAGGACTTCACCGGCGTGCCGGCGGTGGCCGACCTCGCCGCGATGCGCGCCGCGCTGCGCCAGCTGGGCGGCGACCCCAAACGCATCAATCCCTACACGCCGGCGGAACTGGTGATCGATCATTCCGTGCAAGTCGATCAATACGGCTCGGACTCCGCCTTCGAGAATAACGTGCACAAAGAGTTCGAACGCAATCAGGAGCGTTACGAATTTCTGCGCTGGGGCCAGAACGCCTTCGACAATTTCCGCGTGGTGCCGCCGGGCAGCGGCATCGTCCATCAAATCAATCTGGAACATCTGGCGCGGGTGGCGATGACCGCCGAGCGCGACGGCGCGACCTGGGTCTATCCCGACACCGTGATCGGCACCGATTCCCACACCACCATGATCAACGGCCTCGGCGTATTGGGCTGGGGCGTGGGCGGCATCGAGGCGGAAGCCGCCATGCTCGGCCAGCCCAGCTCAATGCTGGTGCCGCAAGTGGTGGGTTTTAAATTGTCGGGCCAGCCCAAACCCGGCGTCACCGCCACCGACATCGTGCTCACCATCACCCAGGTGCTGCGCAAACACGGCGTGGTCGGGAAATTCGTGGAGTTCTTCGGCCCCGGTCTCGCCCAGCTCGCCTTGGCCGACCGCGCCACCATCGCGAATATGGCGCCGGAATATGGTGCGACCTGCGGCATCTTCCCGGTCGATGAAAAGACCACCGCCTATCTGCGCCTGACCGGCCGTGAAAAAAGCGTGGCGCTGGTGGAGGCTTATTATAAAGCGCAGGGCCTGTGGCATGACGGCACGCAAGCGGACGCGGTGTATTCCAGCGTGGTCGAGTTCGACCTCGCCGCGGTCGAGCCGAGTCTGGCCGGGCCGTCGCGGCCGCAGGACCGCGTCAACCTGGCCGATGTGCGCAAGTCGTTTCGCCAAGCGCTGGCCACTCAATACGAAGGTGAAACCACCCATCTGGAAAAAGAGGACGTCACCCGCTGGCTGGAAGAAGGCGGCCAGCCCATGCTCATCGCGCCGGAATACGCCGAGCTGCATCCGGACAACGGCATGGACGTGTTCGGTAAATGCGTGCCGGTGCGTCAGCCCAACGGCCTCGCCTACAACCTCTGCCACGGCTCGGTGGTGATCGCGGCCATCACCAGTTGCACCAACACCTCCAACCCGTCGGTGCTGATCGCCGCCGGCCTGCTGGCGCGCAACGCGGTACGCCGCGGCCTGCACGTCAAACCCTGGGTGAAGACCAGCCTCGCGCCCGGCTCCAAGGTCGTCACCGAATATTTGAAGAGCGCCGACTTGATGCCTTACATGGAAGCGCTCGGCTTTCACTTGGTGGGTTACGGCTGCACCACCTGCATCGGCAACAGCGGTCCGCTGTCGGAGTACATCGCGAAAGCCATACAGGACGGCGACCTCGCCGCGGCCGCGGTGCTGTCGGGCAACCGCAATTTCGAGGGACGGGTCAACGCGCTGGTGCGCGCCAATTATCTCGCCTCGCCGCCGCTGGTGGTGGCCTACGCGCTGGCCGGCAATCTCAACATTGATTTGACCCGCGACCCGCTGGGCACCGATCCCAACGGTGAATACGTCTATTTGAAAGACATCTGGCCGAGCAACGCGGAGATACTCGATCTGGTGGAGACCCACGTCACCGCCGCGCAATTCCAGCGTCACTACGCCGACGTCTTCGCCGGCGACCCGCAGTGGCGCGATCTGCCGGTGCCGACCGGCGAGCTGTACCAATGGCGCGGCGATTCCACGTACATCAAAGAGCCGCCCTTCTTCAAGGGCATGACCCTGTTGCCGCCGCCGTTTACCGATATACAAGACGCGCGGGTGCTGGCGATCTTCGGCGACTCGGTGACCACCGACCACATCTCGCCGGCGGGCAGTATCGGCAGCAAAACCCCGGCCGGCCGTTACCTCATCGAGCAGGGCGTGGCCATCGTCGATTTCAATTCCTACGGCGCGCGGCGCGGCAATCACGAGGTGATGATGCGCGGCACCTTCGCCAATATCCGCATCCGCAACAAGATGGTGCCGGGCGTGGAAGGCGGCGTCACCCGCCACCTGCCCGACGGGGTCGCGATGAGCATCTACGACGCGGCGATGCAATACGCCGCCGACCAGGTGCCGCTGATCGTGATCGCCGGCAAGGAATACGGCACCGGCTCGTCGCGCGACTGGGCGGCGAAGGGCCCGCGTCTGCTCGGCGTGCGCGCGGTGATCGCCGAGAGTTTCGAGCGCATCCACCGTTCCAATCTGGTGGGCATGGGCGTGCTGCCTCTGCAATTCCTGCCGGGGGAAAACGCCGACAGTCTGGGCTTGAGCGGCGACGAGACCCTCGCGATCGCCGGACTCAGCCAACTCACGCCGGGACAGAAACTCGAGGTCAAATCCACCGCGGCGGACGGCACGGTAAAGACCTTCCGCGTATTGTCGCGCATCGACACCGCCAACGAAGTGGAATACGTCCGCCACGGCGGTATCCTGCCCTACGTGCTGCGGATGGCGGTCGGCAAATAGGATGACCGCCGTACTGAATCATCCCAGTACCGGCGGCAGTTCCTTGCTCCAGGTTTGACGCTCGGCGGCCGCCGCGCCGGTCAAGGCGAAGCCCAGCAGGCGTCCGTCGCCGCCGCGGTACAAGGCGCGCACGCCAGCGTCATCCACCTGCTCGATGCGCCACTCGCCTGCCGCGTCCGCCGCCGGCGGCGACACCACCACCGGACAGGCCGGGGTCTTCACCACCACCGGCATGGCGGGATAATTCACGGCGGTGGGTGTGCCCGCCAAGGTCGGCGCCAAGGCGCGCGCGGCATGCATGATCGGCATCACGAACGGCAACACCAGGCCTTCCACTTCGGCGCAATCGCCGAGGGCGTAGACATCGGGCGCGCTGGTTTGCAGATGGCGATCGACCACGATGCCGCGGGCGGTTTGCAAACCGGCGAGTTTGGCGAGTTGGAGATTGGGCCGCAGGCCCACCGCCGACAACACGCAATCGGCGTGCAGCGTGGCGCCGTCGGACAGCGTGATTCGATACGTCTCATCCTGGCGATCGACCCGCAGCGCGGTCGCGCCCAAATGCCAGGTCACGCCCTGCCGGGCCAAGGCGTTTTGCAAGGCGGCGCCGGCCTCGGTGGGCAATAAGCGATCGAGGGGCGCGGCGCCCGGCCCGATCACCGCCACCTGTTTACCCGCGCCGAGCAGATCGTTGGCGAATTCGCAGCCGATCAATCCCGGCCCGATGATGGCCACCCGCTGCGCGCTTTCCAAGGCATCGCGAAACACCGCGTAGTCCGCCAGATTATTCACCGACAACACGCGGTCGGCGGCGTCGCCCGCCAAGGGCGGACGGATCGGCTCCGCGCCGACGCACAACACCAGTTTGCCATAGGGAATCTCTTCCATGGCGGTCGCCAGCGTGTGGGCCCGGGTATCGATGGCGGTGACCGCGGTGTGGGTGGTTATGGTGAGATTTAACTGCGCCTCCATGTCTTCCGCGCTGGCCATCGCCAAGCTTTGCGCGGTCTTGCCCTTGGCCAAGGCGTTGGACAACATCGGTTTGGAATAAGAGGCGCCGTCATCGAGCGTCAAGATGCGGATCGGCAGCGCCGGCGCCAATTTGCGCAATTCCTTGGCCAGCGTGTAACCCGCCAGGCCGCTACCGATGATGACTACGTTCTCCATGCCTCGCACCCTGCTGAATTCGGTTATCAAAAATCGAAGGGCGGCACGCGGCCGCCCTCGCCCTTCGCCGTGCGGATATTCTACGCGGCGATTTCCACCATTTCGAAGTCGGACTTCGCGACACCGCAATCGGGGCATTCCCAATGGTCGGGGATGTCCGCCCAGCGCGTGCCGGCGGCGATGCCTTCCTTAGGCATGCCGACCGCTTCATCATACACAAAACCGCACACTACACATTCCCACTTTTTCATGATCACACTCCAGCGTTGGTTGAGCTATTTTCGAGTCGAGCCGTTCAAGCCCGCTTGACGCGTTGCAAATTGGCCGCATAACGTTCGGCGTGACGCTTTTCGACGCCGGTCAGGGCCGCGAAGCGTTTGGCGGCCTTTTCCAAGGTATTTTGAAACCGTTCGGCGTGTTCCTTCGATTCGGCGATCTGCTCGTCGAATTCCTTGACCGCCGCGTCGTTGCGCTCCTGCTCGGCCAGGTGGCGAAAGCCCGGATACATCTCCGTGTATTCGTAGGTCTCGCCCTGTATCGCCAGTTCCAGGCAACGCGCCGGATCGAGTTGATCCTTGGGATACAACAAATCCATGTGGCCGAAGGCGTGCTGCACCTCCTGCGCCGCGGTGTCCTCGAACACCCTGGCGGATTCCTCGTCGCCATGACGGCGGCAGACCTCGGCGAAATAGCGGTATTTGATATTCGCCATGGATTCGCCGGCGAAAGCGGCTTCGATGTTTTGCACCGTCACTGATGGTTTTTTCATGATGACTGTCTCCTCTCATTAACATTTCGCCGCGGACCGGCGGGTTGGGAGACATCATAGGCAGCCGGTATGGGTCCGGCTAATTGATTGTCGATATACGCAAGATAGCTTTTACCTATTTGAGGAATGTCACGCCGCTGAGTTTGCAACCGCGCATCGCCGCCTCCACGGCCGCGATCGCGTCGGGCCGCGAAAAACTGCCGCGCCAGGCCAAGGCCACCTGCCGTTGCGGCACGGGCGCCTTGAAGGGTTTCGAGGTCAGCAGCCGTTGCGAGTATTTGTCGGCGCCCGCGGCGGTACAAGGCAACACGGTGATACCCATCCCCGAGGCCACCATATGGCGCACGGTTTCCAGCGAGGTGCCTTCCACGCTTTTTTCCAGCGAACGCTCGCCGGCGCCGCGCCGGCAATCCGGGCAGGCGCCCAACACCTGATCGCGGAAACAATGACCGGCGCCCAATAACAACAAGGTCTCCGTCGCCAGTTCGCTTACCGCGATGGATGCGCGCCCATGCCAGCGGTGCGAACTCGGCATGACCACCATGAACGGTTCCTCATACACGGGCCGCACCTCGATCCCCGGCTCGGTGAAAGGCAGGGAGACGATGATGGCGTCCAATTCGCCTTGCTTGAGTTTTTCCCGCAACCGCCCGGTATAGTTTTCCTCGATCAGCAGGGGCATGGCGGGCGCGCGTTTATGCAAAGCGGGGATCAATTGCGGGAGCAGATAAGGCGCGACGGTATAAATCGCCCCCAGCCGCAACGGGCCGGCCAATTGATTGCGTCCCTGCGCCGCCACTTGTTTCACCCGCTCCGCTTCTTCGAGCACCCGCAAGGCCTGGACGATCACCGCCTCGCCGATGGGCGTGACGCTCACTTCGGTTTTGCCGCGTTCGAACAAGACGATGTTCAATTCGTCTTCCAGCTTTTTCACCGCCACACTGAGGGTGGGCTGGCTGACGAAGCAGGCTTCGGCGGCGCGCCCAAAGTGACGCTCGCGAGCCAGGGCCACGATATAACGGAGTTCGGTCAGGGTCATGGCGCTATAGTAATAAGAACGTCATTATTAAAGCCACCGCTTTACCAATGCTATTTTTATTGAGGCTTGTACTTGGATCTACTCCCCAGCTTTCCCGTTCCAGGGCGCTCCGCACCCATCGAAGACCATCCCCCTGCATGGAACGGGAATAAGCTAAAGAGCATGGCCTCATAAATGACCGACTTTGATAACAAGACCGCGCCGGACACATCGCCATTGACTAATACGATGTATTCTTTTTGTGATTTTGTTTACTATGTGTCATCCAGAGGCCGGGCGGTACCTGATACACGTCAACCGGGAGCACCCCATGCCGTATCCTTCTTCATTGCAGAAAGTCGCGATCGCTTTATTCGCAGCGCTCGGCCTGGCCACCGCGCAGGCCGATGAGTTCAGCATCGGCCAACCCGCGCCCGACTTCACCTTGGTCGATCAAAACGGAAAGCCGCAGCAGCTGTCCGCTTATCAAGGACAGTGGGTCATCCTCTACTTCTATCCCAAAAATGACACGCCGGGCTGCACCAAAGAGGCCTGCGGTTTCCGCGACGACATCATGCACATCAAGGCCCTGGGCGCGCAGGTGCTGGGCGTGAGCCTGGACAGCGCCGCCAGCCACGCCGCGTTCGCCGAGAAACATGGACTGCCTTTCCCCTTGCTCTCCGACGCGGAGGCCACGGTCTCGAAAACCTACGGCACCTACTGGTCCTTGGGACCGCTCAGCCACGCGCGCCGTCATACCTTCATCATCGATCCGGCCGGCCATATCGCGAAAATCTATCGCAAGGTGGATCCCGATACTCACAGCAGCGAAGTCATCACCGCGCTTAAGACGCTGCAAAAACCCCAGTCTTAGAAACACGCGCATGGCGATACCGCTTAACTATTAGATAAAAAATTCCACGCCCACAACTCAGATAAACAATAATGACGACAACCCTAGTCTGGTTCCGCAATGATTTACGCGTAGCCGACCATCCCGCCTTGCATAATGCCCTCGCAGCAGGAGGCGCCATCGTCCCGGTCTACATCCACGCCCCCGAAGAACAGGCACCGTGGCCCGCGGGCGCCGCCGGCAATTGGTGGCTGCATCAAAGTCTCAATGCCTTGAATGGCACGCTGGCACGGCTGGGCAGCCGCCTGATCATCCGGCGCGGCGACAGCGCCGCCGAACTGTTATCTATCATCAAACAAAGCGGTGCGAGCGATGTGTATTGGAATCACTGTTACGAGCCCGCGGCCATCGCGCGCGACCGGCGGGTTGCGCAACAATTGAGTGATGCGGGCGTCCAGTGCCATCAGTACCACGCCGGGCTGTTATTCGAACCGGGCACGCTGCGCAATAAAACCGGCGAACCTTACAAAGTTTTCACGCCCTTTTGGCGGGTCTGCCAACAACGCTTGTCGCCGCCCGCGCCTTTGTCCAGCCCCAGCGGTTTGCCGACGGTGCCCGGCGGCCTGTCCTCTCTCGCCCTCACCGAACTGGGTTTGCTGCCGAGCAAACCCTGGTATGCCGGCTTGCACGACACCTGGCAGCCCGGCGAGGCCGGCGCCCATCAGCGGCTGCGGGCCTTTTCCCAATCGGCATTGGCCTTGTATCCGCAATGGCGCGATTATCCCGACCGGCCCGGCACCTCGCGCCTCTCACCGCACTTGCATTTCGGCGAGATCACCCCGCAGCAAATCCTCTGGACTTTGAACGATTGGGCCCATCGCGGCGAGACCAGCGGCTTGACGCAGGCGGCCGAAAGCCTGATCCGCGAACTCGGCTGGTGCGAATTCGCCCACCACGTCCTTTATCATTTTCCACATACCACCGATCGCCCGCTCAATCCGCGCTTCGGCGAACTGCCGTGGCGGCAGGACGCGCAACACCTGCTGCATGCCTGGCAACTCGGCCAGACCGGTTTTCCCATCATCGACGCGGGCATGCGTCAGTTGTGGCAGACCGGCTGGATGCACAACCGGGTCCGCATGATCGCCGCCTCGTTTCTGGTCAAGAATTGCCGCATCGACTGGCGGGAGGGCGCGCGCTGGTTTTGGGACACCTTGGTGGACGCCGATCTCGCCAACAACAGTTTCAACTGGCAATGGGTGGCCGGTTGCGGCGCCGACGCCGCGCCTTATTTCCGGATTTTCAATCCGGTGCTGCAAAGTAAAAAATTCGATCCCGAAGGCCGTTATCTGCAGCGCTGGTTACCCGAACTCGCCGCGCTGCCCAAACGCTGGATCCATCAACCCTGGACCGCGCCGCGCCCGGTCTTGGACGCGGCCGGCATACACATCGGCGCCGATTACCCCGCCCCGGTGCTCGATCTTGACCAGACCCGGCGCGACACTCTCGACCTCTTCCGCGCCCATCTCGGGCATCACACCGCCGAAAGCTGACCCGCGCGCCACGGCCGAACACCGGCCACGCCGCCCCGCCGCGGCAGCATTTGCCCCACTGCGTCACAATCCGACAATTTTGGTCCGGCGCGTGTGACCAAGGTCACGGTAAGCGCTCGCGCCATGCTTAAGCTGAGCCGTACTAATCAGCACAACGCATCTTAGGGAGCAGTAACAGCGATGAAACCCACAGCACGCGGCCTTCTTCGTCAACCCATACCTCCGCTGGCGGACACCCTCACCGCCTGCATCCGCAGCGTGTCCCCCTTGCTCAACGGCGTGCAGCGGCTGAAATCCAAACTGATATTGGAACTCTACGGCGCCGCCCAGACCAGGCAACAGGAACGCCTGCTGAGTCTCGCCCGCGAACAGGGCACCAACTGGTGCGCCGAGGGGCTCACCCGCATGTGGTTGAGTTGCCGCGGCGGCCTGCCGTTCAGCAACAACTACGTGCTTTTGCTGCAAGACGACGCGCGGGCCGAGACGCTCACCGGCCGCGCCGCGCGTTTGATGGCGGCCGCGTTGAATCTCCATCAACGCATCGACAGCCGCCAGCTTTCGCCGGACATGGTCGCCAATCTGCCGCTGGAAATGGAGCAGTATCGTCGCTGCTTCGCCACTCACCGCCTGCCCCGTCCCGGCTGCGACGAGATGGTCACCACCGAAGGCACGCGCCATGTCGCGGTGCTGGCCAACGGTCAGGTCTACTGCCTCGCCGTCGATCTTCAGCACGGGCCGTTACCCGTCGCCGCGATCGAGGAGGCGCTGGAATACATCGTCGAAAACGCCGGCACCGCGCTGGAAAACGACAACGCGGCGCCGGGATTATTGTCGGCCCTGCCGCGCGAGGAGTGGGCGCGGCTGCGCGGCGTGCTCTGTCAAAACGAAAAAAACCGGCAAGCGATTTCCATCCTGGAAAAATCCTTGTTCGTGTTGTGTCTGGACAACGGCGCGGCCCCCGGTTCATTGAACGGCGTCGCGGCGACCCTGCGCGACGGCAACGCCCACAATCGCTACTACGACAAGAGTATGCAGATCATCGTGATGGAAAACGGCAAGGCCGGCCTGTGTTTCGAACGCGCCGCGGTGGACGGTAGCGTCGCCCTCGGTTTCGCCACGCGCCTGCACAGTGAAAGTTTGAATCTGCCGATGAATGTTTCAAGCATGACGAGCGGTCATTCCCTGATCCGAAGCCGCAAGGTGGCGTGGCATATTTCAAGCGCGCTCGCGCAAAATCTGCAACAGGCCCGGCAAAGCCTCGGCGAAACCCGCACGCAACGCCATATCGAGTCCTGGGTCACGCCGGGCATCGGCGCCCAGCGTTTGAAATCCCTGCAACTCAGCCCCGACGCCATGGTGCAATTGGCCCTGCAAGTGGCCATCGCCGAGGTGACCGGCCGGCCGCTCAGCATCGTCGAGCCGGTGCAGACCCGCCACTTCGCCGGCGGCCGCATGGATTTCATCGTGCCGGTCACCGCCGAATCCATGGCGGTGGTGGCCGGCATGCGCGCCGCCGGCAACCACTACCGCCTCGCGGCGCAGATACGCCGCGCAGTGAAGGCGCATCAGAATCTGGTGTTGCGCGCCAAGAGCGGGCGCGGTCTCATCGCCCACTTGTTGGCCCTCAACGCGGTACAGGCAGCCAACCCCGCTCAAAAAATCTGGTCAATCAACAGTTGGCGCCACGACGTGCTCGCACACCTCGATAAAGGTTTAAAGATGCTGACCCGCCAAGACGTGCTGGCATCGAACGGCTCGGGTTTTCCCGGGGTCGCCGCCTTCGGCCCGATCGGTCCGCGGCCGCATATGCTCAGCATCGGCTACATCATCGAAGATGAACGGATCACCTTCGATCTGCGCGCGGACGGCCGGCTGAGCCCCCATGCCCGAGCCTTGCGCGGCGCCATCGAAAAGGCGCTCCGCCAATTGGAAAAAAGCGTCGCCCAAGGGGCTTTGCATTGAGGAGGGAAGGAATTTTTTTGCAGTCCTCACGAAGGCTGGCGGAAAGGAATCAACAATCTCCGTCAATCGGGCCGATTCCTTCAGGGGCAATCCTGAGAATAAATTATATTAATCAACTAGATAACATGCCAACCCAGTCGTTCATCGCCAGGACCGAACGACATGCCCCCTTAACTTTCGCTGACATGTGCCGATATAATTGACAATAGTTCTTATTTACGTTTAGATTATGTAACGAGCTTAATCAGGGTCCAGCCATGTATGTATGCATCTGCCTGAATGTGACTGATTCCGCCATCCGCCGCGAGGCCGCCGCCGGGGCATGCAGCCTGCGCCACTTGCGCGACCGGCTGGGCGTATCGACGCAATGCGGCAAATGCGCGCCTTGCGCCAAAGAGGTCCTGCAGGACGCCCTGGCCGAACAAGAGATGGAATCCGCATTCGCCACGTCGTGAGCGGTCCCTACTCCCTACTTTAATTCCCCCACCTTGTCACCCTTAATTGGGCGGCGGCGTCATCGATAAGCTTTCGTGCATTCCGAAAAAAGCGGATAGAATACAGCTCCAAGAATTACCTCGAGGAGTGTACCGCATGCAAGGCGACCCTAAGGTCATCAAAATTTTCAACAAGGTCCTCACCGATCGTTTGACCGCGATCAATCAATATTTCCTCCACGCCCGCATGTCTAAAAACTGGGGGCTGCACAAACTCAACGACAAGGCCTACGCGGCCTCCATCGAGGCCATGAAAGACGCCGACAAATTGATCGAGCGGATATTGCTTCTGGAAGGCCTGCCCAATCTGCAAAACCTCGGCAAACTGCTGCTGGGCGAAAACGTCAAAGAGATGCTGGAATGCGATCTCAAATTCGAGCGCAACACGATACCCCTGTTGCGCGAAGCGATCGGCCTGTGCGAGTCGGTCGCCGATTATGTCTCCCGTGAATCGCTGGAAGAGGTGTTGGAACACCAGGAAGAACACATCGACTGGCTGGAAACGCAACTCGATCTCATCGCCAAAATGGGTCTGGAAAATTACCAGCAGGCCATGATGTAAAGACTCGGGTCTTTTTCGCCATTATCCACACCTTTTAGGGAGCAGACCATGCAAGGCGATAAAAAAGTCATCGCGCACCTCAACAAACTCCTGGCCAATGAACTCACGTCCATCGACCAATATTTTTTGCATTCGCGCATGCTCCAGAACTGGGGACTGCATAAACTTTACGAACGCATCAATCACGAAATGGCCGATGAACAGGGTCATGCCGCGGCCTTGATCGAACGGATCTTATTCCTGGGGGGCACGCCGGATGTCTCCAAACGGGAACCCTTGCACATCGGCAAAAATGTCCCCGAAATGCTCAAACATGACTTGAAACTCGAGACCGGCGTGGCCGCCTCTTTAAAAACGGCGATAGCCTATTGTGAAGGTGCCGCGGATTATCAAACCCGTGAAATCCTGCTGGGGATGCTCAGGGATACCGAGGAGGATCATGCCTATTGGCTGGAACAGCAGTTGGGCTTGATCGACAAGATCGGTCTGCCGAATTATCTTCAGTCGCAGATGTAATCGAAAATTAACTTTGAAAGCACGGAGAACCCACCCTGCTTTCCGTGCCACCCATCCGCCCGAATGACGTCTAAAATATGTTTAGCGGTTTTTTCAACGCACGGTCAACGCATCTGCGGCATCTTCCACCACGGCCCGTTCGGGCCGTCGTGCATCAAACGAACCGCCCCTTTAAAAGCCTTCTCAGAAGGCGCGGCGTTGCCTTTATCGAAATCCAGGATGTAAGCCATATCGGGGCGGCCCATTTTTTCCATGCCGGTCCAAAATGCCAGCAAGGGCGTAGCCGGAAATACCGCCAAATTCACCCGCGGATTGAAACATTGCCGTTCGATGATCGATGCCAGTTCGGGAACATAAGGCACCCGCCAGTCGGTGCGGCCACCGTACGCGGCTTTGTTCATCTTGGCGACGATTTCCATGGCCTCTTGCCAATTATACGTGTCGGCCTTGCCTGCGCAGGTAATGCCATCCCATTTTTGGCCCAAGGCACAGCGCATCCAGGTGATGCCGGTTTCTTTATCCACCACCGTGTCGTCGGCAACGGTATCAAAGCGAGTGGTAGGCGTTGACTCTGCGATGGAGGATTTATCGCAGGTTTGCGCCCACAGTGGAGCCACTAAACACATGCCGAAAAGCATACTGAGAAAAAACCGGATGAGGATTCGCATAAAGTCTGTTCCTTGAGAAGCCCGTTAAACACGACCGCCGTCTGCTGCGGCGAATAAACTACGAGCCGTGATTCTCTTCAACGCAGAAGGTGGCGATATCTGTCTTTATAAATCACCGTCATCGCCGGTAGGATAACCAGGGCCGCTTTTTACCGGTACCGCGCCGCTCTGATAGTCCTTACCAGGGGCCAGCGGAATCCCGCGGGACATATAAGTCGCGTAGGCCTCCAAGGCGATCATGTCGTCGCTATCGAGGGCGAGCGCTTCGCCCGCCAGTGGGATTCTGATACACCAGTTGATCATATCCCTCAGTGTCGCCACTTTGCCGAGATTTGTTTGAAATTTAGGCCAGGTCTCCGGGTTGGCGGCCGAGGCGTCGGGATGACAATTGGCGCAGGCCAGACCATTGGTGCCGAGTTTGCCGTCATGCCAAAGCGCGTCGCCTTTGGCCACCGCGGCGAGCAGGGCATTGCGCTGATCTGCCGTTTCCGCGGCGGAAAATGGTTTTTTCGCCAGGGCAGGCTCAACCAACATGACGCCTGAAATGGCCAGGCTAATCATGACGGCCGCCGCTACGCTATACGCTTTCCGTTTATTCATGGCTGTTCCCTTCGCTTAAAGCTTCAAACCGCGTTTGACGTTTTCCGGCAGAAGATCCGACCAGGTGCGATAATTCATCATGCCCGCGAAATCGCCGCTTAGAGATACCTGACTTGGGCCCAGACCGTCATAAATATCCGCCGGGTCCACGCGGTTCATTCGTATATCGGGATAAGGAAGCTCGATTGGTGGATAAGGCCACGGCCACGACGTGGCCAGCAAACCCGCAGACGCGATATTGCCAATCTGGTTATAGACCACCTGATGGACATGGCCGTGAATGGCGATCACCTTTTCGAATTTACGCAGAATGGCCCGTATCTCCCGGGCGTCTTCGGTTTGGAAATTCCAACGCGGGTAGTAATCCCACAGCGGCGAATGCGTTAATATCACCACCGGCGTATCGGGACTGAGACCTTTGACATCCTTTACCAGCCAATCGAGCTGTTCCTCCCTCACACCCCACAGGCCGCAACGATGGCATTCCAGCTCGGCCATCCAATCCATACGTTCGACCGGCGTCAGACCCTTGGCCGTCCAAAAGTCTTTTACCAGAATGGAATTCATGCCGATAAAATGGACTCCCTTGTGATTGAAAGACCAGGGTATTTTACCAAAGCGTTCACCCCAGGCTTTACCCATGTCGAGATACCAATCATGTTCGCCAGGGATGATTTTGTAAGGCATTTTAAGTTTATCCAGCGTCCGTTTACCCTTATCCAACTCGGCGGCCAAACCCAGTTGTCCGATATCGCCGCCATACAACACGAAGTCCGGTGCAGGCTGCATAGCATTTACATCATTCACCGCCCGTTCCAAAATGCCGTCAAATACATGATCTTTGATATCATATAAATGGGAATCACTGATAACCGCAAAATTAAACGCAGTGATTTTCTTGGTTGCTGCCTCGGCCACACCGGCCCATCCAAAAAAGCTGGTGGCAGAAGGCGCAAAAGTCCCCGCGAAGAATGTTGCCGCGCCCACCTTGGTGGAAATGCCTAGAAATTCACGCCTAGAGATTTTTTTCATAACGCTCCCTCCGTTGATATTCCCACCACGAATCTGGCCTACAGTTGCACCGAGGCATATTCAAAATCACAGGGATAAAACAGAGTTAAGCTCATCTTTAGTCGATGTCAACACTAAAAGAATTTATTTATATAACTGGGGATATTTGAATGAAAAATCGATGCGGGCGGACTCGCAAGTCGGACACCGTTATTTACATGTCGTAAATAGTCTACTGAATTTTAAAGCTTATCTACCTGGCCGGATCAGAAAGAACCGTTTTCCGGCGATAAAAAAAGAGGAGAAGGCGTAGAACTGCTGATAAACCCGCTAAATAAACGGGGAGCGTCTAGCATTCGTCGCTTATGGCCGGTGCACGCGCTCCCGATATACAAAGTCGTTTTTATTTCAAACGGTCAACCCATCACGGATAATTAGCTTCTCGTTTTTTATCGGCATTGCTTTTCAGGAAATAGCCAAGCGCAGAAAGTATTAATAACAAAGTAATCTCCGTTTGATAACCTCGCCAAAAGGGAACGCAAATCACTATGGAAATAAACACCACAACAATCGTCAAGCCAAGTCCGATTACATACAAAATATATTTTTTCAAAAAATCGCGCAATTCGAAGAATACAATCGCCGACAAAATTATAATTATATAAATCCCGGCTACGATGGAAAGTACACCGCTAATAATGTCTCGGTTCGGGCAGATAAACTTACAAAAACTTGCCGGCAAGATCTTTTGCAACACTTGATTTACATAATCGACGTTCTGCTGCTGAGCCTCCTGCGCGAACCCGGCCATGATCGTGGTATTCCAAGCATCATCGGCATGGGCCAAGTCCCATATACCGACTCCGCCGAAATTCCTTTTAAGTATTAAATCGTATTTGACCGAGAATTCCCGATCAGAAGCATCAAGCATCACCAGGGCCTGATTTGACTCAATACCACTTTTCCAGAAAGCATTGTCCAGCTGGTTTACCACTTCAGCCTGATCACCGCCATTCGGCCAACCGATTATGAATAAATTGACATAATCTTTGCTATCGCTCAAACCATCCAGAATATCTTTTCTATTGAAGAGGCGTTCAAGCTCGGCCACGTTTTCCACAATCACGTTAAGCCGATATTCGACATCCTCCTGCTGCAAGCGTTTACTCAAACGTTTTATGAAAAAATGATAGGCGTTATTAAGTTCGCTTGGAATTCCTGAAAAATCTATGGTCACCCCATCCGCCTCAACCGCTTTGGTGGCCTCGACTATTTCATCGATCAAGTTTTGCAGGACATAACTTTTATCCAGCTCCAATGCATCATGTAAACACGCGGTCTTAGACGATTCGGAACACCACTCATGTTGACTTATCACCAAATCGACATCGGTCGCGTAACGATGCGCAACCTGAGTAAAATTCTTGCCGTTCCACGCCTCCGGTACTTCGATATTGCCTACCATATCGGGAGACAGTGAAAAATAAGCGACACGCGACAATGCCTCAAAATTTATCTTGGCCGGCGCAACTTGACCATCGATACGGAAAAAGCCATAAGTCTGCATAGATGAATCAGGGACACAACCGCAATCCGTCGCCTCCCATACAGGAAATGCATCCGATTGATCCGGCTTTGGCGGATTAAAGCGCTGACTAAACGAAGATGCCGGCACAGGAAGCTCAGGCGCGGCCGGAAGCACGACTGCCGGTGCTGATGCCGGCGTCGGTTGCGAAGGTACCTCGGTATCCAGCATTACAGCACTCGGAACGCTCACATCAACCGTCGGCTCGACGGTAACGGTTTCGCTAGCGGCGTTCTCGGAAACCGAACCTGACCGTTCAACCATGCCGGTATTTTCAGCGGCGCCAGCCGCACTCCAATAAACCAATAGGAGTAAATACAACATATACTCAGCTATCTTTTTCATTTGATATCTTTATCCTTAATATCGCGAGATCATTCATTCCATGAAAAATGAAAAAACTAGGCGTCCAACATTCAACTTTAGAGGGTACGCCCCTCCTTCATCAGCTCACGGGTTATTCCCTTCAAAAGGGCGTCATAGGTAATTAGATTTTCCGATTTTTTCAACGCGCTAATGGCGCCGTAACGCACCACATTAATAATCGCGCCACCGGATAATTCATGATCCTCGGCCAGACTTTCTAAATCAACATTCGCGGCGAGCCGCTGTTTCCCATTTAATATCCCCCGCCACAAACGCAGCCGCTGCTCGGGATCCGGCAATGGAAAATAGACCACTGTCTGAAAACGACGCGCGAATGCTTCATCGATATTGGCCTTGAGATTGGTAGCCAGAATAACCACGCCAGGAAAATCCTCGATACGTTGCAGCAGATAAGAAATTTCCTGATTGGCATACCTATCGTTGGCGCTGGAAGTCTGGGTCCGTTTTCCGAATAAGGCATCGGCTTCATCGAAAAATAATATCCAATTCTTGTGCTGAGCTTGATCGAAGACGTTGGCCAGATTCTTTTCAGTCTCGCCTATATATTTGGAGACCACCATGGAAAGATCGATGCGATAAACGTCGACACCCGCGGAGGCACCGATAAGTGTCGCGGTTAGAGTCTTGCCCGTACCCGGCGGCCCATGAAAAAGGCTGCGGTATCCCGGCTTAATCGCCTTCGCCAAATTCCAATCTTGCAGAATGGTCCCGGAATGCTTCAACCACGCCATGATATCCTCGATTTCATCGAGCACTTCAGGCGCCAGAACCAAGTCATCCCAGCTCAGTTGGGTAGTAATGAGTTTGGCTGGAAAGTGAATGCTGTAATCGGGCTTATGATAGATTCCGGAGGTAAAACGATTTATATACTCGGCGGTAATAAGCAAGGCGCTACTAAAAAAAGATTCGTTATTACCAGGATGTTCAACTTTTAAAATATCTTTCCGTGCAAAAAAATGCTCACGTTCGAATAGCCTTATAATTTCGAAACGTTTCGCCAAATCGGTACCTGCCAGAATAAAAGCCGCCGTTTCACAAGTAGGCAAGAATCCACCATGATTTTTAGCTTTCCAGCCGCCGAACTCGGTAAAATTCCTATCAAAGTTTTTATTCTGAATGAAAAATGTATCCAGCGCTTGAGGGCGTATGTGGGGCAATAGCGCCAGGATGAGTACGATACGCTCATCGAAATCGATATCGTATTTTCTTACTAGTTTTGCATACTCCGAAGCGTCTCCTTCCACCGCGGGGGGAACGAGTTCATAAATGCTGTGATATGGACAATCTTGTTCAAAATAGAGACTAATACGTGTTTCCAGCACTGTAGAGAACCAAGCTATTTCTTTCTCAAAAAATGCTGCGTTCACATTATTACCCGCCATGTGATTATCGCCAATCAACATAAATCACCCGCTCCATCCACGGCAGCTTAATTACCGAGTAATTCCATGGAATCTTGTCTAAAAGCATGTCAAATGATTTCTTCTCAACCTGCAACTGCCAGGCATCGCCCTTTAGATACAACCTACCCTGCCGCTGAAAGAATATTTCGCGCAGACCAGAAATCGACGTGTTCCCAATACCACTCCACGCTTTTATCACCGCCTGCAAAAGACTTTCCACCAACTCTATTTCATGGTCGTAAATTTGAATTTCTTTTTTTATGGGCAATCCAGGATCGATGCCGCATAGTATTTTGTTAAGAACAAGCTGATGTTCTGGGGCATCAACACGTTCATTCACCATAAATTGCAATAAATGAACAGCACGCTCGGCTGCTATTCGATCCCTGAAAACGGATTGATCCATAAGATTGAGAATGCGGAACAATCTGGTGAGATAAGGTGCAACCAACACCTGTCCGGCATTGGCGATATATATCTGCTCAGAAGATTGGAATAATGGTTTATTTTTTTTATTTGGCAAAATAACGGACCGAGAGACGTCAAAATTCTCAGAAAAATCATTTACCGGCTGAACCGTAGCGCTCAATATTTTAATAAATCTCAAACTTAGATCACGAGTGGATGGCAAAATATTCATCGCCAAGCGTTGACAAAGCCCTGAGCGAAATTTCTCATTCGATTCATAACTTATTTTTTTAGACAAATAGTCGGTTAAGCCAACCACAAACAATTCTTCATCAAAGGATCTACTTTCCTCGAATAAATAACAAAATATAAAGCGCCATTTCAAAGAATTTAATTGGGGAAATTTAATGCCCGGCCTATAACCATAACAGGCCTGAACAATCATATCCGCACTGAGCTGAACATGGCGATATTCTTCAGCTTTTAACAACAGAAGAATTCTCGTCAACTGTCGTTCGGGCAACACTTCAATTAGTCTTTCGCAAATACGCCTATTTCTCAGCCGTGGCGGCAACGTCTTAAAAAGCCGCCTCGACTGAGTGGACAAGATATAATCCATTACGCGGATCAGTTGGCCAGGGGTTGCGTCTTCATTAAATTCCGCGCTTGATTCGACGGATTTTTTAATAATTGATGAGAATTTATCACAAATAGTTTCCGCTTCCTCCCACATCTCACTATCGACATTCCGCGGAGTATAATTCAAATCAAAATAATTATTTTTGGCATGGACAGGAAAAATATACTGAAATATTTCATTTATTTTTACTTCAGATACCGAATTTTTATTATTTGAATAATCATTGATTTTCACATCAATTTTTTTGGATGAAAATTCAAAATTAATTTTTCTATTACCCAATGAAAAAATAACATTATCCATACTCGAAAGACATTTGTTTCTAATTTTATAGAAACAATATGACAGACTATCAAAGGGAATCGTAACTGGTTTTTTATCTGATATGACTTCATAAAGATCTACAAGATATGCAGAAACGCTTTTCCCATCGTCGATTTTTTTATTAATCCGCCATATCACATTACACATACCCGGCATGTTTTTTTCAACGAACGCTGAATCGCTCTCGACATGACGATGAAATTCTATATTTAATCTATTATTAAAAACGTAATCCGGTCCATTTTTGGATTCCCGATCGATATTTTCATATTTTATCTTAGATGCATCTTTTAAATAATGAGCAGAAGCAACAATAGATGCGCCACCAAACTTGTCAGACGTATCATTATCAATATCGGTTAAAAGGATGGACACTCCGGAAAAATCATTATTGGGTAGCGCTGAAAATATCGCATTCTCTCCATGCGCTACCGATGGTTCAGAAACCTCAAATGACTCCCGAAAAAGTGACTCTGACAATTTATCTTGCGTGGAATAAATACCAAATTTATTTTCTATCAAATAACTAACTTCAGGACCTTTAATTGCCGTAAATATTTCATCACTAGTTATATCTTCAAATTCGAAAACTATGCCATCATCATTTCCGACATACCAGCAAGTAGAAATAATATTTTCGACTAAGAATAGTTTTGGCCATGCAAGGCGATGTTTCTTTGTGTCATAATTTATACTTGATGGCGTGCAAACGACGATTTCTGATAAATCTTCTGGAAAACCGCCACTAATGTACTTCCGACTCAAAGCGATCAAACCTGATGTTTCGGCAATACTCTGGTTTGATTTGTTATCAACAAGTTTATTTAGGATAGTTTTTTTATGGACGGGGAACAGGCTAAGAAACTCATATGCATTTTTTATAACACCGATTTTAGAATTTCGTACTTTTAAAAAATAATTTAATATACATTTATTAACAGGCTGGACAGACAAGCGTTCATTAACTCGCTTTTTTAAATGAATCGTGTTGATATCTCCATCACCTCCCTTATAAAATTTATCTGTGATCAAGCGACCTTCTATAAAGAATTCCCTGTCATTTTCAAAAAACTTATAATAACGATGCGTCAACTCTAAATATTTACTGTAGCCGGCTTGAGAAAATATGAGCTGAATCTGATTACCACCATCACTATTATAAAAATGTCTATCTATACTCGACTTTTTTTGAAAAAACTTATAATTCGATAAGTTCAAGGATGGTGGGGCACGATGCATTATCACTTGCAACGTATCGACGCCGACCCCATCCAAGTACCCCTCTAATTTTATTGGTTTGGATTTGTTTCCATAATATATTTTTATTGTTTTTTTTATATTTTTTTTGGATTTATCAAAATTACCACGAATATTTTTTTTAGTGATCTCGTCAATAGAACCCTTCTTTGTAGGGCGATCCATTGAACGCCATTCTGGCGTAAAAGCATTAGATCCGATTAAATATTGATCACCTGAAGACTGGTTTTCTAACGGCACGATTTTGCCTTGGGGAGACACTCCAAGCAATGACACGGCCTGAGCATATTTATAATAAAAATTATGACTCAATGCGCAAAAATCATGTTTTTTATCGTCGAAATTTAAATTGATTTTCTCAGAAGAAAATTCAAGTATTTTTTTAAAATTAATATACTTTTTTAAAAGTACACACTCTAATATTCTTCCATAATATTTCTTTTTATTAATGACAAGGGCTGAGTAATGCTCAATCTTAGATATAAACGAATAAGATGAAGACCCTTCATAGCCTGCGCTTACAATGAAGAACCTGATCGCCGATCGCATATCGTCGGCTGTAAATAGTAAATCCAGATCATCAATTAAATTTTGATTATTTTTCGATTCATCACCTACATTAGATATTTTTGAAATATCATGATTATTTAAAACATGATCCTGAGTAATGAATATATATTCTTCTTTATTTAAAAAAGATTTTTCACAAATTATTTCATCGAAATCTATAGACACATTTCGTGAAATTCTCTCAATAATTTTTGCGTAAAATCTGTTAACATCAATCGTCTTATCCGCATAATAATTTATGTTATACAACAACGCAGAGGATGCTTTTATATCCTGCTGTTGGCCAAGATCAACAAAGACTTCTATAAGACGACGCAAATCTTGAGAAGAAAGCCGGCACTCCAATTGCGATGCCGATGGTTTTTCTACTTGAAATTCTCTATACAATTTTAAAACGTGCGCCGCCGAAATTTTGGCAAGCTCATCAATCAATGACGCAAAACATTTTAAATGTGTATTATCGACCTTTATTGAAAATAATCTCTGGAGTATATATTCATAAATTTCACAAGCTCTCAGAATATCTTCGTCGTTTAATTCTTGACCTTTATTATTCTCCGCTATTTTATTTTCCGATTCGAGGAGTGATTTAGATAAACTATAAAATTCTTCTTTCCTCCATGAAAATATACTAGGATTCCATGCAGCCGAATTTTCAGAGAGGGTTGATTCTTCAAAAAATTCCTCGTCATTTTTTTTACAATTTTTTAATATTCTATGACTTGGAAATCCTTGTATGGACTGACCGATATATGGAATATTATTAAACTTATTGGCGTCAGATATTAATATAAATTTATTTTGGTTGCACCCTTCCCCGTAATAATTAATCGGCTGCTTTTTAAATGAGATACTCGGCAGGAATTTATTATATTCATTATTTTTTACCGCTATTTCTTCATTGATATTCATCAAATTATTTTGGGCTATTTCTGAAACAATATTAGAATGAGAACTCGTTTCTGCGACATCAGGCGCGCTTGATAATCGTTTACGAATATAATCAAGATTGTTTTTTCGCCCTGTATTTTCCATGAATATAAAAATCTCATTCATCAACACTCGATAAAACTTCTCCCCTGTTTTATAAGAAATCAATTCAATCGCTTTTATAATGCCGGCCAGGATTCCATCGGAATTAACTGACGAATGTTTTCTCAGCAACGCATCAAATAGCTTTTCCCAGAAAAAATTAGATATTTTTTCCTTCTCCATATTTTTAAACACTGTAGAATTGACGAGAATGCGCTGAAGATGCACTACTAATTCAGCAAGGTCGGGTTCTTGATGGTTTGTAATAAGGCCAAACAATTCTTTCATGAATTTTCCGGGGAATTGCTGAACTAAGCGGCTGATAATGATATCCCGGCATTCCGTCTTTTTAAGGAATACTAAAAAATCTTTCGCACTGTTTTTAAGAATTCGCTCCAGAAGGCCGACGTGCACCTGACCATCAAGAGCTTCGGCATTCCATGGAAGACAACCCTTAATAAGGTAATACTTCATCTTAACTAGATCGGATTTTTCCTCACTTAGGATACCGATAGTCTGCGAGTTGCCTACTTGTTCCACCCGCATTTTTTTCCGGAATAATTCCCGCAGCCTTTCCCTGAGACGCTCATCCATCTCATCCGCATAAGATGCGTAATTTACAATTCCAAGATCTATCTCCAGACTCCCCAGTTGTATTACATTCGTCGAATCGGAGACTTCGTCGAAAACCTGTTCGACAGTCTTTATCAAACGCCGCTTAACCAGTTCATCTAAAGCCGCATGCTGAGCGAATGCATCCTCTTCGCTGCCATAAGCCACTTCGAACGCCGTCTTTTCTATTACATGCCTATTTTTTATGCTGGGAAACATAAAATTTCACTTGGCAACCCGGTGATTTAATAAAAATTGGATAAGTTTTTTAGACGCCATATCGAGGTCGCTTCCATTACGACGATGACCGCATTTTAGTTTCAGCCATTGTCTATAAAGATGTTCAAAATGAGTAAATTCAAAAAAATTCAGCCAATAAATATCAGGGGAAAGATGGGCGGGACATTCCTTACGTATCATTTCCTCGGACAGAAATCGAAAATCATGGTTTTGGCACCGCGCGCTCCAAGAAGGAAATAGGATGCTAAGCCTAAAGGAATAGAAATTTTCGTCATCGTTTAAATTTAAGTCATCGTGATTTTTTTTAAAACCGGGCCTCAATAATATATGTTCAACAAGATACAATCCTTCGCTTTCTCTATTTAGCTGTATTAAGAATTTTTGCAAGGCGTTCGCTGCATCTGCCGCATTGTATTGATCCCGATACGTCCCTAAATACCATACATCCTTGCTTTGTCTTGGTTGGAAAACTAGCTGATATCCGCCATCTGACGTCAATTGTGCAACTTTATAGGTGTCTAGATATATTCCATCGGTTAACAAAGATTCATTTACGACATGGTTTTTAAAAAATGAAATATTACAAAGATATTTCCGTGTCTTTTTATAGTCGACTTTCCCTTCCTTCTCAGTTGGACTCACATACTCAAAATTTTTTCTTATATATTTATCGATGTCATCCATGTCAGTGAATTTGATATTCCAATTGACTTCATTAAATTGTTTTGATTCTTCATCGGGAATTAATTTCAATCCGCGCCTGACCATGCCCATGGTAAGTGAAATATTTTTTCGCCGTTTAAAACCCAGCATAATACAGAGCTTCCGCTGCAGACCAGCCATATTCGATTGGTTGCAGGAAAAATGATGATAATTAAACGCGGCGGCTTTTTCCTTTCCCAATTCTAGAATCTGTATTAAGAATTCGGCTTTATTTCTTATGATCTCCTTCTTCAACTCAGAAGAGGTATAGTAATAGTTGAAGTGAGTAATGGCCTGCTGAGAAAAAGACTCGCCATACAAGGCCAAGAGATAATCAAGAAGACGTCCTTTCCTATCCACGTAATTATCGTATTTTTTCAGAACTTCATTGATCAATGCGGCCGCGTTTTCTGGATAAACCGCATCCAAATCCCCGATCTGCTCGCTCCTCAGGACATCATAAGCATAAGTGCTAACTGAACCTATTTCCGTTGAAAACAAATCTCGTAGTTCATGGAGGCAGGCTCCATGATTAACCAGAAATTGTTCGAACATAACAAGATAAGATTTCAATTGGCGGGAACGCGCTTTACTTTCCAACGAATCCGACGTCGGCACGCCATAACGATTTATGCCATAGATCGCCGGAAAATCGTTCTGCATGCTTGAATAAGCACGCAAGTCGCGATATTGCCCATGAGGTGGCGGATAAAGCGAAGACACATCCTCGAGAGAATGAATGCGCGTCTGCCGGGAAAAATTTATTTCATCATAACGCGCCCTGAATTCTTTAATGGAGACTGGCACCAGCCGACCATCTTTAAAGACCGATATATTGATATCTTCCTTGTTATTCGGAATATGAAGCCGCAATGCGGTGTCAGGCCCTGGGCTGCGCAAGCTAGAATCATATATTTTTCCATCCTGCTCTACATAAAGACTTTTAATCCGGTCAACGCCCTCTATCGCTTTGATGATAGAGAATAGGTCGCTGATCAGAATATCTTGCGTGACATCGCCCAATTCGTTCTCTTTAATGTAGCCATGGCGACAGAAAGGGCCTTCCAATATCTCATCAAGACTTACTCCCGATCTCAGAAGATTTTCATACGGATGGAAACGCATCCCCGCTGTAATGTGTTTGGCGACTTCGTAATATATTCTGGCCAGAATATCAGCCGCCGCATCTACATCGTTAATTTCGATCTGGGCATGCAATTCACAAGTCACGTCTTTAACAAGAATAATATCGTCTATGTCTTCGCATAAGTTTCTATTTTTTTCATAGACCATACGTACTTTGTCAATTACGTCTTTGACGTTTTCCGCGGCGACTTCCTCTTTAATCCTCAACATGACTCGATATAGGCCGTTGCAGTCTGGATCTTGAAGAGGAATCAACCATACGTTATCCAACTCACGCACGGTATCGAAAATAACTTTACGATAGTCGCTGATGGTCGTCGGCCTGGCCGACAATATTTTCTCCGGCGGGTAAAGCGCCTGCCGAGCACAATCAATCCGGCCTTTCTCATCGCTAAGATGGTCTTCAACGCTAAAATCAGCGCGATATGCCAAATCGGTGAGGGCATAACAAAGCTGCTCGAGTATCGTGACGCCAGGATCATGGATGTTATAGTCCGTCCAGTTCTTTCCTGACAATTGCTGAATGTATTTTATTCCATCCTTTTTGAGCGCCGCAAAATGGATGTCGTCGTCGCGACGATCTTTTTTATCTATTGTCAAACTTTCAGCCATGGCTATTCCCGAATTTTATAAGACCGCTACATCATCTCTGGAATAATCCCTTCATCACCGCTAATGACACTTCATTTTCTTCCTACATCCTGCCAGGACTCTGACATGTCCTCGTCGAACCAGAGCTGGGTAAGGTAGTAGCGGATTTGCACATCATCGCCGTAATCGCTATTCGATTTCACTTGCAAGTAATATTTTTTATTATCGCCGCGCCAACGCAATTTTAATTTGTCACTCATGGAACGATAATAAGCCTGCCGGCAATCGATGGCCTTTTTCCGGTTGAGAAAATTGAAAAACCAGCCCAGCGGATTGAAGCAGTTCAAGGCGAAGGCGTGAATTAGCGCATAACGTCCGGTTTTTTTCTTACCCGCTCCGGCGATGATCTCGAACGCATGCACGCCGCTGAGTTCATCGGTAAGGTCATGCCACTTGCCGTCGGCCGGAACCAGGCCTTGTTTGTAGACGCCTATCCGTCCCTTGGCGGCGACCACGCCGTTTACATCGAGACTCCATTTCGGCAGCCGGTTATCGATGCCGACTTTGCCGTCGGAACCCAAGGTCAGCGGTGCGGTTTTATTGGCCTGATTATTAAAAATCAGGCCATCGTTGGTCCCGCCGTAATTTATCGACCAGATCGGTTTTTCGGGATCCTGGTTTCTGAAAAAACTGATCAAGCCGTCACGGCTGCCCAATGGTGTGATTTCCAGGCCGTGGTCCGGCGATTTGTCGAAACCTTCATCGATCTGGTTCACCGCCGAATCGATCAAGTCATGGAATTGATCTTCGGAAGGCAACGAACCCTTGCTGAAAAAATGCTTGAGCGTATCGCGATTACGTTTAGCCATGGTTGCGTTCTGCGTTTATTATGAAGGTGTTTCCCACTTCTAGCTCCTCGATACCGGTCGGTTCGGCGGCGATACTGCGCATAATGGGCATGGTTTCAATGTAGTGATCCATGACGGGGATGGCCAGGCTCCATGGATAGCGCGGGCGGATCTGTTCGAAATGACCGGACTGCTGTTGAGTCGGACGCGACACCGCCGTTTCGATTCGCGCGGTATCGGCCAAGTTGTAGCGGCCTGCGTCATCCTTGACGATATGCAGCATGGAGAAATTGGTGACGAAGCCCACGTACTCCAATCCGCGGACATAGGATTCGATGTCTTCGCGCCGGATAATCCAGCCGAACGTCGTCTGATAGCCGGTCGTATGCCAGGGCGAGATGTAATCGATGATGGCCTGATTCAACCGTTTCACGTCATAACCGGCTTGGGCATCCCGGCTGAATTTGACCGTGCACCTTACTTGTATACGTTCGTACAGCGGATTACGCACGGCGATATTAACGAAGGGCGGCGCCAACCCTTGCAGATATTCGCGGATCTGATACAGCTCCACCGAATTCACCATGGGCATGAAATCCTGCGCCGCGCCCGTGATCCGCAAATGAGGCACGACCACGATCATGACGTGGCCGGGCTGCGGCTTATCCACCTCGCTGCTGACACTGTTGGCGAAACACTTGACTTTGTAAAGATTGGGAAAGCGTTCCAACACCAGCCGCTCATAATCCCAGGGCGTGCACGCCCGGTTTTTGTGACGCAGCCGCTCGCTGATCCGGGTCTTGAGTTGCGCCGGGGTTTCTTGCGGCCGCCCGCCGAATGAACCGTCCAGCTGCAGCAGCTTTGCCAAGCCGGGCAGGGCAACCACGGCTTGCCGGATGCTCCCCGCCGGCACCGCATTTTCCGGAAATTGCGCGGAATCACGCTGCGCGAGCCGGCTGACTTTCACCGCCTGCGCGCGCACCGTATACAAGCCGCTGAAGGATTGCAGATTCTTATCGGCGCAGACCCTCAGCCAATAGCGGTCGTTCGGCATGATGGTATTGTCGCGATTGATCGCTTCGGGTATGTCGAGCGTGACGATGCCCGACGACAAAAATCCCAGCGTCGTATCGGAAATCACCCTGGCCTTTTCCAAAGGCTGCCAGCGATTCGACGCCAGGTAATACCAGTTGATCGCCGGCCGGTCACCCGCGGCGTCTTGGGTGGAATCGGCGGCCATGTGAAAAAACAAGGTGAGCATCCCGCCCAAACGGCGCGCGACGATACCGATGAATAAATTGCCGTAGTCGAGATGACGAGGCAGCAAATAATGAAATTTGTCTTTCCCGGCGAAAGATATCTCTTCCATGCCGAAAGGATGGATGTGAAATAATTTCTCGCGCAGGGCATCTCCGCCTTCATGCCTGCCGGTAGCACACTCAATGACGCTTTTGGCCGTGTAATCCAAGGTCATCCGGTTGATGAGCGGGGTGTAGGGTGGGTTGGGGATAGGCTTGAGCTTTTTGAGCTTCGCATTGACATTGACCGACAAAGCCTTGGTCAACAGCAAAGGGTAAATCTTGTGGCCGAACGCGCCATCCGATCCCAGGAAGGTAAACCTGAAAAAACCGTTCCTGGCCTTCATGTCGTAACGATAGGCCTCCGGCGCCAGCGCCGGACTGACGGTCTTGAAATGATGCAGGACACCGACTTTGAGCGTCTTTTCACCGCTCAGCCCATCGCCGTCCGCCGTGGCGTCGAATAGCGACGCCGTGTTATTGATATCGCTCTTGGCCGGCTGCCATACCCCGTCGCGGAACACCGACATGGTCACCTTGAAGGCCTGGTTATTATAAGAGTCACCGTACTCTTTATAATATGCCTCAAAACCGCCCGCCGACTTCGGCAGTTCGCCCCACTCGATATTGACATCCAAGGCGGTAAGCTGTTTTTTGGCCGCTTCATGACTGCCGATGATGAAATAGGAATGATCGCCCGGCAGCGGACCGAATGGATTCCACGGCGCGGTGGGGTCGATCTGACCATGATTATTGTAAGCCACGATATTCTTGATGCCTTTGACCCTGGCCTCGATCACGATCTCCTTCAGGATCAAATCGCGCAGTATGGAATAAGGATAATAATCCGCCTGGCTATTCACCAAAAACTGGATCATCGGCAACCGCGTGTCCCAATCGCCGCCATGAAGGGCCGCCGCATAAGGAACGATGGGCGCCACCTCCGGCCCCAAGCTCAGCGCGACTTTCAGGCCATTGCGTTTCAGCGGGTCACCCTCGCCAAAAGGGATCACCGCGTAATTGGCGACCGTGAGCCAGCCGGTTTCCGCGGTAAGACTGATATGAAAGGCGTTTCTAAACAGCTTGTAGAAAAAATCCTGGCGGCCGCGCTCAAGCAACCCGCCGATCACTCCCAGAGAGACCTCGGAGACACGTTTGCGGGCCTTATCCAGGATGTATTTCTTGTGCTCCTCGCTCAGCCAGTCCCGGTGCAACAGCAGATAACGCGTCATCAGCTTGCCGAAGAGAGAGAAAAATCTCTCCTCGGTGTTGGCCTCGCTCAACGAGGCCAGCAAGCCCTTGCCTGACACCTCATCGATATCGGGCGGATCCGCGTAACACAGGGTGATCTCGATCTCGCGTTCGCCTTCCAGCAGCAGCAAGGCCGGACTTGCCGCGGCGAATCCGACCCGGGCGCCCAGGGCGCTGCTGCGGCGCGCCTCCTTTTTGGCCGCGCCGAACAGCGGCACCGCGGGTAAGTCGGCGCCGTCCTGTCCGGCCGGGGCGAGCTGATGGGTCCTGACATGGGTGATGTAAGCCAGTTCTTTTTCCGGCGACAACAATTCATCCCGCTCCAAATGGAGCGTGCATAAAGAGCCGACCTGGGCATCGTTCACCGTCATGGCGGCATCAGCGCCATAGGTCAACACCTTTTGCGCATCGCCTTTGCCCGCGGAAAACGCCGTGTGCTTGGGAATGGGGATATCCTTGGCGGCCGGCACCGATTCAAACACCAGGTAGACACTGTCCGCCACCGGCGGACGCGGTTTGAACTGTAAAAAATCGTAATAATAAAAATCCAAATGCCGTTGCGTGAAACGATTGGTGTTGTCCTGAATTTTCCGGTAGAGCTTTAAAAAGGCCAGGAACAAGCCGATCGCGGGGCCGTGGGCCTGACTGTGCAGGCTCTCTTCAAAGTAAGCCGGCGTGATGCGTTTGAGGTAGGAAACGGCGTTATAAAAAGCATAGAAACCGGAACGCAGCACGCCTTTGCGCTCGCTTGACTCTTTTACATGCAGGAGGCCGGCGGGGTGCTCAAGCGAATCAAAACCACGCTCGGCCAACGACCAAATAGCATCGAACTCGCTTGAAAGACCCGACGTCGATCCGGCCAAGGTTATCGGCCGTAGCTCGAGGTGTCCGACGATATTGCGCAGATCGGCGGCCAGCCTGACCTTTATCAACTCGGCAAGCTTCCAGCTCAAGGCGGTTCCGCTGCGCTGGCCCGAGACATTCAGCCGTTTGTACCACTCATTGACGCGGGAAGCCCATTGTAAAATAAAGACCCGCGCCTGATCCGCGTCATCCTTCTCCAACAGGTGCAAAAACGCCGCTTCTTCTTGTTTCAAGTCGGTGGCCAGTATCTGGGCCATGATCACCGCTTCATCATTGGCGAACAGTTCCGCCCAATCACCGTCCGGCTCGTTTTGGAGATTATAAAAACGCAAGGTGGACGCGAACTCCGCACTCATGGCGAGCAGCTCTTCGTAGCGCATTTCGTCCACGTTGAAATACCCTTCGCGCAAGGCGGCCGGAAAGCGGTCGCTTTGGGCCGTGCCGTCGGTTATCGGCAACCGTGTCCAATCAGCCATGAGTGTGCCCGCACATCGCCGGAAACAACGGCGGTTCATTCAACAAGCAATTAAATTCAGCACGCACCCGCCGCCGCCGAGAAAATGCGGAACGGCTTGGCGCGACCTGGATCCCTGGCGGTGTTTCACTGCCTGACATTGGTCCCCTCCAGGAAATAAAAGGGATAAACCATATTGCTGCGGCTGTTGGTGGTCCTGACGGTATAGGTCAACAGGATCTTGATCACGCCTTCATAAATACCCTCGGCCTCGACATCGACACCGTTCAAGGTGATGCGATGTTCGAAGAACAACACCGCCCGTTCCACCATGTCCTTTATTTCGGTGATCGTGGTTTCACTGAACTGCTCGAATACCAGGGTCTTCAAACCGCAACCGTAGGTCGGCTGCATCAGGCGTTCGCCCGGGGTCGTCGAGAACAGGATCCGCAGGCTGTCGCGGATGTCGTCCTCTTCCGAAACCATCTTCACCTCGCGGGTGCGCAGATTGAATTCGGGAGGGAAGCCCCAGCCGGTGCCGAGAAAGGATTTGTCGATGCTCATGCCCGCCGTCCTAGCCGCCGATCATCACCGTGGGACAACCCAGCACGACGCTGCCGCCGTGGGCGGTGGTGTCGCCCAAACGCGCCGCGGGTCGGCTGCTGATCATCACCGTCGCCGAACCTTTGACGATCGCGTCCGGCGGACCGACGCAGACCGCATTGTCGCCCACCACCGACGCAGGCAACTTGCCGATCAGCACGGTGGGCACGCCGGGGCCGATGACCGGTCCGCCGACGTGGGGGATGGGCGGCGGAAACGCGGGGGTCTGCATGGGGCAGGTGTGCATGTCGGTAATTCGCGCCGCGGGCGGCATGGTGTCCTCCTTGAAGGTAATCGTTTGGTTAATTGATCATGACCATCGCGCCTTTGACCGTGGTCTGCCCCGAGGCGGACAGCTCGGCGCTGGCGCTGCCCTTGGCGACGAAACCGACGTTGGCGTTGCTGTTGATGTTGAGTCCCTCGATCTTCACGTCCGCCTGCGACGTGATGGAGGCGTTGCCGGTGGCGGTGATGCTGACCTGGCCCTGCGCGGTGAGTTTGATGTCCTTGGGGCTGGTGAGGACGATGCCGTCGGCGCTGAGCTTCACCGTGTTGTTGTTCTGGTCCTTGCAGCAGGATTGACTTGTCGTCGTCGCTGATCACGACAGTGTTGGCGCCGGGCGTGACGATGGTCACTACTTTCTTGTCGTCGTCGAACTCGATCTTGAGCTTGCTCCGGGTCACCAGCGCCTTGGTGAAATTGTCGGCGGTGAGCGGGTACGGCGGCTTGTGCTTGCTGCTGTAGAGGCTGCCGAGGATCACCGGATAGCGACGGATCGTTGTTGAGAGTAACCCAGCACCACCTCGTCGCCGATCTCGGGAATGAAGAACGCGCCGAAGCCGTTGGAGGCATAGAACTTCGCGAGCCGCGCCCACACGCCGTCGGTCGCGGCCTGCATCAGCGGCACCGATACCTGCACCTTGAATTCGCCCTCGGGATCGGCGTCGAGCTTCATGACCACGCCGATCTGCAGCCCCTCGACCCCCGGCAACAGCCCGGCGGCGGGCGGCGCGGTGAGGTCGCGGCGCTCGGCGAACCAGTCGGGCGACATGCCGAACGCGACCTCGGTAGTCCAGTTGCCGTTGACGATGTCGTGGCGCACCGCGCTCACGAACACCTTGCCGCTGAAGCGCGTGCCGACGCCGTCGAGTTCGATCAGGCCGCCCGGCTTGGCCTTGGCGCTGCCCTGGAATTTCATCTCGCCGCGGATGCGCGACAGGCCCGCCTTCACTTGCCGGCCGGTGGCCCAGTCCTTGAGTGCGGTCTGCTCCAGCGGCACCGCGGTCTGCAGCCGGTACGATGCAAGACCGATCACCTGCGGCGAGGTCGCCGCCGCGAGGTCGCCCTGGCTGTTCAAAGTCTGCGGCGAGACCTGCTCTTCCACCACCGCCTGGGTCTCGGGGTCCCAGGCGAGGCCGGTGACTTGGCGTAACTGGGTGCGCGCGTCCATGTCGGCGTGGAACTCCATGAGGTCGTCGCCGTAACTCACCTTCAATTCGGGCGAGGCGCTGGCATCCGGCGCCTTGACCGTCAGCTTGCCGGCGTCGACGTTCACCAGCAGGCCGCTGGCCTCGGCGCGCGCGAGCATGAAGTCCCAGTCGGTGCAGTAGTACTGCACCAATTCCTTGTGTTGAGTGGCGGTGGCGCCGACGTCGGCGGACAGGCCGCCGTAGTTGCCGATCAGGGTGCCGATGATGTCGCTGTCGTTTTGATCGACGTAGTTGGCGTTCTTACGGCCGATGGTCATGGCCACCGCCTTGTCGCGGCAGTCGATGACCAGACGCGAATAATTATTGCCGCTGATCTCGATGCCGTGGCCGATCACCACGCCGTCGAAGATCGTCTCGGCATCCTGGTCGTAACCGGCGCTGATGGTGATGGCGCTGCCCGGTTTGAAGGTGTCGGCGTCGCTCACCGGAAAGGTCTGCGTCGGCATGTCGCCGTCGAGGATCACCAGCCGCGCGCTGGGAATTTTATTGATCGCCTTGCTGACCGACACCGAAATGATCTGGATGGTCTCGTCCAAGGGCGTACCGTTGCTGGAAATCGTCAGCTTGACGACGCTGCCGACCGCGTCTCTGGGTGAACTGGCCATGGCTTATCTCAACGGTGGAAAATGGAGTTTGACGCCAGGCTTGATGTCGCGGAAGTTGGTGAGGTTGTTGGCCCTCGCCACCTCCAGATAATAGGAGCTGTCTTTATAGATGCGGTGACACAGCAACGGCAGGGTATCGCCGGCCTTGACCTCCACCAGATGAGTGAGGTCCGGCGACGAGCGGTTGGCCTTGAGAGCCTCCTCTTCCTTGCTCATGAAACCGGTGAAGGCCAGCTTGACCTTGGCGCGCAGCGGCTCGCCGCTGGGTTTGAACAAGGTGTACGACACCGACATCGAGGTCAGCCGGCCGAAGAAGATCAGGCTGCCCCACAACAGCCGCACGTGCTGGGGCTGGTGGTCGTTGCCGTCGTATTTATACACGATGTCGTTGAGCTGTTTGATCTGGGTCTTGACGTCGGGCGAACCGATGCCCGGTATCGGCAGATTCACCACGCCGGTGCCGTCGATGACGATCTCGAAATTCACCTTCTCCGCATTGACGCCGCTGAACTTGCTGTCGGAACCCAATTGACCGAAGGTCTTCTTCTGGTTGTAGCAGATCGAATGCTCATGGCTGTACGACGACGGATTGAGCATTACCTCGAAGGCGCCGCTTTCGACGGTGACCGTGCCGCTTTTGTCGACGGTGCACGGCGAAATGCTCAACTTCTTTTTGAGGCCGGTGCTGAGTCCCGCCATTTAACGCTCCCGCCTTTCCGCCAGCAATTCCAAGATCAGCCTGCGGCATTCCGCGAGTATGTCTTCCTTCAGTTCCTGATTATCGCGCGCGGCATCGCCTTCCTCGCGGCCGCAGGTGTCGCCGCCGCCTTCTTGCTGCACGGTGGAACGAATCACCAGTTCGCGAACTTCTATCGGCATGGTTTAAATCAACCTGTTGGAATAGTTGTAATTCAATTCGATCTTCTCGATGGCCACTTCGTTTTTGGTGGACGCGAAGTTGTCCACTTCCCAATTCACCGGATAGGCGTTGGCGAAGGTCCAGGCCCGGATCGGGATTTTATTTTCATTCAAGAGAAACACGCTGATCGGCATCGGCACGATGGGCGCGATGAAATCGGCCTCCAGCACCGAGCGGCACCAGATCACCAGCGGCGAGGTGATGGCGGCGATGCCGCGCTCCAACACCAGCTTGGGGTGTTTGACCTTGGTCGGCAGTTGATGGACGTAGCGGTTTTCGCCGCCCTCGACCACTTCCTCGGTCTCGATCTGCGAACCGATGCCGCTCACCTTTTGAAACGAGGTGTCGGTCATACCCAGTGTCGCCGCGAACACCACCTTAAAATAAAAGGAAGAAGGTGGATAATCGTCGGTGGTAAAAATGGACGACATGCTCAAACCCGCCGCGCTGAGAATAGTCCTTTATAAAGTAGGAGTGACGGGCCTAGACCCGCCACTCCATACCCCCCTCCCCCCATCAGCCGTTGGCGATGGTGAGTCCTTCATGGGCGATCTCGATGGATTCGACCGCCACTTCGTTGCCGTCCGACTTGAGATCGGTGCCGGTGATCTTGGTGGGCCAGGCGTTGGCCAGCGTCCACACCATGGTCGGCGCGCCGGTTTCGTCGAGCAGACTGATGGTGACCGGCACGCGCTTGATGGTGTTCATCTTGATCTGGTTGAACCAGTCCCAGAATTTATTATCCGTCTTGAACACGCCCTTCTTCATGGTGACGTTGCCGGTCTTTTTGATGCCGGGCATCTTGATCACCGAAAATTCCGGGCTGTCGCCGTGGCGATACTCGATGGGTTGCGACTCGACGTCGAGGCCGGACACCTCCTGGAACGACATCACTTGCGCGTCCCATTTCACCTGAAAATGAAACTTCGGTATCGGCCAGATGGCCGTAGATTGTGCTGATCCGTCATCTGCCATAACGCTCCTCCTTTATCTGTCCATCGTTATTAAAAATCGCGCTCAAGATTTCTGCATCTGCTGTTGGAAGGTGATCTCGATGAATTCCGCGGGGCGCGAAATCGCCACCAGCACCGTGACGCGCAAAATGCCTTCAAGAATATCCTCCGGGGTCATGGTCTCGCCCAGGCCGACGTGCACGCTGAAGGCGTCGTCCGGCGAGGCGCCGGCCAGGCCGCCGCGTTTCCAGATGCCGGTCAGGAAATTGCGGATCATGCTCTTGATGGTGACCCAGGTGTTGGCGGTGTTGGGCTCGAACACATAGGCCTTGGTGGCGAGCCGGATCGACTCTTCCAGCATGATCATGGTCCGCCGCACGTTGACGTAACGCCAATCGAGGCTGTTGCCGTCCAAGGTCCGCGCGCCCCAAATCAAAGTGCCTTCGCCGATGAAGGCGCGGATGGCGTTGATCGATTTGCCCTGGGTGGTGACGTTGAGGTCTTCCTGCTCGTCGTGGGTGATGTTCACCGCCGGCGACACCACCGCGTTGAGACTGACGTTGGCCGGCGCCTTCCACACCCCGCGGGCGTTATCCACCATGGTGTACACGCCGGCCATGGCGCCGCTGGGCGGCAGCAGGTTGAGCTTGTTCTTGATCTCCGTCAACACGGTGCCGAACAACGGACTCATGACGACCAGGGTCTTGTTCAACAGCAGTTTATTGGTATCGACCTCTTCCGGCTTCACCCCTTGCCAATCGCTGGTGATGTTGTTGATCGCGTCGATTTGCTGCTTGACCTTGGCCGACGCGGTGGGATCGGCCTGGTCCGGCAAATGCAGCTCGTCCCGCAACGCCTGTTGCAGCACGTCCTTGTTGGAGATGTTTTCGTAGCTCAGGTCCTTGTCCTGGACGATGGTGGTGTTCACCCAGGGATAATAGGCCGCGGCGTAATTGAGAAAATTTATTCCCAAGGCGTCGCGGAATTTCTCGATGGGATCGCCGGCGGGATCCTGTCTATCCTTGGCGCCGTCCCAGATATCGAGGATCGCCACCCGGTTTTTCATTTTTCCGCCGCAGTGGGACAAGGCCGCCTGCTGCACGCTGATGCAATCCGGCTGGGCCAGCAATACCGCGTCGGGTATCACCACCATGGTGGGTTCCTGTTCCTTGACCAGCAGCTCGATGCCCAGTTGCAGCTTGTCGGCGGCGATGTCGTCCTGATAACTGCCGACCGACACCACGTAGCAAGGCCCGCCGCCGTTTTGAAAGAACAGCAGCATGCTGTAATACAGCAGGTATTTGCCGCCTTTGTGGGTCAGGGTGTAATCCTTGCCGGCATAGGAAAACGCCGGCGCTTCCTCCGCGGGGACGGGCGGCGCGCCGGCCGCGGGCTTGTCCTTGACGCCGAGTTCGAAGGAGGGCGTCGGGGCAAATCCGAAATAATTATGAAACTCCGCCATGGAGGTGATCCGCCACGGCTTGTTGGCCAAGGCCTTTCCCTTGTTGTCTGCCTTCTCGGTATAACCGATAAAGGCCGGCACCGCGGTCGCCACCTCGACCACGGAGTTCGGAAAAGCGTTTTTCTCTACGATATAAACGCCAGGCGTCTTCATCTGTCCCATGATCTCGTCCTTTCAGTGACTAGCAGTTGACATAAATTTCCGAAACTACCCGCTCTTCCCCATCGATGATTTCCCTATTGAGGTGATTCGCCGATGCGACCGGCAATCGTTTGATCAACACCCGGCCGGCGCCGGTGCCCCGTTCCCGCAACTGGAACCGATAATCGAAACGTTCTTGCAGTGAAATGGGCGACGTGGACCTGAATACCATCATGGTTCGTTGATCGGGTAAGATTTCCTCACCCGCGGCCTCGAACCCCACTTGATTGGCGAGATCGGTTATGAATAAATTTTTCCGGGCGGCATCACCCATCAGGCAATATTTCCAAAAAGTCCGGCGGGCGTCGAAGCTCAGATAATAATTCCGCGCCACTGGAGCATCGGAGTCGGCAAAACCAAGTCCGCCTTCTCCCAATACGATGTCGATCAGAAACGACGGCCGGACCAGCAAATCCTTTTTATCGAGCAGGCCGGCGACGCGGGCGGCGTCGATAGGCTGGAAATCCCGATCGTTCACATGTTCCGCCTGGTGCAAACGCAGCCTGCCGCCCACGGCGCCGGCCGCGCGATTATCGAAATAGAGGATGGCCTCGTCCCGATAGGTCAGCGGGTCGGTGTAGTTCATGAACAAGGCATCGCGCGCGTAGACCTTGAAACCCAGCGTGCACGCTTCGTCGCCGTCGGCATACAGCCGCAAGCCGTCGGCGCGCGCGCTGTCATAAAACAACCGGAGGCCGTTGTTGGTGTCTCTTCTCAGGAGACTCGCGTTATCGATCAGGCGCGCGCAGGCCGGCGTCGGCACGAATGTCAATGACGGAGCGAGTCCCGCCGCGAAGAAGCGGTGCTCCACCTCGATGCTGAATAACGGAAGATACGCACCCATGGCTATCGGCTAGTGATTGAACGAATTTTGCGGAGTTTTCAGGGTCGGCACCTGGGTATTTACGTCACCCGCGTCCACCGCGACCATGCGGATCTTGTAGAGTACCGAAGGCAGGTATTTGCCGCTGAGCGCCCCCCACAAGGCACCCAGATCTTTCAAATTCAGGTTTTCGATATCCAGCACCAGCTTGTCGATGCGTCGATCTAAGTCCGGTGAATTGTGATGATCGAATACCGGATGCCCCTGAAAAAAGGCGATGGTATTCGAGACGAATTTAAGCGCCTCCGGATAATTCTTGCCGCTGAAGTGGCCGGCGAACATCAGATATAAATTGAGATAGATCGGCGGAAACCCCACCACCGCCCGCTCACCGCCCGGCACACCGTTGGGCTGGCGTTGCGGCGAGGTGTCCCTTTCGATGTTGACCAGAAACACCACGAGCTTGTTATTGATGTGGGAGGCCACATTGCCATCTTGTTCCAAGATATTGGAGATCACCACCACATCCTCGCTCAATTCGAAAATACTTTTTAAGTATTGATTCAATTGACCTGCAATATGGCTGATAGCGGCGTCGATCATCAGTCGAAATCCTAATTATTATTTATACGCGTGACTTTTCGGTTACAACGGAAAAATTTCTACTCATCCCGACGCGTCAAGCGCGCGGGCGACCGCAACGGCGGATGATATCCCGACTTGAAACGGTCGGCCTGGTTAACGACGCAGCCCGCGAGCAATGCCCGCGCAATAAATCGCCGTGGCGGACGACCGGGATTTTCCGTCCGAAAGAAAATTCAAGCCGCGGCGTAGCCGTGCGAAATCCGCCAAGGGGAAAACTGGAATCATCGCCCGCATGCGGCCGCGGGACCGCATATCGGCCAGTGTCGAATCTAAGGATTGCGCGGGGAATCGGCGCCGGAAAAGCGCCATTTTGAACAAGTGAACGTCGACGTGATTTTTTTATTGCCTGGCTCGGATAAACATGGCGCTGATTATCCGCCTCGATGGGTGCACCTCCATCGGAAAACATCGCCAACCCCGCTTCCATGTCGCATCCCTCCAGAACCACACCCGTTATGGCGTCGTCGATGGCAGACCTTTGAAGGCCGCCCGCCTAACAGTGAACCCAGCCACCACCATCCGGCCGGATTCCCTAAAGGCACTTTGTTGTGGGTCAACTCATCATGAGCTGACTGTTATTTTTTTTCGTATGACCAACTGCGTGGATTCTTTCTACACCTACTCACGCCCGAGCGCAATTCTCTTTTGTGTCTAACATTATGTTAGCCGGCAAGCCCGCCCATGGCATTTCCACGCTGAATGATAACAAGGCCAATCAATTACCACTCATCCTTCAACACGATCTTCAACTTGCGGCACCCTCGCTACATCTCGCTACATTTAGCTGAATCGATATCAATAAAATCCATCCATCATGCGGCTGAGGCTTATGCGACAGAAATGCTGTCAATATTTTTTTCACAGGACGGCGGCGGCTGTCATAAACCGACGCGCACAAGCGCGCGGCCGCGCAATAATTTCTCTCGCACGGATCGCTGCTCGATCATGCTGGGATGCATTCGCTATACAAGCAGGGAGTTTATCTAAATGCGGGATTAGCCAAATAGAGACAACACGTCTTCGAGTCTATCCATACTCAAGGGGAAAGTCGTAGGAACCAACCGCCTCACCGTCTCGAACAGCGTCGCGGCGTTTTTCCGGATGATGGCGGCGTAGGCCCATTCCTTTTGCACCGGGTTCTTGGCGTCGATGACGGCGGTCACGATCCTCGACCACATCATGTCTTCTTGCACGACGGGTTTCCGGCTCTTCATGGTTTCGGTTTCAACCGCGCGCGTGAGCTGATCGCTCAATTTACCGCTGCCGGCCTGTCCGCCGTCCCAGATGTTGGTATTGGAATGCTCATGCAAGGCCCTGCGCAGCACATCGACGAAACTGTCTTCCACCCCGCCGCTGGATTCGACGCTGAATAACAGATAGTCGGAAGCCGACGCATGGGTTTGGCCATACCCTTTGTCGTGTTCCAGACAATTGGCGAAATACGTATTGAGCTGATCCTGCCGCTTCGACAAATACTCCACCCCGTCGCAGAAAAACGTCCAGGCCTCGCCTCTTTTCGCGATGTCATCGCTGGGATTGGAAGACCACTCCTGGATGATTTGCCGGCCGATGATACCGGCCACGATGGCGACGATCCTTTTGACTTTTATTACGCCCGCCTCGTCCTTCAGCAAGACCGCGATGCGCGGATGGACGCTCAAGGCATAACAGACCTGCATCAATTTGTAGGTCTTCATCACATCGTGACCGGGCTTTTTGAACGACTTCCAGGTTTCGACCAAACGGCGCATGGCACCGTCCTGGGGCGCGACCGCGGCCGCCCTGCCGACGATCTCGCCGGCAATGACGAACAAGGGTTCTTCTTCCGGTGTCACGCGGTCGCGCTGAGTAGGATCGAGTTTCGCGGGACGCCTGCCCAGCAACTCCGGGCTCTCCGCCACGAAGGTCTCGTCGCGGATAAAGATATTCTCCGGCACCGGCTTGCCGTTCACTTGCAGCACCTTGAACCAGCGATAGACCTGCGGCCCCTCTTCGTCCGACTCGCCGTATATTTTCTGATTGGGCCCGCGCCGGGAACGGTATTTCACCTCGGTGTCGATTAAAAGCGCGTCGCGTTCCCCCACTTCCAGATACTCGCGGCCTTCCATGACCGAACCGCCGCTCATCGCCACCAGATGGGTGATGCCCGTCACGGTGACGGTGACGGGTTTCAATTGCGCCACCGGCCCGTCCGCCGGATTGCGCCGCAATTGCATACCCGGTTCAAGCTGCGCCTGTGCTTCGCGTGCCGCGCTCAGCGCCTGCGCGCCCATCCGATCCGCTTCGTGTTCCAGCGCCTGATCGGTATTGATGGAGTCGTCCCGTGTCCGCACGCCGGGTTTTACCCGCCCCTGTTTCTGCTGCACCACATGCCACGCCTCGTGGGGCAGGTGTTTTTCCTGACCCGGTCCCATATGAATATCCGCGCCTTGCGCATAGGCCAAGGCCTGCAACTGCGCCGGTCGCGGCGAGTTGTAGTGCACCTTCACATCGTCCAGGGAGTGGCCGGAAAGGGTTTCGATACCCGTCTTCAATCCATCGGGCAATCCGGTCCGATTAGCATTTTGAACCGGCGCCAGCGCGGCGCCCGGCGTGAGTTTGCGGTCGGACGCCTGCTGGGCGGCTTGCAGTTGTTTTACCTGCGGGCTGGCATCGGCCGCTTGTTTTAATTGCCTTTGCGCCAGGGCGGCGGACCGCTGGTCTTCGAATTGAACGGCCGCGGCGTCACTGCGTTTTTTGGCGCCGGCAAGCTCGGCCTGGGCGTGTTCGTCGGCGGATTTCTCGGTGTGAGTGCGCATCTTTTCCCTCTATACGTAGAAAGGCCTCGATGCGCGGACTCGACTCAAGGGTCGCTTACTCTTTTATTCGGTCGGCGCATAAACCAATGGCATCTGGCCAGGCGCATCATCTTGACCGAGTTTATCCATCGTGAACAGCCAGGAACGGGACATGACGCCGCGACCCTGTTCCACAACCAATCCGCTCCGCCACGCGGGCCCCCACCGGTCATCGGCTGGCAGGCGCGGCCGGGGGACAACATTGCTCGTAGGTCGGTACACCGGCGCGACGCTCGTACCAGGCGCGGCTGCGATTGACGACGGCGACCACCGCCAACATCGCCGGCACTTCGATCAACACACCGACCACCGTCGCGAGCGCGGCGCCGGACTCGAAGCCGAACAGGACGATCGCGGTGGCGACCGCCAGTTCAAAGAAATTGCTCGCGCCGATCAGCGCCGAAGGTCCCGCCACACAGTGCGGCGAGCGTACCGCGCGATTGAGAAAATAAGCCAGGCCGGAGTTGAAGAACACCTGGATCAGAATCGGCACTGCCAGCAGCGCGATCACCAGCGGCTGGGCGATGATCTGCGCGCCTTGAAAACCGAACAGCAGGACCAGCGTGACCAGCAGGGCCGTCACCGACAGGAAGTGCAGGCGTTCCAGCACCCGCTGCAAACGTGCATCGCCATGCTCACCCTTAAGCAGCCGGCGGCGCCACAGACCGGCGATGATCAGCGGCACGACGATATAAAGCGCCACCGACAACAGCAATGTCTCCCAGGGCACGCTGATGGCCGATAGCCCCAGCAACAATCCAACAATCGGCGCGAAGGCAAAGATCATGATGACGTCGTTGAGCGCCACCTGCGACAGCGTGAAGTGCGGCTCGCCGCGCGACAGATGACTCCAGACGAACACCATGGCGGTACACGGCGCCGCGGCGAGTATGATCAGTCCGGCGATATAACCGTCGATCTGATCCGCCGGCAGCCAGTCACGGAACCACCAGCCGATAAACAGCCAGGCCAGCACCGCCATGGAAAAAGGTTTGACCGCCCAGTTGACGAACAGCGTCACGCCCACGCCGCGCAGATGCCGGCGCACTCCGCTGAGCGCGCGCAGATCGATCTTGAGCAGCATGGGAATGATCATCAGCCAAACCAGCACCGCCACCGGCAGATTGACCCGCGCCACTTCCAGCGAGCCGATCACCTGGAACGCCCCGTTGAAAAAATGTCCCAGGGCGATACCCGCGATAATGCACAGCAACACCCAGACCGTCAGATAGCGCTCGAAAAAACCTATTCCGGCGCCGTCTTTCTTCACCGCGGTTTCAGTTTGCGTATTCATCGTTGCCCGGGACCTCGCCGATGCGTGCTTGCGCTTGCGGTTCGGGACTGTTAGGCCCCCGCCGCGGCCTCCTCGCGCGCCAGGCGCGCGATCAGATCTTCGGTTCGAGCGCGAACCTCGTCGCGAGTGGCACGAAACACCGCCATGATCTCTTCTTCCGTGCCCGTGGCCTTGGCCGGATCGTTGAGCGGCCAGTGCTCCTTGCGGATCGCCGCGGGCAGCGCCGGGCAATGCTCGTCGGCGTGACCGCAGACGGTCACCAGATAATCGGCGCGCCGCAGCATGGCATCGGTCAATCGAGTCGATGCCTGTTGCGAGATATCGACGCCCGCTTCCCCCATCACCGCAATGGCGCGGGGATTCTTGCCGTGCGCTTCGATGCCGGCCGATTCAATGCTCCAGCCGGCCGGCGCGCATTTTTTCGCCCAGCCCTCGGCCATCTGCGAACGGCAGGAATTACCGGTACAAAGAAACAGCAGATTCATAACGATTCCTCAGCAGCAACGGGATAAAGGCCATGTTACCGCAGCTTTTCTTAGGGAAGCTCTGAATAATTCCATCCTGAAAATTTCAGGACACGGCCCGTGCCCCTATATCCGCGGCATTGGCCTCCCTGCCCGGAAGGCGACCGCGCGATTTTCATTTTTCTTCAGATCGATGACCAAGCGTTGAACACCGCGGCGGAATACTTGGGCTTCAGATGTCCGTGGCGCGGCCTCCGCGTGGCTCAGAGGCTTCCACCCTGTTCGTCCACCTTGGGCCGCGGACCTTGCAAGGGTTTGCCCGTCACCATCAGATACACCTCTTCGGCGATGTCGGTGACATGATCGCCGGCCCGTTCCAATCCTTTGGCGATGAACAGCAACTGAGTGCCGTCGGCCACGCGGCGGCTGTCTTCACGCATGATGTCCAGCAGACGCTCGAAGAGCTTGGCGTAGACGGCGTCCAGCTCGGCATCGTCCGCCCAGGCGACATTGGCCGCGCGGGCATCGTGCTGGGCGTAAGCCTCGGTCACCCGGCGCAGCATGGATTGGATGCGGATGACCATCCAGCGGTACTGCGCCGCGAGTTCGGCGTCGATGGGCTGAGTCAGGCGCTGGCTGCGCTTGGCGGTATTCTTGGCGTAATCGCCGATACGTTCCAGGTGAGGCGCGATACGCGCGGCGGCCAGGATGGCGCGCAAGTCGTCGGCCATGGCCTGCTGCCGCGCCAGGGTGCGGGCGGTGTGGTGATTGATCCGGTCCTGCAAATCGTCGGCTTGGCGATCGCTGTCGATGACGGCCCGGGCCGCCGCGGCATCCCCCGTGAGCAAAACCTCGAGGGCGGCGTCGAGCTCCTCGGCGACGCGGATGGCGAGATGTATCACCTCCTCACTCAGCGCCTTGAGGTCTTCGTCGAAAATACGCAGGGTGTGCTTATCGTTCATGGTATTCCTTATCCGCGCGGTTAACCGAAACGGCCGGTGATGTAGTCTCGGGTCAGCTGATGCCGGGGTACGGTGAACAACTCGTCGGTGACGGCGTATTCCACCAGCTTGCCGAGATGCATATAGGCCGTGAAATCGGAGATTCGCGCGGCCTGCTGCATGTTATGAGTGACGATGATGACCGTCACCGTACCGCGCAGCTCGGTGAGCAAGTCTTCGATCTTGGCGGTGGCGATCGGGTCCAGCGCCGACGTGGGTTCATCGAGCAGCAGGATGTCGGGTTGCGGCGCCAGCGCGCGTGCGATGCAAAGCCGTTGCTGCTGTCCGCCCGATAGTCCGTAAGCCGAATCACGCAAGCGGTCCTTGACCTCGTCCCACAACGCGGCGCCGCGCAGCGCCTGCTCGACACGCTCGTCCAAGATTTTCTTGTTGACTATGCCCCGCACCTGCAGACCGGCCGCCACATTTTCGTAGATAGATTTCGGAAAGGGATTGGGCTTCTGGAACACCATGCCGATGCGCAATCGCACCAAGCCGGGCTCCATCTCGATCAGATTACGATTCTCGGGGTAGAGGCGAATCTCGCCGCTGTAGCGGTTGCCGGGATAGAGATCGTGCATGCGGTTGAAACTGCGCAGCAGCGTGCTTTTGCCGCAACCCGACGGCCCGATCAGGGCGGTGACCTTTCTATCCGACACCGGCAGATCGACCGCCTGCAGCGCCTGGGTGCCGCCGTACCAAAAACTGAGTTTGCGCACCTCGGCCCGCAGCGCGGGCGCACCGGCCACCACGGGCGGCACCTCACGCGCCGGTTCGACGGCGTCTCGCGTAATAGTCTCGTTCATAGGTTTTTTCGCTTGTCGTTGCATGGTCGGAAGTCCCTCGCCGTACTCAGCGTTGCTGCCGGCGCAGGCGTAAACGGATGTAAATCGCGAGCGCGTTCATCGCCAGCGTCATCACCATCAGCACCACGCCGGTGGCGGCGGCGTTGATATGAAATTCCGCCTGCGGCCGGGATACCCAGTTGAACATCTGGATGGGCATGACCGTAAACGGGCTGGTGAGCCAGTCGAAATTGATGAACGGCGGCTCGGCCTGCCACGGGGCGGGCGGCAGGAAGGCGATGAAGGTGAGCGCGCCGATGGTGATCACCGGTGCCGCCTCGCCGATGGCGCGCGCCAGTCCCACGATGATGCCGGTGAGAATCCCGGGGCGGGCCGCCGGCAGCACGTAGAGGCGCACCGCCTGCCACTTGTCGGCGCCGAGGCCGTAGGCCGCTTCGCGCAAGTCTTGCGGAATGCCGCGCACCGCCTCGCGGGTGGCGACGATGATCACCGGCAGAATCAGCAGGGCCAGCGTCAGCCCGGCGGTAAGCACGGTCTCGCCGAGATCGAAACCGTAGACGAACAGACCCAGCGCCAACAGGCCGTAAATGATGGACGGCACCCCGGCCAGGTTGCTGACGTTGATTTCGATGAGATCCGTCAGCCAGTTCTTCGGCGCATACTCTTCCAAATACAGTCCGGCCGCCACGCCGAGGGGGATGGCGATCACGGCCGTGGTCAACATCACCAGGCTGGTCCCCACCATGGCGGAGATAATGCCGGCCTTTTCAGGATGGCGCGACGGGAAGTTGATATAGAAATCCGGATTGACCAGCCGCGCCCAACCGCTCGCCACCAGATCGATGAAGACGGCGGCGAGCATGGCGGTGGCGATCATCAATATCACGATACCGACGCTGGCCATCACCACGTCGACACGGCGGTTGGCGGCGACGATGCGCGCCAGGTCATGCTGCGATGCCGAGGGAGTCGACGCGGTCATCAATACACCTCGCGAAAGCGCCGGCGCAGATAGAAGCCGATCAGGTTGAATACCAAGGTGATCACGAACAGGGCCAGGCCCGCGGCGAACACCGATTGATAAGCGAGGGAACCGTGCGGCAGATCACCCATGGCCATCTGCACGATATAGGCGGTGATGGTGGCCGCGCCCTCGAGGGGATTGAAACCGAAGTTGGGATTCTGTCCCGCGGCGATGGCCACTACCATGGTCTCGCCCACCGCCCGCGACATACCGAGAATGAAGGCCGCGGTGATCCCCGACAACGCCGCCGGAATCACCACTCGGCTGGCGACGCGGAAACGGGAATAGCCCAGGGCATAACCCGCCTCGCGCAATCCCATCGGGACGCTGCGCATAGCGTCCTCGCTGACCGAGGCGGTGTACGGCAGGATCATGATGCCCATCACCAAACCCGGCGCCAGCAAATTGAACCCCGACAGGCCGGGAAGGAATATCTGCAACAGCGGGGTCACGAACAGCAGCGCGAAAAACCCGTAGACCACCGTGGGCACGCCTTCCAGCAACTCGAGCAAGGGCTTGACGGTCTCACGCACCTTGGGATGGGCATATTCACTGAGATAAATCGCCAGCCCCAGTCCGGCTGGAATGGCCACCGCCAGCGCGATGCCCGCCACCGTCAGGGTGGCCGACACCAGGGTCATCACCCCGAAGCGGGCATTTTCGAATACCGGCGTCCATTGGGTATCGGTGAAGAACTCGCCCAGCGAAACCTGCTGGAAGAAAGGCAGCGAATCGCGGATCAGCACATACACGATACCTACCGTGACCAACACCGACGCGGCGGCGGCGAAAAACAGCAGATAGCCGGCAAGCTGATTCCACAAGGCCCGGCGACGCAAAAATTCTTCACTGGCGCCATAGGGCCGGCGCGGGTCCAGGTCGCGGCTGGGGAGTGAATTGACCGGGTTCATGTCAGAGCCTCTATCGATGATCACCAATCAGAGTGCGAGGCGGCTCGCGCCGCCCCACTCATGCTCGACTTAATGGGTCGGCGTACGGGCCAGCAGTTCCTCGATGCCCACCCCCACCTCGGCGCCATGGAACACGGTGCCGCTGACGCGGTTCTTGAACTTCTCCAACGCCATGTCATAGGCCTTATCGGGGAGCGGGACATAACCCACCTCCTTGACCAGCGACGCGGCGTGTTTTTTATCCATGTAAAACTCGACGAAACGGGCCACGTAAGGCTTGCTGTCGGCCGATTTTTTGTTCACATAGATAAAGATCGGACGTGACAGCGGCTGGTAGCTGGCGTTCTTGGCATTCTCCACGGAAGGAGATACGGCCTTGCCGCCCTTCCAGGAAATGGGTGCGGCCTTGAGTTTGTCGTGGTTTTCTTCGTAATAGGCCAGACCGAAGAAGCCCATGGCGTTGACGTCGTTGGCCACGCCCTGCACCAATACGTTGTCATCCTCGCTGGCGGTGAAATCGCCGCGGGTGGACTTGCCCTCGACTATGGCTTCGACAAAATAGTCATAGGTGCCCGAATCGGTGCCCGCGCCGAACAACACCAAGGGCCGGTCGGGAAAGCTGGGGCGAATTTGCTTCCAACTGGTGATCTTGCCCTGGGCCTCGGGCGACCATGCCGTTTTCAGTTCTTCTACCGTCAGGTGATCCACCCAGGTGTTCTTGGGATTGATCACCACGGTCAGCGCGTCCAGGGCCGCCGGCAGTTCGATGTACTCGATGCCATTCTCGGCACACAGCTTCTTCTCGGAATCTTTGATCGGACGCGAGGCATCGGAGATGTCGGTTTCACCGCGGCAGAACTTCTTGAAACCGCCGCCGGTACCGGAAATGCCCACGGTGACCATGGTCTTGCCTTTCTCGGCCTTTTGGAATTCCTCGGCCACGGCTTCGGTGATGGGAAACACGGTACTGGACCCGTCAACCTTGATCAGATCGCGGGCATGGGCGGTCAACGTCATCGTCGCGGATAGCAGCAGCACAGCGGTAGCGGCCGGTTTATTCATGTTTTCCTCCCTTAAGTTGCTGCGAATCGCAGATGGCGCAACTATAGGGCCGGGATATGGCGCTCGCATGACGAAGGTATTACGGATACATGACACCCTCGAAGGGTCCGTCGCCGCGAATCACGCGGCGGTCGCGAAGGGCCGGATGCCGTCGTAAGCGGCCTCACGGGCGATGACCGCTCGATGCTTTCAAACAAGGGAGCAATCTTCAGTCCATGGGATGGTATGAGAGGTGGGGGCGTCACGTCACAACTATCAAAAATGCACCGCGCCCCAAGCGATTACGTTTACGCGAGGCTAAATTTATAACTTTTTGAGATTGGCGGAGAGGGAGGGATTCGAACCCTCGTGGGCGGTAAAGCCCCAACCGATTTCGAGTCGGTGCCGGTGTGACCGCTTCGGTACCTCTCCCGAAGAGGGACATAGGATAAGCGTTATGCCGCTCCGCAACAAGCGGGGCAAGATGTTCCTATTTCAAAATGTAGCAATCCGTACTTCCCCCCATTGCCGCCTGGGGGGGACGACACCCTACAATGCCCGCCTTCCATACAGACCCAGCACCAACAACCAAAACGAGCCCGGCCGGCTTTGAAGCGAGAGGGGCTCGCTACGATGAAGAGGGGATGAGCATGTCGGAGAGTGAACAGCCTGGGAAGGCGTCTCTAACCTGGTTCCGCAAAGTCGCGGAAAACGGCAACGTAATCGCACAGGAATTTTTGGGCCGGGCCTATGAAAAAGGCTGGATGGGCCTGCCCCCCGACGCCCAGCAATCCAGTTACTGGTATGAACGGGCCGCCAAAACCAAATCCAAATTTGTGGACCCCAATTAACGCCGGTTCGTAAAAAGGCCGATCACGGCTCTCTCACGATTCACGGCGATTGCCTCGCCTGCTTTTCAAACGTCTGATCATTGCCGTTGAATGGGGGCGATGCCGCGCAAGCCGTTTTCTTCAACAACGCGTTACAGAGGCTCGGCCCCGTCCGGACGGGACGATTGACGGCGAGCCCGGAAAAAGGCCGTCAACATCTCCCCGCACTCCACGGCGAGCGCCCCTCCCTCCACCTGTACCCGGTGATTGAAGTGTTCCACCTTAAATAAATCGATGACGCTGCCCGCCGCGCCCGCCTTGGGATCGTTTGCGCCGTACACCACCCGCGCGATGCGGGCATGCACGATCGCGCCCACGCACATCACGCAAGGTTCCAGGGTGACGTAGAGCGTGGTGTCGCTCAGACGGTAATTTCTCGAGGCGGCGCCCGCCGCGCGTAGCGCCACGATCTCGGCGTGGGCGGTGGGATCATGGGTGGCGATGGGCCGGTTCCATCCTTCGCCGATCACGACATCATCCTTGACCAGCACCGCGCCCACCGGCACTTCGCCTTCCCGTTCGGCGCGACGGGCCAGTGCAATGGCGTGCCGCATCCAGTGTATGTCCATCTCGGATAACAGGTTCAAGTAGAGAATCTCTTTCTAGCAAAAATATGATTATTGCTTGCGCGTATCGGTTAAGCGCCCGCGCCCTCATGCGATGGTTCAGCAAACCTTCAAGAATAATACCCATCTTCCGTGGTCAGTGCCGGCACCGAAACCTGGCGTCAAGCGGAGACACCCGTCCTCTCCCCGGCACAATATACAACGCACCCGATCGCCATCAACCTCGCCTACGCATACCCAACAGCGAAATCACATCCGTGTTGCGCGCGCCGCCAATATTAAGATGCGTTTAATATCCGCGAAAGAATCGCTTCCTGCATACGGAATTATTCTTTCGCGAACCCCTTTAGCCCAACTCCACCTCGACGAAATGCTCCCGGCGGTCATCGAGCAGCGGAATGCGTGTGTCGGGACGTTCGGCACCGTCCAGGCTCACCCGGGTGACCCGCCCCGATGCCCCGCCGACACGTTTGACGGTGATGTGGTAGACGGTATCGCGATAACGATAGTGGATCTTGTAGGAATCCCAATCCGTCGGGGATACACGGCGCAATGCGCAGGTGGTCCACTTCCAGTTGCAGGCCCAGCAGGGTTTCCACGGTCAGCCGGTACATCCAGCCCGCCGCGCCGGTGTACCAGGTCCAGCCGCCGCGGCCGGTGTGCGGCGATACGCCATAGATGTCCGCGCACATCACATAGGGCTCGACCTTGTAGCGTTCGATGGCCTCGGGCGTGCTGCCGTGATGGACGGGATTGAGCATGGCGAAGAATTCCCACGCGCGTTTCGTGTCGCCCATCATGGCAAATGCCATCGTGGTCCAGATCGCGGCGTGGGTATATTGGCCGCCGTTCTCGCGCACCCCGGGGATGTAGCCCTTGATGTAGCCGGGCTCCAGATCTGATTTGTCGAAGGGCGGGTCGAGCAGCTGGATGATCCGCCGGTCGCGTCGCACCAGGCGCTGATCGACCGCCGTCATCGCCTGGCGGGCCCGCTCCGGATCGCCGCCGTTCGAGATGACCGCCCAGCTCTGGCTGATCGAATCGATCTGGCATTCGTCGTTGACGGACGAGCCCAGCGGGGTGCCGTCGTCGAAATAGGCGCGCCGATACCAAGCGCCGTCCCAGGCCTGGGTTTCGATGTGTTTGCGCAGCAGCGCCGCTTGAGCGCCGCACAGCTCCGCGAAGTCCGCGTCGTTCCGGTCACGCGCCAAACCCGCAAACAACTCGAGATTCTCATACAGGAACCACGCCAGCCACACACTCTCGCCCTTGCCATCGCGACCGACGAGATTCATGCCGTCGTTCCAGTCGCCGCAACCCATCAGCGGCAATTGATGAACGCCGAAACGCAGGCCGTGTTTGATGGCGCGCACGCAATGCTCATACAGGCTGGCCGCTTCGGGCGAACGTTGCGGCTGATCGTAGTAGGCCTCCTCTTCCGGATACAGCTCGCGGCCCTCCAGGAAATGGATGGACTCGTCGAGCACGCCCGTGTCGCCGGTCGCCCGCACATAACGGCAGGTCGCATACGGCAGCCACAGATAGTCGTCGGAGAAATGGGTGCGCACGCCCTGTCCGTTGGGCGGGTGCCACCAGTGCTGTACGTCGCCCTTGAGAAACTGGCGCCCGGCGCAGCGGATCAATTGCTCGCGGGCGAGCCACGGAGTCGCATGGATCAGGGCCATGGTGTCCTGCAATTGATCGCGGAAACCGTAGGCACCGCCGGACTGATAATAGCCGCTGCGCGCCCACAGCCTGCACGACAAGGTTTGATACACCAGCCAGCCGTTGGCCAGCACGTTCAGCGCGGGGTCGGGCGTGTCCACATTCACCGCGCCGAGGGTGCGGTTCCAATGTTCCCACACCGTTTCCAGCGCCTGCCGCGCACCCGCGCGCCCGCCGAAGCGCTGGATGAAATGGCGCGCTTCGCCGGCGTCGCGGGCCGCGCCGAAGACGAACACGATCTCGCGTTCTTGCCCCGCGGCCAGTTCGATCCGGGCCTGAATCGCCGCGCACGGATCCAGGCCGGCGCCGGTCCTGCCCGACAAGCGTTTGCGGCGCATCGCCGCCGGGCTGGCCAGCGAGCCGTTGCGGCCGATGAACTCGGTGCGGTTTCCGCTCACCGAGCGCTCGCGCTCGCTGACCTGCGCGAAGACCACCCGCTTGGCGCATTCGCGGCCGTAGGCGTTGCGGGCAAACAGCGCCCCGCTGTGCGCGTCTATTTCGGTGACGATGTGCATCAGATTGGCGTGGCGCCACTCACCGAGCACCAGTTCCCAATATCCGGTCAAGGACAGGCTGCGCGCGCGCTTCGAATGATTGCGCAATTTGACCACCACGAATTTCACCGGCGCGTCCATGGCGACGTAGGTGAACAGTTCCGAGGCGATGCCGGCCTGGTAATGCTCGAATACGCTGTAGCCGAAGCCGTGACGGCACACATAGCCGGAGCGGCCGCGGGCGGGCAACGGCGTCGGCGACCAGAAGGTACCCGTTGCCTCGTCGCGGATGTAGAGCGCCTCGCCGCTGCTGTCGGACAGCGGGTCATTGTGCCAGGGGGTGAGGCGGAACTCGTGCGCGTTTTCCACCCAGGTATAGGCGCTGCCGCTTTCACTCACGACCGTGCCGATATGCGGGCTGGCAATCACATTGACCCACGGCGCCGGCGTATTCCGGCCGGGCTCGAGGGTGATGATGTATTCGCGCCCGTCGGGCGTGAAGCCGCCCAGACCGTTGCTAGAAAATGCGCTCGCGCGCCGCCAGCGGATACACCGGTTCGACGGCCGCCTGCTGCACGGGCTCCAGCAGGTCCGACGCACGCTCCGCCGACACACGACGTTCGACTTGCTCGATCAGGGTCTCGCCGGTATCGCTGAAGACGATGCGGGCGACCGTCTGCAGCAGCACCCGCTCGTCCTCGGAAAGCTCTTCGGCACGCCGCACGAAGACCCCACCCGGTTTGTCGAGCACCTGCGCCGCGGGCCCCGCGTTGATCAAACCCATGATCAGGTCTTGCAACACCGCCCGGTAACCCGAGAAATCCTCGTTCACGATCACCAGGTCGGAGGCCAGGCCCTTCATGCGCCAATAGGCGTGCGCTTGCAGCACTTGCTTGACCAAGTCGATGCGGTTGACGTCGCCGATATGCAGCAGGACGATCGGCAGGTCGCCCGAGATGGCGAATCGCCACAACCCGGACTGTCCCAACTGATTGCGGGCGATGATGCCGGGCGCGGCGCGGCGCAGGGCATTGCCGTAAATGACCGAGTTGGCCAAGCGGCCGTACACCTGGGCGTCGGCTTCGGTGGCGTTGAGGTGGCGCAACACCTCCTGGCTCTGGAACCAGGCCATTTCAAAAGCACGCTCGACGAAGTGGCGATCACAATATTTTTCGATCAAGGCCAATGCGGCCGCGCGCGTTTCCGCGACGCCGGAGATGATCTGCACGCTCGCTGATTGCGTCGGGAGACAAACTCAACGTGCGGCGGATCGCCACGATGGGATCGAGCACCGGCCCCGCGGTGTTCGACAGCTTGATCGGGCTGTCGCCGCCGTCGAGCGCCAGCGGGTTGGCTGCGGTGCGGCCGCGTCCGATGAAGCGGGCGCGGTCGGTTTCGTAAGACGGATCGTCCGCCGTCGCGCCCGGCGCGGCCAACAGATGAAACATCCACGGCACTTGTTCACCGGGCGTGCGCGGCCGCCGCGTGCAGAGGATCGCCTGCCGCTCGGGCAGGATTTCAGTCTGCACGAATAGATTGCTGAACGCGCGGTGCGCGAGGTCGGCGTTCAACGGCGCCAGCACCACTTCCGCGTAGCTGGTCACCTCGATGTGACGGCGCCGCGACGACTGGTTGGTGAGCGTGATGCGGCGAATCTCGACGTCATCTTCAGGGGACACGCTGATCTCGGTGTGCGTTTCGATGGCGTGATCGCGCCGCCGGTATTCGGCGCGTGCCTGCACGAAGATCGCCTCGTAGTGATCGGCCCGGCGCAGGGTCGGCTGGTGCGCCGCCGACCAATACCGCCCGCTGTCACGGTCGCGCAGATAAATGAACGTGCCCCAGCCGTCGGAGGTGACGTCCTCGCGCCAGCGGGTCACCGCGAGGTCGCGCCAGCGGCTGTAACTGCCGCCGGCATGGGTCGCCATGATGTGGTAGCGGCCATTCGACAACAAATGCACTTCCGGGATCGGCGTGTTCGGTTCGGTAAACACGCGCATGATCGAGCCCATGTCCGCGCTGGGGGGATGCGCGGCGGCGCTCACTTCGGCGGCGTGCGGATGCAGGGTGGCGCCCTTCTTCGGCACGCGCTCCTGCAGCAGCAATTCGGTCGCCCTCGCCAGCGGGTCGGACATGAAGCGGCGCTGCATCGGCTGGTCGAGCAAGACATGCGCGAAGGCCAGCAGGCTCATGCCCTGGTGATGGGCCATGAACGAACGCACGATGGCGTGAGGCTTGCCGCGCGGCACCCGCGACGGCGTGTAATCGATCGCCTCGTAGAATCCGTAGGCGCCGAGGAAGCCCTGGCCGGCCAGCGTCCGCAGGTTGCGGCACGCCTCCCGCGGCATCACCGTCAGCGCCAGGGCGCTGGCGTAGGGCGCGATGACCAGGTCGTCCCCCAGCCCGCGCTTGAAGCCGAGACCAGGCACGCCGAAGGCCCGGTATTGGTAGACCTGGCGCATGTCGGTGGCGTTGTAGCAGGACTCGGAAATTCCCCAGGGCACCGCGCGCTGGCGGCCGTATTCGATCTGGCGCGACACCGCGGCCTTGCAGGTCTGCTCCAACAGGGTGTTCGGGTAACTCGGCATGATCAATTGCGGCATCAGGTACTCGAACATCGAGCCGCTCCACGAAATCAAGCTCACGTCGCCGCCATGACTGGTCAGCAGGCGGCCGAGCGAGAACCAATGTTTCTGCGGCACCTGTCCCTGAGCGATGAGCAGGAAACTGGCCAGGCGCGCTTCCGACGCCAAGAGGTCGTAGCAGGCCGGATCGCGGCGCCGCTCGCCGACGTCGTAGCCGATGGCCAACAGGCAGCGCGCCGTAACGTAGAGAAATTCAAAATCCATCGCCGCCAATGCGCGGCAACGCTGGATCAGGTCATCGATAAGCCCGAGCTGGGTCAGCGCGCCCGCCGCGCCCGCGCCGGCGAGTTCCATCCGGGTCGGGATGGCGCTGCCCTGCCACGACGCGGGCACGAGGGACGCAAACTCGTCCCCCAGGGCGCGGGTTTGCCGGTCGAATGCCCGCGCCCAGTAAACCAGTTCGCCATCGATATCGAAATCCGCCCGCAGCGATTCAATCAGCGTTCCGCCCGTGCGATGTAGCTGGTCCAGCGCGCCGGCGGCGGCCATGAGCGTCAACGGCGGTCCGTCCGCCGTAAGCGCGCGCAGGGTGTCTTGCAGCACGCGGATCTTTTTCGCCAACTCGGGGGTGGGAGAAGCGGGCAATTGTTCGGCCAGCACCTGCAGGGTGTCTTGCAGTCCCCGGAACGCGCTGGCCGACAGCACCGGCTGATGCTTCATTTCGGCCAGTCCCGCCTGCAGGGTGAGCAGGCTGCCGGCCAGGTTGCCGCTGTCCACCGACGAGACGTATTGCGGATGCAGGGGTTGCAGCGTGCGGGTGTCGTACCAGTTGTAAAAATGGCCGCGGTAACGCTCCAGTTTTTCCATCGAGGCCAGAGTATTGCCGATACGCTGGAGGCACTCCCCGGCCGGGATATAACCGAAATCGTATGCCGCCAGGTCGGCCAGCAGCGACATGCCCATGTTGGTGGGCGAGGTGCGCGAGGCGATGACCGGGACCGGGTATTCCTGGAAGTTGTCGGGCGGCAGCCAATTGTCATCCGGACCGACGAAGTCCGCGAAGTAACGCCAGGTGCGGCGGGCCGATGTCCGCAGGAAGGCCCGCTGATCGACGCTCAAAGCCGGAACGGAGTTGGCCAGCGGCCGGCTGATCCACCAGCCGATCGACGGGCGACATCAGCCACAGCAGCAGGATGGGGGCGGCATAGAGCCACGCCGCCGGCTGGCTTGCCATCGCCAATGCCGCACTCAGCGCCGCCGCGAGCGTCGGCGCGATCCACATCTCGCGGAAAAATTCGGCCAGCGTGCGGCGTGTATTGCGGCGCGCGTAGGCGGGTAGCTGCCACAGCAACAGGCCGCGTCGCGTGAACAGCATGCGTATCGCCGAGCGAAAGATCGCGCTCAGGCAGATCAGCGTGTCGTAGGGCAAAAAGGCCAGGGTCAGCAAGGCAAGCGCGATCGGGCGCCCCGCGGATTTGCCGGTCAGGTTCAGGTGCACCAGCCAGTCGCGTTCTTTCGGCTTGCGAACCAGCTCGATCACGCTGGACAGCAGGGCGGGCAGGCACACCACCGCCACCGCCAGCAGGGCCCACAACCACCCGGGGCCCGGACCCAGCAGCCATCCACCCGCCAGCAGGGCCAGCAGCGCCGGCGCCACCAGGCTGCGCCGCAGGTTGTCGAACAGCTTCCACAGCGACAGGGCCGAGAGCGGATTCGCTTGCCGCTTCGCCTTCGTTCCATTCGGGCCGGATGGCCCGGGGACGCGCGGCAGCAACCAGCCGGCCAGTTGCCAGTCGCCGCGTATCCAGCGGTGGCGCCGGCTGGCCTCGATGGCGTAACTGGCCGGATGCGCTTCGATGAGCTCGACATCGGTCACCAGGGCCGAACGCGCATAGCCGCTTTCCAGCAAATCGTGACTGAGAATGAGATTTTCCGGAAAACGTCCGTCGACGGCCTGACGAAACGCATCGACGTCGTAGATGCCCTTGCCGATGAATGAGCCTTCGCCGAACAGATCCTGGTAGACATCCGACACCTCGCGCGTGTAGGGATCGATGCCCGAATCGCCCGCGAACAGTTTGGTAAAGCGTGACTGGCCCGCACTGGTCAGACTGATCGAGGCGCGCGGTTGCAGGATCGCGTAGCCTTCGACGATGCGGCCCTTGCCGGCGTCGTAGACCGGCCGGTTGAGCGGATGCGCCAGGTTGCCGATCAGCGTGCGGGCCGCGTCGCGCGGCAATTGCGTGTCGGTATCGAGGGTGATGACGTAGCGGATCGAAGCGAAGAATGGACGGATCACCGACGATCTCCGAAAAGGCCGTGGGCGCCTCGCCCCTGAGCCGGGCATTGAACTGCTCGAGCTTGCCGCGCTTGCGCTCGTAACCCATCCACACCCGCTCGAAGGGATTCCACAGGCGTGGCCGGTGAAACAAATAGAAGATGCATGGGCGGTCGTCGCGGTAGGTTTCATTGAGCGCCTCGACCGCCGGCGCGCGCGTGATCGAGCAAGGCGGCGTCTTCCGGCAGCGTTTGCTCGGGGGCGTCGCGAAAATCCGTCAGCAAGGCAAAGAACAGATTGGGATCGCGATTGCCGAGATAGCGGATTTCCATGGCTTCGAGCAGATCGTCGACGTCCTGCGGTTTGGTCAGCAGGGTGGGAACGATCACCATGGTGCGATGGCCGTCCGGAATCCCTTTGGAAAAATCCATGCGGGGCAAGGCACGCGGCGGCAGGGTGAGCGTGACCAGCAGATTCACCAGCGGCACGGCCAGCGCCGAAGCGCCGATCACGAGGGGAAGCGCAAAAAACCAGAATCGCCAGTCACCCAGCATCGAGCCCGCCGAGCACGAACAGCACGGCCGCCGCCGCGAGTAGCGTGAGCAGCAGGATGGGGCCGAGATAAAGCGGCAGGCGGAGATTTCGGCACGCCCGGCTGAGCCGGGATTTCAACGACGGCCGGTAGCCGACCGCACGCTCCAGATCCCGCCGTCCCCGATCGATCAGGTAGTAGCCGACATGGGCGCCGCGGTCATGCGCGCCCCGCTGCGCGGCGGTCGCCCGTGCCAGCGCGATGGCCTCGCGCGCCACCGCCATTTCGCTATACGCGCTGCGTCGCGCCACGTCTTCGATGACATGCCGGTAGCGGTCGCGGGTGGCGAAATCCTGGCTGGCGTAATGTTCCATCGGGTCTTCGCGCAGAATCTGTTCGACGACGCTGAGCGACTCGACGTAATGCGTCCAGTCCATGGCGCCGATGAAACGCAGGCTGCCGATGCTGTTGGCGATGGATATCTGGTTGGCCGCGGCGGTGCGGCCGGCCGCCTCCGACAACTCGGTTGCGGTCACCCCCTGTTCGAGCAGTTTTTGCTCGACCCAGGTTTGCACGAAGGCCATGGCGGGTCCCTGGGCCTGGAGCCGAGCGTAAAATTCCTCCACAAACGGCGCGGTCAGCGGCACATCGGCATTGGCAAACTCGGCCAGCAATTGGATCAGCTGTTTTGGTTCGCTTTCGGCCGTGGCGAGCATGCGGTCCGCCCAGGTGATGGCCGCATCGCGCTCCTCGCGCCGCTGAGCGATGCGCACCCCGACCCGGCGCAAATTTTCCAGCAGCGCCAACTGCAGCATGATCGGGAAGGCCCACAATTCGCCCAGCTTCAAGGGTTCGACGGCCTGGTAAGCGGCGATGAACTGGGTGGCATTGTCGCCGTCGACGCGACCGTCCATGTGAGAAATCAGCTCCAACGCCAGGTCGTAGATGCGGGGGAAACCGGCCGACGGACCCTCGGCCAGTCGCGGCAACTGGCGGCTGTAGCCGCGCGGCAAATGCCGGCGCGCCAGCGTGACCTGCTGTTCGATCAGGTAGAAATTGTCGAGCAGCCAGGCCTCCGCCGGCACGATCCGCTGTCCCTGGGTGGCGGCGGCGGTCACGACGTCATAGGCCGCCAGCAAGACGCGCGCGTTGTCCGCCAGCCGTGGCAGCAATCTGTCCGGCCCCGAACGCGAATCGATTCGATGCTGACCCGCCAGCGTGACCGCGTGACGTTTCAATTGCTCGATGCTGAACAACTCCGAGCGCAACAACTCGGTATCCCGGTCGTGGCGCAGCGCATTCCGTATATACGCCGAAAATCCGAAATCTTTGATGGCTATGACATGCTCCTTGCTCGAACCTTGGATGGTCAACGCCGTCCCTGGCGTTATGACCGGCTTTGCCGAAAAGGCATCCTGCGTGTTTGCGGACCTCGGCCGTGATCCGCGGCTTCGGTCAAGATGACTTTTTATATGGTGGCGGGAATTGAAGTCGTCAAAGTGAAAATGAACAGTGATCTTGATACCTTGCGCTGGGCAAGGCAGTCAGTCAGTGAAAGTCCATCACCGTTCAGGCGCATCGTCTCTGATGGCCAGACCGGAATATTCAAAAGACATCGAAATTTCAGGCAAGAGATAGGCCAAAAAGCCGTCCATCGTCACGGCGGGATGCCCCTCACTTCACTTGATTGTAAATCATCCATAATTGCAATTTAATTTCAATAACCTGTTTTAAGTCAGGTCGTCGATACACGAAATATACCATGAGAGAGCCTTGAGTGAACCAAGTACGCTGCGGACTCTACGCTAAACTCATACCGTTTTAAGCATCCTGCACTACCCTATTATTTTACCGTAAACCTTCAGCCTAGCGATGGCCATCGAATAAATCACGCAAAGGCATGATGCCTCGACGAACTGGTGCTATCTTTTGTCAGGCGAACAGACCCATCGGCGGCGCCCGATTCTTGGGCGCTCGAGCCGTTCTCCAAGTCCGACGTTGCGGAATATCTCGCGGTGGATTGGCTGGATGGCGGAGAGCCGGTGGGTCTGGCGGAGCCCATCTATCGGAACACCGAGGGTAATCCGCTGTTCATCGTGGTGCCTGGACCACCTGACGCGCCGGAATCTCATTTCGTGAGAGGAGGGACGTTGGCGACTCAGGCATCCATTGGAAGAGATCGACCTAGGCATACCGGAGACTCTGCGGCAAATGATCGAAGCGCAGATCGAGCGCCTGAGCATGGAAGAGCAGCGAGTGCTCGAGGCGGCGAGTGTGGCCGGAGTTTTGTTCTCAGCTGGCGTCATAGCACACGAACGGCTGATGATACTCACAATTCATTGTAGCAAAGTCGCCGTGCGGCATAGTCGGCGGCCAAAAAAAGCAACCGCCCCGCTGGGGCCGTTGCCATGCGTCATGAATTGGCGTGGGGACTAGAAGCGGAAGCCCAGCTGCAGGCCGGCGCCGACCTCGTCCTGGTTGCCCATCGCCGCGAGATCGATGTGCACACCGAACGGCGACACGCCGACGCCCACCGACGCCACGCTGGTGTCGCTGTCGCTGATATTGTGGCGATAACCGACGCGCAGCTGCATCACGTTCCAGGCATTCCATTCGGCACCGACCGCCGCATACTGCGTGGGGCCGTCGAAGCCGGCGGCCTCGTTCTCGACAAGATCGAGATCGCCTGCCAGTGTCACCTGCCGCCATTCGTAGGCGAAGCCGAGGCGCACCTGCGGCTCGAGCTTCACGGTGTTGCCGAGGACGGTCTCGTACTCCTGCGGGATCAGATTCTTCACCACGAGGCCGGTGCTCCAGCCGTTGGCGTAACGGTGCAGCACGCCGATGTCGAGGTTGAAATCGGTGTAGGTCTTCTCGCCTTCGTCTATCGCGAGGTCGGCGGTATCGACGTCCATGCGGTAGTCGAAGGTCGTCACCTGCACGATCTTCGGCGTCACGCCGAACGACACCGCCATGCCGGCCAGCGAGAACTCGCGCGCCAGCGACACGCCCGCCTCCGACAGCACGAGGCCGCGGCCCTGCACCGTCGAGGTGAGATTGTCGGTGGGATCGATGATGTCGCCGTTGCCGTCGACGATGCCGGTGGTGTCGTTGCTCTCGAGGCCGTCGATGACCTCGTTGATCGCGTCGACGTCTTGCTGCGTGATGTCGAGCAGCGCACCGCCCATCGCGCGCGAGCTCACCTGCACCGAGGCGCCGAGGCGCTGGCTCGGGATGCCCACCACCGCGCCGACGTTGACCTCGCCCTGCAGCGCCTTGTTCGACAAAGTGCCGAGGCCGGTCACGAGGTCGCGGCCCGTGCTCACGACCGCGTCCTTAGCGGTCTGCAATGCACCGACGGTGGTGGCATTGTTCCACTGGTCGACCGCGGCGCTGAAGTCGTCGATGTAATCCGCCTCCTGGAAATCATCTAGGCTGGTGATCATTTCGTCGGGATCGGCGACACGCGCGCCGATGATGGGCAGTTCCAGGCTGAAATCCTCGCCGTTGCGCCCCGCGGCGAGCAGCGCCGGGTTGAAGAACCCCGCATTGGCACTCGTACCAGCCGCCACACCCGCGCCGCCCATCGCCATCGAGCGGGGGTCGAAGGTGCCGAAAGATACGGCGCCGGCTTGTTGCATAGATGCCAAGATCAATGGCATACCCACGATCCAAACACACCTATTCATATATCTCCCCATTTTTTTCCACATTCCTTCCGGAGTTGCTTTGCCGCAGTCACTCTCTCTGTGCCATCGACTTCTTTCACCGTGAATTTAGCCAGCACCAATAAACCGGTTTCTTGTTCTTGGCGACCGATCGGCGAAATCATCATGCGATGCGGAATGTGCAAGATTCGGCGCCAGCACATCCACTGTACCGTTACCGTGGACACGGAGATCCGCGACACGGAACCTACTTTTATAATCACCAAACTCCTCGTCGGAAGCGGAGAACATATGGGAAGGGAAAGGAAAGAGCGTGCCACCCACGTTCAAAGAGACCACCACGTTCGTGGCCGTGCCATCGTGATACACGCGCGCAGCACCGGGGCGATTACCATCCATGACACCACCAGTCACTGCTTTATTATCCCGCTGCTCTCCATGATCCCCCACTCCTCTTCTCTTCTCACGTTCAAGCCGATCTTATTTCGTTTCACCGATCGCCGGTGTCCAGATCTGCACCAGTTGCTCCATCAACGCCAAGGCTGCGGCACGGCCTTCCATCACGCCATCGGGCTTAGGCTGCACCCGGTGGAAACCGCTTTCGTCCGTGACCAGCGCGCGCTCGCTTGGCGTCTCGACACGTACGAACCCCTGCTCGGTTGCAGCCCACCGGCTCCCGCCCCCGGCGTCAGCACTGAGCGACGGCATAACATCGACCAAGATCTCCCCGCTTGCGGAGGCAATCACCGCGATACGCGGCGCCGGCTTATCTTCCGTGGCGCCGGGGACAAAGCTGATCTCGACGAAATAATCACTGTGCTTCACCAGCGCCGACATCTCGACTGCCTGCGTGTCCAGCGTGGCGGGGTCAGCGCCGGGTTCGACGTTCTTTAACGCGGTCAGGCGCATCGCCGTATTCCTGTCCACCAGTCTCACGCCGGCACTGCGCAACGTGGATTCGAAGCCGGTTTGGAATTGCGCGTCGCTTGACGAAGACAGCATCGGCACGCTATGGCCGGAGCCGCCAGTGTCGAACGTGATCGTCACCGTACGCTGCACCGCGGACAGCTGACTTGATAACGTCGACGGAGGTTCGGTCGTCACACTGCCAGTGATCTTCTTATGTGAGGAGATTTCATCGGTGAGATCGCGGTGCCACAATATCGCCATGCGCGGCCGCCGCACCGCGGCGTACGCCCGCGTGAATCCTACCAGCGTGCGCTCTTCCACTGCCTGGTCAGTCCCGCTCGGCGCGGCGTTGATTAATACCGCCGGCTCGCCTGTTCGATAATACGAATCATCTCCAGCCACACCGGGCATCGGCACTGTCGCCGCGATTAGGCACAATATCACCGGCATGATGTGTTTCACTGGTTTCCCTCCCGCACTTCGATTACAAATTTTCTTGCCGCACCCGACATGGACAATGCTTCGAAGGTCGTGGTGGTATGCGGCTCGATGAACAAATGAGTCCACGCCGCAACAGGCTCGACCACCTCATTCCTTTCTCCGCTGAATAATGCCCGCGCCTCGAGCATCACGCGCCTATCGCTCTTGTTCTTAATGACAACCCAGATCTTGAGGGTTCCGGTTGCGGTACGTCCTTGTTCCGCGGGCATGACTTCGATCACCTTTTTTAACTTTGTTTCATTGATTAGCACGATCGCGGCCGGGGTGCCACCAAGGTTAGCGGCGCACGCAGACGCCAGCAGGACGAGACCTAGGGATGTGCCGCGAAATGACTTTATGTCCATAAGCATCTTTCAGTTATCAGCTGATCTTCAAGGTGAAATCATTTCGGGGCGGATGTAATATTCGATGTATCCAGGGCCGTCCACGCATCCGGCGCGGCCGGCGCCCATGGCGCCGCTGTCGGCTTCTCGCGCACCCAAGCGAGATAACAAGGCCCCGTTTCATGGACGTTCATGTCTACGGTCTGGATTGCGTCGCCGGACTCATTAAAAAAGGTGGCGGCGATCTGCTTCGGTTTCTCTTTTACCCGCGTGGTTGCGACCAAGAATCGCTCCGGCAGCGTATCCCACGCACGGATGTCAGCAGCAGGTTTGGCCTTTGCGGCCGCGAAGGAAGAGAACATATTGACCAGAAGCCCGGCGCCCGCCAAGCCACCGGCAAGATTGGCCATATCCTGATCACCTTGCAGCTGGGATATCATCGCGACATCGAGGCTCGCGGCCGTCACGGCGCCAGCCACGGCAGCGGTCGTCTCCGCCCCCTGCTTAAATGACGCCTTTCCGGCCAAAATCTTGTCGACGGCGCGGCCACCCAGTGTCGTCGCTTGAAAATACAGGTCTTCGGCCAATACACCATCCAAAGATTTACCCGCCACCTCAAACGTCACTGCGCGAGCGTCGGTAGCCTCGCCTTGCTTGTAGCGTAGCTCTTCTCCGTATTTTCCGGTTCTGTATTTGACGGGGGCACTTCCGATTTCCGCGATCAGCAATAAATTGGCATCGGATTTCGGCGCGGCGAGTCCACTTCGGTAGGTTTGGCTGCGAGCATAATATTCCGCCGCGCCACTCACCGCACCTTGGCATTGGTGGGACCAACCGGCCAGAAAGGCCAGTAACGACATATCAGATTGGTAGCTCTCGGAGGCGGACATCGTGTCTTGGAATTCCCCCCAGCGGAAAGAGGCGCGCGCATTTTCGAAATCGGCGACCATCATGTCCGACATACCTAGGTAATAGCCGACCATCGCCCGCTCGTACGGCTCGCCTTTGAAATCCTTGCTCTCTTCCGGCGCAAAAGTACTACGCGCCGCCTTGGCCGCGTCGTTGTCGGCGTAAATTGTTTCTATCTGGACGTAGGCATCCTGAAGGGCAGCCCGAGCATGCCCCACCGCACCGAACTCGAACGCCGCCATACCGGCCTGCATATCGTTGAGCACGCGGTTGCGCTTACCGTCTTTATCGTCGGCCTCGATGTACCGGACCAACGGCGTGGGCACGCTCGGCACCCCATTCTCGCTCGGCGTACCCTCAACTTGAGATAATACGTCGCGCAAGGTACCGCTCTTCTGCTTACCGGCATCTAACGTCGCGCAGCCCGTGACGGCGAGGGCGGCGCTAACGACTGCAATCAACTGAACATGGATTACAGGCCTTTGTGGCCTAACGGTATACGGCGTCATCGAGTCCTCCTTTTTTGAATTCATACATGTTCGACCAAATACTGACGGATGTTTCCAGGTCTATCAGTTCAAAGGTGATTTGCGTGTAGCGCTCGACCATGCCGGTAGACGAGCTTCGGGCGTCGAGAGCGCTAATGCGCCCGACCAACCGATAATCTGCACCGGCTTGCGCACGGGTAAGGCCGGCGGTACCTGTGTCCGTCAGCCCTGCTCGCTTCAACTCGCGCTCCTTGGCGACCATTCCGGCGGCTTCTCGTGAGACAAATACCAGCTTTCCTTGAGCTGCACGCTGAAAATTGATACGGAGACGATCTACGATGATGTTCTTGTTCAAACGTTGTGCGCTTTCATTGTGGAAGAATTCCGCATCGAGAATGACGCGCGGCGGCCGATCATGCTGCATGACTGACGAGTTCGCCAGCAAATCCTTGATCATGACGTCGGTAACCGAGGCGATGTCTTGGCTTTCCACACCCACGCCGGATACGATGCCGGCCGTGCTCACGTCCTGATAAGTGACGGGCCGGCTGGACGGAACGGGCGCGCATGCAGCGAGGCCAGCGCAAACAAAAATGAATCCTGCGAGCTTTCGCACAATTTATCCTCTACTATTAATTTGCCATCCCACCCGCGAGCGATCAGCGAAAACTGTGTCCCCCGAGCGGGGACTTTAGAGAACCCCTCGCCAGCGGACCCGAATGATCCTCAAAATGCCTCCGATAGCCGGTCAGTCGTAACGACCAGCAGCGTCTTCTTGTTTTCGAAGGTTCTCCTCCTATAGACTTGGCTCGTCCGCGACCCCCATTACCGGCCGCGCTCCCTTAAGCTAACAATGGTGTGATTCCACCGCATCATCCATATGGATGATGAAAAAGAATAATAAGCACCTTCTCGGCGTAGGTCTGTTGCCAGAGTCTCTTGTTTCTTGCTTCGTCATCTCATAAGACGCGGTGTGAAAGGAGCTGAAATGCGGGTCCATGTCGAAACTGCTAATGTCGCGGAACGCGACAAGCTCTCCATGTGGATAGATCTAGTGTGCGCCTACCCGATTCAAGTGGATTGCCACACTGTAATTGACCATGCGAGCTTTCATGGGACCGTGGCGAAGCTGTCGCTGCCGCGACTCGACATCGCGCAGATCAAAGCGAGTGGACAGACTGTAATGCGCACCCGAGAGCAGATATCGCGAGCGCAAGAAGAACATTTCATCCTAAACATTCAACGCCGCGGCACAAGCCTATTGTGCCAGGATCAACGCGAAGTCATTCTGGAAGCAGGCGACTGCGCTCTCTATTCCAGCGTCAGACCCTATACCTTGAGATTCAATAGCGAATTCGAACAGACGGTGCTGATTCTCCCCGAATCACTGCTGCGCGCGCTGAACCGCGATATCGACAGCTGCTGCAACATTCGCATAGCCGCCGAGCAGCCCACCAATAAATTACTGCTTGGCATAGTGGACGGCCTCTATAACAGCGATGGGAAGCTTCCCGGACCGCTAACGGCCATCGCCGTTGAGTTACTGACGCAGGTCTTAACCGTTGCCAGTGATCCCGATACACACACAACGCAACGCCCGGAGTTGGCTCGATATCACGTCGCGTGCATAAAGGAGTTCGCATTACAGCAACTGAGTGACCCCGCATTATCAGCCCAGTCGATTGCCGCAGCACTCCGCATGTCGCTGTCCCACCTACACCGGTTGTTCACCGACGAAACGGAAACGTTGATGGCCTTGGTCTGGAAACAAGGGCTGGAGGCTTGCCGCCGGGACCTGGCCGATTCCGGCCAATTCGCGCTCAGCATCAGCGAAATCGCCTTCCGCTGGGGCTTCAATGACTGCGCACACTTCTCACGCTCATTTCGAAACCGTTACGGCTCGTCGCCACGGGAGTGGCGTCATCACTCCAAGTTGTCACAACGACATCGAGCTGATTTATCGCGTAATGACGGGTGTGAACTATGAATAAAGTTGAGAAATATGATCATATCGTTGGCTTGATTTACGAAGCCGCGTTGGAACCGACGCGCTTACAAGAAATGCTGACGGCGCTCACCGATTGGCTCGACGGCGACACCTGCCATCTCATCGGCTGGGGCACCCCGGAACGGCCGTGGCGACTCAGCTTCTCGGTGAATATTCCACAGGAGGCAGGAGAAACGTACGTGGAAAGGGAACATCATGCTCCTGCCGATCCGCGCCGCGCATTGATTATGCGACGACCGCCAGGCAGTCTGCTGCTATGCCACGAACATTTCGATCGCCGTTATGTGGCGCGTTCGGAATTCTTTCAGGATTATCTACTCCCTCTCGGCCTGCATTATCTACTTGGAACCAGCAATCTGGCACCCAGCGAAATGGGTGTAGTTCAGCTCGGCTTTCACCGACCAATCGGACGACCACCATTCTCGCGCGCGCAGGCTAATCAATTTGCACGAGTCATTCCACACCTTATGCGCGCCCTGCGTTTGATGGGCCATAGCGGCGACCTCGCCCTCGGGCAGGCGATTGCACAGGCCAGCCTGGACAGCTCGCCATTGGGAATATTCGCATTGAGTGCGGCCGGCAAGCTGGAGTATGCCAACACACGCGGCGTGTCTCTCCTCCGTCACGGCATCGGCGTTGCCCAGCGCGCCGGATACCTTGTGGCCGTTAAAGCCGACGAACGGACGGTGTTCGAATCAGCGCTACGGCGCACCGCCACTACTAGCCAGCCCAGTCATATCGCGCTTCGCAGCGACGCGGCCGCGAAAGAACCGAGTTGGTTATGCCTCACGATCCTCAAGCTACCTGAAAATGGTAGGTACGCACTACATCACCGCAATGCAGCAGTGCTATGTCTTGCAACTCACGCAGCATCGCAAAGAACGATAACTGGCCAGCAGCTCATGGCGCTGTTCGGCCTTACGCCCGCCGAAGCTCGCTTAGCCAAGGCGCTCACCCAGGATGAGACCCTGGATGACTACGCAACGCAGAATCAATTAAGTCTCGCCACAGTTAAAAGCCAGCTGCGTAATGTGTTTGTCAAGACAGGCACGATGCGTCAGGCACAACTGATCCGTTTGCTTTCGATGATACCGGCGGTACGTGATCCATATGGAGCTCAAGAAACGACAGAACTCCAGATAGGATCGACGCAGCACGGCACAGTTGTCGCGTCGTCACGCGTATTACAACTTCATGAAAGGCCGCCGCGCCATGAACGAAGCGACATATGACCGCTTGATTAAACTGATTTACGAGGCCGCACTGGAGCCATTGCATTGGCAGAACGCCCTGATCGAAACGGCAGATTCTCTGCGAGCAGACGCATTTCATTTACTTGGATGGGATGTCCAAATCAGCTCCGACGTGATAGGAGTCATGTCGGAATATCCTTGCTCGAGCGCCGCGCTCGAATCGTACCAACGCTATTACGGCAAAATTGATCCGCGCAGAAAGCTCGCAGCTTCATTGCAGCCTGGACAAACCATCGCTTGCCACCAGCATTTTGATGAATCCTTTGTCCGGCGCAGCGAGTTCTTTCAGGATTACCTCGGATATTACGGACTGCGTTACAGCATGGGAGGCTGTCTGCATCGCGACGACAAGCTGGACGTACAGCTCGGCTTGGTCCGCACCTCGGAAAGAGGTCCGTTTTCAGCCAAAGAGCAACGCCTACTCGTTCGCCTCATGCCTCATTTTGGCCGCGCGGTACAGCTGATGCTGCGTGGCGAAACGCTGGCACGGCAATCGGAAATCTCACAATTTGGCGCCGATTTTTCGCCGTTCGCCGTGATAGCTCTCGACCGGTTCGGCCGGCCGGTTCACTGTAACCGTTATGCGGAGACTCTGCTGCGGGCTGGTCGCATATTGACACTGCGGGGTGGTAAACTACGCGCGGTAAACGCACGTCAAGATGAACAACTCAGCATCGCCTTTAAGCTAACGCAAAATACATCATACCCTAACCACCTTCTCTTAAGCTCGTGCACTATGGACGGCGTACAAGAAAGATTTAGTTTGGCTCTCATCAACTCACCTGGACACGGACCGTTCGCCATGCATAACCAGACCGTAATTTTGTGCCTGATTTCGCCGCTCGGTACACGCCGCATTGTAACCGCTCTGCAATTAACTAAGATCTTTTCGCTGACGGCAGCGGAGGCACGCCTGGCACGCGCAATCGCGCATGGTATGCGACTTGAAGATTATGCGATTGAACATGGCGTCAGGCTGCCAACCGTAAAAAGTCAGCTACGCTCCGTGTTCGCCAAAACTAATACAGCGCGGCAAGCAGAACTGGTACAACTCATCGTCGCGATTCCTACCGTGAGAACTTAGCTTTTCCGCTGAGCGATATCGGCGGCTTTTGACATCCCAACAACTCGTAAGACGGCGGTGCCCAATGCGCGGTCATGAAATCCACGGTCTGCACCGCGCGCAGCGACACCACGTAATCGTAACGGCGACCGTCGCCCATCACGCCCACCGAGCGCACCGGCAGAAACACGGTGAAGGCCTGGCTGACTTTGTCATACCATCCTTGCTTATGCAGCTCTTCGATGAAGATCGCGTCGGCGCGGCGCAGTAAATCGGCGTATTCTTTTTTTACTTCGCCGAGGATGCGCACGCCGAGGCCGGGGCCCGGAAACGGGCGGGCGTTTGCGGTTCATCGGATACCTTGGCGTTGTTGCCTCGTCCGCCTGGCCGGGGTGATCAAAGCGCGATGCCGGCTGCTCGGGGCGAACACCCCGTGGAAACCCGTGAGGTTCACCCTGGGCCTGGGCACCAGGGCCGCCAAGCTGCGTCTGGGTCTTGACGTGTCTGCCGTCTGGTTCGTAATACTCTATGCCCACTGGCTATGCATGCTCCTGCTCGACCCACTGCACCCGCTTGCCATAGACCGAGGTCGCGGGATCGCGGGAAATACTTTCGATCCTGTAGACAGGCATCCCCTCGTAGTCCTCGATCTCAAAAATCCTGTGATTGTCGAGTCCCGGCCAGCACGGCATCAGCTCCATGGAGGGCAAGCATATATACGCCATCAACGCGTGGGGTCTGTCCATCATCGATGAAAATGATCCAGATGCGCCGCTGCTGATCGCCGAGCTGGGCGCGCTGGGTGCGCGTGCGGTGCTAGTGCGTAATGGTCTGGTCTATATCGCTACGACGATGTCTGAATTGCTGGTCGTCGATGTCGCCGTGCCCGCCGCGCCCGTATTGCGGAATAGACTTTATTTGCCCGTCAGCGGCGAGCCTTACCATCTCGATATCCATGGCGATATGCTTTACATGAGCATGTCGAGCAGCCTGCACGTGTTCGACGTGGGTGAGCCAACGCAGCCGCGCTGGCTTGCCGCGACGCCGATACCCGGCGGTGCATTTCGTGTCGGGGCATATGCCGGCAGTGTGCGTGTGGCAAACGCGTTCGGTGTAGCCAGCTTGCGGCCACTCCTGCATGGACTTCCCTAACGATCCGTCTTCGGTCCCAGAGTAGAGCCGGAACCCTGTTCGTGGTGCAGGGCGACAAGGCGGTGAAGCGCGAGGTGAAGGTGGGACAGCGCAACGGCTTGCAGGCGCAGATCGTGTCCGGGATCAATGCCGGGGATAACGTGATCGTGCATCCCGACGATCAGGTGAAGGATGGGGTGCGGGTGGCGGTGCGGTAATATTCAGGCGGAGCGGACACTGGCGCCAACTACGGCCATGGGTACGACCAGTCACATTTCCATTGATATCCATCAAGGCTCCGCGGCATCGATAAGACCCAAACGCGCGAACTCGAGTATTGATTACAGCATTTTCCGCACCAGGCTTCTAATTACCATTCTCGACTGGTTTCCTTCGCGCAGGGTGTCTACCTCCATACTGAACCCGCATCGTTCACCCATGGGCGTCACGACAGTGAGATCGTCGATATCCGCGCTGGATTCCATCCGATGACGGACATATCCCGGACCATACTTGCGCGGTGGCAAGCGCGTATTAATTAACACCTCGATATTCGAAGCGCCGTGGATGTCGCCGAAAGCCGAAGCCGTCGACCACAACGCGTCCGGATGTAACAGGCCGGCCGCTCCCCTGCCGTCTCGCCTGTCGACATAATCAAGAAACCGCATTAAAAGTAATCGCTCGGAGTTTCGTGCGGCATAAGCGGTGTGGAGCAAGGCTTGTGCGTGAACGGAATTCGGTCCCTGCAATTCTGTCGCATACAATTTTTGAACATCCGAGTTTTCATACGAGCGTCGTCGCGGCGCATGTTTGTCCATGTTGTATATGGCCTGCATGCGTTTCTCGAGAACGAGTGCATCCATGGATTTGGGCTCGCCACCACCACCCAGGCAACCTCCCACACAGGCCATGACCTCGATGGCGACATATTCGTCGCGCCATGATTCCGTTTTCAGCAAACGTTGTGCTGAGGCGATGCCATTGCATACGGCGACCTTGCCGATACCGGGAATCTCGGCGGTTTTCACTCCCTCGCCGACACCGCGCAGTTGATGCCATTCCAACGGCAGCGAGTCCTCCTCGCCGATGAAATGGGAGGCGGTACGCACCATCGCTTCCATGACACCCCCCGATGCGCCGAAGATCTGTCCCGCGCCTGTACTTTCGCCGAGCGGATTGTCGAATTCACCTTCTTCAGGCAGCGCGTTAAACGCAATACCGCGCGCCCTGATCATTCTGGCCAATTCACGTGTGGTAAGAACATGGTCTATATCATCTGACACACCAGGCCGGGCCGCCTCATCTTTCTTGGCCGTGCAGGGCATCACGCTGACCACGTAGGGTTCCACCTTGCCCTCTGCGAACTCGGGACCAAGCAAACGTGCAAAGGCGCCGCGTTTGGTGAGTGCGCCATGCATTTGCTGTGGTGATTTTGTCGTGCTCAGGTGCGGCAAAATATCCGGCCGGTTGATCTCAACCCAATTTATCCATCCTGGGCAGCATGAAGTGAAAAGCGGTAAATTTTTCTGGTTTCTGAGACGCGCGAGCAACTCGGTTCCTTCCTCCATGATCGTCAAATCGGCGCCGAAATTGGTATCAAACACGTAATCAAAACCCAGCTGTCTCAGGGCATTGATCATTCTACCCGTGCTCACGGTACCGGGTTTCATTCCGAACTCTTCACCAATGGCAATACGCGTGGCAGGTGCAACCTGTACGGCGGTGATACGTCGACGTGCATCAAGGGTATGAAGAACATCGTGCCAGTGCGGCGTCTCGACCAAAGCGCCGACCGGGCACACAAGCGTGCATTGACCGCAGGAAATACACCGAGTCTCGACCAGGGGTCTATCGAAAACGGTGACGGGCAGGCGGCCAGCGCCACGCTCTGCAAATCCAATCACGTATTGTTGTTGTCCGGAATCGCCGCACGCTTCGACACACAGGCCACATTCAATGCATTTTGACAGATCACGCCATATACTGGGCGACGTGTGGTCAGTCAATATATGCTCAGGATGTTCTACGGACCCTAGTGGAACATTTTCCCAACCGTCCTCCCATTGGTTCTCGCTAACCAGATTCTGCAATTTGCAAGATCCGTTCACTTCACATCGTATGCAGTCGTTCGGGTGGCGTGCCAATAACCATTGCGCATTTGCTTTACGGAATTCCTGCAGATCACTGGAGTCCGTCTCTACAACATCCCCGTCTTTCGCCTTGGTGACACAGGCGGCTTGTGGCTGGGCTTCACCTGCAACATCCACGAGACACATGCGACAAACGGCATGGGATGGCAGTCGAGGATAATAACAGAGCGTGGGAATATACACGCCGGCCTCCCTGGCCGCATCGAGCAATGTCGAGCCCTCATTCAACTCCACAGAGTTTCCATTGACGGTAAGCTTGATCATTTTACGCTGTTAATGACCCATCTCTTACCGAGATGACGGTTCGCGAAAGTGAACATCAATTCATGCCCGTAGTAAAAGATTTTAACTTGATCCGCCCGGCGTTATATCTCCCGTCACTCGGATAAGCACCGATTGGAATTTGGGACCGGGAGTAAAACGCACCGCGTCGGCCAGCGCGGTTACGCCGCGCAATATCTTCTCGCGCGCAGGAGAACGAAATAGGCTTTTTGTGAGGCATCGGATCGAGCTCCCTGTAATTGGGGCCAGCGCTAGGTTGTTGTCGCAGCAACAGTCAACCATGCCGCTTTTTATACTAGCCTAGTCCCGCGTACCTGTAACCTTATCGATGCTGCCGGGAAAATAGTCGCCGCTTGTCTTGGCAATTAAGAAATCCACTTCCATGCGTCGCACCAAAGACCGGTTATATTTTTCTTAACGTCTTCGATGAATGGCCGTTCTGAAAGTTCGTCAGCACGACGGCATGTTCGCTTCGGCATCAACGTCCCGGTCCGCCTGGTCAATAAAGGAAATGGAAATCATGAAATTATTTCATCCGTTTTTAAACATCAGAACATGATTCCACCGACCTGTGATGGCCCAGACTATCTTCCCTCTAAACTGGTCAAGAATTCCGCCAACTGCCAAGTGTTTGGCATTGATCATGGCCGATCCCGACGCACCCGATCCGGCTATTGGCAAGATGCTGGTACGTGCGCAGTTGCCCGGCCGCGGTGTGGATTTGACGGTTACCCACGGCGTAGCAGGTGGACACCAAGCGTGCGGGCCGGGCCACATTGGAAATCGGTGGTTTGGTTTTGATTATCGGTTTTGCTGATCAGCTTGTCGGTGGCGTCGTAGGCGAAGGTGTAGTGGCACCGATAACGACCGCTTTCATTGAGCATCTACGCCTTCACTATTCGCACGCATGGCGCATGCTACGCCCGCCAGCGTTTTGCCCGCGTTCTTGGCTGCATTCACAAACCCATCCGGCGGATCGCGTTGCACGCATCCGCCCTACGGCCCTTAAGGCGAGCGGAGAGAGGCCGTGCGTTTCACACACCTGGAAAATGGGATTCCGCGTGGGTGTCGCAGCTCGAACCGAACGCAGCGCGGCGCCCTCCTCGCCCGACGGCGCATCGGCTATGAAACACCCGCAGGGCGTTGCCGCCGGGACCTTGCCCTGGGCTTATTGCCGGATTAACGCTGCTCGGGAGGTAAGGCCATCTTACCCTTCTTGGCGATGGCGGCGCGCCGCTCACGGGCAACGCGTCGTACCACTCCTACCATGGGCTTCAGTTCGACGGCGGCGCCCATGGCGTCTTCGACGGTCGCCGCCTTGCGCGCCTGTCCAGGGGCGGAAGCGAACTGGGGCTTGTGGGGTTCCGCGGTTTCATCGGTCATATGGCCGTCCTCGCCAGTTTGGGATGACATATTAACTATACATGTGAAATACATCTTTTGCATATCACCGCAAAGCGAGGCCGAATACCTGTAATTTCCGGTCACTCCCACTCGATTGTAAACAAGCCTGACAAGACCTTTAATTTCTCTGAATTATATTTAGTCATGACGTCGATACCACGAAAAACACCATGATTAAAAACCCTTGAGTGAATCGAGTACAGGCAGAGGAAACCCGCGGTGCATGCTGATCAAGTTGTCCGTCTCGAACAAACGTTGCCTCACTCTCATGGAATGACCCTGAAGTACTCACGATCGGCGATCATTTGTACCCAGGCGAGTGGGCTAATTTCGAGCGTGGCGAATATACTGGCCGCCATTATCGCCGCGGCGGTCACCAGAGGAGGCAGGAGCAGCAGCCAGGCGGTTTCGCGCCCCGGCCGTGCCGGAAGGTGTTCGTCCGGCCAGGCGCCCGGCATCGGGCGAAACCAGGTTCGCCACAGGATGGGCAGAAAATAGGCGGCGTTGAGCAGGCTCGATGCCCACAGCACCCAGACCACCCAAGACATGTCCGCCGCCGTCGCACCATCCATCAGCCAGGCTTTGCTTACCGCCCCGGCGGTCAGCGGCGCGCCCATCATCCCCAGCGCGGCGATGCTGAACGCCAGCGTGGTCAGCGGCATGCGCCGTCCTGCGCCGTTCATCTCGCTTATCTTGTGAATGCCCAGTGTCTCGGCATAATTGCCGGCGCAGAAGAACAGCGTGATCTTCATGATGCCCTGATGCACCAGATGAACGAGCCCGCCGATGGTACCAACAGGACCGAACAAGGTGACGCCGAGCGCGATATAGGAAACCTGACTGACGGTGGAGTAGGCCAGCCGTTTCTTGAGGTCGTCCTGGAACAGCGCGCGCAAGCTGCCCCAGATGATGGTGACGGCGGCGATAACTGCGAGCGGCATCAGGAGATCGAGCGACTGTGCGTACTCGATGCCGTAGACATCGTAAACGACTCGCACGATGCCGAAGGCACCGGCCTTCACCACCGCCACCGCATGCAACAGCGCACTGACCGGCGCCGGGGCGACCATGGCCTTTGGCAACCAACCATGCAACGGCACCAGCGCCGCCTTCACACCCAGTCCGGCGATCAGCAGGATAAAGATGACGATCAATGACGGATGATGTGCCGCGTCCATCGCGTGGAGAAAACCACGCGCGGTGAATTCCAGTGTGCCGGTCAAGGTATAAAGCCACACCGTGCCCAGCAACAGCAGGGCGCCGCCGGCCAAAGTGTAGACGAGATAGGTCTGCCCGGCCTTGCGCGCCGCTTCGGTGCCGCGATGCACCACCAGCGGATAGGTGGTCAAGGTCAACAATTCATAGAACAGCAGGAAGGTGAGCAGATTGCCAGCCAGCGCCACGCCGACGGCCGCGGTCACGCACAAGCTGAAGAACCCGAAGAAGCGGCTGCGATGCGGCGAGCCTTCCAGGTAACCGATGGCATAAATGGTGGTCAGCAGCCACAGCAGCGCCGACAGGGTGACGAACAACAGGGCCAGCGGATCGGCCCGCAACACCAGTTCGATATCCGGCAGCAACGGCAACCGCGCCTCGTAGTGATGCCCCTGCGCGACGCCCCACAGCATCCACCCCACGAGCAACAATTTGGCAACGGCACCGGTTACGTTGAGCGCGGTGCGCAGGCCTACCCTTTCCTCGGGCAACACAAAGATGAACAGCCCCGGCAGCAGCGAGCTCAGCACTACCAGCAGCGGCAGCCAGGCATCCCAGTTCACGGTCCCTCCCCGCTACCAAACGGCGCGCCGATCTCCAGTAGGGACAGCAACGGCGTGGCCACAAAGCCCAGCAGAATGGCGCCGCACGCCAGCACTAACGCCGCCCACTCCATGCGCGCGGGAACCGCCCTGGGCTCATGCGTCACATCGGCCTGGGTGAAGGCATGCCCCAGCACCTTGAACACATAGGCCGCGGCGAGCAGACCACCGAGGAGCATCACCGCCGCCAGGTCCCAGCGTCCCTGCGCCAGCGCCGCCTCTAGCAGCAGCCACTTGCCGATGAAACCGCCGCTGGGCGGCAAGCCCATGAGGCTCACCCCGGCCAAAGCGAAGGCGAAGGCGCTGAGCGGCAGACGCTGCACCACGCGATCGAGGTCCGCGATGCGATCGTGGCCGCCGAAGTGCAGCAGATTGCCCGCCGCCAGAAACATCGCTGACTTGGCCAGGGCGTGGGACAGCACCAGGACCGCAGCCGCGTTCCAGGCCGTCACCGCGGCAGCGGCGGCCAACGGAAAGGCCAGAAACAGGTAACCGATCTGCGCTACCGTCGAATAGGCCACCAGCATCTTCAGTCGGGTCTGGCGCAAGGCCTGCACGGAGCCCCACAGCACCGCCGCGGCGCCCAGTAGGCCAAATAACGCGGCCACGCCTTCGCCGGTGAGTGGGCCGAAGAGCGTGATCCATAGGCGCAGCAGAATATAAAAGGAAGCCTTGACCACCAATGCCGAGAGCAAGGCGCTCACCGGCGCCGGGGCGCTGGCGTGGGTCGGTGGCAACCAGAAGTGCAAGGGAAACAGCGCCGTCTTCAGTATCAAGCCAGCGCTCATCAAGCCCAGCGCCGCCCAGGCCGCCGGCACCGGCGTCATCCGCCCAGCCAGTGTCGCGATATCCACGCTGCCGAAACCGTGATAGAGCAGCGCCACGCCCAGCAAATAGGCAAGCGATCCCAGCAGCATCGCCAGCAGATAACGCATCGCCGCGCCCAGTGCGGCACTGCCGCCCGACAACGCCGCCAAGGAAACCGCCGCCAGCCCCAGCAGCTCCAGGGTGACGTACAGATTGAACACATCGGCCGACAGAAACAGTGCGTTCAGCGCCGCCAGCAGAAACAACCAGAGGGGCCAGAACCGGTGCGCTGCCTCGTCTTTAAAATACGCCGCGGCATAGACGCTGACGCCCAGCCCCACCACGGCGGTCGCGGCGAGCAACAGCAGGCTCAGGCCGTCGGCATAGAGTTCGATGCCCAGCGGCGCACCCCAGCCGCCAATGGCGTGACGGAACACCCCGTGGACCATGAGCTGCGCGCCCAAGCCCGCCACCGCCAGGGCCACGGCCAGGACGCAAGTCCACCCCAGCGGCTGCGCGGCGCGCGGCCAAAGGAACGCCGCCATCCCTGCCGCCAGCGGCAGCACGATCAGCACGACGCCCCACGGGATCTCCAGCCAGGCCGCCATCGAGGCTACTCGTGTTCTTTGCCGGGCAGCTCGGCATGGCCGGTCGCCGCCTCCAGCTTGAGCATCAGCACTAGCGCCAGCGCCGTGGCCGCGACCGCCACCACGATACCGGTGATGACCATGGCGTGGGGTACCGGGTCCGGGATGGCGGCGCCGGCATGTTTCGCCAAGGCTGCCAGCACCAGGAAGACGCCGCTGCCCATCACATTGAGCGCCAGGATTTTGCGCAGCAGATGCGCATGCACAATCAAGGCATGCAGACCGAGCGAAAACAGCCCGACACCCGCGACGGCATAGAAAACGGCGGTGTTCATTGCCGCTCCTCGTCCCCGGGTGGGGTGCCCAGAAACAGTGCCGCCAGGGTGACCGCGATGGAGACCGTCGCCGCGGTTTCAATCATCAGAATCAGCCATCCGGCCCACGCCGGGGGAAATTGCAGCAAGCGGCCTTCAAGCAGCAGGGTGATCACGGCCAATACTAGGAAGACAGCCGGCCCCAGCACCAACACCCGCCTCATGGGTTGCGCCCCCAGCGCGGCGGGCATCCGCCAACCCGCCAACAGCAACAGCACCCCGGCGGCGGCGAGTACCGCGCCCGCCTGAAAGGCGCCGCCTGGCGCATGGGCACCAGCCCACAACAGGTAAACGGCGATCAGGATCAACAACGGCGCCAAGAAACGCGACAGGATATCCAATACTGCACTTGGATGGGACTCGCGGCGCGCGGCCGTGCCACCCAGTGACCATACGCCCAGCAGCGCCAGCAATAACACGATCACCTCTAGCAGGGTGTCGTAGCCGCGGAAATTGAGCAGCACCGCGGTCACCGGGTTGCTCACCCCGCTGACGTCGAGATTCGCGGCGACGTCGCCGCTCAGTCCGGTGGCGTTGGGCGGCAGCGACGACACCACGTAACCCAGGCCGGCGGCGAGGAACAGCATCACGATCAAGAATGGAATGGATCGGATGCCGCGCGCGCTACCGGCGGCTGCGACCCCCGCCTGTGTGGCGCGCAATTTCGAGGCCGCGGTCAACAACGGGCACCGGTCAGGCCGGCGCCGATGGCCGCCTCGGCCAGGGCGATGTCCGGCGCCTCCAGCCGTACCCAGGCCAGAGCCATCACTAGTCCGAAGGCAATAAACAAGACGATGGCCTTGAACAGGTCCGCACTGGCGAGCACCCTCCAGGCCAGTCCCACCAGTGCCAGGGCCAGCAGGGCGTCGATCGCCCCGGCCGTCAGCGCTGCCATGGACGTATCCCACGCTGCAGCGCCCCCTGCGCAATCAGATATGACACGCTGGCCCCGGCGAACAACACCAGCAGCCAGATCAACAGCAGCTTTCCCGCCACCGCCCAGGATTCCGCCTGCACGGCGAGTCCCGCCACCGTCAGGCCCAGCCCCACGTTGTCGGCCTTGGTCAGGGCATGCAGCCGGCAATAGGTATCGGGAAAGCGCAACAGACCGACGGTACCGGCCAGAAAAAAGACAGCGCCGCCGATGAGGAGCCCGAAGGCCAGGTAATCAATCAGCGTCACGCCGCACCTCCTGTTCCGGCCAGGCGCGCCGCACGAAGGCCACCGCCGTCACCGCCGCCAGCAGCGCGAAGACCAGCGCCACATCGCGCAGGGCGGCAGCGTCACCGGCCTGCGCCAGCAACAACAGCACGGCCACCGCCGTGGTGCCGAACAATTGCGCGGCCAGCATGCGATCCGCGGCGGTCGGCCCGCGCAGCACCCGCCACATTCCGGCGGCGAGGTTCAGCAACAGAAATAGGACCAACGACAAATAGATCACTTGCACCGGCTCATGCCTCCAGGGTAACGGGTGTGATGAAACCGGGCGGCTTGACGGCGAGCACCGAGCATTCGATCTGGTTGAGAATGGTCTCGGCGGTGTTGCCCATGACGAACCCGGGAATGCCGGTGCGGGCCACGGTCCCCATGACGATGAGATCGACCGCGAGATGCATGGCCAGCTCCGGAATCCCCGTGCGCGCATCACCCTTCACCAGATGCACGTGAGGTTTGAGATAATTCAGCGCGTCCGCACCAAGCTGACCCGTCACCTCGCGCATGAGCGCATCGAGCCGGTCCGCGTGATGCCGCCCTACCTGTTCCACGTAGGCGACGATCTCGTCCTCCGGTTTGCGCATGAACGCCCCGCGCATAGTGCCCTCGCCGATCGCATTCCAAACATGCACCACATGCAACTCGGCGAAGTCGGACAGCGCCAGGGACAGCGCCAACTCCAGCGTCTGGCGATTCAGGGCATGCCGCGTTGCCAGTTCCGCCGGCGGGTGGGTATCGTCGACATCGACCGCCGCCATGATGCGTTGATAGTTACTCGGCTCGCCGGGCCTGATCAACCAGACCGGGCAGGGACACTTGCGCAGCAGGTGCATATCATCGCTGCCGAGTAAGCGCCGTAACCAATTCTGTTGCTCGGGAATCTTGATCACCAGATCGTGCTTGCCGCGCAGCACTTCGCGGATGATTTCCAGGAAAGGCGTGCCGGTCAACACCTTGCTCCGGATAGCGACACGCTTGCGGTAAGGCTCGACCAGGGCCGCCAATCCTTGCGCATGTTCCTCCACCAGCGCCTGCGGCAGATCGGCGAAGATCGCGTCGCCCTCCGCCATCCCGGTCACGGGCACAACCCGCTCGGCGACATCGACGACCGTCAGATCGGCCTGATTGTTTTCCGCCAGCCTCACGGCACGCGCCAAAGTGGTTGACGGCGTTTTTTCTGGATCAATCACGCAAAGAATGTTCTTAAACCATTTCATCTCAGTTACCTCCTTCGGCAATCGGCAGCAGAATGGCGAACAGGCGCGCCACACGGCTTTCCACCGTTTCGAACTCGGCCAGGTAGTCCTTCCGCTCATCGAGCACATGCACGGTCAAACGATTTTCCACGACCTCAACACTCAGGGTACCCGGCAACAAAACCATGGTGTTGATCATGATCACCCGCGGCAGTCCCGGCGGCAACCGCAGCGGATAGTCCACAAACCCCGGGGCGATGGGCAGGGCGGGATGCAGGGCGCGCCGGGCCACGTCGATGCCGCCCTGCAGCGAGTGCGCAAGAAAAAAGGGCACGAAGCGCAACAGTTCGGACCAAACCAGAGAAGTGGGAGGCAGCAGCGCGATGCTGACGGCAGCCGCCAGCAACACCGCCGGCGCACCCAGCACCCACGCGCCCGCCGCCCCTTCCGTGACTATCCACCACAACGCAGCGAACAGGGCGATGCGCAAAACCAAGGCCGCGGCCATATGCCGATCCAATCGGAAACTCATTGCCGTCCTCCGTGATTGACCCGCCCGCGCCGCATCACCCACTTCTCCTGTTCCTCGCGACGGCGTTCACCTCGGGACTTGCCGTATATCATCTGGTCTGGCCCTGAGGGGCGGTCGCGCCTCAGTGCTCACTGAGCTTGCCGAAGGTGCTGTCCAGCGCACGCTTGAGTTTTGCGGTCGCGCCGTTCAAGGCCAGCTCCAGTGTCGGCGCCTGATGCGTGGCGGCGATGGGGTCCAGCCCTTTGGGCCGCGCTTCCAAGACGCAGCGCTTGTCGTCGCTGCCGCCCTTGTCGCTGTTCACGTCGCTGAAATAAACCTCCACCCGCGTGATTCGCTCGCCGAAGCGCTCCAGCGCGTCCATGACCTTGGCCTCGACTTCCCGCGCCAGGGCGTCGCGGCCCTCCACGTGCTTGTCCGTGTTCATCTGAACGAGCATTTCCAATACTCCCTTGTAAGTTGCGCTCTGGTGTTCAGACTCTTTGCGCGTGCGAAAGTGCGTCGCATCCCGCGCGTCCGATACTTTCATTGCTCAATAGCGGTAGATCGCCGCGGCCCCCGATTGCGTCGGCATGCGCGCGGCGGGCACGATGACCACGTCGCCGCCCTTGCCCAGCGCCATTTCGCCCAGATCGTCCAGCACGTCGTCCACCTCCGGGTGACTCATGTCGCGCATTTCCAAATCTCCGGTGGCGGGGTCTATCGTGCCGGGGATCACCCGGTCGGCATCGATGAGCAGCGTTCGCAGGCGCCCCGTCGCCGCTGCATCGGCGATCTGCGTCAAATCCTCGCTGCCCAGTCCCTTGGAGCGCGCCTCCTGGAACTCATCCACCAGCCTGCCCAGGCGCGCAAGGTAATAGGGCTCGACGGCGCGCCATGCCCGCTCGCGCAAAGCGTCGTTCGACATGGCGTCGGGATGGACGTCGATGGTCTGCGCGAGGAGAAAAGGATTGTGCGTGATCTGACGAAAAAGACCGTGGTGTTCCGGCAAGGCCGCCAGGATGAGGGGCAGGCCCGAAGGCCGCGAATGATGTTCCAGGATGGCGCGATCGACGGCGCGAAAGAATCGTTCTACGTCCAGGTCCACTTCATCTTTTTTCGAGCCGTGGCCGTGGAAGATTTTCCCGCCCGCGCCGCCACGATGCGAGGAGAAGGAGAGATAAGGTTCCGTCACCTCCTCGCCCAGGGCGTCCTCCAGCGTGCGAGGAACGCCCGGCGCGAGCTCCACCGCATCCAGCGCATCGCGATTGCCTTCAAAGAGCTTGACTTCGCTTCTGCTCAGCGCAAGGACCTGGTAGCGATCGGCGGATTGCCAGATGCGCAGCAAAGGCTTGGTATGAAAGCTGTGCGCCACGACCGCCCGTTCGGGCACCGGGCGCTGGAGCTTGTATACCTGAAAAAACTCCCGCGCTCCCAGCACCGCCAGACCGTCCCAGGTGCAGTTCCAGAATTTCTGATCCTCGGCCAAGGCATCGAACTGCTCCAGCAGCGGTTCGGCTTCTTGTTTGGGGAACTGCTCCTGCAACGAGGTCCTGAGCTGCTTGACGAGATTGCGGAAACGAATGGGATCCTGCCGGTTGTCCGGGAAATGCCGGTGAGTCGGCTGATAAAGCGACAGGCAAGGAGAGGCGCGCGTATTGCGCAGCTCCGCGGCGTAGTCTTTGACGGCCAGATCCATGACCTGCTCCTCGAAAGCACCATAAGGTCAAAAGTATAGAAAGTATAAACCCCCTTTTCACTGAAAAACCACCCCGCCCACCCCGCCCACCCCGAACCAACCCGGCCATTTCGCGGCCAGTCAATCTCATCTGATGCGGTGGCTTAGTTGGCTAAATCGGCCGGATCACGGCCCTGTGCCCCTCTCAAACCAAACCGTCAGCCGGGTGATTGAGTATCTTCTGGATCACCACCGGGTCTTCGATGCAGGCAATGACTTTCACGGCACCGCCGCATTCGCGGCAGGTTTCGATATCGATGTTGAATACGCTTAAGCCGCTGTGCCCAGGTCATCGACACTCGCCGTTGTGCGGGTGTTGGCGGTTCATCGGCACCCCTGGCCTGGTTGCCCCTGCCCCGCTTTGACGGAGTCACCAGCGCCCGGTACTTGCCGTTGGGCGCGAATACACCGTGAAACCGGATCAGGTTGACCTTGGGTTTTGGCACCAGTGCGGCGAGGCGGGCGATGAAATCCGGCGGCTCGAAGATCACATATGTGGTACCGTCCCGGTACGGCGTCTTGAGCTGGTAGCGGATGTTGCCATTCGGCGTCAGAGACAGCCGCTTCTCGCCTTCGATATCGGCGGCGAACGCAATCCCTATGTGATCACCCCCGCGCACTGGGAAGCGCTCGCCAAACAATGTGATGTGCGGCCGCAATTCCTGGATAACTTGGTACGTGAGACCGCCAGACGCACTGCAGGAGAGAATTGGCCCGGAGCGGGAAGAATTCGAGGCGCGTCACGGCGCCTATCCAGCGCTGCAACGCATCGAAAAGGTGGTCACCACACAGTGCCGACGGATAGCGAAGCGGTAGTGGGGGTCACTGCGTTCAAGAGACGCAACAGACAATTTTACGTAACGGTAAACTTTGGGTCTTAGCCTTCTGCAGCGTGAAAAACCATGATGGAGCATCTCGCACAAATCCTCTTACTTCTGGCCCTGGCGATAGCCGTGGTGGTTACATTTCAGCGGCTACATGTCCCGACCAGTCTGGGGTATTTACTCGTGGGCGTGATTGTCGGGCCACATACGCTGGGTCCAACGGTGTCGATACCCGAGTTTCAAACGCTCGCCGAATTCGGCGTAGTCTTTTTGCTGTTTACGATTGGGCTTAATTTCTCCCTGCCGCAATTGCAAGCGTTACGGCACCAGGTTTTTGGACTGGGAACCGGGCAGGTCGTGTTCACAACCTTCTTCGTTGGCAGCATCGTGTGGCTCGCGGGGCTTCCTGTCGCAGTCGCGTTCGTATTCGGCGCCGTGTTTGCCCAGTCGTCGACCACCATTATCGCGAGCATCCTGAACGAACGGGGTGAGGAGAACACCCAGCACGGCCGCCTCGGACTCGCGATGTCTGTTTTCCAGGACGTCACCGCCGTCCCTTTTCTGGTGATCATACCCGTGCTGGGAACGTCGGTCGCTGCGGACGTACTGGCCGGCACTCTGGGGTGGGCGCTTGCGAAAGCTGCTCTCGCGTTCGCACTGGTGTTCATCGCCGGGCGCTGGCTGCTGCGCCCGCTATTTCATCTTGTTTCCGAGCGCCGATCCCTCGAAATGTTCACGCTGGCCGTGCTGCTGATCGCCTTGCTCGCAGCGTGGGCCACAAACAGTCTCGGCTTGTCGCTAGCTTTCGGGGGATTTCTTGCCGGGATGATGCTGGGAGAAACGGAGTTCCGTCACCAGGTGGAATCGAGCATACGCCCCTTCCGTGATGTACTGCTTGGTTTGTTCTTTATCGGCATCGGCATGCGTTTCGATCCAACCGCGATACCACCAATATGGCACTGGACCCTGCTCGGCGCGCTACTCATTCTGGCAAGCAAGACGCTGATCGTCGCCGCGATGGTGCGCAGGACCGGGGTTGATGCCCAAGTCGCGTGGCGTACCGGCTTGTTGTTGAGCGTGGGTGGTGAATTCGGCCTTGCCCTCATTGCCATCGCGTTGGATTCCAACGTAATCGAAGTGCAGCTGGGTCAGATTGCGATAACCTCGGTGCTGCTCTCGATGATAGCTGGTGCCGTTCTGATCCGCTTTAATGGTGCCATTGTGTCCCGGCTGGTCAGTGCCCCGCGCGTTGAGACGCCCGACAGTCCCGAGTTACTGGAAACGCCGGTACAACAGGTCGTGATCGGCGGTTATGGCCGCGTCGGCCACACCATCGCTGTACTATTGCATTCAAGCGGTATTCCGTTCGTGGCCTTTGACACCGATCCGAAACAGGTCGCACAGGGAAGAGCGGATGGTCACCCTGTATATTACGGTGACATCTCCGATCCGGGATTGCTGGCAGCCATTCATGTAGAGCGCGCCTCGCTGATCGTCATTACCGCCGACGGTTCCACCACGGCATTGCGTGCGCTTTCCTATTTGCGCAGGACATGTCCGCAGGTGCCGGTCGTCGCGCGGGCACGGGATCTCGAAACGAGCGCACAGCTGCTTCAAGCCGGCGCGGTTCACGCCTATCCGGAAACCATTGAAGCGAGCTTGCGCCTGGGCGCAACGGCGCTGCAGATACTTCAGGTACCGTCTGCCGATATCGATCAGGTGATCCAGGGCGTCAGGGATTGGGGCTACAAGCCCGTGCTGGAAAATGAACCGGACAAACAGGAAAAAGTTGGCCATTGACGGACGAGTTGGTCCGCACACAGATGGAGGTGCATGTCATGAAGCAGTTCAAAAACATTCTTTACGTCGCGCAAGCATCCATTGCGCAAGGACCAGCAGTGGCGCGGGCAGTGTCGCTGGCGGAAAACAATCAGGCAGAGCTGACGGTCATCGATGTTGTGCCGGTTATTCCACCAGACCCCGCCTTGCTTTCCAGCGGACCTTCCTCGGCCAAGTTGCAGGATTTTTTGACGACTCAGCGTCGCGAGGAACTCAAGTCCCTTGTCGCGCCCTTCCAACAACGTTGCAATATCCGTATTGAGGTACATACCGGCCGGATATTCCTCGAAGCCATTCGCGCCGTGCTGCGCAATAAGCATGATTTGCTGATCAAGCCTGCCGAAAATCCTAGCTTCGTCGAACGGTTGTTTGGCAGCAATGATATGCATTTGCTGCGCAAGTGCCCCTGTCCGGTATGGCTGACGCGGCCTGATGACAAGTCGAATTATGGGTGCATACTGCTGGCCGTTGACTTCAACCTGGACAATCTGTCCGACACAATAAACCAGAGTCTCAACCAACTGATTCTTGAGCTTGCCAGTTCGCTCGCGTTGTCAGACTTTGCTTCATTGCACTTGGTTCACGTCTGGGATGCCCCAGCCGAAATGACGGTGCGGTCATGGGCCGACAATCCGGTCGAAGCCAGCATGGCCTATGTGGAAGGTGAACGTTCCCGTCATGAAAGCGCCTTCAACCGCCTTCGCGATCAGCTAAGAGACCAAATAGGCAAAGAGGCCTACGATCATCTTTCGCCTCAGTTCCATTTGCGCCGCGGAGCGGCCTCCACGGTCATACCGGAAGTAGCGAAACAGCTGCAGGCCGATCTGGTGGTGATGGGGACAGTCGCCCGAACAGGCATCGCTGGATTGTTCATCGGCAATACCGCAGAAACCATCCTCGAACAATTGCAATGTTCCGTGCTCGCTGTCAAACCCCTTGGCTTTGCCTCCCCGATAAAGTTAACTGAGTAGCGGATGCCGCTTCGACTCTGAAGAAGGGAAGGCCAACCGCGCCCACCAGCGGGAATCCAGCAGGTGGGCGCAGGTCCAACCAAGCAGCTCCCGCCACCTAAAAATACCGAAATAAGACTCACCTGACCCAAGTTCAGCCGAGAACTATTGATATCCAAGGCTTGCCGACTCGTTGATCATGTGATTCATATATTCAACGAGCACACACCCTGTTAACGAACAATAATTTATACCCCACCCTACTCCCACTCGATTATCAAAAGGAATTGAAACTTGTTCACCGTTTATCCTTAAGTTTATGCGGCGATCATCACCCTCATGCGGACTGGCCGAACACCGTGCTGGCCAGGTAGGCCGTATAGCCCAGGTAACAGGCCAGCAGAACTGCGCCCTCGAAACGGTTGATACGTCCCGCTCCCCGAAACCCATAGCCGATAACGAAAAGCGATAAAGTCAGCGCGGCCATGACCAACATGTCGCGGTTGAAGACTTCCGGTCCGACCGCCATCGGGTGAATCACTCCGGCGATACCCACCACCGCCAGAGTGTTGAACAGATTCGAACCCAGCACGTTGCCAAGGGCGATGTCATGTTCCCCCTTGCGCGTCGCGATGATGGAAGAGGCCAGTTCCGGCAGCGAGGTGCCGACCGCAACGATGGTCAGGCCGATGATCAGGTCGCTGACGCCGAACCCACGAGCGATCTCCACCGCGCCCCAGACCAGGATGCGGGAACTGACAATCAAAAGCGCCAGCCCTACCACCAGCCAGAAGACCGCGCGATTGATGGGTATGGCGCGGACATCCAGTTCCTGCTCCATCTCGCTTCTCAGTACATCGGCTTTTCCCCGCAGCCCCTGCCGGATGGTCCAGGCCATCAGCCCCCCAAAAACAACCAGCAGCACTACGGCATCGACACGGGTGATCTCGCCATCCCAGAGTTGCCAGGCCGCCAGCGCGGTCACCACCGTGAGGATGGGCAGCTCCTTGCGCAGCACCTGCGAATGGACGGCGATGGGACTGATCAATGCTGTCACTCCCAGGATCAGGGCGATGTTGATGATATTCGAACCGTAGGCGTTACCCAGCGCGATGCCCGGGTTGCCCTGCGATGCGGCCAAAGCCGACACCGCCATCTCCGGCGCGGAGGTGCCGAACCCGACGATAACCATGCCGATCAACAGCGGCGGCATACCGAAATGGCGGGCGGTGGAGGCCGAGCCCTCCACAAAACGGCCGGCACTCCAGACGAGCAGCACCAATCCAAAAATTACAGCGATAAAGGCCAGTGTCATGCTGAGGCCTTGCTCAAACTAGTAGAGCTCAGCGCGTCTGATACCATGCCAGATTCAATTTTCATCTCATGGTCTCGATGTAATCTGCCTTGCTACACGCAATAAATACCATTGATGATGCAGGCTACATGATCAATTCTATTTTTTAGTTTCTATATTTCAATGCGTTACCAATTCAGGTCACTCCCACTCGATCGTCGCCGGCGGTTTACCCGAGATGTCGTACACCACCCGCGAGATGCCGGCCACTTCGTTGATGATGCGGTTCGACACCGTGCCCAGCAACTCGTAAGGCAGCGGCGCCCAATGCGCGGTCATGAAATCCACGGTCTGCACCGCGCGCAGCGACACCACGTAATCGTAACGGCGACCGTCGCCCATCACGCCCACCGAGCGCACCGGCAGAAACACGGTGAAGGCCTGGCTGACTTTGTCATACCATCCTTGCTTATGCAGCTCTTCGATGAAGATCGCGTCGGCGCGGCGCAATAAATCGGCGTATTCTTTTTTCACTTCGCCGAGGATGCGCACGCCGAGGCCGGGGCCCGGAAACGGGTGACGATAAACCATGTCGAACGGCAGGCCGAGTTCGACGCCGATCTTGCGCACTTCATCCTTGAACAACTCGCGCAGCGGCTCGACGAGTTGCATGCGCATCGCGGCCGGCAGGCCGCCGACGTTGTGGTGAGTCTTGATCACGTGCGCCTTGCCGCTCTTGGCGCCGGCGGATTCGATGACGTCGGGATAGATCGTGCCCTGCGCCAGCCAGCGCGCATTTTTCAGCTTGGCCGCCTCTTCCTCGAACACCTCGACGAATTGATTGCCGATGATCTTGCGCTTCCGCTCCGGATCGGCGACGCCTTGCAGCGCCGTCATGAAGCGCTCCTCGGCATTGACGCGGATCACGCGGATGCCCATGTGTTTGGCGAAGGTCGCCATCACCTGGTCGCCTTCGTTCAAACGCAGCAGGCCGTTGTCGACGAACACGCAGGTGAGCTGGTCGCCGATGGCGCGATGCAATAACGCCGCGACCACCGAGGAATCGACGCCGCCGGAGAGACCCAGCAACACGTCATCCTTACCGACTTGCGCGCGGATTTTTTCGATGCTCTCGTCGATGATGTTGCTTGCGGTCCACGCGCTGGCACAGCCGCAGATCTCGTGCACGAAGCGGTTGATGATGCGTTCGCCCTGGCGGGTGTGCGTCACTTCGGGATGGAATTGCAAGCCGTAGAAATGGCGGTCCTCGTCGGCCATGCCCGCGAGCGGCGCGCCCTCGGTGCTGGCGATCATCTTGAAACCCGCCGGCAAGGCGGTGACGCGATCGCCGTGACTCATCCACACATCGAGCAGGCCGTAGCCTTCCGGCGTGGTGTGGTCCTCGATGTCGCGCAGCAGCCGCGAATGGCCGCGCGCGCGCACTTGGGCGTAACCGAATTCACGATGCGCCGACGATTCGACCGCGCCGCCCAGTTGCAGCGCCATGGTCTGCATGCCGTAGCAGATGCCGAGCACCGGCACGCCGAGATCGAACACGCACTGCGGCGCGCGCGGTGTCTCGGTCAAGGTCACAGATTCCGGTCCGCCGGAAAGAATGATGCCGTTGGGCTTGAAGGCGCGCAGCGCGGCCTCGTCCATGTCGAAAGGATGCAACTCGCAATACACGCCGGCTTCACGCACGCGCCGCGCGATGAGTTGAGTGTATTGGGAACCGAAGTCGAGGATGAGAACGCGATGGTGATGAATGTCAGTCATATTCACTATCAATGTAGGGTGGGTTAGGCGCGCTTTGCGCGCCGTAACCCACCGAAACCAAGATGGCGGGTTACGGCGCTGCGCGCCTAACCCACCCTACATTTAGAATTTAATCAATCCGGTAATTCGGCGCTTCGCGGGTGATGGTGACATCGTGCACATGACTCTCGCGCATGCCCGCGCTGGTCACCCGCACGAACATCGGTTTGGTGCGCATTTCCTCGATGTCCTTGCAGCCGGTGTAGCCCATGCTGGCGCGCAGGCCGCCCATCAGTTGATGGACGATGGCGACCATGCTGCCCTTGTAGGGCACGCGGCCTTCCACACCTTCGGGCACCAACTTCTCCACTTCCAATTCGCCTTCCTGGAAATAACGATCGCTGGAACCGCGCTGCATGGCGCCGAGAGAGCCCATGCCGCGATAAGATTTGTACGAACGGCCTTGAAACAATTCCACTTCGCCGGGAGATTCTTCGGTGCCGGCGAACATGCTGCCGACCATTACGCAGTGAGCGCCGGCGACGAGAGCCTTGGCGAGATCGCCGGAGAAACGCACGCCGCCGTCGGCGATGACCGGGATACCCATGCCTTTAAGCGCGTTGCAGGCGTTGGCGATGGCGGTGATCTGCGGCACGCCCACCCCGCTGACGATGCGGGTGGTGCAAATCGAACCGGGACCGATGCCCACCTTCACCGCGTCCACCCCCGCTTCCACCAGCGCCAGCGCGCCTTCGGTGGTGGCGACGTTGCCGCCGATCAACTGCACCTCGGGGAAATTCTGCTTGATCCAGCGCACCCGGTTGAGCACGCCTTGCGAGTGGCCGTGGGCGGTATCGACCACGATCACGTCCACTTCGGCGGCCACCAGCGCCGCCACCCGGTCGTCGGTGCCTTCGCCGGTGCCCACCGCCGCGCCGACCCGCAGGCGTTCGTAATCGTCTTTGCAGGCGTTGGGTTTCTCGCGGGATTTTTGAATGTCTTTGACCGTCACCATGCCGCGCAATTGAAACTTGTCGTTCACTACCAGCAGTTTTTCGATGCGGTGCTGATGCAGCAGGCGTTTGATCTCGTCGCGGCTGGCGCCCTCTTTCACCGTCACCAAGCGATCCTTGGGTGTCATCACCGCCGCCACCGCGTTGTCGTAACGGGTTTCGAAGCGCAGATCGCGATTGGTGACGATGCCCACCAGCTCTTCGCCCTGCACCACCGGCACCCCGGAGATATTGTGCTTGCGGGTCAGCTCCAGCACCCGGCGGATGGTGGTGTCCGGCGTCACGGTGATGGGCTCCTTGATGACCCCCGCCTCGTATTTCTTCACCCGGCGGACCTGCTCGGCCTGTTCGCCGGCGGACATGTTCTTATGCACGATGCCGATGCCGCCCTCCTGGGCCAGGGCGATGGCGAGGCGGGCCTCGGTCACCGTGTCCATGGCGGAGGACACCAGCGGGATATTGAGGGTGATCTCGCGGGTCAGTTGAGTCTGAAGCCCCACTTCCCTGGGCAGCACTACGGAATGGGCGGGCACCAGGAGCACGTCATCAAAGGTGAGGGCTTCTTCGACTACTCGCAGCATAGGGGTCGTCCATCTATTAAGTAATTGAGGAATAAATAGCCTGCCATTATAGGAGCTCCCGCCCCACCGGTAAACCTCGCCCCTCGGGCGGCCTGTTGCGGACCCAGGTTTGCGCTACTATACGCCCATGGACATCCCCGCCGATCACCCGCCGGAAGCGGCCCCCCGCCGTGAGATTTACAGCGTTTCGCGCCTCAACCGCGAGGTGCGCGCCCTGCTGGACCGCGGTTTCGGCCTGCTGTGGATAGAGGGCGAAGTCTCCAACCTGTCGCGGCCCGGCTCCGGCCACTGGTATTTTTCATTGAAGGACCGCGATGCCCAGGTACGCTGCGCGATGTTCCGCATGCGTAACCAGTTGATCGGCTTTGTCCCCGCCGACGGCATGCAGGTGCTGGCGCGGGTGCGGGCGACCCTTTACGAACCGCGCGGCGATTACCAGTTGGTGGTCGAACACCTGGAAGAGGCCGGCGACGGCCTGCTGCGGCGCGCCTTCGAAGAACTCAAAAAACGCCTGGCGGCCGAGGGCCTGTTCGACCCCGCCCATAAAAAACCGCTGCCGCCGTTGCCGCGCCGTATCGGGGTGATCACCTCCCCCAGCGGCGCCGCCATCCACGACATCCTGACCGTGCTGCGCCGCCGCTTCCCCGCCATCCCGGTGCTGATCTACCCGGTTCCGGTGCAGGGCACGGCGGCGGCACCGGCCATCGTCCGCATGCTGCGGCGCGCCGGAGCATCCCAAGATTGCGACGTGCTGATTCTCGCCCGCGGCGGCGGCTCGCTCGAAGATTTGTGGGCCTTCAATGAAGAGGCGGTCGCCCGCGCCATTTACGACTGCCCGCTGCCGGTGGTGAGCGGCGTCGGCCACGAGGTGGACGTCACCATCGCCGACTTCGTCGCCGATCACCGCGCCGCCACGCCCTCCGCCGCCGCCGAACTGGCCAGCCCCGACGGCGCGGAATGGTTGCAGGCCTTCGCGACCCGCGAAAAACGCTTGCTGCAACGGCTGCTGCATATCCAGCATGCCAAGCGCCAGCAACTGGACTGGCTTACCAAGCGGCTGGAGCGATGTCATCCCGGCCGCCGATTGCGCGACCAGGCCCAGCGTCTCGACGAACTGGAGCAGCGCCTCAAACTCGCCTGGCGTTCACAGCTGCGCCACGCCGACAGTCGGCTCGCCGCGCTCGCCGCCCGGCTGCACCATCGCGATCCGCGCCAGCATCTGCAAAAATTGTCTCTCCGGCGCGAACACCTCGCGCAACGCCTGGAACGGGTCATGCGCGGCCGGTTGCAACAACACCGTCTGCGCCTCATCGCGCTGGCCCGCACTCTTGACACCGTGAGTCCGCTCGCCACCCTGCAGCGCGGCTACGCCATCGTGCACCGTCGGCCCGACGGCGCCATCGTGCGCGATGCAACTCAGGTCGCGATCGGCGATCAAATCGAAACCCGCATCGCGCAGGGACGTTTGATCAGCACCGTCGATGAGAAATACGAGACATGAATTATTTGATCAGTTTGTTGCTGTTGATATTGCCGGGTCTGCTCGCCGCAACGCCGCTGCCGAAAAACGAGGCCGTGCCCGGCGGCGTCGCCGTCGTCTCTCTCTCGAACGATAACGTGAATCCACCGCGCGTCTATTTCAACGGCAACCGGGTATTGGTGATGCGCAACGAACAGGACTGGCTGGCGGTGGTCGGTCTGCCGCTCGAGACACCGGTCGGCGAACAAACCTTGAAAATTCACGAAGACAACGCGACGGAAACCACGGTGAATTTCGTCGTCCAGGACAAGCAATACGCCACCCAGCGTCTGATTATCAAGGATCAGCGCAAAGTGGAACCCGCTCCTGACGATTTAAAACGCATTAACCGCGAAAGGCAGGAAATGGACGCCGCCTTCGCCGCGTTCAATGAACAAGCCGAGGTGCCTTTGCAATTCGATTTGCCCACCGACGGTCCGCTGAGCAGTCCTTTCGGCTTACGCCGTTATTTCAATGACCAGCCGCGCAATCCGCACAGCGGGCTCGACATCGCCGCCCCGGCCGGCACGCCGGTGCATGCCCCCGCCGACGGCCGGGTGATCGCCACCGGCGATTATTTTTTCAACGGCAATACCGTGTTGCTCGATCACGGCCAAGGCTTGATCACGATGTATTGCCACTTGCAGCGCATCGACGTCAAACCCGGCCAAACACTCCGCCGCGGCGCGGTGCTGGGCAGCGTCGGCCAGACCGGACGCGCCACCGGGCCTCACCTCCATTGGGGAGTCAGTCTCAATAACGCACGCGTGGACCCTTCGTTGTTCCTCAGGTCCCATACCCGCGCCGAAGAAAAAGCGCCCTGACGCCGGCTGGCCGCTAGAGCCGTGAGAATATGCTTACGTCCTCAGCTTATTGATTGACCGGGTCGGTCACCTCGAAACGCGCGAACTCGCCTTCATCCACCCGCTTGTCCTCGTTCCGGTCCAGTTTGGAAAATTTCGCCAGCAGCGCGGGGGCCTGCTGCGCCTCGTCCTTGTTGATATACCCGTCGCGATTGACGTCCAGTTGGGAAAATTTCCGCTGTGTCTCTTCCGTCAATTGTTTGTTGCCTGGCGCCAGTTCTTCGGCGCTCGCGCCGCCACTCATTATTATTAAGCCGGAGGTGAGTGCGATCCCTGTCAACAATATCATTGGCTTTTTCATAAACGACTCCTGTCTTGCGGGCACCAATACCGCCGCCGCTAGAGAATTTGAGAGTACAGCCCTTAAATTTGCAGCAAACATGCCCGCCCTATAAAAAATATATTTCTCATAGGCTTGTCATAAAAACGGGCGGATCACTCCCCAACGGCTGTCGCCAAATGGGGACAATATTTGAATAAACTGGAATCAAAGTTATGATTCCCATGAACTATTGAACGTAGTCGGAGAGAGACAATCATAGAGCATGCGCGCGAAACGCCGAACTGATCATCGCTGGCATAGTGTTTGCGCCTGTTTTCATAGGAGCTCTATCCATTATCTGCGGGGAGTATTTTATTGAAAACCACCTTAGTTATGCTCATTTTCACCCTGGCCGGCCAAACCGTTCACGCCGGGCCGATGGATCAGACCATTCCGATGCGTTTAAGCACGGCCTCCACTTATTACGTGGACGGTTACTTCACCGGCTACGGTGCCGTCGATTTGATGGTAGACACCGGATCGAGTTACACCATCATCAATGAAGAAGCACTGGCCGTGCTGCGTCAAAAGGGTGCGGCGACCTATATTAAAGATCTCACCGGCATCATGGCGGACGGCAGTAAAAAGATCGTGCCGGTCTACCAGATCGCTGAGATGAGCATCGGCGACCGCTGCACCTTCAAAAACGTCGAGGCGGCGGTTTTCGCCGGCAACACCCGTCACATACTCGGTATCAGCACCTTGAAACAGGCCGCGCCCTTCACCTTTTCCATGGAACCGCCCACCCTCTTGGTAAGCAACTGCGGTGAAACCTCGGTCCTGCCTATTCCCCGAGCCGACATCGCCCCGGTCCCCGAGAATATGCCAGAGGATAAGAAAGAACTCAGGGCCATCGCCCGCGAAGACACGGGAGTATGACGCCGAGCGCCGCGAGGCGCTCAGCCGTTGTTTCATTCGGCACCCTTCGCCCTGATGCGACATTCGCGATCGTTGTTAACTCCCATAAGAATTACCCAGATATTGTCGTTAGCCACATCCAACGGCGACATTCCTAAGCGCCACCGCTCACCCCCGCGCCGGCGCCAACTCACACCCATGAACCGCGATCTTTCGCGGACAATCATCAAATCGCCGCCTATACTCAGTAACAAGCCGTTACACCCATCTTCAGCCATCCGCGGGAGCGACACCATGACAGACAAGGTCTACAAACTCATCGACTTGGTCGGCACCTCGAGCAAGAGTTCGGACGACGCCATTCAAAACGCCATCAACCGCGCCGCCGACACCCTGCGCAATCTCGATTGGTTCGAAGTGATCGAAACCCGCGGCACCATTCAAAACGGCAAAGTGACTTGTTATCAAGTCAGTTTGAGGGTGGGATTCCGTTTGGACTAAGCGCACCACCCCAACGGCGCTAATAAACAGCCTCTACTCTATATATAAGAGTCAATGCAAGACGCCGCCACGCACCATCAAAGGGCTTGGTCATTTCCGCATGCACTACGTTCGATCCCGCGAAAATCCGCGTCGTCAAGAAACGACAGCCGCTACTCCCGCCGTCGATTTAATTACAAGGATCCGTCACCGTGCCCGAGTTACCAAAAACTTGGGTCATCGAATTACCCTGAATAATCTGCACGATTCGGGTCAAGCCGGATGAGAAACTGAAAAATTGGCAGAATGAATTATTGGTATTGCTTTGCGAGATGGAGACATTGCCGTTCGAGAAGCTAAACGAACTGTTACCGAAGTTTTGCGAATTACCCTGCATATTACTTTGGGTATTGGTGTTGCTGTTTTGCGCCCAACTCGTTCCCGCGAAAAACATGGAAATAGCGATGCCGAAAACCATATGGCGTATCTTCATGACCTGGGCCTCCTGGCGTGGTTGCTGAGTCTCAACTTCCGTGCTCTGAAAATTCCAGGATAGAATTATTCAGAGCTTCCTTAATATTAAAGGTGGAAAAGCAGGGTTAGTCAATCGACGGGGTTCACGGAAAATACCTAGCACCTGCTTTCGCGATCAGCTTTTTAAGAACGGACTCCGGATAATTTCTGCAATAGCGCCCTTTTCTCTCTATGCAATTTCGCAAGTTTCTTTCTACAATCTAAAAGCAGTTCTATCTTCATCGGAGGAAACGCTATACTCTATTTGTGTACTCTCTTCATCAACGATCCACCGTCGCGCATAGCGACGCATTAACAACCTAAATAACCCAAGCACAATAATTGGTATTCCTCGCCTTTATTACCAATCGGAACCGCGACCAAGGCGGGCCCGCCGCAAACCTTACTGAAGCGACCAACGGGCGTAGCAGCCCATCAATGCTCGATCCCCTCGAAATCATTCGGCCGGCAAAGCAATCAGAAACATCAATATGGCTTTAGCATCTCTTACCCTCATCCGCTATCGGCGCCGGCACCCTTGTGTCTTCTTACTACTTTTGCTCCTCTTCGTGCCGCCCTGTTCGCTCGCCGCACCGAGCGGGGCGGCGTTGAAACATCAAAAGGCCATCCAGTTGGCTCGCGACGGCCAAAACGATGCGGCACTGCCCTTGCTCCGTGAACTGAGAGCGGCCTATCCCGGCCGGCGCGAATATCTCCACGATTACATCGCCGTATTGAGCTGGGCTGAACGTTATCAGGACGCGCTCGATCAGGCGCCCCGACTGCGTTTGCCGGAGACCCCGGCCTATGTATTGGAAAGTCTGGGTCGCGCCGCGCGCGGCGTGGGCGATCCGGCTCGAGCCATCGAGTATTACCGCATGGCGGTGCAGCGTGCCCCCGACCGGATCGACAACATCATCGGACTGGCCAAGAGCCTAAGCGACCAGGGCCAGGCCAAGGAAGCACTGGAACTGTTGAAACCTGTGTCGCAGCGGCGCCCCACCGACGCCGCGGTTCTGGAAGCGCTGGCTTACAGTTATCGCAACGACCAGCAATGGTTCGAGGCCATCGCGGCCTATGATCGTCTGCTCGCCGTCCAACCGGAAGACCGCGAGGCGCGCCGACAGCGAATCTTATTGACCGCCCGCTTGGGCGCGGCGCCGCTGGCCTTGGACATGGCGCGCGAACGTCCTGAGCTGTTTTCGGAAAATGAGCTCGACGGATTCGCCATCGACGCCGCCACCAAATATATCCGCTGGAACGATCTCTATCATCCCCTCCCCGCTGAGCGTTTCGACGACACCGATCGCGCCATCGCGCTGCTGCAAGACGCATTGACGCGCCTCGAACGACGCGGCGAGGGCGACACACCCTTGGCGCAACGCGCCCGCTACGATCTGGTAGTCGCCCTCCGTATCCGCGAGCGGTCGCAAGACGCCATTCAGCTCTATGAAGAACTGCCGACTTCGGACGGGGCCATACCCGATTACGTCACCCAGGCGGCGGCCGACGCCTATCTCAACACGCGGCAACCCGAACGCGCCCGCGACTTGTACAGCGAATTGTTACAGCGCCGGCCGGACGATTTTCAATTGCGCATGGCGCTCTTCTATACCTACTTCGACCTCAATCAGCAGGAACGCGCCTACGACATTATCGACATCCTTGCCGCGGAACAGACCGATCCCGACCTGCAACTGCGCACCGCGCGTAACGCCGCCTTGGCCCGCGCCTGGGGCGAAGATCTGGCCGATGCGCAACACCGCTATGAAAATCTCGCCCGCACCGCGCCCAACAATCCGCATCTGCACGCCGAACTGGGTTATGTCTATTTATGGCGGGGCTGGCCGCGGCGCGCCCTGGAACAATTCCGCATCGGCCTCGCCATCGAACCCGGCCTGCTGAGCGCACGCCTGGGCGAAATCGACGCCTTACGTACCGTGAACGATCTTCGCGGCGCCGATACCCTCATCGCTCAAGTGAATGACGACTATCGGGACGATGTACAAACAAACCCACTGCGGCGCAGTTGGGAGATTCACAACCAGCGCGAATTATCGATACAGGCAGCCACTACGTACAGCAACGGCACTCAAGTGGGCAGCAGAGATTTGGCGCTCGATACCCGTCTCTATTCTCGACCGCAGCGTATCCACTATCGCGTATTCGCTCACGACCACTTCGCGCAATCGACCTTTCCCGAAGGCAAAGGGACTTATCATCGCTTCGGCGCGGGTCTGGAATACCGGGCCCGCGACGTCGAACTCACCGGCGAATTGTCCGAGGGTTCCCGGCGCGACACCGGTCTGGGCGTGGCCTTGCGCGGCAGTTGGCTGGCCGACGATCACTGGCGCTTCAACGCCCACTATGACAGCTACAGCAACGAAGCGCCGTTGCGCGGCCGCCTCAACGAAGACATCGACGGCTGGTCGCTGGGCGTCGGCGCCGAATATCGCGTCCACGAATCGCGCGCCTACGCCGCGGGCCTGCAACAACTGGACTTCAGCGACGGCAACCGGCGCCTGATCACCACCGCCTCCGCCTTTCAACGCCTGATCCAGCGGCCGCGTTACAAACTCGACGGTCGTCTCGGCGCCTACGCGTCGAACAATACCCGCGACAACGCCTCGTACTACAATCCCGCCAGCGACCTCTCGCTCGACGTATCGCTGCTTAATGAATGGTTGGTCAACCGGCGTTACTCGCGGGCATTCCTCCATCGGCTGGGTTTCAGCCTCGGCATTTACAGCGCGAGCGGTTTCTCCAGCAAACCGGTGGGCGGCGTCAACTACGAACACGAGTGGCGGCTGTACGACAGGCTAGGCCTGATCTACGGCCTCGCCTTGAGCCGTCCCGTCTACGACGGCGTGTACGAAACCCACTCCCGTCTTTATTTGAACCTGCGCTGGAGATTCTAGGATGCAGGCCGTGCGCATCGTGCTGAGTTCGCTTTTACTGTTCGCTTTACCCTTCCCCCTCACGGCCGGCGAGCCGTTCACGGTATTTTCTTATCACGATGTCCGCGACACCGTCCCACTCAACGGCCGCACCCTCACCATTGGCAGCGACGAGCTGGTCGCGCAATTTTCCTGGCTCAAGAGCCATGGCTATCAACCCGTCAGTCTCTCTGACCTGCTCGCCGCCCGCGACGGCCGCCGTGCCCTCCCTGAGAAAGCGGTGCTGCTCAGTTTCGACGACGGTTATCAGAGCATGTACAGCCGGGTATTTCCGTTGCTGAAACTTTACAATTATCCCGCGGTGCTCGCCTTGGTGAGCGGTTGGATGGAAGCCAAGCCCGGCACGCTGATCGCCTATGACGACGAAGAATTCAAGCGAGAGCAATTGCTGGACTGGGAGCAAGTGCGCGAAATGGAAAAATCCGGCTTGGTCGAAGTCATCAGCCATAGCCATCAATTGCACGGCGGCATCGTCGTTAATCCGCAAGGCAATGTACAGGCCGCGCCCGCCGCCCGACTTTATGACCCGGTTAATAAGCGTTACGAAACCGATGAGCAATATCACCGCAGAATCACCGACGACCTCAAACGTAGCATACAAATATTCGAGCAACGTCTCGGCCGCAAACCGCGCGCGCTGGCCTGGCCCTACGGCAGTTACACGCGGGATGCCGCCGCGATCGCCGAGCAGCTCGGCCTGAGCATCACGCTGACGCTCGCCGACGGCCACGGCGATACCGCCCATTTACAGACGGTTCCCCGCTATCTCATTCGTCACGGCACCCGGCTTTCGGATTTCGTCTGGCGGCTGCGCAGCACACCCGCCGCGCAGCCGCTGCGGGTCGCGCATGTCGATCTCGATTACATTTACGATAGCGATCCCGTGCAACAGAACAAGAACCTCGGACTCCTCATAGAACGCATCAAAAAACTCGAGATCAACACGGTATTTTTACAGGCCTATGCCGACCCGGACGGCGACGGCAACGCCGCCGCCTTGTATTTTCCCAACCGGCATCTCCCGATGCGCGCGGACCTCTTCAATCACGCCGCGCATCAACTGCGCACCCGCGCCCTGGTCAAGGTCTATGCCTGGCTGCCGGTCTTGGCCTATCAACTGCCGGAACCTCACCCGCTCGCCGCGTTGACCGTCCGTCATGACGGTCAACGCGGCGCCCGCGCAGTCTTCTTATCGACGTCTATCGCCCTTTTACCCGGAGGTGAGAAAGCTGATCGGTGAGATTTACCAGGACCTTGCCAAACATGCCGACTTCGACGGCCTCCTCTTTCACGACGACGCCTATCTCGCCGATTACGAAGACAGCAGCCCCGCCGCGTTCGAGCATTATCGACAGGCATGGGACCTGCCGGCGACGATGGCCGAACTCCATGCCTCGCCCGCGACCCTCGCCGCCTGGTCCAAACACAAAACCCAATTTCTGAGCGACTTCACCGCTGAACTCACTCGACAGGCGCGCCAATACCGCCCCGACCTCAAGACCGCGCGTAATCTCTACGCGGAAGTGATCATGAACCCGGCCGCCGAGACCTGGTTCGCCCAATCGCTTCCCTCCTTCATCGAACATTATGATTACGCCGCCGTCATGGCCATGCCCCATCTCGAAAACGCGGCCCGGCCCCGGCAATGGCTGGCCGAACTCGCCGATCGCGTCGCGGCGATACCCGGCGCCTTACCGCGCACCCTCTTCGAGTTGCAGAGCGTGGACTGGAACACCAAAACGCCGATCGACAGCGAAGAGATCGCGGCGAACATGGCCTTGTTGCGGCGCAAAGGCGTCACCCACTTCGGCTATTACCCGGATGATTTCGTCAATGATCACCCCGCCGTCGAGGTGATCAAACCCGAATTCTCCCTAAGCACCAATCCTTACAGGCAAAGATGATGACGGATATGTCCAACGGTCCTTTATCGTGGCTGTTCCAGTTTCAGTTTTATTATCCTTTGTTCATGGCCTTCGTGTGGATGATCGGCGCGCTTTATTATTACTATCACTGGGAAATGGGCAAACATCACAAGGTACCCGACCTGCCCAAGTTGCCCGAGTCGCCGCCGGTCTCCATCATCGTGCCCTGTTATAACGAAGCGGCGACTATCGAAGAGACCGTGATGTATCTACTGCAAAGCGTCTATCCCGATTTCGAGATCATCGCGATCAACGACGGCAGCAAGGACGATACCGCGGCGATCCTGGACCGCCTCAGCGCCAGCCACCAACAACTGCGGGTCATCCATCTCGCCGAAAACCAAGGCAAGTCGATGGCCCTGCGCATGGGCGCGCTGATGTCGCCCAACGAATATCTGATCTGCATCGACGGCGATGCCTTACTCGACAAACACGCCATCACTTGGATCATCAGTCATTTGCTCAACGGTCCGCGGGTCGGCGCCGTCACCGGCAATCCCCGCATCCGCACCCGCTCCACCCTGCTGGGCAAGATACAAGTGGGCGAATTCTCGGCCATCATCGGCATGATCAAACGCGCGCAACGCATCTACGGCCGGGTGTTCACCGTCTCCGGCGTGGTCACCGGTTTCCGCAAGGCGGCGCTCCACCAATCGGGGTATTGGAGCCTCAACACCGTCACCGACGACATAGACATCAGCTGGCGCATGCAGCTCAACCACTGGGACATCCGTTTCGAACCCAACGCGCTATGCTGGATACTGATGCCTGAAACCTTGCGCGGCCTATGGCGGCAACGCCTGCGCTGGGCGCAGGGCGGCATGGAGGCGCTGATGCAATACGGCCGTAATATGTTCGCCTGGCGCAAGCGGCGCATGTGGGGCGTCTGCATTGAATACATCGTCAGCATCTTCTGGGCCTATTCCATGGCGCTGGTCGCGCTGATCTGGGGCCTGCAATACGTGGTCCCCCTTCCCGACTGGTTGCGGGTGCCTTCGCTGATACCCGGCTGGAACGGCGTGATCCTCGGCACGACTTGCCTGCTGCAATTCGGCGTCAGCCTGCTCATCGATTCGCGCTACGAACGCCGCATGGGCAGATATTATTATTGGATGATCTGGTATCCCATGGCGTATTGGATACTGAGCGTGATCACCACGGTAGTCGCCTTGCCCAAGGCCATCGTCCACCGGCGCCAGTTCCGCCGCGGCGCCTGGGACAGCACCGATCGAGGACTGCGTCCATGAAACGCCTGATCATCGAACGCCCCGATCTTCAATCGCCGTTGCAACGGGCCACCACCGGCGGTCTCACTTTCATCTTCTGGGTATTCTGGATTTATTTGTGGTTGCCGCTCATCAGCCTGGTGGCATGGGGGGTGGGCATACACCTCTTCCACGACAACCTCCTAATGAATGACGGCTATAAACGGCTGTTCGATCATTGGGGCTGGTATGTTTTCAGCCTTCTTTTAATCATGGTCGTCCTGATTGGGTGGGCCCGTTACAATCTCTTGCGCTTCCGCGACAAGGAACGGCGCAAGCGTCCCGTCCCCGTCGATCTCGCCACTCATGCCCGTGATTTCAAGATCGACGCCACACAACTGGCGTCATGGCAAGGTGCCAAACGGCTGGTGATCCGGCACGATCAACACGGCACCATCATTCAAGTCGAAACCGACTGAGGTGTTTCGCCGCGCCGACTCTCGATCACCACGCCGCAATCGTTGCACGCGCAGAAACCGTATTTTCGGATACGCGATTACTCTTTAAGCACGCATTTACGATAGATGTCCTTGAATACATGACCCGGATCGTATTTTTGTTTGAGCCGGTCATAGGCCGCTTTGTTATAGATTCGCCAGAACTGTTCGGGCGTGAAATAGGAATCGGAATACAGCGATTTCATGCCGCCGAGCACAATCACTTTTTCTTCGACCTGCCGGTTATAGAATCCGGCCGGCAACGCTTCCCTGCCGAGAATCGCGTCCCAAAAACCGAAGTTGATGTACAGCTGCTCCGGCTTCATTCCATAAAGATCGAATTTAATGGTCTTGTCATAAGCGCGTGTGGGGCATATCCATACCGGCATAAACCGGATGACCGCATGATAAAACTCGAGAAACGCAGGCGCGTTTTCAATGGGAATCTCGACATCCTGGATCACCGATTCGCTGTGTATCCCGCGCAACTTGTCCAGATGGCGCGTGAGGTTCCAGCGGTTGTTCCAGCGCATGAGCCTGGTGTAGGTGATGGAATTCAGCCGCTCGCGGCCATAGAGACGGCGCATGATCGGATTTTGTGCGAGCAAGTTCTTTGAACACCAGAACCAATCCGTATCCCAGCGCCAGACATAATCCTCCGTCGTCAGGTAATCCTCCGTGCGTTCACGCAGCGACTTGTAGTAAATTCTTTCATAAGTGTAGTCGCTGATATAAGGCGCATGATCGGTAAATTGGCCAAGCGTAATCACCATCTCGTTCCGGCCGAACACCACGCCGTCGACAAAATCGATTTCTTTACGATCGCACTGCCGCACCAGTTCGGCGAAATAGGCTTGCGGTTCCGTAAAGCGCAGATGGGCAAGTTTGATGTACTTCTTCACCGGCACGACCTTGGCCTTGAGCTTCAGGGCGTAACCCAAGGTTCCGTAGGAGTTGGGAAACCCATAAAACAGATCACGGTGTTCGTTATCGGGCGTGCACAGCACGGTGCTGCCGTTGCCCAGGAGAATCTCCATCTCCCGTACCGTTTCGTGGACCAGCCCATAGCGGAATGAGGAAGCTTCGATGCCGCATCCCACGGTCGCACCGCCGATGGTGATGGACTTGAGCTGGGGCACCACCGCCGGCATGACATCGTACTTGAGACATTCGGCAAGCAACTTCACATAGGGGGTCATGCCTTCCACTTCGACATAACCGCCGGCGGCATCCACCCTCAGAACTTCGTTGAAATCGCTCACGTCCAGGCGCCGCGCCGGCGTCTCTTTGCGATCGCGAAAAAGGTTGGATGTGTCTTTGCCGAGACGCACGTCGCCACCGCGCCGGGTACGCAGAAAATCGATCAGGCGTTGTTTCTTGTCTTCATAAGTGAGGGCGGTCATTCCGATGTCACTCCGCTGAAGGCGACATGCAGCGACTTGTCAACGGTGCCCGCCGGGGAGACGCTGGCCGTAAAGATAGTCGCGTGTCCAGGGCGCATCGTTCATCCCGGCGCGGTTGAAGGTAATCTGGAAGAGCTGCAGCGAACCCATCCGGAATCCGGCGATGGAACAGGCGAGATAGAAACGCCAGGAACGGACGAAGACCTCGTCGAACATCTGCCGCACCGTATCCGTGGTCGCCTCGTAGCGGCTCAGCCAATGTTCCAGGGTACGCAGGTAATGGGGGCGCAGGTTTTCCACATCCAGCACGGAAAATCCTCCGGGTTCCAGCACCTCGAGCATCTCTAACAAGGTGGGGGGATAGGCGCCGGGGAAGATATGACGTTCAATCCAGGCATTCAACGGCATGGGCCGATCACGCCCGATGGAATGCAGGAGACCACGCCCGCGCGGACTCAGACAGCGATCGATCACCGACCCGAGTTCTCCGTAATGGGCCTTGCCCACATGCTCCAACATGCCGACGGAAACGAAGGCGTCGTAACGCCCTTCGATGGCGCGATAATCCTCTTCGACGAATTCCACCTGGCCGTCCAGGCCCATCTGACGGGCCCGCTCACGCGCATAAACGAGCTGTTCGCGGGAGATGTTATAGGCCCGCACCTTGACCCCATAGTGGTGGGCCATGTAACGCGCCAAGGCGCCCCAACCGCAACCCGCCTCCACAATGGTCTCGCCGGGCTTGAGGCGCAACTTGCGGCAGACGTATTCCATCTTGGCCTGTTGCGCCGCTTCCAGGCTCGCTGCGGGGGTGGGAAAATAGGCGCAGGTATAAACCAGTTCCTGGTCGAGCCAGAGCCGATAAAAGGCATTGCCGATGTCGTAATGATGGTGGATATTGCTGCGCGTACTGCCAAGAGCATGAGGCGCGAGCTGCGGAAACTTGAGCTTCAATCTATCCCACACACGGCGCCGAACGGCGCGCCGGTCCAGAGGGTCAACACATTCCAGCAACTTTACCAAGTCGCCTTCGACGTCTACTTCCCCTTGACTGTAGGCCTCGCCGAAATATAAATCGGGACGATAGAGCAAACGCAGCAACAGGCCCCGCTGGCGTATCCACAGCCGCGCCACCGGCGCATCGTGCCCCCCCGCCAACGACTTCACCGTTCCACAACAACAGCTCGATGGGCGGGTTACCCAGCAGGGCGAGGACTCGCCGCAGGGCGGCGCGTTCCAAGCGGGATACCTTGCCTTGCTTATGCCCGAGGGTATCGCTGACTGTTTCCATCGCACCCATGTCCGTACGGCATCTTCGTGGTCCTGCTTGGTACCTTTGTGCTTAGTGTTATCGGTGTACGCCCGGGCCTCGACGGTCAACGCCGCTGGACGAACCGAGCATCCGCTTGCTCAATGCAAGGTTTCGCTCAGCATCCGATTGATTTCCGCCTCCGCCTCCAACCAATCTTGCTGCGGGTCGCCGCCCTGAAAGCCGCGGTGTTCAGCGCGATAATAAGCGGCTTCCGCGATCATTCGTTCGCGTTGCGGAAGCGTGATGCCGGACACCGCGGCTTCGGTTGCACCTGCCCTTCTTGCCGTCGCCGACGACACCGACTGCATACTGGATTTCGCTTTACTCATATCATGACCTCCGTTTCAATGACGGTTAATGAGTCATCCGCTAGTCAATGGCGATACGCCGCCGTTGGGTCTTTTGCGGTTTAGGCATGACCCATTCGAGGACACCGTCTTTAAAACTCGCCTTGGCCTTGCCGCTATCGACATTGTCAGGCAAGGCGAGGGTACGCGGGAATGCGCCGCGGGAAATCTCGTAGCGATAATATTCACCCTTCTCTTCCTTTTCTTCGCGGCGGGTACTGCCTTTAATCGTAATCGTGTTGTCTGTCACCGAGACGTCGATATCTTCCTTGCGTACGCCTGGCACCTCCGCCTTCACGACGATCTCGGTCTCACGGTCTATCACGTCCACGCGCGCCAGCTTGCCTTCAAAGGGGGTCTTCAACTCATCCCAGGACGGAAGGCCCCGGCGCATCGGCCATAACCAACCCGGGTGACAAAGCCTATCAAACATCCGATCCATATCTTCGAAGGGGCTCATGGCCTGTGACGGTGTGGCTTTCTGGATTTCCTGGGCCGTCTCTTTCGCCTTCACGGCTGTACCGCCCGATGTCTCTTCTTGCTTGATCATATTCGCATCTCCTTATCGAATTTGACCAAAGACAAAATCTATCCAAGATTATTATAGTCCTCCCAAATCGGTTTCTCCGCATAAACGCGGCATCTCCGCGCGTGCGGCATTGCGAAGTTTGAGGGCGGCGGCCCAGTCCGTACCGTCGGGCGAGATCGATGCGCCGAGGGTAATGCTGATTGCGCCGCGGCACGGGAACCATTGGCGGTCGCGCAGCATTAGCCGGGCGCCGCGGAGGGTCATAGGCACGACCGGCACACCGGCCTGCGCCGCGATGGCAAACGCACCCATGCGAAACGGCAGCCGTCCCGGCACGCGCTGAAAAGTACCTTCGGGAAAAAGATCAGCGAATGGCCGGCGCGCAGTGTCGCTTGCGGCCGCGCGGTTCATTGGCGACCAATGTTGCGTCGCGCGCCTCACCGGCTTCACGGTGACGGTATTGGATGTCCCAGAAGATATGCCGGGCGATGGGGTTGGTGAAATAAAATTCATCCATCTTTATGAGCATAGCACCGAGTGGACAAAAACGGCGCCGCGCTCATGGGCAAACCGCCATCCGGCGCGGAAACCGCGCGCGGGAAGGAATCAGCGGGTCTTTTTCTTGAGGTGACGCTGGAGACGCTGGCGCTTTTCCACCTGACGCGGCGTGAGCACATTTTTTTTGCCCGCGTAGGGATTGGCGCCGGTCTTGAATTCCATGCGCAGCGGCGTACCCTGCAGGCGCAGGACTTTGCGGAAGGTGTTGACCAGATAACGTTGATAGGTCGCCGGCACCGCCTCGGCTTGATTGCCGTGGACGATGATCAGCGGCGGATTGCTGCCGCCTTGGTGGGCATAACGCAATTTGATGCGGCGGCCGTGCACCAGCGGCGGCGGATAGGCGCTCACCGCGTCTTCAAGGAGGCGGGTCAATTGCGGCGTGGGGAATTTGCGCATCGCCGCCTGGTAGGCGTTGACGACGGTGCCGAACAGATCGCCCACCCCGCTGCCGTGCAAGGCGGAGATGAAATGAAACTTGGCGAATTCGAGAAACGGCAGACGGCGATCGATGTCGGTCTTCACCGCTTGCCGTTGATCCTGCGCCAGGCCGTCCCATTTATTGATGGCGATCACCATGGCGCGGCCGCGCTCGACCACCATGCCGGCCAGGCCGGTGTCCTGCGCGTGCACGCCCTCGCTGGCGTCCATCACCATGATCACCACGTGGGCAGCATCGATGGCTTGCAGGGTTTTCACGATGCTGAATTTCTCGATGGCGTCCTCGACCCGCGCCCGTCGCCGCACGCCGGCGGTGTCGATCAGCACGTAGCGCTGGCCGTCGCGCTCATAGGGGATGTAAATGCTGTCGCGGGTGGTGCCCGCCTCGTCGAACACCACCACCCGCTCTTCGCCGAGCATGCGGTTGATGAGGGTGGACTTGCCGACGTTGGGCCGCCCGACCACCGCGACGCGGATGCTGCCGTCTTCCGCCGCTTCGCTGCCGTCGGTCGCCCGCGGCAGATCGGCGAGCACGGCCTCCATCAGCGCGGCGATGCCGTCGCCGTGCGCGGCGGAAATCGCGTACGGCTGACCTAATCCCAGGCTTTGGAAATCGGCGCTGATGACGTGGGTGTTGGCGCCCTCGCTTTTGTTGACCGCGACGAACACCCGCTTGCCCAATTGCCGCAGGTAGTCGGCGATTTGCTCGTCGCCGGCGCTCAAGCCGTTGCGGCCGTCCACCAGCAACAAAATGGCGTCGGCCTCCTTCATGGCGAGCCGCGCCTGCGCCGCCATCTGGCCGGTGATGTTGTCCTCGTCGCCGCCCAGGCCACCGGTGTCGATCACGATATAAGGACGATCGCCGACCTTGCCGTCGCCGTAGATGCGGTCGCGGGTCAGTCCCGGTAAATCCGCCACTAAGGCATCACGGGAACGGGTGAGGCGATTGAACAAGGTGGACTTGCCCACATTGGGCCGCCCCACCAAGGTGATCACGGGTTTCATAACGGCGGACATGCTTGTGTTACTCGAATGACGCGCGGCGGGACGGCCGCCTTAACGGCGGGCGCGCAAGGCGGTGATGCTGCCGTCGGCACCGACGGCGTAGAGCAGATCATCCACCACCAGCGGCGCGCCGACCACACCTTGATCGCTGATGTGGTAACGCCCGGCCAGCTGGCCGTCGCCCCGCGCCAGCCAATGCAGATACCCTTCCACGTCGGCCACCACCAGATAATCGCCGAACACCACCGGCGCCGACACGGCGCGGCGCTGCAACTGTTCCTGTTTCCACAAGGCCGCACCCGTGCGGCGATCCAAGGCCCAGATAGAGCCGTCCTCATCGCAGAAATAAAGCGTGTTCTGGTCATAGGCCATATCGGTGTAAGCGGACACCTCGCGCGGCCACAGCACCCGCCCGTTGGCGCGCGACAGCGCCACCACCCGGCCGTGATAGGCCGCGGCGTACACCGTGTCGTCGAGCACCAGCGGCCGCGCGTCGACATCCACCATGCGTTCCAGTTCCGAGCGGCCTTGCGGCTGGGCCACCACGGTTTCCCACTGCACCGCGCCGTCGCGCAGCGACAAGGCCAGCAATTTGCCATTGGCGAAACCGGCGTAGACGCCGCCATCGGCGATCACCGCGGCGCCGATGCCGCGCAGCGTCAGGCTCGGCACCGGCCTGTCCACCACCCAGCGCCGCGCGCCGTCGTGCAAATCCAAGGCGAGCAGTTTGCCATCGCCGGCGCGGACCACGACCATGTCTTCACCGGTCGTGGGCGGCGCCAACACTTCACTGGATACCGGCACGCGCCACATCAGCGCGCCGTCTTTTTGCGAGAGCGCCAACACCTCGGCCTGCCGCGTGCCCAACAGCAACAACTCGCCGGCCGCGGTAATGCCGGCGCTGATTGCGGTATCGAGACGCCGCTCCCACAGCAATTTTCCGCCGCGCGCCTGATATGCGCGCAGCCAATGCTTGCCGTCGATCACGAACAATACATCGCCCACCACCACCGGCCGCACGTCGCCTTGCGGCGAACCCTCCCACGCCCTCATCGGCTTGGACCATGCGGATTTGACCTCGATCTCTTTGGTGAAGGCGGGCAAAGGCGCAGGCCCGCCGCCCTCCGGCGTCGAGGCACAGGCCCCGAGCAACAGGGCGCTCAGCGCGAGGCAGGCCGCGCGTTTCAAGACGTTTGCGCTCCGCCCAGCGCCGACAGTTTCATCTGCACACGCTGGTGTTCCGCGGTGCCCTCGGTTTCGGCGGCCAAGGCCGCGGCGTAGGCGGCGCGCGCCTCGTCGATGCGGTTCAAACTCACCAGGATATCGCCTTTCAATTCTTGCATCGGCACCGTGTAGGCCTTTTCATCGACGACCTGCACCGTAGTCAAGGCCGCCGCGCCGTCGCCGGCCGCCAACAGCACCCGCGCCAGGCGCAAGCGCGCCACGTCTTTCAGTTCGGCGACGCCGGCGTTGTCGATCACCCATTGCAGATATTTCTTGGCGCCGTCCTGATCGTTCTCTTCCATCTTTAGCTTGGCCAGCACCAGGGCGGTGAGCGCCGCGTAGGGGCTGCCGCGGCTCTCCTCCAGCAGGCGTGCGCCGCGATCGACGGCCGCGGCCTTTTCACCGCGCTGCGCATCGGCCAGCACTTGCTCGTATTGTTCCTCGGCCAGGAGCGCCTGATTGTTTTTATGCTCGACCCACAGCCGCCCGCCGATCAGCACCAGCACGCCGATGGTCACGCCCACCAACACCGATTTGCCGTTGGCGCGCCACCAGCGTTTGACGGCCTCGACTTGTTCCTGTTCCGATGAATAACCTTCCACGGCCTTTTCCTCGTTCTGAAATTCAATGGTTCCGATTGCGCACGGGGATGAATCCCCTTAAGTGCGCATGAGCAGACGCGGCAGATCCGCCGCCGCGCAGCCCGCCAAGGTCCTCACCAAGTCTTGCCACACCCAGGTCCGCTGCGGTGCGTCTTCGCGCAGCGGTTTGACGCCCACCCTGCCTTGGGCCGCCTCTTCGTCGCCCACCACCAAGGCGAAGGCCGCGCCGCTTTTGTCGGCGCGTTTGAGCTGCGATTTGAAACTGCCGCCTCCGCAATTGACCAGCAGGCCCAACGCCGGACTGGCATCGCGCAATTGCTCGGCCCACACCAGGCCGATCCGCTCGGCCTCGCCACCCACCACCGCCAAAAACAAATCCGGCGCGGCGAGCGGCACCGCCGCGGCCTGTTCTTCCAGCAGGGCCACCAGACGGTCGATGCCCATGGCGAAACCCGCCGCCGGGGTGGACCGCCCGCCCAATTGCGCCACCAGGCCGTCGTAACGGCCGCCCGCGCACACCGTGCCCTGCGCGCCCAGACGGTCGGTCACCCACTCGAACACGGTTTTACCGTAATAATCCAGGCCGCGCACCAAACGCGGATTGACGCGATAAGGCACGCCGGCGGCGTCGAGCAGGCGGCGCAACTCGTCGAAGTGGGCACGCGATTCCGCATCGAGCGACGCCAACAACTGCGGCGCGCCGGCGAGCAGCTCTTGCAGCGCGGGATTTTTACTGTCCAAGATCCGCAGCGGATTGCTCTGCAAACGGCGGCGGCTGTCCTCGTCCAACACGGCGTGATGGGCGGTGAAATAGGCGACCAGTTGCTCGCGATAAGCGGCGCGCACCGCGGCCGTGCCCAGCGAGTTGATCTGCAATTCCAGACCGTCCAGCCCCAAACGCCGCCACAGGCGACGGGTCAGCAGCAGCAACTCTGCGTCGATGTCCGGCCCGGCCATGCCGAAGGTTTCCACGCCTATTTGATGGAACTGGCGATAACGGCCCTTCTGCGGCCGTTCGTGACGGAACATCGGCCCGCCGTACCACAAGCGCCGCACCTGATTGTGCAGCAGTCCGTTCTCGATGCCGGCGCGCACACAGCCCGCCGTGCCCTCGGGCCGCAGCGTCAGGCTGTCGCCGTTGCGGTCGGCGAAGGTGTACATCTCTTTTTCGACGATGTCGGTGACTTCGCCGATGGTGCGTTTGAACAGTTCGGTGCTTTCCAGCAAGGGCAGACGGATTTCCTCGTAACCGTAACCGGCCAACACCTCGCGCGCGAGTCTTTCCACATGCGCGAAATAACGGCACTGCTCGGGCAAGATGTCGTGCATGCCGCGGACGGCTTGAAGGGTCGTACTCATAATGGAAAAATAATCGAGTCTTATTGAACCGTGATCATCGAAAACACCATCGCGCCGCCGTCACAAAGAACTGATGCCGTTTTCGCCCAAACGGAAACGCGCCGTTTCTTGCCGCGCGTACAGACGATGGTCCACCAACTTGCCGTTGAACTCCAGGGTGACTCCCGGCGCGAAGCCCAACAACACATCAAAAGGCGGCACGCCTTCCAGAATTTTCACGGCGCCGGAATCGAGCAAGTCATACAACAAACGCCGGCCGGTGGCGTCGCGCACTTCCACCCACGAGGCCCGATCGACCTTGAGCGACAGTTTGGAACGTACCACGGGCTCCGGCATCTCCGCGCGCGGCGCGGCCGCCAGCGGCGCGGCGGGCGTATCCTTCGGCGACGCGGCAATCGGCGCGGCCGGTTCTTCCTCGCGGCCGACATCCGCACCGTCGAACGGCATTAAACCCGCGCCGCTATCGAAACCACCGACGTCTTGCGGTATTTGCGATTCCGGCGCCTCCGGCAAGAGCAGCGCCTTGCCCTCTTCCTGGGTCGGTTCCTGTCCTTGCGAGAAACCGGGCAATTGTCCGCCGCTCTGCCAAGCCAAAAACGCCAGGATTGCGACGGCCACCACCAATAACGCGATCACCCCCGGCGCCCACGAGGTGGATGAGCCGAGGCGCGGATAACGATTCACTTGCTTCAAGGCCGGCGGCACATCGTGCCCCAAACCGTGGTAGGCCTCGAGCAAGGGCTCCGGCGGCAAATCGAGCAGGCGCGCGTAAGCCCGGATGTTGCCGGTGATGAAAATCGGCGCGGCGAATTTATCGTAATCATCCTCTTCCAAGGCCGTCACCAGCACCGGGTCTATCCGCAATTGGACGGCCGCCGCCTCCACCGTCAACTTGCGCGCCTCGCGCGCCTCGCGCAAACGTATACCGGGACCGATTTTCGGTTCCGGTTCCCGTTGCGCCAGATTCTCGACCGTTGATTCCGTCATCGCCCTGTTTGCCCTTGTAATAACTCCGTCTCCGCCGCGAGCGGGAAATCCCGTTTCAATTGCATCGCGTATTTGGCGGCACTGGCCTCGTCCCCTAATTGTTTTTCGACACGCACCCCCAGCCACAAACTTTGCGGCGAGGCGCGCTCGGCGGTGAAATAACGTTGCAGAAAGGCCCGCGCGCTCAAATATTCCTGCTGTCTGAATTTCAACGCGGCCATTTCATAGAGCGCCGCCGGCAGGCTGGGATTCAATTGTAACGCCGCGCGCAAATATTGCTCGGCCTTGGCTTCGTCGGGTTGCTCCAGCGCGCACAACGCGGCGTTGCTGTAAGCCACTTCCGGGGTTTTGTAGAAAGGCTGTTTAGCGGCGGTCATGAATAGGGTTTGCGCCTCGTCCAGGCGTTTTTGCCGGCACAGGAACACCCCGAAATTATTGAGCAACATCGGGTCCGCGGGGGTGACCGTCAAGGCCTTGCGATAATGGGACTCGGCGCTTTTGATGTCGCCGATTTGCTGGTAGACCTCGGCGATGTAATGGTTGGCGCTGGCCGACTGCGGATCGAACGACAAGGCGTGTTTGAGTTTTTCGAGGGCGTGTTCGTAATCGCCCTTCTGCATGTAGGCCAGACCGAGTTCGGCGTTGATCTCGGCGGCGGCGCGGGAGTTGGTTTTCTCAGCGGGCGCGGCGCAGGCGGCCAAGACACTCACCAACACGATCCCGAGCAGCCCGGCCGAACACCTCCTCATCACGGCGCCGATCTCCCCGCCGCGGCGCTGCGTTGCGAGCGGCGGGTGCGGTCCATCACCCGGCCGACGAGCTGGCCGCAGGCGGCGTCGATGTCGTCACCGCGCGTCTTGCGCGTCATGGTATTCAAACCGGCGCGGGTGACGATGTCGCGGAACACCTTGATGGTCTCCGGCGGCGAGCAGGTGTAATTCGTATTGGGAAACGGATTGAAGGGAATCAGATTCACCTTGGCCGGCACGTCCGCCAGCAGCTTCACCAAGGCCTGGGCGTGGGCGGGCGTGTCGTTGATGCCGGCGAGCATGACGTATTCGAAGGTGATCTTGCGGTGCGGCACGCCGTCGAGATAACGCCGGCAGGCGGCCATCAATTCCGCGATCGGATATTTCTTGTTGAGCGGCACGATCTGACTGCGGAGCGCGTCGTCCGGCGCGTGCAGCGACACCGCGAGACTCACGTGGCAGGCCTCGCGCAATTGATCGATGCCCGGCACCACGCCGGCGGTACTCAAGGTCACGCGCCGTTTCGACAGGCCGTAGGCGAAATCGTCGATCATGATATTCATCGCCCGCACGACGTTGTCGAAATTGAGCAGGGGCTCGCCCATGCCCATCATCACCACGTTGGAGATGCGGCGTTCGCCCTTGGGCGTGTCGCCCAGCGCGCGGTAGGCCACCAATAATTGACCGATGATTTCCGCGGTGCTGAGATTGCGATTGAAACCCTGCTGCGCGGTCGAGCAAAACGTGCAATTGAGCGTACAGCCCACTTGCGAGGACACGCACAAGGTGCCGCGGCCCTCTTCGGGAATGAATACGGTTTCGACGCTGTTGCCGCCGTCAACCTTGATCAGCCACTTGCGCGTGCCGTCGCGCGAGGCCTGCTCCAGCACCACTTCCGGCAGGCGGATCTCCGCCGTCTCTTGCAGGCGCGTGCGCAGCGCCTTGCTGAGATTGGTCATATCATCGAAGCTGTCAACGCCGCGTTGATGCACCCACTGCAAGACCTGCGAGGCGCGAAAGGCCTTCTCCCCGCATTCGGCGAAGAAGGACTCCAGCGCCTGCCGATCGAGATTCAGCAGATTGGTTTTGTCGGCGCGCTCGGACAAAGTGTCGTTACCGCGTGCGGGCGCAGAGTTCGCCCGGCTTGAAGAAGAACTCGATCTCTTGCTTCGCGGTGTCGGCGGCGTCGGAACCATGCACCACGTTCTCTTCGACGCTGTCGGCGAAGTCGGCGCGGATGGTGCCGGGCGCGGCGTTCTTCGGGTTGGTGGCGCCCATCAATTCGCGATTCAACATCACGGCGTTGTCGCCTTCCAGCACTTGCACCATCACTGGACCGGAGGTCATGAATTTGACCAGGTCGTTGTAAAACGGCCGCTCTTTATGCACGGCATAAAATGCCTGGGCCTGTTCGGTGCTCAAGTGGATCATCCGCGCTGCGATGACGCTGAGGCCGGCGTTTTCAAAACGACGATAGATTTCACCGATGATGTTTTTTGCAACGCCATCAGGTTTGATGATCGACAAGGTACGCTCGCTGGCCATGCCATAAACTCCACGAAAATAAGGATTAAGGAAGGACGGGCCGCGCGGCAAGGCGAGGCCCACGAAGTAAAAAAGGTGCGCTAGTTTAACGTCTTACCGTTGCATCTGCAATGCAAAACGCGGGAAATCGCGCTTATACGGTAAAGCTCTCGCCACAACCGCAACTGTCTTTGACGTTGGGATTGTGGAATTTGAAAAAGGAATTGAGTCCTTCGCGGACGTAATCCACCTCGGTGCCTTCCAAAAAGGGCACGCTGTCGGCCGCCACGATCAATTTGACACCTTCTTGCTCATAGACGACGTCGCTGGGGTCGATGGTATCGGCATAATCCAGCACGTAGGCGTAGCCGGAGCACCCGGATTTCTTCACGCCGACCCGCAAGCCCTCGCCTTTACCGCGGCGAATCAGGGTCGCTTTAACATGCTCAGCGGCGGCCTTGCTCATCGCTATCGCCATGGGTACTACCTCGTATTGATAAAAATCGCTGCTGTTCTATGACGTTAACGGCCCGGCGAGAGTTCCGGATCAATCCGGGTCCGCGCGCCCTTTAACTCAAGGCCTTACTTTACCACGCGGTGAGGGTGCCGTTGCGTACCATGGCGTATTGCGCGCGCAGCGCCGCGATGAGGGCGTCCACGTCGGCGGGGGTGTTGTCCATGCCGAAGCTCACCCGGATCACATTGCGGGCCAGGTGCGGGGGAAAACCCATGGCCACCAATACGTGGCTGGGTTCGGTGCTGCCCGCCCGGCAGGCGGAGCCGCTGGAGACCGCGATGCCGGCCTGATCCAGATTCATCAATACGCTCGGGCCGTCGATACCCGGCACCGCCAGCATCACCGTATTGGGCAGGCGCTCGGCCTCGCGGGCCGCCACCACCAATTCGGGCAATTCCGCCTGTAAACGCGCCTCGAAATCGTCGCGCAATTTTAATAGATGTCGGCGGCGATCCATCCATTCCCCGGCGGCCAATTCGGCGGCGGCGCCGAAACCGACTATGCCCGCCACATTTTCCGTACCGGCACGCAAGCCCCGCTCGTGGCCCCCGCCCAGCAACAGGGGGCGTAGGTCCAAGGCCTTATCGACGATCAAGGCACCCACGCCCTTGGGTCCGTAAATTTTGTGCGCGGACAGGCTCATCAACTGAACCCCGCTCGCGGCGAAATCCACCGCCAGTTTGCCCGCCGCCTGCACCGCGTCGCAGTGCATCACCGCCCCGGCCGCGCGCGCTATTCCGCTGAGGGCGGTGATGTCCTGCACTACGCCGGTTTCATTATTGGCCCACATGATGGAGACCAGCCGCGTATCCGGCCGCAACACCGCCTTCAGCGCGTCCGGCGCGACCCGCCCCAGGCCATCGACCGGGATCAGGTCCAGACCCCAGCCTTGTTCCGCCCAGGCCCGCGCCGGTCCGAGTAACGAAGAGTGTTCGACGGCGCTCACCGCCAAACGGCCGCGCGGCGTATTGCCGGCCACGCCGCTCAGGGCGAGGTTGTTGGCCTCGGTGCCCCCGCCGGTGAAGATCACTTGCGAGGGATGGGCGTTGACCAGCGCCGCCACCTGCTGGCGGGCCTGGTCCAGCGCGGCGCGCGCCAGCCGGCCGGGCCGGTGCAGGCTGGAAGGATTGCCGTAGTGCTGGCGCCAATAAGGCCGCATGGCCTCCAGCACCCGCTCGTCGACGGCGGTGGTGGCGTTATGATCGAGATAAATAGACATCAGGAGAAACAGGCGGCAATCGCTGCCGCCTGTCCGAAGAAAAGCTTAGACCAGACTGACCGGCCGTTCGATGAGACGGGCATCTTGACGGGCGACCACTTCTTTCACCGTGCGCCGTTCCACCAATTCGCCCAGGCTGATCCGACTTAAAAAGTCGTGGATCTGATTGCTGAGATCGAACCATAAATCGTGGGTCAGGCAGACCTGGCCGTTTTGACAGTCGCCCCGTCCTTCGCAACGGGTGGTATCGATCTTTTCATCGATGGCGCTCAATACGTCCACCACGGCGATCTCCTTCGCCGGCCGGCTGAGGCGATAACCGCCGCCGGGTCCACGCGCGCTCAACACCAAGCCCTGCCGCCTCAAGCGGGCGAAAAGCTGCTCCAAGTAAGAAAGCGAAATCCCCTGCCGCTGCGAAATATCCGCCAATGGCACCGGTTTGTCGTTGGCATGCACCGCCAAATCCAACATCGCGGTCACGGCGTAACGCCCTTTCGTCGTGAGCCTCATGGTGTACCTCTAAGTATTCCCATATTGAGTATGCAGATTTATCGCACTTGAGAGAGACCGTCAACTTTTTTCTGATGAACCTTGCGGAGAAAGGTCCTCGCCGGAGGCCTCCGCCGCCCGCGGCCCGCGGATTTCACAAGGGCCCAGATCGGGCAACGGCAGATCCTTGAACTCCAAACCGGCCTTTTTCATGCTCTCGCACATGAGTTCCAACTTGATATCCATGGCGTGGACATGGTCGAGAACCCGGTCCAGGGCATTGGCCACCGGGTCCGGCATGTCCTGGGTGGTGCCGTAGGCGTCGAAGCCGATCTTCTTGGCGAAGGCGCGCCGCCGCTGGCCGGCCTGATCCAGTTCGGCGGGCTCGCGCTGCACCACCCGGCCGGGTATGCCGACCACGGTGGCGCCGGCCGGCACGTCTTTCACCACCACCGCGTTGGAACCGACCCGCGCGCCGTCACTGAGATGGATGGGCCCCAGCACCTTGGCGCCCGCGCCCACCACCACGTCATTGCCCAGGGTGGGATGGCGCTTGCCCTTCTTCCAGGTCGTGCCGCCCAAGGTGACGCCGTGATACAGCGTGCAATCGTCGCCGATCTCGGCGGTCTCGCCGATCACCACGCCCATGCCGTGGTCGATGAAAAAACGCCGGCCGATCTTGGCGGCGGGATGGATTTCGATGCCGGTCAGCCAGCGGGCCAGCATCGACACGAAACGCGCCGGCCATTTCAAGCCGATATTCCAGAGGCGATGTGCCAGTCGATACATCAATACGGCGTGCAGACCCGGATAAGTGGTCAGCACCTCGAACGAGGTGCGGGCCGCCGGGTCGCGGTCGAACACGATACCAATATCTTCACGCAGACGTTGAAACATATACTATCCCACTGGGTGGTGCTTAATCATGGAGTGATGGAAAACCGGAGCGGCGCGCTTCATTCCCCGTCGCCGCCCCGCATTCTAACGGAATTCGCCAGCGGCGGACGGCCCGTCCCCGCGGCCGACACCCGGCGCTGCACGGTGGTGAGTATGCCGCGGAGGATATTGATCTCGGTCTGATCCGGCTCCGCCCGGTTATACAAGCGGCGCAGACGCCGCATCAGGTGTTTGGGATTGACCGGATCGAGAAACTCCAGTTCGGTCAGCACCTGTTCAAGATGGGTGTAAAACCGCTCGCGTTCCTCGGCCGAGGCCAACGGCGTGGCGTCCGGCGCCATCACCGGGCCGTGGCGGCCGGCCATGCGCAATTCATAGACCACCACCTGCACCGCCGCCGCCAGATTGAGGGATGAATAATCGGGGTTGGTGGGGATGTGCAGCAGATAATTGCAGCGGTCCAGCTCCTCGTTGCTCAGGCCCGAATGTTCGCGGCCGAACACCACCGCCACCGGCGCCTTGGCCGCCGCGGTGAGGGCGCGGGCGGCGGCCTCGCGCGGATCCACCGCCGGCCAGGGGATGCTGCGGTCGCGGGCGGTGGCGCCGAACACCACGCCGCACCCCGCCAGCGCGGCATCGAGGGTGGTATGTAATTCGGCGCCGGCCAGAATATCGTCGGCGCCCGAGGCCCGCGCCGTGGCCTCGGCGCTGGGAAAATGCAGGGGTTCGACCAGCAGCAGACGACTCAGTCCCATGTTTTTCATGGCCCGCGCCGCGCCGCCGATGTTGCCCGGATGAGTGGTGCCCACCAATACGATACGAATATTTTCCAACATCGAGTCAATACTTCCGCCGCAATTTGTCCTGCCGCCTGAGCGGGTTGTTTGCTATCCTACGCGTTTTTGCGCACCCGTTCATTTCTAACACCCAGGCTGTGCCATGCAACCCTTATTGAATATCGCCGTCTCCGCCGCCCGCAAGGCCGGCAACATCATCGTCCGGTCCATGGATCGCATCGACAGCCTGCAAGTGGACACCAAGAGCTACAACGACTTCGTCAGCGAGGTCGATCACCGCGCCGAGCAGGAGATCATTCACACCATCCGCAAGGCCTATCCGCACCATGCCGTCCTCGCGGAAGAAAGCGGTGAACAAGGCGACAGCGAATATACCTGGGTCATCGATCCGCTCGACGGCACCACCAATTTTCTCCACGGTTTTCCGCAATACGCGGTGTCCATCGGCCTGCGCCACAAGGGCCGTTTCGAAGTGGCGGTGGTCTACGACCCGGTCCGCCCCGAACTGTTCACCGCCATCCGCGGCGGCGGCGCGCAGTTGGAAGGGCGCCGCATCCGCATCAGCAAGGCGCGCGGACTCGAAGGCAGCCTGCTGGGCACCGGCTTTCCGTTCAAGGATCAGACCCACGTCGACGCCTACCTCGGCATGTTCAAGGCCGTGTTGCCGCAAGCGGCCGGCATCCGCCGCGCCGGTTCGGCGGCCCTCGACCTGGCCTATGTGGCGGCCGGCCGTTTGGACGGTTTCTGGGAGATCGGCCTGCAACCTTGGGACATGGCCGCCGGCATCCTGCTCATCAAAGAGGCGGGCGGCATGCTCGGCGATTTCCGCGGCGGCGATCAATATTATGAAACCGGCAACCTGGTGACCGGCAACGCCAAGGTCTACGCCGCCCTGTTGCAGGCCTTCGCGCCCTACGTCAGCCCGGCCCTGCAGGCGGAGCTGGAAATGGCGCCCTCACCGCTCAAGTCCGTTACAATGAGCCTCGACAAACAAACCCAGCGCGCACGGCCCCGGGCCGCCCGGCGACCCCGCAAGGAGTGAGCATGTCCGATACCCATCTGCCCCTCTTGGTGGAACCCGCCGACTTGCGCCAGCACCTCGGCAGCGACCAGGTCTTGATCGTGGATTTGTCCAACGCCCAAGTGCATCAGCAATATCACGTGCCCGGCGCCGTGCATCTCGATTACGGCCACATCATCAAGAACCGGCCGCCGGTGGTGGGTTTGGTGCCCGAGCCGGCCGAACTGGCCGCCATGTTCACCGCCCTCGGCATCCGCCCCGACACCCGGGTAGTGGCCTACGATGAAGAAGGCGGCGGCAAGGCCGCGCGTTTTCTGTGGACCTTGGAAGTCACCGGCCATCCGTCCGGTTCACTGCTCAACGGCGGATTGCAGGCCTGGCTCAACAGCGATCATCCCATTACCAATCAAGCGCGGATGATCATCCCCGGCGATTACACCGTACAGCCGCACGATCAGGCCCTCGCCGATCAAGACTATGTACGCAGCCATCTCGGCCGGGCCGATGTGGCCATCGTCGATGCGCGCAGTCCCGCCGAATATCAAGGCCAAGACCTGCGCACCCGCCGCGGCGGCCACATCCCCGGCGCGGTGAATATCGAATGGACTCGCGTCCTCGACCACCGCCGCAATATGCGTCTCAAATCGGAAGATGAACTGCGCCAGCTCTTCGAGGCCGCCGGCGTCATTCCGGACAAACAAATCATCACCTATTGCCAAAGCCATCACCGCTCGGCCTTGGTTTATTTTGTGTTGAAGTATTTGGGCTATCCGCGGGTGAAGGGTTATCCCGGTTCCTGGTCGGACTGGGGCAACAGCCCCGACACGCCGATTGAGACTTGAAGCGCGATTACGCCGCCGATCACACCACCCGACGCGGAATATCGGGATACCTCCGCCTCAGACGATGAAGCGGAATTACCGGCTCGCCCAATCACGGAACAGCGGCGCCGCGCTCGGACGCGACAGAAAGATCAAACTCCGCCTTTATTGATACCTTGCTCTTTGGCGGTGACCGCATCCACCGTGTGGCGGGCGGATTGATGTTCGATACGCTCAGGACTTTTCATCGCGACGGTCTCGGCCTCTTTGCCATCGTTCATGGCATCACGAAAACCTTTTATCGCGCCGCCCAAATCGCCGCCGATGGAGCGGAGTTTCTTGGTGCCGAACACCAGCAACACGACCAACAATACAACTAACAAATGCCCAATACTGAAGCCCATTTCATCTCTCCGGTTATAAACCGCCGGCGGGCGGCGGTCATATTATGCCAGCGCGGCGCCTTCCGTCTCGGATCGTTGGGAACCCGTCGCGACCCGGCGGCCTGAGGCGCGGCCCCGCGGCGCATTATGCTACCGTCGCGGCGTCCGCGGCTAGGGCCGAACTCGATCCGGCGCGATCAAGAAAGGGCTGGCCTTCTTTCCCGGGCGGGAATTAAGTAATATCTTGACGCCATCCATCAACGGCGCGAGGCGGAGAGTGAAAAGATGAATAGGCTCCTAATGTTTATCGCCCTCACTTCCACGCTTGCGGGATGCACCACCCTCCGGGAAACATTCAACCTGGATGAACAAACGGCGGGTAAAACCATCGACTGCTCGGGCACGGGCCTGACCTGGGGAACCTGCTTCGCCAAGGCCGACAGTTTTTGCGGCACAAGCGGCTACGATGTCCTGAGCAAGACCGGCGATCCCGGATCCGCGCCCGGCGATCAAACGGGATTGTTCGGCAGCGCGACCATGAATAGAAGCATGGTCATAAAATGCAAAGCCGGCCCGGCGGCAATCATGCCCACCCCAGCCGAGCTGGTTGAATAAGCACCGCCGCGTCACAACCGGCATTTTAAATTTTATTGCGATTGCCTGTGCCGGTTTCCCAACCCACAGTAAAACCGCGGTCGACAGGTAAAAATAAATTGCAACCAGAAACCAAACCAGAACAAGCCCGGGCCGGCGCGATGTCGAGTGAAATCGCCGCTCACCAACACACCCCGATGATGCAACAATATCTCCGCATCAAAGCGGAGAACCCGCAGTTGCTGCTGTTCTACCGCATGGGGGATTTCTACGAATTATTCTTCGACGACGCCCGCCGCGCCGCCGCCCTGCTCGACATCACGCTCACCGCGCGCGGGCAATCGGCGGGCGAACCGATCCCGATGGCCGGCGTGCCGTTTCACGCCGTGGAAGCTTATCTCGCCAAGTTGGTGAAGGCCGGCGAGTCGGTGGCGCTTTGCGAACAGATCGGCGACCCGGCGAAATCCAAAGGTCCGGTCGAACGGCAGGTGGTGCGCATCATCACGCCCGGCACGCTCACCGAGGAATCCCTGCTCGACGAGCGCCGCGACCATCTGCTCGCCGCGCTGCATCACCACGACCAACGATTCGGCTTGGCGTGGCTCGACCTCAGCAGCGGCCGTTTCACGGTGATGGAGCTCGATCACGCCACGGCGGTGTCCGACGAACTCGCGCGCCTCAAGCCCGCCGAGCTGCTGGTGAGCGAATCCTTCCCGTTCGGCGAGCTGCTCGCCGAACACCGGGGCCTGCGCCGCCAACCGCCGTGGTATTTCGAGCGCGACGCCGCGACGCGCCTGCTCACCGGCCAATTCGGCACGCGCGATTTGAGCGGTTACGGCTGCGACGGACTCGATGCCGCGATCGCCGCCGCCGGTTGTCTGCTGCAATACGCGCGCGACACCCAGCGCGCCGCGCTGCCGCATATCGGCGGGCTCTCCGTCGAACGGCGCGACGAGGCGCTGCTGCTCGACGCCGCGACGCGCCGCAATCTCGAGCTCGAAACCAATCTCGCGGGCGGCAACGACAACACGCTGCTCGCCTGCATCGACCGCTGCGCGACCGCGATGGGCAGCCGTTTGCTGCGGCGCTGGCTCAATCGGCCGCTGCGCGACCGCGAGGTGCTGCGCCAGCGTTATCACTGCATCGGCGTACTCGCCGAAAATCAGGACGCCGAAGAAGTCGCCGCGCTGCTGCGCCGCATCGGCGACGTCGAACGCATCCTCGCCCGCGTCGCGCTGAAGAGCGCGCGGCCGCGTGATCTCACGCGCCTCGCCGACGCGCTCGCGGTGTTGCCGGATTTGCACGCGCGCCTCGGCCGGGTGGACGCGCCGCGCCTCACCGAACTCGCCGTCCAGATCGGCGAATTCCCCGCGCTGCACGCCTTGCTGAAACGCGCGATCATCGACAACCCGCCGATGGTGATCCGCGACGGCGGCGTCATCGCCGCCGGCTACGACGCCGAACTCGACGAGTTGCGCCAGTTGAGCGAAAACGCCGGGCAATTCCTGGTTGATCTAGAAATCCGCGAACGCGCCCGCACCGGCATCGCCAATCTCAAGGTCGACTACAACCGCGTCCACGGCTTCTACATCGAGCTCACGCGCGGCCAGGCCGAAAAGGCGCCGGCCGACTACATCCGCCGCCAGACCTTGAAAGGCGCGGAGCGCTACATCACGCCCGAGCTGAAGTCGTTCGAGGATAAAGTGCTGAGCGCGCGCGACCGCGCACTGGCGCGCGAGAAATTACTTTACGACGAATTGCTCGAACAACTATTACCGTCGCTGCCCGCGCTGCAAACCAGCGCCGCGGCGCTCGCCGAGATCGACGTGCTCGCCAACTTCGCCGAACGCGCGCTGCGGCTCGATCTCAACGCGCCCGAACTCAGCGACGCGCGCGGTATCGAGATCCGCGCCGGTCGCCACCCGGTCGTCGAGCAGACGCTCGACACGCCCTTCGTGCCCAACGATTGCGTGCTCGATGAAGCGCGCCGCATGCTGATCATCACCGGCCCCAACATGGGCGGCAAATCCACCTTCATGCGCCAGACCGCGCTGATCGTGCTGCTCGCGCACATCGGCTGCTACGTGCCGGCCGCGCGCGCGGTGATCGGCCCCGTCGACCGCATCTTCACGCGCATCGGCGCCGCCGACGACCTCGCCTCGGGCCGCTCGACCTTCATGGTCGAAATGACCGAGACCGCCAACATCCTGCACAACGCGACGCCCGAGAGCCTGGTGATCATGGACGAGATCGGCCGCGGCACCAGCACCTTCGACGGCCTGTCGCTGGCCTGGGCCTGCGCCGAACAGCTCGCGCGCGAGGTGCGCGCCTTCACCTTGTTCGCCACCCATTATTTCGAACTCACCGTCCTGCCCGAACAACTCGACTTTGTTGCCAACGCCCATCTCGACGCAATCGAGCACGGCGAGCGCATCGTCTTCATGCACGCGGTGAAGGACGGCCCGGCCAATCAGAGCTACGGCCTGCACGTCGCCGCGCTGGCGGGCGTGCCGGCCGCCGTGATCGCGGCGGCGCGGCGGCGGCTCGCGCAGCTCGAACAAGACGCGGCGCGCGGCCGCGACCGGCCGCCCACGCAGCAGATGGCGCTGTTCGCGCCGACCGACGACCACCCCGCGCTGGAGGCGCTGCGTGCGCTGCAACCCGACGAATTGTCGCCACGCGCGGCGCTGGAGACTTTATACGCGCTGAAGGCGTTATCGCAGCGGAAATAAACGATCCGCGCTCTTCTCTCCCCCGCAAGAGAGGAGGAGTCAATCAGCGTTCCCCTCGAGAGGAAGGGGAGGCGATGTGACTGGCAATACTCGCGGCGATACCGTGGGTCGATCACCGCTTTCCCCGGAGGCGGAAAAGAGGCGCCGGCCGGCATCATCCCCATGCACTCCCCGATGAAAACGCGCGTCCCGGTCAAACGCGCGGCACCGAACGAATGCCCGACCATCTTCAGCGCGGCCTCCCCTTCCTTGGCGGGAGCGCGGCCGGGGAAGTGGGACCGATCACGGCCTCCATCCCTTTCCGCACCCCAATCAAAGAGGGAGTTGCGCCCGCCTCCCACGCTGACGAGGCCGCGCCGAACGCCGGCACCGGTCCCGTCACTCTATCGTTGCCCTTCCATGGAGGGCCCGGCGAATGGGAAGACGCAACAATCCAAGCATTTAGGGCGACCGCGCCCTATCGCCGATTGCGCCGCGGCCCGCGCCGGTCAAAATATTCCTCCGCGGGCTCGCCACCGGGGCCAAGACCGATTAACATACTGCCCGCGACTTGAGCGGACAGGCGCGCATCATTTTGGTATCTGGAGATTCCGATGACTTTTGTCGTTGTCGATAACTGCGTTAAATGTAAATACACCGATTGCGTGGAAGTGTGCCCGGTGGACTGCTTCCACGAAGGCCCCAATTTCCTGGTGATCGATCCCGACGAGTGCATCGACTGCACCCTCTGCGAGCCGGAATGCCCGGCGGAGGCGATCTTCGCCGAGGACGACGTGCCTGCGGACCAGCTCGATTACATCGCCCTCAATGCCGAACTCGCCAAAGAGTGGCCGGTGATCACCGAGAAAAAAGACGCCCCGGACGACGCCGACGAGTGGAAAGGCGTGAAGGGCAAAATCGACTATCTTGAGCGCTGAGGAACCCGCCCGGCCCTCCCCCGACGGGACCGTCCCGATCCTGGTTCCCTATCACCAGGATCCCCTCGCGTACCTCGCCGACCTCATCATCACCCGCCAGCGCCGCGCCCTGCCCGATCTCAGCCGGTGCGCGGTGCTGCTCCCCGACCCCCAGGCCGCGGCGCGGCTGCGCCGCCGGCTGCTCGCCGCCGCCGCGCGCCACGGCGTGCAGGCCTTGCTGGGACCGCAAATCCTCAGCCTGCGACTATGGGCCGCCCGCCACGGCGGCGCCGCCCCGCTCTCGCCGCAGGCGCGGGAACTGCTGCTGGTGGAAAGCCTGCAACAGCACCGCGCCCTCTTCGGCGACGGCGATCCCTGGCGGCTGGCCGCCGACCTCGCGCGTTTATTCGCCGAGCTGACCCTGCACCGGGTCGAATTGCCCGACGAAATAACCCCCTTTCTCACCCGTCTGCGTACGGCCTACGGTTTGAATACATCGCCCGCCGCCCTCGGCGACGAGGCGCGCCTCGTTCACACTTTGTGGCGGGCCTGGCACCGCCAGTTGCGCGAAGAAAATCGCGGCGATCCGGAGACCGCCTATCTCGCCCAGCTGGACCGCTCCCTCGCACAGCCCATATCCGACACGCTCTACCTCGCGGGTTATAGCCAGCTCAGCGCCGCGGAATACCAGTGGGCGCGCACCTTGATGCAGCGCGGCGAACTCACCGTCATCGTCCACGGCGAACACGCGCCTGTCGCGAACCGCGCCGATGATCTGCCCCACCCCGCGCAGGTCGGCAAGCTCTTCGCCAACGCGGCCGCCGCCGAACCGTCCGCCGCGCCGCCCTTCAGCCGTTTTCTCGATACGGCATTCGCGCCGCGCGCACTCGCGCCCCCCGCCGGCGATGAGCAACTGCTGGCCGCGCGCGCGCAACGCTGGGCCCGCGAGTTTCCCGCCAGCCCCGCGGCGGACCGCTTGAAAATATTCCGCGCGCGCGGCGCCGAGGACGAGGCGCGCGCCATCGACGTTCAAATACGGCGCTGGCTGCTGGAAGGCCGCCGTCGCATCGGCATCGTCACCGAAGACCGCCGCTTGGCGCGGCGGCTGCGCGCCTTGCTGGAACGCGCCGACGTCAACCTGCACGACGCCGCGGGCTGGGCCCTCTCCACCACCGCGGCGGCGGCGGCGCTCGAACGCTGGCTAGAAACCCTCGAAGAGGATTTCGCCTATCAACCGTTCACCGATCTGCTCAAGTCATCGTTCGTGTTTCCCGGGCAAGACCGCGCGGCGCGGCTGACGGCGGTGCATCGCTTCGAACAGGACATCGTGATCCACGAAAACGTCGGCCGTGGCCTGCAACGTTATCGCACCCACCTCGCCTTCCGCCGCGCGCGCTTGTCCAAGGCCATGGGCTTCGCGGTCGAACACCTCTTGAACGAGGCGGAGGCCGCCGCCAAACCGCTGCTGCCCTTCGTGCGCGATCCCTACCGCCACGCGCCGCTCCGTCTGCTCGACGCGCTCGAAGCCAGCCTGCAAGCGCTGGGCATGCGGGAGGCCTTCTCGCGCGACGCCGCCGGCGAGCGCGTGTTGCAAGAACTGGCGGCGATGCGCGCCGCGTTGCACGGGCGCACCCTGCCCATGACCTGGCTCGACTTCCGCACCTGGCTGGGCCGCACCTTGGAACGCTACAACTTTCAGCCGCCCGCCGCGCCGTCCGCGGTATTTTTATTGAGTCTGGAACAAAGCGCGTTGACGACCTGCGATGCGCTGATCATCGCCGGCGCCAACGCCGAACACCTGCCCGGCAATGGCGAACCCTCGCCGTTTTTCAACGACGCGGTGCGCCGCGAGTTGGGCCTGCCCGCCTCGCGGGAACGCTACGTCCAGCGGTTTTATCATTTCCGCCGCTTGCTCGAATGCGCGCCGCAGGTATTGCTGACGCTGCTGCGCGAAGACAACGGCGAAGAACGCCTGCCCAGCCCCTGGCTGGAAATAATCAGCGGCTTTCATCAACTGGCCTATGGCGACGATCTCGCCGACACGCAACTCGCCGCGTTAGTCGACGAGCCGATGGCGCAAGTCTTCCGCGCCGACACCCGCGAATTGCCCACGCCGAAGACCCGCCCCGCACCGGCGCTGACCGCGGAGATGTTGCCGGAAAAAATCTCCGCCAGTGCCTATCAACAACTGGTGGACTGTCCTTATCAATTCTTCGCCGCGCGCGGCCTGCGGCTCAGTGCGCCGGAGGTAGTGCGCGAGGCCCTCGAAAAATCCGATTACGGCGAACGCGTGCATTTAGCGTTGCAGGCCTTTCACGGCGGCGCGCCCGGTTATCCCGGCCCTTACGCCGCGCCGCTCACCGTCGCCAATCGCGGCGAGGCCGTCGCCGCGCTCGAAGAAATCTCGCGCGCCGTATTCGCGCAAGACCTCGAAGACAACTTCGTACATCGCGGCTGGCTGCAACGCTGGCTGGAGCGCATAGACGAGTACGTCGATTGGCAGATCGAACGGCAACGGGAATGGCGGGTCGGCGCGGTGGAAGTGAAGACCGAGCAACGTTATCAAGACCGCTGGACACTCACCGGGCGTCTCGATCGCGTCGATCACAATGCGGACGGCGTCGCGCTGATCGATTACAAAACCGGCATCATGGCTGGCAGCGCCGACGTGGAAAGTGGCGAGGCCGTGCAATTACCTTTTTACGCGCTGCTCATGCCCGACCCCGTGCAACGCGTCGAATATCTCGGCCTCGACCAACGGGTCAAAAGCCACGGCGCGCTCGAAGGCGACGCCCTCGCCGTCCTCGCGGCGGCCAACGGCGAACGGCTAGCTACATTATTGGACCACATCAGCGCCGGCGCCCCGCTGCCGGCCTGGGGCGACGATCGCACCTGCGGTTATTGCGCGATGCGCTATGTTTGTCGCAAAGATACTTGGACGGTCTCGGGCAACGAGGCGGTGTAATACTTTCTGGGCCGCATAAAAACTGGCCATTTCTTATAGACCCTTGCGCCATATTGACGATGCTGGAATTACACACCACACTGGCGTAAAGAAAGACGCTAATTAGGGTGTCTAATACATGTTCTTCAATAAGGAGTGATGGTGGAATCATCAAGCCCACAAGAAACCGCACTGTTAACTATATTGCGACATTTTATAGAATGCGCAAAGCTCATGTTAGCGAAGGGCGACATAAAGATAGGTCAACTCAAGATGTGGAGTGGCGCAGTAGGGTCACACTTGAAAAAAATCTACGGCGTGAGCCACGAGGTGCCAATCTCACTCTATCCAAAGCAGATACCAGACAATATAAATGCGACCGAAGAGCTAACGAAACGAGCTCGTCTATTAGAAGATTATGTATCCGAAATTGAAAGAATTGGGGTTTGTGCTTTTGTAAATAGAAATCTCGGTTCTCGTGTTTTTATTGGGCATGGCCGGTCACCTATCTGGCGGGAACTGAAAGACTTCCTAACTGACCGTTTAGCGTTGCCATGGGATGAGTTTAATAGAGAGGCTGTCGCTGGCATAGCCACATTCGAGCGCATTTCGAATATGTTGGATGCTGCTAGTTTCGCTTTTCTTATCATGACAGCCGAAGATCAGCATTCAGATACCACCACCCATGCACGACAAAACGTGGTTCATGAGGTTGGTCTATTTCAAGGTAAGCTGGGTCCACGAAAAGCCATAATACTTCTTGAGGAAGGATGCCAAGAATTTACGAATATCGTTGGCTTGTCTCAAATTAGATTTCCTAGAGGGCGTATCTCGGCAGTATTTGAAGAGATTAGGCGGGTACTAGAGAGGGAGGGGGTAATTGGAACATAACATTACGTTCGAGAGGAGCGCGCCAAAAATGGCGCGCTCCTCAACTTTACGTTGAGGATGTACGAAAAACCGGGACAGATTTATTTATCTCTTTGGAAAGTATATTTCGTAGACAAGGTGGAAGAAATAGTAAGAAGGCTGTGCCAAATGCGTAGTAGTTTGTGATTGACGAGAGAATAAAATAAATCTGTCCCGATTTTTCGCCGTGCTCCAATTTTTCGAATACCGGTAGCGCTCGGGGCGAATCTTCGCCCGCACCTAATCGAGCAGCTTGGGTGAATGATATGCCGTATTAGCCATTTCTAATTAGAACACCCTAAATTTTATTTTCTTGCTGATAATACAGGGTACTTTTACCATGGGAAAAGATTTAGAACACGTGATGACGCCTTATAAGGCGTCAATTAAGATGTCTACTTTAAGTTAGCTTAATACAATGATGCGCACTGAACATTTAAAGAACGCCAAAAAATTATTATCTACGGGTAATGATAGTGATGTTATATATGCCTGTTTAGAACTTCGTATGGCTATTGAGTATCATGTGTATAAAAAATTGGAATTTTATTCTAAGCGGTATGGGACAAAGCTTTTATTTAAAAAGTGGCAACCAAACAAAGCTATAAAAATACTTTGCCAACTTGAGCCTCATGCTGATAGATCATACACATTAAGTATTGGCGAAGAAGAATCACCAGGAGAGCCAGCGAAAAAGTTCAATTTAATTGGACGCCATGAGGCAATTTCCTCCTCATGGATAAATAAAAACTACAATACGCTTGGTTCTTTTTTACATTTACAAATTGAAACAAGGAAAGCGGATGCTGCTTGTAGAGAATATTTGGATACAGTGATTTCTGAGTTGGAAAGAGTCGAAAGCGGAACCCTAATCTCAAACATTGCTAAAACAGTATCCATAGATTGTAATTTGTGTGGTGAAAAAATCACATGCTGTACCAGTGCCCTTAGCGAACTTGAGGAAGTATGCTGCCCTAATATCAATTGTAATGCCACTTATATTCCGGAAAACCCAGATGGCGGATGGTGTTTTACGTTAAATGCTGTTGATTTCTGTTGCCCGGAATGCAAAGCGATTAAACCAATTTTGGTAAGCGAGTTGACTCAGGGTCTACGGATAAAGTGCAACAAATGCAAAACAAATTATGTCGTTCAGGGTAATCAGTGGCAAATCGCAAAAATTGTAAGCTAACACGGCGCTCAAGCGGACACTCCTGTCGTCGCGCCTCTTAGCTTGGCGTTGGGTTTCTTGAGGAGGTTGCATGGAACCTAAGCAGTTCATAACCGAAACATTGGCTTCTATCGTCGAGGGCGTCGTTGAAGCCCAGAAGCGAACGGCTGAGCACGGCGCCTTTGAATCCCGGCGGCCTAATGCGCACCACGTCCTCAATCGGGGAGAACGCCACTTGGGACAACCGCACAAACAACTTCGCGCGGATCGTCAGCTTTGATGTGGCACTAACAGTGGAAGAAGGTACAAACACAAGCGCAAAAATCGGAGTTGCAGCTAGCGTGTTTAACCTCGGCGCTGGCGGCAAGTCTGAAAACAAAGAGCAGGCCACCAACAAGATTCAGTTCTCGGTGCCGCTTTTGCTTCCGATAACTCAGGTCCCTGAAGAGGCGCGGCAGCTCAAGAAGTGACATGACCGGTCGGGGAGATAGGTAACAACAAAAAACCGGGACAGATTTATTTATCCCTTGGGAGAGCGCGGTAAGGCGGAAGCCCAAAGGGCGTTCCGCCGCATGGCTTTGGCAAGATAGGCTAGGAGTGCAGCCACGCGGCGCTCGCAGGCGAACGAAGACTCCGCGGCCACGCAGGCCTGTGCTATGATCGATTGCGCGAGCGCGCCCGAACGGGCGCACAATGTTTCGAGGTGGAAATATGCAGTGTCCTGTATGTAAAGACGTCACGTTGACGATGTCCGACCGGCAAGGTATCGAGGTCGACTATTGCCCGCAGTGCCGCGGCGTGTGGCTGGACCGCGGCGAGCTCGACAAACTGATCGAGCGCGCGACCGTGAACGCTGCGCCGAGCCCCGCGCGACAGCAGGCGCCGCAGCAGCCCGAACGTCCGCGCGAGCGGCGTGACTACGACGACGATTATCACGGCTATCACGGCAAGCGGAAGAAGCGCGGCTTCCTCGGCGAGATCTTCGATTTCGATTGAGCGCCGCTCGGCCAGCCTACGCCGCCGCTCAGTGGTGCTTGTTCTCTCCCGACATGCGGTCCATCAGCGCGAACAACACGCCGGAGAGCACCAGCACCATGTGGATGCCGACCTTCCAGATCAGCTGTTCCTGGCCGTTGTCTTTCGCCAGGAAGTCTTCCATGTTGACGAAGGCCTTCAGCAGATCGATCGCCTTGCGCGCATTAACCAGATGTATCGTATCGAAACCAACGCGTATACCCCATGGATTGACGATCGGACCTTCCACACGATGACACGCTCATGAACGCATCGAGCGAGCAAGCGCTGCTGGCGAGGCTGGAGGGCGACGACACGCTCGATCTCGCCGATATCCTGCGGCTGATCGTGGACTGGCTGCGGCCGGCGCGGGCCGAACGCGGCGTCGCGGCGGTGGTCGCCAAGATCGAGACGCTGGTGATGGCGCTGGACGCACATCCGGCGCTGCGCCAACGGCTCGCAGAGCGACTGGAGACGGAGCTGGGATCGGCGCGGCATCTTGCGCTCTACACCGAGATCGGCCTGTTCTCGCGCCGCGGTTTCTTGCGCGAGTTTCGCGAGCGACTTTACGAACGCATCAATCCGCGGCCTTTGGACCGCGGCAACCTCAAGGACCTGCTGGCCTATGTGTTCCATCGCCGCGACGATGTGCGCTGGGTCGTCGCGCTGCCCGACGACGCGTGGTGGCGGCTGTTGGAGGGCTTGCTGACCGGCGCGTCGCCGCAGGTGGCGCTGCATGCCCGCGCAGAGGCGCTCTATGCACTCGAGATGCTGGCGGTGTGGGTGGCCGCCGAGGAGCTCGAGCCGGAGTTCCTGCGCCTCGACCCGGATATCGCCGACCACCATTCCGCGTTCGTCGCGCTGCAGCGCGAGGTGGCGCGTTATGTGGAAATCTATCGGACTTGGCTCACCGACAACACCGCGGAGTTCCACGACGACAAGCATATCCGCGTGCTGCTCGAGCAGTGCCGCGCGCAGATCGAGCGCCTGCGCAAGCGCGCGGTGATGCGCGGCAGCAGCATCTCGCTCACCCATCTGCTGGAACGCCTGGATCAGACCCTCGCGCGCATCACCGGCCTGCTCGCTATGCTGGACCCGGCGGACCTCACCGCGCAGCGCGCGGCCATCATGCAGTTGTTCCGCGAGCTGGTGTTCGCCAACGCCGAGCGCAACGGCCTGTGGTCGCTGTGGCAGGACAACGTCAAGCTGCTGTCGCGCAGCGTCACCGAACAAGCCAGCGTGACCGGCGAACATTACATCACCGCCGACCGCAGCGAATACCTGCACATGCTGCGCAGCGGCGCCGGCGCCGGCTTCATCATCGCCTTCATGGCGCTGATCAAGATCCACATCGAGGCCATGGGGCTCAGCCCGGGCTGGAAGACGCTGTGGGTGAGCCTCAACTACGGCCTCGGCTTCGTGCTGATCCACATCCTGCATTTCACGGTGGCGACCAAGCAGCCGGCCATGACCGCCGCGCGGCTCGCCGCCGCGATCGAGGAGACCGAGAAGGGCATGGCGAAGCCGGCCAAGCTCGCCGAGCTGATGATACTGGTGGGCCGCTCGCAGTTCGTCGCCGTGCTCGGCAACGTCGGCGTCGCGCTGCCGGTGGCCGTGCTGGTGGGTTGGCTGTACGCCCAGCTGCTGGGCGTACCGGTGCTGGATGCGGAGCGGGCCGACTACCAACTCCACAAGCTCAGCCCCTTCGCCGGGCTCGCGCTGTTTCACGCCGCCATCGCCGGCGTGTGGCTGTTCGTCGCGGGGCTGATCTCCGGCTTCTTCGACAACCGCTGCGCCTATCTCGATCTGCCGGCGCGGCTGCGCGTCCATCCCGTGCTCGTGCGCATTCTGCCGGATCGGGCCCGCCATCGCTTCGCCGAATACATCGGCCACAACTACGGCGCGCTCGCCGGCAACTTCTTCTTCGGCATCCTGCTGGGCGGCACCGCCTATCTCGGCTATCTCTTGCATCTGCCGCTCGACATCCAGCATGTGGCGTTCGGCTCGGCCAATCTCGGTTACGTGGCCGCCACGCAGCTCGACCAGGTGTTCGCGCTGCTGCCCTATTTCGTGTTCGTGCTGCTGATCGGCACGGTGAACCTGTGGGTGAGCTTCGCGCTCGCGCTCTACGTCGCGCTGCGGGCGCGGGGCGCGCGCATCGGCGCCCTCGATCGCGTGCTCAAAGCCTATCTGGAGCGCCTCCGCCAGCGGCCCCGCGAGTTTCTACTGCCGCCCGCGCAGGCGGCGGAAAATGCCGGCGACACGGGCGGGAAACAGGGTCCTGCGTAGCCCTATTCCTTGGATGTCCGAATTTCAATGACGGGCACGTGCGGGGCATGGCCGGCGCGCGGACGTGGACAGCGGCGAAGTCGTGTAATTGCCGTTTTACACGCCGCTCATGCCGGAACGGTGCACCGCGTCAAAAACCGCAGCCTGGTCGAAGGTGATACCCTCGCGGCTGCGAACGGCGAACGACTGGCGGCGTTATGGAACCATACCGGTTCAGCCCGCGGTGAGGACGCGAACCGCATCGCTCGCGATTGATGCGGGGCGCGACCTTCATCCGCATCGTCCGGTAAGGGCAATATAGAAATACGCCCCGCCTCCCGTTTATCCATCCTCCCACAATCAATCGCAATTATCGGGTGGCGCTCATCCCCCGCTCCGGCGAGAATGTCCCGACTAGCCCCGGGACCTCAGATGGACATCGCCAGCCTCATCCGACTTTTCACCCTCGCCGCGATTTGGGGCGGATCATTTTTGTTCATGCGCATCGGCGCGCCGGTGTTCGGCACGGGCTTGCTCGCCGAACTGCGAGTAGGGATCGCCGCACTGTTTCTGTACGGCGTGTGTGCTTGGCTCGGCCGCCGGTTGAATCTGCGCCGGCACTGGCGGTTTTATCTGGTGATCGGCCTGCTCAATTCGGCCCTGCCGTTTTTGCTGTTCGCCTACGCGGCGCAGACCTTGAGCGCCTCGCTGATGGCGATCCTCAATTCGTCATCGCCGATCTTCGGCGCCATCGTCGCGGCCATCTGGTTGCGCCAGCCGGTGAGCCGCGCGGCGGCGGTGGGTTTGATCCTGGGTTTCGCGGGCGTCGCGACGCTGGCGTGGGACGGCGTCGCGGTGAACGGCGCCGGCGGCTGGTTGGCGCTGGCCGCCAGTCTCGGCGCCGCGCTGAGTTATAGCATCGCCAGCTCTTACACCAAGCGCGCGCAGGCCGGCGCCGATCCCACCGACACGGCGCACGGCAGCATGTGGGCCGCCGCCTTGCTGGTGTTGCCCTTCGCGCTGTGGATTCCGGCGCCGCAGGTGCCGACATCCGTCGATTGGCTGGCCGCCCTCGCCTTGGGGGTGTTGTGCACCGGCGTGGCCTATCTGCTGTATTTCAGGTTGATAAACGATGTCGGACCGGTACGGGCCTTGTCGGTGACGTTTTTGATTCCGGTGTTCGGCGTGGCCTTGGGCGTGGTGTTTCTCGACGAGACGGTGGGCTGGAAGACGCTGGCCGGCGGCGCGCTGGTGTTGCTGGGCACGGCGCTGGTGAATGGCGTGCTGGGCGGCGGGCGCGCCTTGAAAGCGGAGAGGAGTTGAAAACGTGGCGAAGGGGATCGACCAGGCGAAGAGTTACGAGACGGTGGCGGCGGCGATTCGTTTCGTGCGGGCGCGTTCGCGCGAGCAACCGACTCTGGCGGAGGTAGCCGGGCATGTGGGACTGAGTCCGCATCATCTGCAACGGGTGTTCAGCGCCTGGGCCGGTATTTCGCCGAAACGCTTCTTGCAGTTCTTGACCAAGGAAAGCGCCAAGGCGCTGTTGCGCGATTCGCGCGACGTGTTGAGCGCGGCGCTGGAATCCGGTTTGTCCAGCCCCGGCCGGCTGCACGATTTGATGGTGGCCTGCGAAGCGCTGACACCCGGCGAGGTCGGCGCCTTGGGTGAAGGACTGACGATCCGTTACGGCTACGCGGATACGCCGTTCGGCGCGATCATCGCCGCCGTCACGACGCGGGGCGTTTGCCATCTGAAATTCATCGAGGCGGAAACGGCGGCGTCAGCCGAGGCGGAGCTGTGCGCGGAATGGCCGAAGGCGCGGCTGGCGCGTGACGACGCGGCGGTACGGGTCATGGCGCAACGCATCTTCGGCGTAACGACGGCGGCCCGGCCGCTGAGTGTCTTGCTGCGCGGCACCAATTTTCAAATCAAGGTATGGGAGGCCCTGCTGCGTATTCCGGCCGGCCATGCGGTTTCTTACGGCGATCTCGCGGTGTTGGCGGATGCGCCGCGGGCCTCGCGGGCGGTTGGCTCGGCGCTCGCCCGCAACCGGCTCGCGTTGCTGGTACCCTGCCACCGGGTCCTTCGCGAAGACGGCGCCGTCGGTGAATATCGCTGGGGCTCGGACAAGAAACTCGCCTTGCTCGCCTGGGAGAGGGCACGCCGCGGCGACTGATCCCGGTCGCAGCGCCGACATACCCGCGCCGGTTCGATGGCGCCGGGGAGATTGATCCAAGTCGGATAGCGCCAAGCTCGATGCCGGGTCGATGAGATATTTCCGCTATCGAACCGCGCCGGCGCGAATAGGATCGCCGCGACTCACTGCATCCGGGCGGCCATGCCGCGCGCGCCGGGAATCACTTTCATATCGTGCCGGAGCAGTTCGAACAAGACATCCGGCGACAGCGGCTCGCTGAAGAAGAAGCCCTGCACATAATCACAAGCGCCGTTTTTCAGGAACGCGACCTGAGCGGTGTTTTCCACGCCCTCGGCGACGATTTCGATGCCCAAGCTATGGCCGAGGGTGATGATGGCGGAGGTCAGCGCCGCTTCGTTCTTGTCGTGGGGAATGTCACGAATGAAGGACTGGTCGATTTTGAGGATGTCGATGGGAAACCGTTTGAGATAGCTCAGACTGGAATAGCCCGTGCCGAAATCGTCGAGCGCCACCCGCACCCCCAGCGACTTGAGTTTGTTGAGCGTGGCGACCGCCAACTCGATGTTATGCATGATCGCGCTTTCCGTCAGTTCCAATTCGAGTTGCCAGCTGGACAGGCCATAATCGCTGACCAGCCTCTCGACCGTGTCCAGCAAGTCCTTCTGCAGAAAATAATGGCTGGAAATGTTGACGCTGATTCGCAATTCACCGAGCCCGGCGTCCTGCCAGATCCGCAACTGCCGGCAGGCCTCGTGCAAGGCCCATTCGGTGATGGGCACGATCAACCCGGTCTCCTCGGCGAGCGGGATGAATTTATACGGCAAGACCAAACCCAGTTCCGGATGTTTCCAGCGGATCAATGCCTCCACGCCGGCCACGTCGCCGTTCTCCAAACCCACCTGCGGCTGGTAATACAAGACGAATTCGCCGCGATCAAGGGCCTGGCGCAGATTGGTTTCCATCACCAGGCGCTCATAGGCCGTCGCGCTCATTTCCGAGGAATAGAACTGATAGTTGTTTCTGCCTTGTTCCTTGGCGTGGTACATCGCGGTGTCGGCATTCTTGAGCAGGCCGTGGATCTCTGCGTCATCGTGCGGATACAGGGTGATGCCCAGGCTGGCGGTGATGAACAACTCGTGGCCCTGGATGAGAAACGGTTTTTGGAAACTGCGCAGAATCTTGTTCGCCACCTTGGCGGCGTCCTGCACCCGCTCGATGACGTTCAGCACCACGGTAAACTCATCGCCGCCCAAGCGCGCCACGGTGTCGCCTTCGCGCACCGACGCGGTCAATCGCGCCGCCACCGCCTTCAACAGCAAATCACCGGCCTCATGTCCCATGCTGTCGTTGATGTTCTTGAAGCGGTCGAGATCCATGAACATCACCGCCACGGTGCGCTGATGGCGCTCCGCTTCCAATAAGGCCTGCCGCAACCGGTCGTGGAACAACACCCGATTGGGCAGGCTGGTGAGATCGTCGTAAAAGGCCAGGAAGTTGAGCCGTTCCTCGGCGCGTTTGCGGGCGGTGATGTCTTGCACCGTACCCATCATCCGCACCAACTTGCCCTCGGGGTTATACACCGCTTCGCCCTGGGCATGTACGATGCGTTCGCGGCCGTCCGCCAATAACACGCGATGTTCGACATCGTAACGTTGCCCGCCGTCGATGGTGGCGCGCACCGCGTCCTCCACGTACTGCCGCTCATCAGGATGGACCCGGCCGATGAGCGAAGCGTAACTCGGAGTGAAACTCTGCGGATCGACGCCGAACATCATGTAGATCTCGTCCGACCAATAAAGCTTATCCTGCACGATATCCCAATCCCAATTGCCCAGATGGGCGATCCGCTGCGCCGCCGCGAGGCTGGCCTGGCTTTTCTTGAGTTCCTCCTCGGCCAGCTTGCGGGCGGTAATGTCCTGCCCGGTCACCACGAACAGCGGCACCTCCTCGAGTCTGGAATATTGGATACGCAATTCCACAGGGTAAATCGTGCCGTCCTTGCGACGGTGTTCGGTTTCCAGAACCAGATGATCGACCGCCGCCGTGCGCAACGGGGCCAACTGCCCCAAAAAGCCCGCCATATCGTAGTCGGGTAACAAGTCCAACGGCGTCATGCCCTCGATCTCGCTGAAACTGTAACCGAGATTATTCATCGCGCCCTTGTTAACTTGGACGAAACGCAGATCCTCAGCGCCGATCACGTAGATTTCATCGAAGGACTGATCGAGGATGCGCCCCAGCCGCCATACCAGATTCTCGGCCTGATTGCGCTCCGCCTCGACCCGTTTTTGCTCGGTGATGTCTTCCTCCAGGATCAGATAATGGGTCACCCGTCCATCTCGATCGCGCACCGCGGAAATGACCTGGCGCACCCAGTAGGGCTCGCCGTTTTTCTTTTTGTTCTGTATCTCGCCTCGCCACTCGCCGTGGTTCCACAAATCCTGCTGGCTGAGCGCGTATTGATGCGGACTGGTGTCGTCGGAGCGCAGCGCGCTGCGATTGCGCCCCACCACCTCGGGCGCGGAATAGCCGCTGAGGTGCGAGAAACGCGGGTTGACGTATTCGATATTGCCGTTGACGTCGGTGATGACCACCGCGGTGGTGCTTTGCTCCACCGCGGTGGCGTGTTTACGCAATTCCGCCTCGGCCTCGCGGCGCCGGCTGATGTCGGAGAAAATCACCACCGCGCCGGTGATCACGCCGTTTTCACGAATCGGATAGGTGGAGTATTCCACCGGAAAGAAGCGGCCGTCGCGGCGCCAGAACACTTCGTCGTCCACCCGCGCACCCAAGCCGCTGCGCATGACCTCGCAGATGGGGCAATCCCGCGCGGCGTATTCGCCGCCGCCGTCCCGGGTATGATGAATCAGGTCATGCATATTCTTGCCCAGCACATTGACCGGTGTATAACCGATCAGGCGCGCCGCCGCCCGGTTGATGAAGGTGCAGTGTCCTTGTAGATCGATGCCGTATATCCCTTCGTCGGTGGCGTCCAATAATAAACGGAGGTGATTGGTGAGACGGCTTTTATCTATTTCGGTCCTTTTTCTCTCCAGTTCGGCGCCGGCCCGCGAGGCAAAGACCTGCAACAGGGTGCGCGCCGGCAATTCTTCGTGCATCGGTCCGTCATGCATCACCCCGAGATGGCCGAGGGGCAGTCCGGCGGGGTCGAACAAGGGAATGGCGAGATAACTTTCAACGCCATGTTCGCGCAGCCATGGATCATGAGGAAACAAACGCGCCACGTCACTCGGGTAATACACCAGTCCCCAACCCACTACCCGTTCCGCGGGCGTACCGGTCGGATTGAATTCAAAGGCCTCGCCGTAACGGCCGTCGTTCCACAGGGCGATGTTGCGCATTTTTTCCGGAGAGACGATCTCGCAAACGAAGGCCCACCGCACTCGCAATACCGACGCCAGCTCGCGCACCAGGACTTGGAAAAACTGTTCGCCCACCGCCGAGGCCGTCCCGTGCACGATGGAGCGCAAGGCGGCTTCTGAATATTTCAAGGCACTGATGTCGGTGATGTAGCCTTCCAGCACGTCCTTTTGATTCCCGCTCACCGCCGGACCGCGCCCTTGTTCCCACACCCAGCGTTCATCGCCGGCGGCGGTACAAATCCGGTAGACCAGTTGGAAAGGCCGTCCCTCGCGCACCCCTGACTGAACTTCTTCCCACACCCGCTCGCGGTCTTCGGGATGAATTATGTCGCCGAAGGCGAGGTGGTGATTATTCTCCAGCTCCGCGCGCTGATAACCGGTCAGCGCCACAACCCCTTCGCTGACGAACGATAAGGTTCGCTGACGGTCGTTGCCGCAGCGGTATACCACGCCCGGCAAATTACTCATCAGGGTCACGAACAGGCGCTGGCTCTCCCGCAGGGAATCCTCGGTTTGAGCGCGCGCGTCGATCTCCCGTTGCAAAGCGCGGTTCGCCCGGTTCAATTCGGCGGTGCGCACGCTTACCATGCGCCTGCCCCATAGATTGGCGGCCGCCAGGGTCAACAACACGCCGCCCAATGTCAGCAGCCAAGGCCAATAATATTTCGCCATCTCGAACAGCGTGGGGTTACGACGGGCGTCATAAGGCGGCAGCTGCAATTCGCGCAATAATTCATGCACCGGTTGGTAATCCAGCGGCACGGTCCAACCGAATATGCCCGGATCCGTTCCCGCACTCGGCGGCATGCGGAACAGGGCGATGGCCACGTCGCTCGCCAATCTTTCCGACGTGTTTCGCAGCTTGACGAAAGGCCATTCCGGATAAAGCGGCGTGCTGAGGGGGAAAGCGAACTCCGGAAACTGCCGGGGATTCAAGATGCGGAAATCGGCGGTATCTATTTTCCCCTTCTCGACCATCTCCGCGAAGACGGAGGACGAGACGGTACCGGCGTCCACGTCACCATCGCGGACCGCGTAGACCACCAGGTCTTGCGAGGTCCCGGCGAAGCGCAACTTGCCCAGGTCTCGCTGCGGGTCAACGCCGGCTTTCAGCATTTCCCGCCAGGCCATTTGAAAGCCGCCGAAGGCGTCGGGCGCCAAACCCATGAATGAACGTCCGCGCAACTCCGACAGTTGGGTGATCGCGCTGTCGGCACGGACGATGATGACCGCGCCATATCTGTCTTCGATCGGGCGATGCCACTGCAATACGGTAGCAATGCGGGAGGCGCCCTGCTCGGCCTCCAAACTGACGTATTGGCCGGGATTGGTGATGACGAAATCCAACGTCCCCCCGGCGACGGCGTGCTTTACTTGATCAAGGCTGAGAGGCTGGATCGTGAAATGATGGCCCGGCACTGACCGGCTAAGATAATCGGCGGTCGCCATCCAAGCCGCCAATATATTTTCTTCACCGCGCAGCGACAGCACACCGACTTTGATTTCGGCATCCTGGGCGTGCACGGCCCAGCTAAGGACCACGTTACACACTATTAGCAGGAGCAACTTCCTTAACATCCGCTCTCCTGTGCTGGGGCATCTACAGTGAAGCGGGCCGCCTAACACACAGCCACTTTTCAACCACCACTCGCAAGTATAGTCAACGAACGGTTAGAAAAGCGGCAAACGGCCGATTTCATGCCAATCGGGTCAATGGACAACACCCCATTTCCTCGATAGGCGCGAATCAGCCTTATTTTTAGTAAGTTTATGTGAGTCTCACGCACCTCGAAAAGAGGCGGATGGAAAGGCGCGGCACCTAGGCCGATGCCAAGAATCGGGGGAGGGGCGAACCGTCTGTTGCGGATCACCGAAGCGGCGGCCATGGTTTACATCATCCATACCGGAATTATTTCCCGGCCAAGGCGGCCGCGAATGGACGCACAGCGGGCTCGCTCATGGGATTGCAACTTGCACGGGGGCCAAGTCACCAAAAACACAAAAGGCCTAGGTACGATCACCTAAGCCTTTTTTAGATGGCGCGCCCGGAGAGATTCGAACTCCCGACCACCAAGTTCGTAGCCTGGTACTCTATCCAACTGAGCTACGGGCGCATACTGCTTTAGAAGGTTGCGGATTATCCAGTTGCAACGCCGTAGTGTCAAGAATTCAGGGCGGAAATCTTTCCGCCTGGCCGGACTTTCATCCAGCCACCACGGTGAGCCTGACTTAACACTGTTTATTTAACGGGACGGGTATCGCTATCGAGCAGGCTATTAGCCGGCCAAACCTGATAGCCATTGGTGAACCGCGTTTAAAACTCCCCGTGGCAAGCGCGGGGATCAGGCGATGAGAGAGGCCTAACGAGGAGGCGCGATTCCGCCCTTGAGCAGGCACGGGGATTCCCCCCGTGCACGGTCAGACTCAATCAATGGAATAACAAGGGACGCAACGGCGCTGTCTTTCTGCGGGCCACCACGAGGCCGACAAGGCCCAGACCCAACAACGCTAAAGACGCGGGCTCGGGTACCGCGTTCGGCGTCACGCCGCTCAAGGCGGTAACGGTGGCGGTCACCTGTGCCGTATTACCAATCCCAAAGGCAATAATGTCGGAAAACTCGACTTTGAACTGCGAACCATCGAGCAAGGTGATGGGCGTGGGATCTATCCAGGTCAGAGTACCGGCGCTGACTACACCCGAAATGGTCACGTAGCCGCCGGAACCGTCGCTTGACACGCCGGTGACGGTGGGAAAATCAAAGCCCAGTACGGCATTGACATCGATCAAGGCCGCGCCAATACCCTTGACCTTGATGCTGAAGAAATCGAAGGTCTGGCTTTCGCCGGGATTGAGCGTAAAAGCAACGTCATTTAAACCCGGATTCAAGGTAGTACTGACGGAACACCCAAAGCAAAAACTTGAAGGTATCATCGCGCTGACCGACGATCCCGGGGCGCCGGCGATATCGAAGGTGAGGGGGGTGGCTTGTGCCGGTGAAAAGGCGACCATTACCAAAGCCGCGAACAGCCCGGCAAACAGATTTTTTCTTGACATAATTTTACTTCCTAACTACGGTTGACATCGTTAGGTATGACATAAGCACGCTTCATGCCATAAAAAATAAAATATATTTATTAATAACTTAATTAATCATCTTTATGATCATGTAAGCAACCCCGACGTGTAGACAGCCCTTTTTAGATTTTTCACGACCAAGCTCGGCCGGTTAAAACCTTGGGTTCGATTAATAAAATGGTGAAAAGACGCAATCCGGCGCAACGGATTCGGGATGGGACGCGTGCGGGTTAAAAGCTCGCTTTAGCCAATCGAATATAGAAGTGCAGCAGCACCGCTTGAAACAATCGGGGGTTAACTTTAAAGCATGACGATAGGAGAAGGACGGTTGGCGGATGTGGGCAGGAATCTATATGAAGCTATATAAATGGCGGAGAGAGAGGGATTCGAACCCTCGATGGAGCTTTTGACCCCATACTCCCTTAGCAGGGGAGCGCCTTCGACCACTCGGCCATCTCTCCAGCGTCTTCCCAGACCCTGGTGCTTTTCCTTTCGGGAATGCGCTCAGCAAATACTCGAAGAGCGAACCCTCACAATCCTACGCGGTTAATCTTGATGCGTTGGCGGGGATTCGCTCTCACGGCAGTCAGGGCCTTACCCCCTGCGATCCCCCGCCAAGTCTGAACCCGGCAAAAGGATACCTAATCAGCTCGATAATCGCAAAATGTATTTATGGTTTTTGTGCTCGCGCTAGCCAGTGTGCGCTTTGACGCCCCCCGTACCGGAATCCAGATCATCACTGCCTGAATGGTCCTGGGCTTCTTTTTCTTTCTGAATGCGTTCGTAGATCTCTTCGCGATGAACAGAAACTTGTTTAGGCGCGTTCACACCAATACGGACTTGGTTACCCTTAACGCCCAACACCGTCACGGTTATGTCATCCCCGATGATCAGCGTCTCACCCACACGCCGGGTTAAAATCAGCATGATCTCGTCTCCTTGTTCGGTCAGTCACCATACTCGTCATTCCAGGTGGGAGCCTCGATAAGAATAGTCACACGGCTCACTGTTTTTTCTATCGGCCCGCCATTTCGAAACTGTAATTCTTCCTCTAAGACCCTGTTTTACAGCTCTTAACTTCAACCAACGGCCGGGAAATAACAGCCTCGGCATCACCCAAAACCCACCTCACTCAAAGCTTGGACGCGATGATGACCCGGAAGTTTGCTATTTCGGCGTTCGCTCGAGTTCGAAGGCGTCGTGCAGCGCCCGCACTCCAAGCTCGAGGTATTTTTCGTCCACGACCACCGAAACCTTAATCTCCGAGGTGGAGATCATGCGGATATTGATCCCTTCCTTGGAGAGGGTCTGAAACATTTTGCTGGCGATACCGGCATGGGAACGCATGCCTACCCCGACGATGGATATCTTCACGATCTTATTATCGCCGGTCAATTCCCGCGCGCCCATGCCGGTGGCCACGTCACGCAGAATCTCCACCGCCTGGGCGTAATCGCGGCGATGAACGGTGAACGTGAAATCCGTCGTGGCGTCCGCCGCCACGTTCTGGACGATCATATCCACTTCGATATTGGCGTTGGCGATCGGCCCCAAAATGCCGTAGGCCACGCCCGGCTGGTCGGGCACCCCGACCACGGTGATCTTGGCTTCATCGCGATTGAACGCGATACCCGAAATGACAGGCTGTTCCATCTGGGATTCCTCAAAACTGATCAACGTGCCCTCGCCCTCTTGAAAACTGGACAGGACACGCAAGGGGACATTGTATTTTCCGGCGAATTCCACCGAACGGATCTGCAAGACCTTCGAACCCAGACTGGCCATCTCCAGCATCTCCTCGAAGGTGATGCGGGCGAGGCGGCGCGCCTGCGGCACGACGCGCGGATCGGTGGTGTACACCCCGTCCACGTCGGTGTAGATCTGGCATTCATCGGCCTTCAAGGCCGCGGCCAGCGCGACGGCGGTGGTGTCGGAACCACCGCGGCCCAGGGTGGTGATATTGCCGTCTTCATCCACGCCCTGGAAACCGGCCACCACCACTACCCGCCCGGCGCTGATATCCTTGCGCACCGCCGCCTCGTCGATGTCGCGGATGCGCGCCTTGTTGAAGGCGTTGTCGGTGAGGATGCGCACCTGCGCGCCGGTATACGAACGCGCCGCGCACCCGAGTTTCTGCAAGGCGATGCTCAACAGTGCGATAGTGACCTGCTCGCCGGTGGACAACAGCACGTCCAGCTCGCGGGGTTCGGGACGCGGATCGAGCTGGTGGGCCAAGCCCACCAAACGATCGGTTTCACCGCTCATCGCCGACACCACCACCACCACGTCGTCGCCCCGCCGGCGCGCGGCCGACACTTTTTCCGCGACGTGCCGGATGCGTTCGGGGCTACCCACCGACGTGCCCCCGTATTTTTGTACGATCAATGCCATCTTGAATTTCGGTTACCCGCCGCCCGTTAATTTAAAAAACAATACCTGACAAATCGTTCACACCAGACGTTGACCCACCCAGGCGGGCACGGCCGCCAGCGCGGCGTCGAGCCCGCTGGGATCGGTGCCGCCGGCCTGGGCCATATCCGCCCGGCCGCCGCCCTTGCCGCCGACCTGCTGCGCCACGCTGTTCACCAGCTCACCAGCCTTGACCTTTTGCATGGCGTCCGCCGTGACACCGGCCACCAGGCTCACCTTATCACCGCTCACCGCCGCCAGCACCACCACCGCCGAACCCAATTTATTCTTCAATTGATCGACGGTATCGCGCAGCGCCTTGGAATCGGCGCCGTCGAGGCGCGCCGCCAACACCTTCACACCCGCCACCTCGGTGGCCTGCGACGCGAGATCGGAGCCTTGGCTGCTGGCGAGTTTGCCCTTCAGTTGATCCAATTCTTTTTCCAGCTTGCGACCACGCTCGATGAGCTGCTGCACTTTCTCCTCGACCTCGTCGCGACCGCCTTTCACCAGGCCCGCCACCCGGCCCAGCATCTCTTCCACCGCCTCGACCGCGGCCACCGCCGTCGCGCCGGTCAAGGCCTCGATACGCCGCACGCCCGACGCGATGCCGGTCTCGTAAAGTATTTTGAACAGGCCGATGTCCCCGGCGCGGCCGGCATGCGTGCCGCCGCACAATTCCGTGGAGAAATCGCCGATGCGCAACACCCGCACCTCGTCGCCGTATTTCTCGCCGAACAGCGCCATCGCGCCGGAGGCGCGCGCCTCGTCGAAGGCCATCAACTTGGTTTCCACCGGCGCGTTGGCGCGGATTTGTTCATTAACCAGCCGTTCGATCTGCACCAACTCATCACGACTCAACGGCGCGAAATGCGAAAAATCGAAACGCAAGCGCTCGGCGTTGACCAGCGAACCCTTTTGCGCGACGTGATCGCCCAATACCTTGCGCAAGGCGGCGTGCAACAAATGCGTCGCCGAATGATTGAGCGCCGTCGCTAATCGCGCCGCCTCGTCCACTTCGGCCGACAGTGTATCGCCCACCCGCAGGCTCCCGCGCGTCAGCACGCCCACATGCCCATGCGCACCTTCGCCGACTTTTTGCGTGTCGCGCACCTCGAACTCGCACTGCGTCCCGCGCAGCATGCCGCGATCACCGGCCTGTCCGCCGGACTCGGCGTAAAACGGCGTGCGATCCAATATCACCATGCCTTCCCCGCCGGCGGACAAATCATTCACCGGCTCGCCGTTGCGATACAAGCCGATCACCTGCGCTTGATCCCGGATACCCTCGTAGCCGGTGAATCGGGTGTGGCCTTTCACCGCGCTGGAGGTGCTGTAGTCCACGCCGAACTGACTGGCGGCACGCGCCCGCTCGCGCTGCGCCTCCATGGCCTGCTCGAAACCCGCCATGTCCACTTCCAAGCCGTGCGACTTGGCGAAGTCGGCGGTGAGATCCACTGGAAAACCATAAGTATCGTAGAGGCGGAACGCGGTTTCGCCGGGAATGACCTTGGTCCGCAACGACGCCATTTCGTGCTGCAAAATCTTCATACCCTCGTCGAGGGTTTCGCGGAAACGTTCCTCTTCGCGTTGCAGGGCGCGTTCCACTTGCGGCTGAGCGCGCAGCAGTTCCGGATAGGCCGCGCCCATTTCCTTCACGAGCGGCGCCACCAATTTGTAGAAAAACGGTTCCTTGAGTCCGAGGCCATGGCCGTGACGCACCGCGCGGCGGATGATGCGCCGCAAGACATAACCGCGGCCTTCGTTGGAAGGCGTCACGCCGTCGGTGATTAAAAACGCGCAGGAACGGATGTGGTCGGCGATGACCCGCAGCGAATTATTATTGGTGTCTTTCACCCCGGCCAGATCGGCGGCGGCGCGAACCAGCGCGCGGAACAAGTCGATGTCGTAATTGCTGTGCACGCCTTGCATCACCGCGGCGAGGCGTTCGAGGCCCATGCCGGTATCCACCGACGGCTTGGGCAAGGGCGTCAGCGTGCCGTCGGCGGCGCGGTTGTATTGCATGAACACCAGATTCCAGATCTCGATGTAGCGGTCGCCGTCTTCATCGGGACTGCCCGGCGGGCCGCCGGCGATGTGGGGGCCGTGATCGTAAAACACTTCCGTGCAGGGTCCGCAGGGGCCGGTGTCGCCCATCTGCCAGAAATTGTCGGAGCTCGCCGCCCGGCTTGTCGCCGATGCGGGTGATGCGCTCCAGCGGGATGCCGATTTCCCGGGTCCAAATCGCGTACGGCCTCATCGTCGGTGGCATACACCGTGACCCATAATTTTTCAGGGGGCAGTTTCAAGATGCCGGTAAGAAATTCCCAGGCATAGGTGATGGCCTCGCGCTTGAAATAATCGCCGAAGCTGAAATTGCCGAGCATTTCGAAGAAGGTGTGATGACGCGCGGTATAACCGACGTTTTCCAGATCGTTGTGCTTGCCGCCGGCGCGCACGCAGCGCTGCGAACTCGCCGCGCGTACGTAAGGCCGTTTTTCCGCGCCGAGAAACACATCTTTGAACTGCACCATGCCGGCATTGGTGAACAGCAAGGTGGGATCATCGGCCGGTATCAAGCTGCTGCTCGGCACCACTTCATGGCCGTGATCGCGAAAAAACTCGAGAAATTGGCTGCGTAATTCTGCGCTACTGATCATTAGGTTCTTTTCTCTTTGCCACTCATCCTTATTGGCGCGCAAATCGGGTCACGCCCGTGCCTTGCCGCCGGCCAGTACCGCATTGATCTGTTCCAGGGTGTAGCCGCGCGCCTGAAAAAAGCGCGTCTGCCGCGCCCGCTCGGTGAAATCGCCGGCCCGTCCAAACCGTTTGGCCTGGACACGCGCCAACGCCGTCAGCCATGCCTCCTGGTAGGGCGCGAGACTGGCGGCGATGGTCGCGTCAGCCACGCCGCGCTCGCGCAACTCGGCGCGGATACGCAGGGGTCCGTAACCGCGCTCACTGCGCACGCGCACATAAGCCTCGGCGAAACGCGTATCGCTAAGGTAACCGGCCTCTTCGAGGGAAGACAACACCTTATCCACCAAAACCGCGGCATGGCCCTTCACTTCGAGCTTGTGCGCCAATTCCCGGCGGCTGTGCTCGCGGCGGGCCAGTAAATTCAGCGCCGCCGTCCGCACCACTTTCGCATCGGCGTCCGTACCGGCTTCAGCCAAGCTCAACCTCGGCGGCCTCCTCGGTCCTGTCCTCGGTGGTGGTGATCACCGCTAAGGATTTGGCGCGGATCTGCGCTTCGATCTCGCGGGCCACCGCCGGATGTTCCTTCAGATAGGCGCGGACATTATCCTTACCTTGGCCGATGCGCGTGCCGTTGTAGGAATACCAGGCGCCGGACTTGTCGATGATGCCGGCCTGCGAACCCAGATCGATGATCTCGCCTTCGCGCGAGATGCCCTCGCCGTAGAGGATTTCGAATTCCGCCTGTTTGAAAGGCGGCGCGACTTTGTTCTTCACCACTTTGACGCGAGTCTCGTTGCCGACCACCTCGTCGCCCTTTTTGATGGCGCCGATGCGGCGGATATCGAGCCGTACCGAGGCGTAAAACTTCAGCGCGTTGCCGCCGGTGGTGGTCTCCGGGCTACCGAACATCACGCCGATCTTCATGCGGATCTGGTTGATGAAGATCACCAGAGTATTGGAGCGTTTGATATTGGCGGTGAGTTTGCGCAGCGCCTGCGACATCAGCCGCGCCTGCAAGCCGACATGGGAATCGCCCATCTCGCCGTCGATCTCCGCTTTCGGGGTCAGCGCCGCCACCGAGTCGACCACCACCACATCCACCGCGCCGGAACGCACCAGCATGTCGGTGATCTCCAGGGCCTGCTCGCCGGTGTCGGGCTGGGAGACCAATAAGTCATCGACGTTGACGCCGAGCTTGCGCGCGTAGTTGGGATCGAGGGCGTGTTCGGCGTCGACGAAGGCGGCGGTGCCGCCCAGTTTTTGCACCTCGGCGATCACCTGCAAGGTCAGCGTGGTTTTACCGGAGGATTCCGGTCCGTAAATCTCGACCACCCGGCCGCGCGGCAGGCCGCCTATCCCCAAGGCAATGTCCAATGACAGCGAACCGGTGGAAATGGCCTCGACGTCTTTCACCGCGCCGGCGTCGCCCATGCGCATCACCGATCCCTTGCCGAATTGACGCTCGATCTGGCTGAGCGCCGCGCTCAACGCCTTTGATTTGTTCGCATCCATCGCCTATCCCCTATTCTGTGATTGATTTCAACTCAGCCGCCCGGGCGTCATAAGGGGGCAATTATTCCACAGAACGCGCTCCCGATGTACTGTCCGCCGCCGCCCGCAGCGGCCACGCGCGTCGCGGTTCATAGCGAACGCCGTCGGACGTGGAGTGCGATTCCACCAAACTGAAACCCGCCACCGGCCACGTGACGGGGGCGAACTCGGGCAGGCGCCGGGGAGGATGCCGCACCTTGCGGCACAGGGTGAGGTGAGGCCGATAGGAACGACCGTCCACGCTCAAGCCGCAGGCCGAGGCGACCCGCTGCAATTGTTCGATCAGCCCGAGCAATTCCGGCGGCGCGACTCGGCCGCCCGCCCACAGCACCTGCGGCTTGCGCCAATAACCGTAGTGGTCCAGCGTCAACACAAAAGACGGCGCGGCGATCCGCGCCGCCGCGGCCTCCAAATCCCCCCGCACCGCGCTGGTCACGGCGCCGAGAAACACCAGGGTGATGTGTAGGTTGGCGGGCGCGACGCGCCGGCCCAGTCCCGCCGGCAGCGGCTCCGTCAAGGCCGTCAAAACGGCCCGCTGCGCCTCATCCGGCCAGAGGGCGAAAAAGAAACGGCGGTGCTCAGTCTCCATCATCGCTCAATAAATCCATCACCCCCTGCAGCGCCGTCTCCACCGCCTGGCGGCGGACGGCGTCGCGATTACCCACGAAATGGGCCAGCCGAGTCCGGGTCGGCCGATCCTGTCTACTCCAGGCCAACCACACACTGCCCACGGGTTTCTCCAAACTGCCACCGCCGGGTCCGGCGATACCGGTGATGGCCACCGCCACTTGGGCGTGACTGTGAGTGAGGGCCCCCTCGGCCATCTCCCGCACCGTCGCCTCGCTCACCGCGCCGTGTTTGCCGAGGGTTGAGGCTTGCACCCCCAGCATCTCCATTTTGGCGGCGTTACTGTAGGTGACGTAGCCGCGCTCGAACCACCGCGAGCTACCCGCGACACTGGTCATCACCTGCGCCACCCAGCCGCCGGTGCAGGACTCCGCCACGACGAGTTGCAGGCCACGCCGCGTCAACACCTCGCCCAGTTTTTCCGCCAGCATTTGCAATTCCATATCCGCCTCCGAAGCAGCCGATGCAAAAGTCCCTTGAATGGACTTTATAGGTCGCCATACCGACACAAACCGATATCCAGGAGGCTTCCCGGACTCCGGCGTTCGCCGGCGTGACGGCATGTGTTGCGTCAACCGGCTGACCGCCAGAAATCATACTACCAACTCACCGCCAGACTTGAGACGAGTGGGTGTCCACCACCCCGGTTCTGCGTTAATATGACGCGCTTTGCGCCGGCGATGATCCCAACACCCGCCTGCTTCCTCGATAGCTATTACGCAGTGACGCATGAATAAACCACCCATATCGCCGCCGACCGGCGGCAGCCCCTCGCCTCGGCAGCGGGACAATCGCCTTGCGGCGCTGGATCAGTACCTCGCCCCCCACGGACGGCTCACCCGCCTGATGTACCGGGCCACCCGGGTGCGCGCGCCGTGGTTCAAACGCTGGCAGATCAACTGGTTCATCCGCCGCTATGGGGTGGACATGAGCATCGCGGCACAGCCCGATCTCGAGGCCTATCCCGACTTCAACACCTTTTTTACCCGCGCCCTGCGCCCGGAGGCGCGGCCTTTGCCCGCCGATCCGGACGCCATCATTTGCCCGGTGGACGGCGCCGTGAGCCAGGCCGGCGCCATCGCCAAAGACCGCCTCTATCAGGCCAAGGGCCACGACTACACTTTGCAAACCTTGCTGGGCGGCATCGAGCACGCGGCCTCGTTCGAGGACGGCGTCTTCGCCACCCTGTATTTGTCGCCAAAAGATTATCACCGCGTCCACATGCCCCTCGCCGGGCAGTTGCGGGAGATGATGTACGTACCCGGCCAATTGTTCAGTGTCAGCCCGCGCACCACGGAAACCATTCCCGGCCTGTTCGCGCGCAACGAACGGCTGGTGATGATCTTCGATACCGCTTGCGGCCCCATGGCGCTCATCATGGTGGGGGCGATGTTCGTCGCGGGTATGGAAACGGTGTGGTCGGGATTGGTGAGCGTCGATCACCGCGGCGGCCCGCGCCGCTGGGACTACAGCAAACGGGCCGCGCCGCTCCGCTTTGCGCGGGGTGAGGAGATCGGCCGCTTCAATATGGGTTCAACGGTCATTTTGCTGTTTCCCGCGGGCTGCGCCGAACTGGCATCCACCATCCAGCCCGGCGCGCCGGTGCAGATGGGACAACATTTCGCCTCCCTCATCGCAGACCCGTAGCGCGCCGCCCAGTGGTGATTAAGCTGCTATGCTAAATCTAAGGAACCTCTGATTTTAGAGGTTCGTGCGTGCGGGGACGCACCGCCCTTTCCCCGTCATGAAAGCGATAGGAAAAGGGCGAAAACGAAAATCACATTTTTCGTTTTTTTCATCTCTGAAAAATCCCCCCTGGGTTTTTCGGAGGTTCCCTAAGCGGGTTTAGTCGGCGGGAGACTCTATGACCAAACGTCCGGACAAACACGAAGACCCCATATTACAGTGCGAAGTCTGCTTGAAACAGATACCCCGCTCGGTGGCCAAGAGCCATGAGGGGGCGGAATACGTACATTATTTCTGCGGCGCCGACTGTTACACACTATGGCAGGCCAACGGCAAAAAGCCGGTTCGCGGCTAACGAACCGGCATGCCGTGATACTTCTAAGCTTGGGCTAAGACGCCGCTTCTTCGCGGAACCGCAATATTTCTTGTAGCGACCTGAAGGTAGAGGCGTCGAAGTCGCGAAACATCATGCCCGCACCCGAATCCCCCACTCGTACCACCCGCGCCTTGACGCGGTGTTTGGTCAGCTCGCCCCCCTCACCCATCTTAAAGATAAGTTCCACGTGAGACTCCGCGAAGAGTTTCACAGTGGGCGGCACTTCAAGATATACCCCCCCCAAACCCACGTCACGAGTCCGGCACCCTTCCGTGTGTGTGCCCGCCTGTAATAATTCAACAGGCAAATTGACCCGCGTGCGCGTTGTCCATCGACGCTCCATAGCACTTCCCCGTTCTGTCTCTAATGTGCTTGACATGACAATATAGATAATCCCCGTTGAGAACAATAGCTCACTCACAACGGCGCGCGGGCGTGATTATTTTTGTGGCCCGCATAGATGCGCGTCATGACCCCCATCCATAATGTAGCAAGCCCTATGCCGCAAGGAAAATCCTTGTCGAACACAAGATGTTAATCACATCTCCGCGGCTCGCCTCGTTCTACCGGGTTCCATCCGTAAAAACAACCGACATAATTTAGTAATAAAACATCCATATAGGATAGAGTTTCAACAACGATCGAACGGAAAGGCCAACACGCCCCCGATATTCATGATGCCGGCGCGCAGCATCAGCAGGCGATCCACGCCCAAGGCCACCCCGCTGCAATCGGGCAGACCCTGTTCCAACGCGGCGAGCAAATGTTCGTCGAACGGCATGGGCGGCAAACCCGCGGCACGGCGCTGGGCGTTGTCTCGTTCGAAACGGCGGCGTTGCTCAACACCGTCCGCCAACTCGTGAAATCCGTTGGCCAGTTCGATGCCGTGCAGATAAAGCTCGAAGCGCTCCGCCACCGCGGGCGGGCCGGGTCGCAAACGGGCCAGCATGGCCAGCGAAGCCGGATAATCGACCACGAACAGCGGCCGGCCATCACTGCCCAGCCGGGGCTCGATACTATGGCACCACAAAAAGTCCAGCCAGCCGTCGCGGTCGTTACCCAGTCCAACGGGCGCCGCGATGCCGCGCGCGGCGGCCGCATCGCGCAACGCCGCCAAATCGGCGCCGTGCGGATCCACGCCCAGATGCCGTAAAAACAACTCGCCGTAACTCACCCGCGCCGCCGCCGGCGTGGCCAACACCTGCCGGATCAGCGCCTCGACTTCGTCCATCAGCGCGTGATAGTCCAAGCCCGGCCGGTACCATTCCAGCATGGTGAATTCGGGATTGTGGCGGCGGCCCGTCTCGCCGTTGCGGAAGGATTTGCCGATTTGATAGATCGGTCCGCTGCCCGCGGCGAGCAGCCGCTTCATGGCGAATTCAGGGGAGGTTTGCAGATACAAGGTGTGGCCCGACGGCGCGCCCGGCCCGAGATATTCCGTGGAAAAACTCAGCAGATGCGGATCGGTGGCGCCGGCGCCGCACAACACCGGCGTCTCCACTTCCAGCACACCCCGCGCGGCGAAAAAGCCGCGCAGCTCCGCCAGCAATTGCGCCCGTTGGCGCAAGGCCGCCATCTCGGCGCTGGGCCGCCAGGCGGTCATGGCCGGGGAGGGGTGTGCCGCACCGGGGACGGGCCGATCAGCCTAGCCTTGCGTCCCGCCACCGGCAGTCCTCACGACTTGGCGCGCGACACGTATTCACCGTTACGCGTATCTATCTTGAGGACCTCGCCCACGTTGATGAACAAGGGCACGCGCACCACCGCGCCGGTTTCCAAGGTGGCGGGTTTGCCGCCGCCGCCCGAGGTATCACCGCGCAGACCGGGGTCGGTCTCGGCCACCGCCAACTCGACGAAATTGGGCGCGGCCACGGCCAAAGGCTGGCCATTGTACAAGGTCACGATGCACATCTCCTGGCCTTTGAGCCATTTCGCCGCATCGCCCATCACGGCCGGCATGGCGGCGAATTGTTCGAAGGTGTCCGGCACCATGAAATGAAAGAACTCGCCGTCGTTGTAGAGGTACTGCATGTCGGTATCGACCACGTCGGCGCCTTCCAAGGTTTCGCCGGATTTGAAGGTGCGTTCCAGCACCCGGCCCGTCTTCAGATTACGCAGCTTCACCCGGCTGAAGGCCTGGCCCTTGCCCGGCTTGACGAATTCGTTTTCGATGATGGCGCAGGGATCGCCATCCAGCATCACTTTTAAACCGCCGCGAAATTCACTGGTACTGAACGTTGCCATACTGTCCTCGTTTATAATGCCTGCCCACGATACCGGCCCGCGAGTTCCGGCAGCGGGTCTGCCGGGCGGCTAAAAAACGCCACCCCATCCGTACAAAGGCGCCTATGTTACAGCGAAATCCTTTAACTTGGCAGCGCCCGCGCTGGCAACAAGACTTGGCGGAGGCGGTGCGCGATCCCGCCGAACTCTTGCAGATGCTCGACTTGTCCCCCGACCTGCTCGCGCCCGCGCTGCGCGCCGGCCGCGATTTTCCCCTGCGGGTGCCGCGCGGTTACGTCGCCCGCATGCGCAAAGGCGATCCCGACGATCCCTTGCTGCGCCAGGTATTGCCGCTCGCCGCGGAAGACGCGCCGTCGCCCGGTTTCATCACCGATCCGGTGGGCGATTTGCAGGCCATGCCCCAGCCCGGCCTGCTGCACAAATACCGCGGCCGCGCCCTGCTCATCACCACCGGCGCCTGCGCCGTGCATTGCCGCTATTGTTTCCGCCGGCATTTTCCCTACGGCGGGGCCAACCCCGCCGCCGGGCAGTGGCAAACGGCCCTCGACCATATCGCCGGCGACCCCAGCCTCAAGGAAATCATCTTGAGCGGGGGGGATCCGCTGTCACTCAGTGACGCCCGGCTCGCGGCCTTGGCCGAACAACTGGCCGCTATTCCCCACGTGCGGCGGTTGCGCATCCATACCCGTTTGCCCATCGTGCTGCCCAGCCGGGTCAATCAGGAATTGACCGGCTGGTTGACCGACTCCCCCCTGCAAAAAGTGCTGGTAGTGCATGCCAACCATGCCCGCGAGATCGACGCGGAAACCGCTAAGGCCTTGCGCGACCTAAAAAACTGCGATGTCACGCTCCTCAACCAATCGGTATTGCTGCGCGGCGTCAACGATAGCGCGGAAACCCTGACCGACCTCAGCGAAACGCTATACGAGGCTGGTGTTTTACCCTATTACCTCCACCTCCTGGACAAGGTGCAAGGCGCCGCCCATTTCGACGTACCCGAGGTGGAAGCACGGCGACTGTTGACCCTCCTGCGCGATCGGCTGCCCGGTTATCTGGTCCCGCGCCTGGTGCGGGAAATCGAAGGTGAAGCCAGCAAACGGGCAATCGTGTAAAATGGCCCCCCTCTGAACCAATACAATAAATAATATAACTGTGGCGCATACGCTCTATCCGGCTAAGAAGTGCGCCGAGGTACACGGCAAGACCAGCCGCGCAGTCAAGGGGTACCCGCGATGCAAACGACGACCAGTGGCGTAACTTTCGACTCCAGCGCACACCGCGCGCTGGATATCCGCAGCGATTCCGCTGAAGAGTGGGTAGCGGCCCTGCCCCTCGCCAATCTTGGCGAGACATGTCGATTGATCTTCGCCTCCCTCACTCAAATGAATAGCACCGACGCCTCGGCGACTCAACGCTTCAAAGCGCTGGAGCCGCTCCGCGCGCCGGTACACTATCTGCGGGATGCCTTGCGCCGCCGCTACACCGGAGTGGCTTTTCCCCTGCCGGAAAAGGCCCATCGTATCGCGCAATTGCTGCGGGAAATTCAGCTCGAAATCGCCGAGGGCTATCAACGCGTCGCCACGCAAATCCTCGCGCAAAACGGCTTGCGGCAGGACTTGGACACTTTGATCAGCGCGCTGCATCGCGCCCTGTATTATCACGGCCAGGCCTTGCTGACTTCATATGAATTGTACGAAGAGGTGGGCGGACAACGCTGGCAGGAAATTTACACTCTCTACCTTGAGGCTGAACGCAAGTCATTGCATCTCGGCGTGGTGAAAGATGCCTTCAAGCAAGGCGACAACCACACCTCGGTCAGCGACATGTTCAAACAAATCCTGTTGCTGGCGCTGGCCGATCCGCATCGCCTCACCCAGCATGAGATGAGCACCGTCTACACCCTGCTGGAAAAGTGGGCCGGTCAGTGCCAGCTGTATTCCGTCACGGATTTCAACGAGCCGCCGGGGATGTTCGTGGTGGACCTGAGCAGCGACACCCCGCCGACCTATCTCCTCTACAATTCGGTGCAAGCGCATGCATCGACCCGCTTACTCGACACCACCGCCCTCAGCCACGGCTTGCGCGGGCTCCTGGCGCAGGCCAACCAGGATATTTCTTTGGCCAGCGCCCGCAACAACCACGATCTCAAAGAGATCGCCCTGTCACGCGAATTATTGAAACGCTTGTTGTTATCCTGGGGCTACACCTCCAAACGCGGTTTCTCCCGTTCCGAGCAGGCCACCACCAGGGCGATCACCTTCGGTCTCAGCGCCAGCCATGAAGCGGTGTATCCGCACCTGATCAACAATGTCCGTCCGTTCCAAGCCGCGCGGAATAACCCCAAGGTCACTTGTCAGATCATCAACGAAAGCGCTAACGGAACCTGTTTACGCTGGGATGCCGGCAACGCCGCGCTGGCGCGGGTGGGGGAATTGATCGCGGTCTACCACAGCGACGGCGGTGTTGAAACGGTGGGTATCGCCGTGATTCGCTGGCTCAAGTGCCATGGCGACGGCAACGTGGATTTCGGTGTACAAATGCTGGTGCCTTCCGCGACCCCGGTAACCGTACGCCTGTCCGACGCCCGCGAGGTGGATCGCGACTACCTCAAAGCGCTGCTGTTGCCGGCCCTGCCGCGGGACGAAGTCGGCGAAACCCTGCTCACCCCCGCCTTCCTCTACCGGCCCGGCGATATCGTCTCGGTCAATACCGAGCAAGGTGAACGCCGTTATCGGCTGGTGCGCGCCGTGGAGGGCACGCAGGCCTATACCCGCTTTCAATTCGCCCCGCTTACGGAATCACTGGAAGAACCCGTCACCGAGGCCAGCGAGCCGCCACGCAGAAAAAATTTCGATTCGGTCTGGTCGGGCCTGTAAATCTCAAGGCTTAAACAGCCGGCTAAACTCGGCCGGATAACGCAGCTGCCCGCCGCCCGCCAAGGACCCCGGCACCAATTCGCGGGCCGTAATGGATTTCGCCGGCACCGGCAAGGAACAACCTATCCCCCACGCGGCGGCCTCGCTGAAATCGAAACGGCCGTAATAATCCGGATGCCCGATCACCACGATCGCCGGATAACCCAAATGGCGGGCCGCCGCGGCGGCCTCGTGAATCAAGGTGGAACCTATCCCGCGGTGGGATTGCGACGGCACCACGGCCATCGGCGCCAAGGCCAAGACATCGACGACTTGGCCCGTCGGCCGTTCCAATTGAGCGCGGAATAATAAAATATGTCCGGCGATCCGCTCTCCCACCACCGCGACCAGGGAAAGCTCCGGGATGAAACTATTCGATCCCCTCAGGGCCGCCACCAGCTGGGCCTCTTCATCGCCGCCGAAAGCACTGCGGTTGACCACGGCGATCGCTTCCGCATCGCCTTGTTTTTCTTGTCTGACTTTAACTTCTTGCATGATAGGTCTCCACACCTGCCGGGGGCCTCCTATACAAGCAAAGGATAGCGGCGCGGTCAACACTCATGTTTCATCCTATATAGCCGATAGTTTTGAAGAACAATCAGGAGAGGATTAACAATAGCCATGGAGTGGGTTAAAACTATAGGAGAATCCGGTGTCTGAGGGGCAAACGGGATTGGTTGAGAAACCGCAAACAGGACAAAGCGTGCTGCGTCTCCTGGTCTTGGAGGAATCTGCCTCGGAGGCCCAGACGCTCATCGATCCCTTGCGCGAGGCGGGTTATGCCGTGACCGCCGCGCGCGCCAAAACGCCGTTGGAATTTCAAGTCGCCCTCAAGAAACAGGAATGGGACATCATACTCAGTCCGCAGGAGGTCGCGGGATTCACCGCCAAACAGGCGCTCGCCCTGCTTAAACACGCCAAACTCGACATCCCCTTGCTGATCCTCTGCGAACAGATCGATGAACGCGAGCTCACCGAAGCCTTGCGCAACGGCGCGCGCGCGCTGCTCAACAAACGCAATACCGAGCAACTGCATATGGTGGTGGAGCGCGAATTACGCGACCTCACCCAACGCCGCGCCCGCCATTACTACGAACGCATGTTTCGCGAAAGCGAACGGCGCTGTCAGGCGTTGTTGGAAAGCTCCCGCAACGCCATCGCCTGCGTGCGGGCCGGCAAAATCATTTACAGCAATCCGGCCTTCGACATGCTGACCGGAAGACAGACCGAAGGCGGCGCCGTGTCGCTCAACACACTGGTACACGGCGACGATCGTCCGGCCTTCATCGACTTGATCAAACAGATCAGCAGCCAACAAGCCGACGGCAAGCAATTAAGCTTGCGGGTATTAGGCGCCGACGGGCGCGAATTCAAAACCACGGTAGAAGCTTCCAGCGCTCATGTTAACGGCCAACAGTGCGTACAATTGTCCATCCTATTGACCGCCGACATCGGCCGGCCGGCCGCCAGCCCGGCCGCGCCGCGCCATCCGCTCGGCCTGCTCAGCGCGGGTGACTTCATCAGCAGCTTGGACGGCGCGCTGCAAGCGGCGCAACGTCCGCCGATGACCCTCGCTTACGTGGAAATCGACGAGTTCGACAAAATCAAGCAAGGCGCCGACAACGCGGAACTGGAAGGCATCATCCGCGACATCGCCGCCGTCATCGTCAAGCGCGCGGGTAAAGACGCCACGGTCAGCCACAACTCGGCGCAAACCTTCACCCTGCTGTTTCCCAAACTTACGGCGGAGCAGACCGGGAAAATCGCGCGGGCGATTTGCCAGGATGTGGCGCAACAAAGCTGGCAGCGCAACGGCCAAAAAATCACGACCACTTGCAGCATCGGCGTCTCCTCGCCCGCGGCCGAGGTCAAAAAAGGCATGTTGGCCCTGGCCGACGCCGACACCGCCTGTCAATTCGCGAAACAGGCCGGCGGCAACCGCGTGCAGATCGCCGACCCCGCGCTCAACACCTCGGTCGGCGACGACCAGGCCTTGGCCGCACGGCAACGTCTGCGCGACGCGCTGGCGGCCAATCGTTTCCGCTTGGTCTATCAACCCATCGTCAACCTGCACGGCGGACCGTTCCAATGTTATGACGTGTTGATGCGCATGCTCGACGAGCAAGGCAAAGAAGTGATGCCCGCCGACTTCATGCCCATCGCGGAGAAGGCCGGGCTCATGCCGGCCCTCGACCGCTGGGTGATCTCGGCCACCATGCAGGTCTTGGTCAAGCAACGCGCGGGCGGCAAGGAAACCAGCTTCATCGTCAAACTGTCGGAAGACAGCCTGAACGATCAAAGCTTGGCCCCCTGGATCGGCAAACAATTGCTGGATATGCAATTGCCGGGCGACACGCTGATCTTCGAAATCAAAGAGGCCGCCGCCGCGCGTAATCCGGAGGCGGCGAAACAATTGATGCTGAATTTGAAACAACTGCGTTGCCGCACCGCGTTGGGCCACTTCGGCGCCGACCCGCGTTCCTTGGAATATCTCGATCAATTGCGCGCCGATTTCGTGAAACTGGCGGGATCGTTCGTCGACAAACTGTCCGGCGGCGCGAAAGAAGAAATGATGATTAAAACCGTGGTGCAGGCGGCCCACGACCTCGGCACGTTAACTATCGCCACCTTCGTTCAGGAAGCCAGCAAGATGACCACGCTGTGGCAATGCCAGGTCGATTACATCGTCGGCTTCTTCCTGCAAGCCCCCGACGAAGACCTGTCCTACAACTTCGACGAAAACGAATAAGTCATAAAAAAACGCCGCCGCCTATTTCAGGCGGCGGCGTCTGGTCCCGCCGATCTCGTTATATCTCGCTATATCAGCCTTGCGCGCGCAAGGCGGCAATGCGTTCTTCCAGCGGCGGATGGGTCATGAACAAGCGCTTCAAACCATGGGCGATGCTCCCAGAAATACCGAAGGCCGCCAACTGATCGGGCAAAGGCGCGCTGTGCGCCTGCGCCAAGCGCTCCAAGGCGCTGATCATCTTCTGCCGCCCGGCCAACTGGGCACCGCCCGCATCGGCGCGGAACTCGCGGCAGCGGCTGAACCACATCACGATGATACTGGCGAGTATGCCCAGCACCAGTTCGGCGACGATGGCGGTCACCCAAAACGCCGGGCCGTGGCCGCGCTCGATTCTTGAACACCACCCGGTCCACCAAATGACCGATGACCCGCGACAGGAAGATCACGAAGGTGTTCACCACACCCTGTATCAGGGCGAGGGTGATCATGTCGCCGTTGGCGATGTGGCTCACCTCGTGACCGAGCACCGCCTCGGCCTCGTCGCGGCTCATGGAGCGGAGCAATCCGGTGCTCACCGCCACCAGGGCCTTGTTACGGCTCATGCCGGTAGCGAAGGCGTTGATGTCCGGCGCGTCGTAAATCGCCACTTCCGGCATGCCGATACCCGCGGCGCGCGCCTGGCGCTGCACGGTCTCCACCAGCCAGCGCTCTTCCGGGGTACGCGGTTGCTCGATCACCTGCGCACCGGTGAACCGCTTGGCGGTCCATTTGGACATCGCCAGCGAAAGAAACGAACCGCCCATGCCGAACACCGCCGCGAAGATCAGCAGCGAAGTCATGTTCAAACCGACCCCCTGCTCATCGAGGATCCGCTCAACCCCCAGGATACGCAGGGTAATACTCAGCACCACGATGATGGCCAAGTTGGTGGCAAGGAAAAGCAGTATGCGCTTCATCTGAAAAGGCTCCAATGTGATAACGGACTTGTGTCAAGGTGGGGATGACCGGCGGCCATTTCAAGCCCCCACCTTTTCCCATAAACCTCCGGTTCGACAGAAAAAACAGGAATTCTATCCCGCCGGCCCGCGTGAAATTTCAGGCCGTTTCCACCGACAGGCGGTCGACCTTTTGAAAACCGCGCGGCAAGGCCGTACCGCGCCGGCCGCGTTCTCCGGCGTAGGCCTGCAAATCCGCCGGCTTCAAACTCATGTGACGCTGGCCGGCATGGATGATCAGCGTGCCGTATGCGGGCAACGCCGTCATGGCCACCACGTATTCTTCGCGCGCCGCCAGTTTCGGCCCCGGAATACCGATGATCTTGTCGCCCTTGCCCTTGGCGAGGGCGGCCAATTCGCTCAACGGCACCACCAGCATCCGGCCGAGATTGTTCACCGCCGCCACCACATCGCCGGCCGGGTCGCGCACCGGCGTGGGCGGCAGTACCCGCGCGCCCTTGGGCAAGGCCAGCACCGCCTTGCCGCTTTTGTTCTTGGCGTAGAGATCGGCCAGCTTGACCACGAAGCCGTAACCGGCGTCGCTGGCGAGCAGGTAGTGATCCTCGGGATTGCCCAGCATCAGCCCCGCGAACACCGCGCCGGGCGGCGGGTTGAGCCGGCCGGTGAGCGGCTCGCCCTGACCGCGCGCCGAGGGCAGGCTGTGGGCGGGCAAGGAATAGGTACGTCCCGTGGAGTCGATGAACACCGCCAACTGATTGCTGCGGCCGCGCGCGGCGACCGCGTAACCGTCGCCCGCCTTGTAACTCAAACTGGCCGGATCGATATCATGGCCCTTGGCCGCGCGCACCCAGCCCATTTGCGACAACACCACGGTGGTCGGTTCGCTGGGCACCAGGCTGTCCGCCGAAAAGGCCTGCGCCGCGCCGCGCGCCACCAGCGGCGAACGGCGCGGGTCGCCGTATTTTTCGGCGTCGGCTTCGAGCTCGGCGCGGATCAGCGCCTGCAAGCGTTTCTTCGAACCGAGGGTACGTTCCAGACCATCGCGTTCCTTGGCGAGGTCGGCCTGTTCGCCGCGGATTTTCATCTCTTCCAGCTTGGCGAGGTGGCGCAGTTTCAAATCCAAAATGGCGTCGGCCTGGATCTCGCTTAAAGCGAAGCGCGCCATCAAAGCCGGCTTGGGTTCGTCCTCGTAACGGATGATGCGGATCACTTCGTCGAGATTGAGATAGGCGATCAACAAGCCGTCGAGGATGTGCAGACGTTGCAACACTTTATCCAGGCGATATTGCAAACGGCGGCGCACGGTCTTGGTACGAAACTCCAGCCACTCCGTCAGCATCTCGCGCAAATTCTTCACCCGCGGCCGGCCGTCGAGGCCGATGACGTTGAAATTCACCCGGTAGCTGCGCTCCAAATCGGTGGTCGCGAACAAATGGGCCATCAACGCTGCGCTGTCCACCCGGTTGGAACGGGTGACGATCACCAGCCGCGTGGGATTTTCATGATCGGATTCGTCGCGCAGGTCCTCCACCATCGGCAATTTCTTGGCCGTCATCTGCGCCGCGATCTGCTCCAAAATTTTCGAGCCGGACACTTGATACGGCAGCGCGGTGATCACGATGTCGCCGTCTTCCATTTCATAACGGGCGCGCAGCCGTACCGAACCGTTGCCGGTCTCGTACATCTGCAGCAGATCGGCGCGCGCGGTGATGATCTCGGCCTCGGTGGGAAAATCCGGGCCCAGCACGTGTTCGCATAACTGCGCGACGCCGGCCTGCGGCTCGTCCAATAGACGGATGCAGGCCGCCGCGATTTCGCGGGCGTTGTGGGGCAGGATGTCGGTGGCCATGCCCACCGCGATGCCGGTGGCGCCGTTGAGCAGGACATTGGGCAGGCGCGCCGGCAACATCGCCGGCTCGTCGAGGGTGCCGTCGAAATTGGCCACCCACTCCACCGTGCCCTGGCCCAGTTCGCTCAGCAGCACCTCGGCGTAAGGCGCGAGACGCGCCTCGGTGTAACGCATGGCAGCGAAGGATTTCGGATCGTCCGGCGAACCCCAGTTGCCTTGGCCGTCGATCAGCGGATAGCGATAAGAGAAGGACTGGGCCATCAACACCATGGCCTCGTAACAGGCCGAATCGCCGTGGGGATGAAACTTGCCGAGCACGTCGCCCACGGTGCGCGCGGATTTTTTATATTTCGCCGCCGCCGACAGTCCCAGCTCCGACATGGCGTACACGATGCGGCGCTGCACCGGTTTGAGGCCGTCGCCGATGTGCGGCAGGGCCCGGTCGAGAATCACGTACATGGAATAGTCCAGGTACGCCTTTTCGGTGAATACTTTTAACGGCAGGCGTTCGACGCCTTCCACGTTCAATACATCTGTGCCGCTCATGTCTGACTACCTGTCGCATTATGCCGAGGACCTCAAGGCGGGCCGCGGGCAGCGGCATTATACGGCATGATCAGGACGGGCGTGGAGGGGATCGCGGGACGGGCTTGGCCGCGAAAAACCCGAGCCGCGCCGCGGCCCGGGTCGATGGGACGGACTTCACTCCGGCGGCGGCACCAGCAGAATCGTGCGTAAATAAGCCACCACATCCTTGATTTCCTGCGGCGACAATTGCTCACCCCACACCGGCATCACCGCCGAACGGCCCATGGCCGCGCCGCCGTTGGTGATGATCATCTCTTTATACAGGTCGTTTTTGTCACTGAGCGTGAGATTGGCGGGCGGCGGATCGTAGAGCACCGAGGCGCGTCCCTTGCCGTCGCCCTTGACGCCGTGACACAACACGCAATTGGTCTTGAACACCACCTCGCCGCGCCGCACCGGGTTGCCCACCAAGGCCAGATAAGCGATCACGTCGCTGATCTGCTCCTCGGACAGCTCGCCCTCCCACGGCGGCATGAAGGGCGATCTGGCCACCGCCACGCCACCGCCGCGAATGATTTTTTCGTACTCGACGACCGACTGTGGAGAGATGGTTAAATTCAATTCGCCGTAAAGTTTGGAAGCGCGCGCCGTGCCATCGGCCACCTCGCCGTGGCACAACGTGCAATAGTGCTTGAACACGATGGCGCCGCGCACCGCCGGTTTGGAGATTTCCATCTCGACCCTCTCGCGGCTGTCGGTGGCCATGGCGCCGGCGCACAGCGCCAGCTGAGCCAGCAAGGCGGCCGCGGCTGCCAAGTACAACCTTGCCCGCATTTATTTGACCTCCAACTCCAGAATCATCTGCGGATGGATGGCGCACTCGATCTCCGCCGTACCGGCCTTATCGAACACCACGGACTTTTGCTGTCCCTGCGGATAGGAACCCAAGTCGAAGGTCTTAATATCGGACAAAGAAAACACATTGTGAAACCAAGGATCGAGATTTTTGAAATGGACGGTGTCACCCACCTTGATGGATAATTTTTCGATCTTGGCGCCGTCTTTTTCAAAGGCCTTATTATGCTGCGATACCGTATACTCCGCCGCACCGGCGGCACCCGCCGCCAGCGTCATCACGCATAAAATAACCGTCACTTTCGCTTTCATCGCACGCATCACACCTCTCCTCCATTTATTGCGGCAAGTGCGGTACGGTGACCGCCATCTGTTCACCGGTCAACGCCTTCAAAAATTCCACGATATCTTTTTGCTCCTGATCCGTCAGATTAAGCGGCTTCATATTGGGATCGAGATTGTCTTTGACATCGCCGCCCCGGTTGTAGTGGGCCACCACTTCAGCAAGGGTATTGTACATACCGTTGTGCATATAAGGCGCGGTGAGCGCGACGTCACGCAAGGTCGGAGTCTTGAAGGCGCCCATCATCACGGCGACCGGTACCACAGCATGGCGGCCCGCATCCTGATTGCCCTTCAAACCGATATTGTGAAACCCGTCATCGATGAAATTGAACCCTTGATGACAGGCCGTGCAATTGGCCTTGCCTTCGAACAGCGCGAAACCCTGTTTGGCGGAATCGCTCATGGCCTTTTCGTCACCCTTGATCCAGCGGTCAAAAGGCGCGTCGCTGGAGACGATGGTGCGTTCAAAACTGGCGATCGCCTTGGCGATGGTGTCCTTAGTGATACCTTCGCCGGGGTAGGCCTTTTCGAACAAGGCATGATAGCCGGCGATCTCCTTGAGTTCCGCGACCACCTCATCCAAATTCTGGCTCATCTCCACATCCGCCTCGATCGGTGCGAGCGCCTGTTCTTCCAGGGTGCGGAAGCGGCCGTCCCACATCTGTTTACGCTGGTAGGCGGTATTCAATATCGTGGGGGTGGCGCGACCCAGAATTTTCATGCCGTGACCGATGGCGGTGGGCAGGGCGTCGGACCAGCCCAGCGCGGGGTTATGACAGGTCGCGCAACTGATCCAATTGGAGCCCGAGAGCCGCGGATCGAAAAACAGGGCCTTGCCCAAGGCGACGCGCTCCGGCGTAACCAGATTATTCGGCGGCGCCGGCACCTTCTCCGGCCGCAAATAACTATCACTTGGAGCGGCGTGCACCGTCAGACTCATCACCAATCCCAACAGCGCGATCATCATTCCCGATTTCATAATTACTCCTCCTCGCAATACAGCAACGCCGTTCACCGGCTACAACTTGAATTTTCCCACCACCAACTTGAGTTCGCCCGCCGCCACATTCAGATTGCCGGCCAACTCGTTCAACAACTCGGTCTGCGTGTTGGTATCCGTGCTGAGCGCGAACAAATTACCCACCGCGGCATGAATACCGGCGATGGCCTGCTCCTGATCATTCATCAAATTCTCTATGCCGCCGATGCTTTCCTGCATGGCGCGCACCTGCACATTGCCCTTAGTGGTATCGTCGGCGACTTTTTGCAAACGTTCGACGTTTTGATTGGCCTGTTGCATGGTGGTTTCCAGCAAACCCACCGTGTGATCGATATTGTCGCCGATGCTTTCCACCAAGGTGGAAATCTCCGCCGTGGCATCTTCCGTGCGCTTGGCCAGGTTACGCACCTCGTCCGCCACCACCGCGAAACCGCGGCCCTGTTCGCCGGCGCGGGCGGCCTCGATGGCCGCGTTTAAGGCCAGCAGATTGGTTTGCGAAGAGATATCGCGAATCGTGTTGGTAATCGAGGTGATCGTTTCGGCGGTACGCGCCAACTCGCGCGTCACCTTGGCGGTGGACGCCATCTGTTCCTGGAAACGTTTAAAGCCGGCCACCGTGTCGTCTATTTCTTTGGCGACCCGCGTCGAATTTTCCGAGGTGAACTGAGCGGCGCTACCGGCCGCCGCCAATTGCCCCAAGGCCGCGGCGGCCGCCTGCAGCACCACTTCGGCATCGTGTTTGATATCCTTCACCGATTCATGCAGCGTGGCCGAACCGCCTTTGATGTCGTCGGCGGTCCGGGTCACGTTATCGGCTTGGACGGACAGCTTGCCCGCGCCCTCGTACACTTTTTCCACCAGCGCGTGAAGATCGCGCACCATGCTGGACATGGAACCGATGGTGCGTCCGATCTCATCCCGGCCCGCGCCGGGGAGTTGAATGGATAGATCGCCTTTCGCCAAGGCCTCCATGGAGCGATCCAATACCGCCAGCGGTTTGGTCATGAGATGAGCGGCGGCAAAACTGATGATGATCCCAACGATCACGCCCAAGCTGACGAAGATGCTCAACAACCATATCGTCGAACGCGCCTGTTGCTCTTGCCGCTGCATCGAATCGTCGAGCATGCTGCGCTGCGCCTCGACCAAGTTACGCGACAGTTCTTCGATGCGCTGCAAGGGTTCCCGCATCGCCGCGTCCAATTCCAGGGCGTGCGCATCATCATTGGCGCGGGCGGCCTTGATCACCGCCATCTTGCCGGGTTTGATTTCCTGAACCAGTTTCGCCAACTCCGCCACCATGGCATCCTCGGGCAAGGCCAGGGTCAGACCTTGCACGGCTTCCTCCAATACCGAAGAGGCGCGGATGGCGTTCACCGACGAGGCGCGGATTTGTTGGGGGTCGGCGTAACTGATCAATTCGGCTTGCGCCCGCCCCACTTCCAAAATGGCGGTGCGTGCGGTCATGGCGGCGTCAACCTTGCTCTGCGAGGCTTGCAAAACCTGCTGCATGGCGTGGTTCTGCGTCATAATGGTGTAGCCTCCCACCAGGGCTTCGATGATGATGCCCAGCATGAACAAACCGGCTACGCCAAAAATCTTTTTCTTCCAGCTGAGATTGGATAAAAAATTTGCGATCATTTTAAGAGCCTTCCATATTACATCGCGCTGGCATATGGAGGGAGTTCATCTCCCCTTCCACCCCACAGGATGTCGGCCCTTGAAATTAAACCTTTACGTTGTGCTGGAATGATGACGGGGATGGTAGGTTATGGAAACAAAAAAGCTAACTAACTCTTAAAGATAGAAAAACCGATTAGATCGGTCGGCAATAAAAAGGCCTGAAATAAAGGCATACATGCCACAGAAGCGCGCCGCCACGGGGGCTAAATGAAGCCCGCGCCGGCGGGCCGACGGCATTTATACCAAGGCCAGATTACCTTTCTTCTCCAGCCAGTCGCGGCGATCGTTGGCGCGGCGCTTGGCGAGCAGCATATCCATCAAGGCATCGGTCTCGTCGCTGGCCGCGACGGTGAGTTGCACCAGACGCCGCGTGTCCGGATCGACGGTGGTTTCGCGTAATTGCAGAGGATTCATCTCGCCCAGCCCCTTGAAGCGCTGCACGTTGATCTTGCCTTTCAATTTGTCCGCCGCGATGCGATCGAGCACACCCACCTTCTCGGCGTCGTCGAGGGCGTAGAACACCTCTTTGCCCACGTCGATGCGATACAGCGGCGGCATGGCGACGAACACGTGGCCCGCAGTCACCAACGCGCGGAAGTGGCGCAGGAACAGCGCGCAGAGCAGGGTCGCGATATGCGCGCCGTCGGAATCGGCGTCGGCGAGGATGCATATCTTGCCGTAACGCAGTCCTTGCAGATTATCGGAACCGGGTTCGACGCCGACCGCCACCGAGATGTCGTGTACCTCCTGCGAACCCAGCACCTCGGCGGGATCGACCTCCCAGGTGTTGAGAATTTTGCCGCGCAGCGGCATCACGGCTTGGAAGTCCCGGTTGCGCGCCTGCTTGGCCGAACCGCCGGCCGAATCGCCTTCCACCAAAAACAATTCGGTGCGCGCCAAATCCTGCGAACTGCAATCGGCCAGCTTGCCCGGCAGCGCCGGCCCGCTGGTGACTTTTTTACGCACCACTTTTTTATCCGCGCGCAACCGCGCCTGGGCGTTATTGATCGCATACAAGGCGATGCGCTCGCCGGCCTCGATGTGCTGATTGAGCCACAGACTGAAGGCATCCTTCACCACACCGGAGACGAAGGCCGCGCACTCGCGCGACGACAAGCGGTCCTTGGTCTGGCCGCTGAACTGCGGCTCCTGCATCTTCACCGACAACACGTGCGCGCAACGCTCCCACACGTCTTCCGGCGCGAGCCGCACGCCGCGCGGCAGCAGATTGCGGAATTCGCAAAATTCCCGCACCGCCTCGGTGAGGCCGGTGCGCAGACCGTTGACATGGGTGCCGCCCTGCGGGGTCGGGATCAGATTGACGTAACTCTCGGCGACCAGTTCGCCGCCCGCCGGCAGCCACACCACCGCCCATTCGGCGGCCTCGTGATTGCCTTCCATGACACCGGTAAACGGTTCTTCCGGCAACCGCTCGAAACCGTGCAGGGCGTCGAGCAGATAATCCTTGAGCCCGTTCTGATACTGCCACTCTTCCTGTTCGCCGCCGGCCTCGTCGAAAAACTTCACGTGCAGACCGGGGCACAACACCGCTTTGGCGCGCAGGATGTGCTTGAGTTTGGGGACCAGGAATTTCGGCGTGTCGAAATATTTGGGCTCGGGCCAGAAGCGCAGCGTGGTGCCGGTGTTGTTTTTGCCGACCTGACCCACCACTTCCAAGTCGGAAGCTTTCTCGCCATGGGCGAAGGTCATCCGGTATTCCTGGCCGCCGCGCCGGACCCGGACTTGCAACTCTTTCGACAAGGCGTTGACCACCGAGACCCCCACCCCGTGCAGGCCGCCGGAGAAGCGATAATTCTTGTTGGAGAATTTGCCGCCGGCGTGCAGGCGGGTGAGGATCACCTCCACCCCCGACACCCGCTCGCCGGGATGGACGTCCACCGGCATGCCGCGGCCATCGTCCTTCACCTCCAACGAACCGTCTTTATAAAGTATGACCTCGATACGGCGGGCGTGGCCGGCCATGGCCTCGTCCACGCTGTTGTCGATCACCTCTTGGGCGAGGTGATTGGGACGAGCGGTGTCGGTATACATGCCGGGACGCTTGCGCACGGGGTCCAGGCCGGTCAGCACCTCGATGGCGGCGGCGTCGTAATTACTGCTCATTGCGATCCTTTAAATGACTGGCGGCGCGTGCGCGAACACGCATCGGGCATTTCATTGACGGGCTGGATGCTACACACCCTACCGGGCCAAAACAAGCCGCCCGGCGCGGGCCCGAAACCGTCCGATTACCGGGTGCCATGACGCAAAAAATCGCTCCCGGACCGATAAAGCGATGCCCCGTTCATCTCATGCCGATACGGTCCGCCCGGAAACCGAAAAAACCCTTGACCGCGGAGGATCGAATAAACTGGCGGGGATGCGCACAGGCGGGCGTCTTATGATATAAATTCCCGCGCGTCACGGCACCCATGTCCCCGCTACAGCGACAGGCAATTGGAGGAAAGATGGCCGGCAACGATCTCGCCCAACTGGCGGCGCTCATCAAACGTGAGCGCACGACCTTGCTCTCGCAGTGGCGGGAACAGGTGCGGCAATTGCCCTCGGCCCAGCATCTCGATGTGCCGACGCTCAACGATCACATCCCTATGCTGATCGACGAACTGGCCGAGGCCCTGCGTTCGAGATCGGATGAGACCATCCCGGAAGCGATCAGCGAAGGCAGTCCGCCGGCCCATGGCATACAACGGGTGCAAGACGGTTTCGATATCACCGAGGTCGTCGCCGAATACAACATCCTGCGCGGGTGCATCCATGACCTCGCCAATGCCAACGGCTTAACTCTGCAAGGCCCTTCCTTCCATATCCTCAACCGCGTCCTCGACACCTCCATCGGCCTGGCGGTGCAAACCTACGCCACGCAGCGCGCCTTGGAAATCCAGCAACGCCGCGAAGAATATCTGGCGTTCGTGGCGCACGATCTTCGCACGCCGCTCAATGCCATTTCCCTGGCCGCCCGCGTCCTCGAAATGAGTCTGCCGGCGCAAGGCGCCCGCGTTGAAAGCGTCCAGATGGTGAAGACCTTGCGCCGCAACGTACAACACCTCGACGACCTGGTCAGCAAGATCATTCAGGAAAACACCGCCTCGCTCAGCGAAATCGGCGATAAGCTGCAACGGCGCTTTTTGGATTTATGGCCGCTGGTGGAGGCACTGATTCACGACCTTCATCCGGTGGGCGGCAGCGCCAGTACTCAACTCGTCAACAACGTGCCCGACGATCTGGTCGTTTACGCGGACGCCAGCCTGCTGCGGCGGATTTTTCAGAATTTGATCGCCAACGCCATCAATTACACGCCGCGCGGCGAAGTGGTCATCGGCGCGCGCGTGTCGGCCGATGCGGCGGTGGTCGAGTGTTGGGTGAGCGATAACGGCGCGGGCATCCCGGCCGATCGTCTCGAAAAGATCTTCGACAAACTGGAGACCGACAATCATAAGGAAGGCGGATTGGGCCTGGGGCTTGCCATCGTCAAGACCTTCGTCGAGGCCCACCACGGCAAAGTGACGGTGGAAAGCCGGGAAGGCGTCGGCTCAACGTTCCGTTTCACCCTGCCGGCAAGCAAGGCTTGACCGGTCAGCGGACATCATGCGCCGGTCCCGGGATTTTTCAGCGGCGGTTTTTTCGGGGCGAAACATAAGCGCGGACATCCACCCGGCGCGGACCGAAGCCGCGCATGACATCGGAACCCCGGCCGGCGAATCGCCGTACGAAATCCTGAACGCGACCGGCGTTCATACCTTCCACTTCAAGCTCGACGCAATAACGGCGAGATTCAGCGAGTTTCTGACGCAAGAATGTTATTTCGCCTTTGTCGTCCGCGGAGACGATGAACGGACCCCGGGATTCATCGCGATTTGCGTGCAGGCCCCTCACCCAAGTAGCACACCATGGATCTCAAATTGACCGACAAACTGGCCCTGGTCACCGGCAGCACGGCGGGGATCGGACACGCCATCGCGACGGCGCTCGCACAGGAAGGCGCGCGCGTGATCATCACCGGCCGGTCACAGGCCGCGGTGGACGAGGTGGCGGCCAGGCTCAAGTCCGCGACAGGAACCGAGATCTACGGCTACGCCGGCGATCTGAGCACGGCGGCGGCGGCCAACCAACTCGCGGCTTTATATCCGGACGTAGCCATATTGATCAACAACCTCGGGATTTTCGAGCCCAAGCCCTTCGAAGATATCCCGGACGAGGATTGGTTACGTTTCTTCAACGTCAACGTGCTCAGCGGCGTGCGCCTCGCCCGCCTGTATCTCCCCGCGATGAAACGCCGCAACTGGGGCCGCATCATTTTCATCTCCAGCGAAAGCGCGGTGCAAATCCCCGCGGAAATGATCCACTACGGCATGACCAAAACCGCGCAGATCGCCGTGGCGCGCGGCCTGGCCGAGGCGGTGGCCGGCACCGGCATCACCGTGAACAGCGTCCTGCCCGGTCCCACCAAATCGCGCGGAGTCGGCGACTTCGTCGATACCTTGGCCAAGGCCGAAGGGAAATCCTTCGCGGAATTCGAACAGGCATTTTTTGAAAAGGTCCGGCCCACCTCGCTGATCAAACGCTTCGCCGCCACCGAGGAGGTGGCGTCGCTGGTGGCTTATATCGCCAGCCCACTGGCCTCCGCCACCACCGGCGCCGCGTTGCGCGTCGACGGCGGCGTCATCAAAAGCGCGTTTTGAGGGGGACGCCGCTTCCGGCCACCGCGGTTTACAGGGCACCCGGATCACCCCGGTGAAAAAATCCGCCTTCAGCCGGCGTGTGAAATAGACTGTCCGCCGCGACGAATATTTTTTCCTGCACTTGTAATTCCCTATGCGGCGGCTACTCTTCTGTCATCGGAGTCATCCATAGCCTGACCGCCTTCCCGCTTTATTAAACCGGCCAACGCTTCCTGAACGGATTCCATCGATCGAGGAAACTCAATCGACTGCGATTGGAGGAGATCATGTCCCGGCAATGCACGCATTTGGATCAGATCAGGATCACCCACACCGAAAAAAATTTTTGCGACGACTGCATCAAGACCGGCGGCAGCTGGGTTCATCTGCGCCTGTGCCTCAGTTGCGGCCACGTCGGCTGTTGCGACTCGTCGCCGAACCGCCATGCTACCCGGCATTTTCAAGCGACCAGACACCCGCTGATCCGTTCGGCGGAACCGGGCGAGGCTTGGATCTGGTGTTACGTGGATGAAATCGTACCGGGTGAAATCCCCGTCTAAGCGGCGTCATTTCACCGCAACGAATGAACACGCTCTACCAAAGGCAGTCGCAGCCGACGAGTAGGCATTTATGCGTGTCTGTCTATAATTAATGTTTATTCGCTTATCGACGATGACTATAGAGTAGCCCCAGCAGTCGGTTAGCCGTAATCAGGAGCAGTAAGCAGTAGGAGTTAGGAGTATCCATGAATAACCCCCCGCGCATTCTCTATCTGGAAGACGATCTTAACGAGGCCGAGCTTGTCCGCAATGCCTTGAAAAAAAACGTGATTGGCTCAACGGTCAACATCGTCGACACCCGCGACAAATACCTCATGGCGATCCAAAGCGGTGATATGGATATCATTTTGTCGGATAGCAAAGTGCCCGGCTTCGACGGCCTATCGGCCTTCCGCATCGCCCGCGAACAATGCCCGGACATTCCCTTTATTTTTGTATCGGGTTATCTCGACCAGGCCGGGATCGAACAGATCGAAGCAGCGGGGGCTACCGCCTACGCGTCAAAGGCGCAATTGCCGGAACTGGTGAGCGCCGTGCAAAACGCCTTGGCGAAAAATCGGCAGGCGACTCAGGATTACCAGCCATCGTATACCTCTTCCGCATCGGCGCGCTTGATCGCCGCGATCCAGGAACTTTCCTTGGCGCACACGCTTGAAGAGGTGATGTCCATCGTGCGCAACGCCGCCCGCGAACTCACCGGCGCCGACGGCGCCACCCTGGTGTTGCGCGAAGGAGACCAGTGTCATTACGTCGAAGAAAACGCCATCGGCCCGCTGTGGAAGGGACGGCGTTTTCCCATGAATGCCTGTATCAGCGGTTGGACGATGTTGAACGGCCAAGCAGCGGTGATCGAAGACGTCTATAGCGATGCGCGGATTCCGGTGGACGCCTATCGTCCGACGTTTGTCAAAAGCCTGGCCATGATTCCCATTCGGCCGGCGGCCGCGATCGGCGCCATCGGCAACTACTGGGCGAATCACCACCGCGCGACGCCGGAAGAACTCAATCTGCTGCAAGCCCTCGCCGACAGCACGTCGATCGCCTTGGAGAACATCCGGCTGTATTCGGAACTCGAACAGCGGGTGAGCGAACGGACCGCGCAGCTGGAGGCGACCAACAAGGAATTGGAAGCCTTTTCCTTCGCCGTATTCCACGACCTGCGGGCGCCGCTCAGACACATGCAGGGTTTCAGCAACATTTTACTCGAGGACTGCTCCGACCAACTGGGCGAAGAAGGCCGGGAATACCTGCAACGCCTGAAGCGGTCGGTGCACCACATGGAACAACTCATCGAAGACTTGCTGACCTTGTCGCGGATGAGCCATGTGCCGGTGCGCCGCGAGCAGGTGAATCTCAGCGTCATCGCCCGCGAAATCATTTCCGAGCTGCGCTCACTCCCGCCGCAACGCCATCTCGACTTCGTTCTGCCGGAAGATATCTTCGTCTCAGGCGATCCCGGCCTCATGCACGCCCTGCTGCAGAACCTGATCTCAAACGCCTGGAAGTTCACTTCGAAACGCGAGCATGCGCGGATCGAATTCGGCCGCGCCGAGGATGCCAACGAAGGAACCTATTATTATCTGCGCGATAACGGCATGGGTTTCGACATGGCCTATGCCGGAAAACTCTTCACGCCTTTCCAGCGCCTGCATTCGAGCGCCGAAATGCCCGGCACCGGCGTCGGGCTGGCCATCGTGCAGCGCATCATTCACAAACACGGCGGCCGGATCTGGGCGGAGGCCAAGCCCGACAAGGGCGCGTGTTTTTACTTCACGCTGGCGAAATAAATTTTCAGCGGTCCGATAGGTCGCGGCGGCGATCAGCGCCGACGTAGTTGTCTTGTTTCCAACGTTCCAGCGGACCGCGAATTTCGTCTTCGCCAATCCGGCAACGGCGTGCGCACGGCTTGCCGTTACGCAGAACGGCGGATGGGATCAGTCCAAGTCCCGCGCCAAGGCGGCGCGGGTGTTCTCCGGCAGGGATTCGATCGCGCAACGATAAGCGGGATGATCGATGCCCATACCCAGCGCGGCGCCCTCTTTGGCGGCGGCGATCATCGGCGGGGTCAACTCAAAACGCAGAAAATGCACGGCGGAGGTCTTTTGTGCGGTCGCGCGGTCCATGTCCTCGTCGGCGATCGCGAACACCGGCGGGAAATCGTCCACCCTCGCCCACACCCGGTGTTCGATACCGACCAGCCGTTCGAGGGCGGCGCGGCGTTCTTCAACCTCTTCATATTCCACCATGAAGGTGGCCTTCCAATTGGTGCCGTCGGGAATCAGCGGATTGTAGGCCGCCAATTCCTCGTTGATGCCGGCGGCCTCGAAGATGCGTTCGATGCGCAGCATCTCCTGGATTTGATATTGGATGGTGAGCCTGTCCTCGAAATTGAGCGTGGCGTGTTCGCCGAGTTGTACGCGGCGGTCTTTCTTGTGGGCGATGAGCTTTTCGCGAAAGGCGGCGCGCTCGGCGGAATACGTTTCCAATGTGAACAGATCTTCACGTCTCAGTTTTTGCATGATCTTCCTCGTCAGATACCGTAGGCGAGTCGCAACAGATTCATGGGATGGGTCGGCGCGCTGCCGTCGTCCAGGCCGTTTTCGATTTGATGGCCGGCCATGGCGCAATCGCTGCTGTAATGATCGGCCTCGGCCTTTTGCACCCGGGTAACCACCGGCTTGCCGATCTTCATCGAGTCGGCGTGGAATTCGCGCTTCACCGCGTAGGTGCCGTTGTGTCCCGAGCAGCGTTCGATGGCCTCCACTTGGGTGTCTTGCACCAGGCTCAAAATGTCGCGGGTCTTGAGACCGATGTTCTGCACCCGCAGGTGGCAGGCCACGTGATAAGCGACCTTGCCCAGCGCGGATTTGAATTGGGTGTTGAACTTGCCCGCCTTGTGGCGCAGCGCCAGATATTCGAAGGGATCGAAGATCGCGGCACGCACCTTGGCCACCGCCGGATCCTCGGGAAACATCAGTGGCAATTCCTGTTTGAACATCAGCACGCAAGACGGCACCGGCGCCACGATGTCGTAACCCTCATCCACCAGGGCGGCGAGCAGGGGAATATTGTGGTCCTTGGCGGCGGCCACCGAATCCAAATCACCCAGTTCCAATTTGGGCATGCCGCAACAGCGGCTGTTTTCGATCAAACTGACGGGGATGCCGTTGTGTTCGAACACCGCCACCAGATCCTCGCCCAAATGGGGTTCGTTGTAATTGCCGTAACAGGTGCCGAACAAGGCCACCTTGCCCCGCGTGCCCTCGGCGGGCTGCGGTGCGAGATCGGGCCGGGCGTGGCCGGCGAGGCGGTTGGCCAGCGTGTCGCTGTGATATTCGGGCAAGAGCGCGTCGGGATGCACGCCCAGCATCTTGTCGAGCAGCTTGCGCGCCGTTCGGTTCTTGTTGGCGGCGTTGACCACTTCCACCACCACCGGAATACTCGCCAGCCTGCCCACTTTATCGGTGGCGGTGAGCAATTTGTCGCGGGGCTTGACCTCGCCCTTGGCGAACTTCACCGCCTTGCCGCGCAACATCAGATGGGGAAAGTCCACGTTCCACGGATGAGGCGGCACGTAGGGACACTTGGTCATGTAACACATGTCGCAGAGATAACACTGATCCACCACGTCCCAGTAGACACGCTTAGGCACGCCATCCAATTCCAAGGTGTCGGAGTTGTCGATGGCGTCGAACAAGGTGGGGAAGGCGTTGCACAGACTGAAGCAGCGGCGGCAGCCGTGGCAGATGTCGTAGACCCGCGCCAATTCCTTGAACAAGGCGCCCTCGTCGTAGAACTCGGGGCTCCGCCAATCGAGCGGGTGGCGGGTCGGCGCCTCGAGACTGCCTTCCCGCGGCGATGTCGTCGCTTCCGTCATAACGTTCCTTAAGACTCAAGGCGGAAAAATCGCGCTGGGGACGTCGATCCCCAGCGGCGTCACCTGCATTAACTGCCGAGGGTGTCCAGCGCCTTTTGGAAACGGTTGGCGTGAGAGCGTTCGGCCTTGGCCAGGGTCTCGAACCAATCGGCGATCTCGTCGAAGCCTTCCTGACGGGCGGTCTTGGCCATGCCGGGATACATGTCGGTGTATTCGTGGGTTTCGCCGGCGATGGCCGCCTTGAGGTTCAGGCCGGTGCCGCCGATGGGCAGGCCGGTGGCGGGGTCACCCACTTCTTCCAGATATTCCAAATGACCGTGGGCGTGCCCGGTCTCGCCCTCCGCCGTGGAACGGAACACCGCCGCCACGTCGTTATAACCCTCCACATCGGCCTTGGCCGCGAAATACAGATAACGGCGATTGGCCTGGGATTCGCCGGCGAAGGCCGCCTTGAGATTCTCTTCGGTCCTGCTGTTTTTCAGTGCCATGATACTTCCTCCTTCTGGACATCTATCCAAATCCCCGCCATGAGCGCGAGAGCCTTTCGTCGTTTTTAGAACAATTCTAATCGAGACCTAAATCTAAGTCCGAGACCGCGCCCTGTCAATCCTCGGTTTCCAGCTTTATTCCCGCCCCCGGCCCTATCCTGACGCGTTGACCGGCAAGAGACGGTGCGCTAACGTTGCGTCCTCGTTAATGGAGCATAGCCTTGGCCAAGAAAAAATCGACCGCCCCTTTCGAAGACGCGCTCAAGGAACTGGAAACCCTGGTGGAAAAAATGGAGCGCGGCGATCTCAGCCTCGAAGAATCGCTGGGGGACTTCGAGCGCGGCGTCGCCCTCACCCGCCAGTGCCAGCAGGCCCTGCGCGACGCGGAACAAAAAGTGGAAATCCTCTTGGAAAAAGACGGGCAAGCCGTGGTACAAACCTTCACCGATGGAGACTAAAACCCTCACCGAACTGACCCGGCGCATGCCGGGCTGGTGCGAGCGGGTGGAAAACGCCCTGGCCCGTTGCCTGCCCGCCGCCGGCCTGCATCCTTCACGTTTACACGAGGCCATGCGCTATTCCGTGCTGGGCGGCGGCAAGCGGGTGCGCCCGGTGCTGGTCTACGCCACCGGCCTGGCCTTGGGCCTGCCCGAGGAACGCTTGGACGGTCCCGCTTGCGCGGTGGAATTGATCCATGCCTATTCGCTGATCCACGACGACCTGCCGGCCATGGACAACGACGACCTGCGCCGCGGCAAACCCACCTGCCACCGCGCCTTCGACGAGGCCACCGCCATCCTGGCGGGGGACGCCCTGCAGGCCCTGGCCTTCCAGATCCTGGCCCGCAACGAGGCCATGGCCGCCAGCCCCGCGGCGCGGGTGGAGATGGTCGCCAGCCTCGCCGTCGCCGCCGGCTCGCGCGGCATGTGCGGCGGACAGGCCATCGACCTCGCCGCGGTCGGTAGGCAACTGGACATCGCCCAGTTGGAAGACATGCACATCCACAAAACCGGCGCGCTGATCCGCGCCGCGGTCCGCCTGGCCGCCCTGTGCGGCAACGGACTCGACGCCGCCACGCTGCAGGGACTCGACCATTACGCCAAATGCGTCGGCCTCGCCTTTCAGATCCGCGACGATATCCTGGACGTGGAAGCCAACACCGAAACCTTGGGCAAACGGCAGGGCGCCGACATCGCCCTCGCCAAACCCACCTATCCGTCCCTGCTCGGCCTGGCGGAGGCGAAAGAACGGGCGCGCCTGCTGCACGAAGACGCCTTGGCGAGTCTGGCGGACTTCGATCAGCGCGCCGATGCCCTGCGCGGGGTCTCGCATTACATCATCGCGCGCGGCCATTGAGCCGCGTCCGCCGCCGGCCACGGCGAAGGAAGCTCAAATCGGCATGGCCGCCGTGTCCGCCACATTGGATTGAATCACCGTCGCCGCGACGCTCGGCGCGGCCGGGTTAAAACCTCGCACCAGCCGAGTCAGGGCCAACGCCGTCGATTGAGCGCGTAGTCTTCCACTTTTCCGATGAACGGAATGCGCAACATGCCCGGCAGACGCGCGCACAGCCGCGGATCGCGGAAGGTGCGTATGCCGATGGTCATGCCCCGGTGCCCGGCGGCGGGCTGGTCGCGATAGGTGCCGAACAGCCGGTCCCACAGGGCAAGATTAAAACCGAAGTTGCTGTTGGTCTCGTCGTCCTCCACCGAGTGGTGGACACGATGCATGTCCGGCGTCACGATCAACATGCGCAGCACCCGGTCCAAGGCCGGCGGCAACCGCACATTGCCGTGATTGAACATGGAACCGGCATTGAGCAACACTTCGAAGACCACCACCGCGATCAGCGGAGGCCCCAGCACCGCGATCACCGCGAACTTGAGCAACATCGACAACACGATCTCGATGGGATGAAACCGCAGGCCGGTGGTGACGTCGATATCCAGATCGGCGTGGTGCACCCGGTGCAGCCGCCATAACAAGGGCACGGCATGGAACATCACGTGCTGGAGATAAATGGCGAAATCCAATACCACCACGGAAACCACCAACGCCAACCAGGACGGCGCGGCGACGTAATTAAACACCCCCCACCCCTCGCGGGCGGCGAAGGCCGCCATGCCCACCGCCGCGGCGGGGAACAACAAGCGCACCACTATCGTATCGAGAATCACGATGCTTAGATTGCCGGCCCAGCGTCCTGCCTTGGGCAGGGTCAAGCCCCGCCGCGGCGCGGCGCGTTCCCAAACCGCCATCAGCGCCAGGACGCCGCAAAACGCCCCGAGACGGATCGCCAACTCGTGATTCAACAACCATCCAGTCATACCCGCCCCTCACCCAGCCATGGGGGTCACTATACCCGGCCATGCCCGCCGGAACGACCCCAGCCCGGGCACCCGCACCCATCAATCCAATTTATTTATTAAAGGGTTTGGACGGCGCCCGGCCCCCTCTCGCCGGCTTGCCATCCACCCCCCAAGCCCGGATAATGCGCTGTTCACTTTATGGTCAAGTGAGTGACGACCACCCCTATGCCTTATCCGTTGCTGGACGCTATAAACCACCCCGACCAGTTGCGCGCGCTGCCGGAAAGCCAGCTTGCGCCGCTCGCCGATGAATTGCGCCGTTTTCTCATCGATTCGGTGGGTCGCACCGGCGGCCATCTCGCCGCCAATCTCGGCGTGGTGGAGCTCACCGTCGCCCTTCACTACATCTACAACACCCCGGCCGACCGACTGGTGTGGGACGTGGGCCATCAAAGCTACCCGCACAAGATACTGACCGGCCGCCGCGGCGACATGCCCACCCTGCGGCAAAAGAACGGCCTGGCCGGTTTCCCCAAACGCAGCGAAAGCCCCTATGACGCCTTCGGCGTCGGCCACTCCAGCACCTCGGTGAGCGCCGCGCTGGGCATGGCCATCGCCGCCGAGCGCCAGGGCGAGGACCGCAAGGTCGTCGCGGTGATCGGCGACGGCGCCCTCACGGCCGGCATGGCCTTCGAGGCGCTGAATCACGCCGGCGATCTGCACACCGATCTGCTCGTGATCCTCAACGACAACGACATGTCGATCTCGCCCAACGTCGGCGGCCTGTCCAACCACCTCGCGCGCATCCTGTCGGGCAAGCTCTACGTGAACCTGCGCGAACAGGGCAAGAAGGCGCTCAAGAACATGCCGCCGGTGTGGGAGCTGGCGCGCCGCGCCGAGGAACACGTCAAGGGCATGGTGATTCCCGGCACCCTGTTCGAGGAACTCGGTTTCAACTACATCGGACCGGTGGACGGCCACGACCTGCCCACCTTAGTGAAGACCCTGCGCAATCTGCGCGGTCTCAAAGGCCCGCAGTTCCTGCACGTCGTCACCAAGAAGGGCAAGGGTTATAAACCCGCGGAGGACAATCCCTGCGGCTATCACGGCGTCGGCGCCTTCGATCCGCGCACCGGCACCCTGAGCGCCGGCAAGGCCGGCGCGCCGACCTACACCGAGGTGTTCGGCGACTGGATCTGCGACATGGCGGCGCAAGACCCGCGCTTGATGGCCATCACCCCGGCCATGCGCGAAGGCTCGGGCCTCGTCGCCTACTCCGAGCGTTTCCCCAAGCGTTATTTCGACGTCGGCATCGCCGAGCAGCACGCCGTCACGCTCGCGGCGGGCCTCGCCTGCGAAGGCGAAAAACCGGTGGTGGCGATCTACTCGACCTTTCTGCAACGCGGCTACGACCAGCTCATCCACGACGTCGCCATCCAGAATCTGCCGGTGCTGTTCGCCATCGACCGCGCCGGGGTGGTCGGCCCCGACGGCCCCACCCACGCCGGCAGCTTCGACTTCAGCTATCTGCGCTGCCTGCCCAATATGGTGGTGATGGCGCCGGCCGACGAAAACGAATGCCGGCAGATGCTCTACACCGGCTTTCATCTGGAGCAGCCGGCGGCGGTGCGTTATCCGCGCGGCAGTGGCCCCGGCGTGCCGGTACAGAAAGCCATGACCGCGCTGCCGATCGGCAAGGCCGATGTGTTGCGCAACGGCCGCCGCGTCGCCCTCCTCGCCTTCGGCAGCATGGTGCAGCCCGCGTTGCAAGCGGGCGACACGCTCGACGCCACCGTGGTGAACATGCGTTTCGTGAAACCGCTGGACGAAGGGCTGATCGCGCGCCTGGCCGAGACGCATGACTTGATCGTCACGGTCGAGGAAAACGCGGTGATGGGCGGCGCCGGCAGCGCGGTGGGCGAGTGTCTCGCGGCGCAGGGCTCGACCGCGGCGCTGATCCAGATCGGCCTGCCCGATGTCTTTCTCGACCACGGCAGCCGCCCCGAATTACTCAAGGAGGCCGGCCTCACCGCCGACGCCATCGCCGCGCGCATCAAGGCCCACTACGCCCGTGAGGCGTGCCACGGCCTGCCCGCGCAGATAAATTCCCACTAACTCTCAAGCACTCCACTATGCCAGCCCGTTACACATTGAAAGTGGTCACCGACTTCGCCGCCGCCCATCTGCTCCGCGACTACCCCGGCGAATGCAGCCGCCTGCACGGCCACAACTGGAAGGTGGAGGTCGACGTGATCGCCACCGCGCTCGACGAGGTGGGCATGGGCCTCGACTTCAAGGCGATCAAACGCGCGGCGAAGGAGATCATCGCCGGGCTCGATCACCATCACCTCAACGACATTCCGCCCTTCGACGAGATCAACCCCACGGCGGAGAACATCGCCGCGTATTTATATGCCGAGTTGTCGCGCGTGCTGAACGGCGCGCGCACCCGGGTCGGCGCGGTGACGCTGTGGGAAACCGAACGCGCCTGCGTGCGCTACAGTGAAGAGTAAATAAGGAATGCGGGCATGAACAAAGCCATCTCCATCGCCGATGTGCAGGGCAGCGCCGACGCCCGCCGCATCGTCATCGACAAGGTGGGCATCAAGGACATCCGCCACCCGGCGCGGGTGCTCAGCCGCGACGGCGGCGTGCAACACACCGTCGCCGCCTTCGGCATGTACGTCGGTCTGCCGCACGATAAACGCGGCACCCATATGTCGCGTTTCGTCGAAATACTCAACGCCACCGACCTCACCCTGTCGGTGGCGGGGATACGGCAACTGCTCGCCACCATACAACGCAGCCTCCACGCCGAGAGCGCTCACGTCGAGATACGCTTCCCCTATTTCATCACCAAGAAAGCGCCGGTCTCCGGGGTCGCGAGCGCGCTCGATTACGATGTGACGTTGTACGGTGAACGCAGCGGCGATACCGACCAGGTGGCGCTCAAGGTGCTGGTACCGGTCACCAGCCTGTGCCCGTGCTCGAAGGAAATCTCCAACTACGGCGCGCACAATCAGCGTTCCCACGTCACCGTGAACGCGCGCGTCACGGAAGGCGTGTCGATCGAAGACCTGATCGACCTGGTGGAAGAAGAGGCCTCCTGTGAAATCTTCGGCCTCATCAAGCGCCCCGACGAGAAATACATCACCGAACGCGCCTACGACAATCCCAAGTTCGTCGAAGACATGGTGCGCGACGTCGCCGCGCGTTTGAACACCGACCCGCGCATCCTCGCCTACACGGTGGAAACGGAAAATTTCGAATCCATACACAACCACTCGGCCTACGCCCAGATCAGCCGCGACAAAAACGCCGACCGCTGAGCCGGCGGCGGACCAATACGCCGCGCCGCCTCGGTCATATCGAGATGGACTCATCGGCGACTATCGGTTTTCCCGACCCGGAACCGATTAGCCCGCTAGCCAATCCGCTCAACAAACCCTAGAATCCTCAGCATTCGGCCGGCTTCCCGCTATTGCGCGGCAAGCACCGCAGCTGAAACGAGGATGGTGTCCCCGATGAAAATTCGCCCACAGCCACGACGGCAACGGCCCGCCATTCCCGAACACTCGGCACATCAGGTTCAAGTCGCGCCGCGCCACGCCGCGGCGATACGAACGGTCCCTCGCCGCCGCTCGCCTGCACCGCGCGGCCCCGGGCTTTTCGTGGTCCTGGCCGGCATGGCGTTGTTCTTGATCGGCAACGCGGCACACGCCGAATATAAAAGCGAGTTCATCCCGTTTCCGCTGGTCACCCTGCATTTCAACGACCGGGATGTCGCGCCACTCGACCAGCACGGTTCCACCGCCGCCGTCGATTTTTTCTACAGCGCGGAGTACGGGCAGGCGCGCCTGCTCGCGGAGTTTTTCATTGACCAGGAAGAACGGGAAATGGAACGCCTGGCCGTGGGCTGGGTCCTCGCCGAGAACACCCGACTCTGGCTCGGCCGTTATCACACCGCGCTCGATCAATGGAACCGCAAACATCACCACGGCGCTTATCTGCAAACCACCATCTACCGCCCCGGCCTCATCGAGTTCGAAGAGGAAGGCGGCGCCATCCCGGCCCACGCCACCGGCATCAGCCTGCAAAAAACCCGGCACACCGCCAGCCACATGTTTTATTACACCCTCGACCTCGGCTTGGGGCCGGAATTGACACCGGGACATTTGAGCGCCCTCGACATCCTCGAACCGGGGCGCGGCGACCATCAACTCCTGGTCACCCTGGCCCTCTCCCATCATGCGATGGAAACGCCGTTCGACGACAGCGGGGTATTTATGGGTTATGTCGTGATCCCGTCTTCGATAAACGGCATCGACCAGGTCCGGCTCGACATCCTCGGCGCCTACAGCAATTATTCTCAAGAGCGCTGGCACGTCCGCGGCTCGCTGATGCGCATCGGCACCGATCTCGATTTATCGAACGGCAACCAAACGGATGACGCCTTTTTCTACGCCTACTTGCAGCCCGAATACCGGCAACGAGCCGACTTATCGTTTTACGGACGCGTCGAGGCCAGCGAAGGCGCCGCGGACAATCTCTATCTGCAACAAATCCCGGCCTACATCCGTCAGCGCGGCTTGGTCGGTGCGCGTTATCAGCTTAGCGATAACCAAGCCCTCAAATTCGAACTGGCCAACCTGGATCAATACGGGCAACGTTACAGTCAGGCCACCCTGCAATGGAGCGCCGTCTTGCCATGATGCGGAGGTGGTCACACCTGCTCCTGGGCTGTTTGATCATGCTGGGGCAAATCAACGTCGCCCGCGCCGGCCACGACGGACGGCTGGTGCTGGTCACCGACCAGGCCAGTGGCATCTCCAGTTTGTCGGTCAGCGAAATCCGCCGGCTGTTTCTCGGTTTTCCCGTCAACAAAGAAAATCAGCAGCTGACGGCGGTAATCAACCAGAGTGAAACGCGGCTCTACCAGGTCTTTCTGCAAAAAGTGGTCTTCATGTCCGCCAATGTCTACGAGCTGCATTTATTGAGCAACGTCGTACAATTGGGCGGTCAACTGCCGCCGACCTTCAAGGAGCAACAAGCCCTGGTCGACAGGCTGCGCAAACAACCGGGCACCGTAAGTTACATGTGGGAGGCGGACATCGCCGCCTACCCCAACCTGGTCGCGATAGGTGAGTTATGGCGCAACGGGGCAAACTAGCGGCCTTTCTGCACAGCTTCGCCGGCCGGATCATACTCGGCGGGGTCATCATTCATTTACTGCTGATTCCCTTCTTGTTCAGCGGCGTGTTGTTCATCGTCGCCGAGGGTTACAAGGAACAATTCATCAACTATGTCCGCCACGACGCGCGGCAACTGGCGGAACGGCTCGCCGAACAGGCCGATGCCGAACAGATCCGCGCCCAGCTCGACGACGCGGTGTTCTCGGGCCGTCTGGCCTACGCCGAAGTGATACTCGAAACCGGCGGCGAGATCGCCTCGGTAGCCAATAAAAACCGCAACGAGACGTTCGACGAAGATTTTTATTTCGGAGAACACGCCAACACCGTCTATTTCATCGGGGTGCCCTTTCACAACCCGTCGCTGCGGAGCGCCGCCACCCTGCGGGTGGGCTACGACGAAACGGCGACCCGGGCGCAGATCTACCAGGCCTACCAGCGCGGCGTGTTATTGGCCATCGGCTACGTCACGCTTTCCTTGCTGCTGGTGGCGGTGATTACACCCCAATTGACCCGGCCCTTGCGCCAGTTGCGCGATGCGGCGCGTCGCATCGCCGCCAACGATACGGTGGGGCATTTGCGCGTCCGTTCCAGCATCTACGAAATCGCCGGTCTCGCCGAAGACCTGGAACGCATGCGCGAAAAACTGGTGAACAACGCCGAGGCGGTCGCGGTGCGGGAACGGCGCATCCGCGCCATCATGGATAACATGGTGGACGGCATCGTCACCATCGACGCGCGCGGCAATATCGAATCGATGAATCACGCCGCGGAGCAGATTTTCGGTTATAGCCAGGCGGAAATAGCCGGCGAAAATCTCAACCTGCTGCTGGGACAAGCCTACGCCTGCCCGGTCATCGGCCGTGAAGATGGCGAACCGGCCGCCTCGATCGACGAGATCACCCGCCTGGCGGCGCATGAAACCGTGGGTCGCCACAAGGACGGGCACAGCTTCCCGATGGAAATGGCGGTCAGCGAACTGCCGCGCAGCGAGGGCATGCTCTACATCGGCATCATGCGCGACATCACCGAACGCAAACAGGCCGAGGCCGAACTCAAGGCCCTCCAGGAAGACCTGGAGCGGCGGGTCATAAAACGCACCCGGGAACTCGCCTCGCTCAACCGCGAATTGGAACATCAAGCCCTGCACGACGGCCTGACCGAACTGCCCAACCGTCTGTTGTTACAAGACCGCTTGCGGCATGCCATCCTCACCGCGCAACGCAAAGCCGCGCCTTTGGCGCTGCTCATCACCGACCTCGACCGTTTCAAGGAAATCAACGACACCCTCGGCCACCATTACGGCGACCTGGTCCTGCAACAGGTGGCGCAACGCATGCGCGGCGCGCTGCGCGAGTCCGACACCATCGCCCGCCTCGGCGGCGATGAATTCGCCGTGCTGCTGCCCGGCATCGAAAACGAGGCCGACGCGGTCGGCGCCGCGCGCAAACTCATCACCGCCCTCGAACAGCCCATCCTTTTGGAAGAGCAGAGTTTCCATGTCGGCGCCAGCGTCGGCATCGCCCTCTATCCCGAGCACGGCGAGGACGGCGCGACCCTGATGCGCCACGCCGACGTGGCCATGTACGTCGCCAAGCGCGCCAGCGCCGGCTTCGCCCTCTACGATCCCAAGGAAGATCAGCACAGCGTCAGCCGCCTGTCGCTGGTCGGCGAGCTGCGCCACGCCATCGAATACAAACAACTGGTGTTGTTCTATCAACCGAAGATCGATCTCAAGACCGGGCTGGTCAGCGCGGTGGAGGCGGTGGTGCGCTGGGATCATCCGCAACGCGGGCTGCTGCTGCCCGATGAATTCATCCCGCTCGCCGAGCACACCGGGCTGATCCGGCCGCTCACCTTCTTCGTGCTCGACGAGGCCCTGCATCAAATCCACCTCTGGCAAAAGGCCGGACTCCAATTGCGAATGGCCATCAATCTGTCGGCGCGCCATCTGCAAGACGAACAGCTGGCCGGCAAGATCGCCGCGACCATGCAGCAATGGGGGGTGGCGCCGCAGCTGCTGGAGTTTGAAATCACCGAGAGCGCGATCATGGCCAACCCGCTGCGGGCGATGGACACCCTCACCCAACTCGACGTGATGGGCGTCGGCCTCGCCATCGACGACTTCGGCACCGGTTACTCCTCGCTGATTTATTTAAAGCAGTTGCCGGTGGACGAAATCAAGATCGACAAATCCTTCGTCATCGACATGCTCGACAACAACGAAGACATGGTGATCGTGCGTTCCACCGTGGACCTCGCCCACAACATGGGCCGGCGGGTGGTCGCCGAAGGCGTCGAGAATCAAGCGGTGCTGAACACCCTGATCGAGATGGGCTGCGACATGGCGCAAGGTTATTTCATCAGCCGGCCGCTGACCGCGATGGCCCTGGCCCGCTGGCTCAAGGAATCGGGCTGGCGCCTGAGCGAACCAAACTCCCAACGGGCAACGTTAATTCCCAACTAGGCTTATCTCGATGGATAAACACCTGGCGTCTTGGCCATTAAAAAATTTAAACGCCGCCGCAGTTTCACGCCGCGCTGAGCACGCCGTGCGCGGCGAATAGAATCACGCCGGCGAAGATCCCCGCCACCGCATCGTCGGCCATCACGCCCAAACCTCCGTGCAGGCGCCGGTCCAATTCACCGATGGGCCAGGGTTTCCAGATGTCGAAAATCCGGAACAGTACAAATGCCGCCAGCCACCACGTCCAGTGCGGCGGCACCAGCGCCACCGCGATCCAATAACCTACCATCTCATCCCACACCATGCCGGGATGATCGGACACGCCCAAGTTTTTCCCGGCCACCTGACACAGCCAGACGCCGAGGAGAAACGTCAGGACCAGGAAGGCGACATACTGCGGCGCGGACAAATATTGCAGCAGCAGGCAAAACGGCACCGCGACCAAGGTGCCCCAGGTACCCGGCGCGAACGGGATGGCCCCCGCGCCAAACCCAAAGGCGAAAATATGCGCGGGATGGCGCCGGAAAAAACCGGCGGGCAAAGGCGGGTAGGATGATTTCACCGATTCATTCACTCGTTTTTATTTAAGCGGCAATTAGCCGGAAAAAGCCGTTGACCACGGAGGACACCGGGTTCACCGAGATCACGGAGAAAAAGCAGCGGCCCGCGCATCCCGGTCGAACCGGCGCGGCGCGGAGTGCCATCACGGCGCGGCGAAATGGTCGTGACCGCCGCGCTCGAACACTAACGGCGACCCGTCCGCCTGCCGCACCCGCAAACCCACCCGCTCTTCGATAACGCCGATGGCGCGACAACCGCAGTCGAAGGTCGCGAATTCCCGCTCCACTTGTTCGCATCGCGCGGCGGGCACGGTGAAACACAGTTCGTAATCATCACCGGCGCCGAGGGCGAGACGCGCGCCCTGCGTTTCGCCCATGGCCGCGCACACCCGCTGGAAGGCGGGCGATAAAGGCAAGGTATCGAGTTCGAGCGTGGCGCCCACCCCGCTCGCCTCCAAAATATGACCTAAATCCGCCGCCAAGCCGTCGGAGACATCGATCATCGCGCTGGCCAGACCGCGCAGCGCGCGGCCTTCTTGAAGACGCGGGACGGGACGGTTCAAACGCGTGGCCAGATACCGTTCATCGGCCGAACTCGGAACCATGCCCTGTTGCCAGCGCCGCAAGGCCAGGCCCGCGTCGCCGAGGCTGCCGCTGACGTAAATCACATCGCCCGGCCGCGCGCCGCTGCGCAGCACGGCCTGGCCGCGGGGCACGAAGCCGTGCACTTGCACCGTGACCGTGAGCGGGCCGCGCGTGGTGTCGCCGCCGATCAACTGCACACCCGCCTCGCGGGCCAAGGCGCTGAAGCCCTCGGCGAAGGCCGCCAGCCAAGCAGGATCGTTGCGCGGCGCGGTCAAAGCCAGCGTCGCCCAGGCCGGCTCGGCGCCCATGGCGGCGAGATCGCTCAAATTCACAGCGAGGGCCTTGTGGCCGATGTCCTCGGCGCGGGTCTCCTCGGGAAAATGGACGCCGCTCACCAAGCTATCCATGGCCAAGACCAATTGCCGGTCCGGCGGCACGTCCACCACCGCCGCGTCGTCGCCGACGCCGACCACCACATCGCCGCGGCGCGCGCCGGCGGCGGCGAAATAACGGCGGATGATGTCGAATTCGGAAAGGGTCATGATCGGGGTGTCGTTAATTCAAGATTCATCGATCCGTCAACGCGTGACACGAGGCCTTGCCTGGAGGAAGGACATGAAGCGGAACGATAGCCTCACTGATTTTTCCATATTCTACTCCCGCCCCGTTCCCGCAAGAGCAGGAGCCTGCGCATGTTGGAGAATGGCCGGGCGATAATCTTGAAATCGCGAATGCCACCCGCGGAGGTGACAGCGAACGTTGCGGCGTTGGGCGAGTTTACCGGCTGAGTGACCTCGATAAAGACCCTCCGCTTATTTTCCTCCGTGTACCCCGTGTCCTCCGTGGCCGATCGCTTTTTCAGGATAAGTCCAGCGGCGGTCACGGCGCCTTCATCTTGACCTCGACGGCGCGGAGGGTGCGCGCCACCTTGTCCAATACGCCGTTGATGTAGCGGTGACTTTGATCGGCGCCGAAGACCTTAGCCAATTCCACCGCCTCGTTGATGATCACCCGGAAGGGGATCTCCGGATGCTGAGTCAATTCATAAACGCCGATGCGCAATATCGCCAGCTCGATGGGATCGAGGTCTTCCACGCTGCGGTCGAGATAATCGCGGTAGCGGGCATCCAATTCGGTGGTCTGTTTGGGCACGCCGTGCAGCAGTTCGCTGAAATAGGCGCGGTCGGCGCCGGCGACGTCCTGTTCGGCGAAAAACTGCCTTTCGATGTCGGCCAGATCCTGGCCCCCCAGTTGCCAGGAATACAAGGCCTGCAACGCGCAGCGCCGCGCCTTGCTGCGCGCGCGGCTCACGAAGCGCGGCCCACAAGCGCGGGCATGACGTCACGATAAACCCGACTGCATGAAATCATCTCAAGTCATCCGTTTCAACAGGCTGACCATTTCCAGCGCCGACAACGCGGCCTCCGCGCCTTTATTGCCGGCCTTGGTGCCCGCGCGTTCCACCGCCTGTTCGATGGTGTCCACCGTCAAGACGCCGAAGGCGACCGGCAGGTCGAACTTCAAGGCCACCTGGGCGATGCCCTTGGCGCATTCGCCGGCCACATATTCGAAGTGCGGCGTGGCGCCGCGGATCACGCAGCCCAGCGCGATCACCGCGTCGTATTTTTTGCTGGCGGCGGCCTTCTGCACCAGCAATGGAATCTCGAAAGCGCCCGGCGCGTGGATGAGATCGATGTCCTTGGCCTCGACGCCGTGACGCACCAGGGTGTCCACCGCGCCGTTGATGAGATGCTCGACGATAAAACTGTTGAAGCGCCCGGCGACCAGGGCGTAACGCCCGCCGCGGGTGGTGAAATCGCCGGAAAAGGTATTGATCTTGGTCATGCCGCTGCTTCCTGAAAAAAATCCGGCGCCCGCCGGAGAGAGGGGGACTATTCTAGTCGTCCCCTACGTATTCCACCACTTCCAATCCAAAACCCGCCAGGCCGTGCAGCCGCTTGGGCGTGCCCAGCACCCGCATCTTGCCTACCCCGAGTTCGGCGAGGATTTGCGCGCCGACGCCGTAAGTCCGCAGTTCGTCGCCCGCCGCCGGCGCCTGCAAATGCACGCCCTGCGCCTGCAAGCGGTAGTCGCGGATGCGCGCCAGCAAGGCGCGCGCCTCGTCGGGTTTGCGCAACACCACCACCACCGCGCTGTCCTCCCGCCCCAAACGGGCCAAAGCCTCGCGCAAGGACCAGTGGGCGTCGCTGCGGGCGGCGCCGAACAAATCGCTCAAGGTATCCAGCATATGCACCCGGACCAATACCGGGCTGTCGGCGCGCAAAACCCCTTTCACCAGCGCGAAATGGCTGTCGCCACCCACACTGTCGCGGAAGGCCAACAAACGAAACTCGCCGAATTCCGTGGGCAGGGAGCACTCACCCAGCGGCTCGATGGTCTTTTCATTTTGCAAGCGGTAATGGATGAGGTCGGCGATGGTGCCGATCTTCAAGCCATGCTGCGCCGCGAACCGTTCCAGCTCGGGACGGCGGGCCATGGTGCCGTCCTCGCTGAGGATCTCGACGATCACCGCCGCCGGCTCGAAACCCGCCAGCCGCGCCAGATCGCAGCCCGCCTCGGTGTGGCCGGCGCGGGTCAACACCCCGCCCGGCTGCGCCATCAACGGAAAGATATGCCCCGGCTGCACCAGATCGGCGGCTTCGGCCGCGGGCGCCACCGCGGCGAGAATAGTGGTCGCGCGATCGGCGGCGGAGATGCCGGTGGTCACGCCGCGCGCCGCCTCGATCGACACCGTAAAATTGGTGCTGTGTTTGGCGTGGGTGCCCGCCACCATCAGCGGCAGGCGCAAACGCTCGCAGCGTTCCTGGGTGAGCGTGAGGCAGATCAGGCCCCGCCCGTAGCGGGCCATGAAATTGACGTCCTCGGCCCGTACGCAGGCCGCCGCCATCAACAGGTCGCCTTCGTTCTCGCGGTCTTCGTCGTCGACGATGACCACCATGCGGCCGCGCCGCAGGTCTTCGATGATCTCGGAGGTGGAACTGAATGCCGTCACGTTACTTTCACTCATGCAGCGAGACCGCGGGTCAGCGCGCATCGCCTTTCACAAAACCCTGTTGCGTCAAGACGGTCAGCGTGAGACCGCTGCCCGCCGGCTTGGCCGCGTCGTCGCCCAAGACCAGACGCTCCAAATAACGCGCGACCAGGTCCACCTCCACGTTGACCTCGGCGCCGGCCGCGAGCCGGCCCAGGTTGGTTTCCTGCAAAGTGTGCGGCACCAGGTTCACTTCGAAGACCGCGCCGTTCACGGCGTTCACCGTGAGGCTGACGCCGTCGAGGCAGATCGAGCCTTTCGCGGCGATGTATTTCGCCAAGGGCGCGGGCACGGCGAACACCAACCGCAGCGAACCGCCGATCTCGGCGCGTTCCGTCACCGTGGCCACGCCGTCGACGTGACCGCTCACCAGATGGCCGCCCAAGGGCGTCGCGAGGGTCAACGCCTTTTCCAGATTCACCGCGTCGCCGCTCCGCAAGCGGCCAAGGGTGGTGCAGCGCAAGGTCTCCGCCGACACGTCGGCGCGAAAACCGCCGGCGAACAATTCCACCGCGGTGAGACACACACCGTTGACGGCGATGCTGTCGCCGACGCACGCATCGCTCAAATCGAGCTTGCCGGCGGCGATGCGCAGCCGGGCGTCGCCGCCGTGATGTTGCAGCGCGGCGATCTCGCCTTTCGCTTGGATGATGCCGGTAAACATGTTCAGTCTTGCGCCGTCGCTGTACGATTATTTATTTGCGCCATGATACGCCAATCGGCGCCCACCGCGCGCACGTCGGTGATATTGAGCGACAGACTTTCATTCAACGCCGTCCACTGCGGCAGTTGAAACACGCCGCGCGCCGCGTCGCCCAGCAAGGCGGGCGCCAAGTATAGAATCAATTCATCGGCCCAACCCTGGGCGAGCAGCGCGCCGCTCAAAGCCGGGCCGGCCTCCACCCACACTTCGTTGATGCCTTGCGCACCCAGCGCACGCAACAGCGCGGCGAGATCCACGCCGCCCGCGCCCGGCGGCACCACGCTCACCGTCCCGCCTGCCTCGCGCAGCCGCGCGGCGCGGGCGGCGTCCTCGCTGCACGTGAATACCTGTGTCGCACCGGCCGTCCGCAACACGCGCGCATCGATCGGCAGACGCAGGCGGCTGTCCACTACCACTCGCAGCGGTTGGCGGATTTCGCCTTCGCCTTGCTCGTTCCATTCGGCGGGCGATAAGCGCAGGTTGAGCGCCGGGTCATCCGCCAACACCGTGCCGATCCCGGTCAAGATCGCCGAGCTGCGCGCCCGCCAGCGTTGCACGTCGTGCCGCGCCGCCGCGCCGGTGATCCACTGGCTGACGCCGTTGGCAAGCGCGCTGCGGCCGTCGAGGCTCATCGCCGATTTCACCCGCACCCAGGGCCGGCCGCGCTGCATGCGGCTGCTGAAACCGGGATTGAGCGCCGCCGCGTCGGCCGCCAGTAAACCGGATACAACCGCGATACCGGCGGCCGCTAATTGCGCCAAGCCTTTTCCCGCCATCAGCGGATTGGGATCGGTCATGGCCGCCACCACCCGCGTCACGCCGGCGGCGATCAAGGCCTCACCGCAGGGCGGGGTGCGGCCGTGATGACAACAGGGTTCCAAGGTGACATAGGCCGTGGCGCCGCGGGCGCGCTCGCCCGCTTCACGCAATGCAAACACCTCGGCGTGAGGCTGGCCGGCCCGGCCGTGCCAGCCGCTGCCGACGACCGCGCCGTCGCGCACCAGCACGCAGCCCACCCGCGGATTGGGGTCGGTGGAATACAAACCGCGCGCGGCGAGCCGCAGGGCTTGGTTCATGAATTGATGATCAGCGCTGGTGAACATAAAACGGGTGTCGCTCAAGAAGAACGCGCGCCATGCGCAGCGGCCTCACGCCGCCGGATTTTTACGCTTGCCCGCCGGATCCGGCAACAGCGAAATCTGCTGCTTGTTGACGTCCGGCGGCGGCGAATTCTGCAGGCGTTCGATCTCTTCGCGAAAGGCGTTGACGTCTTGAAAGCTGCGGTACACCGAGGCGAAGCGGACATAGGCCACTTCGTCCAGATTGCGCAGCTCGTCCATCACCCACTCGCCCAGGGAACGCGAGCTGATTTCCCGCTCGCCGCTGGCGCGCAGACGATGCAGCAGATGGGTGATGCTCTCCTCGAAACGCTCGGTGGCGACCGGGCGTTTCTCCAACGCGCGCAGCATGCCGCCGCGCAGCTTGGCTTCATCGAAGACCTCGCGCCGGCCGTCGCTCTTCACGATCGGCGGCAGGGTCAGTTCGGCGGTCTCGAAGGTGGTGAAACGTTCGGCGCAGGACAGGCATTCGCGGCGGCGGCGCACCGAGTGGCCTTCACTGGCCAGCCGCGAATCGACCACCTTGGTGTCATCGGTACCACAAAACGGACAACGCATGCTGGTTCCTATTTCGCCGCCGCGTCCCGCGGCCAGGTAACCGGTTTATTTTTGATAAACCGGAAAGCGGTGGGTGATGTCCGCCACTTGATCCCGCACCCGGTCCAATACGGTTGAATCGTTCAGATTGGACAATACGTCGCAGATCCAGCCCGCCAGCGCCCGCGACTCCGCGACTTTGAAGCCGCGGGTGGTGATGGCCGGCGTGCCGATGCGGATGCCGCTGGTGACGAACGGCGAGCGCGGATCGTTGGGCACCGCGTTTTTATTGACCGTGATATCGCAGGCGCCGAGGGCGGCCTCCGCATCCTTGCCGGTGATGTCCTTGTCGATCAGGTCCAGCAGAAAGAGGTGATTGTCGGTGCCGCCGGAGACGATTTTGTAGCCGCGCTCCATCATCACCGCGGCCATCGCGCGGGCATTGTCGATCACCTGCTGTTGATAGGCCTTGAAATCCGGTTGCAGCGCCTCTTTGAAGGCCACCGCCTTGGCGGCGATCACGTGCATCAACGGGCCACCCTGGGTGCCGGGAAAGACCATGGAATTGAGTTTCTTCTCGATCTCGGGATTGGCCTTGGCCATGATCATGCCGCCGCGCGGGCCGCGCAGGGTCTTGTGGGTGGTGGTGGTGGTGATGTCGGCGATTTGCACCGGGTTGGGATACAGACCGGCGGCGATCAAACCCGCCACGTGGGCGACGTCCACGAACAAATAGGCGCCCACCTCGTCGGCGATGGCGCGGAAACGCGCCCAATCCACCACCCGGGAATAGGCGCTGAAACCGGCCACGATCATCTTCGGCTTGTGCTCCCGCGCCAGCGCGTCCACCTGATCGTAGTCGATCTCGCCGGTGGCGACGTCGAGGCCGTATTGCACCGCGTTATAAATCTTGCCGGAGAAACTGACCTTGGCGCCGTGGGTGAGATGTCCACCATGGGCCAGGCTCATGCCAAGCAGGGTATCCCCGGGGTTGAGTAAGGCCATATAGACGGCGGCATTGGCCTGCGAACCGGAGTGGGGCTGCACGTTGACGTAATCGGCACCGAACAATTCCTTGGCGCGATCGATGGCGAGCTGCTCGGCGATATCCACGTACTCGCAGCCGCCATAATAACGTTTGCCGGGATAACCTTCCGCATATTTATTAGTGAGGACAGAGCCTTGCGCCTCCAGCACACGAGGGCTGGCGTAATTCTCGGAAGCGATGAGTTCGATGTGGTCCTCCTGGCGCTTGGTCTCCTGATCCATGGCCGTCCACAGCGCGTCATCAAAACCGGCTATCCTCATATCTCGTGTAAACATCTTCTCACCTGACAAAGCTGATGGGGCTGGAAAAAGGGAGAAGGATACCCGATTTTCCGCCGCCTTGCAGTACGGAGGGTCCGCCGCCCACGAACCGTTTTTACCCCCTTATAATCCGTGTTATATTAATTCGCGTGTTGCGGACTATAAAATGAGCCTCAATGCTATGAGGTAGGCCATGATGGCCCTGTGACCAGCGTCAGGAAGCCCCTAAATGCGAAAAGGGTGTAGCCTGGGCTTAAGTCCATAATGAGGTTAACTTAAGCACATAAACGGAATTCTTGCCGCCCGACATCCACCACCTGGATAGAAGGGGGCGTTCAACATGGATGGATAACAATAACAGGAGCAATCCATGTTGCCGGACAAAAAAGAAAACATCTTGGGTGCCAGCGTGACGAAGAAAATTCTACGGCTGCTCGAACCGCTCAAACGCAGCGAAAGCGGCGCCAGCATATTCGCTTACATCGAACAAACCCTCTGCTCCGCCGAAGCCCATAGCCAGGAAATCGAACAGACCTACGCCGGTCTGCTGATGTTGCTGCTCGACACCCTCGCCCGTCAGTTACCCGACGATTCGCCCTTGCAAGTCCAGCTGAAACTATTGGAAGTACGAATCACGCCGCCCTTCACGGCGAGCGACCTGGCCGAGCTGAAGGCGTTTCTCGATGCGCATATCGACGACATCGCCCGCGGCATGCGCGAGAGCGACGACATCATCGAACAGGGCATCGCGCCGCTCTTGGAAAGTTTCAATATTCGCGACAGGAAGCCGGAGCTCGTCGCGGCGGCTCCGCTCGCCGCCGTCGAAATGGAGGAACCCGTCTCCGATGTCGCGCCCGATCATCCCGAACGTCCCTCTCCGCCCGAACGACGGGTGGACGGTTCGTATCGCCGCCATCTGGACGAAAAACGGCAAGGCATCCAACGCATTCAACAGGCCTTGGCGCATCAGGTGGCGGCCTGTATCAAGAATAATCTTTCCATCGGCGCCATGCTGGAAAAAGAATTGGAGATACTCCAACAAACCAATTCGCAACAAGACATCGTTGTGGTGCGCGAACAATTGATCAGCGAGACCCAATCGCTGTTGGTGGAACACCGGACCATCGCCAACAAATTGCAGGAAGCCCAAAATTTCCTGGGTGTCATCGAATCCGACAGCCAACAACTCAGCGACGAGCTGACCCGCATCCACCTCTTGAGTTTGACCGACGATCTCACCGGCCTGCCCAACCGCCGCGCCTTCCTGCGCCGCCTGCAAGATGAAGTGGGTCGCGTGCAACGTTACGGCAATCCGTTGACGCTGGCCTTGATCGACCTCGACGGCTTCAAGGCGGTCAACGACAAACTGGGCCATGCCGCCGGCGACGAGGTGTTGCGGGTGGTCGCCGCCGAGATACTCTCCATTTTCCGCCATCACGACCTGGTCGCCCGTTACGGCGGCGAAGAATTCGCCGTGTTGTTGCCCAATACGCATATCGAAGGCGCGCTGCGGGCACTTCGTAAAGTGCAAAAACGCGCTCAGGAAACCAATTTCCAATACGACGGCAGCACCATTCCCTTGCCCACCTTCTCAGCCGGACTCACTTTATACCGCCCCGGCGAAAGTCCCGAGGCCATCATCCAGCGCGCCGATCACGCCCTGTACCGCGCCAAGCGGCTGGGCCGCAATCGCATCGAATTCGATCGCGCCGAAGCGGCGGCGACCGGCAATACTTCGACATCCACCTCCACGGCCTGAACCCGGCCGGGCAGTTACACTCTTTCAACGGGATTTTTATAACAAGCGCCCCGGCAAGAATGCCGGGGGCGGAATCAAGCATTCCGACTAACGCCGCAGCGCGGCGGCAGCGCAAATCCATTCAGCCGGACATCGAGCGGTCCGCTTACGGCCGAACGTCGAATTCCGCGCCTTCTTTTTTCACCGGCATCAGGTTATCGCGCGACACGCCCAGCCACATCACGATCGGGCTGGCCACCAGCACCGATGAATAAATGCCGAATAGGATGCCGATGGTCAAAGCCAACGCAAAATAGAACAAGGCCTCGCCGCCGAAGAACAACATGGCCAACACCATCATCTCGGTAGTGGTATGGGTGATGATGGTACGCGACATGGTACGGGTGATGGCGTTGTCGATGATCTCGGGCACCGCGGTCTTGCGCATCTTGCGAAAATTTTCGCGGATCCGGTCGAACACCACCACCGATTCATTCACCGAATAGCCCAGTACCGCGAGCACGCCCGCCAGCACCGCCAGCGAAAACTCCCATTGAAAAAAGGCGAAAAAGCCCATAATGATCACCACGTCATGCATATTGGCGATGACCGCGGCGATTGCGAAACGCCACTCGAAGCGGATCGCCAGATAAACCATGATGCCCGCGCACACCAGGAGCAGCGCCAGCGCGCCGCCGTTGTACAGCTCCTCGCCGACCTGCGGGCCGACGAATTCCACCCGCCGCAACTCGACGTTGGGATCCTGCGCCCGCAGCAAAGTCATCACGCTTTCACTGGCCTGGGCCGAAGACACGCCCTCCTGCAAACGCAGCCGGATCATCACATCCTGGGTACTGCCGAAATTCTGCACCGTCACATCGCGGTACTCTTCGCCTTCGAGGGCGCCGCGAATTTTCTGCACATCGGCGGCCTGCGGATAATGCAGTTCAATCACCGTGCCGCCGGTGAAATCGATGCTGAAATTCAAACCGCGCATGCCCAGCGCGGCGACCGCCAGCACGAACATGAGCGCCGAGACCACGGTGGTGATCTTGGCGTAGCGCATGAACGGAATGTCTTTTTTGATGTGGAAAAATTCCATCGACTATCGCCTATTTAGATCGCCAGCTTGCTGAGCTTACGCTGGCCGTAAACCAGGTTCACCATGGCGCGCGACACCAGCACCGCGCTGAACATCGAGGTGAGAATGCCGATACACAACACCACCGCGAAGCCGCGGATCGGCCCGGAACCAAGCAGGAATAACGAGAAGCCGGCGATGAGCGTAGTGATATTGGAATCCACGATGGTGCCCCAGGCGCGTTCGTAACCGGCATGAATGGCCGCCTGCGGCGTGTTGCCGTTGCGCAACTCTTCGCGAATCCGCTCGAAGATGAGCACGTTGGCATCAATGGCCATGCCGATGGTGAGCGCGATACCGGCGATACCCGGCAGGGTGAGGGTGGCCTGCAACATGGACAAAATCGACAGCATCAATATCAAGTTCATGAACAAGGAAATGCTGGCGATCACGCCGAACACCCGGTAATACATGCTCATGAACAGGGTAATGGCGATCAGGCCGATCACGCAGGACATGAAGCCCTTGTCGATATTTTCTTGACCCAGGCTCGGACCGACGGTGCGTTCCTCGATGATGTCGATGGGCGCCGACAGCGCGCCGGCGCGCAGCAAGAGGGCCAGGGTGCGCGCCTCGTCCGGATTGTCGAGGCCGGTGATCTGGAAACGTTTGCTGAAGGGCTCGCGGATGGTGGCCTGGTTGATCACCTCTTCCACCCGTTTCTTGGTCTTCACCGCCTCGCCGTTGACATAACGGGTCTCGGTTTTGTTTTCGATGAACACCACCGCCATCAGCTTGCCGACGTTCTCCTGCGTGGTGTTCTGCATGGAGCGCGCGCCCTTGGCGTCCAAGGTGATCGACACCGCCGGGCTGCCGTCGCGCTGATCGATGGTCGAGGCGGCGTCGATGATGGAATCGCCGGTGATGATGATGCGTTTTTGCAGCAATACCGGCTCGCCGGTGCGGCTGCGATAGAGCCGCGACGAGGGCGGCACCCGGCCCGCCACGGCGTCGGCGGCGCTGTGTCCTTCGTCCACCATGCGGAATTCCAGGGTGGCGGTGGCGCCGAGAATTTCCTTGGCGCGCGCGGTATCCTGCACGCCGGGCAGCTGCACCACGATGCGGTCCACGCCCTGCTGCTGGATCACCGGTTCGGCCACGCCGAGTTCGTTGACACGGTTGCGCAAGGTGGTGATGTTTTGCTGCACGGCGAAACGCTGAGTCTCGCGCTGCTGCTGCTCGGTCAATTGCGCGATCAAGAGCTGGCCGTCGCCCGCTTCACTCTCGGTCAACTGCAATTCGGGGAAAGTTTTACGGAAATGCTCGCGTGCGGCATTGCGCTCCTCGACGCCGCGGAACTTGACCTCGACGCTAGCGCCGCGCCGCGCCACCGAGGTGTAACGCACTTTTTCATCGCGCAGGGTGGTGCGCAGATCTTCAACGTAACGCTCCGCCCTTTGCTCCAGCACAGCTGCCATATCCACTTCCATCAGAAAGTGCACGCCGCCGCGCAGATCCAAGCCCAGATACATGGGTTGGGCATTGATGGCCCGCAGCCAAGCGGGGGTGGTCGGCGCCAGGTTGAGCGCCACGATGTAATCGTCGCCCAATTCGCGCTTGACCATGTCCTGCGCTTTGAGCTGGGTCTGAGTCTCGTTGAAACGCACCAGCAAATTGCCCGGCGTCAGCTCGCTGCCCCGAATGGCGAGACCGGCCTCCTGCAGCATGACCTTGATGCGGCTTTCGGTGGCGGCGTCCACTGTCGCGCCGCGGGTGGAGGAAATCTGCAAGGCAGGGTCTTCACCGTAGAGATTGGGCAGCGCATAGATGCAACCGACCAGCAATATGGAGGCGATGAAGAGATATTTCCAAAGCGGGTAGCGATTCATAGGAAGGCGTGCTTTCTCAGCTCAGGCGGGTCGGTGATGCGTATCAGCTTTTCACGGTACCCTTGGGCAGGAGGGAAGACACCGCGCTTTTTTGCACTTTAATGCGCACGCCCTCGGCGATCTCCACGGTGATGATGCTTTCCTCCACGTCGGTGATCTTGCCGAGGATACCGCCGCTGGTGACCACCTCATCGTTCTTACCCAGGGCTTCCACCAGCTTGCGATGTTCCTTGGCGCGCTTCATCTGCGGACGCATCAGCAGAAAATAGAAGATCACAAAGATGATGATCAAGGGCAGGAAGCCCATCAAACCCGGGTCTTGGGCGGCGGGAGCCGCTTCCGCCCACGCATCCGAAATGAAAAAACTCATGACAACCTCTTCTCCTTACTTGAATTCCTTTGGCCACCCACCGTGCCCGGGGGCCGCGAAAGGCCGGTATTATGCCACAGCCGGTCCGCTTTGCGCGCGCCCGGCATAAAAATCCCGGACGTAGGCCGCCACCCCCCCGGCGGCGATGGCCTCGCGCAATTCGCGCATCAAGGTTTGGTAGTAATACAGATTGTGGATGGTGTTGAGCCGCGCGCCGAGGATCTCGTTGCATTGATCGAGGTGACGCAGATAGGCACGGCTGTAGTGGCGGCAGGTATAGCAACCGCAGTCCTCGTCGAGCGGCCGCGGGTCGTCGCGGTAGCGGGCGTTGCGGATGCGGATCTCGCCCGTGCGCACGAACAAGTGGCCGTTGCGGGCGTTGCGCGTCGGCATCACGCAGTCGAACATGTCGATGCCGCGCCGCACCGCCTCGACGATGTCCTCGGGCGTGCCCACGCCCATCAGATAACGCGGCCGTTCGACCGGCATGTGGGGCGCAACGTGCTCAAGCACGCGCAGCATGTCCTCTTTCGGCTCGCCCACCGACAGGCCACCAATCGCATAGCCGTCGAAGCCGATCTCGGCAAGGCCGGCCAGCGATTCGGCGCGAAGGTGCTCGTACATGCCGCCCTGCACGATGCCGAACAGCGCGGCCGGGTTATCAGCATGCGCCTGTTTGCTGCGCGCGGCCCAGCGCAGCGACAGTTCCATGGAATCGCGCGCCTGCTGTTCGGTCGCCGGATACGGCGTGCATTCGTCGAAGATCATCACGATGTCCGCGCCGAGCGCACGCTGGACCGCCATCGATTCCTCGGGGCCGAGAAACACCTTGTCGCCGTTGACCGGCGACTGGAATGCGACACCCTTTTCACTGATCTTGCGCAGCTCGCCGAGGCTGAACACCTGGAAGCCGCCGGAGTCGGTGAGGATGGGGCCGTCCCAGTGCATGAAGCCGTGCAGGTCGCCGTGCAGTTTGACGATGTCGGTGCCGGGCCGCAGCATCAGATGAAAGGTGTTGCCGAGGATGATCTCGGCGCCGAGATCACGCAGCTCCTCCGGCGTCATCGCCTTCACCGTGCCGTAGGTGCCGACCGGCATGAAGGCCGGCGTCTCCACCGTGCCGCGCGCAAAGGTCATGCGGCCGCGGCGCGCGGCGCCGTCTTGTTTCAGTAATTCGAACTGCATTTTTCTGGTCGCTGCTTTCTATGCTCATTGAACACACCGCGCCGAATGACGGATGCCGGCGCCGGCCCTTCCAACCCCCTCTCCCGCTAGCGGGAGAGGGGACTTACCTTGAACGCCGCCCGGCATCGAACAAGCGCGGTCTTGCTCACACCGCTTTTAGCAAATGTGATCAGCACCCGACATCACCGCACTACATCTCCACGTAATTTGGCCCGCTGCCGCCTTCGGGCGTCACCCAGGTGATGTTCTGCAAGGGGTCTTTGATGTCGCAGGCCTTGCAGTGCACACAGTTGGCGGCGTTGATCTGCAGACGCGGCCGCTCATTGGCCGGCCGGATGATCTCATAAACCCCTGCCGGGCAGTAGCGTTGCTCGGGCGCGTCGTAGATTTTCAAATTATGTTCGATGGCGATCTCGGGCCGCGCGAGTTTGAGATGCACCGGTTGATCCTCGTCGTGACTCAGACCGGCGAGATAGACCGAGCTCAGCCGGTCGAAACTCACCACACCGTCGGGCTTGGGGTAATTGATGGGCTGGCGGCTGCCCGCGGGCGCCAGCGCTTCATGATCGGCCTTGCTATGGCGCAGCGTCCACGGCAGACGGACGCCGAACCGGCGCAGCCACAACTCGACGCCCGCATATAACATGCCGCCGCGCAGACCCCAGCGCGACAGCGCGGGCTTGACGTTGCGCGCCGCGTCGAGGTCTTTATAAACCCACGACGCGGCGACCGCCGTCGCATAGGCGCCGAGTTCGTCGCCGCCGCGGCCTTCCACACAAATTGCTTGAAACGCCGCCTCCGCCACCAGCATGCCGGTCTTCATCGCGTTGTGGCTGCCCTTGATGCGCGGCAGATTGACGAAGCCGGCGCTGCAGCCGATCAGCGCGCCGCCGGGGAAAGTGAGTTTGGGTATCGATTGCAGCCCGCCCTCGGTGATCGCGCGCGCGCCGTAACTCAGGCGTTCACCGTTGGTAAACACCTCGCGCAGCGCCGGGTGGGTCTTGAAACGTTGAAACTCGTCGAAGGGGCTGAGATAAGGATTGGCGTAATCGAGGTGCACCACGTAACCCACCGCGACGCGATTGCCTTCGAGGTGATAGAGAAAGCCGCCGCCACCGGTGCGGTCGTCGAGCGGCCAGCCCAAGGTGTGGATCACCTTGCCGGGTTGATGCCGTGCCGGATCGACCCGCCACAGTTCCTTGAAGCCGAGACCGAACTTCGGCACCTCGCGGCCCTCGCCCAGCGCGTAACGCGCCCGCAATTGTTTGGCGAGCGACCCGCGCGCGCCTTCGGCGATCAACGTGTATTTAGCGTGCAACTCCATGCCCGGCGCGTAGCCCGCTTTGGGCGTGCCGTCTTTGGCGACGCCCATGTCGCCGGTGACGATACCGCGCACGCCGCCGTCGTCGCCGTACAGCACCTCGGCGGCGGCGAAGCCCGGATAAATTTCCACGCCGAGGGCCTCGGCCTGCTCGCCCAGCCACGCGCACAATTTGCCGAGGCTGACGATGTAATAGCCGTCGTTGCGCATCAGCGGCGGCACCAGCGCGTGCGGGATATGGAAATGGCCGGTCTCGCTAAGCAGCAGGAATTGATCGTCGCTGACCGCGGTGACGATGGGCGCGCCGCGCGCGCGCCAGTCCGGCAGAAGCTCGTTGATGGCGATGGGGTCGATCACCGCGCCCGACAGGATGTGCGCACCGACCTGCGCGCCCTTCTCGAGCACGCACACGCTCAATTCCTTGCCGGCGACCGCGGCCAGTTGCTTCAAACGGATCGCCGCGGCGAGGCCGGCCGGGCCGGCGCCGACGATCAATACGTCGTAATTCATCACATCACGTTGCATGGTAACTCTCTTGGTCTCAAGAAATGAGCGGGAGCGGAATCTCGTCACTGCGTTGAATACCGGCGGTCATGGCCCGGCACAGCGCCAGGAATTCCCGCATGCCCGCGGTCTGATATTTTTGCTTGTGCCAGAGAAAGCGAAACTGCCGGCGCAAATCCAACGCGGGGGTGGCGATAGGCACGAGACTGCCGCGGCGGAAGGCCTCGCGCAAGGTCAGCCGCGAGATGCAGCCTATGCCCAGTCCGAACTCCACGGCGCGTTTGATGGCCTCAGTGTGTTCCAGTTCCAAGCGAATATTGAGCGGGACGCGGTGGTGGCGCATGGCGTGATCGAAGGTCTCGCGGGTGCCGGAACCGTGTTCGCGTAAAATCCAGGGTTGCGCGGCCAATTCTTCCAGCGACACGTCGCCGCGTTGGACGAGCGGGTATTCGGGTGAACAAAACACCACCAGTTCGTCCTCCACCCAGGACTGCACCTCGAGGTCGGGGTGATGACAATCGCCCTCGATCAGCCCCAGATCGAGTTCGTGATGCACCACCTGATGGACGATGGTGGCGGTATTGTGCACTTGCAGGCGGATGCGGCTTTCCGGGTGGCGCTGAAGAAAAGAAGCGATGATCAGCGCCGCGAGGTAGTTGCCGATGGTCAAGGTGGCCCCGATCTGCAAGGCGCCGAAGCCGGCCTTGCCCTCCAGCAGGTCCTCGATCTCGCGGGCCCGGTCCAGCAACTCGACCGCCTTGGGCAGCAATTGCCGGCCGAGCTCATTGAGCCGCAAGGTTTTGCCGACGCGGTCGAACAGTTGGCTGTCGAACTGGCGCTCGAACTCGCCGAGGGCGGTGCTGGTCGCCGACTGCGACAGCGCGAGCGCCTCCGCCGCCCGCGATACGCTCTCGCAGCGCCCCACCGCGACGAACACCTCCAGTTGTCGTAAGCTGTATCTCATATCTGTAAATACGATAACTATTATCTAATCAATCTATTTCACAAATAGTTTAACCGCGTTCATAATAGCCCGCAATTGGAGGTAGTTATGAAAGTGTTGGTCGCGGTCAAGCGGGTGGTGGATTTCAACGTCAAGGTCCGCATCAAGCCGGACGGCTCGGACGTGGACATCGCCGGCGTCAAAATGGGCATCAACCCCTTCGACGAAAACGCAGTGGAAGAGGCGCTGCGCCTGAAAGAGCGGGGCAAGGCCAGCGAGGTCGTGGCCGTGTCGCTGGGCGGCAGCGCCAACCAGGATGTCCTGCGTCACGCGCTGGCCATGGGCGTGGATCGCGCCATTCTGGTCGAGACCGACGCCGTCCTGCAACCGCTGGGGGTGGCCAAGCTGTTGAAGGCCGTGGTGGAACGCGAACAGCCGGATCTGATCATTTTAGGCAAACAGGCCATCGACAGCGACGCCGGCCAGGCCGGGCAGATGCTGGCCGCCCTGCTCGGCGTCGGCCAAGGCGTTGCCGTCTCGGCGATCGAAGTGTGGGACGAGGAGATCGTAGTCACCCGCGAGATCGACGGCGGTACCGAAACCCTCGCCCTGCGCCTCCCGGCGGTCATCACCGCCGACCTCCGCCTCAACGAGCCGCGCTACGTCAAGCTGCCCAATCTGATGATGGCCAAGAAGAAACCGATACAGACCATCAATGCGGCGGAACTCGGGGTCGATGCCGGCCCGCGCCTCACCCAGCGCCAGGTCGCCGACCCGCCCGCGCGCAAGGCCGGCAGCAAAGTCGCCAGCGTGCAAGAACTCGTTGAAAAACTCCGCGTCGAAGCCAAGGTGTTGCCATGAGCGTATTGATACTCGCCGAACACGACGGCCATAAACTCAAACAGGCGACGCGCCAGGCGGTCACCGCCGCGCGGAGCTGGCAAGCACCGGTCCATATCCTGATAGTGGGTCACGACACCGCCGCACTCGCCGAAGAAGCGGCGGCCATAGCCGATGTCGCGCAGGTGATCCGCGCCGATGCCGAACACCTCGCCCACCCGCTTGCGGAGGACGTCGCCGAACTGCTCGTCCGCCACGGCAGTGGATACGCGGTCATCCTCGCGCCGCACACCAGCTTCAGCAAAAACGTGCTGCCGCGCGCCGCGGCGCTGCTGGACGTGGCGATGATCGCCGACGTGACCGCCGTCACCGGCCCCAAGACCTATTTACGCACCATTTACGCCGGCAATGTCGCCGCGACGGTGGAGAGCGGCGACCCCATTCAGATCGTGACCGTGCGCGCCAGCAGTTTCACCGCCGCGGCCGGCGGCGGCAGCGCCGGCATCACATCCTGGGACGTGCCCGCCACCACTGCTTTAGCGCGCTGGCTGGGCGAAAAACGCAACGTCTCCGACCGCCCCGCGCTCGCGACCGCCCGCGTGGTGGTGTCGGGCGGGCGCTCGCTCGGCAGCGCCGAACAATTCGAAGCGGTACTGGCCCCGCTCGCCAAGGAACTCAACGCCGCGCTGGGCGCCACCCGCGCCGCGGTCGACGCCGGCTACGCGCCCAACGACATCCAGGTCGGCCAGACCGGCACGGTGGTGGCGCCGGAACTCTATATCGCCGTCGGCGTCTCAGGCGCCATTCAGCACACCGCCGGCATGAAGGACAGCAAAGTCATCGTCGCCATAAATCAGGACCCGGACGCGCCGATCTTCCAGGTCGCCGACTACGGCCTGGTGGCGAATCTCTTCGAGGCCGTGCCCGCCCTGGTGGCGGCGCTGCAAACATCCGCACAACGTTAAAAGGCCACACCATGAGCACCTATGCAACAGAACGCGTGTTAAGCGTCCATCATTGGAACGACAAACTCTTCACGTTTAAAACCACTCGCGACCCCGGCCTGCGCTTCATCAACGGCCAGTTCGTGATGATCGGCCTGGAAGTGAACGGCAAGCCTTTAGTGCGCGCCTACAGTATCGTCAGCCCGAACTACGAAGAGTATCTGGAATTTTTCAGCATCAAAGTGCCGGACGGTCCGCTCACTTCGCGTCTGCAACATCTGCAAGTCGGCGACAGCGTGCTGGTGAGCCGCAAACCGACCGGCACGCTGATCATCGACGACCTCATCCCCGGAAAAAATCTGTATCTCTTCAGCACCGGCACCGGCCTCGCCGCGTTCATGCCGATTATCCAAGACCCGGACGCCTACGAACGTTTCGAGAAGATCGTGCTGTTTCACGGCGTGCGCCAGGTCAACGATCTCGCTTACCGGGACTTCATCACTCAGACCTTGCAGCACAATGAATTTCTCGGGGACATGATCCGCGAAAAGCTCATCTATTACCCGTCGGTCACTCGCGAATCATTTCAAAACCAAGGCCGCCTGCATGACTTGATCGAGAGCGGCAAATTGTTCACGGACATCGGCCTGCCGCCGCTCGATCCGGCCCACGACCGCGCGATGATCTGCGGCAGCGCCCACATGCTGAAGGACACCAGCGCCCTGCTCGACCAACGCGGTTTCAAGATCTCGCCGCGCATCGGCGAACCCGGTCACTACGTGATCGAACGGGCCTTCGTGGAAAAATAAACAGCCGTTCCCGCCAGCGTCACGCCGCCGAGACACCACGATCGCCAAGCGTTTCTCTGCATCCGGAGATTTTTCTCCCCGCGGCCTTCGCGCCTTGGCGGCCAATCAGCTTTTTTGAATCGGGCCCACCCGGGCCGCACTCGCGTAAAGCCCGGCTAGTGTAGTGCGCCGCCAACAATGGAGCTGTGTGGCTAGAAGTTTCTCCCCGCCTTTTCAAGGCGGGGTGGCCCGCAGGGCCGGGGTGGTTAAGCTGAGACTGAGAAGCGAGCTCCTTCCGCCGCCACCCTTCCTCGACCGAGGAGGGGATGAGTGCCCACGGAGTGGCGCACTAGACTAGGCACCCTCGTCACGGGTAACGAACATCGCATCGCCGTAGCTGAAGAACCGATACTCCTGCTCCACCGCGTGGCGATACGCCGCCATCACCGAGTCATAACCGGCGAAGGCGCATACCAGCATCAGCAGCGTCGATTCCGGCAGATGAAAATTGGTGATCAGGGCATCCACCACCCGGAAACGATAACCGGGATAGATGAACAAACGGGTCTCGCCCGCGAAGGGCCGCAATTCGCCGCCCGCCGCCGCGCTCTCCAAACTGCGGGTGACGGTGGTGCCCACGGCGATCACCCGGCCGCCGCGGGCGCGGGCGGCGGCGATACGCTCGCAGACTTCCGCGCTGACGTTGGCGTATTCGGCGTGCATGGGATGCGCGCTCAATTCATCGACCCGCACCGGCTGAAAGGTGCCGGCGCCCACGTGCAGCGTCACGAAGGCGCTCTCCACGCCGCGAGTGCGCAACTGGTCCAACATCGCCTCGTCGAAATGCAGACCGGCGGTGGGCGCCGCCACCGCGCCGGGCCGGCGGGCATAGACGGTTTGATAACGGGCGCGATCTTCATCGGCATCGGGCCGGTCGATATAGGGCGGCAAAGGGATGTGGCCGTGTTGCTCCAAGAGACTCAGCACCGGCTGCTCGCCGCCGAAGACCAGCTCGAACAACTCGCCCTCGCGGCCCCGCACCTCGGCCTCCAGCCCGCCTTCCAGATACAGAGACATGCCCGGCTTTGGTGCCTTGCTCGCCCTGATATGGGCCAAAACTCGCCGTTCCTCCAGCACCCGTTCCACGAGCACTTCGATCTTGCCGCCGCTGGCCTTTACCCCGAACAGGCGAGCGGGGATGACGCGGGTATCATTGAAGATAAGCAGATCGCCGGGTCGCAGCAGGTCCGGCAACTCGCGAAAGCGTCGATCGACCAGCCGCCGGCTGGGACCGTCGAGACATAGCAAACGGCTGGCACCGCGCTCGGCGGCGGGCCGCTGGGCGATGAGCGCGGGCGGAAGCGGATAATGGAAGTCACTGCGGCGCATGGCGCGCGCATAGTATCAAGTTCACCCGACTTAAGTTAAGTTCGCGCAACAAATCACTTGCCCGCGGCGAATAAATTCATATACTAGCCGCCTGACGGCCGGGATGGCGGAACTGGTAGACGCGCCGGACTCAAAATCCGGTGATGGTGACATCGTGGGAGTTCGATTCTCCCTCCCGGCACCACGACCAAAATGGTATTACAACGATACCCCTCATAATTAAACATGTGCGGACCTACCCAGAGGCCGCCGTGATGTCCTAAGATCAATCTACATTCTTTTCGCCGCGATCCGCTAACCATACGGCAAGCTGGGTTCAGGCATATTAATTGCCTCAAGTATGGCGCTACGCATACGAAAATACATAAGGCACTCTGAAGGGATTGGAACAAATTTATGATGGGGACACGTTTTAGCATTGAAGTTCAAGCCGCGCTGCCGGCGCGTCTGCGGCGCCTGGAGGAACTGGCCAACGATTTACTTTACAGCTGGGACCGGCGGGTACGCGGGCTGTTCGTGCGACTCGATCCCGAATTGTGGGATCAATGCGGCCACAACCCCAAGACCTTTCTGCGCCGCGTCTCGCAGGCGCGGCTCAACGCCTCCGCCGACGACCGGGTGTTCGTCGAGGACTTCAACCGCGCCTTGTCCGCCTACGACACCTACCGCCATGAAGGCATGCGTCCCGAAGTGGTGCCGCATCTGGACGCCAAGCAGGATTTGATCGCCTATTTCTGCGCCGAATTCGGTTTTCACGAGAGCCTGCCCATTTACTCCGGCGGCCTCGGCATTCTGGCCGGCGACCACTGCAAGGCCGCCAGCGACCTCGGCCTGCCCTTCGTGGCGGTGGGCATGCTGTACCGCCAGGGTTATTTCACCCAGACCATCGACGGACACGGCAAGCAGATCGCGCATTACATGCGGACCGACTTCGACCAATTGCCCTTGCAACCGGCGCGCAACGGCGAGGGAGAAGAACTCTACGTCCACGTCGACATCGTCCAGCGGCGCGTCACGCTCAAGGTGTGGGAAGTCACCGCCGGCCACATCAAGCTCTATCCTGCTCGACAGCGACGTTCCGCACAACTCCGACGAAGACCGCTCCATCACCTATCAACTCTACGGCGGCGACATCCACACCCGCATCCAGCAGGAGATCGTGCTGGGCATCGGCGGCGTACGCGCGCTGCGCGCCTTGGGCTACAAACCCACGGTATGGCATATCAACGAAGGCCACGCGGCCTTCCAGATCCTCGAGCGCATGCCGCGAAAAAGTGGAACAGGGCATGGACTTCGACGCCGCCCGCGAACTGGTGGCCGCCGGCACCGTCTTCACCACCCACACCCCGGTGCCCGCCGGCCACGACATCTTCGACCGGCAGTTGATGGAAACCTATTTCTCCCAATACGCCAAGCAGCTCAAGATCGGCATGGCGGAATTCCTGGCCCTGGGCAGCAGTCCCGGCAACGAAGGCGGCTTCAATCAAACCGCCCTGGCGCTGCGCGGCTCGCGGTTTCACAACGGCGTCAGCCGCATCCACGGCGGCATCGCCTCGCAGATGGAAGGTTATATCTGGCCCGAAGTCCCCGCCGCGGAAAACCCGGTGAGCTACGTCACCAACGGCGTGCACGTACCCACCTTCCTCGCCCGGGAATGGATGAGCCTGTTCGACATGCGTTTCGGCGGCGAATGGCGCAACCAACTCTCCAATGAAAAATACTGGGAGCGGGTGGATGAAATCCCCGATTACAGCTTCTGGAGCCTGCATCAATCCTTAAAGTCGGAATTGCTCGACGAGACCCGCGAGCGGGCCTTGCGCCAGCATCGCCGCAGCGGCCTGAGCGCCACCCAGATCAAGCGGCTCACTCTCCTGCCTTTCCCCCGACAACACCGACACCTTGCTGATAGGCTTCGCGCGGCGTTTCGCGACCTACAAACGCGCCACCCTGCTGTTCGCCGATCCGGGCCGCCTCGCGCGCCTGCTCAACGACCCGTTGCGGCCGGTGATGTTGATCTTCGCGGGCAAGGCCCATCCCCACGACATCCCGGGGCAGCACCTCATCAAGCAGATCCACGACCTCTCGCACCGCCCGGAATTCGAGGGCAAGATCATTCTGCTCGAAGGCTACGACATGTCGCTGGCCCGCAAACTGGTGACCGGCGTCGACGTGTGGCTGAACACCCCGCAATATCCGCTGGAGGCCAGCGGCACCTCGGGCGAGAAGGCCGGCATCAACGGCGTACTCAACCTCAGCGTGCTGGACGGCTGGTGGGGCGAAGGTTATTACAGGCGACAACGGCTGGGCCATCACCCCCCACGGCCCGGAATACGACGCCGCCTTCCGCGACCGCGAAGAAAGCAATGAGCTGCTGGACATCCTCGAGAAGGAAATCATTCCGTCCTATTACCAGCGCAACGGCCACGGTTATCCGGAACGCTGGGTCAAGATGTCCAAGACCTCGATGAAGACGTTGATCCCGCGCTACAACGCGCAACGCATGCTGATGGATTACGTGACCCATTTCTACGGTCCCGCCAGCCGCCAGCACCGCGCGATGCAGGAACGGAATCACGCCCCCGCCCGCGAACTGGCCCACTGGAAAAACCAGGTCAACGCCCGCTGGGCGGGCGTCAGTCTACAGCGCGTCGATTCCGGCCAACTGCAGATGCGGGCGGGCGACACCTTGCCGCTCGAGGTGACGGTCAACCTCAACGGCTTGCAGGCGCAGGATGTCACGGTGGAATGTCTGGTGGGCACGATGGCGGAGAGCGAGGAGTTCGTCGTGCAAGCCAGTCATCACTTCCAAGCGGTGGATCACAATCCGCAAGGCGAAACCCGCTACCGGCTCGACTTGGCGCCGCCGTTGCCGGGCCTGCAATACTATAAAATCCGCATCTATCCCCATCATACCTTGCTCAGCCATCGCTTCGAGATGGGCTGCATGAAGTGGTTGTAGAGGCTTAGGCCGCGGCGAAGGCGGCCCACCGGGAGGGTCCGCGAGGCAACGTCCTCGTGGACCCGCCGAATTCAGAACGGCGTGTTTCCTCTTCGCAGACCTCAATGTGTTCCGAGCGACTCGCGGCGGGTATGCGGAATCCTGTTTCTTTGTCGCGGGGATTTGTGCCGGACGCCGCCGCGACGCGGCTTGTTTTAAATTTTATTCTTGCTTTAAATTTTATTGAGGAACCTCCGATTTGTTCAGACGTTCCCGCGGCACACGGAGGCGCCGCCATTTTCAATGACGCCATTTGAAAATCTAAGGAAGCGAAAATCGCATTTTCGCTTCCCGTGCCTGAATTCCCCGCGCTGGACACAGCGTAAAGGCGCTCCAAGCTACGGACGCGGCGGCACCCGTCCATAAAGCTCGGCGAGACGGCGCAGACGCGGCGCCAGCGCGCCGTCCACTTGCGCCCACTCGAAACGCCAGCGCCAATTGCCGGCGCTGGTGCCGGGGGTGTTCATGCGATGGGCGCCGTCCAAGGCCAGGGCATCCTGCATGGGAATCACCGCCAAGGCGGCGACCGAGGCCATGCAGGCGCGGATCAGCGGCCAGGGCATCGCCTCGTCGGCGGCGTGCAGGTAGTCGTCGACATACGTTCGCGTCGCCGGCGCCAGCGCGGCATACCAACCCAGGGTGGTGTCATTGTCGTGGGTGCCGGTGTAGACCACCGACAGCGCCTGGTGATTGTGCGGCAGATAAGGATTGGCCGGCCCGCCGTCGAAGCGCGAACTGCAAAATCTTCATGCCGGGAAAGCCGTGGCTCAAGCGCAGCGCTTCGACCTCGGCGGTGATGATGCCCAGATCTTCCGCCACCATCGGCAGCGGATCGAAACAGGCGCGCAACACTTGAAACAAGGCGTCGCCCGGCGCCGTGCACCCAGCGCCCGTGCATGGCGGTCGGCGTGCTCGGCGGGAATTTCCCAGTAGGCTCTCGAAGCCGCGGAAGTGATCGATGCGCACCAGGTCGAACATCCGCAATTGCGTCTCGACCCGGCCGATCCACCATTGGAAACCGTCCTGCTGCATGCGCTCCCAGCGATAGTGGGGATTGCCCCAGCGCTGGCCGGTGGCGCGAAAAATAATCGGGCGGCACGCCGGCCACCACCGTCGGCCGGCCGTCCGCGTCCAGCTGAAAAGATCGCGGCTGCGCCCACACGTCGGCGCTGTCGTGGGCGACGAAGATCGGCATGTCGCCGAACAGCAGAACGCCGCGGCCGTGGGCGTATTCCTTCAAGGCCAGCCATTGATGGAAAAATACGAACTGTTCGAAACCGATCAGCCGGATCGCCGCTTCACAACGCCGGCGCGCCGCCGCCAGCGCGGCGGGTTCACGGTCGCGCAGCGCGGCGGGCCAATCGACCCAGGCGGCGTGCCGGCATTCTTCGCGCAACACGCGGAACAAGGCGTAATCGTCCAGCCAATGGCGCTCGGCGGCGACGAAATCGGCGTAGTGTTTTTGCAGGTCGGCGGCGGCGTGCCGCTCAAAGCCGCGCTGCGCATGGGCGAGCAATTCATTCCAGGGCTCCGCCGCTGCCGCGGCGTCCAGCCAACCGGACTGAATCATATTCTCGATGCTGATGAGCGCGGGATCGCCGGCGTGCAGCGAGAGGCATTGATAAGGCGAACCGTCGTCGTGCGGCGGCCCCACCGGCAAGGTCTGCCATACGCTGTGGCCCGCCGCCGCGAGAAAATCCACGAAGCGATAGGCCTCGGCGCCCAAGGTGCCGCAACGCGCCGGACCGGGCAGCGACGTGATGTGCAACAGTATCCCGGCCCGCCGTTGCAGCAATGGATTATTCACGGTATCGGTCAACTCGTCTGACCCGGGCGCATGGTACCGCTATGCTGCGATCCGCCGCCGCCATGGCTGATGGCATGGGTCAAATAATCGGGCGGCTCCTCGCCGATCAGGTGATAGAGATTGGCGAGGTGCAGGCGGTACAGGCGCTCGAAATCGCTGACGCGTCGCCGCCGGATTGTAATCGCCGAACCACCAGCACCAATCGGAGCCTTCGCATACCGCGAGCTGATGCTCCGCGGCGGCGCGCGCGTCGCCCACCAGATAACCGGAGCGCAGCGATTTATCGAAGGCCTGCTTGGCCGCGCCCAGCATATCCCAGGCGCGATTCTTGTCGGCGTCGCCGATCCAGGTGGAGAAGGTGCCGTACACCCAGCTGCCCGCCGTCAGGCGCGGCAAGCTGCCCGCTTGTCCGCCCTTCCGCAGATAATCGGAGAAGGTGGTGAGTTCGAGGCGCGGATGGGCGGACAATTTTTGGTAAAGCGCGTTTAAAAAATAGTAGCCGTTGTTGGGATAATACTCCCAGGCGTTTTCGCCGTCGAGAATGATGGGCACCAGATACGTTTGCCGATCGTCCACCTGGTCGGCGATGATTTCCAATTGATGCACGAGATTGGCCACCGCATCGTCGCCGTGCCAAGTGGCGTAGGTGAAACCCGACAGTTGTCCGACAAGGCGTCGTCGCGGAAGAAACAGGCGATGTCGCCGCCGCCGGTGATTTTATAGGGGCGATACCATGTGCGTGCGCGGTCTTGCCGCGCGTCGATCCCGGCCGCTTGCAGCGATTTGCCCAATACCCCGCCGCCGGTGGCCGCCCATTGGAATCCGTATTCATTGAACAAACTCAGCGCCGCGCCGCTCACGCCGCCTTCCGACGGCCAGCAGCCGCGCGGGCGAAAACCGAAATGGCGCTCGAAAGTGGCCATGCCCCGTTCGATGTGCCAGCGGGCGCGCGCCTCGCCGTCGGGATAGGCCGGCAACAAGGGCAACGGCGCGTCGGGCGAAGATTCGTCGCGCGCTGCTGAGATCGATCAGCAACGGCACGATCGGGATGGGCGTACGGCGATTGACCGAGATTTCGATCTGGCCGCGTTCGGCCAAGGCCCGGTAACGCGCCGATGACGCCGCTCGCCAGCTCGCCGATCATCGATCAGCAGTTCGTGGCGTTCATGCAAGGTGTAGCCGCTGCCTTTTTTCATCAACCGATCGACGCGGGCGTCTTGCCGCCGCACCGTCTCGCCCATCCAGGCCAGGTGATACCACGCCAGCAGATCGCCGAGATATTGCTCGCTGAAATATTCGACCGCCGTCGGTTCATCCTTCAACCAATCCGCCATCTGCGGCGAGATGTTTGAACGGCGGATAGGGATCGATCATGCGGCCGCGGTTGGCGCGCAGGCACATCTTGATCAAATCCAGACGCTGTTCGGTGCGCACCGGCAAGGCCGGCGCGATCCAAGGCCGCCAGCAAGGGATCGCGCAGAGCGGTCGCGCGTCCTTGAGGTAACCTGAATCTGCGCGGCGTAATCGTCGATCTGATCCAGCAACACCGGCGCGAAATTGACCACCGCCCGCGCGGCCGGCACGCTGCTCGAGGTGCGCCACCATGTCCACGTAATCCTTGATGGCGTGCAGATAGGTCCACGGAAACTGATATTCGCCGCTGAGCAGATCGCGATATTCCGGCTGGTGCATGTGCCAGCACAGCACCACCTTGCAGCCGGTCGCATGACGCGGACATCAATGCCGTGGTGAATTTCTGCCCGAGCATTTCCGGCGTCACCAGCACCACGCCTTCTTCGCTGACGTAGAAGCGCTTGGCGTCCTGCTTCCGGGTCGCTCGCCGATGACAGTGCCGTCGGGGATGCGGCAGCCCTTGTCGACCACGCACCTTGGTGCAGCGCGGCAGTGCTCGCCGATTTCCACGTCGGGCAACACCACCGCAATCCTGCGATTCGATCCGGAGACTGACGCGCACATTGGAGAACAGCAGCGAGCGGCGCACGGTCGCGCCGCTAGATGATGCAGCCGCCGGAGACCATCGAATCGACCGCCATGCCGCGGCGGCCCTCGTCGTCGAAGACGAACTTGGCGGGCGGCAGTTGCTCCTGGTAGGTCCAGATCGGCCAGTCTTGTCGTAGAGATTGAGCTCCGGCGTCACGTCGATCAGTTCCATGTTGGCCTCCCAGTACGCGTCCACCGTGCCCACGTCGCGCCAGTAGGGCCGTTGTCGTCCTCGCTACGCACTTCCGAAGCGGATAGGCGCGAACACGCGATAGCGCGGCGACCAGTGCGGGAATGATGTCCTTGCCGAAATCGTGGCTGGAGTGCGGCGTCGTCGGCGTCGCGGATCAGCTGCTCGTAGAGGAACTGGGTGTTGAAGACATAGATGCCCATGCTGGCCAGCGCCGTGTCGCGGCTGCCCGGGCATGGGCGCGGGTTGCTGCGGCTTCTCGTCGAAAGCGTGACGCGCCAGTCTTCGTCGACCGCCATGACGCCGAAGGCGCGTGGCCTCGTCCAGCGGCACTTCGATGCAGCCGACGGTCATGTCGGCGCCCTTGCGCGACGTGATAGGCGAGCATGCGGCCGTAATCCATCTTGTAGATGTGATCGCCGGCCAGGACCAGGACATAGTCGGGATCGTTGCCTGCGGATTATGTCGAGATTCTGGAACACCGCGTCGGCCGTGCCCGTGTACCACGTAGTCGTCGATCCGCTGCTGCGCCGGCACCAGTTCGACGAACTCGCTGAGCTCGGCCGCGCAGAAAACCCCAGCCCTGCTGGATGTGGCGGATCAGCGAGTGCGCCTTGTACTGCGTCAGCACGCCGATGCGGCGGATGCCGGAGTTGACGCAATTGGACAAGCGGAAAATCGATGATGCGGAATTTGCCGCCGAACGGCACCGCCGGTTTGGCGCGCCAGTAAGTCAGCTGCTTCAAACGCGAACCGCGCCCGCCGGCCAGAATCAAGGCCAGGGTGTTTTGGGTCAGCCGGCTGACAAAACGCTCCGTTTGCATACGATCCATTACGCTATTCTCCCTCCCGTATTTTTACGTGACCCCGGCGCGGATCGCCGATCCCGGCGTTGCTAACGCCCCCTCGGGATCAAGTCAATCTTAACGATATGCTAACATTAAAACCGCGCCAAAATGGAAATGGTGTAACATCAAAATCCATAACAGACTCGACCCGCTCAACCGCGCGCGACCCGTAATGTAACACCGCACCAGAGGACATCTTAATCTCGATGGATAATAGCGGCCACTCGCCAGAAGAACTCCAGCTCATTGTAGAAGCACGGCATCATGATCCCTTCGCGGTGTTGGGTAAACACCCCGGCCGCGGGGGTGAACTCGTCCGGGTTTATCCTGCCGGGCGCCGCAACGGTCGCGATCCTCGACGGCAAGTTGCCCATGCAGCGCGTCAAGGGCGGTGACTTTTTCGAATGGCGGGGCGCCCGCGGCGTGGTGCCCGACCGCTATCGATTGCAATGGCGGACCGACGGCGGCGCCGTCGTCACCGGCTATGACCCGTATTGTTTTCCGCCGCAGATCCCCGAATTCGATCTGCATCTTTTCAACGAAGGCCGTCACTGGCATATCTACCGTCTGCTCGGCGCGCACCCGCATGTCGTGGAGGGCATCGCCGGCGTCCTCTTCGCCACCTGGGCCCCCAACGCCGCGCGGGTCAGCGTGGTGGGCGACTTCAACCGCTGGGACGGCCGCCGTCATCCCATGCGCATCCGCGGCGGCAGCGGGGTATGGGAGTTGTTCATCCCCGGACTCGCGCCCGGCGCGATTGTATAAATTCGAACTGCGCAACCGCGACAGCGGCGCCATCCAGCTCAAGGCCGATCCCTACGGTCAACAATTCGAGGTGCGCCCCAGCACCGCCTCGGTGGTACACGGCGAAGCTGATTATACCTGGCAAGATCAACCTTGGATGACCGCGCGCGCCACTCATGATTGGCAACACGCGCCTTTGTCGATATACGAAGTCCATCTCGGCTCGTGGCAACGCGATCAACAGGGCGGTTTTCTCAATTACCGCGACTTGGCCCACCGCCTGGTGGACTACGTCACGCCCCTGGGTTTCACGCACATCGAATTGCTGCCGATCACCGAACACCCGCTGGACGCCTCCTGGGGTTACCAAACCATCGGCAATTACGCGGTCACCAGCCGCTTCGGCACGCCGGACGACTTTCGTTATTTCGTCGATCACTGCCATGCCCACGGCATCGGCGTCTTGCTCGACTGGGTGCCCGGCCATTTCCCCAAAGACCCGCACGGCCTGGCGCGCTTCGACGGCAGCGCCCTCTACGAACACGAAGACCCGCGCCGCGGCGAACACCGCGACTGGGGCACGCTCATCTACAACTACGGCCGCAACGAAGTCAAAAATTATTTATTGTCGAGCGCGGTGTTCTGGCTGGAGGAATTTCACCTCGACGGCCTGCGGGTCGATGCGGTGGCCTCCATGCTGTATCTCGATTATTCACGGCAAGCCGATGATTGGGTGCCGAACATTCACGGCGGCAACGAAAACCTCGAAGCCATCGCCTTTCTGCGCCAGCTCAATGAAGTCACCCACAGCGAATTCCCCGGCACCATGATCATGGCCGAGGAATCCACCTCCTGGCCGATGGTATCGCGTCCCACTTGGCTGGGCGGGCTGGGCTTCAGCATGAAGTGGAACATGGGCTGGATGCACGACAGCCTGTCCTATATGCAAAAAGACCCGGTGCATCGCCACTATCACCACGACAAACTCACCTTCGGCCTGTTGTACGGCTTCTCGGAAAATTTCATCCTGCCCTTCTCCCATGACGAAGTGGTGCACGGCAAGGCCTCCCTGCTCCATCGCATGCCCGGCGACGAATGGCGGCGCTTCGCCAATCTGCGGCTCTTGTACACCTATATGTTTACTTATCCGGGCAAGAAACTCTTATTCATGGGTTGCGAATTCGGCCAGGGGCGGGAATGGAATTTCGACGCCGAACTCGATTGGTACGTGCTGGATTATCCTCTGCACCAGGGCGTGCGGCGGCTGGTGGGCGATCTCAATAAACTCTATCGCGAACTGCCCGCCCTGCACGCCTACGATTTCGAAGCCCAAGGCTTCGACTGGATCGACTGCCACGACGCGACGCAATCGGTATTGAGTTATCTGCGCCGCGCCGGCGAACAGCTCGCGGTCATCGTCCTCAATTTCACGCCGGTGCCGCGCGAGCACTACCGTTTGGGCGTGCCTTATCCCGGCCTTTACCGTGAAGCGCTGAATTCAGACTCCCATCTTTATGCGGGGAGCAATCTGGGTAATGCCGGCCAGGTGGAGGCCGAAAACTTACCGTGGATGGGTTATCCCTATTCCATCGCCATCAACCTGCCGCCGCTGGCGGCGATCGTCTTTATCGCCGATCGGCGCTGAAGGTAATGCATCGTTTCATTCGCCTCCGTTGTGATGTTGGGCTTCACAAAAAACGTTCAGCCCAACCTACCGGGCTTTATCGCCGGTCGGCGCTGAATTCGCCGCGCCGTCATCCCGCCAAACGGCCCGCCGCCCACATCGACGCAGCGACCAGTGCCGGCCAGCCCCACTGCACCGCGGGCGGCGCCGAATGCATTGGCAAACTCAGCGTCACGCAAGGCGCGGCCTCCGCCCTCGCCATCACCCGGCCGAACACCGCCGCGGCGACCCCGCCGATGCGGACCCACGGCGAATCCTTCGTCCGCCGCTCCGCCAACACCTCGCGCAATTGCGTTTGCACTTCGCCCACCGCCGCCAGGCTCAGCGCGATCCGGACCGCCAAGCGCTCGCGGGCCACACCCGCCACCCGCAAGGGCGCGGCCAGCCAGTACACCGCGGCCAGCAACTCATCGCGCGACGTGACTTGCAATAACAAGCTGGCGGCCATCACCATCAACACCAAGGCCGTGATGCGCAAACCGCCTTGCATAAGCCCCTCCACCGTGGGCAGCCAAGCGGCCACGGCGGCGGAAGACGGCAGGATAGTCGTGCCGGGTGTAAACCAGAAATACACCACCGCCAAAGACAAAAACAACCACCGCATGCGCCACACCATACGCCACGAGGGATGCCACGCCCCTGTTCCGGCCCGCGCAAAGCTAACCGCGAGCAGACCAGCGCCCATCAGCAGAGAACCCTTCCCGCCGGTGACAAGCATCAGGGTGAACACGACAAAACTGGCGATGCGGATGATTGGATGCATCATATATTCAAGCCAAGGAACCACCGATTAATTCATCTTGAACCGCAAAACGCCACGAGCGCCAGGCCAAGTAGGGTGTATTTCATGCGCCTTCAATCCACGTCAACACAACCACCGCCAGCGGTCATACACCTACGCATGGCATTTCATTCCATGATGGTGTTAATCATCAAAACACCATCGTTATACCAACTCATGCAATGGTGCATGGAATGCACCCTACTTGGCTCACTCGCGTTAGGCTACTCGGCTTGAGCGGATGCGTTCATCTTTTTCCATCCGCCGCATCGGCTCGCCGGTAACGCATCGTTTCATTCGCCTCCGTTGTAATGTTGGACTTCACAAAAAACGTTCAGCCCAACCTACCGGACTTTGAAATCACATCATTTACTGTGACGTTCAACTTCAGATTTGATTATTTTGACGATCTCCTCATCCTCGTCTGTGTAGCGCTCAAACCATCCTTCAATGCGGGCTAGACTTTCTGGCAAAATTTCTAGGCTTGGTCGCGGTTCATTAACCATTCTTACAACCATACCCACTGGAATCTTCGCTTCGTCGAAAACAAATAACGCTGCGGGAACAAAATCGAGTTCCAGTTCACCGTTACTCGGAACTACATACAACCATATCGTCCCTTTTCTTTGTACGACACCTATCACCAGATAGTCGGCACCGCGAACAAGACTAAAATCATAATCCAAAGGACGAACAAATTCCTTATACGCGGTCATATCAAAAGTGCCCGGCAATTCGGAAAGAGCTAGGTAGCGGCAAGAAACCTTCATCACCGTATACCTCCGTTAGCTCGCGTAGGGCGCAATAACCGAAGGGCATTGCGCCGGATGTCAATCGTCATAGCCCAATGCATTCTCATCACCTCCAGCCCAATCCTCGGGGTAAACGCCTTGGTCGACTAAGCGATGGAACGTCGAATAGGGCCAGTCGCGGACCCGCCCTACTAATCCATGTTTTAATGGATTGATATGCACATAGTCCATATGGGCGCGAAAATCCGCTTCATTACAAATCAGATGTTCCCAGTAACGCCGCTGCCATATCCCCCTTTCACCTCGTTTCGCCTTACAAGCGATCGTCGTTCCGTTGCGGGAGTGATTTGGAAAATTCCATTTTGATTAATCGCCAGCGGGTGGAAAATCACCATCACCGGGCGGCAATTCGATCACACAATGAAGATGCTCAGGCAACACGACCCATCCATGAATCAGCTCGCGTAGGGCGCAATAACCGAAGGGCATTGCGCCGGATGTCAATCGTCATAGCCCAATGCATTCTCATCACCTCCAGCCCAATCCTCGGGGTAAACGCCTTGGTCGACTAAGCGATGGAACGTCGAATAGGGCCAGTCGCGGACCCGCCCTACTAATCCATGTTTTAATGGATTGATATGCACATAGTCCATATGGGCGCGAAAATCCGCTTCATTACAAATCAGATGTTCCCAGTAACGCCGCTGCCATATCCCCCTTTCACCTCGTTTCGCCTTACAAGCGATCGTCGTTCCGTTGCGGGAGTGATTTGGAAAATTCCATTTTGATTAATCGCCAGCGGGTGGAAAATCACCATCACCGGGCGGCAATTCGATCACACAATGAAGATGCTCAGGCAACACGACCCATCCATGAATCAGAAATGGATGGCGTGCCCGAACTGATTTCACAACGCCTCGCAAAGTATCAATACGGCGAACCAGCAGATCATTGCCGTGCCTTTGCAGCAGGTTGACCGTAAAGAAATACGTGCCACCGAGGCACCAGGCGCGTCGATAATCAGGCATTGCGCAAGTATCATAGTCATTTACATCCGGCGCAATGCCCTCCGGTTATTGCGCCCTACCATTACGCCTTACGCGCGTTTTGCAACATCAAATCTTAGGCACTATTGCAAAAAGCACCTTGCTTTCTGGCATTCTGTACTTCTCAATGTAATTCCTCGCCACTGCAATGCTCCGCTCAACGTAAGCTGAATCGGACTCATGATCGTCACGGTTGCAATACCAATTGTCGTAGTTCGATTCAACAACCCCACCGTTGTCGGAGTAAACATCTCCACCTAATACGGCAATTCCAATTTCAGCGAACTTAGTGAGTGCAGCTAAGGCGTCTTCCCGACTAAGCGCCCAGTTACGAACACCGACATCTTCCAATGGACGGCCCACACCCAAAATAATATCGACTTCACTTGACCAAAATTTTTCCATCGATCATTGTCCCGGAGCAGGTCTAAATAGACGGTGATTGATAGAACCATCTGCTTCTTTGATGAACTCAAAATCCCCCTGTTTACCTCGATATTCTCCAGGAATTTTCAGCATATCTCGTGCAATGCCGTCTCCCCCGGTAATTTTGCTGGCTTGGCCAGCCTCTTGAAATGCCTTAACGCTTTCAGGGAAAGAATGAAGATCACCCTGCTTCATTTGACCTAAAACTTTGTCAGTGTAGTTGGTGCCTGCAAAGAAATCTTCTGCGCCCCCTGCAACCTCGTTAAACAGTAAAAAATCTCGATAACCTGCTTCTGATAACGGGCTGGATGTCAGCCACGCTTGTCCGATCTGCATTGGGAAGCCTGTTACGGCATTAATCCAATTGATTCTTTCACCAACAAACCCTCCTAGTGCATTGATCTTATCACTCACCCATCTATCAGCTTCAGGCGAAATCCAAACCACGGGTTGCGGATCATCGTGCGGTTGGTATCCGGGCGTGCCAGGTACCACGGGAGGCTTTGCAAAACGAGATAGAGCCTGCGGATTACGGCCTGTTGTATCCACATATGCCAGGGGATTGTTTGCGGCATACCCATACAAATTCATCCCCCCCTCTATCCCTATCGGATCGGCCTGGATAAACCGACCCAGCTTCGGATCATACAGCCGCGCGTTCATGTGGATCAGACTGAGACCTTCATCCAAGTGCTCATGACCGGTATAGCCATGGTGGGTCTCATATAAGGCAAGCGGACTGGCCGCATCGGTCCAATTGCTATTACGCGGTTTGCCCCACGCGTCGAAGCTGCGCACGTCAATGGCTATACCACTTTCATCCGTCACCAACTCCACCGAGCCAAGATGATCTTTATGTAAATAGGCGATTTGGTTAGTACCATTGCTTCGCGTGGTATAGAGCGCCACCGGCCCTTCCGCACCATTGATGTAGTGTTTGTATTCCGTCAGGCCATTGCGGGTTTCCACCTCGAAGTGGGTACCTTAAAGAGATTTTTTTCTTGGCGTCCTTCGGGCCTTGGCGGTCAACGAAATTTTTCAGCGCTTCGCTAATGCGAGACAGTGGACCCGTGTAGCCGGTCTACGTGCATGGAGGCCCGCTCAGGCGAGCTGCTGCGACAATCCGCGGGCTTCTTCTTTTTGCTGATCGTTGCCTTCCGCCAGCACCTCATTAAGGATTTCACGGGCGCTTTCCTGATCGCCCATGTCGATATAGGCGCGGGCCAGGTCCAGCTTGGTGCCCACCACGTCGGTGCCGGCGAGGAAGTCGCTGTCATCCAGATTGAAATCCATGCTGCCGAACTCGGACAAGGCCGGCTCGAGCCCCCACCGGTCTTTGGCGTTTCCGCCGGGCAAGTCGTCCGCCTGGGCCGGCGCGGCGGTGATATCCGGGACCATGTCCTTTTCGTTATGTCCGCCGGCCAAGGTATCGGGGCGGACCTCGTCAGCCATATTGAGATCGAAATCCATTTTGTCCGCGGTGCCGGCGGGGGCTGCGCCGCCGGCCGCATCGGCATTCAAATCCAGATCGAGGCTGGTCTCATCCGACACGCGCGTGCCGTAGACCGGTGCCGCGTCGCCGAACAAATCGTCGTCTTTGTGGGCGCCGGATTCATGGTCGCCATGACTGAGACCGCTGCCGCCGCCGGGCAAATCGCCCGCGAATAAAGCCGAGCCGGCGCCGACGGCGGCCGGGCTGGTTTTAGGCGCGGCGTAGGCGGGATTGAACAAAGGATGATTGGGCAACAACTCAGCGCCCATGGGCACGATGCGGTACCACAGCGGATCGTCGGCATTCTGACCCAGCTCGTCGTACAGCGATTCCGCCAAGGACTGGAAGGCATCGACATTGCGCGCCGCGTAGTAGATCTCCAGCAGCTTGCCTTTGAGTTCGTAACGATGGGGTTGTTTGGCCAATGCGCCTTGAATCAACGCCTCGGCCTGCTGATAACGGCGGTAAGCGAGGTAGACGTCGGCTTCCACCATGGGATCGATATCCCCCTCGGCGGTGTGCAGCACATCGAGACCGTCGGCGGTTCCGCTCACATCTTTCGCCGCGCCCTTGGCCACTTCTTCCGCCATGCCGCTCATCCGCGCGCTGAGCGGTTCTTCGAGATCCGCCATCGCCTCCGGACTGCTCGCCGCCGGGGATTTTTCAACCGGCGCCGCCGGGGCGGCTTGGGCCATCACGGGTTCCAGCCGTGCCTCGCCGTCGTCATCGGCACCGGCACGGCGGCGGCGCGCCACCAGCCAGGCCACCGCCAACAACAGCAAAACCGCCCCGCCCGCCGCCGCGACGATGCTGGGATTAGCGAAGATATCCAAGCTCGGTTCGGGCTCGGGCTGCACCGGCGTTTCCGCTCGGGGCGAGGGCTGCGCCGCCTCGGGCGCGGTTTCGGCGGGCAGACCTTCCGCCGGTGGCACCTCCCCGCCCGGAATCGCGGCAGGTGTCTCCGCCTCACCCGGCCCTGGCTGCAGATTGCCGAGGGTATCGTCCTTCAGCGTCAGCAAACGCTGCATGGAATTGATCTGTCCCTCCAGCGCGGAAAGACGGGAGCGTAATTCTTCATTCTCGCGGCGGGCGGCATCGGCGGATTCCAGGGCCATCGCCAATTCGCTGCGGACTTGATCCATACCCTGCCTGGCGCCGCCGCCCGCGCCGGGGGTGGCGGTCTGAGCGGGCGCCACCAGTTTCAGGCGCGGCGCTTCCTCGCCGGCGGGTTTGGCGGCGGCTTGCTCACCGGCGGGTTTTGCCGCCTCGGCCACCGGCTGGCCGGCCGGCGCCATGGGCACACCGCCCCGTTTGGCCTGCCGCCATGCCTCATACTGGCGGGCGACTTCGCGCTCCGCCTGCTGGGCAGGGAGGGCGGTCATGAATTCACGTTCGGGCACTCGCAACACATAACCGGCCAACAGGTTATTGACGTTGCCGTTGTAAAACGCATCGGGATTGGCCGCCAGCAAGGCGAGCATGGCTTGGAACACCGTGACGCCGTTGTCGGGCCGCACCTGCTCGGCAATGGTCCAAGCGGTATCGGTGCGCTGAGTAGGGCCATAACTGCGCGCGCCGTCCGCGGCGGTTTGCGGCGCGGGCGCGGCGCGCGGCGGACGAGGTGCCACCGCCGGCGCGGCGGACACGGCCGGCTTAGCGGGAGTTTGTTCGGTGGGGGCGGGCGCCGGTTCGACCGGCGCGACTCGCGGTGTCGGCGCCGCTGCCGGCGCGGCGGCGACCGGTGCCGACACCGGCGCCAGCTTGTCGCCGCTGAACAGCGGGGGATCCAACAAGACCGTGTACTCGCGCAGCAAGCGACCGGTGGGCCAGCGTAACTGCACGATGAAATCGAGGTAGGGTTCGCGCACCGGCTGCGAGGAGGTGACTTGGATCACCGCCGTGCCGTCGGCGCGGCGCACCACGTTGAAAATCAGATCGCTCAAGGCCGCCGGACGTTCGATGCCGGCCTGTTGAAATGACTCCTGCGGCGCGAGGCGCACTACCGCGCCTTCCAATTCGGCGGGCTGCGCGGCGAGCAAACGGATTTCGGCATTGAAAGGTTCATTGAGGGCGGAGCGCAGTTCGATTTCACCCAGACCCAGCGCAGACGCTCGTCCGGAAGCCAGGGCCACCGCCAATACTAAAGCAAGCTTGCGCATATTCGAGCGTGTCCCTTTTTTGCTTGTCACCCGTCTACCCTTTGACATCCCGGCCCATCCCTCTTAGCGGCCATCCTCTTGTATCACGCGCGACAACACGTGTCGGATATACGTATCGGTTTGTCCGCCAATTGCTTTAGTTACATCGAGTTCCCGGGACGAACGCCCCCCTTGCGCCATGGGCCGCCGTGACCGTCGCGCCGCGGCGTCCACGTCCAATCGACCTCAATTGAGGTAATCTTTTACCAGAATCTCGGCGATTTGAATACCATTCAAGGCCGCCCCCTTACGCACGTTGTCGGCCACACTCCACAAGGCTAAACCACGCGGATGAGAGAGGTCCTCGCGAAGCCGGCCGACGTAAACGGCGTCATTGCCGGCGGCCTCGGTCACCGGCGTGGGATAACCGCCGGCCTTGCGGGTGTCCATCAGCTTCACGCCGGGCGCCTTCTTCAATAAACGGCGCGCGTCGTCCACCGCGAGTTTGTCGCGTGTTTCGATGTGCAGGGCCAGGGCGTGGCCGTAAAACACCGGCACCCGCACCGTGGTGGCGTTCACGCGCAAATCGGGGGCGGCCAACACCTTGCGCGTCTCCCACAACATTTTCATTTCTTCGCGGGTGTAACCGTTGTCCAAGAGTTCGCCGATCTGCGGCAGGACATTGAAGGCGATTTGTTTGGGATAGACCCGGCTCTTGAGCGGCTTCATATTGAAGATCGCCGCCGACTGACCCGCCAGTTCGTCCACCGCCGCCTTGCCGGTGCCGGACACCGCTTGGTAAGTGCAGACGTTGATGCGCTCGATGCCCGCCGCGTCGTGCAGCGGTTTCAACACCAGCGACATGAGGGTCACCCCGGTGTTGGGATTGGCGATGATACGGCGTTGATTAAAACCGGCGAGCGTCTGCGGATTGACCTCGGGCACCACCAGCGGCACGTCTTCGTCGAGGCGGAATTGCGCGCTGTCGTCGATGACCACGCAGCCCGCCGCCGCAGCGCGCGGCGCGTGTTCGGCGGCCAGCGCCTCGTCGACGCAAAACAAGGCCAGATCGGCTCGAGTGAAATCAAAGGCCGCCAGGTCTTGCACGCGCAGATAGGCGTCCTTGAATCCGACCCGGCCGCCGGTGGCGGTTTTCACATCGAGGGCAAACACCTCTGACACGGGAAAGCCGCGCTCCGCCAGCAAGGCCAGCGCGGTCTCGCCGACCAGGCCGGTGACGCCGACCACGGCGATACGATAGGTTTTATTCACTGAGTGACTACTGCTCCAGCAAGATGCGCAGCATGCGCCGCAGGGGTTCGGCCGCGCCCCACAGCAGCTGGTCGCCGCAGGTAAATGCGCTGAGGAATTGCGGCCCCATATTGAGTTTGCGCAGCCGGCCGACCGGTATGCCCAAGGTGCCGGTGACGGCGGCGGGCGTGAGTTCGCGCATGCTGCGTTCGCGCTCGTTGGGCACGACCTTCACCCACGCATTGTGGCCGGCGAGGATGTCGTGGATCTCATCCAGCGGCACGTCCTTGTTGAGTTTGATGGTGAGCGCCTGGCTGTGGCAGCGCATGGCGCCGACCCGCACGCAGAGGCCGTCGATGGGCACCGGGCTGGCTTCGCGGCCGAGAATCTTATTGGTCTCGGCCTGACCCTTCCATTCTTCTTTACTCTGGCCGGTGTCGAGCTGCTTGTCGATCCACGGGATCAGGCTGCCGGCGAGCGGCACGCCGAAAAACTCTTTCGGGTAGGCGTCGGAGCGGATGTGCTCGGCCATCTTGCGGTCGATATCCAGGATCGCGCCGGCCGGGTCGTCGAGTTCCTTTTTCACCGCCGCGTGGATGCTGCCCATCTGCTTGATCAGTTCGCGCATATTATTGGCGCCGGCGCCGGAGGCGGCCTGATAGGTCATGGCGGTCATCCACTCGATCAAACCGCGCTGATACAAACCGCCGACCGCCATCAACATCAGGCTCACCGTGCAGTTGCCGCCGATGTAATTCTTGACGCCCTGGGCGAGACCGCGCTTGATCACGTCGCTGTTCACCGGGTCGAGGACGATGATGCTGTCCGGGTCCATGCGCAGCGTGGAGGCGGCGTCGATCCAATATCCCTTCCAGCCGGCGGCGCGCAGCTTGGGATAAATCTCGGCGGTGTAGTCGCCGCCTTGGCAGGAGATGATCACCTCCATGTTTTTCAGTTCGTCGACGCTGCGCGCGTCTTTCAGCGGCGGCACGTCCTTGCCGACGGCCGGGCCTTTACCGCCTACCTGCGAGGTGGTGAAGAACACCGGATCGATGACGGCGAAATCCCGCTCCTCCTGCATGCGCTGCATGAGCACCGAACCCACCATGCCGCGCCAGCCGATCAGTCCTACTCGTTTCATTGCTTCATCCTCACTCGTCGATGTAGGGTGGGTTAGGCGCGTCTTTCGCGCCGTAACCCGCCAAGCGTCGCGCAGCGACTCCTACAGATAAATACATCCGGCGGCGCGATCAGCGGATTATGCTTCGCTAACCCACCCTACATTTATTGCCGCAGCGCCGCGACCACCGCGTCGCCCATGGCGACGGTACCCACCTTGCGGGTGCCCTCGGTATAAATATCGCCGGTCCGATAGCCCTGCGCCAGCACTTTTTGCACCGCCGCCTCGATGCGGTCGGCCAAGCCGGCCTCCTGCAAGGTATAACGCAACAGCATCGCCACGGAAAGAATCGTGGCGAGCGGGTTGGCGATGCCTTTACCCGCGATGTCCGGCGCCGAACCGTGTATCGGCTCGTACATACCCTTGTTGTCGGCGTCGAGCGAAGCCGAGGGCAACATGCCGATGGAACCGGTGAGCATCGAGGCCTCGTCGGAGAGGATATCACCGAAGATATTGCCGGTGACGATCACGTCGAACTGTTTGGGCGCGCGCACCAACTGCATAGCGGCATTATCGACGTACATGTGACTCAATGCCACCTCGGGATAGTCCCTACCGACTTCGATGACGATCTCTTTCCACAACTCGCTGCACTCCAGCACATTGGCCTTCTCCACCGAGCAGAGTTGTTTGCGGCGTTTCATGGCGATTCCGAAGGCCACGTGCGCGACGCGCCGCACCTCCGATTCGGAATACACCATGGTGTTGAAACCGACCCGCTCGCCGTCGCGGGTTTCGATGCCGCGCGGCTGACCGAAATAAATATCGCCGGTGAGTTCGCGCACGATCATGATGTCGAGACCGGACACCACTTCGGGCTTCAAACTGGAAGCCGCGGCGAGTTGCGGATAAAGCAACGCCGGCCGCAGGTTGGCAAACAGTTTGAGCTCCTTGCGGATGCGCAGCAGACCGCGTTCGGGACGTTTATCGCGCGGCAGCGTGTCGTATTTCGGGCCGCCCACCGCCCCCAGCAGCACGGCGTCGGCCTGCTTGGCGAGTTTCAAAGTCGCTTCCGGCAGCGGATCGCCCGCCGCGTCGTAACCGGCACCGCCGATGGGCGCATGCTCGGCCTCGAATTTGAAACCGAAGGCGCGCAGCGCCTCCAAGACTTTCATCGCCTCGGCGACGATCTCGGGGCCGATACCGTCACCGGGCAGTACAGCGATTTTTTTGGTCATGTAGTCACCTGATTAGAAGGAACATCCAACGCGAAGACATCAAGTTGATGAGCGACGCGCGAGCATCGTGCAACCCGCCCTACATTCAACTCGAAAACAGCCACGGCGCCTCGGCGCGGCGACGCGCCTCATAGGCCTTGATGTCGTCGGCATGCTGCAAGCTGAGACCGATGTCGTCGAGGCCGTTGAGCAGTTTGTATTTGCGGAAGGCATCGATGTCGAAGGTGAACGACTCACCGTCCGGCGTGGTCACGCTCTGCGCCGCCAGATCGACGGTGAGTTGATAGCCCGGCGTGGCCATAGTCTCGCTGAACAATTTATCCAGCGCCACCGCCGGCAGCACGATGGGCAGAATGCCGTTGTTGAAACAGTTGTTGAAAAAAATGTCGGCATAACTCGGCGCGATGATGACGCGAAAACCGTAGTCGAGCAGCGCCCACGGCGCGTGTTCGCGCGAGGAGCCGCAGCCGAAGTTGTCGCGCGCCAGCAGGATCCGCGCGCCCTGATAACGCGGCAAGTTCAGCACGAAGTCGGGGTTCACGCGCCGCTGGCGATGGTCCATACCGGGTTCACCCGGATCGAGATAACGCCAATCGTCGAACAAGGTCGGACCGAAACCGGTGCGGTGTATCGACTTCAGATATTGCTTGGGGATGATCTGATCGGTATCGACGTTGGCGCGGTCGAGAGGCGCCGCCAGGCCGGTCAGGGTCGTTAATTTTTCCATAACATCACCTAAAAAAATCCACTGAACCATTTCAACTTAAAGAAATACAGGGTGGGTTAACCGCATCGGCGGCGTAACCCATCGACACGTCGCGCAGCAACTCATTGATCGCTTCCCGTAATGAGCGCCTGACGGCGCGGATTGGTGGGTTACGCTGCGCTAACCCACCCTACATTGATCTGCCCAGCCTCCCCTTAAAAACATGAGGAGTCGCTGCGCGACGGTTGGTGGGTTACGGCGCGAAGACGTGCCTAACCCACCCTACATCACCATTTCAATCCCACTCCCGCACGTCGACGAAGTGCCCCGCCACCGCCGCCGCCGCGGCCATGGCCGGACTCACGAGATGCGTGCGCCCGCCCGCGCCCTGGCGGCCTTCGAAATTGCGGTTCGAAGTCGAGGCGCAACGCTCACCCGGCTCGAGGCGGTCGGCGTTCATGGCGAGGCACATCGAGCAGCCCGGCTCGCGCCATTCGAAACCGGCGGCGGTGAATATCTTGTCCAGGCCTTCCTGTTCCGCCTGCCTCTTCACCAGGCCCGAGCCCGGCACGATCAACACCTGCTTCACGTTCGCCGCCTTTTTGCGGCCCCGCACCACGGCCGCCGCGGCGCGCAGATCCTCGATGCGCGAGTTGGTGCAGGAACCGATGAAGACCTTGTCGATCTTGATCTCGGTGATGGGTGTACCGGCGGCGAGGCCCATGTATTTCAATGCGCGGATCATGCCCTCGCGCTTGACGGGGTCGCTCTCCTGCGCGGGATCGGGCACGTGCGCGTCGACCGCCGTCACCATCTCGGGCGAGGTGCCCCAGCTGACTTGCGGTTTGATGCGTGTCGCATCGATGCGCACGACACGATCGAAGTTGGCGTCGGCGTCACTGTGCAGATCGCGCCACGCGGCGACCGCCTTGTCCCACAACTCGGCCTTCGGCGCGAACGGCCGGCCACGCACGTAGGCCATGGTCTTCTCGTCCGCCGCCACCATGCCGGCGCGGGCGCCGGCCTCGATGGCCATGTTGCAGACGGTCATGCGGCCTTCAACCGACAGCGCGCGGATCGCGTCGCCGCCGAACTCGATGGCGTAACCGTTGCCGCCCGCCGTGCCGATCTCGCCGATGATCGCGAGCACGATGTCCTTCGCCGTGACGCCAGGACCGACCGCGCCGTCGACGCTCACCAGCATGTTCTTCGATTTTTTCTGTACCAGGCACTGGGTGGCGAGCGCGTGCTCGACCTCTGAGGTGCCGATGCCGAAGGCCAGCGCGGCGAGCGCGCCGTGGGTGGAGGTGTGCGAATCGCCGCAGACCACGGTCATGCCGGGCAGAGTCGCGCCCGCCTCAGGGCCGATGACGTGGACGATGCCCTGGCGCAGATCATCCATTTTGTATTCGGTGATGCCGAACTCGGCGCAATTGCTGTCCAGGGTCTCGACCTGCACGCGCGAGACCGGATCGGCGATGCCCTGGGCGCGGCCGGTGGTCGGCACATTGTGGTCGGCGGTGGCGAGATTGGCCTCGCGCCGCCATACACCGCGTTTCGCGAGGCGCAGGCCGTCGAAGGCCTGGGCGAGGTGACTTCGTGCACCAATTGCCGGTCGATATAAAGCAGGCAACTGCCGTCGTCGTTCTGCCGCACCACATGGGCGTCCCACAATTTATCGTAAAGGGTTTTACTCATCGTCACCGGTCCTCGCGCTCATGCCGCAAATATTAGCGCCGCCGATATCATTACACAAATTCATAATTTTTATTTATTGTATTCTCTTTAGGAATTCGATCCCAACGAGGCCCTGCGATGAACACCACCCAGTTACGGGCCTTTCTGGCCGTGGCGCAGACAGCGTCTTTTTCGCGCGCCGCCGACGAACTGCACCTCACCCAGCCCGCCGTCAGCAAACGCATCGCCCAGCTGGAGGACGAACTCGCCACCCGGCTGCTGGACCGCATCGGCCGCCAGGTGACCTTGACCGAGGCCGGCCGCGCCCTGCTGCCGCGCGCGCAACGCATCCTCACCGAGATGGAAGACAGCCGCCGCGCCATCCGCAATCTGGCCGGCGAGGTGGCCGGACCGCTGCGGCTCGGCACCAGCCACCACGTCGGCCAACATCATCTGCCCGCCATCCTCCGCGACTACAGCCGGCGTCATCCCGAGGTGGAGCTGGACCTGCATTTTCTCGATTCGGAGACCGCCTGCGCGGCCGTCACGCAGGGCGAACTGGAACTCGCGGTGATCACCTTGCCGCTGGCGCCGCCGGCGGAATTGACGGCGATTGCGATCTGGAATGATCCGCTGTGTTTCGTCTGCGGCCACGGCCACGCGCTCGCTCAGGCGAAGCTGGTATCGGCAAACGACTTGGTGCGCCACCCTGCCCTGCTGCCCGCACGGCAAACGGCCACCCGCGAAATTCTGGAAAAAGGCTTCGCGCCGCTGGACGCGCACATCAAGACCAGCCTGTCCACCAATTACCTGGAGACCCTCAAGACCATGGCCTCGATCGGTCTCGGCTGGAGTCTTTTGCCGCGCACCTTGATTGACGACAGCCTGCACGAATTCAAGGTGCGGGGCGTGCGGTTGCAGCGCGAACTCGGCGTGGTCCACCATAATGCCCGCACCTTGTCCAATGCCGCGCGGCGGATGATAGAACTTTTACGGCAACCCTAATCGGCCAGCCACGCGCTCAACTTGTAAGCGCATACGGCCGCATGAGAAACTTCGTCCTCTTTTTTCTTAATGTCGCAGGCCGCCGCCCATGAGCGCTAACATCCTCGATGGCAAGGCCATCGCTAGCCATATCCGCCAAGAGGTCAAACACGCCGTGCAGCAACGGGCGGCGCAAGGTCTGCGCCCGCCCGGGCTCGCGGTGATTCTGGTGGGCGAAGACCCGGCCTCCGAAGTGTACGTGAACAACAAACGCAAGGCCTGCAACGACGCGGGGTTCATCTCGCAATCCTTCGACCTCCCGGCGGACACCAGCGAGGCCGCGCTATTGAAGCTGATCGACGAACTCAACGGCGATGAGAACATCGACGGCATCCTAGTGCAATTGCCGCTGCCCCGCCACATCGACAGCGAGACCGTGATCGAGCGCATCCATCCCGACAAAGACGTCGACGGCTTTCACCCCTACAACATCGGCCGCCTCACCGTGCGCCTGCCGGCGCTGCGGCCCTGCACGCCGCACGGGGTCATGACGCTGCTGAAAAGCACCGGCCAAAACATCAAAGGCATGGAGGCGGTGGTGGTGGGCGCCTCCAACATCGTCGGCCGGCCGATGAGTCTGGAATTATTGCTCGCCGGCTGCACGGTCACCACCTGCCATCGCTTCACGAAAAATTTGCATGACCATGTGGCGCGCGCCGACATCCTCGTCGTCGCGGTCGGCAAACCGGGGCTGGTGAAAGGCGAGTGGATCAAACCGGGCGCCATCGTCATCGACGTCGGCATCAACCGCGACGCCGAAGGCAAGCTGGTGGGCGACGTGGATTTCGAAGTCGCCAGACAACGCGCCGGCTGGATCACCCCGGTGCCGGGCGGCGTCGGGCCGATGACGGTGGCGACGCTGTTGCAGAACACCCTGTATGCGACGGAACAGTTGCACTCGATGAAGTAAGTAGCCATCCGCGCATCACCGCGACACCTTCAGAACCTTTTACGACTCACCGTTCAAAACTGCCACACCAACGGCGCGATAATAACCGTGATGATGCCTTTCATGAGGGTGATGGGAATGCCCATCTTGAAATAATCGCTGAAGCGATAACCGCCCGGCCCGTAGACCATGAGATTGGTCTGATAACCGATGGGCGTGGCGAAACTCGCCGAGGCGGCGATCATCAACGTAAAGACGAACGGCAACGGGCTCACCGCCAGCGTCTCGGCCGCCTGCATCACAATGGGGAACATCAGCACCGCCGCCGCGTTGTTGGTGATGAGCGCGGTGAACACCGCGGTGATGACGAAGGTGAATAACAGCGTAAGCCAGGCGTCGCCCGCCGCGAGCGCGATCACCTGCTGGGCGATGACCGTGGCGGCGCCGGTCACCTCCAGCGCGGTACCCAAACCGAACGAGGCGGCGATGACGATCAGCACCTGCCAATCTACGCTGCGCCGCGCGCCGGTCAGGCCTATGCATTTTGTCACCACCATCAAGCCGGCGGCGATCATCGCCGCCTCGAGCATGCTGAGCCAGCCGGCGGTGGCGGCCGAGACCATGGCGAACAGGATGGCGAGCGCGATCTTGGCCTTGTCGTGACGCGGCGGCGTGGAATCCTCCACCTGGCTCACCAGAAAGAAATCGCGCGAATTGCGCTGCTGCGCGGCGAAGGACGAGTTCGCTTCCAACAACAAGGTATCGCCGGGACGCAGCTCGATGTCGCCGATCTTCTGCTGAATGCGCTCGCCGTTGCGCGCCACGGCAATCACCGCCGCGTTATAAGCGGTGCGAAAGCGTCCCTCGCGGATGGTCTTGCCCACCAGCGGGCAACTGTCGGAGACCACCGCCTCGACCAGGCAGCGTTCGCTGCGCGGCGAGTCGAGTTTGAACACCTGATCGGTGGCCGGCTGCAGGCCGCGGAATTTGTGCAGATCCACCACCGACTCCACCACGCCGGCGAAGATCAACCGATCATGCTCCGCCAGCCGCTCCTGGGGCGAGACCGCCGGCAGGCTGTGGCCGTTGCGCTCGATCTCGATGAGGTACATGCCCGGCAAGTGACGCAGCCCGGCTTGTTCGATGGTCTTGCCGTGCAGCGGACTGCCCGGTTCGACGATCATCTCCACGATGTAATTGCGGGCGTTGTCCAATTTGCTGATGGCCGATTGCCGATCGGGCAGGGCCCAGCGGCTGAGCAACAGCACCATGGCGATCACCACGATCACGCCCGGGATGCCCACCCAGGCGATCTCGAACATGCCGAGGTTGTCGCCGCCGGTCTCCTTGATCCAGAGACCGTTCACGACCAGGTTGGTGCTGGTGCCGATCAAGGTGCAGGTGCCGCCGATGATGGCGGCGTAGCTCAGCGGCATCATCGGCTTGGAAGGCGATATCTGATATTTCTTGGCCCAGTCGCGCACCGCCGGGATCATCATCGCCACCAGCGGCGTGTTGTTGAGAAAGGCGCTCATGATCGCCACCGGCGCCATGAGCCGGACTTGCGCGTGCGCCACGGAACGCGGCTTGCCAAGCAGCGCGCCGCCCAGCCATTGCACGACACCGGTCTCCTGTAAACCGGCGGCGACGATGTAGAGCAGCCCCACGGTAATCATACCCTCGTTGGACATACCGGCCAGCGCCTGCTGCGGCGTGATGACCTTGGCGAGCATCAGCACCATCACCCCGCCCACCAAAATCACATCGGGCGCGAGACGGTTAGTGACCAGCGCCCACAGGCAGAAGGCGATCACACTCAGCGTAAGCCATGCTTCCCAAGCCATGATGGCGTCAACCTCGGTTTGCGTTATTGTTTAAAAATTCCGTGTCTACTAAAACCGCGTTATCCAAGCTCACGCGGGGAATCAAGATGCCGTCGATCTATCGCATCCCGCCTGCAAAAAGTCACCACCCTGCCCACCATACATAGATCCTTCCCTCCTTGGAAAGACGTAACCACCCCGTCCGCTTCGCGTCCACCCCTCCTTGGAAAGGCGTAACCACCCCGTCCGCTTCGCGTCCACCCCTCCTTGGAAAGGAGGGGAAATATAAATCTTTTTCCCTTCCTCTTTGAGGAGGCGGTCAACGGCCGCTTCAGCCCCGCCCAGCGCGAAGGAGGGGAAATATAAATCTTTTCCCCTCCTCTTTGAGGAAGCGGTCAACGGCCGCTTCAGCCCCGCCCAGCGCGGGAGATATAAATCTTTTTCCCCTCCTCTTTGAGGAGGGGTGCCCCGCAGGGGCGGGGTGGTGAGGACGGCGGCAATGTCAATCACGTTTTAATTTTTTACGGCGACCCAGTACCAGTAGCCCGCAAACGAACGGCCGGGGTCGCCGGCCGTTCCGTCACGCTGAGTGAGGATGTAAACAAGCTTACACGCCGACTAAAAAAGCACCTAGCACTGGGAGCTATAAAAGCGCGAGTACGAAATGGCGGCATGACTCGCGCGAACCGTTTAAGCCCGCCGCCAGGTCGTGCCCTGCGGCCCGTCTTCCAAGATCACGCCTTGGGCCTTCAACTCGTCGCGGATGCGATCGGACTCGGCCCAGTTCTTTTCCTTGCGGGCTTTCTCTCGAAGCAGCACCAATTCACTAACTTGAGCATCCACCGCCCCAACAATATTGTCTTGCCGCGATGCATCTGAAGTTATAATTTCATTATTCCAGGTAAACCTAAATGATCGAGAAATCGTCGTGAGCTTAAGAAAGTCTTTTGGCTTTCTTTGAAGCAAGCCTAGCGATTTCCCCATTTCGACCAAGGCGCCTACCATCCTGAAGACGTTCTCTTGGTCATTAGCATCCTTTGCGCGGTTAACTTCGTTCGCGAGACTGGCGATGACTGCCAATGCCTCCGGCGTATTGAAGTCATCATCCATAGCTGCTCGAAAACGCGCCAGATAGTCATGCTCCACGTCTGTGAAATCTGTGCTAGGAGAAAGCCCACCTATGAGATGCAAAGATCTATAAAGCCTAGTTAGACTGTTCTTTGCGTTCTGTAGATTGTCCTCTGAGTAATTCAAAGGACTGCGGTAGTGACTTTGGAGTATGAAATAACGAATTATTTCACCAGCACGTAACGAATCGTCTGGATCTAAGTGCTTGAGCACCTCGCGCACCGTGAAGAAATTACCCAGCGACTTCGACATCTTCTCTTCGTTGATCTGCACGAAGCCGTTGTGCATCCAGTAATTGACGAAGTGACAGCCGGTGGCGGCCTCGCTTTGCGCGATCTCGTTTTCGTGATGCGGGAACATGAGATCCATGCCGCCGCCGTGGATGTCGAAGTGGTCGCCCAAACATTGAGTGGACATGGCGGAACATTCGATGTGCCAGCCGGGCCGGCCCGCTCCCCACGGCGATGGCCAACTCGGTTCGCCCGGTTTGGCGCTCTTCCATAACACGAAGTCGAGCGGATCGTCCTTGGCCTCGTCCACCGCCACCCGTTCGCCGACCCGCAAATCTTCGACGCGCTTGCCGGACAGCGCGCCGTAGTTTTCGAAGCGGCTGACGTCGTAATAGACATCGCCGTTCTTCGCGTGATAGGCGTAACCGCGCTCGACCAGGCACTGGATCATATCGATGATCGCGTCGATCGAGGTCGTGGCGCGCGGCTCGTGATCGGGCGGCAGCACGCCGAGCGCCGCGCTGTCCTCATGCATGGCTTGGATAAAACGCTCGGTGAGCGCGGCCATGGTCTCGCCGTTCTCGGCGGCGCGCTTGATGATCTTGTCGTCGATGTCGGTGATGTTGCGCACGTAGGTCACGTCGTAACCGCTGGCGCGGAGATAACGCGCCACCACGTCGAACACCACCATCACCCGCGCGTGGCCGACGTGGCAGTAGTCGTAGACCGTCATGCCGCAGACGTACATGCCGACCTTGCCGGGCACGCGCGGCATGAACGGTTCTTTTTGCTTGGTGAGGCTGTTGTGGATTTTCAGCATAGTGTCATTGTTTATCGATGTAGGATGGGTTAGGCCGAAGGCCGCGACCCGCCGACAGTGTCACCGCAGGTGACTCATGGCATTCATGGCGTCGCCTCCGGCGACGGCTTGGCGGGTTACGCCGCGCCAAGCCACTCCATTTATCATGCCCAATACGCCAAGCGCGCCCGTGCCTTCTCGGCGGTGATCAATGACAACAACGGCGCCAGCTCCGGCCCGTCCACTTCGCCGGTGAGCGCCGCGCGCAGCGGTTTGAACAGGGCCTTGCCCTTGGCGCCGCTGCCGCGTTTGAGTTGTTCGACCATCGCCGCGTAATCGGCGGGATGCGCCTCGAGGGCAGCGACCGCCGCCGCGAAAAATTGAGCGCCGGCCTGCGTCACCACCGCCTGCGCCTCGTCCTGCAATTCCAGGGTCTCCGCGAAAAGAATGCGCGCCCAATGCAGCGCCTCGCCCGGCAGCACGATATTGCCGCGCACCGCGGCGACGAATTCCTCGCGCCGCGCGGCGGGCACCAACGCATGCACCGGCTCGCCCATCCATTGCCACAAGGTGTCCGCGTCGGCGTGCTGCACCGCCTGGCGCTGATAATAATCGAGTTGGGTCGGGTCGTAGCGCGCCGGCGAGCGGCCGAGTCTGCCGAGATCAAACTCGCGGGCCAGTCCATCCAGATCGAGATAGGCGTTGTTCTCGTAATGGTGGCCGAGCCGCGCCAGATAATTCACCACCGCCAGCGGCAGGTAACCGGCCTCGCGCAGCTCGCGCACGCTGCGGCTGCCGGTGCGCTTGGAAAGCGGCGCGCCGTCGGCGCCGACGATCATGCTGATGTGGCCGTAGTGCGGCGTGTGCAGGCCCAGGGCCTGTTGCAGCAAAATCTGCCGCGGGGTATTGGTGAGATGATCCTCGCCGCGCAGCACGTGCGTCACTTCCATCAGCGCATCATCGAGGGCGTTGCTGAAAAAGAAGGCGGCGTTGCCGTCGGCGCGGCGGATCACGAAGTCGCCGATGTCGCCGGTGGCGAAGGCCTGCGGTCCGCGCACCAGATCGTCGAAGCGGACCACGTCGCCGTCCGGCACCCGGAATCGCAAGTTGGGTTGCAGCCCTTTATCCAAACGCTTTTGCCGCTCCTCGGCGTTCAAGCGCGCGCAGGTGCCCGCGTAACGCGGCGGGCGGCCGGCGGCCAGCTGGGTCTTGCGCGACAGCTCCAATTCCCGCGGCGAACAGAAACAGGGATAGGCCAAACCCCGCTCTTCCAATACCGAGAAATAGCGCTGATAAATTTCGCCGCGCTGGGATTGCGCATAGGGGCCGTGGGTGTCGTCGGCCTCGGGACCTTCCTGCCAATCCAGGGCCAACCAGTGCAGGTCCTCCATCAGGGCGAGGATGTGTTCGCCGCGGCTGCGCTCCAGATCGGTGTCCTCGATGCGCAGCAAAAACACCCCCCGGGTGTGGCGGGCGTAAAGGGCGTTGAACAGCGCGGTGCGCACATTGCCCAAGTGGATCAAGCCGGTCGGGCTGGGGGCGAAACGGGTTTTTACGGCGGACTGATTCATGGCGCGCATGGTAGCGGAAAGCGGGCCGCAGCTCAAAGGCGGCGTGGCCCCGCCAACTTTCTTAACGGGTCCAAAACGTCTATCATGGGCCGCTGCTCTTATCCGCTTTCATATCTTTCATTTCAAAGAAGGACCGTATCATGAAGAAAACCCCCCTCTTCGCCGCGCTGGGTCTGTGCGCTATGTTCAGTGTCGTGCCGCAGGGCGCGGGCGCCGCCGCCGACCAGCCGCGGGTGCGCATGCAAACCAATATGGGCGACATCGTCATCGAACTGAACCGCGCCAAGGCGCCCAAGTCGGTGGAGAACTTCCTGCGTTACGTCAATGAAGGCCACTACGACGGCACTATTTTTCATCGCGTCATCCCCAATTTCATGGTGCAGGGCGGCGGCTATAACGCCGACTTCACGCAGAAGTCCACGCATCAGCCCATCGAAAATGAAGCCAACAATGGTCTGGTCAACAAGCGCGGCACCATCGCCATGGCCCGCACCAACGACCCCCACTCCGCCACCGCGCAGTTTTTCATCAACGTGGTGGACAACGATTTTCTGAACTTCACCGCGCCCAATCCCCGCGGCTGGGGCTACACGGTGTTCGGCACCGTGGTGGAAGGCATGGACGTCGCGGACAAGATCGCCAAGGTCGCCACCGGTTCCGCCGGCCCCTTCCCCTCCGATGCGCCGCGCCAGAACGTGGTCATCGAGAAGGTCACCCTGGTGGGCGCGGCAAAATAAAATCGCCGACCGCGATCCCGGCCCGTTCATCGCAGCGGGACCGGGGTTACGCGGATCGATCCATCGACCATCCCAGCCGCCGGACGCGAAGATGAGTTCATGAGCACTACCCTGTTCATTTCCGATCTACACCTCAGCGCCGAGCGGCCCGCCATCACCGCGTTGCTGCTCGACTTCCTCCAAGAACGCGCGGCCCGGGCACATGCACTGTATGTGCTGGGCGATTTGTTCGAAGTGTGGCTGGGCGACGATGCCATTCATCCCGCCTATCAACCCGTGCTGGAAAATTTCCGCGCGCTCGCCAATAGTGGCGTGCCGGTCTCGGTGCTGCACGGCAACCGGGATTTTTTATTGGGCGAGACCTTCGAACGACTCAGCGGCTGCCGCTTGATCGCCGATCCCACCTTGATCGACTTGAACGGCGAGCGCACCCTGCTGATGCACGGCGACACCCTGTGCACCGACGACATCGAGTATCAGCAATTTCGCGCCCATGTGCGCAATCCGGAGACTCAACGCCAGTTCCTCGCCATGGGCATCGAGCAACGCATCGCCATGGCGCGCCAGTTCCGCGACGCCAGCCGCGAACGCAACAGTCAAAAGGCCGAGGCGATCATGGACGTCAACCAAGACGCGGTGGCGAACGTCATGCGCCGGCATGGCGTACGGCAATTGATCCACGGCCACACCCACCGTCCCGCCGTGCACGACTTCGAGTTGGACGGCCACGCGGCGCGCCGCATCGTGCTGGGCGATTGGTACGAACAAGGCAGCGTGTTGGTGTGCGACGCGGCCGGTTGCGACTTGGAGAGTTTGGGCGGGACTTGAGCGCCGTTAATAATGCGGGCGCCTTACAGGCGCTTTACACACAGGCCGCTTCATCACGACCGTTGCCCGCGATGCCCCTCCCCATTTTGGAGGAGGGGTGCCCCCGTAGTGGGTGGTGCGGTTCAGAAATCACTCGGCTTCGCACTTGCATCAATGTCACGCCGGGCCTTCGCCGCCGATCGCCTTGGCAAAAAAGCAAAACCACCCCGGCCCTGCGGGCCACCCCTCCTTATGAAAGGAGGGGATAAAATCTCAAACATCGACCGCCGCACGGGTGAAAACGCCGTCCGCTTCGGGCCCTGACACGGCGCTTGACAGTCCATTTGCCCAACAGCCCCAAGGGGTGAAACTACGACGCACGGAGCGAAGCCTGATTGAGGATGATGAAGCGGCGCTGGATCTCCCGCGCCGTCGGTGAAACTCCGACGCATGGATTCGAAGCCTGATTGAGTCCCCCGGCAGAGCCGGGGGCTTATCTCAATGCATGATGCTTGATGCCGCCCGCGGCTTATTCCTTGGGCATTTCCAGTTTGGGTTCCAACTCGGGTTCCAGCGGTGGTTCCGCATCCAGCTCCAGGGTGGGATCACCTTCCGTTTGCAGCGCGGGTTTCACTACGTCCTCCGGCACGTCGTCCACCGGCTCGGCGGATGACGGCGGCATCGCTTCGACGGCGTGCACCTCCTCCGATGGCACAGCCGACTCTTCGCCCTTCGCCTCGATCAACAGCGGGGTGATCACCGGCGCGAGGGTCTTCAACACCTGCACCGGCAGGCCGCTGGTGAAGCGGTAGTTGGCGGCCTCGGGGCCGTGCACATAGGCGGTGAGCGTGCCGAAGAAACGGTCGCCGATATAAAATACGAAGGTCGCGGTGCGGTTCACCACCCGCGATTGGATCAAACGCCCGCCCTTGCCGTAGACCTCGAAACGATGATCGCCGGTGCCGGTCTTGCCGCCGGCGGTCACTACCGTGCCGTCCGGCAAGGTGAAGGCCTTTTTGAGACGGCGCGCCGTGCCCTGCTCCACCACGTCGGCCAAGGCGCGGCGCACTACTTGCGCGACCTCGGCCGACAATACCCGCTCGCCGGCCACGGTTTGCCGCGTCGCCACCGCTTCGTACGGGGTCGCCTCGGCGAAATGCAACTCTTCCATGCGCACATTGGGCGAACGTACGCCGTCGCTGACGATGATGCCCATCAGCTCCGCCAGCGCCGCGGGGCGATCCGCCGAACTGCCGAGGGCGGTGGCGTACGAACCGACCAGGCTGTCGAAGGGATAACCCAGCCGTTTCCATTCGCGATGGATCTCTTGAAACGCCTCGATCTCCAGCAGGGTGCGGATGCGGCTGTCCTGGGCATTCTTGTGGCGGGTCTTGAACAGCCAGCTATACACTTCCTGGCGTTGTTCGCGGCTGGCGTCCAACACTTCCTGCATCTTGGCCTCAGGATGGGCGCGCATATAGGCCACGGTCCATAACTCGAGCGGATGTACGCGCGCGAGGTAGCCGCGATCGGGCAAGGAAAAATTGTCCGGCGTGTATTTCGCGAATAAGCCGGCGATGTCCTTGTCCGTCAGATTGGTGACCGGCAGGTTGGAGCGCAGAAATGCCGTGAAGTCGTTGAGGCTGGCGACCGGCGTGACGGAATTGAACACCATCGCCAGCCGCGCCGGCGTCACCCGCATCCCCGCCACCAACAACTCCAGGGCCTGCTCCGGCGTCTTGCCCTGGTACTTGCGGTAGAAACGCTGCATGTACTGGCTGCCTTCGCGGTCGGCGAAGCGCGCCAGATAGACCGGCCGGCGTTCATCGGCGCTGTCTTCCAGCAATTTGCCGGACGAACCGGGCACGGCGGTCATGTAATAACGCACGATGTCGCGCATCATGCGGATGAACGCCAGGTTCACCGAATTGCGCAGCGCCTCGCGCACCGTGACGATCTTGCCGTCGTCTTCGCGGTTGAAATTCTCGAAGCTGTGCAGGCCGCCGCCGGTGAAAAATTGTTCGGCGGGGTTCGCGGAATAGGTCCTGTCCATGGCCGCCTCGAGCATGGCGGTCAAGCCGCGGTCTTCGCTGGTCTGGAGATGATCCAGCGCCCAGCGCGCCAATGGATTGTTGGCGCTGATCTCCACCTTGGCCAGCTCCGCGGGGTCGAGCGCCGCGTAACGTTCGTGCAAGGCGACTATCACATTGAGATAGCTGATCAGGGTGCGCAGCTTGGCGGTGGAGCCGAGATCCAGTTTCACGCCTTCGTTGATGTCGAAGGGCTGATCGAAATTATCGGTCTGCACCCGCACCAGATTGCCGGCGGCCGTGCGTTCCAACAGGGTGAAGCTATAGACGATGCGTGCGAGATCATCACCCTCGCGCAGCAAACGTTCGCCGTATAAACCCGAGGCATGCGCCGGGGCGGGGTCTTTCAGGGAGCGCAAGGTCCGGGTGACCGTGCCTTGCAATTCACTGTCCAAGGTCGTCCGCACCGTCAGGTCGAGCCGATCCAGGTCGTACAAACGCGGTACGTCCAGCACTTGGGCCAGACGGCTGCGTACCGCGTTGTTGGCTTTGCTGGCGGTGAAGGTCACCGGCGGCGGCTCGACGCCGACCCGGAAACGCAGCGTCACCTTCTTGGCCGCGTCGCGCAGCGTCGGCGGGATGTAGCCGGCCTCGGCGAGCATATCCAAATAGAGATTGGTCAAGCCGTCCAAACGCTCGGGTTTCCCCGATAAATAAAACGACGGCCGGCGCTGGGCGAGGAACAGACTCAACACTTGTTTATAGGCCAGCGCGGAGGTTTCGTTCACTTGATCGGGTTCAACCGCCAGGCGCCGCAAGTGCCGATCGGTCTCCGCCGGTTGGGCCCCGTACCACACCAGCAGACCGTCGCCGATACCGTTTACTTCGCCGTAACCGGCCCGCGCCGCCAGCGGCACCGAGTTGATGTAATCGAGGACGATCTGCCGGCGGTAGGCCCGGGTGTCTTCGCCGTCGAGATAGGCGCGCACGCTGGCCGAGGCCATCTGCCGCAGCTTGTCCTTGGGCGAGAGGGTGAGACCGCCGGGGGAGTGGCGGTATTTTTCCATTTGGGTGGCGAGGGTGCTGCCGCCCGCGACATTGCTGCCGTCGTCCACCACCTTGCTCACCAGCAGTTCACCGACCGCCTTGAACAAACGGTCCCACTCCACCGCGGGGTTGCGGGTCGGCGACGGGGCGTCGAGCAGTTCGCGGTTTTCGATGAACAGCAAGGCGCTCACCATCAAGGCCGGGAGATCGTCGAACTCGCCGTACAATTGGCCGGGATAACCCACCGCGTAGATCGGCTGGCCGTGGCGGTCGAGGATGGTGAGGCCCGCCCGGTTTTTTTCGCGGTAGGCGGGAAACAGGCCCCAATCCACCAATTGCCGCATCCGCGGCGACATCCGGGCCTGCGCGGTGACCGGGTAACCCTTCTCGGTCAGCGCCGCCAAAAATGCCGGGATCCGCACATAACCCAGCCGCTCATCGAAAGGGCCGGCAACCGGGAATCGAACTTCATCGGCGGGGGCGGGGCCGGGCTCGACCTGAAAACTCACCTCTTTACCCAGTTGGGCGAGATAACGCGCCTGCAAGGTGGAGTCGTCCATCTCCTTGACGGCGAACACCGCCACGGCGATCACCAGCGAGACGAACACCAAGCGCCCCAGCCAGCGCCATGCCCCACCGCCCCGCCGCCGCACCTCGGCGACGGAGGGCGGCGCCAAAAACGGCTTATGGCGGGACTTGGGCGGCGAAGGCACGATCGGGGGCGGCGGGACAACGGCGGGAGAGGGGGGGGCGGGCGATGCCACTATTTCGTTTTGGTCCGGGGCAGGCGCGGCCGGGCCATCGTCAACGCGGTCGGGGGGCGGGATCGGCTCGTGCACGACGGGCGGCGGCTGGTGCGAAGCACCGCCTTTGATCTTGTCGCTCCCTCGCCGATGGCGATTACGCTTTACCCGCCGTCCCATACCTTACAGACACATCTCATTGTGCCGGCAAAACCACCGCCGGCATCGCCAAATCATCACGTTTGGACAGCTGTCGATTAAACGATCACCGGTTGGCCGGTATCCCTAAACGCTGGCCGGGACGGATGACCGAACGTTTGGTCAATTGATTGCTGGCCAGCAGCTCCGCCACGGTCACGCCGTAGTTGCTCGCGATCAGCCAGGGCGTATCCCCCTTGCGCACCACATGCACGACCGGGTCGTCTCCCGCGGCGACTTGCCCTTCTTCATGCACCTTCAATTTCTGGCCGATCCGCAACATATCCCGATCGGGCGGCAGTTCATTCAAGGCGCGCAAGGCCGCCACCTCGATCTTGTAGCGCTTGGCGATACCCGACAAGGTTTCGTTGGCCTTCACCACGTGCAGTTTGGTCTGCCGGCTCGCGGCCTCGCGCGGCGCGGCGTCGTCATTTTTACGGGTGGCGGCGGCCAATAAGGCGGTATTCTGCTCCGCCGCGGCCAGCAAGGTGCCGGACGGCAGAGTCACCATCACCCCGGCGGGAATCGCCATGTCGCCGCGTCTGGCGCGCGCGTTCCAGGCCGGGTTCATCTTCACCAATTCGCTATGCGCCACACCGTAACGGCTGGCAAGCGCGCGGGAGCGCACCGGCTTGTCCAGCACGACGTGATCGACGCGCAAGGGCGCTTCGAAGGCCACGCCCTCGGGGAAGAAACGCTCCGGCTGGCTGGCGATTTCCCGCACCGCGAGAAACTCGGCGTAAAAATTCCGCGAGGCGAAGCCGAAGGCTTTACCCTTGTATTCGTTGACGATGCGGCCGAAGTCGGTGCCGAACTCGGCCTTGGCCCGCACCATGCCTTGAATGCCGTGATTGTAAGACGTGACCGCCAGACTCCAGTCGCCCAATTGCTGATAGGCGTGTTTCAGATAACGCGCCGCGCCGCGCGCCGACGCCACCGGATCGAGCCGCTCATCCACGGCCTTATCCACTGTCATGAAGGTCTGGCCGGCCGCGCGGGTGAATTGCCACATGCCCACCGCGCCCGCCGAGGATCGGGCGTGGTATTGAAACGACGATTCGACGTGGGGCAGATAGGCCAGGTCTTCCGGCAAACCGGCCTCTTGAAAGGCGCGCCGAAACACGGCGTCGTAACGGCCGCTGATTTCCAAACCGCGGCGGAAACGCTCGCGCACGCCGCGCTGGCTCCGTACCCGCAAATAGGCCTCGGCCACCGCGGTGGCGCCGCCGGCGTTGAGCAGGCGCTGGCGCAGATCGCGGTCCTGGTCGGAGAGTTCGGTGCCGTCCCGCTCGGCGGCGGCGATCCCTTGCAGGCGCGACTCCCAACGCTCGCGATGTTGTTTGATCTGCTCGCGCTGGGTCTCGGTGAGCGAGTCGCCCACCTTGCCGTCCAGCTCGACGACTTCATAGACGATGCCGGGGTAGTTCATGTCGTGCAGGGCCACCTGGCTTTGCCGCCACTCGGAAAACACGCTGCGCCAAAACGCCACGTGGTCGCGCAAGGCCTCGGGAAAAGGAAAAGTCTCGGATTGCCGGACATCGGCTTCGGTGGAATGGACCGGGGTAGGATCGACCGAGGCCTGCAGAAGCGGACTCACTACACCGCCCAGGACCACGATCAAACCGGCGGACAACAGGTGAAAACTACGATTGTTCATAACTCCCCTTCTCTCGATCCGCCTTTTCATCCTTCCCGACACCTTCATCCTCCTTGAACGGCCATCCGGCCCCATGACAAAAGCAATGTCCCTGCCATTTTCTCTTTCACCCGGCCTAAAGTACGACCCCCTGGTTTAGAGCACCGTCAAACCGGGCTTGCCGGCGGGTCCGGCCGCGCCGCGGCATGGCGCGCCGGCCTGCGGGTGGCGGTAAACCGCCGCGTCCAATGCCGAATCTCCGCCGGCGACGACGGCTGTCCGTCACATCAGAGCACAGCCGATGATGACACACAAGGTATCGTCATTTTCCAAATGAAACATAAGAAAGACGGGTGAAAATTCGTCGCTTGCACCTAGCGTTCCGCGCCCAGGGCCAAGGCTCGCCGCCGGCAGGACTCGGCCTCGTCGGCCTGCCGCGCGGCATTCCACCACGCATCGGCCTCGGGCCAGCCCTGGGCGTTGCGCAGCACCAGGTCTCCCAAAAACGCCATATGGTCGGCGCGATCGTTGAGGGCCGGGATATAGTGCAAACTTTCGCCGCCCGCCGCCAAAAAGGCCTCTTTATTCAGCATGGCGATCTCTTCCAAGGTCTCGAGACAGTCCGCGGCGAAACCCGGGCAGACCACGTCCACTCGTTTCAGGCCGGCCTTGGCCCAGGCTTGCAGGGTTTTATCGGTGTAAGGCTGCAACCACTCGGCCCGCCCGAAACGCGACTGGAAGGTGACTTGCCACTCGCCCTGTACCAGTTGCAAACGTTCGGCGACCAGGCGGGCGGTCTTGAGGCATTGGCAGTGATAGGGATCGCCCAACAGCAAGGTGCGTTTGGGCATGCCGTGAAACGAAAACAACAAACGCTCGCCGCGGCCCTGTTGCTGCCAGTGATCTTGAATGCTGCGCGCCAAGGCGGCGATGTAAGCGGGATCGTCGTGATAATGATTGACGAAGCGCAGGGCCGGCACCCAGCGCCAGGTCTTCAGCACCGCGGCCACCGCATCGAAGGTGGAGGCGGTGGTGGCGCCGGAATATTGCGGATAAAGCGGCAGCACGATGATGCGGCGCGCGCCGGCGGCGCGCAGCTCCCGCAAACCGGCGGCGATGGACGGCTGGCCGTAACGCATGGCCAGCGCCACCCGCACCGGACCGCCGCAGCGTTGCTGCAACACCGGTTGTAAAGCCGCCGCCTGGCGGCGCGAGATCACCAGCAGGGGCGAACCCTCATCGGTCCATACCCGCTGATAGGCGTGGGCCGAGCGTTGAGGCCGCGTGCGCAACACCACCCCGTGCAGGATCAGCCACCACAGCGGGCGGGGAATCTCCACCACCCGCGGGTCCCACAGAAATTCCGCCAGATAACGGCGCACCGCCTCCGCGGTGGGCGCCTCGGGGGAACCCAGATTGGTCAGCAATACGCCCAGGCATTCCGGCGATCCGTGGCGATAGTCGCCTTCTCCCTCGAACCGGCTCATCAATTGATCCTCGATTTCAGCGCGCGGCGGCGCGACCCATGTTCATGGCGCAGCAGTATACCCAAAGACGGCGGTGCGCGTGAGGCGCGGGTAGCGCCGATGTGTCGTGCTTCGCAATGGCTGGAGCATGACTCTGCGATGAAAGCTCACGCCGCCATGACGTCCCTTTTCCAACGAGGAGGGCGGCGCGAACGAGATCGAAGAAACGCCCGTCCACAGACAGGCCATGGCCGCCGAACATGGCGCGCGCATGGAGCGCGGGCAGCGCGTCGAGCCGTTCCAGCACGAAACGGGGGAAGGAATCATCGCGCGGCGGTTTGGCCATCCCGCCGCGGCGCTCACGCGAGACGCAGCGGCGCCACCGCCCCGCTCTCGCGGTAACGCCGGTAGTCTCGCAGGACTTGGTCATGATCGAAGGCCAGTTGCGCGGGCAAACCATCGAGGGCGAATAAAGCGAGGTGCCGGGCGTCGTCGCGGGCCAGCGGTTCACCGCGCGCCTCGCCGACGTAGACCGCGGTCACGGTGTGGCCGCGCGGATCGCGGTCCGGCGCCGAATAACAGCCGAGCAAAACCTTGAGGGTGACGCGCAGACTGGTCTCCTCCTCGGCCTCGCGCAGCGCCGCCTGTTCGAGACGCTCGCCCACCTCCACGAAGCCGCCGGGGATCGCCCAACCGTGGGGCGGGTATTTGCGTTCGATGAGCACGAGGGGCCGCCCGGGGCGATCGGTGAGTTCGATGATCACATCGGCGGCGAGCAAAGGGGTGACCGGCCGGGACATAAAACGCTCCATCACATGGACAGCGGACATGATACCCGTTTCCAACGCGTGAACGTCGGGGGGCGCAAGGAAGGCTAGCCGGCGGATATCACCCCGCCGCGTCGGCGGACGCGACACGGCATGCGACTAGGATGGCGCTTCGTCATTGATGGAATATGGGCTCCGCGTGAAAAGGGGAAACCGTTGCCTCGCTTCCCTCTTCAAAAGATAAGAATGATCCCGGCATCGAGGCGGTGATTTCATGAGGAGGCAAAAGGAGGAGTGCGGCCGCGAACAGCCGTATGCCGCATCAGTGCCGAAACGGATTTACCAGCATCGGCCCACCCCGGCACTGGAAGATTTCACGCCGGTTGAAGTGAGGGTGATAGTGGCGCACTGGGTATCGCCGGTCTGCGGCGCCAGCGCGGTGGCGGTCAAGGTAAAGCCATTGGCGATACCGCCGGCGGCGGCCGCGACGGCGACACTATAAAAACCATCGGGGGATATCGCCGGATTCGAGGCATAACCCAACAATGTCAAATTGGTGGTATAGGTATTATTGTCGCTATTGAAACGTTCTTGACGCATGGCCGCGTCCAGCAACATGGCATGGGCATCGGCGCGGCGGCTTTGATACACCTTATTTTGATAACTCGGATAGGCGATCATGGCCAGGATTGCGGCGATCACCACCACGATCATCAACTCTATCAAACTAAATCCCGCCGTCTCGCCGCGCATGGCCGTCAGCGCACCGGCCGGAGATTGGGGAGTACCCACAATTCCTCCACCACGCCCAGCTTGCCGCCGCCCTCGCCGGTGACATTGGCGCCCACGAAGTCGCCCACTTTTACATCGGCCAAGACCGAAAAGGAACGTTGCGGAGTATGCACCCGCAAGTTTTTGGAGAGCAGGTAACGCTGGTCATTGATGACCACATAGTCCTGGCCCTTGTCATCCATGGTCCCGGTACGGGTGAACTCCTCGGGGTAGGCCGGGGGAGCGGTCCAAGCCGGCGCCGCGCCGACTGACATCATCACCGCTAAAAGAAAACCTGCCAATGAACGCACCATATCTCGACTCCTGTTGCTTCCCTATTGCAGTTTTTGCCACGTAACCCGGCCTTGCGGCACCTCGGGCAGATTCAACGAATTAGTCTCGGGTTCGCCGCTCGTGTGGTTGTTGGCGATACAGGTTTGCCCGTTACAGTTATTAAGCATCTGGCCCGCCGACACCTGACTGTTTTGATAACTACCGCTGCCTACCACCGCGTTACCCGTCGGTACGCCACCGCCGCCACCGTCACCCCCGCCGCCGGTGCTGCCCGTGGTGGTGGTCGTCGTCGTGCACGACGGGGCCGATGTCGTACCGTTGGTCGTGACCCTTGTGCAAGTATTGGTGCTGGTACTGGTGCCGACCGTAGTGCCCGTACTGGTGTTTTTGATCGTGCACTGGGTAACAGTGGTGGTGACCGTGGTGGTGGTGGTGTCATCACCGCCTCCCCAACCTCCGCCACCGCCACCACGGCGGCCACCTCGGCTGGATGATCCTCCGCTGGACCCCCCGCCGCTGGTAGTACTGCTGGTGGTGGTGCTGGTGGTACACGACGTGGTGGTGGCCGTGCTGCCGGAACCACTGGAAGTCGGCATCACTTTATCGTTATCGTCAATCACCCCGTCGCCATTGAAATCCAACACCGAGCTATCCAGTCGGGCGCCGTCGGCGGCCTTGAGTATCATCAGCCAACTGCCGCCGCCCACGCCGCAGACTTCGGGATTGGGAAGCAAGGTGCTGAAAATCACCGTGCCGTCGCGCAATATCGCCTCGGTGACTTGCCGCTCACCGCCGTTGACGCCGCTCGCTTGGTTGACCAAGTCGATATACCAGCCGCGATGGGTAGTCCAATCGATGGTATTGTTCGTGGTAATTCGCGCCTGGCCGCCGCTGGCGGTGGGACTTTGGCCGCTGATCTGCTGCTGGAGCAAGGTGCTGCGCAGCACGGTGCTGGCGCCGGCGCCGCTGAGATTGCGATCCCAAATGGCGTAAAAGGACTGGGTTACCTGGCCGGTCGTGGCGTTATCGCCTTGTTCAATATATTTACCGGTACCGAAATACACCAGGTAGCTGTTGGCATCCGTCGGATGCCGTGAAACCACCGGCCGCACGGTAATCGGCTGAGGCTGCGGCGAGCCGCCGCTGGAACGCGCGACGAACAGCGCCTGACCACCGTTGCTTACCGCCCACGAAGCGGAATTGGCGCTGCTCAAATCGAAGCGCCAGAGATTGCCGAACAAATCGCCCGCGTAGACATAGTCCACTATGGCGTCGCCGTTCACATCGACCGGCGCGGTGGTCGCCAGTCCATTGGGACGGCTGGTGGCGGTGGGGTCTTGCGCGGTACCGACGCCGGTGCTGATTTTGCGGATCAAGCTGCCGTCGGCCATATCGACCACGTACAGCACCGCCGCGCCGGTGGTACTCACCCGGCCGTCGGATTCGGTGTTGTTGTAACCGTTGCCGAATACCGCGGCCCAGCGGCCATCGGCCAGCCGCACGATCACCGGCTGACTATAGCTGTAACCCATGTCGACGTCATGGGTGTCGCTGTATTCCCATTTCACGATTTGCGCGGCATTGGCTTCGCTGAATGCCGCCGGGTTGGTAACATCCAGGGCGAAGATGCCCTGGCCGCCGCCGTTCAGACTGCCGACCAGCATGGTGCGCCAGGCCCCGTTCACATACACATCGCCCACGGTCGGTGTGCCGTCCACATAATAGCGGTGGCTGTAATTGGTGTCGGTCAGACGGCCCAGACGGTTGTAAATCGCGCCGGGCACATAGGCCATACGCTCCACGCCGGTGACGGCGTCGAAGCCGTGCAACATGCCATCGTTGGCGCCCACGTAAACCATAGGGGTGCGATTGAGATTCGCGGTACGGAAACTTGCATAGTTGTTGAAGGAGTAAGAGAAGGCAGGTATCCCGACATAAACAGGGCCGGAATTGATGATATCGCCCAGCACGCCCGTGCGATCACGGAAAGTGCCGCCGTTGCTCGCCTCGCCGGTACGCACCCCGCGCAGATAATCCAGACGTTGTGAGCCCTTGCTGTCATTGGTGCCGCTGCTATTGGCGTTGAGCAAAGTCTGTTGGGCCGTGGCCAGCGATGCCCAGCGGAACGGCACACCGGCACCGGTATCGGACTTGCGGGTAATAATGACCCGGTTACCCGGCACCGCGGTGCGCAGCAAATCCGCCGCATCCACCGTTTGATTGCCGATCACGCCGGTGGAGGAAACCGGCAGATAACGCAATTGGCCGGTCCACGACAAACTCTCGAAGCGCGCTTGATAAACGGTGGCGCCCGCGGTGAGGTTGGTGGTGTTGAAGGCCAGGGCCGACGCCGCGCTGGTATGGGCCATGATGTCGGCGACCGCTTCTTGCAGCGCGTTTACCAGCGCATCCGGGTCATTGGCCGAGAGATACAGGCCCCGGCCGTTGAAGGCGGCATGGCGCAAATCATCGATCTTCTGCGCATTCCCCAAGCTGGGATTGGGCCAGGCAAACGGCGAAGTATAATCCGGAGGATCGCTGGTCAAGGTGCCGCGCTGACCGAAGCTCACCGTATACGTCGCCATGTGTTGATGTCTCGCTTCATCGAAGCCCGGCACGATCGCCACGTTATTGGCGAGTCCGGGTTGAATATCGGTCTCATAATATTTCATGGCGATGTCGGCCAGGGTATTGCTATAGCTGTCGGCGAAGGCGCCGCCGTCAAAGGCGGTATTGTTATCGCCGTCGGTATTGCCCACCGAAGGCGCGGTGCCGGTGTAGAAACCGTCGGTCATCATGATCGAGTAATTCTGCTGGCAGTTGCCGCCCAGCGCGCTGGACAGCGCGGGACAACCGGAACCGGAAACGGAAAACAGCGAGTTGGACAAGCAACTGAGATATTTTCCACACTCGTTAAGCGCGGTTTGCAACGGCGTGCCGCCTTCGGAGCCGATGCTGTACAAGGCGTTCATCAACAGACGCTTATTACCGGTGGCGGGATCATCGTTCATTACCGCGATCGCACGGTTGACGCTGTTGTTATTATTGATGGTCACCAGACCCATCCGCACGTTTTTGATTTCGGCGATGACCCGGCCGTAGGCCGCCTTGGCCACCAATTCGCGGCTGCGATAATAACTGAACCAGTTGGCGAAATTCTGTTTGACGGCGGCACTGGCGTTTTTGATCAAGAACTGCGTCTCTTCGCCGTTATCGAAACGGCCGTTGCCGTTGGTATCGGTCCAGGTGTAATAACGGAATCCGTCCGGCTGACCGTCGTTGTCGCGGTCGGCGGTGCCATAACTGGAAGTTCCGCGGCGAGAGCTGCGGGTAGTGAGATCGATGGTTACCGACGAGGCGTTATAGGGATTCAAGCGGGCCGCGGTGATAGGCATGTTGCCGAAGGGAGTGCCGCTGCTGTCGACGCCGGCCCAGGGCGTGTAAGTGCGGTTGGGATCGAAGTAAAGGGTATTGAACTGGGAGTTGCGGAACCGCCACTCTTGGTCATCCGCCGTATTGCAATGACTGCTGCTGTTGGAGTAAGTGTTATAAGGCGAATCCACACCGTAGATATATCCATAAAACGTCCCACTGGAGAAATTGCAATCCGCCGTACCATTATTATCATCGTCGCGATGTTTGACGCTGCCGCTGCCCGACGGACTGGTGCCGTCGGGTTGAGTACCGGTGAAACGGCCATCGTTGTTGGCGTCTTGCGTGATCACTTCCCAATCCATGCTTCCGGAATCATCGATGATCAAGACGATATTGGGCTGGGCGTTGGTGCCCATGTACAGCGGCGCGGTGGCGAGATTGAGCAAGGCGGCCTGCCCGGTCAATGACCATCCGGCGATAACGATCGCGCTCGCCGCTATGAAGCTGGCCGGTGTCAGCCAGGTGGGGATGAATCGGATGGCCATGTCACACCTCTTCAGTTAAATCGCTTCGCGTAAACACTTTGCAGAATGACGCGGGTCGCCGCGTTTTGACCCGCGCCCTGGGCGCTGACCTCGTAATAGGCAACACCGGCCTGTTCCGCATAATTGGTGGCCATGGTCAGCGTATCGGGCGACCAAGCCACTTGCTGGGTAACTATCAGCGGCTGACTGGCCACATTGGGCAACGGAGTCATGTTGGTAGTCAGCGTGCCATACGGCACTCCGTTGTTCTGCCACCACGTCGTACTCTGGGTATTGACCGTTTGTCCGTTATACGCACCGTTATCTCTCACATAAGTACCACCCAGGCTCACGGTGAGCGGCCTGACCGGTTGGCTATCCAGCCAAGTCTCGATATCTTTCAAGCCACTTTCGGCGGATTCCATCGCGACGGCGGTATCGCGCTGGTTATGCGCGACCTTTTCCTCCATCACCGCCTTGCTCATGGACGTCACTCCAAGCAGGGTCAGTACGATGAGAAACAATAAACCAATGATCAGCGAGGCTCCCCGCTGCCGATGAAGTTGCGGCTGTAAAATTCGGTAATTCATGATGCCAATCCAGTATTGCGTAGTTGCACAGTGGTGGTATAAACCCGCCGCAGGCGGCTGTCGTTGAAAGGACCGTACTGCTGATCCAGCACAGCGTACGTGCGGGCGGCGGTGTCCGGTGAGACGCTCTCGCTGCTTCTGATAAGTATTGAGATGCGCATGCTCACCACATTGAGCACGTTTGCCGGAATGACCGATACATAGCGATTGGCCGCCCCGTCGGCGTCGGTATCCTCGCCATAAAGCACCTGCATAGCCTCCACGCCATCCATGAGCTGAATGCCGTTACAGGTGAGCACCGACTGACCGTCGACGGTCGCCACGCTGTAGGTATTGATTACCGGGCTGGCCACCACCGCGCCGGTGCAATCACGGGGATTGGCGCTTTCATAACGCACGGTGAAGGAATCGCTGTTATTGACACCGCTGTTATTAGCGCCCTGCAAGCGGTTGGGCAAAGCGGAAGTTAAGTTCTGCACGGGGTTTGCTCCGACGATGACGGCGCGAAAACCGGCCATTTGCGCATCATCGCTCATCACTTTCATCGCGAAGCGGCCTTGCTCCTGCAGCAACGACATCGCCTCGCCGAAGCGGTGAATCTGCCGGTTCGACAGAAAAATCTGAATGATTAAACCGGTCATCAATAAACCCAAGGTGAGGCCGATCATCAATTCGATCAGCGTCAAACCGCGCTGGTGTTTACCTGAAGTGTTTATTCTCAGATTATTCATGGCGACCACGTCATGGAAACTTGATCATTGCTGCCGTCGCGGCGCGTCCAGGCCAAAGTGATCGTGTATCTGCCGCTGGCGTCGGCGGCGGTCACCGTGCTGACGGCGTTCGGCAACAATTGTCCGTTGTCGGTGACCCAGGTGTAGACATCGAACTGGGCCACTTGCTGCGGCGTGCAGCCCGCCGTAATGCAACCGGGGTTGGTGCCCGCGGCGTTGGCGGTGACGTAATTGGCGACGCCAGGAACATTGGCGCGCATGCGCTCCGCCATGTCGGTGACCTGTTGAATGGCGATGCTGCGTTGAAAGGCGTCGCTTTGATTACGCACACCGCTGATCTGCATCTGCGCCACCCCCAGCAAACCGATCGCCATCACCAGCACGGTAATCAGCACCTCCATGAGCGACGAGCCGCGGGAGAAACGCCAAGGTTGGAGGGAAGGGGATATAGGTTTATTCATGGCCTGTTCAACCGCAAACCGTGGAGGTAGTGCTGATGTGACCGAAGGCCCGCACCACCACGCTGCGGCCCGTTTCGCCGACCCGTTCATCACACACGGCAAAACTGCGCAGAGCACCGGGGGCGACCCCATTCAAGAAACCATTGGCCGCATAACTGATAGTGAGAACATTCTCGACATTGGTGAGTTGTTGGGTGGCCGCCAACGCGCCGAACACGCGCTGTATCTCACCGGCCGCCACGGCGTTATCTCCGTTCACGTCCACCCACACGATCCAGCCCTGATTCCAGGAAGTGCCGTTGCAGGACGTGCCGCCGTTACTGGCGCAGATGGTGGCCACCATGCCGCGCCGCATCGCCTCGCTGCGGGTCAGCTGCAAGCCTTTCACCAATTCCTCGCTGCTGGATGTCAAACGGCCATTCAGCACCATATTGCTGAAGGAAGGCACCGCCATGGTCATGATGATGGCGGAAACGGCGATGGTGATCATGAGTTCTACTAAACTGAATCCGCGTTGCATTTGCATCACCCATACTTGTCAGCCACGACAGGCGGTTTATTATCCAAGCCGCTCCCATGCTAGAGCTTGACTCGGCCGGCCACTGTGATCTTCGTCCCAATTTTATAAATGGATTGGTACCGACAACCGCGAGCGAACGGACCAAACCGGGCCTCCTGCCGCTTGCTTATTAAATCGGTCGGACCCGGAAAATCTTGAACGGGGGCCAAGCACGCCCTGACGCCTCCACCGGCCCGGCGGGAGCGGGAATTCATTGAAAGCGGCTCAATGGAAGTTAAGACCGGGAAAAACGCGCTGAACGCGGGCCGAACCTGCCACCCATTAGATTCCTTCATCGGCCGGCCGCTTTAAAAAAGAATCTCTGATTTATTCACATATTCCCGCGGCACACGGAGGCGCCGCCATTTTCAATGGCGGTTAGACATGAAAATAAAGGAAAGCGAAAATGGCATTTTTCACTTTCCTTACCCTGAGAATTCCAGGATGGAATTATTGAGGGCGTCCTTAAAACCAAATGGGTCTGACTGCGCATGGGGAATGAATCCCCGAAGAGAGCATCCTCCATCGCCTTGCCCCCTGCGGCAAGCCGCGGGGAATTTTAAACGTCTATGGCAGATTACAACGGCCCGACTGGCGGTTTTTATAGGGAGGGATAAATCAAGCAGCCACCTCAAGGGGAATCCGCCGACGTGCCAAACCGGCGGCCGCGAATTCCCCGCTAAACGGCGGCACCATCAACCGGCGGGACCGCAAATCATTCGCCATAAGCAAATCGACGGCAGATTCTTGTTCACCAATCGGCGCTCGCGGTGAGACCGGCCACTTCGGGGGGAAGGCGCCGCCGCGCCGAAAAACCGAGTGCTCAGCTCGGGAAAACGATTGCCGACGCGTTCGATGAATTTGACCACTCGGCGGGAAAGACGCGGTTCAGCCGCGAGATGCACGGAGGCGAGAACATGACCTTCACGAAACGGTCACAAAACAGGTGTGCCACGAGGGCGAATCATCCGCCTTGAAAATGAAAAAGCGGCGGCACCCCCTTAAGAATACCGCCGCCCTTTCCCTGTTATTTGGACGTCCCTATCATTCCCGTCCGAACCGGATTGTGCCGAACTATTCCGGCAGAAGCAACAGCAAATCGTTCAAGCGCGCCACGAACGCGGCGGGGTCTTCAACCTGCCCGCCTTCGGCCAAGGTCGCTTGATCGAACAAGATGCCGGCCCAGTCGCCGAAGCGCCGTTCGTTGTGCTCTTTTTGCAGACGCGCCACCAGCGGATGGCCGGCGTTGATTTCCAAAATAGGCTTGACATCCGGCACGTCGTGCCCCGCCGATTTCAACATACGGCGCAGACCGGCGCCCATGTCGTGCTCCTCGCGCACCAGGCACGACGGCGAGTTGGTGAGGCGCTGGCTGATGCGCACTTCCTGCACTTTATCGCCCAAGGCCTCCTTGACGCGGGCCAGCACGTCTTTAAATTCCGTTTCTGCCTTTTTGATCTCCTCGGCGGCCGACTCGTTGCCGAGCTTGCCCAAATCCAGACTGCCCTTGGCCACCGATTGAAAGTGCTTGCCCTCGAACTCGCTGAGGTGGGACATCAACCATTCGTCGATGCGGTCGGAGAACAACAACACTTCGATGCCTTCGCGGCGGAACACCTCCAAATGCGGGCTGTTCTTGGCCGCGGCGTAACTCTCGCCGCTGATGTAGTAGATCTTCTCCTGGCCTTCTTTCATACGCGAGATATAGTCGTCGAGCGCTACGGTTTCGGCATTATCCCCGTTATGGGTCGAGGCGAACCGCAGCAGCTTGGCGATGCGCTCGCGGTTGGCGAAATCCTCGCCCGGCCCTTCCTTGAGCACCCGGCCGAACTCGCCCCAAAAGGTCCGGTATTTCTCCGGCTCGTTTTTCGCGAGGTCTTCCAGCAGACCGAGTATCTTCTTCACCGAGCCGGAGCGGATCGCCTCGACGTTGCGGTTATGCTGGAGAATTTCGCGGGAGACGTTGAGCGGCAGATCGTCGGAGTCCACCACGCCGCGCACGAAACGCAAATAATTGGGCAGCAATTGCTCGGCGGCGTCCATGATGAACACCCGCCGCACGTAGAGTTTCACGCCGTGGCGCTTGTCGCGGTCCCACAAATCGAAGGACGCGCGCTGCGGCACGTAAAATAAAGTCGTGTAGGACTGCCGCCCCTCCACCTGGGAATGCACGTAGGCCAGCGGGTCTTCGAAATCATGGGCGACATGTTTGTAAAATTCCTTGTATTCATCCTCGCTGATTTCTTTTTTGGAGCGCGCCCACAGCGCCGAGGCGTGGTTGACGGTTTCATCCTCGCCGTCGGCCCCGTCCTTGCCTTTAGTCTTCATCACCACCGGCAAGGCGATGTGGTCGGAATATTTGCGGATGATGGCGCGCAAACGGAAGTCGTCGAGAAACTCATCCTCGCCTTCGCGCAAATGCAAAATCACCTCGGTGCCGCGGGTCGGCTTTTCCACGGTCTCGATACCGTAACTGCCTTCGCCGTCCGACTCCCAGCGCACCCCGTGCTCCGCGCCCAGGCCGGCGCGGCGGGTGAGCACGGTGATCTTGTCGGCGACGATGAAACCCGAATAAAAACCCACGCCGAACTGGCCGATCAGCCGGGTGTCCTTGGCGTTGTCGCCGGTAAGGGATTCGAGGAATTGCCGCGTCCCCGATTTGGCGATGGTGCCGAGGTTTTCCATCACCTCGTTGCGGCTCATGCCGATGCCGTTGTCCGACACCGTGACGGTACGCGCCTCTTTGTCGAAGGACACGCGTATCTTGAGATCGCTGTCGCCTTCATACAAAGCCTCGTCGCCGAGGGCCTCGAAGCGCAGCTTGTCGCAGGCGTCCGACGAGTTGGAGATCAGCTCCCGCAGAAAAATCTCTTTGTTGGAGTAAAGAGAGTGGATCATCAGTTTGAGCAACTGCCGGACCTCGGCCTGAAAATCCAAGGTCTCCCTGTGCGCGGCTACAGTCATGGCTGCCTCCCTTTTTTAACCGGTGTATTCGCGATACTGAAGTGCTAAAGTGAGCAAAAGAGGTGGGGATGGCCGCCGTGGATTTCAAGTCCGCGCCGGTCCCCGCCCGAGTCGTTAAATAATATCGAGAGGCGCCCGCCATGGACATCCGCACGGTCATCACCTCGCCTTTCGGCGATCAACGCCCCGGCACCTCCGGGCTGCGCAAGAAAGTCGGCGTCTTTCAACAGCCGCATTACCTGGAAAACTTCATCCAGGCCACCTTCGACGCCTTGGCCGATTACGCGGGCGGCACCCTGGTGGTGGGCGGCGACGGCCGCTATTACAACCGCGCGGCGATCCAAACTATTCTGAAAATGGCGGCGGCCAACGGCGTGGGCCGGGTGCTGGTCGGCCAGGACGGCATCCTCTCCACCCCCGCCGCCTCCTGCGTGATCCGCAAGTATCAGGCCTTCGGCGGCATCATCCTCTCCGCCAGCCACAACCCCGGCGGCCCCGATGGCGACTTCGGCGTGAAATACAACGTCGCCAATGGCGGCCCCGCGCCGGAGAAAATCACCGAGGCGATTTATCAACGCAGCCGCGCGCTCACCCGCTATCTGATCGTCGACGCCCCCGACGTGCCGCTCGACCGCCGCGGCGAATACACGCTGGGCGGGATGGGCGTCGCGGTCATCGACCCCGTCGCCGATTACGCCCGGCTAATGGAAGCGCTGTTCGATTTCAACCGCATCCACGCCCTTTTCAACTCCGGGCTGTTTCACATGCACTTCGACGCCATGAACGCGGTGACCGGCCCCTACGCCCGCGCCATCCTTGAAGACCGCCTCGGCGCGCCGCCCGGCACGGTGATGCGCGGCACGCCGCTGGAAGATTTCGGCGGCGACCACCCCGACCCCAATCTCACCTACGCCGGCGAGCTGGTGGCGATCATGAACCGTCCCAATGCGCCGGATTTCGGCGCCGCCTCCGACGGCGACGGCGACCGCAACATGATTCTCGGTTCGCATTTCTTCGTCACGCCGAGCGACAGCCTCGCCATCCTCACCGCCAATGCCACCCTGATCCCCGGTTACGCCGACGGCGTCGCCGGCGTGGCCCGTTCCATGCCCACCAGCGCGGCGGTGGACCGAGTGGCCGCCGCGATGGGCATCCCCTGTTTCGAGACACCGACCGGCTGGAAATTCTTCGGCAATCTGATGGACGCCGGCAAGGTGACCCTCTGCGGCGAAGAGAGCTTCGGCACCGGCTCCAATCACGTGCGGGAAAAAGACGGGCTGTGGGCGGTGCTGTTCTGGCTCAACCTGCTCGCGGTGCGGCGCGAGTCGGTAGAAGAAATCGTCCGCCAGCACTGGGCCGTTTACGGGCGCAACTTCTATTCGCGCCATGATTACGAAGCCGTGGATGCCGCCGCCGCGCAAGAATTGATGAACGCCCTGCGCGCGCGGCTGGCCACCCTGCCCGGCGAAAACTTCGGCGCCTACAGCGTGGCGGCGGCCGACGACTTCAGCTACACCGACCCGGTCGATCACAGCGTGAGCGGCGGCCAGGGCCTGCGCATCCTCTTTCAAGACGGCGCGCGCATCGTCTTCCGCCTATCGGGCACCGGCACCGAGGGCGCCACCTTGCGGCTCTACGTCGAACGTTACGTACGCGAACGCAGCGCGCATCAGCAGGACACCCAGACGGCGGTGGCGGAGTTGCTGGCCATCGCCGAACGGATCGCCGGCATCCGCCGGCGCACCGGCCGGGACGCGCCGACGGTCATCACCTAACCGCGAGGTAAAACCATGTCATACATTCGCCGCTTCAACGAACTCGGCGTCGGCGATGTGGGAGTGGTCGGCGGCAAGAACGCCTCGCTGGGCGAACTCTACCGCAACCTCGCCGCCGAGGGCGTGCGGGTCCCCAACGGCTTCGCCACCACCGCCGCCGCCTATCGCCATTATCTCGCGCACAATCACCTCGACCAGCGCATCCACGATGCGCTGCTAGATCTCGACACCCGCGACGTGCGCGCCCTCGCCGTCACCGGCGCCAAGATCCGCCAGTGGATCATGCGCGGCGACATCCCCGACGACCTCGCCGCCGATATCCGCGCCGGTTATAAAGAACTCGCCGCCGAATACGACGCGAGCCCCGACGTGGCCGTGCGTTCCTCCGCCACCGCCGAGGATCTGCCCACCGCGTCGTTCGCGGGTCAGCAGGAGACCTATCTCAACATCCGCGGCACCGCTAATCTATTGGCGACCTGCAAACGCGTGTTCGCCTCGCTGTTCACCGACCGCGCGATTTCGTATCGCGTCGATCAGGGCTTCGATCATATGAGCGTCGCGCTCTCCATCGGCGTGCAGAAGATGGTGCGCGCCGACCTCGGCGCGGCCGGCGTGATGTTCACGCTCGACACCGAGACCGGTTTCCGCGACGTGGTGTTCATCAACGCCGCCTACGGCCTCGGCGAAAACGTGGTGCAGGGCAGCGTCAACCCCGACGAATTCTACGTGTTCAAGACCACGCTCGCCTCGGGCCATCGCCCCATCCTCAAACGCCAGCTCGGCAGCAAGGAACGCAAACTCGTCTACGCCGCCGACGCCATGGCCGGCGTCTCCACCCGCAATATCCCGGTGAAAAAAGAAGAGCGTGAACGTTTCGCGCTCACTGACGACGAGGTGCTGCAACTCGCGCGGTACGCGGTGGCGATCGAGCAACATTATTCCAAACAGGCTGGCCGCCCCATGCCCATGGACATCGAGTGGGCGAAGGACGGTGAGAGCAATGAACTCTTCATCCTGCAGGCGCGGCCGGAGACCGTGCACGCCGGCAAGGCCTCTCATGCGCTCGAAACTTATCGCCTCGAACAGCGCGGCCCGCTGCTCGCCACCGGCAAGAGCGTGGGCCAGAAGATCGCCGCCGGCACCGCGCGCGTGATACTCGAAGCCAAGGACATGGGGGAACTCGAGCCCGGCGAGGTGTTGATCACCGACATCACCGACCCCGACTGGGAACCGGTGATGAAGATCGCCGCGGCCATCGTCACCAATCGCGGCGGCCGCACCTGTCACGCCGCCATCGTCGCGCGCGAACTCGGCATCCCCGCCATCGTCGGCTGCGGCGACGCCACCCAGCGCATCGCCTCGGGCGGCGCGGTGACCGTGTCCTGCGCCGAGGGCGACGACGGTTACGTGTATCAAGGCACACTGCCCTTTCGCAAGCAAACGGCGGACCTGTCGGCATTGCCGCGGCCCGACACCCACATCATGATCAACGTCGGCAATCCGCAGACCGCCTTCGAGGTCTGCCAGCTGCCCAACGACGGCGTCGGCCTCGCGCGGCTGGAATTCATCATCAACAACAGCATCCGCATCCATCCGCGCGCGCTGCTCGAGTACGATCGGCTCGCGCCCGCGCTGCGCGAACGGATCGACCCGCTGATCGCCGGTTATCCCGATCCGCGGACGTTTTATATCGACCGCCTCGCCGAGGGCGTCGGCACCATCGCCGCGGCGTTTTACCCCAAGCCGGTAATCGTGCGTTTGAGCGACTTCAAGTCCAACGAATACGCGGCGCTGCTCGGCGGCGAGGCGTACGAGCCCAAGGAAGAGAATCCCATGATCGGCTTCCGCGGCGCCTCGCGTTATCCGGCCGCGAGCTTCGCCGAATGCTTCGCCATGGAATGCGCGGCGATGAAACAGGTGCGTGAAACGATGGGACTCGACAACGTCGCGCTGATGATCCCCTTCGTGCGCAGCGTGGGCGAGGCGCGGCAGGTTTTGGATTTGATGGCGCAACACGGCCTCTGCCGCGGCGAACAGGGCTTGAAGATTTTCATGATGTGCGAGATCCCCGCCAATGCCTTGCTCGCCGACGAGTTCCTAACGCTGTTCGACGGTTTCTCCATCGGCTCCAACGACCTCACCCAGCTCACCCTCGGCGTGGACCGCGACTCCGGCATCGTCACCGGCTTCGACGAACGCAACGGCGCCGTGCTGAAACTCATGGAGATGGCGATCAAGGCCTGTCGCGCGCGGGGCAAATACATCGGCATCTGCGGCCAAGCACCCTCGGACTATCCCGAGATCACCCGCTGGCTGGTGAGCCGCGGCATCGAGTCGATTTCACTCAACGCCGACAGCGTGCTCACCATGCTGCCGCAGGTGCTGGCGGCGGAACGGGACCTGGGCAACGACACACTGCCGTGAGCGGCTCCCGCATCGGCGGCCGCGCCGCCGCCATGTCCTGCATCGCGGCGCGGCCCACGCCGAAAGAAAGACTCAAGTTCGAACCGCTTCCCGGCACCGTCACGGCGCTTTATCGAGCTGCTCGAGCGCGCTCAATTCCTCTTCGCTGAAACCGGCCTGTAAACGCGCCGCGCGATGAAACGGGCCTCTGATCCCGCCCTTCAAATATTGTCCGATCAGTGTTTGGAACGTCGGTTCCGGCGCGAGGCCGCGTTGTACACAAAGCCAGCGGAACCAGCGCGAACCGATTTCGACATGACCGATCTCGTCGCGCAAAATGATTTCCAGCAAAGCCACGGTCTCTTCGTCCCCCGCGCCGCGCAACCGTTCCATGATGCCCGGCGTCACGTCCAGCCCGCGCGCCTCGAGCACCCGCGGCACCAGCGCCATGCGCACCAGCACGTCGTGGGCCGTCTCGCGCGCCGTGAGCCACAGGCCGTCGTGGGCGGGGAAGTCGCCGTAGTCATAACCGAGCCGCCGCAGACGTCCGTGCAGCAGGGTGTAGTGATACGCCTCTTCGTCGGCCACCCGCGTCCAGTCCGCGTAGAATTGCGGCGGCATGCCGCGAAAACGATACACCGCGTCCCAGGCGAGATTGATGGCGTTGAACTCGATATGGGCGACGGCGTGGATCAAGGCCACGCGCCCTTCCAGCGTCGTGAGTGTGCGGCGCGCCAGATCGCGCGGCGCCACCAGCGCGGGTCGCGCCGGCCGCCCCGGCTCGCCGATGGGCGCGGGCGGCGCGTCCTGTGTCAAATCCAATTCGCCCGCGCGCCAGCGTGCCGCGGTTTCACGGCTCAGGCGCGCCTTCTCCGCCGCGTCGCACTCGGCGATACACGCCGCGGCACCGTCAAATAAACTTTGCACCTTGACCTCTATTTGGTATTTGCCGCGTTACAGCGCCGCCGGCGGTCAACCGCCAAGACGCCAAACTCGCCGAGAAACTATTTCGAAATGAGAAGAACCGGCACTCGCCGCCTTGGCGGCCCGCATCGCTTAACCCGCATCGCTTAAAATGATCGGGCCGTCATTCCTTCAACCCGATCACCAGATCCATCACATTGGTCCCGGTCGGGCCGGTGTTGATCAGATCGCCGCTGGCCTCGAGAAAGGTCCCCGCGTCGGCGCGCCGCAGACACTCGGCCGCATCCAACCCCGCCAGTTCACCGCGCGCGAGGGTGCCGCCATCGACCAAAGCCCCCGCGTCCTCGCCGTCGCCGTCGCTGCCGTCGCTGCCCGCCGCCAACAGCCACACCTTATCATGCCCGGCCAATGTCAGCGCCGCCGCGAGGGCGAGATGCTGATTGCGCCCGCCGCGCCCCGGGCGCGGCGGCAACACCACCGTGGTCTCGCCGCCCCAGATATGCACGCCCGCCGGCCCTTGCAGCAATTCAGCGGCGAGCCGCCGCCCTTGCGCCGCCGCGTCGCCCCGCAAACCGTCGGCATGCGCGTGTACCGCATAGCCGCGTTCCCGCGCCGCCTGCGCCGCCGCCGTCAGCGCCTGGTCGAGATTGGCGATGATCCGAGTCTCAATCGAGTTGAAACACGCGGCGTCCGCGGGCGGCGGGGGCGGTGCGCGATGCAACAACTCGCGCAGCCATTCGGGCGGATCCGCCGGCGCCGGTTCGGCGTTCTCCGGCGGCGCCAACAAACCGGAACCGATGTCCGCCGGCGCGTCGCCGGCCACGTCGGAGATCAGCAATTGCAAGACCGGCCGGCCTTGTAAATGCGTCACCAGCCGTCCGCCTTTGATACAGGACAGCCGTTTGCGCAGCGCGTTCATGGCATGGATAGCGAGGCCGCTGCCCAGCAGCCAGTGATTGACCCGCCGCAGATCGGCGAGGCTCACGCCCGGCGGCAACACCTCGACCAGACTCGAGGCGCCGCCGGAGATCAGGAACAAGAGCGGCGTGGCCGGCGGCGTCTGGGCGATGAAATTCAACAAGGCCGCGCCGGCGGCGAGACTGCGTTGATCCGGCAGCGGATGGCCGGCCTCTATTACCGTCACCCGCGCATCGCGTGCCGTTTCCGGCGCCGTGTGACCGGGTTTGGTGATCAGCAACGCGGCGTGCAAAGAGGGTCCCAAGGCGGCCTGCGCACCCGCCAACATGGCCGCCGCCGCTTTGCCGACCGCCACGACGTGGACCGCGCCGCGCCACGGCCGCGCCGCCAGGCAGTGTTCCACGCAGGCCGCGCCGTGCACGGCGGCCACCGCCTTGGCGTAAATATCAAATAAATCAGAGGCCGGTTGCCGCATGAGGTCATCGCTGCCGAAAAAGACTCATGGTAATGGAATCAGGTTCAAGTGTGTCGGAATCGATCAGGGCCTTGCTTTCGCCGGCCTTGTCACGCAAGTCCCCATTACTCCATAAAAAACCAGGTGCCTAGGCTAAAGCTAGCCCGCGAAGAGGACGTTACCTGCCTCGTGACGTTTCGACTTACGGACATCCTTCCTCTGCATTTAAGGAGCACGTCTTATGAACGCAGTACTCGCGCCGGCGATCCGGCTGATGGAACACCTGCGTTATCCCTTCAAGTTCGGATTGATTTTTCTGCTGGTTTTTCTGTGTTTGCTCGGCCTGAGCGCCTTCGTGGTCGGCGAGTTGAAAAATAAAATCAATACCTGGGAAAACGAGCGGCGCGGATTGGCGTACATCGATGCCCTCGGCCCGCCGATTGAACATATCCAGCAACACCGCGGGATGACCCATTCCTATTTGCATGGCGACCAGGGTTTTCATGATCGCATCCTGCAAAAACGCGACGAGGTGGAGAAGCATCTGGCGGCCTTGCAGCGGATCGACCAGCGGGAAGGCGCCGCCTTGAAGACCGCGGATCGTCTGCAAACCCTCCAGCAACAATGGCGGCGCATCAAATCCGAATCGATGACCATGGCGCGTGAGGACAGCTTCAAGGCGCACACCGACCTCATTGACGGCTTTATCGAATTGGCCCATCACATCACCGACAGTTCGGAAATCACCCTGGATCCCCGGCTCGACGGTTATTACCTGGGCGACACGCTAACCAATATTTTGCCGCAATTGGCCGAAGACATGGGACAAGCCCGGGCCCTGAGCGCCGGGGCCGCCGCGGCCGGAAGCCTCGACCGGGAAGACGCCATCACACTCACCGCGCTGGTGGGCAGGATAAATAAACTGAATGAGGACCTGAACAGAAATCTAAAAACCGCCGGCGCTGAAAATGCCGAAGTAACCGCATCCTTGCGCGATAGCGTGCAAAAAAGCAACGACGCGGTCAGCCAGTTCAAGAAAATGATCAACGATCGCCTGTTGCAGACCGAAGCAACCGCCATCGACAGCAAAGCCGTCTTCGATACCGCGACCACCGCCATCGGCGCAACCTATGCGCTATACGGCAGAGCCACCCTCGTCTTCGACAAAATCTTAAACGACCGTATCGACGCCGACCGCCAAAAAATGCTGACGACGGCAAGCATCGCCGGTTTGGTGTTGCTGATCGTCGCTTACCTGTTCAGCGCCCTCTATTATTCGATCATCGGCAACCTCAAAACCATCGGCGACGCCACCCGCCGTTTCGCCGACGGCGATCTCACCAGCCGTGTCAAACTCAACGGCCGCGACGAACTGAGCGAGATCGGCGCCGCCTTCAATGCCATGAACGCGCAGTTCGAAATGCTGATTCAACAAATCAACGGTTCGACTTCGCAATTGGCGGCCGCCGCGGAAGAACTGGCCGCCATTTCCAAAGAGAGCGCCGAAAACGTCGATCTCCAGCGCCTGGAGACCGATCAGGTGGCGACGGCCATGAATGAAATGACCGCCACGGTGCAGGAAGTGGCCAACAACACCAACGGCGCGGCCGGCGCCGCCGAGCAGGCCGATCAAGAGGCGAAAAACAGCAGACGCGTAGTCGGCTTGACCTCGCAGGGCATCACCCTTCTGGCCGGCGAAATCGAGAAGGCCGCCGATGTCATCAAACGCGTCGACAGCGACAGTCAGAACATCGGTTCGGTGCTGGACGTCATTCGAGGCATCGCCGAGCAGACCAATTTGCTGGCGCTGAACGCCGCTATCGAAGCCGCCCGCGCCGGCGAACAAGGCCGCGGCTTCGCGGTGGTCGCCGATGAAGTGCGCACCCTGGCCGGCCGCACCCAACAATCCACCCGCGAAATTCAGGACATGATCGTCACATTGCAGGGCGGCGCGCGCGAAGCGGTCCAGGTCATGGAAGAGAGCCGGCAACACGCCCAAACCAGCGTGGAACAGGCCCGCGCCGCGGCCGGCGCCATCGACGTCATCACCGAAGCCGTCACCATCATCAACCGGATGAATATCCAGATCGCCACCGCGGCCGAGCAGCAACGCGTCACCACCGAAGACATGAACCGCAGCATCACCCGCATCCGCGATGTCGCCGAGCAAACCGCGGCCAGCGCCGAGCAAACTACCGGCGCCAGCGACGAGTTGGCGCGCCTGGCCATACAATTACAAAATCTGGTCGGCCGCTTCACCGTCACGGGGATGTAAATCCCACGCGGGGACCATAACCGGCGGCAGCTCGGAGTCGCACTGGGCAATGAATGGAATATTCGCTCTGCGATGAAAGGGCAAACTGTTTCATCGCTCGCGTATCAACCACCCCGCCCCTGCGGGGCACCCCTCCTTATACAAGGAGGCGAGATTTCTGTGCCTGAGTAGACGAAGCACACCCTTTTTTACGACCTCCTTTAAAACCAGCGCGTCAGGCGGGAAGAGTTCTGTTCCTGAATGGACGAAACACAACCTCAGCGACGGCCGCGCTGCGGGAAATTGGACAGCGCCGCGGGCGTCCGCCAAGATAAGCGGAGGATCAATCGGACACGTTTCCTCGTCATGGCCAAGTTTTATTCCGTATTGAACGACGAGCTGCGCGACTTCATCGCGCGGCAACACCTCTATTTCACCGCCACCGCCACCGGCGAGGGGCGCATCAACCTCTCGCCCAAAGGCATGGACAGCCTGCGCTGTCTCGACGACAAAACGGTGGCCTATCTCGACGTCACCGGCAGCGGCAACGAGACCGCCGCCCATCTCCGCGCCGACGGCCGCCTCACACTGATGTTTTGCAGCTTCGACAATCAGCCGTTGATCCTGCGCCTTTACGGGCAAGGCCGGGTGGTGCGGCCGCGCGACGACGAGTGGCCGGCCTGGTCCCGGCACTTTCCCGCGCTGGCGGGCGCGCGGCAAATCATGGTGATGACGCTGGAATCGGCGCAGACCTCCTGCGGCTACGGCGTGCCGCTCTACGCCTACGCCGGCGAACGCGCCACCCTGCTGCGCTGGGCCGAGAAAAAAGGGCCGCAAGGTATCACCGACTATTGGCGGGAAAAGAATCAGACCAGCATCGACGGCCTGCCGACCCGGCTGCTCGACGAATGAACGCCGATCCGAGTCCCCCGGCGTGCGCGGATCGGAAGCGGGTTTGCCGCCGCGCGTTTGAATAGAAGCTAATTATCGCGGCGGAAGGCCTTTACGACGCACACCATTGAAGATCACATTCCATCCGCGCCGCGGGCCTCTCTTCGCTTGAAAGCGATTCAATCTCACTGAACTTTGAGCGGGTTTAACGCCCGATACTTTTCCACTCACCATGGAATCTTTTTCTTGTCGCGGAAGAAAAAGCCGCTCGGTCCGTCGGCGGGCAGTTGCGCCAGCCAGACGATGGTCGCGGCGCCCTCCGCCACCGTGCGTTCGGCGTTTGGACCGCCCATGTCGGTGCGCACCCAGCCCGGGCACACCGAGTTCACCTTGATTTTGCGCGGCGCCAATTCCTCGGCCAGCATACGGGTCACCGCATTGAGCGCGGTCTTCGACATACGATAGCCGGGCCAGCCGCCGTTCATCTCCGCCAGTTGGCCCATGCCGCTCGAGACATTGACGATGCGTCCGCCCTCGCGCAGCAGCGGCGCGAGGCTGCGCGCGACCTGCAACGGACCCAGGCTATTGGTCTCGAAAGATTGGCGCAGGATTTCCAGCGGCACGTCGAACACGCTGGGAAAGGTCTTGAAGGTCGAGTCCTTGGAATCCAGCAGCACGCCCGCGCTGTTGACCAAGGCATCGAAGACGCCGTAGGTCTCGCGGATGAATTCGGCCAGGGCCGCGCCGTCCTCCTCGCGAGTCACGTCCAGCGGATGCGCAACCGCCGCGACGGCCTCCGCCCGCAATTGCGCCGCCGCGGCCTCCGCCTTGGCGGCGTCTCGCGCGGTGACGATCACCGTGTAACCGGCCTGTCCCAATTGCCGAGCGGTCTCCCGTCCCAAACCGCGATTGGCGCCGGTGATCACCGCGACCGGCCGATTCCGTGTGTTCATGTTCTACTCCTCTTTATTCGGGGTACTTCCCACCCCGCTCATCGATATATCGTTCATCGTCCTTCACGCTCGGCCAAGGCCGGTCTCATAAAAATCGCCCGCTCTGGTCCTGACGGCTCGCGCACCCTTTCTTACCTCGGGCGCTTCGGGGATAGTGCGCTCCCAATGCACTCCAGGTAATCTTAAGCCATAACCGTCAAAGGCCAGCACCATGGATTTCCTGCAAGAATCCGCCATCCTGCTCGGGGCTGCCATCGTCGCGGTGACCCTCTTCAACAAATTCGGCTTCGGCTCGGTGCTGGGTTATCTGGTGGCCGGCGTGATCATCGGTCCGTGGTGCCTGGGCCTGATCACCGATGTGGACAATATTCTGCATTTCGCCGAATTGGGCGTGGTGCTGCTGCTGTTCGTCATCGGTCTGGAATTGCAACCTTCCCGTTTGTGGGTGTTGCGCCGTTCGATCTTCGGCATGGGTCTCGCGCAAGTGCTCGCCACCGGCCTTGGGCTCACCCTGCTCGGCCTGGCTTTGGGTCTGCCGTTCGCCAGCGCCGTCATCGTCGGCCTCGGCCTGTCCTTGTCGTCGACCGCCTTCGTGCTGCAACTCCTCGCCGAGAAAAAACAGCTCGGCACCGCACACGGCCGCTCGGCCTTCGCGATCCTGCTGTTCCAGGATTTAGCGGTCATTCCGCTGCTGGCCTTGTTGCCGCTGCTGGGGGTGAGCACGGCCGAGAGCGGCGATGCCGGCATCGTCCAAAAAGTTTTCACCGGCGCGGCGGCCATCGCCGTATTGGTGATCGGCGGCCGTTATCTGCTGCGTCCGGTCTTCCGCTGGGTGGCCGCCTCCGGCAGCCATGACATTTTCGCGGCGACCAGCCTGATGCTGGTCATCGTCGCCACCTTGCTGATGGACATGGCCGGCCTGTCGATGGCCTTGGGCGCCTTTCTGGCCGGCGTGTTATTGGCCGACTCCGAATACTGTCATGAAATCGAAGCCAATATCGAGCCCTTCAAGGGCCTGTTGCTCGGCCTGTTCTTCATCGCCGTGGGCATGTCGGTCAATCTCGGCCTGCTGGGCTCGGCGCCGTGGACGGTGCTGGGTCTGGTCGGCGGTCTGCTGATCATGAAATGGCTCGTGCTGTACGGGTTGGCCCGGGCCTTTCAAATGCCGGCGCCGCACGGGCGCATCCTGGCCTTCGTCTTGTCGCAGGGGGGCGAATTCGCTTTCGTGCTGTTTACCGCGGCCACGACTTACCAGATCCTCGCGCCCGCCCTGACCGAGATGCTCATTCTGGTGGTGAGCCTGAGCATGGCCGCCACGCCGTTGTTGTTCCTGCTCAATGACAGGCTGTTGAAACCCTGGCTGGACGGACCGGCCGAACCGGTGTTCGACCGCATCGACGAGCCGGGCAATCCGGTGATCATCGCCGGCTTCGGCCGGGTCGGGCAAATCATCGGCCGCTTATTGCGGCTCAAGCATATTTCCTTCACCGCCCTCGAAATCAGCCAGACTCAAGTCGATTTCGTGCGCAAATACGGCGGCAAGATTTATTACGGCGACGCCAGCCGCCTCGACCTGCTGCGCGCCGCCCGTATCGATCAGGCCAAGCTCTTCGTGTTGGCGGTGGACGACGTAGAGGCCTCGCTCAAAATCGCCGAGCTGGTGAAGACCCATTTCCCGAAACTGGACATCTACGCGCGGGCGCGCAACCGTCATCACGCCCATATGTTGATGGACCTCGGGGTCAAGGTCTTCGTACGCGAGACCTATTTCTCCAGCCTGCGCCTGGCCGAGCAGGTGCTCTGCGGTTTGGGGCTGCCGAAAAACGAGGTCGTCGAATCCATCGAAAAATTCCGCGTCCACGACGAGGCGGCCCTGCTCAAGCAACACGCTTTCCATCACGACGAGACGCAATTGATCCAAAGCGTGAAGGGCGCGGCGGAGGCATTACAGGACCTCTTCGAGGCGGACGCCGCCTCGCAGGACAAGGACGCTGGGCAAGCGGGCCCGCGGTGAATTCCCCGCTATGCCGCGTGCTGAAAACGGGCTGACAAGAACCGGCAAAACGGTATACTTCGTAGTCTGGATCATCACCAATCTCAACCTAAAGGAGCCGAGAGCATGAGCAAGGGCCAAGACGCGAAAAAGGAAGCCAAGAAAAAGCCGGCCAAATCCCTCAAGGAAAAAAGGGCGGAGAAGAAGTCCAAAAAGCAGGGCTGACGGGGCCGCGGGGGCAACCGATTGGAAATTATTTTTCCCAATACACTTCTGTCTTCCCCCTCCCCGTGCCGGGAGGGGGTGGGCGACATGCAATCAAAGCGCGTCATTCGTTGCGTCCTGCCCCCGTTAATCAATATAGGGTGAGTGAGCGCCGCGTAACCTGTCTTCCACGCGGCTTGCCGAGTTCAAACAATCCATCGTCGTCGCCTGACCTTCGCAAGCTTCATCGCCGGCACCGCGGACGAGACTGCGCCGCCGTCTGCCGGCCGTCACCTACCCCGCATTTCCGATAGTGTATATAGTCGGAGCGACGCGGCTTTTTTGGTAAGTGATTACCGTATGCGAACCCTCTTCTCAGGCAAACCCGGCAATAAACCGGTATGGATCAAATCCACCTTGCTCGAAAAGCAACTGCCGGGAACCTATCATTACACCGTTTACGGCGCCCTGGGCCGCTTGCTGATCAGCATCAAAGAATCCGGCAAGTTTTTATTATTGGGCTTCGGCCTGATGATCTTCCCCGGCGAAGCGCTTTTTTACGGCCTCTTTTTTCTGCTGTTCGTCCCTTACGAAATCTACGTCTGCTGGCGTATGCGCACCATCAGCGCCGCGGTGGCGGGCCAATGTCCGGCTTGCATGAATCCCCTCCACATCGAACTGTCCCGCGATGACTACCCGACCTTCTGGAAATACTGCGCGACCTGCGGCGCCGCGCTTGAGATACGCAATGCCGGTTGATCCGCACGCAATAAAAAAGGCGACCCCTCTGGAGTCGCCTTTTTTTACCAAACAGCCTTGCGGATTAAACAGTCTTGCGACGGCGGACAGCGGCCAGACCGAGCAGCCCAAGGCCGAGCAGGGCAAGGCTCTCGGGTTCGGGAACCGTTCCTGCTTCGACGCCACGAATGGTAAATTGCGCGTTTTGTCCCAAATGGAATCCAACACCTTCTTGATACAAGTTACCCGGCGCGCCGATCCAAGATGCGATAGCCATGTTAGTGGCATCCCACCAAGACATCGTGTAGGTGCCTGCCGCGAGCGCCACGCCGCCCAGATCAACGGTCGCCGTGTAGTACCCGAGTGCCACATTGTTGACCAGCGTATAGTCGCCGGGGGCGAAGGTGTTCAAATAGAGATTCGTCGTATGATCGGTCTCCCAAATCCCCACTTGCAGGTTATAGTTACTGCCATACCAATTGACGATAGAAAAATCGACTTCGCCAATCGACGCGGCGGAACCGAGCGTGAATTGATCAAAGACGCGGAACGCACCGCCGCAAGACGTGCACCACGGGTCTCCGTCCGGAGCGCCGGCGTAAGTTTGCGAATACAGAACCGAGGCATTGGCACTCCCGGCTATGCATCCGAGAGACAAGATGGCGGCGGCGATAAGATTGAGCTTCATGTCGATTTTTCTAAACTTCATGTTTTTATCCCGAGAAAAAAGTTAATGCAGGTCTGTCCTCAATCTAGCAAACCTCGTGCCTAGTATTAATAATTATTAAATTCAATTGCTTAAATTTTTATCCGAGAATAACTGTAAACAACATCGACGCGAATACCTCTGCATTTTATGGGTATGACGGTCAGGCTCATGAAGCCAACATCGATCGCGGCGGACCTTTTACCGATACCAGCGGAAACCCCAAACGGCGGCGCCGATATTGGGTATTGGGATCACTCATCCGCGCGATAAAACCCCGCCATGTCCCCATCATTCCTGCGCTCCAACAGTCCGTGATTTCTCGGGTACGGCAAGTGTGATAATTTCCACAAGAAGAGCGCGCAACGACCCATTTTCTCAGGATAGGCAGCGCATCCTGTTTGGCGGCGAATAGCAACCCCAAGGTCTTATTGCCGGTGAAACCACAGCAGTCCAACCAGGCGTTCTTCGGCCACCCCGGCGGTCTGCGCACGCTGTTCTTTACCGAATTCTGGGAACGCTTCAGCTATTACGGCATGCGCGCGCTGCTGATTCTGTTCATGACGGCGCCGGTCGTCGCCGGCGGCCTCGGCATGGACACCGCGCAGGCCGGCATGATCTACGGCACTTATACCTCCCTGGTGTACTTGCTCGCCCTGCCCGGCGGCTGGTTCGCCGACCGTTTCATCGGCCCGCGCAAGGCGACCTTGTACGGCGGCATCGCCATCATGTGCGGCCATATCAGCCTGGCGATACCGGGACTCGCCACATTTTATTTTGGCCTGGGTTTGATCGTCATCGGCACGGGCCTGCTCAAGCCCAACATCAGCCTCATGGTGGGCCAGTTGTACGCGCCCGACGACCGGCGGCGCGACGCCGGATTCTCACTCTATTATCTCGGCATCAACCTCGGCGCGTTTCTGGCGCCGCTGGTCACCGGTTGGCTGGCGCAAAGCGAAGGCTTCAAAGCGACATTGGCCGGCTGGGGTATCGCGCCCGAAACTTCCTGGCATTGGGGCTTCGCCGCGGCGGCGGTCGGCATGGCGATCGGCCTGGTGTGGTATTTGAAAGGTTGGCGCGACATGGACGAGCAGGAATGGCGTCCGCCGCACGTGGAAAATGCCGCGGCGGAGGCGCGTTTGCGCACACGCCTTTATCTCCTCGTAACCGCCATCGTCGCGGCGCTGATCGTCATCGCCGGGCTGGCGTCCAGCGGCCGGATCAGCGCGATGACCGTCACCACCGGTTTCGGTTATTTATTATTGGTGGTGACCTTGGGCTTTTTCGTATGGCTGTTCCGGGCGGGGACGTGGACCGCCACGGAGCGCAAACAACTCATCGCCATCGCCGTGCTCTTTGTGGGCGCCAGTGTGTTCTGGTCTTTATTCGAACAGGCGGGCTCCACCTTGAATCTGTTCGCCCAGCGCAATACCGACAATGCAATTTTCGGCTTCTCATTCCCTTCGAGCTGGTGGCAGTCGCTCAATTCGCTTTACATCATCCTGCTCGCGCCGCTGTTCGCCTGGCTGTGGTTGAAGCTAGGCGCGAAAGATCCTTCCAGTCCCGCCAAATTCGCCATCGGCCTCTTCTTCGCGGCGGCGGGTTTCGGCGTACTCGCCGTGGCGGCGCAACTAGCGGAAGCGGGCGTGCGGGTCAGCCCGCTCTGGTTGGCCATCGTTTACCTGCTGCACACCCTGGGTGAATTGTGCCTGAGTCCGATCGGCCTGAGCGCGATGACCAGACTCGCGCCCGCGCGCATCGCGGGGCTGATGATGGGCGCCTGGTTCCTCGCCACCTCAGTGGGCAATTATCTCGGCGGACAGATCGCGAGTTTGTATGAATCCTTCGCCCTGCCGACGCTGTTTACCGCGATCACCGCCATCGCCTTGCTCGCCACCGTCGCGATGGCCTTGCTGGTGCGGCCGCTCGCGCGGATGTTGGCGCAGAAGCCCGCCGGTTAATCCGACATCGCCATCTCAAAACCGCCCGCCCAAAATCAATGTAGGGTGGGTTAGCGCAGCGTAACCCACCACCCGCGCCGTCAGGCGCTCCTTATAAAGATTGATCGATGAGTCGCTACGCGACGTGTTGGTGGGTTACGGCCTTTGGCCTAACCCACCTGCATAGGGCGAGGGAATCGGCAGAACGACGCCGTCGATTACAACATCCTTCAGAAAAATTCCGTCAACGAGCGGATGAACACAGAGCGGCTTCGCGACGAGTCGGCGCCGCAATGTCGTCAAAAACCGCCGGGCAATTCGCGGCGGGTTAACGGGCGCGCGTGTTGCATGGACACGGCCCCGTTCACACTTTCGCTTATTCCATGATCAAAGGTAAACCATGGTCTTGAACCCACCATAGACCATGCGCTTGACGTCGAAGGGCATGGCCACTCCCTCCATCATCTTCGCGAGACGCGGATCCTGCATCACCTTGGCATTCACGCGATCGCGATGCGCCCGTGACTTGAACATAATCCACGCAAAAACCACCGTCTCGCCGGGTTTGCATTTGACGCTGCGTGGAAACGGAACCAACATCTTCGCATCAAGATCCTCTCCGACGCACTCCCGATATTCGAGCGCGCCGTACTCGCGCCAAATCCTCCCCGCCTTGCGGGCGATGCGGCGGTAGGCCGGTATATTCTTCTTCGGTATCGGAATGACGAATCCATCAACGTAGTGCATAAATCCTCCCATGGATTGCGTAGAATAAAAGCCTAAACGTGATAGTTCGGCTCTTGTGAACGCCAAGCTCAGCCGAGGAGGTGATTAGCACCGGCGTCGGCTGAAGCGACGTGCTATATGTTACTTTGCAAGATCACTGTAATTTCAAAGCCTTCATAAAACGTCATAACAATGGCATGACGTTCTTCCCCTTCGGAGTACATCTTATAGGAAAAGATATTTCCATTTTCTCCATGTGCAACTTCACTTCTAAAAGCCTGAGAAATCTTTGCGGCCACCTCTTTTACAGTTTTATGCTTCTCCAGCGGATCGCGCTTCACGCATCCACCCTACGCGAACTTGATACGCAACGCCAAACCCGGCCGGAAGCTGCCAAGGTTGTACGACGAGCCCGGATTTTTTATAGTCACTCCTCCGGGCAAGGGTTGGCGCTTTGAACCGCCCCGGGTTTTGAGGAGGCTCCAACATTTGAGAGAATGGAGCCATGAAAAAGTCGAACAAGTTTTCACCTGAAGTCCGTGAACGTGCGGTTCGAATGGTGCAGGAGCATCGCGGGGAATACCCGTCGTTGTGGATGGCCGTGGAGTCGATCGCCCCGAAGATTGGCTGTGTACCCGGGACGCTGCTGGAGTGGGTTAAGCGTACGGAGGCCGATGCCGGAGCGCGTCCTGGCACGACCACGTCCGAGACACAGCGCATCAAGGAGCTGGAGCGCGAGAACAAGGAGTTGCGGCGCGCCAATGAGATACTGCGTACCGCCAGCGCTTTTTTCGCACAGGCGGAGCTCGACCGCAAACTGAAGTCGTAAATACCTACATCGACCAGCACCGGGATGCTTATGGGGTCGAGCCGATCTGCAAGGTGTTGCAGGTTGCCCCATCGGCCTACCGGCGCCATGCGGCCCGGCGGCGCGATCCGGATCTGCGCAGCGCCCGGGCCAAGCGCGATGAGGTATTGATGTCGCATATTCAGCGTGTCTGGCACACCCACCTGCAGGTGTACGGCGCCGACAAAGTCTGGCGGCAGCTGAACCGCGAGGGCATCGAGGTGGCCCGTTGTACGGTCGAGCGTCTGATGAAGCGCCTGGGCCTGCAGGGTGTGCGCCGTGGCAAGGCGGTTCGCACCACCGTGCCTGACCACTCGGCGCCACGCCCGCTGGACCGGGTCAATCGACAGTTCAAGGCGGACAGGCCCAACCAGCTCTGGGTGTCGGATTTCACGTATGTGTCGACCTGGCAGGGCTGGCTGTATGTGGCCTTCGTCATTGATGTCTTCGCCCGGCGCATCGTCGGTTGGCGGGTCAGCCGCACCATGGCCACGGACTTCGTGCTCGACGCACTGGAGCAAGCTCTGTACGCCCGGCAGCCCGAACCAGAGGATGCCCTGATCCATCACAGCGACAGGGGCTCGCAATACGTCTCGATCCGCTACACCGAGCGACTGGCCGAGGCCGGCATCGAGCCTTCGGTCGGCAGCAAGGGCGACAGCTACGATAACGCATTGGCCGAGACGATCAACGGGCTGTACAAGGCCGAGCTGATCCATCGTCGGGGACCCTGGAAAACCCGGGAATCCGTGGAGCTGGCGACCCTGGAATGGGTCTCGTGGTTTAACCACCACCGGCTATTAGAGCCTCTGGGGTATATCCCTCCAGCAGAAGCTGAGGCAAACTACTACAGGCAATACCGCCGTCATGCTGCGATTGCAGCATGACTTAAACCAAACAGCCTCCGCAAAACACGGGGCGGTTCACTTCAAGTACAGATACTGGGGTATGATCCGAAAGCTCGGTCCACCAGCTTTACAACAAGCAACAATAATTTGGAGGCAAAATGTGTGCTTTTAGGCGCTACTACATCTCACCTAATCCGTTCTTCGTCGGCCTCGCCTTGGCCTTGCTATGCGCCGGTCTTGCGCCAGCGGCAATCGCGGCCGGTGCAACTCTGACCATCATTCACTCCTTCGATGACAGCCTCGGCCAAGGCCAGCAGCCGGTCTCGCGTCTGCTGGAGCATCAGGGTAAGTTCTACGGAACGACCTATCTGGGCGGTGATGACGGCTGCGGCACGATCTTCAGCGTGACGGCCTCCGGAGAATTCGAGCGACTCCATTCGATGCTCGGCGCTCAGCATGGCTGTCAGATCCCCGCCGAACTCACAGTCGGTGAGGATGGCAACCTTTACGGCGTCACGTCGTTGTCCGGAACGGCTCCGGGCCTCGGAACCGCCTTCAAGATCACGCCCGCCGGTGAATTCACCCGTCTGCATTCGTTCGGGGGGGTGGGGAATCCAGCCACGCCCGTGGGTGGTTTGACTCTGGGTGGCGACGGTAATTTCTACGGGACGACCAGCGGCGGCGGGTCAACGACCATCGGCGCGGCGTACCGCATGACACCGGAGGGGGGGGTCACCCTGCTGCACAGCTTCAACGGGCTCCAGGGGGCAGGCCCGCGCGCCACCCTAGTGCAGGGGCCGGATGGTGCGCTCTATGGCACGACCCCAATATTCGGCAGTTGCGCGAATTCGCAATGCGGCACCGTGTTTCGCATCACCTCCGAAGGAGACTATGAACTGGTGCACGCCTTCACCGCGAACTTCGAAATCCCTTCCCGCCTCACGCGTGGGCCTGGCGACAAACTCTATGGCTTGTTGGGCCTGGGCAGCGTTAGCTCCGTCTCGGCCGGCGGCTTGGTTTATGCGGAGGACGGCAATTTCTATGGCTTCTACGGCGGCGCCGGCAACTCCTTCTTCAGTATTACGCCAACGGGTGAGATTGAGATTCTGCACACGTTCGTCAACGCAGACATGGGCATCGTCCGCATCACACCCGCGGGCAATGTGACGATGCTGATCAGTCTGTCGGACCTAGTGGCGCAGGGCTTCAACTTAGTGGGCTTCCTCCAGGGTGGCTTTATCCAGGGCAGCGACGGACATCTTTATGGCACGGCGCGATTCGGCGGCAGCGGCCAGTGCGCTGCCCCTGGACCCACTACTGTGCCCTGCGGTGCGGTGGTCCGTGTCGCGCTTGGCGTTAGCGACGAAACGCCTGGCGGCAACAACAGTGGCGGGGGCACGCCTGGCGGTACGTCCGGCGGTACGTCCGGTGACACGTCGGATCGCACGTCCGGCGGCGGTGGCGGCGGAGCTGTGGGTCTCGGGCTGCTGGCGTTGCTGCTCGCCGCGGCTACAGTCTTCCCGCGATGCCGGCGCGAGCGGAGACTGACCTGACGGAGCAACGATGTTCATTGCTGGTGATTAGGATGCCGTCCCCTCGATAGAGGGGACGGCATCCGCCTTCGCCAACTGAGGAGGGCAAGTCCAACTCGCATAGGGCGGAAGCCCAGAGGACGTTCGGCCGGGAAAAATGGGGGCAGATTTATTTTATCCCTCGTCAATCACAATCTACTCTGCATTTGGCACAGCCTTTTGCGGCCTGCCGGGTGCGCGCTTTTCGATCCGCCTTCCTACTATTTCTTCCACGTTGTCTACGAAAGACACTCTTTCAAAGGGATAAATAAATCTGTCCCGGTTTTGGGTTTGGTCCCGTTGGCCTAACCCATGCGGCGAAACGCCCTTTGGGCTTCCGCCCTACGAGCTTGGGTTTTGAGCGCGCCGCTTCATTTTACCGTATAGTGGTCTTATTTTTCTGACGGGTAAATAAGAAGAGATCGGTTCCGCGTATCCGACGGTCTTGGTTGCCGGGATAGGAGCGATACAGCTCCTTTCGCTGCTTCTCAAGTGACTGAAGTAGATCGTTAGCATGGCGCGTCGCTAGTTCCGCGTTAATAAGTTCGGCTGCACGGCGTTCGGCTTCTCTCTTCAATATCTCCACAGGTGTTGATGTGGTTTTACCAAATAGGAAGCCGCGCCAGCCAGAATTTCTCTTTAGCAGTGCCCACGCTTTTTCAAACGCCATTCGGAATTCGTATTCGTCACGCGATTTCGTGCGAAAGTTAAGCTGGGCTTCTTCAATTTGTGGTTTTAGTGATTTAATGTGAGCGGTTAATTCACTTGTTGTGTTCTTACGTTCCAATTTGTATTCGGCCAACGCGTCTGGTGTTTCGACGATTTCTGGTGATGCAATATTCAGTGCCAGATCGCTCTTTCGATAGAAGTCCCAAGATTCTCTCTCCATTCGGACTAGCCAGCGTTGGCGTTCCAGTGCGGTTAACCCATCAGGAAGCAAGCGTAGCTTCTTGAATTCAAAAGCTGATGGGCCATCACGAGTCCACAGCGATTGCAGCTTGTAATTATGATGCAGTCCTGAATCGAGATCCTCGCTATGTTTTTTCCATCGGCGCAAGTAGCTAATGGCTTGACCAACGTATACCTTGCCCGTGGGCTTATGGATGATGAGATAGATACCGCCGTTGCTCATGGTGAAGCCTAACGCCGCAAATCACCGGCACATTGTAGCAACAGGAGGCTTGTGGCATTCGCCACAAACGAGCGTTGCGGAAATGTGTCCGCGTGAATTTGCCTTGTTAGGCCGCGGTACATCTAGAAATGCAGCTTGAAAAGAGCGCCCGAGGATGACTTGCATGCACCTGCCCCTTTTCCAGTCCAATTGTTCACAAAATATTCACAGGTCATAGATGTTCCTTTGTCACCATACAATGAAGCCACTCCTGGACTTGAACCAGAAACCGCAGTCATTGTCGATGTCCCGGAACCAAACGCACTGCCATTCGTTCCATACACACTGGCATAGACATTACCAAAACCATAGGAACTTGTATCCGCAGTAGAGTATTCCCCAGTCAGGGTTTCTCCATCAGGCATATTTATCGTAATTTTTCCGCCACCAACACCATAATCCATATATGTAGCTTTAAGCATGCCAATGCTTGAAGCCAGATCGTTGCTAGGATAGAGACGTGCAGTAGATGCGCAACCAACAATTAGAAAGACAGCACCAATTATGAATATTTTTAGATTCAAACGTTCAATCATTTCACGCCCCCATTTTTGTTAGCCTAACCGCCGCGCATCACCGGCCGAAAAAAGCAGAGAGAGGAACGAGTGGCGCTTTTTTCGGTCTGCGTGCTTGTGCTTATTAGACAATTCACTCTCCCATTGCCACTTTAATTTCCAGCCACTTGGCGTATTGAAGCACGCTGGTCTTTGGTTCCCCTGCTTCGTACACAGTAAATGCGTAAAGTTTGTTGGTGTAGTGGCATAGTCGATTTGGCCACCTGATTCTGGGTGATATTATTACCCGCAAACGAAGACAGGTGACAAAATGGCGAAGAAGAGAAAAACGTTCAGTCCGGAATTCCGGTTGGAGGCGGCGGGTCTGGTGGTCGACCAGGGCTACACCGTCAAGGCGGCGTGTGACGCGATGGGCGTCAGCAAGACTTCGATGGAGAACTGGGTGCGCCAGCTGCGGCAGGAGCGGCGAGGGCAAACGCCGAAAGCGACCGCGATGACGCCGGACCAGCGCCGCATTCAGGAGCTGGAAAAGCAGCTGCGCCGAGTCGAGATGGAGAAAGAAATTCTAAAAAAGGCTACAGCTCTCTTGATGTCGGACTCGTTGAGCAGTTCACGCTAGTCCAGCGGCTTCAAGAGAGTTACCCGGTGCAGCAACTGTGCAGCCTGTTTGGCGTTCACCGCAGCAGTTACCGGGCCTGGCACGACAGGCCCAAGACGCTTGCACCTGAGGAGCGACGGCTGCGCGAACGCGTGAAAGACGCGCATACGCTTAGCAACGGCTCGGCTGGGGCGCGGACGATTGCGAAGATGCTCACGGCGGAAGGGCTGCCCCTAAGCCGTTACCGTGCCGGCCGGCGCATGCAGGTGCTGGGGCTGGTGAGCAGCCAACAGCCGACGCACCGCTACAAGAAAGCCGAGCAGCCGCACCTGAACATCCCCAACCGGCTGGATCGGCAGTTCGATGTCGATGCGCCGAACACGGTTTGGACGGGCGACATCACCTACGTCTGGACCGGTCGGCGTTGGGCGTATCTGGCGCTGGTCCTGGATCTGTTCGCGCGGCGACCGGTGGGATGGGCGTTGTCGTTGGCAGCTGACAGCGAACTGGCAAAGAAGGCGCTGACGATGGCTTATGAGTCGCGCGGAGAACCGAAAGGTGTTCTATTCCATTCCGATCAAGGTTGCCAGTACACCAGCCTGGCGTTCCGGCAGCAGCTGTGGCGGTATCAGATGGTGCAGAGCATGAGTCGGCGCGGCAACTGCTGGGACAACAGTCCAGTGGAGCGCTTCTTCAGAAGCCTGAAAACGGAATGGATCCCCGAGATCGGTTACGCATCGTTCGACGAAGCGAAACAGCGCATCACGCAGTATGTGATCGGGTATTACAGTCAGTTCAGGCCGCATGCACATAACGCCGGACTGACGCCCAATGCGGCTGAGCAACGGTACTGGAGTGCCTATAAACCCGTGGCCAAAATGACTTGACCACTACATGGTGGCCGGGTTCTTGAATTTTTCGACCACTTCGGCGGAAATGTCCTCACCAACTTTCCAATGTGTGGTGTAACTACCTTTCGGATCGAGGACGTGTACTTCAACTACCTCTGTTTTACTCAGAAGACCTTCCTGCTCCCATTTCTTGAACTGCTTTTCAGATACCTTGGTTTCGAATGGTTTGCCGTTTTCATCACGACCTTGAATCGTAACCTTCTTTCCAAATACTGAGTCCCATAGCCCCATCGTTATACCCTCACAGAAGTCGCCAGGTTACTGGCGCAACATGTCTCGAATTCTATCTTCGGCAGTGACAGCGTTCTTTATGAAATATTCGTCCGCAAATGAGTACGCGTCCTGCCAATTTGGAAATACTTCCGCAAAAGCCGCGACCATCTCCGTAAGAGTTTCGCGGCACTCTTTCGCCTTTACGTTTCTTTCCACTGCCCCATCCACGACCATGGCTAACAACGTATCCCGAAGAACGCTTTCGAACTTCTTGTATGAATCCAACCCTTTGTCCTTCCCGAGCATCGTTTTCTTCCCACGATTCTTTTTATAAGCGGCCATGGCCATAACGAGCTTCTGCAGCGCGTTAAAAGTATGCGGAAATCGCGCCTGAAAAGTACCCGCCAAGTCCCAGTCTGTCGTAGCCATTCCGCAACCTCCTCTTTGTTGGCTAACTTAAATTCGACCCCACAGTGCCTTTTCCAACCGGTACTACCACGGACCTATATTCAGTACCCAAGGCCTCATATCCAGCACCTCTAGACCTTCATCTTTCCTCACAATACAGCCCGCCAAGCCCAGCTTACGCACTTCGAATTCGGGGTATGCCACTGACGTTCCGCGGCTCGCTATATACCGCCCAGGCGTTGTTTTGGGTTGCAGGTCTTTTCATATATGCCTATACGCACGGCGACACACGAGGAGGGCAGACACGGATACGGACGAGGGACACCACCGGCTTGCTTCTACGATGGGTTCCGCCGTCTTGTCACGGCGGCCCTGGGCAGGGTCGTGACGGTAACGCACGCAAATCAAGCGGTCGCCGTAGTGTTCGACGAATTTGCGAGTGCCCTTGGCGCCGGGCCTGCGGACGGTGCCGACCAACATACTCCCCCCTCGAGATACGCGGTATTTATTGGGTTATTTGGCCACGATCATAGAACGCGCGGGGACGCGCCACAAGCCCAGTAAAAGAAAAGGCCAGCGGGTGCTGGCCTTGGGGGGATATAAAGCGGCGGATTATTTCGCCTTCGCTTTTTCACTCCGCCTCAATCGCGACAGCAGCCTCCTCGCCATCTCTCCGAACAACTCCGTTTGCGTCGGATGCGGATGGATGGCCTGCGCGACTTGTTCCAAGCTCATGTTGGCGGAGACCATCATCACCGCTTCGCCGATCAAGGTGTCGGCGTGGTCGGCGAGGAAGTGGACGCCGACGATGCGGTGACTTTGTTTGTCGGCGACGATTTTGATGAGGCCTTGCGTCTCGGCGGTGATCATGGCCTTGGCATCAATGGCCATGGGCACTTTCACTTCCGCGGCGTCGATGCCTTTGGCTTTCGCTTGGTCAACGGAGAGGCCGACGAACGCGGCTTCGGGTCGCGTGAAGATGACGCCACAGTCTTTATCCTGGTCGTACTTCATGTCTTCGCCGAGGATGTTGGCGGCGGCGACGCGGCCTTGTTGCCCCGCGGTGTGCGCGAGCATGTAGCCGCCGATGACGTCGCCCACGGCGAAGATGTGCGGCACGCTGGTGCGGCAACGCACGTCGGCCTTGATCACACCTTTTTCGATCGCAACGCCGGCGTTATTCAACTCGAGCGGTTCGAGCACGGGGCGTTTGCCGGTCGCCATCAGCACGTAATCGCAGGCGACCGTAGTCTTCTTGCCTTCGCCGTCTTCGAACACGAGCTGCATCTTGCCGGGCGTGCCTTTGATCTCGCTGACCTTGGCGCCGGTGTGGATGGTGAGGCGCGGATCGTCGTTGAGTATCTGCGTGAGATTCTTCGCGACCTCGGGCTCGACCTCGGCGAGGATGCGCGGCTGCGCCTCGACCAGCACGACTTCGCTGCCGAAGTCCTGGAAGATCTGCGCCATCTCGACGCCGATGGCGCCGCCGCCGACCACGGCCAGCGTCTTCGGCACTTCTTTCAGCCACCACACGGTGTCGGAGGTGAGCACACCGCCGCTCTGCACGCCTTCGTGCGCGCCGGGGATGGGCGGTACGAACGGCGGCGCGCCGGTAGCGATGACCGCGCAGCCGAAGGTGATGTGTTCGCCTTTGCTGCGGTCGCCGGCCGCGGCGCGCGCGTGGCGTTCGGTTTGGTTGTTCGAGGTGTCGACGAAGATGCGGTGGTCAGTCTCGAACGAGGCGTAGCCTTGGATGACTTTGATCTTGACGCCGGTGTCGGTCTTGAGCGCCATTTCGCCGCGCGTCTCGAGCACCTTGCGGCGTGTCTCTTCGAGCTTGGCCCAGTTGAGGCGCGCGTCGGTGGTGTTCTCGACGCCGAGGTGTTCATCGTGCACGCGGTCGCGGATGCGATCCGCCGCCGCGCGCCACGCCTTCGACGGTATGCAGCCGCGCCACAGACATTCGCCGCCGGGCAGCGGCGCGTCGTTGATCATCGCGACCTTCAAGCCATGCTCGGCGAGATCGCGCGCGCAGTCTTCGCCGCCGGGTCCGCCGCCGATCACGACCACGTCGTAATTCCAATCGCCTTCGGGAATGGCAGAGCCCAGCGGGCCTATCCATTCTTCCGGCTGCTCGATCTTCTGCTTCAGCGTGTTCAGGAACACCGCGACGTCGGCGCCATTCACCACGCGATGATCGGCGGTGATGGTGAGCGGCATGCCGTCTTTACCCGCCGAGGAAATCGCGAGGATCGCGGCCGTGCCGGGCGTGGGGATCGCGTCGAAATACGTGACGCCGAGCATGCCCATGTTCGAGACCATGAAGGTCGGATTGGCGTATTCCTCGGGCGCGAGGCGGCGCTTGCGCGCGCGCTCGACGAGGCCGCCCCAGGCTTCATTCAATTCTTCGACCGACTTCTGTTCGGCGTGACGCAGCACCGGCACGACCAAACCGCCGCCGTCGGCGGAGACGGCCATGCCGACGTCGATGTTGCTGCGTTCGACGATCTTGTCGACGGGCTGATAACAGGCGTTCATACGCGGGTGTTTCTGGATCGCTTCGGCGCACGCCTTGGCGATCGCGACCGTCACCGACACGCCTTTCTTCTTCGCGGCCTTGATGAGCGCGCCGGGCTGCGCGTTCACCGACACGCGGAAGGTCGGCATGGTGAGCGACGCGGTCATCGAATGACTCACCGCCTTTTCCATCGACGTCATCGGGCGGCCATCGCCGGGCACTTGCACCTCGGGCATGGCGTGCGCCGGCATCGGCGCGACCGTGCCGGCGGCACGATGCACAGGCTGCGCTTTCAATACATCGTCGGCGGTGATCTCGCCATTGGGGCCGGTGCCGCGCACGTTGTTGAGATTCACGTGCAGCTCGCCCGCGAGCTTGCGCGCGTACGGCGAGGCCTGTTTGTTGTCGGGACGCGGCGCGGGCTTGGCCGTGCCGCTCAATTGCGGCGCGACGGGTGCGGCTTCGCGTTTCGCGGGGGCCGACGTGGATTTCGTCGCGGCAGGCGTGGCAGCTTGCTTCGCGGGCGCGGCGCCGGCGGCGATGCTGCCCTTCTGCACCTGCTCGGGCGATTCGACCAGATACGCGAGCACGCCGCCGACATGCACGGTGCTGTCGACCGCGGCCTGCGGGCCGGAGAGGTAACCTTCGCGGAACACCTCGACGTCCATCACCGCCTTGTCGGTCTCGACCGTCGCGACGATGTCGCCGCGCGCGATCTTGTCGCCGAGATTCTTCTCCCAGCTCACGACCAGACCTTCGGTCATGGTGTCGGAGAGCTGCGGCATTTTGATGGTATAGGTCGCGCCTGCGGGGGCCTCGGACTCGGCGGCGGTGGAGGCGTGCTCGTCATGCGACTCGGCGGCGGCATGCGTGTCGTGCGATTCGGTCGTTTCATGCACCGGCCCGGCTTCACGCTGAATCTCTTCGCGATCCGGCTGGCGCGGCGCGGGCTGCTGCGCTGATGCAGCTTCTTTCTTCGCGGGCGCGGCGTCGCCGCGCTGCACTTGATCGGCGCTTTCGACCAGATAAGCGATGGCATCACCCACCGGCACGGTGCTGTCGGCGGGCAGCATCGGGCCGGAGAGATAACCGGCGCGGAACACCTCGACGTCCATCACCGCCTTGTCGGTCTCGACGGTGGCGACGATGTCGCCGCGCTCGATCTTGTCACCGATTTTCTTTTCCCAGCTCACAATGACGCCTTCGGTCATGGTGTCGGAAAGCTGGGGCATTTTGATTGCGTAGGGTTCTGCCATGACTGTCCCTGATAGAAACTGAAGTTGTATATGTAGGGTGGGTTGGGCGGATTGTTGCGCCGTAACCCACCGACCGTCGCGCTTACCCTCTCCCCTGCCCTCTCCCATCAAGAGAGAGGGAGTAAGAATGTAGGGTGGGTTAGACGCCGATCAATTCATCCTTTCCATCTCCCCCTCTCCCGCAAGCGGGAGAGGGATGGGGTGAGGGTGACAACGCCGTAACCCACCGAGCGTCGCGCAGCGACTCCTTAATATTTTAAAGGTGCGCCTGACGGCGCGGCTTGGTGGGTTACGGCGCGAAGACGCGCCTAACCCACGCTACATTTTATTTGCCCAACATCTTGCGCACCGCCTCGACGACCTTCTTGGCGTTGGGGATGGCGGCTTTTTCCAAGTGGTGATTGTAGGGGATGGGCACGTTCACCGCGGACACGCGCACGGGCGCGGCATCCAGCTCGAAGAAACACTCTTCGTTGATGATGGCCATCACTTCGGAACCGACGCCGACCGGCGCCTCGGCCTCTTCCACCACGATCGCACGGTGGGTCTTGCTCACCGACTTCTTGATGCCGGCGCGATCGAGCGGGCTCAAGGAATAGAGGTCGATCACTTCGCAGTCGATGCCGTCTTTGGCAAGTTGCTCGGCGGCCTGCACGCACCAATGCACCGAGATGTTGTAGCCGAACAGGGTGACGTCCTTGCCGGCCCGGGTGACCTCGGAGCCTTCGAGCGGATGGAAATATTCCGCGTCGGGCACCTCGCCCTTCATGTTGTACATGAGTTCGTGCTCGTTGATGAACACGGGGTCGTTACAGCGCACGGCGGACTTGAGCAGACCGTAAGCCTGCTTCGGACTCGACGGCGTCACGACGCGCAGACCCGCGATACCCATGAACACCTTTTCCATGCGCGCCGAATGCTGCGCGCCGAGCTGATGCGCGGTGCCGCCCGGCGAACGGATCACCACCGGCGCGGTGAGCTGGCCGCCGGACATGTAGCGCACTTTGGCGGCGCTGTTGAATATCTGATCGGTGGCGAGCCAGGCGAAGTTCACCGACATGATCTCGATGATGGGACGTATGCCTAAAAACGACGCGCCGATGCCGAGGCCGGTGTAGCTGTTTTCCGAGATCGGCGTATCGATTACGCGCTCGGGGCCGTATTTGTCGTACAGGCCTTGGGTGGCTTTATAGGTACCGCCGACCACGCCGATGTCCTCGCCCATGCAGATCACCAGCGGATCGCGCGCCATCTCTTCATCGTGGGCGCGGCGGATCGCCTCCCAATACATCATGACTGCCATCAATGCACTCCCCCGCGTACGTACGGATCGTTCTCCGCCAGCACGTATTTTTCCAATTCCTCAAGCTTGGGCTCCGGTGATTCCTCGGCGAACTTGATGATTTCTTTTTCGATGAATTCCAACACCTCGTCGTCCATGCGCTTGTAATCATCCATGCTGAGCTCGCCGGCCTCGATGAGGCGGTCGCGCAGGATGATGATGGGATCGCGCTTACCCCACATGCGCTCTTCTTCCTTGGCGCGGTAGGCATTGGAGTCGGACATGGAGTGGCCGCGATAACGGTAGGTCATCAATTCCAGGAAGTACGGCCCCTTGCCGGAACGCACGTGATCGACGGCGATCTTGGCGGCGGCGTACACCTGTTCGATGTCCTGGCCGTCCACCTGCGCGGAGGGGATGTTGTAGCCGCACACCCGTTTGTATTGCTCGATCACCGCGGTGGAACGGTCGATGCGGGTGCCGATGCCGTACAGATTGTTTTCGCAGACGAACAACACCGGCAGCTCCCACAAGGACGCCATGTTCAGCGATTCATGGAACGTGCCCTGGTTGTTGGCGGCGTCACCCAAAAAGCAAATGGAGATCTCGTCGCCGCCCTTCATCTTGATGCCCTTGGCCATGCCCACCGCCAGCGGGAAGGGGCCGCCCACCAGGGCGTAACCGCCCATGAAACGGTGTTCGGCGTCGAAGATGTGCATGGAGCCGCCGCGGCCTTTGCTGGACCCGGTCTCCTTGCCGAACAGTTCGGCCATCACCTTTTTGGGATCGGCGCCGCACTTGATGGCGTGCACGTGATCGCGGTAACCGGTGATCACGTAATCATGGCCGGGGCGCGCGGCGTCCAACACCCCGAAGGCACAGGCCTCTTCGCCCGGATAAAGATGGAGAAATCCACCAATTTTGCGCTCCACGTAGGCCTCGTAGCAGCGCTCCTCAAAACGTCGCGCGAAAAGCATCTCGCGCAGGAGCCGTTTCTTGTCAGCGGCGTTCATGGGAATCCTTAGCGTTAGTCTTTGGAAAACATTCTGTTGTGGCAGAGCGGCTTAGTCGGCGGCGCCCCCATTCCCGCCGGTCATCCCTCGGATATCCCCCCGGCTGCGGAAACGCGGTATGATCGGGTTTTTGTGTTGACAGGTCAAGCAAAAGCGCCGGCCGGGAGGGCGCCCAGGGAATGAAAGTCGCTATAAAACAAAACAAAAACCCGGCCACGATCCAGGATATCGACGGCCAGGATCACCTCATCATTCTCATTCCCGACAAGACGTGGCCCGAATTTCCCTATAAAGAAGTGTTGCAGAGGCGCCTGGAAAAACAGGGCGCCGACGAAGCAGGCCCCTACGTCACCGATCTGCCCAACGGCCGCGACACCCGGGTCAGCCTGGCGCGTATCGCCGCCGACCTCTCGGCGTTTGACTCGCTGACCCTCGCCCGCAAGCTGGCAGCCGCCCATTGGCAACGCGCGTTACCGCCTGCCAAGGTGGCCATCGTCACCGCCGGCTTCGACACCGCGACCGCGGCGCGGCTGATCGAGGCGGTGACGGCGGCGCTGCTGGCCAAGGCCCGGCCGCTGCCCAGTTATAAAAGCGACCAAAAACCGCAGCGGCCGCTCAAGACCATCGAAATCTTCGCCGGTCCGGCGGGACTCGACTTGGCGCGCACCGTCGCCGAGGCGGAGGGCAATCACCTCGCCCGCACCCTCACCGTGCTGCCGCCCAACGAGCTCACCCCGGCGCGGTATCGCGAACGCGTCGCCAAACTGGCCAAGGAACATGGCTGGCAAATGACGTTTTTCGACATCAAGACCCTGCAACGCATGAAGGCCGGGGCCTTCCTGGCCGTGGCGCAGGGCGGCGTCGCGCAGGACGACGGTATCATTCATCTGCGTTACACGCCCAAGGCCAAATCGAAGAAGCCGGCGCTGGCGCTGGTGGGCAAAGGCATTTGCTTCGATACCGGCGGCCACAATCTCAAACCGGCGAAAAGCATGCTCGGCATGCACGAGGACATGGCGGGCAGCGCCGTGGCCCTCGGCACTTTGCTGGCGCTGACGCGCTTGAAAGTGGATTTTCCGGTGAATTGCTGGCTGGCGCTGGCGCAGAACATGATCAGCCCGCTGGCCTATAAACAGAACGACGTGGTCACCGCCCTCAACGGCACCACCATCGAAATCGTGCACACCGACGCCGAGGGCCGCATGGTGCTGGCCGACACCCTGGCGCTGGCGAGCCGGGCGAAACCCGCCTTCATCATCGACTACGCCACCCTCACCGGCACGTGCATCTACGCGCTGGGCACCGGCTACAGCGGCGCCTTCACCAACCGAGGCGGACTCATCAACGACATCATCGCCGCCGGAGTGGATTCCGGCGAACGGGTGTGGCCCTTCCCCACCGATCCCGATTACGACAAGGCCCTGGAAAGCGACATCGCCGACGTCAAGCAATGCAGCTTGGAAGGCGAGGCCGACCACATCCTCGCCGCGCGTTTTTTAAACCGTTTCGTCGACGAAAAAATTCCCTGGCTGCACCTTGATCTCGCGAGCGCCAGCCATAAGGGTGGACTCGCCCACGTCCCCACCGCCACCACGGGGTTCGGGGTGCGGTATACCCTCGATCTGCTGTTGGCGAAACGCATCATGCACAAGCCAACCACCGCCACATAGCGGGCGATTAAAACTCTTCCCGGGTTATTCGCCCCACTCCTAAGCTTCTTCCGCCTTCGCCGGTTACATACCTGCCATGAATCAGATCCGCCCTTCTGGTATTGAGGCTGGCAGATATTGCCCCATCTTATAACCTTAAATTCTAAAAATAGAATTTAATATTGTTTCTAATTTTATAAATCGGCTTGCTAGGATGGCCTCCGTCTGGCGATACCCGGGTTATACGGATAGCCGACCAAGCGGTTTCCACATTCCGAAAGGTAGAACGGCCATGGTTCAAACGACCACGCCCCCGAAGCCGCAAGGCCCGGATGAGCGAACCCTGCAAAGGGTCTTGGAAGTCATCAAGGATCTGCGGTACGGCTCGGTAGAGGTCGTGGTCCATGATGGCAAGGTAGTGCAAATCGAGAGGAGGGAAAAAGTGCGGTTCGAAACACCGGCCCAGCGCTGAGCGAACCCATCGAACAAAATAAATTATTCAATTGAACGTAGCGGCATCCCGCGCACCGTCGGGGCCGCGTCAAGAAACAACCAAACAATCACCTTAGCAACTGACCGGACGACCGGAGGTTCGTACCAGCTCATTTGATGAGGTAAAAAAATGCAAAGCGTTAATCGTAATTTGACACTCGCCGCCGGCTTGGCGGGAGGTCTTCTTTCACAAACCCTATCTGCCGCCCCCACGCTCTACGGACAACTCAATCTGTCGATCGACCAGCTCGACAACGGCAGCGACAGCGCCCTCAATATCTCCAGCAATTCAAGCCGGCTCGGGGTTAAAGGCAACATTCAAATCGGCGGCGACATCGCCGGCATTTATCAGATCGAATCGGAGCTGCGCGCCGACACCGCCGCCCCCACCGACAACGGCGTGCTCGCCAGCCGCGACACCTTCGTGGGCTTGCAGGGCAAGTTCGGCACGCTGCGCATCGGCCGCTTCGATACGCCGGTGAAACTGATCGGCCGGCAGGTCGATTTGTTCAAAGACCAAGTGGGCGACGCCCGTAATCTGACTCGCGGCGCCAACGGCTCGGGCACGGCGAACACCTTGGCCCGCTTCGACGAGCGGCCCAACAACAGCCTGGGGTACACCACGCCGGAGCTGGCCGGTTTTAAAGGCAACTTTCAATATTCCACCAACGTCGATACCGCCGCCACCGCGACCAACGACAACGATCTCATCAGCGCCGCGGTGAATTACGCGCAAGGTCCGCTGTTCGTCGGCCTCGGTTACGAAACGATAGGCTTCGTCTCGACCGCCACGCCGCCGGCCGCCGGCGATGCGCCGTCCATTATCCGGCTCGGCGCTTATTACGATTGGAATGCCTGGCGCATCAACGCGCTTTGGCAAAAAGTAAGCGGCACCACCAGCGCCAACGATGAAGACGTTTATGGTCTGGGCGCCTCCTTCAAACACCAGGCTTGGCTGTTCAAGGCGCAAACCTATCAATTGAACGCGGACGCCGCCAATAGAGACGCAACCTTGCTCGCGGTCGGCACCGAATACACCTTGCAGAAAGGCGTCATCTTGTATGCCGACTACGCGACGATCGATAACGACGCCGGACGCGGCTTGACGCCTTTCCGCGAAGGACGCAGCGATAACTTGACCATCGCCACGGCCAATAACGGTGACTCGGCAAGCGCGTTCTCGCTGGGCACCATCATCAAGTTTTAACCGATTTTAAATGCAAGAGGAGTTGAAATAATCATGAATCACGTCATCAAACTGCTGGCTGGTGCACTATTGCTGACCGGCATGGCCGCCAGCGCAACGGCCAAAAATGTTGAGTTGCTCAACGTTTCTTATGATCCCACGCGCGAACTCTATCAGGACTTCAACAAGGCCTTCGCTGAACACTGGAAGAAAAAAACCGGCGACAAGGTGGCGATTAAACAGTCCCACGGCGGGGCCGGCAAACAGGCGCGTGCGGTGATCGACGGATTGGAAGCCGACGTCGTCACCCTGGCGCTGGCTTACGACATCGACGCCATCGCCGAAAAGGCCAAGCTCCTGCCCGCCGACTGGCAAAAACGTCTGCCCAACAATAGTTCGCCTTACACCTCCACCATCGTATTTCTGGTGCGTCAGGGCAATCCCAAGGGCATTAAAGATTGGGACGATCTCGTCAAGCCCGGCATCTCGGTCATCACGCCCAATCCCAAAACCTCCGGCGGCGCGCGCTGGAATTATCTGGCGGCCTGGGGTTACGCCTTGAAAAAACCGGGCGGCAACGAGCAGACGGCGAAGGACTTCGTCACCAAGCTCTACAAAAACGTGCCGGTGCTGGATTCCGGCGCGCGCGGCTCCACGACCACGTTCGTGCAGCGCGGTATCGGCGACGTGCTGGTGACCTGGGAAAACGAAGCCTTTTTGGCGGCCAAAGAATTCGGCCAAGGCAAAGTGCAAATCGTCGTGCCGTCGGTCAGCATCCTCGCCGAACCGCCGGTCGCGCTGATAGACAAAAACGCGGACAAACACGGCACCCGCGCCGCCGCCCAGGCCTATCTGGAATATTTGTACACGCCGGAAGGTCAGGAAATCGCCGCCAAACATTATTACCGTCCTCGGTTGGAGGCGGTGACCGGGAAGTACGCCAAGCAATTTCCCAAGGTGAACCTGTTCACCATCGACGAGGTGTTCGGCGGCTGGCAGAAGGCGCAAAAAACCCACTTCGCCGACGAGGGCGAGTTCGATCGGATCTACACGCCGGGCCGCTAAACAACGCGGAGTTCATGACGGCGAGCGCCGAAGTACATACCAATCTGAGGAGAACGACATGTCACAGTCCATAGTCGCCATCAATGCCCGCAATCAGTTCCGGGGCAAGATCAAGGAAATCATCGCCGGCCCCGTGGTGTCGGAGGTCGATGTCGAGACCCCGGCGGGCATCGTCACGTCGGTGGTGACCTCGCGCTCGATCGAGGATCTCGATCTGCAAGTGGGGTCCGAGGTCCTCACCGTATTCAAATCGACGGAGGTTCTGCTGGCCAAGCTCTAGGTTCAACGGCGATCCAGCCAGAGAAATTTGGAAGGGAGCGCGAGGCGACTGCCGTCGCCTCGCGCAACGATAACGCCGGTTGATCGCACAAATACAGCAACGACGAGTAAGGGCGATCGATGTCCTACTTATACAACGAGTGGACTTATCAACAATGATAAAAAAACACAGTATATTGCCGGGCTTCGGTCCGGCCTTGGGTTTCACGATATTTTATTTAAGTCTGATCGTGCTGATTCCGCTCAGCGCCTTGTTTTTGAAATCCGCGACCTTGAGTTGGGAACAATTCTGGAGCACGGTTACCGCACCGCGGGTGTTGGCGTCTTATAAATTGAGCTTCGGCACGGCGCTGATCGCGGCGTTGATCAACGCCGTGTTCGGTTTGCTGGTGGCGTGGGTGCTGGTGCGTTACAACTTCATCGGCAAACGGGTGGTCGATGCCTTGGTCGACCTGCCCTTCGCGCTGCCGACCGCGGTGGCGGGCATCGCGCTCACCGCGATCTATGCCGACAACGGCTGGATCGGTCAGTATCTGGCGGCGCAAGGTATCAAAGTCGCGTACACGCCGTTGGGCATCGTGGTGGCGTTGACCTTCATCGGCCTGCCTTTCGTGGTGCGCACGGTGCAACCGGTGCTCGCCGACCTCGACCGCGAAGTGGAAGAAGCCGCCGCGTCCCTCGGCGCCACCCGCTGGCAGACCATCAGCCGGGTGATCTTTCCCACCGTCATGCCCGCCTTGCTCACCGGCTTCGCGCTGGCCTTCGCCCGCGCGGTGGGTGAATACGGCTCGGTGATTTTCATCGCCGGCAATATGCCGATGGTATCGGAAATCGCGCCGCTGCTGATCATCACCAAGCTCGAACAATTCCAATACGCCGAGGCCACCGCCATCGCGGTGGTGATGCTCATCGCCTCCTTCGTATTACTGCTCGCCATCAACCTGCTCCAGTGGTGGAGCAGGAGCCGCCTGGCCTAAGGGGAATACCATGTCGAACGCAAATGTTATAACCGCCCCCATTCCCCGCAACGTCGCCACCCGCGAAGCGGCCTGGGTGCGCTGGCTGCTGATCGCCGTCACGTTGACCTTTCTGACGGCCTTTCTGTTCGTGCCGTTGCTGTCGGTGTTCGTCGAGGCCTTGCGCAACGGCGTCGCTGCTTATTGGGAAGCGCTCAAGGAGCCCGACGCGTTGTCGGCGATCAAGCTCACCGTGCTGGTGGCGGTCATCGCCGTGCCGCTCAATTTGGTGTTCGGCCTGGCCGCGTCCTGGGCCATCGCCAAATTCGAGTTTCGCGGCAAGAGTCTGCTCATCACCCTCATCGATCTGCCCTTCTCGGTGTCGCCGGTGATCGCGGGCCTCGTGTATGTATTGCTGTTCGGTGCGCAAGGCTGGCTGGGGCCGTGGCTCGCGGAGCACGACATCAAATTGATCTTCGCGGTGCCGGGACTGGTGCTCGCCACGCTGTTCGTCACCTTCCCGTTCATCGCCCGCGAATTGATTCCCTTGATGCAGGAACAGGGCAAGGAAGAAGAAGAGGCCGCGGTATCGCTGGGCGCCAGCGGCTGGCAGACCTTCTGGCATGTCACGTTACCCAACGTGAAATGGGGCCTGCTCTACGGCGTGATCTTGTGCAACGCGCGCGCGATGGGCGAATTCGGCGCGGTGTCGGTGGTGTCGGGCCACATCCGCGGTTTCACCAACACCATGCCGCTGCATGTCGAAGTACTCTACAACGAATACAACTTCGTCGCCGCCTTCGCCGTGGCTTCGCTATTGGCGCTGCTGGCGCTGGTTACCTTGATCGCCAAAACCTGGGTCGAATGGCATACCCAGCGCGACCGTTCCGCCGCACATTGAAAAGAGAAAGACATGAGCATCGCCATCCGCAACATCACAAAACGCTTCGGGCAATTCAACGCCCTCAACGACATCAGCCTCGACATCCCCACCGGCGAACTGGTGGCGCTGCTCGGCCCGTCCGGCTGCGGCAAGACGACGCTGCTGCGCATCATTGCCGGCATGGAACTGCCCGACAGCGGCAGCATCGCCTTTCACGGCGAAGACACCACCGAAAAACACACGCGCGAACGCCAGGTCGGCTTCGTCTTCCAGCATTACGCGCTGTTCCGGCACATGAGCGTGTTCGACAACGTGGCTTTCGGCCTCACGGTGCGGCCGCGCGCCACCCGGCCTTCGAAGGAAGAGATACGCCAGCGCGTGATGGATTTATTGAAACTGGTGCAGCTCGACTGGCTGGCCGAACGTTATCCGCATGAACTCTCCGGCGGCCAGCGCCAGCGCATCGCGCTCGCCCGCGCCCTCGCGGTCGAACCGAAAGTGTTGCTGCTCGACGAACCGTTCGGCGCGCTCGATACCAAAGTGCGCAAGGAACTGCGGCGCTGGCTGCGGCGTTTGCACGATGAAATCCACGTCACCAGCGTCTTCGTCACCCACGATCAGGACGAGGCCATGGAAGTTTCCGACCGGGTGGTGGTGATGAACAGCGGCAAGATCGAGCAAATCGGTAGCCCCGACGAGGTCTATCACAGCCCCGCCACGCCCTTCGTGTACCAATTCGTCGGCAATGTAAATCTGTTTCACGGCCGCGTCCACGAAGGCTGGGCGCGCATCGGCGCGATGGACATCCCCGCGCCCGATCTCAACCAAGCGACCGACGCGCCGGCCATCGCCTACGTGCGGCCGCACGACATCTGGATCTCCCGCGAACGCGAAGGCGAGTTGTGCGTGCCGGCGGTGGTGAAAGACATCTCGCGCATCGGCTCCCTGGTTCGCGTCGAACTCGAAGACGACGAGCACAACGAGATACAAGCCGAACTCACCCGCTCCGGCGCGCAGCACCTGCAACTCAACGCCGGCGAAAAGGTCTTCGTCTGTCCGCGCAACGTCAAAGTCTTTTTGGAGCCGGGAAAATAACGACCCGCACCGACCTGACTGGCAGCAAAAATAAATGCTAGGCGGGTTCGCGCGGCCGGCCATTAGCCGCTGTTTGGAAAGCGTTCATTTTCATTAAGGTGTCGCTGCGCGACGATTGGGTGTGTTACGCCGTTAACGCGTCTAACCCACCCTATAATGTAACTCTTGATTCCTCCCGCAGCCGCCCCCATTTTCAAGCAATCGACCGCAACTCAGGCGGCCGCTGGGAGGTAGATCATGGCGGCGGTATTGAAATGGATAGACGATCCCCAGGCGGGCAATACCCAGCCCGCCACGTTCAACGCGCCCGCGCATCCGGACATCGCGCTGCTCGACGCGTATTCAGCCACGGTAGTGGGCGTGGCGGAAGGGGTGAGTCCCGCGGTAGTCAAGATCGACGTCCATCGCCGCACGGCGCAAGGCAAAGAAACCGCCGCCGGCAGCGGCTCGGGCTTTTTGTTCACGCCCGACGGGTTGATCCTCACCAACAGCCATGTGGTCGCCGAGGGTAGTCGTCTGCGGATCAGCCTTGCGGAAGGCGGCGATCTCGACGCCCAGCTGATCGGCCACGATCCGCACACCGATCTCGCCGTGCTCAAGATCTCCGCGCCCGGCGCCCTGCCCTACGCGCGGCTCGGCAACTCGCGCGCGGTGCGGGTAGGCCAGATCGTGGTGGCGATCGGCAATCCCTACGGCTTTGAATGCACCGTCACCGCCGGCGTGGTGAGCGCGCTCGGCCGCAGCCTGCGCGCCAACAGCGGACGGCTCATGGAAGACGTGATCCAGACCGACGCGGCGCTCAATCCCGGCAACTCGGGCGGGCCGCTGGTGGCGTCCAACGGCGAGGTGATCGGCGTCAACACCGCCGTCATCATGCCCGCGCAAGGCCTGTGTTTCGCCACCGCCATCAACACCGCGCAATGGGTGGTGAGCGAACTATTACGCCACGGCCGGGTGCGGCGCGCCGGTCTCGGCATCGCCGCGCAGACCACCCCGCTGTCGCGGCGGGTGATCCGCCATTTCGATTTGCCGATCGGCGCCGGCGTGCGGGTAATGGAGAAAGAGCCGGACGGCCCCGCCGCGCGCGCCGAACTGGAAATCGGCGATGTGATCGTACAGTTCAACGGCGAATGGGTCGAGGGCATCGACGCCTTGCATCGGCTGTTGGGCGCGGAGCATGTGGGCAAAGAGGCATCGATCCGCGTATTGCGCCGCGGACAACTGCGCGAGTTCGCGATCACGCCTCTGGAAATGACCACGCGCTGACGCGGCACTTACGATAGTCAGCCATCTTCCAATCCAATACACTGCACGGCAACGCCTTCCCTTTTTAGGGAAGGCGGGGGTCAGCCGCTGGACACACGGTGATTTTCACCTCCATTCTGTCTTCCGCAGAAGAGAGGGGAAATAGCCGAGTTCCCTTTACGTGATTGATGGAAACTAATCCGAGACGCCATGCCGGACTCACAACTCGTCTATCAAGACCTCAGCCCCGATCGCATCCTCGACGCCGTGGAAGGCACCGGCCGGCATTGCAACGGCCATTTTCACGCGCTCAACAGTTACGAAAACCGCGTCTATCAAATCGGCATCGACGAGCGCGATTTCATCGTCGCCAAATTTTACCGGCCGGGCCGCTGGAGCGATGACGCGATACTGGAAGAACACGCCTACGCCCTGGAATTGGCGGAACGCGAAATCCCGGTGGTGCCGCCGCTGCTCGATGAGCGCGGCGAGACCCTGCATCACCATCAAGGCTTCCGTTTCGCGCTTTATCCGCGCCGCGGCGGGCGCTGGCCCGACCTCGACAATCCGGACAACCTGGTGTGGCTGGGCCGCTTCATCGCCCGCATCCACGCCCTGGGCGCGGTGCAACCGTTTCTCCATCGCCCCACCCTCGACATCGAACACTTCGGCGACGACTCCTATCGCTACCTGTTGGAGCAGGGATTCATTCCGCGCGATTTAGAGTTACCCTATCGCAGCCTGGCGGAAGACGTGCTCAAGCAGGTGCGCGCCTGTTATCAGCGCGCGGGCGACGTCAAGCACATCCGCCTGCACGGCGACTGCCACCCCGGCAATATTTTATGGACCGACGCCGGCCCGCACTTCGTCGACTTCGACGACTGCCGCATGGGCCCGGCCGTGCAGGATTTATGGATGTTATTGTCAGGCGAACGCCACGCCATGACCGCGCAACTCGCCGAGATACTCGACGGTTACACCGAGTTCCACGACTTCAACCCGCGCGAATTGAATCTGGTGGAGGCCCTGCGCACTTTGCGCATGCTGCACTACTCCGCGTGGCTCGCGCGGCGCTGGGAAGACCCCGCCTTCAAACAGGCCTTCACTTGGTTCAACACCCCGCGGTATTGGGAAGAACAAATCCTCGCCCTGCGCGAACAGGCGGCGCTGTTGGATGAGCCGCCCTTGGTCTGGCAGTGAAACGGCCCTATCCGCCGATCACGGCCCGGCATGAACACCCCCCACTACAACCCATCTCGACATCCCCCCTCTCCCACCGGAGGAATAAGGCCTGCACGGTTATCAGCAACGTCCCGCGAGCGACAGGGAAAGGGGATGATGACGAAAGCTTCATTCAAAAAGCGCGGCGACTCATTTTGAGATGGGCTTTAAACGTCGCGCCGCAAACCGCCAGCGTGAACACCACCCCCACGCCTCGCCTGATTACAAACCGACCCGCGATAAGTATGATGAATGAAACTCACTCGTCGCCCAGGAGCCATTCATGACCGCCACACCGGACAGCCGTCCGCCTTTGCCGCCTTTCACTCGCGATACTGCGGCCCAAAAGGTCCGCATGGCCGAGGACGGCTGGAACAGCCGCGACCCCGCGCGGGTCGCGCTCGCCTACACCACGGACAGCACTTGGCGCAATCGCGCCGAGTTTCTCTCCGGCCGCGAGGCCATCACGGAGTTTCTCCGCCGCAAATGGGCGAAGGAACTGGACTACCGGCTGATTAAAGAACTGTGGGCCTTTGACGGCGCGCGCATCGCGGTACGCTTCGCCTATGAGTGGCACGACGACTCCGGCAACTGGTTCCGCTCCTACGGCAACGAGAATTGGGAATTCGACGAACAGGGTCTCATGCGGCGGCGCCTCGCCAGCATCAACGACCTGCCCATCAAGGAAACCGACCGCAAGTATCGCTGGCCGCTGGGCCGCCGGCCGGATTCCCACCCCGGCCTGTCCGAACTGGGTCTTTAAAATTTATTTTGAATTTCAACGCCGGCGCCGGCATTCGGTCCGGCTTGAGCGGCCGGGCGGCGATCAAGCCGGCGACCGGCGCCGGGTCCCCGCGACAAGGCCGGTGAGACATATTCAAGGCCAGGCGTTTAACTACCGATAACCCCACCGGGCCAAGCGGCGCCGCCCTTGGTTTATTCTCTCTATTCATTCCTCGGTGGCCGGCATGAGCATCAAACGTCTTTTGAAAACCTTCGTCGGCGCGGGGCTCACCGCCCTCACCATCACCGCCCTCTTAGTGTGGTGGTTGATCGCCCATCAAGCGAGCCTGGTGAAGGCCGCCGAGGAACGCCTTGAATCCTATCAATTGGGACAGGAAGTGAGCGTCACCTCCGATGAGTTGACCCGCTTGGCGCGCACCTACGTGGTGACCGGCGACACCGGATTTCGCGATCAATACTGGCATCTCGTCGAGGTGTTGGAAGGCAAGGCCGCCCGCCCCGACGGCCGTACCATCGCCTTCGACGCCCTCTTGCGGGAAAAAGGCTTCACCGCGGAAGAGCTGGAACTGCTGGCGCGGGCCAACGAGTTGTCGCTGGCCCTGGTGACCACCGAGGAACGCGCCTTCAACATCATCGAAGGCAAGGCGCCCGGTACCCGCGACGACGCCATTAAGCTGGTGCATGACACCGCTTATCACGACGCCGTGACGCGCATCAAAGAACCGGTGACTTAATTCCAAACCCTGCTCGATAAACGTACCAACAATGATTACCAACGCTTGGTGGACAGCGCCCATGCCAATGTGGTCGGCGTCTTAAGCCTGGTGCTGCTGGTCGCCGGCCTGCTGGTCGCGAGCTATATCATTTTCGTACGCCGCATCACCCTGCCCCTCGACCGTTTGGTGAAGATCACCGAAAGCGTGGCGGCGGGCGATCTGTCCAGCCAATTGCCGGCCGAGGGCAAAGACGAGATGGCGCAAGTCGGCCGCGCCTTCAATGCCATGGTCGCGCAGTTGGGACAATTGATCGCCGACCTCTCCCGCACCGGCCATGAGTTGCACGCGGCCAGCGCCGAACTACGGCGCACCATGCTCACCGCCGGCGAAGGCATCGGCCAACAACGCAATCTGACGCAACAGGTCGCCGCGGCGTCGACCGAACTGGCCAGTACCGCCAGCGAGGTGTCACGTAGCTGCTCCCATGCCGCCGCCGCGGGGGAACAGGCCCGTGAAGCCGCGCAAGCCGGCGCTCAGGTGGCGTCCGACGCCGACCGGTACATGCGGGAACTGGAGATCAAGATCAACACCAGCCGCGACGAATTGGAACGCCTCAATAAAGTAATGGCCGATGTCGGGAATATCATCGGTCTGATTCGAGACGTCGCCGACCAAACCAATTTACTGGCCTTGAACGCGGCGATCGAGGCGGCCCGCGCCGGTGAACAGGGCCGCGGTTTCGCGGTAGTGGCGGATGAAGTCCGCACCTTGGCGAAACGTACCCGCGAATCCACCGGGGAGGTGCGCGCGCGCATCGAGGAATTGCTGACCGGCGCGGAAAACGCCCGCAGCACCATGCGCGAAAGCGTACAAGCCTCGGAAGGCATGCGCGGCAGAATAAGTTCGGTCAGTGAGAAACTCGGCTCGATAAGCCAATCGGTGCAGGATATCCGCGACCAAACCACCCAAATCGCCACCGCCGCCGAGGAACAGGCCTATGTGTCGGCGAACGTCGGGGAACAGATCGAAACCGTCAGCGGTTTCGCCGGTCAGATCGAACTCTCCACGGCGGCGACCTTGCAGGCGGTGGAGACCCTGGAATCGCTGGCCGGCGAGCTGATCAAGCGGGTCGGTCATTTCAAAAATACCTGACCCCATGCCGATGAGGACGCGCCCGAGGAATCAACCAAGCGCGGCGGCGGGAAAGAGCGAGGTGCAAGCGGACATCGAGCCGCGCCGAGTTTCTTCAATCACCGTGAGCCGGAAGCCGGCTCGATCATAAACCCTGAATGACCTGTTCCAGCGCCGGACGCATGCGCTGCACACTGGCACGGCCTTCGGCGATAGCGACCGCGGCCAGGTGGAATTCCATCAGTCCCAACTGCGACAATCTGGGCGCCAACATGATCTCCGGCGGATCGCCGGCCATGCGGCTGCGGGTGATGCGGTCCTGCATGATATTGATGGAACTGGCCAGCACATCGAAGAGACCCGGTGCATCAAGGCTGGTACCGAACACACGCCCCAGCAACACTTGCTTACGCTCGTTCAAACCGTTTTTGAATTGAGTGGAAATTTTATTCCAAAAATCGGCTTCGGCGCTCGGATTCAACGCCGGCGCATCAGCCGTTCCATTGCGCCCATTGCGGCGGCGGCCGTGTTTGCCGACGATGTCGCCGTTCAGATTGACCGCGATCACCACCTCCGCGCCCATGGCGCGGCACAAGGAAACCGGCACCGGATTGGTCAAGCCACCGTCCACCAGCCAGCGTCCTTCGACCTTGACCGGCGCGAACAAACCGGGCAGGCCCATCGATGCGCGCACCCCCGTGAACAAGGGCCCTTCGCGAAACCAGATCTCGCGGCCGGTATCGAGCTCGGTGGCCACCATACCGAAGCGGCGCGGCAAGGCTTCGATAGGGAGGTCCTTCATCCAGCCGCGGGCCAATTCCAGGAGTTTTTCACCTTGAATGAAGCCGCCGCTCAACAAGGACAAATCGAGATAACCGGGTATGTCTTTCCAGTTGAGCCCAGTGACCCAGCGCTCCAAGGCGTCCAGTTGCTCGCCGGCGTAAGCCGCGCCCACCAGCGCGCCGATGGAGGTCCCAGCCACGATATCCGGTTTTATGCCGATTTCGGCCAACGCGCGAATGACGCCGATGTGGGCCCAACCCCGCGCCGAGCCGCCGCCCAACGCCAAACCGATACGTCCATTCGCTCCATCGGATATCCGTAACGGCTTGGGTGTATCCGCATTCATCTCCATCGTATCCTCCACCAGGTGGGCTCCGACGACCCACGCCGGGTCGATCGAGGGCACCATTCTAATATGCAGACTACTCTTTTCGCGGCCATCTTGCCGCGTCCGTGAATGGGAGTCACGCGATGCCTTTCGACATGGGCCGCCGATCACGATTTACCGGCCATGCTCCGCACCATCGCCAAGGGCGTGCATGATTTCGATGATTTCCTCCGCGACTTTGATTTCATCACCTCGGCGGATCAAGGCAGAAAAATGCTCGCGCGCTTTTACGACGTGTGGTTGAAGATCGACGACAAGTCCACGCTGCCTGGCCGCGAAGCCGATTATTACGACGAAATGTCGGAGACCCGGCAAGAAGACTTCAGCTCGGATGACGACATGCGTACCGACGACAAACACCAATAATCGGCGGGACGAGCGCGACGGGGCCTGCGTCGTACCGGCCGTGCTTCGAATCTGGCTGGTGAATTACCGCGCCTGCGCGGGAGAGCGCCACGACCGAGAGGCCGGCATGTTTCCAGCGGCCGCGTTGAATGGCGAAGCGGAAAAACCACGGGGAATATCGCTATCCCCCGTTTTGGAGATGGGTGGCCTGCTTTTAGTAACGGGGCCGGCGGGCGGGGCGCTCTTCGCGGGGTTTGGCTTGGTTGACCTTGATGTTGCGGCCTTTGATATCGCGCTCGTTCAGGCCTTTGATGGCGGCATCCGCCTCGGCATTGCTCGGCATCTCGACGAAGCCGAAGCCTTTCGATTGTCCGGAAAACTTGTCGGTGACCACGCTCACGCTCGACACTTGTCCAAACTGGGAAAACGCATCTTTCAAATCACTTTCGGTAACGCTATAGGAAAGATTGCCAACATATATATTCATGAATCAGTCTCTCAGAAATGTGCATTGATCGAAATGAAGCCATCGAATCACTAACGCACAACGTGTCCGACGACAAGCAGCCAACCCTCGGCCAATCCTTTAAACACCCACAGCAAGCGGCGGCTCCGCGCCATTGCCTGAGGCGGCAAAACATTTCGCCGCCCTTCCTTTTAACACTCGCCCTTGCCGCTTGCAAGCGGGGCGGAGTATTTCTCCGTTCGCCCGGCGGACCGACAATATTTTGCTGAATGGCAGCCGCGCTTTTTCCGGAATCGCCCGGCAATCGACGGATGGTATTTCACGCTCGACGAGAATAGTTCTAAAAAATTCCAGCCGCGCGCGGTCGGATTTAATCACGGGTTTCATCATGTCCGGTTCCGCACCCGCGTCATCCACTATCACGCAATGTTATTCATACCGTAAGGCTTCGATGGGATTGAGGCGCGCCGCCTTGCTGGCGGGATAAATACCGAAGAAGGCGCCGACCATGAAGGCGAAGATGAAAGCGGTGAGCACCGACCAGGTGCTGACATCGATGGGAATGGCGGGGAAAACCGCCTTGGCGCCATAGGCGACGCCGGTGCCGAATACGATGCCGATCAGACCGCCGACCATGGACAACACCACCGATTCGATGACGAATTGCAGCAGGATGTCGCGCTGCGCGGCGCCGATGGCCTTGCGCAAACCGATCTCGCGGGTGCGCTCGCGCACCGAGACCAACATGATATTCATGATGCCGATCCCGCCCACCAACAGCGAAATGCTGGCGATACCGCCCAGCACATAAGTGAAGGTGCCGAGTATGGTCTGCATGGTGGAGAGCATGGCCTGCTGACTGACCAGGGTGAAATCCTCTTCACCGGCATGGCGCTGGATAAGCACGTCGCGGATCTGCTCCTTGGCGCGTTCGATGGCGCTCTCGTTGATCGCTTGCGCGAGGATATTGGTGAGACCGTCCTGATCGAAGATCTCTTGCGCGGTCTCGACCGGAATGAACACGTGATCGTCGATGTCCTGCCCCAGGGTCACCCCTTTGGTTTCCATGATGCCGATGACCCGGAATTTGGTCTCGCCGAGTTTGATGGTGCGGCCCAGGGGATTGCTCTCGCCGAACAATTCCTTCTTCACCGTGCGGCCGATCACCGCCACCCGCCGACCGGCGTCCACATCCGCCTTGCTGATGAAGGAGCCGATCTCCACGTGCAGATTGCGCACGGTCTCGAAGTTGTGATCGGTGCCGATGACCTGCACATTGCGCAGACGGTTGCCCAACTTCACCGGCGCGCTGCTCACCACGATGGGCGTCATGGCGGTGACCAGCGTGGCGCGTTTTTCCAGCGCGCGCATATCGGCGAGGGTCAGCTTTTGCACGCCGGAGGGCATGTGCCCCATGCCGCTGGTCTCGGTCTTGCCCGGCACAATGATCAGCAGATTGGTGCCGATACCCATCAACTCCTGGCGGATGTAGGTCTTGGCGCCTTCACCGATCGCCACCAGCATGATCACCGAGGCCACGCCGATGATCACGCCGAGCATGGTGAGAAACGAACGCACCTTGTTGGCGGCCAGGGCGCCCATCGCGATGCGAAAATGTTCCAGGGGATTCATGCCGCCACCTCCTTGCGCCGGTCTTCCACGATCGCGCCGTCGGCGAGCGTCAGCACCCGCCGGGTATGCTCGGCCACCCGCGGGTCGTGGGTCACCACCACCAAGGTCGTGCCCTCGGCGTTGAGTTCGCCGAACAGACTGATGATTTCCTGACCGGTCTTGCTGTCGAGGTTGCCGGTGGGTTCATCGGCGAACAACACCTTGGGCGCGTTGACCAGCGCGCGCGCGATGGCCACCCGCTGCTGCATGCCCCCGGACAACTCGGAGGGCAGGTGGCGATTGAAGTCCTTGAGGCCGACCCGCGCCAGCAAGGCGCGGGCGCGCTGTAAACGCTCGCGCTTGGCCAGGCCCCGGTACACCATGGGCAAGGCGACGTTTTCCTCCACCGAATAACGCCCCAGCAGATTGAAGGACTGAAACACGAAACCGAAAAACTGATTGCGGGTCCGCGCCAGTTCCGCATCGCCGAGGCTGACGATCTCGCGTCCTTCAAGGTGATAGTGGCCGCCGGTGGGCGCGTCGAGACAACCGAGGATATTGAGCAAGGTGGATTTGCCCGAACCGGAGGGACCCATCAAGGCGATGTAATCGCCGCGCTCGATGCGGAGAGAGATGCCTTTCAAGACCTCATAACGGATCGCGCCGGTGACGAACACCTTGCTCACGTCCCGCAATTCGATGAGCGCTGTGTCCGCCATACTCAAGGTGCCTGCTTGGCCGCCGGCCGGGCCCGCGCGCCGGGCTTGAGACCTTCGACGTCCAGCGAACTGATCACCGCCTCGCCGAGGTTCAATCCCCGCACCACCTCGATGGCATCCCAATTGGAACGGCCGGCCTCGATCACCCGCTTGACCACCGCGCCGTCGGCCAGCACATACACGAACTGCTCTTGGTTTTTCGCCATCACCGTTTGGGCCGGCACCAGCAACACATCGTTCACGGTGGCGACGATGATCTCCACGTCCGCCGACATGCCGGGCCGCAAAAACGGCGGCGGCTCGGCGAGCCGCAATTTCACGGTGACGTTGCGGCTCTTGAGTTTCTCCACCGACACCGCGGGCGAGATTTCGAACAGCGTCGCCGCATATTTAGTATTAGGCTGGGTGTCGAATTGGATCTCCGCCGCTTGCCCGACTTGCAGGCGACTGAGATCGACCTCGTCGATTTGCGCCTTGACGTACAACGCATTGAGGCGGGTGATGCGCGCCGCCACGCTGCCCGGCTGCATCAACTCACCGACCTTGATCGGCAACTCGACCACCGTGCCGGCGATGGGGGCGCGGATCAGGCTGTGATCGAGAGTGACCTGCGCCACGCGCAAGGCCGCCTCCTGCTGCTTCACATCGGCGGCGGCGATCTCGATCTGGCGCTGCTGCAAGGCCACTTGATCCTGATTGGCCCGCGCGGTTTCCAGCACCGCCTGGGCGGTGGCCAGTTCGGCGCTCGCCGATTCCATCTCGCCTTGCGGGATCAAGCGCGCCGCGTGCAGCTTCTGCTTTTTTTCATAACGCTGCTTGGCGTCGTCGTAACGGGCCTGCGCCTCCGCGACCGCCGCGGTGGTGCGCGCCTTCTCCAACGGCAGGGAGATGCGAGCCGACTCCAAGCGCATACGCGCGGCCTCTAAAACCGAACGCGCCAACACCACCCGCGCCTCCAATTCGCTGGACTCCAAACGCGCCAGCACGTCGCCGGCCTTGACCCGCGCGCCCTCCGCCACCCGCAATTCGCTGATGCGTCCCGCGACTTCGGCCTTGATTTGCGCGGTGGCGTCGCTGTCCACGGTACCGGTCTCGGTCGGCGTGACGGTCACCAGCATATTTCCCTTGATCACCGCCACCGTCTCGACTTCCAGCACCTGACCGGCGCGGTAAAAATAAACCAGCACGGCGATGACCAGGATCACCAGCGCGGACCACACCCAAGACTTACGGAGCTTAGCCATCAACGCCACTTCCTTTCGGATAGGAAACCTAAACCCGCGGACACCGTGATGCGTTTGGGCATTATGTCACAGCCGGATGGCGTCTCACGGTCATGGTGGCGGCGAGATAATCGGGAATGCGCGTCTCCAGCCAATAACGCGGCGTCCACGGTGCGCCGCTTACGAAACCCACGTGGCCGCCCGACGGCGACAACTCCAAACGGGTGGTCGCGGACAACACATGCGGCGGCGGCACCACCGAAGGCGGCATGAAAGGATCATCGGCGGCGTGCACGATCAAGGTGGGTGTATGAATGCGCGGCAGATAGGGCCGGCAGCTGGCGCGGTCATAATAATCTTCGGCGTCGCGAAAACCATGCAAGGGCGCGGTGACGCATTCGTCGAACGCGCGCAGAGTGCCGATGGCGGCGATGGCGGCGGCATCCCACGGCAAGGCCATCACCGCGCGTTTCCGCGCGAGCGCGTCTTGCAGACAGCGCAGCAAACGCCGGTCGTAAATCCGCGAAAAGCCTTGCTGCATCCGCGCGGTGGCGGCGCCGAGATCAAAGGGTACCGACACCGCCACCGCCGCGCTGAGGGGCGATGACTCGCCCTGCTCCCCCAACCATTTCAACAACACGTTGCCGCCCAGCGAATAACCGACCGCCGCCAGTGGAATATGCGGTTCGCGCTGACGCAACAACGCGACGAAACTGGCGAGGTCGCCGGTGTCGCCGGCGTGATAACCGCGCAACAAACGATTGGGCTCGCCGCTGCAACCGCGGAAGTGCATCAACGCGCCGCGCCAGCCCCGCGCCGCGACGGCACGTAAAATGCCGCGCGCGTAGTGCGAATCCATGGAACCGCCGAGGCCGTGCAGCACGATCACGATGGGGCCGCTCTCGCCCGTCCAATCGACGTCGATGAAATCGCCGTCGGGCAATTCGACGCGCTCGCGCCGCGTCACCGGCGAGACCGCCCGCCGCAACAACGCGGGCCAAAGGGTTTGCACATGGCCGCCGGGCAACCACCAGGCGGGCTTGAAGGGAGGGGACGTCATTATCGGAATATCATCACGACTATCGAATCCAGCGAGGCGCGGCCACGGCAACGCGCCGACGCTGCCTTGTTATCCACCGCGAACGACAGCGGGCGGCGATCATCTTATACCATCGCGCCGGAATTTTCCCCGCGCGCGGCCGGACCACGGCGAATCGCCCGTGGCATAATAGGCGCCTCGACGCCAAGGATCATACCCCCATGCAGCAGCTGACCCTGACCCGCCCCGACGACTGGCACATCCATCTCCGCGACGGCGATTTTTTAAACACCACGGTGCCGCACGCCGCGCGCCAATTCGGCCGCGCCATCGTCATGCCCAATCTCCGGCCGCCGGTCACCACCACCGCGCAGGCGCAGGATTACCGGCAACGCATCCTGGCCGCGGCGCCGCGCGGCGCGCGCTTCGAACCCTTGATGACGCTGTACCTCACCGACAATACCCCGCCCGAGGAAATCCGCCGCGCCAAAAACAGCGGCATCGTGCAGGGAGTGAAACTCTATCCGGCCGGCGCCACCACCAATTCGGATGCGGGCGTCACCGCGCTGGAACGCTGCCATCCCGCTCTGGCGGCCATGGAAGAAGTCGGCCTGCCGCTGCTGGTCCACGGCGAGGTCACCGCCGCGCACATCGACATCTTCGATCGCGAACGGATCTTCATCGAACAAAATTTGCTGCCGCTCACCGCGCGCTTCAGCGCGCTGAAAATCGTTTTCGAACACATCACCACCCGCGACGCGGTGAGTTTCGTACTCGGCGCCTCCGCCAATATCGCCGCCACGATCACCGCGCATCACCTCCTGCTCAATCGCAACGATCTGCTCGCCGGCGGCATCCGCCCTCACTATTATTGTCTGCCGGTATTGAAACGCGAAGACGACCGCGCCGCGCTGCTGCGCGCCGCCACCAGCGGCAATCCCAAATTTTTCCTGGGCACCGACAGCGCCCCGCACAGCCGCGCCACCAAGGAAGCCGCCTGCGGTTGCGCCGGCACCTACACCGCCCACGCCGCGCTGGAGTTCTATGCCGAGGCCTTCGAACAGACCGGCGCCTTGGAAAAACTGGAAGGCTTCGCCAGTTTTCACGGCGCGGATTTTTACGGGCTGCCGCGCAATCACGAGCAAGTCACCTTGATTAAACAAGAACAGGAAATTCCGGACTCGTATGTTTTCGGCCGCGAGACGGTGGTGCCGCTACGGGCCGGCGGCAAGATCGCTTGGCGCTTGCAAGAGGCGGGGTAAAAACCACGGGTTGTATCTGTCGCACCAACTCTAGGTTGCGGTTCGTTCTTCAGTAGATGAGTCGCTGCGCGGCGGGTTGGTGGGTTACGCCGTCACGCGGCTGACCCAGCCTACACTACTGGGTCAACGTCTTCATTGTCTGCGCCGGACAATACGTCGGCCTCGAGGAAATCGACGACGGCCTCTGGAAAAATTGGGGAAGATTTATTTTATTCTCTCGTCAATCATAAACTACTACGCATTTGACGCAGCCTCTTGCGGCCTGCCGGGTACGCGCTTTTCAATTCGCCTTCCTACTATTGCTTCCACCTTGTCTACGACAAGATACTCTCCAAAAGGGATAAATAAATCTGTCCCGCTTTTTGGCCCCCTTTGGCTTTGCGGTTGCTTTGACTGTGCCAGCTCCGTTAGGGCATTTGAATTGCCCCTTCTGATTGAGAACGATCTGAAATTTTTCTTTGAGCGACATCCTGCCAAGCAGCGCATTAACCGCCTTGCAGCAAGCGACGCAGTTTTCATCACTGTTGCTGCCGCCATTAGCGCTGGCAAGTAGATGCTCAACACTTGCCTCGGCCTTCGGCAACGGTTGTTTGCAAAAGAAGCAGATGCCTCCTTGGACAAACATAAGACGGTCTAGTGGTTTGGTGGGCATAGGCTTCTAACGTTTGAGCTCAGGCCGCGGCCCGTCAGGGCCGTCGCGCCTGCAGCGAATTGTTGGGCCGCAGCGCCTCATGACTGAATTCGGCAGCGCCGCAGAGCCCGATCGCACATTTTCTTCTAGCGATGAAACTCGCCAGACCTTTCGGGCTGATAGATGATCTCTTTAATCTGAACACGCAGAACGCCACCGCTGGGGCTCGGCCACTCAATTTCGTCTCCTTGAGAGAGCCCAAGCAACGCGCTGCCGACTGGCGCCAAAATCGAGATTGTCTTTCCACTCGAATCCACGTCCTTCGGATAGACAAGTGTCAATTCGAATTCGTCGCTCGACGATTCAACAATAAACCGTATTGTTGAGTTCATTGTGACGACTGTTGGTGGAATTTCCCTTGGATCGACAACATTTGCCCTAGCCAACTCAGACTCTAGTTCCGCCCTACCCACGAAGGCATTTCTTGGCAGTGTGTCGATGAGCTTCTCTAGCCGATCAATATCTACGCTTGAGATTACTATTTTGGGTCTTGCTTTCATTGTTTTCACCTTCGAGGATTTTATACTTCAATCGTGATCTGCTGAACATGCGGCCCAACGTAAAGTTGAGGGACGCGCCGCTTTTGGCACGCCCCTCTCGAACGCCATGTTATGTTTTTGTTCAATTTGCATTTAGATGTTTGAAATCATTTCCACTTAATTTTGTGCTCTTTACCAATTTCCTTGACAAGAGATCATCTCTAATCGAAGCGACAAAATCACCCATTGCCTTTTCTTTTACTTCATGTGTTGACGGGTTAGACGCATGCACAGTATTCAAAAACGCATACCCTTTCAAAATAACATCATCCGGACAATACAACCAACACCGATTAAGCTGGTTGAGAAATTCTGCTTTGAGTTCATTTGCATTACTCGCCCCGACATAAAAGCCCTTCAGGCATCGCAATAACTCTCTGTAGCTTTCCTCCTTCCTTTGATATTGTTCCCAGACACGTTTCCGCCATTCATTAACAAACCAAGCGACAACGGCACCAAACAGAGGTGCCGCAAACTTCCAAAACTCTACTGATTCAATAACGTCACACATGGCTTATTGGTTTTTAAACATAGCGTGTATTAGACACCCTAATTGGCGTCTTTCTTTGCGCCAGTCTGGCGGATAACTCCGGCATGGTCAATATGGATCAATGACCTATAAGTGGTTTCTTGTTTTTATGAGGCCTAATGAAAAAGACGGGTCACACCATTCCATGGTCGTACGTGAATTTAGGGCGAGTAAGCATTATCAATGCGGATTGCGCAACCTCCTCTCTCGCCGGGGAGAGGAGGTTCATTAGGCCGGATTGTTATTTTTCAGTCGAAAGTTTGTTCGGCGTTCTGCAAGACCGGGCGGGTTTTCTAAGCCCCGCTGTACATCATTGCACCGGCGACACCCGGTAGCCGCGCTGTTCCAACAGATGCAGCACGCCGTTGACGCCGGGCAGGTGCCAGGCGTCGATGGCGATGAAGATATTTTCTTCCTCGATGCGCGGCACCATGCGATCCACCATGCGCAGATTGCGGTCATCGATGGTTCGTTGCTGATACATTTTTTCCAGACGTTGATCGCCGTTGGAAATGTATTGCGATTGCAAGGAGGCGATGGCGCCGAGGTCACCGCGGGTGTAGCTGTTCACCAACTCTTGATTGAGATGGCCGATCGCCTCGTGATTGACCACCACATCCTTGAGGATGGCCACCTGGTCATCCATGTCGATGCTCTCGAAGGTGCTCACCTGTTCATCGGCGGTTTCCAGGCCGTGAATGTATTTGCCGTCGTGCAAGGCGGCGCCGTAGAGGATGACGTCCAAAAACATACCCTCTTCCGCCTTGGGCATGGTCAAGGCCGTGAACACCACCCACGGCTTGAGCGAAGACAGTATTGTGGGCGGCACCCCGTACAGCGACACCAGGGCGGCGGTGCGTTGAAACCATTCATCGCCCAGCATGTCGTGCAGATTGGGGCCTTCACTGATGAACATCGCGGCGCTCATGCCCGCCAAGGCGGCCTGATCGGGGATCATTTCCATGGCGAAGGCATCGGAAAGGCGGAAGGCCTGGATCACCGCGGGCGGCAACTCGGCCACCCGCGGGTCTTCGGAATGAATGGTGCCGAATACATAACTCGGCCGCAGACCACTGCGTTCCACCCGCCATAATAAAGTCTTATCCGTGACCACGGCGGTCTTGAGCAAGCCCGCGTCATGGTGCGTGAGGCCGCCCACCGCGGCCCATGCCGAACCGCCCATCAGCAGGGTCAGCAACGCCGCCAACCACATTTGAAAACCACGGCCGGTTCGGCCTTTGATTCTTTGCTTTATCATAAAATTTATCCTCGCGTCTCAGTCGCCAAGCGGGCGGCCCCATCGCCAATACACGCCGAATCCCGTATGCTGTCGGCATGTCGCAACCGCCCTCATTAACCAACCGCTTTCGTGGCTTCCTGCCCGTCGCGGTCGACGTCGAAACCGGTGGATTCAATCCACAAACCGACGCCCTTTTGGAAATCGCCGCCGTCACCCTGCGCATGGACGAAGCGGGCCGTTTGCATCGGCACCAGACCTTCGCCTGCCACGTCGCGCCCTTTCCCGGTGCGCGGCTCGAACCGGCGGCGCTTGCCTTTACAGGTATCGACCCTTATCACCCGTTTCGTGAGGCCTTGAACGAACACGACGCCTTGCAACGGGTCTTTCAGCCGATACGCAAAGCGATCCGCGACAATCTCTGCACCCGCGCCATCCTGCTCGGACACAATCCCTCGTTCGATTTGGCCTTCGTCAACGCCGCCGCCGCACGCAGCGGCATCAAGCGCAATCCTTTTCATCCCTTCAGCACCTTCGACACCGCGACCTTGGGCGGGCTGGCCTTCGGCCAGACCGTACTCGCCCGCGCCGCGCAGGCGGCCGGCATCGACTGGGATCACCGCGAAGCCCATTCCGCCATCTACGACGCGGAGCGCACCGCCGACCTGTTTTGCCAAATCGTGAATTTATGGACCGGTCTCTCCGAAACCCGACAACGCACTCATGGCGCCGAGGCGACGGCCGATACATAAACAAGCGTTCAATCAGACAAGGATTTCGCGTAGGTCTTGCTATGACTGAGAATCAGATCTCGATCGTGATAGTCGGGGACCTCGATCCCCACGGCGAAGCGGCGCTGGAAAATGCCGGCATTCAAGACCTGCGGCGCACGCCCGATTTGAATGGCGTCCCGGCCTTGTGCGCCGAACAAACGGCGGATGTGGTGATTCTCGGCCATCCGCAAGCCAGTGGCTTCGACCCCTCCGCCATCACCCATCTGCGCCATCAAGACGAGCGGTACGGCCGCTACACCGCCGTCGTGCAATGCGTGACGGCGGAACAGTTGCGCGCCATGCCGCCGGTCCTCGTCCCCGGCGTAGACGATTATCTGCTGGTTCCCTTCGATGGCGGAGAATTACCCTTACGGTTGAAAACCGCGGGGCGCATCTCGGCGCTGGAGACCCGGCTGTATCAACGCAAAACAGCCTCCGCCGAAAACGAAAGCAGCTTGCAGGATTCACTCACCGGCCTCGGCAATTGGCGTTACTTGATCGGTCATTTGGAAAGCCTGCTGCTGGAGACGCGCGCGCGCGGCGGCTTGGCATGTTGCGCCCTGCTCAGCATCGATCAACTCGCCCGGCTCGGCGAGCGGCACGGCCAGTCCTTCAAAAACGAATTGTTGCGCACGGTGGCCAAACGCTTGCGCGGCGCGTTGCGGCCCGTGGATTTTCTAGCGCGCACCGGCGACAACGAATTCGGCGTCGCCTTGCGTTATCCCGACAGCGATCACATCCGGCCGTGGATCTTCGAACGCCTGTTGCGTTGCATCAATTACCCGCCGTTCTCGACCGCGCTCAACGAAATCGACATCAGCATATCGGTGGGCGTCGCCTGCGACGACGGCCGCGCCGAACATACGGCCTTCGACATGCTGGCGGTGGCCAGCGGCAAAATGCGCGAGGCGCAAGAGGCGGGCGGCAATAGCTTGATGATGTAAATCGCCGCGCGGATTTTCCGGCAAGCGTAAAAAACGTTTATAGCCAAACGCGACCTCGGCGTCCTCATCGTGGACGACACGCAAATGGTCCATAAGAGCCGACCAGCGTCCTCAGCCGCACCGGCTGCAATAAATTGCACTACGCGACGACCGGCCGGCAGCGCGGGCGCGGCTCGCACAGCATCACCTTCCGCACAGTGAATATGCCGCGCCGCGACAACCCGCCCCTGTAAAAGACGGCACACGCCGTGCGCTGGCATGGAATGCATGACCGCGGCGGCCGGGTTTACCGAATCGCAATTAAAGAAGACGGCGGCCGGTCTGGCGCGACGGCAAAAAAAACGGGGGCGTGGCCCCCGTTTTGAAATCAACGATAATCGAAGTCTGAATTACGCGCCCTTGGTCTTGGCCACGGCCTCTTTGACCAGGGTCTGCAACTCGCCCCGCTCGAACAATTCGAGGGTGATGTCGCAGCCGCCCACCAGTTGCCCGCCCACGAACACCTGGGGAAAGGTCGGCCAATTGGAAAAGCGCGGCAGGTTGCGATGCACCTCCGGGTTCTCGAAGATATTCACATAAGCGAACTCGCCGCAGGCGGCCAGGGCCTGCGAGGCCCGGCTGGAGAATCCGCACTGGGGGAAATCGGGAGTCCCTTTCATGAAGATCACCACCGGGTTGCCCTCGACTTGCTGTTTGATAAATTCCATCGCGTCCATTGGTCAGCTACCTCAAAGTAATAATTAGGGTGGGATTCGTCCCGGGTATTGTCACGCAGTGTAAACGCCTCGGACTTTAATTTTAAGAGTAAATCAGTAGGGAATTATCCGAAAAGGGGCTTATGACTCGCTGCGGCCCCAACCACCGCCGCCCGGAGTGGCAATTTCGAGGCGGTCGGCGGCGGCGGCCATCAAACTCACTTTTCCCGGTAGATCAATTCCTTGATGCCTATTCCGCCCACAAGCGCCCGCCATTCCGCCTTGCAGACCCCAAGGCGCGCGGGTGCGCCGTTCGGTGAGGAGTGTGACCTCGGTATTTTCGAGAAATTCATATTCGCGCACCAAACCGTCGCCGCCGGGGACGCGTCCCGGCTCGCCGGAACCGCGGCGGATCTCGTAACGGCGCACCCGCAAGGGATAGTGCATCTCCAGACTCTCGATCGGGGTGTTGCGGGTATTGGTCATATGGGTCTGCACCGCGCTCAAGCCGCCGCCCGCCGGTCCGGCGCCCATGCCGCCGCCCACGGTTTCGTAATAATCCCAACTGCGCGCGCCGCCCCGCGCGCCCATCGCCACGTTATTCATACTGCCGTGGCTGGCGGCGGGGATGCGGGCGGGGATGGCCTGGGCCAGGGCGCCCAGCAAGACGTCCACGATGCGGGTGCTGGTCTCCACATTGCCCGCCGCCACCGCGGCGGGGCGACGGGCGTTGAGCAGGCAGCCCGCCGGCGCGGTCAATGCCACGGGCCGAAAACTCCCGGCGCAGGCCGGGGTCTGCGCGGGCAGCAGACAGCGGAACACGTAATACACCGCCGCCGCGGCCACCGACAGCGGGCAATTGATATTGCCCTCGACCTGGGGCGCCGTGCCGGCGAAGTCCACCTCGATCCGGCCGTCGTTCACCCGCAGTTCGACCGCGATCGCGATATCGGCATGACCCAATCCGTCGTCGTCCATCCAGTCCGTGTAACGATAGGTCCCATCGGGAATGTCCCGCAGCGCGCCCCGCGCCAGGCGCTCGGCGTAGTCGTTGAGCGCGCGCAGGCCGTCGCGGTAGCGGGCCAAACCCAGCGCTGCGAGCCATTGCTCCAAACGGAGCACGCCGCGGCGGTTGGCGCTGATCTGCGCCGCGAAGTCGCCCCGACCTTGAATCGGATTGGCGATATGCGTCAGCAGGTCGTCCAACCATGACTGATCCAAACGACCTTCACGCAGCAAATGCGTCGGCGGAATCACCAACCCCTCTTCGTGCAAAAACCGCGAGAGCGGCATCGACCCCGGCGCGGCCGCGCCGATGTCGGCGTGATGGGCACGATTGGCGACGAAGCCCGCCAACTCGTCCGCCACGAACAGCGGCGCCACCAGCGTCACATCGGGCAGATGGGTGCCGCCCAAATAGGGGTCGTTCACGATCACCATGTCCCCCGCTCGCCAACGCACACCGCCGACGATGTCGCGCATCGCGTAGGCCATGCTGCCGAGATGCACGGGGATGTGCGCGGCCTGCGCGCAGAGCAGGCCGTCGGCATCGAACACCGCGCAGGAATAATCCAAACGGTCTTTGATATTCGGCGACAAGGCCGCGTGCCGCAGCACGGCGCCCATCTCGTCGCACACCGCCGCGATGCGGCTGGAAAACAAACTGAGTTCGATGGAATTCATCTTCGCATCCTATCAAAGAGGCCGGCGGCCCGGCGCCAACCTTGCGCCAAGCCGCCGCCTGCTTTAGACTTATTTTCAAGCTTCATACTCGGTTATTCCAACGCCATTTCATTGCGTAATATCAGGCATCACACCGCGCCGTCGCGGCGCCGCACCACCGCCATTACCGAAACCACCGGCCACCCCTGAACTTGTGATAGGAGAATTTTAATGGAACACAAACTGCCCGAATTGCCCTACGCCATGACCGCCCTCGAGCCCCACATTTCCAAGGAGACGCTCGACTATCATTATGGCAAACACCACAAGACCTACGTCGATAATCTCAACAAACTCATTCCCGGCACCGAATTCGAGAACATGAGTTTGGAAGACATCGTCAAAAAATCCTCTGGCGGCATTTTCAATAACGCCGCGCAAATCTGGAACCACACCTTTTATTGGAACTCGTTGTCGCCCAAGGGCGGCGAACCCACCGGCGCCCTGGCCGAGGCCTTGAAGAAGTCCTTCGGTTCCATCGATGAATTCAAACAAAAGTTCACCCAGACCGCCATCACCACCTTCGGCTCGGGCTGGGCCTGGCTGGTGAAAAACGCCAAGGGCGAGTTGGAGATCGTCAGCACCGGCAACGCCGGCTGCCCGCTCACCGACGGCAAAAAACCGCTGTTGACCTGCGACGTGTGGGAACACGCCTATTACATCGACTACCGCAACGCCCGCGCCAAATACGTGGAGACGTTTTGGAAAATCGTGAACTGGGATTTCGTGGCGAAGAATTACGCGGGCTGATTAACGCGACCGCCGAGTCAGTAAAAACAAAAAAGGGGAAGGCTTGAGCCTTCCCCTTTTTTATTCGCGAATCCGCCGCGGAATTACGGGCCGGAATTGCCGCGCGCCTCGCGCTCCATCTGTTCCAGGCTGGTGTGGCGCACATCCTTGCCCTTGACCAGATACACCACGTATTCACAGATATTGCTGGCGTGATCGCCGATACGCTCCAGGGCGCGCGCCGCCCACATCATGTCCAAGGCGCGGCGGATCGAACGGGGATCTTCCATCATGAAGGTGATCAGCTGCCGCATCAGCGCCTCATATTCACGATCGATATTGATGTCTTCCTTGGCCACCCGCACCGCCGCCTCGGCATCGGTGCGGGCGAAGGCGTCGAGCGCATCGTGCACCATCTGCCGCACATGGTCGCCGAGGTGTTTAATTTCCGCGTATTCCGCCTTGCCGTGCTCCAACTCCGCGAGATGCACGGTGAGACGGCCGATTTTCTCCGCCTCGTCACCGATGCGCTCCAGATCGGTAATGGTTTTAATGATGGCGACGATCAACCTCAGATCGCTGGCCGCGGGCTGACGCCGCGCCAGAATCTGCGTGCATTCCTCGTCGATGGTCACTTCCAGGGCGTTGATCTTGTAATCGTTGGTGATCACCACATGGCCGAGCTCGCTGTCGCCGAGGGTGATCGCCCTCACCGCGTCGCTCAACTGCTGCTCGACCAGACCGCCCATGGCCAACACTTTATTGCGTACTTCCTCCAGCTCGGTATTGAACTGCTGGGAAATATGATGACCAATGTTGATTCTGTCCATTGTCGTTCCTCATCGTAGCCGCGTGGCTGGAAAAACCGCCGCGGTGCTTAATATCAATTCAACCATAACGGCCGGTGATGTAATCTTCGGTCTGTTTCTTTTGAGGATTCGTGAACAAGGTATCGGTATCCGCGTATTCGACCAGCTGGCCCAGATACATGAAAGCCGTGTAATCCGACACCCGCGCCGCCTGTTGCATATTATGGGTGACGATCACGATGGTATAGTCGATCTTTGAGTTCGTAAATCAACTCTTCCAGTTTCAGCGTCGAAATCGGATCGAGCGCCGAGGCCGGTTCGTCCAACAGCAACACATCGGGTTCCACGGCGGTGGCGCGGGCGATCACCAGGCGCTGCTGCTGGCCGCCCGAGAGACCGAGGGCGCTGTCGTGCAGACGATCTTTCACTTCATCCCATAAGGCCGCGCCGCGCAGGGAACGTTCCACCGCCTCATCCATGCGGCGGCGGTCGCGCAGGCCTTGCAAGCGCAGGCCGTAGGCGACGTTTTCATAAATCGACTTGGGAAACGGATTGGGCTTTTGAAACACCATGCCCACCCGTCGCCGCAACTCCACCACGTTGCCGCCCTTGGCGTAGATGTTTTTGCCATCCAATAATATTTCGCCTTCAACCCGGCAGTTTTCCACCAGATCGTTCATGCGATTGAAGCAGCGCAGCAAGGTCGATTTGCCGCAGCCGCTGGGACCGATGAAGGCGGTGACCCGGTGGCGGGGGATGACCATGTTCACACCGTTGAGCGCCTGTTTATCGCCGTAATAAAGGTTTAAATCCTTCACCTCCAGCGCCAACTGCTCATCGGCCATCCGCAAGCGGCCGCGCCCCCGGCCGAGGGCGCTCATGTCAACCGCATGGGTACGCGGGGCATTGTCGTTCATGTCATTCACCGTACGCTGTTGTCACTTAACTCTCAAGGGCGCGGTATTTTTCCCGCAGGCGGTTGCGGATCGCCACCGCCGCCAAATTCAACACCAGGATCACCACCACCAGCAAAAAGGCCGTGGCGTACACCAGGGGGCGCGCCGCCTCCACGTTGGGACTCTGGAAGCCCACGTCGAAAATATGAAAGCCGAGGTGCATGAATTTGCGGTCGAGGTGCAGATAGGGCGCATCGCCGTCCAGCGGCAGCGAGGGCGCCAGCTTGACCACGCCGACCAGCATCAGCGGCGCCACCTCGCCGGCGGCGCGCGCCACCGCGAGGATCAGGCCGGTCATCAGCGCGGGGCTGGCCATGGGCAGCACGACCCGCCACAAGGTCTCGGCCTTGGTCGCGCCCAGGGCCAGCGAGCCTTCGCGCACCGCGCGCGGCACCCGCGTCAAACCCTCTTCAGTGGCGACGATCACCACCGGCAAGGTGAGTATCGCCAGCGTCAGCGACGACCACAAAATGCCCGGCGTACCGAAGGTCGGCGCGGGCAGGGCCTCGGGATAAAAGAGTCGATCGATATTGCCACCGAGGAAATACACGAAAAAGCCCAGACCGAATACGCCGTACACGATCGCCGGCACGCCGGCGAGATTGTTGACCGCGATGCGGATCAAGCGGGTCAACGGCCCCTGCTGCGCATATTCGCGCAAATACACCGCCGCCACCACGCCGAAGGGCGTGACGAACACCGACATGATGATCACCATCATCACCGTGCCGAAGATCGCGGGAAAGATGCCGCCCTCGGTATTGGCCTCGCGGGGCTCGTCGCTGACGAACTCCCACAATTTCATGAAATAGTGACCCGTCTTGTCGAACACCGACATGGCGTTGGGGCTGGTAGGCCCGCACCACCTTGTCGAGCGGGAAATCGCGCCGCTCGCCGCCCGCCACCTCCATGGTGTGAAGCTGTCCCGCCGCAATTGCGTGCAGAGGCCTTCCAACTGCTGTTGCAAGCCTTCATAACGCTGTTGCAGCACGGCTCGCTCGGCCTTCCAGATCGGCGCGGGCCGCGGCGTCGAGCCGGCCCTCGAGGTCCAGGCTGCGCTCTTTGAGGCGCAGGCGTTCCAGACTGATAGTTGATCGCGCCGATCTCGCCCTTTTCGATACGGTGGATCTCGTCCGCCTGCGCCTGCACATGACTCAAGCGCGCGCTGCAACTCGTGCCAGGCCGCCTCACCTTCGGCGACCACGACACCGTCTTCCTTCACCGCGTGACAGTAGCCGTAGAGATTGCCCCACTCGCGCCGCTCGATGGCGAGCAAGCCCTCGGGGTGCCGCCGTTCTACCACCTCGGGCTCGACGATGCAGCGGAAATCCGCGCCGTAGGATATCGCGGTTGCCGGTCTTGAGGATCTAACGGGTCACCATCATGCCTCGTCGGGAGGCAAATCCGCCCCCGCCAGAGCGCAAGCGCTCCGCGCTCAACTCTTCACTGCCGTGGATCTCGCCGATCAGCGCACCACGGCGCCGTCGTTCGCGGTAATCGATTTCCAGGATATCGTCCGGCCAGAAATGACCCAGGCCGTTGACGGCGATCAGCCCCAGCAGGCCGAACACCATCACCAAACTGATGCTCACCGCCGCCCGCGCTCAACCACACCCAGGGCGTGCCGGTACCGACCCAGCTTTGAATTTGCCGTGTTTCACGACTTCTGCCGTGCTCGCCTTATAGAGACTGTATTTCCGCCGCAGGCGCTGGCGAACGACTTCCGCCACGGTATTGAAGAAGAAGGTGAACAGGAACAGCACCAGGGCCGCCAGGAACAACACGCGGTAGTGGGTGCTGTTGACCTCGGACTCGGGCATTTCCACCGCGATGTTGGCCGACAGGGTGCGCATGCCCTGGAACGATGTTCAAATCCATGATCGGGGTGTTGCCGGTGGCCATCAGCACGATCATGGTCTCGCCCACCGCGCGGCCCATGCCGATCATCAGCGCCGAGAAAATGCCCGGGCTGGCGGTGAGGATCACCACGCGCGTCATGGTCTGCCACGGCGTCGCGCCGAGGGCCAGCGAGCCCAGGGTCAGATGTCTGCGGCACGCTGAAAATGGCGTCTTCGGCGATGGAGAAGATATTGCGGGATCACCGCGAAACCCATGGCCAGGCCCGACCACCAGCGAGTTGCGCTGATCGAAGGCCAGCCCAGTTCATGGGTCAGCCATTGCCGGCATGTCGCCGCCGAAGAACAGCCTCTTCGAAGACCGGACTCATGGCCAGCGAGCCCCAGCCCAGACGCCAGGACCACCGGTATCAGCAGCGCGGCCTCCCAGCCCTCGGGCACCCACAGCCGCACCGGCTCCGGCAGGCGGCGTCCACAGATACGCCGCCGACCACGATGCCCATGGGCACCACCGATCAGCATGGCTGAAGATGCCCGGCAGGCTGTCCTCGACGAAGGGCGCGAGCCACAGCCCGGCGAGAAAACCGAGGATGACGGTCGGCAAGGCCTCCATGACCTCGACGCTGGGCTTCACCATCCGCCGCATGCGCGGCGCCATGAAATACGCGGTGTAGATGGCGCCGAGGATGGCCAGCGGCGCGGCCAGCATCATGGCGTAAAAGGCCGCCTTCAGGGTGCCGAAGGCAAATCGGCGTCAAGCTGAACTTGGGTTCGAACTCGTTGCTCGCCGACGACGATTGCCACGTATTCGTAGGCTCGCGGATATCCCTCGTACCACACCTTGCCCCACAGCGCCGACCAGGAAACTTCCGGGTGTTCGTTTTCGACGCGCCAGAAGTGCAGTTGGCCGTCAGCGGCCTCCGCCAGCAAGGCATTGCCCCGCGGCGCCACCGCCAGATTGAGCAAGGGCGCGGCGCCGATGTCGGCCACCGTCAAGGTGCGATGGGCGGTGGCGTGATAAATCCCCACCTTGCCGCCGGCGTCGGCGGCGAGAAAGCCCTTGCGGGCGTATTCCGCGGCGATGGCGTTGACCGCGCCGCCCTGATCGGTGAAGTCGCGGATGCGGGTCAGCACCATGTCGTTGCGGGCGTCGCGCACCGGGAACCATTGCGAGATCACGCCGCCGCTTTCCCCCACCAGCAGCGAGGTGCCGCCGGCCAGGAAGCGCAACGCGGTGATCTGTTTGCCCTGCGGCACCACCCGCAGACGCTGGATCAAACGCGGGGCGGCCTTGTCGCCGATGTCGAAGAAATACAACTCCCCGTCGCCGCTGGCGAAATAGGCATGACGCTGGTCGGGGTCCACCAGCAGATAGTCCACGCTGATCGGGGGACGGGGCAGGATCGCCGTGGTGGTTTTCCAAGTCTCGCCCTCGCTGAGAAAGGATTCTTCGCGTTCCACGTGACTGAGCACCAGTTCGCCGTCGGCGGTCAAGGCCAACAGCGTCGCCTCGTCTTCATCGCTTTGCACCGCGAGCCGGGTCAAGGCCCGGCCGGCGGCATCGATCATCAGCGGCGCCTCTCCCAGGGGATATTCCACGGCGGGGGTAATCGTGCGCACATCATCGGGGAAACTCACCTGATAGACATGCCGCATCAGCAGCGCGCGGCCATCGGACAGGCCATACGCCACCACCCCGCGCGGGGCGATGCCGGCCGCGCCGCTGGTCACCGTCACCTCGGGGGGCAGTTGCGGTCCTTCTTCTTTTATGACGGCGCCGTCGGCGGTACGGAAAAAAATCACCCGGCCGGTCGCGGTGAAACGCACGCCGATCTCGGTCTGTTCCTCCATCGCGAGATAAGCCGTCGGACCCGCGGCGGGGACCGGCACGCCGTAACCGCCCACCGCCTGGGTCGCCGCCGGCTTGAACAAGGGGACCACGACATAAAACAGATAAAAGAAGATCAGCAGAATGGCGACGATCACCCCGACGCCGCCGGCGGCCACGCCGTAACGGGCCAGGACGTCTTTGATCATGCGCCAACGCCAACGCCGCAGATTATGGGCGGCGGGCGGGGGGGTGACGGGGGGTTGGGAGGCGTCCGAAATCATGGCCGCTCACCATACTTAACAAATATGACAGAAATATGACAAGCCGTACCCGGCCCTTAAAATTTTGTCATAAAAAAATCATAAAACTGCCCTGGGAGCGTCACGGCGGCCCCCTATGCTGCTGATCACCGGCAAGTCTGTCCGCCGGACAGGGAAGGATGCGCCCCCTGGATGGGGCAGGGTTATAGGTCGAGAGGAGGACACCATGGGTCTGGAACATCGCTGGCATCAACGCAAGCCGGTACAGGTACAAGCCATCATCCTGCACCGCCCGCTGGGGCTACTGCGCGGGAGGGTATTAAACGTCAGCGTCGACGGCGCGCTGGTCGACACCGGCTGCATTATCCTGCCGCCGCAGGCCCTGATCGATATCACCTTCGCCCTCGTGATCGACGACAAGCAACGGCTTTATCAAATAGAGGCCATGGTCGTGCATCAGGGCGGCCATCGGCACACCGGCAATCGCCACGGCCTGTTGTTCAAGGACTTCACGCTGGAAGATTTTCGAACCGCCGTACGCGTGATCATGGATGCCGCGGCCTGACCTTTCAGGGAGTCCTGAATAAATCAGAGGTTCCTTCGTTTTTAGTAGCGTCACCCTCGTCATTGCTACGCCCTGCCCGTCGCAGGGCTTTTTTTTCGGCCGCCGCATCGATCATTCCGCCAACCTGTTTCAGGCACCATTAGGAAATGATAGGGTCCATTCGCCGATGAGCGGCATTCATGGCGGCTGTTTTTAAAACTCGTGTCCGCTAAGCGCGGGGCCGGAGAATTAAGAGATTGCGGCATTGGGCGAGTATCTATTGATTAGATAAGCTCGCGTCCTTGATTTTGCTCCGTGCCCCCGGTGTCCTCGGTGATCAATTTCTTTTTTCAGAATGATGCCGCTTAATGCAATGCAAAAAAAACGTCCCGCGGGGACGGGACGTTTCATACGCTTAAAGCAAATCGAAGGGCCGGAGATTATTTGAGCTTGGCCAATTCTTCCTGAACCACTTTGGCCGGCAGGGGAACATAACCGTCCTTGACCACGACCTGCTGGCCGGCCTTGGACAACACCAGCTTAATGAACTCCAAGTCCAGCGGCGGCAAAGGTTTGTTGGGGTGTTTGTTGACGTAGACGTAAAGGAAACGCGCCAAGGGGTAATGACCGGCCAGGACGTTTTCCTCGGTCGCCTCCACGAATTGCTCACCTTGTTTCTTGGCCAGGGGCACCGCCTTGACGCCGGAGGTTGTATAACCAATGCCGGAGTAACCAATGGCGTTGACCGATGCCGTCACCGATTGCACCACCGACGCGGAACCCGGTTGCTCGTTCACGCCGGGCTTGAAATCACCTTTGCACAAGGCGCGCTCTTTAAAATAGCCGTAGGTGCCGGACACCGAATTACGGCCGAACAACTGCATGTCGCGGGTCTGCCAGGCGCCGCTCAGACCGAGTTGGCCCCAGCGATTAATGCCTTCGGGGTGGCCGCACTTGCGGGTATTGGAAAACACCGCGTCCACCTGCGGCAGGGTCATGCCCTTGATCGGGTTGTCCTTGTTGACGAAGATCGCCAAGGCATCGATGGCGACGCGCACCGCGGTGGGTTTGTAACCGTATTTTTTCTCGAAGGCCTCGATCTCGTTGCTCTTCATGGCCCGGCTCATCGGCCCCAGATTGGCGGTGCCTTCGGTCAAGGCCGGCGGCGCGGTGGATGTGCCCGCCGCTTGAATCTGGATGTTGACGTTGGGATATTCGCGTTTGAATTCCTCGGCCCACAAGGTCATCAGATTGGCCAGCGTATCGGAGCCCACGCTGGACAGGTTACCCGATACGCCACTGGCTTTTTTATAATCCGGCAATGTCGCGTCGACACCCGCCGCCGACACGGAGAACGCGGCCGATGTCGCGGCCACGACACTGATAGCAGCAACCAATTTAAATAAACGCATTATTCTCAACTCCTCGCTATTTGAGAGACACGGCCCACGCGGCCGGGTCCGAACTCGATGCGCCGCCGTCGTTCCAGCGCGGCGCTCAGTGTACGAAGGATGTATGACAGTTAGATGACAAGGCCGCTCTCAACCCCGCGTCGTCAACGACGGGGGAAAGCGGCAGACGAACACACTGCCGTGTCCCACCTTGCTCTCGATGTGTAAATGCGCCTCGTGGCGCTCCAAGACATGTTTGACGATGGCCAGCCCCAGCCCGGTGCCGCCGGTCTGCCGCGAACGCGCCACGTCCACCCGGTAGAAGCGTTCGGTAAGCCGCGGAATGTGGTGGGCCGCGATGCCCACGCCGGTATCGCTCACTTGAAAATACGCGCCTTCGGCATCGGCGTGCCAGCGGATCTGGATAGTGCCGCCCTCCGGCGTATAACGCACCGCGTTGATCACCAGATTGGTAAAGGCGCTGCGCAACTCCTCCTCGCTGCCCCGCAGCAACAAGCCGGCGGCCGCGTCCAAGTGAATCGTATGTTTGCCCGCGCTCAAGGCCCGCGCTTCGGCGGTGATGATATCCAACAAGGTGGGCACCGCCACCAGCGTCCGCCAGGGCGGACGTTCGTCGGTCTCCAGACGCGACAACAGCAGCAAATCATCGACGATGCGCTGCATGCGCCGCGTTTGCTCCTCCATCAAGCGCAGCGAACGGAGGTCCTCCTCCGACATGTTGTCGCGGCCGTCCTCCAGCATCTCCAGAAACCCCCGCACCACCGTCAGCGGCGTGCGCAATTCATGGGAGACGTTGGCGACGAAATCGCGGCGGGTGCGTTCCAAGCGGTGGACACGGGTGACGTCGCGCGCCACCAGCAGCAGCTGCTCCTGGCCGTAAGGCACTACGTTGGCCGACAACACCAGGTCGCCGTTCACCGGCGAGGGAAACTCCACGGAATCGGTGAATTGCCGCTCGCGCAGGTATTCCCCGAAATGGGGATGGCGCACCAAATTGACGATGCGTTGGCCGGCATCCTGCGGGGAACGCAGGCCGAGCATCCGCCCCGCCGCCTCATTGAACCACTCGATCTCGCCGCCGGTGCGCAACACCACCGTGGCATCGGGCATCGCCGCCGTCAACTCGCGGAAACGTTGCAAATACTGGGTGACCCTACGCTTGCGCCGCCAATGATGCTGACGCATGCGCTGGAGTTGATAAAACACCTCGCCCCATAACCCCGCCCCGCCTCGCGGCGGCGGTCCGGCGCCGGTGCGCAGCCACTGCTCCAAACGGTGGATATAGACGAGATGCGTGATCAGATAACCGGTGGTGACCAGCCATAAAAAAAACAGGACTTGCCCGCTCAACCATCCCAGCAACAACGCCGCGGCGATCAAGCCGGCCATGCGTCCGATTTCCGACCACCATGAATCGCTCACTCCCTACCCCTGCGCTGAAAAACGGTATCCCGCTCCGCGCACAGTCTGGATGAGACGGTCGTGTCCATGCAAGCCCAAGGCCTTGCGCAAACGGCGAATGTGCACATCCACCGTGCGCTCCTCGACATACACGTCGCCGCCCCATACCCGGTCGAGCAATTGACTGCGGCTGTAAACCCGCTCCGGGTGAGTCATGAAAAAATGCAAGAGGCGAAATTCGGTGGGGCCCATGATCAATTCATCCCCCACCGCGGTGATGCGATGGCTGGATGAATCCAGGCGCAATCCCTGCACCTCCACCACGTGCTCGGCGGCATGTGGCGCGGCGCGGCGCAGCACCGCATTGATGCGCGCCACCAATTCCCGCGGCGAAAACGGCTTGGTGACGTAATCGTCCGCCCCGCTGTCGAGCCCGCGAATCTTGTCCGCCTCCTCGCCGCACGCGGTCACCATGATGATGGGGACGTCACGGGTCTCGCCGTCCTGTTTCAGTTGCCGCGCGAATTCCAAACCGCTCACCTGCGGCAACATCCAATCCAACAGGATTAAATCCGGACGCTGCGAGGCGATCCGCGCCCGCGCCTGGGCCACGTCGGAGGCCAGCGCCACCTCGAAACCGGCCCGGCCCAAGGCCAGATCCACCATCTGCTGAATCGCCATTTCGTCTTCTACAAAAAGAATTTTCACCGCCATAGTGTCCGCGCCGTCTGAGAAACCCGCACCTTGTTACAACAAAAGTATTACAGAGATATGACATTGTTTACATAATGCACATTTCAGATACCGATTTCGCACCCCCCGTGCGTGCGCATCCGCAAGGCCGCCCGCGGCCATTTGACATGGGATTCGCGGGTATTTGCCAGCCCCCGGGAGAGTCTGTAACATTGCGCCTTTGGACGGGCGGCGGCCTCTCATAGGGCTGCCTTTTTGTTTTTGGCGGATGGTGACAAAACGATGACCGAGGCATTGATGTCGACCTACTCCCGCCTGCCGGTCACCTTCGAACGCGGTGAAGGGGCTTGGCTGTGGGATACCACGGGTAAGAAATATCTGGATGCGATCAGCGGCGTCGCCGTTTGCGGTCTGGGCCACGCCCACCCGGCGGTGGCCGAGGCCTTGTGCCGACAGGCGCGCACCTTGATTCACACCTCCAATCTTTACGGCATCGCCAAACAACAGCAATTGGCCGAACGTCTCACCCGCCTCGCCGGCATGGACAAGGCCTTTTTCTGCAACTCCGGCGCCGAGGCCAACGAGGCCGCCATCAAGCTCGCCCGTCTCTACGGCCACAAGAAAGGCATCGACGTCCCGACCGTGATCGTGGCGGAAGGCAGTTTCCACGGCCGCACCCTCGCCACCTTGAGCGCCACCGGCAGCCGCAAGGTGCAGGCCGGTTTCGAACCGCTGGTGCGCGGCTTTTTGCGCGTCGCCTACAACGACCTCGATGCGCTGCACACCATCGCGAAGAACAGCGCCGGCGTGGTGGCGGTGCTGCTGGAACCCGTGCAGGGCGAAGGCGGCATCAACATTCCCGACGACGATTACCTCGCCGGCGTGCGCGCACTCTGCGATCAGCAGGGTTGGCTGATGATGCTCGACGAGGTGCAAACCGGCATGGGCCGCACCGGCCGCTGGTTCGGCTTTCAGCACAGCGGCGTCGTACCCGATGTCATCACCCTCGCCAAAGGCCTGGCCAACGGCGCGCCGATCGGCGCCTGTCTCGCCCGCGGCGAAGCGGCCGACACCTTCAAGCCCGGCAACCACGCCTCCACCTTCGGCGGCAATCCGCTGGCGTGCAGCGCGGCGCTGGCGGTACTCGACACCATCGAGCAACAGCAACTCACGGCGCGCGCCGCGCACTTGAGCGAGCGCATCGTCGCCGGCCTGCGCCAACGCCTCGATCCGCGGGCGAGCGGCGAGGCCAGACCGGTCAACGCCATCCGCGCCCGCGGCCTGATGATCGGCATCGAGCTCGACCGCCCCTGCGGCGAGCTGGTGGGCCGGGCCTTGGAGCGCGGACTGCTCATCAACGTCACCGCCGAACGGGTGATCCGCCTGCTGCCGCCGCTCATCCTCAGCGACGCCGAGGCCGACCGGATCGCCGAGGGCGTGGCGGAACTGGTGATCGACTTCGTCCGCGACGAGCCCGTTTGAGCGCCCGCCATGGCCGTGCGTCACTTTCTTTCCTTATTGGATTTGACCGGCGTGGAATTCCGCGCCCTCATCCAACGCGGCATTGAACTCCGCGCGGAACGCGCGCGCGGTCTCACCCACGACATCCTGCGCCACAAGGTGCTCGGCATGGTGTTCGAGAAATCCTCGACCCGCACCCGCGTCGCCTTCGAAGCGGCGATGTTGCAATGCGGCGGCAGCGCGATCTTCCTCTCGCCGCGCGACACCCAGCTCGGCCGCGGCGAACCGATCCAGGATACGGCGCGGGTGCTGTCGCGCATGGTCGATGTAGTCACGATCCGTACCTACGAACACGACAAGCTCGAACTGTTCGCCGCCCATTCGCGCGTGCCGGTGATCAACGCCCTCACCGACCGCGAACACCCTTGCCAATTACTGGCGGACATGCAGACCCATTTCGAACAACGCGGCGATATCCGCGGCCGCACCGTGGCCTGGCTCGGCGACGGCAACAACATGTGCCACTCGTACATCCACGCCGCGCAACTGCTCGACTTCGAACTGCGCATCGCCTGCCCCGACGGCTACGCGCCCGACGCCGACATCGTGCGCGCCGCCGGGTCACGCGTCAGCCTCGGCCGCGACCCGCTCGCCGCCGCCCGCGGCGCGGACCTGGTGGTGACCGACGTGTGGGCCAGCATGGGCCAGGAAGAAGAAGAGCAGGCGCGCCGCCTGGCCTTCGGTCCTTATCAAGTGACGGCGGCGGTGATGGCCGAGGCCCAGCGCGACGCGCTGTTCATGCACTGCCTGCCGGCGCACCGCGGCGAAGAGGTGAGCGACGAGGTCCTCGAAGGCCCGCAGAGCGTGGTGTGGGACGAGGCGGAGAATCGTCTGCATTCGCAGAAGGCGCTGCTGGAGTTGTTGTTGCGCGCTTGAGCCGGCGCGCCATCTCCTCATGGCCTGCGCGGTGCTCAATGCCCCACGTTATTATTCACCGGGTGCAGCCGCGACATGGGTGTAACCGCTGACATAGCGCCGCCATCCCGGCTGCAAACCAAACCGCGCACGTCACACTTACCTGACCTCTTCCCCCGCGGCCATTCCCGTTTACACTGTCGGCATGGATACCGCCGCTCTCTGGTCATCGCTCTGGCTCACGGCGCAGCTCGCCGCCGTCACCACGCTGATACTGCTCGTGCTCGGCACGCCACTGGCGTGGTGGCTGGCGCGCGGCCGCGGCCGGCTTAAAACGCCGGTCGAGGCGCTGGTGGCGCTGCCGCTGGTGCTGCCGCCCACCGTGCTCGGCTTTTATCTGCTGCTGGCCTTGAGCCCGCAAGGAATGCTCGGCGGACCCTGGGCCAGCCTCACCGGCGGCACCCTCAGTTTCAGCTTCACCGGCCTGGTGATCGGCTCGGTGCTTTATTCGCTGCCCTTCGTGGTGCAGCCGCTGCAAACCGCCTTCGCGCAAGTGGGCGACGATATTCTGGAGGCCGCCGCCACCTTGCGGGCCTCGCCGCTCAACCGGTTTTTCAGCGTGGCGGTGCCGCTGGCGCGGCGCGGTTTTCTCACCGCCGCGGTGCTGGGCTTCGCCCACACCGTCGGCGAATTCGGGGTGGTATTGATGATAGGCGGCAACATCCCCGGCCAGACCCAGGTGTTGTCCATCGCCATTTATGATCGCGTCGAATCCCTGCAATATCGCGAGGCCCATCTGTTATCCGCCGGCTTGCTGGTGTTCTCCTTCATCGCCTTGCTGGCGATCTACACGTTGACCCGTCAGCCCAACGCCAAGGCCGCGCGCTGACCGTATGACATCGGCACTCCCCGCTCAAATCGAAAGACTCTCGGCGCGACTCACGCTCCGCCTCGGCGAGTTTTCTTTGGACGTCGACTGGCAAGCCACGATCGGCGGCGTGGTAGGTGTCTTCGGTCCTTCCGGGGCGGGCAAATCCAGCTTGCTGCGTTGTTTGGCCGGCTTGGAAAAACAGTGCCGGGGCACCGTACAGTTAGGCGAACACTGCTGGCAAGATACCGCGCGCGGGATCTTCGTCGCACCGCATCAGCGTGGGGTGGGCATGGTGTTTCAGGACAGCCGGCTGTTTCCCCATCTGCGGGTGCGCGGCAATCTGGAATACGGTTATCGGCGCGTGCCGCTCGCGGAGCGGCGGTTGAGCTTCGAGCAAGTGGTGGGCTGGTTGGATCTCGAAACCCTGCTCGAACGCGCACCCGCCTCGCTGTCCGGCGGCGAGCGGCAGCGGGTGGCGCTGGGCCGCGCCCTGCTCGCGCAACCCCGTTTGCTGCTGCTCGACGAGCCGCTCGCGGCCCTCGATCAGCGCCGCAAACAAGACACCCTGCCCTACTTCAAGCTCCTCCGCGAGACCGCTGGCCATTCCGATTCTGTACGTGAGCCACAGCCTCGACGAGTTGGTGGCCAGCGCCGATCATTTATTACTGCTGGAAGAGGGCCGTCTCGCCGCCTACGGCCCGCTCGACACGCTGCTGGCACGCGTCGATCTGTCACTGGCCCAGCGCGACGACGCCGGCGCGGTGATCGAGGCCACGCTGGCAGGCCATGACGAGGCGACATCACTTGAGTTATCTCGACGTCGCCGGCCAGCAGCTCAGCATCGCTCGGCAACATCTCGCGATCGGCGCGACGCTGCGGCTGCGCGTCCACGCCCGCGACGTGGCGCTTTGCCTCGAACCGCCACGCCGCAGCACCCTGCTCAATATCATCCCGGCCACGCTGGTTGAACTGGCGCCCGCCGGCCAGCCGGGACAAGTGATGGTGAAACTCGACATAGGGGGCCAGACCCTGCTGGCGCGCATCACCCAAAAATCCGCGCAGGCCCTGGCGCTGCGCGGGGGTCTGCCGGTGTACGCCCTCATCAAAAGCGTGGCGCTGATGGCGTGAATCACCGCCCCGGGATTGGACAGTCGCGCGCTTTCCCACTATTGTGTCCTGCCGAATCAACGCATCGTCAAAACCGTGAACGCGCTGCTGGAAATCAAAGACATCGAATGCCGCTACGACCGCAATCCCGTGGTCCGCGCGCTCTCCCTGCACATCAACAAGGGCAGCATCGCCTGCCTGCTCGGCCCCAGCGGCTGCGGCAAGACCACCGTGCTGCGCGCCATCGCCGGCTTCGAGCCGGTGAGCCAGGGTGAAATCCTGCTGCGCGGCGTCACCGCCTCGCGCCCAGGTTACACCCTGCCCCCCGAGAAACGCCGCCTGGGGATGGTGTTTCAGGACTACGCGCTGTTCCCGCACATGGATGTGACCCGCAACATCTGCTTCGGCCTGCGCGACATGTCGAACGCCGCCCGCCGCGACACCGCGGCCCGCCTGCTGAAAGTGGTGGGGCTGGAGGGTTACGGCGACCGTTATCCCCACGAACTGTCGGGCGGCCAGCAACAGCGGGTCGCCCTCGCCCGCGCCCTGGCGGCACGGCCGGAATTGATCTTGATGGATGAACCCTTCTCCAACCTGGACGTGGATCTGCGCGCGCGCCTGGGCGGCGAGGTGCGCGCCATCCTCAAGGATCAAGGCATCGCCGCGCTGATGGTGACCCACGATCAGCAAGAGGCCTTCGCCCTGGGCGACGTGGTGGGCATCATGTCCGCCGGGCGCATCGTGCAATGGGACACGCCCAGCAATATCTATCACGAACCCATCGACCGCTTCGTGGCGGATTTCATCGGCCAGGGCGTGTTTCTGCCGGGCACGGTGCGCACCGCCGACAGCATCGAGACCGACCTCGGCATCATCCCCGGCGACCGCGCCTATCTGTGGCCGCCGGGCACCGCGGTGGAAGTGCTGCTACGCCCCGACGACGTGGTGCACGACCCGGCCAGTCCGCTGCGCGGCCGCATCCTCCGCAAGACCTTCAAGGGCGCCGAGATCCTGTACACCATGCGCCTGCCCGGCGGCACCATCGTGTTGTCGCTCTTTCCCAGCCACTTCGATTACGCCGAGGGTCAAGAGGCGGGCATCCGCATCGCCGCGCAGCACCTGGTGGCCTTTCCCACGACCGAACACGACGGCCGGCGGCACACCGCGAATTGAGCGCAAATAAAAAGGGGCGGACCCCGGTCCGCCCCTTTCGGCACACGCTGGATAGCCGTGCGTTTTAAAGCTGGCTGGCCAGATATGCCGACACCGCCTGTATCTCTTCTTCGGTGAGCGCCTTGGCGATGTCGGTCATCATCCCGGCGGGGTCGTTGCTGCGCTCCCCGGCCCGGAAATCATTGAGCTGTTTGAGCAGATAATCGCGGTGCTGGCCGCCGATCACCGGAAACACCGACACATTGGGCGCCTTGCCGCGGCCGCGCTCGCCGTGGCAATTCACGCAGGCATAGACATTGGCCTTGGGATTGCCCTGGTAAAAGATTTTTTCACCCTTCTCCACCAATTTTTTGTCGGCGCTGGTCAAGGACGTCTTGGCTATCTTCTGTTGCTGGAAAAAAGAACCGATGTCGCGGGCGTCCTGCTCGCTCTCCACCATGGCCGCCATGCCGGCCATGGTTTCGTTATTGGTGCGCAGACCGCGCTGAAAATCCCGTATTTGCTTGGCGATGTATTCGGCGTATTGTCCGGCCAGACGCGGGAAGGTCGCGTCTTCGCTATTGCCGTCGAAACCATGGCAGCCCCCGCATAGACCCGCCTTCGCCTCACCGGCGGCGGGATCGCCAGGCAGCCCGGCCGCCTGCGCCAAGGAGGCGCCCATCATCATCGCCGCAACCGCCACCCACACATGCATCTTATTCCACATGGTCCACCCCTCTCGCTGCCTATCGGTTTATGCCCCTCACTGCGCCTCGGTATTTTTTGTTCTGCCAAAGCAAGGAAGTTTCGTATATTACAGGCTCTACGCGATGCGTCAATCCGCGCCCACCTGTATCGCGTTGCGCCGATAGACGGTTCTGTCTCACATCGGTAGGTACAGCGCGTTCACCCCTGCCATCACCACGGTTTTGCCTTGACCGGGCTACCGCTGCAACGGGTGGACCCGCGCCGTCATGCAATCCGTTCGACAACCATTGATCCGGATTTTTTACATGCCCGCCGCAAACCGGCCGATGGCCGTCGATTTTTTTTACAGATCGGGAGGCCGCATGGGCGGGGCGAGGCGCACCGAATAACTAAGTTATTGAAATCAGGGTTGTCCACTACAACTGGCCCAATCCATGCGTAACAAATTGCACACTGGGTCTCAGTGGTGGCCGTCGGGGGAACGTACTGTTACAGTACGGCGACGCTTAAGACAGTTGGGGATAACAATAACTAACAGTTCTGATACAAAGAAGAACTTCAATGGCGGCGTAAGCCGCCTTTTTCTTTTCCGGGCCAGCCGGCATCACAGGCCGGCCTTGCTCAATAAACCCTTGGCGTAATTGATAGGGATCGCATACGAAATCCCACTCGGCTTTTGCAGCGCGTTCTCTTTGCTTTCCTGCACGAAGACTTTATTCATCACGCCTATCACCGTGCCGGTCGCCGTATCGTAAAGCGGGCTGCCCGAGTTGCCGGGATAGGCCGTTGCGTCCAATTGAAATACCGAATAATTGGCTTGCAGGCGCCGTAACAGATCCGGGGAGAGTTGCTTGGCGGTATTGAGGGGGACGGCGATGGGGGTGATCGCCGCGATCATGCCGCGATGGGTGGCCGGATACAAACCCAGCACCGCGCCGATGGGAAACCCGGTGAAGGCGTACATCTCTCCTTCACGTACCGCGTCGGAATCCCCCAGCCGCAGCGCCGGCAGCGGCGCCTCGGAAATTTTCAGCAACACCAAATCGTGTTCGAGGTCCTCCGCCACTTTGGTGGCCAGCCGCAACGTCGGCTCCGGCCCGCTGCCGACGAACACCGCCAGGCTTTCCCGTTTGTCCTTATCCAGCTTGCCGGCCACCACATGCGCATTGCTCAGGACATGACGGCCGTCGCCCACCACGAAACCCGTGCCGAGCAACTGGGCCGGCGGCCGGCGGGTGCGCTCCAGGGTGCCCACCCCCACCACGCTGGCCTTGAGACGGGCCACGGTGTCGGGCAAGGTATCGGCCGGCGCCTGACCGCTCACGCTCAACGTGGTTAACACCAGCCCCGCCCACCAAGCCCGCCACCGCGATACGGGTTTGCGTACCGTGTAATCATCCACCATCGCAAAAACACCTCTGATACAATTTCATCCGGAATAATGACCCTCACCGCCACATACCGCAATCATCCTCGAAACTCTCGCGCCGTCAGGGGATGGGGAATGGAGCGGACAGCAGCCTTGTCCGGGACATCCGGCCCATGAGCGAGACCGTGACTCAATACTCCCCGCCATCGCATGCTCGTGCCGACTCCCGCGGACCTCTGTATTGGAAACTGAGCTGCGCCTATTTATTACTGCTCATCTATGGGACTTTGTTTCCCTTGAGCGGCTGGGACTGGCAACGCGGCAATCTCCACACCTTCATCTCTTTGAACTGGCCGGCCCATGTCTCGCGCGGTGACGTCGTTACCAACCTGATGGTTTATGTGCCCCTCGGCTTATTGCTGGCGCTGTGGTGGCGAGGTCGATTCGGCGGCGGCGCCACGCTCGCGCTCGCCACGTTATGCGGAACCTCGCTCAGCCTCGGTCTGGAATATTTGCAAAGTTATCTCCCGCAGAGAGTGTCATCCCCGCTCGATACCGCGCTCAACGGTACCGGTACCTTCCTAGGCGCCGTGCTGGCGGGTTATTTCAATGCCCAGCAGTTTCGCGGCAGCCGTTTGCACCGATTGCGCCAGCGCTGGTTTCTGCCCGGTCCCATCGCTGATCTGGGCCTCATCACGCTGGGCCTCTGGGCGCTGGCCCAACTCAGCCCCTGGGTACCCTCGCTGGATTTGGGCAACCTGCGTCAGGGACTCAGCCCGCTGGCGCGGACCCTCACCGGTGCCGTGCCTTTTTCGCTCGCCCAAGGCGCGGTCTATGCCCTCCATGTCGCAAGCTTGGGTCTGGTGTTCACCGCGGTGGCGCAGCCGCGCCTGAACACGACCAAACTGTTCGTCCTCTTCATCGCGGCGGTGCTGGTATTGAAGGTGCCGATCGTGGGTCGGCAGTTGTCGTTGGAGGCCATCGCCGGCGCCGGGGCGGGTCTGTTGTTGTGGGCCGCGCTGCGCAACAGACCGCCGCGCGTCCTGCCGTGGCTGGCCGCCCTGCTTCTGCTGTTTGCCCACAGCCTGGACAATTTGCGGGTCAGCGACCCCCACGGCCCGCTGCTGCTGATCAATTGGATCCCCTTCAAGGGCCAGATGCAGACCTTGTCCGGTTTACCGGACATCATCGCCGCCATCTGGCCTTACGCGGCGCTGGCCTGGCTGGCCGCCCTGGCGCGTCCGGCCTCGACGCGGCGCGCGGCCTGGCTGGGAGGCGGTCTGTTGTTCATTTACGCCTTGGGCCTGGAATGGTTGCAGCAGCGGCTACCCGGCCGCTATCCGGACATCACCGACGCCGTGCTGGGCCTGCTCGCGTGGGCCGCGTGCTGGGCATGGCTGGCGCGCCACGCCGGCGACATTCCCCCTCCGCCGTCGCGCCCTCCCCGCCGCCACCAACTCTCGCTGGCCACGGCGGCGGGGGGCGTCGCGTTGGCGCTGATCGCTGTCGCCTCGATAATCATTTCCGCGCCTCTGGAACGGCCCCTCGACGAAAGCCGTCTGGCGCAACTCCCGGCGCCGGAGACGCTGATGCCGGTCGCTCTGACCAACTTTCGTTTCACTCACCCGCGCCTGCCGGCGCCCAGCGCCGCGGAGATCGTCCGGCTGCGTGATGAAAATCCCCAGTTCATGCGGGTGCAAAGCCGCCGGGCGGCCGGCGGCAAGGGCGATCTGGAGGCCGTGGTATTGATGGCCGTGCTGGACCCCGGCAGCCAGGATCTGGACCTGCTGCATCAGCGCCTGCTGGTCTTGGATTTCCAGTGGCGCGGCCATCTGCAAGTCAAACCCCTGGCCATGGCCTACGACTGGCTGTACGACGCCTGGAGCGAACCACAACGCAGCCAATTGCGCGCCAAGCTGCTCGACGGTTGCGACTATCAAATCCGCTACATCCGCAAGGAACGGCTCTCGCCCTACAACGTGATCCTCTACAACAGCCCCTTCCAGGCGCTGATGGCCTGCGCCATCGCCGCCTACGGCGACGACCCGCGCGCCGACGCGATCATGGCCTTCACCCAGGACTTGTGGAAGAACCGCGTGCTGCCGGTGTGGCGGCAGATCATGGGTCAAAACGGCGGCTGGCACGAAGGCGGCGAATATGTCGGCATCGGCATCGGCCAAGCGATTTATCAGGTGCCCGCCATGTGGCGCCACGCCACCGGCGAGGATTTATTCAAAACCGAACCGGGCCTCCGCGGCTTTCTCGATTTTCTCGTGTACCGCACCCGCCCCGACGGCACCCATTTCCGCTGGGGCGACGCCAGCTTCTTCGACCGCATCGTGCCCGATCAAGCGGCGCTGGCGCTGGAATACCGACACCCGGCCGCGTACAGCCTGCGCCGCCCGCCCGCGGCGCCCACCCCCACTAGTTGGCCGTGGGGTCCGCTCACCGACCCCGGCTTATACGATCCGCAGGCCGCCCAACGCTTGCCGTTGACCAAGCACTTCGACGGTCTGGGATTGATCGTCGCCCGCAAGGGCTGGGACAAGGATTCCACGTACGTCACCTTCAAGGCGGGCGACAATTACTGGTCGCACGTGCACCTGGACCAAGGCGCCTTCACCATTTACAAAGGCGGCGCGCTGGCCATCGACAGCGGCTTCTACGGCGCCGGCTACGGCACCGACCACCACCTGAATTACGCGTACCAGACCATCGCCCACAACGTGGTGACCGTCACCGACCCGGAGGACACCGTCCCCATGCCGGCGCGCGGCGACAAAGAACCGCGCCCCCTCGCCAACGACGGCGGCCAGCGCCGCATCGGCTCGGGCTGGGGCGTGGAAGCGGGTCCACTGGATTTGGCGGAATGGGAGAGTAAGCGGGAGATTTACCACACCGGCAAAATCGAGCAACTCCTGCTGGATCAGGACGGCCTCACCGTGGCGGCGGCCGACCTCACCCCGGCCTACACCAACGAACTGTCCGGCCAAGACACTTTTTCCCATCGCACGCGGCGGGTCGAAAAATACACGCGCACCTTCGGCTACGATCAGGTGGACGACGTCGTTGTGATCTTCGATCGCGTCATCGCCACGGAACCCGGATTCCCCAAACGCTGGCTGTTGCATACCCTGGAAAAACCCGTGCTCCGCGACGGCGGCTTCATCGTTCCTCCGCCCGTCACCAAGCCGCCGGGGCGTGCCGCGGGGCAACTCGACGCCCGCGTACTGCTCCCCAAAGACCCGTTGATCGCCACGGTAGGCGGCGCGGGCCAGGAATTTTGGGTGGACGGTAATAATTACGGCGAAGGTGTCGCTAAAAAGCTCGGTCGGCGTAAAAATGCCGAGCCGGGCGCCTGGCGGGTGGAGATCATGCCGGCCACACCCCGCGCGGAAGATAGTTTCCTGGTCGTGCTGCTACCGACTTTCGTGGGGGAACAGGCGCCTCACCGCACCCGGCTGCTGGAAAACGGCTCCCGGCTGGGCGTGGAAGTGGCGGGGCCTCGCCGCACCCTCCGCTGGTGGTTGGATCCCGCCGAGGGCGGCATATACATCGAGGAAATTTCCCATGGAAAAACCGTACGCACGCACCCCGCAAACCCGCTCGGGTTCGCGGGGCATGCGCCCCGGCGCCCCGATGCGTGAGGACGGGTTACATCCTTGTGCGGCGACCCGCATGATGATGAGCGGCGCGCGCCGAACGCGTCGAGTTGCAAGACTCTGCAAGCACCCCTCTGTTATACTTCCGCGGCTCGCGGCGGGGTCTGAGTTAAAGATCGCGGATCGCGGGGCGCCTCTGCATACAAGCCGAATAAACATCAAGCATACCCGCCCCAAAAAATGAATTTAGGTGAATCCATACGCCGCGGCGCCAAATGGCTGGTGGCCGGCAGCGCCGGCAATCAGGTGTTGCAATTCATCGTCGGCATCATCCTCGCGCGCCTGCTCGTCCCCGCCGATTTCGGCATGATCGTCACGATCCAGGCCTTCACGGGTGTGGCCAGCCTGCTCACCGGCGGCGGCATGGGCCAGGCCCTGGTCCGCGCCAAGGACGCCAGCGAACGCGACTTTCACGTCGTCTTCACGATGCAGCTCACGGTCGGTAGTGCGCTCTACGCCTTGTTCTATGTGATCGCCCCGTATTTCGCCGTCTGGTTCGACGATGAGCTGTATCGTGATTTACTACGCACCTCCGCGCTTTACTTTCTGCTGCGCCCGCTGATCACCATCCACAACTCCTGGCTGCATCGCGAGATGCGTTTCCGCGAACGCACCATCGTCGCCATCGTGAGCACGTCCTTTACGGGACTGACCAGCGTCATCCTGGCCTGGGCCGGCTTCGGGGTGTGGAGCCTGGTGTTCGGCGGCCTCGCCGGCGCCTTCCTCAATTTGATCCTCCTGCGCCGGCTCACACCGCTGCGCCCGCGATTTCGCTTCGACACCGCGACCGCCAGGCGCGTCGGCGGTTACGGGGCGAAGGTGTCGGCCAATGACCTCGTGAGCTACCTGCGCGCGCAGAGCAGCAACGTCATCATCAGCCGGCTGACGGGCGCGCACGCGGTCGGCCTGTTCAACAAGGCGGACAGCCTCGGCAAGATGCCGTTCTCCACGGTCAGCAGCGCCGTCTATCAGCCAGTCTTCCGCGCCATGGCCAGCGAGCAGGACAATCCGGACAAGATCAAATATCTCTTCTTTCGCACCGTCATGCTGCTGACCGTCTACACCTTGCCGCTTTACGTCGGCCTGTGGTGGTGCGCCGAACCCTTCATCGTCTTCGTCTATGGCGAAAAGTGGGCCGCGGCGGGCCCGCCGCTCGAGATCCTCGCGGTCGCGGGGCTGCTTTATTGCGTCGGCCACCCCTGCGGCGCGGTCCTTGCCGCGTGTAACCGCTTGGGCCGCGAACTCGTCGTGCAATTGATCACCCTGGGCCTGGTCATCGCGGGCTGTTTGATCGGCCTGCGCTGGGGCCTCGAAGGCGTGGCCTGGGCCATCGTCATGAGCCAGCTCTACGCCACCACGCACATGTATTTTCTCGCGACCCGCTGTTTTCGCAGCCGGCTCAGCGAACTGGGCGCCGCGCTGGCGCCGGGCCTCGCACTCAATGCACTGCTGGTCATGACCGTGCTGGGCAGCCATTTCCTGTTGCCGGACGGCATGGCGCAGGCGCAGCCGGGTTGGTATCTCCTGATCGTCGGCGGCACGGGCGCCGTGGTGTACGCGGCGGCCTTTCTGTTTTTGCCGCTGCCCGCGCTCGCCGCCGAAACCGCGCGCTGGCGCAAACTACTCCGACTTGCGAATTGAGCCGCACCATGACCCACAACGATCTTGCCCTCGATCTCGACGACTGGTTTTCCCGACCGGCGGACCCGGGTGAACGCCTGGTCGCCACCGATGCCCTGGTGAGACGGCGTTACCGGGACGGCGACACGCTGGAGATCATCCGCGACGACTTCGACACCCTCGCGGCACGCTGCTGCTTCGGCCGTTACCGCCCCGCGCAGGCCGGCGCCTTGAGTCTGTCCCTGAACGGCGCGTATCGGCTGGACGCCTGCCGCGGCGGCGGCTGGCTGCTTACGCCGGCCGCCACCGACCGGCCGACGTATTGGATACCGCGCGCGCCCGTCAGCCGCCGTCTCGACAACGACGGCCATTTACTCGCCGAAGAACCGGCCGAGATCATCGCGCTGCAGGCCACGCCCGAGCGCCTGGCGTTGACGCTGCACGCGCAGCCCGGCCACACGCTGGATTGGGTCATCTGGCGATTCCCGGCCGATGCCGCCGCCGAACTGGCCACGTCCCTGGAACGGCTGAACACGCTGGAGACGCAGCCGTATTTCGTCTACGGCTCGCACACCGCCTATACGCGTCCCGCCGATGTCTACGCCCACCTCGTCCACGGCTCGGTCTACAGCCGCCACTGGTCATTCCCGCGGCGCTGGCGCATCTGCGACGAGCTCGACGCCTTTTCGTTGTATCTGATTCTGTCGGGCCTCGAGCACGCGACGCGGAAGGCCCTCTACACCTTGTTCAAGGCGCAGCTCGTCGTCTCCATCATCGCGCGCCAGCGCGCCGACGGCGGCTGGTATCACGGCGAGTGGACCACCACGATGGAAAGCCATCTCCGCCTGCACGCGGGCGGCGTGTATCTGCTGGCCGCGGCCCTCGAAGAAACACCGCGGGACACCACGGTGCGAGGTGCGCTGGAGCGCGCCGCCGCGTTCCTCGCCGGACACACGGACCAGGTCGCGCAACACACGTGGTTCCTGCACGACACCCTCGAAAAATCCGAACAGTCCATGGCGCTCTCTCCGTTCCGCTGGGTGCGCAGCCGCGCCTTCGGCAAATCGCCCAGCAATATGCTGGTGCTGAATACCCATCTCGACAACAGCCTGGCGCTGAGCCGTTATCAGCAGGCGAGCGGCGATGAGCGTCACGCCGAATTACTGCGCTCGGGGCTCAGCGCCAGCCGGGCCGTGGTGATGCAGCGCCCCGCCGAGACGCTCTATCGTTTGCTGTTCCGGCTGATCGAGCTCACGCTGCTCCCGCCCGAGCGCGCCGCCCGCCTGCCGTTGCCGCTGCGCGCACTCAAGCGGCTCACCTGGCAGCGTCTGATCCCCAAATACCTGCATCGCATCAAGGCGCGTTACCCGCGCCTGGTGATGCCCGGCGGCTATATCGACCGCGCGCTGACCTTGAGGGGACTCTCTCATCAATATCTTCCCGTGAACATCTGGGACCTCGTGCGTTATCAGCGCCGCTTCGGCGACGGTGAATTCGAGGCCGTCATCCGCGAGGCCACCGCCGCGATCGACCGGCTGGACCTCATGCAGACCTGGTCCGGCACCAAACACGACCATGCCATCGCCTTCCTCGTGGAGGCCTATTACCACCGCTGCGCGGCGGCGCCCGCCGGCGAACACCGCGCGGCGCTGGCCCGCGCCATGCTCGCCGCGGTGGACGAGGGTCTCGGCCTGCCGCCGAGCCTGTTGGGCGCGAATCCGGAGGCCGTGCCGCTCGCCCAACGCGCACCCTGTCCGAGTCCGGGCGATGATCGCTTACACGTCGCCTGGCTGTGGAACGGCGCGGGTCATGAGATAGTGATCGTGAATTCCGGCCAAGAGGCGCGGCCGCTGCGCTGGGAGGGCAAGACATCCCCTGCGTTCACGTGGACGACGATGGATGGCAAGAACGACACGCCACCGATCGTTCCACCGCGGGGCTGGTTGTTGGGTAAACTCGTCGCGACAGCCGGCATCAGGAAGGAGGGCTGACATGGACGCCTGTTATATCTGCGGTAATGACCAAGGCAACAAGCTGCACCGCGCGCGCGAGATGATGTTCGGCATGCGCGACGAATTCGACTATCTGGAATGCGCGGCCTGCGGCTGCGTGCAGATCGTGGACATCCCGCCCGACCTCGGCCGCTATTATCCCGCGCACTACTGGAATTTCGAGCGCACGCGCATGCGGCCGACGCCGCTCCGGCCCTGGCAGCGCCGGCTGCGCCGCCGCATCGCGCATTATTGGCTGCACCGCGGCCGCGATCCGCTCGGACGGCTGCTCGCCGGCCGCAAGATGCCGCCCAAACACATCAGCTGGCTGCGCCACGCCGGTATCGACGATTTTTCGGCCGCCGTCCTCGACGTCGGCTGCGGCCTCGGCGACCGCCTGCTCAGCTTGCAGCAGGAAGGCTTCACCAATCTCACGGGGCTCGATCCCTACATCGATGCCGACATCGACTACGGCAATGGCGTGCGCGTGCTCAAGCGGTCCGTGTACGAGCATGCAGGCCAATACGATTACGTCACGCTGCATCACTCTTACGAACACATGCCGCAGCCCAAGGCGGTGATGGAACGCCTGCACGCGCTCTGCAAGCCCGGCGCCCGGGTCCTGATCCGCATCCCGCTCGCGGGCTCGTATGCCTGGGAAAAATACGGCGTCAACTGGGTGCAGCTCGACGCGCCGCGCCATCTTTATCTGCACACGCCCAAGAGCCTCGCGCTGCTCGCGGAGCAGACCGGTTTCGAAATTAAAGACGTGGTGTACGATTCGGACGCCACCCAGTTCTGGGGCAGCGAACAATATCTGCGCGATATCACCTTGTACGACGAACGCTCCTACGAGCTGCATCCGGAGAAGTCCATCTTCTCGCCGGAGCAGATCGCCGCCTTTCGCGCGCAGGTGAAGGAACTCAACCGCAGCGGCCGCGGCGATCAGGCCTGTTTCTATCTTCACGAAAAACGGCAACCATCATGAGCACGCGTCTGATCGCCTTTTACCTGCCCCAATTCCACCCCACCCCCGAGAACGACGAATGGTGGGGCAAGGGCTTCACCGAATGGACCAACGTCGCCAAGGCCAAGCCGCTGTTCCGCGGCCACTACCAGCCGCATGTGCCGGCCGACCTCGGCTTTTACGACCTGCGCGTGCCGGAGACGCGCGCGGCGCAGGCCGAGCTCGCGAAGAACTACGGCGTACACGGCTTTTGTTATTACCACTACTGGTTCGGCGGCCGGCGCATCCTGGAACGGCCGTTCAACGAGGTGCTGGATTCGGGTGAGCCCGATTTTCCCTTCTCTCTATGCTGGGCCAATCACAGCTGGAACAACATCTGGCAAGGCGTGGCCAATCGGACGCTGATCGAGCAGACCTATCCCGGTATGGACGATCACGAACGCCATTTCCAATATCTGCTGCGCGCCTTCGGCGACGACCGCTACATCAAGGTGGACGGCAAGCCGCTGTTCGTGATCTACAAGCCGGATGACATTCCGGACATCGTGCGTGTCACCGACTTTTGGCGTGAGCGCGCGCTGAAGGCCGGCCTCAAAGGCCTGCATCTGGTCGGCGTCTCGCACCGCTCGCAACGCTGGGATCCGCGGCCGCGCGGCCTCGACGCCTGCACCATGCAGGCCCTGCCGCGGCGCGACACGCGCATCCCGCGCAAGTACTTCGAGACCAAGCTCAACCTGCTGATGAAGGGCAATCAGCACCTGCTCTCGATCTACGATTACGAAGAGGTGCTGCCGATCTTCCTGCGCAGCAACGAGACCGAGTTCCTCGACTACCCGCTGGTGCTGCCCAATTGGGACAACACCCCGCGCTCGGGGCTGAACGGCCTGGTGCTGCACAACTCGACGCCCGAACTGTTCCGCCGCCTGCTGCGCACCGCGGTGGAGCGAGTCGAGAAACACCGACCCGAGGAGCGCATCGTGTTTCTCAAGGCCTGGAACGAATGGGCCGAAGGCAATTACGTGGAACCGGATCTCAAATTCGGCCACGGCTACCTCGACGTCATTCGAGACGAAATTTTGAGATGAATGTCACGTCCAACAACGCCACGCCGCCGCCGACGCCGGGTCTGATCTCCGTGATCATGCCTTGCTACAACGCGGCACCTTATCTCGAAGAGGCGGTGGCGAGCGTACTTGATCAAAGTTATCCGCACGTGGAGCTATGCGTCGTGGACGACGGCTCCGACGACGGCAGCATGGTCATACTCCAAAAACTCGCCGCCGCGCATCCCGCGCGGATACAACTCCTGTCCCAGGACCGCAAAGGACCTTACCCCGCCCGCAACGTGGGTCTGCACCACGCCCGCGGCGAGTTCGTCGCCTTTCTCGACGCGGACGATTACTGGGACCGTGCTTGCCTGGAAAAACTGCAGCGGGCGCTGTCGGCACACACCGCCGACCTCGCCTATTGCGGCTGGCAGAACATCGGCGCAGGTGGCCCCGGCAACGAACCGTACATCCCGCCCAAATACGAAGCCGATGACCTGACACTGGCATTTCTGCGCAGCTGCCCGTGGCCCATTCACGCCGCACTGATCCGCCGCAGCGTGATCGACACCGTCGGCGGCTTCTCCGAACGCCGTTTCTCGGCGATGGACTACGATCTGTGGCTGCGCATCCTGGGCCACACCCGCAACATCGTGCAGGTACCCGAGGTTCTTGCGTTCTACCGCTGGCATGGTACGGGGCAGATCTCCGCCAAGAGCAAAAAATGGCGCCAGGTACTCGATGCGATGGAGGCGCGGCGCAATTTTGTCCACCTCTATCCCGAGCGGGTCCAGCATTTGAACAAAGCCGTGCTGAAGGAACAGGTGGAAGGCAAACTGCTGCAAGAGGCCTACCGCGCCTATTGGCGGCGTGAGCTGCTATCGGCGCAGAAGCTGTTCCGGGAAGCGGCGACGCGCGGCGCGTGGCGCGGGCGGGATTTGAAATATATATTGCCGGCGCTGTTGCCCGCGACGCTGTTCCGCGGCGTGGTGCATTGGTTCGACCGCCGCCGCGAGGAACCCACCCAATGAACAGCGCGCAACGTGTCGTGGTGTTGATGTATCACCGCATCGGTCCGGCGCACAACGCCTGGGAACACAAGTATTGCGTTGCGCCGGAGCGCTTCGCCGCGCACATGCACATGCTGGCAAGACAAGGCATGTGCGCCGTCGGCATCGACGACTTCATCGCCTGGCTGCAAGGTCAGCGCACATTGCCGCCCGGCAGCTTTTTGCTCACGTTCGACGACGGCTTTCTTGGCATCCACGAACACGCCGCGCCGGTGCTGCAAGAACTTAAATGGCCGGCGACGGTATTCCTGGTGAGCCGATTGATCGGTCAGCGCGACGAGTGGACCCGTACCCAGAACCCCAGCGGCGCCACCTATCCGCTGCTCGGCGCGGAACACATCCACGCGCTGCGTGGCCAGGGTTTCAGCTTTCACTCCCATTCCCGTCATCACGCCGACCTGCCCACCTTGAGCGACGAGCAATTGCGGGACGAACTGGCGGGGTCCAAACAAGATATCGAAACCTTGTTGGGCGAGGCGGTACCCTATCTCGCCTATCCTTATGGCCGCTACGACGAGCGCGTGCTGCGCGCGGCACAAGACGCCGGCTATCATGCGGCCTTCTCGGTGCAACCCGGTTTCAATCGAGCCGATCAAGATCGCTTCCGCATCCGCCGCCTTGATGTCTTCGGCACCGACACGCCAGCCATGCTGGCGCGCAAAGTGAAGCTGGGCAGCAACAACGGCAGTCTCGGCAACAGCCTCGCGTATTATGCGGGGCGGCTGCTGAAACGCACCCGCACGGCCGAGCCGCGATAACTGCCCTCATGTCATCCAGTGCCGCAATGACTCCGTATCTCACACTCGCCTTGTGTACCCACAGTCACGCCGACCGGCTGCGGCGTACCTTGGCTGACCTGAAGCAGTTGCAGCATCCTTCCCGGCCCTGGGAAATCGTCATCGTGGACAATGCCAGCCGCGATGAAACACCGGACTTGCTGGCCGATCTCGCTTGGCGGCCGCCAGGGGTGCCGGTACGCGTGGTCAGAGAAGCGGCATTGGGACTGTCGCATGCCCGTAACCGTGCACTGCGTGAGGCGCAGGGTGAATACCTGATCTTCATCGACGACGATGAAACGCCGGACCCGAATTGGCTGTGTGCCTATGAACAGGCCATGGTCGCGTTTAACCCCGATGCGCTGGGCGGTCGCATCGAAGTGCTGTTCGAAGACGGCGATCGCCCGGCGTGGCTGCAAGATGAACTGCTGGGTTTCCTCGGCAAACTGGATCACGGCGAAGCGCGCTGGCTCACCGATCCACGCACCGCCATTTTCGGTGGGAACTTCGCATTTCGCCGCGAGGTATTCGAAAAAATCGGATTGTTCGACACCGCGCTCGGCCGCAAAGGCGCGGCCAACATCGGAGGAGAAGACGTGGAAGTCCACCGGCGCCTGCTGGCGGCGGGCTGCTCGGTAAGATGGGTACCGGAGGCCGTGATCCATCACCGCATTCAAACACCCAAGCTCCGCCGCGGCTATTTCTTGGAGCTGCATTACCGGCAAGGCCGCGTCGAAGGCGTACGGACGCGCGCGGGATCGCGCCTGCCGCCGCGATACCTCGTCGCGCAATTTCTGCGCGCAGGTTACAGGGCGCTCAAGCAGCGCGTGCGCGCGGGCGCAGATCATTCGTTGCGCATGGAAATGAACGCCGCTTATTTCACAGGCTATGTACTGGCCTGGCTTTTCGATGAGAAACCGTCTCCCCTTGAAAGACCCGCCACGTGACTATGCCTGCCGATCAGCACACCGAATCCGCGCGCGCGACCGCTGCGCCGCGCCGCGGACCTTTCTTCATCGTCGGCGCCCCGCGTTCCGGGACGACGCTATTGCAATACATGTTGCGGGCGCATCCGGCTTTGTCCTTGCCTACCGGCGAATCTCATTTCTTCGTGCCCATGTACAGGCAGCAGGGGATCTACGGCGACTTAAGCGCCGTGGAAAACATCAAACGGGTACTGCACGAGATGCATCGCCGCAGCACTGAATTCATCGAAACCGACTTGCACGGACTGAAGTTCGACGCGGACATGCTCGCCGCGCGCCTGGCGGAGGCCGGCTGCCGGACGCTACCGCAACTCTTCGACGCCTTCTTCACCTTGAACGCGGAGGGCGAAGGCAAACGTCGCTGGGGGGACAAGACGCCTTATTACGTCTTGCAGATTCCACTCATATTGGAGATGTTTCCCAACGCGCAGATGATCCACCTGATCCGCGACGGGCGCGACGTGGCCCTCTCCATGTTCGCGCGCAAGTACGACTTTCATGTCTACAACACTTACCACGCCGCCAAGTATTGGCAGCAGTATGTGGAAACCGGCCGGGAATATGGGCGTGCCCTGTCCGCCGATGTGTACCATGAATTGCGTTACGAAGATTTGGTGGCCGATCCCGCCGCCAGCTTGCGACGGCTGTGCGCCTTTCTCGGCGAGGAATACAGCGACGACTTGCTCAACTACCGCAAGGCCCAGACCGACGGCGGTAAAACGCCGCTGCTCAAGCAAGGCATCAAGGCCGACAATGCCGAAAAATGGCGTACGGAGATGACGCCGCGGCAAATTCGAATCTTCGAAGCCGCCACCGGCGCAACGTTGCGCGAACACGGCTACGCGCTTGCGACCGACGCCCGGCCGCTGCCACTCGCGCTGCGCGGCGCCTACCGTCTGCACAACCGCCTCGCCACGCACTGGCGCCGATTCACCCAGCCACGATGAGTGCCTACACCGTCGTCATCTGCACCCATGACCGGGTGGATTTATTGCGCGAGACGCTGGACTCGCTCGCACAGGCCTTGCGTCCGCGCGACACGCAAGTCGATATCCTCGTGGTGGCCAACGCCTGTCGCGACGGCACCGCGGATTTTCTGGCGCAACGCGCGCGCGAGGGCAACGGCGGGCTGCCGCTGCGCTGGGTGGCGGAACCGGCGCCCGGGAAATCGCATGCCTTGAATCGCGCCATCCGCGAGTTGCACACCAGCGCCGCCGCCTTCATCGACGACGATCAGACCGTGGAGAAACACTTTCTGCAGGCCGTCGCCGAGGGGCTGCTCCGCTATCCGGCGCAGGACATTTTTTGCGGCCGGCTCTATCCGGCCTGGGACGGTAGCGAGCCCACGTGGGTACATGAGCGCGGCGAGTTCGGCATCTTTCCCTCACCCATGCCTTATTACAACCTGGGCGTTGTCACGCGAGCGCTGGACGAGCAAGGCCCCTTGCCCAGCGGCGGCAATATCGTGGTGCGGCGGCGGGTGTTCGATCTGGTCAGCGGGTTTTCCACCGAGTTGGGGCCCCGCGGCCACGATCTGCAAGGCGGCGAGGACAGCGATTTTTTGCTCAAGGCGCGGGCGGCGGGAGTGACTCTGCGTTACCTGCCGGACATGGTGCAATACCATTACGTGGATCAATCGCGCTTGCAGCTTGGGTATCTCATTCGTAAGAGCTTCCTGCGTTCCCGTTCCGCCGCCCTGGTGCGCAGCGGCGGGATCGAGGGTGTGCCGAAATATATTCTGCGCAAGTTCGCCGTCTACCTCTGGCGCCTAGTCACTTCACTCTATTGGCCGCAGACCCGCTATTACCTGTTGCGTATCGCGGCCAACCTGGGCGAACTGAGCGCCTTCCGCCGGCTCGCCCGCAATAACAAGAAGTGACTCCATGAACGCCAGCCTCCTCGACGGACTCATCACCAGCGCCAGCGCCAGCGCCGTGGCGGCGGCACTCTGCGCCGTCGCGCTCACCGCCCGCTCGCTGGTGGATTTTTCCCGCACCGGGCCCGAGATCCGCCGCGAGGTGGAAGCCCACTACACGGTCTACACGGTTTATGCCCTGTTGCGTTTGACGGCATGGAGCGGCGTGATCCTGCTCTGGATGGGCCTGCTCGGCAATCTGCCGTACCTGAGTTATCTGCTCATCACGCAGCACACGCCCAGCATGGCGGTTGCGGCCGGCGCCGCCTTCGCGGGGATAGGCACCGTCACCGCCTTGCAGTTCTGCCATCACGTGCTGCATGTCCCCGGCGGCCTGATGATGTCCTTTCCTTACCGCATCACGCGCCTCTATCCTTTGTGGCGCACGCTGTCGGTCTCGGGCCTGCGCTGGGCGCGGGGCATACTGATAGCCGCAATCGGGCTGCCGGTGTTGTATTCATCGATACAGGCCGTGACGCAGGGAGACACTACCGGTTTTCTTGGCTTGACTATATTGGCGCTGGCGCTGGCCGCGCCTTACCTCTACGCGGTCATGCCTTCCCTGAAAACGGCCCCGCGAGCCCGCCCGCGGCAGGATCGTCCCAATATCCTGCTCATAGGTTGCGACACCTTGCGCGCCGACCGTCTCGGTTCTATCGGCAACGCGCGGCCGACCACACCCTTCCTGGACGCCTTGACTCGCCGCGGCACCCTCTTCAGCCGCTGTTACACGCCGTTGGCGCGCACCGCGCCGAGCCTCGCGTCCCTGTTCACCGGCACCTGGCCCTTCCGCCACGGAATACGCAGCAACTTCGTCGCCGAAAGCGAGACGCGCCTCGTCGATCCCAGCTTCCCGGCGCTGCTGCGCGATGCGGGTTATGCCACTTCCGCCATCGCCGACTGGGCGGGCAGCGACCTCGGCAAGTTCCCCTTCGGCTTCTCGCGGCTGGAGACGCCGCCCGACCAGTGGAATTTGAAATATCTCATCCGTCAGGGACCGCGGTTCATTCGGCTGTTCCTGAGTTTATTCACCCACAATCGGCTGGGCCGGCGCGTGTTACCCGAGATTTATTACCTGGGCGGCGTGCCGATCAATAAATTCATCTGCGCCTCCGCCAAAGACGAGATCAGCCGTCTCGCGCGCGCACAGCAGCCCTTCCTGTTGAACGTCTTCATGGCCACCACCCACCCGCCGTTCGGAGTGGAGTATCCCTATTACACCTATTTCTCCGACGCGGACTACAAAGGCGATTCGAAATTCGCCATGTCCAAGTTGAGCGATCCCTTCGAGATCATCCGCCGCCAGCAAGAGCCGCGGGAGGCGTTCGACCTGGACCAAATCTTCGCGCTCTACGACAGCTGCGTGCGCCGCTTCGATGATGCCGTGCGCGACGTGTACCAGCATTTGCAGCGCTGCGGCCTGGCGGACAACACCATCGTGGTGGTCTACAGCGATCACGGCATGGAACTGTTCGAACACAACACCTGGGGACAGGGCAACAGCGTCATGGGCGACAGCAGCCCGCGCGTTCCCTTATTGATTTACGATCCCCGCCTGCCCGCGCAAGGCGTCAGCCAGACGGCGGTGCGGACTATTGATCTGATGCCGACGCTGCTCTCGCTCTGCGGGCTTCCGATACCCGACTCGGCGCAAGGCTGTAGTTTGGTTCCCGTCCTCAAAGGTGAACCGCTAGAGCAGGAACTGCCGTGTTATTTCGAGACCGGAGAATGGCTGGCCACCCTGCCCGGCACCCACCCGGATCACCTGAGTTATCCCGGCGTGCTGGAGCTACTCGACATCCCCGACAAGGACAGCGGAACCCTGGCCTTGAAGGAACAATACAAAGACCTCGTGATCGCGGCGAAAGACCGCATGATCAAACTCGGCAAATGGAAACTCATCCGTCTGCCGTTGAAGGACGGCGGCGCCTACCACGCCTTGTATGATCTCGACGCCGACCCCGAGTGCCGCCATGACGTCAAACTTGACCACCCGGAAATAACCGCGCGCCTGCGCGAACTGCTCGATCAATGGCTGAAGATGGATGCCGCCAAGCATATCTAAGGGACAGCGGCCGGCGCCGGAAGCGGATGACTAGAACCCATCTCAAAATCGGAACAAAAATCCCAAACCGGACTGAGGCGTCATTCCCCCTCTCCCGCGGGCGGGAGAGGGGAAGGGGTGAGGGTGGCCGGACGACCGCCGTCACGATACAAGGGGGTATCCTGCTTCCCTCTCTCCCCTCACCCTGTCCCTCTCCCGCCCGCGGGAGAGGGTATCTGTTCTGAATTTTTCTGTGCCTAACCGAATATTGCTTGCCCCAGTTGTCAGTCTCTCGTAAAAAATCGCAACGGGGATTGCAAGACAGGGAGCGCTCGTCGGCAAATAAGCCATCGTCATGGGTGATCCCGCCCGCCGAATATGCTCACAGCCGATTTTGAGATCGATTCTAGAACTTATCTCAAAATTGATTTTAAGAGTATTCGTCCCCTATGACGCCTATGAACATTGATTATTTCGCGAGAAATACTGATATGGAGCGCAAACGGTTAACCGGCTTGAAGCCTATATGCCAATTTTGAGATAGGTTCTATTGAAGTTCCTTCAAACGCCGCAGCAAGGAACGTGTACCCGGCGACCGCTCAATGCCTTGAGTCAATACCTCCACCGCCTTGGCGCGATCACCCATTTTTTTGTACAAATCCGCCAGCGCCGCGTAGGCGGGGGCGTAATCGGGCTTCAAGGTGATCGCCCCCTGGAAAGACTGCGCCGCCTGCGAGGAATTGCCCAATTCCTGCTGGACCCTGCCTATTTGGGTCATGATTTCCGGTTTGAGAAAGAAACCCTCGGAGCGGTCAAGCATGTATTGCATATTACTCTCCGCGTTTTTCAAATAATGTCGCCTGGTCGGTTCATCGCCGAAGGTGCGATTGGCGCGATTTAAAAAGTTCAAGCCGGCGCAATAGTGATGCAGGTGCAACCAATATTCAGATCCGAGGCGGGACTCCCACTGGCGGTTGAGCGCCAAGTCTTTCTTCTCGATCTTCTCTTTGCAATAGGGGGGCAACAGCGCCATTTCTTGAGAATTCGGATAAAAGCCCTCTTCCGCGGAGGCGCCTTGAACCACCAGCGCAAAGACGCCGATGTACAACATGGGCCGGAGATTCCGCCTTGCCCGCCGCTCGCTTTTGATATTCACATTCATAGTCATATCCGCTATTTATTCATTCCTCACCGGCAGCGACCAAGCAAGCTTCGACATCGCAGTCCGGCCGTCGCCGTTCCCGGAAAAAGCCGCGCCGCATTATAACAGCGCCCACCTCGGTTTATCCTCGCACAATGGACAAGACGTCGCGCGCGCTCCTGAGACCCGGGTCCGTCAATAACAGCGGCAACACCGCCTGCAAGGCCGCGCCGCGCTGCCCCTGCCGCGACAAGGTATAAGCCAGATCCAGGCGCGCATGGCGTATCGCACCGCGCAGACCGCGCCTCACCACATCATGATCGGCCAACTGATCCACCAACGGCAGCAAGGCCTGGAGAGTCTGACGCTGGGCCCGCAGCGGATCGCCGCGGGTGGCGCTCTGGTCATGGATGTAATAGGCGGCCATGGGCTCGCAGATCACCCCCGCGCGGCGGCTGCGCGCGCAGAGGCGAATCAGCAGGTTCACGTCCTCGCACACCGCGATGCCGACCGGATAACCGCCCAGTTCCAAGAAGGTCTTGCGCGGCAGGCTCAGGGTGTGGGTGTCGCCGAAGTGCTGGGCCACGAAGGGCGCGAAGTCCTCTCCCTCCATAATGACCTCGCGGGCGCCGGCGGCCTTGCGCAACAATAAACGGCCCGCCTCGGTTTTCTCCATGCAACGGCGGATGAAGACGCCGTCCGCGCCCACATAGTCGAAATCGCCGGTCAGAAAATCCAGCGACGGATCGCGGACTAAAAATGAAGCATGCCAACGCAGGCGATCCGGATAATACCAATCGTCCGCGTCGAGAAAGGCCAGCCACTCGCCGCGCGCGGCCCGGACCCCGGCATTGCGCGCGGCCGACACGCCGGCGTTCTGCTGATGCAGATAGCGGACGCGCTCGCCGTAGCCGCGCACGACCTCCGCCGTAGTATCGCCGGAGCCGTCGTCCACCACGATCAGCTCGAGCGGAGCATGGCTCTGCGCCAGCACCGAGTCGATGGCGCGGGCGATGGTCGCGGCGCCATTGTAGACGGCGATGATGACCGAAAAAGTCGGGCTCACGGTGCCGCCCTTTTGGCTTCGGCGCGGCCGGGTTCGAGGTATATCGAACCGCGGGCGGACGGAGCGATGAAAGTGTGAACGGCGATCGGCGTCATAAACAGATGTATCGGAATGGGTCGTGAAGGCATGATGCCTGACTATGCCACAGGAGGCGATGATCTCGCTCGCGGGGCTCAGAAATCGGGATGCAACTCCCAGCTCGGCGTCACCTGGGCGAGGTAATCATAGCCCCGCCAGCCGGCCTGACGATCGAGCACACCGCAGCGCTCGCCATGGAAACGGGCTTCGATCTTGTCGAAAGGCAGCAGATACTCCGCGGCCCGTTCACTCTCGAAAAAAAACCGGGTGCCGCGATCGGCGTAGTCCTCCAGGGCCGGAAAGGCGTCGCGGCAGATGATCTGGATGGCCGTCTCCGGGAAACCGTAGTGTTTCGACCACAGCGCCGTCCATCCCCGGTTGACGCGGCGGATGTAGTCGGCGAGCCGGCGGCTGCAGACATAGGCGTCGGATTCGATATGAATGATCTTGTCGAACCCATAGTGCCGCGCGAGCCTGACCGAAAAGGTGAAACTGCGCCACCAGCCCGGATAACAGAACACGGAGATCCGCCCCAGGCGCTCGGCGAAGGTGACCATCACCAGATCACCCGGCAGCCGCTCGGACAGCGCGGCCTGCCCGTCAAGCACGGCGATCCTCGCGTCGAAATCCGCATGCTCGCTGCCGTCGTTGATGAGGAACACCTGCTCGGCGCCGAAGGCCTCGCGGCGGGGATGGGTGTGATCGATCCAGCGCCGATAACGTTCCACATCGTTGATATAGGACGTGCAAAAGATTATGGTCCTGCCCGGTGGCAAGACGGGGTCGATATTCCGGTACAAGGTCCCTTGCAGGCGGCCGAGTTGCCGTAGGCCCTTTTTCAATCGCCAGTGCAGGTTTCTTTTCCGCACCAGTTCGTCCAACACGCCACTGGAATTCATGTTTTTCTCTCCGCCGCCCATCACAAGAGGCGCCCCGGAGATGATTATTCTATTCCGTCACGCCGCGCTGCCGATATGGACTGCTGTCGGGACTACGCTATAACATACCCCGCCCTCAAGAACCGGCCAAGTGGATATAGATATGCGGAAGGCACCAGCACTGCGTTTACTCATGATCACGGAACTGTTCCTGCCCACCAAGGGCGGCACGGCCGTGTCCTTCGACGCGGACTGCCGGCACCTGGGCGGCAAGGAGGTGCATATCGTCACCGCCGACGTGCCCGGCGCGGCGAACGTCGATCGCACCCACCCCAATGACGTACACCGTCTCAATTTGAAGCGCCGAGCCTGGCTGCGGCCCGAATCCCTGGCGATCTACGCCAAGTTTTTTTTGAAATCCTTGACACTGGCCGTCACGCGGCGCAGCGACGCCCTGCTCGCGGGCCGGGCCCTGCCCGAAGGCCTGGTGGCCTGGGCGGTGGGCCGCCTGACGCGGCGGCCGGTGCTGATCTATGCCCACGGCGAAGAACTCACCGGCTGGGGCCGCGGCCGAAAATTTCAGGCCATGTGTTTTGCGCTGCGGCGCGCCGACTGGGTGATCGCCAACAGCGAATTCACGCGCACCACGCTCGTCGAGCTCATCGGCGTGGCGCCCGCGCGCATCGCGCTGATCTATCCCACGGTCGACGCGGAGCACTTCCGGCCGAATCTCCCCCACGAAGACCTGCGCGCCCAGCTCGGCCTTGCCCCCGGCCAGAGGCTCGTGTTGTCCGTAGGCCGATTGCAGCGGCGCAAAGGGTTCGACCACACGATCAAGGCCCTGCCCGCGCTGTTGCGCCAGGGGCTCGACGTCCACTATGCGCTGATCGGCATCGGAGAAGACTGGGACTATCTCAAAGAACTCGCCCGGAAACTGGGCGTCGAAGCGCGCGTGCACCTGCTCGGCCACGTCAGCCTCGAAGATTTGCCGCGCTGGTACAACGCCTGTGACGTCTTCGCCATGCCCAACCGCGACATCGGCGGCGATACCGAAGGTTTCGGTCTGGTCTATCTCGAGGCGGGCGCCTGTGAAAAACCGGCGATCGCCGGCCGGGCCGGCGGCACGGGCTCGGCCGTGGCGGACGGCGTCACGGGTTTGCAGGTGCGGGGTGAACGCGTGGACGAGATCGAACAGGCACTGACCCGGCTGCTGGTCGATGAAGCCGAGGCCCGGCGCATGGGGCTGGCGGCGCGCCGGCGCGCCGAGGCGGAATTCAGTTGCGTACACCGGGCCGAGGCGATCCGCGAACTGGTACTCGCCAAACGGGGCGGCTGAGGCGCGTCTCGCGGCAAAGAAACGGCTTTGTTCAGGGTGCCGCGGGAAAAAGCGTCTGCGCCCGCGCGTAATCGTCGGGCACGCCGATGTCGATGAACAGACCCTCGGTACGGAAGGCGAGCGGGCGCAGGTCCCGCACATGGGGCACCAGCAAATCCTGCTCGAAGGAAAAACCACCCGCCGCCGGCATACGTTCACGCAGAGCAGGTCCCATCACATAGACCCCGCCATTGATCCAGCCCGGCCCGCCCGGCCCCTTTTCGCGAAAACCGCGCACGCTGTCGCCCGCGAGTTCCAGCGCGCCGTAGCGGCTCACGTCCGCCACCGCGCACACCGCCATGCTGAGCTGAGCGCCCGCACGCCGATGGGCGGCCAGCATGGCGCGATAATCGAGCGCGAGGAAGGTGTCGCCGTTGAGCACGAACAGCGGCGAACTCGTGCTCAACGGCCAGGCGAGACGCATGGCCCCGCCGGTGCCGAGCGGCTCCTGTTCCACTGAATAACGCAGGTCTAAATTTTTGTAACGCTCGCCGAAGTGGGCGTGTATGGCTTCGTGGCGGTAGCCGACGGCCAGGATCGCGGCGGTGAAACCGGCGCCGTCCAGTTCGTCGAGGATCAGGCTCAAAAACGGCCGGCCCCGAATGGGCGCCATGGGCTTGGGCAGGTCGGGTACCGCGCTGCGGAGGCGGGTGCCGAGCCCGCCGGCGAGGACGATGGCCTCCATCACGCCGGCCCGGGAAACATGCGCCGTTCGATGAGCTCGCAAATGTTGTGGCCCAGGACGATGTGGCACTCCTGGATGCGCGGCGTCGAGTCCGAGGGCGCGCACAGACGGAAATCGGCGAGCCCCGCCAGACGTTCGCCGCCGCCGCGGCCCGTCAACGCGACGGTGGCGAGGCCGCGCTCGCGCGCGACGCGCAGGGCCTTGCACACGTTGGGCGACCGGCCCGAGGTACTCAGCGCGAAGAAGACATCGCCGGCCTGGCCGATCGCCTCGATCTGGCGCGCGAAGAGTTGCTCATAACCGTAATCATTGCCGATGGCGGTGAGCACCGAGGTGTCGGTGCTGAGCGAGAAGGCCGGCAAGCCGGGCCGGTCGTAGTGGAAGCGGCTGATGAGCTCGGCGGCCATATGCTGAGCGTCGGCGGCGCTGCCGCCGTTGCCGGCGAACAGCAGCTTATTGCCGCGCTGCAGGGCCTCTATACACACGTCGGTGACTTGTACCAGGACCGCCAGCAAGGCGCGGTCGGCGGCCAGCGATTGCATATTCTCCGCCGTCTCACGGATGCGATTCTCGACCGACTCGATCAATAAATTTTCCATCCTTCGGTCCCATATTTGGTGAAATGGCAGGTATAGACCTGGCCGGGGGTGGCGCTGAGCGCCCGTATGACCTCCATGCGCCGCACGGGATCGACCAACAGCATCATGAAACCGCCGCCGCCCGCGCCGGAAATCTTGCCCGCCCGCATGCCGGCCTGCTGCGCGAGGGCGTAGGTCTCCTCGATCTGCGCATTGGAGATGCTGTGGGCCATATTCTTCTTGGCCTCCCAGCCGGACTTCATGGACTCCACCAAACCGTTGAAGTCGCCTTTGAGCAGGTTCTCTTTCATGGCGATGGCCTCCTGCCGGAGGGCGTGCATGGCCTCGATGGCCACGCTGTCCTTGTCTTGCACGTTTCTCGCCTGCTGGTCGATGATCTGCGCCGACTGGCGCGAGACGCCGCCGAAATACAGCAGCAGCGAAGACTCCAGCTCCGAGATGATCCAGTTTTTGATGCGCAACGGATTGACCACCACCCGCTCCTCGGGATGAAACTCCATGAAGTTGAAGCCGCCGAAGGTCGCGGCGTATTGATCCTGGCGCCCGCCGGAGAGACCCACGTCCTTGCGTTCGATCTCGTAGGCGAGACGGGCGATGTCGTATTCGCCCAGCGGCAGATTCAGCCATTCGACGAAGGCCTTGATCATGGCGACCACCAGGGTCGACGACGATCCCAAACCGGAACCGGGCGGCGCGTCGGTATGGGTGGTCATGGCGAGCGGTAAGGGTTGGCCGCCGTTGAACTCCCGCACGATGCGGTTGTATACCCCCTTGTGCAGGTCCAGATGCCCGTCCAAGGGCAGCTCGCTGTCGGCCGGGCCCTCCCAGACATCCTGCTTGTCCGTCGCGACGAGCCGCACCCCTTCCGTCAGCGGTTCGATCACGGTGTAGGCGTATTTGTCTATGGTGGCATTCAACACCAGGCCGCCGTAGGTCTCGCAGTAAGGTGAGACATCGGTACCGCCGCCGGCCAGACCCAGCCTCAGGGGCGCGCGAGATCGGATTATCATGGGATCACCTCGGCCAACATGGCCGGGTCATTGTATAAGACGACCATGAGTAATGACACAGCTTAGGCCCCGTTCGCACCCTCTTTCCCGGGTCAGAATGGAGAGAGGGAACATCATAAACTGCCAAGCACATCATCAGTAAACCAGCTATTCATGACGTTTTAAATACACGGCGATGATGACCAGACAATAGGGCGACGGCGGTTTCATGACGCGCCTTCACGGAGTCCCTTTTCACGCGCGCGGAACACGGTCAAGGCCCACACCGCCAAACCCAATCCGGTCCAGCGTGCCCACCGCCATATACGGTACTCGGCCCGCACGCGCGCCGCCCACACTTCCAAACGGCGCCGCCGATCGGACTCCACCCAGGCCATATCGCGGGTCTCCAGCACCCGGGCCAACGCCTCGGTGGCGAGAAAGGCCACGGCGGGCTGCGCGGTCAGCGCGCCGGCCAGCAGGGCATCGATCTCCGCGTAGGCGCGGTCGGCGACGGCGGGATCGTCCAGGAAATTAAAGCGGTGCATTTCCAACAGGGCCGGCCGGCCGAGCGCGGTTTTCACCGCCAGCGCGTGCAGCCCGCGCGCCGCCGTGTGGCCGCGCGCCGGTTCGAAATAATCATCGCGCACCAGATACATCACACCCGGCCCGCCGCGCATGCCGTTGACGATGAGCCCGCCCTCGGCCACCGGTTTACCCGATTCGTCGCGCGCGCCGTAACGGCGACCGGGCGTCACCACATAAGACACGCCGTGCCGCGCCCAGGCGCGTTCCACCGCCGGCGTCCACACGAAGGTCGGCGGCACCACCACCGTCGGCGCGGCATCGAAGGTTTCTCGAAACACCCGCACTTCCTCGCTCACCGCCGCCGCGATCTCGGCGTCGGGCAAGGGGCGCGAGGGCAATTCCATCGCATCGATCCACCGGCTTTGCAGCGCCGAGGGCAAGGTCTCGGTGCGCGGCGGCCCCTCCGTCGTCAGCCAAGCCTTCACCTGCGGATCGCGCCGCGCCAGCGCCAATAAGGTCGGCGCCCAATAATGCTCCAGGCCATGTAATTGCAGCGCGAACACACCGCGCGCGACACCGGCCCGCATGGCGTCGCGCACCGCGCCATGTTCGGCCAGGCCGGTGCGAAAATAGCCCGTGATACCGGTCTCGCGGATGCGCGCGGTGTCCGCCAGGGCCAGCACCACACCCAGGGTCGTCACCGGATGGCGGCCGTCACGGTCACGATAACCGCTCAACAGCTCGGCCAAGCGTTGCAAGGCGCGGGCGTGGGACTCATCGCCCGGTCCCCAATCGTCGCTCTCGAGGATCAACACCGGACGGCGCAACACCGGTTCGCGCCACCAGGCCGACAATGTCCGCCGATGATAGGCCGCGAACAGCGCCGCGCTGCCCACCATCCACACCAGCACCGCCGCGAAAAGGGTCATGATGCCCGCGATCCGTTCACGCCCCGGCGGGCGGATAACCCATGGCGCGCGCCACCGCCTCCACCGAGGGCAGCACGCGTTCGATGCGCTCGCGGTTACGGCCGTCGCGCCATTTGTCGGGACGGATTTCCGAGAAGGCGTTGTAGGGCGTGGCGAGCACGCTGGCGCAGTGGCGGGCGACGGCCGGCGAAAAATTCACGCCCGCCGCGGCGAAGGCGCGTTGAAAACCCGCCACCGGATCGCGCAATAAATCTTCGTAGACGATCTCGGTCCACTGCGCCGCGGGGATGATGGTACGGCCATGCAGCAGCGCCTCGTTCATGGTCCGGTATTGCAGCGCGCAGACGTCTTCCAGCGGCGCGTTCACATAATCGCGCCAGCCCGGCGGCAGGAAAAAACACCAGCGCGTGTAGCGGCCGCCGTCCACCGCCACCGGCACCGGCAGATGCTCGGACCAGGTGGCGAATTCCTCGGGCTTGCGCCAGCCTTCGATCAAGGAATTGATGTTGTCGCCGGGACTGCGCTTGACGTAGACGAACTGCGCGTCCGGAAACAAGGCGTGCAAATAAGGCACGCACAGACCGCCCTGGTTGTTCTTGTCCACGAAGCGGGTGCGGCCGGTGTGGGCGTAGAAATAACTCGTGACGATGTCGCGGTCGCGCGGCGCGGCGTCCGCGGCGGCGAGCGCATGGCTGTCCCAACCATGGGCCGCCAGCGGATGTAGTTCGGCCCAGAAGTCGTGCGTCTCGCGTTGCAAACTGCCCAGATCCTCCGCCTCGGAGAAGGTCTTGTAGACCAAGGTGGTGCCGGCGCGGCTGCACCCGACCACGAACACCGGCCTGACCGCGCAAGGCCGGCGCATATTCCACCACGCGCCGCGCGCGGTGCGTGCCGCGGCCCGGCCGTAATAGCAGAGATTTTTTTCGATTTTCTCCCAGAGATCACTCACGGCGGGTTTAATTCTTGTTACTGAAGGCGGGTGATTATACCGTCATTCAACCCAGGCGGGGCGGCATCCGTTATACTTAGGCGGCGTTAGGCGCGCCCGCGCCCTCGCATCCCATTTTGTAGAAAATAACGATCGGCGACCCACATTCATGAGCGGTATTTACGGCTGGTTTGGCCTGCCCTGCCCCGACGCCTCCCCTGACTCCTGGCTCACGGCCCTGAGCGCGCCCCTGCGTTCGCCGCTGACGCCCGCGCCCCGCGGCCACGGCGACGCCGAACGGGGCCTGGGTGTCGTCAGCGCCGCCCGCGGCGCGGATCTCCACATCGGCGACCGACTGTGGGTCGCCTGCGACGGCGCCTTCGTCTGGCGCGACCCCGGCCTGGCGGACACCGCCGCCGCGCGCGGCCCCGCCGCGGCCGTCGCCGAGCTTTATCGGCGGCGGGGCTTGGACGGTTTGCGGGAACTGCGCGGCCCCTTCGCGCTGGCCATCTACGATCTCGCCCTGCGCCGCGCGCTGCTGGCGGTGGACCGGGCCGGCATCCAGCGCCTGTGTTACATGCCGACGCAAAACGGGCTGGTGTTCGGCGCCAGTATCGACAGCGTGGCGGCCCACCCGGCGGTGAACGCGGCGGTGGACCCCCAGGCGCTCTACGATTACCTGTATTTTCACATGATCCCCGGCCCGCGCACCATTTACCGCGACCTGCGCAAACTGCTGCCAGGCCAATACCTGCTGTGCGAAAACGGCCAGGTGAGCACCGACTTTTACTGGCAGATGGAGTACCACGACCGATCGGCCACGCCGCAAGCACAATTGGCCGAGGAGTTCCGTGCCCTGCTGCGCAGCGGCGTCAAACACAGCCTGCACAATAGCCAGGGCACGGTCGGCAATTTCCTGAGCGGCGGCACCGACAGTTCCACCATGGCGGGCATCGTCACCGAAGTGAGCGGCCGGCCGGCGGAGACCTACTCCATCGGCTTCGAGGCCGAAGGCTACGACGAATCCCACTACGCCGACATCGCGGTAAACCATTTCGGCACCCGTCACCACACGTATTACGTGACGCCGCAAGACGTGGCCGACGCCGTGCCGCGGGTGGCCGCCGCCTATGACGAACCGTTCGGCAACGCCTCCGCGGTACCCACCTATTATTGCGCCAAGCTGGCCCACGCCGACGGCGTCGGCACCTTGATCGCCGGCGACGGCGGCGACGAGCTGTTCGGCGGCAACGTGCGTTACGTGAAACAGAAACAGTTCGAGCTTTATCATTCACTACCCGAGCCGCTGCGCCGCGGCCTGGTGGAACCCCTCGCCGCGCGCCTGCCCGACTCGGTGGGCGTGTTCAAAAAACTCAACAGCTATATTCGGCAAGCCAATCTGCCGCTGCCGGACCGCATGGAAAGCTACAACTTCATGCACCGCACGCCCGTCGGCGAGGTGCTGCACGCCGACCTGCTCGCCGCCATCGACACCGCCGAGCCGCTGCGCGCGTTGCGCGAGGTCTACCACCGCACGCAAGGCGGCTCGACGCTGCACCGCATGCTGCATCTCGACCTCAAGCTCACGCTGGCGGATAACGACCTGCGCAAGGTCAACCGCATGTGCGAACTGGCCGGCGTGGCGGTGCACTATCCGCTGCTGGACGACGACATGCTGGAATTCTCCGGCCGCGTGCCGCCGGATTTGCTGATCAAGGGTTTTCAACTGAGGTATTTCTTCAAGGACAGCCTCAAGGACTATCTGCCGGCCGACATCCTCAAAAAACCCAAGCACGGCTTCGGCCTGCCCTTCGGCCTGTGGCTCAACACCCATCAACCGCTGCACGACCTGGCGATGGACAGCCTGCATAACCTGCGGCGGCGGAATCTATTGAACACCGCCTACCTCGATACCCTGCTCAAGCGGCAGCGCGGCGAACACGCCTCCTATTACGGGGTGATGATCTGGGTGCTGATGATGCTGGAGCAGTGGCTGCAAAGCCATTCGGCGCGCGCCTAGCCTCCCCATTTCTTGCGGAAGGCCGCCAACTCCTCCGGGCGGTAGAAGTGACGCGCGTAGACCGAATCGTACATGCGATCCAGATAATCCTGCGGCAGGCGCACCTCGGCCAGGAACGACTTGTAAATCGGTGCGTAGGGCTCGTCCTGCACGCTGATGTGGGTGTTGCGCAGCTCTCCCGGCACCTCGCCGAAGAGGGCCTGCAGGGCGGGGCGGTAGGTTCGCTCCAGGCTCTCGACTTTGATGACGGCCATACGCAGAGGTCCCGCTTCGTACAAGGCGTAATCCAAATCAAAAGGAAACGGCCGCGCGTAGACGTTCACGCCGAACACCTCGTTCACCTCGAGATCGAACCAATTAAGCGGTATGTCGTGAGGATAGTCGCGCAGAAACACCTCCAACAATTCGTCCGGCTTTAATCGGCCCTGTGCGTGGCGTCGATAAACATCGTCGATGAAACCTTCAATGCTGAGGAAGTAGGCCGACAGGTTGCGCGCCACCGGGTCGCGGATGATGCTGACGATACGCCACGGATAACTCCGCATCCGCTCCGGCGGCAAGTTGTCCAGCATCAACTTGCTCACCCGCAGATTGAACGACTCTATCTTGCCTCGGCTCTGCTCCATGCGCGCCATCCGCCGCGCGACCGTCTCGGAATTGAGCCAATGGGTGTGATGGATGGGCATATCCAATTCCATGGCGCGCAGGGTATTGGTCATGGTCATGGAGGCGGCGCGGCCCATTTGGTGCACCAGGGCGATCGGTTGCCCCCGTTGCAGATGCGCCTTGAGCGCGCGCAACCGCCGCCCCTGATCATATTGATGATAAAAACGGTAATACCATTCTTTCACAGCATTCATTATTTCATCCTTCGCATATAACCGGTGGTCCCGGCGGCGGCGCGCGCGTTGATAGCCGGCCCGGCCTCGGTCTGCGTATCGCCCTGTTGCAGCTTGTCGGCTTGCACACGCAACAGGACCACTATCGCCATCAAATGATAGAAGAAATCGAAATAGGCCAGCCCCAGAAAGGCCCCGCTGGCGGCATAACCCATCACGCTCACTTGCACCATGCGCGCCATATCGGACATCCACTGCCCCTCGGGTTTGCCCGCGGTCATCTTCACCACCCGAGTCGCACTGCGCCACGTAAACCACAACAACGACAAAAACAACGCCAAGCCCACAAAACCATGTTCGCCCAAAACCTCGAAATAGATACTGTGCGCATCGTGTACCGCGCTGGGATCGGGCGCGTAGATGGCGAATAAATCGCGGGTGAACGACTCATAACCGCCCCCGGTCAGCGGCCGGTCCTTGGCCAGGTTGAAAGCGAAATGCCAGGCGTTGATCCGCCCCGTGGCGGATTTATCTTCCTCGTAATTCTGGATAGTTCCCATGCGGTCATGCCAACTCTCCGGCATGAACATGAAGGCCAGCGGGGCCGCGCATAACAAGAGGACCAGAAACGCAAACCGCTTACGGCTCTTCCACACCAGGAACAGCATCATGAACGCCAGCCCCACCAGGGCCCCGCGCGATTGCGTGCCCAATATCGCCACCACCGTCAAACCCATCGCGATCAACATGCCGTAACGCACGATGGCCTTGTTGGCTTGCAGCTGCAAATAACGCATCAGCGGCACGGTCATGATGAGCGCCAGACCCAGTTCGTTATTGCCGCCGATGAAGGTCCCCAATGGGCCTAACACGTGGTAGCCGCCGCCGCTGAGCAAGGTGAAAATGCCGCCTTTGACCCCGTAAAAACCCAAGGAGACGACGATGGTCCATAGCAATAATTCCAGGCGATGGCGATCCGTCATCAAAATGAGGGTGATGAAGGTCATGATCTGGATCTTCACCACCTTCTCGTATTGCAACTGAGCCGCCTCCGGGTGGAGGGCGAACAAGGTGGTAATGCCCATCCAGATGATGAACAACAGCAAGGTGATCGTTTCCCGCGTCCACGGAATTTTCTTGGTTTCACGGGAAAACAACAGCCCCACGAGGGTCACGAGGGCGATGATCATGGCGAACGGAAAATCGGCGGCGAAGCCCCACGAGAGACGGTGCGGATTCATATAACCTATCCACGACCACATGATCACCCCTATATAGGGGCGATAGAGGATCAGCGGCAGGCTGCCCAGCACCACCAAGGTCACGAATAGATCACGCATCACTCACACTCATTGCGCCGCTACCCGGCTCATCACGTAACGGAACTTACCCGAGGCCTCGCTGGGAATATGCTCCACCCGTTCCAGCGTCACGTCCACGCCCTCGCCCAGGCGCGCCTTCATCCCGGCGACGATTTCCCGTTCGCTCTCGGCGCGAAAATCGGCGGTGGTCACCAGTTGCACGCGCGTCCGGCCCAGCGATTCCTGCACGATCTTGAAATTCTCCACGCCCGCCACGCCGCGTATCACATAAATCAAGGCCAGGCCGTGCATGATGGTGCCATCGGCGGCCACCACGAAATCGGTGGCGCGGCCCTGTATCTCCTTGAGTAACGGCAGGCCGCGCCCGCAGGCACAGGCCTCGTCGTCGAGCACGGCAACGTCGCCGGTGCGATAGCGGATGAAGGGAAAGTCCCGGGTGGCGAGATGCGTCACCGTCACCTCGCCGGCCTCTCCCGGCGGCAAGACGCGCCCTTCGCCGTCGATGATTTCGACGATGATGTCCTCGGCGGTGATGTGCATGCCGCCGGCCGGGCATTGATGGGCGATGAAACCGGCGTCGCGCCCGCCGTAGCCATTGGCCACCGGACAGCCGAACACGTCCTCGATGTCGCGGCGCTGCTCGTCGTACAGGCGCTCGGAGGTGACGAACACCACCTTGACGCCCAGGTCATTCAGCGCTTGCCCGCGCTTGCGCGCGTGACGCGCGATCAGGCTGATGCGACGAGGGATAGCCGAACAGCATGCGCGGCCGCACGCCACGCAAAGTAGCGACGAATTCATCGAGCTTTCGTTCCGACATCGCGAAGGCCGGCAGCAAACGGGTGCGCAGCAACCTGTCGCGCACGGCGCGCAACTTGGTCCTGCGCGCCGAGTTCGATAGGCGAACCCCACACCACGATCTCCGGGTCGCCGATATCCACGTCCCACCAGCGCGTGGCGCGCCATTTGGCGGCGACGTCGTGGCTGACCCGCTCCTTGCCGATGAAAAAAATCAACGGTTCGCCGCTGGAACCGCCGGTGTTGAAACGGGCCAGGCCCCGCGCGCCGGGGCGCTTGAGCGCCTCGGTGTGGGCGCGGATGGTGGCCTTGTCCAGCAACGGCAGCACCTGCAGGTCGGCCACCGAACGCACGCCGGCGGGGTCGAAGCCCAGGCGCGCGAACAGGTCGCGGTAATACGGCACCTCGGCACCGGCGGCGCGCAGCAGCGCCTGCAGGCGCCGCAGCTGCAGCGCCGCCAGCGCCTCCGGCGCCAGCCACTGGCTGCGCTCCATCTCGCGCCGCACGCGCACGGTGTCGTGCGACTTCAGGCGCTCCTGCAGCGGGAAGACCAGCGATGAGACCAGGCGGGTGTACATGCCTCAAACCTTGTCGACGTCGACCAGCGGAACGATAGTGGCCCAACAGCACCGGCGCCACGGCCGACCAGCTGTACCGCCCCACGGCGGTCAGGCCGGCCCGGGCCAGGCGGTCGGCGCCGGCCGGGTCGTCGAGCAACGCGACGATGGCCGCGGCCATGGCCTGCGGGGCGCGCGGCGGCACCAGCCAGGCGTCGACGCCGTGCGTCACGATGAAGGGCACGCCGCCGACGTCGGTGCTGACCACGGGCACGCCGCTGGCCAGCGCCTCGAGTACCGAGTTGGGCATGTTGTCGACCAGGCTCGGGTTGAGTGCCAGTGTGGCGCTGCGCAGCAGGGCCGCCATCCCGTCGCGGTCGAGCCGGCCGGCGAAATGCACGCGATCGGCCACACCCAGCTCGCGCGCCAGGGTCTCGAGCACGCCCCTCTCGGGGCCGGTGCCGGCGATCGTGAGGCGCGCCGCCGGATGGCGGGCGTGCACCAGCGCCAGTGCGCGCAGCGCCGTCGCGTTGTCGTAGATCGGCTCCAGGTTGCGCGCGACGACCAGGTGCGGCGGCTCCGCCGGCCGGGCCGGTGCGGGGTGGAAGCGCTCCAGGTCGACGATGTTGGGCACGATCTCGGCCGCCATGCCGTGCTCGCGGAATACCGCCTGCAGGAAGCCGGAGGGCACGACCAGGCGTCCGACTCGCGTCATCGATCGCGCGACCGACGCGCGCGAACGCGCGAGGAAGGCGGCCGCCTCGCCGCCCCGGTAGTTGACCAGCACCGGCACGCCGCGCAGGCGCGCGATCCGGATCGCCGGTGCGGCGAACAGGTGCCAGGACCAGCCGGAGTTGGCCATCACGTGGAACAGATCGCTGCGCCCCGCGGCGCGCCACAGGGCCCAGAGGTAGGGCAGCAGCCGCGCGAAGGCGCGCAGCACGGGGATGCGGCCCAGGAACGCCGGCCGGTAAGGGGCATTGCTCTGCACGAGCGTGACATGTGCGCCGGCGGCGCCCAGCAGCTCGGCCAGCTGCCGGGTCTGCATCGCCATGCCGCCGGCCGGCGGCGGCAGCGGGCCGACGAGCCCGATCCGCAGGCCCTCGGCGGCCCCACCGGGTGCGGCGGTGGCATTCATGCCGCGGTGAGTCCGCGGATCAGGCCGTCGTAGGGTCCGGCGTAACGCGCCACGCTCACCCGCCAATTGCGCTCGCGCTCGACGTAATGGCGCGCCGCGGCGCGCAGCGCCGGCCACAACGGGCGCGACGCCAGCAACTGCACCACGGTGTCGGCGAGATGCTGCGCATCGCCGGCGCGAAACAAGCAACCGGTCTCGCCGTCGCGGATCAACTCGCGGTGACCGCCGACATCGGACGCCACCACCAGCCGCCCCTGCGCCATGGCCTCCAGCGGTTTGAGCGGGGTGACGAGATCGGTGAGACGCATGGCCAATCGCGGATAGACCAGCATGTCCACCAGATCGTAATAACGCTGCACCTCGCCGTGCGGCACGCGGCCGGTGAAGATCACCTTGTCCGCCACGCCCAAGGCTTGCGCCTGTTGTTTCAAGGCCGGCTCTTCCTTGCCGCCGCCCACCAGTAAGACGCGGGTTTGCGGCAACTGGGCCAGGAGCCGCGGCAAGGCCTCCAGCAACAGCGACAACCCTTCATAGGCGTAAAACGAACCGATGAAACCCAGCACCAGCTTTCCGTCCAGACCCAATTTTTGCACGAGGTCCATGTCGGCCGCGCCGCCGGTTTGAAAATGCTCGATGTCCACCGCGTTGGGGATCACCGTGATTTTTTCGGCGGGAACGCCGCGCGCCGCGATGTCGCCGCGCAGACCTTCGCAGATACAGGTGACGGCATCGGCGCGTTTGAGCACATGGGTTTCGAGCGCGCGGGTGGCGCGGTAACGCAGATCACCTTCCTTGCAGGTGCCGTGATCCACCGCCGCGTCTTCCCAAAAGGCGCGCACCTCATATACCACGGGCAGACCGAAACGTTTGGCGGCGCGCAGGGCCGCCAGGCCGTTCAAGGCCGGCGAATGCGCGTGCAGGACATCAGGACGCACGCGGGGAATGATCTCGGCGAGCCGCGCGGCCAAGCCGTTTACCACCGCCATCTGATCCAGTACCGGCAAACCCGCCAAGATTCCCCGCGGCGCGGGGGCACGGAAAAAATGCAGGCCGTCCACCTCTTCTTCGGCGGGCGCGGTCTTGCCCTGCCGCGCCAATTCCTGTGCGTGCTTGGCGCCGGTGACGTGCTCCGTCTCCCAACCCAGGGCGCGCTGCTCGCGCAAGATCGCGCGGCTGCGGAAGGTGTAGCCGCTGTGCAAGGGAATGGAGTGATCAAATATGTGCAGAATCTTCATCGTGATCTTCAGGCGATGTAGTCAATGTAGGGTGGGTTACGGCCGAAGGCCTTAACCCACCAACTCGTCGCGTCGCGACTCCTTATGTCCTATTACGGTGCGCTTAGCTAGCATGGCCTCGCGTGGTGTTGACGCCCTCACCCCAACCCTCTCCCGCTTGCGGGAGAGGGGGAGTATGAATCCGCCCATGCGCATTGGCGCGCCCGCGCATCGCCAATCCGGCCCATTCAATTTCAGGCCATGCGCGTTTGGCGCACGAATGCCTCGAACATCAGCACCGTCCACAGCGACGCGCTGTAATCGCGGCGGCCCGACTGATGCTGCTCCACCATTTGCCGCAGATAACCGCGATCGAAAATGCCGGTGGCGGCCAAGCTCTCGCCCAGCACCGCGTCGCGCACCCGCTCGCGCAGCGGACCGCGGAACCAGGCCGCCAGCGGTATCGAAAAGCCCATCTTGGGCCGGTACAACACTTCGCGCGGCAGATGCGGTTCCAGCGCCTTCTTGAAAATATATTTGCCCTCCGTGCCGCGCAGTTTCAAATCCGGCGACAGACCCGACCACCACTCCATGAGTTTGTGATCGAGCAGCGGCTCGCGCACTTCCAAAGCATGCGCCATGCTGGCGCGATCGACCTTGGTGAGGATGTCGCCCACCAGATAGGTTTTCATGTCGAGATATTGCACGCGCGACAGCGGATGCTCCGGCGCATTGCGGGCGTGCCCGCGCATCACCTCGATGGCGCGGTAACCTTGCAGGCGTTTTTTGAAATCGGCGCTGAACAGACGGCCGCGCATGGCATCACTCATCACCGACACGCCGTGGAAATAACCTTCCACGCCGTCGCGCGCCAGGGCCTCGAAGGTGGTCTTGGCGCGCAGCACCTTCGGCGCCCAGTCGGCCTTGGGATAGACGCTGCCCAATAAACCGAACACGGGACGGCGCAACCCCAGCGGCAACACGCCGCGCATGCGCTCTTCGTACAAATGCCAGCGGTAACGGCGGTAACCGGCAAGATTTTCGTCGCCGCCGTCGCCCGACAAGGCCACCGTCACATGTTTGCGCGCGAGCTGGCAGACGCGGTACGTCGGCAGCGCCGAGCTGTCGGCGTAGGGCTCGTCGTAAATACCCGCGAGGGTGTCGATCAAGTCGTAATCGTCGGACTCGACGCGATCGACGTAATGCTTGGTGTGATAACGCTCGGCGACCAGCGCGGCGTAACGCGCCTCGTCGAAGGCCGGATCGTTGAACGAGATCGAGCAGGTATTGACCGCGCCGCCCGAGACCTGCGCCATCATCGCCACCACCGCGCTGGAGTCCACGCCGCCCGAGAGAAACGCGCCCAGCGGCACCTCGGAAATCAGGCGGATCTTGATGGCTTCGCGCAAGCGATCTATCAATTCCTCCGCCGCGTCACCCTCGCTCAAGGCGGGCAAAGGTTTGAAGGGAATGTCCCAATATTGACGCGGCGCGGGCAACGGCGCACCGGCGCGCAGGCTGAGCGTGTGCCCCGGCGGCAGTTTCAAGGCGCCGTCGTAAATGGTCTTGGGCTCGGGCACGTAACCGTAGGCGAAATAATCTTCCACCGCGCGGGCGTCGATCTCGCGGGTAAGACCGGGATGGACCAGCAACGCCTTCAGCTCGGAACCGAAAATCAACTGGCCGTCGGGCAGCAGCGCGTAATAGAGCGGCTTGACACCCAGGCGGTCGCGGGCGAGGAACAACGTCCGGCGATTGCGATCCCACAAGGCGAAGGCGAACATGCCGCGGAAACGCTCGACGCAGGCCTCGCCCCATTCTTCCCAGGCATGCACGATCACTTCGGTGTCGCTGCGGGTGCGGAACACGTGACCGGCCGCTTGCAGCTCGGGCACCAGCTCCTGGAAGTTGTAGATCTCGCCGTTGAACACCACCACCACCGAGCCGTCTTCGTTGAACAACGGCTGTTGTCCGCTGGAGAGGTCGATGATCGACAAACGGCGATGGCCGAGCCCCACGCCGGGCTCGACGAACAAACCGCCTTCGTCGGGGCCGCGATGAAACTGGCTCTGATTCATTTTATCCAGCAGGGCCCGGTCCACCGTTCCGGCGCCGCGGGTGTCAAAGATACCGACAATACCGCACATGATTTCTTCGTTTCCTTATCCGTGCCTAGCGCCGCAACAGGCGCTCGTAGTTATCGACGTAACGCGCCACCATGGTTTCCATGCTGAACTCGCGTTCCACCCGCTCGCGGCCGGCCAGGCCGTGGCGGCGGAGCAGCGCAGGCTCGGCGATGTAACGCGCCAGCGCGTCGGCCAAGTCTTGCGGTTGCGCGGCCGGCACCAGCGTGCCGGTCACGCCTTCCACCACCAGTTCGGCGTTGCCGCCGACCCGGGTGGCGATCACCGGCAGACCGCTGGCCATCGCCTCGAGCAAGGTGTTGGAAATGCCTTCCGCCAATGACGGCAACACGAACACATCCATGGCCCGCAGCAACTCGGGAATGTCGTCGCGTTCGCCGGGCAGCCAGGCGAGATGCGCCGCGCCCGCTTGTTCCAGCATGGTTTGCGCCTCGCGCCGCAAGGGTCCGTCGCCGATGATCACCAGCCGCAGGCGCGCGGCCAGCGCCGGCTCGCCTTGCAACAACAGCAGAAAGGCGCGCACCAAGGTCAACTGATCTTTCACCAGTTGCAAGCGCCCCACCGTGCCGATCACCAAGGTCCCCGGCGGCGCGAAATCCGCCATCGGCAGCGGCGCGCGGCCGGCCACGGCGATATGAAAACGCACGGTGTCCACGCCATTGTAGATCTGTGTCAGTTTCGCCGCCGGCACGCCGATCGCGTCGCGCAGATACGTTTCCAGATCGCGCGACAAGGGGATGTAACGGTGCACCAGCGGCCGGTAGGCGCGGCGCAACCATTGATAGTTGCGATTGCTGCCGTCGAGGTCGTGCATGTCGCGGCCGTGTTCGCCGTGCACGCGGCCCCGCACGCCGGCCAGCCACGCCGGCAACTGCGCCTCCAGCGACGACATGTTGCGGGTGTGCACCACGTCCGGTTTCAAGGCGCGCAACAAACGCCACAGGCGCACGAATACGCCGAGGTCGTGGCCTTCGCGCTTGTGCAGGGCGTGCAGCGCCACGGCGTCGTGTTCGATGCGCCGGTGAAATTCCGTGTAATCGGTCATGCAAATGATCGCGTGGCGGTATTGCGGTGTGCGGTTGAGCAGATTGACCAAACCGTTTTCCAGCCCACCCACCGCCAAACGGAAGATGACATGGGCGATCAGCGGCCGCTCGTCGCGCCGCCGGGTCGTGGCCGCGCCGGGCGCGGCGGCCGACAGGGCATCGGCGGCGCCCGGCGCCCGGCGCCCGGCCTCCATCAACGCGGCGGCCGTCGCATGCTCAGTCATTGGCGACATTCTCCAGGCTGGCGCGCATGGCCGGCTCCATGCCGGCCACGAATTCGTTCAATACCGCCGCCGCGGCATCCGGTCCTTGCTCGCCGATCTCGGCCGCAACGATGATGGCGGCCGCGTCGCCGGTCTCGCCGAACAGCTTGGCCTTGGCCTCCCAGAATTTGGCGAGATAATGATTGGTGGTGTAGACGCCGTCCATCCAATACCAATGCCACACCAGCAAATCCTGTTGCCCGGAACGCAGCTTACCCTCGCGCACTTGGATGCGCTTGCCGTTGACGGCGATCTCCCGCGGCCCGTCCGCCACCTGCCGCCATACCGGATCTTTCTGCTTGACCAGCACGTTCTGCGAGTTGATCAACTCCGCGCCCTGACGCTGATGGCGGTAATACGCCAGATACACCATCGCCTGTTTTCCCTCGCGCGCGTAACTCTGTTGCACGGACGCATCGGTACCCAAATAGCGCGGCCGCCATTCAGTGAGAGGCTCGCCGGCCTGCCAACCGGCGGCGGGTGACGGCATCGCCAAATGGATGTTAGTCACGGCGGTGTCACGCGCCGCGCTCACGTATCCCAGCACCGGCCACACCGCCAGCAAGAGGAACACCGCCCCCGCCACCGCCAAGGGCGAGCGGTGGCCGGACGCGGCGACGGTATTCGCGCGAACCGCCGAGGGGCCGGCCGGTTCCAGATGATCCTCGCGCCAAAACGAGCCCGCCCAGAACAACAGCAGCATCACCAGGCCGAAGAACACCCAGCCGTAGATGAAATGATCGACGCCCAGCGCCATCTTCATGTCGCTGAGATGGGCGATCATCACGATCATATAAGCGCGCAGGCCGTTGGCGATGATCGGCACGATGATCGACAAGAGCACGAACACCGTCCGCCGCAGCGGACTGCGATAAGTGAGGTAAGCGTACAAACAACCGAGGGTCACCGACGCGATGAGGTAACGCACCCCGCTGCAACCTTCGACCACCGACCAGCGGCCGCTGGGTATTTCGAAAAAAGTCCCTTCGCGATACACCGGAATGCCGCTCAACTGCAAGGCCGCCACGGTGAAATCGGCGGTGAAATCCATCAAGGGCGGGATCAATTCCTCGCCGACCGGCACGGCGAAAAACAAAAACGCCAAGGGGAAGAGCATCGCCCAGAACATGCGCCGCCCGAGCACCGTCCACACCGTGGCCGCGATCATCGCCACCATGGCCAGTTGTTCGATCACCATGACGCTGGCGTAATGGGCCAGCAGCCACACCACGCCGATCAGGAACAGCACCGGCAAGCCCCACGGATCCGGCGTCGGCGCGATGGCGGCCAGGATTTTACGCCGCTGCCAAATCAAAAAGAGGCTGATCGGCGCGATCAAATAGCCGTGGGTAAAGGTTTCGGAGCGCGACCAGATCGCCTCCATCGACAACACCGTCTGCCAATACAGCGCCAGCACCGCCAATACCAACAGGCCGGCCAGCACCAGCGGCGAACGCCAAACGGGCGTCTGCTCGCCGGAAGATAACACCGGGCTATCCACGCCGGGCTGTAGGGGTCCGCTCATATCGCCTCTTTAAATAGGGTTGAACCGTTCAGTTCATTCATCCGTTCACCACAGGAATGGAAGACGGGCATATTTCACTCCGACGTTTCAGGGACGGGACGGGACGACTCACCCGTCCTCGCCAAGCCCGCCATGGCCGGCCGCCCATCCTTCATATCGTCATCCAATGGCGCGCCCTCCAATAGACGTTCGAACCGGCGGAGATTCGTTTCCCAGTTGTAATCGGCCAGCACCCGTTCGCGGGCGGCGCGCGCCAAAACCGGATCGCCGTCGCGCTCGATCAGCGCCGCGACCTGCGCCGCGAAGTCCGCCGCGCCCTTCGCCATCAACACCTCGCGTCCGACGTCGCAGACGATGCCGTCCAAGGCTTGTGGACTGGCGACCACCGGCCTGGCCATGGCCATGGCCTCCAGCACCTTGTTCTGCACGCCGCGGGCGATCCGCAGCGGGGCGACCGCCACCACCGCGTGGGCGATATACGGCCGGATATCCTCCACCGCGCCCACCACCACCACGCCCGGCAGCCGTTTCAATTCGTTGACTTCCGGCGTCGGCCGCGCGCCGACGATATAAAAACGCGCATCCTCGTTTCGCGCGCGCACCGCCGGCAACACCTGCTTGGCGAACCAGATCACCGCGTCCACGTTGGCCCAGTAATCCATGGCGCCGGTGAAGACGATGGGCCGGTCGTGCAAAGGATAAGGCGCCGGACTCGGCAAGGCCGGGTCGAAATAGCCGCTATCGACGCCATTGCGAATACCCCATACCCGCCCCGCCGTCTCCGGCGCCAACGAGGTGAACAACTCCGCCTCGCGGGCCGAAACGAAGGCGCTGGCATCGAAGGCCGCGGCGATGCGCCGCTCATAAGGCAGCAAGGTCCGCGCCTCGCGGCGATACACCCAACTCATCGGCCAGGACTGGGACGCGGCGTATTGCCGCCATTTGTCCGAATCCACATCGACGAAATCCATCACCCGGCGCAGGGCCGCCGCGTCTTTATTATCCACATACTGGGCCATCGGGCCGGAAAACACCAAGACCCGCCGGATCGGTTGCTCGCGCAGCACGCGCCGCACCCAGCGCCGCAGGCCGCGGTCGCGATAATACGCCAGACTCAAGGGCCGCGACGATAACAGCGAAGGCAGGCCGCGCAACTTCGCCGCGCGCGGCGACAGCCGGGCGAAATGGGTTTCGCCGCCGCACAGGGCGCGCACGTCGTCCACGTATTGCCAATCCCGCTCGTCGTCGATGAATGTCCCGAGATGGACGCGATAACGCCGGCTCAATTGCTTGAGCAGATTGAACGAGCGCAGCTTGTCCCCCTTGTTGGGGGGATAGGGGATGCGATGCACGAGCAACAATAAATCGTCCATGCCATCAGCCCAAATATTTCACCAGGTGCGGGCCCACTGCCTGCGCCACGCCCAGCGGCAGGCGTTTCCACAGTTTCACGAAACGTTCATATTTGGGATTGAGCGGGTTGACGTCCGGCACCGCCGCGGCCTTGCACCAGTACGTATTCGTAGTGCAGCGGCTCGGGTTCGAAGCCCCAGTTTTTCTTGAAGCTGTAGGCGCCGGTATCGCGCTTGCTGCGGCCGTAATCGAAGATCCGCACCCCGCGCTCGCGTCGCGCGGCGCATCAATTCCCAATACATGAAGTCGTTGCCCTTCACCTCGCGCGCCGCCGCCGTGCCGCCGCCGTAATAAGGCAAGACTTGGTCGCGAAAATAAAAACTCAGCACGCTGGCGATCAAACGGCCGTTCTGGGTGATGGTGAGCACTTCGCAGTCGGGACCGAACACCTCGCGCAATATCTCGAAATATTTTTTCGAGAAAACCGGCGTGCCCAGGTTGCGCACGCTCTCGGAATAGGCGGGATAAAACCGCGCGACGTCCCGATCGATCTCGCCGAGCAAACCGGCCTCGATGCCCTTGCGCACCATCGCCCGCTGTTTGCGCGGAATGGCCAGCATATTCTTCTCGGGATCGGGATCGAGCTCCTTACGGAAATTCACGTAGAGCTGGTCCTTGCGCGGCCAATCCAGATGGCGCGGCGCGAGATTGCGGAATTCCAGGTGATCGACTTGCAGCTCGCGCGCCAGGGCGATCGCCCGCGCTTCCAGCGCGGCTTCCGCCGCGGGATTGGCGGCGACCACGCCGCCGCTCACGCAAAACGGCAGCGAGCTTAAAGAATCGCCGAACAAAAAACTGCGGATGCGCGCCAGCGGCAGGATGCCTTCGATCACGCCGTCGCGTCTCCGCGTATAAAAAATAGGTGCGATGGCCGAAGGCGCGCCGGATCACCTCGGCCCAGCCGGCCCGGTGATAAAAAGTGGCCTGCGGCGCACGCGGCGACGAAGGCGTCCCAGCGGCCCGCGTCGGCGGCGGTGAGCAGCTTGATTTCCGGCGCGCCGGCGTGAGATGGATTAAGCACGAGGGGGGTGAGCCTGTGAGCCGGACGCCTGTCCGTCTAAAAATATCCTATCCATCCGGTCCCACTCAAAGTCGCCCATCAAACGGCGCAGCCGGTCTTCGGTGCGGGCGAGATTGAGATAATGACGGACGCGGGTCTTGAGTCCGATGCCTTGCTGGCGCGGTTGGTCGGGATCGATCTCCCAGGGATGGAAATAAAAGATGCAGGGTTTGCCGTCTCGTTCGTTCACCCGCCGCATCGCCCAGCGCGAGACCGGATAAGGCAATAAACGAAAATAACCGCCGCCGCCGCACGGCAACTTCTGCTTGAACACCTCGACGGTGGTGACCGGTATCTCCAGCAAGCCGCCCGCGCCGTTGGGAAAGAAAGGAAAACGCGGCGCGTTGGGCATGCCGTATAAATCATGGCGGATCGGATAAATGCTGGAGCTGTAGCGGTGCCCGGTTTCCTGCAGGACGTCCAGCGCCCATAAATTTTTCTCGCCGATGGAATAACTGGCGGCGCGATAACCCGTAACGCTGGCGCCGGCCAAATCTTCCAGTAATTTTTTATTGCGGATCACATCCTCGCGGAATTCATTGCGGGGTCTGCTCGGTGACCCGCACGTGGGAATAGCCGTGGCTGGCCAGTTCATGCCCCTCGGCCACCAGGCGGCGCACCACGCCGGGATAACGTTCGGCGACCCAGCCCAGCATGAAGAAAGTGGCCCGCACCCGCCGTTCGGCGAAGATATCCAGGATGCGCTCGGTGTTGCGCTCGACCCGGCAGGGCAAGTGATCCCAGTCCTCGCGGCGTATGTGTTTTTCGAAGGCGGAGACGTGAAGATAGTCTTCCACGTCCACGGTCATTGCGTTGCTTATCATGCTGTTGTTACCGCGGTTCAAATCATGGCCGGAAAGGTGACGCTGGTTATATCGGCCCGGACCCGCCGCATCCTAATCGACCGCGCCAACAGCGGGATGATTCCGCCGGATTACCGAGATTGCGCCGCCGCGCGCGCGGCCGATGCGCCCGGAACCAAACTGGCGTGCAGAATCGCGGCGATACGCTGCGCGGCGCGGCCGTCCCACAATTCCGGCTGCCGGCCGGCCTTGCCGCCGCCGCTGAGCACCTCCGCCACCGCCTTTTCGATGCGCGCGCTGTCCGTGCCGACGATGGTATTGGTGCCGTGGGTCACGGTGATGGGCCGTTCGGTGTTCTCGCGCAAGGTGATGCAGGGCACGCCGAGGGCGGTGGTCTCTTCCTGCATGCCGCCGGAATCGGTCAACACCAGCCGCGCCGCCGACATCAGTCCCAGCATTTCCAGATAACCCACCGGCGGCAGACAGCAGATGCGCGGTCCGCTCAACATGTCCCGCAGACCCGCCGCCTCGATCCGGCCGAGGGTGCGCGGATGGGCCGGAAATACCAAAGGCAGTTGCGCGCTGATTTTTTGCGCGCTGACGAGCAGACGCTGGAGCACGGCGGGATCATCGACATTCGACGGCCGGTGCAGGGTCAACACACCGAAACCCTGCGGCGCGTCGAGAAACAGGCCGGGGTCGACGCCGGCCGCCGCCAAGGTCTCCGCCGCCGGCACCGCGCGGGCACGATGACCGAGCAGGGTGTCGATCATCACGTTGCCGACGAAGTGGATCCTGTCGTCGGCGATGCCTTCGCGCAGCAGATTGTCGCGGGCCTCGCGCTCGGTGGTGAACAACCATTCCGACAATTGATCGGTGAGCACCCGGTTCACTTCCTCGGGCATGGCGCGATCGAAGCTGCGCAAACCGGCCTCGACGTGGGCGACCGGCACGCCTTTCTTCGCCGCGACCAGCGCGCAGGCGATGGTGGAATTCACGTCGCCCACCACCAGCAGGGCCGCGGGCTTTTCCTCATCCAGCACCGGCTCGAAACGGCGCATGATCTCCGCGGTCTGCGCGGCGTGGCTGAGCGAACCGACCTCGAGATTGATATCGGGATTGGGGATGCCGAGCTGTTCGAAAAACCGCTCGTTCATGGCCACGTCGTAGTGCTGGCCGGTGTGCAAGCAGGCGGGCGCGCAGATTGAACGGCGCGGCGCGCAGGGCCGCGATCACCGGCGCGATCTTCATGAAATTGGGGCGCGCCCCAACCACGCACAACACGGTGGGCGGCGCCGAGTTCATCAAACGCCTCCGAACTCGTCGCTGAGCAATATGGCCCGGCGCAGACGAGCCCGTTCGCGTTTGAGCCCTTCTTCCAGGAGCGCGACCCGTTTCTCCAAAATGGCGACGCGGGTTTCCATGTCGGCCGCGGCGGCCGGCGCTTCATTCGGCGCGGCGGCGGTGGCGGGTTTCGCCGTTGCGGGTTTGGACGCGGCGGCGGGCGCCGCGGCAGCCGGGCGCGGCACGCCCTTCAACGGCGCGGCGCCGGTGGCGGCCGGCGGCGGCGTCTTGGCCGCGGCGGGCGCCGGCGTGGCGGACGCGGCCGGCGCGTCGGCCACGGCGGGCGGCGCTTTCACCACGGGCTGTTCCGCCGACTCTTCTTCGGCGGACCCGGCCGGTTTGCCGGCGCTCTCGTTCTGCAATTCGGCGATCACCGTGTTGACCCGCTCGGCGGGGAAGTCGTGGATTTCTTCCAGGCAGCCGAACAGCATCAGGCGATCACAGAGGGTGTTGATACGCCGCGGAATGCCGCCGGAATGCTGATGGATCACCGCATAGGATTCGTCGGCGAACTTGGGGTCGCCCTTCCAGCCCACGGTATTGAGACGGTGCTCGATGTAGGCGCGGGTCTGGGCGGCGTCCAGCGGTTCGAGATGATAGGCCGCGATCACCCGCTGCCGCAGCTGTTCCAGACTCTTGGCCTGCAGCGTGTTGCGGAATTCCGCCTGGCCGAGCAGGAAACTTTGGAACAACACCCGGCCGCCCAACTGGAAATTGGACAACATGCGCAATTCCTCCAGGGACCGCGGCGGCAGGTTCTGCGCCTCGTCCACCAGCAGCAGCACGCGCTTGCCTTCACGGGCACGCGCCATCATGAAGGTCTCGAGATTCTTGAGAATGGTGGCCTTCTCCAACCCCTCGTGGGCGAGGCCGAAACTGGCGGCGACCATGCGCAGGGTATCGTCGGCCTCCAGCTGGGTGGTGACCAGCTGCGCCGCCACCACGTTTTCCTTCGCGAGGTCGGCGAACAAAGTCCGTACCAGCATGGTCTTGCCGGTACCGATCTCGCCGGTGATCACGATAAATCCCTCGCCCTGCGTCAAGCCATAACGCAGATACGACATGGCGCGCTTGTGGCCGGGGCTGCCGTAAAAAAACCTCGGATCGGGGCTGAGCTGGAACGGGCGGGCTTTTAATTGATAAAACGCTTCATACATGGGCGATTTCCTTAAAAACGCATATTCAACTGTAAGGTCAGCCGGTTTTCGTTGTAATCGTTGCCGCTGGCGCCGTCCCGCTCGGTGTGACGGAATTCCAAAGAGGAATTCACATCCTGGGAGATGGTGCGATTAAATCCCAATGAGGCATACCACGTCTGGTCCGCTTCATGGGTGCCGGCCGGATTACGATGCTGCCAACCGCCGCCCAGGATGGATTGGGTACGCGGCTTCAAACGCCAAATCCAGGAGGCGTTGGCCCCGAGGGCATCTTCCGAATTATTGCTGATCTCGAACTCACGCTGCTCATTGTAGGCACCCAGCACAAAATCACTTTTGCCGCTTTTCCAGGTAACGCTGCCTTGAAAACGCCGGCGAATGAATTCTTCATCGGTCAGGGCGAAGATATTATTGACGATCACCACCGGGAAACCGGTGCGCGGATCGATGACCAGATTTCCATTGGGATCGACTATCAAAAAGAATTGCTGGTCGGTGAGCTGCAGGGTCTGGGTGCTGGTGCTCTCTTCAAAATAACCCAGCCGCCAGGTACTGCGCCGGGTATGGTGCGTAAAATCGGCGGTCCAGACGCCGCCCGGATTGAGGCCCACCTCGAGGTCTTGATAACCCACGTGCAATTGGGTGCGCACGGTGGGCCGCAGGTAGACATCGGCATCCCAATTATTTTCGCCGGCGGTGGCCGACAGGGTGAAATGGCGGCTGGGCAACCATTCGCCGCCCACGCTCCAATAACTGCCGTCTTCGATGCTGCGGGTGGTCACTAGGTCGTTGTTTTCATAACCGCCGCGCGCCAAGGCATTGAAGGTTTGGTGAACGCGATAGCGGGCGACCGCGACGCCATTCTCACGTAAGGAATCCGGCCCGGACTCGCGGTTCATTTCATTACGGCTGAATTTCATCCCCCACGTGAGCCGGTTAAAACTCGGCCCGTTATTCAAATTGGCCATGTATTGCGTGGTTTCCAGATCGGAAAGCGCGTTGCTTTGATTTTCCACGCGGTCTATCGCATAACGCATTTCACCGGCCACATAAGAACCGAGGCGCAACTTGAGGTAAGGACTGACGCCGTAGGTGATCACGTCGGCCCGATTGCCCACGTTGAAATTATCGAGCGGCACGCTGCGGTCGGCGTCGACGATTTGTTGGCTGATGGAACTTCTGGCGTCGACGAAAAGCCATTCCTTGGCGACCTCGAGATTGCCCTTGGCGAGCAACTGATGATTGGAATTATTGCGGGTGACGTCGTGCCCATAAATCAAATTTTGCAAACGGTAGTTCAAATCCAGTTTGGCGCGGCCACTTTGGCCGTTCAGCGAGACGCCGGGCCTGATCTGGGTGATGAATTCGCCCTCCTCGGCGCCGGCCGGCGCCAGCGAGACGTTGTCGGTATAGACCTCGGCGAAATCCAGATAGGTGTTGAGGCGCCATTCGCCCGCGCTGGCGGCCTGTCCACCCACCGTCATGGCCAACGCCAACGGAAAGCCCCGCCAAGCATACCCTCGCCACGCCGGCCGCGCGCCGCTGTAAGTGCCCCCCTGCATCATCCCCGCCTATTCGCCGTATGAACTGTAAGATCCGTAATAATACTCCGCCCCAAAGGGACGATCGCTCTTATTCAACACTAAACCGATATATTGATCCGGCTTAAACAAGGCCAAGGCCTCTTTCAATTCTTCACGCTTGGTCTTCTCCGCCTCCACCACCATGACCACTTGGCCCATCAAACCGGCGAGCACCGCGGCCTCACTCGTGGCCAGCAAGGGCGGCGAATCGAAAATCACCACCCGGTCGGGATAACGGTCGGAAAGTTCTTGCGCCAAGGCCTGCATGCCGTCGCTGCCCAACAACTCGGTGGAATGGCTATGGCGGCGCCCCGCCGGCAAGATGCGCAGCTTGGGCACATTGGTTTGCAGGATCAAATCGGCGAGACGGCGGTGAGGATCGGCGAGAAAATCCACCAGACCGGCGGTGCCGGGAAAATTCAACACCCGCGACACCGAGGGTTTCGCCACATCGGCGTCCACCAGCAACACCGTGCGGTCCCGTTCCAGGGCGATGCTCAGCGCCAGGTTGATGGCGGTAAAGGTCTTGCCTTCGTGCGGCCGGGCGCTGCACACCATGATCAGATTGCGATTACTATTCGGCAGCGCCCCTTCGCCGAAGGCGTTCAACAACAAGGGACGCTTGATGTGGCGGTATTCCTCCGCCACCTGACTGCGCTCGCCGTCCGGCGTCACCATGCCCAGGGAGCTCAAGTTCTCATAATCCAACTGAATGCGCGATACCGACTCGTCGCCGTCGCGCTCATCCGCACCGGGTATCTCCACGCCGAGCTCGGGGAGCGGCGCCACGTCCCCATTCACTCGCGGCGCGGAGACGGCTTCCGGGATGGCGACGGGGGGGAGCGTCTCCGACACCGAGTCGTCTTGGGGGCCTTTGGCGGATTGACCCAGTTTTTGTATCGCCCTTTCTATAGTACTCATAGCGGCAACTTCACCTAGATTAGGGCTTTTATTTGGGACACGATATTGATATCCAGCATCTGGACGGCCATGATGCCGCCATAAAGCGCCACCAAGATTCCCACCAAGGCCGAGAATCCAAGCAGTTCGAAACGTTTCCTGCGAATCTGCGCCGCCGTCCAAATCATCGAGACACCGCCCAGCACCGGCAGCCCCGTCACCTCCATCAGCGTGCGGCGGCTGTTAAAAGTGGGATTCAACTGCGCCAAGAAAAACGCGAAGACGATGCCGGCGGCGATACCGCCCAACAATACACCGGAAATCAATAACGGCCGATTGGGACCGGACGGCGCACCCGGCACGTAGGGCGGATCCACCACGCGAAACTTCACTACTTCCGCGCTTTGATCCAATTGCTGGGAGATGGCGGCCGATTCGCGGCGCGCCAGCAGCGTTTCGTAATTGCTCTTGGTAACGTCGTAATCGCGATTCAATTGTTTTAATTGCGCTTCAACTTCGGGAATGATGTTGACCAGTCTCTTGAATTCGTCAACCCGCTTGCGATAGGTGCTCACCCGCGCCTTCAAAGAGGCGGCGTTGGCTTCGGCCTCGCTCAAGGCCAAGCGCATTTGCGCCTGGAAGGGATTATTCATCACCGCATCGTCCGCGGGCGCCGCGCTTGCGGATTGCGCCTGGGTCGCCACCACCTCGGCGCGTTGTTTTTCCAAATCCGCGATGGTGGTTTTGACGGCCTGGACATCGGGATGCCGCTCGGTGAATTTAAGCAGCAATTCATCCAGGCGCGCCTGCAAATTCTGGATACGGGCGTCCAACACCGGCGTCCCGCTCGCCGCGGAAACCGGCCCCATTCCGAACAAGGGGGTTTCATTGTCCTCCATCTGACGCTGCAATTCCTTCCGGCGGTTTTCCGCTTCTTGCAATTGCAGCTGCGCCTGCTCCAAATCACTGATCGCTATTTGGAGGTTTTCATAATAATCGCGGCCTTGGCTGGGCATGCGCCCCAGGTTTTCGCGCTTGAATTCCGTAAGCCGGGTTTCCGACGCCACCAAACGCGCCTCGTATTCCTTAATTTGCTCGTCAAGAAAGCGTTGGGCGCTATCGGTATCCTTGCGGGTTTCGCCGAGACTGCTCTCCATGAAAATGGTGAGGATGGCCTGGACGACCCGTTTGGCCACCTGAGGATTCTCGTCCTCGTAAGTGATATGGAACAAACCCGCCTGCCGCCGGGTATCTTGGATGTTGATCCTGGAGATCAATCTATTGATCAAGGCATCCATCTGCTCCGGGGTTTTCGCCCCGATATCCAGATCGGTCATGCGCGCCACCTTCTCCATATTGGGACGGCTCAGGATGGTGCGGTTCATCAACTGGACTTCGGACTGGGCGTTGGAGTCCACGGTCAACCCTTTTAATAAAGGCTTGAGGATGGATTTCGTGTCCAGAAACATCCGCGCGGAGGCCTGATATTGATCGGGCAGATTTTGCACGAATATCCAGCCGGCCACGCAGATCGGCCAGGCGACCAGCACCATGTACCAGCGATAGCGCCACGTCGCGCGAACGTGCTGGAGAATTTGCGCAATAACATCTTGCATCGACGATGATCCCTTGAGGCGGGTTGTCTGGTCCGGCGGCCCCGTTAGAACCAGGATTCCGGAATAATTAATGTATCGCCCGGAAGTATGTCGACATTAGCGCTAATATCTCCGTCACGGATCAGATCTTCAATGCGGACGCTGAATTGCCGCTGTTCTCCTCCGACGAAACGCACGATGCTGGCGCGGTTGCCGGCGGCGAACGGCGTCAATCCGCCCACGGAGATCATCACATCCAGCAAGGTCATGCGTTGACGATAGGGCAAGGCTTGCGGCCGGGCCGCCTCGCCCACTACCCGAATCTGCTCGCTGTAGGGTCCGACGAAACCGCCCATCATGACCGTCACGATCGGATCCTTGATGAACTTCGCCAATTGCCGCTCCACATCCCGCGCGACCTGCGATGGGGTTTTACCGCTGACCGGCATATCTTCCACCAGCGGGGTATTGATCATCCCATCCGGCCGCACCGTGACCGTGGTGGAAACTTCGGGATTGCGCCACACGAAGATATTCAAGGAATCACCCGGACCGATTAAATAGTTATACCGCTCCGGATCCGAGGTGGAAGGTTGCGCCCCTAAGGACGGCGGCAGAGGCGCATGTGAAGTCGCGCAGCCGCTCAAGGCCCCCAACCCCGCAAACAACGCGAGAACCAATAGATTTTGAATCATGGATTGCAGTCTTTTCACGGCATCACTCTCGAGATGGGAAGGCTACTGCTAAGAATAGCCTTGTATTGTTGCTGACGTTATCGGCTAAGGCGAGCGCCGGATTATAGCAAGTCCCTGTTCCTACAGTCAGGGGGCGTTTGCAAAAAACCTTGCGGAAGGCATGAGCATTTCGAAGCCGCGGGGACGGCCGAAATGCTCACGTTTTAAAGCCGACTTTCCCAGATCAGGCTAAGAAATATAGTAATTTATTGATTTATATTAATTTTAAACTTGCGGCTCGCCGCATGGACAGGCGAGGGGGACTTTCAAGGAGGACAGCGTAGCGGGGCGCGGTTCTCCCCCTCGAGCAAGCGCGGGGGACTCATTCCCCGTGCACAATTTAATTTGAAGTCCAGAAGCGCGTCCTCCACGTACCCTGCCCGACCCGCTCACCCTCCCGCGAGGACATAGTTACCTCCACCAAATGGCAGCGGCCAAACCGTGTGTTCAGGACTCGTCTCCCGATGCTGGGTAGTATCCCCCGGCCAGAGACGCCCCCCTTCGGTAATCAATTCCCACACCGGGAGGGCGACCCGCCGCATCTCGGCCAGCACCTCATCGGCATCGGCAAAACAGGGTTGCCGCGCGCCATGGTATTCCACCGCGGGACCGATGAGCGTGAAGTGGATGCCGAAACGTTTCAGCAGACGCAGCAGCGACGGCTCCATCACCGCATACCAATACCGGATCCCATGTTGCGCGCTCATGCGTACGATGGCGGTAAAGAGCCCGACGGTGATGTGCGGGATCAAGCGACGCTCGCTCATATCCTCCTCGCCCAAACCTTCGACACTGCCCCACAGGGTATGCGGTTCGGCCATGCGCCGCTTAAATTCCTTGGAGATGCAGAAACGGGAAATCTCCGCGACCCGGCCCCGCGCCGCGGCGGCAACCGGTCGCTGCACCGCGTCTCCGCAATGCTTTTCGATGGGAAACAACGCCTGCGGATTCGTGGGCTCGGGCAGCACCAGGCGCACCGTGCCGGCCACTATCCCGCTGGCGCGATGGATCAACAAACTGTGGACCGCACGACTGTCGAACTCGTCGCGCTCCATGCCGCCGGGATGCTGATTGACGTCTTCAAAGCCGGTTTCCAGGCAATACACTTGATAACGCAATTCCATGGCCAGCCGCAGCTGCTCATCGGTGACCACCGGTTTAACGTCGAAAAACCGCGCGAAGTTATCCGCCAATGCGTCCATAACGGCTGCCCCTTTCCGCTGCGCCATATCACCATGGCTAAAACCCGTTTACACTTGAGATCGTATGGTGCAAGGTTAAAAGAGCCCGCGTCAGCGACCCCGTTCACGTTTTATTAATTATTCACTCAACGCACTGTAGAGTTGTGATCGGCCTCACATCCCCTTGAGTGAGTCGAACCATAGCCGTTACAGTGTGACACAAGCACAGCAAAACGCCAGGGAGGCACCGGACCTTGCCTCAAGAGACTCACCCGATACGCGCCGATTTTGATTACGGCCTCGCGTTTTCCCGCAACACCGGCTGGATCACGCGGGACGAACAAACCATCTTGCGCCACAAACGCATCGCCATCGCCGGCATGGGCGGGGTGGGCGGCAGCCATCTACTCACCCTTACCCGTCTGGGGGTGGGTGCGTTTCACATCGCCGACTTCGACCACTTCGAATTGGCCAACTTCAACCGCCAAGTGGGCGCGGCCTGCTCCACCTTGCAACAACCCAAGGCCGAGGTGCTCGCGCGCCTGGCCCGCGACATCAATCCCGAACTCGATCTCCGCATCTTTCCCGAGGGCGTCAGCACCGCCAATCTGCCGGCCTTTCTCGCTGGGGTGGACCTCTACGTCGACGGCCTCGACTTCTTCGCGATAGACATCCGCCGCGCCATGTTCGCCGCGTGCGCGGAGGCCGGCATCCCGGCGATCACCGCCGCGCCGCTGGGCATGGGCGCGGCGCTGCTCACTTTTGTACCGGGGGGCATGAGTTTCGAAGACTATTTCGACCTGGCGGGCCAATCGGAAGACGAACAACTGCTGCGTTTTTTGCTAGGCCTCTCCCCCGCCATGCCGCAACGCGGCTATCTGGTGGACCCGAGCACGGTGGACCTCGCCCGCCATCGCGGCCCGTCGACGCCCATGGCCTGCGATCTGTGCGCCGGGGTGGCCGCCACCCAGGCATTGAAGTTGCTGCTGCATCGCGGCAAGGTCTTGGCCGCACCTTACGGCCTGCACTTCGACGCCTATCGCAACAAGCTGGCCAAAACCTGGCGTCCCGGCGGCAACCGCCACCCCCTGCAACGCCTCGCCCTGCACATCGCGCGCAAACAATTCGGCGCCCGCGAGCGCGAGCGACCTCCCCCGGCGCCGGCGCCACGCCTCAGCACCGCGGAACGTATTTTAAACCTGGCACGCTGGGCGCCCAGCGGCGACAACACTCAACCTTGGCGTTTCGAAATCCGCGATCCGCGCCGCATCGTCGTTCACGGCTTCGACACCCGCGACCACGTGGTCTACGACTTGGAAGGCCACGCCAGCCAGATCGCGCTGGGTGCCTTGCTGGAGACCCTCACCATCGCCGCCAGCGGCGAGGGACTGAGCGTCAACATCAATCGGCGGACCGATGCCCCGGATACGCGACCCACTTTCGACGTGACCCTCGGCGCCGATCTGCACACGGGCACCGATCCCTTGCTGCCTTATATCCGCGTGCGCAGCACCCAGCGCCGCGCCCTCAGCACCCGGCCGCTGACCCGCCATGAACGGGCGGCGCTGCAAACCGCGGTGAAACCCGCCTTTCACGTGTTATGGCTGGACCAGTCTCGAAAGAAACTCGCCATGGCGCGCCTGACCTCCGCCAATGCCGCCATCCGCCTCACCATCCCCGAGGCCTTCGAGGTACATCGCCGCGTGATCGAATGGCGCAGCCAATTCAGCCCCGACCGCATCCCCGACCAAGCCGTCGGCCTCGATCCGCTCACCACCCGCCTCATGGAATGGACGCTGCAAAAATGGGAGCGGGTCACCTTTCTCAATCGCTATCTCGCCGGCACCTTGATGCCGCGTCTACAATTGGACGTGATTCCCGCACTGCGCTGCGCCGCGCATTTCGTCATCATCGCGCAACAACCGCCCACCAGTATCGACGACTACGTGACGGCCGGCCGCGCCGTCCAGCGCTTCTGGCTCACCGCCACGCAACAGGGATTACACGTGCAACCGGAAATGACCCCGCTGATCTTCGCCGACTACGTGAGAAAAGGCCTGCGTTTCACCCAGAGCGACAAGAGCTGGGCACGCGCGCAACGGGTGAGCCGGCAATTGGAAGAGGTGGTAGGCGTGGAATTGAGCCGGCGCGCGGTCTTCATGGGCCGCATCGGCGCCGGCACCGCGCCCGCCTCCCGCTCCACCCGCAAATCGCTGGAAGAACTGATGATCGATCGGTCGTAAACAAACTCATCAACCGCAAGACGCCAAGTGCGCCAAGTGCGCCAAGTGCGCCAAGTGCGCCAAGTGCGCCAAGTGCGCCAAGTGCGCCAAGTGCGCCAAGTGCGCCAAGTGCGCCAAGTGCGCCAAGTGCGCCAAGAAAAAATAACTGGGTAATATTGATCCGGCCAGATGACGTTTTAACCTGTCACGTGCATGGAGGAGGGAAGAAACATCTATCTATCTCCCCTCCTTTCCAAGGAGGGGTGGACGCGTAGCGGACGGGGTGGTTCCGCTTTTCAAGGAGGGTTTGCGACCCAAGCCGACGGGTTCGTCTGGCCTGTCGCGTGAGGCTTTATCAACGCGGCTCTCATGGGGCCGGTTCAATAAAACTTCTTGGTGAACGTGGCGTCTTGGCGATCCAACGGAAATCAATCCGCATGTTTAATTAAAACGTATAACGTATCTCGCTATACACCCGGTCGAGATGGTCGTAACGGCCGAATAAACCGCTGCGGTTGCCGCCGAAGATATCGACGCCGTTCACCCAGCGCCATTGCCGGCCCATGTCCCACACGATCTTGGGCCGCGCCAACCAATCGCCGCGGTTCAAACTGCCCACCACCAGCAACTGCGGTTCCAGCGAGCGCCAATGGGTGCTGAAATACACGCTGGCGCCGGTCTCCAGTTCTTCCGCGGTCATGTCCGGGTCGTGATCGGGATACCAGCGCTGGAAGAATTGCAGATTGAGCCGCGAACGGGCCGGCAACGGATATTCCAATCCCACCACGTAATCCAAGAGATCCTGCTGCACCGCGCCGTCGGCGTCACTCAGCCGCGTCACTTCAAACCAGCGGTCCTGGGTATAAATCACCTCCGCCTTGAACACCATGCTTAGAAAATCCTTGGACAAGGTGGCGCCGTATTGCTGAATGCGCTCGTGGGTGGGCCGGAATACCACGGTCGGCGCGGGCGTGGTAATCACGTCGCGGAAAAATGTCGCGGTGGTGTCCATGCTGTTGTAGTAAAACCCGGACAAATCCCAGCCGGATTGAATATACGACAGCCGCAGGCCGTAGCCGGAATGGCGCAACTCCCCCGCCGGTTTTTCCTCGTCTTGAAAGGCGATGCCGTAACCGGGCGGCGGCGGAGAGGGATAGGGATAAAATTCCGCGCCGGGCACACCGATGTCGTCGTAGCTGGGATAGGGTATCCACACCGCTTCGCCGTGAAAATCGCCGCTGAAATATTCGCTGCGCAGCGCCCATTGCGGAATGCGCAGGATCTCGAATTCCGGCAAGACGAATTCCCGCAGGTCCTTGGCCGACACCACGTCGGCGAAGAACAGGCCGACCATCTCACCCCAGATGATGTGTTGGCGGCCGACACGGAAATCCCAATCGCCGAGGCTGAAGTCCACGTAGGTCTCGCGCACGTCGGCCTGCAGACGCTGATCGTCCTCCACGGCGGGTAAATAAAAATCATCGATATCGAATACCGCGTCATAGGCGGCGCGGCCGCTCAATTTCCATTTCGCCCATTCCCCCCACCGCCCTTGAGTGGAGAGCTCCAAGGTTTGGCGAAATTTCGACAGATGCGCCGGTTCCGGCCAGGCATAGGCCAATTCGCTTTGGAAGAAGCCGATGAGGCGCGGCGGCCGCGCCACCGGCAATTCGCCCAAGCCGAATAAATCTTCCGCCGGCCCGGGGATGTCCGGCGGGGCCAGGGCCAGCAATTCCTCGATCTGCTGTTCGGTCAATTCCGGCGGGGGCGGCGGCTCGGTATGCAATCGCTCCAGGGCGATGGGCGGTTCCTTGGCCGGCGGCGGCGCGGCCGGAGTGTCTCTAGGCGCGCGGACGGAACTCGGCGGCCCCGGCCGCTTCACGTCCGGCCCTTCGACATATTTGCGGATGAACCCTTCCTGACCCAAGGTCTTGACGCGGGCCAAGGCGTCTTCCGCCTCGCGGCGGGTGACATACGGTCCGACCATCAGCCGCACCATCAGACCGCCGGGCACGTCGATGATGGGTTGGGCCTTCACCGTCAACCCCGCCAGATGCAGGCGGCGGGCGATCTCGCCGGCAAAACGCGGCTTCTCGAACACGCCGACCTGCACCACATAATCGGCGCGCGCGGAAGACGCCGCGACCCACAGCAACAACGCCGCCAGCGATAAAACCAGGCGCATACTAAGCAAGCAGTTCACCGTCGCTGATCTCGACCACCCGATCCGCCAAGGCGATCACCTTGGGATCGTGGGTGGAAAAAATGAAGGTGGTGCCGGCGCCGCGGTTAATCTCCTTCATCAAGGCCAGTATGCCTTCGCCGGTCTTGTGATCGAGGTTGGCGGTCGGCTCGTCGGCGAGTACCATGCGCGGCTGGGTCGCCAGGGCGCGGGCGATGGCCACCCGCTGGCGCTGGCCGCCGCTCAGCTGGTTGGGCCGGTGATGGGCGTACGCAGCCAGCCCCACCACCTCCAGGTAATGGCCCACCCGCGCGCGGCGCGCGGCCTTGTCCAGTTCCTTGAAATGGCGCAAGGGGTATTCCACGTTCTCCGCCGCCGACAGCACCGGCAGCAGGTTGAAGGTCTGGAAGATAAAACCGATGCTGCGGGCGCGCAGGTCCGCCAATTGGTCGGGGCTGCGGCCGCTGACGTCCTCATCATCGATCCATAAGCGGCCGCTACTGGGTGTATCGATGCAGCCGATAATATTCAGGAGCGTGGATTTGCCGCTGCCCGACGGGCCGGCGATGGCCAGGAATTCACCGGCGCGCACGGTTAAGCTGATATTTTTGAGGGCCTGCACCTGCTGCTGGCCCAATTGATATTCCTTATGGAGATTTTCGACACGCACTACGTTCATAGCAACCATTCCGTGCAGCACGCCCGCATTATGAATGGCCATGGCAGTGAAAACCAGCATAAAGGAGGCACCGCGACATGACTTCAGGGAAACACCGTTCCGCCACGGGCGGATTCGCCACACCGACCCGGCGCGTCATCAATTCATTGTTCCTGTGCATCGCCGCCGCCGGCGCCCTTGGCGCCGCGCCGGCGTTGCGCGCGGAAAACGGCGACGAGGATCCCCGGCAAATCGTCGAGCGGACCGACCGCATCCGTTTCCCCGCCGCCAGCTTTCAAGTGGACGTCACCATCAACAACAGCGGTGCCGACGGCACGTCCGAATCGCGCAAATTCCGCATTCTGTCCAAGGGCAACGAAGACACCTTGGTGATCACCACCGAACCGCCCACCGAACGCGGCCACATCCTGCTGCTCAAGGGGCGCGACCTGTGGGCCTTCATGCCCAGCGTCTCGCAACCCATCCGCCTGCCGCTGGCGCAACGGCTCACCGGCCAGGTGGCCAACGGCGATCTGGCGCGGGCCAACTTCGCCGGCGATTACCATCCGAAAATCCTGCGCAAGGAAATCATCGACGGCGCCTGGTATTGGGTGCTGGAACTCACCGCGGTCGATCGCGGCGTGACTTACGATCGCGTGTTGTACTGGGTCAATCAAACCGATAACCGCCCCTATAAAGCCGAGTTTTACACCCGCTCCAACCGGCTGATGAAAACCTGCTTCTATCAAAACTTCGCCCTGATGCAAGGCGAACAACGCCCGACCCGGCTGGTGATGATCGACAATTTAAACCAGGGCAATAAATCCACGCTGGACTACAGCGACATGGCGCTCAAAGATTTGCCGGACAAAATGTTCACCAAGGATTACCTCAAGAAACTGCAATAGGTTTCGGCGGTTTGCGCATCCGCGCTTGCAGTGGCGCTACGCTGCATGCGGAGATGCGCGCCATCAGGGGCAATCGGCGGATGAAAAAATGAAATCGCCGTTCATTGGAATCTTGAAAAACGCCGCGATGGATTTTCAGGACTCTCCTAAATATTCTGCTGCAAGGCCTCGCTGATCGGCGCGCGCGTCGCGCGCCAAGCGGGCCGCAGCGCGGCGAGCACCGTCGCCGCCACGCCCAGCGCGAACGCCGCGGCCAACACCGCCGGCACCACGCGGATCTCGGCGAGATAACCGCCGTTCATACCGGGCGGCGGCGGCATGGCGATGCCGACGCTGGAAATCGCCAGCGCCAAGCCGCTGCCCAACACGACGCCGACCACACCACCCGTCAGACCCAGCAGGGCATTCTCGATCACGATCAGACGAAACACATCGCCGCGCCGATCGCCCAAGGCGCGCAAAGTGCCGTATTCGCCGGTGCGTTCATGCACCACCATATTGACGCTATTGGCCACGCTCAATAACACCAGCACCACCACGATGATTTGCAACACCGCGAATTGGCGGCGGTACAGCGCCACCGCGTTTTGATAAAACTCGGCGAGTTCGTACCAGGGCTTCACTTCGAAGCCGGACGGCAGCCGCGTTTTCAACGCGGCCAACACCGCATCGGTGTATGCTGTGTCATCCAGCAACACCACCAGGCTGTGCACCATATCGATACCGAGCAGATCCTGCGCCGCCGGCAACGACACCCGCACCGCGCGCGCGTCGTACTCCTGCGACATGGTACGGAATACGCCGACCACTTCGAAATCCAGGGTGTTGAACGCGCCCTCCGGCGTGGTGACCAGCAACGTCGTGTTGTCGCCGGGCTTCAAGTGCAGGGCGCGCGCCACCCCCTCGCCGATCAATACGCCGAACTCATCGTCGTTGCGCAAACCCCGGCCGGCGATCAGGGTCACCGCGCTGCCCAAACGGGCCTCTTTATCCGGTTCCACGCCCTCGGCCAATACCGGCGCCTCGCCGCGCCGGCCGTTGTTCAGCAAACCGGAGAATTGCAGCCGTTGCATCACCGCCGCCACGTGCGGTTGTTTTTCCAGCTCCGCGGCCCGCTGCGCCGGCTGCTCGATCATGTGGTCGAACGGTTCGCGGCGGCCGAATTCGTAATAACCGGCGCTGTAGATTTGCAGATGCCCCAGCCGGGAGTGAATGGTGTTTTCCCGCAACTGAAAGAACACGTCTTCGATAAAACCGCCGCTGAGAATCACGCTCACCACGCCGAATACCACCGCCGCCAGACTCAGCGCGGTGCGGCCCTTATGGCGGAATAGATTGCGCAAGGCGAAGTTCAACATTCGCATCCACCCCTTCGTAGATCAGATGACAATAAAATCCTCCTCACCGCCCCGGCGGGGCACCTCTCCCCATGGACGAGGGAAAAACGTATCCGCGTTGTATGCATACGGTTCTGTTTTCTACCTCTCCTCCTGGGTGAGGGAAAAACACCTTTATCTCCACGAATCCACAGAGAGCAACCTCTGCCCCCTCCTTCCCCAAGCGGGGCGGCTCATCGCTCACGCAGATGCCGGCGGGATGTATTCCGACCAGTCGTGCCCGACGATTACGCATCATCGCTCACGCGCATGCCGGTGGGATGCAGCGCAACCTCTATTTTCCCTCCTTACTCACGCGCATGCCCGCGGATACAGCGCACCATTTATTTCCCCTCCTTGCCAAGGAGGGGTGGACGCGAAGCGGACGGGGTGGTTCTGCTTCGAAGCGGTTCGCGGCCTCAGCCGACGCGGTACGGAGCCCTTCGCGCTGGGAGTCATCAGCGCGGTTTTCAGCGCCCATGACGCAGCGCATCGACGATGACCAGCCGCGAGGCCTTCCACGCCGGATAGAGGCTGGCCAGCACCGTGCTCGCCACCGCCAGCAGCCAAGTCCACGCGACCAAGGACCAGGTCAGCATGATCTCGCCGTTGTACCCGCGTTTCATGCCGGGCGGCGGCGGCATGGGAATGCCCACCGCCGAAATCAGCTGGGCCAGCACCACGCCGATCGCCACCCCCCCCAGGCCGCCGATGATGCCCAGCCACAAGCCCTCGCTCACGTACAGCCCCAGCACCTGCCGCCGCCGGTTACCCAATGCCAGCAGGGTGCCGATCTCGCGGGTCCGTTCCATCACGCTCATGATCATGGTGTTGGAAATACTCAGGACGATGATGAGGCCGATGATGCCGGCCACCACGCTCAGCTGCCGTCCGAACAAGGCCACGGTCTTGTTGTAAAAATCCGCGAGACGATACCAGGGCACCACCTCAAGCTCGGCGCCCTCCGCCGCGAAATGCATTTTGATCTTCGCCACCGCGGTATCGGTGTAAGCGGTATCGTCGAGCAACAGCAGCCAACGGTGTACGCCCTGCGTTTTTAACAACTGTTGCGCCAAGCTCAAGGGCAGGCGCAAGGCCGCGTCGTCGAATTCCTTATTGGAGGTGAAGAACAGGCCGCGCACGACGCCTTCCACCGCGTTGATGCCGCCGGAAGGCGTGGTGGCCAATAACACCACCGTATCGCCGGGCTTGGCGCCTAAATTCGCGGCCAAACCCTCGCCCAATAACAAACCTTGTCCGTCACCCACCGCCAGCGCCGTGCCTTCGAGTATCACCAGATCGCGACTGAAGACCGTCTCCCGGGCCGGGTCCACGCCTTGGCCGATGAAGGACACGGTGGCATCGCCGTGGCTGATCAAACCGTTGAAATTGATGCGCGGCACCACCTCGCGGCTGTGGTCGAGTTTTTCCAGGTAGGTCCGCTGCGAGGCGTCCTCGGCCATGAAATAACGATAAGGATCGGCCGCCCCTTGCTCGAGGTAACCGGGCCGGACCACCTGGACATGGCCGAGTTGGGATTGGATGGTGGATTCGCGCATCGCCCAGAAGATCCATTCCATGAACCCGCCGGCCAACAGCAAAGAGACCACCCCGAAGCCGATCGCGAACAAGGCGATGGCCGTGCGGCGCGGCTGGCGCAACAAGGAGCGCAAGGCCAATAACACATCAGGCATGGTCCGGTCTCTCCACGCTTGCGGTGATTGGAATTAACTCATGCATTTCGAGCCCGTCCTTGCTTGCTGTAAAACTTTACATCAGCGCCTTTTCGGCTGATATCCGAAAAAACATGTCATCCGCTTAACGCCGGTCCCGGCGAGGCCCAAGCAAAACTTGCCGCCTTGGCCACGCATGAAGACCCTTTCCAGGCATGTTGAGTGTAGTGCATCTTTCCCTTCCCACCATAACGGCGGAAAGAACTTCAAGATAAGGCAAAATTAGGAGATTTTATTCGTCATACCGGCGCCGGGACGGCCAAGGGGGGCGCTAACGAGACCGAACTGGGGGCAAACGTAGGCCACGTCGCCGTCAGTCTGTAGCACTCGCCTACCCTATAAATAAAAAAACAGGCGGTGCCGGGAAGGCCACCGCCTGTTCTATTTTGAATACCGCCGGAAGAATGACTCCGTCCGGCGGGGTTTAGCTCTTCTTAGTAGTATTTTGATCCGCCACTGTGGCTACCGCCACCACAGCTCTTGTAACTACCGTCCTTGTCGCTGTAGGTCTTGGTATCCCCGCTACAGGAAGTGCACTTTTTACCGTAGTAATTAGCGGGATCGGTCGCCTGCACGGTGGTCGAACCACCCAGGGCGGTTATCTTACCGATATTGGTATGTTGACCGGTGACGGCCTTCACCGGGCTGACCACGCAGGTGAAACTGGCACCCGGCGCCAAACTGCTAGGTAGCACGCAAGAGCTTACATCCACCTTATCCGCCGGATTGACCGAAACATCCGTCAACACCAAGTTGGTCAAGGTGACATCACCCGTATTGGTCACCACGAACTTAAAGTGCACATAGTCAATACACTTGGTGCCGGAATAGGAATCGCCACCGCCGTACGAACCGCCACCGCCGTACGAACCGCCGCCACCGTACGAACCACCACCGCCGTACGAACCACTCATCTTGTAGTAGGACCAACCGGAAGAATCGTTCGAATTCTTGCTGTAACCACCCCAGTAAGAACCATCCGAATATTTACTGCCATCGCTGCATATGGACGCAATGGGGCCAGTCGGGACGTTAGCGTCTTCCCAAATCCGCTTGTCTTTAGAATCAGACGATACGGACACGTATTTCTTCAAAGTGATGGACGGCGCGGATTGATAAAGACCCGCATCCCACGACACGTCTTGCTGACCGGAGACCAGCGTGATGCAGACGGTGCGACCCGTAACAAGATCGGCATCGCTGTCGATGGCGTTGGCCGCCGCGTCCTTCGGACTGAAGGTCCACACCGCCGGGTTGGGGTTGACGAACTGTATCATGTATTGACCCGGCATCAGCCCGGTGAAGCCGTAAATCCCGTTGGCGTCGGTCACCGTCGAGTCCAGCACATTGCCGGCGCAATCGAGCAGGCGCACCGTCACGTTGGGTACACCCGGCTCGCCGCTATTCTGCGCACCATTGCGGTTGAGGTCGTTCCACACGAAGTCACCCAAAGAGGCCGGGCGATAAACGCCCGCGTCCACCGTCAGGTTGCTCTCACCCGCGGCCAAGGTGACGCAGGGTGAGGTCACGCCGGTCAGCACATTGGCATCGCTGTCGAGGGCATCGTTGACGCCGACGTTGGCCGTGGTGAATTGGAAGCCGCCGGCCGCCGTCGACAGATCGAAGCGGACGAAGTAGCTGCCTGCCTCCAGATTGGTGAACAGGTATTTGCCGTTGGCGTCGGTGACCATGCTGGCCAGCGGCGCACCGTTCGGATTACTACCGCAGACGTACAGGTTGGCGGTGACGTTGGGTACGCCGGTACTGCCGTCGTTCTGCAGGCCGTTGGCGTCCACGTCTTCCCACACATAGTCGCCCAACTGGGCGGTCGCGGGCTGGTTGAGCCCGGCGTCAATGGTGAGATTGTCGTCGCCCGATTGCAGGACCGTACAGGCCACGGTCAAACCGTTGCTGTCGGCGTCGCTGTCGGCCACGTCATTGCCAGGCACGTTGTCGAGCGGGCTGAACTGATATCCCGCCGGCGCCGTGAAGCGGACTTTATAGCCGCCCGGCAACAGGTTGGTGAAGTGATAGAGGCCGCTGGCGTTGGTGAACTGGGGCAATACGCCCGGCACCAATACGCCGTCGCAGTCCAGCAGTTCCACCTTGACGTTGGGAATACCCGGCTCGCCGGCGTCTTGGAAACCGTCGCGGTCGAGGTCATTCCACACGAAGTCACCCAAAGCGGCTTTGCGGTAAATGCCCGCGTCCACGGTCAGGTTGCTGCCGCCCGCCGCCAAAATCACGCAGGGAGACGTGATGCCGGTCGCCGGGTTGGCGTCGCTGTCGAGGGCATCGTCGCCGCCGACGTTGGCGGTGGTGAATTGATAACCCGCGGGGGCGGTGAAGCGGACGAAATAGCTGCCCGCATCCAAGTTGGTGAACAGGTATTTGCCGTCGGCGTCGGTCAGCATGCTCGCCAAGGGCGCACCGTTGGGGTCCGCGCCGCACACGAACAGCTTGACGTTGACGTTGGGCACGCCGGTATTACCGTCGTTCTGCAGGCCGTTGGCGTCCAGGTCTTCCCACACGTAGTCACCCAACTGGGCGGTCGCGGGCTGATTGAGACCGGCGTCAATGGTGCGATCGTCGTCACCCGATTGCAGTACCGTACAGGCCACGGTCAAACCGTTACTGTCGGCGTCGCTGTCGGCAATGTCGTTACCCGGCACATTGTCGATCGGGCTGAATTGGTAGCCCACAGGCCCGGTGAAACGCACCCGGTAGCCGCCGGGCGCCAGATTGGTGAAGTGATAGAGGCCATTGGCGTCGGTGAACAGGGGCAATACGCCCGGCACCAATACGCCGGCGCAGTCCAGAAGTTCGACCTTGACGTTGGGGATGCCCGGCTCGCCGACGTCTTGGAAACCGTCGCGGTCGAGGTCGTTCCACACGAAATCGCCCAAAGCAGCGGGTCGATACACGCCCGCGTCCACCGTCAGATTGGTCTCGCCCGCCGCCAAGGTGACGCAATGGCTGCGGCCGGTGGCCGGATCGGCGTCGCTGTCGGCGGCATCCGAGCCTTGATCTTTAAGCGTGAATTCGAAACCTAACGGCTTATCGAATTCGACGTAATAACTGCCGGGGAGCAGATTGGGAAACAAGTATTTTCCGTTGATGTCGGTGCTGGTGGAATTTACGAAGACGTCGTCACCCGTTCCCACCATGCCGTCCGCGCCGCAGGTGTACAGGAACGCGCTCACGCCATCGATACCCGGCTCGCCGACTTCTTGCACGCCGTTACCGTTTTTGTCTTCCCATACGTAGTCACCCAAGGCGGCGGCGGGTTGCGCCTGGCGGGTGAAGGTCATGTTGAAGTCGGTCTGCAACTGGATATCGTCGCCGTTCTGGCCGTTCACGGTGCCCAGCGCCGGAATCAGGGCAGGCGCCGCGCCGCCGGGCAGGGAGACGAATCTCTGAGAAGGATTCACTGATAGAAAAGGCAATTGTTGAGACGCGTTCGAAACAGTGATGATGTCGCCCGGATTGAGGTCGGGGAAATAGAGCGGATCGACACTGTCCACCCGGATCTGGAAAGAAGAGGTGTTACCGATCGTTTGCAGGGTTTGCTGGCCGGGATATTGGTTGCCGTCCCCCGTCTGATCGAAGGCCACTGGGGCCGCATTACTGATCTGCAAAAAACCTAGACTGCTGATCACCGTACCGCGCAGGATACGGGTGCCGTTATTAAAACCGGTGCCCGCCAAGGGAATGGCGTCCAGCGCCGATCCCTGCCAAAACTCCACGTAATTGTTCGCAACCGTATTATCGAAACTCAAGTTGACCAGCGTGGAGGTGCCCAGATTGCCTACCCCGGTCACCCGGTTGCCAAAACCCATTACCAGGGTCACTTCATGAGTCAGGCTGAGACCCGACGTCAACGACGGGATGGAGGAACCGCCCACGCCAATCAGGCTGGTCAGCCGCGTCTGTATATAATTAGAAAAACTCCCGCCCCCGTTGCCTATGGCCAACCGGCCCTGATCCCACAACTCGTTGCTGGGATCCAGATCAAAGGCCTCGACCGTCAGCACCGCGCGGGGACCGGGACCATCGGGATCGAATTGAATGGTGTCAGCCTGGGCGGGGATCGCCAGACTCCCCAGACCGCACGCCATCAAACCGGCGCGAAGGAGACGTTTGAGGTTCATAGAGATTTTTCCTTCTTGATTCCTGGAACGAGACATGACTGCCTGTTGTTGAAGCTGATTTAATTCAGAACTGATGGGATTAGGCGTCCATGTGCAATTCACTTGCCATGCCAAAAAAAATTTTTATTAACATTAGTTTAATTGTTACAAGACAGATTAATAATATAGATTTGTAAAAATTACCGACAGCCCGGCCCAGAGGATTTGTAACCTCGCCTAGCCGTTTTAACCTAGCGTCGAACAACCTCAAGTTGTTGCCCAGCCAGTGAGCGAAGCGGATTTACGACTCTCAAAATTTAAGACCCCTTGTTACCGCCTTCCTTGTCCGATAACACCGGATACATCACCGGCCTCGATGGCGCATCGACGACACGAAGACGTTTTTTCACCGCTTAGCCAAAACTTGGTCGCCGTCGTGATGATGAAGTACTATGGGCCTCTTAAATTACGCTGGCCGGCGCGTCATTCGCCGCGGTCGCCCGTAATTACCATGGCAACAACCGAGGTCATCCATGTCCCTGTCATCCCTCGCGGTTATCCGCGGCTTGGTTCTCGCGCTGTTATTTCCCCTCATTATTTCTTGCGGAAAAGCGACTCTTACTCCGCAAGAACACTTGGCGCGCGCCAAAGACTTACAAGAAAAAGAGAACTTGCAAGCGGCGATCATCGAAGCCAAGAACGCCTTGCAACAGGCGCCGGACAATGCCGAGGCGCGCCTGCTGCTGGGTACTTTGTACGTGGATGTCGGCAACGGCGCGGCGGCGGAGAAGGAACTGCAGCGTGCGCAGGAACTGGGGGTCAGCGGCGGCGGATGGACCACCCTGGTAGCCCGATCGAAATTATTGCAGAACAAATTTCAAGAATTGCTCGATCTGCCGCAACCGGGCACCGCCAGCACCGCTCAACGCGCGGAGTTGGCCGCCCTGCGGGGCCACGCGCAGCTGGGTTTGGGGAAACTGGACGCCACCCAGGCCGCCTACGATGAAGCCCTGGCGCTGGACAATAAAACGGTCGAGGCCTTGGCGGGCAAGGCCCAATTAGCCGCCTTTCAAGGTCAGGACGAAGAGGCCCGACGCTGGCTGGCCGAGGCCTTCGCCGCCGATAAAGACGCGGCGCCGGCCTGGAGTTTGCTGGGCGATCTTGAACGCCAGAGCGGCAACTTGGAAAAAGCGGAAGAGGCTTACGGCAAAGCCATCGCGGCCAGGGCCAATAAAGGGCATGACCTGTTGCGGCGCGCCCTGGTGCGCATCGCGCTCAAAAAATACCCGGAGGCGCAAAAAGACATCGACCGACTCAAACCCTGGTCGGCCTATGTCACCGGGGTGGCCTACGCGCAAGGCCTGCTGGAATTACAAAAAAACCGCCTTAACGAGGCGGCGCTGCAATTCCAGAACGCCCTCAAGCTGGACGCCCAATACCTGCCCGCCAAATTTTACCTAGGCGTAACTCATTACTTGAGCGGGCAAGACGCCTCGGCGTTGGAACAGTTGCAGCCCTATGTGACCGCGGCGCCCGGCGACATGCGGGCGCGCCAATTACTCGCGATTATCGCCTTGCGCAACAATCAACCCGACCTCGCCCAGAGACAACTGGCGACCATACTGGCCCGGCAGCCGGAGGATTACACCAGCCTGAGCCTGATGGCTTCCGCCCTGATGGCCAGCGGCGACACGCAAAAGGCCGTGCAATATCTGCGTAAGGCCACCGAGATCCAACCCGATTCAGCCGATATCAAGGCTCAGCTGGGTTTAGGCCTGCTGGTGCAAGGCGAGGAAAATGCCGGCGTGGCGGAGTTGGAATCGGCCATCCAACTCAAACCCGAGTTGCAACAGACGCAAGTCACCCTGGCCTTGTTCTATCTCTCCGAACATAAATACGACGAGGCGCTCAAGGTGGCGGAACGTCTGCGCGCGACCATGGCCGACAACCCCGCGCCGCTCAACATCATCGGCGTAATCCAACGCGCCAAAGGCAATGAAGCCGCCGCGCGCAAGGCCTGGGAAGAAGCGGTCGCCAAGGCGCCCGGCGATCCGGCCGCCTCTCATAATCTGGCCGACTTGGCGCTGGCGGCGAAAGACCTCGCTCAAGCGCGCAAGCTGTATGAAGGCGTGCTGGCTAAACACCCCGATCATGTCTTGAGCATCGCCAAACTGGCCGATCTGGACCTGATCGCGAACCAACCCGCCCAAGCCGAGGCGCGTTTGAAAAAGGCGCTGGAAGCCAACCCCAAACTGGTCACCACGCGGGTGGCCTTGAGCCGTTTTTACCTCAGCCGCGGTCAAGCCACCCAGGCCTTGGAGACGATCCGTCCCGCCACCGAAGTGCCTGAACCGGAACCGACCGCGCTCGCCCTGCTCGGCGAGGCGCAACTGGCATTGGGCGATGCCAATAATGCCGTCGCGACCCTCACCAAACTGACCCAACGCCAATCACTGCCCGCCAACCACTACCTGTTGGCGCGGGCCCTGCTCGGCACCGGCAATACACGCAAGGCGGATGAACAACTCAACATCGCCCTCAAATTGGATAAAAATTTCCTTCTCGCGCAACTGCTCAAGGTGCAAATACAAATAGGCAACGATCAATTGGCCGCCGCGAAGCAGTCGCTCGCCCAACTTAAAAAATCCCATGTGGACCATCCCCAGGTTTTAGTTACCGAAGCCGCCATCGCCTTGCGCGAAAACCGCGCCGATGACGCCGTGCGCGCCTTGCGCGCGGCCTTGGCCAAGGCCCCCGACAACCTCACCGTCACCCAATTGGCGATGGCGCAATGGCAGGCGGGCGACAAGGACGGCGGCCTGCGCAGCATCGAGACTTGGCTGGAGAAACATCCGGACGACCTCATGGTCATCGACACGCAGGCCAAATTCTATTTATTGGCCGGACGCGAAGCCGACGCGGTGCGCAGCATGGAACAGGTGATCAAGCTCAACCCCAAGCACCTCCCTTCCCTCAACAATTTGGCGTGGCTACTCCGTGAAAAAGACCCGGCGCGCGCGCTCAAATACGCGGAGCAGGCCGTGGAGTTGGCGCCCGAATCAGCGACTGTACTGGATACCCAAGGCGTGGTGCTCTTGGTCCAAAACAAACCTGAGCGCGCCATCCGGGCACTCGAGCAGGCGTACAAAAAATCCCCCAAGGATGCGGGTATCGCCTATCACTACGCCCAGGCCCTGGTTGGCATGCAGCAGACGGAACAGGCCCGCGACGTATTGAAAAAGGCCTTGGCGCAAAAACAGACGTTTCCTCAACGGAAAGAAGCGCAGGCCCTGCTGGACAAGCTGGCCGCCCGCTAACTTTTCATGAGCGCGCCAGCGCCCGGCCAGGACAGCCTACCGTCGCGCCGACGGATATTGTTCCTGGCCGAGGCGGTGACGCTCGCCCATGTCGCCCGCCCCCTGGCCTTGGCGGCGGGACTCGATACCCAACATTACGAAATTCATCTGGCTTGCGCCGAGAGTTACGCGTCTCTCATCGGCCAAACTTCTCTCCAACGCCACACCCTGCATTCACTCTCGCCCGCGCGCTTCAAAGCCGCGTTGGCCGGCGGCCGCGTCTTATACGACACCGCCACCTTGCGGGCCTATGTGGAAGAAGATTTACGCCTTTTGCATGAACTGCGACCGGATGTCGTGGTGGGCGACTTCCGCCTCTCCCTCTCCATCAGTGCGCGGCTGGCCGGCATTCCTTACCTCACCATCAGCAACGCGTATTGGAGTCCGTACCGGGCACAACACTATCCGGTGCCCGAATTACCCCTGACCCGATTGCTCGGCGTGACGGCGGCGCAATTGCTTTTCAATCTGGTCCGCCCGCTGGCCTTCGCCCTCCACAGCCGCCCCCTCAATCAGGTGCGGCGCGAATTCGGCCTGGCGAGCCTGGGCGGTGATCTGCGGCGTGTCTACACCGACGCCGATTACACCTTGTATGCCGATCCGCCCGAACTGTTTCCTTTATCAACACTACCGGACACCCACCGTTTTTTGGGTCCCGTATTATGGTCGCCGACCCTCCCCTTGCCGACCTGGTGGGACACCTTGCCGAACGACAAACCCTGTCTCTACGTAACCCTGGGCAGCTCCGGAAACGCGGGCTTGTTGCCGCGCATCCTCGCCGCGCTGGCGGGGGAGCCCGTCACGGTCATCGCCGCCGGCGCGGGCCAGAAAATGACGGACGAGATACCCGGCAATGCCTATATCGCGGATTATCTGCCCGGCGGCGACGCCGCGCGGCGCGCCAAACTGGTGATCTGCAACGGCGGCAGCCCCACCAGTCAGCAGGCCTTGCTGGCGGGTGTGCCCGTGCTCGGCATCCCCGCCAATTTAGATCAGCATTTGAATATGGCCGCGCTGGAAAAGGCCAGGGTAGGACGCATCCTGCGCAGTGAACATCTGCGCCCCTCCTCGCTGCGAAACGCGGTCCGCGCCATGCTGACGGATGCAGCCCTTAACCAGCGCACCGCGGCCATGGCCGAAACCAGCGGGCATTATTCAGCGCCGCGGCGGTTCGCGGAAATAGTGCAAGAGGTGATAGCGGATTGATTGATCGCCGGCCGCATCACCGAAACACACCATGGGTAGCGAGAAAACATCAGCGCGGCGCGCAATGAATCAAGTTATCGGCAAAACCGGAAGCTTAGTAGGATGAGCGCCTCAAAGGCGCTTTAAAATACAGGCCGCTTCATCACCGCCGGTTGCACCGATGACTCTCCCCTCCCCTTGAGGAGGGGTGCCCCCGAAGGGGGTAGGTGGTGCGATTCAGAAATCACCGGCCCTCGCCCCTTTCATCACACCACCCATCCCTTTCGCAGCCGACTCTCTTGGCTAAAGAGCAAACCACCCCGGCCCTGCGGGCCACCCCTCCTTGGGACAAGGAGGGGATAAATCACAAACAACGACCGCCGCACAGGGCAAACTTTACAGGCCAAACTCTGATGAGTTCTGGATAGAGCCGGGGAGTTATCTCAATGAATTAGCGCGTTCATAAGGCAGTATTTGGTGAACGATCTCAAAATCCTTCTTTGGAAACTCCAACGCTCAAGGTGGCACGGCTCTCACCTAGACGCTTAAGCACATCTGCATGGTTACGGTCGATAAACAGCCGCGGAATTTAAACTCAACCGCGCACCGTGCCCGCATCCACATCTTTAATCTTACGCGCCGGAATCCCACCCCACAGTTCGCCGGGCGGAATCTTGGTATCCATGGTCACCACCGCGCCCGCCGTGACGATGGAACCCGCACCTACGTCCACACCGGGCATGATCACGGCGTTGACGCCGATGGTGGCGCGCGCCGCGATATTCACCGGGCGTAGAATGAGGGCGCCGCTGATGATGGCATGGGCGGTAATCACCGAATCCTGGCCGATGATGGCTTCTTCCCCGATGGTGATGAGTTCGGGGTCCACCAAGCGGCCGCCGAGCGCGATATCGCGGCCGATACGGGCGCCGAATAACACGGCTACCAGCGGCCGGGCGAAAACCGTCGTGTAGGGTAACAAGGCGCCGCGGCCGAATTCATAATTGACGGTGTAAAGCTTCCACCAGGTGAACATCGTGTCGTCCATGGAATAGGTGGCGGGGGTAAAAGGGCGCAGGCGCAGCATGAGGCGCGCGCATAACACCGCCAGCAAGCCGTAGCCCAGCAACAGGAGCAGACCATCGACCAGGATGTGATAGGCACCAAACACCCGCTCGGTGATCGGCCGCAACCCCCAGCCGACCAGTACATAATCCAGCAGGCAAAGCACGCCGATCAAGGCGGCGGAAAGCAGGTAATCCAAAGCTTGGGTCTTCATGCGGAACATCCTAGCCCGAGGGTCCGCTCAACTTACCCGTAATTCATTCTGGACTCAATCAGATCGGCCGCCTTGAAACCGGATGTCGATCTATACAACCGCAACTAGCAGGCACGCCGAATCCGGTCGGGTGAATCCGGTTTTAGTACGCTCAGGCCATTGGTGATGTCGGCGAAGAGCAATCGAAGAATAGATAAAGAAGAATAGAAAAAGGGAAGGAATAAAAAATGTCGCCTGTCAAGAACTCTCTGCTGACAGGCACAACACCTAAGTCTATATCGGACAAGGATTTTGGCTTCTGGACCAGCCCATCGGGCAGTCCTGCTCTGGCAGGCTAGGAGCCACATAAGAGCAAGGCGGTTGCGGGTCTCGGCGTAGCTGAGCAAGCATCCGGCAATGTCCGTGCAGATGATATGACAAGGCTCCTGCGAGCCATAGCCCAAAAACACGAAAGCGCAGGCCACTGACCTGCGCTTTCGTGTCGCCGCCGATGTGGCCACGCCTATGTCGGCGGCGCGTCCCGCCGGGGCACTGACGGCGCTTTCGCCGCCGTCCCCTTCTTGAATCCCCGATCCCGCGCAATGAACGCTTCCAGCATGTGCGGGATCAGCGTCATCGCATCGACCGGCTCGCCGTAGGTCTGCGCGTGCAGCGCGGCGTAGCGGTCGAGGTCGGCCTTCAGGCTGGCCGGACACGCGAATGTCAGCCTGACGGTCTCGCTCTTGGGCAGCGGCCCGAGCCGCAGCTTGTTCGTGTTCATTGCGATGATCCCCTCTGGAAGAACAGCGGCTGGTACGGTCGCAGCACCAGGTCGCGGTTGACGATGATGCGCACCGGCAGACCGGGGCGCGCCGTCAGCGTGGGCTGGATGTTCATGTTGCGCCGGGTCATCTCCTGGCCAATCTGGTTCACGCTGTCCTGCACGCTGTCGCGGCCGGCAATGACGATGCGATCGCCGCCCTGGCGATTCTCCGGGGCGGCCAGCTCAGCGCCGACGCCCAGCAGCGTGGTCAGCACCGCGCCGGCGAAGATGCGGTCCCAATGCCAATCGACGCCATCCTCCAGGCCCGCGTAGCCGGCCGGGTCGGTGCCCACCAGGTTGTCGAGCTGGCTTGATGAGGTGTCCGGCAGGATCAGCCGGTGCCACACCATCTGGATTCGGGTCTGCCCGTAGCTCACTTGGCTGTTGTATCGGCCCAGGATGCGCGAGCCCTGCGGGATCAGCAGATGGCGGCCGGTGGCCGTGTCGTAGACCGGCTCCGTCACCGTGGCGATCACGTCGCCCGGCAGGTCGGACTTAATGCCCGTCACCAGCGCGGCCGGGATCACGGTGCCCGCCATCACCTGGTATGGAGAGGCCGGCATTTGCAGGTTGCCGGAATTACGGGTTTCCGTAGAACCGGCATTGCTCAGAAACGCTTCCTTCTGGTCCTGCCGGTTCTGCACAGCCGTGGGATCGGCGGGCTGCGCAGCCGTCGAAGCCGGCCCGGCGGCCAGTGGATCGAAACCCGCCAACCCGGTCAGCGGCGGGATTCCCGCCATGCTCTGAGCAGGAGCGGCTACGGCGGCGCGCTGCCCGCCCGTGCTGAAGAACACGGACGAAGCCGCCGCTTCCTCGGCCTCCTTGAGCCGCGCCAAGCGCTCGGCTTCGGCCGGGTCATAGCCCGGTTGTGAGTAACCCTGCGCTCGCTGTTCGGCGCGCAGGATCGGCGTGCCGAGGTCGCCGGGCAGCGGTTCGCCCAGCTCCGGCGGCAGCGGTGGCAAGGTCGGCGGCAGTTGGGAATAGTCGGTGGGCAGTTGCGCCAGCCCTTCGGAGCGCGACACGCGATCGACGTTGTACAGCTCGGTCGCCTCGCCTGCACCACGGCGCTGCGGCGCTTGCAGCGACCAGAGCGTTGCGCCCAATACGACGGTGGCCACACCGCCGACCAGCACCGCCAACATGCGCCGGTTCAGGCGCGTGACCGGACGCGGCTGCGCCCGCAGCGCGACTTGTTCCGGCGCCAGCTTCGGTGCGGCGCCAAGCATGTCCGGGGAGTCGTCCTGGCTCATGGTCAGTTCCTCCGCGTCACGCCATCCGTGCGCTCGATGCGCACCACGGCGCCCCTGTCACCACCCAGGCGCAGTTCGGCCGCGCCGAACAGCCGGTCCACGATGTAGTACGGCGAACGGAAGCGGTAATTGACGAGCTGGCCGTCGCCCTGCGCGCCGATGACGAACAGCGGCGGCAACTCGCCCTGCGCGATGCCGGCCGGGAACTGGATGTAGACCTTCTCGCCGTCGTCGAAGGCGCGCAGTGGCTTCCACGGCGCATTGCTGCCGCTGATCCCGTAGCGGAAGCGGATGTTCTCCAGCGTCAGGCCCGTATCGAGTGGCGCCGCCGTCTGCGCGGCCTGCGCCTGGCGCTGCAAAGCCAACATGCGGTCGCGCGGATAGTCCCAGGACGCCGATGCCATCCACGCCTTCTCGGTCGAGGTTAGTTCGATCAGGTACGTCCTGCGGCTGGTTGTGATGACGAGATTGGTCTTCAAGCCGGAACGGATGGGCTTCACCAGCACATTGACGCGCAGCTCGTCACCGCCGCCGCTGGACGTGTCGCCGACGATCCAGCGCACGGTATCGCCGGCGGCAACCGTCACCAGTTCCTCGCCGGGCTGCAAGGCGATCATCGTCACGCGGCCCGGACTCGTGTAGACCTGATACAGCGCGCCATCGGTGAAGGGCCAGACCTGAATCGCGTTGATGTAGCCCTCGCGGGTCGGCGCGACGCGCGCCTCTGCGTTCGCACGGGATACGCGCACGCGCTCGTCCTCTGGCTCGGGTGCTGGCGGCGTCTCTCCCTGTGGTGGCAGCGGCATCAACTGCCCTGGCAACGGCAGGGGTTCGGGCACTGCGACCACTTCGACCGGCTTGGGCAGTTCCGGCAGTGGCTGCGCCTGCACCGGCTCGTCGAGCGAGATGGTCGGCGGCTTGCGCGGCGTGGCGCAGCCCGCCAGCGTGGTGGCAATCAGTACAAGCACGCAAAAGCGCAAAGACGGTTTCATGGCCTGTCTCCTTCGATCGAGTCGAGTTCCCGGCTCCACGACAAGCCGTTGACGTAGATGCCCAATGGATTGCGCCGCAACCGTTCCTCGGTGCGCGGCGTTTGCAGCACGATGGACACCACCGCCGTCCAGCGCTCCAGCCCTGCCGCCGCGCCGTTGACGTAGCGGCGCTCCGTCCAGCGCACGTTGAACGACGTGTCGCTGGCGCGGACCACGCTGTTGATCTGCACCGTCACCGTCTCGCGGCCGATGCGCGCGAAGGGATCGTTGGCGCGGGCGTAATCGTTGAGCACGGCGGCCCCGCGGTCGGTGGTGTAGTCGTAGGCGTCGAGCCAGTTCTGCCGGACCACGATGGGGTCGATGGACAGCGAGCGCACCAGCGTGACGAAGCGCGCGAGGTGATGTGCGGTCTGCGCATCGTTGGGCCGGTACGGCGTGGCGGCCTCGCCGACGGCGCGCACCTGCCCGCCGTGGTCCACCTCCACCACATAGGGCGTGACGATGGACTGCGCCGAGCGCCACACCAAGCCACCGGCCATCAGCAGCGCGAGCGCGAGGCAGCCGAAAGCCATCAGCCGCCAGTTCTTTGCCTGTGCGCGGGCCGAGCCGATGCGCTCATCCCACACCTGTTCGGCGCTCTGGTACGGCGTGGCCGGCTGCGGTGATTCGGCGTAGCGCACCTGCGGTCGTTTGAATCGCATGGCAAGGTCTCCTTAATTCGAGGGGTCGCGCAGACTGGGGCCGGAACCCGAGCCGCCGCCGTCGCCACCGCGCAGCGTGTGCGCGACGGTGGTGGCGGCATGGGTGAGTTGCTGGCGGCGTTGAAGGCGCCTGGCCCAGGCGGGTTGTCCGCTGCTGGCGGATGCGGCGTCCGCGCCGCCCTGAGCGGTCGAACCGGCAGCAGCGCTACCCGCGCCGGCCGTGGAGGTGTCGGGATTGATGGCGGTAGCGGCGCGCGCCTTCAGCGAACGCGCACCGGCAGAGACTCGCTGCCCGACCGACTGCGCGCCGGTCCGGGCGACGTTACCCAGACCGGCCGCCGCGCCCTTGAGACCACCGCCAGCACCGGCGGAACCTGCCTGAAAGGCTGGCCTCGCGCTGCCGGCAGTGGAGGCCATCGAACGGGCGCCGCCGACAGCCATACGGGCAGCGCCGGGCGCCATGCGTGCACCGGCCGCGACGGCACCACCGACGCCGGTGGCCGCCGCACCCACGGCAACGGCCGTACCGGCTGCGCCGAGCGTGGCACCCGCCATCGCACCGGCGCCGAGCTGCGGCGAGCCGGACACCAGGCCGGTAGCAATACCCGGCCCGAAGATCCCGAGCGCCAGCAGCGAGAGGGACGCCAGCATGATGACCAGCGCGTGGTCGATGGAGGGTTCATCCGGCGCGACCTGAAATTCGGCGAACAGGCCGGCGCCGATGCCGACGATCACCGCCAGCACCAGCACCTTGATGCCGGAGGACACCACGTTGCCCAGCACCTTCTCGGCCAGGAATGCGGTCTTGTTCCACAGCGCGAACGGCACCAGCACGAAGCCGGCGAGCGTTGTCAGCTTGAACTCGATCAGCGTGATGAAAAGCTGGATCGCCAGCACGAAGAACGCTGACGATCACCACCAGCCAGGCCAGGAACAGAACCACGATGGGGGTCATGTTCACGAACACCTCGGGGAAGCCCGCCATGTCGCTGATCTGTTCGAGGATCGGCGCGGCGGCATCGACGCCCACCTTGGCCAGCCGACCGGGTTGCAGAAACTCGGCCTGCGAGATCGTAGAGCCCGACGCCATCAAACCCAGCCCCGCGAACGAGCGGAACAAGATGCTCGCCAGCCAGTTGAAGTTGCCGATGATGTAGGCGAAAGCGCCGATGTAGAGCACCTTGCGGATCAGCTTGGCGATCACGTCCTCGCCCTGACCGGTGGCGTGACTCATCGCCCAATAGAGGCCCGCGATGGTCATGTCGATCACGATCAAGGTGGCGGTGAGGAACGCCACCTCGCCGCCCAGCAGACCGAAGCCCGAGTCGATGTAGGTGGAGAAGACGATGAGGAAGCGGTCGATCACCGAGATGTCGTTCATGGCGCGTGCCCTCAGTCGCCGCCGTAGAACGGCACGGGCTGCGGCGTGTAGGGCGTGCCCTCGCCGTGAAATCGCCGCCGCACTTCGCGGGCGCGCTCAGTGGCCGCCGCCTGCCGCGCCAGTTCCAGCGACGCAGCGCGGTCCTGCGTCAACTGGAGCTGCTGGGACTGGATCGTTTGCTTGGCCTGCAAGGCCAGCAACTGGTTGGTCGCCTGCGCTGCCTGCAGCGCGCCGGTGGCCGACTGGCTCTGGCCCACCAGATCGGCCAGCACGCCTTCGTCTTCACCGAGGTTCTGTGACACTTGTGCCTGCATTCGCATCGCGGTGTGCAGGCCGTCGAGCGTGTGGCGCCAGCGCTCACGCGCGTCCTGCGCCATGCGGTCGCCGCTGACGTTGGCGGCATACTCCTGCGGGTAAAGCCGGGCGAACTCCCGGTCCATGCTCGCCACGTCATAGGCCAGGCCCTGCGCCTCAGCGATCAGGCGTTCGGTGGTCGCCAACGTCGAGCGCAGCCGGTTGACCACGTTGTAGTCGAGGCTCGTCAGATTGCGCGCCTGGTTGATGAGCATCTGCGCTTCGTTCTGAAGCTGCCGCACCTGGTTGTTGATCTGCTCCAGCGTGCGGATCGCGGTCAGCGTGTTCTGCACCAGGTTGGTCGGGTCAATCACCGCCCACTGCGCCTGAGCGGCAGGCAGTGTGCAAAACAGAGCGGCAGCAACGGTCGCAAGCAGTGTTCTCTTCATGACGGGTTCTCCTATGGTGGGTTGGAAGTGGCAGGCGCGGACGGCAGCAGGTCGGCCGCCCAGTCCAGACCGCAATGGCGCAGCCAGGCGGCTGCGAAGCTGGAAGAAGAAGCCGCTGCCTCCACCGCATCGATGTCGCGTTGGTCCTGCGGCGTCGAGGCGCCGGCGAAGGCCAGTGCGACCGGCCCCAGGTCGAGATCGAACAGGCGATTGCCCAGCCGCGACTGGTAGTAGTAATCGCGCTTCGGCTGCGCAGTAGCGATGATCTCGATCTGGCGGGCGTTGAGCCCGAAGCCTTCGTAGATCGTGCGGATTTGCGGCTCAGTGGCCTGCGGGTTGGGCAGGAAGATGCGGCTCGCGCAGCTCTCCGACGATGGCCGGTGCGATGCTGGAGTCCTTGATGTCGGCCAGCGACTGCGTGGCGAAGATCACCGACACGTTTTTCTTGCGCAGCGTCTTCAGCCACTCGCGGATGCGCGCGGCGAACGCCGGGTCGTCGAGGAACACCCAGGCTTCGTCGAGGATCAGCAGCGTGGGCGCGCCGTCGAAACGCTCGTCGAATCGGGCGAACAGATAGCCGAGCACCGCCAGCACGGCGGCGCGGCTCGCGCATCAGTTCTTCCATCTCGAAGCCTTGCACGTCGGCCATGCCCAGCCGGTCGTGGTCGGCATCGAGCAGACTGCCGTGGGCGCCGCCGAGCACGTAGGGCGCGAGCGCCTGGCGCAGCGCGTTGTTCTGCAGCAGCACGGAGAAGCCGGTCAGCGTGCGCTGTTCCACCGGCGCGCCGGCGAGGCTGTCCAGCGCCGACCAGATGGCGGCCTTCTCGTCGGGGCCGATGCTCACCCCCTCGTGCAGCATCCGGCCTTCCAGCCATTCGGCGGCCCAGGTTCGGGAGCCCTCCTGGTCGATACGCGCCAGCGGCTGGAACGCGATGTCGCCGTCCGTGCCGAGGTCGTAGTGCTCGCCGTTCAGGCCGCAGGATGGTGGCGCGCATCGAGTGCCCCATGTCGAAGGCGAAGATGCGCGAGCCGCGATAGCGGCGGAACTGCAGCGCCAGCGTAGCGAGCAGCACCGACTTACCCATGCCGGTGGGTCCGCACACCAGCGTATGGCCCACGTCGCCGATGTGCGTCACCAGCCGGAACGGCGTGGCGCCATCGGTGCGTGTCACGATCAAGGGCGGCCCGTCGAGGTGCGCATTCTTCTCCGGCCCGGCCCACACCGCCGACACCGGCATCAGGTGCGCCAGGTTCAGCGTCGAGACGATGGGCTGGCGCACGTTGGCGTAGGCATTGCCGGGAATCGAGGACAGCCAGGCATCCACCGCATTCAAGGTCTCGGGAATGGTGACGAAGCCGCGCCCCTGGATGACGCGCTCGACCATGCGCAGCTTCTCGTCAGCGACTGCGGCATCCGCATCCAGCACCGCGACAGTCGTGGTGACGTAGCCGAAGGCGACTTGATCGCTCCCAAGCTCCTGCAGGGCCGCGTCCGCATCCGTCGCCTTGTTGCTGGCATCGGTATCGACCAGCGGGCTTTCCTGCTGAAAGATCGTCTCGCGCAGCAGCGTGACGACGTTCTTGCGCTTGGCGAACCACTGGCGGCGCAGGCGGCCGAGTTCTCTTTCTGCCTCCGCCTTGTCCATGCACAGGAAGCGCGTGCTCCAGCGATAGGCGAAGCCCAAGCGGTTCAGGTCGTCGAGCAGTCCCGGCCAGGTCGAAGTCGGAAAGCCGCGCACCGATGCCACGCGCAAATGTGCATCGCCCAGCATCGGCGCCAGCCCGCCGGTCAGCGGGCAGTCGGTCAGCAGCGCATCGAGATGGAACGGATACTCCGGAACCGCCACGCGATAGCGTCGTGTGGAGATGGTCGCGTGCAGATAGGTCAGCGTCTCGCTGTCGTCGAGCCAGGCAATCTCCGGCATCACGCCTTCGAGCAGGTCGAAGAAGCGATCCGTCTCCGCCACGAAAGGCCGTCAGGTGCTCGCGCCAGTCCACGCCGCGCTGCGGCGTGTTCTCGTAGAGCAGCTTCGCGGCGCGTGCGCGCGATTCCTCCGGCGGCAGATACACCAGCGTCAGGTGATAGCGGCTCTCGAAGTGGCTCTGGTCTTCCTCGAACGCCGCGCGGCGTTCCTCGTCCACCAGCCAGGACAGCGGTTCGGGAAAGTCCGAGTGCGGATAGTCGGCAGCGGCCAGCCGTTCGGCTTCCACGAACAAGGCCCAGCCCGAACCCAGGCGACGCAGCGCGTTGTTCAGCCGCGCCGACGTGGCGACCAGCTCGCCCTGCGTCGCGCTGTCCAGGTCCGGCCCGCGAAAACGTGCCGTGCGCTGGAACGAGCCGTCCTTGTTGAGCACGACACCGGGCGCGACCAGCCCGGCCCACGGCAGCCAGTCGGCGAGCAGTGCGGGACGCTGGCGGTATTCGGCGAGGTTCAACATGGCATCGTCCTCACACGTCCAGCAGCGACTTGTGCTTGATGTGCCGCGCGAACACCTGCATGAACTGCGGGTCCAGCCGCGCGCCCCACACCGCCAGCGAATGGCCGACGATCCATAGCACCAGGCCCGGAATCCACAGTTGCAGGCCGAGCCCCACAGCGGCGGCCAGCGTGCCGTTGGCAATCGCCACGGTGCGTGGCGCACCGCCCAGCAGGATGGGCTCGGTCAGCGAGCGGTGCAACGGCACCTCGAAGCCGTGGCGAATCATCGGGCGCACTCATACGACGGCCCCGCCGGAGAAGCTGAAAAAGGACAGGAAGAACGAGGACGCCGCGAACGCGATCGACAGACCGAAGACGATCTGGACCAGCTTGCGAAAGCCGCCGCTGGTGTCGCCAAAGGCCAGCGCCAGGCCAGTGACGATGATGATGATCACCGCCACGATGCGCGCCACCGGCCCCTGGATCGAGTCGAGGATCGATTGCAGCGGCGCTTCCCAGGGCATGCTGGAACCGGCCGCTTGCACCGTGCCGGTCGCCAGCAGGAACACGACCGCCAGCAGCAGCCCCTGTTGCGCCGGCCAGGCCAGGCATCGCAAGCGTGCGAGCAGGGAAAGCGGATTTACGGAAAAGCGGGAATCATGGGAAACGTGAGCAGGCGTCATGGCAGTTCTCCAAGGTGGGTTGAGGACGGGGAAGAACGCGGCGCGAGCGCGCCGTCGAGCTGGTAGCCCTGACCATCGAAGCCGGTTACGCGGGCGACGTCTGGACCTGGCGGGCGCGTCCGCGGCCGGCGATGAAGACGATGACGTTCACCGCCTCGGCGATCAGCGCGCGCGGTGGCGGTCAGGGCGACTTCGAGGATCAGTTGTTCGAGGCGCAGCAGCGCGCCATGCGCGGAACTCGGCGTGAATGGTGGCGATGCCACCAGGATGGCCGGTGCCCCAGGCCTTGAGGAGGTCCAGCGCCTCGCCGCCGCGCACCTCGCCGACGACCATGCGATCAGGACGCAGTCGCAGCGTGGCGCGCACCAGTTCGGCCATGGACACCACGCCTGCACGGGTGCGCAGCGGCACGTGGTCGTCGGCCGCGCACTGCAATTCCACCGTGTCTTCCAGCACCATCACGCGGTCGCCAGTGCTGGCGATCTCGGCCAGCAGCGCATTGGCGAGCGTGGTCTTGCCGGTGCTGGTGCCGCCGGCGATCAGGATGTTCTGGCGCTCGCGCACCGCGCGGCGCAGGAACTCGGCCTGTGTCCGCACTCAGAATGCCGTCGACGCACGTAGTCGGCCAGGCCGAATCACGCCGACGGCGCGCTTGCGGAGGGCGAAGGCCGGCGCCTGGCGCCGCTGGCGGCAAGATGCCCTCGAAGCGCTCGCCGGTCTCCGGCAGCTCGGCGGACAGCAGGGGCCGGCCGCGATGCACCTCTGTGCCGACATGCGCCGCGACCAGGCGGATGATGCGTTCGCCGTCCGCGGCGGACAGCGACTCGCCCGGTGGCAGCGCGGCCCGTGGAGAGGCGGTCGACCCACAGCGTGCCGTCGGGGTTCAGCATCACCTCCACCACGTCCGGGTCTTCGAGCGCGGCGGCGATCAGCGGTCCCATGGCCGTGCGCAGCATGCGCATGCGCCGATCCAGCGAAGTGACAGCGGACGATGGTTGTTGCGGAATGGCACTCATACGGCAGCTTCCCGCGCACGTTCCTGCGCTTCGGCCAGTGCCGCCGTCTCGTCCAGCCGCTGCGTGCTCGGGCTGGATCTCCTCGTGCACCTCGCGCACCAGGCTGCGCCCGCGCAGCAAGTGCCGGCCAAGCTGTTCGACGAACTGCTCGAAGCGCGCCTTGCCCTGTGCCCGCGCGGCTTCCTGATGCGCCTCCGGCACCGGCGTGCTGACGGTCAGGTAGTAGCGCACGAACAGCGCCAGCGTCTCGATCAGGATGTTCTGGTCGCGCTCCAGCTTGCTCGAACTGGCGCGACAGTCGATCCAGGCGCTTGGCCATCGCGGCTTCGCGTTGGTCGGCCGCATCCGGCGACAGCCAGGACGCCAGCGCGGCCGCGACGATGGAGGACTTGGACACGCCTTTCTTCGCGGCCAGCTCGTCCAGGCGCTTGGCGTGGTCGGGTTCGATGAAGAGGTTCAGGCGATGGCGGGATGCGTGGCTCATAGCTGGATTCCGTCGTCAGGATCGAGGGCGGCCAGCCGCGCCGCGCGCTGCAAGCGCGGGTCGAGCTGGGACTGGCGAAGGAAGCGGCAGGTCGTCTTCGTCATCGAGCAGCGCCAGGTCGCTGGCCGCGTGCTCGGGTGCGGCGCTGTAGGCGACGGTTTCAGACAGCTCGGGCTGGCGGCGCAGGCCGCCTTCGTCGACGGCAGTCCAGCGACGTCAGCGAGGTCCGCAGCATGGCGGTACGCGGCAGCACGGCCGGAATCATCAGACTGCTCCAATCGTCCGGCCGGACGGCGGCGCATCGGCGTAGCGCCCGGCCGCGAGCGTCGGCGGCGGCAGCACGCGGCGCGTGAAGTTGGCGATCCGCGTAGTAGCGCAGCTTCTTCGCCTTGATCGGCGCGACGCCGGACACCATCACCACCGCCTCGTCCGGCGGGAGCTGCATCACTTCGCCGGGCGTGAGCAGCGGCCGCGCTGTTTCCTGGCGCGACACCATCAGGTGCCCCAGCCACGGCGCGAGCCGGTGGCCCGCGTAGTTGCGCTGGGCGCGCAGTTCGGTGGCCGTGCCCAGCGCGTCGGAAATGCGCTTGGCCGTGCGCTCGTCGTTGGTCGCGAACGCCACGCGCACGTGGCAGTTGTCGAGAATCGAGTGGTTCTGGCCCGTAGGCCTTGTCGATCTGGTTGAGTGACTGCGCGATCAGAGAACGCGCGCAGGCCATAGCCGGCCATGAAGGCCAAGCGCCGTCTCGAAGAAGTCGAGCCGCCCCAGCGCCGGAAACTCGTCCAGCATCAGCAGCAGCTCGATGGCGGCGGGCGATGCCGTCGGAGCCGTCGAGCGACTCGGTCAAGCGCCGGCCGATCTGATTGAGGATCAGCCGGATCAGCGGCTTGGTGCGGCTGATGTCCGAGGGCGGCACCACCAGGTACAGCGACACCGGGTGACTCGGCGGCAATCAGGTCGGCGATGCGCCAGTCGCAGCGCGACGTGACCTCGGCCACCGTGGGATCGCGATACAGGCCCAGGAAGCTCATCGCGGTCGACAGCACGCCGGAGCGCTCGTTGTCGCTCTTGTTCAGCACTTCGCGCGCGGCGGAGGCGACGACCGGATGCGGGCGCATCACCCAGGTGCTGCGTCGTCATCATCCGGTGCAGCGTCAGCTCGAACGGGCACGCCGGATCGGACAGGAAGTTGGCCACACCGCGCAGCGTCTTGTCCTCGCCCGGCGTAGAGCACATGCAGGATGGCGCCGACCAGCAGCGCGTGGACTGGTCTTCTCCCAGTGGTTGCGCCGCTCCAGCGCGCCTTCGGGATCGACCAGAATGTCGGCGATGTTCTGCACGTCGCGCACTTCATGCGCGCCGCGACGCACTTCCAGCAGCGGGTTGTAGGCGGCGGAGCGCGGATCGGTCGGATTGAACAGCAGGCAATGCGAGAAGCGCGAGCGCCAGCCGGCGGTGAGCTGCCAGTTCTCGCCCTTGATGTCGTGGATGACCGCCGAGCCGGGCCAGGTCAGCAGGGTCGGCACGACGAGGCCCACGCCCTTGCCCGAGCGCGTGGGCGCAAAGGCCATGACGTGCTCCGGACCGTCGTGGCGCAGGTAGCGGCCGTCGTGCAGGCCGAGAAACACGCCTGACGGGCCGAGCCAATCTGGCCTTGCGGATGTCAGCGGCGTCGGCCCAGCGCGCCGAGCCGTAGGTCGTGACCAGGCGCGATTGCCGCGCGCGCCACACCGACATGCCGATGGCGACCACCACCGCGACCAGGCCGCTGGAACCGGCGATGGCGCCGCCGCTTGGTGAAGACGTCGGGCGCGTAGGCATCGAAGAAGAACCACCACTCGAACAACCGCCACGGGTGATAGACCGGCGTGCCGAAGAAGTCGAACCAAGGCGCGCCCAGGCGTAGCTGATAGCCCAAGGCTGCGGCGGTCCATTGTGTGGCGGTCCACACGCCGGCGATCACAATGCCGAACACCGTCAACACCTGACCAAACAGCACGCCTGTTGCCTGCATTACGGCCTCCGAATAGCTCCTGCACGTTGAGCGGCAAAGCGAGTGCCGCAGGTGTCAGGTTCGGTGCCGGATCAGTGCCGGTCAAAGACTGTTATCGGCACAATTCGAGGCAAAAACGCAATATTTATCTCTGGGGCGTATACAAGAGAAACGCCGCGAACGACAGCGCGCTGCGGCGTGTGTAGCAATGGGATGAAATTCTTTTGCGCGAAGCGCTGAATCAGAACTTCGGTTCTTCCGTCGGCGGCGTATGGGGCACGTCGCCATCCCCCATAAAGCGCTGGCGCGTGGCCTCGGCAACCGCGTTGCACAACTCGTCGCCGAGCTTGGCGCGGTCGGCGCGGCATTGTTCGCGCAGTTCCTTCAGGCGTTCTGGATTGGCGACCAATGACTCGACCGTCTCCGTCGGTGCCGATTCGCCGCAAGCGGTCATCACCAGTGTGAGCGAAAGCGCAGTGAGTATTCTCATGAGTTGATCTCCTTCGTGGATTCGGGGGTGTGCGAAGGTGCGTCCGTGATAATCGGGCTGACTCGATCAATGAAGCGGCTCAAGGTTTCGGATGGCTCAACATCTCGCCGCAGCAGATAGGTGGTCAGCATGGGGGAACGTCCCGCCAGGGGCCTGCCGATCACGTCGGCGTTACGGCAAGCGATGAGCTGCGACGCTCCGACCAACGCCAGTGCATACCCTGCAGCCACCAGTGCCAACATTAGGTCCAGCGACGCCACTTGTTCCGCGACAAGCGGTTCCGCGTCCACGGTGCGAAGAATGCGCGCAATCTGCCGGCCATAGCCTTCGCATAACTGCGGATCGCACATCACCAGCGGATAGCGCAGCACTTCGTCCAGCGGAATACGTTTGTACGTCAGCAGTGGATGCCGTGCGGGTACGGCGACCATCAGCGGATCACTCCAGGCCGGTTCGGCCAGGATGCTTTCACCCACCTCGGCGGACTGCGCGAATCCTACGTCGTAGAGATCGTCGTGCAATCCCCTGATCTGCTGCGACAGCGGCACCTCATACAACCGGATATCGACCTCCGGTTCGTCCTGTCGGCATTGCGCCAGCAAGGCAGTGAAGCGCGGCGGTGTGATGCCATCGGACAACGCGATGCGCAGTTGACCCTGATAGCCGGCCGCCGCTGCCCTCACGCTGCCGCGCGCCTGCTCCAGAGCGGTAAAGACACGTGGCACATGCTCAAGGAAAAGTTTCCCCGCGCGAGTCAATCGCGTGCTGCGGGTCGTCCTGTCGAACAGACGAACCCCGAGTTCTTCTTCTAATTCCTTAATGGCGCGTGACAGCGGCGACTGTTCGATGTGCAGCCGCTCGGCAGCGCGGGCGAAATGGAGTTCTTTCGCAACTGCGATGAAACACCGTAAATGACGTAGCTCCATGAGGCCCCTTCATTACTCGTGCATGGCATGCACAAAGTCCCTGGTTGGTTGTTGTCCACCTGTTGGCCTCCAAGTGTTGTCATCCATGAGGGCTAAGGGTGCCGAGTACCGCTACGCTTACCAGAATCAGGAGCGCGATCGTCGCCTCGATGGTCACACTCAGTCGCAGGTGCTGTGCAGAGTGCGAGGGGACGCCGGTATGGATGTCACGTTCGAGCCGGGGCACCAACCACCAGCGATGCAGGGCGGCGAGGCCCAGCATCGCAGCGAACAGCGCCAGCTTGAGCAGCATCAGGTTACCGTGCCGGCTGTGAAACAGCGGTGCGATGGACCAGCCGACCAGATCCCCGTAGTGAAAGATGCCGGTCACCACCAGGACGCCGACGAAGACCGTGCCCGGCCGCGAAAAGGTGTGCAGTGCCCGCCACAGCATGTGCAAGCCCTCACCCGCGGCGGGCTTGCCGTGACGAACGAACAAAATCAGCAAGGCGAAGATGGCCCCGATCCAGCCGCCGGCAGCGAGCAGGTGCGCCATACCAGCCACCAGCCGCACCGTACCACTCACACCCTCGCCACTGGCAGCATGTCCATTCCACGCCAGGCTGACCAGCGCCACGCCGGCCAGTAGGGTCACTCGCCGAATGGGGAATGGGCGCTCGGCGCGCTGCGACTGCCAGCCGAGTACAGCAAGCAGCAGAACCAGCAGGAATGCTCGCGTCAGCCCGGCGCGCCCAGCGGGGGTGTCGAACAGATACCAGGCCAAGTCGTCCCGCGCCAGATCGGAAACCGCGACCCCCATGATGCCAGCCGTGCTGCGCACAATCTCAATGCCCGCCAGCGCCAAGCCGAGCACCCCACAGATCAGGAGCCCCTGGGTCAAGGCCCATCTGGGCAGGGGTGGGTGCTTATCGCCGCTGGTCGTTGAGGCGGCCGGACCGTACCACGCGAATAGCGGCAATCCGAACAGCAGCATCAAGTCCAGGTACTGCATGAACCGAAGCGTGTAGTCGGGAAGACTGGACATGATGTTGGCGCCCGCTCATTTGATGGTGAAGCTGTATTCGCCAGTCATCGGATGGTTGTCATCACCGACGGCGCGCCATTGCACCTGGTAGACGCCTACTCCGAGGGGGTTATGCAACGTAGCGCGCAGCGTCTTGCCGTCGTTGATGAGTTCAACGTCGATGTGCTCGACTTTCTCCGCGGCCCCACCGTCCTTTATGACGCTCAGCTCCAAGCGCGAGGCGCGAAGTACAAGCTGTTCACTGAAGACGAGATCGATCTGCTGCGGTGTCGTGACAACAGCATCGGCCGTCGGTATGGATTTGACGAGGGAGATATGGGCCTGAGCGACCGATGTGATCAGTAAGCCGGTCGCAAGACAGGCACCAACAATCAGAGAGCGAAATTGAGTAGTACGGTTCATGTGCATTACACCTCTTCCTATGTTTAAGAATTTCGGCTGCAGCAACTTCGGCCGCCGCCTTCTGTTGATTGGCTGGACAGGGTGTCGCCGCTTGCCAGACGCGCGGGATACCCGGCCTGTTGCAACGTCGACAGCAGCGGATCATTGCCTTGATCGAAGTTGCCTCGAACTTGAACGCGGCCGGTGGCCAAATGCACTTCCACGGCATCGACTCCCGGCAGCTCTTTCAGCGCATCGGTGACTTTCGCGATACATGAGCCGCAGCTCATGCCCTGGACGTCGAGATCCACTGTGTTCATGATTGTGTTCTCCTCTTGATCCCGAAGCGGGACATTGGCCGTTTCATCGCATCGATCAGCGATAGGCTTGATAGACGCTGGTGCTGCCATCGACATGGATCAGCAGAACGTCGTAGGGGTCTTTGCGGTCGCCATAGAGCGGGCCGTCCATGCCAGGTGACCCGATCGGCATACCTGGTACGGCCAGGCCGATCGCCTCGGGCTTTTCTTTCAGGAGACGTTTGATATCGGCAGCGGGTACATGGCCTTCGATGGCATAGCCGCCGATTCTGGCGGTATGACAGGAGCCAAACTGTCTTGCGATGCCAAACTGTTCCCGTATAGCGGTGTTGCCGATATTGAAAGTGCGGACTTGGATGCCCACTTCTTCAAGATGCTGGACCCATTCGTTGCAGCAGCCACAGCTGGGGTCTTTCCAGACTTCTGCGCTCAGCTCCGATGCGGTTGCCACATTAGTACCGAGCATGGACGACAGAAACAGGCCCGCCAACCAGACGCGGTATTTGATAGAGACATTCATCATGCTCGGCTCCGTGACTCTTTAATTGTCGGTACAGGGGGGATTCATGGCGCTCGGGTGTGATTCGAGGTCCTAAAATGCACCATGCGTCTTCATACCAATGCTAAAGAGCTGGGCTGTCAGGAAAATGACCCGCGCGTTACATTTACGTCATTGATTTGTCATCTGTGCGGGCTCCACACAGCAAGACTTGCTTTGCGATCGCCTACTCGGGCCGGGGAGTGGCTGAGCTGCCAGTGACACCAGATGGCAAAGGCCGCAGTAGAGTCAGGAACATGGAGAACCACATCCCGCCCACGACAGGCTTCGCGATGCGCGCCTACATGTCGGCACTGACGTTCGGCTTCCACGGCAGAGGCATCAATCCGAAGGTGGAAGCCACCACGGTCATCAGCATCAAGCACAGACATTTCAGGGTGCCGTCGATCATGGCCGCATCCACGTTCTAGCGGATCGCAGGCGACTCTGTTCCCGCACGTTACGGTAGGTGTGGTCAACAAGATGACGCATCACCACGATACTGGTTTGTGCCGCGATCCTGCCGACAGCGATCAGGCCTACCAAGAGCCCATAGCCTCAAGATCATCCAAAAATGACTATTGGATGACGCAAATGTAATGAATGAGTCATCTCGGCGACAGTGACCATCGCCTATGTTGGATGCCGCGAGTTCTACAGACGTGGCTCTATGGCGGTGCGCTATGTGATGCCTGTTCAGAAAGGCCCCGGGAATGGCAGCCGCTGCGGGTTGCCACATCCGGCATGCTCTGAATTGGCTCCTTCCGCCATAGCGACGTCGGGTGCAGCAGACACCCGATGGCATGTGCCGCAGTGATTCGCGTGCTCTGCCACAGAGGTCAATCCATACCGATCATCGGAGATCATTCATGTCATCCAGACCTTTCGGTTCAGGTGCCGAGGAAAAGTTCGCGCTATCACGGCGGCAGTTTGTCCACGGGCTGGCAGCTGGCGGCGCGCTGTTCGGTCTCGGGCTGTGGCCCAAACCTGTGTGGGCGCTGCAATCGCACGGGCAGAAGACGGTGCTGGCAGGCACCGAATTCGACCTCTCGATCGGCGAAACACCGCTGAACTTCACTGGCGCCACCCGTACCGGCATTACTGTGAATGGATCGGTGCCGGCACCACTGCTGCGCTGGCGCGAGGGCGACACGGTCAATCTGCGGGTATCCAACAAACTGCCGGCCGACTCGATCCACGGCCACCAGACCTCGATCCACTGGCACGGCATCCTGTTGCCGGCCAACATGGATGGCGTGCCGGGCCTGAGTTTCGACGGCATCAATCGCGGTGAAACGTACCCGTACCGTTTCGACGTGATCCAGAACGGTACTTACTGGTACCACAGCCATTCCGGGTTCCAGGAACAGGCCGGCGTTTACGGCGCGATCGTGATCGATCCGCTGGAGCCAGAGCCCTTCACCTACGACCGCGACTATGTCGTACTGCTGTCGGACTGGACCGATCTGGACCCCACGGATCTGTTCGCGCGGCTCAAAAAGGCATCGGACTACGACAACTTCGCCAAGCTCACGGTCGGCGACTGGATCGATGACGTGAAGGAACAAGGTCTGGCAGCCACTCTGCGGCACCGCAAGGCGTGGGGCGAGATGCGGATGACCCCGACCGACCTGTCGGACGTCAACGGTAACACCTACACCTACCTGTTGAACGGCACCACCGCGCTGGGCAACTGGACGGGGATTTTCCAGTCCGGTGAAAAGGTGCGGTTGCGCTTCATCAATGGCTCGGCGATGACCCATTTCGACGTGCGCATCCCGGGTCTGAAGATGACCGTGGTCGCCGCCGATGGCCAGTACGTGCGCCCGGTGTCGGTCGACGAGTTCCGCATCGCAACCGCCGAGACGTTCGATGTGATCGTGGAGCCCACCGGCCAGGATGCCTTCACGATCTTCGCGCAGGATATGGGCCGCACCGGTTACGTCAGCGGCACCCTCGCGGTGCGCGAAGGCCTGCGCGCGCCGGTGCCCGCAGTCGATCCGAAACCGATCCTGACCATGGACGACATGGGTCATGGCGGCATGGGCGGTGGTGGTCACGACATGTCGTCGATGTCAGGCGGCTCGATGGAAAACAGTTCCATGGAAGGCATGGACCACAGCGGTCACGACATGTCCGCGATGGCCGGCGGCGCCATGGCCGGCATGGACCATGGCGCAGGCGGCATGCAACAGCACCCCGCCAGCGAGAGCAACAACCCACTGGTCGACATGCAGACCATGGCGCCGACCGCGAAGCTCGATGACCCCGGCATCGGCCTGCGCGACAACGGTCGTCGGGTGCTGACTTACGCCGATCTGAAAAGTACCTTTCCTGACCCCGACGGGCGTGAGCCCGGCCGCACCATCGAGTTGCACCTGACCGGCCACATGGAACGCTTCGCGTGGTCGTTCGACGGCATCAAGTTCTCGTCGGCCGAACCGCTGGTGCTCAAGTATGGCGAGCGCGTGCGCATCGTACTGGTCAACGACACGATGATGACCCACCCAATCCACCTGCACGGCGTGTGGAGCGACCTGGAGGACGCCGATGGCAACTTCCAGGTGCGCAAGCACACCATCGACATGCCGCCCGGCAGCAAACGCAGCTACCGCGTGCGCGCCGACGCGCTCGGACGCTGGGCGTATCACTGCCACCTGCTGTACCACATGGAAGCCGGCATGTTCCGCGAAGTGCGGATAGAGGAATGAACATCATGAAGTCGATACCTTCAATCACACGCACGCGCGCACTCGGTGTTGCGATCGCGATCGTGCTGGGCGGGGTGTCCGCGCCAGCCTTCGCACAGGAAATGGATCATTCGAAGATGCAGATGCCGGCACCGGAACCCGCGCCGGCGGCCCGCAAGCCCGAACCGCAGCCGTCTACAGCTCCGACCGCCGCGCCAAAGCCAGCGGTCGATCCGCATGCCGGCCATGTCATGCCGGCGCCAAATTCCAAGCCAAAGCCCACCTCCAGGCCGGCCCCGGCCCAAGCCACACCGGTCGACCATGCCGCAATGGGTCACGACATGTCGCCCACGGAGGCGATAGACCACTCGGCAATGGGTCATGACATGCCGCCCGACGAGCCAACCGAGGAAATGGATCACTCCGCCATGGGCCACGACATGGAAAGCATGACGGCGGAAGAACATGCCGGCATGCAAGGACAAGACCTGCCGGCGAACGCCGCACCGCGCGAACCGATTCCGGCGGTGACCGATTCCGATCGCGCGGCGGCATTCCCCGACGTCGCCGGACACACTGTGCACGACGACGGCATAAACTGGTTCGCGCTGCTCAACCGGCTCGAAACCTGGGACGCGGACGAGGGCAACGCGATCGGCTGGGAAGGCAGCGGCTGGGTCGGCACCGACCTGGACCGCGTATGGGTGCGCAGCGAGGGCGAGTCGATCGACGGCAGTAACAAGTCGGCCGATGTCGAAGTGCTTTATGGCCGCGCGATCGCGCGGTGGTGGGACCTCGTCGCCGGTGTTCGCCACGACTTTGGGGAAGGGCCGTCGCAAACCTTTGCTGCCGTCGGTGTGATGGGCTTGGCGCCGTACATGTTCGAAGTCGAGGCGACCGCCTACCTCGGCGAATCGGGCCAGACCGGTCTCGGGCTTGAGGCCGAGTACGAGACGCTGTTCACCAACCGCCTGATCGGGACGTGGCTGGTCGAGGCCGAAGTGTGGGGGCAGGACGATCGGGAGCGCGGCATCGGTAGCGGCCTGAGCACGTTGGAGGCCGGTTTCCGCCTGCGCTACGAGTTCCATCGTCAGTTCGCGCCCTACATCGGCGTGGTGTGGGAGCGCGCCTACGGCGGCACCGCCGACTACCGACGCGAACAGCGCGACGACATCGAGGACACGCGCGTCGTCGCGGGCGTCCGCATCTGGTTCTAAGAGGAGAACCACCATGACAAAGCAGACTGTTCCGAGCCGGAGCGGCGGTACGACGGCATCGCTCTATCGCCTGGCAACGAGCGATCATTTGTGTCCGTACGGTTTGAAGACGAAGTCGTTCCTTGAACGACAGGGTTTCTCGGTCGAAGACCATCTGCTGACGACGCGGGAGGAAGCCGATCGCTTCATGCAGGAGCATGATGTCAAGACCACACCGCAAGTTTTCATCGGAGGCGAGCGGATCGGCGGCTATGACGATACGCGCAAACACTTCGGCAAACGACTGCGGGGGAAGGACGAGACGACCTACCAGCCGATTATTGCGCTGTTCAGCGTTGCGCTCCTGATGGGGTTTGCGGTGAGCTGGTTCGCCTCCGGAACTGTGTTCAGCATCCATGCCGTCGAAGCGTCAATTGCCGTTGCCATGTGCTTGCTCGGTGTGCAGAAACTCCAGAACGTCGAAAGTTTCTCGACCATGTTCCTCAACTACGATCTTCTGGCGCGTCGCTATGTGCCCTATGCGTATTTCTATGCCTTCGGCGAGACGCTGGCGGGAGTTCTGATGCTGGCCGGAGCCCTGATGTGGGTCGCATCGCCCCTGGCTCTGTTCATCGGCACGGTAGGCACCGTTTCGGTATTTAAGGCGGTCTACATCGACAAGCGCAAGCTCAAATGCGCTTGCGTGGGCGGCAACAGCAATGTGCCACTGGGCTTCGTCTCTCTTACGGAGAATCTCATCATGATTGCAATGGCCATATGGATGCCGCTGCGCATGGGATGGGGGTAGTCGGAAAAATGTCGCGCCCGCGAAGTCTGCTATGGCTGTCATCTTGAACATGCATCAACGATTACCTGCTGTTCCTCATTGAATGTCGGGATGCACGTTCGCTCGCCGTCCAGTGCAGTACGTCGTTGGCAGATTGTTTCATTCTCCTGACATTCGGTGAGGCATGTGAGCGTTTGGGCAGTACTGCGCCGCGCGCGGTAGACGCTGTAGAAACAGCGATATCGCGCCACGCTTGCTGCCGTGCAATGGCAGCGCATTCGTTTCTGCGTGTTCGGAGGTCTTATGTCCATTTTGTTCCCGTTGCTCCATTGTCCTACTGGTGCAACTTTCGCTATTGGGCGGCGCTGCTACTCGCCCTCTCATCCTTTACCTCCTATCACTGAAGCAGCCCCGTCGAGGGGCGTATCGTTTGATGAGACGCTGCGTTGGCTGTCGAGCGTGCTCCCATGCTCAACGCGCGGCAATCGCAAACCCAGGCCGCGCGCGAAGAAGCCGTTCGCGCAGCCGCGCTGCCCGATCCCAGGCTGACTTTCGGCCTCGACAACTGGCCGGTCACCGGCGCCCAAGCCTTCGATTGGCGCGCTGAGGACATGACTATGAAGCGAATCGGCCTGATGCAGGAATTTCCGGCGCGCGCCAAGCGACAAGCTCGCCAAGCCATGGCGGATCGCGGTATCGAGCAAGCCGAGGCGCTGTCCACCGCCGAGCAACTGGCGGTGCGCCAGGTCGCCGCAGGCGCTTGGATTGCCCTGTGGGCCGCTGAGCGTGAGCAAGAGGTGCTGACGTCCCAGCGAGAGCAGTCGGCATTGGCCATCCGACTGGCCGAGGTCCGTCTGGCCAGCGGTGTCGGCACCGCTGCCGAAGCTCTGGCTGTGCAAGCTGCCGGGCTCGATCTGGAGAATCGCATCGACGCAGCACGTGCCGAGGTGGAGGCGGCTCGTGGCACGCTCGCTCGTTGGTTAGGGGCCGATCCGATGGAGGTCGGTACGGTCGGCGCGCCACCGGACCTGGCGACGCTGCCCGTCGATGCCGTTACGCTGCTGGCATCGGTCGAACGCCAGGGACCGTTGCTGCCCTGGCGTTCGCGCGAGGCGGTCGCCGAAGCCGAGTTGGCGCTGGCCGCAGCGGAGAAACGTCCAGACTGGCGCCTTGCCGCATCTTACGGACAGCGCGACAGATCACGCAGCGATCTGCTGATGCTGGAAATCTCTGTGGACTTGCCGTTGTTCGCAGCCAACCGGCAAGACCGTGGCATCGCAGCGCGCCGCGCCGAACGGGATGCCGTGGCCGCTTCCCATGAAGAGGCTCGCCGCATGCAGGTCGAGGCTGTGCATCGCGCCCTGGCCGAATGGAACGGACTCAAACGCCAGGTCGCGCGCAAGGAACAGGAACTCCTGCCGCTGGCTCACGACAGGACGCAGGCGGCTATCGCGGGCTACGGTGGTGGCGGTGCGCTGCAACCCTGGCTCGATGCACGCCGTGACGAGATAGAACTCCATATTGAGCATACCCGTCACATCACCGAACTTGGCCGGACCTGGGCCTGGCTCGCCTACCTGCTGCCCGTCACGGAGACCATGCCATGAATCGCATCATGATCCGGGCTGGACTCGTTGCCTCGGCTCTGGGGCTGTTGATCATCGGCATCGGCGGCGGCTACTGGTGGGGGCAACGACATGCCGATACCCACGCAGAAGTGTTGCAACCCGCCGTGCCCGCGCCACAGGAGCGCCAAGTGCTGTACTGGTACGACCCGATGGTGCCGGACCAGCACTTCGACCAGCCAGGCAAGTCGCCATTCATGGACATGCAACTGGTGCCGAGGTATGCCGACCAGACTGCGACTGCGGGCGTGCGCATTGATCCGGGCGTACAGCAGAACGTCGGTATCCGCACCGCTGTAGTCGAAGTTGGCCAACTGACAGACCCCCTTCGCGCAACGGCCACTCTGACATGGGATTTACGACAGGAGTCGGTGGTCAGTGCGCGCGTCGATGCGATCATCACCGCAGCTACACGTCAAGGCGCCTTTCGAATCCGTACGCCGCGGCCAACCGCTTGCGACCATACTGGCCCCGGCCTGGAGTAGTGCGGTCGCCGAGGCACAGGCTCTGGAAGAGGCGGGCTCGGCAGCGGCAAAAAGTCTGCACACGGCGGCCATGCAGCGACTGCAACTGCTAGGGCTGTCCGACGTTCGCTTGAATCGCGATGGCAGTGTGACGCTGCTCGCACCGAGCGATGGTGTCGTCAGAGAAGTGCTGGTGCGCGAAGGTCAGGCCGCTACGGCCGGTATGCCGCTTTTTCGCGTCAACGGTACGTCCACGGTGTGGCTGGAAGCGGCGATCCCACAGGCACGCGTTGTCGGCATCGGTCCGGGGACGAAGGTCGAAGCTACCGTCAGCGCGGTGCCTGGGCGGCGCTTCGCGGGAGATGTCGAAGCCCTGCTGCCGCAGATCGAGCCTACCAGTCGCACTCAATGGGCTCGCATCGTGCTGCACAACCCGGACGGTCGACTGGTGCCCGGCATGTTCGCCGAGTTGACCTTGCAATCCGCCGGGGGTGAGCAGGTGCCGCTGATACCGGCCGACGCGCTCATCGCCACAGGTAGCGACAGCCGGGTGATCGTGATGCGTTCCGATGGCGGCTTCGAGCCGGTGCGAGTGCGGACCGGCCGCAGCGGCGGTGGCCGTATTGAAATCCTTGAAGGTCTTCAGGGCGGCGAGCACATTGTCACGTCAGGCCAGTTCCTGATTGATTCGGAAGCCAGTCTGTCGGGTGCGTTGCAGCGGTTGGGGGCTCCAACGCCCGCCGCACCCGCACTGCCCGATGCGACGGAGAACCGGCCATGATCGCCCGGATCATTCGCGGCGCTGTCGCCAACCGGGCGCTTGTGCTCATCGGTGCGGTGTCGCTTGCGATTGCGGGACTGTGGTCGGTGCAGCACACGCCGTTGGACGCGCTGCCCGACCTGTCCGATACCCAGGTCATTATCCAGACCGAGTGGAGCGGCCAAACGCCGCACATTATCGAGGATCAGGTGACTTACCCGCTGGCGACCACCATGCTATCGGTGCCGGGTGTACGAGCCGTGCGCGGTTTCTCCTTCTTCGGCGACTCGTTCGTCTACGTGCTGTTCGACGACGACACCGACCTGTATTGGGCGCGTTCGCGGGTGCTGGAGTATCTGAGCCAGGTACGCGATCGCTTGCCGGAAAGCGTCAGCCCGGCATTGGGGCCTGATGCCACCGGCCTCGGGTGGATTTACCAGTACGCGCTGGTTGACCGAACCGGCCAACATGACCTGGGACAGTTGCGGGCAATGCAGGACTGGTTCCTGCGCTATGAACTCATGACTGTCCCGGACGTCGCCGAGGTCGCCAGCGTCGGCGGTATGGTCCGCGCCTGGCAGATCGTGCCAGACCCGCAGGCGTTGGCCGCGCGCGGACTGACGGTGGCCCGGCTGATCGATGCGGTCCAGGCTGCCAATGGCGCTACGGGCGGCTCGGTCATCGAACAGGGCGAAGCCGAGCTGATGGTGCGCAGCGAGGGCTACCTGCGCAGCCAGGAGGCATTCGAGCAGGTTCCGATCATGACCGATGGCGTGCCGGTGCTGCTGGGCGAAGTCGCCACGGTGCGACGTGGCCCGACCTTTCGCCGTGGCATCGCCGAGCTGGATGGTCAAGGTGAAGTTGCTGGCGGCATAGTGGTGCTGCGAACCGGCAAGGATGCGTTGCGGGCGATTGATGCGGTGAAGGCACGTCTGGAGCAGTTGCAGACCAGCCTGCCCGCTGGCGTCGAAATCGTCCCGGTTTACGACCGCTCCGAACTCATCCATGAAGCGGTACGCAATCTCAGCTTCAAGCTGGGACAGGAATTCGTTGCGGTCGCGCTGATCTGCGTGCTTTTTCTCTGGCACCTGCGTTCAGCGCTGGTGGCGGTCATTACCTTGCCGTTAGGCATATTGGCGGCCTTCATCGTCATGCGTTACCAGGGCATCAGCGCCAACCTGCTGTCGCTGGGGGGCATCGCGATCGCCATCGGCGCTATGGTGGACGCCGCCGTGGTGATGATCGAGAACGCGCACAAACATCTGGAACATCGACAGCGTGTGCAGGGATGCGAGCCCGAAGGTGAGGAGCGCTGGAAGTTGATCACCGAGTCCGCCATCGAAGTCGGTCCAGCGCTGTTCGTCAGTCTGCTCGTGATCACTCTTTCGTTCGTGCCGGTGTTTGCGCTGCAGGCGCAGGAAGGCCGGTTATTCGCGCCGCTGGCCTACACCAAGACCTATGCGATGGCGGCGGCCGCTGGCCTGTCGATCACGCTGATCCCGGTGTTGATGGGTTATCTGATCCGCGGACGAATCCGGTCGGAGAGGGAAAACCCGCTGAATCGCGTCCTTATCGCCGGCTACAGACCGCTGGTGGAATGGGTGCTGCGCTTCCCGCGCCTGACCCTGGTCCTGGGTGGCCTGCTGTTGATGCTCACACTGATTCCACTGAGCCGCCTCGGCAGCGAATTCATGCCCCCGCTGGACGAGGGCACCCTGCTATACATGCCGACCGCGCTGCCCGGTTTGTCGGCAGGCAAGGCCGCGGAGCTGCTCCAGCAGAGCGACCGAATGATCAAGACGGTGCCCGAAGTCGCGCACGTCTTCGGCAAGGCGGGACGCGCTGACACCGCGACTGATCCCGCTCCGATGGAGATGTTCGAGACCACCGTCACCTTCAAGCCGCGCGATCAATGGCGGCCCGGCATGACGATGACAAAGCTGCGAGAGGAACTCGACGCAGCGGTGAATGTGCCGGGGCTCACCAACCTGTGGGTGCCGCCGATCCGCAACCGCATCGACATGCTTGCCACCGGCATCAAGAGTCCGATCGGGATCAAGGTCTCCGGACCCGATACGAGAGTCATCGAGGAGATCAGCAACGAGGTCGAGCGCGTCGCCAGGACGGTGCCGGGCGTGCGGTCAGCTTTGGCGGAACGTATCACTGGTGGGCGCTATATCGATGTCGGCATCCGACCTGGCGACGCTGCGCGGTACGGGTTGAGTCAGGCGGACCTGCAACGGCTGGTGTCGACCATCGTGGGTGGCGATCCGATCGGCGAAACCATCGAGGGCCGTGAGCGCTACCCGATCGTGGTGCGCTATCCGCGCGCGCAACGCGATTCGCTGGCCGCCTTGTCACAGTTGCCGATCGTCGCCGCTGGCGGTGCGCAAGTGACCTTGGGTCAGGTCGCGGACCTGTCGCTGAGCCCGGGACCGCCCATGCTCAAGAGCGAGAACGGACGTTTGGTGGGCTATGTTTTCGTTGATGTCGTCGATCGCGACTTGGGTTCCGTGGTGGTCGATCTGCAGCAGCGCATGGCGCAGGAGGTCGAGCTGCCGCCCGGTTACGGCCTTGCCTGGTCGGGCCAATACGAGTACCTGGAGCGCGCCTTGGAAAGGCTGAAATGGGTGGTGCCCGCCACGCTGGCCATCATCTTCCTGCTGATCTATCTGGTGTTCCGACGCTTTGACGAAGCGGCCATCATCATGCTCAGCCTGCCGCTGGCCTTGGTCGGTGGCTTGTGGCTGATCTGGATGCTGGGTCATGCGGTATCCGTCGCCACGTTGATCGGCTTCATCGCCCTGGCCGGCGTCGCGGCCGAGTTCGGTGTGATCATGCTGCTGTATCTGCGCCAGGCCTGGGAGCGCCGCCTGGCGCAGGGCGAACCGGAAACGATCACCACGTTGGACGCGGCGATCCGCGAAGGTGCGGTGCTCCGCGTGCGTCCCAAGGCTATGACCATTGCGGTGATCCTCGCCGCACTCTTTCCCTTGTTCATCGGCAGCGGTGCCGGCTCGGAAGTCATGCAGCGCATCGCTGCCCCGATGATCGGCGGCATGGTGACCGCTCCGCTGCTCTCGATGCTGGTCATTCCGGCGGCCTACCGATTGTTGCGCGGTCGAGCCCTGAAGCACCGTCAGTCAAGGGAGGGCATCGCCATGACGTGACACAGGGTCTGACAATCACTCATCACCGATTTCGCAATTGCTACGGCATGTCGGCTGCAATGCCGTTGCGAACAAATCCGCAGTCGATGTTCTTTGGAGAACTACGTTATGAAAATTCACATACTCTTGCTAACTGCCACTTTACTGGTCGGCTGCTCGGAGACGCCCGACGAGGCAGCGGATACGGGACAGCGTGGTTCCGAGCCAATGCAGATGGCTGGCGACGCCGGTGCCAGGGCGGATGAAGCCGCAACGGCCACGAAGGCCTCGGCAACCGGGACCATCGAAGCCATCGACGCTGCGGCGGGGAAGATCACGATTGCCCACGAGCCGGTGCCATCGCTGCAGTGGCCGGCGATGACCATGGGATTCCGGGCTACGCCCGAGCAAGTCGCCTCGGTACAGGTGGGGCAGACGGTGCGGTTTGACTTCGAATCTAAGGGAATGGATGCGGCCATTACTCAAATCGTTCCGGTCGAATAGATATAGATCGTGATCGCGAGGCGACGAAAGGTCTACCGAGGATCTGCCCACTGAACCACCGACTTGCCTGCCACCTCGGACGGAATTCGAACCTAATTCTCGCCATCGGGAAAGCCTGCGCCAAAATTGACCGGGCCCCTACTGCGGTGAGCGTGATGCTCATCCACCCAGGCGCGTTCTAATTCGCTCCATCTGATCGATTTCCGATCGCTGCGCGCTCATGATTTCAGTGCAAAGGTCAACAAGCTCCGCGTCATTAAGATCGGCTTCGCGGCACATCAGGATCGCGCCGGAGTGATGTGGGATCATCGAATCAATGAACTGGCGATCATCAATGAGAGTTTGTGCACGCGTCGCGGTAAGCGATCCGACCGTTAAAACGGCAAAAAGTACATAGAGCGCGAGGTTAAGGCCCTTCCTCGGAAACATGTGCGGCATCGTTGCGAGCATGAAAATTCCCATAGGCGCCCACATCGTCATCGCCATATAGAACATGTTGAGATTGTTCCGGAAGTCGTGCATGCCGTCGATCATCGAAAACATGACGATATACATGACGATCAGGGCAAGGCCCATGTTGATCCAGAACATCAGGTAGGGTCGATGTGTTCCTTTCCCGTGGCCATCATCAGTCGTGTGTGAAGTGTGCGCCATATCGGATCCCTTTCTCTGGTTGCTCAGTGCCCCGTTCCCATCAGCTTAAGGAATACCACACGGCCATTTGTCGATGTAGGCCGGCGCGCATCCGTGCTGCTCGGCGAAGCCACCTTCTTAGCCAATTGACTGCTCATAGGAGACATCGATGGTCGCGGCGTCTGAAGGCGGAGTTCACGCCAGTTTCAGTAGTCATCCTATGGAGCTGTTACTGTCGTTCTGGTGACATGAAGATTACATTTTTGTAATCTATGCGTCATCTTTCTGGCAGGTCCGGTCAGATAGAGTGCTAGTTGAAAGCCACCTGCTCGATTCACCTGTCATGAGGGGCCGGGCGCCGCATGAGCAACGCAACGATGAAACTACTGGTTGTCGAAGACGAGAACAAAACGGCGGACTATGTTCGTCAGGGCCTTATGGAAGCGGGGTTTGTAGTCGATCTGGCGCGCAACGGGCTCGATGGTCACCACATGGCGATGACGGAAGCCTACGACCTGATCATGCTCGATGTCATGCTTCCTGATATAGACGGCTGGCGCATCCTGCAGTCGGTCAGAGCGGCGGGCAACCAGGTTCCGGTGTTGTTCCTGACCGCACGTGGACATGTGGATGATCGCGTCCAGGGGCTGGAGCTGGGTGCTGACGATTATCTGATTAAGCCGTTCGTCTTTGCCGAGCTGCTCGCTCGCGTGCGCACTCTGCTGCGTCGCGGCGCCATGCCTGCCCATCACGACCGCATGCAGATCGTGGATCTCGAACTGGACATGGCGCGGCGGCGTGCGATCCGTGGCGGACGGCGCATCAATCTGACTAACAAGGAATTCGCGCTGCTTGAGTTGTTGGCGCGTCGTCAGGGAGAAGTTTTACCGCGTTCGCTGATCGCGTCCCAAGTTTGGGACATGAACTTCGACAGCGACACCAATGTGATCGATGTCGCGATTCGTCGGCTGCGGGCAAAGATCGACGATGACTTCGAACCCAAGCTCATTCATACCGTTCGGGGCATGGGCTATACGCTGGATATCCCGGATGACGAATAGACCTGCTATCACTCATCGTCCAGCGTCACTCGCGTCGCGGGTGACCGGGTTAGTCGGCGTCGCGATGCTGCTGGTATTCCTGATATTCAACTGGATCAGTGTTAGATCGTTGGATCAGCACTTCGCCGAGATGGATGAAGAAGAATTGAGGGTGATAGCCAGTTCGGTGATACGGGCGCTAGGTGAGGCGCATGACAATAGCGATGCGCAGGCCTTGCAGCGTGCAGTCCGCGGGCACCATGGGGTCTACTACTATGTAGCCAATGCTGCTGGAGAAACACTCTATGCCCCCAGGGGTAGTCCCGATCTGGCACGCTTTACCGCAAATGAGCGTCCTATCGATCTCGCAAGTGCGCAGGAAATGTCGGTATGGGAAGAAAACGGGACGCACTATCGCGGTGCCGTTTTACAGATCGGCGGCGATGACGCTTTGGGTGAGAGGTACACGATAGCCGTTGCGATGGATATCGATCACCACCTCACATTCATCAGCAGTTTTAAACGCATCCAGTGGTGGACGGTCTGCGTCGTCATGTGCATTGCGATCCTGGTGGCCTGGGGTGCAGTTCGCTGGGGACACAAGCCGATCCGCAGGGCCAACAAGAAGATTCGAGCGATTACTTCTTCCAAGTTGTACATGCGATTGGACCCGAAGGAAGTGCCGATCGAACTGGAAGAGACCATCTCCTCATTCAACGCCATGCTCGGGCGTATCGAGGAGGGATACGCCCAACTGGCCAATGTTTCCGCCGACATCGCCCATGAACTGCGTACGCCAGTTACCAATTTGACCACGCAGACGGAAGTGGCAGTGGGTCAGGCCCGTTCCGCCGATGAGTACCGGGAAATTCTCTACTCGAACCTAGAGGAATTCGGACGCCTGAACCGGATGATCAACGACATGCTGTTTCTCGCGCAGACCGAGAGCGCTCCAGCCGATCTCCATCTGGAGACCGTGAATCTCACCGAAACGATCCAGGGCTTGTTCGAGTATTTCGAGGCCTGGGTGGAAGATCAAGGCGTCTCGTCGCAGCTCAAGGGACGAGCAGCACCGATACGGGCTGATCAGGAGATGCTTCGCCGCGCACTCAGCAATCTTCTCTCTAACGCGATCCGCTACACGCCACGCGGGGAAACCGTTACCGTGACGCTGTCCCAGAATGAGCAAACCACCACCATCAGCGTCGAAAATCCTGGCGAGAAGATTTCGGCGGAGGAGCTGCCAAGGCTTTTCAATCGTTTCTACCGCGGCGACCCGTCTCGACAACGCAAGGGTGATGGTGCCGGGCTGGGGCTTGCCATTGTCAAGTCGATTGTCGAGGCGCACGGAGGCAAGGTCGGTGTCGAATCCGACGACGCGCGGACGCGGTTCAACATCTTGTTGCCGCGCGTTATATGAAGGCTAAAGACAAAATAACGGTGCGTTAAATAATTGCGTAAAGACGGCGCCTGACCAAGCTTTGTTTCAAATCGCCAGGCGGCGCTGTTTCCCGAACTCCCAAGACACACTGGTTCCACGTATCGTCGCAGCCACTGACTGTCCAAGCCGGTGATCCAGCACCGGCTTCCAGGGCACCAGGCTGAAACCCTTGCCGTCATCGAGCATCGCAAAGCGTCCGCTGGCCAGCATTACGCTGCGGCGGTAGACGCCACTGACGCGCTCGCCATCACCTACCGCACGGTGCTCCAGGCCGGTTTCGGCCGCGATGTTCTGCGCCGCCTGGGCTAGGTCGCGGTTGCGCAGCGTCGCCAGCAGGTTGCGAGCCAGAATCACGCGCTCGCCTCGCCGCTCGGCGAGACCCTGTTCGGCGAGGAAGTCGGCGCGCTGCTGGAGCGCCTGGCGCACGTCACCACCAAAGCCCAGCTCGCCCAGCCCCTCACCACCGCCGATCAACTGCTGGTCCAGCCAGGTGGCGCCGATCACGCGAGCCTGCCGCTCGATGGGCAGATGCGATTTCAGCTCCACCACCACGCCGCCGGCGCGTTGCGCGTCGTACTGTCGGCCCTGCTCGGGCAGGTCGGCAGGCACTTGCCAGATGCCTTCGCCCAGGCGCTCCACGATGCCGGCGCGGCGCAGGGCTTCCAGCCGGCGCACGTGGGTCCCCACCACCTCGGCGGGGTCGCGGCCGGGTGCGGCCTGTGCCGTGGCGACGGTCAGGTGATGATCAGTGCGGTACAGGCCATCGGTGGCCAGCGCGGCGATGTTGCGATCGGCGGCACGGACTTCGCCGGCGCCCCGGGCTTCGACGACGGCACCGACCGGGTACGGCGCCAACTCGGTCCTGGCCGGCAGCGCGACGTAGTGCGCCTTGCCGTCGATGCCGTCGACCACCAGGTAGCCCTTGTCGTACAGCTCGTCGACCAGGCCCTTGGCGGCGACGCGGCCGATGATCGGTCGCGCCTTCTCGCCGGGCTCGAACACCGCCAGCTCGCGCTGTGTGCCGCCGATCACTCGCTGCATGGTGCGGATGATGTCGCCGCGCTCGCCCATCGCGCGCAGTGTGGCTTCAGCCTCGGTGTGGACGGCCCACACGCCGGGCCGGGTTTCGGTGACCAGCCCCATGCGCTGCAAGCGTTGCAGGCGCCCGACCAGCAGCAGGCGCTGGCGTTGCAGCCGGGGTTCGTTGAAGCGTTCGACCTGCACCAGGCCGTCCACCGCTTCGCGCTGCAAGCTGCGATCCAGCCCCGTCCACCGCTCCTGTTCCACTTCGCGCTGCATGACGCGCTGGATCTCCAGCTCGGTGCGCGGCCCCAGCCATTCGGTGGCGAGTTCAGCGGCGCGTTCGCGCATGCCGCGCGTGATGTAGTCCTGCGAGATGATGAGGTCTTTGCCGGTGTCGTCCTTGCCGCGCAGCACGACGTGGGTATGCGGGTTGTCGGTGTTCCAGTGATCGACCGCGACCCACTCCAGCCGCGTGCCCAGGTCGGCTTCCATGCGGGCCATCAGGTCGCGGGTGTAGCGCCTCAAGTCTTCCAGCTCCGCAGCATCCTCCGGCGAGACGATGAAGCGGAACTGGTGGCGGTCTTCGCGGCCGCGTTCCTCGAAGGCGGCCAGGTCGGCGTCGTCGGTGGTTGTGCTGTACGCCTGCCCCGGCTCGCCGTCGCGGCCAACGCCCTCGCGCTCGATGTAGCGCAGGTGCGTGATGGTCGCGCGCGCACCGGCCTGCTTGAGATACACCAGCCGCATCTTGACCGTTGCTCTGCGAGAAGAAGCGGACAGCGACTGTCCGGTGAAGCGCGCCGCTACATGGCCGCGCCCCAGCCGCGATCCAGGTGCCTTGCCGCGCTTGCCGCCAGTGGCATTGGCCGCCTTGGTGGCTTGGCGCAGTACCTTGGAGACGAAGGCATCGCCGCGCTGTTTCGGCGCGCCGGGGCGGATGCGGAAGCGGTCGGCGTCGTCGCTGCTGCGCTGGCTCATGCGGTGGCTCCGGCGAAGTCCAGCGCGCTCGCGCGTGCGTGGCACGCGGTTGCGTCAATGCCCGCGCGGCATTGGCGCTGCTCGCGGCACGGTGCCGCGATATGGCGCGTGCCGCGCCAACCCCACGTGCAGACTGGCTTTGTGCGCACCTTGGTGCCGCACCCTTCAATCTTGCCCTGCATCTTCCCCCGGCCTGACGGCACGGGGGTGCGATGCCCCGGCGGCGCTGCGCAACGCGCAGCCCGGCCGCCGGCGAGCGCCAGCCATGCCTGCGGCATGGCGCGCTCGGGGCAAGCTGTCTGCACGGGGGAGTGCCGGGCGATGCGCGGTGCGAATGCACCCGCACTGCACCGGCATGAATACGGCAACGACATGCCGAACGGCGCAACGACGTGCGCCGTCACGGCTGCGTCTCCAGGCGGATCGGTCGCGCCACGCCGAGCACGGCGGCGGCGCTGACCGGCCCGAAGTAGCGGCTGTCGAACGACGCCGGGTTGGTGATGCTGAGCAGGAACAGTTCGCCCTCGGCGAGTTGCCTGCACGGCGGCCAGGATGACAGCGGCCGACCCCAGCGATCGGTGCGCAGCACGGCGGCCACCGGCACGCCGTCGATGCGCACCATGCCATTCACGATGCAGACGTGTTGCGGCGCGACCGCGCCAACACGTTTGAGCAGCGGAATGTGCGACGGCAGGTAGCCGCGCTGCGCGGCGAGCGCAGCGGCGTCTGCCGGCAAGGTGGTCAGCACAATGCTGCCGACGTGCAACGCACCAGGCAGCGAGTGCGTCGGTTCGATGCGATACCAGCCGACTGGAACGCTGTTGGACGGGTTGTAGACGATGCGCGCCGATGGCTGCACGAAGGCGGCCCAGGCCAGCGCAGCGAGGCCGCAGGCAGCGAGTGCCGCCAACGCGAAGCGGGCGCGCAGGCGCGAGCGAGGAAGGGTTGTGGTCGTCGCGGTCATTGCAGCGCCCTCCCGGCCAGCCAGGCCGCGTGCCGTTCGGCGCTGTACGCCGGCAGCGGCAGGCGCGCAGCCAGACGGTTGCCCAGCGTGCGCCAGTACGCGGGCGACACGTCGATGGCGTCGATGCCCAGCGCTTCGATAACGTCGATCTGCGCGAGCACAGCTCGCACTTTCTGTTCGCCTTCGGCGTGCAGCAGCAGGCGCGCGCCGGGACGAATGCCGGGAATGGTCTGCATGGCATCCAGCGGCGTGCAGGCTTGCATCACCATGAGTTGCCAGCGTGTCGTGCCGTAGTCGTTCGACTCCCAGCGGATGCGACAGAAGATCGCTATTGGCAAGAACACCGCGCAGCGCCGCCAGCGGTCGAGCTGCACGGTGCGCGCCGGATTGCCGAAACGCAGATAGAGATTGATGCGCTGCTCCACGTAGGCGAGCGATACGCGGGTGAGCGGCACGCGACTGTCGAGTGATGCGAGCGGCTGCGGTGAAGGCGGCGGTGCAGCCGCGCTCTTATGAATCTGTGCCTGCGTGGCGGGGCTCATGGCGTGTGCTCCGGGAACTCGCGTTCCAGCAGTGCGCGCAGCAGCTCGGCCACCGTCACGCCCTGCGTGAAGGCCGAGACCTTGATGCGGGCGCGCATGGCTGGCGTCACGTCGAGAGTCAGGCGCGCGGTGTAGAGGTCGCTTTTCTGGACGCTGTTGGCGTCGCCTTGGCGAATCCAGGCTTCGGCCTGCGGATTCGCCGGCGGTCGCACGCCGATGGCGATGCGCTTGCCACTCATGGCGACCACCTCAGCAGCTCGTCGGCCAGCGCGGTGATCTCGCGTGCGGCGGCGCTGTCCGGCGCGGTTTCTCGTGCGAGCCGCCCGGCGGCCACGCTGTCGGCGAAGACGATGCGCTGGCGCACTTCGGCGTGCAGTGCGGGCAGCGGCTGTTCGGCGAGCGCGCCACGCGCTTCGCGTCCGATGACGGTGCGCACCACACGCCGGTTGATGACGAAGGCGGCGCGCAGCGCCGGCCTGAACAGTTGCGCCTCGCGGATCAACGCCACCATCTCGGCGCTGGCCCACAGGTCGTAGGGACTCGGTTGCACCGGTACCAGCACACGGTCGGCCGCCAGCAGCGCGGAGCGCGCGAGTGCGGCGATGCGTGGCGGGCCGTCGATGACGATGTGATCGCAGCGCCGGGCGAGTTCGGGTGCTTCCTGGTGCAGCGTTTCGCGTGCGAGGCCCACGGCGCTGAACAGCCGTGGCAGCCCCTGCTGGCTGCGCCGTTGCGTCCAGTCCAGTGATGAACCCTGCGGGTCGGCATCCAACAGGATGACCTGTTGACCGCGCAGCGCGAGTTCACCCGCGATGTGGGTGGCGAGCGTGGTCTTGCCGACGCCGCCTTTCTGGTTGAGCAAGGCGACGATCATGGCGCAGCCCTCCCTAGTGGAAAGCGGCTCGATGAACGGCCTGAAAAACGCCTTTGCTGTTGACCTTCGGCGGTTATCCACCGGCCCAATAACAAGGTCTTGTTACTCGTTAGATAGCTTTTAAAGTTAGATATAAAGTTAAGCGCAGGAAAAATCCTTGTGCCCACTGAAGTTAGGCGCGATTCGCGCGCCTGATAGCACGATACGGGTGCGCCTGATAGCACGAGTCCCGGCGCGCCCGATAGCACGAGCCCATTCACAGCTTGTCCCGTTTTCATCCCCGCGGTTATCAACGTGCCGTGGACGGCACGGGGCGAAAGGCGAGGATTTCCGGCGTGCCGGGCCAGCGCTCGACGGACAGCACATAGCCGGGCAGCGATTGCCGAGCAGCCAACGTGCGCAGGTCGCGGGCGAAGTCGCGGGGCTGCGCCAGGCTGCCCGACTTGCGATACAGGTAGGGGAAGTCGAACTGCCAGCCGTCGCGCTGCTTGCCACCGTGCTTGCGCACCAGGCGGTACAGCCAGCGCTCGATGCCGCCGGTGAGCTTGAAGTACGCCGGGTCGATGGTGAGCACCAAGGCTTCGTCCAGCACGCCGGCAAAGAACCAATCCGGCAGGATGAGTTCGAGGCCGAGCGGCGCGCCCCTGGCATCCGCGCGCTCCTTCCACTCGTTGATCCACGAGAAGCGATGCAGGCGCCGCCCCGTGGTCTCGCGGATCGAGGTGGCAATGGTGGTCGATTGCAGGCGATCCAGCGCGGCCTTGAGGCGCTGGTAGTCGCGCAGCGACGTGCCGCGGCCGATGAATCGCAGGATCTCGTAAGGCGTGGCCTGCATCCTGCGCGATGGGCGGATGCCTGAATCGCGCGCCTCGACGATCTGGCTGGCGGCCCAGATGAGGATGTCGGCATCCCAGATGGTGGCGATGCCGTGCTCTTGCGTGCCTTCCACGCGCACGGTGACGCCACCGGAGCGGAAGTCGATCGGCGCCGTGCGCCGCGACTTGGCCAGCGAGAAGAACGGATAGGCCATCAGGTCTTGTGCGTCGCGCGGCGCCATGTCGCCCGGCAGCGCGCGGAACAGGTCGAGCTGTTCGCGCTCCTTCTCCAGGCTGGACACGACGAGGGCCACCCGCGCGCCGGCTGTCAGCGGCCATCGCGGTAGTCACCGGCGTGGCGCTCGGCGTACTCGGGGTCGGACGTGGCCTCGAAGCTGCGCGCGTCGGCCCAGGCATCGAGGTCGGCCACCGAATACATCACGCGGCGGCCGAACTTGCGAAAGCGCGGGCCGCCGCCGATGACGCGTTGCTTTTCCAGCGTGCGCGGCGACAGGCGCAGGAAGTCGGCGGCTTCGTCGTTGGTGAGATAGCGCGAAGGCTGCGCGGGTTGCTGCTGAGCAGCGGGAGCGGCTTGCGGCCGCAGCGGTGCGGGTCTCATGGCGTGAACCTCCATCGGTCTGAATCGCCGACCGCGACAGCGCGGCCGGATGGAGGCAGTCTCAGAAAAGAAAGGCGCTGTGCTCAGGGACGTTTTGCGAAGGATGCGAAACGTCCCTGCGTGGGCGGATGAAGCTGCGCGAGACGGCGGTAGCCGCCACGCATCAAGGTCTGGCCCCGCCGCACCAGGCGGCGCACGCGGGCACGCAGCGCGCCGTCGGCGTGCCAGTCTTTGGCGACCGCCGCAGTGCCGAACAACACGTCAGCCACGGCGCGCAGCGATGCACCGGCCAGCGTGCCGTCGAGCGCCTGCAAGGTGCGCAGCTCCAACAGTGCGGTCGCCGAAGGGCGTGCCCCGGCCAGTGCCGTTGGTGCGACCGCCACCAGTTTGTCCAGTTCGCCTACCAGCGCGCGGCAACGCGAACAGGGATCAGGCGATGCGCGCATGGCATAGGCGTAGGCCATGCCATCCGCCAGATCGGACGCGAAGGCCAGGCGCAGACAGCAGCCGGCCCAGCGGGTGGCCAGCACCAACCGCCGCCCGTCGTGGATCAGTTGCTTGCGACCTGGCAGATGCCAGAACGCAAAGCGTTCGGCATCGGGCGGCGGGTCCGCATCGGGATAGAGCAGCACCACGCTGTCGTGATCGGGAAACCAGGCCGGGTGCGCGTCGCGCGCATCCAGGGCCGGGTCTTCCAGCAAGCGCAGGCCCCAGTGCTGCGCCGCTCCGGGATGACGGCGACGGCGCAGCCAGTCGCGCCGATAGTCGGGGTGACGGCGCAGGTATTCCCACGCTAACGCGGGGCCGTCCAGGTGCAGGACGTAAAGGTAAGCGGCACCGGGGCGCCAGTGATCGGACTCTGCCATGACGCAGCCTCCTGTCGAACAACAGGGCTCGTCGCCACGGGCGTCAGGGGGAGCTACGGCTTCATCGACGTATCGTCACGGGTACTCGCTAAGCTGGCGGTGTCAAGACCGATTGGCTCCAGGACATTGCACAGGTCGTCCGAATGCGACGGCTGCGCGAACGATGATGGTGCGCAGCAATGGACACGGTGCCGCAAGCCGCATCGGCAATCAGGACTGTTTTGGTCATGCCCGCACTTCGCCGGTGCATGAGTGCCGATTGATGCGCGGGCGGTCTGAACCCAGACCGAAATAGACACAGTGCGCCGCGCTTGGCGGCGCTGTGCTGGGGCTGCTCAGTCGATGACCGAGCCGTTAATGCGTGCCAGCCGCGTGTATTCCGACAGCGTGCGCTGAGCGACGAAATACAGATCCCGCTCGATGGGCCGCGCCTGTGGCCCGACGATGGACGCCAGTTCGGACAACCGCACGGTGCCCAGCGTGGGCAGGCCGATGCCAATGTCGCACAAGCCATAGGCCGTGTCGCCATCCTCGGGATCGAGGGTGGCGAGCAGCCAAGTGGCGTGCGCATCTGGGGTGAACAAGCGAACCACCGGCAACGGGTCGAGGGCCTGGCCTTCGGCGCGGGCGTGGCCGGTGGCGAGCAGCTGGGCGCGCTGCGCGTCGGTGACGAGGGGCTTCATGGCAATCCACCGAACTTAAGCCCCAACCTGAGCTAAGTAGTTGATATAATTGACTTTTTCGAGTTCAATTCTCAATATGAACTCAAGCCTGTGAATTTATCCAGTCCTTGCTGCTGGACCTGTCTGACACGATCACTTCGGACGGGTTTGCGCAACGCGCGCGCCATCCCGACCACCCCAACGCATTCCGGCGCACTCGGCGCTTGCCGCTGCCGGCGCTGGTCGCCTCGCTGCTGAGTCTGCGTGCGGGCTCGCAGCAGGCTTCGCTCGATGCCTTCTTCGCTTCGCTGCTGGGCTCGCCCGGCTTGGTGCGCGGCCTCAGCGACCGCGCCTTCGCCAAGGCCCGCGCCCGGCTGCACATGCCGGCGCTGTCCTGGCTCAATGACCGCCTGGTCGATCGCGCCGAGCACGCCGGCGCAGTGCTTCGCTGGCAGGGCTTTCGCCTCGTCGCCGGCGATGCCTCGGTGCTGATGCCCGCTCTGCGGCCTTGCCACCGCACGGCCGGCGCCGCCTGCGCTGATCAGCGGCTGTTCTGCCTGTACCTGCCCGGCTCGGAACTGACCCTGCATGCGGCCGTGCACAGCGCGGCCACTTCCGAGCGCGCCATGCTGATGGAGGCGCTGGACAAGCTGCGCCCCGACGACGTGCTGCTCCTGGACCGCGGCTATCCGGCCGCCTGGCTGGTGCAGTTGCTGGTGCAGCGCGGCATCCGCTTCATCATGCGCTGCGACAACACCAGCGGCTGGCGTGCGGTGCGCGAGTTCGTCCGCAGCGGCCAGTCCGAGTGCCTGGCCACCCTCAATGCCGCCTCGGCCCAGGACGCCGCCGACTGGGGCTGCACCCGCCAGGCCGCCTGCGTGCGCCTGGTGCGCAACGTCGCCCCCAATGGCGCCGTGCGCGTGCTGGCCACCAACCTCCAAGCCCACGAGGCCGACGCCCCCGCCTTCGCCGCGCTGTACCACCAGCGCTGGCGCATCGAGGAGGCCTTCAAGCGTCTGAAGCACCGGCTGCACCTGGAGGCCGTCTCCGGCCTGAGCCAGCAGGCGCTGATCATCGACGTGGCCGCCAAGGTGCTGGCCGACAACATCGCCTCGTTGATGTGTGCTGCAGCCCTGCGTGAGCACGCCCCACTCAACGCCGCGCGGCGTTGCACGCGCAGCTATGCCGCCGTCTGCCTGCACCGCATGCTGCCCAGCGTCTTGTTAATGGTGGGCGACGTGCTCGACCTCATCGCCAACACCCTGGCACTCCTGGCTGCCAACACCCAGCGCTTCATCCCCGGTCGATCTCGGCCACGTCCCACCGACCGCTTCAAGCCTCATCCTCGCTATGCCTACAAGGGGTGACATGGCTTAAGTTCGGTGGATTGGGCTTCATGGGCGCTGCCTCCTGGCGGGCTGGCAACCGCACAAAGCCGACGATGCACGGATGCGCTTGTACGCCGAAGCGCGAAAGCGCGAAACCGGAACAGTGGAAAGAATCAAAGGCACAGAAGCGGTTCCCCGGATCAGCACACATCCACCGAAGCGGATTTCTGTAAAAGCACGGAAGAACAGAGGCGGCGGTTCACAGCATCAAATGAACACTATAGATTGTAGCCCTATAGGATGCAATGAGTTGTCATTCTGGATTTTGGGGAAAGTCCAGAATGACGACGCTCAAGCCATCGTTGCCCGATGCACTACGACGGATCAGGAAGGCACGCGGCCTGAGCCAAGAGGCGTTCTCGGACGTGTCCAGCCGCACCTACCTGAGTTCGCTGGAGCGCGACCTGAAAAGCCCGACCCTGAACAAGCTGACCGAGTTGTGCGAGGTCATGGAGATCCATCCTCTTACGTTGCTGACGCTGGCGTATGCCGGCGACCAACCGCGGAATATCAAGCAGCTTCTGAACCAAGTTCGACAAGAATTGGACGCTATCGTGGAGAAAAAAGAGCATGTCTAATTCCCGCCAGGCATCCTCGCTCACCACCGAGTACACGGGTGATGGTGTGTGTCGCATTCTTGCTCTCGACGGCGGTGGTGCGAAGGGCTTCTATACGCTTGGAGTGCTCAAAGAAATTGAGGCCATGCTTGGTTGTCATCTGTACAAGAGGTTCGATCTTGTATTTGGGACGAGCACCGGCGCCATCATCGCTGCACTCATCGCACTTGGATACGAAGTAGACCAGATACACGATCTTTACAAGGAACATGTGCCAAGAGTCATGGCCTGCAAGTCGGCTGCTGCCAAGACGGCTGCACTTCAAAGTCTGGCAAAAGAGGTTTTCAAGGAAAAAACATTTGAAGATGTCATGACTGGCATCGGTATCGTCGCCACTCGTTGGATGACAGAGCGGCCGATGATTTTCAAAGGGAGTGTCGCACAGGCCCATGGTCGCAAAGGAACCTTCAAACCAGGGTTCGGTGTAAGCATCGCGGATGCTGTACAGGCGTCTTGCTCAGCCTATCCGTTTTTTGAACGGAAGATTGTTGTTACCTCCGCAGGAGATAAGATTGAGTTGATCGATGGTGGCTATTGCGCGAACAATCCAACCCTTTTTGCAGTTGCCGATGCGACTGTGGCCATGAGAAAGGAGCGCAAAGACATCCGAGTGGTGAATGTAGGTGTTGGCATATACCCGGACCCTAAACCCGGGTTTCTGATGAGGATCGCAAAGAAGTGGCTTGCGGTGCAGCTGCTTCAAAAAACTCTAGAAATCAACACCCAATCACTGGATCAATTGCGTGAAATTTTGTTTAAGGATATCGCGACAATCCGGATTAGCGACACCTTTGAGCGTCCAGAAATGGCAACCGATCTGATGGAGCACAACCTTGATAAGCTGAATATTCTTCGACAGCGAGGCAGCGAGTCGTTCGCTGTACGCGAGGAGCAGCTAAGGAACTTCTTGGTATAGAGGGTGGGGAATATGGGGATACCTGAATCGCAGCTTGAAGTCTGGTCTCATCAAGGATCTATCACACAGTCCGCCACGACTTACAACACAATCAAGAATGCTCTAGAAGCGACGAGCGCTAAATACCACGGGAAGAGTTACAAGGTCTTCTTGCAGGGTTCCTATGGAAATGACACCAACATCTATGCGGAAAGCGACGTGGATGTGGTCATACGACTTGATGACGTTTACTACAGCGATCTGACATCTCTGTCGCCTGAAGATAAAGCAGCATACGACCACGCACGTGTTCCGGCCACCTATACGTATGACCAGTACAAGAGGGATGTCATCAAGGCGCTCACTGACCGCTTTGGTTCTGACGTCAAGGTGGGAGACAAGGCCATTGCCATAGCGGCGAACGGTAGCAGACGGAAAGTCGACGTCATCGTAGCGACGCAGTTCCGCCGCTATTGGAAGTTCAAAAGCACCTACGACGCGATCTATGACGAGGGCATCTGCTTCTTTAACGGAGCTGGTGAGCGCATCGCCAACTATCCAAAGCAGCACTCGGAAAATCTGACCAAGAAACATCAGAACAGCAACAAGAGACTGAAACCCATGGTTCGCGTATTCAAGAATCTCCGAAGCAAGCTCGTTGCTGACGGCGCATTGAAGTCGGGAATCGCGCCATCGTATTATCTGGAAGGACTGCTCTACAACGTGCCTGCCGAGAAGTTCGGATCTAGCTATGCTGATTGCTTTGTTAACGCAATAAACTGGATTCAAACGGAAGCAGACAAGAGCAAGTTGGTATGTGCCAATGAACAATATTATCTGCTTTGGGAGGGGTCTCACACGTCGTGGGAAAAAGCCAACGCAGAGGCATTTATCCAATCCGCCATCAGGCTGTGGAATAACTGGTGAGTGCACTTGGCGTGGGGACGTGGCAGTCAGTGAGCACGGGAGTCTGTCATGGCAGGTAGTGTCATTTACCTCTTCATGTGGGGTTATCAGGCCAGCTACAGAATTCATATCCAAATACTGGCTCGGGATGTCCTCAAGAAGTTAGGTGCGGAGGCGGATGCTGAGGTGCTTTTAGTTGGAGTGCGCAGCCCCGATAGCAACAACCGAAATCAAGTATGTGTAGAGCCGGAAGACGGGAAATGGGCTCCTTCGCTATTTAATGGTCTGCTAGAGTCAGTCGAATCGACTTATCGCAGCCATGATTTACAGAATATTTTTTTTGGCGATGAGCCAAGCATGCGTGATAAGCCGGAATGGATGCGTCGCGACTCCGTTCGCACGGGGGTCGCTAAGGCGCTAGAAGCCTTCAATTCAGCCAACGACGTGACCTCTTTTTGTGGTGAGGCTCGACGCATAGATGATTATTATGTGGTTCCGGTGGTACAAATCCCCAACGCAACCTTCGTTCAATTCCCACCCTTACCTCCAAAGAAAGCTGATGAAAAACGACGGGGGTCCGGGTTTCGAAGTCTAATTCATGCGGCAATGCACGCTGTTCTTCACGAAGCTACCGAAGAGTTGCACAATCCAGACCCAGGGCGGTTTACTCATCGCAGTATGAGGACTTCGGAAGAGATCGTTCGCATTGCTGCGAAAGATTTCCTGCACACGCCGGGATTGGCCATCGAGCAACAATATATTCACACCGACCTTTTTGACGCCTTGAACCTTGTCTCTTCTCTCATGTACGAGAGAACGAAAGGCATTGGCCATCTCATTCTCGTAAATCCAGAAAACGAGGCAAACGAGTTTCTCGTGGAATTTGCTGAGCCGGTGCCGTTTCGTCAGCCACGATGGGTTCGGAAGGTTCTACAGATGGCGACGTCAGGTGTCGGAATCATTGCCAACAGTCAGTACATATATGGTCTGGGGAATCTGAAAGACTCGCACAACCCCTGCGAGCAAGATGCATTCACGGTTGCCTTCGTCGACCATTATCAGTGGGAGTTACGTTGTGGCAGTCAAATTCTGCTTCGCAGTCACTATGCAGTGCCAAGGCTCCCACAGGAACCTTTCGATAAAGCAGCCTTCTTAGCAAACTATGCACGGTTGTTCCCTCAGTCTTCACAGCAGGATGGGCTACATCTATGGGGCCTGCTACTAGCTCAGATTCGGCAAGAGCACGGCAGCATGATCGTTGTTGCTGAGGATGCGGCCAGCGAAGCGCACCGTCTTAGCAAACAAGGCACAACTATTCTGCCTGTCCAGTTTTCCGAGCCGTTACTCCAGAGTGTCAGTGGCATCGACGGAACCATATTGCTCGACCCCAAGGGGGTTTGCCATGCCATCGGTATCATCTTGGATGGTGAGGCGAATGATAAATGTACCCCTTCAAGGGGGTCGCGATTCAACTCTGGCGTGCGCTACGTAGAAACGGCCAGCCATCGAAGGCTGGCTATTGTCGTTTCGGATGATCGCACAGTCGATATAATTCCGCCGCTTCGACGATTAGCCAGTCGTAGAGTGATTGAGCGACATGTTGCAATTTTTGAATCAGCGACCCTAGACAACTATCACGATTCTCGGAATTGGCTAGACGGCCATCGTTTCTATATCAATGCGGATCAATGTAAGCGGATAAACACGGCAATCGAAAGGCTGGATAATCTTCCGAAGGAAGTCGGTCTGATTTATCTTGGAACAGAGAAATTTGAAGTTCATCCCGAGATGGACGAGAGTTATCTAATTGATTAGCGTAGCGAGATAGCTTATCGCCGCCAGCGCCCCGCCACGGTGGGCGGGGCGCCGGGGCGGCCGTCAGGCCGCCGGCTTGCTGCGCGACCAGATCAGGTTGTGCGAGCCGTCTTCTTCTTCGATCAGGCGGGCGTAGATGGTCGCCGGGAACGACGGATCATCCAGCGTCACCGACAGGTAGGGCCGCTCGGCCTGGCTGACTTTCTTCCATGCCGCGCCGATGTCGTAGCCGCCCGCCGCCTGGATGCGGAAGTCGGGGGCATTCTCGCTGCCTTTGTCGTTGGGGACGAACTTGACCTTGACGTTGAGCGTCAGGGTGCGGACCGTGCCGGTGAAGCCGTCGTTCTGTGCGGTGAAGGTGCCGATGTTGACCATGATGTTTGCTCCTTTCGGGTTGCCAAGGTCGCGCCCATCGCGTCCTTGTTGTGATCCGGTCGGCGGGGGACGGGCTGGCTGCATCGCGCAGCGGCCGCAACAGCGTGGAGGACCGGGAGGCGCAAAGAATTTGTCCCGCGAGGAATGCGCGCAGCGCAGGGGAAATTGTTTGCGCCGGACGGTTGCAGCCATGAAGCCCGAGGCGCAGCCGTGCTCCCGCCAGGATTCACAACGAACCAAGGACGCAACGGGCCGAACTGACCCGAATGGAGCGATGGCCGGCTCGGCGCTCCGCATGAAGGCGTCGCCGGTACGCGCCGTGATGCTGGCAAGGTCTGGCCCACAGCAATAGGCGGGAATGCCCACCGCATCCAGCGGCTGACGGTTTGAGGCGTGGTGTGGACGCGTCATGGCAAGGCCGTGGGGCATGTCGATGAACAGGCCAGCGTGACGGCCCGGACAGCCCACCGTCAGCGTCGAGGACGGCACGCTTTTGCACAACCCAGCGCAGCCAAGTCAGGCGTAGCCCCGCGCCCCGCCCGCCGCGGCGGGGCGCATGAATACCTGGCCCGCTTGCGGGCGCCGATTCCGAACCGCGCACAAGGCACTTGTGCGCCGCCACGTCGCCGCCTGGTTCAAGGCGGCGACGTGGCGTTTTTGCTTTGGCCGTTGGAAACCGGGCGCGGCAGACTTGCCGCGCCCGGTTTTTGATGTTCGGAAAAAGCCCCGGCGCGGTCTGCGTCGGGGCCATGCTTCACGCGGCTACCTCATGCCGCCAGTGTTTCCGCTGCTTCCGCCGCTTCGGTGTCGGCCTCGGCCTCGGTTTCCTGCGCCGCGCTGCCCTCTGCCGCGAACAGGGCGGGCATCCAGCCGGTGCCCTTCGGCCAGCCGCTCGGCCTCGCTGGCAATGTCGGTCTTCTTGAGCTTGGACAGCCGGGTGACGTGCGACGGCGCGAACTGCTGCACGGCTTCCAGAATCGCGGCCTTGGATACATGGTTGAAGTAGCCTTCGGCGGTCGGCTTCCACCATGCGGCCATGTCCAGCTCGACCGCCTGCGCCAGTTCCGCGCCGGGCTGGCGCTGCGTGGCGCGTGGTGTTACCACATCCACGCTGGCGGCCACGCATACGGCCAGCAGCCGCACCAGTTCGCCTTGCTCCATCGCCAGCAGCGCGGCAAACAGTTCGGCGCCGTCCTGCGGCAGCCGCTCGCCCCATGCCTGCCGCACCTCGCGCAGCGCCACGGCGGCGGGTGATTCCGGCCAGTCGGGCGCGTGGGTGTCCAGCCTGTCCTGCATGGTCAGGCGCACACCGAGCGGCAAGTCGTGGCCGTAGTGATCTTCCTGCAAGACGGCCTGCACCATGCGATGCACGAGTGCGGCCAGCGCCACCTGCGGATGCCGGGCCACTTCGATTTGCAGCGCGGCGGTGCGGTGCGCGCTCAGGCGTTGCGCCAGCCGGTCGGACAGGTTCGCGGCCTTGGGCGGCTCGGCATCCTCGCCTTCGTCGTCGTTCGCGTCTTCCGTTCCGGTGAAGCCTTGGCGCAGCTTTTCCAGTGTGCGCAGTGCCTTGGCCTCGGCCTCGCGCAGCAGCCCGCGATGAATCACGGCCTCGCCGTCGCGGTCGATGGTGACGATGACACCGGCCACGGCGCGCACATCCGGGGCGTAGCCTTTCAAGGCGTCCTGCACGACTTGCAGTTCTGCGGCCACCGGCTCGCGCTGCTGTTCCAGCGTCTCGGCCTTGTCTTCGTCCTCGGCGTCGTAGGCGTCTTCCAGCGCCGCGTCGATCTTGTCGAGGCGGGCTTGCAGCGAAGCAATGCGGCGGGCTTCGCGGGCGTTCGGTTCGCGTTGCTCACGCGGGGCGTTCTGGAACGCCTGCCGTTCGGCGTAGCTCAGGTGCGGCACGGCTTCCACCCATGCCCAACCCTCGGCGCGCACGTCCTCGGCCAGCGCATCCAGCTTGCCGCGCACCAGTTTTTCCAGCAGCGGGGCATCGACCAGAAAGGTGCCGCTGTCGTCGTCGGCGAACAGGTCGCGGCGGATGCCACCGCCCGCCGCCGTGTAGGCGTCCAGCCCGGTGAAGCGCACCAGCGGGTGCGTGGCGTCGATTTCGCGTTCGGTCAGGCGTTCGCGCAGCGCGGATGCGCCGCGTTGCCATTCCGGCGCACCGTAGAACGCGGCCTCCTGCGCGGCGTGGTCGTCGGTGATGGTCAAGGCCATCAACTGTTCCAGCGTCACGGCTCCGGCCCGATAGTCGGCCATCAGGCGCGGCGAGACGTTGGCCAGCTTCAAGCGGCGCTGCACCACCAGCGGGGACACGCCGAAGTCGGCGGCAATGTCCTCGATGGGGCGGCCTTCCTTGACCAGCGCGGCGAATGCCTCGAACTGGTCGGCGGGGTGCATCTGCTCGCGCAGCAGGTTTTCGGTCGAGGCTCACGGTGCGGGCGCTGCTGTCTGCCACCAGCAGGCACGGCACCTCAAATCGGCGGAAATGCGCTTCTTCTTCGCCAGCAGCTTCAAGGCGGTGAGGCGGCGATCACCGGCCACCACTTCGTACTGCTCGCCATCGGCGGCAAGGATGACGATCAGGTTTTGCAGCAGGCCGATGCGGGAAATGCTCGCGGCCAATTCGGGGATGGACAGGCGCGGGGTCGTGCGCGCGTTGCGCTTGGAGCGACGCGGAAGCAACTGCGACAGCGGCACCAGAATCAGGTTCTTGGTGGGGTCGGCCACTTCCAGCGCGGCGGCGGTGTGGATGGCGTGGGTTTCGGTTTGGGTTACGGCGTTCATGGTGATGACTCCTAAAGAGAGAATGTGAAACAAGGGAATGAATGGAGGGGCTGCCCGCCCCTCCGCGTGGGGTTCAGGCTTTCAACCGGCGCATACCGTCGGCGAGCAGCCACAGGGCGCGGTTCAGACGCACGGACTGGTCGATGCCCTGCACGGGGCGCGTGCGTTGGCGGCGTCCGTTGGCGCTGCGGCCCATCAGTCCGCCTTGCGTCAAGTTCTCCTGCGTGCGGTTGAAGACGCTCCACAGGTCGGGGCGGCGGTCGTCGAAGCGGCGCGAGGCCAGCACTTGGCTTTCCGTGATCGGCGCGGGCTTGTCCGGGTCGTCGTACTTGAGGGCGAGTGCGGCGCGGGCGAACACTTCGGCCTCGCCGCTGTCCAGCGTGATGGCCTGCATGGCATCGCGGGATTCCTGCGCACGCTTGAAGCCGTGCAAGACTTCATAAGCGCCCTCGATGACATGGCCCGCCACGTCGCCCTTGTGAGGCACGCGCACGTCCGCCACGGTGTCGCCGCAGACAAGGCCATTGCTGCACACGAAACGGAACATCCCGGCCAGCATCTGGTAGCTGCTGGTTCCGTCGTGCGAATTCAGCAGGATGATTTCGTTGGCTTCACTGCCGTTGATCTGGCTGGCGTGGCGCAACCGGATCATGTGCTTGGTGTGCTCGCGCTTGCCTTCATCGCGCACGCGGGTCTGGCAGACCATGAAAGGCTGGAAGCCTTCGCGGCGTAACTCGGTCAGCACGGCGGCGGTGGGGATGTAGCTGTACCGCTCGGAGCGGCTTTCGTGCGGGGCTTCCGCGAAGATGGAAGGGGCTACACGCTGGATTTGCTCATCCGACAGCGGATGATTGGCGCGCAGCATCGGGGATCGGGATGCGAAACGGGATGCAAGTTGCATGGTCTTTCTCCTGACAAAGGGTTTGCTGTTGAAACCCCACCGGATTCCTAGATTCGGAGCCCGCCTTTCGGCTTTCCGGTGGGGTCGGCGCGGAGACCTGGGCCGGCCTCGTTGCCACCGTCTTTCCTGAGTTCATCGCCCGCGACGGTCAGGAGCGCGCGGACGGGGGCCGTCAAGGAAACAAGCGACGGGTTGATGCGGCCCGCAGCGCAGCGAGGACACGGCCCGGCGCGCCTTGACGGCACACGGGCGCGGGCTACAGTCGCGGATGAGGTGATGAGCGAGGGAAGACGGCGGTTGTGGCAACGGCCGCAGATGGCGCCGACCCCACGCAAGCGAAGCGCGCAGGCCCGGATCGAGGAGCCGGGCCGAAGGCGTCAGCCGAGCGGAGCGAGGGAACGATGGAAGCCCGCATGGGGCGAGACGCCGAAGGCGGCTCGATGCGCAGCACGACAGCGCGACCGGCCATGCTTCCCGGCCGGGGACGCCCATACACCCAAACAACTCGAACCTCCTGCTCTAGGCATCGTCGTCATGCTGTGGCCGCTGTCCGGCCGATCCGGCGCAGCCGGTTCGGCTGCCTTTGAGGGGCGCCAAGCGAAGCTCGGCGGGGATCGGCTGCAAACCGGGCAAGCGCAGCGCGCAGCGCCGCAGGCGCGGAGGCATCGACACCGGGCGCAGCAGAAAAAAAGGTGCGCAGCCCCGCAGGACGACGCACCGGATGCTTGCACCGCGCGATCAGTTCGTCGCTGGCGACACCATCGCCTGCAACTGCTCGATCACGCCAGGCTCGACGAACACGCAAGGCTGGTCGGCCGCGACCGGCACGTTGAACACCTCGGCGAACACGTCGCGTTTCAGGTGGGCCAGCCGGCCCGTCCGGTAAGCCTGCTCCGGCTTCAAGCGACCACCGCCGGCCGGCGAGCCGCTGCGCTGTGGGTCGCATTCGACCAGCGCGACAAAGCCGTCATCGGACAGCTTCTGGTGTTCAGGGCATAGGCCCCAGCCTGTCGCCGTATGGCGCTCCATGCTCGCGCGCAGGCGCTTGTCCAGCAGGATGCTGCCAGTGTCGAAGGCGACGCCGCAGATAAGGCAGACGTGTTGTTCCAGCGAAACATGCGATTTCTCGTTCATGATCTTTCTCCGGTTACTCGGGCGGAATTGCCCGGAACCGTCGCCAGCACGGCGCAGCGCAAGCTGTCACAGGGTCATGGACGGCCGCGGCCGCAAGCGCGCAAGGCGCGCGCAGCCCTTGACGGCGAGAACGCCGTGATACGGTGAAGGGAACAGCAAGACCGCCCATCCCCACCTCCAAACGAAGGCACGGACAGGCAAGCGCAGCGCGCAGGCCCGCAGGGCCGGAGATCGTCGGCATCGGACGCAGCAAAAAGGGGGCCGAAGCCCCCCGCGATCACAACAGCCCCCGTTCGGCGAAGGACTCTGTGGACTCGCCACCGACGACGATGTGATCCAGTGCGCGCACGTCCACCAATGCCAGCGCCTCCTTGAGCCGCTGGGTGATCTGTCTGTCGGCCTGACTCGGCTCAGGGTTCCCGCTTGGATGGTTGTGCGAGAAAATCACAACCGCCGCATTGAGCCGCAACGCCGTCTTCACGACTTCGCGCGGATACACCGCCGCCGAGTCGATGGTGCCTCGGAACAACTCGACGTACTCGATCAGCCGATGCTGGCTGTCGAGGAACAGCGCCGCGAAGACTTCGTACTCGAAGCCGGCCAGCTTGGTGCGCAGGTACTCCTTGACCAGCGTCGGCGAGGTGAACAGCGCACCGCGCGGGATCTTCTGGTCGATGACCTGGCGGGCCGCCTCCAGGATCTGATCGGCGGTGGCCAGCGTGTAGCGCCCCTGGCTGTCACGCACCAGCAGCGAGGAATCGAAAGCGAGAGAGAGTTGCGACATGATCGTGCTCCGGTTGCTCGGGCGGAATTGCCCGGAACCGGCGCCAGCACGGCGCAGCGCAAGCTGTCACAGGGTCATGACGGCCACGGCCGCAAGCGTGCGAGCACGCGCAGCCCTTGACGGCGAGAACGCCGTGGTACGGTGAAGGGAAACAGCAAGACCGCCCATCCCCACCTCCAACGAAGGCACGGATGGGCAAGCGGAGCGCGCAGGCCCTCAAGGGCCGGAGGCGTCAGGGATGCGGAAGGCTGGCGAAGCCAGTCCCGTCAGGGATAAGCGGACAGCGAACCTAGAGCAGCCCGGTCCGCGAAGTGGAGACGCACGGAATTGCGTCGTGTGCTATCCGATAAAGAACGCTGGATCGTCACCAAGCCATTGGTGTCTTCCCATTTCCATACTCGTTTATTGCGCAGGGTTCGCTGTAAAAGGGAACAAACCGTACCGGCCATGATGCGGGTTCTTGCCGAACATAAGCGACTGCTCGCGCTTCATGATTGCCGCAGGCGGGTCGGTGTTCTCAACAACGATGACTTGTGTGTCGCTAGGCAGCGCTTCAAGGTACGCGTAGAACTGCTCTTGAAGGTCAGTACCGGTCAAGTCATCTTCCGTTCCGTCTGGTTCTCGGTATGCCAGCAAAGGAGAGTCGAGCACGACGAATCCCGTATGCGGCGTCTGGCGCGCACGGCAGAAAGCAAGCAGTCCGAGGGTGAAGGCTGCATGCGTGATGGCGCGAAGGCCCTTACCAAAAGCACTACGCGACTTTCCAGCAATGACAAGATCCCGAGTCTTGGAATCGAAGTACACATCCCCAGCCTCTGGGAAGTGCCAACCGGTCAGTATGCCCTCGACAGTTTTGGCAAAACTGTGGGTCACAGTGGTTGAGAGGTCTGCGTTTGCAACCGCCCCGGCCTTCTCGTCCTCGGTGCCCTTCTCAAGATCGGCGCGACGGCGCTCCATGTCTTGCACGGTGGCGTAGAGTGCCAGCGCTTCGCGTACCTCAGCTCGCTTGTCGGCAAAGTCGGAATAGGACTTGCGAAGGGTCGAGAGCTTAGGTGCGATCAAGTCTTCAACCGACTCAGAGATTGACTCCAACTCTCGAACAACAGTAGGCATCCTGCGATCAAAGTTGGCACCTTCGCGCTCAAGGCTTTGAACGGTCGCTACAAGCTCAGTGCGCAAAATTTCGATCTTGGCGATCTCCATTCGCGCGGCCTGAACGACGGCATCAGTGTCTCCATTACACCCAGTATCGGCGCGATGATGAGCGGGGTCCGCACCGCAGAGAGGGCAATGCGCGGCGCCCAGTACGCTAAACAGCGTCCCGCCTTCCTCAATGGCACGTAACCTTTCAATATCGGACACGTAGTGTCTGTCGAGCAGCCTGAATCGCTCAAGCATCGCGCCGACCTCTGCACGTCGCTCTCGGCTTTCCTCCAGTTTCTTGCGCAGTTCTCGCCGCTTCCCAGCAGCCTCCTGAAACTCAGCTTCTGTGGTGTTTACCTGAGCCGCCTGTTGGCGAAGCGAGGTGTCGATCTTCTCTAGCTGCTCCTCCAGCTCCTTCGGACTCTTGGTCAACTCCTTGAGCCGATCGCGATAGTCGTCAAGAAGCTGATCGAGAAGATGCAATTGCGCCTCGCGCGACAACTCCTCCGGCTCACTCTTATTACTGGCGACCAATGCGGAGTCGTCCGCCCCGGTTAGAAGTAACTTGAATGTCGCCAAATTTGGCGTATTGGCGGTGGGATTGCCATCAATGAGCGGAGAGCTTTGTTGAGTGATCTCCGTCTCATCGACGATCATCAAACGCGCAATGTTGCGAAAGCTCAGGCTGATGGTTTCGTTCCGGGAGTTTTTGCGGACACGCTTGCCACCAAGGCCGCATAGGTCCAGCAAGAATGAGGAAAGGTTCGTGCTGTTCCTATCGCTGTGCTTTTCGTCAAGCTGCGTGTACGGGATGTCGGTCGTCGGCGGTGTCTGGTACAAGTCTTCGTAAAGCCGAAAGCCACCGCCGTCCATGCTGCGCCAGAGCGTGAATAACTTCCCATCAAGAGTCTCAAGCCCCAGGAGAACGAGGTCGTAGCCGACGCGCTCTGGGATATCGCGCAGGGGTGGTTTGCCACCGAGCATGAAGTCGATGGCTTCGACAATGAAAGACTTTCCAGTGTTCGATGCGCCGTAAATGACGTTGAGACCGGCGCCGAAGGTTACTGTTGCGGGTGGCTTCTGTGGGCCGAAGAAGCCGAGGAAGCGCAAACGCAAGCCGGGAGTTACTGCCGTCATGTTTCGCCTCCCAGGCTCTGCTCGACGTGCTGGAACTCCTCGACCCATTTATCGAAGAAGCGGCGCATCATGCCTTTGAACTGTTCGTCCGTCAGATCACCAATGGTTTCGACAAGCCATACAGCGCGATCCTTCAGGGACAGCAGATAGCTGGAAGATACTGACGACAGGAACGTCGCAGCATTCTCGCCTGCGCCGTACTTGATTCCTTCGGGTGTGACTTCGCGCTCCACGAGGTCGCGGGTCATCATCAGAAGCAGCGATTGCTCGACCAATTTGCGGCGCACGAGCAATTCAGCCGAGTGCATTGGCGTCGGTGGGTGCAAATTGTCTGGGCCGTCAATATCGCCTGTATGAACAAGAAGGTAGTCAAGGGCGACAAGCCGCTGGAGGTCGTAGGTTTGCGGATAGGCGGCGCCCAAAATCGAGACCGCACGGATACCGGCCTCAAGTGGGCCATTGAAGGTGATCGGCTTATGTTCTTGGCTCATGATCGGGTCCACCGAAGGCGCTCCTCATTCACGAGTTGATGGCAAATCCCGTCCCGATCCTTGGGGTTCGTACAAGTGATGAGGGCGTTTGCCGTAATCTGCATGTCGCGGGCCGCCTTGGTGACGGCGCAGACCTTTTCGTAGCCATCGGCATGACTCCCATCGTGTGTGTCGATAACGCCATCGTGAATGTCGTCCAGCAAGGACTCGAATGTGCCGGGCGGCACGCTGTCGCGCGCGAAGACGCGCAGCGACTCGGCCTCATAGAACGCCTCGCGCTGGCGGCGGAAATGGTCCTTGAGCTTCGGCATGGACAGGGCCGAGGGATCAGTCACGATTGTCCCCGTGTGCTCGCTGTATGCACCGAATAACTGCGTCACATAGCGACTCTCGGTGGCAGCGACTTCTTGGGGCGGCTTTTCGGATGCAGGCCGCGTTGGCAGTCCACCACCGAAGCGCGCCGTGTGTGCTGGCGTGGTACGGTGATCGTCAACAAGCTGAAGCGCAGTCTTGGCGTCGAAGATGGAGAAATTGAAGGCATCCACATAGGCTCGGAGTTCCGCGTCGAGCAGCACTTCTTGCGTGCTAGTGATCGCATCTTTCACATGCTTATCCCAGTTCGCAAACAATTCCTCACGCAACTTCGTGGCATTCGAAAATAGGCGGCTAAGCGACGTGCCAGCACCGCGCGGCGAAACGAAGTAGTAGCGACGAGGGGCCGTGTATTCACCTTTGTACGAGTACCAGATGACCTTGCCGAACTCAGCCCAGACATCGCTGGGCCTGATGGCATGGCCGTAGTGCTTGCACTGGAAGTTTTCCCACACACCCTGAAGGCGTTTGTCGTCAACGAATCCAGCGACGTCGATCCCCATGTCGCCAGCACCCGAGAAGCGCTGGACATGTTTGTACTTCGTTGAGAGGCAGTAATAAGCCCACTCCTCGACGAAGCCCTCCCACTCGTCTGGCGAGTAGGTCAGCAGCCTTTGCTGCGGCGGCATAACGGGACCGTTCGCCACCTGCGCGGCCGTAACGGCGTTCGCTGGGCTCGGCGGCTTATTGATGTCCTTCCAATTCGCCGTCATGACGCACCTTGCCCCTGGCTACCATGAGGGCAGAAGTACGGGTTTTTGTGTATCTGTGCCGCCTGGACTTTCTTTGTGAAGAACTCCGCGAGGTCGTCTTGTTTCTCAAGCAGACGGACGATCTCCTGAAGCGTCGAGAGGACTAGAACCTTGTGTTGCAGAAACTCACGTACCGTGTGAATGGCAGGTTCGGTGTAGTCACTAGCAGAGATGAAGATACCTCGAACCTCGGCCCTCGACATGAGACGTACAAGATGCTCTGCAATCTCTGGCTTGCCCACTGGGCTGCGGTACCACTTCATCTCAACGAAGTACAGAACACCGCCGAGTTCAATAGCTCCATCAATCTGCTCGACGATTCCTTCCCCAGCCTCACCAACCAAGTGAAAGCCTTTATGGATGAGAACGCCGTAGGCTTGGAAGAGATTATTGAGAGCCGTCTCCAGCATTTTCCCGCGCTCCTGTGCCGTCGCGGTAGTGCCAAACAGTGCATACAGGCCCTGTTTGGCTTTCTCGATCCTGGAACTTCGCTCGCGCTTTTCCGCGGCGATCCGCTGCGACTCGGCGAGGCGTACTTGCCGTTCTTCTTCGCGGGCATTATTCATGCGCGTGAAAGCGTCTTTCTGGTTAACGACTTCGCGGATACTGGCGACAAGGCCCTTAGCCTTGAGTTGATCGGCGGGCCAGCACGAATCAAAGTTCGCAAAGTCCACTACGCGCCGCAACACTTCGCGCCGCTCGCGAAGAGCGGATTCCCCCTTCGCGTTGAGGCGCTCAAGCACCGTGCGAACCATCTGGTACTTGTTGACATCCTTCGGGGCAGTCCTCAAGTGGGCGGCAATATCGGAAGTCATGTTTTCAGGTACACCTGCCCCCCGGAAGAACACCAACACATCCGGCTTTGAGCGATTGAGCAGCGGCACAACATCCACCAGGAGATTGAACAGCTCCGGTGGATAGTGAAATGTGATATCTGCCGATGCATCAGTCACGCGCCGTTCCCCCTCCAAACACACTCGCTGACGTGAGCAAGCCCCTTCCTGTCATAAGTCCTTCCCTACGTAGTCTTCACATGCTTGTTGGCCTTATTGCCGCGAACGGTCGGGCCAGTAGGGAGCAATCTGATTGCTCTTCCTGATTCAGCCTCCGCAAGTTCCAAGTCGCACCGCACTTGCAAGTTCATCCAGAACTGAGGGGCGTCTCCAAACCAGTGGGCAAGGCGTAGCGCTGAGTCGCCGGTGATCCCACGTTTGCCGTTGATGATCTGAGTGATCCTATTGGCTGGGACGCCGAGTTGACGTGCCAGCTCAGTTGGCGACACACCAACAGCCTCAAGCCGTTGGGCGAGAACTTCCCCTGGATGATGGGCTGCTGCGGTCATATTTCGCCTCGAAACGGCACAGGCTATTGTGCCCCAAGATAAGAGCTTTGACGATGTACGTCAATCGTACATCCATTGGGTTTACTCATAGACAATAAAAAGTGAGCAGCACATGTAGGCTGCCAGCGCGCAAGGCACGCGCCACCCTTGACGGCGAGCACGCCGTGATACGGTGAAGGGAACAGTAAGACCACTCATCCCGGTCAAGAAGGCATGGACAGGCAAGCGGAGCGCGCATGCACTCAGGGGCCGGAGGCGTCAGGGATCAAAGCTGGATGGCCGCGATTCGGCACAAAGCGCGGGGCGCAGCCCGCGAACCCGGCGGCGGCACGCCGGGACGCACCGTTATCGTTGGCGAGGCTTGGGACGAATCGTTGTGCGAGATTCCAGCAGGCGCCGCGTGTTCTCCAGTTCCTTTTGCAGCAGCTCGGCATCCGGCAGCACGGTTCGATAGTTCGCTGCCATGACCTTTGTGGGCAATCCTTCCAGCGCATACCGCGCCAAGGCGTGGCCCTTGTCGGCGCAGAGGATCAGGCCCACGGGCGGGTTCTCGTCGTGAAACGTCCAGTGCTCCTTCGCATAGTTGCAGTACAGGTGCATCTGGCCCACGTCGGCATGGGTCAGGCTACCGAGCTTCAAGTCGATGATGACCAAACAGCGCAGTCGGCGATGGAAGAACAGCAGATCAACCCGATACCAAGTCTGGTCGATGCGCAACCGGCGCTGACGCCCGACGAAGGTGAACCCCTCGCCGAGTTCGAGCAGGAAGTCTTGCAGCCGATGGATCAGGGCCTGCTCAAGATCGGACTCTGAATACTCGTCCTTGAGGTCCAGGAACTCCAGCACATACGGGTCTTTGATCGCGTCGTCGGGCGTGACGGCATCTTCCGGCTTCGGCATCGCACCCTTGACCAGCATCGCGGCCTTGTCTTTGGATAGCGCGGTGCGCTCGTAGAACTGGCTGCTGATCTGCCGTTCAAGCTGGCGCACGCTCCAGCCACCGCGCAGGGCTTCGGCTTCATAGAACTGGCGGGCGTGGTCGTCCTTGACCGACAGCAGCCGCACGTAGGCCGACCACGGCAGCGTGAACGCCTGCGCCAGCTCGGAGAGGTTCAATTTCCGAGACACTGCCTCGGATTTCCCGGCAGGCAGCTCGCTTCCAGATTTCCGAGACAGTGTCTCGGAAATTGCAGACCGGGAGTACGCGAGGAAGAACCGCCGCATGTTCTCCAGGTTGTCCGGGCTGAAACCGCGCCCGAACCGGGCGGTCAGGTCAGCGGACAGCCGGGCGATCAACTGCTCGCCGTACCCCGCTCGCCGCTTGCCCTGCTGCTCGGCTTCGATGATCCGACGACCGATCTCCCAATAGCTCGCCGTCATCAACGCATTGACGCTGCGTGCTGCCGCCTGGCGCGCGGCATCGAGCAATTCGACGATGCCACTGTGGATGCCGGCATAGCCGGCTGGCACTGCGGCGCTTTTCGTGGTCGTCGTGGAAAGCGTTCTCTTGCTCATGCGACCACCTCCGCAGGGCGCTGCGCACCCGTGATCGTCTTGCGCCGGTTTGCCACCAGCTCCGCCGCCTGGCGCACCGGGTCGTCCTCGGTGTGGACGTAGCGCATGAACATCGCCACGGTCTTGTGCGCGGTCAGCACCATGCCGACCTTCACCGGGATGCCCGAGTTGGCGATATCGGTGGCCGAGCGGTGGCGGATGCCGTGCGTGCCGACGTGCGTCACGCCGGCCGCCTTGAGGGTGCGCTTCCAACCGCCGTAATGCTCCCCATAGGTCATGTGCGTGAGGGGATTGCGCGGCGACGGCAGCACATAGCGCGAGCCTTCCCGCCTCGGCGCTGTCGAAAGCAACCGGTAGGCTTCCTCGCTCATGGGCTTGGACATGCCGCCGGTCTTGCTGTCGGGCCAGACCACGCGGCGGTTCTCCAGGTCGATCCACTCCCATTCGAGCAGCACGATTTCGGAACGGCGGGCCGCAAACTCGAATTGCAGGCGGATCGCCAGCGGGATGACATAGGGCTCGATACCCTCGGCTTCCACCTTGTCGAGTTGCTTGAACAGCTTGCTCATTTCCTCGTCGCTGATGAGGTGGGTTGTCTTGCCAGCGGGATACATCGGGACGTGACGGCATGGGTTCGTGCCGTCGGGCCGGTGGCCCCACACCTCGGCCATGTTGAACATCTTGCGCATGACGCTGAAGGTGCGGTTCGCCTCTGCCGGCTTGTGCTCCAGCTTCTTCATCATCGCCGCGACATCCGGGCGCTTCACATCCTGCACCTTCATGCGGCCCAGGATCGGGATGATGTTGCGGTCGATGACGCCCTGATAGCCTCGTTGCGTACTGGGCTTGTTGCGTTGCTTGGAGTAGTCCCCCATGAACGTCGCGCAGAGTTCCTTGACCGTGGGCGCTTTGCGCGCCTCGGTCTTGGCCGCGCCCGGATCGCCGCCCCGACGAACCTCAGCCAGCCAGTTCTGCGCCAGCGAGCGGGCTTGCTCTACGGTCAGCTCTCCGTACAGGCCCAGCGCCGGCTTGCGGCGCTCGCCGGCATTCGTCCGGTACTGGAGCATGAAGACCTTGCGACCGGCCGGTGTAATCTTGCACAGGAAGCCGGGAACAAGCGTGTCACGCAGCTCGATGGGCTGCGCCTGGGGTTGTGCCGCATCGACTGCGGACTTGGTGAGTTTGATCTTGGCCATGATGACTCCTCGGAAAGACACGGTTTCCAGGAGCCTGTTAGGAGCCAAGCGGACGGAAGCCGGGTCAAGTTTCGGAAAGCACCGGCATAGGATGAACTCACGTAAGTTCTTGATAAACCTGCCACAACGAGCTGTGGCGTAGTCCAGCGAAGTTCGGTGCTGGAGTCATGGTGAAATAAAAAAGGGGGCCTTGCGGCCCCCTCAGAGTTTACATTACCGATTACTTAACCAGGCTTAAAACTCAGACTGCTTGGTTACGGCGGCGGAGACGCGCAGCGAGGCCGGCCAAACCCAGTCCGAGCAGGGCCAAGGTACCGGGCTCAGGCACGGCGGCGACCGGGTTGTTGAAGTCGGTCTGGACCATAAAGTCGGGGCCACCGCCACCGGGACCGATGGGCAAGCCACCGTTGATGGTGCCGATATTGGGAACGGTATCAGACGCGTCCGCGCAATCAGCGTCGCCACCCGCCGTACCAATCACCGGATTGGCCGTATTGCCAAAGCAGTTGGACGGATTGATGGTCAGGAAGGGTGTTTCCAAGGACACGTTCGCCAAAATGAAGCTGGTCAGCTGGTTCTTGATGAACGCGGGATCCACGCTCAGAGGTCCGCCAATTTCGATGGTGATGGGGAAATTGCTGCCCGAACCATCCACGCTGCCGGTGCCGCCCCATTGGTCGCCGTCCGGGCTGGAGTCAAAGGGCAAAGCGGAAAGACCCGTGGTCGTGAACAAACCGGTCGTGGCGGTGACGGTGGAGGAAAGTATCATCTGGCCGTCATTGAAACCCAACCCGCTCAGATAGTCGGCATTCATGGCGGTGTCATAATAAATTTCAAAGAAATTCACGGTATTGGTAGGGTCGAAGGTAAAGGCGGCAATGTTAGTAGTACCACCAGGAAGACTGAACACGCCAGCCACCGTCTCACCGAAGGCCATGACCGCGGTGATCTCGTAGCTGCTATTCAAACCGCTCGGGGTATTGACGACATTGCTGTCAGTAAAAGTCGCAACCAGGCGGGTATGCGCGAGCACGGTCAGGCTCTCATCGGGACCACCATGAGGCAAGCCGTTTATTTCATTGTTAATCCAGTTGGCAACGGCTTGGTTACCATTCACCAGCAACACCGCCGCCGGATCCCAGTCAAAGGCGCCGACGTTGACCTGTTGACCAGGCAGTGCGCCGTTAGCGTCAAAAACCAAACCCGCTTGGGCGGCGCCACCCATTCCCAGCGCCATAAAAACCGCCGCACCTAATAATTTCTTCTTCATTGGCTTGACTCCTCGTTATAAGCCTAATCGGTAATGTTAAGAGCCTAATACTCCTACTTCATTATTAGCAAGCCGCGTACCAATATTCTTTCTTCCATTAATTAACAATAGGTTATCGTAAAATATGGGCCGTTCCGCGGTACATGAAAAGAGGTGGTGTAAACTAATCCGACAGCCCCTCAAACGTTCTTCACGAAACTTTTTCGATTAAACCGTCTTTTATAATTTCTTTGATAATTATAGCCGGCGAAGCTGTAAACGATCCCGACACCGGACCTAATCAGATATCAGCGCAGCTTGTTCAACAATTCCTGAGCCGCGGGCCGCTCGGAAAACGCATCCTTGGAATCCAACAACCGCTTCAACTCCTTACGCGCCTCATCACGCCGGCCGGATTGATTCAAGCCCACGGCCAAATGATAACGAATCTCCGGAATATGCGGCGCGCGCATTACGGCCTCTTGCAGCACCGTCACCCCCCGCGCCAGATCACCGCCGCCCCGTTGCACCAGCAACCACCCCAGGGTATCCGCGATACGGGCGTCCTCGGGCTTGAGACGATAGGCACGTTCGGCATACTCCGCCGCGCGCTTGTCGCCTTCCTCCTGGTATATCCAGGCCAGATTATTGAGGGCCACCACGTTGTCCGGCTGCTTTTTCAGGACGCGTTCGTAATAAGGAATGGCCTCTTTGCCCCGCTTGTCGTTCTGGTACACCATGGCCAGGGCCATGGTCACCCCGACATCGTCGGGATTGGCCTTCAACCAGCGCGTGAGCGGTTCGGTGGGATTGGGCTCGCCGAGGCTGCGCCGCGCTTGATAAAGCTTCACGGCCAGCGACCCGGTGGCCTCTTTCTTGTAAGCCGCCTCATAGGCCTTCACCGCTTCGGCGAATTTCCCATCCTTGAGGTAGATATTGCCTTCCACCTCGTGCCCCGTCGCCGCGTCGGGATAATGTTTCTGGATACGCTTCGCCGCGTCGAGGGCCTCTTTCTGCTGCCCGGCCTCCGCTTTAATGCCCGCCAAAGCCACCAAGGACGGCACGAAGTCCGGCTGCAACTCCAGCGATTTATTCAAACTGGCGGTCGCCGCCTTGGTATCGCCGGCCAGCGCCTGGGCCGAGGCCAAAAGATAGTGGGATTGCGACGCCTTGGGATGTTTAGCCACCAGCTTGCGGAAACTGGCCATGGCATTGCTGGCCTCGCCGTTGGCCATTTGCGCCTTGCCCAGGGTTTCGATGACGGCGGGGTGGTCGGGATAACGGTTGCTCAACTCCCGCGCCGCGCTCAAGGCCTTGGGCGCGGCGCCGTGTTGCAGATGGTATTGCACCAGCACCAGGCTCGGCTCGATGGCGTCGGGGGCCTTGTTGCGCGCGTTCTCCAACCAAGTGAGCGCATCTTGCGGATTACCGCTTTGCTCGGCCAAACGGGCCAGCGCCAACATGGCGCCGACATGTTTATCGTCTTTGGCCAAAATGGCGTGGTAATGCTTTTTGGCATCGGGAATCTTACCCGCCGCTTCGTCGATCTTGGCCAGATTCATATGGGCCGGACTGAAGGCCGGATCGAGCTTGAGGGCCTGATCGAATTGTTTACGGGCCGAGGCGGTATCCTGCTTGCCCAAATAGGCCACGCCTAGCATATTGAGCGGCACGGGGCTGGCGGGGGTCTTCTTGGCGAGGGCATGCGCCGCCTTGATGGCCTCGTCGAATTCACGGCGCTGCAAATGAGTAAATACCAGCAGCATGTCGGCCTGTACCAAGCCTTGCCCCAGATCCACCGCCGATTCCAGTTCTGAAACCGCCTGGGAACTTTCGCCCGACGCCAAATAACCCAAGGCCAGCTGAGTGCGGATCGCCGCCGCGTCGGGCGCCACCGCGGCGGCCCGCTCGAGGTATTCCAAGCCCCTGGTCAAATCGCCTTTTTGCATGTAAGCGCTGCCCAGCAGGGCCAGCAGCTGCGGGTCGTCGGGCGTTTGTTTAGCCACTACATCCAAGGTCTCGACGGCGCGATCCGCCTGCTTGAGCTTGAGCAACACCGCGGCATACAGCTTGCGGGCCGGCACATGATCGGGGGTTGCGATAACGAAGCGCTTCAGCGACTCCGCCGCCGATTCCAATTCGCCCGTGCTGTACTGAATGGCCCCCAGCAACAAATGGCTGGGCATGTGATTGGGCGCCACCGCCAGCACTTGCTGCAATGCCTCTTTCGCGGCGGGGGCCTTCCCCTGCTGGAAGGCGGCCACGCCCCGCAGATACAAGGCGATAGGCTGTTTCGGGACGACTTGCAATACCGCGGAGAGGTCCTGTTCCGCCGCCGGATACTTCTGCTGAATGATCAGCATCATGGCCCGGCCGATGCGGGCATTCAGATTGTCCGGTTCGAGGGCCAGGGCCTGCTGATAAGCGTCGATCGCCGGCTGGGCCTCGCCGTTGACGCGGTGCAACTCGCCTTTGACCAGCCAGCTGTCGGCCACCCGCGGCAGCTTTTTCATGACCTCGTCAACCCGCTGCACCGCCTCGGCGCGGTTTTGCTGCAACAGCGCCACCCGCGCCTGGCCCAGCAAGGCCTCTTGCGCCATCGGATCCAACTTGAGCGCGGCGCTGAATCTTTCCTTGGCCTGCGCAAAATCGCCGAGCGCCATCTGCGCCGTGCCCTGCACCGACAACACCGCGGCCTGCAACCGGGGCGAGGCCGCTTTATCGGTCTTCAGTTCATCCAATATTTTCTGAAATTTCTGTTGTTGCAGGTAAGCCTGGCCCAGCAGCGGCAAGACCTGGTCCGGGGTGGCGCCCAATTCGCGGGCGCGTTTCAATTCTTTTTCGGCGGTGGCGCCGTCACCCAGGCGGATATAGCTCTGGGCGATCAGCAAGCGGGCCTCCCGATTGCCGGCCTCTTGCTGCAAGGCGTTTTTGAGCTGGATGATCGCGGCCCGATGGTCGCCCTTTTGCTGGTACTCCTTGGCCTCTTTCAAATATTGATCGACGGGCGCCGCTTGCGCCGCGGCCATATAAACGAGGGCCAGACTGGCGCCGGCAAGGCTGCGCCAAAGGCGGGTGTGCTTGATCATGGGCATCCCCCAGATTACCGAGGGGCGTCAGCTTAACACGGATTCCTGCCGGGAGGCAGGTCCATCCGCCGCCATGAGCCGGATTTTACGCGGATTTCAGCCCGTATTTATTCATCAGGTCATACATCGTGGGCCGGCTCACGCCGAGGGCCTCGGCCGCCTGCGAGATGTTGCCGTGATAGAGACTCAAGGCCCGCTGCACGGCGGCGCGCTCCGCCTTTTCGCGCACCTCGCGGAGATTGAGATTCAACTCACCCGCGCCCGCGGCCACGCTCAATTCCAATTCTTCGGCGGTGAGACGATTGCCTTCGGCCATGATGACCGCGCGCTTCATTTTATTTTCCAGCTCGCGCACATTGCCGGGCCAGGTGTGGGCCTCGATGGCCGCCACCGCGTCGTGGGCGAAACCCTTCAGATTACGGCGATGCTGTTCGCTGTAGCGGTCGAGGAAGGTCCGCGCCAACAACAAGGCATCGCCCTCGCGCTCGCGCAAAGGCGGGATGCGGATGGTGATCTCGCTGATGCGGTAATACAAGTCCTCGCGGAATTCGCCGCTCTTCACCAAGGCGGTCAAATCTTGATGGGTGGCGCACACCACCCGCACCTCGACCGGGATTTCCTGCCGCCCGCCCAGCCGCTCGATGATCCGTTCTTGAAGAAAACGCAGCAGCTTCACCTGCAGCGTCATGGGAATATCGCCCACTTCATCGAGAAACAGGGTGCCGCCGTTGGCATATTCGATTTTGCCGAGGGTCTGTTTGGCGGCGCCGGTGAAGGCCCCTTTCTCGTAACCGAACAACTCGCTCTCCAGCAAGGTGTCGGGGATGGCCGCGCAGTTGATCGCCACGAAGCGGTTCTTGGCGCGCGGACTCAAATCGTGCAGGGCGCGGGCGATGACCTCCTTGCCGGTGCCGCTCTCGCCCAACAGCAAGGTCGTGGCATCGGTGGGCGCCACCTTTTCCACGGTGCGGCACACCTTCAACATCTGCGGACTGCTGGCGATCAGGCCCGTCAAGGGCGAATTGGCGGTGGCGCTCAGCCGCCGGTTTTCCTGTTCGAGCACATAGACGTGATGGGCCCGCTCGACGATCAGACGGAGTATCTCGGCGTCGATGGGTTTCTGATAGAAATCGTAGGCGCCGAGACCGACGGCGCGCACCGCGTTTTCGCGGTCTTCATTGCCGGACACGACGATGACCTTGGTATCGGGCGCCGCGCCCAATATCTGCTCCAAGGTGGCCAGCCCTTCGCTCGCCCCGTCGGCGTCGGGCGGCAGGCCCAAATCGAGGGTCACCACCGGCGGCTGATGCTTTTTGAGCGCGGCCAGGGCCGCCACGCGATCGCCGGCCACCACCACGTCGAAACCCTCGAAGCTCCAGCGCAACTGGCTTTGCAGGCCGGGGTCGTCTTCAACGATCAACAGGGTTGTTTGTTTATCACTCAACAGTGCCATCCTCAAGGTCTTCGCCAATCAACCGCCGATCATCACTTAGCCGTCTTCGCGGTCCAAGGGGAGTTGAATGCGAAATAGCGTGCCTTTCCCGGGCTGACTCTCCACATCCAATTGCCCGCCCATCTCGCGCACGAATTCGCGGGTCTCATAGGCGCCGATACCCATACCCGCCCTGCCCTTGGTGGAATCGAAGGGGCGAAACAGCCGGTCGCGGATAAAATCGGCATCCATACCGCAACCGGTATCCGCCACCTCTATAACGGCCGCCTCGGCGTATCGCTGTAAGACAATTTCAACCTTGCCCGCCGACGGGGTCGCCTGCTGGGCGTTTTGCACCACGTGTCCCAACACATCCGCCAAGCGTTCCCGTTCCGCGGTGACGACCAAAGCAGGCTCGCCACACTTTAGCACAGGCACCGGCTGATCGACGGAGCGGGCGCTCACCACCTCGCCCAGCAACTTGGTCAGATCGACGCGGGTCAAGCGGCCGCCGGCGACCGCGCCGGAACGCAATTGGGCCAACATCCGATTCATCTTGCCGGTGGCGTGTTCCACGGTTTTAAACGCATCATCGACGAAGGCCGGGTTGTGCCGGTGTTTGGCGGCGTTGCTCACCACCAGAGACAACTGCGCCACCACGTTTTTTAAATCGTGAATCAAAAATGCCGAGAGGCGATTGAATGCCTCGAACTGCCGGGCATTGGCCAAGGCCTCGGCCGCTTCCAGCTGGGCGATATGATTGGCGGCCTGCCGGCCCGCGGTTTTGAGCAGGTCGTTGTCTTCCCAATTGCAGGTCCGCGGCGCGCGGGGCTGGGCCAGCACGATAAAACCGAACAGCCCCTCATGATGGATGAGCGGCACCACCAGCCACGCCCGCTCCAAGTCCCGCAACCAATCCGGCAACGGCAGGTCGGCGTAGATCTCGGGTTTGTTATCGTGCTCGCTGAGGTCGATCACCCACTCGCGGGCGGTGAGAAAACGGGCCAAGGCCCCGTCGGCGGGTTCGTTGGCCTTGCCCACCTCCGACATATTCCAATGCGCGATCACCTCGAAATAGGCCGGCTCGCGCCGCCACCACAAGGCGCCGCCCGGGCTGTCCATGATGTTGGCGACCGCCTCGATGGCCCGCTCCCGCAGCGGCACGCCGGGCTCGCCGGCGGACAGGGTCCGGATGAAACGCAGCCATTCTTCGCGATAATCGTAGCGGTAATTGAAAAAATGCTTGTTGAGGAATACCCGCAACCGCGCCTGCATCTGCCCCGAGAACAACACCACCACCAACACCAGACCGGCGCCGAACAAAAACGCCGCCTGCGCCAGATTGCCCCAGGTGCCGCCGTAGATCCGGAGATACACGCCGCCGGCGGCCATCGCCAACAGATAAATACCCGCCCCCAACACCGCGGCGCTGTGAAACACGATGCGCCGTGACACGAACACGTCCAGCGACCATTCCGGATTGCGGGCCGCCGATACGGCGATGAGCGGCACCACCAGGGCGTTGATCAAACCGCGCGCCTCCCACAAATCGAGGTCGAGCCGCTTGAACAAGAGGGCGTCGGAATAAAAAAAGAAGTCGTAGGCCAGCAGCCCGCCCACGCCGAAACACAGGTATTTGATGGCCCAGCGGCTGTCGGGCCGCGCGTTGCGGAACAACTGTTCGACCAGCACCAGCCCCGCTATCGCCATGATCACCTGGCCGAGGATACGGGCGTCCACCCCCAGTGCGTCCACCAAGGGTTCATTGGCCAGAAAAGGCACCAGCACCAGCGCCAGCAACAACAGCGTGAGTGCCGACAAACCCAGCGTCCACCAGCGGGCCCGCCCCGCCAGCAAGGCCCGCCAACCCCCGGCGGGGTTGAGCAATTTCAGCAGCAATACCGCCCATACCAAGGCCCGCAATACTTCCAGTATCCCGACGACGGGCAGCAAGGCGACGACGCCCAATTGCAAAGCGGTGATCACCGCCGCCCACAACAGGCTGATCACGGAGACCGCCACCAACAAACCGCCTTGCAGGCGGCCGCGCCAACTGGTCAGCAGCAACAGCGATAACACCGCGAAGGCCAGCACCGCGCTACCGTAACTCAGGCTACCGAGACTAATCATGATCCCCGCTTCCGTTCCCGCCCACGCTCATCCCCGCCCGGCATGATCACGGCGGCCCATCGCTGTCCCCATGGCCGGGTGTCAGCGGGCGCCTCGCCCCCAAATCACCACTTCCGCGGTCTGCAACAGAATCAAGAGATCGAGAAAGAGGCTGTAGTTTTTCACATAATACAAATCGAACTGGAGCTTTTGCGCGGCATCTTCCTCCGAAGCCCCGTAGGGATAACATATCTGCGCCCAACCGGTGATGCCCGGTTTGACCCGGTGCCGTTCGGCGTAAAAAGGGATTTTTTCCGAAAGCTGTTCAACGAAGATGGGCCGCTCCGGGCGGGGGCCGACGAAACTCATATCCCCCATCAGCACATTGAACAACTGGGGCAGTTCATCGATGCGGGTCTTGCGCATGAACGCACCGACCCGCGTCACCCGGTTGTCGTTCTTCTGCGCCCAGCGCGCCACGCCGTCCGACTCGGCGTCCACCCGCATGCTGCGGAACTTGGTCAACTGAAACAGGCGCCAATTCTCGCCCACCCGCACCTGCCGGTAAAAAATCGGGCCGCGGAAACCGCTCTCGAGATAAATGGCCAGGGCCGCCAGCACCATCAACGGCCAGGTAACCAGCAACACCGCCGAACTCGCGGCGACATCGAAAGCCCGTTTGGTCACCACCCGCACCATGCCGTAGCGAAACCCGTCGGAAAAAATCAGCCAGCTGGGGTGGAGCAGATTGAGCATCACCCGGCCCATTTGCCGTTCCAGGAAAGAAAGGATGTCCAACACCTCGATGCCCGCCATCCGGCAATCGAGGATTTCATGTACGGGAAAATTCTTGCGGCGGTCTTCTACCGCCACCACGATCTCGTCCACCCGGCGCTGTTGGGCGAGCTCCAACAGGGTGGTGTCGCGGCGGATCACCAACTCGGCCTCCACCACGTCGTGTTCGCCGGGCACGTGCACAAAACCGACGACGTGATAACCGCGGCGGTCGGATTTGCGGCGCAACATCGAAATGTGCTCGGCCCGTTTGCCCGCGCCCAACACCAATATCCGGCGTTTGAGGGCCTCTTGATCCGCCACCCGAAAGAATAACGCCCGCGCCGCCGCCACGCTCACCACGGCGGTAAAAAAGGCGATACCGAAGGCGCCACGGCCGAGAAATACCGAAGGGAACAGATAAAACAACACGGTCATGACGATCAGGCTCAACACCGCGCTGAGCGCCACCCGCAGCAGCATGCCGCCCAGCCCTTCGCGGAAATTGCGCTGATAGAGGCCCACCGCGGTCATGGTGAAAATCATCACCCCGGCGAACAAAAAGGCCTTGAGCGCCACCGGTTCGACTTCCACAATCTCCAGCGGCGCATTCCGGAAACGCAGCCAGACGCCGACATAGACGGCGCAGATGAGCAGCCCGAACTCGATCAGGCCGAGTATGATGAAGGAACGCGGGATGTAATGGCCGAACACCTTGATCACGCCATACCCCCGCAACGCCGCGACCGTGCCGCGGGTTCCCACTTAACGCCCACCGTCCTCCCAGTGCGCATGGTCATTCCGTACTCCCTATTCGGTCCGCGCCCTTGGCCAGCCACCGCGGACCCGCCCCCGATAAAAATTCGACGCGCCGGGCCAAGCCGCCGCGCCCAGTCAGTTTAACCAAACATGGCGCTTACAAATGCTGATCGATCCCTCGCATCTTGAGCCCCCAGGCGAACAGGGAAAAAATCCGTTTGTTCGCCCGCCTCAAGCGCCCTACCATGGAATGAATGAGTTCTTTGTAGATGGGATAGCCCAAATCCGGGTGGGCATCCAGAAACACCATCAGCCGGTCGCCGTCCATCACCGCCAGCTCGCAGTCGGACAAGGTCACCACCGTCGCCGAGCGGGGCTCGCCGTCGAACAAGGGCATTTCCCCGAAGAGTTGCCCCTCGCCCAATTCACTGAATCCGGGATGCACCTGGCGATGCTCGTCCAAGTCCACGTTGCCCACTACGCGTACCGCGCCGGCCAGAATCAAATAGACCTCCCGGCTACGCTCACCTTCGGCAAAGACGGTATGGTTGGGGCCCAGACGGCGGGTTTGCCACAACACTTCTTCCCGGAATCCCGGATACTCCAGCAAGTTATACAATGCGCTCCGCACGGCCAGTGTTACCCCAGGCAAATTCCCATGGCAGTATAACGGCCGTTCACCGGACAAAATTTACGCGCTGGTGCGCGGCAATGGAGGGGACGGATGACGCACTGCTGCCTTTCTGTTATTCTGCGGCGGCTTACGCCGCCAACGCAACAATGTAATATACTGGCATTTTTTACCCTCAACTGGCTAGCGCAAATACCATGAAAGTCACCATTTTCGGTTCCGGTTACGTCGGCCTCGTCACCGGCGCCTGTCTTGCCGAGGTGGGCAATCAAGTGCTGTGCGTCGATATCGACGAACGCAAGATCGCCATGCTCAAGGAAGGACGCATCCCCATCTACGAGCCCGGCTTGGACGATCTAGTCAAGAAAAACGCCGAGGCCGGCCGCCTGACCTTCACCACCGACATCGCCGCCGGGGTGGCCCACGGTTTATTCCAGTTCATCGCGGTGGGCACGCCCCCCGACGAAGACGGCTCCGCCGATCTCAAACATGTACTGGAAGTCGCCAACCGCATCGGCGGCCACATGACCGAATACCGCATCGTGGTCAATAAATCCACGGTGCCGGTCGGCACCGCCGACCGCGTGCGCGAATCGGTGGGCGCGGCGCTCAAACAGCGCGGCGCGCACTTCGAATTCGACGTGGTCTCCAACCCGGAATTTCTCAAAGAAGGCGCGGCCATCGACGACTTCATGCGCCCCGACCGCATCATCGTCGGCACCGACAACCCGCGCACCACCGAATTGCTGCGGGTGCTCTATTCACCCTTCAACCGCAACCGCGACCGCGTCATCGCCATGGACATCCGCTCCGCGGAGCTGACCAAATACGCCGCCAACGCCATGCTCGCCACCAAGATCAGTTTCATGAACGAGCTAGCCAATCTGTCGGAACGCCTCGGCGCCGACATCGAGCAGGTGCGGGTGGGTATCGGCGCCGATCCGCGCATCGGCTACCACTTCATCTACCCCGGCTGCGGCTACGGCGGTTCCTGCTTCCCCAAGGACGTGAAGGCGCTGGAACGCACCGCGCGCAACGTGGAATACCAGGCCGAACTGCTGCGAGCGGTGGAGGCGGTCAACGAACGGCAAAAACACGTGTTGTTCAACAAAATCACCCGCCACTTCGGCGCGGACCTCAAGGGCCGCACCTTCGCCGTTTGGGGCCTCGCGTTTAAACCCAACACCGACGACATGCGCGAGGCTCCCAGCCGGGTGCTGATGGAAGCGCTGTGGGCCGCCGGCGCGCGCGTGCAGGCCCACGACCCCGCCGCCATGGAAGAGACGGCGCGCATCTACGGTGAACGGGACGACTTGAGTTTGTGCGAAACCGCCGCCGACGCGCTGAACGGCGCCGACGCCCTGGTGATCTGCACCGAATGGAATCTATTCCGCAGTCCCGATTTCGCCGCCCTCAAGTTAAAGCTCAAACAGCCCGTCATCTTCGATGGCCGCAACTTGTACGACCCCGCCCTGGCGGAGCAAGAAGGCTTTACGTATTACGCCATCGGCAGGGGTCACTGATCTCTGCCCCACGAGGTGAATTAAGCATATGTTCGACATCAACAACACTAAAATCGGCGTCATCGGTTTGGGTTACGTCGGCCTGCCGCTGGCCGTGGAGTTCGCCAAGCACCTGCCGGTCACCGGCTTCGACATCAACAAGGCGCGCATCGCCGAACTCAAGGCCGGCAAGGACAGCTCGCTGGAAGTGGAACCCCACGAATTGGCCGAGGCCACCCAACTGACGGTCACCACCGATATCGCCGCCTTGGAAGACTGCAATTTCTACATCGTCACCGTGCCGACCCCCATCGACAAGCACAAACGCCCCGATCTGACTCCTTTGCTCAGCGCCAGCCACACCGTGGGCAAGACGCTTAAAAAAGGCGACGTGGTGGTATACGAGTCCACCGTCTATCCCGGTTGCACCGAGGAAGATTGCGTGCCCATCCTCGAACGCGAGTCGGGTCTGAAATTCAACCAGGACTTCTTCGTCGGCTACAGCCCCGAACGCATCAACCCCGGCGACAAGCAGCACCGGGTCACCAACATCGTCAAGGTCACGTCCGGTTCCACGCCCGAAACGGCGGATTACGTAGACGCCGTGTACCGGCGCGTGATTACCGTCGGCACCCACAAGGCCAGCAGCATCCGCGTCGCCGAGGCGGCGAAAGTCATCGAGAACACCCAGCGCGACGTCAACATCGCCCTCATCAACGAACTGGCGTTGTTGTTCCACCGCATGGGCATCGACACGCTCGAGGTGCTGGAGGCGGCCGGCAGCAAGTGGAATTTCCTGCCCTTCCGTCCCGGCCTGGTCGGCGGCCATTGCATCGGCGTCGATCCTTACTATCTCACCCATAAGGCGCAGGAGATCGGCTACAACCCCGAGATCATCCTCGCCGGCCGCCGCATCAACGACAACATGGGCGCCCACGTCGCCGAGCGGGTGGTGAAAATGATGACCCGCCGCCGCGTGCCGGTGGTAGACGCCAAGGTGCTGGTGCTGGGCCTGACCTTCAAGGAAAACTGCCCCGACATCCGCAATACCCGCGCCATCGACATCATCCATGAACTGGAGGGTTATCACGCCCAGGTGGACATCTACGATCCTTGGGCCAACCCCGAGGAAGTCAAACACGAATACAACGGCCTGACCCTGATCCCGCAGCTCAAGAACGGCCAATACGACGCGGTGATCGTGGCCGTGTCTCATCGCCAATTCCTCGAGATGGGCACTCAGGCCATCCGCAAGCTCGGCAAACCCAATCATGTGTTGTTCGACGTCAAAGGCATCCTGCCCGCCGACCAGGTCGACGACCGGCTGTAACACATCAGGCGGCCGGCGTGATGCCGGCCGCCCCACTGAAAAGAGACGCGATGAAAATACTTGTAACAGGCACCGCCGGCTTCATCGGCAACGCCCTCGCCCTTAAATTACTGGCGCGCGGCGACGAGGTGATCGGCATCGACAACCTCAACGACTACTACGACGTCAATCTGAAAAAGGCCCGGCTGGCGCGCGCCACCGCCCATCGAAATTTCACCGATGTGCGGGCGAGCCTGGAAGATCGCGACGCCATCGAGGCCGTCTTCGCCAAGCATCGGCCGCAGCGCGTGGTGAATCTCGCCGCCCAGGCCGGCGTGCGTTACTCCATCGAAAATCCGCACGTGTATGTCGAAAGCAACGTGGTGGGCTTTCTCAACATCCTCGAAGGCTGCCGCCATCACGGCGTCGAACACCTGGTCTACGCCTCGACCAGCTCGGTGTACGGCGCCAACACCAATATGCCATTCTCGGTGCACCACAACGTCGATCACCCGGTGAGCCTCTACGCCGCCACCAAAAAGGCCAACGAATTGATGGCCCATACTTACAGCCATCTTTACGATCTGCCGACCACCGGCCTGCGTTTCTTCACCGTGTACGGCCCGTGGGGCCGGCCGGACATGGCGCTGTTCATGTTCACCAAGAATATCCTCGAAGGTAAGCCGATCGACGTCTTCAACCACGGCCGGCACAAGCGCGACTTCACCTACATCGACGACATCGTCGAAGGCGTGATGCGCACCCTCGACAAGGTCGCCGCGCCGAATCCCGACTGGAACGGCGACGCGGTCGATTCCGCCAGCAGCCGCGCGCCCTATCGCCTCTACAACATCGGCAACAACCAGCCGGTGGAACTGATGCGTTACATCGAAGTCATGGAGCAATGCCTGGGCAAAAAGGCCGAGATGAACATGCTGCCCTTGCAGCAGGGCGACGTACCCGCCACTTACGCGGACATCGACGCCTTGATGCACGACGTCGGTTTCAAACCGGACACGCCGATCGAAACGGGCATCGCCAACTTCGTCGCGTGGTATCGCGAGTATTACCGCCAGCCGTAACCGCCGCCGGACGCGCGGATGCACTAGGTTTTAATCATCCGTGAAGTCGAGGCCTATCCGGCGTGGAAAGCGATTTTCGACCCAGCGGCGGATATTCGAAAACCTGCCGGAGAAATCAGCTACCCGTTGCCGCGATAAGATAATGGCGCGAACAACATCGCCCACTTCTCGGCGTGGTCCTCACTGGAGCATGCCCGGCGTTTCTTCGAGTCTCCCGAATCGGTGGGAATCAAAGGCAATGCGGGCGTGAAAACCCCGGATTTTATCTATCTGCGGGAGCTGGAAAGCGGCGTGCTCTAGCCCTAACATCGCTTTAATCTTTTCTTCGCCACCGTGATTAAATTTTATATTCCATCCATCGCGCCATAAAAAAAGGCGGGCACTCGGCCCGCCTTTTAACCGAACTACCGCGTTACATCAATTGACCTTGGGCGCCAACTCGCCCTTGTCGTAACGCTTGACCATCTGCTCGAGATTGAGCGGCTTGATCTTGGAGGCATTGCCGGCGGTGCCGAAGGCTTCGTAACGGGCCTTGACGATGTCCTTCATCGCCTTGATGGTGGCGGCGAAGAACTTGCGCGGATCGAATTCCTTGGGATTGTCGGCCATGGCCTTGCGCATCGCGCCGGTGGACGCCATGCGCAGGTCGGTGTCGATGTTGACCTTGCGTACGCCGTGCTTGATGCCCTCGACGATTTCCTCGACCGGCACGCCGTAGGTCTCGCCCATGTCGCCGCCGTAGCTGTTGATGATCTTCAGCCATTCCTGCGGCACCGAGGATGAACCGTGCATCACCAGATGGGTGTTGGGGATGCGGGCGTGAATCTCCTTGATGCGGCCGATGGCGAGGATGTCGCCGGTGGGCGGACGGGTGAATTTATAGGCACCGTGGCTGGTGCCGATGGCGATGGCCAATGCGTCGACATGGGTCTTCTTGACGAAGTCGGCGGCCTCTTCCGGATCGGTCAGCAGCTGGCTGTGATCCAAGGTGCCTTCGGCGCCGATGCCGTCCTCTTCACCGGCCATGCCGGTTTCGAGCGAACCCAGGCAACCCAGCTCGCCTTCGACCGACACGCCGCAGGCGTGGGCCATTTCGACGGCCTTGCGGGTCACTTCGACGTTGTATTCGTAGGAGGCGGGGGTCTTGCCGTCTTCCTTCAAGGAGCCGTCCATCATCACCGAGGTGAAGCCGAGCTGGATGGAGCGCTGGCACACCGCCGGACTGACGCCGTGATCCTGGTGCATGACCACCGGGATTTCCGGCCACTCTTCGACGGCGGCCAGGATCAAGTGGCGCAGGAAAGGCGCTCCGGCGTATTTGCGCGCGCCGGCCGAGGCCTGCACGATCACCGGGCTGTCGGTCTCGTCCGCGGCCTCCATGATGGCGCGCATCTGCTCGAGATTGTTCACGTTGAACGCGGGGACGCCGTAGCTGTGTTCCGCCGCGTGATCCAAGAGCTGGCGCAAAGATATCAGGGCCATAATCGTAATCTCCTCAGTAAGGTCGGTTTGGTAATCGATTTTAACGCTTTAACAAAATAAAAAAACTCGCTCGGCGGGATGGCGCCGGGTTCAATCCGAACCCGTGAGCATGTCGCCGACCCGCACGATCTTCATGGCGTTGGTCCCGCCGTGCACGCCCATCAGATCGCCCTTGGTGATGATCACCAGGTCGCCGTCGCGCACCGCGCCGCGCCGCACCAACTCATCGACCGCTTCTTTGTTCACCACGGCGTGGTTGGTGGTTTCCACCTTGAAGCTCACGGGGTACACGCCGCGGTAGAGGGTGACTTTTCTACGGGTCGCGACATGGGGCGTCAACGCGTAAATGGGGATACCGGAGCTGATTCGCGACATCCACAAGGGCGTGGAACCGGATTCGGTCAAGGTGGCGATGGCGCGCACCCCCAAATGATTGGCGGTGTACATGGCGGCCATGGCGATGGCCTCGTCGGTGCGGCCGAACCGGGTGTTCAAGCGATGATCGGAGATCATCGCGGTCGGCTGCTTCTCCGCCTCGCGGCAGATGCGGTCCATGGCCGCGACGGCCTTCACCGGGTATTTGCCGGCCGCGGTCTCGGCCGAGAGCATCACCGCGTCGGTGCCGTCCAGCACCGCGTTGGCCACGTCGAACACCTCGGCGCGGGTCGGGATGGGATTTTCGATCATCGACTCCATCATCTGGGTGGCGGTGATCACCACCCGGTTCATGGAACGGGCCAGCCGGATGATGTTTTTTTGCACCGCCGGCAATTCCGCGTCGCCGATTTCCACGCCGAGATCGCCGCGGGCGACCATCACCGCGTCGGTGGCGGCGAGAATTTCCTCGATGGCCTGCACCGCCTCGGCCCGTTCGATCTTGGCGACGATGTCGCCCTGGCCGCCGGCCTCGCGCAATAATTTGCGGGCGAGGTGGATGTCGTCGGCGCAGCGCGGAAACGACACCGCCAGGTAATCGGCCTCCAAGGCCGCCGCGGTTTTGATGTCGGCGATGTCCTTGTCGGTGAGCGCCGCCGCGGACAGGCCGCCGCCTTGGCGGTTGATGCCTTTATTGTTGGAAAGTTTGCCGCCGACCATCACCTTGCAGACGATCTCGCCGCCTTCCACCTTCTCCACCCACAACACGATGCGGCCGTCGTCGAGCAACAAGGTGTCGCCGCGGTTCACGTCGTTGGGCAGTTCTTTATAGGTGAGGCCGACCCGTTCCCGGTTGCCATCGGTGGCGGACCAATTGGCGTCCAGCACGAATTGCTCGCCCTCGGCCAGGATGACGGACCCGTCCTTGAAACGGTCGATCCGGATCTTGGGGCCTTGCAAATCCGCCAGCACGCCCACTTGGCGTCCATGGGCGCGGGCGCGGTTGCGCACCGCCTCCACCCGCCGCTGGTGCTCGGCCGGTTCGCCGTGGGAAAAATTGATGCGCACCACGTCCACGCCGGCTTGAATGATTCCGTCCAAGGCCTTGGGGTCGTCGGTGGCGGGCCCAAGGGTGGCCACTATTTTCGTTCTTCTCAACATAGATATGTCACTGTCGCGGACGGCGCCTCGCACGAGGGACGCTTTTCACCGCTAGTGAGCTGCCTCCTGAATAATAAATGTAATGACGCGAACGTCTCTTTCTTTAACCCTTGGCGCGCTCTTTCAAGATCGCCACCGCGGGCAACTTCTTGCCTTCCAGGAATTCCAGGAAGGCGCCGCCGCCCGTAGAAATATAAGACACTTGGTCGGCGATGCCGTATTTGGCCACCGCCGCCAGGGTGTCGCCGCCGCCGGCGATGGAAAAGGCCGGACTCTCGGCGATGGCCTGGGCCAAGGCCTTGGTGCCTTCGCCGAACTGATCGAACTCGAACACGCCCACCGGGCCGTTCCAGACGATGGTGCCGGCATTCTTCAAAATCTTGGCGAATTCCTTGGAGGTCTCGGGACCGACGTCGAAGATCATGTCGTCGTCGGTGACTTCACTCACCTTCTTCAACTCGGCGGACGCCGATTCGGAGAATTGCTTTGCCGCACACCACGTCGCTCGGCACCGGAATATCGCCTCCGCGGGCCCGCGCCTGCTCGGTGAGTTTCTTGGCCTGCGGAATCAAGATCGTTTTCACAAAGCGATTTACCGACTTTGTTGCCGGCCGCGGCGATGAAGGTGTTGGCGATACCGCCGCCGACGATCAGCTGATCGACGACTTTCGACAATGATTCCAGCACGGTGAGTTTGGTCGAAACTTTCGAACCGCCGACGATCGCCACCAGCGGCCGCTTGGGATTTTCGAGCGCGGCGGCAAGCGCCTCCAACTCGGCCGCCAGCAGCGGGCCGGCGCAGGCCACCGCCGCGAACTTGGCGACGCCGTGGGTCGAGGCCTCGGCGCGATGGGCGGTGCCGAAGGCGTCCATCACGAACACGTCGCACAGCGCGGCGTATTTTTTGGAAAGCTCGTCGGCGTTTTTCTTTTCGCCCTTGTTGAAGCGCACGTTCTCGAACATCACCACCTCGCCGGCGGCGACGTCGACGCCGTCGAGATAATCCTTCACCACCCGCACCGGCTGGCCCAGCAGCTTGGACAGGTGCTCGGCGACGGGCTTGACCGAATTCTCTTCGCTGTAGACGCCTTCATCGGGACGGCCGAGGTGCGACATCACCATCACCTTGGCGCCGGCCTTGGCCGCGCGCTGTATCGTCGGCAGCGACGCACGGATGCGCGTATCGTCGCCGACCTGGCCGTTCTTGAGCGGCACGTTGAGGTCTTCGCGCATCAACACCCGCTTACCGGCGAGATCGAGGTCGGTCATTTTAATTACGGACATGCTTACTCCTCATAACTTAAGAATCATCGGCTAGGACCGCGGCCTTAGCCCATGACTCTCAAAAAACAAATCCAACGCAAAGACGCAAGACGCGAAGAATACAGAGCGGTCATGAAAATCACCATTCATACCCTTCGCGCCTTCGCGTCTCTGCGTTGGTTTTTCGCTTACTTCGCTACGTGCTGCACCATGCGCAGCATGTTGCAGGTGTAGCCATACTCGTTGTCGTACCAGGACACCACCTTGACGAAGGTGCCGTCGAGGGCGATGCCGGCCTCGGCGTCGAAGATCGACGGCGTGCTGTTGCCGCGGAAGTCGGTGGAGACTACCTTGTCGTCGGTGTAGCCGAGCACGCCTTTGAGCTCACCTTGCGAGGCGGCCTTCATCGCGGCGCAGATGTCTTTGTAGGTGGTCGCCGTGTTCAATTCAACGGTCAAATCCACCACCGACACGTCGGAGGTCGGCACGCGGAAGGCCATGCCGGTGAGCTTGCCGTTCAACTCGGGCAGCACCACGCCGACGGCCTTGGCGGCGCCGGTCGAGGACGGGATGATGTTTTCCAGTATGCCGCGGCCGCCGCGCCAGTCTTTCGAGGACGGGCCGTCGACGGTCTTCTGCGTCGCGGTGGCGGCGTGCACGGTGGTCATCAGGCCGCGTTTGATGCCGAACTTGTCGTGCAGCACCTTCGCGACGGGCGCGAGACAGTTGGTGGTGCAAGAGGCCGCGGAGACGATGGCTTGGCCTTTGTAGCTGTTGTGGTTGACGCCGTAGACGAACATCGGGGTGTCGTCTTTGGAGGGCGCGCTCTGCACGACTTTCTTGGCGCCCGCGTCGATGTGTTTCTGGCAGGTTTCCTTGGTGAGGAACAGGCCGGTCGATTCGATGACGATGTCGGCGCCCACTTCGTTCCATTTCAGGGCGGAAGGATCGCGCTCGGCGGTGAGGCGAATCTTCTTGCCGTTGACGATGAGGGTGTTGTTATCGACGGAAATATCGCCCTTGAAACGACCGTGCACGGAGTCGTATTGCAGCATATAGGCGAGGTAGTCCGGTTCCAGCAGGTCGTTGATACCGACCACTTCGATGTCCTTGAACTCCTGCGTGATCGCGCGGAACGCCATGCGCCCGATACGGCCGAAGCCATTGATGCCGACTTTGATTGCCATGTGTAATCTCCCCGATAGTTACTAAAAAATCAATACGTCCAACGCAAAGCGCTAAGACGCGAAGAGCAAGATCATTAGTCGAAAAATCTTCGCGTCTTTCGCGCCTTCGCGTTGAAAAAATTCTTACAGTTGTTCCTGCACCGCCTTGACCACGTTCTCCGCGGTGAAGCCGAACTCCTTGTACAACAGGGGAGCCGGCGCGGATTCGCCGAAACGATTGATGCCGATCACCTTGCCCTGGTCGCCGACGAAGCGCGTCCAGTATTCGGACACCCCCGCTTCGATCGCGACGCGCGCCTTCACGTTCTTCGGCAGCACGCTTTCTTTGTAGGCGGCGTCCTGCGCGTCGAAGATGTTGGTGCAGGGCATCGACACCACGCGCACTTTCACGCCATTGTCGCTGAGCGCCTTGGCCGCGGCCACGGCGATCTCCACCTCGGAACCGGTGGAGATGATGATGGCCTGCGGCGCGCCCTGGCAGTCCACCAGGGTGTAGCCGCCGCGGCGGATGTCGGCGATCTGCTGATCGTTACGCGGGTTGGGAATCAAGGCTTGGCGCGAGAAGATCAGGCTGCTCGGGCCGTCTTTGCGCTCGATGGCCGATTGCCAGGCCACCGCGGATTCCACCGTATCGCAGGGACGCCACACATGCATGTGCGGGATGATGCGCAGGGACGCGACGTGTTCGATGGGCTGATGGGTGGGGCCGTCTTCGCCGAGGCCGATGGAGTCGTGGGTATAGACGAAGATGCTGCGGACCTTCATCAGAGCGGCCATGCGCACCGCGTTGCGGGCGTAGTCGGAGAAGGTGAGGAAGGTGGCGCCGAACGGGATGAAGCCGCCGTGCAGCGCGATGCCGTTCATGATGGCGGACATCGCGAACTCGCGCACGCCGTAGTAAATGTAATTGCCGTCGGACACGGTGTTGCTGATGCCCTTGGCCTCTTTCCACAAGGTCAGGTTGGAGCCGGCGAGGTCGGCGGAGCCGCCGACGATCTCGGGCAGGGCCGGTGCGAAGGCGCTGATGGCGTTCTGTGAGGCCTTGCGGGTGGCGATCTTCTCGGCCTTGCTGTTGCACGCGGCGACGAAGTCTTTGGCCTTGTTGGCCCAGTCCTTCGGCAGTTCGCCCTTGATCACGCGGCGCTCGAACTCGGCGGCGAGATCGGGGAAGGCGGCTTTATATTTCGCGAACTTCTCGGCCCAGGCGGCCTCGGCCTTGGCGCCCTTGTCACGCGCGTTCCAGCCGGCGTAGATCTCGTCGGGCACGGTGAACGGCGCGTGACTCCAGCCGAGGTTTTCACGGGTGGCCGCGATCTCGTCGTTGCCGAGCGGCGCGCCGTGGCAATCGTGGCTGCCGCAGAGGTTGGGGGCGCCGTAACCGATCACGGTCTTGGTGCAGATCAGCGAGGGCTTGTCGTTGACGGAACGCGCCTCTTGTATGGCCTTTTTGATGGCCTCGCTATCGTGACCGTCCACGCCGCGCACCACGTGCCAGCCGTAGGATTCAAAACGCATCGGGGTGTCGTCGGTGAACCAGCCTTCGACGTGACCGTCGATGGAGATGCCGTTGTCGTCCCAGAAGGCGATTAACTTGCCGAGGCCGAGCGTGCCGGCCAGCGAGCAGGCCTCGTGCGAAATGCCTTCCATCATGCAGCCGTCGCCCATGAACACATAGGTGTAGTGATCGACGATCTTGTGAGTGTCACGATTGAACTGGCCGGCCAGCATCTTCTCGGCGATGGCCATGCCCACCGCGTTGGTGATGCCCTGGCCCAGCGGGCCGGTGGTGGTCTCGACGCCGGGGGTGTAGCCGTATTCGGGGTGGCCGGGGGTGCGCGAGTGCAATTGGCGGAACTGCTTCAGGTCCTCGATGCCGAGGTCGTAGCCCGTAAGGTGCAGCAAAGAATAAATCAGCATGGAGCCGTGGCCGTTGGACAACACGAAGCGGTCGCGGTTGGGCCACGCGGGATTGGCCGGGTTGTGATGCATGAAATCGTTCCACAACACCTCGGCGATGTCCGCCATTCCCATGGGCGCCCCGGGGTGACCGGAGTTGGCCTTTTGCACCGCATCCATGCTGAGGGCACGGATGGCATTAGCGAGTTCTCTACGCGCGGGCATGTATATCTCCTAAAATGAATTGCAATACCAAAACCAATAAACTCAATAAAAACACTCGCGGCTTGTTCATAGCGCGATGGCGCACTCGCATTCGTTGGCTCGGGGTGGTTAAGGCCAAGCAGGTTTGGGAACCGGCGGCCACACCGCGCCCCGCGGCATCCGCCGGCGGCGGCACCTACCAACCCCGCTCGCCACCCGCGGCCTTGACTCAACCCGGTAAATCACCGGCCTCGCTCATAGGCCGTCTCATGGCACACCACGCCCCCTATACCGGGGGCAAGAACCGGCAATTTTCGCTCACCCGCCCCATTTGGGCAAGCACAAGGCCAGAAGAAACGGCGCGTCATTAAAACCCTCTCGCGATTGACATTGCACCCTCTTGATGATAAGGACGAACAACCCGTTGATGGAATAGCCGTAATTATTACGGATGGGGTCGTAAAGGGAGGTTCGATCTTGCGTTTAAAAATCAGCGTGCAATCGACGACTTCTTGTCTTTTGCGCGTGGGATCGAAAGAATAACCGTGCCATGTCAATGATGGGTACCCAGGCAACCGCCCACTATCCATTCAATGAGTTTCCCCGGTATCCCTACCTTAATGACGCCAGCGGGTTTTACGCTCAGCGCCGGTGGCTCCTACCGTGCTGTCATATTTGTACGTTAAGAGTGAGAAAAAGCCCTAGACGGCCGATCTTGCAAGGGCGCCAGCCAGGCCGCGCGATAGATATCGCCCCATGGGCTGGCACTGTGCAGGTGGGCACGTTAATATTAGCCGCTTAAAATTGGGCGGTCCTTACAGGGCGCAGGCGTACCGCCTTAATTAATTATTTCATTCGAGAGCGGAATTTCCGCCGCCGCACCACAAGGACAAGGACACATGAGCAATTGGCATTTATTCACCTCCGAATCGGTCTCGGAGGGGCATCCTGACAAGGTCGCCGACCAGATTTCCGACGCGATCCTGGATGCGATCCTGGCCCAGGACAAGAAGGCGCGGGTCGCCTGCGAGACCCTCGTGAAGACCGGTATGGTGGTCCTAGCCGGCGAAGTCACCACCGAGGCCTGGGTCGATGCCGAGGCCGTGGTGCGCCAGACCGTCAAGGAGATCGGCTACAACAGCTCCGAGATGGGCTTCGACTGGGAGTCCTGCGCCGTGCTGTCCGCCATCGGCAAGCAGTCCCCCGACATCGCGATGGGCGTGGACGAGTCCGAGAATCACGAACAGGGCGCCGGCGACCAGGGCATGATGTTCGGCTACGCCACGAACGAAACCGACGTGCTGATGCCCGCGCCGATCACCTATGCGCACCGCCTCGTGCGCCGCCAGGCCGAGCTGCGCAAGAACGGCGTCATGCCGTGGCTGCGCCCGGACGCCAAGAGCCAGGTCACCATCCGCTATGACGGCGCCAAGCCCGTCGCGGTCGAAGCCGTGGTGCTCTCCACCCAGCACAAACCCGATATCAGCCAGGCCAGCCTGGTCGAAGCCGTCATCGAAGAAATCATCAAACCCGTGCTGCCGGAAGAGTGGCTGTCGAAAGACACCAAATATTTCGTGAACCCGACCGGCCGCTTCGTCATCGGAGGCCCGGTGGGCGACTGCGGCCTCACCGGCCGCAAGATCATCGTCGACACCTACGGCGGCATGGCGCGCCACGGCGGCGGCGCCTTCTCCGGCAAAGACCCGAGCAAAGTGGACCGTTCCGCGGCCTATGCCGGCCGCTACGTCGCCAAGAACATCGTCGCCGCCGGCATTGCCGACCGCTGTGAGATCCAGGTGTCCTACGCCATCGGCGTCGCCGAGCCGACTTCGATCGCGGTCGACACCTTCGGCACCGGCAAGATCAGCGAGGCGCGCATCATCGAGCTCATACGCGAAACCTTCGACCTGCGCCCGCGCGGCATCGTCACCATGCTCAACCTGTTGCAACCCATCTATCGTCAGACTGCGTCTTATGGCCACTTCGGCCGCGCGGACATCGACGTGCCCTGGGAGCGCACCGACAAGGCCGAGACCTTGCGCAAAGCCGCGGGTATTTAAGCTTCATCGCCGCTATCCTCGAGGGGCGCTGCAGCGGAATCCCCGCCAGGCTCGAGGAAAGCGGCTCCTTGAAACGGCGCTCTCGTTTTTAGGAGATACACCATGAACGCTGTCGTTCAATCTTCGGGCGATTTTATTGTCGCCGACCTGAAACTCGCCGACTGGGGCCGCAAAGAGATCCGCATCGCCGAGACCGAGATGCCCGGGCTGATGGCCATCCGCGACGAATACGCCGCGAGCCAGCCGCTCAAGGGCGCACGCATCGCCGGTTCGCTGCACATGACCATCCAGACCGCGGTGCTGATCGAGACCTTGAAGGCGCTCGGCGCCGACGTGCGCTGGGCCTCGTGCAACATCTTCTCGACCCAGGACCACGCCGCCGCCGCCATCGCCGCGGCCGGCACGCCGGTGTTCGCGATCAAGGGCGAGACGCTGGAAGAATATTGGGATTACACCCACCGCATCTTCGAATGGCATGACGGCGGCACCGCCAACATGATCCTCGACGACGGCGGCGACGCCACTCTGCTGTTGCACCTCGGCGCGCGCGCGGAGAAAGACGCATCGGTACTGGGCAAGCCGACCAGCGAAGAAGAACGCATCCTGTTCGCGGCGATCAAAAAGCGCATCGCGTCGCAGCCGGGCTGGTATTCGAAGAATCTCGCGGCCATCCGCGGCGTCACTGAAGAGACCACCACCGGCGTGCACCGCCTCTATCAGATGCACGCGCGCGGCGAGCTGAAATTCCCCGGCATCAACGTCAACGACTCGGTCACCAAGTCCAAGTTCGATAATCTGTACGGCTGCCGCGAGTCGCTGGTCGACGGCATCAAGCGCGCGACCGACGTGATGATCGCCGGCAAGATCGCCGTGGTCGCGGGCTACGGCGACGTCGGCAAGGGCTCGGCCCAGGCGCTGCGCGCGCTGTCGGCGCAGGTGTGGGTCACCGAGATCGATCCGATCTGCGCATTGCAGGCCGCGATGGAAGGCTACCGCGTGGTGACGATGGACTACGCCGCCGACAAGGCCGACATCTTCGTCACCGCCACCGGCAATTACAACGTCATCACCCACGATCACATGGCCCGGATGAAAGACCAGGCCATCGTCTGCAATATCGGCCATTTCGACAACGAGATCGACGTCGCCTCGATCGAGAAATACCAGTGGGAAGAGATCAAGCCGCAGGTCGATCACGTGATCTTCCCCGACGGCAAACGCATCATCCTGCTCGCCAAGGGCCGCCTGGTGAACCTCGGCTGCGGCACCGGCCATCCCTCGTACGTGATGAGTTCGTCGTTCGCCAATCAAACCATCGCGCAAATCGAACTCTGGAGCGAACGCGACTCCGGCAAATATCCGGTCGGCGTTTACACGCTACCGAAACACCTCGACGAAAAGGTCGCGCGCCTGCAATTGAAGAAGCTCAACGCCGTGCTCACCGAGCTCAGCGACGAGCAGGCCAAATACATCGGCGTACCGAAAACGGGTCCGTACAAGTCGGATCACTACCGGTATTGATTTGAATGTGGCATGCAGGGTGGGTTAGCGAAGCGTAACCCACCGATCCGTCGCCATGGGCGACACAGTGAGTCGCCTGCGGCGACGTCTGGTGGGTTAGGCGCCGTACGCCTAACCCACCCTACATTTGATGGGCCGCCATGAAATCACAAAAAATTTACCCCAAAGCCTACAGCGTCGAATTTTTCCCGCCCAAAAGCGCGGAGAGCGCGGCCAAGCTGCGCGAGACCTGCGCCGAACTCACGCCGCTCAAACCCTGTTTCGCCTCGGTGACCTTCGGCGCCGGCGGTTCGACTCAGGAACGCACCTTCGAAACCGTGCGCGAGATCAAACAAGAAACCGGCATCGACGTGGCGCCGCACTTGTCGTGCATCGGCTCCACCAAGGCCAACATCCGGCAAATCCTCGACAACTATAAATCGCAAAACATCCGCCACCTGGTGGCCCTGCGCGGCGATATGCCTTCGGGCATGCGCGAGGCCGGCGAATTCCGCTATGCCAACGAACTGGTGGAATTCATCCGCGGCGAGACCGGCGATCACTTCTTCATCGAAGTCGCGGCCTATCCGGAGTTTCACCCGCAGGCACTCAACGCGGAGGCGGACCTGCGCAATTTCAAACGCAAAGTGCAGGCCGGCGCCGACGCGGCGATCACCCAATATTTCTACAACGCCGACGCCTATTTCCGTTTCGTGGACGCTTGCGAAAAAATGGGTTTGGATCTACCCATCGTGCCGGGCATCATGCCCATCACCAATTACGTGCAACTCGCCCGTTTCTCCGACGCTTGCGGCGCCGAGATCCCGCGCTGGATACGCAAGCGGCTGGAGGCCTACGGCGACGACGTGAAATCCCTGCGCGCCTTCGGCCTCGAGGTGGTTACCGACCTATGCCGCACCTTGTTGCAGGGCGGCGCGCCTGGCCTGCATTTCTACACCATGAACCAGGCCGGACCCACCACCAGCATCTGGCGCAACCTCGGCATACAAAGCAAACCGGCCTAGGAAGTTCTGAATAAATCAGAGGTCCCTTAGAAATATTTTTTAACACGCCCAGTCAACGCGCGGGATAATCTCGCGTTGAACCGCCCTTGCAACTCTGCTTTTCCGAGTACAAAAAAACGGCCCTTACGGGCCGTCAATTTTTAGTTTGTATTTTTATAGTTGTTATTTGTTATCGCGCGCCCGGCGACGAGCGAATGCCCCTAGCCCAACCACCCCCAAACTCAGCAGCGCCAGCGTATCCGGCTCGGGTACGCCGCGGCTTTGCACATCTTGCGCGGGCAGAGCCGCGGCGCTCAAACTGGCGGCCAATACGTAGGAATAGGTGAAAGAAAGCGATTCATCGCGCAGCAAATCGCCCAGGTTGAAGGCGAGGCCCAGGGTATGATCGCCGTCGCCATCGTCATTCATCGCGAGAAAGAAATCGGGATCGATTTCCCAGCCGGAAGAAACGCCGGTGCCATGGGCATAGGGTGAATTTGAAAATAAACCCAAGACCAGCCCGCTGTAGGGACCTTGCGAATGCACCCAGTTCTGCGGCGCGACATCGCCCGGATCGTCGTAGTCGCCGTCATTATTGGCGTCGTAGCCGCGGCCGTTGACGGTATCGGTCGTGCCGTATCCGGCATCCTGATCCGGATCGATGCTGCGCGCGAAGACCAGGTTATTGAGCCGGCTATACGCGGTAATCGTGGTAAGGACCTGAATACGCTGGTCGTCGTCGTTGAAAAAATACTCGTTGGTGAGCCTGGCCGATTCGCTGACGCCGACCCAACGCACGTGATTATCAAAACCGTTGAGACCGCTCAGATCCTCCAAAAACAGGGGACTAAAATCGTGCTGGCCGGCGCCGGGATCATTGTTGTTGCCGGTGACGCCACCGGTCTGATCGGCCTTCATCGTGAAGTAGTCCCAAGGCGAGCCCGGCGTGAGAAAATCGCCGCCGCTGAAACTGCCGGCGCCCGAGGCGTCGTACTGCAAGCCCGGTGCGGCATAACCGTTACCCAAGGTGCCGTAGTGCCCGATAGTGGTACGAATGTAATTGCCTTCGAGTATCACCGGCGTGATCACCGGCCCCGCGACGGCCGCGCCGCTCATGCTCAACAATATGGCTAATGAACCAAACAAACGTTTACTCATGAATCACCCTAGTGCTTTGTGTAACCAAACAACGCGCAAAGCAGGGAATCCGTAACCCGTTACATCGTGAAGTTGCATCCGTGGAAGGCTTTTGTGGTTTCACTGAGTGGAAACCGGCGCGATACGTCCGCAGTCCAGCTAGAGCAATTGGCTTGCCAAGTTTTTAAGTCCCTATTTCTATAGAAACTTTCATTACGTTTGGACCGCGACCTAAACGCCTTGTAAATAATCCCGACATGAATTGGTCGCTGTTTACCGCCGCAATATCCCCTGTGTTAACCTAGCTCGCCCGGCCAAGCGGACAACACACGGATGTCACGCAAACAATCCAACAACAGCGCCCTGACGGCCCGCGATCTGGCCGTGTTATGGCACCCTTGCAGCCAGATGAAGGACCATGAAACCCTGCCGCCGATCCCGATCCGGCGCGGCGAAGGCGTATGGCTGGAGGACTTCGACGGCAAACGTTATCTCGACGCCATCAGTTCGTGGTGGGTAAACCTGTTCGGCCATGCCAATCCGCGCATCAACGCCGCGCTGCGCGAACAGCTCGACGAGTTAGAACATGTGCTGCTGGCGGGTTTCACCCATAGGCCCGCCGTGGAACTCGCCGAACGTCTAATCGGCCTGGCGCCGCCCGGCCTCACCCGCTGTTTTTACGCCGACAACGGCTCCTCCGCCGTGGAAGTCGCGTTGAAAATGAGCTTTCATTATTGGCGCAATCGCGGCGCGGTGAAAAAAACCCGGTTCATCACCTTGAACAACAGCTATCACGGCGAGACCCTCGGCGCGCTGGCGGTGGGCGACGTGGCGCTCTACAAACAGACCTACCGGCCCTTGCTGATGGACGTGATCACCGTCGCCTCTCCCGATTGTTTCCAGCGCGAGGCGGGCGCCAGTTGGGCGGAGCACTCCGCGCGCCTATTCGAGCCAATGCGTCAGGCGCTCGAACGGCACGCCGAGGAGGTGTGCGCCGTCATCGTCGAACCGCTGGTGCAGTGCGCCGGCCGCATGCGCATGTACGATCCGGTGTATCTGCAATTGCTGCGCGCGGCCTGCGATGACTACGGCGTGCACCTCATCGCCGACGAAATCGCCGTGGGTTTCGGCCGCACCGGCACGCTGTTCGCGTGTGAACAGGCGCGCATCACACCCGACTTCATGTGCCTCTCCAAAGGCCTCACCGGCGGTTATCTGCCCTTGGCGGCGGTGCTCACCCGCGAAGAAATCTATCAGGCCTTTTACGACGATTACCAGAATCTCACCGCCTTTCTGCACTCGCACAGCTACACCGGCAATCCGCTCGGCTGCCGCGCGGCGCTGGCCACCCTCGACATCTTCGCGCAGGATCGAACCATAGAACGAAATCACGCGCTCGCCGCCCACTTGCGGGAAGCCACCGCCGAGTTCGCCGACCACCCGCATGTGGCCGAGGTGCGCCAGTGCGGCATGATCGTCGCCATCGAAATGGTAAAAAATAAATCGGCGCGCGAAGCGTATCCCTGGCAGGAACGCCGCGGCCTGCGCGTCTATCGACACGCGTTGAAAAAAGGCGTGCTGCTGCGGCCGCTGGGCGACGTGGTGTATTTCATGCCGCCCTATGTCATCACCCCGCCGGAGATTCAACTGATGGCGGAGGCGGCGTGGCAAGGCATACAATTCGCCACTCGTGGATGAACATGGCGGTCCAGCCGCGGAATGATTTTTCGCGGCCTACCATCGCGACCCACGCCACGGCGACAAACGAATCGGCGCCCATCTCCTACCGCCCTCGCGAGCATCTGTTCCGCGTCCACCCGACATTCGCGACTCCAGCAAAACAGTGGCCTTACGCACGACGTTCTTAGTAAAGTAGCGCCATCGTTTTCACCCGACTACCCAGCCATGCGCAGCCCTCGTATATACCACCCCGCCCCGCTGCTCAGCGGCTCGTCCGTACAATTGCACGACACCGCCGCCAATCACGTCGCCCGCGTATTGCGTTTGCCGCCGGGCGCGCCGCTGATTCTCTTCAATGGCCAAGGCGGTGAATTCGCCGCCGTGATCGAGGCCGTCGACAAACGCCGCGTGCTCGTCCGGGTGGACGTTCATCACCAACGGGATTGCGAACCGCCGCTCGACGTGTGGCTGGCGCAAGGCATCTCGCGCGGGGAACGCATGGACTACACGGTGCAAAAGGCGGTGGAACTGGGCGTGAAGCGCATCATCCCGCTGTTCACCGAACGCTGCGGCGTGCAACTCGGCGGCGAACGCCTGGATAAACGCGTGCAACACTGGCAAGCCGTGGTGATCAGCGCCTGCGAACAATCCGGCCGCAATCACGTGCCGGAAATCGCCGCGCCCCGCACGCTGCCGGCCTGGCTTGCCGAACCGGCCACGGGCCCGGCGCTGGTGCTCGACCCCGAGGCGGATACCACGCTCGGCGCGCTGCCCGCTCCCAGCGGTCCCGTGAGCTTGCTGATCGGCCCCGAAGGCGGCCTCACCGATCACGAAATCGCCTTCGCCAAACAAGCGGGGTACACGGGTCTGCGGCTGGGACCGCGCATCCTCCGCACCGAAACCGCGGCGGTCGCCGCGTTGGCGGCGCTGCTCGCCCGCTGGGGCGACTTCGTCTAGTCACGGCAACATCCGCAACTTCCATAATACCGTCTTAAACACCCGCGCGGCGGCGCGGCGGGCCTGTGTTATGATTCGGCCCTCCGGCGTCGACTCAATGGTGGTCTATGAGCATCGAACATCTGCACGCGGTCCCCAATCTCACCACGGCCCTCACCGGCCCGTTGCTCACCATCGAGCGGCATCTGCTCGACCGGCAAACCGCCATTGAAAGCTGGTTCCGCGGCCAATGGCGGGAAACCCCCGCGCCTTTTTATTGTTCGGTGGATTTGCGCAACGCCGGTTTCAAGTTGGCGCCGGTCGATACCAACCTTTTCCCCGCCGGATTCAACAATCTCAATCCGGCCTTCATCCCGCTGTGCATTCAAGCGGTGGAATCGGCGATTGAACGGGTGTGCCCGGCGGCGGCCAAGGTGTTGCTGATCCCGGAGAACCACACCCGCAATCTGTTCTACATGGAGAGCGTCGCCACCTTGGTCGAGATCATCGGCAAGGCGGGCTTCGAGGTGCGGGTCGGTTCCCTGCTCGATGAAGTGCGCGAACCCACCGAGATCGGCCTGCCCTCCGGCCGCCGGGTGCGCCTGGAACCCTTGATACGCACCGGCGACAAACTCGGCGTCGTCGGTTTCACGCCGTGCCTGATCCTGCTCAACAACGATCTTTCCGCCGGCCGACCGGCGATCCTGGAAAATCTCGACCAACCGGTGAGCCCGCCGCTGGTGCTGGGCTGGTCCAACCGCCTCAAGTCCGATCACTTCACTCATTACCGCGCGGTGGCCCGCGAATTCGCCGCGCTCATCGACATCGATCCCTGGCTGATCGACCCGCTGTTCCTGCAATGCGGCGAGATCAACTTCACCAAACGCGAAGGCGAAGAGTGTCTGGCGCGAAACGTCAACACCCTGCTCGTCAACATCCAGCGCAAATACGATGAATACGGCATCGACAAGCGCCCCTTCGTGGTGGTGAAGGCCGATGCCGGCACCTACGGCATGGGGGTGATGATGGTCCACTCGGAGCAGGAGGTCCGCGACCTCAACCGTAAACAGCGCACCAGAATGGCGGCCAGCAAAGGCGGCCAGGAGATCAGCCAAGTGATCTTGCAGGAAGGCGTCTACACCTTCGAGACCTGGGGCGATCGGCAATCGGTGGCCGAACCGGTGGTGTACATGATGGACCACTACGTGGTGGGCGGTTTCTACCGCATCCACACCGGCCGCGGCCCCGACGAAAATCTCAACGCGCCGGGCATGGCCTTCGAACCGCTGGCCTTCGCCGAATGTTGCAACAACCCGGACCGCAACCGCGCGCCCGACGCCAACCCCAACCGTTTCTACGCCTACGGCGTGATCGCGCGCCTGGCCTTGGTGGCGGCGGCGCGCGAGGTCGCGGAGACCGTTTAAATTTTTAAAATCACCACGCAAAGGCGTGAAGACGGCGAGTTCATGCCATGGTTTTTTCAGACTACATTTTTACGCGAGCGACACTGCAATGACCGTGCGTCATTACCCGAGCACCGCCAATCAAGCGATGAAATCTTTCTTTGCGCCTTGGCGCCTTTGCGTTGAAAGCCGATGATGACCATCAAACTCGGCGTGGTGATGGACCCCATCGACACCATCAACCCCAAAAAAGACAGCACCCTCGCCATGCTGCTGGCGGCGCAGCGGCGCGGCTTCGAATTGCATTACATGGAACTGGGCGATCTCGGCCTGCGTGATGGCGAGGCCTTCGGCTGGATGCGGCGTATCACGGTGCGCGACGACCTCACGCATTGGTTCGACATCGGCGCCCACGCTACGCGGCCGCTGGCGGCGCTCGACGCGATACTGATGCGCAAAGACCCGCCGGTGGACAGCGAATATCTCTACGCCACCTACATGCTCGAACTCGCCGAGGCCGCCGGCGTGCGGGTGCTCAACAAGCCGCAAAGCCTGCGCGACGCCAATGAAAAACTCTACACCGCCTGGTTTCCCCAGTGCACGCCGCCGACCCTGGTGACGCGCAGCGCCGCCGAGATCCGCGCCTTTCTGAAACAGCATGGCGACATCATTCTCAAACCGCTGCACGGCATGGGCGGCTTGGCGATCTTCCGCCTGCACGGCGGCGATCACAACATCAGCGTGGTGATCGAGACCCTCACCCGCGCCGGTTCGCGTTACATCATGGCCCAGCGTTACCTGCCGGAGATCCGCGACGGCGACAAACGCATCTTGATGATAGACGGCGAGCCGGTGCCTTACGCCTTGGCGCGCATCCCCGCCGCGGGCGAGACCCGCGGCAATCTCGCGGCGGGCGGCAGCGGCGTGGGGGTGGCCTTGAGCGAACGCGACCGCTGGATCTGCGCGCAAGTCGGTCCCACCCTCCGTGAAAAAGGCTTGAGCTTCGTCGGCCTCGACGTGATCGGCGACTACCTCACCGAGGTCAACGTCACCAGCCCCACCTGCATCCGCGAACTGGACGCCTTGTACGGTTTGGACATCGGCGGGCAATTCATGGACTACATCGCACGGCAACACCAGACCCGCCGGGGCGGCACGGAATGAACCATGGGTCCCTCCCCCGCCTCGCGCGTGACACGACGCCGTAGCCGCCCGACACAACACGGCGGCGCGCGGCTCGCCGGCGGCCTCGCGCTGCTCGGCACCTTGTGGCTCACCGCCTGCGACCGCCCGGTCGAACCGCTGCACCAGGAACAAATCCTGGCCTTCGGCACCCTGGTGGACATCAGTATCTGGGGCGTTGATGAGGCCACCGCCCAGCGGGCCAGCGCGGCGGCCATCGCGACCCTCGATGAATTACATCACCGCTGGCACGCCTGGGAACCGGGGCCGCTCACCGAAATCAACGAGCGCCTGGCGCGCGGCGAAGCGGTCACCCTGGCGCCGGATCAAATCGAGGTGATCCGCGGCGCGCAGACGCTGTCGCGGCAGAGCGGCGGCCTGTTCAATCCGGCCATCGGCCAGCTGCTCGGACTATGGGGTTTCCAAATGGACGAGCGGCCGACCAATGTACCGCCGCCCCATCCCGACGCCGTCAAAGAACGGGTCGCGCTCCATCCCGCGATGGACGATTTGCAGCTGGACGGCGACCAATTGCGCAGCCGCAATCCGGCGGTGCAATTGGATTTCGGCGCCTACGTGAAGAGTTACGGCGTGGACCGCGCCGTCGAAACGCTGCGCCGGCACGGCGTGGCCAACGCCATCGTCAACGCCGGCGGCGACCTGCGCGCCATCGGCCGGCGCGGCGACCAACCCTGGCGCATCGGCATCCGCGACCCGCGCGGTCCCGGCGTGCTCGCCTCGCTGGAAATCGCGGGCGACGAAAGCGTGTTCACCTCCGGCGACTACGAACGTTACTTCACCTACGCCGGCCGGCGTTATCAGCACATCCTCGATCCCCGTACCGGTTATCCGGCCGCGGGCGCGATGTCGGCCACGGTGGTCTACCCCGGCGGCGGCATGGGCGGCGGCGCCTCCACCGCGCTGATGGTGGCCGGGCCGGAGGACTGGCTGGAGGTGGTGCGCGGCATGGGGCTCAAACACGCGATGCTGGTGGCCGGCGACCGCACGGTGTACATGACCCCGGCCATGGCCAAGCGCATCCACTTCGAAGTGGACCCGCCGCCCACCGTGGTGATCGGCGAGCCGTGATGACCCGCGCCGATTGGCTGGTGCTGATAATCGCGGTCGCGCTGCTGCCCGTGCTGTACAGCCATTACTGGGGCGACGGCGGCCCGGCCAGCGTGGCGCGCATCGCCGCCAGCGGCCAGCCGACCTTGGAATTACCGCTCAGCCGCAACCAGCAGCTCGCCGTGCACGGCCCGCTGGGCGACAGCCTCATCGAAGTAAAAGACGGCCGGGTGCGTTTTCTCGCCTCGCCCTGCCGCGGCCAGCAGTGCGTGCACAGCGGCTGGCTGGCCCACGCCGGCGACCTGGCCGCCTGCCTGCCCAACGGCATCACCGTCAGCCTGCAAGGCGGGCGGCCGCGTTTCGACAGCATCAATTTCTAAATATTGGCGAGCCGATGCACCGGGGATCAGCCGCCCAATACGCCAAGATTTTTCTCATGGCGTTTTTCCGGGCGGCCTTGGCGCTTGGATTTAAAATCCGCGACCCAGCGTCCGCCAGTGTAGTGCGTGATAAATTCAGGAACGGAAACCTCTCCTCGTATCTAAGGAGGAGCGGGGTGGTTGATACACTGTGAATCCGAGCCATAGGTTCACTGCGCCTTGAAACTCACCCCCCGGCGCTAGCGCGCCCTCGTTCGAGGAGGGGAATGATGAAACAGTTTGATCTTTCATCGCAGAGCAAATGTTCGCGTAATTGCGAAGCGCTACACTAGGGAAAACGCCGCACCCGAGATAAACAGGCCAACCAACAGCGATTGCATGAGCGTAACGATACCCACCACCCGCGACGACCACCGCATCGCCTGGCTCACCGCCTTGGCGATCACCATTCATGTCGCGGAAAGCGCCCTGCCCAGCCCGCTGCCCGGCGTGAAACCCGGCCTAGCCAATGTGGTGACGGTGATCGTCCTCCTGCTTTACGGCTGGACCACGGCGGCCTGGGTGGCGTTGCTGCGGGTACTGGTGGGCAGCCTATTGATCGGCACCTTTCTCTCGCCGGCCTTCGCCCTCAGCCTGGCCGGGGCACTGGCCAGCCTCGCCGCGCTCCGGCTCGCCAGCTGGCTGCCGGGCGTTTTCGGTCCGGTGGGCTACAGCCTGCTGGCGGCGCTGGCGCATATGGCGGCGCAATTCTGGACCGCCTATGGACTGTTCATCCCCCACGACGCGCTGCTGCATCTCTTCCCGCCGTTGATGAGCGCCGCGCTGGTCTTCGGCCTGGTGAGCGGCGTGGTGGCCGGGCTCACCCTCAAACACCTGCCGGCCGGCGGGACGGCCGCCCCATGAGCACGACCACCGTCAGCGCCGCCGACCGGCTGGGACTCACCCTGTTCATTTCCATCACCCTGCACGCCATCATCGTGCTGGGGGTGGTATTCAGCGGCTCCGAACCCGTCAAAAAAAACCACTTTCCGACCCTGGACGTGATCCTGGCCCAGGAGGAAAGCGAGCAGGCCCCGGACGAAGCGGACTACTTGGCGCAAGCCAATCAGGACGGCGGCGGCAATAACGCGCAGCCGGTGCGGCCCACCCGTCCGCCGCCGACGGCCGCGTCCCTGCCCATCGACGGCCGCGACGACATCATCAGCCCGCCGCGCACCGCGGCGACGCCGCGCGCGCCGCAAGCGCCGCGGCTCGTTACCCGCGACGACCCCGCGGCGGCGCCGCGGCCAGTGGCGGCGGAGACGACGCCGGACTACGAAGCCGAGATGCCCTCCGCCGCCCAGCTCATCATGCGCGGCCAGGAAATCGCCCAGCTCAGCGCCGAGATCGAGCACTCGTTCAATGCCTACAGCAAAATCCCGCGGCAGCTCACCATCACCTCGCGCAGCCGGGAATACCGCGACGCGGCCTATATGGAGGCCTGGCGGCAAAAGGTGGAGCGGATCGGCAACCTCAACTACCCCGACGAGGCGCGGCGCCTCAATCTCTCCGGGCATCTGGTGATGAACGTGGCGCTCAAACCCGACGGCTCCATCCATCGGGTCGAAATCACCCATTCCTCGGGCCACAAGGCCCTGGACGACGCCGCCGTCCGCATCGTCCATCTCGCCGCCCCCTACGCCGCCTTCCCGCCGGAAATCCGCAAGGACTACGACATCGTCAACATCACCCGCACCTGGCAATTTCTCAGCGGCAACCGTTTCGCCTCGGATTGATTTACAAGCCGCCGGGGATCGCGTTACGTCGCGAAAACCCACACCAAGCAATCCGCCGGTTTCAAATTATTACTTCGCTTGGTGACCCCGGCCCGCCGCCAGCGGCGGCGTCAGGTTTAGGCCGCTCGCTTGTCAGCGCATCGCGATTCGGCGGATACTATCGTCATGATGAACACGCTCTCCCTCTCCAACCAATTCCTCATCGCCATGCCCACCCTGGACGATCCCAATTTCCAGCGCACGGTCACCTATATCTGCGAACACACCGGCCAGGGGGCGATGGGCATCGTCATCAACCGCCCGCTCACCCTCACCCTGGGCGAGGTGCTGGAACACATGCAGATCGACGCCGAGGACCCGGCGGCCCGCCAGCACACGGTGTTCATGGGCGGTCCGGTGCAGACCGAGCGCGGCTTCGTGCTGCACGCCCCGGCCGGCGAATGGGACAGCACCCTGCGCATCTCCGACAGCCTGGCCCTCGCCACCTCGAAAGACATTCTGGAAGTGATCGCCCACGGCAAGGGACCGCGCGACATCTTCGTCGCGCTGGGCTACGCCGGCTGGGGCGCGGGCCAGTTGGAACAGGAAATGGCGGACAACGTCTGGCTGTCCGGCCCCGCCGACAACCAGATCATCTTTCAAACCCCCTGGCAACGGCGCTGGGAGGCGGCGGCGGCCTTGATGGGTGTGGATGTCACCCAGCTCTCCACCCAAATCGGCCACGCATGAGCGGCAATCCCGGCACCCTGCTCGGCTTCGATTACGGCAAGAAACGCATCGGGGTCGCCCTGGGGCAAACCCTGACCGGCAGCGCCCGGCCGCTGGCCAGCGTGGCGGTGCGCGGCGAACAGCCGGACTGGGCGCAGATCGCCGAACTGCTGGCGGCCTGGCGGCCCGAGGCCCTGGTGGTCGGCCTGCCGCAACACATGGATGACCGCGAACACGCGCTGGCGGCGCCGGTGCGGGCCTTCGCCGCGCAATTGCAGGGACGCTACGGCCTGCCGGTGCACTTGATCGACGAACGGCTATCCTCGCACGAGGCGTCGCAACGGGCCGCGCAGAGCGGCCGCCGCAAGACACCGGGCAGCCGCGCGGCGAAAGAAGAACTCGACCGCCTCGCCGCGCAAATCATCTTGGAAAGCTGGCTGGCGGACCATGCACACAGGGCGGGCGCGACACGATGAACCAAGAACACGACGTCGATAAGCTGATCGAGAACATGGCCGCCAACCTGCAAGGGCGGCTGGCGGCGCGCGGCGTCCGCGATCCCCTGCTGATCGGCATCCACAGCGGCGGCGTGTGGGTCGCCGAACGCCTGCACGGCCTGCTCAACCTCAGCGAGCCGCTGGGCAAACTCGACATCTCGTTTTACCGCGACGACTTCACCCGCATCGGCCTCAATCCCGCGGTGCGGCCCTCGCAGCTGCCGACCACGGTGGACGACCGCCACATCGTGCTGGTGGACGACGTGTTGTACACCGGCCGCACCATCCGCGCCGCCTTGAATGAAATCTTCGATTACGGCCGGCCGGCCGGCGTGCTGCTGGCGGTACTGGTGGATCGCGGCGGCCGCGAACTGCCGATCAACGCCGACGTGGTGGGCATGCAAATGGACCTCGCGCCCGGCGAACAGGTAAAACTGCACCGGCCCCGCCCCGCTCGGCCTCAGCGTCAAACGCGGCGGATGACGGGGCAACAGGGAACGTCCAACGCCGCATGATACAGCGCAATATTCAATTGGATGAGCAGGGCCGGCTGCGCCACTTCCTCAGCGTCGAAGGTTTGAAACGGGCCTTGCTGGTGGAGATACTCGACCTCGCCGAATCCTTCGCCGGGGTCACCGAACAAACAGTGAAAAAAGTGCCGCTGCTGCGCGGCAAGACCATCGTCAATCTGTTCTTCGAGGCCAGCACCCGCACCCGCACCACCTTCGAACTCGCGGCCAAGCGGCTGTCGGCGGACGTGCTCAATCTCAACATCACCGCCTCGGCCACCACCAAGGGCGAGACCCTGCTCGACACCCTGCGCAACCTCGAAGCCATGCACTGCGACATGTTCGTGGTGCGCCACGCCGAGTCGGGCGCGGCCCACTTCATCGCCGAGAACGTCGCGCCGCACGTGCATGTGGTCAACGCCGGCGACGGCCGCCACGCCCATCCCACCCAGGCCATGCTCGACATGTTCACCATCCGCCGGGTCAAGGGCGAATTCGCGCCGCTCACCGTGGCCATCGTCGGCGATATTTTGCACTCGCGCGTCGCGCGCTCGCAGATCCACGCGCTCACCACGCTGGGCGTCAACGAGGTGCGGGTGATCGGGCCCAAGACCCTGATCCCCACCGCGGTGGAGGCCCTCGGGGTGCACGTCTTCCACGATTTGCGCGCGGGCCTGAAAGGCGCCGACGTGGTGATCGCGCTGCGCCTGCAGAACGAGCGCATGCAGGGCGCGCTGCTGCCGAGCGAACATGAATATTTTCAGCTCTACGGTCTGACGGAGGACAAACTCGCGGCCGCCAAGCCCGACGCCATCGTCATGCACCCCGGCCCGATCAACCGCGGCGTGGAAATCGCCTCCGGCGTGGCGGACGGGCCGCGGTCGGTGATATTGCAGCAGGTCACCCACGGCATCGCGGTGCGCATGGCGGTGATGGCCATGGCGATGGGCACGGTACCTTTGGGAGAAGGGAAAGCGGCATGATGCGTCTCCGCCTGCACGGCGGCCGGGTGATCGACCCGGCCAACCAGCTCGACTCGCGGCTTGATCTATGGATCGCCGACGGCCGCATCGCCGCGGTGGGGCCGGCCCCGGCGGGTTTTCACGCCGACCGCGAGATCGACGTCGGCGGGCGGATCGTCTGTCCCGGCCTGGTGGACTTGCGCGCCCACCTCCGCGAACCGGGCGAGGAACACATGGCCACCATCGCCAGTGAGACCGCGGCGGCGGCCAGCGGCGGCATCACCACCCTCTGCTGCCCGCCCGACACCGCCCCGGTGATCGACACCCCGGCGGTGGCCACCCTGATTCAGCAGCGCGCCCGCGCCGCCGGCCTGGTGCGCGTACTGCCGATCGGCGCCCTCACCCAAGGGTTGCAGGGCGAACGCATCAGCGAGATGGGCGCGCTCAAGGCCGCGGGCTGCGTCGGCGTCAGCAATGCCCGCCACCCCATCGGCAATACCCTGGTGATGCGCCGCGCCATGGAATACGCCGCCACCCACGACCTCACGGTATTTCTACATGCCGAGGACCCCTGGCTGCGCAACAAGGGTTGCGTACACGAAGGCCAGATCAGCACCCGGTTGGGCCTGCCCGGCATCCCCGAAGCGGCGGAGACCGTCGCGGTGGCGCGCGACCTCGCCTTGATCCGCCAGACCGGGGTGCGCGCCCACTTCAGCCAGCTCTCCACCGCCGAGGCGGTGCGCATGGTGGCGCGCGCCCAGTTCGACGGCCTGCCGGTCAGCGCCGACGTCAGCGCCCATCATCTCCATCTCACCGAGATCGACCTCGGCTATTTCGACAGCCAGTGCCACGTCCATCCGCCGCTGCGCACCGAACGCGACCGCGATGCCCTGCGCAAAGGTTTCGCCAAAGGCACCTTGCTCGCGGTCTGCTCCGATCATCAGCCCCATGACGGCGACGCCAAGTGCGGCCCCTTCGCCGAGACCGCGCCGGGCATCTCCGGGCTGGAAACCCTGCTGCCTTTGAGCCTGCGTCTGGTTGAAGAAAACATACTGCCGCTGAACGATTTGATCGCGCGGCTCACGTTGCAGCCGGCGCGTTTGCTCGGCATCGACGCCGGCACCCTCAGCGTCGGGGCGCGCGCCGATGTCTGCGTATTCAACCCGGAAGACTACTGGGATTTGAATCCCGCCAAGATGGTGAGTCGCGGCCGCAATACCCCGTTCACCGGCTGGCAGTTGAAAGGCCGGGTCGATTGGACGCTGTACAAAGGCAAGATCGTCTTCGAACGCACGCCCGCGCGCTGAAAAACTATTGTTCATTTCGAGACGCCAAGACGCCCAGGATTTTTCTTAAACCTCAAAAAATCCTTCTTGGCTCTCTTGGCGTCTAAACGATTTTTTCCGCTGAAATCAATTCGGCTTTATTTGCGTGAGGGACGGCTCTTCGTCCTGCTTGCGCACCAGCCCCGCCCGGTCCACGCCCGCCGACAGCGCGCGGGGGTCACCATTCTTGCCGAGCTTGATCATCAGCCGCACCTCGTTGGGCGAATCGGCGTGCAGCAAGGCGTCCTCGTAGCTGATCTCGCCCTGGTTGTACAACTCGTGCACCGCGTGATCGAAGGTGCGCATGCCCAACTCGGCGGACCGCTTCATCAAGTCCTTCAACAAATGGGTATCGCCGCGGTGGATGAGGTCGGCCGCCAGCGGCGTGTTGAGCATCACTTCCATCGCCACCCGGCGGCCGCCGCCGTCGGCGCGCGGCACCAGCCGCTGGGCGACGATGGCCTTGAGGTTGAGCGACAGGTCCAGCAGCAAATGGTCGCGGCGGTCGCGCGGGAAGAGATGGACGATGCGGTCGAGGGTTTGCGCGGCGTTGCTGGCATGCAAGGTGGCGACGCAGAGGTGGCCGGTTTCGGAAAAGGCGATGGCGTGCTCCATGGCCTCGCGGCTGCGGATCTCGCCCACCAGCACCACGTCGGGCGCCTGGCGCAGGGCGTTTTTCAAGGCCGATTCGAAGGAATCGGTGTCGATGCCCACTTCCCGCTGGGTGATGATGCTGGACGCGGGGGCGTGCACGAATTCGATGGGGTCTTCGATGCAGAGGATGTGGCCGCGATCGTTGCGGTTGCGGTGGCCGATCATCGCCGCGAGCGTGGTGGACTTGCCGGTGCCGGTGGCACCCACCACCAGCACCAGGCCCCGCTTGGTCATGCTGAGGTCTTCGAGCAGGGGCGGCAGTTGCAACTCGGCGAAAGTGGGAATCGAAGTTTCGATGCGGCGCAACACCATGCCGATGTTGTTTTGATGTTGAAAGACATTGACCCGGAAGCGTCCCAGCACCGGTTTTTGCAGCGCGAAATTACATTCGCGGCTGGTCTCGAATTCGCGCTTTTGCGCCTCGCTCATGGCGGCGTAGACCATGGCGCGGGCCTGTTCCGGGCTGAGTGCCTCGTCGCCGACGCGCTCCACCGTGCCATGCACCTTGATGCTGGGCACGACCCCGGCGGTGATGAACAGGTCGGAGGCGCCTTCATCGACCATCATTTGCAAAAAGAGATCGAGTTTCATGTTATTTCCCGCCCGGCCATTTTATTGTGATATCGCTTATTCGCCTGGGCCGCGGAGCGGCCGCAATCGGGTACGCGTTTTGAGGCAGTATACCCCAAGCCGCCCGCCCTGCCGCCAGTCTTGTAAGGAATCGCGGGCTGACACGACTGATCAAGCAACCATGGCCTATGTTCATTCACCCCTCTTCGCCCGCCAAGTGTTTGCCCGGCCGACCCAAAACCGTTACGGTGAAACCTGCCGGCCGGCCATCCCGGCCGTCGTTACGCCCCGCCGGACCGCCCCTGGAGAACCCGCCGATGCCTAAAACGGAATTCGATCTCTGCGTCATCGGCGGCGGCTCCGGCGGGCTGGTGGCCGCGGCGGGCGCCGCCACCCTGGGGGCCAAGGTGGCCCTGGTCGAGAAACACCGGCTGGGCGGCGATTGCCTGTGGACCGGCTGCGTGCCCAGCAAGGCCCTGCTCCAGACCGCGAAGGTGGCGCACCTGGCGCGGACCGCGCAGCGTTACGGCCTGCCCGGCCACAGTCTTAGGGTGGATATCGGCCAAGTCATGGATCGGGTGAACTCGGTCATCGCCACCATCGAAGTGCATGACAATCCGCAACGTTTCCGCGACATGGGTATCGAGGTGATTTTCGGCGCGGGCCGTTTTACCGATCCTCACGTCTTCGAGGTGGACGGCCGCCGCCTCACCGCGAAGAATTTCGTCATCGCCACCGGCTCGCGGCCGGCCGTGCCGCCCATCGCGGGCTTGGCCGATGTGCCCTTTCTCACCAACGAGACCGTCTTCACTCTGCGCGAACCGGTGCCGCGTTTACTCGTGCTGGGCGGCGGTCCCATCGGCGTGGAAATGGCCCAGGCCTTCGCCCGCCTCGGCAGCGAGGTGACGCTGATCGAACGTGGTCCGCAATTGCTCCCGGTGGAAGACCGGGACGCGGCCGCCGTGGTGGAACGGCGCCTGCGCGCCGAGGGAGTCAATGTGTTGCTCGACAGTGAAACGCTGGGGGTCAGCGGTCAAACCGGTGATCTCCAGCTCACATTCAAACAACACGCGGGCGCCACCCTCACCGTCAACGGCTCGCACCTGTTACTGGCCACCGGCCGCCGCGCCAATAGCGAAAACCTGGGGCTGGACGCCGCCGGCGTGCGACTCGATGAGCGCGGTTACGTCCGCACCGACCCGCGCCTGCGCACCAGCGTCAAACACATCTACGCCTGCGGCGACGTCACCGGCCCGTATCTGTTCACCCACATGGCGGAACATCAGGCCGGCGTGGTGTTGCGCAACGCGCTGTTCCATCTGCCCGCCAAAGTGGAACAACGGGTCATCCCCTGGTGCACCTACAGCGACCCGGAAGTGGCGCGGGTGGGGCTGTCGGAAAACCAGGCGCGCCGACAAGGCATCGCGCACCAGGTCTACACCTTCCCCTTTCACGACATCGACCGCGCGCAAACCGACGGCGAGACCGACGGCTTCGCCAAAATCATCACCGGCCCCCGGGGAAAATTATTGGGCGCGACGCTGGTGGGGCCGCACGCCGGTGAACTCATCCACGAATACGTGCTCGCCCTCGCCAACGGGATGAAGGCCAAGGATCTGTCCGGGGTGATCCACATTTATCCAACCCTGGCGCAGATCAACCGGCGGGTGGCCGACCAACGCCTCAAGGCGGGGTTGACGCCCCGCGCGAGAAAATGGCTCAAACGGATTTTCCGCCTGCGCGGAAAATAACTATCATGACCGCAGCGCGGCCTTACCCTGAACCGGACTCACGACAACCATGCCGACCGCGAGCGACCCCAAGCAGTGGCTGGATCAACACGGCGACGCCCTCTACCGCTACGCCATGCTGCGCCTGCGCGATAGCCCGCTGGCCGAGGATCTGGTGCAGGACACCCTGCTCGCCGCCATGCAGGCGCGCTACGCCGGCCGGTCCTCGGAGCGGACCTGGCTCATCGGCATTCTCAAACACAAGATCGTCGATCATCTGCGCAAGGCGCGGCGGGAGCGGCCGCTGGGCGATGACATCGACGCGGCCGCCGATCAGACCGCCGACCTGTTCGATCAACACGGCCACTGGCGGATCGACGTCAGTCAATGGTCAGACCCGGACAAGGCCCTCGAACAAAAAGAATTCTGGCGGATATTCCGAGAATGTTTGGGACATCTGCCGCCGCGCATGGGCGACGCCTTGATGCTGCGCGAACTCGATGGCCTCAGCACCGAAGCCATTTGTCAGGAATTGGCCATCGATACGACCAACAACCTGTGGGTCATATTGTCGCGCGCCCGCCTGCGCATGCGGCAGTGCCTGGACGCGAACTGGTTCCACCGTCAGGGCGAGGACAAGACGTGATGTTATCGTGCAAAGAAGTCAGCCAAATGGTGTCGTTGTCGCTGGATCGCCCGCTGCCGATCGGTAAACGCCTCGCGGTGCGTATGCACCTGATGATCTGCACATTGTGCAGCCGCTATCGGCGCCAACTGCTTTTCCTCCGACAGGCGACGCGGCACTTACCCGAGCACCTCGACACAACCGCCGCGCCGCCACTCTCCGACGAGGCCAAACAACGCATCCGGGCCAGGCTCGGCGCCGATAAAAAAAATTCGTAAGGTCTCGGCGCGCCGTGCGACTACATCATCATCGCGACGATCCCGCCGCCCCCGCACGACGGCGGCTATACTGAGGAAAACCTGGAAAGACTGCTTGACCACCAAGGACGCGGAAAAAAATCTCTTCCATGGCAAAGAAAAACTTGGCGTCTTGGGCGTAAAGATCGATCAATCAGTCGCCGCGGCACCGCGCCGATACGAGCCCACGGAATAACCCATGGCTAGAAAAAAACCACATTCCACTTCCGCGCGCTGGCTCAAGCTCGCCGTCATCGCGGTGTTCGCCGGCGGTATCGGCGCCTTTTTCGCCCTGGGCGGCAACGAGTGGCTGAGCCTCGATACGCTTAAGGAAAACCGCGACGCTCTGTTGAGTTTCTCCCGGCAACATTACTGGACCACGCTCGCCGCGGCCCTGTTGATTTACGCGGGCGCGGTGGCGCTCAGCGTGCCGGGCGGGGTGATCATGTCGCTGGCGGTGGGCATGCTGTTCGGCCGCTGGGCGGGCACGCTCATCATCGTGATCGCCGCCACCCTCGGTGCGACCTTGGTGTTTCTCGCCGCCCGCTATCTGTTCGCCGAGACCGTGCGGCGGCGATTGGGCGAGCGCGCCGACAAACTCATCGCCGGCTTTCACGAAAACGCCTTCCACTATTTATTGTTCCTGCGCCTGGTGCCGCTGTTTCCGTTCTGGCTGGTGAATCTCGCGCCGGCCTTCACGCCCGTCTCGGTCCGCGTCTATGTGGCGGCCACCTTTCTCGGGATTATTCCGGGCAGTTTCGTCTTCGCCAATCTGGGGTTATCCTTGGGCCGCATCAATTCCACCAGCGAGCTTCTCTCCGCCGGGACGCTGGCGGCCTTCGGCTTATTGGGCGTGTTCGCCTTGCTCCCGGTTGTGGTAAAAAAGATCCGCGACAAAAGCAAAGCCGCGCCCGACCCGGCGCGCGCGGAAGACTGATGTTCAACCAACCAAGGATGCAGCCATGTTAGCCACCTTGCCTCTACTGGAGCAAACCCGTTTCCCCGCCCTGCGTCGTAACAAGCTGGAGACGCTGCAAGTCAATCTGGGCTATCTCTGCAATCAGCAATGCCTGCACTGCCATGTCAACGCCGGGCCGCGCCGCACCGAAATCATGACGCGTGAAACCGTGGAGCAGGTGCTGGCCTATCTGCGCGCCGCGAACATCGGCGCCCTCGACCTCACCGGCGGCGCACCGGAATTGAATCCCCACTTCCGCGACATCGTGCGTACCGCGCGGGCGCAAGGCATACGAGTCATCGACCGCTGCAATCTCACCATACTCGAAGAACCGGGGCAGGAAGATTTGGCCGAATTCCTCGCGATGCAACGCGTCGAGGCCATTGCTTCCCTGCCCTGTTATCTCGAAGACAATGTGGACCGTCAGCGCGGCAAGGGCGTATTCGCCGCCAGCATTCGCGCACTGCAGCGACTCAACGCCTTGGGTTACGGCCAACCGGACAGCGGTTTGATCTTGAATCTGGTGTACAACCCGCAAGGACCGTCATTACCGCCCGCGCAAGGTCCATTGCAGGCCGACTATAAACAACACCTGAGTGATGCATACGGCATCGTCTTCAATCAACTCTTCACCTTGGCCAATATGCCCATCCAACGTTTCGGCAGCACGCTGATCTCCAAAGGGCAGTTCGAGGATTACATGACGCTGTTGCATGAGGCCCACCAAGACGCCAATCTCGAATCGGTGATGTGCCGCGATTTGATCAGCATCGACTGGCAAGGGTATGTCTACGATTGCGATTTCAATCAAATGCTCGCCCTGCCGCTGCGCCTCAACGACCGTCCGCGCACGCACATCAAAGACCTCATGGGGGTAAACCTCACCGGCAATCCCATCGTGGTGAAAGACCATTGCTACGGCTGCACCGCCGGGCAGGGCAGCAGTTGCGGCGGCGCGCTGGTAAAAGATTGAATAGCGAAAATAGCGGAAAAAGAGGCTTTTTTCCCCGCGCAAAAACCGGGAAGAAGATAAAAAACCCTTTTACCTTTTCTATTTTTATACAAGGTGGATTCCATGAACATTCATTCCGCGGTACTCGACCGTTACTCACGCGGCGCCATGGACCTGCAACCCAGCTTGTGCTGTCCGGTGAGCTACGACAACTCGCTCTTGACGCTGGTGCCGGAAGAGATCGTCAGCAACGAAAACGGCTGTTGTTGAAACGGGACCGATGCAAAGGCCCGCGCCTTATGCCTTCACCTTACACCGACTAATCCATCGACGCCCAATCCATGCGGCTATCCATCATCATTCCCATGCTCGATGAAGCGGCCGGCATCACCGCCGCGCTCGCACCGCTGCAAGCGCTGCGGCGCGCGGGACATGAACTCATCGTGGTGGACGGCGGCAGCGCCGACGGCAGTGCCGCGCTCGCCGCGCCGCTCGCCGACCAGGTCGTCCATTCCGCGCCGGGCCGCGCCCGGCAGATGAACACCGGCGCCCGGCTGGCCGGTGGCGAGGTGCTGGTGTTTTTGCACGCCGACAGCGTTTTACCGCATGACTGCGCGCGGTTAATCGCCGAAGGGTTATCTCGCCGCGGGCGTCGCTGGGGCCGCTTCGATGTGCGTTTATCCGGCCGCCATCCCGCGCTCCGCCTCATCGAAGCCCTGATGAACCTGCGTTCGCGGCTCTCCGGCATCGCCACCGGCGATCAGGCGATCTTCGTCGAACGGCGCTTGTTCGAAAGCGTGGGTGGTTTCCCCGACATCGCGCTGATGGAAGACATCGCGCTGTCGCGCGTCTTGAAAAGATCCGGCCGGCCGCTCTGCCTGCGTGAACGCGTCATCACCTCCAGCCGCCGCTGGGAAAGCCACGGGATAGCGTCTACGGTGTGGTTGATGTGGCGGCTGCGCCTGGCTTATTTTTTCGGCGCCGACCCGCGAGACTTGCTGCGGCGTTACGGCAGCGGCGGCAAGAAATCGTGAACGGCCCCTCCGCGCGCATCCTGGTCTTCGCCAAGGCGCCAATCGCCGGACAGGCCAAAACCCGCTTGATTCCCGCCCTCGGCGCGGCGCGAGCGGCGGCCTTGCATGAACGGCTGGTGAGGCACACCCTCGCCACGGTCTGCGCGGCGGACTATCCGGTGGAGTTGTGGTGCAGTCCCGATACCCGCCATGCCTTTTTCAGCGCGGCGCGCGTCTCGTGGCCGCTCAGCCTGCACAATCAAAGCGGCGGCGACCTGGGCGCGCGCATGGCCCAGGCTTTTGATGACGCGCTGACCCGCGCGCAATACGTCATCCTCACCGGTAGCGATTGTCCGGGCATGACGACCCGGGATCTGCAACAGGCCGTCACCGCGCTGGCGGACGGCGCCGACGCGGTAGTGGGTCCGGCGCGGGACGGCGGTTATTGGTTGATCGGTTTGCGCCGCGCGCAGCCGCGCTTGTTCGAGGGCATGGCGTGGGGCCGCGCCACGGTGCTGGCCAACACCCTCGCGCGGCTGCGCGAGATGAACCAGCATTGGTGTTTATTACCGGAACGGACCGACATCGATCGGCCGGAGGATCTGGCGGCACTGCCGCCGCAGCTCATCGCCACGCCGTAACATATGCACGTCAAGAGCGCGCCTGACGATCCAGCCACACCGCCAAACCCTGGGCATTGAGCCGTACATCCACGGCCAGCAATTCCAAGACACGAGCCCGCGGCAAGGTACAGCCGTGGACATCCAGCGCCTGCAATAAAATCTCCGACAATCCCGCTTCCAAATTTCGCTGCCGCTCGTCTCCCGTACCTGACACATCGTTCGCCAAAGCGACGAATTCATCGATCAGCACATGCAGACGCCCGGCCAGGCGCGGCGGATCGCCGACGCGGCCATAATGGGTGAGATAAAGCCAGTCGGCCGGCAAGGTCAGCAAGCGTTCTATGGAAGCATGCAACGCCGCCGGTTCGAATTGCACGGGGGTGGTGGTGGGAAAGATGAACGGCCCTTGCGCGCTGTCGAATTCGCGATACGACAAGCCGAAGGTATCGCCGGTGAAAATGCCGCGGCTGGTCTCGTCGTATATACTGTAGTGATGGCGCGCGTGGCCCGGCGTATCGAGAAACCGCAACGGTCTCTCGTTCCAATGCAGATTAAAGTCATCGTCCACTTCGATTACCCGCGCCGCGGGTACCGCGACGATCTCACCATATAAATCGCGAAACGCCGTGTCGCCATACACCGCGGTCGCACCGGCGATCAATTTGCCGGGATCGATCATGTGCGCCGCGCCGCGCGGATGCACGATGAGCTGCGCCTCGGGCAGTTCCCGCAATAAAGTTCCCGCGCCACCGGCATGGTCGAGATGCACATGCGTCACCATGACATACCGCACCTGTCCGCGCGGGATGTTTTTTTCGGCGAGCACCCGCAATAAGCGCGGCACGGAAAACGCGGTACCCACATCGACGAAGGCCGCTTCGTCGCCCGCCAACAGCAAATAACTGGCATCAAAACCCGGACGATGATAACCGGTGTCGATGACGGTGATGCCCTGATCTAAATCCCGATAAAAAGTTTGTTCCATCGCCCCGCTGACTTTATCTAATTTAATGCCTACTGTTCACCATGGTAGCAACATTCGGGCGATCGGGGAAAAAGCAGGGAAACGGGAAAGGAGGATGGCCGTTTGAGATTTACCAGGGCTCAAAAAAGAAGGGGGAGGGTTTCCCCTCCCCGCGCCGGTAAGATGCATGCAAATGCGTAGGATTGAGATCCGGCAAGCAAACTGTTTAAAGTCAAATCAAGGCACGGTCAAACCCGGTGTCGTGGAGAAGGGATTGACCCAGCTGAAGGGCGTCGCTTGACCCACTTCGAAATCCGAAATGGAATCGGCGGCGACCGACGTGAGGTTGTCGTAAAACTGATAACGGAAGGACTCCACGCCCGATTTAATCATTTGCTGGCCTACCCAGATGACTTTTACGTCATCGGTGGCCGACCAGGCCAAGTCGCTGCCATTGCCCGGCAGCAATACCGGTGAGGCCAAGACATGCGCGGCACCGTTGAGATTGCCTGAGGCTTGCCGCATCACGAATTTCTGCACGTCATCGCCGGTGTTATTGGCGATGTTCGCGTCGCCTTCGATCAACACGCCCTGGGTCACGTCCAGGAATTTACCGGTGGGCGCGGCGTTGGTGCCGTTTTGATTGAAGGTGAATCCGTTAAAAAGCGTCACTTCCGGCGTGGTCGATTTATTGTTGGTCAAGGTGATCGATTGACTGATTTGCAAATCGTTAAAAGATCCACCCGACGCCCATCCCGAATTAAGCATGGTGGACGTCGAGACATCGGTGGTTTCGATGCCGGATACCGAGGAGTCGAGGGCATGCTGTTTACCCGACACACCGCTGGCACCGACCCTGACGAAGGTTTCATCGGCGAAAACCAGAGCGGCAGGCGCGCCGGTCGCGCCTTCCGGCGCCACGATAGTCTGAAAATATTGAGCGCCGGAGACATTATTCACGACCTGACGTTGCAGGAATCCGGAGCCTGTCACCGGTGTCCCGCAAGTAAAGCCGGCGGGGCACGTTTGCGTACCGGCGGTGCCGCTATCATAGTCACCGAACGAAATGTTGCCGCTGCTCACGCTCCACACATCGAAATTGGCGGGCGGATCGGCCATGGCAGTACCACTCATAATCAGCGCCGCCGAGCCCGCAGTGGTGATGATTTTTACAAATTTATTCATGATCGTTTCCTCTTCGCTGTTCTTTCAATCAAAAACAGAGGCAATATTGAAAAATCCGCAGACCCTTGCGTCGCTACCGCATTGAATCCGTGCCGGCGCAAACGCCGCACGACCAACGACACGTCCTTGCCTTTCACACCCGACCCTGGGCACCTCCCTCAGCAGAATCACTCCTTGTAAGCGGCCGGCCTTTCCGATAAATCGCCACTCCGCCGATCATCCTTGGCACTATCTATAACGGCACGTCGTCGCAGTCCTTTACGCAATATCGACATCACACGCTTCGTTAACTCGACAGTTCCTATGGCGAATTTAACGGCCGCCGACCCGCACACTTGAGAGACGGGTCGCCGCATCCCGACCGTCAGCCCGCCGCCTTGCATAAATTATTGATATTTAGGTTCAACGGGGCCTTAGGACGGCCAAAACAACCGCCGAGTCGCAAGCGGCTTGACAGCTTCCAGCCCGCCGCCGTACAGTGCGGCCTCGTTCAAACCGTCAGGTGTTCCGCGCCGCTCAAAGCGCGGGATGAAACGGGAAGCCGGTGCGCTCGCTATCACGAGCAAGTCCGGCGCTGCCCCCGCAACGGTAAGTGAGCAAAGACGGGCCAATCGCCACTGCGCATCGCGTGGGAAGGCGGCCCGCCAGGAGCGATCCACTCACAAGCCCGGAGACCGGCCTGAGGTTGATGAAGCGCAGTGTTGCGGCGGGCAATGCTGGCGGATGTCGTTTCGTCCTGCCGGCCTGCCTGTTCCACTGCGCACCACCACTACAACCTGCGTGGGTGCGCGCAGACAAAACAGGAAACGGTCCGCATGTCTTTGCCAAAAAAATCTTTTACAAAAAAAATTACCTTGATTTCACTGCTGTATGCCGCCGGCGGCAGCGCCTTGCATGCCGCCGATGACGCGGCGATCGTGGTCACCGCCACCCGCACCGCGCAAATCGCCGATCAAACCCTGGCGCCGGTCATCGTCATCGAGCGCGACGTCATCGAACGCAGCGCCGCCGTCGATGTGGCGGATTTGTTGCGCCTGCACGCCGGGCTCGATATCGGCCGCAACGGCGGCGCCGGTCAACCGGCCTCGCTGTTTCTGCGCGGTACCGAGAGCAATCACACCTTGGTGATGATTGACGGCGTCAAGATCAACCCCGGCACCATCGGCGGCGCCGCCCTGCAAAACATCCGTCCCGATCTGATCGAACGCATCGAAGTGGTGAAAGGCCCGCGCTCCAGCCTCTATGGCTCCGACGCCATCGGCGGCGTCATCAATATCATCACCCGCCGGGCGGCCGAGGGCGCGCGCGGTTATTTCGCGTTCGGCGCCGGGCGCTACGGCACCCGCAGTCACGACCTGGGCGTCCATTTCGGCGACGGCACCAGCCGCGCCGGCATCGACGCCAGCGCCTACGCCAGCGACGGTTTCGCCACCCGCCAGGACGCCAGCGAAGCGCGCGGCCATGACAATCTCAGCTTCAATCTCTACGCCGGGCGCGAGTTCGGCCCGCTCGACGTCGAGCTGCGCCGCTGGCAAAGCGCCGGCAATACCGAATATTTCGATTTCTTCCTCACGCCTTTGGACCAGGATTTCAGAAACACCGCCACCAGCCTCGCGCTCAAAGCCGCGCCACGCGACGCGTGGGTCAGCACCTTGCGGCTCAGCCAGGCCAGCGACGAGATCGATCAAAACCAAGGCGACGATTTCGCGCACACCCGCCGCAATCAACTCGACTGGCAGAACGATGTGCAACTCGACGCGCGGCAATTGCTCACCGCCGGCTTGATGCTGTCGCGGGAAAAGGCCTCCTCCAGCGTGTTCGGCACCGGCTTCGACGAGGCCACCGACGTCAACGCCGTTTACTTGCAAGACGACATCAAATGGGGTGCACATCATCTGCTGCTGGCGGGACGCCACACCGATCACGACAGCTTCGGCGGCCACGGCACCTGGAACGTGGAATATGGTTTTAAATTGTCGCCGGCCACCCGCTTCACCGCCGCGGCCGGCACCGGCTTCCGCGCGCCGGACGCCACCGACCGTTTCGGTTTCGGCGGCAACCCCGACCTCAAGCCGGAGACCTCGCGCAATCTTGAAGTCGGCGCGCGCCAGCGCATCGGCCAACGCCAAACCGTGGCGGTGAATCTCTTCGACAACCGCATCGAAGACCTCATCGAATTCACCGATCCGGACGGTTTTCTCGGCCCCATCCAGGGCGCCAATCAAAACGTGGAAAAGGCCCGCATCCGCGGCGTGGAACTGAGTTACGCCCTGAACCTGCAACCCGTCAGCCTGCGCGTGGAAGGCATCGTGCAAGATCCCAAGAACGAAACCAGCGGCGAACCGCTGCCGCGCCGCGCGAAACGCAGCCTCACCACCTCGCTGGTGTACGAGCAAACGGCGTATCAAGTCGGCGCCGATCTGATTCTACAAAGTAAGCGCAAGGATTCGGCCTTTTCCGATACCTACAACGCCGGTTACGGCCTGGTGAATCTGAGCGCGCAATGGCGCGTGCAAAAAGATTGGCGTTTGATCGGCAAGCTCGAAAATGCCTTCGACAAACGTTACGAACTGGCCGACGGCTTCAACAGCGCGGGCCGCGCCGTCTTCATCGAAGCGCGCTACAGCCCAACGCTATGATGGAATCATGACCCCGCATTCAGCCCGCTTTTTATTACTCTCCGTCGCCCTGCACGGCGGGCTGCTCGCCTATTTAATCCTCGATGATGCGCCTCACCCCGCCGGGGTGAGGCCGCTCACGGTGAGCTTAACTTCTTTGGCGCCGCCGCCGTCTTCAGAACCGGCCAGCGCCGCCGCACCGACTCCGTCGCCCGCCATTATCAAACCCCGGCCTGTATCGAACACCGCAGTCTCCGTTGCAACCGTCCCGGCCATGCCGGCCGATCCGGAAATTGCCAGCACGTCCGCCGACGCGCCGTCGTCCGCAATCATGGCCGATGATTTGCCCGCCGCTGCCGGCGCGGCATTCGTCCCACCCCCGCGCGACGATCACGTGTTACAACAACGCCTGCAAGCGCGGCTGCGCGACGCGCTCGCGCCTTATTTCGTCTATCCGCCGCTGGCGAGACGCCAGGGCTGGCAGGGCGAGGTGACCGTCGCGCTGCGGGTGGAGATCGACGGCCGGCTGAGCGGCATCCATCTCCTCGCCTCGTCGGGTCACGGCCTCATCGACCGCGCCGCGTTGCGCACCCTGCGGGACATTCCCCGCCTCGACGACATCGGCGGCTGGCTGGAAAACGGCCATTTTGATATGGTGCTGCCCATCGAATACCGCTTGACGGACAGTTGAGGTCGACATGGGCAACCGCCTTTCCAAAATCTACACCCGCACCGGCGACGCCGGCGACACCGGGCTCGGCGACGGCAGCCGCGTCGGCAAAGACGATCCCCGCGTCGAGGCCTACGGCGACGTCGATGAACTCAACAGCGCGCTCGGCGTACTCCTGTCGTACAAACTGCCCGACGCCATCCACGGCCATCTCATCCGCGTTCAGCACGATTTATTCAACGTCGGCGGCGAGCTGTGCATCCCGGGCCATAGCATGATCAGCCCGGCCGACATCGAACGGCTGGAGCGACTCATCGACCACTACAACGCCGACCTGCCCCACCTCAAGGAATTCATCCTGCCCGGCGGCGGCTTGGAAGCGACCACCTGCCATTTCGTCCGCGCCGTGTGCCGGCGCGCCGAACGGCGGGTGGTCGCCCTGCAGCGGCACTCCAGCATCAACGGACACGCCCTGATTTATCTCAACCGGCTTTCGGATTTATTATTCGTACTGGCGCGAGTGATTACCCGCGAGCTTGGTAAACAAGAAACCCTCTGGCAACGGAGTTGGAACTGAACGCGCCGCGTTGCGCGTATCCACTACGCCCTGAAAACCGGTTGCGCTTTCGCGGGAAGGAAACGCGTCCCCTCTCCCGCCAGCAGGAAAGGGCCATGACGAGGGAAGAGAGAAGAAAGACACTCTCAGGTAGTGATGGGCATCATCGCCGCGCCCTCACCCCTACCCTCTCCCGCCCGCGGGAGAGGGAGAATGACGCATCAGTTCCGCTTGGGATGTATTTAAATTTTGAACCGGTTTCCAAACAGATTATTTCACCATCGCGTAACAACTAATCCGCGTGTTTAAATTCGCGCCTGCGTAAAGCACTCACTGCGCGCGGCAACACGACAAATTTAAACTTAAGGAGTCATCATGCAACAACCGGTCGTCATCATCGGCTTGGGCGAACTGGGCAACGTATTCGCCCGCGGTTTCCTCCGCGGCGGCCATCCGGTCTACCCCATCACCCGCGGCATGGACATGACGCGCGCCGCCGCGCAGATGCCTGCACCACGGCTTGTGTTGGTCGCGGTCGCCGAAGACGATTTGCACGCGACGCTCGCCGCGATCCCGCCGGCGTGGCGCGACCGTCTCTGTTTGCTGCAAAACGAACTGCTGCCGCGCGACTGGCAAGCCCACGACATCGCCGATCCCACCGTGATCGCCGTGTGGTTCGAAAAGAAAAAGGGCATGGACAGCAAGGTGCTGCTGCCGTCGCCGGCCGCCGGTCCGCATGCCGCGACCATCAGCGACGCGTTGACGGCGGTCGGCATTCCGGCCCGCACGCTCGCGAGCGACGACGAGCTGCTATACGAACTCGTGCGCAAGAACGTCTACATCCTCACCATCAACATCGCCGGTCTCGTCACCGGCGGCACCGTGAGCGAGTTGTGGCGCAACCACGAGACCCTCGCCCGCGCGCTCGCCGACGACGTCATGGACATACAGGCGTGGCTCACCGGCCGCGAGCTGCCGCGCGCCCGGCTGATCGACGGCATGCTCGAGGCCTTCGCCGCCGACCCCGAACACAAGTGCATGGGCCGCACGGCGCCGGCGCGGCTGCAACGCGCGCTGGCTCATGCCGACGCGGCGGGGCTCGCCGTGCCGCGGCTGCGCGAGATCCAACGTCAATATGGCCGATAAGCAAAGGTGACGGGCCTAGCCGCCTCGCAGCCGATCCGCCGTCGAGGCGCGCCGTAACCACCTCCGCGAGACCCGAGTAGACCGCGACTCCAGGCGCCGGCCGGACGCGGTCATGAAATCCAGCGGCATCTGACCTCTACGAGTGGGATGGCAGCCGCGCGGCCGCCCGCGGTCGATGCCTCGCCTCCGGGTCATTCCCTCCATCCGATCCACGTGCCCTCCGCTCCTGTCAGCGTCCCTTCCCGACCATGACAGCCAACGGCGGTTATTTACACCAAATTCGTCCCCGCCTATTGATAATAATTCTCAGTTAGTAAATAATGATAATGAGAATCGTTAACAACAATAGTTTCCGGGGGGACAGCATGACCAAGGGAGTATTCAGGCCGCGGAGCTCTTCGGCCGCCAGTGCATTCGTCTTCATTTCGTGTCTACCGTGGTCGGCGGCGTTCGCCGAGGATTTGCGGCTCGCGCAGCGCGACAGCGGCGCCAGCCAGCTCCAGTTTTCGTCGGAGACCAAAAGCTTCGACATCCCGCCCGGTGAGCTGGCGGCCGCCCTGTTGCGGCTCAAACAGGAAATGGGCCTCGCGATCAGTTTCGATCTCGCGAGCGTGCGCGACCGGCATACCCAGGGCCTCAGCGGCAACTACAGTGTCGAACAGGCGCTGCGCCTGCTCCTGATCGGCACCGACCTGAGTTACCGCGTGACGGCGAACGGCACCATCGCCATCGAGGCGCGCGCCACCGATCCGGCCTTGGTCATGCCGGAGATCATGGTACGCAGTACCTTCGATGAAATGGACGAGCGCCAGAGCCTCTCCGCGGCGAAGATCATCATCGGCTCCGGCGAGATCGAGAAGTTCGGCGATGTCAGCATGGGCGAGGTGATACGGCGCATGCCGAGCGTGAGTTTCGGCGGACCGCCCGGCGAGAACAACGACGCCCGCCTCCGCGGCCTGCACAAGGACTATACCCAGATCCTGCTCGACGGCCGTCCCGTCACCGGCCGCGAGTTCGCCATCGACCAGCTCCCCGCGAGCCAGGTCGAGCGCATCGAGATCATCCGCACGCCGACCGCGGACATGGACGCCCAAGGCATCGCCGGCGCCGTGAACATCGTGCTGAAAAAAATACCCACCGAGCGCACCGTCACCTGGAAGCTCGGCGCGGGGGTCATGCCGGAGGCGCCGGGCGACGGCAAGATGGGCAATGCGGCCTTTTCCTACGGCGAGAGCGGGCCACGCTTCGGCTATACCGTGAACGGCAGCCTGCAGAATCGCTTTGGCGTCCGCACCAAAGACCGGCGCGACTATGATGGCGCCGATCTCGGCACCCTCAAAAACCGCGAACAGGATTTCGAGGTGCGCGAACACGTGGAATATTCACTGGGCTCGCGCCTCAAATGGACGCCCTCCTCCCGCAACACCTTCCGCGTCGACCCCAAGCTGTTCTATTCCGAAGAGGACAAGGATCGCAACCGCCACAAAAAGGCCAATCTCGGCGACCAGGAGTTCATGAACGCGGTCAAGGTGCGCCAGTACGCGGGGGCCGATCTCGAATGGCAACACCGCCCCGACGCCGACACGCGTTACAAGCTCGGCACCGAGATTCAATACAAGGACGAGCGCAAGGACCAGCAAGACTACAAGGGCAGGCGCGGCGACGCGGTGCAGGACCTGAGTTTCGCCGCGGGCGCGCTCGACCGCACCTACGAACACGGCATCAGCACGCGCGGATCGGGCCTCTGGGTGATCGGCGGCAAACACTCGCTCGAAAGCGGCGTCGAGTGGACACTGTCGGACTGGGATCAGACCAAGCGCACTTGGAAGCGGCTCGACGAAAGTGACCTCAGTGAGCGGCGGGCCGAGGTGCGCGAACACAAATACGCCGTCTACATCCAGGACGAATATATCTACAGTCCGAAGACGGTGATCACGCCGGGGCTGCGGCTCGAATACGTGCAGGGCCACAGCAACTATGACGGCGTCGAGCGCGACCTCGCCGATCACCTGCATGTCGGACCTTCGCTGCACGGCCTGCACAATCTCACCGATACCACCAATCTGCGCGCGAGCGTGACGCGCAGCATTCGCCGACCCAAATACGACGACCTCGTGCCGTTCTCCGAGATCAAGAGCGGCACCGAGGACGACCCCGACAAGGTCGGGAATCCAGAACTGAAACCGGAAACCGCGCTGGGAATCGAGACCAGTGTGGAGCGGTTTTTCGCGGAGAAACGCGGCGTCGCCTCATTGAATCTGTTCTATCGCCATCTCACCGATCTGGTCGAGAAGGAGACCCGGTTCAACGCCGGCAACGACCGCTGGGAACAGCATCCGGTCAACATCGACAGCGGCGAGCTGTGGGGCGCCGAGCTCGACGGCTCGCGCAAGCTCGACGACGCCGGGCTCCGCGGCCTCACGCTGCGCGGCAACTACTCGTGGCTGGCCTCGTCGACGCGCGACCGCGTCACGGGCGAGAAACGCCGCATCAACGAGCAGCCGTCGTACATCCTCAATCTCGGCTTCGATTACGAACACCAGCCCTGGCGCAGCAACATTGGCGTCAACTACAACCGCGTCGGCCCCATGCAGAAGCACGACATCGTCGGCGCCAACCGCCGCGTGCAGAGTCAGGAGCCCTCGCATTATCTCGATCTCTATCTCGCGCATCGCGTGAACAAACGGCTCAACCTGCGCCTGAGCGCGGTCAATCTGCTCGAGATCGAGAAAAACCGGCCGCGCCACACCTACGACGCGGCGGGCAACCTGGTGTTTTTCGAACAGGAGGATGAGGGCTCGGCGCGCTCGTTCTTCCTGACGCTGGAAGGGAAGCTCTAGCGGCCCCGGCGGGCCAATAGAGACATGCATTTTTAACCAAAGGAGAATCCGACGATGAAGAAAAAACCCTTATTGCTGGCGCTCGGTATCGCGGGCGCACTGGGCCTGCTGCAACCGACCGCGCTGCTCGCGCATGAAGACGTGAGGCTCGAGACCCAGCTCGCCGCCGACCCCGCCGGCACCGGCCGCTCTTACCAAGAGGCCTCGCTGTTAGCCCAGCTCGCCAATCTTTACCAAAGCGTGGGGCAGGAAGAGAAGAGCCGGCAGCTACTCAAGCGGTCGAAGGAGGCTGCGAACGGCATCAAGGACAAATACGTGCGTGAATACGTCATCGGCCACACCGCCAACGAGATCGCCTCCACGGGTGATTTCGAACGCGCCATCGCGCTGCTCGACACCATCGAAGATACCGAGATATGGGTGAAGACCGCGTGGAAGCTCGCGAGCAAGACCGCCAAGGCCAAACAGCCGGAACTAACACGCAAGCTGCTCGTGCAGAGTGCGGAGCGCTCTCACCGCGTCGAAGACCTGGTGCTGCGCTCGGAGCTGCTGTCGGGCACGGGCGCGGGCTACCGCTACCTCGAGCGCGCCGAAGGGGTGCCACTGGTCTACGAGGCCTACGGCATCGCGCAAAGCCTCAGCGATCCTTATGAGCGCGCCATCATGTTCAACGAGGCCGGCGCCCATCTGATGGATGTCGGCCATCGCGACAAGGCGCTCGCCGTGTTCGATGAAGTCGCACAGCTCGTCGATCGCATCGACAATCCACTGCAACAGGCCAAGGCACTCGCGATGCTCGGTGGGGAACAGGCGGAAAAAGGTGAACGCGAGCGCGCCGCGCAGGCCTTGGAACGCGGCGTCAAGATCGCCCAAAGACTGCCGGCCGGCGAAGAGGCCTATGCGGTGCAGAGCGAGATCGCGCGCAATTTCGGCCAGAGCCATCGCTTCGAGCAGGGCATCGCGGCGGCGGACGCCATCGCCGACCCCTATCACCGCGCCGAAGGCTATATCCGCATCGCCAAAAACATGTACCGCATGAAGCGGCAGGATGACGCGCAGGCTCTCGTCGCGAAGACCACGGCATTGGCGAATGAGATCAAGGACCCTTATCTGCAAGCCATCGTGCTGCGCAAGCTCGCCTCCGAACACCTGGACATGAAGAATCAGGACAAGGCCGTCGAGCTACTGAACCGCGCGCTCGCGCAGGCGGAGGCCATCCCCGCCAATAAAGTCGCGGCGGCGGATTAAGCCGACCTTGCATCATGGCCATGGAAGGACACACCGTGCGGCGGCATTATCAATTGCACACCTGGTGCGGGATCGCATTGGGACTGCTGCTGTTCCTGCTGTGTGTCAGCGGCGCGCTCGCGGTGTACAAGGATGAGCTCAACCGGTGGTCGGAGGTCCGCGTCCAGGCACAGACGGAGCGCTGTGATCTGGACGCGGACGCCGTGTTCGCGCGGTTCAGCCAAATGGCGGACGTGAAGGCCTTGCGGCGCATCACGCTGCCCGAACATGAGCACGGCCATTACCTGTTCCGCTTGCAGGACGGCTCGCGTCTTGCGATAGACCGCTGCGGCCGCACGGTCAGCGCCGGCAACAGCCTGCTGGCGGATTTCTTCGTCAACCTGCATACCCGTTTGTTCATGGGGCACGAAGGCCGCTGGCTGATCGGCGTCGCGGGCTTCGCGATGCTCGCGTCGCTGCTGAGCGGTATCCTGTTCTACAAAAAAATTCTGCGCGAAATGTTCACGCAGCGCTGGTTCCGCAGCGTGCGGCTCGCGCTGTCCGATGCGCACAAGACGCTCGCGGTGTGGGGTCTGCCTTTTTACCTCGTCATCGCACTGACGGGCGTCTGGCTGGGGCTTTATGGACTCATCATTCCCGCTTATGAATTCGTTCAACACCAGCGCGGCGTTGCGGTCGCCGAGCAGACACACGCGCCGTCGGCCGCCAACGGCGGCGCCACCACGCTGAATGCGCTGCTCGCGCGAGCGCAAGCCACGGTGCCGGGCTTGCAGCCCGTGTTCATCGACTTGCACCGCCCCAAGAAACAGCCGGTCGTCGTGCAGGTGCGCGGCGATCTGCCGGGGGAACTCGTGCAGCGCCATCGCGCCGGCGCCGATTTCGATTTTGCGAACGGTGCGCTGCTCGCGACACTCGATCCGCGCGAGTACGATGCCGCCGGTCGCCTGCACGACATGATGATGCCGCTGCACTTCGGCGATTGGGGCGGATCACTCCTCAAAGCGATTTATGCGTTGCTTGGGTTGGCGGCCGCAGCGTTGATGCTGTCGGGATTGTCGCTGTGGGCGGAGCGGCGCACGCGCCACGCCGGACTGTTCGGCGCGCCCGCCGGCTGGCCCGCGCGCATGGTCGCCGGGCTCGGCGGCGGCGGTGCCCTCGCCATGCTCGCGCTGCCGCTCGCGGCCTTGCTTCACGTGCAATGGCCGCCGCTGGCGGGCGTCGAACGGGAACCGGCCGATGCGCTGTTCACCTGTTTCCTCGTCGTGTGGGGGCTCGGCGCCGCGGCGCTGGCCGTGACCTCGCCGCGCACGGCCTTGCGGCTAGGCCTCGGCGTCGCGGCCTTGATCTGCGCCGCCACCGTCATCGCCGGTGTTGCATTCAACGGCGTCTTCACCGGCGTCGAAGCCGGCTATGCCGGCGGCGCGGCGCTGATCGCGCTGGCGTGGCGGCGACGCCGCGGGTCGCCGCATGCAGCCTCATTACAGGAGTCGAACGCATGACCGGCTGGCTGCTGATTGCGAGCGGCGGCTGGCTGAGCGCGGGCATCGCCTGGTTTTATGAACCGGGCACACTGCTGCCTTCCGTCAGACTGCGCCGCGCGCTCGGCCTATGCTGCCTCGCGGCAGGCTTCGGGCTGTTATGGGCCGCATTGGGTTTATTGCTGAGCGCGGGCATCGGCCTGGGCCTGCTGATGTTGTGCGGCGCCGCGTGCACGCTGCTCGGCGGGTATTCCAAGAACTGGGTGCGCGCTACCAGGGTGTTCGGGCCGCTGCTCGGCTTGTTGGGCGCACTCGCGTGGCGTTGGCCATGAACAAGACGGCAGCCGATACCGGCCGATGGATGCCGCACGCGCGACGCTGGCTGGCGCTCGCAGGCGTCGCCACCGTGATCTTCATGGTTTGGCACGGCTATGCCCTCTACCTCGAGGCGCGTGCCAACAAAGATGCGCTGCTGCAAGGCGCGGCCTCACTCGAGTTATTGCTCGCGGTGATCACCGGCGGCGGCGTTGCGCTGTCGCGTGTTTATCCCTGGCTCAGTGCGATTCTTTTAACGATGGCATGCGCGGGTTTCGGTTGGCTCGCGACGATACACCTCGGCGGTGTGCTCTGGACCGCCGCGGGCCTATGCCTAGCCCTGGCCATCGCGGCCCTCCGGCTGGGCGGCGCACGCACCCACGAGGCGTGATCGCCCGGCATCGCCGGCGCCTGCATCATGCCCTTGGTCTTCGTCACACCACTCAGCCGAGCCCGGCGACCGCGAATAGGCGCCACCTGCCGGCTCAACGCACGCCGGGCCACACATCGCGGCGCCCGCGAGTGACCTCGCCGCGCAAAAAGCAATTAGCGTTCGTCCTGAAGATGACGACGATCGGCCCGGAAGACGACATCAAAGACAGCATCCTTGCGGACTCACGCAAACGGTGTGCAACAAGCTATTTGGCTGTGCGCGACCACCGCAAATCAGCAAAGCAAACGGCGGGGCCGCGCATAGCCGGACGCGCACCGCCGAGGTGTCAACGCGCCCTCAGCACGTACACCTTCTCCTGCAAACGCGTCAGCCCCTGTTCTTGGAAGCGCGGTTCGGCCGCCAGGATATCCTCGGCGCGCACTTGTTCAATGTCGAAATATTTTTGGTACAGTGCCGCGACCTCTTGCTCGGTCACGGCGTAGGGCGGGCCCTGCATCTCGGCCTGCGGATAATCCATGGTCACCAATAAAATGTTCGCGGCGGCCGGCAGGATCGCGCGCAGGTGGGCGGCATACCGCTCGCGCAGCGCGGGGGGCAAGGCGATCAGCGAGGCGCGGTCGTAGACGCCGGCGACGTCGGCCACGTCCGCCGCCGTCAGTTGAAAAACGTCGCCGCAATAAAGGGTGAAGCCCTCGCTTTCCCATACCGTAAAAGCGCCCTGTTGGCGGGTCTCGGCGATCAAATCATTCTCCGCGAAAAAGGCCTCCACGGCGCGAGGAACGATCTCGACGCCCAGCACCGGGTGACCCTGGCGGCGCAGCCATAACATGTCCTTACTTTTGCCGCACAAGGGCACCCACACCCGACCGCCCGCCGCGACGTTCACGTCCCGCCAATAGCGTTCGAGATAAGGATTGATTTCATCTTGATGAAAGCCGATGCGGCCTTCGTCCCAGCGTGCCTGCCAAAAATCCCGATTCATTTTTCCGCCCTCAAGCTTGCCCGATCAAATGGTACGATTGCACGCGCAGCGCGATGCGCGCGTAATAATCCTCGCCCGGCGCCCACGACAACCCACGGGGAATTTCCAGGGCAAATTTCCGCGTCCGCATCCTCCCTCTTTTTACAAGGCCGACACCCCGCGGGCAAGAGGCGCCGCACCATGGCGGCGGTCCAGCCCAACGCGCGGCGGCCGCGTGGACGCGCCGCGCCGGCGCCGATACAATGGCGGACCTTCGACAACATAGCGCAATCACCATGGCAAAACATCCCAAAAAACGCGGCGCCACCCTGGCTCAGCGCGCCGACCGTCATGTGCTTTATCAGCACTCGGTGCAGGCGGCGGACTTCGAGGTGGAGTTTTTCGTGGACCGCTATCAGGAATTGCGCGGCAAAAAACCCCGCGTGTTGCGCGAGGATTTCTGCGGCACGGCGCTGCTCTGCGTGGAGTGGGTCAAGTCGCATCCGAAACGCACGGCGGTGGGCGTCGATCTCTGCCAGGACACCTTGGCCTGGGGCACGCGACACAATCTCAAGCCGGCGGGGCGCGCGGTAAGCGATAGGATTGCTCTACATCACGCCAATGTGCTCGACCCGTTGGCGGTCAAGGCCGACGTCACCTGCGCCATGAATTTCAGCTACTGCGTGTTCAAACAGCGCGGCGCGTTGCGCCATTATTTCGAGACGGTGCGCGCCGGTTTGAAGGAGGACGGCCTGTTCGTACTCGACCTGCTGGGCGGTACCGAGACCATGAGCGTGCTGGAAGAAGAGCGCGAGATCGAAGACCAGGATTTTATCTACATCTGGGATCAGGCCAAGTTCAATCCCATCACCCACGATTTCCTCTGCCACATCCATTTTCGTTTTTCCGACGGTTCGATGCTGCGCAAGGCCTTCACCTACGAATGGCGGCTATGGACCTTGCCGGAACTGCGCGAACTCTTGCAGGAGGCGGGGTTCTCGCGCGTGCATGTTTATTGGGAGGAGTTCGAGAAAAGCCCGGGCGACGACGATGACGAGGAACAGTGGGAGGGCACCGGCACTTACCGCGACACGCTGCGAGCCGAGAATCAAGAAGGCTGGGTCGCCTATATCGTCGCCGAGGCGTAGCTTAAGGAAGCTGTGATTTATCAGAGATTCCTTGCGGCACAGGGATGCGCCGCCCTTACTCGAACCCGTACGCGTTCGAGAAAATGAAGAAAAACAAAAATCACATTTTTTGGCTTTCGTCTCTGAAAATCCAGTGATGGATTTTTCAGAGCTTCCTTAAATGTTATCGCGCGAGGACCAGACGCTCGGCGCGTTGCAATATTGCGCCGAATCTCGTGCCGCCCAGCCACCAGCCTATGAACACGCCACTCGCGTCGGCCAGCATATCGAGGTATTCGAAGCTGCGGTAATCGGTCATGCCTTGAGCGAATTCGATCGACACGCCCAGGCCGATCAGCCCCGCCGCCAAACGCCAGTGCAGCGGCCGCGCGTAAAGTTGCGCGAACCACAGCATCAATCCGGCATAACCCGCCGCGTGACTCCATTTGTCGCCGGCGCTGACATCGAGGCTGGGCGGATTGGGCATCAAAGAGAGATACAGCACCGCGGCGATCATCGACCACCCTAAACCACGCCACAGATCGAACCAGCGCAGCGGCCGCCGCGCCCCACGAAATTTCACGACCCGTTCTCCCACAGCCACGCCGCGCCGCGCACGCCGCTGGCGTCGCCATGTTGCGCCGGCACCAGACGGGTATCGACCCGGTCGGAAAATACATAGCGCCCCCATAATGCGGGCACGTTTTGATAAAGACCCTTCAGCTTTGAAAGCCCGCCGCCCAGGACTATCACCTCCGGATCGAGAATATTGATCACGCTCGCCAAGGCCCGCGCCAAGCGGTCTTCATAACGCGCCAGCGCGGCGGCGCAAGCCGCATCGCCCTCCGCGGCGAGTTGCGCGATCTGCTCGGCGGTGAGCGACCGCCCGCTCACCGCGGCGAAATCGCGCGCCAGACCCGGCCCGGACAACCAGGTTTCGATACAACCGTATTTACCGCAATAACAGGCCGGACCGGGACGCTCATCGTCGCGCGGCCAGGGCAAGGGATTGTGGCCCCATTCCCCGGCGATGCCGTTGGGACCCTGCAACAACCGGCCGTGCACCACCACGCCGCCGCCGACCCCGGTACCGAGGATCACGCCGAACACCACCGCCGCGCCGGCGGCGGCGCCGTCCACCACCTCCGACAGCGCGAAACAATCGGCGTCATTGGCGATCCGCAACGGCCTGTTCAATAACGCGGACAAATCTTTATCCAAGGGCCGGCCGTTCAAACACACCGAGTTGGAATTTTTCAAAAGACCGTTGGCCCGCGACAAGGCCCCCGGTGTGCCGATGCCCAGTGTGGCCCGCTCGCCCGCGCCTCGCTCCAACTCCGCCACCAAGTCGGCGATGGCAGCGAGCGTCGCCCGATAATCGCCGCTCGGCGTGGCGATGCGTTTGCGCGCTGACACCGCACCTCGTTCGTCCAAGGCGATGCCTTCTATTTTGGTGCCGCCGAGATCGATTCCGCATCTAAGCATTCCGGATTCCTAATATATCAACCGTGCTCTGGGAAGTATGCAAGAATCAACTGGAATCGTCTCTACTATGCCATACAATGAAATACACGTGATGCCTGCAAGGACCCCGGGCGGTGGCTCTTGTGGGCGGCAGCTTGGTCTAGCACAGAATTAAGGAGAATAATCCGTGACGGCAGACGTACTCTCCCATAGCCACGATGGGAGCGCTGGCAGCGGTCTCGCGGGCAGGCATTTTAATCTGCTGAGATCATTCGCCCTGCTGAGCTTCGTAGTGATTTTCACCAGCGGAGCGATTTCCGCCACCTTCATCAGCGACTTTCTCGCCAAGAATCTACTCGCACGCGATGCCGCGGATTTACAGCATTTTCTGCAGAGCATCTTCAATACCAAAGGTGATCTCAATCTGTCCGTCGTCCCGCCTGTCGATCTGAACCCCGTCAATCCCTTCGACCTCAGTTACATCGCCGCCATGCCTGACGTGCTGCGTGTCAATTTCTACACGCCGGAATGGCGCGTGGCTTGGTCGACCAGCCGCGAGCTCGTCGGCAAGCGATTCAGCGATAACCATGAATTGGACCGGGCCCTGCGCGGCCAGCTGGTTTTCGAAGTCCAGAAGCTCAACGAGGGAATTAAGGCCGAGCACATACAATTCGACGCCAACAACCATGCGGTCGAAAATTATCTCCCGATCTGGGATCGCGACCACCGCCGCGTAATCGGCGTGGTTGAGATCTATAGATCGCCGACGGACTTGTTCGACACTATCGAAGAGGGCCGCAAGCTGGTCTGGACGGGTGCGGTGCTGGCGGGTCTGCTGTTATACATTTCACTGTTCTGGATCGTATTCCGCGCCAACCGACTCATCCATCATCAGCATGAAAAACTCGTCGAGACCGAAACTATGGCGGCGGTCGGTGAGATGGCCTCGGCGGTCGCCCACAGCATCCGCAACCCCCTCGCCGCGATTCGTTCCAGCGCCGAGCTCTCGCTGGAAACCTCCGCCGATGCCGGCGCCCGTGAGATCGCCGAAGACGTCATCGCCGAGACCGATCGCCTGGCGCAATGGGTGCGTGAACTGTTGATCTTCTCGCAACCGGGCGCGGGCGATTTCCAGCCGGCGCAGCTCAAAGCCGTGCTCGAAGAATGTTTAAGCGGCTTCAGCCGCTGCATGCAGCGCCAGGGCGTGCAACTCGACACCGAGTTCGAAGCTCTGGCCGAGATCAACGGCGATGTACGGCTGCTTACGCAGATGTTCAACAGCCTGTTCGCCAACGCCTTCGAAGCCATGCCGGAGGGCGGCCGGCTTACGGTGCGCGGCGCGCGCACCGACGCTGGCCGCGCCGTGCAGATTTCGATCAGCGACAGCGGATACGGCATCCCCCGCGAACGGCTCGACCAGATCTTCGAGATGCGTTCCACGACCAAACGCGGTGGCCTCGGCATCGGCATGGCGCTGGTCAAACGCATCGCCGACCGTCACGGCGCTCACATTACCATTATCAGCGACATCGGCAAGGGCACCACCGTGCACCTGCGTTTCCCAACGGAGGCACGTCCATGAGTTCGTTACCGGCTATCCTCATCATCGAAGACGAGCCGACCCTTGCCAAGAACATGCGGCTTTTTCTGCAAAACGCCGGCTTCGACGTCCACACCGCGAATTCCGGCAAGGCCGCGCTCGCCGAACTCGAAGACTTCAAGCCCGACGTCATCCTGCTCGACTACCGCCTGCCCGACAGCGACGGCGTCGAACTCATCGGCCGCATCCGCCGCATCGACAACGGCGTGCGCATCGTCATCATCACGGGCGAAGGCAACATCCAGATCGCGGTGCAGGCGATGAAAGCCGGCGCCTACGACTATCTCACCAAACCGGTGGAGCTCAAGGAGCTCAGGCTCATGCTCGAGAAAGTCGCCCGCCACGAAAGGTTGGAGGGCGCGCTCGATTATTACCGGCATAAACAGGCCGAAAGCAGCGGCCTGGCCAAACTGCGCGGCGAATCGCCGCCCATGCTCGCGCTCAAGCGGCAGATCACCCGGTTGCTCGAGGCCGAACGTGATCTCACCGACGGCGTGCCGGCCTCGATACTGATCACCGGCGAGACCGGCACCGGTAAGGAACTGGTCGCGCGCGCCTTCCATTTCGACGGGCCACGCCGCGGCGGCGCATTCATCGAGGTCAACTGCTCCGCCATTCCGGCCCACCTGTTGGAAGCCGAGCTGTTCGGTTACGAACGCGGTGCTTTCACTGACGCACGCGAACGCAAGATGGGGCTGGTCGAGGCCGCCGACGGCGGCACGCTGTTCCTCGACGAAATCGGCGACATGGAACCCGTCCTGCAAACCAAACTGCTCAAGCTGCTCGAAAGCCGCAGCGTGCGACGGCTCGGCGGTCTGCGTGACAAACAGGTCGACGCCCGCATCATCGCCGCTACCAATTGCCAGCTCGAACAACTGGTGGCGCAAGGCAAATTCCGTGCGGATCTTTATTTTCGGCTACGAGTCGTGCAAATCCGGTTGCCGCCTCTGCGTGAGCGCGGCGACGACATTATCACTTTGGCCGAGCACATGCTTCAGGAACATGCCGGCCGTTACCGCAAACCGCCAATGCGGCTCAGCGCAGCCGCGCAACGCGCATTACGTGCTTATAGCTGGCCCGGCAACGTGCGTGAACTGCGCAACATGATGGAACAGCTGGTGCTCATGACTTCGGGCGCGGAAATCGACATCGCGCAACTACCGATCGACAGCGGGCTGCCGACCCAATTCATCGCGCCCTCGTCCACTACCGCAACTGACCAATCCGCACCGGCCGCCGGGACTCTCAACCTCGGCGAAATGGAAAAGCGCCTGCTGATAGAGGCATTGCAACGCACCCACGGCAACGTCACACGCGCCGCCGAACTGCTAGGCCTCACACGCGACACGCTGCGCTACCGCATGGAAAAATACGGTATCAATGCGGTCAATTGACCGATGCGGCCATTTCACCCGCGGGTTACGCAACAGCAATCCATTCGTTAAAAAATCTAGCTGGGCATGAATGATTGACACTTGTGTGAGCGGTGGCCTGCTTCCTGAGGCAGAAATCCGACGGGTTATGCACATGCACAATACCGACATCCTCATGATTGACGACAACTGTATCTTACGCAAAGTGGTGCAGCGTTACTTGACGCGGCGCGGACTCGGCATCATCACCGTCGCGACCGCGGCCGAAGCGCAGCGCGTGCTCGCTCGCCACACTCCCCGCCTGTTGCTGGTCGATATGCAATTACCTGACGCCAGCGGTCTCAGCTTAGTGCGAAACTTCGCGGTGCGCGGCATCACCGTTATCGCCATCACCGCCGACAGCTCGTTACGTTGCGAATACGAGCTGCAGCGCGCCGGTGCCGCCGCCTGCCTGATCAAACCTTTTCCGTTACCCACGCTGGCGCAGACGATCAGCTACGCGCTATCGAACCAACGCCTGCCGTAACTGGTTTTGTATCTCGCGGGTAATTGCTGAACTGGGTGTAGTCACCCCAATTGGGTGGGGCATATCACCCGTCTTCATGGGCGATTGCGCGCGCGTTATTGCCTCCACCCAGAAAAATTCAAGAATTTCAAAAAGCCGGGTGCATCGCCGACCCTGGCATGGTCTCTGCTCTGTCACTTCGTCCCATCAAATTCATCCAACAAGGAAAGCTCGGGATGTATAAGAATAGCGATGATTGGCTCAGCCTGTTGACCAAACCTGTTTCCGCCGTGGCGCAATGCGGACTACATGAATGGCAGCGACCACGCGATCAGCGCAGCAAACCCCGCATCCTGCTTTATTCACACGACACCATGGGACTGGGACATATCCGCCGCAATATTTTGCTGGCGCAGGCATTGTCCTCGGGCGACCTCGCGGCCGACGTGCTGCTAATCACCGGCGCGCGTGAAGCGGGTCGTTTCCAACTGCCGCGCGGTTGCGACGTGGTGGTGCTGCCGGCACTGAGTAAAAATGCCGATGGTGCTTACGGCGCGCGTCACCTTTCGTTGCCGCTTGGTGAAATCGTCGCGCTGCGTTCGCAGATGGTGCTCACCACCGTCAAATCTTTCCGCCCGGATCTGCTGATCATCGACAATGTAGTGCGCGGCATCAATGGTGAACTCGATCAGGCTCTGCGCTATTTGCGCGATAACGGCGGTACCCGCTGCGTGCTCGGCATGCGCGACATCCGCGATGAGCCCGCCGCCGTGCGGCGCGAGTGGGAACGGGCGCATTGCTACGAGGCGTTGCGCAATTATTATCACGAGGTTTGGGTTTACGGCGATTCCCGCGTCTACGATCCGCGCAGCGAATACTGCCTGCCCGACGACATCGCGGCCAAATTCCGCTTCACCGGTTATCTCGACCAGCGTGCGCGCCTGCTAAACCCGGCGCGCGACGGCGGCGAAAGCCATGAGAAAATCAAACCGCAAGGCCGCTACGGGCTGTGCCTGGTGGGTGGCGGCCAGGACGGCGCAGCGCTCGCGCTCGCCTTCGCGCAAGCGTCTTATCCCGACGCTACCAGCGCAATTCTCATCACTGGTCCCTACATGGAGACGGCCAGCCGCGAACGGTTGCACGCTATCGCCGCAACACGACCGGCGTTGCAAGTGATCGAGTTCATCAGCGAGCCGGCCGGGCTGCTGCGCGACGCCGCTTTCGTCATCACCATGGGCGGCTATAACACGGTGGGTGAAGTCTTGTCTTTTGAAAAACCCGCGCTGGTGGTGCCGCGCGTCGTACCGCGGCGCGAGCAGCTCATTCGCGCAGAACGACTACATGCACTCGGCGTCATCGACATGCTGCATCCCGACCAGCTCACCGCTCACAATCTGGGCGCCTGGATGGCTGCGCTCCCAGCCGGCGCAACCAGCCATGCGCGGCGCTTAATTGACATGCACGGCTTGCAGCGCATCGGCGAATTTGCCGCGGCACATCTGCAAATACCGCGTCGCACGGCAATGCCGTCACTGCGGGTAGCGTCATGAACATCGTGCCGGCAGAACCACCCACCCGGCTGATCCTGTTACGCAAAGCCAGACACCACTTCGGCCGCTACTTCCGCCCCTATTGGCGGCTGCTCGCCGTAGGTGGTTTTTGTCTCGCCGCGGTGGCGATGCTGCAACTGCTCAAGCCCTGGCCGCTCAAGCTGGTTTTCGACACTCTGCTGATGCCGGTACCTGATGTCTGGCTGCTGCAATGGTTTCCGCAACTGGCGGGCCGCAATGATTTGCTGCTCGCAGTGATCGCGCTTTCGATATTGGTGATCGTTGCCTTGGCGAGCGTACTCGGCTTCGGCCACACCTATATTTTCAAGAGCGTGGGCCAACGGGTGGTGGCAGCTATACGTCGCCAGCTTTATACCCACATCCAGCGCCTTTCACATTCCTTCCACGACCAGAATCAGTCAGGTGATTTATTGCTGCGCCTCACCGCCGACATTCGCACTCTGCGTGAATTGTTAGTCTCAACCATAGTGACCCTCGGCGAACGCGGTCTATTCCTGTTCGGCATGCTGGCTATCATGTTATGGCTGGACTGGCAACTCGCCCTGGTGGCGATGGCCGTGCTGCCGCTGCTCGCGGTCTGCGGCAAACTGTTCGCGCGGCGGATCCGCAGCGTCAATCGCCGCCAGCGCGATCAGGAGAGCCGGCTGGCGAGCCGGCTCAACGAACGCATCGGGGCCATCAAGCTTGTGCAAGCCTTTACGCGCGAATCTCATGAAGAGGCGCGCTATGTCGATCACGAGCAGCAGAATCTCGAAGCCGGCCTCAAGGCCGCGCGGCTCGAGGCGCGGCTCACGCGTATCGTCGAGGTTATCCTCGGTATCGGTACCTGCGCTGTGTTGTGGTTCGGCGTGACGCGGGTGCAGAGCGGCGCAATCACCGCCGGCGATCTGCTGATCTTCGTCGCTTATCTGCGCTCAATGCACAAACCGATACAGAAGATGGCGGACATTACCACCAAACTCGCGAGCGTCGGCGTCTGTACCGAGCGTGTGATCCAGGTGCTCGAGACCGAACCCGAGATCCGTGATCTCCCCCACGCTGTCACCGCGCCGCGGCTGAGCGGCGAAATCCGTTTCGAAGAAGTAGGTTTCGCGTATGCGCGCGGCGGCATAATATTGGACGGCGTCAGCCTTGTCATCGCGCCCGGTGAACACGTCGCGGTGGTCGGTGCGAGCGGCGCCGGCAAATCGACCTTGGCCCATCTGCTGCTGCGTTTCTATGACCCTACGGTCGGCCGCGTGCTGGTCGACGGCCGCGACCTCCGCGATTACACGCTAAATTCTCTGCGCGACCAGATCGCCGTCGTGCCACAGGAGGCCGTGTTGTTCGAGGGCAGTCTGCGCGACAACATCGCTTATGGCCGCCTCGATGCCGACGACGCGGCGATCCTGCGCGCGGCGGAGTTCGCCGACGCGCGCGGGTTCATCGAGCAATTGGAGCAGGGCTTCGACACACCAGCCGGCGAGCGCGGCAAAACCTTGTCCGGCGGCCAGCGCCAGCGTATCGCCATCGCGCGGGCGGTCGTACGCGATGCGCCCATCTTAATCCTCGACGAACCGCTGGCGGGCCTCGACGCGCAGAGCCGCAGCCTGGTGCGCAAAGCGCTCGAACGACTGCGCAAGGGCCGCAGCACCTTGCACATTACCCATGACGCAGGCAGCGCCGCCGCCGCCGACCGCGTGATATGGCTGGAGCGAGGCCGTGTCGTCGCGGTGGGCGGCCATGACGAGCTGTTGCGCGGCCATGGAGCTTACCGCAAGTTATGGCAGAGCGAACCGTCGCCGGCCGATGAGCAAACCTTGGCGCGTGGGGCGGTGGCCTAATGAAAAACACCACCGCGCTTTTCTATCTCGACGACCCGCTGTTTCCGAGTCTCGCGGTTGCCGTCGATGCCCAGCGCATGGCGCGTTACTTCGAAGGGCTGCTGAGCGCGCCGGAAGAGTGGCGGCTCACAGCCTGCCGGCTCGAACGACTGCGCTACCGCCGCGCGACTCGCTGCATCCTGCATTACGAAATCAACTTGCGCCGCCATGCCGATGGGGCGGAACAGGTGGTATGGCTGATGGCGTATTTATACGCCGACCAGAAAAAATTGCGGTCGCGGCAGCGTCGCCTGGATATGCTCGGCGCAGCGCATGACGAACAAATACCCATGCCGCGCTACGCATTCCTCGACGAACTCGCCATATTGGTCACCCGTTTCCCGACCGATCACGCGCTGCCGGCCTTGTGCAAAATTACCGCGGACCTGCCCGGCATATTCGGATCACGCTGCGCGGCCGTGTTTGGCGCGGAGGAATGGCGCATGCTCGACATTAGCTGGGAACCGGTGCGCTGGCGCGCTGGACTCTCCGCCGTCATGCGAGCACGCGTGCGCGGCGAGCAGCAAAGCGGCGAGCAGGCCGAACGCCGGTTTTATGTGAAGGTCTACGCACCCGCCAGCGCCGGCTTGGTCGCGCCGCCTGGCTATGCGCCAGCGCCGGCTCCACCGTTCAAGAAGGTGGTGGACACCGTGTTTCATGATGCGGTCGGCGGCATCGAGATCCAGCGCGCCGCGACGGGTACACCTCTGCTCAGTCTTCTCATGCAACAATGCGCCGATCATGGCGAGGCCGTGCGGCTCGCCACGGTACTTGCGGACTGGCACCTCAGCGGTGCGACACTTAATCGCCGCCTAGCGTTTATCGACCTGACCACCGCCATGGAAAAAGTGGCGCGCAGTCTGAGCGCGGCCCTGCCTTATCTGCATGATACGGTGGCCGCCACACTCAACGGCATCCGCCAGGCGTGGACCGAAGGTGTCTTCGTGCCCGCCCACCTCGATCTCAAGCCCGACCATATCTTCTTCGCTGCCGGTGAAGTGACATTCATCGACCTCGAGTCCGCCGCCAACGCCGACCCGATGCTGGATCTCTCGCGCCTGCTTGCGCGGCTGTGTTATGCGCAGGCCCTTTATCAGGCGCCGGACCACCACGCGCGGCAGTTTGCCGCGCACGTTTATGAAAGTTACCGCAGTCAGGTACCGCGCGGCTGGCTCGGCAATCTGCCTGGCTGCTACGCCTGGTGGCTGCTGAAAACCGCGGTGAGCGTGTTCGAACACCAGCGGCCGGGCTGGGCGATGTGGGTACATCGCCTGGCGCACACCGCCGCGGCCATAGATCTGGCCAATCCGGATATGTTTCCGCATTTGCTCATAGCCGAAACGGAATTGCCTGGCCGGTATCCGCCGCTGGCCAACCGACCGGTCTCGGACGCACGCTTATGAAAATACTCTATCTCTCGCCCGACTACGGCATCCCGGTACTGGGCCATAAAGGCGCGGCGGTGCATGTGCGCAGCATGGTCGCGGCGCTCGGCCGCGCGGGGCACCAGGTCGTACTGATTTCGCCGATGGCCACGGCGAGCGGCTGGGATACCCCCGAGCCGCTCGCCGCCAAGTTCGTGCATTTTCCGGCCAGCGACGAACTGCTTGCTTGCGTTGACACCGTCGAGGCGTACGGTGAATTGCTCGAGAGCCAGAGCTCGCTCGCAAAAGACCTGCGCCGCATTATCTACGACCGCCACCTCGCGACTCATCTGCTGCGGCGCTACACGCGGGTGCCGCCCGACTGCATCTACGCGCGCGCCGCGCTGCATTCGCTCGCGCCGGTGGCCTTAAGCAAAGCCACCGGCCGGCCGCTGGTGGTCGAACTCAATGCGCCGCTTGCCGAAGAACACGCCACCTATCGCGCCGGCGCCGCCGATGACCTCGCGGCACGCGCGGAACAATGTTTATTGCGCGAAGCCGACGCGGTGCTGGTGGTATCGCGACCATTGGCAGAACATGCCTACCGTTGCGGCGTCGCCGAAGAGCGCGTGCACGTCGTGCCCAATGCCGTCGATCCTGAGCTGTTCCAGCCTGGGCCGCGCTCGCCGCAACTGCGCGCCAGGCTAGGCGTGGGCGACGGGCCCGTACTGGGTTTCGTTGGCGGTCTGCGGCAATGGCATGGCGTCGAATGCCTGCCCGAATTACTACAGCGCGTGGTCGGTGATTTTCCGGGCGTGCAACTAATAGTAGTGGGCGAAGGCCCGCTGCGCGCGCCGCTGCAATTGCGTTTCGCCGAGCTCGACTTGGCGGAACGGGTGGTGTTCACGGGTGCACTGGGACATCGCGACATCGCCGCCGTGATCCGGGAATTCGATGTAGCGCTGGCGCCTTATCCGCAACTCAAGCACGATTTCTATTTCTCGCCGCTCAAGCTGTTCGAATACATGGCCTGCGGCGCCGCCGTGGTGGCCTCCGACGTCGGCCAAATCGGCGAGCTCGTGCAACACGGCAAAAACGGTTTGCTTTACCGCGCAGGCGATCTCGACGGTCTCGTCGATTGTTGCCAGCGGCTGCTGTTCGACCCCACTTTTCAGGATCGCCTCGGCATGGCGGCCGCTCACACGATTTTGGCGCAGTACACCTGGGACGGTAATGCCAGACGCGTGACCGAGATCATCGAGGGTTTGCGATGAACGGTTCCAGTCTACGACGCATCACTTACGTGGTGAACGTCTTCCCGAAATTTTCCGAGACCTTCATTGCCAACGAGATCGCCGAGCTGCGCCGCCGTGGCGTGGAGGTGCAGATATTATCGCGCCGTCGTCCCGCCGAGACCTTGCGCCATGCCGTGGTGGTAGAGAACGGCCTTGAAAACATAGCCTGTTATGATCCCGCGGAGTTTGAAGCCGCACTGCGGCAATTCCGCCCTCAGCTCATACACGCGCATTTCGCGACACGCGCCACCGAAACCGCGCGAACACTCGCTGCCGCCACAGGGCTGCCCTACACTTTTACAGCACATCGCTACGATATTTACGACCGCCCGCCCGCGGACTTTGCTACGCGCTGCCACGCCGCCGCGGCGGTGATCACCGTCGCCGAAGCCAATGCCCGTTACATGACTAGCTCACTCGGCGCGCCGCGCGCAAAACTCCACGTGATTCCCTGTGGAATCGATACCCGCCAGTTCGCGCCCGGGCCGCGCACCACTGAGACACCGCCTTGGATCATATGCGTCGCCCGCCTCCACCCCGTGAAGAATCTGCCCATGCTATTACAAGCCTGCGCCTTGCTGCGTAATAGCGGCTTGGCGTTTCGCTGCGCCATCATCGGCGAAGGCGATGCGCGACCGTTGATTGAAATCGAGCGGCGCAGGCTCGGTCTCGACGAGTCGGTCTTCTTGGCCGGCGCCGCCGATCAAAGCCAAGTATGCGAGTGGTGGCAGCGCGCGGCGGTCGGCGTACTCACCAGCCGTTCCGAAGGCATGCCGGTGAGCCTGATGGAGGCCATGGCCTGCGGCGTGCCGGTAGTGGGCACGGCGGTCGGCGGCATTCCCGAGATGATCAACGATGGACATGACGGTTATGTAGTCCCCGCCGACGCGCCGGCACGCGTCGCCGAAGTCCTCGCGCGGTTACTTGCCGATCCAGAACGCGCGCGGCAGATGGGTACGGCCGCCCGCATGACGGCGCTGCGGCGTTTTTCGGTGCAGGCGCAAGTCGATGCGCTAATGGCGGTGTGGCAGGAGGTCGTGCGGCAATGCCAGCCCGCTTGAGCGCGGCGCTCCCCGATGACCCGGCGCTGCCCACTTTAGGCTGCGCATTAAATCCGGCCGTGGCCGCCGAGATTTTTCAGGAGCATGGCGAACTCCATCCCGTGCTGCGTTTGCCACTCGTGGAGGTTACGCTGGTACGCCACAAAGTTGGCCGCCGCGCCGTCATCGAATACGCGTTCGAAAATCACGCGTGTAACGAGATATGTCTGCTGATCGGCAAGATCCGCCGACAGCGCTCGGGCCGCAGCGCCTTTGAACTGCTGAAAAATTTTCAGCGGCACGGCTTCGATGAAGACAGCCTGGATCATATCTTGGTACCCGCGCCTATTGCTCATATCAAACCGCTGCGCCTGAATCTGCAATGCAAAGTGACGGGCATGGAGGCCACGCAATTGCTCGCGGGGAAACGCGGCGTGGAATTGGCGCGGCGTATCGCCGAGGCGGCTTACAAGATCCACCGCGCGGACATCGCGCCCCGGCGCCGCCACGGCATGATCGACGAACTGCGCATCCTGCGCGCGCGGCTCGACGACGTGGCCCGGCAGCGGCCGGCGTGGTGTTTACGTCTCGAGCGGCTGAAACACGCCGCCACCCGTATCGGCATGGCGCTCACGCCGTCACGCACCTGCGGTATCCACCGCGACTTCTATGCCGATCAAATCATCATCGACGGTGAACGGCTGTGGCTGCTGGATTTCGATCTCTATTGCGCGGGAGACCCTGGACTCGATATCGGTAACTTCGTCGGCCATATCACCGAACAAAGCCTGCGTGCATCCGGCGATCCCGCGGCGCTGCTGGAGGTTGAGAATACGCTGGTCGAACATTACGCCGCGCTCGCCGGCGATGAGACGCGGACCGCCATCCGTGTTTATACTTTGCTTACTCTCATGCGTCACATCTATCTCAGCACCCTACATGCAGAACGCCAACAATATAGTGAGGCCTTGCTGGCGCTGTGCGAACAGCGCGCCGCGGCCGAATTGAAAGATCCTCTGGCGAATGTAAAACCATTGCCGGTGTTGACATGAAGTCACGCTATTTACGATTCGCGCGGCATCGGGTAAGCGAGGCCTTGTGCCTGTTATTCCTGCCGGTCTTCGCGGCGTTCTCAGCCCCGTCTGACAACGGCACCGCGAACGCCAGTAATGACCAACGCCTTAGCGAAGTCGCGCCGACTGAACGCGCCCAACTGCTCACGCAACGCCCGGACGAAAAACAGCCGGATAAAAAAATCATCGTCGACATATTCGGCCGGCCCCTCACCGTGGGCGGCGGCTTGGAGGCCAGTTTCGAACGGCGGCGCGATTTCGAATTCGACGTTGAGCCTGACAGTCTCGACCGCATTGACGGCGTGCTGGATCTGGAATTGCTCTACGAATACGCCGAGCAGCGCGCAGTCTTCATCGAAGCAAAGACTACCGGCCGGCGCGACTACGAACCCGAGAGCGGTGATCGCGACGGCGATGCGCAGTGGCGGCGCGGTGAGATGTGGTTTTACAGCGGCGGCTGGTTAAACAATAGTGTGAGTTACCAGATCGGCCGTCAGAATTTCAATGACGACCGCGAATGGTGGTGGGCCGACGATCTCGATGCGGTACGCGTGCACTACAACAGCAACGACCTGAGCATTGAGGTCGCCTTGGCTCAGGAACTCGCGCGCACCGGTACCGGGGAAACTCGTCTCGCTCCCGAGGAGGATGAACTGCTGCGGCTGCTCGCGAGCGCCACGCGTAAAATCGACAGCCGCAACGAACGCAGTTTATTTCTGCTCGCGCAATACGACCACTCCGACACCGAACGCGCCGGCACGCTGGTGCGCAGCGAGTTCCGCGATGAAAGCGATCTCGACGCATTCTGGCTGGGCTGGCGCGCGCAGGGGCGCTGGAAACTTCCGAACGATGACCGTCTCTATTATTGGCTCGACAGCGGTGTGGTATGGGGCGAAGAACGCGTCATCGATTACGACCCCGCCGTCGACGCCGATCACCGTATCGTCGATGGCGTGGAGCGCCGGCGCGTGCGCGGCGCGGCCATCGACCTCGGCGTCAACTGGCAGACCGAGCTTCCCGGGCGGCTGACGTTCACCGCGGGTTATGCGATCGGCAGCGGTGACGATGATCCCGACGACGGCGTTGATGGCAATTACCGCCAGTCAGGCCTGCAGGACAACGACGACAAATTCCGCGGCGTGACCGGCTTTCGCTATTACGGCGATTTGCTGCGGCCGGAGTTGTCTAACATCGCGATCAGCACACTGGCCGCCGGTTTCCGCTTTCTCGGCAAAAACTCACTCGACCTGGTGTTTCATACTTACCGCCAGCTCCAGCCCATGGACGAGATCCGCAACGCCCGCCTCGACTACGACCCGGACGGCATCGACACCGACATCGGCAGCGAGATCAACCTCGTGCTCGGTATCGAAGAACTCACCAATTGGCAGCTCGAACTCGTGGCTTCGCGTTTCCGCGCCGGCGCGGCCTTCGGCGAACGCCGCGGCGAGACCGCGGAAAAACTTGGTCTGGAAATTTCTTATCGCTTCTGAGCCGCGCCTCCGCGAGTAGCGCCGCTTCGTCGGGCTCGAACTGCCCGAAGAGTGTGCCGATTTGCCAATCAGCGGCGTGTAGTAGTTTGATCAATCGCCCCCCGGGCCATGCCAGTTTGAGTATCGGCTAGAAATGCACGTTAAATTGACCCAGACCGGATGTAAATTTTTTCATGTGGGCGTGGACGAGTCTAACGGATACAGCCGCTACGGCCCTTTCTTTCCGCGCACAGCGCGCGCGCCTTCCAAGGTCTCGCACAACGCGCGCGCGCCGCGCAGCACCCGCGGCGTGGCGCGATGGAGATCGTCGGGGGCGATGGCGGCGAGTTGTCCGGTGCGCACCGCGCGCAGTTGCGGCCAGGCCCGCCAGTGGGCGAGGACTTCGGCGGCGGGTTGCTCCGAACCGGTCACGATCAACTCGGGGTCCGCCGCCAGCACCGCCTCCACCGACACCGTCGGCGCCAGGTTGCGCAGGCCGGCGAAGATGTTGCGCCCGCCGCACGACGCGATCACTTCACTGATGAGTTGATCGCCGCCCACCGTCATCAAGGGCGTATGCCACACCTGGAAGAACACCGTCACCGGCGACCGGTCGGCGTAGCGTTTGCGCAGCGCCGCCAACTCGCGGCGATACGCCGCCGCCACCGGCCGCGCGGCCGCCGCGCTGCCCGCGAGTTGTCCCAGTAGTTCGAGATGGCGCGCCACGTCGTCCAAATGATGCGGCACGATGACGAAGACCGGCACACCCAGCCGCCGCAAGCGCGCGATGTCGGCCGGGGAATTGCCGCCGCCCCAGGCCACCACCAGGTCCGGCCGCAAGGCGACGATGCGTTCCACATCGAGACGCGCATGGTCACCCACCACCGCCACGGCGCGCGCGGCGGGCGGATAATCACTGTATTCCACCGTGCCAACCAGTTTGTCGCCGGCGCCGGCGTCGAACAGCAATTCCGTCACGTGCGGCGCCAGCGAAACGATGCGCGCGGCGGGCGCGTTTAAATTGAGTTGACGGCCTTCGTCATCGTTGAGAACCAGCCGGGCCTGCGCCGTCAGCGCGTAACTCAGCAAGGCGCACAGCGCGATCAAGGTTTTCATGTCAGCGGCGCGGCGTGTGAAATCAGGCTGGGCGGACGGTGCGGCGGCGCCGCGAAGCGGGTCAGGCTGGCGTAGTCCACTTGCGCGCGAAAGAGATGCTCCGGCCCGGCGCCCAACACCGCGGCGAGTACGGCGCGAATCACCCCGGCGTGACAGACCACCAAGACCCGGCGGCCGGCGTGCGCGGCGAGCAGTTCGCCCCAGGCCTCCGCCACCCGCGCCATGAAGGCCGGCACGGGCTCGGCGTCCGGCGGCATGTAGCGCAAAGGGTCGTCGCGAAAGCGCGGATAACGCTCGGGCTCGCGGCGCGCCAAGTCGTCGTGGCCGCGGCCTTCCCAACTGCCGAAGCCGATCTCTTTGAAACGCGGCTCGACGTGCAGCGGCAAACCGTGTTTATCCGCCAAGGCGCGGGCGAAGGCCGCGCAGCGCGTGAGCGGCGAGCTGACGATGACTTGCCACGCCGCGTCCTCGCCCACCGCCTGCCACATTTGTTGCCAGCCGAGTTCGGTCAACGGATCGTCGGACTGGCCGCGGATGCGCGGACCGCCCACCGGTTCGCCGTGGCGGATTAAATCCACCCAAGTGGTGTGTTCCACACTCTCTCCGGGAAATGCGCGTGTAGCGGTTGACTCACGAGACCCAACTGGCGAGGGTGATCACCGCGATCACCACCACCAGCAACAACACCGTGCGCCATACCAAGGCCAGCGCGGCGCGCACCAACTGGGTGGACACGCCGCCGGTTTCCTCTTCCGATAATTCCTGCTCGACCTGCAAGGCACCCAAACCGCCGGCCACCAGCACTTGGCGGTTGCCGGCCAGCCAGTCGCGCGCCCACCCGGGGGCTTCATCGCGCCAGCGGTGCATGGCATCGCCGAAACTGCCGGTGAGTGCGTAACCCAACACGGTGAGGCGGCAGGGCAGCCAGCTCAGCACGCCGTGCAAGACCAACGCCGCCTGCGCGAAACCGCCGGTCTCGCCGGCGTACGGATATTTATCTTTCAACACGCAGCTCAAACGAAACAATAAGGCGCCTACCGGACCGAGGACCACGAACCAGAAAATCACACCGACGATGCGCTCGTGCGCCGCGACCAAAATGCCTTCCACCACCGCTTTGCCCAACGCGGCGGGGTCGGCGGGTTCGAACGACAGGCCGGTGATATGACGGGCCGCGGCGCGCGCTTGAGCCTGATCGCCCTGTTCCCAAGCGGCGAGAAAACGCTGCACGTCGCTTTCCAAATCGCGCGGACCGAGAGAAAACAACAACACCAATACCGCGAACACGAAGGCCAGCAGGCCCAGCATCGCCGCCAGGGCGAGCTGAACCAAGGCCACCGCCAGCAAGGGGAAGAGCAAAATCAGGAAGACGCCGAGCGGTCCGTCCCACAGGCGATCCGCACCCAGGCGGTGACGCATACGATCGGCGTAACGCTCGAACCAGACGGGCGAACGCAGATCCGTCACCGTGTCCCAGACGCGTTCGATAAGCAAAGAAAAGAGGATCGCAAATAACACCATGGGCTTAAGTGTCCAGGCTACGGCGGCAACATTCAAGTGTTGACATGCAATAACGCGCGAAAACGCGGCCAATCGAAACCGGGGCCGGGATCGGTCTTGCGGCCGGGCGCGATGTCGCTGTGGCCGACGATGCGTTCCGCGTTGAGCGCGGGATAGGCGGCGAGCAAGGCGCGGGTCACCGCGGCGAGGCGGGTGTATTGCACGTCGCGATAAGGCAAATCGTCGCAGCCTTCCAATTCGATGCCGATCGAAAAGTCATTGCAACGTTCCCGCCCCGCGAAACACGACAGACCCGCGTGCCAGGCGCGCCGCTCGAAAGGCACGTATTGCACCACGTCGCCGTCGCGGCGGATCAACACATGGGCCGACACCCGCAAGCCGGCCACTTCGCGAAAATAGGGATGAGCGGCGGGGTCCAGCGCATTGCAGAACAAGGCGTCGATCCACGGTCCGCCGAATTCGCCGGGCGGCAGGCTGATGCCGTGGATCACCAGCAGATCGATGTCGCAGCCGGCCGGCCGCTCATCGTGATTGGGTGAGGGTGTGTGGCGGGCCGGGATCAGCCAGCCCGAGTCGATGCTGTAGTCCATGAATCCTATCGCGTGCCGGTTAATTTTTTTGACGGTGCAGCGCCAATATTCAAAACGTCGTCACTCCTCTACCCTCACCGCCAACACGTCGCAGCCGGCGCCATGCAAAACCGCATCGGCCGTCGAACCCAGCATCCGCGCCCAGCCGTGACGACCGTGGCTACCCACCACGATGAGGTCAACGGCCCGCTCGGTCGCGATGCGCAGGATTTCCACCTTGGTGGAACCCAGTTCCACCAACTGCTCCGCTGCGGCGGGGCCGCCCAGCCGCGCCATCAGTTTCGCGAGTTGCGCGCGGGCATTGCTCATCAATTGCGCCTCCACATCCAGCGTGGGCGGCATCATCAATTCATTGTCCATGACAAAAGGCAGGTACTCCACCACATGAATGAAACTCAGCCGGGCGTTATTGGGCGCGGCGATATCAAACGCCCGCCGCGCCACACCGTCAGCCGCGGGGGAAAAATCGATGGCAACTAGAATATCTCGATAGGCGTCCATGATCTCGTTTCCTCGTCATCGCCGGCAAACCGGACCGGTGGAGCTTAGGGAGAAAAACCGTCCCGCCCAGTGAAGCATGGATGGGGAACGGCGACAAGTCATGCCTTCGAGCGGTCGGTGGCCGTGAGATAAAAAGACAAATTCCGACGGGGAGAGATAAGTACGCGGCACGGGATCACGGATCAGCCCCATGCACGACGCTACGAAAGCTCGAAGTGAAAAAAAACTGTCCGGGCGGAGTCGCCCGGACAGAAACCAGCCTTAGAAAGGCCTGTATAGAAGAACTTCAACAGCAAGCAAACTCGCGGATCAAACCGCCAGCCGCTCACTTAATGTAATGAGGTTGATTTGCTGCAAAACCAATCCGGCGTCGAAAAAAAACTCCCGGCACCTGAGGTACCGGGAGTTTGGAATAGAAGCCTGGCAGTGTCCTACTTTCACATGGGATACTCCCACACTATCATCGGCGCTGAGCGTTTTCACTTCCGAGTTCGGAATGGGATCGGGTGGTTCCCGCTCGCTATGGCCACCAGGCAAACTGGTTTCAGGCGACAGGCTCATGGACCCGCCGTCACTGACAATTCGGAAAAAGCTGTAAAAGGCTGGGTACTTCATTCGAGCACACACCAAACTACTTGGGTGTTATATGGTCAAGCCTCACGGTCAATTAGTACTGGTTAGCTCCACGCATTACTGCGCTTCCACACCCAGCCTATCAACGTCGTAGTCTTCAACGGACCTTTAGGGACCTCAAGGCTCCAGGGAGATCTCATCTTGAGGGAGGCTTCCCGCTTAGATGCTTTCAGCGGTTATCCCGTCCGTACATAGCTACCCGGCAATGCCACTGGCGTGACAACCGGAACACCAGAGGTACGTCCACTCCGGTCCTCTCGTACTAGGAGCAGCTCCTCTCAAATCTCCAACGCCCACGGCAGATAGGGACCGAACTGTCTCACGACGTTCTAAACCCAGCTCGCGTACCACTTTAAATGGCGAACAGCCATACCCTTGGGACCGGCTACAGCCCCAGGATGTGATGAGCCGACATCGAGGTGCCAAACACCGCCGTCGATATGAACTCTTGGGCGGTATCAGCCTGTTATCCCCGGCGTACCTTTTATCCGTTGAGCGATGGCCCTTCCATACAGAACCACCGGATCACTAAGACCTACTTTCGTACCTGCTCGACTTGTCTGTCTCGCAGTCAAGCACCCTTATGCCTTTGCACTCACTGCGCGATTTCCGACCGCGCTGAGGGTACCTTCGTGCTCCTCCGTTACTCTTTGGGAGGAGACCGCCCCAGTCAAACTACCCACCATACACTGTCCCCGACCCGGATTACGGGCCTAGGTTAGAACCCCAAACATGCCAGGGTGGTATTTCAAGGTTGGCTCCACGCGAACTAGCGTCCACGCTTCAAAGCCTCCCACCTATCCTACACAGACATATTCAAAGTCCAGTGTAAAGCTATAGTAAAGGTGCACGGGGTCTTTCCGTCTTGCCGCGGGTACACTGCATCTTCACAGCGATTTCAATTTCACTGAGTCTCGGGTGGAGACAGTGTGGCCATCGTTACGCCATTCGTGCAGGTCGGAACTTACCCGACAAGGAATTTCGCTACCTTAGGACCGTTATAGTTACGGCCGCCGTTTACCGGGGCTTCGATCAAGAGCTTCGCCTTGCGGCTAACCCCATCAATTAACCTTCCGGCACCGGGCAGGCGTCACACCCTATACGTCCTCTTTCGTGTTTGCAGAGTGCTGTGTTTTTAATAAACAGTCGCAGCCACCTGGTCTCTTGCAACCTCTCTCAGCTCCAGTCGCAAGTCCTTCACCTATCAGAGGCACACCTTCTCCCGAAGTTACGGTGCCATTTTGCCTAGTTCCTTCACCCGAGTTCTCTCAAGCGCCTTAGTATTCTCTACCTGTCCACCTGTGTCGGTTTACGGTACGGTTTCATGATATCTGAAGCTTAGAGGCTTTTCCTGGAAGCTTGGCATCAACCACTTCGTCTCCTCGAAGGAACCTCGTCATCACGTCTCAGAATTGAGCATCCGGATTTGCCTAAAGACTCTTCCTACACGCTTAAACCGGGACATACCAACACCCGGCTGACCTAGCCTTCTCCGTCCCCCCATCGCAGTAACGTCAAGTACAGGAATATTAACCTGTTTCCCATCGACTACGCATTTCTGCCTCGCCTTAGGGGCCGACTCACCCTGCGCCGATTAACGTTGCGCAGGAAACCTTGGACTTTCGGCGTGCGGGTTTTTCACCCGCATTATCGTTACTCATGTCAGCATTCGCACTTCTGATACCTCCAGCAAACCTTCTCAATTCACCTTCACAGGCTTACAGAACGCTCCTCTACCACTGCATACATCTGAAGTGCATGACATCCGCAGCTTCGGTACATAGTTTGAGCCCCGTTACATCTTCCGCGCAGGCCGACTCGACCAGTGAGCTATTACGCTTTCTTTAAAGGATGGCTGCTTCTAAGCCAACCTCCTGGCTGTCTATGCCTTCCCACATCGTTTCCCACTTAACTGTGATTTTGGGACCTTAGCTGGCGGTCTGGGTTGTTTCCCTCTTCACGACGGACGTTAGCACCCGCCGTGTGTCTCCCGTGATTGCACTTCTCGGTATTCGGAGTTTGCATCGGTTTGGTAAGTCGGGATGACCCCCTAGCCGAAACAGTGCTCTACCCCCAGGAGTGATACACGAGGCGCTACCTAAATAGCTTTCGAGGAGAACCAGCTATCTCCGAGCTTGATTAGCCTTTCACTCCTATCCACAGCTCATCCCCTACTTTTTCAACAGTAGTGGGTTCGGGCCTCCAGTAAGTGTTACCCCACCTTCACCCTGGTCATGGATAGATCGCCCGGTTTCGGGTCTATTCCCAGCGACTTAACGCCCTATTAAGACTCGGTTTCCCTTCGCCTCCCCTATACGGTTAAGCTTGCCACTGAAAATAACTCGCTGACCCATTATACAAAAGGTACGCAGTCACACGAACTAAGTCTGCTCCCACTGCTTGTACGCACACGGTTTCAGGTTCTATTTCACTCCCCTCTCCGGGGTTCTTTTCGCCTTTCCCTCACGGTACTGGTTCACTATCGGTCAGTAAGGAGTATTTAGCCTTGGAGGATGGTCCCCCCATCTTCAGTCAGGATTTCACGTGTCCCGTCCTACTCTTCGTCACTCACTAACCATTGTCTTTCGTGTACGGGGCTATCACCCTCTATGGTCGGACTTTCCAGACCGTTCTACTATAACAATCAGACTTATGTAACTGGGCTTTTCCCCGTTCGCTCGCCACTACTCAGGGAATCTCGGTTGATTTCTTTTCCTCCGGGTACTTAGATGTTTCAGTTCCCCGGGTTCGCTTCGTACACCTATGTATTCAGTGCAGGATACCGCTATGCTAGGTGGGTTTCCCCATTCGGACATCTCCGGATCAAAGTTTGTTTGCCAGCTCCCCGAAGCTTTTCGCAGGCTACCACGTCCTTCATCGCCTCTTACTGCCAAGGCATCCACCGTATGCGCTTATTCACTTGACCATATAACCCCAAACAGTCTGCAGCTATACTGAGCTATACTGTCAGCTGCAATTCAGATATACTCCATGTCAAGCCATATCGATACAATGCTTATCGCACGCACTTTCTGACACTTACATCATACATCCAAATTGTTAAAGAACATCTAACATCGCTAGCAGTCGAAATGTTATGCAACTTCGTATCAGAATCTTCGACTGTCACACAATCTCATATTCTAATCACACTGCTACTGCATGG
>CAVSNY010000007.1:0-795000 GCA_963729605.1 uncultured Gammaproteobacteria bacterium | reverse complement strand
TGGGGTAGCCATCCCCCGAGACGGTAAGTGTGATTTCTTCCATCTCTTCGGGCATGGCACCCCGTTGAAAACGGGCAATAAACGCCTCCTGGGCCTTGCGTGCCGGCTCGCCCCCATGGAAACGGCTGACTAACTCTGCGGCAAGGCGATATTTTATGTCGCGCGGATTGGCGCCATCCTCAATTTCACGGCGCCACTTCTCAAGGGTGGCAGGGGTCTCAAAGCTCAACAGATCGAAATAGCGCCACATCAATTCATCGGAAATGGACATCAGCTTGCCGAACATTTCCTCGGCCGACTCATTAATGCCTATATAGTTGCCCAAAGACTTGGACATCTTTTGAACGCCATCCAAACCCTCCAAGACAGGCAAGGTGATCACTACCTGCGGTGGCTGGGCATACTGTTTCTGTAACTCGCGCCCCATTAACATGTTGAATTTCTGATCGGTTCCACCCAGCTCGACATCGGCCCGCAGGGCAACCGAGTCATATCCTTGAATCAAAGGATAAAGGAACTCATGGATGGCGATAGGCTGCCCGCCCCGATAACGCTTGTGGAAGTCGTCCCGCTCCAGCATGCGCGCCACGGTCTGCCTGGCCGCCAACTGAATGAGGTCCGCGGACTTCATCTCGCCCATCCAACGGGAGTTGAACATCACCAAGGTCTTTTCGGGGTCGAGAATTTTATAAATTTGAGCTTCGTAAGTACGGGCATTTTCGATCACCTCCTCGCGGGTCAACGGCCGACGGGTCACGCTCTTGCCGGTGGGATCGCCGATCATGCCGGTAAAGTCGCCGATCAAAAAGATCACTTCATGCCCAAGATCCTGAAACTGCCGCATTTTATTGAGCAACACGGCATGCCCAAGATGGAGATCGGGGGCGGTGGGATCAAATCCGGCCTTCACCCGTAGCGGACGCGGCAACTTCATTTTTTCGGCAAGCTCGGCCGGGAGCAGAATTTCCTCCACCCCTTTACCGATAATCTCCAAGGCCTCGGCCATCGATTTCATCCAATACTCCCAAGCAGTTACGAGGGTGCAAAAGCTTAGCACAAGCCGGCCGTCGCATCCGCTCGCCTAAGTCATTTAGATTAATGTTTAAAAACCAGACGCCGTTATGTTCCAGGTAAAGGATATTCAGCCCGCTTGGAGGACTATATTAGGATGGCAACCCCCGTTCTCGTTGTAGACGATTCCGGCATGTCGCGCAAATTGGTCATTAAATCCTTGCCGGCGAACTGGAATGTGGAAGTCCATCAAGCCAGCAATGGCCAAGAGGCCCTTGCCCTGTACCGCCAAGGTAAGGCACATATCATATTCCTCGACCTCACCATGCCCGTCATGGATGGTTTTGAGGTGCTCGAAACCCTCAAACGCGAAGGCTTCAATGCCTTCGTCATCGTCATTTCCGCCGATGTGCAGCCCAAGGCCCAGGAACGCGCCAAACAATTGGGCGCGATGGCCTTTTTGAAAAAACCAGTCAAAACGGAAGAAATATCGCAAGTGCTGCGGGAACACGGGCTATTATGACGGCGGACAAGATCAGCCTGTCTGCGGAGCAAACCGACGCCCTGCAGGAAATCGTCAATATCGCCATGGGTCAAGCGGGTGATTCACTCGCTCGGGTGTTGGATTCGTTCATACGCCTGTCGGTCCCCCGCATCCGGCTCATCAATGCCGCGGAGGCCTCCCAATGTGTCGCCGAGATCGTAGGCGGCACCGAACACATCACCGCGGTACGGCAGTCGTTCTATAACAGTTTATGCGGCGAAGCGCTCACCCTGTTTTCCACGGAAGGCTGCCGCGACCTGGCCACCTTGATGGGCTATCAGCAGAGCCTAAATGCCGAAACGGAAAAAGAGCTGCTGTTCGACATCAGCAACATCTTGGTGGGCGCCTGCCTGAACGGCATCGCCGAGCAATTGGGGGCCGACCTAAGTTTTTCCGCACCCTCGCTCATGGCCACCAATGTCGTGTCCAGCCAGTTATTCAATCCCGACACCTTGCCGTGGGCGTATGCCTTACAAGTCGAAGTCAATTTCAGCCTCGAACAACACAAATTCAAAAGCCATCTCATCATCATGCTGGCGGAAGACGCCATCGCGACCCTCACCCGTTCGCTGAAAACCTTCATCGAGGCGATTTGATCCCCATGGACACCTCGCCCCCCGCTTCGACGCCGTTGCTGGATTTTCTGATCGACCGCATCAACATCGGCATCTTCGCGGTCAATCGCCAGATGGAATGCACGCTATGGAACCACTTCATGGAAAGCCACAGCGGCGTGGCCGCCGCCAGCGTCTTGGGCAAAAACCTGTTTCAGTGTTTTGAAGAGCTGCCGCACAATATCCTCTACCACAAGATCAACAGCGTCTTCATCCTGAAAAATTTCGCGTTCACCAATTGGGAACAGCGACCCTATCTGTTCAAATTCCGTCACCACCGGCCGGTCACCGGCGACGTCGAGCACATGTACCAAAACTGCACCTTCATTCCGCTCAAAGACCCCGCGGGGGAGGTGCAACAGGTCTGCGTCACCCTCATCGACGTGACCGATACCGCCGTTTACCAAAAGATGATGAAAGAGGCCATGACCTCCCTGGCGGAGGCCGGCAACCGCGACGGCCTCACCGGCATATACAATCGTCACTTCATAGAAGAAGTCATCATCAAAGAATACCAGCGCGTCCAGCGTTACGGCGGCGCGCTGTCGCTGGCGTTCATCGATCTCGACCGCTTCAAAGAGATCAACGACACTTACGGCCACCTCGCCGGCGATACGGTGCTGCGCACCGCGTCCAAACACCTAAACGAAAGTTTACGCCAAACCGATTCACTGGGCCGTTACGGCGGCGAGGAATTCGTCGCGGTATTACCGGCCACCGCCATCGAGGGTGCCAATATCGTGGCCGAACGGCTATGCCAACGCTTGGCCGAAACCCCCGTCCGACACGAGGGTATTGACGTTCCGGTCACCGCCAGCATCGGCATCGCGGAATGGCAACCGACCATGGCCCGTTACGAGGATCTCATCAAGGCCGCCGATCAAGCGCTCTACCAAGCCAAAACAGACGGCCGCAATTGCGTACGGCGCGGCGCATGATTCCAAACCGATCCGAATCCCGATTTGCCAACCATGTCGCAACCCGCCGGGCAAGTTGCACCTATCATGCACGCTGACCGGAGATGACATTAAAAGGCAATTCCACGTTGACGTAATACGCACCCCGGGCTACCTTAGCGGGGCTAGCGGGTGCAAGGCCCTGAGAGTCGAGTTTTTTGTTGGAACGGAACACCATGACACAAACCAGGATCACACGAACCGCCCCCGTCACCCATGCGCACTGGCTGCTGCTCGGCGTCTTGCTGGTCATTACCGGCCTCTTCTTAAGTGTCCGCTCCAATGACGCCATCGCCACCCGTGCCGAGGCGTCGGGGCAGACCTCCGATTTTTGGGGCACGCGCCAAGACCTCACCCTCCCCACGCCTGAGCGCGCTACGCAGGCGTCGATCGCCGACCAAGAGGTCGCGGTCCCGGTCGAGGAAGAACGCTGGCACACTATTAAGGTAAAAAGCGGCGACACCCTGTCGGACATCTTTGCGCGACTGGATTTGAAACCACAATTACTGCACACCATTCTATCCCTGGGCGACGAGACCGCCACCCTCAAGCGCATTCATCCGGGCGAGATCATCAAATTCAAGTTGGCCGAACAGTCCCAACTCATGGAACTGATGTACGACATCGACCCCACCCGCTCGTTACGGGTATGGAGCGGCAACGACGGCTATCAGACCAGCTTGATCGAGCGCCCCATTGAGCGGCGCGTGGTACATTCCGCCGGTGTGATCACCAGTTCGCTGTTCGAGGCGGCCCAAGAGGCGGGCATGTCCGACAGCCTCACCATGCAACTGGCGGGCATCTTCGGCTGGGACATCGACTTCGCCCTGGACATCCGCGACGGCGACCGCTTCAGCGTGATCTATGACGATCTCTACGTCGACGGCGAGCGCCTGCGCCACGGCGACATCCTCGCCGCCGAATTCATCAACCGCGGCGAAACCTTCAAAGCCGTACGTTATACCGACCCCACCGGGGTCACCAATTATTACACCCCCGACGGCGAGAGCATGCGCAAGGCCTTTTTGCGCTCGCCGGTGGATTTCTCCCGCATCAGTTCGGGCTTCAGCATGGGTCGCTTCCATCCGGTGCTCAACCGCATCCGCGCCCACAAAGGCGTGGACTACGCCTCGCCCACCGGCACCCCCATCAAGGCCACCGGCGACGGCAAAGTCAGTTTTGCCGGTGTCAAAGGCGGCTACGGCAAAGTCGTCGAACTGCAACACGGCAGTCGTTACAGCACCCTCTACGGGCATATGTCCCGCTTCGGCAAGGGCATCCGCAACGGCAGCACGGTCCGTCAGGGCCAGATCATCGGCTACGTGGGCATGACCGGCCTCGCCACCGGCCCCCATTTGCACTACGAGTTTCGTGTCGACGGGGTACACCGCAATCCGCTCAAGGTGCAATTCCCCGATGCCGCGCCCATCGCGGCCAAATACAAGCAAGACTTCCTTACCAAGACCCGGGTTACGCTGGCCCAATTGGAGTCGAATAAAAACGGCATGGTGGCCGCCAACAACCGCTGATCTCTCCGCCGGCCGCCACGCTTCCGCGTGAGGGCCGGCGCCGCCAGACCGAGCCCGGTGCAAAGGAAATCTCCGCGATGAATGGACACTACATCGGCCTGATATCCGGCACCAGCATGGACGCCGTCGATGCCGTCCTCGTCGAGTTCAGCCACGGCACACCCGCCTTGCGCGCCCACCACACTCAGCCCATCCCATCCGAACTGCGCACGGAATTGCTGGCGGCGAGCCACGATGAAAACGCCGGCGTGGCGCAGATCGGCGAACTGGATGTGCGCATGGGCCGCCTATTCGCCGAGGCGGTGCAGGCCTTGCTACGCGAGTCCGGCGTGGCGGCACGCGACGTCCGCGCCATCGGCAGCCATGGTCAAACCCTCTACCACCGTCCCGACGGCGACCATCCCACCAGCGTGCAAATCGGCGATCCCAATCTCATCGCCGAACTCACCGGCATCACCACCGTCGCCGACTTCCGCCGCCGCGACATGGCCGCCGGGGGGCAAGGCGCGCCGCTCGTCCCCGCTTTTCACAACGCGGTGTTCCGCGCCGCCGGCGAAGACCGCGTCGTAGTCAACATCGGCGGCATCGCCAATATCACCGTGCTGCCCCGCGCGGACGCAGAGCCCGTGCGCGGTTTCGACACCGGCCCCGGCAATGCGCTGATGGACTATTGGATCAAAAGTCACAGCGGAAAGGAGATGGACGAAGATGGCGGCTGGGCCGCCAGTGGCCACGTCCACCCGCGCCTGCTTGATGTATTACTGGAAGATCCCTACTTCACTCGCCCCCCGCCCAAGAGCACGGGGCGGGAATATTTCAACCCCCGGTGGTTAAGCCGCGCCCTCGCGCGGGTGGAGTCGAGCATCGCGCCGGCGGATGTGCAAGCCACCCTGTGCGAACTCACCGCCGCCACGCTCGCCCACGCCATCCTCGAACACGCCCCCGCCGCCGCCCGCGCGTTAATCTGCGGGGGCGGGGCCTACAACAAAACCATGATGGCGCGCCTCACCGCTCTGCTGGCGCCACGCCCGGTAGAATCCGCGGAAATCCACGGCATCGCGCCCAAATGGGTAGAGGGCATGGCCTTCGCCTGGCTGGCACGGCAGACCCTGCATGGTTTGCCGGGCAATATTCCCGACGTGACCGGCGCGAGGCGGGCTGTGGTGTTGGGGGGGATATATCCAACAAGCAGCAAGTAGCAAGTCGGAGATGTAGCTCGAAAATTCTTGCTGCTGGTAACTTGAACCTCGCTACCGCCTATCCGTGATAGGCCGGTACTGCCGCAGGTCTTCGCCGGTATACATCTGAGTCGGCCGGAAGATGCGGTTATAGCGCAGCTGTTCGCGCCAGTGGGCCAGCCAGCCGGCGGCGCGCGCCACGGCGAAGATCGAGGTGAATTGATCGGTGGGGAAACCCATCTCCGCGTACAAAATCCCGGAGTAGTAATCGACGTTGGGGTACACCCCCTTCTCCGCCAGCCGCGCCGACGCCGCCTCTTCCAAGGCCAGCGCGGTATCGAACAAGCGGCTCATCTTGCCACCGCGGTGTTCCGCGAGTTTCTCCACCAGCCGCTGCAAAATCACCGCACGCGGGTCTTTCACTTTGTATTCGCGATGCCCCATGCCCCAGATCTTTTCCTTGGCCGCCAGCTTGGCGTCCAGCCAGGGTTTCACCTTGTCCGGCGAACCGATCTCTTCCAACATCTCCACCACCCGCTCGTTGGCGCCGCCGTGCAAGGGCCCGAACAAGGTGCCGACGGCGGAGGCCACCACCGCGCTGGGCGTGGCCAGCGTCGAACCCGCCACCAGCGCGGCGAAGGTCGAGGCATTGATGGTGTGCTCGGCGTGCAACACCAGACAGGTGTCGAACATCTTGGCGATCAGCGGGTCCGGTTCGCGGCCGTTCATCATGTATAAAAAGTTTTGCGCGTAGGTGAGGTCGGTGCGCGGCGCGATGGGGTCGTAGCCGTTGCGAATGTGCTCCCACATCGCCACCAGGGTCGCCATGCGGGCGATGATCTTCACCGACATGCCGTGGATGTAGTCGAGGTCCTGCCAGGCATTGGGGCCGGTCAAACGTTCGGAACCGGGATAAAACATGCCGAGACTCGCCACCGCGGTCTGCAACATTTCCATGGGGTGGCCGGTGGCCGGCAGGCTCTTCATGATGGCGGCGATGTTGTATTTCACCCGGCGGTTATTGCGCAGCTCCGCATCGAAGGCCGCCAGTTCCGCCGCGACCGGCAGCTGCCCGTCCAGCAATAGCAGCGCCGTTTCTTCGAACGTGCTGTGTTCCGCCAATTGTTCGATGGGATAACCGCGATAAGCGAGTACACCCTTTTCACCGTCGATGAAGGAAATATTGGATTTGGTGGCTGGCACGCCTTCCAGCCCGGGCACGTACTCGTTCATTACACTACCAATCGAAAATGGACACGCGGTTTTTAGAATAACAAAAAACACCGAGGGGCGGACCTCTCACGGAAGCCCGCCCCTCGCTGATCGACCGGCCGGTCAAATCAGGCTGGCGATCTCACACCGAAAAGGACGAACCGCAGCCGCAGGTGGTCTGCGCATTGGGGTTGCGGATGACGAACTGTTCGCCCTGCAATCCCTCGGTGTAATCGATCTCGGCGCCCACCAGGTATTGAAAGCTCATGGGGTCGATCAACAGGGTGACACCGCACTGCTCGACGGCGGTGTCGCCGTCATTGATGACTTCGTCGAAGGTGAAACCGTATTGAAAACCGGAACAGCCGCCGCCGGAAATGAACACCCGCAGTTTCAGCGCACTATTGCCCTCTTCTTCAATCAAGGCCTGCACCTTGCGGGCGGCGGCCTCGGTGAAGACCAAGGGTGCCTGTACTTCGAGAGCCTGTACGCTCATAAAATTTCTCCCACATTTAAAACAACAATGGCCGGCATTATCGCTTTTCCTACCTGGCCCATCAACTTTATCGGTCCACCGCCTGGATTTTTTCAGCGCCCCGCGCCAGCCGGGCGGAAAATTCCACCGGCGCCGGCAAGGATTTGCTCAGCATTTCTTTAGTCAGGCAAACCAGCTTACCGTTCACCTCGGCGCCCAGGGCCATTTCCAGCCGGACATAATACAAGGCCCCGCTCACCCTGGCCTGCGCCGCCAGTTCCAGAGATTCCACGGCCCGCACATCGCCTTGCACGCGGCCGTTGATCACCACATGGGGCGCCTTCACGTCACCTTCAATAGTCCCGCGTTCACCCAGGACCAGCAGGGCGGCATCGTCACCCGCCTCCGCCGACACATTACCACGGATCACGCCGTCCACATGCATGCCGCCCCGAAACACCAAGTCGCCGCTCACACAGGTCCCTTCGCCCACCAGGGTGTCCACCCGCGCCGGGCGAGTCTCGCGTCGTTTACCCCACATGCGTCACCTCCTTAACTGGTCAGTTCCTCCCAAGAATAAACGGCCTCGCTACGATTCCGCGTCGGTGATTCGGTCAACACCTCCACCACCACCCGAGTCGGAACGAAGGATTCGGGAAGCACCAGGTCTCCCTCGGATTCATCGAAATATTTAAATTGAAAAAGGTAGTCGTTGCCGTTCTGCCCGGTCAGTTTGTCCAAGGAAAATTCCGATTGGGTCTGACCCAGCAAACCCTGAACCACGATCTTGGCCCGGCCTTTGGCCGGCTTGGCGTCCGCGCCCACCTGGGTCAGCACCAACTTGTAACTATAGCCGCGATTTCCGCCATTGGCCTTGAGTTGCAAACTCTGCACGCGTACGCCGGCGGCGGTTTGGTTGGGGGCGACGATGGCCCGGTAAAACGCCACTTCCTCCTTGAGATCGAGGACCTCCTTCTGCAACGTCACCAGATTGCTATCGACCTCGGCATAGGCCTGGCGGTCGATGTCCCTGGCCCGTGCCATCGTCACCGTTTGCTGGCGCAAGGACTCGTTGGTCTCCCGCAGGGACTGGATGGTGCCGAGCAGTTCGGCGCGCAGGCGCCCCGCTTCGCCGCTATCAAAGCCGGCGCGATACCGGCCGTAATCGAACACGCCCCACAGCACCAGCGGCAGACCCAGCACCAGCGCGGCCAGCATCAGCCGTTTGCGCCACGGCCGATGCACCTTCACTACCCATTGCCGAGCGTTACGAAACATCACGCGGATTTAGTGGCGGGGGCCCTCGCCGGCATGGCGGCGCCGAGGGCACTCACGGGAACCCGCCCGTCTCACGGCAGCAGGGCGATCCCCGTCAACCCCGCGGTCTCCTCCAGACCAAACAGGATATTCATATTCTGTACCGCCTGGCCGGCGGCGCCTTTAACCAGGTTGTCGATCACCGACAGCACCACCACCATATCACCGCCCTGCGGCCGGTGCACGGACATCCGGCACAGATTGGCGCCCCGCACGCTGCGGGTCTCCGGATGGGCGCCGGCGGGCATGACGTCGACGAAAGGCTCGCCGGCGTAACGCTCCGCGAACAAGGTTTGCAAATCCACTTCGCGCGTCAAACGTGCGTACAGCGTGGCGTGGATGCCGCGGATCATGGGGGTGAGATGGGGTACGAAGGTCAGCCCGACCTCGCCGCCACCGACCCGGCCGAGGTTTTGCCGGATCTCCGGCCAATGCCGGTGACCCGGCACGCCGTAGGCCTTGAAGCTGTCGCCGGCCTCGCACAACAAACTGCCGACGCCGGCCTTGCGCCCGGCGCCGCTCACCCCGGATTTGGCATCGGCGATGAGATGCGCCGGGTCGACCACCCCCGCCTCGAGCAAGGGTAAAAAGCCCAAGGTCACCGCCGTGGGATAACAGCCGGGATTGGCCACCAGCCGCGCGCCGCGCAGCGCGGCGCGGTTCACTTCGGGCAGGCCGTACACCGCCTCACCGAGCAGGTCGGGGCAGGCGTGGGGACTGCCGTACCACTGCTCCCACAGCGCCGGCTCGGTCAGCCGGAAGTCGGCGGCGAGATCGATGACCCGCACCCCCGCCTCCAACAACTCGCGGGCCATGGTCATGGCCGTGCCGTTGGGCGTGGCGAAAAACACCACGTCGCAACCGCGCAGCGTCGCCGGATCCGGTTCGGAAAAGGCCAGCGCCACATGGCCGCGCAGATTGGGAAACATCTCGCTGACCGCCATGCCCGCCTCGGAACGCGAGGTGATCGCCGTCAACGCCACCTGCGGATGGCCGGCCAGCAAACGCAACAACTCGACGCCGGTGTAACCGGTGCCCCCCACGATACCCGCCTTGATCATGTCTCAACCGCCTCGCTGGTCATTCAATCCGATAAGCTTAAGGAACCGCTGATTTATTCAAAGGGCCTGCGGCAGATGAATGTGCCGCCTGTTCATGGGTGTTAACCGTTGAACATGAAAGGCGGCGAAAATCGCCTTCTTGCTGCCCTTGCTCTGAAAATTCCAGGTGTAATTATCCAGCGCGTCCTTAAATACCGATGATAAGGATCGCGGCCGCAAAGCGAAAGCGCGAATATCAAGGCCGGGGGGCGGGAGGCCGATCGGGAACCGCCGGCAGCGGATGAAAGACCCGAACGATATAGGCGACGATGGCGTCGATGTCCTGATCCGGCAGCACATGCTTCCACGCCGACATCGGCGTGCCCGGCACACCCTCGCGGATCGCCTCTTTGATTTCCGCCCGCCCCATCCCCTTCATGGCCGCGGCGTCGGTGAGGTCGCGGGGATGGGGCTCGAGAAACCGTCCGATCCAATTGCGCGCCGTGCCGTCCGCGGCGTGACAGAACGCGCAATTGGCCTGAAACAACTGTTCGCCGCGCCGCTCCTGCGCCGTGGCCTTTTCCAGCTTGGGCGGCTTATCGTGTTTGGCGTAGGGTGTCGCCCCGCTCACCGCGTCCACTTTTTTATCCTGCTCGACATCATGCCGGTAGCCCCCGCGCGGAAACGACACCGAGCGCGGGTCCCACACCACGCCTTCGTCGTTGACCCGCGCCCGGTCGTGGCAACTGATGCAACTCGACATGAACAAACGTTTGCCCGCCTGCTGGGCCGGGGTCAATTCCTCCCACGGCGTGTCCAGCGCGATCTCGCCCAAGGCGAACGGAAAGGCCGCCGCGTAGCGTTGATGATCGGGCCAGCCGTTTTCAACGGTATGGTAATAAGTGTTGATACCGCGCTGGTCGATGAAGGTGGCACGGACGAAGTCCACCACGGCGGCGATATCCTGCTCGTTCAACAGCGTCGAGAAACTTTTCATGGCCGTGCCGGGCCGGCCGTCGCGTACGGCGGCGATCATTTTTTCCCGGCTCAGCCTGGCGGGATCGCTCTTGGTGAAATCCCGCGGCGGAGGTGACAGATAGCTGGCGGCCAAGGTCTTGGCGTCGCCGTTGTAGCCGTGACAGAAATAACAGCGTTCGTTATAGACCTGCTTGCCGCGGGCGATTTGCGCGGCGCTGGCGGCTACGGGGCGTTCAGTTTTTTTTTATCCGCCGGGGGGGCGGAGGCGGCGGCCGGATGGACGAAGGCGGTGAACACATATTCCGCCACGTTGGCGATCTCCTGTTCGCTGAGCACCTTGCCCCAGGCCGGCATCACCGTGCCGCGCAGCCCGTCGCGCACCGCGTCGAACAGGGCGGGCCGGTTCAACCGCGCGCGTGAATCGGTTTCGAGGAAATTACGCGGCTTGGGATTGATGAATTTCGAGCGCGGCCCTTTGCCGTCGCCTTCCTTGCCGTGGCAGGTGAAACAATTGTGTTCGTAAAACTCCCGTCCCCAAGCGGCGTCGCCGCGCAAACCGTTGGGAAAGGGCTGCGCCATGTCGGCCTGGACCCGCTGCGCGTGCTCGGGCGGCAGGGCGGGCTCCTTCAAAAAGAAGGTGGCGCGCACATAGTCGACCACCGTCTCGATCTCGGCGGGAGAAAGCCGTTTGCTGAAGGACATCATCGCCGTACCGGGCCGGCCGAAGGTCACCGAGTTGATCATCCGCTCGCGGCTCAATTCCTCGCGGGTCGCCGGCGAGGTGAAGTCCCGCGGCGCCGGGTTGAGGCTCGACTGGGTCCACATCGCGCCACTGCCCTTGTCGCCGTGACACACGGCGCAATTGCGCACGTACAATTGTTCGCCCAACACCAGTTTGGCAGGACGGGGCTCGGCCTTGCCGTCACGGGCGGTCATGAAACTGGCGCGGATGTGATCGGCCACCGCGGCGATCTCCTCTTCCGACAGGCGCTGACCGAATCCCACCATGGCGGTGCCGGGCCGGCCGTGGGCAATCGAATTGATCATGCGCTCGCGGCTCAACTCCTGGCGCGCCCGCGCGCTGGTGAAGTCGCGCGGCGGCGGCGTCAAACCCCGCCGCACGCGGGTATTGCCGTCGCCTTTGTCGCCGTGGCAGACCTGGCAATGCTCGACGTACACCGCCGCGCCGTCCACCGCGGCGGAGGCCGGGGTGGCGATCAGCACGGTCAAGACTGTAAGGGCGGCGAAGGCCGCGGCGCGCATAGTCATCGTGAGGCTGTCGGATGTTCCGCTGGGTTAAGACATTCGCATATGACCCGGACCGCCGCAGCGGCGGGCATATATTCTCCGGGGCGGGCATCATTGTGGCGCAAATAAATGAATTGCGCTACTCTTGGACCAGTCATAACTAGACTGCCGTTCCCGGCCAAAATCAAGCGGAAAGGTTCTGCACGCAGTGACACGCCCAGCACAGCACAGCGCACCCGCACCGATGCGTTCGCATGAGCGCGCCTCGTCAGCCACCCGTATCGCCGGCGCCGCGGCCATCATCGCCGCGCTGCTGCTCGGCGCGAATGCCCTGGCCGGCACCCTGCTCGGCACCAAACACGACTTCACCGGACTCAACCAGCGCGCCGGCGTGGTGGCCATGCCCGGAGTGGCCTTCTCCGATTACGGCAACTCCTGCGTCTATTGCCATCTGCCCCCCGAACGGCCCGAGCAGGACAGCGCCGGACAAGGCGGCATTCCGGGCTGGAATCGTTTCGTCCCCGCCACCGGCGCCTATGACATCTACGATACCCGCACCCTCGACAACAAGGTGCGCACGCCCAGCCCGATCAGCCTGCTGTGCCTGTCCTGCCACGACGGCACCATGGGCGTGGACATGACGGTGTTCAAACCCGACGGCTGGCAGAGCAGCGAGGACGCGGCGCTGCATTTGCGCCTCAACGGCGGCAACGATTTAATGAGCTGCGGCAAATGCCATGACGGCCGGGTGGCGCACAGCATCGCCATCAAACACATCGGCACCGATCTCACCAACGACCACGCCATCTCGATGACCTATGCCGGCCTCAACAACAACGACCAGGATTTTCGCACGCCCGACAGCCCCTACGGTTTCGACAACGGCATCAAACTTTATGACGGCAAAGTCGAGTGCGCCACCTGCCACAACGTCCACGATCCCGACGTGACGCTCCTGCTGCGCACCCGCGCCGATCGCCTGTGTGAAACATGCCATATCAAATAAAGGGCGCCTCTAAAAATTCGATCAAGGCGCGAAGGCAAGGCGGAAATGGGCGAAAAAGCGCGCTGCACACGGAGTCATGAGTATTTTGAGCACGTTTCCAACACCGCCATCGCGGTTTCAGCGGGTTTTTAGAGGCGCCCTAAAGCCGGGTCTGGTCGCGTTATGCGTGCTGGGCCTGTTGACCGGCTGCGCCAGCGCCCCGCCCGCCCCGCGGCTTGAACCGCCCGTCTATCCGCCGCCGCCCGACGAGGCGCGTTTCATCTACGAACGCACCCTGCGCATCAACGAAGACGTCGAGCAGTTGAGCGGCTTCGCCCGCTGGCGCGAACTCGCCACCGGCCGCGGCGAGGAAGTCAAAGGCCTGGTGAAACCCTACGGCGTCGCCGCCCGCGGCGGGCGGGTCTACGTCACCGACACCGCGCAAAGCGCGGTGTTGTTGTTCGACATCGCCGGCAAGCGCTTCCTCCAGTTCGGCCAAAGCGAGCCGGGCCGGCTGCAAAAACCCATCGGCATCACCTTGTCGCCCGATAACGAAATCTACGTCGCCGACGTCAGCGCGCGGCGGGTGCAGGTCTACGACGCCGGCGGCAAGCACCTCCGCGTCCTCGGCAGCGACGCCGAGCTGCGCCGGCCCTCGGGGGTCGCCCTCAGCCCGGACGGCCAGCGGCTTTACGTGGTGGATGTGGGCGGGGTGGACAGCGAGCAGCATCACGTCCATGTGCTCGATCCGCGCAGCGGTGCCTTGCTGCAAACCATCGGCACCCGCGGCACCGGCAACGGCCAATTCAATCTGCCGTTGCAGGCCGCCACCGCCGCGGACGGCAGCGTGTACGTGGTGGACGGCGGCAATTTCCGGGTGCAGGGCTTCGCGGCCGACGGGAGTTTTCGCCTCGCCTTCGGCGAAGTGGGGCGTTTCCCCGGCCAATTCGCCCGACCCAAAGGCATCGCCACCGACGCCGAAGGTACCATTTACGTGGCCGACGCCGCCTTCGGCAATGTCCAGCTCTTCAACCCGCAAGGCCAGATCCTGATGCACATCGGCAATCGGGACGAGAGCAGCAAGCCGGGCAAATTTTATTTGCCAGCCGGGGTGGCGGTGGACGAAACGGGGCGGGTATATATAGCCGATCAATATTTTCGCAAGATCGATATCTTCCGGCCGGTGCGCCGCGCGCCCGACGATTGGGCAACCACGGCGCCGACCGCGCCGGCGCGTTAAAGGGGCCTGACTGCGCACGGGAAGCTACCCTCGCTGCGTTCTCCCCGCGCCAGATCAAAGGGAGAATCACACGGGTGGGAGATTATAGTAATGGCGCCAGCCACAATGTGCGCCGTGCGCGCGTAAGCCGCCTTTCCGTGCGGCGCACGCTACGAGGTATCGCCTCGTATAGCGCAATCTTCGTTAACCCTTGTTGTATCTCTACGCCGCGAGCAGCGGGAATGGCGCCCGCCGGGATTATACCTGCAGGCCCCAGGGCGGATTCTGCAACCAGCGCAATAATTCCTCGGGCGTCACCGGCCGGCTGATGAAATAACCCTGCACCACGTCGCAACCCAGCGTGGCCAACATGTCGTAGGTCTTTTTATCCTCGACACCTTCCGCCACCACCCGCATGCCGATGTTATGGGCGAGGTCGATGGTGGAACGCACGATCACCGCGTCGTTGTCGTCGGTGCTCATGCCCAGCACGAAGGACTTGTCGATCTTCAATTCCGCCACCGGCAATTGCTTGAGGTACGCCAAGGAGGAATAGCCGGTGCCGAAATCGTCGATCGACAACCGGATACCCATGGCGCCGAGGGCGTTGAGTATCTCCGCCGCGCGGCCGGGGTCGGCCATCATCGCGGTTTCGGTGATCTCGAAACGCAGTCGCGACAATTGCGTATGGTGATAACCGCGCAGCAGGGCGCCCACCTCGTCGGGGAAGACATTGTCCTGCAGGTTACGCGCCGACAGGTTCACCGCCATGCTCAAGTCGATACCCATCTGCAACCAATCGGTGTGTTGGGCCAGGGCCTTTTCCAACACCCACAAGGTCACCTGGCGGATCAAACCCGCCTGCTCGGCGAGCGGGATGAAGTCGTCGGGATACATCAAGCCATGTTGCGGGTGTTGCCAGCGTACCAGGGCCTCCACGCCGCTGACCCGCCCGGTCTGCATATTGACCTTGGGTTGATAGTAAAGCACCAACTGGTTTTGTTCGATGGCGGAGCGCAAATCGCCCATCAAGGACAGATTGCGCAGGCTGTGTTGATCCTTGGAAGGATCGTATAAAGCGAAACCGGTCTTGCCGCGCTTGGCCTCGTACATCGCGACGTCGGCGCGCTTCATCAGCGCCGTGCCGTCGCGGCCGTGTTCGGGCAGCAGCGCGATGCCCAGGCTGCCGCCGACGTGGAAGGACTGTCCTTCCAGATCGAAGGGCTGGTCGAGGGCGCTCAGAATTTTCTTGGCGATGCGGGTGGCGTCGATCAAATCCGCGGTGGGCAACAGCACCGCGAACTCGTCGCCGCCGAGGCGGGCCACGGTGTCCGATTCACGCAACACGCCGCGCACCCGGGTCGCCACCTGTTTCAAAATCAAGTCGCCGTTGTGATGGCCGAGGGTATCGTTGATCTCTTTGAAGTGGTCGAGATCCATGATGATCAAGGCCAGGGGCGTCTTGTCGCGGATCGCGTTGAGGATCGCCTGGTGCAGGCGATCGGAGAGCAGGGAGCGATTGGGCAAATCGGTCAAGGCGTCGTGCAGTGCCTGATATTCGATGGCCGCCATCTGCTCTTTGCGTTCGGTGATGTCGCGGATGATGCCGATGAAATAACGCCGGCCGTGCACCCACATCTCGCTCACCGCCAAATCCATGGGGAAGATGCCGCCGCCCTTGCGCTGGCCCATCACCTCGCGGCCCACGCCGAGGATGCGCGGCTCGCCGCTTTCGATGTAATGGGCCAGAAAGCGCTCGTATTCGCCGCGGTAAGGTTCCGGCATCAACATCTTGAGATTCTGGCCGAGCAGTTCCTCGGGACTGCATGCGAACACATTGCGCACCGCCTGATTGGCCGACTCGATCGTACCTTTTCCATCGAAGGTGATGATGGCGTCCAGCACGTTGTCCATGACGGCGCGGATCCGCACCTCGCTTGCCACCAACTGGTCCTGCATGCGGTTGAAGACCTCGGACACCTCGCCTACCTCATCGCGGCGTCCGACCGGCAGCTTGGCGTCGCGGTCGCCTTCGCCCACCCGTTTGATCGCATCGCGCAAATGGGCGATCGGCCCCAGCACGCTGACCCGCAAGGCCACCCACATCGCCACGCCCAGCAGCAACACCAGGCCGGCGGACATCACCCACACCCGATGACGCATGGCGTCGATGCGGTTTTCCGCCGCCACGGTGGACAAGGCCAGCTTCAAGACGCCGCGCATGGGATCATCTTCATAACCATGACAGGCGATACATTCCCCGCGCCTCTCGATGGGCATGTATAAAGACATCTGGCCGGGCGTGGCCCAATCCACCGACAACTCGCCCTGCAAGGCCTGTTTGAAGGCGGGCTTGTTGACGTCAGGGCCATGGCGGGATAGTGAAGGTTCCCGCTGAAAACGCGGGTAGCCCAGATACTCATTCACGGCCTTCACCGTGGACAAATCGGTGAAGGCCTCCACGCCGTCCCGGCGCAGCACCTCGATATCTACGATGCCGGCTTCACCGTGCATGCGGTCCAGCCAGGAACGGGCCAGCGTGCCCTGGCCGTTCAGCATCAAGGTCTGCAAACTGCCCAGCAAGGTACCGGCGTGCAATTTGGCCTGGCGCACCTCTTCGGCGCGCATGGTCTCGGTGACTTGCCGCTCCAGCCACATGCCGGCGAACAAGACCAGCAGCGACAACACCGCCGAGATCACCAGGGCCAAGCGGGTACCGAGACTCCTCATGACCGCATCCCGGTCGCCGGCAAGCCGACAAATACCTGCTTACCCCGGCTTCGCAAAGGACGAGAACAAGCCGCATTCGGAGCGGAAAAATGATGATACACACCCAGTGTTTGTGGCATATGTCTCTCTGCGGGGCCGGTATAAGCCCCACAGGGTTATCGGCAGCATTTCGCGGAACTGGACTAAAAACCCAGGAAAAACCCCAGGCTAGCGTCGCTCAGGCAGAGAGATGAGACGCTATAAGCCGTTGAGCCGGGCCACGCCGCCAAAACTCCCTACCCATACACTGCCGTCCTGGGCATGGGCCATGGAAAAGACATTATCCGCGAACAATCCGTCACGGGTCGTCAGCACCGTAAATCCCTTGCCGTCCGTATTGAGCCGCGCCAAACCCCGGCTGGTACCGGCCCACAACTGGCCGTCCGGTCCCTTGTACAACATGAAAATGTGATTGGCGGGGAGGCCGTCTTGGGTGGTGAAGTTACGCCAGGTTTTGCCGTCGAAACGGGCCAAGCCGCCGCCCCAGGTACCGCACCACACGACTCCATCGTCGGTCACCGCCAGGGAGATGATGTAATTGGGATTATAGGCCACGTTGACGTCCTGCAAGCCCTGCTCGACTTTCTGCTGGGCGTGGTGGGACGACGACTGGCCGGGATCGCTGGTGAATTGGATGGCCTCTTTGACCTGCTCGTAGGGCGCGCCCAAACCGTCGGCGTGTTGCCAATGGTCCCACTTGCCGTTCTGGTAGCGGGCCAGGCCGTATTCCGTGGCGAACCACATCTCGCCGTTCTTGCCTTCGTCCAGGGCATAGACCCAGGGATTGGGCAGACCGCCGCCGGTGTTCTCAACGGTAAAGGTTTCCCATTGGCTGGGATCTTCGAAGGCCCCGCCGCGCACCCGGTTGACGCCGGACCAGGTGGCGATCCACACATCACCGTTGCGCACCTGCTGCACGTCGTAGACGAACTGGTCGGCCAAACCGTCGGGGATATTGTAGTTGCGCCAGGCGTCCTTGGCCGGATCGAACACCGACAGACCACCGCCGTAAGTGCCCACCACCATTCGTCGGCCGACCCGGCTGACATGAAATATCCCGTTGGAGAGCAGGCCGGTCAGTTGATTGTCGAACAGCTGGTGTTTATCCGTCGCGACATCATAGCGGATCACCCCGCCCGAGGTGCCGATCCACACCACGCCGCCGTCGGCGTAAATACTCTTCACATTGCGGTTGCCGACCCGGAAGTGGGCGAATTTATTGTCGCCGACGGATCCGCCGACGCCCGCCGTCGCGGGGTGATTGGCCGGCATGACACCGCCGGGCGCGGCGGCACGCTGCGCCAAACCCGCCGCGCCGGCATTCAAACCGTCTGACTGGCGCTGAGTGCCGAATTGATAGGCCGCCACCAGCGCGCCGCTTACGGCGATCAGGCCGATCGCGATTCCCGTAACACCGATCTTCACTTGTCGATTACCTCTTTAGCGCTGGCGGGACCGATGCGCGACACCCCGCGCCGGGTGCCCACCCAAGCCTCGCCGTTTGGGGCCACCGCCACCGCGTAAACGCTGTCGGCGAACAAACCGTCGCCGCGCCGCAAGGTCTGCCAGTGTTTACCGTCGAAACGGGACACGCCCTGATTGGTGCCGAACCACATCGCGCCGTCCGGCGCCTGGGCGATGCTGAAGACGATATTACCCGCCAAGCCGTCCTGAGTGGTGTAATTTTTCCAGGCCTTGCCGTCGTAGCGGCCGACCCCGCCGCCCCAGGTGCCGGCCCATACGGCGTTGTCCGCCGCCACTTTCATCGAAAAGACGTAATTGGGGTTGTAGCTGGGCTCGCCCTCCGCCAGCACGTTCAAGTCGTGCCGGGAACGGGTGCCGAGCCCGGTGTTCAGGCTGATGGGGAGATTGTCGGTGTTGGGCGCGCCCAGCCCGTCGGCATGAGTCCAGCTCCGCCACTCCTTGCCGTCGAACATCGACACGCCGCCCTCGGTACCGAACCACACCCGCTGCCGGGCGTCCACCGCGGCGCCATACACCCATTCGTTGACCAGCTCTTTGACGTAGGTGGTGAACTTGCCGTCCGCCGTGTCCAAACGGTTGACGCCGGCCCAGGTGCCGATCCACAAGGTGCCGCCCGGCTGCTCGGCGAAGGAGTACACCCAGTAATCGGCCAGGCCGTGCATGGGAAAATAAGTCTGCCATTGGCCGTCGCGGTAACGGGACACCCCGCCGCCGTTGGTGCCGAACCATTTATTGCCCTGGCCATCCACCAGGATCGCGAACACGTATTCGTTGGCGAGGCCTTCCTTGCGGGTGAAGGTCTGGCGCGGATCGCGGCTGGTCAAATCGACTTCATGCACCCCGACCGAGGTGCCGACCCACACACTGTTGGCGGCGCGATCGACGGCGAGGGAACGGACGTAGACGTCGTCGCCCACCCCGAACGATTCCAACACCGCGAGCGGGACGCGGTTGGCGAGGGCGGATTTCGCGGAAAATTCGCCGCCCTTTTCCGAGGAACTGCAACCGCCGCTGAGCAACACGCTCAGCGCGGCCAAGGCCCAGCGCATGCCGAAACCGATCTTCACCGCAGGTTTCTTAAATGGGAGATGACATCCAGGATGTCGTTTTCACTGAGCAGGCCTTGATAAGCGGGCATCATGCCTTTGCCGCGGGAAATGGCCTTGATCAAATCCAGGTCCGATTGCATCAGCCGTTCGCGGCGGGAGAAGTCGGGCACGCCGGGCATCACCGGCACGCCGCGCTGGCCATGGCAGTTGACGCAATGTTGGTTATACAAGGTGGCGCCGTTCTTGGGATCCGCCGCCTGCGCGACACCGGTCCATCCGCCGATGCACAAGGCGATCGCCATGGCCGCGATCGCGCTGCGGCGTGTGCTGCGAAACAAGGTGTTCATAGTGTCATCCTCAAGGTTATTGTCCCAGTGAGCACCGCGGCGGTGCGCAATAGTAACAAGCGGCGCCGGGACTGAGAAGACGGTACCGTACAACAGCGCGGCGTGTCGGCGGTATCGCGCCAATTCACGAATGACGGGACAAACCGGCCAAGCCGGAGGTATCGCCGCGATACGCCGCTTCCAAGGCCTGGATCACTTTGGGATCGTCCCATTCCGCGATGCCGACCACCCGGCCCAACAAGCGGCCCTCGGGGCTGATGAAAAAGGTGTAGGGATAGGCGGTGATGCCCAGCACGTCATCCGCCACCTTGAAGGCCGGGTCCAACCAATTGGGATAGATCACGCCCTTATCGATGAGGTACTCGCGCACGATATGCGCGTCTTCGTCGAGGGCCACGCCCAGCACCTCGAAACGCCGCGCATCCAAGGCCTGGCTCAAACGCTGCAGACTCGGCAGTTCTTTCCGGCAGGGGCCGCACCAAGTCGCCCAGATATTCAGCACCACCAGCTTGCCGCGCGCCGCCGTCAGGGGCAACACCTCACCATCCAGAGTCGTCACCTGGAGGGATGGAAAAGGCTCGCCGAGTATCATTTTATCGGTCGGCGCCGCCGCCTTGCCGCAGCCCGCGATCAACAAGACGACCAGCAAGCCCGTAACCCACTGGCGGGTCTTCATCCCCTTCATCCTAAAAACCGCGGATACCAACCACGGAAATCACGGAGGACGCGGAACGTCAGAATGGGCATTGGGCGAACTCCCCCGTCGAGCGGGTTCGATCCAAGCGTGAAGTCCCCGATTTTTTTCTCCGAGAACTCCGCGCCCTCCGTGGTCAACCGCTTTTTCAGGATCATAGGCCATTACTCTCCATGGCGGAAACCGCCGGCCGTGCTCCACCGGTCAAGGCACGACCGTATCGATCATCACGTTGATGCCGCTGCTGCCCACCTGCACGGCATTGACGATGCCTTCCAAGTCGCCGCTCTCCGGCATGGCGTTGCCGCTCTTGGAGATGCGGGCGCCCACCGCCACCTCGGTATAACCGGACAAACGCGCCATCGGCGTCACGGCCTGGGAATCGTTCAAATTGAATTGCAGCGGCAGATCCTTGACCTGCACCCGCAGGATGGCCAGCGGCATGCGCGGCCCCTGCACGGCGCGGGCGAACACGAACACCGTATCGGTGGGCGCGGCGCGTCCCGCCAGTTCCGGTTTGAGGCGCACGGTACCCTGGATCTCCATCTGTTCCGCCGCCGGCGTGGCGGCCGTCGCCGGTCCGCCTTGCCCACGCTGAGCGCGGGCCTCGGCGATATTATTGATCATGGCCTGGGCCTCTTGCGAACCGGGCGGCAATTGCCCCAGCAAGTGTTCCCAATAACCGATGGCGCGGTTGTAATCACCCCGATCGAAGGCCGCGGTCCCCGCAAGCCACAAGCCCTTTTGATTATTGGGATCGAGACTCAAGGCCCGCGCGATCAACTCGGCGGGTTTGCCTTCCAGGGTTTCACCGCTGGCCATGGCGAGCACGTCGGCGTAATCCACCAGCAGGTCGGCGTTATCCGGCTGCAAGGCCACCGCTCTTTCCAGCGCGGCGCCGGCCTCGGCGTAACGTCCCAAGGCGCTATAGGAGCGGCCCAACATCAACCAGCCTTCGATATCGTTGGGATTGGTTTCCATGCGTTCGGCCAGCTTCGCCACCATGTTCTGGATTTGGTCCATGGTGATTTCATGGCTGGGTTGTTCGCCATTTCCCGCAACCATGGCTGCCGTCTTTTCCGGCGAAATGCCATCGGGCGCACCCTGAATGAGATAGATCAACACCGCGAGCAGGGGGACGAACAAAGCCAGGCTCACCGCCGCGCCGCGTCCCGCGTCTTTATCGTCGACCACCGGCGGCGCGGGCTGCTGCGCGACATCGTCCAATAAACGCCGCTCCAACTCCAACCGGCCATGCTCGAATTGTTCTTGACTCAAGGTACCGGCGTTGAGATCGACCTCCAGCTCGGCGAGCTGATCCTTGTATATTTCCAGATTGGAACGGTCGCGTTGCACGCCTTGACGGCCGTGCCGGCGCCATAACGAAGGGACGATGAACAACAACGCCGCGGCAAGCAACAGCGCCGCGACCACGGAAAAAATCATCATGCGTGTTTATCCCCTGGCTCTTTATTTAACAGGCTGTGTACCCGATTCAGTTCTTCCGGCGACAAGGTGGCCTCGGCCACGGTCTTACGCCGCCGCTTGAGGTTGAAGAACAATATCCCCGAGCCTATGGCGAACAACGCCAGCGGACCCAGCCACACCATGGTGGTAATGCCGGAGAAGGGCGGTTTATACAAAATGAATTCGCCGTAGCGATCGACCAGATACGCTTTCACTTCCCGATCGCTCATCCCCTCATTCATGAGCGCCATGATCTTGTTGCGCATGTCGATGGCGAAATCGGAGTGGGAATCCGCCAAGGATTGCCCCTGGCACACCAGGCAGCGCAATTCGGCGGAGAGTTTCATCACCCGCGCCTGCATGACGGCGTCGCCCATCACCGGCACCGCTTCTTTGGCCGCGGCCACACCCGCCGTCATGCCGCCGACCAGCAGCAGCCAAACCAATACCAGCCGCTTCATCCTTTGAGCTTCCTTACGATGGGGAGAATTTCATCGGTCAAAACTTTCAGCGTAATGGGACCGATGTGTTTGTGGCGGATCACCCCTTCGCGATCGATCACGTAGGTTTCCGGCACGCCATAGACCCCGTAATCGATCCCCACTTGGCCCTCGAGGTCGTAGGCGCTCGCGATATAGGGATTGCCGAGCTGTTGCAGCCAGCGCACGGCGTCCTGGCGTTGATCCTTGTAATTGAGGCCGTAGATCGGCACCTCGCCCGTACGCGCGAGATCCAACAACAACGGGTGCTCGTCGCGGCAGGACACACACCAAGAAGCCCACACGTTGAACAGCCAGACCTGGCCGCGCAGATCGGCGGGCGTGAAGTTTTCGTCCGGTTCATGCAATTGCGGCAACGCGAACGCCGGCGCCGCTTTATCGAGCAAGGGCGAAGGGATCTCACTGGGCTTGAGACTGAGCCCGATAAATAGGAACACCGCCAACAAACCGAACACCCCGAGGGGGATTAGAAACCGACCCATCAGGACTTCACCTCCGAACCGCGCAAGAAACCGCCGGCCGGGGCCGGTGCATCGGAGGCGTCGCCTTCCCCTTCGCCCGCCTCGGCCATCTGACGCTGCTTGCGCGCCAAGGCGCGGTAGCGGCGGTCGCTGATCGCGAGCAAGCCGCCCAAGGCCATCAAGCCGCAGCCGCCCCAGATCCAGTTGATCAAGGGTTTGTAATAAACCCGGACGCTCCAGGCGCCGTTGCCCACCGGCTCACCCAGCGCCACGAACAAGTGGCGGAAAAAGCCGCTGTCGATAGCCGCTTCGGTCATGACATCTTTTTGCACGCGATAGACCCGCTTCTCGGGATGGAGCTGCATCAGCGGCTTCTCACCCTTGAATACCGTGATCAGACCGCGTTGCGCCTCGTAGTTCGCGCCTTTGGCATTGATCACGCCGTCGAAACGGAAGGTATAGCCCGACACTTCGACCGTATCGCCGATCTCCATGCGCACGTCTTTGCCTTCCTCGTAACCGCTCACCCCCATCACACCGAGGATGAACACCGCCACCCCGAAATGCGCGAGCTGCATGCCGAGGTAACTGGTGGGCAGATTCACCAGGCGCACCGGCCACGGCTTGTCGCCGGGGGTCCGGCTCAAGCGGTCGCGCAGACTCAGCAGCACGGTGGCGACGATCCAGAAGGCCATCAACGCGCCCAGGCTGACCAGCCACGACCAGTGCCCCATCACGAAAGGCGTAATGATCGCCATGACGATCGCGACCGCCGCGGCCCAGCGTATCCGCCGTCCCAGCTCGGGCACGGTGGTTTGTTTCCATTTGGCGACCGGCCCCACCCCCATGAAAAACACCACGGCGGCCATGATGGGAATAAATACCGCGTCGAAATACGGCGCCCCCACCGAGATCTTATTGGTCGGCGCGATGACGCCGAGCGAGGCCATGGCGTCCACCACCAGCGGCGCCAAGGTGCCGATCAACACCGTGCCGGCGGCGACCACGAACAGCACGTTATTGGCGAGCAGCATGGTCTCGCGCGACAACATCTCGAAACGCCCGCCCAAACCGACCTTGGGCGCGCGCCATGCGAACAGCGCCAGGGAACCGCCGACTACGATCACCAGGAAAATCAGGATGAACATGCCGCGCTCGGGGTCGTTGGCGAAGGAATGCACCGAGGTCAACACACCCGATCGGACGAGGAAGGTGCCGAGCAGGCTCAGCGAAAACGCCGTGATCGCCAGCAGCACGGTCCAGCTCTTGAAGCTGCCGCGTTTTTCGGTGACGGCGAGCGAATGGATCAGCGCCGTGCCGACCAACCAAGGCATGAACGAGGCGTTCTCGACCGGGTCCCAGAACCACCAGCCGCCCCAGCCCAATTCGTAATAGGCCCACCAGCTGCCGAGCGCGATACCGATGGTGAGGAACATCCAGGCCACCGTGGTCCACGGGCGCGACCAGCGCGCCCAGGTGGCGTCGAGCCTGCCGCCCAGCAACGCGGCGATGGCGAAGGCGAAGGCCACCGAGAAACCGACATAACCCATGTACAACATCGGCGGATGGATGATCAAACCGAAGTCTTGCAGCAGCGGATTCAAATCCCGGCCGTCGAGCGCGGCGGGCAACAAACGGGCGAAGGGATTGGAGGTGAACAGCGTAAAGGCCAGGAAACCGACCGTCACCAGGCCCATTACGCCCAATACCCGGGCCGCCATTTCATCGGGCAAATGACGGCTGAACATACTGACCGCCAGCATCCAGCCGGTCAGCATCAAAATCCACAGCAACAGGGAACCTTCATGACCGCCCCATACGCCGGCGATACGGTATTGCAGCGGCAGAGCCGAATTAGAGTGCGACGCCACATAGAGCACGGAGAAATCATTTTGAATAAACGAATAGGTGAGACAGGCGAAGGCGACGGCGACAAAGACGAACATGCCTTGCGCCAACGGCCGGGCCAAGGCCATCCAGCGCGGTATTCCGCGCGCGGCGCCGATGATCGGCAAACTGCCCTGCACCAAGGCCATGCATAAAGCGATAATCAGCGCGAAATGTCCAATCTCCGGCACCATTAGATGTCCCTCCCCCCATTGGTATTGATAGGCACCGCGGTCGCCGGCTGAGCTTTTTTCGCTTGCTCCAAGGCCTGGGCCACTTCCGGCGGCATATAGGTTTCGTCGTGCTTGGCCAGCACTTCCTCCGCCATGAACACCCCGTCATCGTTGATCTTACCCAAGGCCACCGCGCCTTCCCCCTCTTTGAAGAGATCAGGCAATATCCCCTTGAAAATCACATTGACGTTTTCGGCGCGGTCGGTCAGCACGAAATTCACCGTGAGCCCGTCATTTTCCCGTTTGATGCTTCCCTCTTCCACCAAACCGCCCAGGCGGAAAGTGCGCTCTTTGGGCGCGGCGCCCGCCACTAACTCGCTGGGGCTATAAAACAATTGCAGGTTGCTCTTCAAGGCGTTCAATACCAAAGTCGCCGCCACCCCCAGGCCCGCTAGCCCTACCAAAATAAATGCCAGCCGCTTATGTCTGGGCTTCATTATTGTTTCACCTCTGCTTGCATCCGCCTCCTACGACCCAGGCGCTGGATAATAGTTCGCTTACGGCGCCTGACCATGATCACCTCCACCAATAAAAACAAGGCGGCGACCCCAAAGGAACCCCATACGTAAAAGGCGTAACCGCCCATGGCGAAGAACTCGCCCGCACTGCCCCAATTCATCGTGATTTACTCAACTCCGCCGCCACCCATTCGGTGTCGCGCTCCGCTTCCAAAATCTCGCAACGCACCCGCGCCAGCACCACCGCGACGGTATACATCCACATCGCGAAGGTCATCACCAGCATGGCGGTCAACATGGTGGTTTCCATCGACGTACCGCTGGCCTTGATGGTGGCGCCTTGATGAAGGGTATTCCACCACTCCACCGATTTATAAATGATGGGGATATTGATCACGCCGATGATCGCCAGCAAACCGCTGGCGCGCGCGGCGCGGCGCGGATCGTCGATGGCCGCCTTCAAGGACATGAAACCAATGTATAAAAACAACAGGATCAATTCCGACGTGAGCCGCGCGTCCCACACCCACCAGGTCCCCCACATCGGCTTGCCCCATAAGGCGCCGGTCCATAAGGCGAGAAAAGTGAACAAGGCGCCGGTGGGCGCGAGCGCCGAGGCCATCAGGGAGGACAGCCGGGTATTGAATACCAATCCCATCCCGGCATACACCGCCATCACCACGTAAATCAACATGGACATCCAGGCGGCGGGCACATGGATGAAAATGATTCGATAACCCTCGCCCTGTTTATAATCGGTGGGGGCGACGAAAAAACCCAGGTATAAACCGACGGCCGTCAAAACCACGGCCAGCACCGTGAAATAAGGCAAGAGCTTGCCGGCCAGCGGATAAAACGTCGCCGGCGACGAAAATTTGAACCAGTTGATCTGCCCTACCGCCACCGAACACCCCGCCCCTTATTCCAGTGAAATCCGCAATGCCCAACCGGCGGCCCACGGTGCGAACACCAGCGCCGGCATCAAAAACGCGCCCAGCAAGGACAAATGCGCCTGCGGCCCCAAGCCCGTCACCTGCGCCTCCACCGCCCCCGCCCCGAATATCAGCACCGGGATGTATAGCGGCAACACCAGCAACGACACCAACACCCCGCCGCCGCGCAGACCGAGGGTGAGCGCCGCGCCCACCGCGCCGATCAGGCTCAGCACCGGGGTACCCAGAATCAGCGACAACACCAGCACCCACAGCGCGTCCGCCGACAGCCCGTACTGTATCCCCAGCAGCGGCGCGATCAACACCAGCGGCAGGCCGCTGACCAGCCAATGGGCTGCGATCTTGCCCAGCACCAGCACCGTCAACGGCTGCGGCGCCAGCACCAGGTGTTCCAAGGTACCGTCGATGTAATCGCCGGAGAACAAACGCCCCAGCGACAACATGGACGCCAGCAGCGCCGCCACCCACACCACCCCCGGCCCCATCAGGCGCAGGGTATCCATCTCCGGGCCCACCCCGAGTGGGAACAGGCTCACCACGATCACGAAGAAAAACAACGTGGTGAGCACATCGGCGCGCCGGCGCATGGCCAAGGTCAGGTCGCGCATCACCACACATCGCAGGGCTGCCCACATACTCGATTCCTTAGGCGCTCAAGTGGATATGCCGCGCGCGACGGGACGTAATCTCCACCTCCTGATGCGTGGTCAACACCACCATGCCGCCATTATCGAGATGTTCGCTTAACACAGTCTGAATGCCCTCGACGGATTTGACGTCCAGGGCACTGAACGGCTCGTCTAAAATCCACAACCGGCTGTCGCCCAACAACAAACGCGCCAAGGCGAGCCGCCGCCGCTGTCCTTGCGATAAAACCTTGCCCGGCAACTCGGCACAAGCCGTCAACTCCATGCGCCGCAAGGCGGCGAGGGCCCGTTCCTCGCTGTCCGCGTAACCCGCCAGCCGCCCCGTCACCCGCAGATTCTCAAAGGCGGTGAAATCGTCCTTCACCCCGTTGAGATGACCTATATAAAGCATCTTGCCGTGGTATTCGTCGCCCAGGCGGCGGATCTCCGTGCCGTCCCAGCGCACCTCCCCCGCGGCGGGCCAGGCCAAGCCGCACAGGGTGCGCAATAACGTGGTCTTGCCGCTGCCGTTTTGGCCATGCACATACAGCAGCTCGCCCGTCTTCAGCGAAAAGTTAAGTCCCTGAAACAGACGGCGCTCACCGCGCTCACAAGCGAGATCGACGACCTCCAACATTCCCCGGCCAAGCCCCTGACTCAAAATAGCCGCTGAGTATAGCAAGCCGCCCGGCAACTGTCCCACCCTCGCACGCTAGCGGGAACGCGCCAGGCGAAAGCCGTTGGCGGCATCGTTCAAATGCGGCGCGTAACTGCCGCGCACCGCCGAGCGGGCGAAATCGGCGGGGCTGTTCCAGCCGCCGCCGCGCAACATGCGCAGGCCGCAATCGCCGCCCGACCACACCCCGCCGGTCGGCGGCGCGGCGGCGTAATCTTCGTGCCAGCAATCCTGCACCCACTCCCAGACATTGCCGTAGATGTCGTACAAGCCCCAGGGATTGGGCGCGCCGCGGCCCACCGGCCGGGTACCGACGTCGCCACTCCGGCCGAACCAGGCGTAACGATCCAGCCTGCCGCTGTCGTTGCCGAAAAACCACGGCGCGTCGCTGCCGGCGCGGGCGGCGTATTCCCATTCCGCCTCGGAAGGCAGGCGATAAAGCGGGGTGTTCTCGGCGCGGTTCAGCGCCTCGATGAAGGACTGCGCCTCCAGCCAGGTCACCTGATCCACCGGCCGTTGCGGATTGGCAAAGGCGCTGGGATTGTAGCCCATCACCGCTTGGAACTGGGCCTGGGTCACCTCGTATTTACTGAGATAAAACGGCGCCACCTGCACGGTGCGCGCCGGCATCTCGTCGGCGGCACCCTGACCGGGCGCGCTGCCCATGCTGAAGCTGCCGCCGGGGATCGCCACCAGTTCGATGCCGACGCTATTAGTGATGCTCTGCGGCCGGCCGGCCTGCGCATCGCGCTCACCGCTCGCATGGCGCGCCGCGCCCGCCCACCACGCCGCGGCGGCCGCCAACGCCACGACCGCCAACACCGGCACGACCAATAACCAGCCTTGATTACGCTCCGTCATTCCCATCCCCGTTAGTTGATCGCCCGCGCCGAAACCGCGGCGCACCGCGCAAACCCGCGCCTATAAAGGTGCACCCGCCGGAACCGGCGGACAAAATAATGCGGTATCATAACCCGCCATAATTTTTATAAGCCAGCGAACAAACATGACCATCAGCCAGACCCCAACGGATTTCGCGCAACTCAAGCAGCACATGCAAACCACCATCGTCGGCCAGGGCAAACTGGTGGAGCGCCTGCTGATCGGCGTGCTGACCGAAGGCCATCTGCTGGTGGAAGGCGTGCCCGGTCTCGCCAAAACCACCGCGGTGCGCACCCTCGCCGGCGGCATGGCGCTGGGTTTCCAACGCATCCAATTCACGCCGGACATGATCCCCGGCGACATCACTGGCAGCGACATCTTCGTCCCCGCCGACGGCCACTTCCGTTTCGTGGCCGGCCCGCTGTTCCACGAGATCATCCTCGCCGACGAAATCAATCGCGCTCCGCCCAAGGTGCAAAGCGCGCTGCTGGAGGCCATGCAGGAACAGCAAATCACCGTGGGCGGCACCACCCGCGCCCTGCCGCCGGTGTTCATGGTGATGGCCACCCAAAATCCCATCGAGCAGGAGGGCACCTATCCGCTGCCCGAGGCCCAGCTCGACCGCTTCATCATGAAAGTGGAATTGGACTACCCCAGCGCCGACGAAGAACTGGAAGTGCTGCGCCGCGACACCGCCCGCCTGCAAGGCGCCGCCGCGGTCTCCGCCATCCCCGCCCTCAGCGCCGCGCAGGTGCTGGCCGCGCGTCAGACCGTCAATCATATTTATCTCGATCAAATGCTCGAGCGTTACATCGTCGCCGTGGTCGGCGCCACCCGCGAACCCGCCCGCTGGGACGACTCGCTCGCCGGCTGGCTCAACCGCGGCGCCTCGCCCCGCGCGACCCTGGCCTTGGCACGCTGCGCCCGCGCCCGCGCCTACCTCGCCGGCCGCGACTTCGTCGAACCCGGTGACATCATGGACGTCGCGCCGGACGTACTCAATCACCGCATCGAACTCAGCTTCGCCGCCCGCGCCGACGCCGTGCGGCCGCGCCAGGTCATCGAACGCATCCTGGAAAAAGTCCCGGCGCCGTGACGAACAAACAAAATGTAGGGTGCATTCCATGCACCAAAAACCGCGGAGCATGGCTTAATATTTTCTGAGGAAAATATGTAAACCCGCGCAGCCTGCGTTGAGTGTTTTTTGCGAAACCGGTTGGCGGCTCTCGGACGGTGCGCCCCGGGTTTCACCCCGCTCAACCCAGGCTACAATGACTGACCCTGCGAATCCTGGAAGGCCCACGCATTTTGCTATCGACCATGGACACCCCCCTTCTCACCCTCGCCGAACTCGAACAGCTGCAACGGCAAACCCTGCTGCGCCGTCACGCGCCGCGGCGCGCGGTGGCGAGTCCGTGGTCGGGCGCGGCGCGCTCGATCTTTCGCGGGCGCGGGATGGAGCTGGACGATTTGCGCGCCTATCAGGCCGGCGATGACGTGCGGCACATGGATTGGCGCGCCACCGCCCGCAGCGGCCGTCCCATGACCAAGGTGTTCCGCGAGGAACGGCAGCGCCTGCTGTATCTGCTCATCGACCGCGGTCCCGCCATGCACTTCGGCACCCGTGTCGAAACCAAGGCCGCCACCGCGGCGCGGGTCGCGGCGATCCTCGCCTTCTCCGCGCTCGCGCAACAGGAACAGGTCGCCGGCCTGGTGCTCGACGGCCGCCGCGAACGCGCCTACGCCGCCGCCCGCCGTTTGGACGGCATTCTGCCGATGCTGCGCGCCGCCTGCGCCGCGCCGGGCGCCGATCCGCGCGACGCCGCCGACTGGCCGGCGGTGTGGGGCGATTTGCGCCACAACGTCAGCCGCGGCACCACCGTCTGCGTGATCAGCGACCTGCTCGGCGTGGACGACGGCCAGCGCGCGCAGTTGTGGCGCCTGGCGGCTCAGTGCGAAGTCATCTTCTTTCAAATCATCGATCCGGCGGAAGAACACTTGCCCGACGCCGGCCGCTTGCGCTTGACGGCGGGCAACGGCCACATCCATCTCATCGACACCGGCGACAAAGTCCTGCGCGAACGTTACGCCGCCGCGATGGCGGAACGCGCGGCCGCGCTGCGCCGCCTCTGCGATAACACCGGCATCCGCCTGCAAACCGTTTACACACACCGCGACGCGTTCAGCCAGATGCGCGAGGCCTTATGAACGGCGACGACACCCTCCAACGCCTCGCCGACATCATCCCGCCCGCGCCGCCCGCCGCGACGCCGTGGTGGTTATGGCTGCTCGCCGCGTTCGCGTTCATCGCGTTCATCGCGATAATCGCGCTGGTCGCCTGGCGGGTCGCTCGCCGGCGTCGGCGCACCGCGCCCAGCGGCGATCTCCGCGGTGACGCGCTGGCCGCTTTGAGTGCGTTACGCTCGGCGTGGGAGGCGAAACAAATCGACGACCGCGACGCGGCGTACCGTCTCGCCACCGTGCTGCGGCGCGGGCTGGGTCTCGCGCAACTCTCGGACGACAATCCGCCCGCCACGATCGACGACGCGTCCTTGTGGCGCGACACACTGCAACAACTCGACCGCCAACGCTACCGGCGGCAACGCGAGCGGCCGCTGCCGCCGGAGCTCTTCGAACGCGCCCACCGCTGGCTGACGGCGGAGACCCCGCATGTTTGAGTTCGCCGCCGCCGGCTGGCTGTTGGCCTTGCCGCTGCCGTGGCTGGCGTGGTGGGCGCTGCGCCGCTGGCCGGGGCGGCCGGCGCCGCGCGCCGCCTTGTTTCATCCGCACGCCGCCTTGCTCGCGCAGCTCGCGGCCGCCGCGCCGCCGCGCCCGCGCCGCTGGCCGTGGTGGTGGCTGACGGCGTGCAGCCTGCTGGTGCTGGCCCTCGCCCGGCCGCAGTGGATCGACTTGTTGCCCGGCGAATACCCGGCGCGGGATTTCATGCTCGCCATCGACATCTCCGGCTCGATGCGCGCCCAGGATTTCGTCATCGACCAGCGTCCCACCGACCGCCTCACCGTCGTCAAAAACACCGTCGATGAATTGCTCGCGCAACGCCAAGGCGACCGCGCCGGCTTGATCGTGTTCGCCGGCGAGGCGCTCACCCTCAGCCCGGTCACCCACGACTTGGATTTGGTGCGCAATCTGTTGCGCGAAGTCGAACACGGCATCGCCGGCGAAAAGACCGCGCTCGGCGACGCGGTGGCGCTGGCGGTGAAACGCCTGCGCGAACGGCCGCCCGCCGCGCGCATCGTGCTGCTGTTCACCGACGGCGCCAACACCACCGGCGGCATCACCCCCTCGCGCGCGCTGGCGCTGGCCCGCCAATATCACGTGCGCATTTACGCCGTGGCGGTGGGCAGGGACGGCCGGGTGCCGTTTCCCAGCGGCCCCAATAATCGCCTCGGCCTCGCGGAACTGCCCATCGACGAAACCTTGTTGAAACAGCTCGCCGAAGAAAGCGGCGGGCGTTTTTACCGGGCGCGCGACGGCGGCGCGCTGCAGCAAATCGTCAAAGACATCGACGCCCTCGAAACCGTCAACGTCAAACTGGCCCGGCTCGGCACGCCCCACGAGGTCTATTGGCTGCCGCTGCTGGCCGGCCTGCTGCTCCTGCTCGCCGGCCAGCGCCGCCGCGCCGGCGGGGTGTTGCCGTCATGATGGACTGGTTGAACGGGCTGCATTGGCGCGAACCGGCCTGGCTGGCGCTGGCCGCGCTACCCTGGCTGCTGCAATACTGGCGCCGCCGCGCACGTCCGCCGGCGCGGCTCGCCGCCTACGCCGACCCGCATTTATTGCGCGGCTTGCTGGTGGGACCCAGCGTCGGCGCCGGTCCCGGCAAGCTATTTCTCATCGCCTGGCTACTCGCCGCGGTGGCGGTGGCCGGTCCGTATTGGAGCCGCGCCGCCGCACCCGCCGAAACCCGCGGCATCGACCTGGCGGTGATCATCGATATTTCGCCGTCGATGGCGGTGGCCGATCTCGCGCCCAGCCGGCTGGCGCGGGTCAAACACGAGGTGCGCGATTTGATCGCCCAGCTCGGCGGCGACCGGCTCGGCCTGGTGGTGTTTTCCGCGAATGCGTACCCGGCGCTGCCGCTCACCGCCGACCGCGACGCCTTTTTGCAATTCGTCGACTTGCTCGACCCCGGCCTCACCGCCAAAGCCGGTTCCAATCTCGAGCGCGCCACCGAGATCGCCGGCCAATTGCTGGCAAACAGCCCGCGCGACAGCCGCGCCGCGCTGCTGATCAGCGACGGCGAATTTCACGACGCCGAAGCCGCCTCCGCCGCGGCACGCTTGCGCGGCCAGGGTATTCCGCTGTTCACCGTCGGCGCCGGCACGGCCAGCGGCGGACCGGTGCCCGACCTGGCCGGTCATTTCATGCGTTACGACGATCAGGTGGTGATGTCGCGTCTCGACCGCGCGCGCCTCCAGCAATTGGCGCGTGACGGCGGCGGCCATTACGTCGAGCTGCGCGAGGATAATAGCGAATGGCGCGAACTCATCGCCGCCTTGCGCGCCGCCACCCACGCCGGGCGCTTGGCCTCGCCGGCCGCCGCGGTGGAGAGCGTGCCGCTCTACATCGCGCCGCTGGTTGCCAGTCTCGTCTTATTTTTGTGGGCTGGCGCGCGCCGCCGCGAGGCACTGGCGATGCTGATCCTGCCGTTGCTCATCATCGCGCCGCCGTCCGGCGAAGCGGCGCCATGGACCGAACGTGACGCCTATGACGCGCTGCAAAAACGCGACTACGCCCAAGCGCAAAAACTCTATGGCCAAGTGAAAAACTACCGCGGCTGGCTGGGCGAGGGCACCGCCGCTTATCGCGCGCAGGACTGGACCGCCGCCCTCGCCGCCTTTGAAAAGGCCGCGCGCCAAACGGAAAACGCCGATGAAAAAGCCCACGCGCTTTACAACGCCGGCAATGCCCTGGCGCGGCTCGAACGTTTCAAACAGGCGAGTGAACGTTATCAAGCGGCGCTGCGCTTGAAACCCAATTTATCGCAGGCCGCGCTCAACCTCAGTCTGGTCAACCAATTCCTCGACGCACGGCGCGGTCAGCGCGAACGCAAAGACGCGGAGCAAGCGGCCGCGAATCTGGGCGGTGAGGGCAGCGAACGCGCGGAGAGCACACCCTCCGGTCGCGGCGACGCGTTGGACAGCGGCAGCGCCGCCGGGTCGGCGCCCGCGGGTGATCCGCGCCAACAGCGCGCACGCGCCAACGCCGCGCAAGCGCTGCGCGAGCCTCAACAGTCCACGGCAACCGATGCGGCGCGCCTCGAAAAAACCTTGGCCTTATGGCGCGAGGCCGGTGCTGGACTAGGCGGCACTCCGATCGAACTGGACGCCTTGCGCGACAACAACGCGGAATTTTTGCGCTGGCGTTTCCGCGAAGACGATTTGGGGTCGCACGTGAAGATGATGGAGGGTAAACCGTGGTGATGACGCAGTACCGGCGGCGATGGGTGTGCGGCTTGTTGAGCCTCTTGTTCAGCACGGTCTCGGCCGCCGCCGAGTTCACCGCGCGCATCGACCGCAACGCGGTCGCCTTGGGCGAACCGGTGACGCTGACGTTGACGCTGATCAACAGCGAGACCCGTTTGCGCGCCGAGGGCGTGGCGCCCAACATCGACTTGAGCGTGCTGGCCAAGGACTTCGACGTCGGCAAACCGCAAGTCGCCCACCGCTACAACGTCGATCTCGGCCGCGGCCGCTCCACCTCCGAACTCAGCGTGGAATTGTTTGCGCGCCGCGGCGGCAGTTTCACCTTGCCCGCCTTTCATATCGATGGCCTCAGTAGCGCGCCGCTCAGAATTCAAGTGAGCAGTCTCGCCCCCGATGCCTTGCCCGAGGTCTTCAGCCGCGGCGGCGTGAGCAAATCGCAAGTCTGGCAACGCGAACATCTGGTGGCCTGGCTCGACGTCTATCACCGCGTGCCGCTCAAGAGCGCCAGCCTCGGCGAATACATCGACACCGAGCCGACCCGCATCGAACTATTGGAACACCGAGAACTGCCGCAAAGCCAGCGCGAAGAAATCGTCAACGGCGCGCCTTATCAAGTGATGCGCACCGCCTGGGCAATTTTTCCCAAAGAGAGCGGTGCGCTGAAAATCGTGCTGCCCGACGTGTGGATCGTTACCGCCGCCGACCGCAAACTGCGCCTGCCCCATCAACCGGCGACCGTGCAGGTGCAAGCCCTGCCCGCAACGGTGGACGAAAATTTAATCGTCGGTATGCCGCAACTCACGCAGACCCCGCCGACACCGGCCCCCGCGGTCAATCAATTCAGCACCTGGACGGTGACGGTCAGCGGCGCCTTCAGCCGTTTCGCCTTGCCCGATAATCTGCCGCTGCCGGCCGTGCCCGATCCCGTCAAACTTTACGCGGATCGGGCCCAGCGCGAGAGCGAAGTCGGCGCCGACGGCGTGACCACCGCCGTGCGTTACAGTTTCTCCGCGCTGCCGCAAAATGCCGGCGGCATCGACCTGCCGCCGGTGCGCGTACCGTATTTCGATACCGAACGCGGCGTACTGGATGTCGCCGAACTGGCGGGGCCGCGTCTTGAAATCGGCGGCGATGCGCGGGCCGCCGCGGCGCCGGTGATGGCCGCCGCCGACCGCGCGGCAAACGAGCCGTCTTCATTCAGCACGTCCGGTCTCAGTGTGGATACGCGCGGCTGGCAGATCGGCACGGCGTTTTTCGCGCTGCTGTGGCTGGCCACCGCCGCGCTGTGGTGGCGAAGCCGCGCGCCGAGCAAAACGGCCGCGCCGGTCAAACCAGCGCAGCACGGCGCGGCGATCAAACCCGCGCACGCGCCGCATCCGTTGCAAGCGCGCCTGCTCGCCGCCTTCGGCAGCGCCAGCCTCGAGCTGGGTTTACGCAACTGGGAACAACGCAACGGCGGCGACACCGCGCTACGCGCGACGGTGCACGCCGTGCAGCGGCTTTGTTACGGCAAAGATCGCGAACACACGGCGGCCACGCCGCAATTGCAGCAGGCGGTGGAGCAGGCGGTGGAGATCATCCGGCGCGGCGCGGCGGCGGACACGGCCCAAGACGATCCATGGCGCCCCGAATCGTTCAGCCGCCGGTCAGCGTCTTAACCGGCGGCTGAACTCGGCGCGCCGCATCAAGCCGGCACGTGGTCGTGCTGTTCGCGGCTCCAGTGCCGGTGTTGCGCGATGGCCCCGATGAATTCCGCCGCGACCTTGGCCGGCGGCGCATCGCGGCTGATCACCACACCTTCATCCAAGGTCACACCTTTGCGACTCGCGTCGGGAATCTTGTCGGCGAGATACGTCGCCTGCAGCAAATCCACCGCCGCGCCGGTGACCGCAATCGCCTTGCAATGCTTGAAGGCCTCATTGATGAAGTGCAGCGCCTTGGGCGTGCCCTTCAGTGTCTCGATGCTGCGTTCACCGCCCGGCACATAGACGGCATCGAATAATACCGATGCGCAGGTGAGAAAACTGAAATCGATTTTCACTTCTTCGCCGTTGCCGCCTTTCAGCTGGCCGAGCCGCGGCGCGATCAATTTGACTTGCGCACCGGCCTTCATCAATTCCTGCTTGACGGCGGCCAGGGCCGCGGCGTCGAAGCCGTCCGCCGCCAGCACCGCCACTTTGCGGGTCTTGATAGTATCCTTCGGTGTGGCGGCCATGCTCAGCACCGGTGAAACGCCGATGTTTTTGGCGACGCGCTTGGGCTGAAATTTTTTGGGGTCGCCGTCCGCCGGGATACTTTGATTGAGCGGTCCCTCGACGCCGGCCGGCACGCCAATGCCCAGACCTTCCCCAACCCGGTTCGCCAATGTCTTGTCGACTTGGGCCAGCATATAAACCATGCGTTCGCGGATCGCTACCGTTTCCACTTTGCCCAATTCAAAACGCAGGGCATTGACGATGTGGTTCTGCTCCGGCGCCGATTGGCTGTTGAAGAATAAGGCCGCCTGGCTGAAGTGGTCGAAGAAACTCTCGCTGCGCGCCCGCACCTTATTGGCGTCGATGCGCTCGGCGTGGCTTACAAAACCGCCCTCGCTCCTCATTGCCTGAAACGGACAGCCGCCGGCCAAGGTATTGGGTTCATAGGCGACACGGCCTTTGTTGATGGTCTGCCGCATATGGCCGTCGCGCTGATTGTTATGCACCGGCACGGTCGGGCGGTTGATCGGAATTTCGTGAAAGTTAGGGCCGCCCAGGCGCTTCAATTGCGTGTCGAGATAGGAGAACAATCGCCCTTGCAGCAGGGGGTCGTTGGTGAAATCGATACCGGGAACGATGTGGCCGGGATGAAAAGCCACCTGCTCGGTCTCGGCGAAAAAGTTGTCGGGATTGCGGTTGAGCGTGAGCTTGCCGATGCGCTGCACCGGCACCAGCTCCTCGGGAATAATTTTGGTGGGATCGAGCAGATCGAAGCCGAATTTGTGTTCGTCCTTTTCCTCGACGATCTGCACGCCGAATTCGAATTCGGGATAATCGCCGTTTTCGATCGCTTCCCATAAATCGCGGCGATGAAAATCCGGGTCGTTGCCGGAAATCTTGATCGCCTCGTCCCACAACACCGAGTGCACGCCGAGCAACGGCTTCCAATGGAATTTGACGAAACACCCTTTGCCCTTTTCATTGATGAAACGGAAGGTGTGGACGCCGAAGCCTTCCATCATACGGTAGCTACGTGGGATCGCCCGGTCCGACATCACCCACATGATCATGTGCATGGCTTCCGGCATCAAGGAAATGAAATCCCAGAAGGTATCGTGCGCCGACGCCGCCTGCGGAATTTCGTTGTGCTGCTCCGGTTTGACGGCGTGGACTAGGTCGGGAAACTTGATGGCGTCCTGGATAAAAAATACCGGAATGTTGTTGCCGACCAGATCGTAAACACCTTCTTCAGTATAAAACTTGACGGCGAAACCGCGCACGTCGCGGGCCAGATCGGTGGAACCGCGCGAACCCGCGACGGTGGAGAAGCGCACGAACACCGGCGTCTTTACCGCGGGGTCCTGCAGAAACTTGGCCTTGGTGTATTGCGCCATCGACTGATAGACCTGGAAGTAACCGTGCGCCGCGGCACCGCGCGCGTGCACGATGCGCTCGGGAATGCGCTCATGATCGAAGTGAGTGATTTTTTCGCGGAAGATGAAATCCTCCAGCAGGGTCGGGCCGCGCTCGCCGGTCTTGAGTGAATTCTGATTATCGTTGATGCGCACGCCCTGGTTGGTGGTGAGATAGGCGTCAGTGGCGTCCGTGGTGTCTTGCGCCAGATCATTCACCTTGGCGGTGGTCGGCTTTTGGACGTCTTTGCTTTTCGTCTTCTTGGGTTTGGTGATGTTCATCGATGATTCCTTTCGATTGATGACGGAGGACAAAAGCGAACAATCGCTTTAAGGGTGACGGGCCTAGCCTTGGGCTTTGCCGTTTGAATCGAGATTTAAAAGGGACCGCCGTAGCGCAAGGTCTTCGCAACTCTCAGACCGGGCCGGCGGGTTAAAAAACTTCAGAATAAGCGCTTGCGGAACTGTTGAGCTCCCATGCGGAAGCATTGAACATGGATGCGACTTGAGACTTGGAAAAAATCACATCGCCATCGATTGTAGAGGATAGAGCGGAAGTTTTCAAAAAAAACGCCCATCCATGGATGGGCGTGATAATCGAATTATAAAATTTACAAATTCACGCGATCACGCGCGCAACGTTTACAACTCCTTGGCGTGTTTGGCCAGGTAATCGGCTACGCCTTTGGCGTCGGGCTTCATCGCCGCGTCGCCCTTCTGCCAGCCGGCGGGACAGACTTCGCCGTGTTCCTCGACGAACTGCAGGGCGTCGACCATGCGCAGCATCTCATCCACTTCGCGGCCCAGCGGCAGGTTGTTCACCACCTGGTGCTGCACGATGCCGTCACGGTCGATGAGGAACGAGCCGCGCAGCGCGACGCCATCCGGATGTTCGATGCCATAGGCGCGGGTGATCTCGTGTTTGACGTCGGCCACCATCGGAAAACTCACGGGACCGATGCCGCCCTTGTCCACCGGGGTGTTGCGCCAAGCGGCATGGGTGAATTGCGAATCGATGGAGACGCCGACCAGCTCGACGCCGCGTTCGCGGAATTTCGCGGCGCGTTTGTCGTGGGCGATGATCTCGGTGGGACAGACGAAGGTGAAATCCAGCGGCCAGAAAAACAGCACGACGTATTTGCCGCGCAGGTCGGACAATCTGAAATCGGCCTTGATGCTGCCGTCGCCCATGACGGCTTGCGCCACGAAGTCCGGCGCCGGTTTGGTGACTAGAACTGACATGCGATATCCCCTATTTTTAACTAAAAAACGACTTAATTTCCAGGCCTGGTAAGCTACGCAGTTTGCGTCCGGGATGCAAGCCCGCACTACGAACGGATCAGGTCGCACCCAACCATGACGCCCGCTGCGCGCGCACCGCGCCGTCGGCCTTCTCCAGCAAACTGAACACGCAGGTATCGGCGGGCGCGGCGCGCAGCGTGACGCTGAAATTCATGAGTTCGTCGCGGCGAAAGGCGTGCACACTCACACTCTCGCCGGGCGCATAGGCCGTGAGCAAGGATTCCAAATTGGTGCGGGTCACCCGCAGACCGTCCACCGCCACCAGCACATCGCCCGGCGACAGGCCGGCCTGTTGCGCGGCGCCGCCGTCGTAGACGTATTGCAATTTCGCGTCGCCGCCGTTCTCCGCCAGACGCACGGCCAATACCGCGCGGCCGGCCAGTGCATCCGCCGAAATCTTGGCGGCGCGGCCGCCGACGTCGGCGGCGGATTCCGCCGGCCGTACCTCCATCTTCACGCCGAACTGGGCCAGCAGATCCGCCAGCGGCAATTCCTCGGTGCTGCGCAGCGCCCGCTCGAAAAAGGCGCGCAAATCCAGGCCGGATATTTCTTCGGCGAGGCGTTCCACGCCGTCCTCCGGCACCCCTTCACCGGTCTCGCCGTAGCGTTTCCACAAGGCGCGCATCACGTCGTCGAGGCTGCGGGCGTTGCGGGTATCGCGGCGGATCAACAGGTCGAGGGCCAGGGCCACCAGCGCGCCCTTGGTGTAATAACTGATGAGGGCATTGGGGGAGTTGTCGTCTTGTTTATAGAGTTTGATCCAGGCGTCGAAGCTGGACTCTTCCAAGGTCTGCTTGAAACGGCCGGCGGCCCGCCATACCCGGGTCGCCATCTGCGCCAGCAGCTCGAGAAACTCTTCAGGCGTGATCAGACCGCAGCGCAACAGGGCGAGGTTCTGGTAATAACTGGTGATGCCTTCGAAGGCCCACAGCTGGCGGGTGTAGTTTTCCACCGCCAGATCCGGCGCGGCGAATACCGCGGGTTTGATGCGCTTGATGTTCCAGGTATGGAAATATTCGTGGCTGCACAGGCCGAGCAAGGCGCGGTATTTTTCGCCGATGTCGCGCCGGCCGGCGCGCGGCAAATCGTCGCGGCTGCATAACAGGCTGCACGAGGCGCGATGTTCCAGGCCGCCGTAGCCGTTGCCCACGACCGTGATCAAAAACACGTAACGCTCCATGGGCGGCGGCTCGCCGAAAAAGCGGATCTGATATTCGCAGATCGCGGTGAGGTCTTGGCAGAGCCGGTCCAGGTCGGCGCGATGACGGCCGCTGAGCACCACGTCGTGGGGATATCCGCAGGCATAAAAGGTCGCGAGAGTGAAGGTACCCATCTCGACGGGATGGTCGATCAGCTCTTCGTAATCGGCGGCCTGATAAAGACCGAAACCGTAGGGATGGGCGCTCTCGCGCGGCAAGGCGGTGGCCACCCGCCAATCGCGATAGGCCTCGCCCGACGGCGGCCGGATATCGACGAGGTGGCGGCGGTGTTCCTTGCCCGCCACTTTGATGAACACGCTGGTGCCGTTGAAATAACCATGGGTGGTGTCGAGGTGGGCGCCGCGCACCGACAAATCCCAGGCGTAGACCTGATAACGCAGGATGAGCGGCCCGTCGCAGGGGGCGCACCGCCAGGTGCTTTTGTCGAGTTTGCGCACCGCCACCGGTTGATCCTGGGCGCTGGCCCAGACTTGCACCACGCTCTTGGCGAACTCGCGCAGCATGTAGCTGCCGGGTATCCACGCCGGCAGGGAAAATTCTTGCCCCGCCGGATCGGGATCGGCGATTTCACAGGTCACTTCGAAAAGGTGGGCGCCCGGCTGAATGGGGAGGATTTGAAACCGGATAGGTAGTTCGTCAGTCATATTATTCAGAAGGTCTCGTACTGCACATACACATTGGGGGATGGGGGACATTATCTTTAGAGAGCTACGCGGCGCGCAACGATTTCCAATCCAGCCCGGCGTGTCACCCCTCCATTCTTTAAACCTTCCCCGCCGTGGCCGCTACCAAATTAAGAGGGTGGAGATCCCAGCCTCGCCTTTCACTCGCAGCCGCCCGGTCCGTACCCCGTTCCGCGCGGCGGAGGGTTCAGTCATGAAATATCCGATGTTATCACTGATTTGCGTCCTCGCCGCGGCCAGCCCGGCGGCCTCCGCCTTCGACGGCCTGCCGCGCGACCTGGACGCGCAACTCTGCTATGGACATGCCATGGTGGGATTTGATTCCGTTATCAATTCGAGATTGGGCGTGCCGGCGGAGAACGCCCTGGAACTGGCCTCGAAAAACCCGCTGGCCGTGGTCCTCCATGAACAGTATTCCACCTATTTGTTAAAAGTCATTTGGGGCGCCTATTTGTGGAACGGCAACCCCCACGACTATGCGGTGGGGGTGTTTTACCGCTGCGCGGAACAGCAGGGCCGGAGCACCCATCTCGGTCTCAACGGCGACTGACCCGCTCCGCCGGACTGGTTGACCCTCACTCGCCGGCGGGTTCAGCGCCGCCGCGCCGCTCGGCGAAACGGGTGACCTCCTCGGGTTTGGGCATTTTCACCTCGCCCTCGAACACCGCGCCGTCGGCGATGGCGATGGAGCCGCTGCTCAAATTGCCCCGCACCCGCGCGCCGGGGGCGATCTCCAGTTTCTCCCGCGCGGCGACATTGCCCTCCACCTCGCCGGCGATAAACACCACGGCGGCGCTGATATTGCCCTTCCAGCGGCCGCCGGGGCCGAGCATCAAGGCCCCCTCCAGCTCGCAATCCCCTTCCACCGTGCCGTATATCGCGTAATTGTCCTTGCCGCGCAGCGTACCGCTGAAGGTGGAATCCGCGCCGATCAAGGTGCCGAAATCCTTCACCTTATCGACGCTGCGGCGGCCTTTTTGTCCAAACCAGGATTCTTTTTTCACTGCCTTCTCCATTGCCGTGACCTTTAAGCGTCTACGCTAATCCGCGCGCACGACGTCCGCAACCCACGCCCGCTCAGGGAACCTGGGCCAGGGCGGCGGCCACCTCCCGCACCAAGGCCGGACCGCGGTAAATCAGGCCGCTGTAGACCTGCACCAGCGACGCGCCGGCCCGCAGCTTGGCCACGGCGTCGGCGCCGTCCATGATACCGCCCGCGGCGATGATGGGCACCGTGTCCCGCAACACGGCGTGCAATTGGCTCACCACCTCGGTGGCGCGCCGGGTGAGCGGCGCGCCGCTCAAACCGCCGGTTTCCCCACCGTGGGGCAGCTGCGCCACCGCCTCGCGCGCCAGGGTGGTGTTGGTGGCGATCACCGCGTCGATGCCCGACTCGCGGATCACCGCCGCCATCTCCGCCACCGCCTCGGCGCCGAGGTCGGGGGCGATCTTCACGGCGAGCGGCACGTATTTTTGGTGCTGCTCGGCCAGCACCCGCTGCTCCTGTTTCAAGCGGCCCAGCAAGGCGGTGAGGGCGGCGCCCTCCTGCAGGCTGCGCAGATTGGCGGTGTTGGGCGAGGAGATGTTCACCGTCACATAACTGGCCGCCGTATATACCTTGCGCAGACCGATGAGGTAATCGTCCGCCGCCCGCTCCACCGGCGTGTCGGCGTTCTTGCCGAGGTTGATGCCGAGCACGCCGCGGTAACGGGCCTGCCGCACCTTCGCCAGCAGATAATCGACGCCTTGATTATTGAAACCCATGCGATTGATGATGGCCCGCGCCTCGGGCAGGCGGAATAAGCGCGGCCGCGGATTGCCGGGCTGCGGGCGGGGCGTCACCGTGCCGACCTCGATGAAGCCGAAGCCCAGCGCGGCCAAGGCGTCGATGTAATCGCCGTTTTTATCCAGCCCGGCCGCCAGCCCCACCGGGTTGGGGAAATCCAGGCCCATCACGCGACGCGGCGACGCCGGCACACCGCCGGCGCCGAGCAGATGCAGACGATGCGCGCCCTTCAGCGCGGCGAGGGTCCAGTGATGAGCGGTCTCGGCGTCGAGCCGAAATAAGAAAGGACGTAATAAAGCGTAACTGATGATCGTCTCCCGGTCTGCAAAAAGGGCGGTGATGGCCCCGGTTCAGCGAGCGTGTATCTTAAGCGCCGCGCGGCATTACCGGAAGCGTGGCCGCTATGCTAGGCTGTGGCGCATCACCACGGGAGACCGGCCATGCCTGCACGCACCCTCATACTGCTGTTGATCGGCGCACTCCTCGGCGGCTGTTCGTACTTCGGCGGCGGCAAAAGCGCCCAGTTCGACGTCGAACAGCTCAAACGCGCCGACTTGCAGCAACGCGCGGAGCAGGGCGACAGCGAAGCCCAATATCAACTGGGCCTCTCTTATTGTTGCGGCTTCGGTCCCGGCCACACCGAAACCGTCGCCCGCGGCTGGTTCTGCAAGGCCGCGCTCAACGGTCATGCCGGCGCGCAATTCCAGCTCGGCCAGCTGTACGGTTTCCGCGCCACCAAAAACCGCCCCATGTCCATGCCGGCCTATCCCGACTATGCCCACCTCTGGTACAGCCTGGCCGCCGCCCAGGGCCACCGCCTGGCCCTCGCCTACCGCGACGCCTTGGAACGGGACATGACCGCGCAACAACTTTCCCGCTCGCAGGACTGGTCATCCCACCCTCGGAACGCGGGGTGTTAAGGAACGGCCGATTTATTTAAAGACGCTTGCGACACAGGGCGGTGCCGCCATTTTTTTCAATGGGGTTAGCCGTTAAAAAATGAAGGGCGGCAACAATCACCTTTATCACTTCCCGCGCCCTGAAAATTCCCGGAAGGAATTATTCAGCGCCTCCTTAAAAAAACACGTCAAGGCAAATCGTAACCCGCGCGCCGGATGATCGTCGCGGCGCGCGGCCCGCGTAAATACTTTACGAATCCCTCGGCCGCCGGCTTGCCCACACCGCGTTTGAGCAACACCGCCTGCTGCAAGATAGGCGGATGCAGCGCCGGGTCCACCTCGCAATAACTGCCCGCCCGCGCGGCCGGCAAGCCGACGAGTTGCGCCCGCGCGACGAAACCGAAGGCCGCGTTACCGGTCGCGATGTATTGAAATGCCTGCGCCACGTTTTCACCCATCACCAAGCGTGGCGCATACCGTTCCCGCAAACCCAGCCGCGTGAGCGCCGCCATCGCCGCCGCGCCATACGGCGCCAGCCGGGGATTGGCCAAACTGACATGCCGCGCATCAAGCCGGGCCAGCACCTCCGCGCAGTCGCCGCGAATCAATTCGGCGTCGGCGCTCCACACGACCAAACGCCCGATCGCATACGTAAAAGACGGCGCCACGGCGCGGCCCTCCTTCACTAAACGCGCGGGTTCGCTGTCATTCGCCGCGAGAAAAATATCGAAGGGCGCGCCGTTGCCGACCTGCGCATACAACACGCCGGTGGAACCGCTGCTGATTTGCAATCGGTGGCCGCCGTCCGCCGCGAAATCCGCGACCAGTTCCCGCGCCGTGCCGGTGAAATTGCTGGCCACCGCGAGCAAAGCCTCCTCCGCCCCACCGATCGGCGCCCACAATATCAAGCAAGCCGCCCACACCCACCGCCCGCGATCCCGCTTCATTTACTACCCCCCTTCCCTGTGTTATTTTCGCGACATCCGGGACTTGTTAAATTAAGCCCCACCTTTTTCATAACAAGGATTATCCCCATGGCCTTCCAACTCCCCGCGTTGTCTTACGCCAAAGACGCGCTGGCGCCGTATCTCTCCGCCGAAACCCTCGAATATCACTACGACAAACATCACCGCACCTACGTAGACAATCTCAACAAACTGGTGGCGGGTACCGAATTCGAGAATATGACGCTGGAGGCCATCGTCAAGCAAGCCACAGGGCCGCTCTTCAACAACGCCGCCCAGGTGTGGAACCACAATTTCTACTGGACCTGCCTCACCCCCGGCGCGATGGCCGAACCGATCGGTCCGGTGTCGATGGCGGTCAAAAAACACTTCGGCAGCGTCGAGGAATTCAAAAAACAATTCACCCAAGCCGCGCTCGGCAACTTCGGTTCCGGCTGGACCTGGCTGGTGAAAAAAAGCGACAACCGCTTGGTGATAGAAAACACCAGCAACGCCGACACCCCCATCGTGCGCGGCGACAAACCCCTGCTCACCTGCGACGTATGGGAACACGCCTATTACATCGACTACCGCAACGCCCGCGCCGCGTATCTCGAAAATTTCTGGAAACTGGTGGACTGGGATTTGATGGCGCAGCGCTTGTTGGGTTGAGCACAAATCGTAGAGCGTTAGCGAAGCGTAACCTACCAATTCGCGCCGTCAGACGCTCCTTACTGTGATGATTGATGAGTGGCTGCGCGATGCTGGTGGGTTACGGTCTTCGGCCTAACCACTCTGCATTTATTTTTTTACGCCGAGCGTACTGGGGTTGATTCAAATTCCCATCGCAGCGCCGAGCACTGCTGAATGGCGCGGAGTAGGCCCTAGGGACGAAGCCACGGATGATGGGCTTTTTTCAGACAGCCAGGCCCGGCCTCTCTGAAACCCCGTTCCACCCGAAGCGCCCAGGGAATTCCGCGCGACGTGCAAAACATCACCGACGGGCGGCCTTTTCTTTGGGCACTTTTTTGGCCGCGCAAAAGAAAGTATCTCGCCCGTGGGGCGAGACTCCATTCAGTACAACAAGGAGCTGAAGGCCACGCCAACATCCGACGTAGCGCGCTTCGCTTATTGGCGCCTTACGAATTACGCGTTTGAAAATTGAGTAGTCTGATGCAACGAAGGCACCCCAGATTTCTTTATGATCCATCTTAAGCTACACCTGCATTTTGCAAGCTGAAAGCAACACCAAACATTCTGCGCGATGCCATGGTTTAATTGAGGCTTTACATTATGCGTTATGTAAGCTGTTTACTTAATATGTATCGCAGAAAGTGGGAGTGATATTGTCGTGTGCGCTCTGAGCTAACAAATGCTAGAGCCATTCACTGACCATGAGTCGTAAGGGACCGGATTACCTCCCCCTCTGTTTGCGTAACCGCTCAACGCAAGGGCTGAGAGTCCACCGCAGCCAGCTACGCTACCACCCGCGCCCACAATCGATAAGTAACGCCCATGGAGAGTAAGCCATTCAGCCCATTTTTCACTATGTTTAGTCTTCATAACGCGCAACATATGAGTGCGTTCTCGGCACGCCCAATAATCTAAGTTGCCAGCGGCAAAACCTTGTTCGCGGCAATGAGCATCTTCGCTTTGAGGCAGATCTGTCACGGCGACGGGCTTGTTAGCGCATCCCATCATTAAGGCAATAACGGTCAGCAATAGGATATTAAATATATAGCGCCTACTGTGTGGCATGTTGATTATTCCGCCGCTGACTAACTGAGGATAGGCTTCCATTAAATTATAAGTCAAGCCTGAGCGCTTCTCGATGATGGTTTAATTGGCAAGTCGATGCGCAAGTTTATAACTTTCAGTCTGACCTGCTTACATTTATTACGACCAGACCCACGACAATGTGAATTTCAAGTGCGCGCTGGTAACCTTGAGCAGCGGGCTGAACAGCCGCAATATTCATATATCAATAATTATCTTCAAATGCGAACAAACCGCGCCACATTCGGGATTGATGAAGTTCGCGATACTCACCATGTCTACGCGCTGATGCGCGAAGACATGGTAGCCGCATTGAGAAGAAACATTAGATCTTATCCAACAGATGGCTAACTCAACACCCGCTCCACCCCCACATACTCATACCCCAAATCCTGCGCCACGTGGCGATTGGTCACCTGCCCCGCGCAGACATTCAAGCCTTCGCGCAAACCGGGGTTGTCGCGCAAGGCTTGCCGCCAACCCTTGTTGGCGAGTTGCATTACGTAAGGCAGAGTGGCGTGAGTGAGCGCGCCGGTGGCGGTGTGCGCCACCGCGCCGGGCATGTTGGCGACGCAGTAATGCACTACGCCATCGACGATGTAGGTGGGATCGGAATGGGTGGTCGGCCGCGAGGTCTCGGCGCAGCCGCCCTGGTCGATGGCCACGTCCACCAGCACCGCGCCGCGCTTCATGTGTTTGATGTGTTCGCGGGTGATGAGCTTGGGCGCCTGCTTGCCGGGAATGAGTACCGAGCCCACCACCAAATCGGCTTGCGCCGTCAACTCACTTACGGCATCACTGTCCGAGTAAGCGGTCTTGAGCGCCGGGCCGAACAAATCGTCGAGCTGGCGCAGCCGCTCCAGATTTACATCGAGTATCGTCACATCGGCGCCGAGACCCAGCGCCATGCGCGCGGCCTGAGTGCCGACGATGCCGCCGCCGACGATCACCACCTTACCCGGCGGCACACCGGGCACCCCGCCCAGCAGCACGCCGCCACCGCCGTTGATCATCTGCAAGGCATGCGCGCCGGCCTGTATCGCCAAGCGTCCCGCCACTTCGCTCATGGGCACCAGCAGCGGCAGATTATTGTGACTGTCCGTCACCGTCTCGTAGGCGATGGCCACTACCTTGCGTTCAACCAAAGCCCGGGTCTGTATCGGGTCCGGCGCGAGATGCAGATAAGTGAACAACACCTGGCCTTCCCATAACAGAGAAAACTCGCCGGGCTGCGGCTCTTTCACCTTCACGATCAGCGGGCAGGCGTAGATTTCGTCCCGGCTCGCCACAACGGCGCCCGCCGCGCGATACAACGCATCGGAAAATCCGATGGCGGCGCCCGCCGCATGTTCGACCGACACCTCGTGACCCGCCTTGACCAGCGCCTTCACGCCGGACGGCGTCACACCGACGCGGAATTCATGATCTTTGATTTCTTTGGGTATGCCGATTTTCATATCGTCTCCCGACTGCGGATGAAATGAATCGCTCGCGCGAAATGGAATGTCTTGTCCACGTTATCGGCCGGCATGGGCGCGTACTTGCCGCACTGAAGAAACCACCATTAACCCGGCAATCCAGAGATGAAGCAAACGACCCCGTTGCGGGGAAGCTTGGAATGGGGGTGAAATGCCCGCCATTCTACCCCCACCCTAACCCTGCCCTTCCGAGGGCTGGGAACTTTGAGTTTCAAACGCCGGGTTGAAGATTGATTCACCTCGCGGCAGACGGCTCACACTTTCGTGCATGGAAGAAATTTTTTCTTGGCGCCCTTCGCGCCTGGGCGGCCCAGAAATCTTTTCGACATTTTCGTTAAAGCACATCCCTCTCGGCCAAGGCGAGCAACTCCGGCAAGGCCGCCCGCAGACTCGCCGCGTCCGCCGCGCGCAAGGTGGCATGACCGACTTTGCGGCCGGCGCGCGGCTCTTTGCCGTAATCGTGCAAGTGCACGGCGGGCAGGCGCAACACCGCCTCGCGGGGCGGCATGCGCCCGATGAAATTCACCATGGCCGAACAGCCCGGCGCCTCGGTGCGGCCCAGCGGCAGGCCCAGCACCGCGCGCAGATGATTTTCAAACTGGCTGGTCTCGGCACCCTCGATGGTCCAATGCCCGGAGTTGTGCACCCGCGGCGCGAATTCATTGGCCAGTAATTTTCCGTCGGCCTCGAACAACTCCAAGGCCAGCACACCGACGTAATCCAATGCGTCGAGCAGACGATGCGCGTAATCCTGCGCCGGGGCCTGCATGCGATCATCGGCGCAACTGAGCGAGAGATGCAGAATGCCGCCGCGATGGGTGTTCTCGCTGAGCGGATAAAACGCGCTGTCGCCGGCGCGCCCGCGCACCGCGATCACCGACACCTCGCGCGCGAAGGGCACGAAGGCCTCGAGGATCAGCGGCACACCGCCCAGTGTCGTCCATGCCGCCGCCGCGTCCGCCGCGTCGCGCAGCACGGCCTGGCCCTTGCCGTCGTAACCCAAGGTGCGGGTCTTCAACACCGCGGGCAGGCCCAAGGCCGCGACCGCCGCGTCCAAGTCGGCGCGGCTGTCGACCGCGCGAAATTCGGCGGTGGGTATGCCGAGCTCGCGGAACAGGTTTTTTTCGATCAAACGATCGCGCGCGGTGGCCAGCGCCTTGGGCGAGGGAAATACCGGCGCATGGTCCACCAGATAATCCAGGCTGGCCACCGGCACGTTTTCGAATTCGAAGCTGATGCAGTCGGCGCCTTCCGCCAGATGCCGCAGACCGGCGGCGTCATCATACGGCGCGCGGATGTGCTCGGCCGCCACCGCGGCGCAGGCATCGGCGGCGGGTTCGAGGATGCGGCAGCGCACGCCGAGCGGCGCGGCGGCCAAGGCCAGCATGCGGGCCAGTTGCCCGCCGCCGACGATACCCAAGCGCATCAAGGCTGCTCCCGCGGATCGCGCTTGGCCAGCACCGCGGCGGTCTGGTCCTGCCGGAATCGGCGCAGCGCCTCGCGAAAATTCGGATGTTTGGCCCCGAGGATGCCCGCCGCCAGCAAGGCGGCGTTGATCGCACCGGCCTTGCCTATGGCCAAGGTACCCACCGGCACCCCCGCCGGCATCTGCACGATGGACAACAGGGAGTCCATGCCGTTGAGGGCCTGCGACTGCACCGGCACACCCAACACCGGCAGCACGGTCTTGGCCGCCACCATGCCGGGCAGATGGGCCGCGCCGCCGGCACCGGCGATGATCAGCTCCAGGCCGCGCGCCTCCGCGCCGGCGGCGTAGTCGAACAACAGATCGGGGGTGCGGTGCGCCGACACCACTCGCGCCTCGAAGGGCACGCCCAGTTGGTCGAGGGTGGCCGCGGCGTGTTGCAGCGTGTCCCAATCGGACTTTGAACCCATGATGAGACCCACTAATGGCGTCATATCGGCTTCCTTTGAGTCGGTGGTTTATAAAAATTCCGCCCCGGCCGCGCATAGGCCGGCGGCCGGGGCGCTCATTTTCTCAGAAAGCGCCCCCCAATAGCGAGCCGCGCCGTCGACGGCGGGCGGCTCCGCTTGATTTTTCGCGGCGGCATGACGATAACGTCGGCAATGGCGCACGCGAAAAATAACAGTGAAAATCTTGGCCGGCGCATCACGCCGCAAGACCGCGCTCATTGGCTATTCGCGCGGTTCAAGGCACACTTGGCCGATGTGTGGAAGGAACTCGCATGAGCCTTAACCCCAGTCAGGATAAAACCGCCCTGCTCGAGCGCATCGCCGCGCTCATTCAAGAACGGCTCGGCGCACCGGAGGCTGAACAGGCGGCCGATTTCGCGCGCCCTTATTACGAGGCCGGCAACAGCGACGACCTGCTGGAACGCCCGGTGGAAGACCTCTACGGCGCCGCGCTTTGCCATTGGAAGCTGGCGCGCCAGCGCCGCGCCGACGAAGACCTGGTGCACGTCTACAACCCCCGTTACGAAGAACACGGCTGGCAATCCACCCATACCGTGGTCGAGGTGGTGTGCGACGACCGGCCGTTTCTGGTGGATTCGCTCAGCATGGAATTGCTGCGCCAGGGCTACACCCTGCACTTTTCGCTGCACCCGGTGCTGCGCATGATCCGTAACGAGGCGGGGCTGCTCCGCGCCGTATTGCCCCGCCTTGGCGGCGGGACGGACGGCGCGCCGGAGGCGGTGATGCGTTTCGAGATCACCCGTCAAACCGGCGCCGCCGAATTGCAGCAGCTGCGCGACGGACTGCGGCGGGTTTTGAGCGACGTGCGCGCGGTGGTCGACGATTGGGCCGCCATGCGCGAACGCATCGCCGCCATCATCACCTCTCTCGAGCCGCGCAGTCTGCCGGTGGACCCCGAAGACCAGCAGGAAGTGCTGCATTTCCTGCGCTGGGTGAACAACCATCACTTCACCTTCATCGGCTTCCGGGCCTATGACTTGGTGAACGAACAAGGTCAGGATGTGCTGCGCCAGGTCCCCGGCTCGGGCCTGGGGGTATTGCGCGACAGCAGCGACGATCCGGCGCGCGAATCGCAGAGCTTCGCGCAGATCCCGCCGCCGTTGCGGGCCCTGGCCCGCCTGCCCACCCTGCTGATCATCACCAAGTCCACCAGCGTCTCCACGGTGCACCGGCCGGTGCACCTCGATTATCTCGGCATAAAACGCTACGACGACGCGGGCGAGGTGATCGGCGAATGGCGCTGCCTCGGCCTGTACAGCTCGCTGGCCTACAGCGCGCGGCCCAGCGACATCCCCATCCTCCGCAAAAAGGTCCGCTACGTCGTCGACCGCGCCGGCTACCCGCCCGCCAGCCACGGCCGCAAGGCGCTGGTCCACATCCTCGACACCTTTCCGCGCGACGAGATGTTTCAGTTCACCGAACAGGAATTGTACGAGGTGGCCACCGGCATCTTCCAAGTGCAGGAACGCCATCGCCTCGGACTCTTCATGCGCAAGGATTTGTTCGGCCGCTTCATCACCGCGCTGGTCTATGTGCCGCGTGACCGTTATCACACCGATTTGCGCCGCCGCATCCAGGATATTTTGCTGAGCGCCCTCGACGGACAAAGCGCGGAATTCAACATCCAGATCTCCGAATCACCGCTGGCGCGGGTGCATTTCATCATCCGCACCCGCCCCGAGCATGTCCCCGACTACGACGTCGCCCAACTGCAGGCGCGCATGGTGGAGGCCATGTTGTCCTGGCAGGACGTCTTGTGCGGCGTCCTCCACGAACACGTCGGCGAAGAGGCCGGCACCCGGCTCCATCAACGTTACCGCGACGCCTTTCCGCCCGCCTATCGCGACGATTTTTCCCCGCGCAGCGCGGTGCTCGACATTCAACGGCTGGAAGGCATCGGCGCCGATCAGCCGCTCGCCACCCATTTGTACCGCCCGCTCGAGGAAGGCGGCGAGCTGCTGCGTTTCAAGGTCTTCGGCCACCAGCGGCCCATGGCGCTCTCCGACGTCCTGCCCATGCTCGAGCGCATGGGCTTGCGGGTATTGAGCGCGCGGCCTTACGAAATCACCCCCCGTTCCGGCGGCCCGTATTGGATATTGGATTTCGATATGACCGTGGGCGCGCAACACAGCGTGGACGTCATGGAAGTAAAAGACCTCTTCCAAGACGCCTTCGCGCAAATTTGCGGCGGCGCCATGGAGAGCGACGGCTTCAATCAACTGGTGCTCGCCGCGCGCCTGCCCTGGCGCGGCGTGGTGGTGTTGCGCGCCCTCTGCAAATATCTGCTGCAGACCCGCACGCCCTTCAGCCAGGCCTATATGGAACACAGCCTGGCCAACAATCCGCGGGTGGCCGCCTTGCTGGTGGAATTGTTCGAGACCCGCTTCGATCCGCGCGGCCGGGAAAACGCCATCGCGCGCGGTGCCGACATCGGCGCCGCGCTCGAAAAACATCTGTCCGCGGTCGCCAATCTCGACGAGGACCGCATCCTGCGCCAGTTCCTCGCCCTCATCCAGGCCATGCTGCGCACCAACTACTACCAGACCGCCGCCAACGGTCAGCACAAATCCTATCTGTCCTTCAAATTCGATCCGGCGCAGATTCCCAATCTGCCCTTGCCGCGGCCGATGTTCGAGATCTTCGTCTACTCGCCGCGCGTGGAAGGCGTGCACCTGCGCGGCGGACCGGTGGCGCGCGGCGGCATCCGCTGGTCGGACCGCCGCGAGGATTTCCGCACCGAGGTGCTCGGTCTGATGAAGGCGCAGATGGTGAAGAACACCGTGATCGTCCCGGTGGGCGCCAAAGGCGGTTTCTTTCCCAAGCGGCTGCCCACGGGCGACGACCGTGACGCCATCCAAGATGAAGTGATCTACTGTTACCGCAGCTTCATCTCCGGCCTGCTGGACCTCACCGATAATTTGGTCAAGGGCGCGCTCATCCCGCCGCCGCAGGTGGTGCGTTACGACGGCGACGATCCCTATATGGTGGTCGCCGCCGACAAAGGCACGGCCACCTTCTCCGACATCGCCAACGCCATTTCCGCCGATTACGGCTTTTGGCTGGGCGACGCCTTCGCCTCCGGCGGCTCCAGCGGTTACGACCACAAAAAAATGGCCATCACCGCGCGCGGCGCCTGGGAGTGCGTGAAGCGGCACTTCCGCGCACTGCGCCGCGACATTCAACGCCAGGATTTTACGGTGGCGGGCATCGGCGACATGGCCGGCGACGTGTTCGGCAACGGCATGCTGCTGTCGCCGCACATCCGCCTGATCGCCGCCTTCAATCATCTCCACATCTTCATCGATCCCGATCCCGACGCCGCGGCGAGCCTGGAAGAACGGCGGCGCTTGTTCAAACTGCCGCGCTCCAATTGGTCGGATTACAATCCGGCGCTGATCTCGGCCGGCGGCGGCGTCTATTCGCGGCGCGCCAAGCTCATTCAGTTAAGCGAGGCGGCGCGTCGCGCGCTCGGCATCGAGGCCGCGCAGCTCGCGCCCAACGAACTCATCCAGGCCATACTCCGCGCGCCGGTGGATTTATTGTGGAACGGCGGCATCGGCACTTTCATCAAAGCCAGCGGCGAGACCCACGCCGATGTCGGCGACCGCGCCAACGACGCCTTGCGCATCGACGCCGCGGAACTGCGCTGCAAAGTGGTGGGCGAAGGCGGCAACCTCGGCTTCACCCAATTGGCGCGAGTAGAATTCGCCCGCCGCGGCGGGCTGATCAACACCGACGCCATCGACAACTCCGGCGGCGTGAGCTGTTCCGATCACGAAGTGAACATCAAAATTCTGCTCGACCAAGTGGTGGCCAACGGCGACCTGACGCTCAAGCAGCGCAACCGCCTGCTGGCCGACATGACCGAAGAAGTGGCGGACCTGGTGCTCAGCGACAACTATCTGCAATCCGAGGCGCTCAGCGTCGCCGCGCAACACGCGCCGCTGCTGCTCGGCGACCATGCGCGCTTGATCCGCCTCCTGGAAAAAGAAGGCCGGCTGAAACGCAAGCTGGAATTCCTACCCGGCGATGAACAGCTCGCGGAACGCGAAAACGCCCAAGAGGGGCTCACCCGTCCCGAGCTCGCCACCTTGCTCGCTTACAGCAAGATTCGGCTATCGGAAATGCTGCTCACCGCCGACATCGCCGAAGACCCCTTCCTCTCCCACGAATTGGCCAGTTATTTTCCGGCGCCGCTGCGTGCGCGTTACGCCGCGCAAATGGAAAACCACCCGCTCAAACGCGAGATCATCGCCACTCAGATCACCAATGGCATGATCAATCGCATGGGCAGCACTTTTTGGCTGCGCATGCAGGACGCCAGCGGCCGCCATCCGGCGGACATCGCGCGCGCCTATACCGCCGCGCGGGAAATTTTCGACATCCGCGCCGTGTGGCAGGCCGTCGAGTCTTTGGATAATCAAGTGAGTGCCGGCACCCAGATCGAACTGTTCAGCGAGAGCCGCCGTCTGCTGGATCGCGCCACCCTCTGGCTGTTGCGCCATCGCCGCACGCCGCTGGACATCGCCGCCACCATCGAGCGTTACGCGCCGCAAGTCACCACGCTTGCCGCGCGGCTCACTCGCTTGGCGAAAGAAGCGGAACGTCATGCGCTGCAAAAGCAGGTGCGCCACTGGCAAGCGCTGGGGGTGCCCAAGGAACTGGCCTTGCGCGTCGCCGGGCTCGACGCCTTGTACGCCGCGCTGGATTTGACCGAAGTGGCGATGGAGACCGGCAGCGAGATCGCGCGCGCCGCCGAGCTGTATTTCACGCTCAATTCCGCCTTGGAATTGCATTGGTTGAAGGAGAGTGTGCATGCCCTGCCCCGCCGCGATATCTGGCAACGGCGTGCCCGCATCGGCTTGATGGATGAGTTATATAACGCGCTGCGCGTCCTCACCAAGGACGCCTTGACCACCACGCGAACCATTAAAAGCAGCGAGCAACGCGTCGCCGCCTGGATGGAACGCAACAAGGTGGGCATCGAGCATTGCCGCGCTTTGTTCGCCGACATCCGCGCCGGCGGAAAAAGCGATCTGGCCATGCTCAGTGTCGCCGTGCGTGAGCTCCGCGCCTTCGCCCAAAGCGAGGTCGCGCAAGCCGGCGAAGCTCCTTGATCAGGGGATAACTAGAACCTATCTCAAAATCGACTTGAGAATGGCAGGGGGGTGTGCGGCCACCCATGACGATGATTTATTTTCCACGGACCGTTAACGGCGGCTTGAAAGGCCTGTTGCGATTTGCGGAAGCGTGAACAGCCGGGTAGCCCAAACCTGCGGTCCACCCGACGCTGAAAGAATCCCGGGACACATCCCTCTCCGCGGGCGGGAAAGCGCAGCAAGGGACCACAACCGCCAGTGAGGGAGAGAAAAATAAGGTAAGCCCGGAGTGATGCGGTCATTGTGTGACGCCCTCACCCTTACCCTCTCCCGCTTGCGGGAGAGGGAATACCGATCCATTGCTTGAATATCTTTTCTGATGGTGAGACAGGCCGTAATTTCTCATCAACTCATCAACTCATCAACTCATCAACTCATCAACTCATCAACTCATCAACTCATCAACTCATCAACTCATCAATTCATCAATTCATCAATTCATCAATTCATCAATTCATCAATTCATCAATTTATCAATTTATCAATTTATCAATTTATCAATTTATCAACGCGACTTTACATTGCCTTGATCGTCGGAAAGGACGATTTCCACGCGCCGGTTCATTTGCCGACCAGCGGCCGTGTCATTACCCGCGACGGGAAAATTCTCGCCGTAACCGCGGGTGGATAAGCGCTCGGCGCCGATCCCCATCTCGACGAGGGCGGTACGTACGGCGTTGGCGCGCCGTTCGGACAACTGCTGATTGTAATTCTCATCGCCGGTGCTATCGGTAAAGCCCTCGATGAGCGCCTTGCGCTCCGGATATTCATTGAAAAAGGCCGCCAATTTTTCCAGATTGCGAATACCGCCCGCCTTGAGCTGAGATTTATTGGTGTCGAACAGCACATCGCCGAGGGTGATCACCATGCCGCGTTCGGTCTTTTTGGCATTCAGCTCGTTGAGCTCCGTCTCCATCTGTTTAAGTTTGGCATTGATCGCTTCCAGCTCCGCTTCCTTTTGCGAACTGCTTTGCTGCGCGAGTTCAGCCTGCTGTTTCGCCTCGGCCGCCTGCGCCTCCAGCCTCAGCCGTTCCCGCTCCCGCTCCCGTTCATCTTTGGCGGCGGCCAGTTGTTCGTTCAACCGTTGCGTGGCCGCTTCGGCGGCGGCGGCCTTCTGTTTGGCGGCTTCGGCCTCGGCGGTGCGCATTTCGAGACGCACTTTTTCGCGCTCGAGATTTGCGTTCGCCACCTCCGCCTCCGTGGTTTTTTGCTTGGCGATTTCCTGCGCGATCAAGACCCGTTGTTTGGCGACCAGCGCCAGGTGATCGACCACTTCTTTGTCTTCGCCTTTGGCGTGGGCCCGCTCGGCATTTTCCACGGCCTTACCCGCCTCTTGTAATTCAAGTGCGGCGAGCTTGGTGACAGTAGGGTCGCTTTGCGCCGTGTTGTAACCGCTGCGGGCCTCTTCTAATACCGGATGTTTCGGCGCCGTCCCGCAAGCCACCAGCATAACGGCGGCGCAAACCAGCGCCAATGAGGTGTGAACATTTTTCATGGCATATCCCTTCAAGTTCATTTCTGACGATGACAACGCTTACGGCGCCGACTGCGCTGCCGGGGCGGCGCGCTGCAACTCCTCGCGGAGAATGCGATTGGATTCCTGGGCGTTTTCAACCGCCCGTTGAGCCTTGGCGGTATGGGTTTTAGTCTCCGCCAGCTTGGCGGCCAACCGAGCTTCTTCCGCCAGACGTTTGGCTTGCGCATATTTCTTCTCGGCCATGGCGCGCTCAGCTTCGCTCAGCTTGTCCATCGCCGATTTAAGTTCCACGGGCGCGAATTCATTCGCACCGCTGGCCGACGCATCCGCGACCGCCGCCTTGGTCACCGCCAGCTGATCCGTCGGCGGAGGGATACTCGCGCAACCCGCCATGAAGAGCACGATGCCGGCCATGACTGTAGCCAACACCCCTTTTTTGGGTCGATGTGAATTAAAACTTGCGAGTGTATTCATACGTATTTCTTCCATGGGTTGATGCCCGTGAACCGAGGCTTGGAAAGATGAACGCACAGCGATGGATTTGAATATCAATTCAATACGCTACGCGTTTTCATATCTCACGCTTGCTTTTGCAAGATCACGGCCAGTGATTTAAAAATTTTATGTCGTTGATAAAAAAGGTTTTTATTGAATTTGGCACTGGCGGGCGGCATGAACTTAATACAATAATTGGAAATTTTTGTAATTATTTTTCTGGCAATTTCCCCGAAAAAAACTCGAACAAGCGGACTGATCGGCGCAGGAGGGCGTACGGCAAGAGAATTACCCCGCAACTCAGTAGAGGGGCTAGCTCTTTGTTGGAAGAGAAGGGCAAAAAAGAGGAAGCTGAACGTCCCGCGACTCACCAGAGGGACTCACTCTTATTGTTGAGTCCGCGTCTCAAGGAGAGGATGCACTATGGTTTTTTATGATTTGATGATGGTGCCGTTGAGAGGAATCGAACCTCCGACCTACTGATTACGAATCAGTTGCTCTACCAACTGAGCTACAACGGCTGATTTCCCAAGGACTCTACATAAAAACACGCCGGTCCCGACCCGGAGCAGGCGGGGCAGTATAAATAAAACACAAAGACTTACACAACCTGCGGGACCGCGACTTTAAATTTATCTCTTCTCGGCGCTTGCGGTTTCGCGCACGCGGATGATGACATCCACGCCTTCGGCCACGGTGTTGGCGGGAAGTTGGGGCAACTCACCCAGGGCCACGGCATCGGCGGGAATGTCCATGAGGGTGCCGTTATCCACGTTATAAAAATGATGGTGGGGCACGATAGTGGGGTCATAGAACACTTTGGTGGGGTCGACAATCACTTCCCGGATCAACCCTTTGCGGGCAAACAGGCCCAGGGTGTTGTAGACCGTGGCCTTGGATACCAGCGCCTGCCCGTCATTCACCAGGCTGAGCACCTGCTCGGCGGAGAGATGCTGGGGACGGGCGAACAACACGCGGGCGATCTCGACCCGCTGCTGAGTCGGCGAGATGTGATGCTGGCGCATCAGGACTCGCACTTGATCTAGATCTAACGGAAAATTTTGCATAATGCCCTACCACGTGAGTCGGCGAATAGATTACCGCGCCGGCGTCGATCCTTCAAACATCGATCGTTCCAATCATGCCCCTGACCCGCCCCTCCGCCGCACTGCCGGGACGGAACGGCGCCGGATCCAGCACCGGCGGCCGCCCCAACAATAGGTCGGCCAATAAACGCGCCGAGGCGGGACCGGTGACCACGCCGTTGCGGAAATGGCCGGCGTTCACGTACAAACCGCGCCGCGCGGGATGGGCGCCGATCGAGGGCACGCCCGCGGGACTGCCAGGCCGCAGGCCCGCCCAATGCCGCTCGACCGGGCAATCCGCCAGTCCCGGCACTAATCGCAGCGCCGCCGCATGCAAATCCCGATATGCCGCCGGGGTGGTGGATTTATCGAAACCGACATATTCCAGCGTACTGCCCGCCAGCACCCGCCCGTCGCGGCGCGGCACCAGGTAATGGCCATCCGCCAGTACGATGCGCCGCACCAAGTCAGGCGGGGCTTTAAACAACAGCATTTGCCCGCGCACCGGAGCGATGTCCCAACCGCCGGCCACCGGCCCCAATAAGGCCGCGCTCCACGCCCCCGCCGCGACCACCACCGCATCGGCCCGCAGCTCCCGCCCCTCGGCACGCACGCCGCGCACCACCTCGCCCTCGTCCAATAGACCCGTCACGGCCAGGCCGGCGTGGAGGGTGACGCGTTTATTCAAAGCCAAAGCGCGGACCAGGGCCTGTAATAAACGCGGATTACGCACCTGGGCCAGGTCGGGCCACCACAGCGCCGGGCCGGCGGGCGGCGTCAATGCGGGTTCCAGTTCGGCCAGGGCGGCGCTCGTCACCCGCTCGAGCCGCGCATTCCAGCGTTCCGCCCACTCTTGCGCGGCGGCGTATTCACCGGTGTCCAGCATCAGCAAACCGCTGGGGGTCCATTCGGGATCGATGCCGGTCTCCGCGGCGAGGGCGGCCGCCAATCCCGGGAAATAGGCCTGCCCCCAGCGCGCCAGCGCATTCACCGGGTCGGGGTAGCGCCAGGGATAGAGCGGCGACAAGATACCCCCGCCGGCCCACGATGCCTCTCTACCCGGCTCGCCGCGCTCCACCACGGCCACCGTCGCGCCGGCCTCGGCCAGCTCACGGGCCACCAACAGACCGATGAGGCCTGCGCCTACGACTATAAAATCACTCATGTGGAAGACCCGCGGCGCTGCCGCAACTTGCAAAAAACATCCGTCCGACACCGGCGGGCATTCATAACGGGCACCGGATCAGGGCAAGAAAATCGGCCCGGCGCAACCGGCGCGCTGCCCCCCCGGCGAGGTGACATGGTGGCGCAAAAATGCTATTTATAGCAAGCCTGAAACTTTGGGCAGGCGGCACGGATATCCTCTCACTCACCAGGACAGCATTACCCCGCCGCAGATGGCGCCACGCGCCGCCGCATTGCGCAACGCTTCAGGTTGAATGCAAAAAACAGAGGGCGGACGCCCGCCGCGGATCGCCGCAAAACAAGACCGTCGCGACCCATGAAAAAACACGAATTCGTCAACGCATCGTCTTATCGCTCCTGCCGGGGATTTTCACTCTTCGAGGTTTTGATCACCGTCGTGGTCGTGAGCATCGGCCTGCTGGGCTTGGCCGGGTTGCAATTCGCCGGACTGCGCGCCAGCAATCAGGCGCAGGATCACACCATCGCCACCCACTTGGCGCAAGATGCGATTGAGCGGATACGGGCGAATCGGGCGGCGGGGGCGGGGGCCTATAATGGAACCATCACCGCCGCCGGCACAGCCAACCAAGATTGCTCGGCAGTCTGCACTCCCGCACAGATGGTGCAATACGATCTTTATCAATTATCACAAATGATCGCTGCCGCGGGCGCGCCCGTCTTACCCCATGCGGAGATCGAAATCGGCGCCAACACCGTGATCATTAGGTGGGGTGATCAAGGTCCAAACCAGACCATGATCATCAACTACTAATCATGCGCGCCCCCTGCCCCATTTCACTTCACCCCCACCAACGCGGTTTCACCCTCGTTGAATTGCTGGTCACCGTGACGCTGGGGTTGTTGGTGATCGCGGGCATCGGTCAAATCTACGCCGCCGCCAAACGCAGCTACGACATCCAAACCAGCCTCGCCCGCCTGCAAGACGCGGGGCGTTACGCGGTGGATGTCATCACCCAGGATGTCCGCCGTGCGGGGTATTGGGGGCTGACCAATATGCGCGCCTTCGGCCCGCCTGCCGGTGCAGCGCCAGCGGCCGCCACCTGCAATAGCGCCGATAACACATGGGGTCGCATGGCCCAGCAAGCCATCTTCGGCATAAATGACAGCGCAGCGGGTTATGACTGCATCACCGCCGCATGGCTGCGCGGCGATGTGCTGACGGTACGCTACGCCGTCCCCCAACCAACGACTGTATTTGCCGCCAACACCTTGTATATACGTACCACGCCCACGCAGGCCACCATCGCATTGGGCGCTCCTGCTAACGCCCCCGGCCCCATCTCCAGCGACCACGCCGTGACAGCTCATGCCTATTATGTACGAGATTCCACTACCGCGAGGTGTAACGGCGCGGCCATCCCCGCCTTAACACGCGAAGAACTCGATGCAAACGGTCTGCCCCAGGCGGCCGAGCTGGTATTGGGCGTGGAGCATCTGCAATTCCAGTTCGGCATCGATACCAACGCCGATCGTTCCGTGAACCAATATGTGAATGCCAATGCCGTAGCCAACTGGAATAACGTGGTATCGGTGCGTTTCTGGATATTGGCGCGGGACGAGTGCCCGGAGGCGGGTTATACCAACAACAACACCTATACTTTAGGCGACATTCCCCCTTACACGCCGAACGACAATTATCGCCGTCAGCTCTACACCTCCACCGTAGCGTTGCGCAATTAAGGCCTGGCCATGACGAACGATTCGAACCGCCCCGCCCCGCCGCAAACATCGCGCGCTCAGCGCGGCGTCGCCCTGGTGGTCAGCATGATGATGCTGGTGGCCATCACCCTCATCGGCGTCGCGGTGATGAACAGCTCCCGCCTGGAATGGCGGATGGCCGCCAATAATGCCTTTCAAACCAGCGCGTATACGCAAGCGGAGGTGGCATTAAACGCGGGGGAACAGCAGATCATCCAGATGACCTGCACCGGCGGTACGCCCGTACCAAATAGCAACAATTGCCACCCAATCAACTTCGGTTGGTCAGCTACCAACACCGACAGTTTCTATGCAAGCACCGACCCTTTACCTGGCAACCCGCGTGCAGTAGGTACCTGGGTTGGTGGATTCGGCACAGCGGCGGCGGGCGGCCGTTATGCGGTGGTGTATCGCGGCTGCACCGACGTCGGCGTGGGCGGCGTCACGGCCCCCTGCACTCCGACCTGGGCCCCGCAAATGTCCATCTTCACCTACGAGGTTTGGGCCTATGGCATCGATGTCCAAGGCGCGGCGCGCATCGTCCAATCCACTTATGTAATGCTGGTGAATCGGACAAATGCCAGCTTATCTGTCGGCAACGATGCCCCGCTCCCCGTCGGCGTTCCTGCTTTCCGCCGCATAGGCTACGTGGAGATCAACTGATGCGACATCCTCCGCGAACCTCAATCCCGCCGCGCCGCACCGCCGGTCTCACATTGATCGAACTGGTCATTGTGCTGGCGATTTTAGGCATCGTCGCCACGTTGTCTTATGCCAGCTACACCAATTACATACTCAAGGCCAACCGCAGCGTGGCGAAAAACGCGTTACTGGACGCCGCCACCCGGCAGGAGCGGTTTTATGCCAGCAATCGCGCCTATACCGCATCAATGACCGATCTTGGGTACCCAACAGAGACTGCCTATCTCAGCAAAGATGGATCAATTCTTAACTCTTTAACCGATGACGTGATATATCAAGTTCGCACAGCCTTGACCAGTTGCGGCAGCCAGCCCTGCTTCAAAGTGACCGCCACCAAATACGGTAACCAAAGTCACGATACTTGTGGCGACTTCGGTATCACCTCCGCCAATGTGCGTAGTCCGGCGACCAGCGGTTGCTGGTAAAGAAGTCTTGTGCGCTGTGCGCACGAAGCCACAACTGGTCCGCACGCCATGATTAACGCCGTGGCGTATAACGCCGCAATGCTCTCTTCAGCGATATCTTGAAGCGATTTTTAACAGCCGAAACGCCGTCTCAGGCACTCAACTCCTTCGGCAGTGAAAACACGATGGTCTCGGCGCGGCCGCTCATCTCGCGGGCGGGGGCGGCGCCCAGACTTTCCAGCTTGGCGATCACCTCTTGCACCAGCACCTCGGGCGCCGAGGCCCCGGCGGTGACGCCGATGGATTGTTTGCCTTGCAGCCAAGCCGTTTGGATTTCGTCGGCGCCGTCGATGAGATAGGCGTCCACGCCGCGTTTGATCGCCAGCTCGCGCAGGCGATTGGAGTTGGAGCTGCTGGGCGAGCCCACCACCAGCAACAGATCGCATTGATCGGCCAGCGCCTTCACCGCGTCCTGCCGGTTCTGCGTCGCGTAACAGATGTCGTCCTTGCGCGGACCGGTGATGCGGGGGAAACGCGCGCGCAGCACGTCGATCACCGCGGCGGTGTCGTCCACCGATAAAGTGGTCTGAGTGACGAAGGCGATGTTCTCGGGCTCGCGCACTTCCAGCGTGCGGGCGTCGTCCACGTCCTGCACCAGATACATCTCGCCGCCGCCCGGCGTCTTCTCCCACTGGCCCATGGTGCCCTCCACCTCGGGATGGCCGGCGTGGCCGATGAGGATGCACTCGCGCCCGGCGCGGCGGTGGCGCTCCACTTCGAGATGCACCTTGGTCACCAACGGACAGGTGGCGTCGAACACCTTCAAGCCGCGCCGCGCCGCCTCGTCGCGCACCGCTTTGGAAACGCCGTGGGCGCTGAAGATCACGATATTATCGTCGGGCACTTCGTCCAATTCATCGACGAACACCACGCCCTTGGCGCGCAGTCCCTCCACCACGAATTTGTTGTGCACGACCTCGTGCCGCACGTACACCGGCGCGCCGAACAACTCGAGCGCACGCTCGACGATATGGATGGCGCGATCGACCCCGGCGCAAAAACCGCGGGGATTGGCAAGCTGGATCTGCATGGGCGGCTTACTCGACATAATGGACGGCTATTGTACTGGGTTTTCCCGCCGGGTAAAAACCCGGGCCGGAAAGCTCAAATAAACGACCCCGGCTAAAGCGGAGGAGTTGAATGGCGGACTGAAAGCCCGGAGACGGGCCGGTTGAGCGACGCGTCTTACTTCCGGCTCCCGCCGGGGGGAGCCCCCTCACCCTCTCCCGCTCGCGGGAGAGGGGATGCAGGCGAAAATCCTTTACTCACCGGAAAAGTACAGCGGGGCCATTCGGTAGCGTAAGCTGACCGGCTAAACCGGCGGTTTTAACTGATGAATGAGGAACGCCGGTGCCGGTAACCGTTTTAACCCGCGTGCCCCACTGAAGGCTAATCACGTCGCGTAAAGATTCCAACCCTACCCAGGAACTTCCGCCCAAGGATACGCCCGTGCCCCTGGATCAATTCACTCTCCTCCAACTCCCCCTCTCCCGCAAGCGCGAGAGGGTTAGGATGTGGGGATACGCAAAAACGCCGAGCCCGCGAATCTGCTTCGCTCATCCGGAAATTTTCTCCTGGGCGTCCTTGGCGACTAAAAAAACTTTTCGGCCCTAAGTCCCAGCCTTTTTGCCACCGCGCACGCTGTCGATGATCATCATCGCCGCCCCCACCAAAATCGCCGAATCCGCGACATTGAAGGCCGGCCAATGACAGCGCATTCCGTCCGCCACCGGTTCGAACGAGAACAAGATCATGCATTGGTCGGCGGTGTAATACACATCGAGAAAGTCGATGACATGCCCGAACAGGAGGCGGTCGATGACATTGCCCAGCGCGCCGCCCAGGATCAAGGCCAGGGCCACCCCGCTCCATTTTTCTTCTGGCTTGAGACGGCGCAGCCACACGAAAATCACCGCGCTCACCGTCAGCGCGAGCACCGCGAAAAACCAGCGTTGCCAGCCGCCGGCCTGCGCGAGAAAACTAAATGCCGCGCCGGTGTTGTACGCCAGAGTAATATTGAAGAATGGCATTACCGCCACGCTTTCGCCGAATGAGAGCATGGCCTCGGCCATTTGTTTGGTGATTTGATCGGTCAGCAAAACCACCCCGGCTATCGTCAACCAGATGCGCATCAGGCGTACCGCCGCTGTTCGCCGACGCCGGCGACGTTTTCCACGCAACGTCCGCACAACTCCGGATGTTCCGCATGACGGCCCACATCGGCGCGATGGTGCCAGCAGCGCACGCATTTGGTCTGTGCCGACGGCGCCACCGTCACCCAGAATTCATCGCCCGACGCCAAGCTGAAATGCGCCGCCTCCGCGGGCGGCGCATTGCTGTCGTGCACCCGCGCCTCGGACGTGATCAACACGAAGCGCAGCTCGTCGGCGAGGTGGGTCAGTTGATCGAGCAATTCGCGGCCGCAATAGAGATCTACTTCGGCATCCAGACCGGAGCCGATGCCGCCCGCCACCCGCAAGCGCTCCAGTTCCTTGCCGACGATCTCGCGCACCGCGATGATTCGTTCCCACTCGTTCAAGCTGGCGTCGGCCGCCGCGGCATCGGCATACATCGCCGGTATGTCGTACCAGGTTTCGAGCAGCACCGACGCGCCGCGCGCGCCGGGAAGATAACGCCACAATTCCTCGGCGGTGAAACTCAAGATCGGCGCCAGCCAACGCACCATCGCTTCGCTGATGTGGTACAGCGCGGTCTGCGCCGAACGGCGTGCGACGCTGTCCGTCTGCGTGGTGTATTGACGGTCCTTGATGATGTCGAGATAAAAGCCGCCCATCTCCACCACGCAGAAATTGTGCACCCGCTGATAAATCTGATGGAACTCGTAACTGTCGTAGGCCGCGATCACCTGCTCCTGCAAACGCCGCGCGCGCTCCACCGCCCAGCGATCGAGTTCCAGCATCGCCTCCGGCGCCACGCAATGCGCGGCGGGGTCGAAGCCGTGGAGATTGGCGAGCAGAAAACGCGCGGTGTTGCGCAAGCGCCGATAGGCATCGGCGGTACGTTTCAGGATTTCGTCGGAGACGGTCATCTCGCCGCGATAATCGGTGGCCGCCACCCACAGCCGCAGAATATCCGCGCCGAGATTGTTCACCACCTTCTGCGGCGCCACCACGTTGCCCACCGACTTGGACATCTTGCGGCCTTGCGCATCGACGGTGAAACCGTGGGTGAGCACGCCGCGATACGGCGCCGCGCCGCGCATGGCCACCGCCGTCAACAGCGACGATTGAAACCAGCCGCGATGCTGATCGGAACCTTCCAAATATAAATCGGCGGGCGCGCCGCCCAGCTCCGCGCGCGACTCCAGCACGCCGGCATGCGTGACGCCGGAATCGAACCAGACGTCGAGGGTGTCGTTCACTTTGTCGTAACTGCCCGCCTCGTCGCCCAGCAACTCGGCCGCGCTCACATCAAACCAGGCGTCGATGCCGGCCTGCTCCACCCGCTGCGCGACCTGTTCGATCAGCTCGGCGGTGCGCGGATGCAGCTTGCCGGTTTCCTTGTGCACGAATAAAGCGATCGGCACGCCCCAGGTGCGCTGCCGCGAGATACACCAGTCGGGGCGATTGCGCACCATGCCCTCGATGCGCGCCTGCCCCCAGCCGGGCAGCCATTCCACCTTGGTGATGGCGGCCAGCGCCTGTTTGCGCAAGCCCTGCTGCTCCATGCTGATGCCCTGGCGCTCGTTCCCTACAGCGCCAGGGTACACCGCGTCCATGCGGATAAACCACTGCGGCGTGGCGCGGAAGATGATCGGCGTCTTGTGCCGCCAGCAATGGGGATAACTGTGGCGCCAGGCCGCGTGATGCAGCAGCATGCCCTTGGTTTTCAAAATCTCGATCACGTGATCGTTGGCCTTGAACACATGTTCGCCGGCGAAAAGTTCGGTGCCCGGCAAAAACACCCCGTCGCCGCCCACCGGATTTTCGACGGGCAGGCCGTAACGCACACCCACCACATAGTCTTCCTGACCGTGGCCCGGCGCCGTGTGCACCGCGCCGGTACCGGACTCGGTGGTAACGTGTTCGCCGACGATCACCGGCACCTCGCGGGCGTAAAACGGATGCTGCAATAACAAACCTTCCAGGTCGGCGCCGAGACAGGTGGCGATCACTCGATACTCTTCAACACCGTAGCGGCCCAACGCCTGCTTCATCAGCGCCTCGGCCAGCACCAGGCGTTCATGACCGGCCTGCACCACCACGTATTCCAATTCGGGATGCACGGCCACCGCCTGATTGGCGGGCAGGGTCCACGGCGTGGTGGTCCAAATGACTACCGACAGGGGGCCGTGGCCGAGGTGTTCGGGCACGTATTTGCAGCGGGCGAACAAGGCCTGCTCATCCAAAATCGCGAAGCGCACGTCGATGGCCGGCGAGGTCTTGTCCTCGTATTCCACCTCGGCTTCCGCGAGGGCCGAGCCGCAATCGCTGCACCAGTGCACCGGCTTGGAACCTTTATACAAATGACCGTTGGCGATCACCCGGCCGAGGGCGCGGATGATGTCGGCCTCGAAACGAAAATCCATGGTGAGATACGGCCGCTGCCAATCGCCCAGCACGCCGAGGCGCACGAAATCCTCGCGCTGCTTGTCCACCTGCGCGGCGGCGTAATCGCGGCAGGCCTGCCGAAAGGTTTTCGCGTCCACCTTCACGCCGACCTTGCCCACCTTTTTTTCCACTTGCAGTTCGATGGGCAGACCGTGGCAGTCCCAGCCGGGTACATACGGCGCGTCGAAACCCGCCATCGAACGCGACTTGACGATGATGTCCTTCAACACTTTGTTGACCGCGTGGCCGATGTGGATCTCGCCGTTGGCGTAGGGCGGGCCGTCGTGCAGCACGAACTTGGGCGCGCCGGCGCGGGCCGCGCGCAGCTTTTGATACAGACCCAGCGCCTGCCATTCTTTGAGCATCTCCGGCTCGCGCTGCGCCAGATTCGCCTTCATGGGAAAATCGGTCTGCGGCAGGTTCAAGGTGTGTTTGTAATCAGCCATACGTCGTCTATCCATTCAAAACAAAAACTGCCGTTCTCCGGCGGGATGCTCGGCACAAAGTTAATGTGACAAAGTTTCGCGGCGCGCGTTTACCGCGCCGCGCTGATCGCCTAACTTCTTCCATTAGGGCACCGCTGATTTATTCAGAGCTTCCCGCGGCGCACGGATGTGCCGCCATTTTCAATGGCGTTAACCATTGAAAATGGCGGGAAGCGAAAATCGCATTTTCGCTTCCCGTACTCTGAAAATTCCAGGATGGAATTATTCAGCGCTTCCTTCGGTCTTTCCCGTGATGGCGCGACTCCATCTCAAAGACTGGTGTCGCGGCTCTTCACCTCTATACAAACCAACGTCGTGGTTTCATCTTCCGGCGCCAAGGCCGTCACTTATCCATCATCCTGTGCCACACCTTAACCACCCCGGCGGCTAAAGCCGCCACCCCTCCTTGAAAAGGAGGGGAGTGTGATTTTTCCCCCTCCTGGTTGAGGAGGGGTGCCCCGCGGGGGCGGGGTGGTGTAGCACCTTGCCCGGACGCTAAGGCCGTCACTTCTCCACCACCCTATGCCACACCTTAACCACCCCGGCGGCTAAAGCCGCCACCCCTCCTTGAAAAGGAGGGGAGTGTGGTTTTTTCCCCTCCTCGTTGAGGAGGGGTGCCCCGCGGGGGCGGGGTGGTGTAACCGCGCGGCTCAGGCACGCATCAATCACTCTTGCCTGCGTCCGGCGTGAAAGGCCCGCGCCGCCGCCGCGTCCGCGCGAATCTGCGCCACCAGCGCGTCCAATGATTCGAAGCGCCGCTCGGGACGCAGCTTGTGCAGAAAATCCACGTGCACGTAACGGCCGTAGATGTCGCCGCTGAAATCCAGCAAATGCACTTCCAGCTGACTGCGCGTGCCGCCCACCGTCGGCCGCGTACCGACATTGGCCACGCCCGCCAGCGGCGCGTTCTCCAAACCGAACATCTCCACCGCGTACACGCCGTTCACCGGCGAACTCTTGCGGTGCAAATGAATATTCGCGGTGGGAAAGCCGATGGTCCGGCCGCGTTCGTCGCCGTGGGCGACCCGGCCGCACATGCGATAAGGCCGGCCCAATAATTTCTCGGCGGTGGCGAGGTCGTCCTGCGCCAGCGCGGCGCGGATCCGCGTGCTGCTCACCCGCTCGCCGTCGATGCTGAAGCTGTGCATGGCCGCCACTTGAAAACCCTGCCGCGCCCCGGCCTCGCGCAGCATGGCGAAATCGCCGGCGCGCGCCGCGCCGAAACGGAAATCGTCGCCCACCACCAGATAACGCACGTCCAAACCATCGACCAGCAAACGCCGGATGAATTCCGCGGCGGGCATGGCGGCCAAGGCGCGGTCGAAACGCAGACACACGACGCTATCCACCGAGAAACGCCGCAGGGCCTGCATCTTCTCGCGAAAACGGGTGAGTCGCGGCGGGGTGTCGCCGTGAGTGAAAAACTCCCGCGGCTGCGGCTCGAAGGTGATCACCACCATGGGCAGATTCAACTCCGCCGCGCGATCCGCCAGCTGACCGAGCACCGCCTGATGGCCGAGATGTACGCCGTCGAAATTGCCGATGGTCGCCACGCAGCCCCGCGGGCGCCGCCGCAGATTGTACAGTCCTCGTATGATCTCCATCGTCGCCCGCGTCGGATAAAGGATATGGATTATAAAGGACCGGGCGCGCTTGTCACCGTCAGTCTGCGCGGAGACGCAGATGGCGCGGCCGCAAGCCGACCGCAAGGGCCACCGCGCCGAACACTGCCCCGCCCACCGTCACCCACATCAGCAGACGCCAGGCCCGCTCCGTTCCCCCCCATTGCGCCCATTCCTCGGCGGTGCCCGCACCTAGCACCAAGACCGCCGCCATCGTCGCGCCCGCGATGCCCACCCGCCATAACAAGGCGCCCCAGCCCGGCTCGGGCTGATAGGCGCCGATGCGCCGCAAGGCGCGCAACAACAGCGCGGTATTGAGCAACGCGGCCAGCGAGGTGGCCAGCGCCAGACCCGCGTGCGCCAACGGCCACACCAAGATGAGATTCAAAACCAGATTGACGAGCAGCGCGATCAGTGCGAAACGCACGGGGGTGCGGGTATCCTGGCGCGCGTAAAAGCCCGAGGCCAGAATCTTCACCATGACGAAACCGGTCAAACCCAGACTATAGGCCATCAGGCTATAGGAGGATTTCACCACGTCGGTCAAGGTGAACTCGCCGTAGTGAAACAAGGTGGCCAGCATCGGCGCGGCCAAGGCCATCAGGCCCAAGGTGGCGGGCACACCGACCACGATCACCCAGCGCAGGCCCCAGTCCACCGTGTAGGAGAATGCTTGTGGCGAGGCCTCGGCGTGTTGTTGCGACAATTTGGGCAGGATCACGGTCGCCAGGGCGACGCCCAGGACGCCCAGCGGAAATTCCACCAGCCGGTCGGAGTAATACAACCAGGACACACTGCCGGTCACCAGAAACGAGGCGATCACGGTATCGATGAGCAGATTAATCTGGGCCACCGACGAGCCGAACATCACCGGCAACATCAAACGCAACACCCGGCTCACGCCTTCATGCGCCCGCTTGAAGCGGAAGCGCGGCAACAGGCGCAGCTGGCGCAGATAAGGCCATTGAAACGCCAGTTGCACCACCCCGGCGATGAACACGCCCCAGGCCAGCGCCGTCACCGGCTCCGCCAGATGGGGCGCCAGCCACAAGGCGGTGGCGATCATGCTGAGATTGAGAAACACCGGGGTGAAGGCCGGTACGGCGAAACGTCCGTAGGCGTTGAGGATGCCGCCGGCGAAGGCGGTGAGCGAGATGAACAGCAGATAGGGGAAGGTGATGCGCAGCATGTCCGCCGCCAGCTCGAACTTGCCGGCGTCGGCGCTGAAGCCCGGCGCGAACAGCATGATCAGCACCGGCGCGGCGATCACGCCGACCAAGGTCACCAAAAACAGCGCCAGCCCCAAGGCGCCGCTGACGTGATCGACCAGATCTTTGACTTCCTCGTGACTGCGTCGGGTCTTGTATTCCGTCAGCACCGGCACGAAGGCCTGGGAAAACGCCCCCTCGGCGAACAGCCGCCGCAGAAAGTTGGGGATTTTGAAGGCCACGAAAAAGGCATCGGCCCCGGCGCTGGCGCCGAACACCCGGGCGATGACCATGTCGCGCACGAAACCCAGCACCCGGGAAATGAGGGTCATCGCGCTGACGCTGGCGATGGATTTCAGCAGGCCTTTGGCCATGATGGCGGGGATTCCTGGTTGCTTTTTATGACAAAACGGCCGCAGTTTACCCTGTCGGCGCGTCGGCGGCGAGGCCGCGCCGCGCGCCGCGAGCATTGACAAACCGGGCGAGAATACGCATAGTACGCGGCTTTCCGTACTACTGCGAATTCAGGAGCTTTTCCTTGGCCAACACAGCTCAAGCAAAAAAACGGGTCCGGCAGGCAGAAAAAAGCCGTCAACGTAACGTGGGGCAACGCTCCACCGTGCGCAGCGCCATCAAGAAGGTGGTGAACACCCTCGCGACCGGCGACCAGACCCAATCCCAGGCGGCGCTGACCGCGGCCGTGCCGGTGATCGACGCCATGGCGCGCAAAGGTCTTATTCATAAAAATAAGGCCGCCCGCCACAAGAGCCGTTTGAACCAACGGCTGCGCGCGCTCTCGGCTACCGCCTGAGATCAGTGATTCCGCCCTCCGGGGCGGAGCAAGCGCCGCATAAAAAAGCCGGTCGTATCGACCGGCTTTTTGCGTTACCTCGCGTCACCCACCGCAAATAGTCGCCGCTAAATCAACACCAGATTGTCACGATGGATCAGCTCCGGCTCGTCCACATAGCCCAATAAGGTTTCGATGCGGTCCGAGGCCTGGCCCATGATCTTGCGCGACTCCTCGGCGCTGTAATTCACCAGTCCTTTGGCGATCTCGCGGCCGTCGGGGGCGGCGCATACCACCAGCTCGCCGCGCGAAAACTGGCCTTCCACTTGCCGCACGCCCACCGGCAGCAGACTGCGGCCCGCGTCGCGCAGCACCCGCACCGCGCCCTCGTCCAACACCAGTTTGCCACGTGGCTGCAACTGCCCCGCCAGCCAGCGCTTGCGCGCCACCAGCAATTCGCGGGCGGGAATGAACAGCGTGCCGACCTGTTCGGCATCGGCGAGCCGGGTCAATATCTGCGGTTCGCGGCCATAGGCGATGACGGTGGCGGCCCCGGAGCGCGCCGCACGCGCCGCGGCGCGCACCTTGGTGAGCATGCCGCCGCGCCCCAAACTGCCCACGCCGCCCGCGCCGGCCATCGCTTCCAAGCCGGGATCGTCGGCGCGGGCCTCGTGGATGAATTGGGCGTCGAGATGGGCGCGCGGATCGCGGTCGAACATGCCGGCCTGGTCGGTGAGCAGCACCAGCACTTCCGCCTCCACCAGATTGGCGACCAGCGCGGCGAGGGTGTCGTTGTCGCCGAAGCGGATCTCGTCCACCGCCACCGTGTCGTTTTCATTGACCACCGGCACCACCCCCAACTTGAGCAGGGTGCGCAAGGTGCTGCGGGCATTGAGGTAACGCTGGCGATTGGCGAGGTCGTCGTGGGTCAGAAGAATTTGCGCGGTGTGCACGCCGTGCTGCTTGAAGCAGGACTCGTAGGCCTGCACCAGCCCCATCTGCCCCACCGCCGCCGCCGCTTGCAATTCAAATAACGCATGGGGACGCCGGGTCCAGCCCAGCCGCTGCATGCCTTCCGCCACCGCGCCGGAAGACACCAGCACCACCTCGGCGCCGCGTCGGCGCAGCGCGGTGATTTGTTCCGCCCAGGCGGCGATCAATTCATGATCGAGTCCGCGGCCGTTGGCGGTGAGCAGGGAACTGCCCACTTTGACCACCCAGCGCCGCGCCTTGGAGATGTCTTGCCGAGATTGCATTGCCTTAAACCGCCCACCTCATGTCACCGGAAAATCACCGCGCGATTATCACATCATGTTTTGGCGGCGTCACCGTCCGGCTTCGCCTGCTGTTCGAGATAATCCATGATTTTGTAGACCAGCAGCTGGGTGCCTTCGGAGGCCAGGGCCGAGATGCGGAACACCGGGCCGGTCCATTCCAGCCGCTGCACAATATCCTCGCAACGCTGCTGCCGCTCGTCTTCCGGCACGAGATCGAGTTTGTTCAGCGCCAGCCAGCGCGCCTGCACGGCGAGGTCGGGGCTGAACTTCGCCAGCTCGGCGACGATGACCCGCGCATCGTGGACCGGATCGGCGCCGTCATCCAGCGGCGCCACGTCCACCAGATGCAATAACAAGCGGGTGCGGGCCAGGTGTTTGAGAAAACGCACGCCGAGACCGGCGCCTTCCGCGGGCACCCTCGATGAGGCCGGGGATATCCGCCACCACGAAACTGCGGTGAGGGCCCGCGCTCACCACACCCAGGCTGGGATACAAGGTGGTGAACGGATAATCCGCGACCTTGGGCCGCGCCGCGGAAATGGAGCGGATCAAAGTGGATTTGCCGGCATTGGGCAAACCGAGCAGGCCCACGTCGGCGAGGACCTTGAGTTCCATTTTCAAGTCGCGCACCTCACCCGGCGTGCCCTTGGTGAACTGGCGCGGCGAGCGGTTGGTGCTGCTCTTGAAGTGAGAGTTGCCTATCCCGTGGCGGCCGCCTTTGGCCACCAGCAGACGCTGGCCGGGGCTGACCAAATCGCCCAATATCTCGCCGGTGTCGCGATCGCTGACTACCGTGCCCACCGGCACGGGGATGAGCTTATCGGCGCCACCCTTGCCCGAGCAGTCGCGGCCCATGCCGTTCTGGCCGCGCTCGGCGCGGAATTTACGGGTGTGGCGGAAATCCACCAAGGTGTTGAGGCCGGCGTCGGCGACCAGATAAACACTGCCGCCGTCGCCGCCGTCGCCGCCGTCCGGCCCGCCGAAGGGGATGAACTTCTCACGCCGGAAGCTCGCGCAGCCGTCACCGCCGTTACCGGCGTGGACTTCGATGGTGACTTCGTCGACGAATTTCATGGGGACACGTTACAAGCAGCAGGTTATGGGTAGCAAGCGCGAAGCAAACTCGGATTGAGGCATTGACCGCCTCAGTAAAACAAAAGCCCCGCCGGGGTAACGGCGGGGCTTGCTGAGCGCGTTTGAGACCGGGATTAAGCCGACACGACGCTGACGAAAGTACGGTTGTCCGCGCCCTTGGTCTCGAACTTCACTTTACCTTCGGTCAAAGCGAACAGGGTGTGGTCGCGGCCGATGCCGACATTCACCCCGGCGTGGTAGCGCGTGCCGCGCTGACGGATGATGATATTGCCCGCCACGACCTGCTGGTCGCCGAAGCACTTGACGCCCAAGCGTTTGGAATGGGAATCGCGGCCGTTGCGGCTACTGCCGCCTGCTTTCTTATGTGCCATGGTACTGACCTCTGCTCAAATTAATCCGCGGAAATGCCGGTGATCTGCAATTCGGTGTAGTGCTGCCGATGTCCCGTGACCTTCTGGTGGTGCTTGCGGCGGCGGAACTTGACGATCTTGATCTTCTCGCCCCGGCCGTGGGATTTGACGGTCGCGGTGACCTTGCCGCCGGCCACGTAGGGGGCGCCGATCTTGACGCTCTCGCCCTCGCCCACCATCAGCACGCGATCCAATTCCACGGTGCTGCCCTGTTCGGCGTCGATCAGCTCGACCTTGAGGGTTTCGCCCTCCGACACGCGGTATTGTTTGCCGCCCGTGACGATAACTGCGTACATGTGACTGTTCTCCGTTAGTTTTACCCGGCATCGGCCCGGCAAAACAGATCAACTCGGTAATTAAAGAGCGGGGATTTTATCCGTAACGCCCCCTAGCGTCAAATACCGGGACTCAGCCGCACCAATTGCAAAGCCGGCCGCGCCCCGCTAGCATGCACCGTTCCGCGGGGGAGAACGAAATAGTTGCCATGGATATTCAAGCAGTTTACGCCTTGGTGGCCGAGGACATGAGCGCCGTCAACCGGCTGATCGCGGCGCGGCTCAGCTCCGAGGTGGCGCTCATCAATCAGATGGGACAGTACATCATCAATAGCGGCGGCAAACGTTTGCGGCCGACCCTGGTGCTCTTGAGCGCCCGGGCCTACGGCTATGACGGACCGCATCATATCCCTATTTCAACCGTCGTCGAGTTCATCCACACCGCCACCCTGCTCCACGACGACGTGGTGGACGCCTCGGAGATGCGCCGCGGCCAGGACACCGCCAATTCCATTTGGGGCAACGAGGCCAGCGTGCTGGTGGGCGACTTCCTCTACTCGCGCTCTTTCCAGATGATGGTGGAAGTGGGCAACATGGAAATGATGGAAATCCTCGCCCACGCCACCAACACCATCGCCGAGGGCGAGGTACTGCAACTGCTGAATTGCCACGACCCGGATACCACCGAACAACGTTATCTCGAGGTGATCCGCTCCAAAACCGCCAAGCTGTTCGAGGCCGCCGCCGAATTGGGCGCGGTGCTGAGCGGCCGGGGCGAGGCGGAACGCGAGGCGATGCGCCGCTACGGCATGCACCTCGGCACCGCCTTCCAACTCATCGACGACGTGCTGGACTACAGCGCCGCGCCCGAGGAAATCGGTAAAAACATCGGCGATGATTTGGCGGAAGGCAAGCCGACTTTGCCGCTGATCCACGCCATGCGGCATGGCAACGCGGAACAGGCGGCGCTGATTCGTCACGCCATCGAACACGGCGGCCGCGACGCGATCCGCCAGGTCACGGAAGCCATTGAATCCACCGGCGCCATCGCGTACACTGCGCGCTCGGCGCAGCAGGAGGCGGAAAAAGCACTCGCCGCTTTACATGGGGTTCCCGCGTCAGCTCATCGAGACGCCATGTATGCGCTCGCCGAATTCGCCATCAAACGCAATCACTAATCGGGGTGTAGCTCAGACTGGTAGAGCACTGCCTTCGGGAGGCAGGGGCCGGAGGTTCAAATCCTCTCACCCCGACCACGATTATTAACGTCAATCAATCACATTTTTTCTAAGATCGGCCAGCGACACCTTGACGCCTAAGACGGGCAGCGGGCGTTCAATGTGGCACTCTTCCGTCAAGCGGCATCATCGGCATGCAACGCCCGGGCGTCGCCCCATGTGATATGGTCACCCGCGAGTTCGCCTATCTTCCAGATCTCGCCGTCGCGGTTGATGCAGTAGTCCCTATACAACACCATATCGCGGATGCGCGCATGGGCGCCCACGCGGGTATATTCGAATAAGATCGAGCGGTCCACGATCGCTCCTTCTTCGATCAAGCTGCCGTGACCTATCCAGGTGGGCCCCATGATTTTCGCGCCGGCCCGAATCTCGGTGTTGCTGCCGATATAGACCGGCCCGTAAATCTCGGTGCGGGGCGATATCCGGGTATTCAAACCCACCCATAGGCCGTCGCGCAGCTCGCGGCCGGGCATGTCCATTTGCGCCACTTCGCCGGCCAGTACCCGCTGTTGAACCGCCCAATAATCGGTAATGCGGCCGATGTCCATCCAATTGAAGAAGCGTTTCTGCGCGAAAAAAGGCACCTTACGCTGAACCAGCAGCGGGAAAAACGCCGAACCCAGATCGAATACACAGGCGGGCGGGATGAGCTCGATGGCTTCGGGTTCAAACAGGTAAATCCCGGTACTGACCAGATTGGAGCGCGCCTCTTCCATGGCGGGCTTCTCCTGAAAAGAAACAATGCGACCATCCGGCCGCGTGACCACCACGCCATAGTTGGCAACCTGGTTCCAAGGCACTTCCTTGGTGACCAGCGACGCCAGGGCGCCGGTGCGGCGATGTTCGAACAAGGCCGCCTTTAAATCCAAATCGATCAAGGCGTCGCCGCATATCACCAGCGTGGTCTCGTCGAAGAAGCCGCCGAAGTCCTGGATTTTACGCAGTCCGCCGGCCGACCCCAGCGGCCGCGGCACCACCACGCCGTTTTCCATGGCGCCTTCGAAGGAATAGCCGATCTGCACGCCGAAACGCCGGCCGTCGCCGAAATAATCTTCTATCTTCTCGTGCTGCCAACTCACATTGATCATGATTTCACGAATACCGTAGCGGGCCAGGTGTTCGATCAAATATTCCAGCACGGGTTTACCCAAAATCGGGATCATGGGTTTGGGCAGGTCGGCGGTGAGCGGCCGGACACGGGTACCTTTACCGGCGGCAAGGATAACGGCTTTCATGAACTACAACTCCTTAATTATTTGCTTTGGAAGACTGCCTGTCGTCATGACGCGGAAGAGGGTCGCCGCTTTTTTTCAGCAAGACGTTCAATCCATGGCGTGAGATAACTTCGTAGCCGTACGTTTGTAATAAAGCCACCGCATCGCCCCCCATCCGCGCATGCCAATCGGGATGATCCTCTATCACCATGGACCTGGGATGCAGATGGACGGGCGCCTGAGATAAAAATGCACTCAGCACCCGGTACTCCATTCCTTCGATATCGAATTTCGCCGCATCCACCCGCTGCACCCCCGCCTCGATCAACAGATCCAACAAAGGATGGCAATCGATCGTAATGGCGGTGGCGGTTTGCGCCTCCGACTCCTGCGGCACAAAGGAATGTCCGCCGCGGTTGCCCACCGTATTGCGAAAGAAGCTGAACCCGCCGGCTTTATCGGCGACCCCGACTTGCAGGGCGGTCACATTGCCGCGTCCGTTGAGCGCGATATTTTCCTTGAGGCGCTTGAAGGTGTCGGGATCCGCTTCGATAGCGACGACGCGTCCCGTCTCGCCGACATGCCGGCTCATCATCAGCGTGTAATAACCGATATTCGCGCCCACATCCAAAAATACCCCGCCGGGTTCCACCGCGGATTTTAGAAATTCGATTTCCCGCCAATCGTAAAGCTGCGGCCAAAAGAGCAATGAACTGTCCACCCGTTCACCGGGGTCGAGGCGCATGGTCAAGCCGTGCACGTCGGCAACCAGCGGATCGCGCGGCACGCGGCAATAAAACCATCTGAACAACATCGACAGGCGGCCCGAACCGCGCAGCTTGGGCAAACGGGTGGTGAGCAGTCGGTAAAAAGACAACTCCATATCCTTCAGAACATTTTCTTCCGGGATGGGTGGCGTTTTGATCATGATTGCGATCCTCTCAGCTGTGCTAGGGTTGGCCGTCAGTTTTCTATTACGACGGCGGCGAAAAAGAGAGTGATATCCGTCCTGTTTCCTCGCGCTGCGCCAGCAAGGCGGCATAGGCCCGCGCATAACCGGCGGCCATGCACGCCGCGGAATAACGCTGGGCATTGCTCAGCGCCGCCGCCCGCCAGCGGTCGGCGTGCCGCAACTCTCGAATGATCACCGCGGCGGCGTCGACATGGCGTTCGGGATCGATGTAAATCGCGCCTTCGCCGCCCACTTCGTTCATAGGCGCGCGATTCGAGGTGACCACGACACAGCCGCAAGATTGCGCTTCGATGATCGGCCAGCCGAAACCCTCGTGCAGCGACGGAAACAGCAGGAATTGCGCGCGCGAATACAAGGCCCGCATGGCCTCCGGCGCCAGATCGCTCAGCTGCACGACCCGCCGTCCCCAGTCCTGGGTCGCGAGATACGCGCGCATCGGCTCATCGAGGGGATCGCCGACCATCACCAGCCGGACCGAGGAAGGCTGCAAGGCGAGATAACGGCTGAATATCTTCAGCACGCCCAGCCGATTTTTGCGCCAGGAACCGTGGCCGACATGCATGACGTAAGTATCGCCGGGCGCCAGTCCCAGCGCGGAAAGTACAGTATCGGCTTGAGCGGCCGGCATGGGCGAATAGGCATAATTGAGGCCGTTGGGAACCACGCTGGCGCGCGGTTCCAATTGCGGAAACGTGTTGGATAAAGCGCCGCGAGTAAATTCCGAGACGCACGCGACATGCTCGGCGCGGCCCAAATGCCTGGCCACCCAGCGCTGGAGCAGGCGGCCAGTAAAGCGCACGCGATGCTCTTGATATAAGCCTTGGCCGCCGTGCACGCCGATGAGGTCATGGCACGTGATGATGTCGGGTACGTCTTGCAGCCAGGCGCGATACATGGCATTCGAATGATCGCAAATATGCACCACGTCATAGTGACGCGCGGCGCGGCGCAGCAGGACAGGAAAAATGGCGAATTTGTCGAGATAGCCTACCCACTTGCGGAGCCCACGGCTTCGTTTCACCCAGCGGCCCAAGGGATCCGGCGGCTCCAACAACGTCACCGCGACGCCTTTGGCCATCAACTCGCGTTTGAGCAAGCGGGCGAATAAATTCATGCTGTGACCGCGATCGCCGGCATAAGCGCCCACCAGCAGAATGCGTTTGCCGGCGAGCGCCTGCGTCGCGGCATCGTCCGCGTGGGAATAAATGGCGTGGGCAAGCGCGTTCATGACGACCGCGGCCCAAGCCAGTGGGTGAGATCGCGGCCCAACAGGCCGGAAAGTTTCAACACATCCTCCCGGAAATACGCGCGCAGCTCGGCGGCGAGTTCGGCACTGAGCGCCTCGCGCGGACGTTCGACGGTGTTGACCTTGTTATAAAGCCGCGTGACCCCCAACGAATACCGGCCTATGAGGCGTTGTTTGATTCGACTCAGCCGGCGCATCATAAGATGCAGTCGCGGCGAACGGACGGCGCGGTGACGGTTGACGGGCTGGAAGTCCTGCCCGGGATGGGCGGGCAAGCCGAGAAACTCCAGCACCTCGTTGTACACGGCGGCGGGGTCGCGGGTGAAGTCTTCAAACAAAATAATTTTTACCCGCTGCCGATCGACCAGGCTCAGAAGACGTTCCAATTGCCGACCGAGCAAGCCGTAATCTCCATACCACAGGTGCTTGGGATCACGGCATAAGGCCGGAATGCATTCATTGGCTTTGCGTTGTTCCTGCAGTCGCCAAGCCCGGGCGAAATCCCGTTGATCCTCATCGCCGTTCAAAAGCACTTGCGCGTGTAGCGCCGGCACCATCTCGATGGGATTTCTCAACATTACGATAAAACGCGCGTCGGGATTGAAATGGAGAATTTCCGGCACCGCGGCCTGCGAGAACAGATACGACGTACTGCCTTCCCCCACCGCCAGATACCTCTCGTCAGCCGACCTGAAATAGTTGAGATAACGCGTCAGCGTGGGCGTATCGCGTCTGGCGAAATCGTGATTGAAATAGCTGGGTTCCTTGGGGTCGGAGAAGAATACCCGTGGATGCATGCGCAAGTATTCGCTGAGCGCGGTGGTCCCGCACTTGGGGGCGCCGATAATAAAGAAATCCGGTTTTTTCATTTTGGTATCCTTGCTCTGGATTAACGCACCGGTCACGTTTACCTCCTCACGCCGAGATGGACGCGGTTTTTTCACGTACAAGAAAGAAATTCCGCTGGCCTTCAAGTAAGAAATGATCGCCAGCAAAATCGCCACTTCGGTAATGACCAAGCCCAGCGCGGCGCCGATGGCGCCCCAGGCATATCCCAGCGGAAACATCGCCAGTACACTAAGAATTCCGCAGCTCAGCACAATGCGGCTGTATTGGCGCTCCCACCCGAAACTGAGCATGATTTGGACGCCAAGCATATTGCTGAAGGTAATGAGGAAGGGCAGCGGCGCCATCCAGCGCATCACCTCCGCCGCGGGCGCGAACGCCGCGCCGTAGAGCACGGCGATGACCGGTTCGGCGAGCAGATAAATACTCAAGGACAGCGCGAGCGAGGCGGGCATCAGCCATCTGATCACACGTCGTATAAAGCGCAAGGCGTCTTCCTGCGAGGTGGCGGCAATGAGGTTTACACGGGGATAAAAAGCCTGAATGAGGGGCCTCGGCAGACGCACCGCGGCATAAACCAGCTTGTATGCCGCGGTGAAATAACCGGCTATCGTGGGATTGGCGACCAACCCCAGAATAAAAATGGCGCCATCGGTATAGAGGCTGCCTGCGGCGACGGAGAGAAAGTAATGCCAGCCGGCCGCCAGGCGGGTTTTAATTTGTAGCACGCTCGGCGTTTTCCAACGCACTCCCAGCATCCTCATCGCCACGACGAGGCTCGCTACGCCGCCCAATACACCCGCGCCCGCCTGAATGGCCAATGCCAACCGATAGTCGTCCGGCGCATGCACGAAAAGGAACAGCGCCAGTACGCCGATTAAACGGGCGCCCAGATTCAGGCAGGTGATGTATTTCATCCGTTCCATGCCCTGGAACAACCAGACCGGGAACAGCACGTTGCCCACCACCGCGAGAAAGCCCAGCGCGTAGAGCTCCCAGTCGGCGCGGAACATCGGTACGGCGGCGACCAGCGCCGCCAAGAACACCAGGCTCACCACGGCGAGTCCCGCTTTCGCCAGCATGACACTGCCGAAAATCGCCGCGATCTCCTCGCTGCGTTCGCGATTGCGGGCAATGTCGCGGGTAGCGCTTTTATTGAAGCCGTATTCGGTGATGACCACGAACAGCTGAATGAAGGCCTGGGCGAACACCATCAGGCCGAAGTGCTCGGCACCCAGCGTGCGCACCAGGTAGGGCAACGCGATCAACGGCAGCAGATAATTACCCGCCTCCAGCGCCGACAGCGACAACACATTGTCGCGCAATCTATCGGACAGCGGCGGCTTGGCCTTGGTGTTCACGACGCAGTCTCCCTTCGCGTCGTGGCGGCCGATCGATATATTGAACGTCGCGCGGCGGAATTGAACTCAACAATCGCCCGACCGACCGCCGGCCGCGGGGCACACGCCGCCATGAAACAGTCCGGCTTATCGCCGCGGATTTCGCACCTGCCGCGGCCACGGTTTTTCGGCGGTTTAGTAGGCATTTTTATCACGGAACCCTTTAAACAGCGTCAACGCCACTATCCATAAATCGAATGTGACGGACCAATTTTTGATGTAATAGAGATCGTATTCGATACGCCGCTTGAGATCGGTATCGCCGCGCAAGCCGTTGACTTGCGCCCAGCCGGTGATACCGGCCTTCACCAAGTGTTTTTTCATGTAGTTTGGAATCTGATCTTTGAATTTCTCCACGAAATGCGGCCGCTCGGGACGCGGGCCGACGATCGACATTTCTCCTTTGAGCACGTTGATGAATTGCGGCAACTCGTCCAGGCTGGTCTTGCGCAAGAAGGCGCCGAACGGCGACGCACGCACCTCTCCCGACTTGGCCCATACCGGACCGGTGCCGGCCTCGACATCCACCGGCATTGAACGGAATTTGAGCATCATGAATTTTCGGTTCTGCCAACTTACGCGTTCCTGGCGATAAAACACCGGCCCCGGCGAGGTCAATTTGACACCCAGCGCAATCGCCGCGAACAGCGGAAAAATCAACGTCAGTATCAACAGCGCCAGCAAGCGGTCTTCCGCTTCCTTGAGGAAGCGGTTGAAGCCGGCCAGCGGCGAGGTACTGAGATTGATCATGGGCACGCCCGCGACTTCGCTGACGCCTTGATTGATGATCTGGAATGACGACGTGTCCAAGACATAGCGGATGTCCATCGAGGTGTGCCGCAAGGCATGCAAAATGGTCTTGACCCGCGACTCCGCGCAAAGCGGATAGACCAGCCAGATCTGATCCACGCCCCGCTGTTCCACGTAGCCGACGAGGCCGTCGGTGCCGCCTAGATAAGGCAAGGCGATATTACCGTCGAGACGAGACGCATGCCGGTCGTCGAAATAACCCTCCACCTGGAAACCGCTCCAGTTGGCGAAATTCAACTGGCGCTGGATCATCAGCGTGGTCTCGCTCAGACCGCACAACACGATCTTGCGCTGATTGAAACCGGAGGCGCGCAGCCAGCGCTGCGCGCCGCGCAGACCCACGCGAGAAATACTCATGCCGGCGAGGCCCAAACCCATCCACAACCAGCTCAACACCATATCTTCGTCGGCCTTCCAACTGGTCAGCATCACCGCGCCGGCGATCATCACGAACAAGCCCAACCAAGCCCGGCATATCAAGCTCAATTCGGCAATCAGCGGACCGCCGCGCCAGACCCGGTACAGGTCCAGCCGGCGGAACAAGGAATAACCGCCGAAGGTGACGAACGCGATCGCGAGCAATCGCTCATCGGGGATCGGCGCGGCGGTGCCGTACGTCCAGACGTGGGCGACGATACCCGCGATACTGATCATCAATACGTCGTATCCTTGCAACATCATCAGCAGTGGATTCGAGTATTCTTTTAACAAACCTTTCCGCGCGGCCATACTTCATGACTCCTCAATTGCTTATCGCCAGACGGGAATCGCGCCAGAACCGACGGTGCAGACTCAGATAAGGTTTAAACTTCGGGGGGATCAGTCTTTCGGCGCAGCCGAGTTTGTAACCCGACCACTTCAAAGCGGTCCGCAACATCGCCAACGGCACCAGGAAAGGCGCATGCCGGCACAGATAAGCGAGTTCCGAACGCACATAACGCCGGCCTTCGCCTTCGGCCTGGCCGAAGGTCTGCCGCAACCAGGGCTCGCGCGCATGGAAAACCCCGATATCGAAATAGCGGCGGAATTCTTCGGCGAAGCCGTAATCGTGCGAGTGAAATACCTGGGCGTCGGCGCAATAGGCGATCTGCCAGCCGGCCACCAGCATCTTGCCCACCGCATAAGTATCTTCGTTCATGATGGTGTCGTGCGGAAAACCGCCCACCGCGAGCAGCGCCGTACGCCGGTAAGCGGCGAAGGAATTGGAGACAAAGGCCGTTTTCAGGCCGAAACGCGCGCGATCCTCAAGACGGCGCAGCGAACTCTGCGCGGCATAGTTGAACAAACGCGCATGCGCGCCTATCGGTTGGGCGTGGCGATGCGGTAACTGCCGCCCGTACGCGGCGCCCGTTTGCGGGTCGGCGAAGGCCCCGGTCAAATTTTCCAGGGCGTGCGGGTCGGCGAGCAGGGCATCCTGAGTGAGAAATATCAGAATATCGGCGTCGGACAGATAGGACACGCCGAAGTCGCGCGTCGTGCCGTGATTGAAGGTCTCGCGTCGAATGACCTCCACCGTGAAACCCCGCGCCCGCGCCCGCGCCGCCGTCTCGTCCTCCGACGAGGAATCGATCACCAACGCATAATCGGGCTTGAACGTTTGCTGCGCGTAGGCCGCCAGCCAGCTTTCAAAAGTGGGTCCGGCGTTCAAGGTCGGCACGATCAAGCCTACTTTCATGGCCGCGCTCCATTGGCCGGCAGCGCTTGCGGCGCGACGAGCCGACCCCAAGCCTCGGCGGCCAGGGCATGTACGTCCAGATGGGTTTCGACGTGGCGGCGGGCGCGACGCGACATGTCGCGCCAGACATCCGGCTCGAGCGCTTGGGCACGGCGCAGGGCGGCGCCGACGGCGGCGGGGTTTAAATCGAAAACGAAACCGGCGCCCGCGGTTTCGATGCCGTCCCACGCCAAACCGCGCGACACCAGCACGGGCCGGCCGGCGGCCAATGCCTCGGCCACGACATTGCCGAAATTTTCGCGCATGCCGCCGGCGTCCAGTCCCGACGGCAACACCAGGAAATGGCTTTGCGCCAGGAGATTTTTGACACCGGCGCGGTCCAGGTAACCGTGATAGGACACGGCCTCGGGCGCCTCGGCGACCAGCGTTTTGAATTCGTCGAAATAAGCCCCGTCGCTCGCGCGCCCGGCGATCAGCATGCGGTCACCGGGCCGGCGCTGCGCGAGCCAGACGCGCAGGAACGCGTTGATGCCTTTCTCCGGCAGAATGTGCCCGAGGAAGCACAGCGTGAGGCCCGGGGTTTGCGGCGCGGGCGACGCGTGTATTTGATCCAGGTCCACGCCGTTGGGAATGATCACCACCGGCGCGGCCGCGCCCACGTACCGTCTCACGCCTTCGGCTTCGACGTCGCTGGTGCAATGGATGGCCTGGGCGCGGCGCAAAGCGGGCAAGGTCAACAGCCGGTAATACCACCATTTGTGCGGCTTGGATTGCCGAATGAGTATGACGTGCTCCGGCATCAGGCCGCCGCGCGGCGCGACGACGAAGGGCCGGCCCAAACCCCAGCAGAACAGCGCCGCCAGCGTGCTGGGCCAAGTGGCGATGCCGTGAATATAGACCTGGGGCGCGTTCATGCAGACGCGGAGGATTTTCGGAATGGCGCCGAGGCCGAAGCCCCAGCGGCGAAATCCGTAGCTGCGGTAAAGAGTCACTTCGACCGCGTCGCCCAGGTTCACATCCCTGGGCCGCAGACGGCCGCCCAGCGACGCATCCGACGAACACAACAGGATACGGTGACCGAGCTTGGCCCAGGCGCCGGTCAGCACGGCCGTCGTCACCGAGACGCCGCCGTACCCCAAGGCCGGCGCCACATGTGTACTCACTACCCCGACATCAACTTGCCTTGACATGATTGTTCCCCAATTGCGCGTTGTGCTGTAGATAAATCGTGGCTTCGTACCAAGTGAACATCAGCGCGAACTCGAAACCGGCGCGACCGTCGAGAAATCCGCCGCGCAAGACGTAGTGATAGAGAAAGCGCGCCGGAATGCGCAACGCGCTGCGGCCGAACAGCAAACTCAATTTGCCACGCCGCGACAGTTGGGCGCCGGCGGTGCGTTTCAGTCCGACCTCCAGCAGGGCCTTGCCGATATGCTTGTGCATCCACCCCACGATATCGCCGTCGTAGAAATAATGGTCGTAGGGGATGTCGGCGGTCATCGTCGCGGTGGTGGCGGGAATACTTTCACCATGGCCGGTGTGATTGGTGACGAAGCGCACTTTGCCGACACGGATCGCGCGGGGGTGATAAATGGGATAACCCGGCGCATGCTTGAGCCGCTTGCCGCGCAGATATAAATACGAAGGCACCCACACCGCGTCTATCGCCGGCCGCTCGGCGACCTCGGTTTCGAACCAGTCGAAAAATTCGGCGGGATAAATTTCGTCGGCGTCCACGAACAATACCCACGGCGTGCGGACGCCGCATTCCCGCAAGGCAAAATTGCGCTGCTCGGCGAAGCCCTGCCAGGCGCGCGTATACACGTCGCAGCCATGCGCCTTGGCGATCTCCGGGGTGGCGTCGGTGCTGCCGGAATCGACGACCACCACCCGGTAACCGCGCGGCAGTTGCGCCAGACAACGCGGTAAATGCCGCGCCTCGTTGCAGGCGAGGATGACAATGGTCAATACCGGCAGGCTCGCGTCCGACAGCGGATAAGCGGCTTGCGACGGCTCGCTTCGCCGATCGCGCTGATTCGGGAACGGGACCGGTGACGACTGCTCGCGTTTCACGGCGCCGCTGTCGGCCTTGTCCCATTTCAAAGCGCCGGCCTTCGCCGAAGGTTTTATCTCTTGTTTGGCCAAAGGCGGAGACCATTGCGGTTCGCCGCGGATTGCCCATGAAATTAGCCTGCCGATCATCGTCGTGATTCCATAGTGGGTGAAAGCGAATGCCGCGGGTGCGTGCCGGTCACCGGTGAGGCCGACGACCGCGCACCTTCTCCGTAGTAAGCGGCGGCGGGAATGCTCGATGGCGCGTGGACGGTATCGCCTCGCGGATAACCGACGATGTAACCCAGCATGAACATGAGCAGGGCGTTCTGCGGGAACATCTCCCAGGCGTTGAAAGGCACGCCGGCCAGCAGCAGAAACAAGATGAACAAGGTCTTGTCGGGATGATGACTGCGCCGCCATACCCAGGCCAGTCCGATCAGATACGCCAGCAGACCAATGAGTCCGAAACCGTTGAGCAGATACATGTAAAGACTGTCGGAGGTGAACTGGCCGGTAAACGCGTCGTTGCCGAACAACACCGTGACGGTGTTGGAACCCAGACCCAAGCCCCATCCGAATAACAAATTCCACACCGACTGCACATTGTTCGCCAACAACTCGGTCCACGCCTCCAGCCGGCCTTCTCCCTCGATATCCCGGCCGCTGACGATTTTGCTGGACCCCAGCCAAAGCGCGCCCGCCAGCAGAAACGGCGTGAGCAAGAGCGTCAATATCCGCTCCCAGGGCGCCAAGCGGCGCAACGCGACGAAGAACAATACCAGCGCCGTGCAAACGAAGGCGGTGCGTGAACCGCTCAACACGATGAAGAACACGCTCAGGAAAAGCCACAAGCGCAGGCGCGCGCAATTGCTCAGGGCAAACAGCAGAACGCAGGTGGCCAGCGCCGCGCCGTAGGCATTGGGACTGACGAAGGTGCCGAAGGCGCGGCCTCCGCCCAACAGGGAAACGCCGTATAAATGGGGCGAATACAAGGCCTGTATCACCCCGAGCACGCCTTCTATCACTACGAAGAAGCACACATAGTGGGCCAGGCGGCGGAACGCGTGTTCACCCCGCGGCAGCCTCGCCAGCAGGACGCCGGCGAAGAGTAAAGGCAGATACTCAAACACCCGCAGCCCGGCCAGCGGCACCACCAACGGCAAATTGCGCTCCAGCGCATACATGACTTCGAACATCACGTAAGCGCCCACTATCGCGATGCCGGCCATCACGGCGGGATTGAGTAAAATATCCCAATAGCGGCGCAGCATGAGGCAATACACCAAGATGATCAGGACCCCGGCCTCGCGCAGCAGCCGCAGCCCGAAATCCTGGTCGCCCATGACTTCGCGCGTGCCTTCCCAGTTGGAATAGGCCTGCGGCAAGGTCACTACCAGCGCCATGCAGACCAACAAGGCCAACAACACCGGCAATACCGCTTCCGGCGCCAGAACCCGATTTACGCTGCGTTCAAGAAGCATAGCCGTATGCTCGCGTGTAATACGTCATATCGGCGGGGCTCACGTCATTGAACAACACCCCTTGAACTTTGCCGCCGGCGCGCAGGAGACGTTTCAGACTGAGATCGATTTCCACAAGGCTATGCGCATGCGCCTTCAACACCAGCAGGGAGACATCGGCAAGAGGGGCCAGCGCCAAGGTATCGGCGACTTCCAGCAGCGGCGCGGAATCAAACAGGACATAGTCGTACCGCGCCGTCCAGGCCGCCGTATGCTGCGACAAGGCCGCCGACTGTAATAACGCAGCGGGCTCGCGCGCGCGGAGACCGCTGCGCAACACATGCAGATTTTCGGTGATGGGCTGCGGGGCAACCTGCGCGCCGCGATCGAGCATGTCCGCCAAGCCCGGCGTCGGCGGCAGGCCGAAATAGTCGTGCAACCTGCCGTGCCTGAGATCGGCATCCACCAGCAACACCCGCCCGGTGCGCGCGAGCAGCGCCGCCAGATTCGCGCTAACGAAGGATTTGCCGACGCCGGCACGCGGCCCGCAGACCAGCAGCACTTGTCCGCGTCCCGGCTCGATCGTGCGCGCGGGGGTGAGTTGCATCGTGTGAGGCAGGACCAGCAGACTCTCGATCGCCGCGTCCTGCGGGCTGCGGTGCGCGAGCAAGTGCCGCGCGGACTTGGGCCGCCGCTGGTCCCGGCGCAAGCGCCGCTCGGATTTGCTGTGCGGAATGATGGCGAATACCGGCAAGCCGAAATGCTGTTCTATCCAGCGCGGATCGCTGACCCGGGGACGCAACACATGGCGTAACAGGGTCGCCGCCAAGCCGATAAAGATGCCCAAGGCCGCGCTTAAGGCAATGATCAGCTCGGGCCTGGGCTTGACCGGGACACGAGGAAGCAAAGCCGGGTCGACGATGCGCGAGTTGCCTATGTTGCCGGCCTGGGCAATGCCTTGCTCCTGCGAACTGTTCAGCAGCGAAAGATAAAGCTGGGTATTGATTTGCACATCGCGCAGCAGCCGGGTGAGATTGCGCTGCGTTTCAGGCAAATTCTTGACCCAGCCGTCAAGGGTATTCACCTCTTGCGTGAGGCGCGCTTCCTGGCCGTCCAGCGCCAATATCTTGGGATGCAACGGGGCGAAACTCTGGCTCAGGACCGCGCGCTGCCGCTGCACGTCGACCAGTTGATTTTCCACCTCGATCTGGCGTTCGAGGCGGCCTTTGATCTCGAGGTCCAGATCCGCCGAGCCGCGCGCCAAACGATACTGGTTGTAACTGTCTTCCGCCGTCTTCAGACGTTCCCGCACCAGCGGGAGCTGACTGTCGATAAACGCCATGGTTTGTTTGGCTGCGCGGGAACGGCGGGAGACGTCCTGCTCCAAATAAGCCAGCGCCATGGCGTTGGCGATCTCGGCGGCCCGCGCGGGATCTTCATGGTAGACCGAAAGTTTGATGATGCCCGAGAGTTTGCCTTGTTCCTTGCTATCCAGCTGTTTCTGCAACGCGGTGAGCGCGCTCATGCGCGACAACCGCATGACATTGAATTGGGTTCCCGGCCGCGCGGTCAACGTATCGACCTCAAGGATAAAACCGGCCGAAACGGCGGGAACGCCGACGTCTCCCGTCAACAACAACTCGTCATCCGGACCTTGCAATATATATTGTCCGTATCGGCCGACGGTGAGCAGCAAGGGCTGATCCACGTAATCCGGCGGCACCTCCAGTGTCGATAGAACGATCGCTTCTCCGCCCCAGGCGTAGCGCCCCAAGTGCCGCCACGGCGCGGCGAAGGGCGTCAGATCCGATTCGAGGCCGCCGTGGTATTTGAATGCCGCGCCTATCACCGGCAAATAACGGGGTTCGGCGACGATCTCGAGCTTGAGCTGGTCAATCACCTCGCCCAGAACCTGCCGCGAACGCATCAATTCCAACTCCGCGCTGATGGATTCCGTTTCTTGCAGCGGGCGGGTCGAGTCATTGAGCAGGGTCTCGACGGCGTTGGCCTTGCGCTCCACCTGCAAAAGTACGTCGGCGCGAAACGTGGGCGGCGTAATCCACAGATAAATGACGGCCAGTAGGAGTGCCGCGGCCACGCAGGCCGCGATCAACAACCTGGCCCGTTTCAACGTGGCCAGGAACAGGCCCAAGTCAACCTTGCCGTCGTCGGACCTGGGCACGGGCCTGGCCTCCATCACCGGTGTAAGCGCACTCATTGCGCCGTTCCCGGCAACAGGCGCGTCGTTACATTAAAAGACGGCAGGAGTTGACTGAGCACGCGGTTCCAACGCGAAACTCCCGCGGTGTCGACGTAAACGACATCGCGCGGCTCCAATTCGAAACGCTCGGCCAGCAGCATGGCGTCCGGTGTTTTACCATCGAGGCGGAAGACCAAAGGCCGATCCGGGCGGTTGCGGAAGACATAGATGCGGCGCGGATCCGAACTGAAGACGCTGACGCCGCCGGCATCACTGATCGCCTCGGCCAGCGTCTTGCGGCTTTTGACCATGAGCTGGGATTCGGGCTTCAGCACTTCACCCATCACTAGAATTTTGTTTTGCGCGCGATCGGGGATGTTGAGCACGTCGCCGTCTTGCAACAGGACATTCTGGGTGATATCGCCTTCCTGATAGAGGGCGTTGAGATCGATGCGATAGATATTGCCGTCACGCGCCAGCGTTGTACGACTCATGTCCGCCGCCGGGCTCGGCCCGCCGGCCCGGTCCAGCGCCTCGGTGACGGTCAGCGGGACATCGGTGATCACTTGTACACCGGGTTTGACGAGTTCACCTACGACATAGGTGCGCTGGCTGCGAAACGCCGCCACGCGCACATCGAGCTGGGGCTTGGCTATGAATGGGGCGAGCCCTTCGGTCAGCAGGCGCCGCAACTCCTCCACCGTCTTGCCCGCGGCGGTGACGACGCCGACATAGGGATAAAACAGCATGCCGTCTTCACCGACGCGGTAGCCGGAGATGTCCGCCGAACGGAATTCGCCTGCGGGAATGGTGAGTTCGGGATGATCCCATACCGTTATGGTCAATACGTCGCGCGGACCCACGCGATACGGCTCATAAGGCCGCGCCAACGCCAAAGCCTCATTAGTGCGACTTGAAGTTTGATCGCGCACCCAGGCCGCGTCGATTTGGGTGATCGGGATAGTCTGCACGGCGGGCTCGCCCGCTTCTATGACGGGAAGGGGAACGGTGGTGGCGCCGTCCTGTTCCTTCATGTGCATGCCCGGCGCCAGCGCGCAACCCGCGAGCATGTGCACCGTTGTTATTGCTGTTATTAGGGATATTTTCATTAGAGCTCGACCAACAGTAAAAAACTGTTTTTCTTGCTCAGCAAGTTTCGTGCCCCCATGTGTTGCGGAAAAATTGTTAAGCTCGTGCCGTTTACATTGCATTGAAACAACACCATAAAAAAAATTAAGCCGAGAGATCGCGCGTTATGGGTGATGAAAATAATTTCGGCGGGCACGCGCATCTTCGCACTGACAATGTGCAAGCCTTGTCCATCTTAGGGTGTAAAAAACACAATCAAAATGTAAAAAGGGCATGTCGGTGCAGATTGCACGGTCATAACTCTTTATGGACGGAAAGCCACCGTCACTCAGCCGCTAGAATTAAATACACCGAGCTCGTGTATGGCGATTGAAATTCCCCACGGCCAATCAATCGACTTGAATCCGGTTTTGATTTTTAAACAAGCCGCCGCGACGATTGGCCTTCATCTATTTTGTTGTCAGGCAGCGACAGCATTCGCCGATCACGACGGCCGGAACGTAGCGTACGGCGGGCAGAGTGGGTGATGACTCCGTGAGTTGCATTGCAATGCGGCCTGGAATCTATCCCAAAATTACAACGCAAGAGAATCTCTATTTATCGGCGGTTCCTGCCGCACAGGATGCATCGCCATTTTCAATGGTGTTAATCGTTGAAACATTGAAAATCAAGGACAGCGAAAATCCGTTTTTTGCTGCCCTGCCGTGAAATTCCAGAATGGGATTATTCAGCGCTTCTCTTTAATCCCAAGTCGGACATGGGACATCATTCCCCCTCCCGCACGCGGGAGCAGGCAGGTGCCGTCATCGCATTGCGCTCTCTCCCGCTCGCGGAGAAGGGCGGATATCTTTCGATACCGAACCGACGAGGCAGGGTTTACCGGTTGCTTCAAGCTCTCTCGAATTCGGGAGGGATTTTGCAGGCGTCCATCCATCCGCCGGAAAGAATCCATGATCAAAATCGATTTTGAGATGGATTGTAGTGGTTATTGAGGGGATGATCCGCTTCATGCGTATAATTCATCCGGGTTTGGCAATGGTTATCCGTTTAGACCCGCTTGCCCTATTCGATAATAGTCAGAGACAATATGGAAATAGATTCATACCTAACCACCAGCGGCATCGACGTGACGGGAATAACGATTGAAATACCCCTGCGTCACCGCTGCAAATCCAACCTAATACCGATGAGTCATGAAGATAAAATGCGTCGCTTTCTAAATTTCGGTTACAGCGCGAAGGTGATCGTGACCTCGGCAACCAAGGGCAAGGGTTTCAAATCCTCCCGGCCCGATCGCGATTTTCACGTATGACACTGCTACGCCTGCTCATCATCGCTTTCGTCGTATGGCTGCTGGTCATCGCCGTCAAACGCTGGCTGGCGCCGAGGAAGGGGACCGGTCCCCAAGCCAAACCGCGGGACAACACCAACATGGTGCGCTGCGCCCACTGTGGCCTGCATATTCCGCAAGGCGAGGCCTTGCAGCGCGATGGCCTCCATTTCTGCAGTCAAGGGCACTTGGACCAATATCGGCCGTAAGAGCGAACCCAACTTCCGCCCGCTGAACCCCTATCCTTCAGTGCGAACGGTTCGCCGCCGATGTAAAGTTCACCCATCGACCCGCCAAGGACCCGCCGGCAGAGGACGGACGGCATACCCGGATGAGCAATAACCCACATACGCCGTTCCGACCGCTCAGCGCCAATGCGGACGCCGCCTACCGTCAGACCTGGAAACCCCTGGGACTGCTCAACGGCTATCGCCTGATCTTGGCGGTCCTGCTCACCATCGTGGCGCTGGCCGATCTGGAATGGCGGCCCCTGGGGGAACGCGACCCCTATTTATTCATGATGGTAAGCCTCAGCTACGGGTTGTTCGCCTTGTTGTGCTTGGTCAGCATCCGCGCCCGCAAACCCGGCTTTCGCTGGCAGCTCCACCTTCAGATTCTCGCCGACATCGTCTGCATCGTGGCCCTGACCTATGCCAGCGGCGGGATACGCAGCGGCCTCGGTACGTTGCTGATCGTCACCCTCGCCGGCGGCGGCATGCTCATGAGCGGGAAGATGGCCGTCCTCTACGCGGCCATCAGCACCCTCGCGGTATTGGGCGAAGAGTCTTATATGTTGATCAGCGGCGCCCCGCCGGGGCCGAGCTTCACCCACGCCGGCCTGCTGGGCGGCACCTTTTTCCTTACCGCCACCCTGGCCTGGCTGCTGGCGAAGCGGGCGCGGGAGAGCGAGGCGCTGGCCGCGCAACGCGGCGTCGATCTCGCCAATATGCAGCAGCTCACCGAATACGTGATCCAGCGCATGCAAACCGGCGTGATCGTGGTCGACGCCCAACAGCGCATTCATTTGATCAATGAATCCGCATCGCACCTGCTCGGCACACCGACCGACCCCATTCAGCAAACCCTGGCCGACCTCGCCCCCGAGTTGGCCGGACACCTGGCGCAATGGCAGGATAATCCGGACTGTGAAACCCCGCTGTTCCGGCCCAATCCGGCCAGCCCCGGCCTCCTGCCGCGCTTCGCAAAACTCGGACAGGCCTCGCAATCGGGCGCCTTGATCTTTCTCGAAGACACCACCGCCCTAGCCCAGCATGCGCAGCAATTGAAGCTCGCGTCGCTCGGCCGGCTCACCGCCAGCATCGCCCACGAAATCCGCAATCCGCTGGGGGCCATCAGCCACGCCGGCCAGTTGCTGGCGGAATCGCCCCAGCTCGGCGCCAGCGATCTCCGTCTCACCGAGATCATCCGCGACCACTCGCAGCGCATGAACGCCATCGTGGAGAATGTATTGCAACTCAGTCGGCGTCAACGCGCCCGCCCCGAAGACCTGGCGCTCAAACCGTGGCTGGAAGAATTCGTCCTGGATTTCCGCCGCACCCACCACATCGGCGCCGACCGGATCCACATCGAGATCGTCCCAGCCGATACTCAGGTACGCATGGACCCTTCGCAATTTCACCAGATCGTCTGGAATCTCTGCCACAACGGCCTGCGTTACAGCCTGGCCCGGCTCGGCGTGCCCCGCCTGGAATTGCGCGGCGGCATCGGCGCGGACGCGCTCAACCCTTATCTCGACATCATCGACTTCGGCCACGGCGTGCCGCCCGAGGCGGAGGCCCATTTATTCGAACCGTTTTTCACCACCGAGAACACCGGCACCGGCCTCGGTCTATACCTCTCCCGCGAGCTGTGCGAATCTAATCAAGCCCGCCTCCACTACATTGCGATGCCGGGCGCAGGCAGTTGTTTTCGCATCACCTTCGCCGACCCCAGAAGGAAACATCTGACGTGAGCACACAGCAACCCATCGCCCTGGTGGTCGACGACGAACCGGATATCCGCGAGCTGATCGAGATCACCCTCGGCCGCATGAATATCGCCAGCGCCGCCGCTCAAGATTTGAGCAGCGCCCGCGCCCTGCTCGCCGCCCAGCCCTTCGATTTATGCCTCACCGACATGCGCCTGCCCGACGGCAACGGCATCGACCTGGTCGAGCACATCCAAAAAAACTATCCCGACACCCCGGTCGCGGTCATCACCGCCCACGGCAATATGGAATCGGCGGTCAGCGCGCTCAAGGCCGGCGCCTTCGACTTCGTCTCCAAACCGGTGGACTTGCAGGTGCTGCGTAACCTGGTGCACACCGCGCTCAAACTCTCGCAGACCCAGGCCAAGACGATGCGGAGTTCGAGCCTGAGCCTGCTCGGCGACTCGCCGGCGATGAAAAAGATCCAGGCCACCATCGCCAAACTGGCCCGCAGCCAGGCGCCGGTTTATATCAGCGGCGAGTCGGGGGTCGGTAAAGAACTGGTGGCGCGTCTGATCCACGACAAAGGCCCGCGCGCCGACAAGCCGTTCATCCCGGTCAATTGCGGCGCCATCCCCGGCGAGTTAGTGGAAAGTGAATTCTTCGGCCACAAAAAAGGCAGTTTCACCGGCGCCGTGGCGGATAAGGATGGTTTATTCCAAGCGGCCCACGGCGGCACCTTGTTTCTCGACGAAGTGGCGGACCTGCCGCTGCACATGCAGGTGAAACTGCTGCGGGTCATCCAGGAAAAATCCGTGCGGCCGATCGGCGCGCAAAAGGAGATGCCCACCGACGTGCGCATATTGAGCGCCACCCATAAAGATCTGGCCGCGCTGGTGGAGACGGGCGGATTCCGCCAGGACCTGTTCTACCGCATCAACGTGATCGAGCTGCACGTGCCGCCGTTGCGCGAACGCGGCGACGACATCACCCTGCTCGCCGAGCACATCCTGCAGCGCATCGCTGCGCAAAGCGGTGAGGAAACCCCGCGACTCAGCGCAGACGCCATTCACGCCTTATCGCAGTATCCCTTTCCCGGCAATGTGCGGGAACTGGAAAACATCCTCGAACGGGCCATCACCCTTTGCGAGGGCAACACCATCCACGCCGCGGACTTGCGCCTGCCCAGCACCGGCGCGGCCGCGCCTGCCGCCGGCGGCCCGGTGCCGCTCGAACCCTTTCTGGATTCCATCGCGCGGGACACCATCGTCAAGGCCCTGGAACAGACCCGTTACAACAAAACCGCCGCCGCTAAACTCCTGGGCATTTCCTTCCGCGCCCTGCGCTACCGGCTGAAAAAATTGGGGCTGGATTAAGCACACCTCGCACAAAGGCAGCAGCACAAAATCCCCCCTCCTTGCAGCCGCGCAGCGTGCGCCGTGCCTACGAAACAGCCGTCACCGCGCCATGGAAACCATGAAGCTCAGGATGCGTTTCGCTTGATTTTCACCTTACACCGATCCGAGCGCGCGGCGCACGAGACTATGTGAAAACTATTTCATCGTCTTTTCAGTCTGGTGACTGCGCAAGGCTTTAGGGTTGTCCAGCATTTGTCTCTCCCAGCCCTTGCTCTCCCGCAAGCGGGAGAGGGAGAAAGTGCGTAACGTCATCTAATCATGCTATGCGGCCAAAACCTCGCGCAACACCTCGGGGTGTTTCGCGGCTATCTTCAACAGCATTTTTGCGGCGCCGGAGGGGCGCTTACGACCCTGCTCCCATTCCTGGATCGTGCGCTTGGATACCCCGAGCAGTTGGGCAAATTCAGTTTGTGACAAACCGGTTGCAGCTCGCGCCGTCATCACTTGCCACCGCTCGGCGGAAATGACTTCGTCGCGTTCGATGGTCCCATCGCTGCGCTTGACCCGCCGTCGCACGGAACCGTCACGCCGTGGAACAAGCTCGGTTTTGCGCGTCCATAGCGGTGCCTTAGCTTTTTTGGTTTGCGTATCTTCAAGGTATTGCTTGATTAATTTCTTAGCCTTGCTCATCAAGAAAGTTCTCCTTCAATTGCCGCAGCCACTTGCGCGGCACATCATCACGCTCCCCCTTCCCATAAGCGGCCACCAAGACTATCTCCTCCGCGGAAAGATGCAGGAAATAAATCACCCGCGCGCCGCCGCGCTTACCTTTACCTCTGGCGGCCCACCGAATTTTCCTGCAACCGCCTGTTTCGGGAATAACATCACCCACCTCGGGATGCTCGTTCAGGAACCCTTGAAAGTCAGCGAAGTCGTCATCAGAAAATAATTCATCGCGCACCGCGGCAAATGGCGGTAATTCGATAATGGTAAACATAGGCTGACTATACGCCAGAGACGTATCATGTCAACTCACTATGCAACATTTAGGTATTGAAGGTACACCACAGCGCGCGAGACGGTGTGAAAACGGCTGCGAGGCAACGTCGCGGAGCCGGAAGTTTTAGCACCCATCATCTTTAGAATAATTTCGAGCTTTTACACCGTCTCGCACGCTATCTGCTGACATTGCACTGACCATTTTCGTCACTTTATGACAAAATGCGTCAGCGGCTCCGCCTCGCGCCATGCCGACCATGAATAACAGCGTCTCCCGCCATACCTCCTTTCTCCTCCGTTTAAGGCGCAACACCGTCATGTACACTCGAAAAACGTGAACTCTATCCCATCATTACATAAAGAAAAAAATCCACCGCGGCCTTTTTTGATCACTGGCATGCTTTCTGCTTTCACCTCTGCACGGCAAAGGTGTAACCCGTGGTAAACGCGCCGATGCTGCCGCCCCCCGGTAGCACTGGTCAGCCCCAGCGGAAATCCCAGCGCCCTTGTTTACGACGCACACACAACTGTCATTTTAGGAGACACCGCATGAAAAAGACTCAACAGGGCTTTACCCTTATCGAACTGATGATCGTAGTCGCGATCATCGGCATCTTGGCCGCCATCGCGATTCCGGCGTATCAGGATTACACCATCCGCGCCAAAGTCACGGAAGGCCTCAACTTGGCGTCCTCAGCAAAAGCAACCGTGTCAGAAAACGCCTCCGCTGGTGCCGCTGCCTTAAACGCAGGATGGACTCCTCCGACAGCTACAGATAATGTCACTTCAGTCGCTGTCGATGCTACCACGGGCGTGATTACGGTTACTTACACAGCGGCAGCGGGCGGCGGCACCATCCTAATGACGCCCACCAGCGCTACAGCCGCTTTGGTTGCGGGCACCCCCCCCACCTCCTCCATCGACTGGGATTGCAGCGGCGGTACACTTGCCGCCAAATACCGTCCGTCAACTTGCCGCTAATTTAAACACCAGCAAGCGTAGCGTACGCTACGCGCACGAAATCAACATCAAAACTTATGGCGCCCCCTCGCGGGGCGCCTTCTTTTTTGGGCATATACCGTGCATCGCGCGCAGGAAATGCAAATAACCCGAATACTCCTGTCGGCTCACACACCTTCTATCTTGCATCCGCACACCGCACCTCACTCGCGCTAAATAAATCTTTCACCTAAGCCGATACCCCCAGCGTGGATTCAACTCGGTAATCAATAGGTAAATCAGCATGGCGTCAGCAACGGCTACGGATACAGTCTTACGCTTCAGCGGCCTCGCCCGCAAACTGGTGGCGGACGGTCTGCTCTCGGACGACCAGGCCCGCCAGGCCTACGACGAGGCGGCCAAAAAGAAGATTTCCTTTGTCGCCCAGCTGGTGGACAGCAAGACGCTCGACGCCTATTCCATCGCCGAGACCGGCGCCGCCGAATTCGGCGTACCGCTGTTCGACATCACCACCATCGACATGGACGCGCTGGCGGTCAAGGCGGTGGAAGAGAAGCTGGTCCGCAAACACCACGTCCTGCCGCTGTTCAAACGCGGCAATCGTCTTTACGTCGCGGTCGCCGATCCCACCAATCTGCAAGCCCTCGATGAGATCAAGTTTCAGACCGGCCTGACCGCGGAGCCCATTCTGGTCGAACAAGACCGGCTGGCCAAGATGATTGATAAATCCTTGTCGGCCCAAGAAACCTCCATGGTCGACCTCAACGACAGCGATCTGGACGACCTCGAGATCACCGGCGGCGAGGAAGACTTCGGCGGCGACGGCAGCGACTCCGAAGTGGACGACACCCCGGTGGTACGTTTCATCAACAAGGTATTGCTCGACGCCATCCACAGAGGGGCCTCCGACATTCACTTTGAACCTTACGAAAAGGTCTACCGGGTACGTTACCGCCAGGACGGCATGCTCAAGGAAGTCGCCAATCCGCCGCTGGCCCTGGCCAACCGGATGTCGGCGCGCATCAAGGTCATGTCGCGGCTCGACATCTCCGAGAAACGGGTACCGCAAGACGGCCGCATGAAGATGACCTTGTCGAAGAACCGCGCCATCGATTTCCGGGTCAGCACCTGCCCGACCCTGTTCGGCGAAAAGATCGTGATGCGTATCCTGGACCCCACCAGCGCCCAGCTCGGCATCGACGCACTCGGTTTCGAACCCGAACAAAAAGAACACTTGATGAAGGCGGTATTCCAGCCTTACGGCATGGTGCTGGTCACCGGCCCCACCGGCAGCGGCAAGACCGTATCGCTGTACACCTGTTTAAACATCCTCAACCAGCCGGACCGCAACATCTCCACCGCGGAAGACCCGGCGGAAATCAATCTGGCGGGCATCAACCAGGTGAACGTCAATGTCAAAGCCGGGTTGACCTTCGCTTCGGCCTTGCGCGCATTCCTCCGCCAGGACCCGGACGTGATTATGGTCGGCGAAATCCGCGACCTCGAGACCGCCGAGATCGCCATCAAGGCCGCACAGACCGGCCATATGGTATTCTCCACCCTGCATACCAACGATGCGCCCCAAACCCTCACACGTCTTGCTAATATGGGGGTGCCGCCGTTCAATATCGCCTCGGCGGTATCGCTGATCGTGGCGCAACGCCTGGCCCGGCGTTTATGCCCGCATTGCAAACAACCGGTCTACATACCGCCCGAGGCACTCATCAATGAAGGCTTTTCGGAAGACGAAATCGATGACATCACCATCTATAAAGCGATGGGGTGCGACAAGTGCAGCGAAGGCTACAAGGGTCGGGTGGGCATTTACCAAGTGATGCCCATCTCGGAAAATATGGCGCGGATCATTATGGAAAACTGTAACGCATTACTGCTGGCCGACATGGCCAAAAAGGAAGGCATCGCCGACCTGCGCACCTCCGGTCTGCGCAAGGTCAAAGCGGGGATGACCAGTCTGGAAGAACTTAATCGCGTTATCACGGTGTAATCATGGCAGAAAAAACCGCAAACCAAACCATGTTCGTCTGGGAAGGCACCGATAAAAAGGGCTCCCGCACCAAAGGCGAAGTCAAAGGTGTGAGCGTGACCCTGGTCAAGGCCGAGCTACGCCGGCAGGGTATCAATCCGCTCAAGGTCAAAAAGAAGCCCAAGCCGCTGTTCGGCGGCGCCAGCAAAAAGATCACGCCCAAAGACATCGCCGTATTCAGCCGCCAGATGGCCACCATGATGAGCTCGGGCGTGCCCCTGGTGCAGTCTTTCGAGATCATCGGCCGCGGCCACGACAACCCCGGCATGCAAGACCTCATCATGTCGATCAAGGCCGACGTGGAGAGCGGCAGCTCGCTTTCGGAGGCGCTGGCCAAACACCCCCGCCATTTCGACGAGCTGTATTGCAACCTAGTCCGGGCCGGCGAACAGGCCGGTATCCTGGAAACCCTGCTGCACAAGATCGCCATCTACAAGGAGAAGGTCGAGGCGATCAAAGGCAAGATCAAAAAGGCCATGTTTTATCCCACCGCGGTCATCGTGGCGGCCTTCATCGTCACCATCATTTTGCTGTATTTCGTGGTGCCGCAGTTTGAATCCCTGTTCAAAGGTTTCGGTGGCGAACTACCCGCCATGACCCAGTTCGTCGTCGACATGTCGAAATTCGTGCAGAGCTATTGGTGGGCCATTCTGGGTGCTATCGGCGGCGGCATCTTCGCCTTCATCGAAAGTAAAAAACGTTTTCCTAAATTCAACCATTTTCTCGACCGGCTTTCGCTGCAATTCCCCATCATCGGCGACATCGTCAACAAGGCCACCATCGCCCGTTACGCGCGCACCTTGTCCACCATGTTCGCCGCCGGCGTGCCGCTGGTGGAGGCCATGACCACGGTGGCCGGCGCCTCCGGCAACATCGTCTACAGCAACGCCATCCTGCGCATCCGCGACGAGGTTTCCACCGGCATCTCCCTGCAAATGGGCATGCGGCAGACCGGGCTGTTTCCCAACATGGTGGTGCAGATGGTGGCCATCGGCGAGGAATCCGGTTCGCTGGACGCCATGCTGGCCAAAGTGGCCGACTTCTACGAAGAAGAGGTCGACAACGCCGTGGACGGCCTGAGCAGCCTGCTCGAACCCATGATCATGGCCTTTCTCGGCGTGATCATCGGCGGCCTGGTCATCGCCATGTACCTGCCCATCTTCAAAATGGGCGAGGTGGTGTAAGCCAGCCTTCCGCGACCGAGCCGATCACGGTTCACCATCGCCAATCCAACTCGCAGGGACGCAACCGTGAGCATCTGGGCCTACCTCGCCGAAAACACCCTGGCCTTCACCGCCGTCGCGGCCTTCCTCGGTCTGCTGGTGGGCAGTTTCCTCAATGTGGTGATTTACCGGCTGCCGCTCATGATGCAGCGCGAGTGGCAGGAACAGTGCCGCCTTTTATTGAGCGAGTCCGACGATAACGCCGCGCCGCCGCAAGCGGACGCGTTCAATCTCGTCACCCCGCGCTCCCGCTGCCCCCATTGCCAGCGCCCGATCACCGCCGTGGAAAACATCCCGCTGGTGAGTTATCTGTGGCTCAAAGGCCGTTGCCCCGGTTGCGGTGGTCACATCAGCCGGCGTTACCCGGTGGTGGAGGCTGTGACCGCCATGTTGTCCGGCATCGTCGCCTGGCATTTCGGTTTCGGCTGGGCCGCCGGGGCGGCGTTGCTGTTGACCTGGGGATTGATCGCGCTGACCGTCATCGACTTCGACCACCAACTGCTACCCGACAGCATCACCCTGCCGCTGTTGTGGCTCGGGCTGTTGCTGAGCCTGCCCGCCCTGTTCGTCGACAGCGCCGCCAGCATCATCGGCGCGGCGGCGGGGTATCTCAGTCTGTGGACGGTTTACGTCTTGTTCAAATGGGCCACCGGCAAGGAAGGCATGGGTCACGGCGATTTCAAACTGCTGGCCATGCTCGGCGCCTGGGTAGGCTGGCAGGGGCTGCCGGTCATCGTCCTGTTATCCAGCGTCGTGGGCGCGGCGGTGGGCATCACCCTGATCCTCGCCCGCGGCCGCGACCGCAACATCCCCATCCCTTTTGGTCCCTATCTCGCCACCGCCGGCTGGCTCGCCCTGCTGTGGGGCGACGCCATCACCGCGCGTTATTTCGCGATGATGGGGCTGTCCGTTTAACAGAACTCCGGCAAGTCTTTCCCAAAGTAAGCTGCACCACACCCGCGATGAGCCTGTTCAGCCCTCGCTCATCGGGACGCCAGCATCCGCCATCGCGATGCCGCCTTTCGCAATCCCAGCCCTCCGCGGACTTGCGGGCCGCTGACGCGCGCCGTAACCTAAGTCCATGTTCATCATCGGACTCACAGGCGGTATCGGCAGCGGCAAATCCACCGTGGCCGATTATTTCGGCGAACTCGGCGCACCGGTCATCGACGCCGACGCGGTGGCGCGCGAGGTCGTGGCGCCGGGCAGCGACGCGCTTCGGGAAATCGCCGCCCACTTCGGCGCCGGGATATTGAATCCCGACGGCACCCTCAACCGCGACCGCCTGCGCGGCGTGGTGTTTCGCGATGCCGCGCAGCGCGGCGCGCTGGAAAAAATCATGCATCCCCGCATCTACGCCGACATGCGCCGGCGCATCGCCGCGCTCGACGCGCCTTATTGCGTGGCGGTCATTCCCCTGCTGCTGGAAACCGGGCAAACCGGTTTCGTGGACCGGGTGCTGGTGGTGGACTCGCCGGATGCGGTCCAGCGCAGCCGGGTACAGGCCCGCGACGGCCTGTCGTCCGAGGAAATCGCCGCGATCATGCGCAGTCAGGCGGCGCGGCAAAGCCGGCTCGCGATCGCCGACGACCTCATCACCAACGACGGCGGCCTCGCCGAACTCCGGCAACAAACCGAGGCCTTGCATCAGCGTTATCTCCGGCTCGCCGCGGCGGCGGAAAAGACCACGCCACCCTTACACGGCCCGCAGCATTGACGTACACTATGGTTCATTTCGTGGAGCGCCCGCCGGCGCTCGGTTATTCTGATTCAGTTATTGAGACGACACATCCATTGCTCCCCGCCTCATCGGCAAAGGGCGGTGGAATTACAGTCAAACAGAGTTCTTAACATAAGGGGAGCAGGCGGCGGCGAAACACCGTCTGCCGTTTCGAACCGCCGGCACGGCGCAACCAACCGTGCCCTATTCACAAAGCGACTCGTGCAAGCAAAAGTCATCTACGAACAACCGCTGAACGAACGAGTCCGGACCTTTCTGCGGCTGGAACATCTGTTCAAGGAATTCTTCGCCCGTCTCGAAGGCGCCTCGCTGTGGGACAGCCGCAACGCGCTGGTCAGCCTGCTCGACATCCTCACCATCTTCAACCGCGCCGACCTCAAGACCGAGGTGATGAAAGAACTGGAACGGCAGATGAACGCCCTCGCCGCCCTGGAAAACGCCCCCGGCGTCGATCGCGCGCGCCTGGTCGAACTGCTCGACGAATTCGATATGCTGGTGGACCGCATGCATGCCATGCACGGCCAGGTCGGCCAGGAATTGCGGCAGAACGAATTTCTCAACAGCGTCAAACAACGGGTCAGCATCCCCGGCGGCACCTGCGACTTCGACCTGCCCGGCTACCATTTCTGGCTGCAACGGCCCTTGCCCAAGCGCATCGCCGATCTGCACAACTGGATCACCGTCTTCGAACCGATCCGCTTATCCATTTCCCTGATCCTGCGTCTGGTGCGCGGCAGCGCCAACCCCGTGCCGGAAATCGCCCATGGCGGCTTCTTTCAAAAAATGCTCGACGCCACCTGTCCCTGCCAATTGGTGCGGGTCGCCGTGGCGGCGGACGCGCCTTATTACGCCGAGGTCAGCGGCGGCCGCCATCGTTTCACGGTGCGCTTCATGGAGCCCCTGCCCGACGGCCACGCGGTGCAAACCACCCAAGACGTACACTTCGAACTCACCTGCTGCTTGATCTGACCATGGAAGTGGCGTGCCCGCACTGCGGCAAAAAAGTGGAATGGAGCGAGCGCCAGCGCTGGCGGCCGTTTTGCAGCGAACGCTGCCGCCTGATCGATTTGGGCCAGTGGGCCAATGAAGAACACCGCATCGCGGGCGACGACGCCGAACCGCCGAATGACGCCCCGCCCGCCAGGTAGTGCGGTGCGCCGTAAATTCAGGAACAGAAATCTCCCTCCTTGTACAAGCAGGGGCAGGGTGGTTGATTCACGGTGTACCAGTTCACTACGCCGTTGAATCACCACCCCGTCGCCCGCGGCGCCACCCCTCCTCGACCGATGAAGGGATAAGCGCCACGAAGACTGGCGCACCCCACTAATCGGACTCCAATTGACGCAGCCGCGCCGCCAGCGTGACGGGATCCTCCGCGGCCGCCCATAAAGAAGAAATGGCGGCGATGCCCTGCGCACCATGCTCAAACGCCACCGGCGCGGCATCCAGCGACATCCCGCCCAAGGCGTACACCGGCATGACCGCCGCCTCGGTCAAGTCGCGCAATCCGGACCAGCCCAGCGGCGGCGCGGCGGGATGGCTGGCGGTAGGCAATACCGGCGCGACCACCGCGAAGTCCACCCCGATAGCCTGGGCATGCCGCAATTCCTCTTGCGTGTGGCAGGACGCCGCCACCCAATATTCACGCCCCAAGGGCCGCTCGGCCAATGCGCACAAACGGGCGCTGGTGAGATGCACGCCGGCCGCGCCCAGTTCTTCTGCCCAGGCCGGCGGCGCGTTCAACAATAAACGCGCGCCCGCCGCGCGGCATAATTCAGCCGCCCGCCGCGCCAACCGCCGTTGGCTTTGCGCATCGAGTTGCTTGGCGCGAAATTGCACGAGACGCACCCCCGCCTCCAAGGCGGCCTCCAAGCGGGCCCAAAACACATCGTCTTCCGACGGCTCGGGCGTGACGAGATACACCGGCGGCAGACGCGCCGCGGTGATGATGGGCGGATTGGCGGCGGGAAAGTCCCGCGCGGTCAATTCCTCCACCGCCACCCACTCGACCGGCTGACCCTCGCGGCCATGCGGCTCGCCGTGAAACGCCGTCACCCGCCACACATCCAGCAACACGGTCTTGCCGGGATAGGCGTGGCGCAGGCGGATCAGTGGCCGCGCCGATTCGACGACGATGCCCACTTCTTCGTACAGCTCGCGGGCCAAGGCGGCGCGGGCCGTCTCATGGGGTTCGATCTTGCCGCCGGGAAATTCCCATAATCCGCCTTGATGACGATGGGGCGCGCGGCGCGCCAGTAACACCCGGCCGCCGCCGTCCACGATCACCGCCGCCGCCACCTGCACCACCGACGCGGCCGTTGGCTCGTTCATACCTTGAATTTTCCGCTTTATTGCCGATCTGTGTGTTACGTCACGCCGCGCCTGTTAAGCGGGTAACGGCATGACGGGCCCTCCGCGGCCATTATCTGTCTAAAGCGCGGGACGCACCAAGGGCGCGTCGATCGAGGAAGTGGTCATGTTGCGAATGAGTTTGCTGGTACTGACAATGGTGTTGATCATGCACACCCCGGAGTCCATGGGTTCGTTATACGCCTACAAGGACTACATCCTGGGAATATTGTTGAGCCTCGTGATCAAACCCTGCGTCATGGGACAGTTTGATTAAACGCCATTTCGGCCTCGATATCCGCGCGCACCGCCGGCGCACCCCTCAATTTCATAAGCCCAAATCCCCCGCCCATTGCCGCAAGCGCCCGGCACTCACGGTAAACGCCCGGCCGAAACCGCCGACATAACGCAGAGTTTCCACCGTTAAACGCAGCAAGACGAAATCGCCGAAACCGAACAGTTGTTCCGCGCTGGGGAGTTTCGCGAGATACGCAGTCCGCGCCGGGCCGTAATCCGGCGCATCCCGGGCGATGGGCTCCACCCTCCCTTCCAGCGTGACCCGCGGCAAGATCTGCGGATCATCCAGCCCGTTGTCCGGCGCGCTGATGCCCAAGGCGATCCGCGGCCGCGCCAGAATATAACCGGTGTGGGCCGACAGGCGGCTGACGTGCAACAACACCGTCGTTAAACCGGGCTCCGGTGCGTAGGCGACGAAGGAAACATACGGGGCGCCGTCGTCTTGGGTGGAGGCCAAAGCGGCCCAGCGCTGGGAATCGATCAAACGGCACAGCCGTTCCGCGTCGTTTTTGTCCATGGCTTCGACTTTAACAGGATAAGACGCGACGGGGAATAAAGCGAAAAGGAACGGCCACGGCGCAAGGAAACAGGGGTTTCAAAATCCCTTAAGCGTAATAATCCACCGTGGAAACCGCGGCCGATGCCGGCCGTTCAAACTGAGTCGCCTGCGCGAGATAGGCGTTGATGGCGCGTTGGGTTTCGTAGGGCGAGGCGGATTCCCGCGAGGACGCGTTCCCGGCCTCGCTGCTGCGATGCCGCCAAATCCGTTCGAAGAAATCGTTCGCCGTCCCGGTGCGGCCCTTGAGCCACTCCCCCTCCACCACCCGCTCGACGGGCGGCGCGGCGCCGGGCCGCGAATTCGCCGCGGCATCCGCGGCGGCGGACCGCGCTCCGGCCTCCCCGCGGACGGAGGAGACCGGAGGCCGGAGCGCGCCGGAGTAGTCCTGACCTGTTTTAACGATTTGCATGGGGCCGTATTCGTCTCTTAGCGAGTTCCTTCTCTCTAAGTCGAGTATAGCGGCCCGCGACCGCCGCCGCTTAAGGCGGTCTTAGAACTGGAGATTGATGCCGATATGGGCGCCTTTATCCACGATCAGGTCGGGCCCGTTTTCGATGTCGGCGCGGATACGCCGGTAGCCGACGTAGGCCACGGCATCCTGAAAGATTTCATAACCCACCGACACGCCGGTGTCCAAAAACCGGTCGCCGTCCATAAACGTGACGATGCTCGGCGCGAAATTGAACGAGCCGGCGATCCGCAGACGCGACAGCGCGGGCGGTGAAAAGCGGATCTGTCCGCCCAAGGTCAAGGCGGTCACATCGCTGCTGTCGGTATTGACGCCATAGAGCCGCACGCCCACCCCGGCGTTGAGACCGGGCGAACCGCTGCCCGCCTCGCCCATCACACCAAACCCTACCGCACCCAGGATGTTGTCGTCATCGGTGAACAGCAGCGTGCCGTCGAACTCGCCGCGGCCGAAACCCTGCTGGCCCATCGGCGCGACATACATCAATTTAGCCGAGTCGTCACTCAGGCTGATGTCGAAAGTCTGGGCCATCGCCGGGACGCTCCCGGCCAATAAAAACACAGCAATAAGCGGTCGTAATGACATGCAAGACTCCTTGGGAATTTTAAAGTGGTTTAACGCCGGTCAGACACGGGGACGCGGCCTCATCACCGCCGCCCCGAAATGGAGGACTCGATGTTAACACAGGCCTACTCTCGCCAAAAACCCGTCCGTTTATAGCGGAACCCGCGCGCACAGCCACACCGTCACCGAGGCCGCGCCGGCGCGGCGCAGCGTCGCGGCGAATTCACTCACGGTGTGGCCGGTGGTCATCACATCGTCCACCACCGCCACCCGTCGCCCGGCCACCGCCGGCGTCACCCGGAACGCGCCTTTGATATTGCGCCGGCGCAGTTTGGCGGGCAGTTCGCTCTGCGGCACGGTGGCGCGGACCCGCTCGGCGCAACGGGTATCCAAGGGCAAATTCAAACGCCGCGCCAGGGGGCGGGCCAATTCCAAGGCCTGATTGAAACCCCGCTCGCGCAATCGCGCCGCGTGCAGGGGCACCGGCATCATCACATCCACCGGCGGCGGCGTCGCAAACCGGGCGCACAGACCTTCCGCCGTCAACTCCCCCAACAAACCGGCCAAACGGATGTCATCCTGGAATTTGAGGCGCTGTATCAAATTATCCAACGGCGGCTGATAACGAAAGGCGGCGACCGCCGCGGCGAACGGCCGGGGACGGCGCTGGCAAATCCCGCATAACCCGGCCACCGGCAGCGGTAACGCGCATGACCGGCAGGCCGGCCCCATCGCGGGTAAATCGTCCCGGCAGGCCGCGCAGAGATTGCGGCCGTCTTCACCGGCGCCGCCGCACAATACACACTGGGCGGGCATCAGCCAGTCCTGCGCGTTTTTAATCCATCGGTTAACCTTGCTGAGCAAGATTCGGTTGACAGGCGGGATTAAGCGATTATATTCATCGGGTTTAGACATGCTTGCAGGCAGTTAGGGCCGGACACCCCCTACTCGCGGGAACGCAGCCATCATAAACGCCCTTGCCCGGCAAGGGAACGACCCTCGACATCAAGCGGAAGACTCGCCATGGACAACTCTATTTATCAACGCATCGACGGCATCACCCAGCGCATCCTGGCGGGCGGCGACATGACCGCCGACGAAGGCCGCTGGCTGATCCGCCTCGACCATGATTACCTGCCCTGGCTGATGGCCGGCGCCGACCGCCTGCGCAAGACCTTTCGCGGCGACGAGGTGGAAGTCTGCGCCATCTCCAACGTGCGCTCGGGCAATTGTTCGGAGAACTGTTCCTTCTGCGGCCAGAGCGGCCATCACAAAACCGCCGCGCCCAAATACAATTACATCCCCGCCGAACAACTGGTGGAACAGGCCCATCGCGCGCGCGAATGGGGCGCCAGCGACTTCGGCGTGGTGTCGAAGGGCTGGGGCGTGCGCGGCGCCAAAGAGCGCGAGCAATTGCGCGAATATTTCGGCGAACTCAAAAAACACTCGGACATCGGCCGCTGCGCCAGCCTGGGCGCCCTCGACCAGGAAAGCGCCGAGATGCTGAAGGCGATGGGCATGGAGAACTATCACCACAACCTCGAAACCGCCGAGAGCTTTTTCCACAACGTCTGCACCACCCACACCTACCAGGAAAACATCGACACCATCCGCCACGCCGTGAACGCGGGCCTGCGCGTGTGCGCCGGCGGCATCCTCGGCATGGGCGAGTCGCTCGACCAGCGCATCGAGCTCGCCGAGACGCTGCGCAATTTGAATGTCGAATCGGTGCCGCTCAATTTCTTGAATCCCATCGACGGCACGCCCATGGCCAAACAACAGCCGATGCAGCCGCTCGAAATCCTGCACATGATCGCGGTGTTCCGCTATATGCTGCCGCGCGCCGAGATCCGCATCGCCGGCGGCCGCCACTTCCTGCGCGACTTGCAGGCGATGATCTTCTTCGCCGGCGCTTCCGGTGTGATGATCGGCGACTACCTCACCACCAAGGGCCGCCAAGTGAGCGACGACCTCAAGATGCTCGACGACCTCAAAGTGCGCGCACGCGGCGACACCCAGCAGCGGCGCGCGGCGGACACACCCGCGGTGATATCGGCGACGGCGTAACCAGCGTTCCCGCGAATATAAAATTGTTCGGCAGCGCATCGCTACACATGCCGCTTCTTCCGTTCGTGGGAATCCTGTTCGAACGCGCCGCACGCGGATACGCACGTTTTGGTGCGCGCTATGAGAGCCTCGGAGAACGTGCAAGCCCACCCAGTCATTCGCTTGGGTCTCCGCTGCATTTCCTGCACTGCGAAGAAGGACCGGCGTCGCGCATGTTGAGCGATATCTCTCACGTGGAAATCGCTATGCCCGCTTTCATGCCTCCGGGTGCGCCGTCATGAAAGACCTCGCCGCTGCGCTCGCGGCAATACGGACGCGCCACCAATATCGGCGCCGCGCCGTGATGGAAACGCCGCAAGGCGCGGAGATCGTGATCGACGGCACGCCGTATCTCTCGTTTTGCAGCAACGATTACCTCGGCCTCGCCAATCATCCGCGAATGATCGCCGCGCTGAAGGAAGGGGCGGATAAATACGGCGTCGGCAGCGGCGCCTCACACCTCGTCACCGGCCATCAGCGGCCGCATCACGAATTGGAAGAAGCGCTGGCGGCGTTCACCCAACGGCCACGCGCCCTGTTGTTTTCCACCGGCTACATGGCCAATCTCGGCGTGGTCGCCGCGCTGGCGGGGCGCGGCGATGCGGTATTCGAGGACCGGCTCAACCACGCGTCGTTATTGGACGCGGGACTCCTCTCCGGCGCGCGACTGCGGCGTTACGCTCACAATGACGTGGACGACTTGGCGCGGCGATTGGGCGTCCAAAAAAATTCGCGGCACATGCCGAGACCCTCACCCCCCACCCCTCTCCCGCTTACGGGAGAGGGGAGCGAAAGATTAGGCCAATGGGACACTGACGCCGTGTGCTCGCCCACCCCTCTCCCGCTTACGGGAGAGGGGTGCGAAAGCCCTTCTCCCGTAAGCGGGAGAGGGGTTGGGGATGAGGGCGGCGACGCCCCGCCTGCCCCAAGACCCGCGGCACGCCTACCGAGCGATCTGTTGCAACACGCCCGCGACCTCCGGCACAGCGCCACCGACGCCGAGCAACGGTTGTGGCAGTGTCTGCGCGATCGCCGTCTCGGCGGCGCGAAGTTTCGCCGCCAGCATCCCATCGGCCACTACATCGCCGACTTCTATTGCGAAGAGCACGGCCTGGTAATCGAGCTGGATGGCGGCCAGCACAGTGCGCAACAGGCCTATGACGAGCAACGCACGGCGTTCATGCACGAACGCGGTTTGACTGTACTGCGCTACTGGAATGACCAAGTGCTGGCTGAAACCGAGGCCGTAGTCGAGGCGATCTGGAATCAGCTTGCGCGACATCGACCTACACCCTCATCCCTTCTCCCGTTTACGGGAGAAGGGCTTTCGCCCCCCTCTCCCTCGAGCGGGAGAGGGGCTGGGGGTGAGGGCGTGGAACATGGCGATGAACCCGACACCGCCACCACCCTCATCCTCACCGACGGCGTCTTCAGCATGGACGGCGACCTCGCGCCGCTGCCGCGGCTCGCCGACCTCGCGCAACGACACGACGCCTGGCTGATGGTGGACGACGCCCACGGCCTCGGCGTGGTGGGCGCGGACGGCCGCGGCAGCGTCGAACACTATGGCCTCGATCACGCGGCGGTGCCCATCCTGATCGGCACCCTCGGCAAGGCCCTCGGCGGTTTCGGCGCCTTCGTCGCCGGCAGTGATGATTTGATCGAATACATCGTTCAACGCGCGCGTCCGTACATCTACACCACGGCGCTGCCGCCGGCCGTCGCTCACGCCACCTTGACCGGCCTGCGGCTCGCGCAGGAGGAAAGTTGGCGGCGCGAACACCTGCACGCCCTCATCGCGCGTTTCCGCCGCGGCGCCGCGCAGCTCGGCGCGAATTTGCTGCCGTCCGTGACGCCGATACAACCGCTGCTGGTCGGCGACTCGGAACGGGCGCTGGCGATGAGCGCGGCCCTCCGCGCGCGCGGCATCTACGTCACCGCGATCCGCCCGCCGACGGTGCCGGCCGGCACCGCGCGCCTCCGCATCACTCTGTCGGCGGCGCACAGCGAGGCGCAGATCGATCGACTGCTCGCGGCGTTGGAAGCGGTATTATGAATCTGCACGCCGAGCAATTCGGACTCGGGCCCGACCTGGTGTTGCTGCACGGCTGGGGCCTGCATGGCGGCGTGTTCGCCGCGCTGGCGGAACAATTGGCGCCGCGTTATCGCGTCACGCTCATCGATCTCCCCGGCCACGGCCGTTCGCCGCCGCTGATACAAAACTTCGATCTCGCGACGGTGACCGACGCCGTGGCCGCCGCCGCGCCGCCGCGCGCGATCTGGCTGGGCTGGTCGCTGGGCGGCATGGTCGCGACGCAAATGACGCTCACCGCACCGGCGCGGGTGGACAAATTGATTTTGGTGGCGAGTTCGCCGCGCTTCATCACCGCGCCGGATTGGCCGCACGCCATGGACGCGGCGGTGCTCGCCGGTTTCGCCCGCGCCCTGGAGCAGGATTATCACGCTACGCTCGAGCGTTTTCTGAGTCTGCAAGTCGCCGCCGGCACCGAGGGGCGCGAGACGCTGCGCGCCTTGCGTGCGGCGCTGCTGCAACACCCGCCGCCGGCGTTGCCGGCGCTGCGCGCCGGCTTGGCGATTTTGCGCGGCGCGGATCTGCGCCCCCAGCTCGGCCGTCTTTCGCGCCCGACACAATTGATCCTGGGCGGACGCGACATGCTGGTGCCCGCGGGCGTCGGCGCCGCGATGCGGCAACACCTGCCGGCGCTGCGATTCGACGTGCTCGACGCCGCCGGCCACGCGCCCTTTCTTTCGCACCCGCGCGAATTTCGCGCGACGCTCACCACTTTTTTGGAACACCCGCATGACGGATGACACCGCTTACTATCTCGACAAACGCCGCGTGCGCGGCAGCTTCGACCGTGCCGCCGCGAGTTATGACCGCGTCGCGGTATTGCAGCGCGAAGTCGGCGCGCGCCTGCTGGAACGGCTCGACTACATCCGTCTGCGGCCTGGCACCGTGCTCGACGTCGGCGCGGGCACCGGCCACCTCAGCAAGGCGCTGGCGCAGCGTTACGCCGGCGCGCGGATCATCGCCCTCGATCTCGCCCCCAATATGCTGCGCAGCGCGCGGCGCCACGCGGGGCTGCTGGCACGCTTGCGCGGCAAACAACGCTTCGTCTGCGGCGACGCCGAACGTCTGCCGCTCGCGAATGGCAGCGCCGATCTGGTGTTTTCCAATGTCACCTTGCAGTGGTGCAACGACCTCGACGCCGTGTTCGGCGAATTCCGCCGCGTGTTGAAACCGGGCGGGCTGCTGCTGTTCTCCACCTTCGGCCCCGACACGTTGAAAGAATTGCGCGAGGCGTGGGCGCGGGCCGACGCGGCGCAGCACGTCAGCGCCTTCATCGACATGCACGACGTCGGCGACGCCTTGCAGCGCGCCGCCTTCGCCGATCCGGTGATGGACGCCGAACGGCTCACGCTCACCTACGCGGACGCGCACCAACTCATGCGTGAACTCAAAAGCCTCGGCGCGCGTAATGCCGCCGCCGGCCGCGCGCGCGGCCTCACCGGCAAGGGACGGCTGCGTGCGATGACCGACGCCTACGAGGCCCGCCGCCGCGACGGCGTGCTGCCCGCGACCTTCGAGGTGGTATACGGTTTAGCGTGGGCGCCGAGCAGTGCGGTGAATCTGCGGGAAGATGGCGTGGTGAAGATCGCGGTGGACAGCCTGCGCCGCCGCGCGCCGGGTCGCGCTTCATGAACGGTTTTTTCATCACCGGTACCGACACCGGCGTCGGCAAGACCGTGGCGGCGGCGGCACTGGTGCATCGCCTCGCGGCTACGGGACGACGCGTGGCGGGCATGAAGCCGGTGGCGGCGGGCGGCGTACTCACCGCCGAGGGCTGGCGCAACGACGATGCATTGCAACTCCTCGCCGCGAGTAATATCCCGCTGAGTTATGAAGAGGTGAATCCCTTTGCACTGCCCGCCGCCATCGCGCCGCATCTCGCGGCACGCGAGGCGGGCGTGGAATTGAGCGTGGCGACGCTCCACGCGCATTACGCGCCGCTCGCCGCGCGGGCGGAGTGCGTGATCGTGGAAGGCGCCGGCGGCTGGCGGGTGCCGCTCAACGAGCAAGAAAGTTTCGCGGATTTGGCGGTGGCGCTGCGGCTGCCGGTGATTCTCGTGGTGGGGATGCGGCTCGGCTGCCTCAATCATGCGCTGCTGACCAGTGAGGCCATCGACCGCAGCGGCGCGCGGCTGGCGGGCTGGGTGGCGAATGGCATCGATCCGGCGATGGAGCGGCTCGCGGAAAACATCGCGACGCTGGAGACGCGGCTCGCCGCGCCGCGGCTAGCCACGTTTCCCCATCTCGCCGCCGTGGATAGCGCGGCGTTGGCGGCGGAATTGCGTCTCGCGGCATTCCTCGCCCTCTGAGGAGCCTCTAATTTATTCAGCGGTTCCTGCGGCGCCGGGCTGTGCCGCCATTTTCATGGGATAGCCATTGATAATGGCGGACAGCGAAATCCGCTTTTCGCCGCCCTCGCCCTGAAAACTCCAGGAGGGCATTACTCAGAGCTCCCCTAATAAAAAACGGACGGCGCCGAGCGACGCCGTCCGTTTTTTATTTTATTAATCCCCTCTCGGCCCGGCGTTTACGCCTCCAAGGCCACCTTGAGTTTCTTGATCGCATTTTGCTCCAACTGGCGGATGCGTTCCGCCGATACTTGATACTGATCCGCCAGCTCATGCAGGGTGGACTTGTTGTCCGCCAGCCAGCGGCGCGAGAGGATGTCGCGGCTGCGGTCATCGAGACCGGCCAGGGCTTCGTGGAGTTTGTCGCTGTGATGATCGTCCCAGTTGTCGCTCTCCAACTGCTCGGCCGGATCGGCGCGGAGATCGGCGAGATAGGCGATGGGCGCGGTGTGCTGCTCGTCGCCGTTGTCGTCGGTCTCGCCGTAGAGCGAGGCGTCGTAACCGCTCATGCGCGACTCCATCTCCACCACGGTCTCCGGGCTGACACCGAGGTCTTTGGCCACCGCGTTCACTTCGTCGCGCGTGAACCAGCCCAAGCGGGTCTTGGCGCTGCGCAGATTGAAGAACAGCTTGCGCTGCGCCTTGGTGGTGGCGACCTTGACGATGCGCCAGTTGCGCAGGATGAATTCATGTATCTCGGCGCGGATCCAATGCACGGCGAAGGACACCAGCCGCACGTTCATGTCGGGGTCGAAGCGCTTCACCGCCTTCATCAGACCGACATTGCCTTCTTGAATCAAGTCCGCATGTGACAAACCATAACCGGCGTAACCGCGAGCGATGCGGACCACGAAGCGCAAATGCGACAAAATGAGTTGGCGGGCGGCCTCCAGGTCGTTATCGTCCCGCAGGCGGCGGGCGAGGGCCTGCTCTTCCTCCGCCGTCAGCACCGGGATACGGTTGATGACCTGCTGGTAGGCCTCCAGGCTGCCCACCGGGACGGCCAATTCCAAACCCTTGTTCTGTTCAATCATTCAGTTCACCCCTACTGGAATCCGGCGACGTCCTATTGACGCCCACCGGGCTTAAGGCATTGAATATGCAAACCACGATCCACACGGCACTCCGCTCCCCGCCGCCATGGTTCTTTACAAGTTTAGCACTCGAATCCTATGAGTGCTAAGGTCAGACGGAAGTTCCTCATCCGGCCGGTCACACCGGCTCGACGTCCCGCAAATGGCGGCTGACCGCCAGCCAGGCCCCCAGCCAGCCCAAGACGGCGCCGGCGCCCAATACCATCAGGCTGGCCGGGCCGTCCAACAGCTCCAGACGAAAAGGACTGTGATAGAGCGCCGCCAATTGTTGCGCCGGGCCGCCCAGGCTCAATAACAGGCCGTTCACCACCACCAGGGCGATCAAGCCGCCGAACAGGCCGTACCACATGCCGCCATATACGAAGGGCCGGCGGATGAAGCCGTCGGTGGCGCCGAGGAGTTTGGTGACGATAATCTCTTCCCGGCGATTTTGTATACCGAGGCGGATGGTGTTGCCCACCACCAATAACACCCCCACCGCCAACACCCCCGCCAGCAGCCACACGCCGCGGACGGCGAGACCGACCATGGCGTGCAGGCGCTCCAGCCAGGCCAGGTCCAGCTGAGCGCTATCCACTTCGGCCATGGCCCCCAAACGCTGCAACAACTCGCGGGCTGCGGCGGGCGTGCCGTATTGCTCCGCCGGACGCACCACCAGCACCGCCGGCAGCGGATTCTCGTTCAAGTAGGCCAGCGCGTCGCGCAGGCCAGAGGATTGCTCGAACTCCGCCAGCGCCTGTTGCGGCGAGATGTAACGCACGTCGGCCACCTCGGGCTTAGCGCGCAACCGCTTAGCCATGGCGGCGGCCTGATCCTCTTTAATCGACGGTTTCAAAAAAAGCGAGATCTGCGCCATATCCCCTTGCCAACCCGCGGCCACCGTCTGCACGCTGGCGAGCAGGGCGTGAAACCCGGCGGGCAGGGCCAGGGCGATGCCGATCACCGCCGCGGTCATCAAGGTGGCTAGCGGCGCCCGCACCAGTTGGCCGAGGCTGGCAAAGAGGGCGCGCAAGTGGTGGGTGAAATAATTCTCCAGCCCGCGCTGGCGCGGACCGGCCTTGCGCGGCGCGGCGCGCGGCCTCTCCGCTTCCTGCCCGGGTTCACCGCGACGCGTCATGGGGCCGGCGCCTCCGCGGCGCCGTTGAGCAGATTGCCGTGCTGGAGGGTCAGTACCCGGTGGTTCATGCGGGCGATCAGGTCGTGATCGTGACTGGCGATCAGCACCGTGACGCCCACCCGCTGAAAGGCCTCGAACAGGGCCATGATCTCCCGCGACAGATCCGGGTCGAGATTGCCGGTGGGCTCGTCGGCCAGCAGCAGTACCGGCTTATGCACCACGGCGCGGGCGATACCCACCCGCTGCTGCTCGCCGCCGGAGAGTTCGACGGGATAATATTTTTCCTTGCCGAGCAAACCCACTTTATCCAGCGCGGCGCGCACCCGGCGGCCGGTCTCGCGCTGATCGTATTCGCCGCCGATCACCAGCGGCAATGCCACGTTGTCGAACACCGTGCGGTCTTGCAGCAGGCGGTAATCCTGAAAGATCATGCCGAGACTGCGGCGGTGATAAGGGATGTGCCGCCGCTCCAGGCGATTGAGATTGCGTTGGTTGACGACCACCTCGCCGCTGCTGGGGCGCTCGATGAGGCCGATGAGTTTCAGCAAGGTGCTTTTGCCCGCGCCGGAATGGCCGGTGAGAAAGGCCATCTCGCCGCGCGCGAGAATGAAGCTCACCTCGTTGAGCGCCGCGTGGCCGCTGGGATAGCGTTTTCCCACATTGCGAAATTCAATCATGCTGGAAGGCGCTCTTTAAATGGAGCGGAGCTTAACTCCGTTCTTCCTCCGCCGTCTCCCCGGCGAACAAGGCCTCGACGAAGTCCTCGGCGTCGAAGGGACGCAGATCGTCGATACCCTCGCCGACGCCGATGAAACGGATCGGCAACTTCATTTGTTCGGCGATGGCGAAGATGATGCCGCCCTTGGCGGTGCCGTCGAGTTTGCTGAGGGTGATGCCGGTCAAGCCCACCGCCTCGTGGAACTGGCGGGCCTGATTCAAGGCATTCTGACCGGTGCCGGCGTCGATCACCAGCAGGGTCTCGTGGGGCGCGCTGGGCTCCAGCTTGCCCAGCACCCGTTTTACCTTCTTCAACTCTTCCATCAGATTGGCCTGGGTATGCAGACGGCCGGCGGTGTCGGCGATCAACACGTCGATGCCGCGCGCCTTGGCGGCTTGCAAGGCGTCGTACACCACCGAGGCCGGATCGGCGTTGCGGGCCTGCGCCACCACCGCCACGCCGTTGCGCTCGCCCCAAGTCTCCAGCTGCTCCACCGCCGCGGCGCGGAAGGTATCGCCGGCGGCCAGCATCACCGACAGGCCGTCGGCCTGAAAACGCTTGGCCAGCTTGCCGATGGTGGTGGTCTTGCCCACCCCGTTCACACCAACCATGAGGATCACGAAGGGCCGCACCCCGGCCGGGATCACCAGCGGCACATTGCACGGCGCGAGGATGGCCTGCATGTCTTCTTTCAACGCGGCGAGCAGGGCCTCGGCGTCGGCCAATTGTTTGCGCCGCACCCGCGCGGTGAGATCCTGGATGATGCGCGCGGTAGCCTCGGCGCCGACGTCGGCCGTCAGCAAACGGGTCTCGATCTCCTCGAGCACGTCCTCGTCGATGACCTTTTTGCCCAACACCAGACGCGCCAACCCGTCGGTGAGGCTGCCGCGGGTGCGGGCGAGACGTTGTTTGAGACGTTGAAACAGGCCGGGACGCGGGGCCTCGTCCGCCGGGGTGGCGCGATCTTTTTTGAAACCAAACATAAGCAACCGTAGTCGTAGCTGACACGTTAACGTGGAGGATAAAGAGCCGGCGGAAAGAACATGGCCCCCCGCCGGACCGATAGGCTATCCTATCACCCCTCCGTCCACCGGGTAAGTCGGCAATACAGGGAACCGAATATGCGAAATTTAAAAACGTTGATGCTGCTGTGTTTGTTGTTTCCCTTGAACGGCCTCGCCCAATCCGGCGGCGCGGTCCACGAATACCGGCTCGACAACGGCATGAAGGTGATCGTCAAGGAAGATCACCGCTCGCCGGTCCTGGTCTCGCAAGTGTGGTACAAGGTCGGCAGCAGCTACGAGCACGACGGCATCACCGGGATCTCCCACGTGCTCGAACACATGATGTTCAAAGGCACTAAAAACTACGGCCCCAATGAATTCTCGCGCATCATCGCCGAAAACGGCGGCCGGGAAAACGCCTTCACCAGCCGCGATTACACCGCCTATTTCCAGCAGCTGGAAAAGAGCCGCCTCGAAATCAGCTTCAAGCTGGAAGCCGACCGCATGCGCCACCTGCTGCTCAAGCCCGAGGAGTTCGCCAAGGAGGTGAAGGTGGTGATGGAGGAGCGGCGCATGCGCACCGACGACAATCCGCAAGCCCTCACGTATGAACAATTCAACGCCGTGGCCTATTTGAACAGCCCCTATCGCATTCCGGTCATCGGTTGGATGGGCGATTTGGAAACCCTTCAGGCCGAGGATCTCAAACGCTGGTACAGTCTGTGGTACGCCCCCAATAACGCGATACTGGTGGTGGCGGGCGACGTCGATCCGCAACAGGTGCTGGCCCTCGCCAAGAAACATTTCGGCCCGCTCAAACCCAGCAAGATCGAACCGCTCAAACAGCGCCAGGAAATCGCCCAAGTGGGTACCCGCCGCATCACCGTCAAGGCCCCCGCCGAACTGCCTTATTTGATAATGGGCTACAAAGTCCCCCCGCGCACCGCCGATCCCGACGAATGGGAACCTTATGCCCTCGAAGTGCTGGCCGGCATACTCGACGGCGGCAGCAGCGCCCGTTTCGCCAAACACCTGGTGCGCGACACCCAGATCGCCGCCCGGGCCGGCGCCGGTTACGACCTGGATTCCCGCGACCAAAGCCTGTTCATCATCGACGGCACGCCGAGCCAAGGCCACGACATCGCCGAACTGGAGCAGGCGCTGCGCGAGCAGGTCAAACGGGTGCGCGACGAGCTGGTGAGCGAAGACGAGCTCAAACGGGTCAAGGCGCAGGTGATGGCCGGCGACGTATATCAGCTCGACTCGGTGTTTTATCAGGCCATGAAGATCGGCTCGCTGGAGTCGATGGGCCTCAGTTGGAAGATCGGCGAGCAGTATCTCGAACGCGTCAAGGCGGTGACCGCCGAACAGGTGCGCGAGGTGGCGCGCAAATATCTGGTCGACGACGGTCTGACGGTGGCGGTGCTCGATCCGCAACCCATCGATGAAGAACGCGCGCGACGCATGCAACAGAGTCAGCAAGGGGGCGACAACCATGTACGTTAAATCAGGCACCATCAAAACGACGGCCCGGCGCTGGGCGCTGCTCGGCGTCGCCCTCGCCGGCCTGTTCACCGCCACCGTCACCGCGGCCTCGCCCAAAATCGAAACCTGGACCACCGCCAACGGCGCGCGGGTGTATTTCGTGCCGGCGCCCGAGCTGCCCATGGTCAATATTCGGATAGTATTCGATGCCGGCAGCGCCAAAGATGACGGCAAGGACGGCGTGGCCCAACTCACCAACGGCCTGCTCGGCGAGGGCGCGGGCGAGCTCAACGCCGATCAAATCGCCGAACGCTTCGAAGGACTCGGCGCGCAATTCGGCGGCAGCGCGCAACGGGACATGGCCATCGTCAGTCTGCGCAGCCTCACCGAACCCAGCCTGCTGAATCCAGCCCTCGACACCCTGACCACGGTGCTGACCCAACCCACCTTCCCCGCCGACGCCTTCGAGCGCGAGCGCACCCGCACCCTGGTGGCCTTGCGTTCGCAGGAAGAATCGCCGGAAGACATCGCCAGCAAGGCCTTTTTCGCCGCGCTGTATCCCGGCCATCCCTACGGCACGCCGCCGCTCGGCACCGAAGCCAGCATCAAGGCCCTGAGCCGCGACGACCTCGTGAATTTTTACCGGCGTTATTACGTCGCGCGGAATGCCACGGTCGCCATCGTCGGCGCACTGGACCGCGCCGGCGCGGAGAGGATCGCCGAACAGGTGGTCGGACAATTACCGGAAGGGACCGCGCCCGCCGCCGTTCCTCCGGCTAAACTGCCCGCCGAGGGCGAAATCACCCGCATCGACTATCCCTCGGGGCAGACCCATATCCTGCTCGGCCAGCCCGGCCTCACCCGCGACGATCCCGATTATTTCCCGCTCTACGTCGGCAATCACATCCTCGGCGGCAGCGGCCTGGTCTCGCGCATCAGCGACGAGGTGCGGGAAAAACGCGGCCTGTCCTACAGTTCGTACAGCTACTTCATTCCCATGCGCGCCGCCGGGCCGTTCACCGCCGGCTTGCAAACCCGCAACGATCAAGCCGATCAGGCCCTGACGGTGTTGCAGGACGTCATGCAGGAGTTCATCGCCAAAGGCCCGAAGGAAACCGAGCTGACCGCCGCCAAGAAAAACATCACCGGCGGTTTCGCCCTGCGGCTGGACAGCAACAGCAAAATCGTCGATAACCTGGCGATGATCGGTTTTTACCGATTGCCGCTGGATTATCTGGACACCTTCAATAAGCGCGTCGAAGCGGTCACGACGGCCCATATCCGTGACGCCTTCCAGCGCCGCATCGATCCGCAACGCATGGTCACCGTCATCGTCGGCGGCGCGGCGGCCAAACCGGCGCCGTGAACGGCGCCGGTCGCAACCAACTGCGCATCATCGGCGGGACGTGGCGGGGTCGCAAACTCGCCTTCCCGCCGCTGCCCGGTCTGCGCCCCACCCCCGACCGGGTGCGCGAAACCTTGTTCAATTGGCTGCGAAACGTCATCCCCGGCGCGCGTTGCCTCGATCTGTACGCCGGTAGCGGCGCCCTGGGTTTCGAGGCCCTCTCGCGCGGCGCGGCGGAGGCGGTGATGGTGGACCGGCAGCCGCCGGTCATCGCCCAGCTCCGGCAACACGGCGCCACCTTGCGCGCCGACGGCGCCCACTTCGTGCTGGCCGATGCCCAGGAATTTCTCAGTCAGGCGCCGGCCCGGCCTTTCGATATCGTGTTTCTCGACCCGCCCTTCAGCGAGGATGCACTGGGTCTCTGTTTACAACGGCTGGCGGAACCGGGCTGGCTGGCGGCCGCGGCGTGGATCTACGTCGAGGCCGCCCGCGACACGCCCTTGCCGGCCCTCCCCGCCGCGTGGGAGCCGTTCCGCCACAAAGCGGCGGGCCAGGTGGGGTATCATTTGGTCAAATGCTCCGTCCCCTCCCCCCGGCCAGAAAGGACCGCACCATGAGCGGCAAACAGATCACCGCCATTTATCCCGGCACCTTCGACCCGATCACCCACGGCCACAGCGATCTGGTGCAGCGCGCGGCGCGGATGTTCGACCATGTGATCGTCGCGGTCGCCGCCAATCCCGGCAAGACCCCGGCCTTCACCCTGGACGAACGGGTGGCCTTGGCGCGCACCGTGCTCGGCGGCTACGACAACGTCGAGGTGTGCGGCTTCGATACCCTGCTGGTGCAATTCACCCAGGCCCGCGGCGCGCAGGTGATACTCCGCGGGCTGCGCGCCGTGTCCGATTTCGAATACGAATTCCAACTCGCCGGCATGAACCGCAAACTCGCCCCCGGGATCGAGACCCTGTTTCTGATGCCCGCCGAACAATACAGCTACATCTCCGCCAGCCTGGTGCGGGAGATCGCCGCGCTGGGCGGCGACATCGCCGACTTCGTCCATCCCGAGGTGCGGGCCGCCCTCGCCAAACGGCTTGGATAAAATGTCCGTTCAACCTTCAAGACTCAGGAGCTGCCGGCCGTGGCCTTGCTGATTACCCACGAGTGCATCAATTGCGATGTCTGCGAACCGGAGTGCCCCAACCAGGCCATCTCTCAAGGCGAGGAGATCTTTGTCATCGATCCCGAACGCTGCACCGAATGCGTGGGCCATTTCGACACGCCGCAGTGCGTGGCGGTCTGTCCCGTCGACTGCATCCCCAAAGACCCGGACCGCGAAGAAACCCACGACCAGCTCTACGCCAAGTATTTACGCATCACCGCGGCGTCGTGACCGCCGACCGGGCCGCGTGACTATCAGCGGTCTTTAAGCCCAAACCTCCCGCCAACAAACGCTTGACGCGGCCTTTATCTGTGTGTAAAAAACAAAGTGTTTTAGTCACCTATTCAATTAAATTTTTTACGGTTTATTGTCGTAAGGGGAAGGAGAGAAATATGTCGAATAACAATTGGCAAGATATCAGCAAACAAGATGGCGTCATCGTCATCGGGCTTACCGTCATTTTTACCGCCCTGTACTTTCTGGCTGTATCCATCTCTATGTAAAAACAATAAGCTACGTTAGTTCACCAACATCTATGACGCAACCGGGGGCGAGCCCCGGTTGCGTACCGTTTTACCGGCCTACGTCGCGCTCAGCTATTTCTGAATAGCTCCACCCTGGAATTTTCAGCACCTGGAAAGCAACCAGGTGATCTTCGCTTCCTCCCTTTTCAATGGCTGACACATCGAAAAATGGCGGCACATGATATTGACCCAGGCCAGGGGGCCGGGATGCCCATCGCGCCCTACACCTGCTGCCAAGCCGATACGGGGCCATCCTTTGCATTCCTATCCATCCCCGGCGCCGGCATCACGCCCTGCTTGACGCTAGGCCCCGGGTAATAAAGAATCCGCTGATAATAAAAATTCCTTCTCCTGAACGTGAAGAAGGCGATGTGCGGGCCACCGGCGCGCGCACTCTGCTCGTCCCTAGACCCTATCCAAGGACACCCATGAACAGCGGTATGCGCAAGAACGACCATAAGCAGCTGGTGCAAGAAAAGGCCTTCCGCACCATTTTTCTTTGGCTGATATGGGCGTCCACGGCGCTCGCCATCCATTTCGCTCTCTATTTCGACACCAATCTCGTCGACTACATCAAAGATGACAAGAGCAGAATCACCTGGATTATCATGGCGCTGTTCATCCTGGGCATCGTCATCAGTTTTAGTTTGGCCGTCACCATCACCGAAGAAGCGCTCCGCGCCTCCCAGCTGGGGGGCATCGCCAGAAATAACGGCCTGCACGGATTGAACCCCAATAAAACCAACCGCGCGGTTGACCGCTTCTTCAACTCGTTGAAAGAGATCGTCAAAAATAACGATCAACCCAATATCGAGTCGCTGATCGACATCGAATTCGCCAGTTATTATCGCACCAGCAATTCGGTCGAGATGGTCGGCAATCTGCTGATCACCCTCGGCCTGATCGGTACCGTAGTAGGACTGAGCATCACCTTGACCGGCCTCACCACCTCGCTCGACGCCCTGGGGCATGACGAGACGCGGCTCTTGACCGGATTGCGGCAAGCCATGAGCGGGATGGGCACCGCGTTCTACACCACCCTGCTCGGCTCGGTATTGGGCGGCGTCTTGCTGCGCATCTTCGCCTTGATCACCGACCATGGTATCGAAGGGCTGTCGGAGGTGGTTAAACGCATTTGCACGGTCTATTGCACGGCGGATTTAAAACCCACCCTGGAACGCGACGTGCAACTCTTAAATAAGGAAATCACCCTGCTGGGCGAAAACGTCCGCGCGCTGCAAAGCGCCATGCATGAGTCGATGCAATCCATGCTGGAGTTCCGCCAAGTCGCCCAGCAACTCAGCCGGCTCGGCGAGGAGGATCAGGATAAGGCCACCCTGCGCGACTCCGTCGTCCTGCAACATTATTATTCCGATTTGTTGAAGGAGGAGATCCGGGTCATGAATAAGATCAACCGCTCCTGGTGGACGCGGCTGAGACGCAGCATGGACAGCGCGCGCTCCCGCAAAGAATGACCTCTAATCCGCGCCAGCGCCGCCGGGAAGCGTCTTCCAGCGCTTACCAGATTTTTTCCGACATCGCGCTGATGATGCTCGGCACGTTTATCTTTTTGCTGGTGGTGGTACTCATCACGTCGCGCATATCCGAACAGAACGAGCTACCCAAACTCAAAAAAGAATTGGAGGCCTTGCAAAAAGCCTTGAACGTGGCGGAGACCGACAAAGACCGCATCAAGCAAAACCTGGAAAAGATCCTGGTCACCGACCCCGAGGGGGAAATCGAGATCATCCTGGAATCGGCCAATATCGGGCGCAAAGATTTCGATCTTTTCGTCGAAGGCCTTAAGGACATCCCCGGCAAAGACCTCCATTTGGTGGTGGACGCCACCGGATCCATGCATGGAGTATCGTCCTTCCTGATCCCCATTTTGCGGTTGATCGTGACCCGCGCCGACAAACAACTCTCGGCCATCACCTGGTTTTCCGACCGCACCGCCAAAACCTATACCGGCACCATGGGCGACATGTTCGACAGCCTGATGAGCGGCGCCCCCTTTTCCGGCAACACCGAAAACATCGGGTTGGCCCTGCGGACCGCGGCGACCGGGGCGCCTTTACCGGGCGCCTATATGCTGATCGGCGACGAACCCTCGGACGACACCATCCAATACAGCGACATTCCCCGCCCGGTGTTTACGCTGCCATTTGGCCGCTCCGACCCGTATACCGAACGGGAGTATCTGAAATTGGCGGAAAAAACCGGGGGCAAGATGTTGCGCCTGGATTTCAAATAAAGGAACCCCTGATTTATAGAGGTTCCGTGCGGTGCAGGGATGCGCCTCTCTTTCTCGAACACGCGCGTGTTCGAGAAATGAAGAAAAACAAAAATCCCATTTTTTCGTCTCTGAAAAATCCAGGGATGGATTTTTCAGAGCTTCCTAAAATTCGTCCGGCCCGGCTACAAGCCCCGCGACATGACATTGATAACTTCTATCAACAGGCTCTCGCCCGAGACGGGTTCGAACATGATCAAGGTTTCAGTGGCGGGAAAATTGGCGTATTTGACGCTGTAAGTAAGAATATAACGGCGGCCGCTGAACACGGTATTCACCAAACTATTGGTAAGTTTGGCTTCTTGCAAATCGCCCAATTTGCCGTGATATCCCTCCAGCTCCTGCTGCCACTGGCCGCGACTCCGTTCGCCGGCGGCGAAGAAGCCCGCCGCCCCTTCGAAATCCTGGTTTTTCAAGGCCTGATAGTATTTTTCGGCCACGGCTTCCGCGTCCGATACCGGGCTGCCCGTTTCACATCCCGGCAAAAACAACACGCACAAACATATAACGAACAAAGAACGCAAGCGGTTTATCGCGGTAGGCATGACTGAGGTTCCCCAATTACTTCCATGAGTGATAGTATCAACAGTGGAATCTATGCTGCTAGGACCGTCTAATACGGTGACGTAACCCACCTGTAGCCAATAAGAGGCCGGCCCCGCCGCCACTTCGTGATCACAGTTGTACGTCCGAGCCCTTAAAGTAGCCGAGCCGGAAGATGAGTTCACCTAACTGAAGCGGGTACCGTTGCATCATGAGCGAGCACGCCACCTTTAAACGCATTCCTATTGTAACCGAGACCAAAGGCGGCGGCGGAAATATGGCTCGTCTCCGCCAATTCACCCGTATCGGGGCGATAGTCGCGCTGATCCTCATCCCCTTACTCGGTCTATTCAGAATAGATGTGTCGTCGGGTTTCGTGATCCTCGATCGGCAAATCTGGTTCGCCGACTTTTTCATCGTCTTCGGATTTTGGCTGGCGGCGGCCTGCCTGTTCATCGTTTTATATTCCACCATGGGCAACGTCTTCTGTGGCTGGGTCTGCCCGCAAAACACCTTTTCCACCTGGGCGAACAACCTCACCTCCCGCCTGCTGGGCAAACGCGCCATCATCAACTGGGGGGACGAACCCGCCAGCACCCGGGTTTCGTCCGGCAAGAACCACTGGCAAAACTGGACGAGCTTGACCCTGAAAATCCTCGGCGCGGCGATGCTGATCTCCATCATCCCGATGCTCTATTTCCTCCCGCGCGAGGCGATCTGGGCCTTCGTGACCCTGCAAGCGCACCCGGCCTTGAGCAACTCGCTGTACTGGATCTACTCGGTGTTCGTGTTCATCGTCGCCACCAACATCGCCCTGATCCGCCACTATGTATGCCGCTACATGTGCATCTACCGGATGTGGCAATTCCTGTTCAAGACCCGCGACACCTTGCACCTCGAATACGACACCGCGCGGGGACAGGAATGCGCCACCTGCAACTACTGCGAAACCAAATGCCCGGTCAATATCGACCCGCGCAACACCCTGACCTACGACAGCTGCATCAATTGCGGCGAATGCGTCAGCGCCTGCGACAGCCTGCATAAAAAACAGGGCGTAGCCGGCCTCTTAAGCCTGAAATTCGGCCCGCCGAAGGGTAAACAGCGCGCCAATAACAAAATGGCTTTGACGACTTTGCTCAACCGCACCAAGTGGGTCGCGCCGGCCTTCGCGCTGGGCGTCGGCCTGCTGGCCTGGGGTATCATCGACTACAATCCGTATCATCTCACCGTCTACCGCGCGGAGATCCTGCACGGGAACCAAATCCAAGATTATCGAATCAATATCGCCAATAAAATTTACGGCCCGGCCACCGTCGCCGTGCAAGTGGAAGGCATTCCCGCAGAGATGTACAGTTTGAATCAAACCCAGGCGGAATTTACCACGGCGGACCGCAAGGATCTCAATCTGCATATCAAACCCGGCCTGCCCACCGGTATTTACAGCATCACCGTCCACGCTCGAGCGGCGGACGGCTGGAAGGACAGCTTCCAGATACAACACTACGTCGAGCGAGGTTAACGAACCATGGCGACCAAACAAAGCGATGAAGTTGGACACGAGGCGCTGAGCCCCATGCAGGAGGTCCAGTGGGGCGAGAAACGCCAGGATCATATGGGTTACGCCAACGACGAAGACCGGATCAGCAAGCGCGGCCTCGAGGATTGGGAAATGGTGGAAAAAATGGCCGATTCCTCGTCGGATCACGGCGTGCCCTATTGGTTTGTCGCACTCTTTTTTGTACTCTTGCTGGTCGCGACCGGCCTCACCTTCCCCTTCTGGGGCGTGCGACCCGGTTACGAGCGGCCCTGGTTCGACTGGGGCATCGTCGCCGGCGCGGTGTGGGTCATCAGCATGGCCGGGGTGATTTATTACATGGTGGACGGGCGGCACCAGCGCGCGCGCAAAAAGGCGAAACAAGCTGCCGAAAAGGCTAAATCCGCCGATTAAAATCCAACTTGTCACGCCGGCTGGACCACAATCGCCGAACCGAGCGACGAGTCAAATCCAGATGAAAAGGCCGTACGGAGAAATTCACCATTACCCCATCAACACTCTATACTGCACGCCCGCGCGGCATAAACGCGTCCACGCTGAAGACGTTTTTGCTGATCCTCGCAGCCGGACTCAGCGCCGGCTGCGACATCGGAAAACAGGAGGCCACCATGGGTTTTCAAACCCCCGCGGTGAATGAAGTGCAACCTTTGATTCAAAAATGGTGCAGCGAATGCCACGCCGCGCCGCGCCCCTCCGCGCACCCACGGGGCGATTGGCGGCCGATCGTACTGCGTATGCAACAACATCGGATTACCAAAGGCCTCGCCGCCATCGAGGAAGAAGACCTGCGCAAGATCACCCATTACTACCAGACCCATGCGCCACTCTAAATTTAAAATTAATTCATTCCCCGGTTGGGCAAGCGTGATCTTGTGCTCGGCACTGAGCGCCTGCGACAGCGGTCCCGTCCCCTCCATGCCCGCGCAAACCTGGGAGGACGTCCGTATCCAGGTTGAAACGCGGCCGCCCTTGGCCACCAGCGGCATGAACGAATTTCTCATCATCGCCTCTCGCGAACAGCACAAACCGGCACACAACCTCATGGTGTCATTACGCATCAACGAGGACGGACGCTGGTATCAAGCCATACAAGATGGCCATGTGGGCGTTTATCGGCGCGCCATCGCGGTTGGAGATCCCACGCAGGACATCTTGTACGTGCGTATCGACCGCGACAGCCGCCAAGGCTTGCTGCGTTTCCCCCTCAGCGAACAAATCGCCAGTGTGAAGGCCAACTCGCCCTGAAAACACCGACCGCACGGCGCAAGGATGCCGGTCAATTGACCACGCGGAACGGCGCTGACTGCGGCAACCATCACAAAACAAGCTGCGCACGGTGCAGACAAGAGTATTCTGTCAAACGCTGAACGCGATCGAAAAAACGTCGAATCAAGAACGCGACGATTTTACGTGCTGAAAAAATCAGTGCGATTTTGAAGGCGACACGGAATCAGCCTTTCAACCTATCGGATCAAGCGCGCCCCGCTTGCCGCTTTTTCAAAAACGCGCTTTCTTCCCAGCGGCGCAGCAATAAAATCTGCTCGCCACCTTTGCGCTCTTCGCAGTGGGGACAGGTCAGATGACACATATAAAGTTCCTTGGGCGCGCGGCCGGCATCGATCAGCTCGGCCTGCATGCGTTGAATCACTTTATAACTGGTGCTGACATTGCCGCGATGCAGAACCGCGCGCACCCGGAACGGGGTCGGCAACACCTGGATATGGCGGGATGGCGAATGGGTTTCTTCCAGCAAACGGGTGAGGCTGCCTCTGAAAAAACCGGTGCGGGTCAACACTAAACCAGGCCAGCGCTCTTCAAGCTCCAATTTTTCGACGAGTTGTTGCTGGCGATGCAAGTACAGCCCATAAGCCATGGGCATATGCATGAACATCGGGATCGGAAGGATATGGGCATGTCTCCCGCTGAGATCGATATCCTGACCGTCCCAAGCCGGGACATCCACGGGACACCCACAGGACATGCTCATTGTTTCTTGTGAATGGCTCTGAAGCTACAAAAGACATTGATGAAAAAAATCCAGAAGCCCATCCCCATCACGGTCGATACGATGCTGATGACCGGGGCGTAATAACGATGCACGGCGGGCACGGCTTGCGGATCGTTCAGCAATAAATTGCCTTCGACGATCCCGAATACCAATAAAGTGGTATAAAAACCGCTGACCCCCACCGCCGTCCACCAAAACGAATGATCGATCAAACGCTTCGACCATACCGGGCGTCCCGACAAGATCGGCCACAAATAATAAGTGACCGCCATCCCAATGATGACCAAGCCGCCTACCACGTTGATGTGGGCATGGGCGAGCGGATCGATCATATGGCCGGGGCCGCTGATCGGGCTACCCACCGAATCCAGCCAGGCCCGGATGGGGGGAAGCACCTGCAAGACGCCCTGCACGGTACCCACGAATAAAAATGCGGCCGCCCCAAGCAAAAATTTGAGCAGCTGATGAGATTCAGCGGCAAGCTGTGTAGGATGCAAAATCAATCCCCGCGTCTTGAATGTACGAAACAACAGAACCTACAGGCGACGATTCTCACCCTGCATGGAGAGGGGCGTGAGCACATGGGCATGCACTCACTCGCCCCACTAGCCTCTCACGCAGGACTTCAACAATAAGAGTTCGCCCCGGCAAGAGTTAGATGGTCATCGCGGGCAAAACAACAAAGATCAAAATCGCCAAGGAAAACAGGACAGCAAGAAAACCGACGTTGTTCATAATCACCCACTCCCCCTTATAAATAATAAATCGCTTTTAGCGACTCTTCCCAATCGGAAGCTGCGCTTATCTATTCAGCGGAGCTACTCTATCCAATCCCCACCAGTGATGCAACTACACGGTACTGAACCTTTAAAATCGCCGGATATAACCCGCCAGGCGTGTTTTTACGCCGGTCGTCAGGTCCGCGCGGCCTCATTCATGATGAATGACGGCAGGGCTTTCAAACCACTCCACCCCGGCCGGCGCACTAAACTTCTACGCTCGGCAAGCATTCCAGGCTTGGCCCGTGGAATTCCCAATCAAGCTAATTTAAGAAATCGTATTGTAAAATATAAATTGATTGGCTATAGTCGTGCAACTGGCTTGTTCTCCCTTGCGGGGAAAGGCTTTCATAAGGAGGGGGGGTAACATGGTCGAAGAAATTGGCTTTCGGATTTTAATTCCTATCTTTGTTTTCAGTATCATTATCGTCGGTGCCTACATGATCAGCGACGGGGCTTTTCAAGACGTCCTGCGCCGTCGCAAGGAAGAAGAAGGCTCCAAATAATCCCGGCACTGAAGTGCATTTATTAACATAAGGGCCGCCATCGCGGCCCTTATGTATTTAAGGCGCCGCAATCAAATTTGCTTCCCTATCCAGCGGGCTCAAACTCAGCAAACGCCGCCGATAATGCTCCGCCTCATCAAGATGTCCCTCCCTCCGTTCAAGATGCCATAACGCACGTAATACACCGGCATGTTCGGGATGGATCGCCAACAGGGTTTGCAACGCCTCACGCTCATCGCGTCCTTGTTGCAACGCCTGCGGCAGGGACGCCAGCATCTGATCCAGCAACGTAGAGGCGATCCAACGGTCCTGGGGATTGGCCTCATATCCGGCGCGCAGCAGACGCTGCCCCTCGTAGGGATCGCCGCGCAAGGCTGCCAACCAACTCCGCATCACCAGCTCGGAGCCAACGAAGGCCCGCTCAAAGGCCTCCCTATTCCGATCTTCAATGCGCAAGGCCAGCGCCGCCGCGTCCAGGTCCAGGCGCCACCGGAGCAGCAGGTCCAAGAGACTACCCAAATCAAAGGTTCCGGCATAACGCGCCTGCGGCAGCTTGAACTCGATCTTGGGACGCCACTCGTCCTGCAGCGGACCGCGGCTATCCGGGATCGGCCCCCAGTAACGCCCCAGCCACGTCCAAGACCCTTCGCCGCCGGTCACCGCGGCTTGTTCCGCGGCGGACATACGCGCCAAATTATTCAGCATGGCGGGCGCACCCAGCCAGCGGTCCCGTGGCCCGACCAGCGCCAGGCGAAATCCTTCGACAAATAACTGCGCCTCGGGGAACACCCGCCGGAAACTGCGCAAGACGATGACCAGCGATTCGGGATCAAATTGGTTGAGCGCCAGCCACTGCACGAACACCCCATCGGGCGCCAGATGATCGCGGGCCCGCTGAAATTGCTGCACGGAAAGCAGATTGCCCCGCCCGATCAAATCCGGATGAAACAGATCGCCGATGATCACATCGTAATTTTCAGTATCGGCGCGCAGAAACCGGCGGGCGTCATCATTCACCACCCGTGCCCGCCGCATCACGTCCGCGTTCACGGGGGCGAACCACTGTTTGGCCGCACTGATCGCCCCCTCCGACAACTCCACCGCGGTGATCGAGATATCCGGGAATGGCAACGCACCCGCCGCGGAGATGCCGGTACCCAAACCTAAAAACAACACCGAGCGCGGGTTTTCATGCAGCAACAAAGGCAATCGGGCCTGATTTTGCTGACCGACCACCGCAACCGGATCCGACGAGGCGTCCATCCGCTGCAAATCGGCCAGCAGCAAACGCTGACCGTCCTCCTGCTCCACCACATGGGTGATGGATAAGGCATCCTCGTAGAGCGCCAAATCTTTCACCCGGGCCTGGGTCACCGGCAAAAGGCTGCTGACCGGGGGGAAAGACAGCACGGGCACGACCGCGGCGATCAATACCGGCATCGCCCACCAAGACCGCCGACTCGTTATGCAACCCATTCCGCAGACAAACAGCAGTAAGGCCGCCAAACCGATGAGCGCGGTCGTCCCTATCCAGGGGACCAAAACCAGCCCACCGACGATCGCCCCCACCGCCGCCCCCACCGCGTTGGCGCCGTACAGCCACGCGCCCGTGATGGCCTTGCCCGCGGCAATACGTTCGCTCAGCAGGGGCAGCCATGCGCCCAGCATCAAAGTCGTGGGAAAGGTCAACACGGCCAGTGCCAGCCCCTGCCAAAACAAGGCCGCCCACAAAGACCCGAATTGCTGGCGGTCGGCCCACCCCGCCAGGGCCGGCAACCCCCATAAACTGAGCAAGGCGAACAGGCCCGCGAGCGGCGGCAGCCAAATAAACCATTTTTGAAAAAAGGCACGCCGGGCCAGCAAACTACCGACACCGATACCCAGCAGGAATACCGCCAAAATCACCGCCAGCACGTACTCGGTACGCAACAGCACCATACCGTACAGGCGGGTCCAGCCCACTTGCAGAATCAATGCGCTGGCTCCCACCCCGGCGTAACTCAGCAATAAAGTAATAGGTGGACGCACGCCGGCGTCAAACGATGTTGGCGCAGGCTGATTGACGGGTGGCAGCGAACGGGCACCCCATGCGATCAACACCGCCACCGCTACCCCGAGCACGACGATTAGCTGTAAAGACGGCGTCCACCCCAGCGTCGGCAGCAGCAGTAAAGGCAATAAGGCGCCCAGCACCCCGCCCAAGGTATTCAAACCATACAGCTTGGCTAGAGTCACCGGGGCCCCCGCCAGGCCGCGCAGTATCAATGAAAAACCGGCGCCCATGGCCAAGGCCGGCAAAAACAGCAGCAAAAAGCTGGCTCCACCCTGCAAGCCGTGCCATTGGGCAAGATTGGCGCCACCGGTAAAACCGTCCAACCAGGGCTCCAGCCACTGGAAAATCGTAGGCATTAAAAGGGCGAATCCGGCCACCGCCGCTTCCAACGCCGCGCACCACATCAGGGGCGATCTCAAGAGATAACCAAACCGCGCGCCCAGCAAGCTGCCCAAACCGAGCCCGGCCATGAAGGCGGACACGGTGAGCACCACACCAAAAATACTGGCGCCAAATTGCACCGTGAGCATACGCACCCACAGCACTTCGTAGGCGATACAGGTTAAACCGCTCAGGAAATAGGCGAAGACCACCAAACGGTGACCCTGCCCGCCACGGGCGACGCCACCGTTCAACGGCGCATCGAGGGGCCCCGTCGGCTGCATGGTGGGCGAACTAGGCACCCGATTATCAGTAAGGGAAAAACCACACCATCGCGGTGACGGCGTGCGCAACCGATAGAAAGACGGTGAAGCCCGCGCCGATCATGTGCGCGATGAAGACTTGTTTACCATACACCACCATCGCTATCCCCAAACCCGCGGTGGCCAATACACCCGCCAGCAGCAAGGCGCCCATGATAAACAGAATTTGGTGTTTTTTCTTATCGGTGATTTTGACGGCGTCGCTTTCCGCCAAGGCTTTATCGGTAAAACCACGCAACACCTCCGACCCTTCATCGGGCTGGGCCAGCGCGTTCACGGATCCTGAAAATAAAACCACGAAGACAAGCAGCTTGAAAAACTTACTCAACCCCATCCACCACGTTCCTTGCCGTGCGATCATCCGCGCTGTCACTCCCCAAATCTCGTTTAAGGCATGAATGCCGTTTATTGGTATTACTTCAGCTCGTCGCCCGGCGTTTTCTTGGTTTTGTCCGCCTCCGCGCGCCCGGCAAACCGCCAATACAAATAGGCCATCAGCACCACCGGCAGCAGCACCATCGGCAGCAGGAAGATGAAGATGGCCCAGGGCGTGTCGATGGTGACGTGCAACCAGCGATAACTATCGGCCGCCGACGCGGCCGCGGGTGCGAACAAGAGGCCCAGCAGCCAGGCTTGAGCTAAACGGCGGCCCATTAAATCAGGAAGTGAGGTCTTTAACACAGCGAAATCCAAAAAAGTTCGAAGCGAAATGGGGCCATGAAAAATTGCGATGATAACTGGACGTGGAAAAAGGATCGCTCTTCCAAGATCCGCCTCGCAACACTTTGTAACGCTCATCCGTAGCCACGAACTCGGCGACCCTCATCGAGCGATCGGCGCCGGAGGCCGGCAGCTGCGCCGCCTTAGCCAGGAATAAATCCTTGGGCGCGTCACTGCCGGCGTAAGGTAAAAAGTCATCCGCCATCCACTGACTGACATTTCCCGCCATATCCATCACGCCATAAGGACTGGCGCCGGAGGGATAAGCCATCACCTCGGTGGTCGACCCGACTTGATAATAAGTGTTGAGGCGAAAGGGATCCATCTTGTTGCCCCAAGGCCAACGCCGGCCATCCGCGCCGCGCGCCGCCGCTTCCCATTCGTATTCTTTGGGCAAACGCTTGCCCGCCCACTCCGCATACCGCTTAGCATCAAACCAGGACACCATGGTTACAGGGTGCATTTCACGGCCCGGCGGAATTTTGCCTTGATCCCAATGCAAAGGGGGGCGGTGTCCAGTCGCCGCGACGAAGCGCGCATATTGCGCATTGGTCACGGGATATTTATCGATCTGATACGACGCCAAGCTCACCGTGTGCTCAGGCCGATCCTGCACATCGGCCCGTCCGCTATTCGTACCTACGGTAAATTTGCCGGCGGGAATCGTTATCATGGTTTCCAATTCTTGCCATTGATCAGGCGTCAGCAACGCTTCGGCTTCGGCCACCGAATAAGAGGCGATCTGCTTTTTACCGTATTCATGTTCCGCCTGGCGATAAAAATCTTCACCCGCGGCGCGCAGATGCTTTTTTTCTTGATCCATATCAATCTGCGCTTTACCGCGCATATCGTGCATGCGGTTGGCGCCCAACTGCAGCACGTGGATAGTGCCGCCCACCAGACTTAACACGATGCAGGATACCAAGGTAGCCGCCAGATATTTTTTGCGGCGCTCCACATCGACACCCGGCGTGTTCGCGATCCCTTTACTGTAATGCAGCTTCATTTTTTAACGGCACTCGGTTTTTGCCCGACGTCTTCCACACCAGGCAACTCATCCACTTCAGCGATCTGATATTTCTTATGCAGCAATTCTTTCGCGGTGCGGCCATAGGTTTTTTTAACCAGGATCTCCCCCACTACTCCGCCAAAAGCGGCAAACTCCACTGAGATAATCACTACCAATAGCCAAAAGCCCATGGGCAGCACTTCCACACCCGGCGGCACCACGCCCCCATTATTCAGCGAATAAAAGCTCGCGACCCGCACTATCAGGGGCGAAAAATGCGCCAAAATCTTTCCGCCCAGCCCATAGATGTAAGATACCACTATCCCGGCGATAAACGGCACCAGGAACAAATCCATCACCCATAACGGACTGAAGGTAGCGACACCGAAGTAAAATTCGAGGGTGATCCCCAAAGCCATATCGCCCAAATAGACCACCAAGGCACCCGCCATGATGGCCACAAAGGCCATACCGACATCGACCAGCCTATTTTTCAGGCGCCGACTCATCATCTCTCACCGTCTCTGGGTAGGGTAGGCCGGTCAATTTTTCGTACTCCGCCTTTTTGGTTTCATGCAAATACCAGTCTTCTACTTTCAGGCTTGCCATATATGCCGCCAACAACTTTCGTTCCTGTTCTGGCAAATGCGCATACGATGGCATCTGAAATTCCTTTTTCAGCCGGGACGGCAAAATTGATTGCGGTTGTTCTGCTGAAAAGTACTCATAAAACCACGCTTCGTCGCGGAGCGAGCCGATACCATCCAGGGCAGGCGCCGGCACGCTCGCCATCATGTTACGGACCAACCACAAAGAATGACAATTATCACAACCATTACGCTTATAGATGAGTTCAGCCGTTCTTTTGACTTCATGCGGGGCGGTTGTATAAAACGGTATCCCAGGATCAGGCTCGTCCACTGCCAGCTTATACGTTCTGTATCCCATCAGGGTCACCACAATCACCCCGATTAAAATTAAAATGCCTTTCTCACCTGTCCGCATGTTTAGCCGCATGCGTTTCCGCCTTTTTTTCCAGGTACTCATTACGAAGTTGAGTCTGATGGGCAATCACTTCCCGTGACTTTTTATATTCTTCGGGATCCATCTTATCTTTATCGTCTTCGTTAAACACCGTATATTTTATGTCCTCGTCGAATTGGGCATTTTTGGCGGCCCAACGCAACATAAAACCGGCCGCTATTAAAATACCCGCCGCAAAAATCATCCATAAATAGATGGTCCAACCGTCCGGCAATGACTCGACAAATTCTTTCATGACGCAATCCTCCTAGAATAGGTATCCACCTATCAGCTGGATATAACCAAACACCACGGCAAACACCATCCCCATGATGATGGCACCAAACATAATCTTTTCCCCGGTCTTAAGGTCGCCTTTTCGCTTGGGTAAGTAAAGATAAATTATGACCGCGAAAATGATCAGGGAAAAAACCAAAAAACCGAAGATAAAGTTACTATACTCTTGCGAGCGAAGACCTTCGATACTCGTATCAAGACCGAAAAATTTAGTATTGTCACCCTCAACCACCACAGATGTAATGAATTGAGCTAATGACGCTAAGCGCTGTTCAGGCATAAACAGCGACATCAATTCATCACGCATGAGACTCCAACCTTAAGATCGCACACTGTCATTAGTCATGATCAAGAATCAGTAAGTTGCAATGATCCTGATAAAAAGATGCCGCTTTGAAAGCGGCATCCGTGTTTACTACTTTTGATCTAATTTAATTAATTGAAGGCATCACCACCAGCGGATTTATCCTGCTGATTTTTCTTCCAAAATTTATCGACCAATAAAATCCCATAAAGAGCGGGAGCGACAATCACAAAAATGATAATCCCCGCGAACACAGCCGGCGCATAATCGAAATTAACCATGGTATTTACCCCTATTATTTAACCGCTTTAGACATGTCGGGTTTTTGTGTGAAGTGGGGAAGCCGCTTGCACACGATAACCATCGTTATGATGAAATAAGCCACATATAAAAGGTCAATCGTGTAACCTTTATCCCACCAGGGCTGGGTACGCTCCCGCAGACCGTCGGGGCGATAGCTACCCTCGAAGTTGGCAAGTACAACTTGATCGCCTACCACTGTATAACTTTCCAAGCCATATGGACCACTCGCTGACTTAATCTCGCGGATATGGGGTGCTGCAAGCTGCAGATCCTCCCAGAGGATCGGATGGCGCTCCAAAAGACCGGGCAGACGGGTGTCCGCAGCCGACTTATGAACCTCCATGGCCCGCTCGGTGAGATAGGCTATCTTTTCTTCTTTAGTCGCCATTTGCTGCACTTCAGGCGAGTCCATCAACTCCACCATGGGCGCATACAACTCGGCGGTTGGGCGCTGTCCCCAAATAGGTTTTGTAACGAGGAAGGCGGTAATTATGATCAACCCGATCAAAAAAGTGACCGGATAGGGTAAACGATTATTACCTTCCCACAAACCACCGTGTTTTTCCCTTTGCCACGCCTCAATCGTAGCCTTATTTTCCGCATCATCGGCCAATGAATACAACGGATTATCTAATTTCCAAGCCATTTATAAACCCTCCCCTTACTTCAGACTCGTCAAGACCCAGTCGATCAGGGCGCGAATTTCAGTATCCCGCGCGTATTCCGGCACCTCAGGAGGATAGGCACGTTCACCCTTCCGATAGGCCGTATATTCCGCACGCCATTTGGCAAAATCGATTGGGTTGCCGTTCACATCAACCTTACCCCACAAATAATCAAAGCGCGGCATGATCGAATTGGGCTGTACCAAACGGGGGTTGAAGAAATGCATCATCATCCATTCACGAGATGAATTACGTGATGCGACATGGAGGAGATCCGGTGCTTTACGATCAGAACCGAAAGCGGTCGGCATTTCTCCATTGAAGTCTCCCAAGTAGGGAGGAGTACCAAAGACCTGCCAGTCCTGAGTATGTTCCGGCAATAAGGTATGGCACCACCAGCAACCTTCGGTAATGTAAACCGTCTTACCACGCGCAACGTAACGGGTATTTTCATCCCCCGCCGCGTTGAGCACTTCTTGCGGTGTCCAGCCTTGGGTAGCCGTCTCATTTACCACATAAGCCCACTCTTGCCCATTGACGTCAGTAAACTCAATGGTAAAAACCGCACCCTGGCTTCTGTCTGCTTGATCGATCTTACCTCGTTCCAAACTCAATCTTTTAACAGTTGGTCCAAGGTTATCCGGATGCTCGATACCGGAAGCGAACGGCGTCCCCGCTTGGTAAACATAAGCCCGGATGGGGGGATCATATGGCTCACCGGTTTTAGGATTCGCATTGAGAATCACCGTAAGCGGTTTACCCGCCCCTATCACAAAGGGGTCCTCATAACTCCAGCCTATCCGAAGGCCATTGGAAAGTGATTTATCCAAGCCCACCCACGTCGACTCCGCTGACCGGAAGTCGAAACTAGGCAACATGAGGGTGATTGTCATGGACAATCCCAACATTGCTCCAATACCAATCGATCCTAATTTGTATGTTTGAAATGCCACGTAAGCTTCCTCCCCTGTTTTCCCCTAGTCCCAAGCACGGCATTTAAACCGCGCTTGGGACCACAACTTACCTGAGGGTATGACTATATGAACGTCGAATTAACGCTCGTATGCCATCTCATGCGCATAGCGTCCCTTGGGCACAATGGTACCTTCGCGGGCGGTCATGTACATGTTGTACAGCCACACCATATTGCCCGTAAACACCATGGTTCCACCTATCCAACGCGCGATCATATAGGGATGCTCGGCGATAACCACGTCAATATAGGGGACCTCATAAATCTTACCGGCACCCTGGATCAACCCTGCGATGGTCATCGATATCCAATAAATACAGAACCCAATGATGACGAACCAGAAATGGAAGTTGGCCAAGACCAAGGAGTAAAGTTTTCTACGCAACACTTGCTGCAAACCGAAATACACGGCCGCAATTTCCAGGAAGCTGGACATACCCAATAACGCCAAATGCGCATGGGCAACAATCCAACCGGTGCCGTGAACGTACCAGTTAATGGCACGAGTCTGCTGGAAACCGCCTTGCATATTTAGAGGAATGGCCAGCAATACGCCGGTCACGGAGAACTTAATCTCCACGTTTTCCACAAACATGCTCCAACGACCTTTCATGGTGAGAAGGATGTTCGCGACAAACGCTACGGCGGGGATCAGAATCAACACACCTTCAACCGAAGCGAAAGATTTCAACCACTCCGGCAACGGCGCCGACAACAGATGATGGGAAGCCGGCGTTGAGTAGAAGGCAATGATAGACCAGAAATGCAGATGACCGATGCGATGCGAGTACAGGGGATTACCCGTCAGCTTGGGGATGGTGTAATAAGCAATACCCGCAGCCACCGGAGTGATCCACAAGCCCAGCACGTTATGGGCAAACCAGAAGGTGAGATAACCTTCCGTCAAACCGGTCAAATTAAACAGCTCGGCGGATTGACCCACCAAAAACACAACAATAAGGAAGAAAATACATGCACCGAAGAACCAGTTGGTAATGTAGATACCCTGCGTTCTACGTTGAGCGATGGTCATCCACACGTTAATGCCCAGCGGGACCAGCACGCCGAAGATCACCACCAAGTCGATAGGCCAGATCAAATCGGAGTATTCCCGGCCCGAGGTAAAACCAGCCCACAACAGAATCAAACCCAGGCTGAGACCCACATTCCAATTGAACGCGGTCCACAAACCCAGTTTTTCCGACCATAACTTGGTATTACCCAACGCCGGGGTCATGTACATCATGGTCATCGCGAAGGCCATCGAAATCCAGCCCAAGATGACCGCCAGCACGTGCACCTGCCGCATATGTCCAAACGCAAACAGCTCGACGCCGGTTGCAAAATCGGGAAATGCGAGCTTGGCGGCATTGAAAGAACCGATCCCCGTCCCCACAACAAACCAAAAGATCGCCGAATATCCAAAGAATATTGTCGACGACCCCGCCGGTATATCCTCATTTTTTGCAAAGAGATATTTTAACAGCATAGCAGTAGCCTCTCCCTAATAATCCCTAGTGTTTTTTCAAACACTCGCAATACTTCAACCCTCACTCGGTCATCTTGTTCATCAAGTACCAAGTAAACCACATACTTGAAAACGCCAAGACAATACAGAAGGCACTCGCGGTTGCAGCCATAATTTCCCCCTTTATGCGAACAATATGTCTTACGGATCGGTACGCATCAATCCATTCGTCAGCGAAGAGCGCTTACCAAGCGGTATTATCGCGCTGAGCTTCGATTTCTCCATGCTTTTTCATTGCCAACATTGTAATGACACAGAAAGCAATCCCGAAAACGATCATCATCCAATTGACGAAGCCGGAAAAGGTTGCCGGATCGTAGGCATCCATTCCCCAGCCTCCCCAACTTTCATATCCCCCGCGACCGAGCGCACACATAACCGCCGCCCCGAACACACTACCGTTTCCCATTCCCGTGGTAAATGCAGGCACCAACAAGAAGAAGAAGAGGCGGCCGAAAGTAAGTTTGTTCTCCATTTTCCCCCCCGATTTATAGCTTAAGAAGACGGTTGACCCAACTAACGAACACGAGCTAAAAGCAAAAACTAGCAAATTCAAACACTCTCGCCCAAAAACAGGCCATCATTTTTCTAGTTGGCGATCGCCGATACACCACAAGCGATCATTTCAAACTTATTTTGAAAACATACACCCCTACCCTGCCTTCGTCAACTAGGAGTATAGCCTTCTTTCACCGCCGCTTTTCGATACTTCGCTTCCGACCTTCACGGACCTTGTCCAGCCCCAAAGGTATGCGTATCATTGCCAAAAATTACGAGTCCCTGAGCCGCTCTTCAATGAAAGAAATAGTTATATACGGCCTCGTTGCCTTGAGCTCTCTAACGATGCTGGCCTACACCGTCCATATGTTTATAGGAGGGTTGGTGAGCGAAGAAACAGAATCCCTCGTCATGCTCGGTGTCGTTATAACAGCGGCGGTGGGCATGGCGCTCCTGGCAAGGGACGTCGTGAGAAGGCGCAAACTTCCCCCCTCTCAATTTCGCTCGGACGACCCCTCCTAAGCTAAGCAATCCTCTCCTCGCTGCCCCGCACCCCAGAGGATTCTAGCGGTACACCTCCAGCCAGCTCTTCGCATCCTTGAAAACCGCCTCGTCCTTAAACTGGCCTTGATGGAATATGTGCTGTTGTTTCTGTCCCGACGCATCGATCCCGGTCAGCGCGATGGTCTTTCCACCCACCTCCGAAAAGTAGCGGATGTCTTTCACCATACTCACCACCGCCCCATTTCTCAATCCGATGCTAACGCGGTCCTTAGTCACCTCCAAGGTGACCGGAGAACCAGGAAACACCATAAGCCGCGTTTTCATAATCCGATTGAAGCCAATCAGAAAAAAGAATGTTCCAAGGAAAATCAGCAGATATGCCCAACCTTGGTTGGGCCCAAACCACAACTTGACTCCGATCAGTATCAGCGCCGTGACAGTTGGGACATACAGCAGCAGGTCCCACACCATCCCCTTGCGGTCTTGCTGCAACTCATAACGTTTCTCTTTGCCCGCCATGGGCTACCCCTGACCATTCTTGACACGCTCAATCTGCCTTTCCAGCTCGCCGTACAACATCCGGCCCGGCTGCTTGAATCGCACAACCCCTTTGGCGTCTATCAAAAAGGTCCAAGGATCACCCTTGACATTAAAGGCTTTAAACGCACCTGGATTTTCATATTGATCCATATGTAAAAATATAACCTCCGGATCGTATTTGTTCACCAGGGACTTTAGCATCTGCAACTGCACGTCGCATACGGTGCAATGACCCGGCGTGGCAAATTCCACAAGTATGGGCTTGCCCTGCTGTAAGGCCTTATCCAAGGAGTGCTGATACATACGCTCGTCGGGATAACGATAGGAAGTGATGCGGCTAAAATCACCACCGACATCGGCCAGGGTCTTAGTCTGAATAACCGGCGCCTTTAAACCCACCTTCAAGGAAGATTCGGGGGCAAAGCCACAACCCGACAGCACGCCCATGACAATCGCCAACATGATGGAGAGTTTGGCACGTCTATGCATAGTTTTTCTCCCAACCCGCACAGGTCCTGAACAAGTTGTACGCCCAAATACAGTTGGCCAACAACACCAGGCTGCCGAAAATACCGACCAGCGCCAAAAACGGCCGAATGATCGCTTCAACCTCGGCCGGCTCGACCGTCTGACTCGCAACACCACCCGCTATGCCGGCCACCGTGAAGAAAACCACCATGCCGATCAACCCCAGGTTATGGATCCAAAAATGGACCTTGACCAGACGCAAGCTATAAATAGACCGCTTTACCATCCGAGGAACGATATAATAAACCGCCGCGAAAATCGCCATCTCCACCCAACCCAGCAGATTGACATGGGTATGCCCCCGCACGATGAGATCCCCGTGAGCCCGATGGTCCACGAAATGACGAAATTCCGGGATGCCACCCATTAGGGCGCCCCACGAAAATCCAATAATACTGTAAACAATACAAGCATAAATAAACCAGAGGGTATAGCGCCGATATTCTATTTCTTGTACGGAAATGGAAACGTCTTTCATTCGCTGTTATCTCGCCTTACATCTTAAGTATTTATTACTGCTTATCACGGATATCCTGGTATTTTTCCTTCCAGCTTTCCGGCGCCCATGTCCCTATCATCGAGTCGATAAACGGAGAACGCCCCTCAGGCGGCCTTTTTGCCACCGAAGAACCCGGATCAGCCCTCAACTCAGAGAGAAACACCGCGATCAACCGCAAATCTTCAGGCGGCATCCTGGAAACATAAGCCGCCTCCTGGGATAAACCGTGATCCACGGTCGCGCCTTCATACACAGCCCCAGGGTCGCGCAGGAATTTTTCTAACCATTCGATAGAACGCTTAGATCCAATTCCATCGAGAGACAAGCCCATGCTGGTACCCGAGCGCAGGGCGCGATGACAAGCATTACAATTGGCCTTGAGGTAGATCGATGAGCCCTGCTTTCCCTGCTCCGAAAAATCAAAATGGGTAGTTTGCGGAAACAGGGGTTTATCAGAACGTATCCGCACGGTTTCTATCGCGACATACGCGATCATCGCCAATAAAAAGAAGACCCCAAAAATACTAAACAGGACTTTTTCACCGCGCTTCAGGGGTTGTTTACTCATATGACAGCGTACCAACCGTTCGGATTAAGAAGACATATTTTGAGAAAGTGAAACGAACTATATCAGCATTTCATTGGACATAAAGAAAGAGGGCAGGTTCACCCCGCCCTCTAAAAATGCCTCTATTTAAATCACGATCCGCTCACGCAGCGCAGGCGCCGCGCAATCACGACCGCTATCGGCGGGTACGACCGCCATTACTTACGGTCATCGAAGCGATTATCATAAGGCGTACGGGGATTACCCATAGTCAATTCATTTGCACCGGTCAAATAAGCCGCCGCGTTATAAATATCCTCATCGGATAACTTTCTCGCAACCACCTGCATTTGACCCATGGGATCATTGGCACGACTACCGTCACGCCAGTTCTTCAACTGATTCACGAGATAAACATAACGCTGCTTGCCTATCATGGGATAGAGCGGCGGCGCACCGTTTCCGGCATACCCATGACAAGATTTGCAGGCTGGGGCACCCGGACCTTTACTGCCCAAACTATTAGGAAAGCCATCGTTTCGTTCCGGACTACCGTACTCCACCAAGGCACGCCCTTTATACTCCAAACCCACCACATGACCATTCGCTTCCAAGGCCTTGAGGTCGGAACCGTTAAAGTCGATCTTCTTGGCCGCCAAATAAGTGGCCACATCCCGACGATCCTGCGTCGACAAACCCTTCGCGTTGGCGTTCATCACGAACATCGTGGCATCCATCCGCTTATCGGCCGCATAATCTTCAAGCTGCTTCAGCAAAAAGGTAAAAAATTGCCCCGAGATACGCGGCGTACCCATATCGTCATTACCGGAACCGTCTTCACCGTGACAAGTTACACAAGCCGGGACATCCCCCTTGCCTTCTTTAAAAATCTTTTCGCCATTGGCTTTATTGCCATCGCCCTTTGGCCAAAAGGCATCCGAGGCAAACGCCCCCGTCGGGGCCAGCACCCCTAACATTACCGCTGAAACAATCGCTATGACGTGTCGCATCGACAGACCCCCTCCCACTCTAGCTTATATCCTAGCGTGCAATGACCATCGCAGGCCACCCACCTACCCTAAATCGGATCCCACTTTGCCTGATGATCCGCCCTCTTCGCGATCAAAAAATTCTCAGGCTGAGGCTGTTACTTTTTAGAATTGACCTTGAGAAGAATCGTGGCAAACAGAAAAATTACTGTAAACCAAACGGTATAAATGGTAATTACCCCTGCAGTATCTAGCACGACACACCTCCATCTGGATTTCTTTGACTTAACCCCGGACCTTACAAAAAAGGCCATGTTGACGCCATTGGCATGGCGTCAATAATTCCCCTGAGAACGGTGCGCCGCCTAAACCTCGCCTGTTCACCCTCACTTGCGAAGCACGGCGCTTCACCGTGTTTTAAGTATAGCGGGATTATTTAACACGACCCTCTCGCACAACGCAAGCATCTTATTCTGTTCGCGACGTGGACTCGCCGAGCCACTACTAAAGCGGCAACGAACGCATACGCGCATGTTGTGCTCTCATTATTCACCGACACTCCCACCGACCAAGAGCGCGATGATGGCGGATAACTAGACTGTACCAATAGCCTACCGTCTCTGCTAAGCTGCGCGGCGAATTGCTGCTGCCGTACCAAGGAAATCGACGCACCCCACCATGACATTGAAAGACTTATCACACAAAGCAATACATGCCCTGAGTCATTATTGGGGGATACTCGTACTGCTGGTTTGGGGCGGGGCGTTACTCGGGTTGGGCTTGTTGCGTTTTGATCCCTATGGTCTCGATGAAAGCGCCGCCCGCGGCCTACTGTTGATCTGGTCGATCTTCGACAAAATCGTCAACCCCATCTTCACCTTGGGCATACCCGACTTCCGCGCCCTATTATTTATCCCGCTCGGGCTGTATTGGCCCGGCAGCCTCGTGGCGGCCAAGGTCTTCACCTTAATATTGAGTTTCCTTGCGATCGCTTTTCTTTATAGATGGAGCAAGCGCACCGCCGACGGCGAAGCCGCCCTCGCCGCCAGCGCCCTCTTGCTGATAGCACCGCATTTGATTAATGGAATAGACGCCATCGCCACCGGCCCTTTTCTACTCCTGGCCTTTGGACTGGGGGCCTGGCTCGATACGGCCTACCGGCGCGTCAATCGCCCGCTGGGCGGCTGGTTTTTCGTGCAGTTACTCTGGGCCAGCATCACCTTGACCCTGCATCCCATCGGCCTCGCCTATCCGTTGGTCCTGGCGTGGACGTGGTACAGAAACCCCATCGACGCGCGGCAAAGACGCCATGTGCTCATCGGACTCGCCATCGTCACCCTGCTGATGCTGACGCTGCGGCAAGGTTGGCAGACCATCCCTTGGCTGAGCAATCCGTTGCTGAGCCTGGCGCAGGCCCACCAAATAGCGCCCAGCCTCGCCGAACCAAATTGGTTTGTCGGCGGCCTGCTCGCGGCGTTGCTGGTGATCGTTATCTGGGTGGACCGGCGGTTCCTCAGCTCAGACCCGGTCGGACTGATGTTTTTGTCGGGGCTGGCCATCGGCCTGCTGGCCGCCGACTACAACTGGGCCTTGCTGGCGGTCGCCTTACTGTTATACCGCGGCATCCCCCACTTGATCGCCCTCAATCAGCACAGCGAAGGCAAGGGACTGCTGCGGCAACGCGGCGTCGCTATCGCCGTCATGTTCATCACCAGCGTCGCGTTCATGGTGACCGACAAAACCCGCGCACTCGCCCTGGGGGAAGAAACCATGAGCCCGCAGGATCAGCTGATCCGCCAGCTGGCAGACGAAGCGGCCGATCCCGATCAGGAATTTCGCGCCGCCAGCCAATGGCCGGGGCGCACCATGATCGCGGTACGCCGCGACGTATTTCCCTTGCCGGCCGGGGCCGTCGACGGGCAGACCCTGCTCAACGACATCAAAGGTATTACTCACTTGATCTTCGACCACAAGGCGCCGGCCAATCTTGAATTGGGCAAAAACATGGCCGAACTGAGCGGCGTCGTCGAAACTCAGGCCCTGGAGGCCGGCGGCGTAATCGTGCATATCCGGCCAAACGTCAGCCCTAGCGACGGCGAGGAAACGCTCGACCAACCGCCGACGCCGCCGCCCGCCCCGCAGGATCAAGCGACCCAACCCCGCTAAAGCGGGGGCTCACGCCGCGCGGACGCCCGCCACCACGTCGCGGGCCGTATCGACCAAGCCGCACATGGCATCGACCCGCACACCGGCCGCACGGCAACCATGCGGCCGCCGAATCCCCCGGCGTTTAGTCTTTAGCCGCCGCCGCGTTGACCTGCAAGCCCAAGGCGGTATCGCGCTGATACATCAACATACTGCCCATCCGCAGCACGGTGAGCACCAGAATCAAGGCGCTCATCGCGTACAACTCATCGGGTTGGATTTTGTGTTCGAACAACTTGATCATGATCTCCCGCAGCACGAACACCAGGGCCGCGTCGACGATAAACGTCATCCGCAAGCGCTTGGCGCTGAAATACTCGACGATCGAACGCAGCAGTTCGATCATGATAAACAGCGTCAAGACACCGGAGATGATCTTGAGATAACCCTCGGTCAATTTTTGATCGACCAGCATATCGCGGATATCCACGAACAGGCTGAACACGCCGATGATCATTCCCAGGGTGATGATCAGCATCATCGCGCCGAACACCACCGCCACCACCCGGTCGAACATCTTGAGAAAATCGATCTTCATCGGCCGCCCACCTCCCCCGTTAACACCCATTAAAACAGCCGCGCCATCAAACCACCGCGGACAGAATATAACAATCTCCGTCCTCATTGCGCCGGCCGAACGCGGTTTTTAATTTGATTCCGCTCACACCCGGCCCCTCACGATCCCTCGATCCCTCTTCTTCCGCACGAAGCGGGAGGAAAACGGACACGGCCTTTCGCCATGACTTCCCAAGGCGTGAGGACCCCGGCTCAAAAATGACGCACCACTCACTAACGCTGACAGCGTCCGCAAAAATACGTGGCGCGCTGACCCAGCCGTTCACAGACGATCTCCGCGGCGCAAACCAGACAGGGCGCGCCCTCGCGATCGTACACTTTCAAGCGCTGTTTGAAATAACCGGGGCGGCCGTCACCGGCCACGAAATCGCGGAGGGTCGTGCCGCCTTGGGCGATGGCCCGCCGCAACACCGCTTTAATCGACGTCACCAGGCGCGCGCATTCATCCCGCGACAAATCACCGGCCGGCCGCCGCGGGTGCACGGCGGCGGAAAACAAGGCCTCATTGGCGTAGATATTCCCCACGCCCACCACCACCTGGGCGTCCATGAGAAACGGCTTGACCGCCAACACCCGGCCGCGGGCGCGTTGATAAAGATAATCCGCGTTGAAGGCGCGTTCCAAAGGTTCGGGACCGAGCTTGCTCAGCAAGGGGTGCAGCGCCGGATCGCCCGCCACCCACAACAACAGGCCGAAACGGCGCGGATCGCGCAAGCGCAGACACCCGCCATCCGCCAACTCCACGTCCACATGGTCGTGTTTCCCGGCGGCGGTGCCGGCCGGCAGCAAACGCAGACTGCCGGACATGCCGAGGTGAATCATCACGCTGCCCGTCGCGCCTTCCAGCAAGAGATATTTGCCGCGCCGCGCTACGCTCCGGATGAGCTGACCGGCGGCCAATTGATTGATGCGGCGCGGCACCGGCTGGCGCAAACGCCCGTCCCGCACCACCACCCGCTCGATACGCCGCCCTTCGACATGGGGGGCGATCCCGCGCCGCGTGGTCTCCACTTCGGGCAACTCAGGCATAACTCACTCGCTCGCACCCCGCTGTTCGCCCTTGCCCTCTCCGTTGGCGCGCGCGAACAAACGCCGACCCTGCTCGGCGCTCAGATGAAATTCCAATCCCACCTCCGGCCGCGCCAATATCCACTCCGGCTCCTCCGCGGCGATCTCATAATGCAACGCCCCCCGCTGACCGGCCAGCGTAAGCGTCACACTGCCGAGGGCCGGCGCGGACCGGTATAAGGCCACCTTCACGGCCTGGGCATGCTGCCATTCTTCTATGACGGCCTGAATCGCATCGGCCGACAAGGCATAATCCGCCGGCCGCACCGCCCATTTGCCTTCGGCGTCCTGTTCCAATTGAAACGCGGGGGTAGTCAAGCCGGCGATGCGCTGGCGGGTCGGTACCAGATTACGGCTGGCGAAATCCGACGCCTCGGCGACGAAATCGAAAAAATAACTATCGACGATGAGATGCACCGTGTCGCCCACCAGCACATAACGGCGCTGGTCCACCGGCGTCAGCGCACCGAAGACCAACTCCGTGTTGTTGAAGCGCGCCCGCACCGCGGGCTGTTTCAAGCCAAAGGCCGCCAGATCTTTGCCCGCCGCGGGAAATTGCGCCAGGCTGTCCGTCGTCAACACCCCCAAGAGACTCTCCACCCGAAAGCGATTGGCCGCGATGCGCATCGGCTCTTTCAACCACCAGTTATCACCCTGGCCGGTGAGAATGATGGTGCCGTGATCGCGGCGGACGATCTCGATTTTATTGACGGCCCCCGGCGTCAGCGAGGTCAAAGGGGGATGCGGCGGCGCCTTATCGCGGCCCGACTCGTACCACGCCAGCAGCGCGAGCAGCAACACCAGCACCACCAAGCCGATGTTCAGCCCCTGCCGTTTATTCATTCCACCCCCATTCCATCATCACAGGTTCAACGCTTACGGCGGCGCCACCAGATCACCAGGCCGCTGCCCAGCAAAATCGCCGGCAAGCCCATCAGGAATCCGAAACCGATCACGCTCGACTGCAGCGGCGTGAGCGTCAAACCGCTATCCAGTGCGGTCTTGCTGGGGATGGCGATCAACTGTTCATCGGCGCTCAGCCAGTTGACGATGTTCATGCCCATGTCGAGATTGCCCACATTGCCGAGGTAGCGGTTGGAGAGAAAATCCCCGTCGCCCACCACCACCACCCGCTGCTGGCGCGCGCCTTGGGCTCCATTCCCCGCGGCCGCGCCGAGTTCGCGGGTCAAACTCACGCCGAGGGTCAGCGGTCCGCGGATATCCTGATTTTCATCGAACTGGACTTCATTGGCCAGCTTGCCGGTCTCCAGCCAACTGCCGGTCCCGGTCTGTAAAAAGGCCGACGCCTGCCACGCCGAGCCCGGCTCCAACGACAGCGCCACCGCCAGCGGAAACACCGTGAGCAAAGAGAAATCGCGGGTGATGGGATGGGGCGGATAATTGGTCACCGCGGCGATGGCCGCGCTTTGTATACCCAACAACTGGGTGGTGAGATCCACCACCGTGCCCGGCAGAAAATGCACGCCCAATTGAGCCGCCACCGGCTCCAAACCCTGCAAGGGGCCGGGATCGCCCAGCCACAATAAATTACCGCCGCGCTCGAGATAGTCGCTCACCGCCTCGACTTCACCGGGCAACAAACTCACCTGCGGACTGGCGATCACCAGCACGGTGGTGTTGTCGGGAATCACCGGGTTCTCCGCCAAATTGAGCGAGAGCGCCTTGAAGCCTTTATTCTCCAGTTCCTTCACCCACAGCGACACATCGTGATTGGCCTCGGCATGGGCGCGCCGCTCGCCGTGGCCTTCCAAAAACACCAGCCAGCGCTCGCCCGCGCGCAACATACGCTGCAAGGCATTGGTCATCGCCTGTTCATTCAAATCGAAAGGTTTGAGATTTTCACGGCGCTCGCCGTAGCCCAGCACCAACTCGCCGTCACTGGTCACCCCCAGCTCGCGGACCTGCTGCGGTTCGGCGTCAGGATTGACGAACCTCAAATTGATATCGGACTTATAGTGCTTATAACGCCCCACCAAATCGCTGATGCCCTGCCGCAACTGGCGGTCATCGCGGGCGAAGGCCGTCACCGTCAGCGGCCCTTCCAGCTTGGCGAGCAACTGCACGCTGGCCTCGGAGAGGGAGCGGCGCGAGTCGGCGGTCCAGTCGGCGTGATAGTTGAAACGCGTGCTCAGCCACGCCAACAGACCGAGCGCGATCAGCAGCAACAACACAAACACGATATTCTGCAGCCGCGTGGCGCGGCGCGATTTCGGCGTCACCTGCATAGTGAACTCATACCTTCCTCAAACGATGGCTGCGCCGCACACACACTCATGCGCTTCAATGTTGCAAGCGCTCCGCATCCAGGCGGCGGATGCTCAAGATCAAAAACATGGCGATGAACAACAGGTAGTACAGGATATCGCTGGTATTGAACACGCCTTTGAGCAAAGGCTCGTAATGCCGCAGCAGCGACAGATAGGCGAACAAGCCGCTGTAATCCCCGGCCCGGTCGCCGCCCACCCAGTCGACGATCCACAACAACAGCAACACGCCGAAGGTGCTGACCGCGGCGATGGCGGGCTGCACGGTGAGGGTGGACATGAACAGGCCCACCGCGACGAAACTCGCGACCAGCAAGGATACCCCGAGCAGCGCCGACCAAAACACCCCCAAATCGAGATTGACCCCGACCAGCAGCGACAGCGGCATCAAGGCGATCATCGCCACCAAGATCAGAAAAAACGCCGTGACCCCGAGAAATTTGCCGAGCACGATGTCGGTCATCGACACCGGCGCGGAGAACAGCAGGCTCAAGGTCTGCGCGCGGCGCTCCTCGCTGATCAAGCGCATGGTCATCATCGGCACGGCGAACAGCAAAAACAGCGCGGCGTCGCCGAACAGCGGCCCCACCACCATGTCGGTGACGCCCGGCGCGCCGGCCACCGCCGCCAGGCGCGGTTGCCACTGAAGATAGTTGTCGATCGAGATCAAAAAGAAATAGGCGAGGATGACCTGCTCCACCGCCAGCACGCACCAGGCCAGCGGCGATAAAAACAAACGGCGCAATTCGAGGGCCGCGATATGCAGAATCATGACACCGCCTCCACCGCCGAGGCCTGCTCGGTGGGATCACTGCGGGTGATGTCCACGAACACCTGCTCAAAAGACATACGCTCGGGGGATAACTCATACAAACCCCAACCGCTGCGCACCGCCTGTTCCGCTACCGTCTCGGCGGGACTGTGTTCCGGAAGATAGTGCAGGCGGAAGCGGCCGGGCTCGAGCGTCTCCACCGACTCGACGCCGGGCAGGGCTTGCAACTCTTGCGGCGGCGGCGGACGGCGCACGCCCAGGATCACGCTGGAGATCCGCATCCGCCGCTGTAGTCCCTCGATGCTGTCGTTCAACACCAGCTTGCCGGCGCTGATGATCTGCACCCGGTCGCACACCGCCTGCACCTCGGGCAGAATATGGGTGGACAAAATGATGCTGTGCTCGCCGCGCAGCTCGCGGATCAGGGCGCGGATCTCCCGCATCTGCAAAGGATCGAGCCCCACCGTAGGCTCATCGAGGATCACCACCGGCGGAGCATGGACGATCGCCTGCGCGATACCGACCCGCTGCTGATATCCTTTCGACAGGTTGCCGATCAAACGGTGGCCCACCTCGGTGAGGCCGCAGCGCTGCTTGGCGGTGTCGATGGCGGCGCGGCGCCGGGCGGCGGCGATGCGGTGCAGGCGCGCGCAATAGGCGAGATATTCATCGACGGTGAGTTCGCGATACAAGGGCGGCTGATCCGGCAGATAACCGAGGCCCAGCTTGGCCGCCTTGGGCTGGTCGAGCAGGTCGATGCCGTTGATCCACACCTGGCCGGCGCTGGGCGCGAGATTGCCGCTGATGATTTGCATGGTCGTCGATTTGCCGGCGCCGTTCGGCCCCAGCAGGCCCAGCACCTCGCCCTTGCCGACGCTGAAACTCACGTCGTGCAGCGCGCAGGCGGCGCCGTAGTAACGATAAACATGTTCTACTCTGATCAAGGTGGATTCGCTCATGGCGATAAAGACGGCTTTGGTTATTGACGGCTGCTTGTTGACGACGCCGCGGCACGGACGACGCGGCCTATAATAGGCCGCCCCCTAGTGAGTACTCAATAGAGAAATAGTTCCGGCTGCGTTTATGACCGATCATTTTGCTCCATTACTTGGCATCGACACCGGCGGCACCTTCACCGATTTCGTGCTGTACGACGGCAGGTCCTTGCGCACCCACAAATGTTTGTCCACCCCTGCCGCGCCGGAGCGGGCCATCCTGCAGGGCATCGCCGCGCTGGGCCTCGACCCGCGCGCGCTGCGGCTGGTGCACGGCTCCACCGTCGCCACCAACGCCGTGCTGGAAGGCAAAGGTGTGCGCACCGTGTTCATCACCAACCGCGGCTTCAAGGACATGCTGAGCATCGGCCGCCAGGCGCGCCGCGACCTCTACGATCTGCAACCCACGCCGCTGCCGCCGCCGGTACCGCCCGAGTTGTGTCTGGAAGTGGACGGCCGCCTCGCCGCCGACGGCAGTGAATTGGAGCCGCTGGACGAACACGCACTCGCCGCGCTCCGCGAGACGCTGCGACGACTGGCGCCCCGCGCGGTGGCGATCAATCTGCTGTTCTCCTTTCTCGATCCGCGCCACGAACAGGCGGTCGCCGCAGCGGTACCCACTGACATGTTCGTATCATGCTCGTCGGCGGTGCTGCCCGAATACCGCGAATACGAACGGGGCATCGCCACCTGGCTCAACGCCTGGGTGGGACCCATCGTGCAAGGTTATTTGCAGCGCCTGCAGGCGCAACTCGGCGGCGCGCGCATCGCGGTGATGCAAAGCTCCGGCGACACCATGGCCCTCGACACCGCGGGACAACACGCGGTGCGCCTGCTGTTGTCGGGTCCCGCCGGCGGTTTGGCCGCGGCGGCCTTCATCGGCCGCCGCGGCGGCCGGCCGCGCCTGCTCAGCTTCGACATGGGCGGCACCTCCACCGACGTCGCGCTCATCGACGGCGACATCACGCTCACCAGCGAAGGCGCCGTCGGCCCTTATCCGGTGGCGGTGCCGATGGTGGACATCCACACCCTCGGCGCCGGCGGCGGCTCCATCGCGTACATCGACGGCGGCGGCCTGCTGCGGGTCGGGCCGATCTCGGCGGGCGCCGAACCGGGTCCGGCCTGTTACGGACGCGGCGGCAGCGAGGCCACGGTCACCGACGCCAATTTAATATTGGGCCGCTTGCCCGCCGGCGCCCGCCTGGGCGGCAGCGTGTCGTTGGACGGCGCGGCGGCCCGCGCCGCCTTGGCGCGCATCGCCACCCGCTTGCAACTCTCGCCGGAAGAGGCGGCGCTGGGCATAGTGCAAATCGCCAACGAACACATGGTCCAGGCGCTGCGGGTGATCTCGGTGCAACGCGGCATCGACCCGCGCGACTACACTCTGTTTTCCTTCGGCGGCGCCGGCGGCCTGCACGTCTGCGCGCTGGCCGAGGCCTTGGACATGCGCCATGCCATGGTGCCCGCGCACGCCGGGGTGTTGTCGGCGCTGGGCATGCTGGCGGCGCCGCGCGGCCGGCAGTTGTCGCGCACGGTGGGCAGGTCGCTCGATGAAATCGCGGAACGAGATATCGCGGCGGGCTTCGACGCCCTCGCCGCGCAAGGCCGCGCCGAATTGCTGGAGGAAGGCGTGCGCGCCGCGCAACTCCATCTCCAACGCACGGTGGACCTGCGTTACCGCGGGCAATCCTCCGCGCTCAACCTGCCCTGGCGGGATAAACCGGCCGCTGCCGCCGCCTTTCACGCCGCCCACGCCGCGCGCTACGGCCATCGACTGGCGCTGCCGGTGGAACTGGTGAATCTGCGGCTGAGCCTGCGCGGACCCGCGCCGACGCTAAACCTCGACGCGGCGGGCGCGGTGGCGGACGACACGCACGACACGACCCCGCTGCATGGCGTCACCGCCGCGGCGCCGCTGTGGCGGCGCGAACAACTGGCGCCGGGCCGCGACTATCCGGGGCCGGCCTTGATCCTCGACGCGTCCTCGACCACCTACCTCGCGCCGGGCTGGCGCGCGCGGCGCGACGAAGCCGGCAATCTGTTATTGACGCGCGATACGCATTGATACTTCGAATGGGCCGGGGCGCAGCGCCCGGCGCCACGCAGCGCGCCGCCTATTAACCGGGCACTTCGACTACGCCTCTCTCTCTCCCGCGCGGGAGAGAGAGTGCGCGCATCTATCAGAGAGGGCGCGGGCGATTTTGCCCCTCCCCCCGCACGGGGAGAAAGTGTGAATGAAGCGATTCAATCAACGTCCCCTCTCCCTGACCCTCTCCCGTTGGGAGAGGGGACGCTCCGATCAGGTCTGGTTTGAATACCAATACCGGGTTGATAAATCGCGCGACCGCGCCTTCACCGCCTCACAAAAACACCAGACTCGCGAGGCCGAGAAAGCGAAGCGGACTGCGCGTTGAAACACCGCGGGGCGGCCTCACAAAAACACCAGACTCGCGAGGCCGAGAAAGGCCACGAAACCCACCACGTCGGTGACGGTGGTGAGTACCACCGACCCCGCCAGCGCGGGATCGACCCCGGCGCGACGCAACAACAGCGGGATGGTGGCGCCCGCCGCTGCCGCGGTGATCAGGTTGACCACCATGGCGAGGCCGAGGATCCAGGCGATGGAAATATCCTCGAACCACAGTCCGGCGATCACCGCCACCACCAGCGCCCAGATCAGCCCGTTGACCGCACCCACCGCCAGCTCTTTGTTGAAAAAATCGCGGGCGTTGTCGCGGCTGAGCTGGCCGAGCGCCATGCCGCGGATCACCAGCGTCAGGGTCTGACTGCCGGCGATGCCGCCCATGCTGGCGACCACCGGCATCAACACCGCCAGCGCCACCACCTTTTCGATGGCGGCGTCGAACAGGCCGATCACCCACGAGGCCAGCAAGGCGGTGGCGAGATTCACCCCCAGCCACACCGCACGGCGCCGGCTGGCCTGGCCCACCGGCGCGAAGAGGTCTTCCTCCTCCGACAGACCCGCCATGCTCATCAAGGAGTGGTCCGCTTCCTGGCGGATGACGTCCACCACGTCGTCGATGGTGATGCGGCCGAGCAGCTTGCCGTGATCATCGACCACCGGCGCCGAGATCAAGTCGCGGTGCTCGAACAGATTGGCCACCTCGTTGGCGGGCATCATGGCGTCGATGGGTTCCACGTCGCGCAGCATCACCTCGCCCACGGTGAGGTCGGGATCCTTGGTCAGCAAATCGTTGATCACCAGCAGGCCCAAGTAGGTGTCGTCGCGTTTGACCACGATCAGGCTGTCGGTCATGTCGGGAATGGCCGCGCGCCAACGCAGATAACGCAGCACCACGTCGAGGGTGACGCCGGGCCGCACGGTGATAGTGTCGGTGTTCATCAAACCGCCGGCGGTATCCTCGGGGTAGGACAACACCGCTTGCAGGCGCTCGCGGTCCTGCTCGCTCATGGAGTGGAGGACCTGGGTCACCACCGCGCCGGGCAGGTCGCGCAGAAAATCGGCGAGGTCGTCGGTCTCCAGCCCGGCGGTGGCGGCCACCAGCTCGTGGTGGGCCATCTCGCGGATCAGGCTGGCGCGAACATTGTCGCTGACGTGCAGCAGCACATCGCCTTCGTGCTCCGGCAGGACCAATTCCCAGGCCAGCTTGCGTTCATCGGCGGGCAGTGATTCGAGGAGGTGGGCGATCTCGGCGGGATGAAGACTGTTGAGCATGCGGCGGACATTGGAGAGCGCACCGCTGCCCAGCGCCTGGGTAAACCGGCGCAAATGGTGTTCGCGTTCCGCCCTTTCCGCCGCCTCGCCCATGATGATCTCTCGCCCTCGACGCTGCGAGAGTGTATGCAAAAGCAAAAGGGATTGCGAATGGAATTAAGGCAGGTCGTTGAGCCGCTCGACCAGCTCGGCCACTTCGCGGACATCGCCGGCGTCGAGCGCGGCGCGGGCGTAGCGCCGCGCGCTATCCAGCGCGCTGCGCCGCACCACCTGCTTCACTTCCAGCAGCATGGCCGGATGCATGCTGAGATCGCGCAGGCCCAAACCCAGCAGCAGACGCGTGCGGCGCGGATCGGCGGCCATCTCGCCACAGATCGCCACCGGCACGCCCCGCCGCGCGCCGGCCTGCACCGTGATATCGATCAAGCGCAGCACCGCCGGATGCAGGGAATCGTAGAGATAACTCACGTCTTCGTCGAGCCGGTCGGCGGCCAGGGTGTATTGCACGAGGTCGTTGGTGCCTATCGAGAGGAAATCCAGACGACTGGCGAAACCGTCGGCCAGCAGCGCCGCGGCCGGCACCTCGATCATCGCGCCCACCGGCAGGCCGCGGTCATAGGGCAGACCGGCGACATCCAATTCCTGTTTCACCCGTTCGACCCAGGCCAGCACTTGCGACAGTTCATCGACGCCGGTGAGCATGGGGATGCACAACTGCACCGGGCCGTGGGCCGAGGCGCGGAGTATCGCCCGCAGTTGAACGCGCAACAACGCCGGGTCTTTCAAACAGCGGCGGATGCCGCGCAGACCCAAGGCCGGGTTGACGCGGACACCCCCTTCCGCCCCATAGTCAAAACCGGCGTTTTCCTTATCGGCGCCGAGATCGACGCTGCGGATGGTGACCGGCGCCCCCTCCATCGCGCGCACCACCCGCAGATACACCTCGAATTGCTCTTCCTCGCCCGGCGGTTCGTCGCGATCCAGGAATAAAAACTCGGTGCGATAAAGACCGATACCCTCGGCGCCGCTGCGGCGCGCCGCCTGCAATTCCTCGGGCAATTCCGCGTTGGCGCGCAGCGCCATCTTCACCCCGTCGCGGGTCACCGCCGGTTTGCCGGTGAGTTTGGCCAACACCGCGCGGGCACGGCGCTCCTGTTGCTGGCGGCGTTGATAATGGCGCAAGGTGCGGCCATCGGGATCCACCACCAGCAGGCCTTGCTCGCCGTCGACGATGAGCAGGTCGTCGTGACGCACATAATGCAGGGCATGGCGCAGCCCGACGATGGTAGGCACACCCAGGCTGCGGGCGAGGATGGCGGTGTGGGAGGTGACGCCGCCGGCCTCGGTAATCAGCGCGTATACGCCGTGCTGCTGCAGCAACACGGCGTCGGCGGGCGCCAGGTCTTCGGCCAGCACGATGCCGTCGCGCAGCTGGTCGCCGGTCTGGCCGGTTTCCGGCCGGTCATTCACCAGCTCGTACAGAATGCGGCGGACCACGTGTTCCACGTCGTCGGCGCGGGCGCGCAGATAGGGATCCTCCATGGCGTGAAAGGCCTGCACCAGGATTTCCCGCTGCATCTGCAAGGCCCATTCGGCGTTGCAGCGATGCTGTTCGATGAGACGGACCGGGTCGTGCGCGAAGGCGCTGTCGTCCGTCATCATCAGATGCACGTCGACCAGGGCGAAAATGTCGAGCGGGGTGTCGTTGGGGATTTGCCGGCGGGTACTCTCCAGGCGGCGCTTGACGGCGGCGATGGCGGCGCGGTAGCGGGCGACCTCGTCGGCGAGAAAATGCGCGGGGACGCTGTAATGGCTGATGTCGAAATAACCGCGACGCAGAAGGCGGGCCCTGCCGATGGCCACACCCTTGCCGGCACCGACGCCATTCAAGGCCAGCGTCATATCGACAACGCCTCCTCCGCACTCACCGCCCGACCGCCCCGGTTGGGGCGGCCGTAGATTGCTCTATTCGGTTTCGCCGAAACGCTCGTTGACCAGGCGTTCCAGTTCGAGCAAGGCCTGCGCCGCGTCGGCGCCTTCGATGATCAGTTCCAGTTCGGTGCCCTTGGCCGCGGCCAGCATCATCACGCCCATGATGCTCTTGCCGCTGACGGCCTTTTCCCCGCGCACCAGCCGGACATCGCTTTTAAAACGCGAGGCCAGGGTGACGAACTTGGCCGCCGCGCGGGCGTGCAAACCGAGCTTGTTGACGATGGTGATCCGTTTATGCTCCACCCTTGGCCTTTACGCTAGCATCACATTTGAGGTACGTACGGAAAAATGCCGTCGCGGCCGCCGCTTTCCGCCTTGGCGGCCAGCTCCGCCAGACTGAGACTGGGATAATTCATGACCCGGATCAGCATGGGCAGATTCACGCCGCACACCACCATGGTACCGCGATCGTCCGCCAAACGCCCGGCGATATTGCTGGGCGTCGAACCGTACATATCGGTCAACACCAATACGCCGTCGCCCTTGTTGAGTTTGACGGCCAATTTACGGGCCTTGTGCACCATGGCCTCGGGTTCGCAATCGGCCAGCACCGGCAGCACCTCGGCCATCAGGGGGCACATGCCGAGGGTGTGGGACGCGGTCTCCATCAACGCCGTACCGATTTGATTATGCGTGATGATGAGCAACCCCACCATCACGGCAACTCCCGGTGGCGGGCCAGCACCGGCCCGCGCTGTTCGGAAAAATGCCGGGCGAGACGCTCCACCAGATACACGGAACGGTGATAGCCGCCGGTGCACCCCACCGCCACGGTCATATAGCTGCGGTTTTCCGCCTCGAAGCCGGGGATCCATTCCTCGAGATAGGCGCGGATGCCGTCGTACATGCGGATCACCGCCGGCTGCTGCTCGAGAAACGTCACGACCTCGGGGTCGCGGCCGGTATACGGCCGCAGCCGCGGCTCCCAATACGGGTTGGGCAGGCAGCGGGCGTCGAACACGAAATCGGCGTCGGGCGGCAGGCCGTGTTTGTAACCGAAGGAGAGAAACAGCAGGGACAGCCGATTTTCGTTGCTGTGGCCCAGCCGCTCGCGGACCAGGGCGCGCAATTGATGGACGGTGGTATGGCTGGTGTCGAGATGCCAGTCGGTATCCGACGCCACCGGTGCCAGCAGGGCGCGCTCGGCCTTGATGGCTTCGTTGAGCGGCACGCTGGCGCTGCTCAAGGGATGTTTGCGGCGGGTCTCGCTGAATCGTTTCAGTAAAGTATTGTCATCGGCGGTAAGGAAAATGATCTCGCACTTGATGCCTTGCGCCCGCACCTGGGCGAGGATCTCCGGAAACGACTCGAAGTCGTCGGCGAGATTGCGGGCGTCGATGCCCACCGCGGCGTCCTTTTCCTGGAGACGTACCGCGTTTTGCATATGCGTGGCCAGCGACGGAAGCAATTTGAAGGGCAGATTATCGATGCAATAAATGCCCATGTCTTCCAGCGCCTGCAAGGCGATGGTTTTTCCCGAACCGGACAGGCCGCTGACCACGATTAGCTTCATATCACCCTTTAGGGTCCGTTAACCGGCCCTAACTCATGTAACGATGCTGACGCTGCGCGAAATCCTCCGCCGCGTCGTAACCGCTCACCGCCAACACATGGCTGCGTACCGCCGCCTCGGCCAGCACCGCCAGTTCGCGGCCCGCCGCCACCGGCAGCATGATACGCGGCACCGCGACCCCCAACACCTTCACGTCATCCTTGCTGGCGCGCAGACGATCGAGATTGACCAACTCCTCGTCGCGCAGCCACTGCAAATGCACGATGAGTTGCAGCACCGCCCGCTCGGCAATGGCGCCGTCGCCGTACATCGCGCGGATATTGATGATGCCCAAACCGCGCACTTCCAGAAAATCGTGCAGGGGCGGTGGACAGACACCCTCCACCATATCCTCGGCCAGCCGGGAAAATATCGGCGCGTCGTCGGCAATAAGACGATGGCCGCGCGTCAACAGTTCCAGCGCCAGCTCGCTTTTGCCCACCCCGCTGGCCCCGGACAACAACACGCCGAGGCCCATGACTTCCATGAACACCCCGTGCAGCGTCGTGGTCTGCTTGGCCATCAGCGGTCTCCGGCCGCGCGCGGCGGGACGGGTCAGCGCCGCGGCGCCGCCGCCTGTTTCACCGGCGCGGCATCTTGCGAGGTCAGTAGATCGTACAATTGCGCCGCCGACTCGGCGCGCCGCAAACGGTCGCGCATATCGGTCTCGCCGAACAAGGCCGCCAACGACGCCAGCAGTTGAAGATGTTCTTCGGTGGCCTCGGCGGGCACCACCAGGGCGCAGACGATATCCACCCGCGCGCCGTCGATGGCATCGAAATCGACGCCCTGATCCAACCGCACCAAGGCCCCCATGATCCGCTTGAGGCCTTTGATCCGGCCGTGCGGCAGGGCGATGCCATGGCCGAGGCCGGTGCTGCCCAAACGTTCGCGCGCGACCAGGCAATCGAATATCTCGACCTCCGTCAAATTCGCATCGCCGCCGGCCAGCAAACCGCTCACCAATTCTAAGGCGCGTTTTTTACTGGCGGCGTGCAAGCGGTACGCGACGCGGTCCGGTGTGATGAAATCACCAATTTGCATGTCAATCCCCCCACCGGCGCATCATGATCACGCGACCCGCCGGATTAGTCTCACTTGGCGACGCCGCCGCTGCGGTAGTCGGTATTCTTTTCTTTTTGTTTTTTCACCTGCCGGTCGAGCTTGTCGACCAGCGCGTCGATCGCCGCGTACATGTCCTCGGCCTCGGCGTCCGCGAACACCGTGCCCCGCGTCAAATGAATGGTGGCCTCGGCCTTCTGCCGCAATTTCTCCACGCTCAACACCACGTGCACATTGCTGACGTTGTCGGAGTGCCGCGCCAGCCGGTCCATCTTCTCCGTCACGTACTGCTGCAAGGCGGGCGTGAGCTCCACATGATGTCCACTCAATTGAATTTGCATTACTGCTTACCTCGTTTGCTTTTAGTTTAGACTAATTGCTTGCGCTCGTTGGAGGGCGGGATGGCCATCGCCTCGCGATATTTCGCCACCGTGCGCCGCGCTACGTTGATGCCCTGTTCGCACAAGATGGAAGCGAGCTTGCTGTCGCTGAGCGGTTTGCGGTGATTCTCGGCGGCGATCAGTTTTTTGATCAGGGCGCGGATCGCCGTCGCGGAACAGACGCCGCCGGCGGCGGTGCTGACATGGCTGGAAAAGAAATATTTGAGTTCGAAGATGCCGCGCGGGGTCCACATGTATTTTTTGGTGGTGACCCGCGAGATGGTGGATTCGTGCATGCCCACCGTCTCCGCCACGTCGTGCAGCACCAAGGCCTTCATGGCCTCTTCGCCGTGTTCCAAAAATCCGCGCTGGCGTTCGACGATGCAGCTCGCCACCTTGAGCAAGGTTTCATGGCGGCTTTGCAGGCTCTTCATGAACCAGCGCGCCTCCTGCAATTGCCCTTTGAGATAGGTGTTGTCGTTGCTGTTGTCGGCGCGCCGGATCAGGCCGGCGTAATGCTTGTTGATGCGCAGGCGCGGCATCGCCTCGTCATTGAGTTCGACCCGCCACGCGCCCTGATGTTTGCGCACGATCACGTCGGGGATCACGTATTCGGCCTGCGACGAGGCCACCGTGCCGCCGGGCCGCGGATTCAAGGACTGGATCAATTCGATGACGCACTGCAAGTCGGTCTCGTTCAATTTCAGACGGCGGATCAAATGCGCGTAATCGCGGCCGCCCAGCGAGGCGAGGTGTTCATCGACCAATTGCTTGGCCTGCGCCAGCCACGGCACGTCCTCGGGCAACTGCCGCAACTGGATCAGCAGGCATTCGCGCAGGTCGCGGGCGCCGACGCCGGGCGGATCGAAACGCTGAATGCGGTGCAATACCGCTTCGACCTCGTCGAGTTCGACATCGAGGTCTTCGCCCAAGCCCTGATGGATGTCCTCGAGCGACAGGGTGAGATAGCCGTCCTCGTCGATGGCGTCGACGATGGCGGTGGCGATGGCGCGGTCGGTCTCGGAAAAAGGCGTGAGCCCCATCTGCCATACCAGGTGATCGTTGAGGCTTTCGGAAGGCGTGCCTTGCAGCTCCTGGCCGCGCAGGTCGTTGTCCGGCCCGGCGGCGGCGCCGCTGCTGCCGGAGTCGTAGACATCGTCCCAACTGGTGTCCACCGGCAGATCTTGAGGGATGTCGGTGGCCATCTCGCCGCCCGGCGGCTCGTCGCCGCCGACGCGCGCCTCCTCGCTCAAACCCATGGCGCCGGCGGTGTCCTGGCCGTTGAGCAACTCATAGGCCGGCGCGTCCGCCCCAAAATCCGCCTCGCCGGCATGGGACTCGCCTTCCTCGGCCAGTTCCAGCAGGGGGTTACTCTCCAGGGCCTGTTGCACCTCGGCCTGCAATTCCAAGGTCGACAATTGCAACAGGCGGATGGCCTGCTGCAATTGCGGGGTCATGGTGAGCTGTTGTCCAAGCCGGAGTTGGAGCGACTGTTTCATTCCGTTACGTATTCATCATAAGAAAACGACTATTCCTAAAGCCCGCTTAGTTTAACGCAATTGCCTATCGCTGTAGAGCATTCGCTAAAGAGTGAAATGTTCCCCCAAATACACCTGACGGACCCGTTCATTCAACAAGATCTGTTGCGGCGCCCCTTCGGCGATGACCTGGCCCTCGCTCATGATGTAGGCGCGGCCACAGATACCGAGGGTTTCCCGCACGTTGTGATCGGTAATCAGCACACCGATTCCTTTTTCGGTCAAATGCTTGATAATCGCCTGGATGTCCATCACCGAAATGGGATCGACGCCGGCGAAGGGCTCGTCGAGCAGAATGAAGCGGGGGCGGGTGGCGAGCGCCCGCGCGATCTCCAGACGGCGCCGTTCGCCGCCCGACAGGCTCATGCCCATGCTGTCGCGCAAGTGCGCGATATGCAATTCTTCCAGCAATTCGTCGCAGCGTTCGGTGCGTTCGGCGCGATTCATCTCCGGCAGGGTTTCGAGGATGGCCAGGATATTCTGCGCCACGCTCAGCTTGCGGAACACCGAGGCCTCTTGCGGCAGATAACCCACACCCAAGCGGGCGCGGACGTGCATGGGATAGGCGGTGATGTCGCGGTCATCGAGCTGAATGCTGCCCTCGTCGGTGCCAATCAGCCCGACGATCATATAAAAACAGGTGGTCTTGCCCGCGCCGTTGGGGCCCAGCAGCCCCACCACCTCGCCGCCGCCCAGATGCAGCGACACCCCGTTCACCACCTGGCGCGCGCGATAACGCTTGGTGAGCCCCTCGGCGCGGAGCAGGCTGCTCATGGCGCGGGTTTGTTCGACGGCGGCGCGGCGTCCGGCTCCGGCGCCGCCTGCCGCGGCTGGATGATGACCTGCACCCGCCGGCTGTCGTCCGGCGCCTTGTGCGCCCGCACCACCTCCTCGCCGGCGCGATATTCGATGCGGTTGCCGGTGAATTCATTCTGGCCCTGCCAGAGCTGGGCCTGGTTTTCCAGCACCACCCGCTCGTCATTGGCGAAATATTCGATCCGCAACGCTTGGCCGCGCATGTCTTCGTCTTTGTTGTCGGGCCGCTGGCGGAAGGTGGCGGGCGCGCCGGTGGCGATCACCTTGTCCACCTGCTTGCGATCGGTGCTGGACACGGTCACCTCGTCGGCGGTGAGCTGGGCGCTGCCCTGCTTGAAGTGGACATTGCCGCGATACACCGCCACCCCGCGCCCGTCGTCGATGGTGACGTTGTCGGCCTCGATGTAGATCGGCTGCTGCTTATCGGTGGACAAGGCATGGACCGGCCCGCCGGCCAGCAGCAGCCCCGCCAACAGCCCGGCGATGTCCCGGTGATTAAGGCGCCGCATATTCCCCACGCACCTCGGCACGCAATTCCACCACATCGTGTTTGAAATCGGCGTGCATGCCCACCGCGCGGGTCACACCCAAATCACTGCGCAGGGCCACCGACCGTTCGGTCTCGGCATATCCCTCGGCGGGCCACACCCGCATCTCGTCGGTGCGGATCTCCAACCTTTGCGCCGCGGCGCTCGCCGGCCGCTCGATCACGACATCTTCCCTCAATTTAACCATCTCCCCTTGACCCGCCACCCAGCCCTGCCCGGCACTGGCCTGCCAAGGCGCCGCGTCGGCGCGGAACAGGGTCATGCGCGGCAAGCTCATGTCCGCCGTATCGTCATCGACGTAGTGGGTCATGGTCTGCGCTTGCAGGCGGTAACGCGGTGCGCCGGTGATATCCATGCTGGTGAGATCGAACTCGGTCAAAAAGAAATCCGGGATGTGGCGCGCCTCGGCCATCGCGGGCGTCTCGGTCGGGGCCGGCCCCATGCGGAACGGGAACCACCAGCTCAAGGTCGACAACACCGCCACCGTCACCACCACTAAGCCTTTATCCGCGCGCAAGGGCATGCATTACACCGTACGGGTCACCGGATCCACGCTCAAATAACCCGCCCACAGGCCCGCGAGTTTGCCCTGCGCCTCCAAGATCAACTCACTCAAATCCCGCGCCGCGCCGCGCCCGCCGGGACTCGGGGTTTGCCAATGGGCGTGCTGCTTGACCAGGGGATGGGCGTCCTGCACCGCCACCGCCAAACCCACTCGCAACATCACCGGCAGGTCCACCACGTCGTCGCCGACATAGGCCGTGTGTTCGGCGGCCACGTTTACGTCGCGCAGCAATTCATAAAAGGCCGGCAACTTGTCGCGCTGACCTTGATAGACGCGTTGTATGCCCAGTCCGCTCATGCGATGGGTGACCGCGCCCGAGCTGCGCCCCGAGATCACCGCCAGTTCGACGCCGGCGCCCTGCAGCAACTTGAGGCCGTGGCCGTCGCGGGAGTTGAATACTTTATTCTCGCGGCCCGCCTCGTCGAAATGCAGGCCGCCGTCGGTGAGCACGCCGTCCACGTCGAAGATCACCAAACGGATCCGCGCCGCCTTTTGCAATACGTCTTGCATGAATATCCTTACGTTAGATGATCGGCCGCTACGCCACGCCGGCGCGCAGCAGGTCGTGCATGTTCAAGGCGCCCACCAGCCGGTTGTCTTCGTCCACCACCAGCAGGCCGTTGATCTTGGCGGCCTCCATCACTTGAATGGCCTCGGCGGCCAGTATCTCGGGGCGCACGGTCTTGCAACCGGGGGTCATCAATTCGCCGATGAGTGTGGTGTGCACATCCATGCGCGTGATCCAGGCTGCGGCGCAAATCGCCGTCGGTGTAGATGCCCAGCACCTTGCGCTGCTCGTCGACGATGGCAGTCATACCCATGCCCTTGCGGGTGATCTCCAGCAAGGCCGCGCTCAGCTTCACATGGGGACCGACCATCGGCAGGGCCTCGCCGCTGCGCATCACGTCGCTGACGTGCAGCAACAATCGCCGGCCCAGACGACCGCCGGGATGGGAGCGGGCGAAGTCGTCGCGGGTGAAGCCGCGCGCCTCGAGCAGGGCGATGGCCAATGCGTCGCCCATCGCCAAGGCCGCGGTGGTGCTGGCGGTGGGGGCAAGATCCAGCGGACAGGCCTCCTGCGCCACGCCGACGTTGATGTGGGCGTCGGCCAGGGTGGCCAGCGTGGACGCGGGATTGCCGGTGAGGGCGACCAAGGGCACGCCCAGCCGTTTGATGATGGGCAGAATGGTGAGGATCTCGCCGGTCTCGCCGGAATTGGAAAAGGCCAGCACCACGTCCTTGACGGTGATCATGCCCAAGTCGCCGTGGCTGGCTTCGCCGGGATGGACGAAAAACGCCGGGCTGCCGGTGCTGGCCAAGGTCGCGGCGATCTTGCTGCCGATATGGCCCGACTTGCCCATGCCCAGCACCACGATGCGCCCTTCGCAGGCCAGCATCAGTTCGCAAGCGCGCTCGAAGTGTTCGTCCACCCGTTCGGCGAGGGCGGCCACCGCCCTCGCTTCGATCTCCAACACCGCCAGTCCCAAGGTCCGGAAGCGGTGAGCGCCCGGCTGGGCCGGCGCGGATTTATTCGTCACGGTCATCGTCATCCTAAATTTTTACACGGCCTCGGGGTAACCGAGCTCCGCCAGTTTTTTCGCCAGCGCCGCGCGCTCCAAACCTTCGCCGCGCACCGTGACCGGTCCGCCGGGCGCCTTGACCTCCACCTCGATCACGCCGGACAAGTCCGCGAGACCCCGCTGAATGGTGCCGGCGCAACCGCCGCACTTGACGTTATTCACCGCGAAAATTTCGGTCTGCATAGCGTTCATCCCGTTCATGCGCCGCCGTCCCGGCCGGGCGCCCATCTTCCCACGGGCCGCGCCCGCTGCCAACCGCGGGCTAGCCCGCGGCATAATAGTCGAGCGCGATCCCCGCGAACACCACCGCGCCCAACCAGTTGTTGTTCAAAAAGGCCTTGAAACAACCGGCGCCGTCGCGGCGGCGGATCAGATACAGCTGATACACCGCCAGACCCGCCGCCAGGCCGAGGCTCAGGTAATAGATATCGCCCAGGCCGGCTTGTTTCCCCACCAGCGCCAAGGTCAACAACACCATGGCCTGCAATAAGGCGATCAACACCCGGTCGGCCTCGCCGAACAGAATCGCGGTGGATTTGACGCCGATCCGCAGATCATCGTTGCGGTCCACCATGGCATACATGGTGTCATACGCCGTCGCCCACAAGATGGTCGCGACGAACAGCAGCCAGGCCAGCGGCGGCGCCGCGCCGGTCTGCGCCGCGAAGGCCATCGGCACCGCCCAGCCGAAGGCCATGCCCAGCACCACCTGCGGCAGATGGGTATAACGCTTCATGAAGGGATACACCGCCGCCAGCACCACGCCGCCCAAGGACATCAGGATGGTGAGCGGATTCATCAGCAGCACCAGAACGAAGGCCGTCAGACACAAGGCGGCGAACAGCCACAAGGCCTCGCGCGGCGCCACCTTGCCCGCCGCGATCGGCCGTCCCTTGGTGCGCGCCACGTGGGGATCGACATGGCGGTCGGCGTAATCGTTGATCACGCAGCCGGCGGAACGCATCAGCACCACGCCCAGCACGAAGACCGTGACCACCAGCGGATCGGGGTGACCGGCGCCGGCGATCCACAGCGCCCACAAGGTCGGCCACAGCAGCAATAAAATACCGATGGGCCGGTCGAGCCGCATCAATAAAGCGTATTGGCGGAGCCGCTGATTACCCATCACGCTGCACCTGTTGCGGACACATCCGCCGACGTTTCAAACCACGGTCTGGACACACGGCCTCATCTTCGCTCTTCATCGCCGCTCCGCGCCCACAGCGCGGGCAGAAAAATTTCGCTCACCAGCAAGGGCCGTTCCTGCAGGCGAAACACCGAACGCCGCCCCCAAATCCTCGCGGCGGACGACGCGACACCCTGCATCGCCCGTATATACGGCGGCTCGCCGCGCCGCAGGCAGGCCACTTCCACCGCGCCGCGCCGCAGGGACGGATCGGCGAATAAGGCTGCGCCTAGAGGCTTGGAGCCCAGGCGGGTCAAACGGCGTTGAGGCCCGCGCAAGGTGCTGACCGGGATCACCGTGCGCGCGAACACCCACGGCGTATCGCCACACAGCAGATGCACCTCACGGATCACCGCCCGTTCACCATGCGCCATATTCAGAATACGCCTTTCACTGGGCAGCGGCCGGCCCCATGCCTGCCGGCGGACCGCCACCCGAAAACGGCCGGCACAAGCCCGCCGCAGACGCTGGGTGAGAGAGCCTCCGTCGAGCAGCCAATCCCAGGCGTCCGGCGTGGCCGCGCTCCGCAACAACTGTCGTGCCGGTCGCCAGCTTGGCTCGCGGCGCCGCGTGTTTCCATCCCCCATCGAAGATCAGTCCTGGCGATTTCAAAACGGGACATTCTACGCGCTCGGCCTGCCCGGTGGCAGTAGGGAACTGGCGCCCGCGGTGCGGCGTGGAACCCCTATCCGGTAACCGAGAGCGTCATGAACACATCCCCCGCTCTTTCGACGCCGCATCGTTACACTTCGATTGCGCCGCCGCCCTCAAGCGATGCCATCACATCTACATCAATAGATGACCCCCGCTGTCGCCTCCTAATCAGACGGCAAGCTTGCCGGCGGAGACTTCGCCTTCCATCCGGATTTAAGCTAGGATCATCTGAAATAAGCAAGGGAGGCTGAATAACCGTGTCCCGGCACAACAACAATAAGACCGTCACGGGACCCTCATCGCGGGTAAAACCCGTTCTTCCGCTGGCACGTTATCGCCTGCGCTTTAGGCCGCGGGGAACACCGAAGCTTCCCGAATACGCCGGCTCGGCCTGGCGTGGCGCCTTCGGCCATGCGCTCAAACGCACCGTTTGCGTCACGCGCATGAAATCCTGCGGCGGCTGCTTGCTCTATCGGTCCTGTCCCTATCCTTATCTGTTTGAAACACCGCCTCCCGCGGAGACCGCCAAGATGCGGCGTTATTCGGCCGCGCCGCACCCGTTCCTGATCGAACTCGAAGACGGCATGACCCCGCAAATCGGCCCTGACGCGGAACACCTCCTCGGCCTCACGCTATTCGGTCGCGCCAACCAATCCCTGGCTTACATGATTCACGCCTTCGCGCGCGCAGGCGCCGAGGGCCTCGGCACGGGTCGCACCCCGCTCGACCTGATCGCCGTCGAGCAGGCTGACGATCCGACGACCGATGCCTGGCGGGAGATTTACCGGCCGGGCAGTGAATTGGCGGCGGAGGCGCCTCGATTATTGGAAACACCGCCGGCGCCCTCAAGCCTGCGGCTGAGGTTTCATACCCCGCTGCGGCTGCGGCGCGCGGAGCAGTACGTCGGGCCGGACCAATTCCGCTTCGCCGACCTGTTCGGCAACCTGTTAAGGCGCATCTCCATGCTGAGTTATTTTCATACCGACACTCCGCTGGAGACGGATTTCGCCGGCCTCACCCACCAAGCGCGCGCGGTATCTTTTTCGAAGGCCGAACTGCATTGGAAGGACTGGACGCGCTACAGCACCCGTCAACAGACCACCATGGAAATGGGTGGATTGACCGGAACCGCATCGCTGGATGACTGCGAGTTGGCGGCCTTCTGGCCGTATCTGTGGCTCGGTCAGTGGACGCACGCCGGCAAGGGCACCAGCATGGGATTAGGCCGCTACACGCTCGAGCCGGCCGCAAGCTTGCCGAAGCAAACGGGGGCGGATGTGCCCGCCATGACCGATGCCTCGGGGTGGGCCGTCGAGCCCATATCAGGCCAGGCGGGTTGACCTACCAGCGAAAAATATGCAGCCATACGAATATCCAAAACGAATCCTGCTCGCCGTCACCGGCCTGTCGCCGCAGATCGTGACGGAGACTTTATATGCCTTGGCCGTGAAACCCGCTCAAAAACGGGTTGCCTTTATACCCACCGAGATCCACGTCATTACCACCGGCGAAGGCGCCGCGCATGCGCGGCTGAATCTACTGTCTGACGATCCGGGCTGGTTCCATCTCCTCTGCCGCGAATACGATCTGCCCGCGATGCGCTTCGACGACGCGACCCTGCACATCGTGACCGATGTCGACGGCCAACCGCTCGACGACATCCGCACGCCGGCGAACAACGAACGGGTTGCCGATTTCATTGCGGACATCGTGCGCGAACTGACCGCCGACCCGGAAACGGCCATGCATGTCTCGCTGGCCGGCGGCCGCAAGACCATGGGCTATTATCTCGGTTATGCGTTGTCACTCTACGGTCGGCCGCAGGACCGGCTGTCGCATGTACTGGTGTCCGCACCCTTCGAATCGCACCCCGAGTTCTACTACCCGACCCGTGACCAGCGCGTGATCCAGACCCGCGAGACCAAGCCGCGTCCGCTCGATTGCCGGGATGCGATCGTGGAGTTGGCGGAGATCCCCTTCGTGCGCATGCGTCATGGCCTGGACGACCGGCTGCGCGAGGGCGCGACCTCTTTCAGCGCCAGCGTAGCCGCTGCCCAACGGGTGCTCGGACCGAAGGAACTGGTGCTCGACCTTGCGAACCGGCGCATCCGCGCCGCGGATCAGATCATCCCTTTGCCACCGGCGGAACTGGCACTGCTGGCTGTGTTCGCGCACCGCGCCTCGCGTAACGAGCCGGCGTTACCCGCACCGTCCAAAGACGTGCCCGACACCGAATGGTCGCGGTGGTATTTGGACGAACTGCGCCGAATCGTCGGCGATATGGCCGACGGCGATCACACCGAACGGGCCCTGAAAAAGGGCATGGACGGCGAATACTTCTCGTCGCACCTGAGCAAGCTGCGAAAACTACTCAAGAAATCGCTGGGTCCGGCGGCCGCACCTTACCTGATCGATGACGGCGGCACCCGCCCGCGCCGCTATCGGCTGACACTCGAGCCCGAGACGATCCGCTTCGCGGCGCTGGAGCCAAGGTTATGAATCATCGAACGGCGTCACGCGCGGCAGCCTGCCGCAAGCTTGCCGGAACGGCAGTCGGCGCGGGGAAAGATGACAATCGGCATTGGGAGGAAATGCAATGACACCAAAGATGAATGCTTCCTGTCGCGTGGCACTGGCGGCTTACTTGCACGACCTGGGCAAGTTCGCTGAACGTGCGCGCATCCAGGAGGCGAAAGAGAAAGATACCGATGGTAATACTCGTCAGTCCATCAATGAACTGCTGTACTGCCCTGAGTACAATGGTCGCCGCACACATATCCACGCCGCCTACACCGCCATTGGCATGGACCTGCTGGAAGCACATCTTCCGGACATCGTCGGCAACGACATGACACCTTTTGCGCCGTGGCGGGAACGCAATGCCGACGACTCGATTATCAACGCCGCTGCCCGCCATCATCGGCCGGATTCTTTTCTGCAATGGATCATTGCCACGGCCGATCGCCTGGCATCGGGTTTCGAGCGGGAGGAGTTTGAGACCTACAACGCCTCGCCGGATGATGAACAAAAGAAACTTAATCACTACACCACTCGACAGTGGACGTTGCTGGAACATGTCCGCCTGGAGGACAGACCGGAGGCGCAGAATTGGCGCTATCCGCTCAAGGCCCTCTCTCCTAAAGCCATCTTCCCTGTCAAGAAGGAATCCTGCGAAAACGAGGACAAAGTTGCCGCGCAGGCACGTTATTTGGATATGTGGAAACAGTTTCTAGATGGCCTGAAAGTTATTCCCGCCAGTCACAGGATAAGTTTGCCGCTCTGGCTTGACCACTTTGATAGTCTCTGGCTCACATTCACACATGCGATTCCTTCGGCGACAGCGGGCATCGGTGGCAATGTGCGGCCCGATGTCTCGCTCTACGACCACTCCAAGACCACGGCCGGGCTTGCCGTCGCGCTGTGGCGATACCACACCGACCAGGGTCACGATACGCAAAGCACCAAACAACAACTGCGTGCTCAGTGGGACCGCGAGCGGGTGGGTACGCCGGAATCGGATGCCGCCTGGGACACAAAGAAATTCCTGTTGGTGCAGGGTGATTTCTTCGGTATCCAGGACTTTATTTTCGCCGAGGGCGGGCAGACCCAGAAGCGCGCCGCCAAATTGCTGCGTGGCCGCTCGTTTTACGTTTCACTGCTTAGCGAGCTGGCCGCCCTCAAAGTGTTGGAGGCGCTGGCGTTGCCCGCCATCAGTCAAGTGGTCAATGCCGCCGGCAAGTTTCTCATCGTCGCGCCCAACACCCCGGACACTATCGCCAAACTCCGAGACGTGCAAAAAGAATTGGATATCTGGTTCCTGGAGCATACCTACGGACAGTCCGGCATCGGTCTGGCCTGGCTGCCGGCTCGGGCCAATGATTTTCGCCACGGCAAGGAGGGTGAAAGTCCTTTCCGCGATCTGATCACGCAATTGTTCAAGCAACTGGAGGAAACCAAGCTTACCCGCCTGAGCCTCTGTGACGGCGCAATTACTCCAGCCGTGTTCAAGGGCTTTCTAGACCGATTTGAACATGGCGAGTGCAAGATCGATGGACGCTCTCCGGCCGAAATGGATGGCATGTGCAGGCTTGCCGCCGATCAGATTGACACCGGCAAGTGGCTTGCTACGCAGAAACGCGTCCTCATCACGCGCGATGGTCTCGATCATCACACCCTGAGGCTGCCCATCTTCGGTTTCCGGGTGAACTTCACTGAGAGCGAGGAAGACACCGGCAAGTTCGGCAATGAAGCCCGCATCGGCAATCTGCTGCGTGCGTGGGACTTCTCGCTGCCGGAGAGTCTCGATACTCCGTTATGGGGCGGCTATGCGCGCCGTCATATCAATGCCTACGTTCCGCGTTTCGGTGCAATGAATGCCTGGGAAGCCGACCGGTACCACGGCATCGAGAACGTGGAAGACTTCGAGCCGCATCCAGATGAGATCAAGACGCTCAACCACCTCGCCTGCGACGACCGGCAACCACTGTTCGACGAGGAAGGTCACGCACTCAAAACCAGCGACGGTCGAGATCGCTACATTGGGGTCACCGCTCTCATGACCCTCAAGGGGGACGTAGACAATCTGGGGCGGATTTTTGAAAAGGGTCTGGAGCGCCCGACCTTCGCCCGCATGGCCGGCCTGTCCCGGCAGGTCAATGCCTTCTTCGCCATTTATCTGCCTTGGTTGTGCAAAAGCGAATTCCCAAACACCTACACGGTGTTCGCGGGCGGTGACGATTTCTTTCTCATCGGTCCCTGGCATTCGACCATCAAGCTGGCCCAACGCATGAAGGACGATTTCAGACGCTACGTGGCGGAGAACCCGGACATCCACTTTTCCGCGGGACTCTCCATGACCAAACCGGGCCTGCCTATCCGGCAACTGGCGCGTCTCGCGGAAAAGGCGCTGGACAGTGCCAAAACACACAACCCGGATAACCGGCAACCCCCGCCTAAAAACGCGGTCAGCGCGTTCGATCATTCGGTTGCGTGGGAGAGATTCGATCATCTCATGAACCGCGAGGACGGACTGTCACGGGTGGCAGGCGAGCACGCCTTATCCACCGGTTACCTCTACAGTTTGCTTAGTTACACAGACATGGCCGGGAAGATCAGCCAGCGTCCCGAAAACGCCTTGTGGCATTCGCAGTTCGCTTATCGCACACGTCGCATGGTGGAAACCAAAATCAAAAGCACCGGGGATCGGCAAGAGACTGAGGAGAAACGCCGCCGTCTGCAATCAGAACTCGGAACGGAAATCGCCGGACTCGGCATTGAGGCACATGGGGCAGCTTACAAAATCGCCCTGTTCACTTACCTGTATCAACGACGTGATTGAGGAGACGAGATATGCCTGACCACCGCCAACAACGCCCACCACAGGGACAGCGCACCCAACAACGTCAAGCAGGTGCTACGCCTGCACCACAGTTCAACGCGATCAAGCTGGCAAAGCCACTTGATCCTGAACTGTTCAATACACAGGCACAGAATGCCGCTCAAGCTGTTTCGCGTGGTGATAACCAGAGCAACAAGTCCACTCAGTTACGTCGTTTCTACGACGAACTCGTTGCATGGGAGGGACGCCTCAATCAGCAACCACAGAAATTCGACGAATATCTGCCCTTCATTCGCATGATCAACGCCAAGGCTGCCTATGCCGAGGGTCGCAAGCTTGTGGACCGTACATTCGTCAACCTGTTGCAGCACACTCTCGGCGAAGTGAAAGACCCTGAAACTCTCACCGCCTGCAAATTATTCTGGGAAGCCTTCATGGGTTTCTATAAACAGGAACGCCCTGGTAACGACTGATTCTGGAGAAAAGACATGAAACTCACTGCCATCCAAAAACTCACCGGCACCCTGGAACTCGTCACCGGCCTGCATATCGGCAGCGGCAACAACGAAATGCACATCGGCGGCACCGACAATCCGGTCATCAAGCATCCGCTTACGCTCGAACCATATATCCCCGGCTCCAGTATCAAGGGCAAGATTCGCAGCTTGCTGGAATGGGAATTGGGCATTATCAATGAAAAAGGTGAGCCGCTTGGATTCCTGGACATCAAAAAAGGAATGCAAAGCGAAATGCAGGCAAAAAATATACTCAAACTATTCGGAGGTGCGCCTAACCCAAAAACCGAGGACTCCTTGGTAAAGGAGATTGGTCCAACTCGTCTAGCCTTCTGGGATTGCTCTTTGGACAAGACCTGGGTAGAAGAAATGAACCGTCGTAACCTGTTGCTCACCGAGACCAAGATGGAGAATATGATCGACCGCATCCGCGGCGTGGCAGTACATCCGCGCAACACCGAGCGGGTACCGGCCGGCGCACGCTTCGAGTTCAATCTCACTCTGCGCGTACACGATGGCGAAGATTTGTTATCCACGGTCTTACGCGGCCTCAAGCTCATGGAACTCACCGGCTTGGGCGGTTCCGGTTCGCGCGGATATGGCAAGGTGAAGTTCGCGAATCTGATGCTGGTGGACCGGGACTTGTTGCCGGAACTCGGCGCGATTCAACTTTCTAAAACCACCCAGGTAGCCTGAGGCGACGACCATGCGTTCTTATCGTGCTCGCATCACTCCGTTATCGGCCTTCGGCACCAAACCTATGGGCGACACCCTATTTGGCCAATTGTGTTGGGCGGTGCGTAATCGCTATGGCGAGGCGCGTCTTGTTGAACTGCTGGATGGTTACAGTCAGGGCGGGCCATTTGTCGTTGTTTCCGACGCCTTTCCCACAGGATATCTGCCGCGACCGGTGTTGCCCGGTCATTGGTTCGATGAAGTGAAGGGTGCCGACCGCAAGGCAGTCAAAAAACGTTCCTGGATGCCGATCGACCAGTTCCATGCGCCAGTCGAGGCCTGGCTGGAGCATTGTCTGTCGTCCAGCGCTATTCCCAGCGGAGCGGCGGCCGAACACCCGCAACCGCACAACACTCTGAACCGCAACACCGGCACTACGGGCGAAGGTCAGTTCGCGCCCTATGCTATGAACCAGCTTTGGTTTGGCGACAAGGACGTGCGGGAAATTGTCCTTGATGTCTACCTAGTACTGGATGAATCCCGGCTCGCCGCCGACGAGTTGCGGGAACTACTCGCTGACATCGGCGCGGTCGGCTTTGGGCGTGACGCCAGCATCGGCTTGGGCAAGTTTGAAATAAAAGAATTTGAGCCCTTCGGTTTTCCCAACCAAGCTCACGCCGACGCTTGGTTGACGCTGGCTCCCTGCGCACCGCAAGGTTTGTTGTGGCATGCGGATCGTTGTTTCTACCAGCCCTTTACCCGGTTCGGCCGCCATGGCGATATCGGCGTGCATGGTCAGGGCGGTCCTTTCAAAACCCCTGTGCTGCTGGCCAATACCGGTGCCGTGCTAACGCCGCAGATCGGAACTGAACTGTGTGCATTGTTCACTGGTAAGGGATTGGGTGGAGACGGCCGGTTGTCCAAAACTATTCCCGGCACGGTGCATCAGGGTTATGCCCCGGTCGTGGGGATTGCACTACCCGGAAACAGGGAGGCCGCATGAGCAGATTTGAAAGTTACCGAATGTTCATTACCCCCTTGTCGCCCATCCATATCGGCACGGGCGAGAGTTACGAACCCACCAACTACGTCATCGAGGATGGAGTGCTGTACGAGTTCGATACCGGATCCGTGGTGGATGCGCTGTCGGCCAGCGACCGCAAGGTGTTACTTGATATTGCTAACCGTAAGCCGGATACGGATATGATCAAGGCCGTTCAGCGCTATTTCCACGACCGGCGCGAACAGATCATGCCTTGTGCAACCAACCGTATCCCTGTGCTGTCCGGCGTGGCAAAGCTTTACGCCAGCCGGATCGGCCAGACTGTAAACCGCGAAGCCGACGGCAAGCAGGTGTTGAACCGGATGGAGATTGACCGCACCAGCTACAATCCTATCACCCGGTTACCCGTGCTGTATGGTTCATCGCTCAAGGGAGCGATTCGAACAGCATTGTTGGACGGAGTGAATGATGGCATGGGCCTGCAGAAAGTCGAAGATCGTCGCACAGGCAGACCACGCAATGAAAATAACCTGGAACTGCAACAACGCCTATTCCGGTACCAAGCAGGAAAGTTTGAGCTCGACCCGATGCGCCTGACGCAACTCTCCGATGCCGCGTGGCATGAGGAGTCCGGTTTGCCCGCCGCCCAGATACACGTTGCTGTTAATCGCAAGAAGAACGAGGTAAAAGATAAGCAAGGTAACATCCGAAAATCCCAAGCCGAGAGCAAGGAACTCTATCAAATTCTCGAATGCATCTCCGGTTGGCGTTACCGCGCCTTTGCCGGTCAAGTCAATGTGCAATCCGTAGACGGCTTATCCGAAACCAGCCACAAAGGGCAGCGCCAGCTTCCGGCTAACGACCTGCGCTTTAAAATCGAAGACATAGCACGCGCTTGCAACGCCTTCTACATGCCTATTCTGGAGGCCGAAAACAAACTCATGCGAGAGCGGGGTTACCTTGATTCCGCTTGGGACAAGGCTGTGCGGGCGCTTATGACTATCGCGCGGGCAAGTGTGCAAAGAGGCGAGGCTTTCCTGTTGCGTGTAGGGCGTCATTCCGGAGCAGACTCCATCACTCTGCGGGGCGTACGCGACATCAAGATCATGAAGAGTAAAGATGAGAAACCAGAATATGCTGAGTCCGCCAAAACCCTCTGGCTCGCCGCCGACATAAAAGATCAATCCACCAACCTGTTGCCCTTTGGTTGGTTACTGGTAGAACTGCAACCTGTGGATACGTCAATTCAAGAATGGCCTGAGCTAAAGGCAGCCTGTGAGCCACATTTGGCCAGCGCCCGCGCCTTAGCTGCGAAGCTTGTCGAGAAGCAGGTTAAGTTCGAGCAGATGCGTATCGGGGCTGAAGTGAAACGTCGCGAGGAAGCAGAAAAAATCCGGCTGCGCGCCGAAGAAGAAGCCCGCCTCGCACGAGAAGAGGCCGGGCGTCAGGCACGGCTGGCTACGTTGACTCCCGAAATGCAGGCAGTCGAAGTATTCCGCGAATTTTATTTGGTACAAAAACAGAAAGGGCGCTATCAGGCTGGAAGTGCTTTCGATCAAAAGCGGCTTGAGTTTTTCAAGCAAACATTAGAATGGAATGACAAAGCGGCACGTAACGTGGCAGCTATACTTCTGCGCGAGACGATAAAAGACTGGACTGATTGGCCATCTAAAAAAGAACGTAAAGTCGAATTCCGGTCGTGGTTAGAAATGTTAGAACAGTGATGTCTCAGGCGTATCACTTTTCTTGCTCGTGATGCTCAACCGTTCCCACATCTGCCTTGGCGACAGGATGGCCATGCCCTCAACAACCTTCAGATTGAGCAGCGCCTTGTCACCGGTGACAAAAATGTCCGTCTTTGCGGCCAGCGCGCAACCGAGGACAGGAATATCATCCGGATCGGGGACGATGGATGTTGCGGGATGTTCGCCATGCGGAACTTTCAATCCTTCGGCGAGCAAGGCCCGCGCCAACACCAGGGTTTCGCGGTCTGCCCCCAGCTTGTCCTGGAGAATACGCTCCAGCTCATCCATGACCGATGCGCCAATCAAAAGCTCCATCTGTCCACGCAGATGGCCTTGCACCAGCAGACGCAACAGATCCTCGCACAGTCCACGGGTGACCATTGCGCTGACCAGGATGTTGGTATCGGGAAAGACTCTCACGAGATATCCCGGAAGACATCCTCATCGGTCAACCAGCCGGCGGCTTCCGCTTTGGGTTGTAGTCGGCGGCGAATCTCATCCAGGCGCGCCAGGGCGACATGCTCGCGTAGCATCTCCCTCGCCAGGTCGCTCTTGGTTCGATGCGCGCGTTTGGCTAAACGGTTCAGATCCTTTTCGAGCTTCTCATCAAGACGGATGGTAAGGGTCCCCATGGTGAAATTCCTCATGATACAAAAGTGGCTCTTGTATTACATTGTAATACGGACTTCGAGGAAGGTAAATAACGGGACGTGGATCGTGGCCTCACGATTCGTTGACCCAATTTATTGTTCGCCTTCGGAGCAGGGTCAGTTGAAGGGTATCTTGTGGTGTTGTTTTTTTAGGCAGGAGCGCCTGCAATGGGGGCGCTCCTGACTGTCTTCTTTGTTTCCCGCCACCCCGGCGCTGTGGAGTGGGCTGTTTCGCAAAATATTACCGTCGACAAACTCGTGGCTCACCTTACTGTTTCAGAGGTCGACAGGGGTGATGTGGTGATCGGTTCGCTGCCGGTGAATCTTGCCGCCGAGGTCTGCGCGCGCGGCGCGCGGTATCTGCACCTGTCATTGGATTTGCCGCCGGACGCGCGCGGCATCGAGTTGACGGCGGAGGCGATGCGCCGCTACGGGGCGCGGGTGGAGGAATATAGGACGGAGAAAATTTCATGTTGAATGCCGATGTCCAAGTGCTATTAGTATCGGCTCAGGCCGCTCCAAACCTGCTCGCGGCACTCGATCCCGCGCTTAAGCCCACCGAAGTTGTGCTGATGGTCAGCGGAAAAATGCAGGCGCGTGCCGATGACCTTGAATCCGTACTGAAAGAAGCCAGCGTCAAGACCACCCGCGTGCTGCTGGACGATGAACACGATTTCGCAAAATTGGAGCAGGCATTGCTTGAAGTTGCCAGCGTGCGGGATAAGCTGCGTATCGCACTCAATGTCACCGGCGGCACAAAACTTATGGCGCTCGCCGCGCAAACGGTCGCGCAGGCCGCGGGGTGGTCGGTATTCTACGTCGATGTCGATACGGATGAAGTCATCTGGTTGGACAATAAACCTGCTCGACAGAAGCTGTCGGAACAATTGCGTTTTCGTCATTATCTGCGCGGGTATGGGTTCACGTTGCAAGAAGGTATTCGGCACCCACAGTCTGAAAGGCGCCACGATGATCTACTGCGCACCCTGATCACTCAAGTCGGCAGCCTGCAACAACCGCTCGGCCAACTCAACTGGCTGGCACAAGAGGCCGAAGACAAGAACCGGTTGCATGTCACGCTTTCCGAACAGCACATGGACAGCCGCGGCCTGGAAGCCCTGCTGCGCCAGTTCAGCGAAGCGGGTGTTTTGGAAATGAAAGATAACACGCTGTGCTTCGCCAGCGAGGCCGATCGCGCATTCACTAAGGGCGGCTGGCTGGAACAATATGTCTTCAGGACAGTCGCCGACATTTCCGGTGAACTCGCGATCCGCGATAAGGCGGCTAATCTGGTCGTGCTGGATAGCTCGGGGGTGAAGAACGAACTCGACGTCGCCTTCATGGCGCGCAATCGCCTATTCATGATCGAGTGTAAGACGGCGCGTATGGACAAGGAAGGTTCGACGAAAGCCAACGATACACTGTTCAAGCTCGCGGAAATTTGCCGCCGGGTGGGCGGATTGGGCGCCCGAGGGTTATTGGCGAGTTACCGATCATTAGGGGATGCGGAGAAGCGATTGGCCAAGGCCTTGGGCATTGTCCCGGTTTGCGGCGCCGATCTTGGTCGGCTTGATGAGAAATTAAAAAACTGGATTAAACCTTGAACTGGGGCTGGGACATGCCTTGAACGGAAACCTCTTCGGCCTCTCCAGTACAGTCTGGCACTACATCGATCAGACCGGCATCCTGCTGAGCTATCTGCCGGTGGTGTTGCTCATTGTGGCGCTATTCAAGCGCGATGCCCTGCGCCGCTGGCTGACGCGCAACCGCTTTCCTTCCGTGATGGGTGGACTACGGGAGACATTGCGTTTCGACGGTATTGTCTTCACCGTGAGCAATGCCGATGTGCCACGCTACGTCATCGAATACCTCAAACCCAAACGCGTCGGTCTCGTCTGCACGGCCGAGTCCCAGGGGTATGCCGACCAGATCAAGGCGCACATGCAGGCTGAGGGTGGCAGCGTCCATGAAGTGATACAAATCGGCAATCCCGATGACCCACAAGAAAGCCGCCGTGCCGCCCGCTATTTGCTGGATGGCATGAGGCACGGCGGTTGCGGGACGCTGGCCGTGGATGTGACCGGCGGCAAAACCCCTATGAGTCTCGGCGCATTCATGGCCGCCGAAGAGGCGGGGGCCACCACGCTTTATGTGGCAACCCATTTCGACACCACGCTCAAGCAACTCGACATGCGCACGGCGCGGATCGTGCCGGTATCGATACCGCCCGGCGTATAGGGTATACCGTCCCTCCGACGCGCCGGGCACCGCATTCCAATTTTTCATCGCCATTCTTCTTCCTATCGCAAGCTTGCCACTTCTTACAGCACGAGTGGATTAGCGCATGATCGCGTTCACCGATTGAGCTAGGACAAACACAGGAAGCCCCTGACCCCCATGAGCGAACGTGACTTCTATCTCGCGGCCTACGATGTAGCCGCTCCCAGGCGTTTGGCCGCGGCGCTCGCCCTCGTGCGCGGTTATGCTACCGGCGGGCAAAAGTCGGTGCATGAATGTTTTCTCTCGCCGGCGGAACGAAATGAATTACTGCACAACATGGCGCTGATCCTCGACGAGCAAGAAGACCGATTCATGTTGCTGCGACTCGACCCGAGTGCCCGTACCTATGCCCTGGGGTGCGCGGTACCGCCGGTCGATCCCCCGTATTTTTACTTTGGGTGAGGTCATCATGGCGACGTTGGTACTTGACCGTTCGGATTTGGAGTTAAGGGCCGATGGCTCGGCGCTGGCCCTGTACCAATCAGGCGCGCGCAGCGGCACGATTCCCATCGCCTTGCTCGACCGGGTAGTGTTGCAGGGCGCGGCCATCCGTATCGAAACCGGCGTGCTCACCCGCCTTGGCGAAGCGGGAGTAACGACCCTGCTGCTGAGCGCTCGTCACAGCCGGCGCCTCGCCCTGGTGTTGGGCCCCGCCCACAACGAAGCGGCGGTGCGTCTTGCGCAATGCCAGATGGCGCTGGATGAGGATTTTTGTAATGACTGGTCGCAGCGTCTCGTCTTGGCCAAGACCCGGGCCCAGGCAAAGCTGCTCCGGCAAGCCATGCTTCAACGTCCCGATTGCCGCAAGCCGCTCACCGATGCCCTAGGCACCATCGATCCCATCATCCGCACGCTCACCGAATCGGAGGATGGGGTAACCGCCCGCACACGCGGTCTCGAAGGAAGCGCGGCGGCGGCCTATTTTCGCGCCCTATGCGCCTTGTTTCCAGAAGGACTCGGCTTCACGGGCCGCAACCGCCGCCCGCCACGCGATCCCGTCAACGCGGTGCTTTCTCTCGGATATACCCTGTTGCACTTCGATGCGGTACACGCGAGCCATATCGCCGGGCTGGATCCCCTGGTGGGGTTCTATCATCGACCCGCTCACGGTCGGGAATCACTTGCCTGCGATTTGATCGAACCTCTGCGCCCGAAGCTGGATGCCTGGGTGTGGAATTTGTTCCGCGGACGCGTTCTGCGCACGGAGCACTTTGCCCATGATCGCGCGGCTTGCCTGCTGCAGAAGGCGGGGCGGACGCACTTCTATCAAGCCTATGATGAATTCGCCGTACCTATTCGCCGCTGGTTGCGGCAACAATGCGCGGCATTGGCACGCCGCCTGCGCGGGCGAGGTGCATCATGGCTGGACTCGCCCGGGGATGAGGAAATGTTTTAATGAATGGCATGAGCGGACCGGCCATTTCGCATTCGCCTAAATATATTGCCAATCGTCCCGGCATGCCGGGTGCGCGCCCACTCTATCTCAGCGGGACAGACATGATCGCTGACACCAAAGGAGCCGCCCTCATGATTACCATGGCCGGTCGCGCCAGCGGCGCTTACCCGATTGCCCGTGTCTCACGCGTGATTGTCAGCGGCCGCTGTACCTGGACCGCGTCCGCCTTGCAGTTGTGCCTGAAACAGCGTGTCTCCATCGTGTTTATTGATCGAGAGGGAACGCCGTATGGCTACCTTCAACCGACCGGACAAACACAGACTGACCTGGCCCGGCTGCTGGATGAGTTCCTTGATCGGCCCGACTGGCAAGAGCAGTGGGCAACCTTCCTACGCGCCGAGCGCATGCGCCATTTGGTGAAATGGCGGCAAAGTGCGGAGCGCGGTGTTGTGGAATCCCACTCATGGCGCGAATTGGTTCGCCGGCACGTCTATTGCCAGGAAAAAATGGAAACGGAGACCATTTCCAACGGCTGGCTGCTTGCACTGGCTATCGAACATCTGGATCAACGCGGACTCCAAGCCGTCCATTGGGGTTTCGACGGCGTTCCATTAAAGCTGGCGGAGGATATGGCCGCAGTACTACGGCTCGCCTTGCATCTCGATTCGGGCGAAATGCACGAGCGAGCCCACCTGGACGAGCATACCGCGCTGCACTTGCTGCATATCTATGATGCCAAACTGGATGCGCTTATCGCCAGCGCGCTAGGCAGACTGGCGCAATTGCTCGCCAGGAGATTGCACGAATGGCGCTAAATCAGAAGCGCGCTTGGTTGATTGCCTATGACATCCGCGATCACCGCCGTTTAGCGCGGGTACACCGTTTTCTCAAAGGATGCGCAGTGCCTCTACAGTATTCAGTTTTTGGCACACAGGCGAGTCCCGCGCGAATCGGAAAATTAGCCCAAGAACTTGAACAATTCATCGAACCCGCTTGCGACGACGTACGCATCTACGCCGTGCCCCAGCCGGCACATATAACGATGATCGGCAAACGCGTCCTTCCCGAAGAGGCGTCACTGTTTTTTGGTGATGAAATAGAGACGGGACTCTTTTCAGCGACACCTAAGAAGGAGTAGATTCCATTTCTGGAGTCTAATCTCTAGGAGGGATTGCTCCGTGAGGCGATTTCCAGAGTGGCGAAAAAATTGGCAACGCATTTTCCAACTCAATGTTTATGATATTTTTTAAAGTACGAGCGGTTTGAATGCATGACCTGATGAAGAAGGGATTAAGACGTAACCTGCGCCGCAAGCTTCGTGATGTTCCTCGGTTTGAATGCATGACCTGATGAAGAAGGGATTAAGACGCGTCGGAGTGCGTGCGAGAATTCATGCCATAGGTTTGAATGCATGACCTGATGAAGAAGGGATTAAGACGTCCGTCGCGGTTTGCATAGACTCTGCGCAGGCCGTTTGAATGCATGACCTGATGAAGAAGGGATTAAGACCCTACGCCTCACGATGCCTCATGGCCGGGGCGTTTGAATGCATGACCTGATGAAGAAGGGATTAAGACCATGCGCCGCACATCATTAACGACGATGCCTCGGTTTGAATGCATGACCTGATGAAGAAGGGATTAAGACAATCATAAACTCGCCAACCAGTTCTTCAGGTATGTTTGAATGCATGACCTGATGAAGAAGGGATTAAGACGTCTGCTGGGTCTAGTGGTCCGCCCTTTTCGGTTTGAATGCATGACCTGATGAAGAAGGGATTAAGACGTCTGAGTCGGCGGGCGCATACATACCAGCGCCGTTTGAATGCATGACCTGATGAAGAAGGGATTAAGACACTCATACACCGAGGTGTTATCCAGCGCGGTGGCGAGGTTTGAATGCATGACCTGATGAAGAAGGGATTAAGACGGACCACGGCCGCGGCATTCAAGATGGCGTAGCGGTTTGAATGCATGACCTGATGAAGAAGGGATTAAGACCAGCGGCCGGTCGATCCTGAAAAATTACTGAACGGTTTGAATGCATGACCTGATGAAGAAGGGATTAAGACACCGACTCCTGGTAGAAGATGGCGAGCGGCTCGTTTGAATGCATGACCTGATGAAGAAGGGATTAAGACTATAAGACACGCGGGCCGCCCGCACGATGGATAAGTTTGAATGCATGACCTGATGAAGAAGGGATTAAGACGTGTAATTGTCGCTGGCATCTACTCCGCCGAGGTGTTTGAATGCATGACCTGATGAAGAAGGGATTAAGACTCACGCGTGGCGCTGTGGCCGACAACATCCTAATGTTTGAATGCATGACCTGATGAAGAAGGGATTAAGACTTTGATCTGGGCAAAGATGTTGTCATTGATGGCGGTTTGAATGCATGACCTGATGAAGAAGGGATTAAGACATGGGACACGGCCTCGATGACCTTCTTCGCCGAGGTTTGAATGCATGACCTGATGAAGAAGGGATTAAGACCCAGCGTGTCAATGTGAATTGGCCCGATCGCTTGTTTGAATGCATGACCTGATGAAGAAGGGATTAAGACACCAGCGGGACATGCCCGACGCGCCTATGGGGTTTGAATGCATGACCTGATGAAGAAGGGATTAAGACCCCCTCCCCATCCCCATGTCAAATCTCAAGGCTGGGTTTGAATGCATGACCTGATGAAGAAGGGATTAAGACGCCAGGAACCCGGACGTGTCCACGGTTACGCCGTTTGAATGCATGACCTGATGAAGAAGGGATTAAGACAGAAGCTCGGAATATGATCCGTAGTCACTCGGCCGTTTGAATGCATGACCTGATGAAGAAGGGATTAAGACGGACGCAAAGGGTGTGAAGGGTGGACGCGAAGGGTTTGAATGCATGACCTGATGAAGAAGGGATTAAGACCCACGGCGCCGGTCACGGTGGTTTCGATATAAGTGTTTGAATGCATGACCTGATGAAGAAGGGATTAAGACCTGGATGGATGCAGGCATAACATCCTTCCCACATGTTTGAATGCATGACCTGATGAAGAAGGGATTAAGACAGATCAACAGCTCGGCCGTCACCGTCACGGCGGTTTGAATGCATGACCTGATGAAGAAGGGATTAAGACTTATAAGAATGCGTTTCAGCAATCAATCTTCTTTGCCGCTTTGATGATGATCATCACTCATCCTTCACACGTCGCCAAACCGCCCCGCCTCGCCCAGCCAGCGGCGGATCAGCGGCGTCACGTGGCTCGGGTAGTCGCGCAGCAGGCGCTGCGCGGCCGCGTCCACCTGCGGGATCAAACCCTGGTCGCGCAGCACATCGGCGATCTTGAGTTGCAGCAAGCCGCTCTGCCGCGTGCCCAGCACCTCGCCGGGGCCGCGGATTTCCAAATCGCGGCGCGCGATTTCGAAGCCGTCGCTGGTCTCGCGCAAGGTCGCGAGCCGCGCGCGGCCTTGCCGCGACAGCGGCGGCTGATACATCAGTACGCATGCGCTCTTCTGATTGCCGCGCCCGACGCGGCCGCGCAATTGATGCAATTGCGCGAGACCTAAACGCTCGGCGTTTTCGATCACCATCAGACTGGCGTTGGGCACGTCCACGCCGACTTCGATCACGGTGGTCGCCACCAGCAGATCGAGTTCGCCGGCCTTGAAGGCCGTCATCACCGCCTCTTTCTCGGCGCCCTTCATGCGGCCGTGCAACAAACCCACCCGCAGATCGGGCAAGACCTCGGCCAAGACTCGCGCGGTCTCCTCGGCGGCCTGGCATTGCAGCACTTCCGATTCTTCGATGAGCGTGCACACCCAATAGGCCTGGCGCCCCTCGCGGCAGGCGAGCCGCACCCGCAACACCACCTCGTCGCGGCGGCTGCCGGGGATCACCACCGTCTCCACCGGCTGGCGGCCGGGCGGCAGTTCGTCGATCACCGACACATCGAGGTCGGCGTAGGCCGTCATGGCCAGGGTGCGCGGGATCGGAGTGGCGGTCATGATCAGTTGATGGGGATACTGGCCGCCGTGATCGCCCTTCTCCCACAGCGCCAAACGCTGATGCACGCCGAAGCGGTGCTGCTCGTCGATCACCACCAACCCGAGTTTTTCGAACGCGACCTGATCTTGAAACAAGGCGTGAGTCCCCACCGCCACCTGCGTCGCGCCGCTGGCCAGGCGTTGCAGCGCCGCCGTACGTTCCTTGGTCTTGAGCTTGCCCGCGAGCCAGTCGATGCGCACGTTGAGCGGGTCGAGCCAGGCGCCGAAGTTGCGCCGATGCTGTTCGGCGAGCAACTCGGTCGGCGCCATCACCGCCGCCTGCTGTCCCGCCTCCACCGCGGCGAGCACCGCCGCCGCGGCCACCAGGGTCTTGCCCGAACCCACGTCGCCCTGCACCAGCCGCTGCATGGGATGGGCGCGCTGCAAATCCGCGCGAATCTCGGCGATCACCCGCTGTTGCGCGGCGGTGAGTTGAAAAGGCAAGGATTCCCGCAAGGCGCGGAACAAGGCGCCGGAGGTGCGCAACACCGGCGCGCGGCGCCGCTGCACCCGCGCCCGCAATTGACGCAGGCTCAAATGATGGGCGAGCAATTCTTCGAACGCGAGCCGCTGCTGCGCGGGATGGCGTCCGGCCAGCAAGATATCCACCGGCGCGCCCACCGGCGGCCGGTGCACATAACGCAGCGCCGCCGCCAAACCGGGCAGGCGCAGCGCGGCCAATAACTCGGCGGGCAGCCATTCCTCGACGCCGTCATCCGCCGCCAACCGCGCCAGCGCCTGCTCGGTGAGATTGCGCAGACTGAGCTGATGCAGCCCTTCGGTGGTGGGATAAATCGGGGTCAGCGTTTCTTCCGGTTCGGCGGCATCGGGGGTCAGCGGCCCGTATTCGGGATGGACCATCTCCAGCGTGGCGGGGCCGGTGCGCACTTCGCCGTAACAACGCAGCCGCACGCCGCGCTGCAAGGCGTCGCGCTGCTTGGCGTTGAAATGGAAAAAACGCAGGGTGAGACTGCCGGTGCCGTCGCTGATGCGGGACAACAAGGTGGGGCGTTTGCCGTAACGCAATTCGGTGAGCTGCACTTCACCTTCGATCACCGCCTCGTCGCCCACCCGCAAGGCGCCGATGGGGACGACACGGGTGCGGTCCTGATAACGGGCCGGCAAATGGAACAAGACGTCTTGCGCGAGGCGGATACCCAGCCGCTCCAGACGCGCCGCCATGCGCGGCCCCACGCCCTTGAGTCCGGTGACCGGTCCGGCCAAGCCCGCCGTCCGGTCCATGGGCGCGCCGCGCCGCGCAGGGGGGGTGAGGATCGCCATGGCGAGGAGATGGGGTGGCGGCCGGATCGCTGGCTTTGCCCGCCTCAGTCGCTCAAGACCATGATCCCGTCCGCCTCCACCGCCGCGCCCTTGGGCAGGGCCGCCACCCCGATCGCGGCGCGGGCCGGATACGGCTCGCGGAAATAGCCGGCCATCACTTCGTTGACCAGCGGAAAGTGGGCGAGGTCGGTGAGAAAGATATTGAGCTTGACCACGTCGGCCAGGCTACCGCCCGCCGCCTCGGCCACCGCCTTGAGGTTGTCGAAGACTTGCGTGATCTGCGCGCGCATGTCGCCGTCGCGGAGTTGCATGGTGGCCGGCACCAGCGGAATCTGGCCCGAGAGGTAGACGGTGCCGCCGACCCGCACCGCCTGGGAATAGGTGCCGATCGCCGCCGGCGCCCGATTGGTATTGATGATGTCGCGAGTCATGCTCCCTATCCTTTGGTTCTAGTGATGCGCGCCACGATGTCGATGGAACGGACCCGGCGAATCACCCGCGCCAGGTGGCCGCGATCGTGCACTTCGATCAACAGGGTCAAGGCGCTGTAGCGGCCGTCGCGTTCTTCCATGCTGACATTGTCGATGTTCGCATCCATCTCGGCAATGCCGGCCGCCACCGTGGCCAGCGCGCCGCGCTGATTGGCCACTTCGAGACGGATTTCCACCGGGAAATCGCCCTGCACTTCCGACTCCCAGGCCACGTCGATCCACTTCTCGGGCCGGTTGCGGAATTCCGCGAGGTTCTTGCAATGGGCGGTGTGGATGACGATGCCGCGGCCGGCGGTGACGAAACCGACGATGGGATCGCCGGGGATGGGCCGGCAACACTTGGCGTAGGCCACCACCATGCCCTCGGTGCCCTTGATGGCCAGCGGCCGCGGCGCGTCGCGCTCGCCGCCGCGCAGCCAGGCCGGCACGTAGCGGGTGATGGCCTTCTTGAAAACGCCGGATTTAGAGTCGGGAGGCGGCGTCTCCAGGTCGGCTATCAAGTGACGCGCCACCAGGGTGGCGACCCGGTTGCCGAGACCGATGCTTTCCAACAGGTCGTCGGCGCTGGCGAACTTGAGCTCCTTGATCGTGGCGGCCAAACGTTCCGGCGGCAATTGTTCGAAGCTGAGCGCATTGGCGGCCAGGGAGCGATCGAGCAGGCGGCGGCCCAATTGGATGGCCTCTTCCCGTTTGAGGTTCTTCAAATAGTGGCGGATATTCGCCCGCGCCTTGCCGCTGACCACGAAGTTGAGCCAGGCCGGATTGGGACGCGCGCCGGGCGCGGTGATGATCTCCACGGTCTGGCCGTTGCCCAACTGGCTGCGCAGCGGCGCCAGGCGGCGGTCGATCTTCGCGGCGACGCAGGTGTTGCCCACGTCGGTGTGGACGTTGTAGGCGAAATCCACCGCGGTGGCGCCGCGCGGCAGCTTCATGATCTCGCCCTTGGGGGTGAACACGTAGACCTCGTCGGGGAAGAGGTCGATCTTGACGTTTTCCAAAAACTCCAGGGAGTTGCCGGCGCTTTTTCTGCATCTCGAGCAGACCGCGCAACCATTCCCGCGCCCGCACCTGCGCGCTGGCGCCACTGCTGTCGCCGGTTTTATACAGCCAGTGGGCGGCGATACCGGCCTCGGCCACCGTGTCCATTTCCTCGGTGCGGATCTGGACCTCGATGGGCACGCCATGAGGCCCGAACAACACGGTGTGCAGGGATTGGTAACCGTTGGCCTTGGGGATGGCGATGTAGTCCTTGAACTTACCGGGCACCGGTTTGTAGAGATTGTGCACCGCGCCCAACACCCGGTAACAGGTATCGACTTTATCGACGACGATGCGGAAGGCGTAGACGTCGAACACCTCGGAGAAAGGCAAGGCCTTTTGCCGCATTTTGCGATAGATGCTGTAGATGTGTTTCTCGCGGCCCTACCACCCGAGCCGGCGGCCCCTCTTCGCTGAGGCGCTGCTCCATCATGCCTTGAATCTTGGTCGACGATTTCCTTGCGGTTGCCGCGCGCCTTCTTTACCGCCTCGGCCAGCACACGGTGGCGATGGGGATAAAGCCCGGCGAAGCCGAGGTCTTCCAATTCCAAACGGATGGCGTTCATACCCAGCCGGTTGGCGATGGGCGCGTAGATTTCCAGGGTCTCGCGGGCGATGCGGCGGCGCTTGGCCGGCGGCAGGGCCGACACGGTGCGCATGTTGTGAACCCGGTCGGCGAGCTTGACCAGGATCACCCGGATGTCGCGCACCATGGCCAGCATCATCTTGCGGAAGTTTTCGGCCTGGGCCTCGGCCTTGCTGCTGAAGCGGATCTGGGTGAGCTTGCTCACCCCGTCCACCAGCTCCGCGACCTCGGCGCCGAACTGGGTGGCGATCTGCTCCTTGGCGGTGGGGGTGTCTTCGATCACGTCATGGAGGATGGCGGCCATGATGCTCTCGTGATCCATGCGCATCTCGGCGAGGATGCGCGCCACCGCGATGGGGTGTTGCACATAGGGTTCACCGGAGGCGCGCTGCTGGCCGGCGTGGGCGGCGGCGGCGAAATCGCAGGCGCGCCGCACGCCCTCCACCTGCGAGGGTTCAAGATAGGAAGTGAGCAGCGTGCAGAGATCACCGATCACCGCGCGGGTGGAATCTTGAGGGGTATCGGCGAGAGTGTGACTGGGCGCTGGATTATTCAAGGCTGCCGGGCAACGGGAGGAGTATCACTCCTCACCCGCGTCCTCCCGACCGGGGGCGACTTGCACGGCGGCCTTTTCACCCACTTCGGCCTCCAGCTCGGCGCGCTGGGCCTCGGTCATCTCGGCGGAGTGAACGAATTCGTCGGCGGGCACTTGATCGAGGATCGACACGTCCACCAAACCCTCGGCGATTTCGCGGAGCGCCATCACGGTGGGCTTGTCGTTTTCCCAAGGCAGGCCGGGCTGCGCCGTGCCTTTGGCCAACTGGCGCGCCCGCCGGGTGGCGATCAGCACCAATTGGAAACGGTTGTCGACGTTGTCCAGACAATCTTCTACAGTGACTCGCGCCATGAATTTCCCCTTGAGCGTGAAGCAATAACAGTGACCGGGGAGTATACCCCGCTTGCCGCGCCCTTGGGAATGGCGGGCCGGTCAGGCCTTCAACAAGGCCTCCAGAATTTCCCGATAACGCTGGGCCTGGGGCTCGCGCCGCAGATGGTGGGCGCGGACGATGGCTTCCATGTCGCCTTCCGCCCTTACGAAATCATCGTTGATGACCAGGTAATCGTATTCATTATAGTGCGACATCTCGGCCACCGCGTCGCGCATGCGGCGGGCGATCACCTCCTCGCCGTCCTGGCCGCGGTCGCGCAACCGTTGCTCCAGCGCCTGGCGGGAGGGGGGCAGGATGAAGATACCCACCGCGCCCGGAAAGGCGGCCCGCACCTGGCGTGCGCCCTGCCAATCGATCTCCAGCAGCACGTCGCGCCCCTCGGCGAGCTGGACCTGGATACCGGCTTTGGACGTGCCATAAAAGTTATCGAAAACCTGGGCATGTTCGAGAAAGGCGCCGGCGGCGACCATGGCCTTGAAGTCCGCCACCGTGACGAAATGATAATCCACGCCGTCGCGCTCCCCCGGCCGCATGGCGCGGGTGGTGTGCGACACCGACAGGGCCATGGTCGGCAGGCGCGCCAGCAGGGTGCGCACCAGGCTGGTTTTGCCCGCCCCGGACGGCGCGGAAATGATGTAAAGCGTTGCGTGAGACATGCTGTTTTGAATATCGGGTTCCGGATTGAAATTTTGGAGCGCGGTTCGTTACGCACCGCGGCCGACGTCACGCGCTTCCCGCCCCGCACCGGCGGCGGACGCGCCCTGTTTCAACGTCGCGGCGCTTCTCGGACTGGCGGACTTTACCGGGCGGAATGTAGAACGGCCATCCCCATGGCCGGTACGCCGCCCGAATTTAAATTTATACGATATTTTACCTGCTCGCGATTATGCGACATATCTTCATGACGAGGAAATATTTTTTCGCCCGTCAGACTGGTCCAGCCACCCATGCCGCTCACTTCGCTCAAACCCGCTTATGTCGGAGTGAGTTATCTCGCGGTCAAGAGTGATGAGCGGAGCGCTGATTTCGAGGCCGAGTTCAGCGCCTTGAGTTTGGCCGCCGACGTAACGCAAACCGATTTGTCGCGCGACGGCTGGTCGCCCTATATCGGTTATCAGGTACATAAACATGCCGCTTTTGAATTCGGCTATGTCGATCTGGGCGAGGTGACCACCACCATCAGCGGCGCGACCTCCGACGTCGACAGCTATCTCGCCACCGCCTCGGCGGTGCACCCCGTCACCGCCTCGGGTTGGACCTTCAACGTGGTCATGCGCAAAGCGATGCACGAAAGGATCGATGGGATATTCAAACTTGGCGTATTGGCATGGAAGGCCGATTACACCCTGGCCAGCGCCACGGCATCGCGAAAATTTTCCGATAACGGCGTGAGCGGCAACCTGGGCATCGGTCTGGAACTGGCGGCCACCCCCTATCTGCCGGTGCGGCTGGGATGGAACACCTACCGTTTCGCCGGCGCGAATGTCTACGCCTGGGAGCTGGGAGTGGGCTATCGCTTCTGAGGGCGATGAACACAATAGGATGGGCACGTCTTCCGTGCCCACGCGGAACGGACTCCGATTCATTCACCCGTCATCACATCCCCGGATAAACACCACGCGCGACATGTCGATGAAACCTTGCTCGCCGTGTTTCATCATTACACGCAGGTCAATGCCCAGGACGAAGACGGTCTCGCCAGCGGGCGGGCCGGCTTCGTCCACACACGAGCTTAGTCAGGGTGTTCGGCTGGTTTTCCATCGCTCGAATGTTATGATCCGTGGCGGGGAATGCCGACGCGCTGTGCTCACAAAAACAAGCCTGAAGCTGGGAAGATGGGGAATCCGGAACAAGACGCCCGAGGGGAGATCGATCAATTGCTTGCCCAAGCGGGCTGGCATGTCTGCGATGTCGACCAAGCCAATATCACGGCTTACCGCGGCGTGGAACTCGCCCGCAGCGAAGGCCGCAGCTACGAAACCGGCGAACAACTCCTGCAACGCATCCTCGAAACCCGCCGCAGCCAGTGGAAAGGTAAGGGCAAATACAAAGAACCCGCCGCGCCCGACACCACCGACCTGCCAGAATTGCCGGAGGGGTGGGTGTGGGCGACGGTAGAACAGCTAGCGAATGTTCAGCTGGGAAAGATGCTGGATAAGCAGAAGCATCAATTAGGGAAGGAGTTGCCTTACCTTCGAAACATCAATGTTCGCTGGGATTCGGCTGACTCATCAGACTTGCTGACGATGTTTTTCAAAGATAGCGAGCTTGAAAGGTATGGATTGCAAACCGGGGATGTTTTGGTGTGCGAGGGAGGCGAACCAGGCAGAGCAGCCATTTGGGATGGCCGAGTTCTTGGAATGATGTACCAGAAGGCCATCCACCGCGTGAGGTTTAAGGCTGGTTATGAGCAGAGATTGCTCGTCTTTTATCTAGAATTCTTGGCAAAGACTGGTCGGCTTGAGCGTTGGTTTACAGGCAGCACGATCAAGCATTTCACTCGCGAGTCATTCGCACAGCTACCACTCCCTGTAGCGCCAGTTGCAGAACAGCTGCGAGTGGTCGCCGAAATCGACCGTCGCCTCTCCATTCTCCGCGAAACCGGGGCTGAGGTGGACGCCAACCTCCAGCGAGCCGAGCGCCTGCGCCAAGCTACGCTCGCGAACTCATTCGTCCCTTTGCGGAGGACCTAAGAGTTGCATCAGGTAGCTGAACATTTGTCTAGTGAAGCCAAGGTGCAAAAAGAGCCCCTTGATGCGGATGCCTTCGCGCGCAGCGCTTTTAACCGCTATTACTACGCGACATTTCTTGGTGTACGTAAATTTGTATCAGCGCTTGATGCGGATTGGGGTAGAAGAACTCATAGCGGATTGCCAGATCTGCTAGAGGGTGACGTGCTGAGAATTATTCGGAATCAAGCAAAGAAGTTGAAAAAACACGACACCATCACAACGTCAAGGGAGCGTGCAATCTCAAAGCAGGCGGGCCAGGCATCGAGCGAAATCGCCAGCATTCTTCGTATTGCTTACAACGTTCGTGTCGTAGCTGATTACAAACCTGAGCAGCCTGTCTTATTCAATCATGCAGACTTTGCACTGGCAAACCATACCAGGGCAGAAGCAAGAAATTGGAAAACCCGCGTAGATCAGGCGATAGGTGTATTGCTAGGTATATCGAAGGAGTTGGGTCTTGTATAACGAAAAAGACATCGCGGCGTACCTAAAGGGTCGTAAGGCAGACTATGTGACGTCTTTCCACTTTGACGAGCCATCCAATACCTTAGTGCTTGAGATTCCACTTAAGTGCGTAAGGGAGATATCTGGAAAAGGCTTCACTTCTAAGCGCCAGCTTGCGTATCTAGGGCGCATGATACGTGAGAAATTCAACGTGAATGTTGTCACTGCCTTTCGCCAAGAGCATCAATTGGATTCCTTGGAGGCGGGTCTTGAAGCTTTGTTAGTGCGTAGATATCCAGACAATGTCTCCGGTATCTATATGTCATTCGTGACCGGTGAATCTGCTCAAATATGGGTTTCCCTAAAAAGCGAGGCAACGGATGCCTCCGTTAAACAGATTAGTGAGCAAGCAAACGAGTACCTTGACGCTGCAGCATTGAAAGTCGAGGGCATCGAATTCATACCGCCCGGCTCCCCGGAACCGTCCATTGCCGCAATACTCCGTGCGCTAAAGGCCTTGTCACCAGCCAAGATAGCGGCAGTCATTGAGTATCTACGGGGTCGTGGGTTCATTATTCCAAATGACCGATGGTTATCTAGGCGGCTTGATACGGCCCGTAAGAAGGGCCTTGTACTTAGGGAACACAGTGGGTCGTACGTCCTGACGGCGACAGGCCTCGATCTGGTCCCCCATTCCCGCTCCCGGTCCAGCACGGATGTTGAGCGGATGCTCTTACTTTCCCGGCGCAAGGAGTGGTAAAGTGGGATTTGTGGCGGCGCACTCGTGCGGGCGTGTATCACGCCCACTAGCGAAGACCAGGGACAGAAGGAAGCCTGCAGAACTGCGGGTGCTCCTTCGAATCACCCGCAGTTCTGCAGGCTGCGTCAACGAAAGCTTTTCAGCTTTGCTCTTCCCATGAACGCGCCGCCACTCCTCGTTTCCTTTTCCTCAGTTGACACTTTAGTAGAGTCGCTGCCTCAGCAAACGCGAGAGACCTACGAGCCAGAAATTCGTGCTCTTGCTGAGAAAGGCCTTCCGCCGGCCGTTTCCCTTCGTACCGTTAGTACCCTTTTTGGCGTTAGCGCAGAATTCGTAGGCACAATGGTCCGTGTCCCTCATCGCTACTATCGAAACTTTAAGATCAAGAAGGGTAAGAAGACACGACAAATACAAGCACCACGTGTGGCGCTTAAGGTGGTTCAGCGATGGATTGGCGCGCATCTGAGCGCAAGCGTTGAATTGCCAGACTGCATTTATGGATTTGTGCAAGGCAGATCTGTCGTAGGTGCTGCCAAAATTCATTGCGACGCAACTTGGGTTTATTCGCTCGATATCCGGGATTTTTTTTCGAGCACCACCTCAGACCAGGTGTTAGGGGCACTGACTAGCCTGGGGTACGCGGAGCATGGCGCCACATTGATTACCCGCTTGTGCACGCTGAATGCGCGCTTGCCACAAGGGTCACCGGCCAGCCCAGTGTTATCCAATCTCGTTTTTACGCCTTTCGATATTCAGCTTCAGGACATCGCTAAAGCAGAAAACATTCGTTACACCAGATACGCCGATGATATTGTCTTTTCGGGCCAAGGTGAGCCGCCACACGAACTTGCTGAACGCGTTAGAGCGATTGTTACCAGTGGGGGCTGGGACATAGCTCCAGAAAAAGAGCATCTAAGCAAATTACCCGCACGCTTGAAGGTGCACGGTCTATTGGTGCACGGCAGTACTCCTCGCTTAACAAAGGGATATAGAAACAGGATTCGCGCATTCAAACACCTATTGGCGTCTGGAAAGATTAGAGACGACGATATGCAGAGGGTGCGAGGTCACCTCTCATATGCAGACTTCGTCGTGAAGTCCGAAAACGAAAACTAAGTAGCACGAACCGATTCCATGAACTCGTCCAATATCGTCCAAAAACTCTGGAACTACTGCAACGGCCCAGGGTGTGGACAGAGCCGCATCCGTTCGCCGGCACGCGAGTACGCAGGTGCTCGCGAGAAACCCCGGCTCACCCTGCGCGACGACGGCATGTCGTATGGCGAGTACCCTTCGACTTCACACAGGGCAGGCTCTGAGCAGTTGACGTATGCCCTCACCCTAGCCCTCTCCCAGAGGGAGAGGGGATTAGAAGGGGTGATGGCCGACGAGCGCACCAAGGCGCCGTATAACCAGACGAGCCCGGTACCGGAGAAGTACGGTTGGCCGCCCTCACCCCAGCCCTCTCCCGCGAGCGGGAGAGGGGGTTTGGTTTGTGACGGCGACGAGCTGTTCGATCACTATCGCCACACGCTTGAGGGCTTACGTAATAGCACTATTACGTGGCTGGACGTGACGAACCGTTCATCACTACCGTCACATGCTTGAGGCGTTGGGCAACCAGAAGGGCTTGCTCGGGCTGATCTTCAACAAGTCGCAGAACAAGCTTCAAGACCCGGCGAAGCTGCGGCGGCTGCTCGTGTTGACGGATCGATCCGTATGCCGCTCTTGATACATTGCACACAGAAGTTGCTGAAGGAAATTCCTGATGACCTCGTTGACCCGAGTGCTTCCGGCGAAAGCTGGCACGCCAATCTTCTGCGTATCGAGCGGCGCAAGTGCGTGTTGTTTACGCATGATGTGACCTTGTACTCCGTGTTCGTGCCGGGGCTGAAAAAACCGGAGTTCATGCGGCTGGATTTGGTTTTTGGTCAGCGTCTGTTCAAGGCGCTGCTCTGGGACGAATTTACCCAGGTTCAGGTCGAGAGGATGCTGGATGCAGCCCGCACGATTCGTTTCACACGTTCCAACAACCGCAGCGTGCTGGGGTCGATGAACGATGTTCGCTTTCATGTCGAGCTGAGCGTCGAACACGCTGGGGGTCTGGAAAGTGTTGATTTGGTCGACCTTCACCACAGACTAAACCGCATCCCCTTCGGAGCTGTCGGTTACCGCTACCCCGTCGAGGTGCTGCGGGAACACCTGGGGCATGTCGCAGAATGACGAAGCCGGCTGCTCGGTAGCGGAAGAAAGGGTAATGACCCTGACGTAAGGGTAATGGAGAGGGTAATAAAGCAGGGCTATGAATACTGCCACCATCGTCCAAAAACTCTGGAACTACTGCAACGTTCTCCGCGACGACGGCATGTTGTATGGCGACTGCCTTTCGCCTTTGCTTGGTTTGCCCCTTAGGCTTTTTCGCATAGCCCGCCTATGCAAAGCCGGTAAACTCTAAACTTGTCTCTGGTTTAGCGTTTGTCCATAATGCATAGCAATACTATGCAAAAGAGGATGTCGGTAAACCGCTCATGGTCGCCCAACCCTCCCATTCCTTGGAATCCTGTCTGCCCGAGGGGCAGGTGGTGGATCGCAACTGGCTGAAGGCCAAGGGTTTCGATCGGCCGCGTGTCGACTTCTACCTGCGCTCGGGTGCATTGCAAGCGGTAGCCCGAGGCGCCTATCGGCGGCCGGGACCGCCCTTGAAGTGGGAGCATGTCGTCTACTCGCTCCAGGCATTGGGGTATGCGGTCCATGTGGGCGGGCGCAGTGCGCTGGAACTGATGGGCCTGGCGCATTACCTGCCCATGGGCGAGGGGCGTCGAATAGCGCTGTATGGGGTGAGCCGCTGGCCGGCTTGGGTTGAAGACTTGGTGGCGAAATACCGCCTGGAGCGCCACAACCCGAAGCTATTTGCTGTCCCGCCCGCGGAGGCGGTGATCTCTCGACCGTTCGGGCATTGGGACTGGCCCATACGCTACGCGACGCCGGAATTGGCTTTTCTGGAATTGCTCGCCGAGGTGGAAACCGTCACCGACTTCCAGGTTGCCGACGAGTTGTTTGCGGCAGCGGCCACTCTGCGGCCGGAACGGGTGCGGTCACTGTTGCTCGCGTGCACGCATATCAAGGCGAAGCGGTTGTTTCTATGGTTCAGCGTGCGCCATCAACATCCCTGGTTTTCAGTATTGGATACCGGCGGTGTGGAACTCGGACGAAGCAAGCGGATGATCATCCGTGGCGGCGTTTTGGATCGGAAATTTCTCATCACTGTACCGCGTGACATGGCAGGAGAGATGGCGGATGGCGCTGGCCCAGACTTTTTCTGACCAGGTCGGCCTGCTGGTCAGCCTGTTGCCGATCGTGGCCCGGCAGGAATGTTTTGCGTTGAAAGGCGGCACAGCGATTAATCTATTCGTGCGCAATATGCCACGGCTGTCGGTGGATATCGATCTAGTCTATCTGCCACTGGAAGAACGGAACACGAATTCTCGCGGGTATCGATAAGGCGCTACGCACGATCGCTTCGGATATCGAGCGCATGGTGTCCGGTTGCAGGGTGCACGCATCGATCCTGAAGGGCACGCGCTTTCACTTCAAACTGCTGGTGGTACGCGGTGACGTGGCCGTGAAAGTGGAGGTCACGCCGGTGTTGAGAGGAAGCCTATTGACGCCGGAGCTGCATGAGGTGTCGCAGAGTGTGCGCAACGGTTTTGGGTATGCGCGCATGCAGGTGCTGGCGTTCGATGAGCTGTACGCGGGGAAGCTGTGCGCAGCTCTGGATCGGCAGCACCCCCGTGATCTGTACGATGTGCACCTGTTGCTTGCCAATGAGGGGATCACGCCCGCGCTCAAGGATGTCTTTCTGGTCTACTTGCTGGCGCACAATCGGCCTATGGTGGAGTTGCTGAATCCTACGATGCAGGACATCGAACCGGCCTATCGGGCGGAATTTTCTGGCATGGTGGCGGAGCCGGTCAGTCTGGATACATTGATCGAAAGTCGGGCGCAGTTGGTTCAGATATTGAACAATACGCTCACGGATGCTGACAAACGATTTCTGCTCGCGGTGAAAAAGGGCGGAGCCGATTGGACGCAATTCGCCTATCCGCAGGCCCTACATCTGCCTGCCGTACAGTGGAAGCTGCATAACCTGGAACGCATCTCGGATAAGAAACGGCAAGAGGCTGCAGAAAAATTGGAAGCATTCTTGTTTGGGAACTGACGCATGAACACATCTACCATCGTCCAAAAACTCTGGCACTACTGCAACGTGCTGCGCGACGATGGCCTGTCGTATGGTGACTACGTCGAGCAGTTGACGTATTTGCTATTCCTCAAGATGCCGACGAGCGCGGCGGCGCGCCCAAGGCCACAGAGGTAACAAGCTCGCCTCAGACCATGTTTGAGGCGCCATCAGCGCGACCACCGGGAGCGTCTGCTATGCTGTAATTAGCAGTCATTGTCAGGGCGAGCAATGAGACGAGCCTGTTTTAAAACACTGGTTGTTGTGTTGTTTAGCGAACGTGACCTCTTATGAACGCAGACAGCGACGAAATGCTTGCTGATCTGGCTACTTTCCAGGCAGCCCCGAAGTTCCAGCGTGCAGAGCCGGAACTTCGCGTTCCGAGCAGGGCACGATTGGCCGGACCTTTAGAGGCGGCGCTTAATCGTTGCGCCAGTGATCTTGCGTCATTGGTGAAGAGTGGTGCTTCGCCTGCCCAGCTAAGTATGTACATCAAGACCTCGCTTTGCTCGGTAGAGAAACCCCTCGACCAGGAGGACCGAGAGTCTCTGGCCTACTATTACGACCAATTGGGAAAATGCGTTGGTATCGACATGGGACCGCTACTGAATCGGTGGCTTCATGGCTATTTGTTGTCGACTTTGTAATCTCTCGTCATCGTCAAGTGTTATTAAAATGTCGCCGCCAAACGCAACGCATTAACGTCAGATGGAATTATTGAAAGGAATCGCCATGGGCAAGCGTGTGATGGTCTATAGATTTACTGGGTGGGATACCATGTCCCAACAGAGCATGAGTCTCCCTATCCCGATTTGGGGCACGGCCGATTTCATTAAAGAGCTTGGAGGTGAGCCTATCGAAGAATCGGCTATGGAAGTGGACGAGGACGATGTTGTAGACGGAATTTATTTTTCACCTCAGAGAAAAAGCATTCTCCGTTTGTAACACGTATGGTATGCAATGACTTTTCAATGAAGATCATAAGCAAGATGACGAGCGGTAAGGGCGCCTATAAGCCAGGATCCAGGCCGGCTTTATCATCCAGTCATACCAGCTTTATACATACATCACCTTTCAGCGAGACGCCGGGGGCGGCGGCGTGACCAGAACGGACCACCGTTAATAAATGTGCGAAAGAATATGGACACTCCCAAACATGCAAACCCCAACTACCTTTATTGCCTTTACTGTTAAGCTTGCCCATGCACTTGAACAGCAACCCGGCCTCATCGGATCAGACCATTCCGTTTCCTTTACAAAGCTCATTATGGAAGCCGGAATAGCATTGCCCCAACTAAAAGAAGAGATCAATTTCGCTGATGCAGCAAAAAAAGCAGCATGGCTCAAGGAGCTGAAAGGAATCGATTTGCAGGCAAAGAATCATCATGCCTTGCTCGATCTTGCTTTAAATATTGTCAATATTCTGAAAACAAAAATCTCTTCACCACCTGGAAAGAATAGTGCTGCGGCAATTCAGTCCGCTTTATTTTATATACTTATTCTCATTGGTGATTACGAGAAAAGTGTCGCTTTTTGCAATACGAAAAACCGTTATGACTTGCACAATCCTTCCGAAGATTTCTGGTTTCAGCGGGTTGATATTGCAGGCACGCATGAGTTCAATACACCCAACGGCAACTACCTTGTAAATTCCATTCCTCCGGCAAGTAGCAACGCTTATTCAAATTCCGAGGTGTACAACAGCCCTTATACTACGCAGCTTCCCAAAAATGTAATTGTGAACCCCTACCCTGTTGATACGATCACAGATACCATTGAGCTGGAGAATTTTATTTACGACCTTTTCATAAATATTCCGTTTGCTCCTGCCCATAACATTATTTTTTCCGCAAAGATAAAAGTAGAGAATATTAATGGCGGATCCCGAGGCTGGGGCTTTTGGAACACGAATGCAATTCCGGTGGTAGGAATGAAAACAGCCTGGTTCATGCAGCAGCAGGGGAATGTAAGCGAGGAGAACAACGGCTTCTTTGCACATACGTTTAACGGGCTTCAATTTTCGGTGGTGCGTCTCCCCGATCTTGACGAGAACTGGCACGAATACCAGATTGTAATGAATAGCAACTGCATCGAATACTTTATTGATGGAATATCGGTAGCGCGCGTTACCAACCCCAGCAATATTCCAAATGCCCCCATGGCCTTTCATAATTGGGTGGATAATGCCTGCTTCGAAAATCAGGGTGCAAACATAGAAAAAGTGTTGCAAACGACCACCGCAGCAAGGAAAAATTATACAAATAATATGCGAATCTGCACAAAGGAGTAAATAGCAGGTAATTCCTTTCTTTGGGGAGATTACATCATCTCCCTCAACTCCAGCCACCTCAGCCCTTTTTCATCCAGCTCGGAAATGAGCTGAAATGCGCTGCGAACATTTCGCGATCTCGTTATGATCGCTGATGCCGCTGTTCAGTTTTTCGGAAAGTGTTTCTCTTCTTTTCAAGCGCTGCTGTCTCTTTCTCTAACTGCTCGTATTCAAACTTTCCCTTGAAGCTCGGCTTCTTTTTATTGGCAGCTGGCTCCGGCTTTGCAGCAACAGGCTCTGCTTTTTTCTCTTCCGTTATTCAACAGGAGCTGTGATCTGCTCTGCAGGCTTGTTCCTGTCTTCCCATTCTTTCCTGTCGCGGTACTCGGTAGAGTTGCCCGGAAATCGCGGACAACACCATTGCCTTCGAACACAAAAAGGTGATCCACCAGCTGCATCGGGCTGCTACAGCTCGGTGGGCGCGCGCGACCGAGTCGCCTTCGCGCGCGGTGCGGCTGATCCTCGCCTGGGGATTCGGCTTCGGCGTCGCGACCAGCGCGTTTTTCCTCGTGGGCGGCGAACTCTTGATCGACCTGATGACCACGAGCTCCGAAGTCCGGGAAGCCGCCCCGGCTGTTCCTCATTTTCGCCGCGCTCGCGCCGACCGCCGGCGTGCTCGCCTATGGCTATGACGGCATCTTCATCGGCGCGACCTGATGCTGATTGCGCTCGCGATTTATTTTGCGATTTGGTGGACGTTGCAGCCGCTTGGCAACACCGGACTATGGCATGCGCTGCTGACGTTTCTCCTCGCGCGCGGGCTGTTGCAGGCCGGGAGGTATCCGGCATTGGCTTCCGCGAGTTTTGCCGTTAGGTCCGACCGCAGAACTGCGGCAGAGGACGCGCGTCCCAGGGCTACTTTGCCATGACCCACATGTTGTTCCCCGATGGCTCGATGACCAGGTCGACGTCACCGACGCAGCCATAGATGCGGCCCTTATAGTCGCCCCCCATATGCTTGAGGAGACCAGTGACGTATTTCGGCGACGTGTCGCACGCTGAAACGTAAATTGAACCCTGGTACTTTCCGGGCAACACGCTCTTGGAAAGCACGGCTGCGAGTTGCTCCGGGGTCAACGCGAATCCCGCTCCCTGGTTTCCGATCTCGTCCTCGTTGCCATGCGCCGTGATGAATAGGTTTTCCTGCTGGCCGAGGAATTGGTTGTACGAGTGGTCCTTAAGATAGCAATACGCCGTGCCGTAGGTCTTCGTCTGCTGTCCGTACGCCTTCTCAACGACCTCGAGATCGTCCTGGGAAAAACAGAGTATCATGTCCCTCTCCATCGACCTGACCGGCCGCTTGCTGGGCTAATGCCAGGGTCATTCATCGGCGATTGCGCGCGCTAGTCGGCCCCGCTGTTGTTTGAGAGTGCGGCCAGCACGGAGTGAAGGCGGCGCTGGCGCCGCCTTCACGTGTCGGCTGTCTGCTGGGTCAGACCGCCTGCCGCAAGTTTTGCTGCCCCGCGGCGCCCGCGACCACCCGCTGGTAGCTGGACAGGAAGCCCGACAGCGAAGCCTCGTCGACGTCGGTCAGCTCCGTGCTTTGATCGAGCGGCACGAACTCTTGGTACCAGCCGATGATCTGCGGCGCCGGGATGCGGATCACGACGTTGGTCCCCTCCACGTGCGAGGAGAACACCTTGCTTTCCTCGTGGTCGGCGGCCACATGCGAGACGCTAAAGCAGAGGAACCCACCGCTCTCCGACTCGTGAGTATCCAGCACGTGCGAGGCCTGGCTGGTCTTTCCCGCCTCAATGGCGATCTTGATCGTGATGTCCTTGGCAATCACAAAGGCGGTCGGGAAGGTCGGCAGGATCGTGCTGTTCGCGTTCTTGAACTGCTCCGGTTTCAGGGGGCCGTGCGAGATCGGTGTCGCGCCGATCCGGTGCATGTCCTGGGTGCGGTCGAAGATGCCGGGATCGAACCAGGACCGGTCGATCTCAACCTTCGCCAGCAGCATGCCGATTTGGAAATCAGTGCTGTCCGACATAACGTCGTGGGTGAAGTCGGTTTGTTGTTTTGACTTGGTGCCGCTGGCGCTGCCGAAGAACAGGTCGACTGACCAGCTCGTCTGTGAAAAGCTCGTCGTCAGGGTGGACTGATCCGACATGTCCTGCTTTTGGAAGGTGACCAGCGCCTCGGTGAAAGCCTCGGATTTCGCGTCCGGATAGATCTTGTTGATCACACTGTCCGACGGCACGTTCGCCGTGATATCTAGCTGCTTGCGCAATGCGACGACCTGTTTGAGCGCGGCGGCGAGCTTATCCACATAGATGTGCAAATCCATGTATTCTGCCTCGTCGCGCCCGACCTTGTTCGCGGCGTCTGCCATGTTTAGGCCGGTCGCCTGAACCTTGCTCTGCGCCGCAATCAAAGTTTTTTGCCCGTCCATGATCTTATTGACGTCATCGTCCGTCAATGTCCCGCCTCTGCCAGTCTTGCCCTCATCCGCGTCGGAGGAAGGAGAATCCTTCTCGAGTCCACCGAGAATGCCGTTGACGTTTTTGGTCTTGGATGCCTGGTCGTCTTTCTTAGACTGCGTTTTCGATAGATAGATCTTCACCGCGGTCGCTGCATTCCGGGTGTAGGTCGTCAGCAAACTGTCCTGCGCGTCCTGATAGGCGCTCTGCGCCTGCGTCAGCGCATCGAGATCGCTTTGCAGGTCAGTCGGCATATTAACGGTGAGGGCATTGAGACGGTCGATGGAATCCTGGACGATCTGCTGCTGCACGTCGAGTTTGTTGGCGACCGCTTCCGGAGACGCAAGCAGATCGACGTAGGCGAAGTCGCTGTCCAACAGGTTCGGCCAGTTGCCGGGGGTGAACTCGACCGGATAGGCGACGCCCTGGGGATATTGGACAGGCGCCGACCGCAAGATTTCGGCGGCGTCCATCAGGCTGGTATCGCCGCTGCCCAGCACACGGTCGATCAGCGTCTGCTCGTCCGGCGACAGGACGGCGGTCGTCTGTTGATAGGCGTGCTGAATCTTCGCCTCCGTCGCCCGGTAGTTGTCGCTGTACCAGGCATCGAATGCATCCTCGCGCTTGGTCGCGTCCTTTATGTTGGGATCGGCAAGCAGGCTGTCCCGCTTCTTATGCTGTTGACCCTCCCAGTCGGCGACGGCCTGGTCGTACTGATCGACCAACCGATTGAAATAATCCAGCTTTTTCATCGATGCCTTGTTGCCATCAATGGTGACCTCGATCTGCTGATCGAGCATCTGGCGCAAACCCTTGCGCCAGGTTTCCACCTGCGGATCGAGCTTCGGCAGCAGGGCGCTAAGCGCCGACTCGTACTGCCGGAAAAGCTTGCGCCCGTTGTGCGACGGAACAACCTGGGCAAGGTCGAGCAGACCATGGACGAGATTGGATTCCTGGATCGCGATCTTGGCCTTCGTGCCGCTCGTGAAGTCCGCCTTGTTAAGAAGCGTTCCCGGTAGCATCAACGTAAAAAATTGATTTTCGCTGGTGCCGCCGATGACTTCATTGATCTTATCGTAGATGAGATTGAGAATCTGCATTGCCGCCCCTCCTTGGGATTCCAGTGGAAGTCAACTTGATTAGAACTTATCTCAAAATTGATTTTAAGAGTCTTCGCCCCATATGACGCCTATGAACATTGATTATTTCACGAGAAATACTGATATGGAGCGCAAACAGTTAACCGGCTTGAAGTCTATATCCCAATTTTGAGATAGTTTCTAGTATAGAAACCACTGATTATAAATCAAGTAAAAAGCGAAAATGTTCGCCCTGACTTTTACTGGTGCTATGACAAGGGGTGGCCACAGGAAAAGACAAAAGAGAGTCTCGGCCGCACGCTTGGGCGGGTGGCTACTCCAGCCATGGTTCCGCCATCACCGCCGCCGCGTCGTCTGCGAGCGAGTCATAGCGGCCAAGACGCACGAAGTTTAGCAAACGGACTTGTCTCGGAAACCAGCTCGAACCGCGAAAAACGAGCCCCGTGTAAAGCTGGATCAGGCTCGCGCCGGCCTTGACCTTGGCGAAGGCGGCAGCGCCCGGATCGATGCTGCCCAACAGAGCATGAGTCTGCCTATCCCGATTTGGGGCACGGCGGAATTCATTAAAGAGCTTGGAGGTGAGCCTATCGAAGAATCGGCTATGGAAGTGGACGAGGATGATGTTGTAGAAGGAATTTATTTTTCACCTCAGAGAAAAAGCATTCTCCGTTTGTAACACGCATGGTATGCCATGACTCTTCAATAAAGATCACAAGCAAGATGAAGAACGGTAGCGCCCCCATAAGCAGGCTGCTGATCATCGTCATCGCGGTTTCGCGTCTTAGCTACACGCCTAGCTACACATTGTAGCTACATAATTTTTTTGGATGGTATCGGAAGCCCCTCGAAGGGGGCACAAGGCGGAAAACCAGTACCGACATAAACTTGCGCCGCTATCAGCGGACGCCGCGGGGCCGTCGCGGACGTTCATTCAATATTCTGCACCTGCTCTCGCATCTGCTCGATCAAGACCTTCAGCTCCACCGAGGCGCGGGTGGTCTCAACATCCGCCGATTTGGAACCCAAGGTATTGGCCTCGCGATTGAGCTCCTGCATCAGAAAATCCAGGCGGCGGCCCACCGGTTCCTTCTGTTTGAGCACCCGCCGCACCTCGCCGATGTGGGCGGCGAGGCGATCCACTTCCTCGCCCACGTCCAACCGCTGGCTGAACAACACCATCTCCAGCTCCAGGCGCGACGGGTCCAGTTCGGCGCGCACCTCGGCGAGGCGGGCGACGAGTTTTTCGCGCTGCCGGGCCAGCACCTCGGGCACCCGCTGCGTCACCGCGCTGACTTGTGTGTCAATGGCGTCGCAGCGCTGCTCGATCAGGACCCGTAATTTCGCCCCCTCGCGCTCGCGGGTGTCCACCAGTTCGGCCAACGCCAGGTTCAGACCGGCCATCGCCGCCTCGGCGATGCCTTCATAATCGAGGGGCGCGGCGCGCACCACACCGGGCCAACGCAACACGTCGAGGGGATTCACCGCGGCGGCGGCGGGCAGAGCCGCCGTCACTTCGCCGGTGGCGGCCACCAGCCCGGCGATCAAATCCCGGTCCAGCGAAAAGCCCGCGGTCGCGGCCTCCACGGAACGAAAGCGCAACTGACATTCGAGCTTGCCGCGACCCAGGGCGGCGGTGACACGCTCGCGCACCGGCGTCTCCAGCGCGCGCAAATCGTCGGGCAAGCGGGGATAGACCTCCAGATAGCGGTGATTGACCGAACGCAGCTCCCAAGTCAGCGTCCCCCACGGCGTCTCGCGCTCATGGCGGGCGAATGCCGTCATACTGCGTATCATGTCGAACCCCTCGTTGCTATTTTTAATGATCGGCCATGGTACGCCCTTCGCCGGAAATTGAAAAATCCGGCGTTTTTAGCGTGGCCCGCACCCCGCCCGCGGGCTATAATGCCCCCCCTTCCAAAGTAGTACAGATAGGATTCCCGATGCGTCCCAGCGGCAGACAGCCCGATCAGCTCCGCACTATCAGTTTCACCCGCAACTACACCAAACACGCCGAAGGTTCGGTGCTGGTGGAGTTCGGCGACACCCGCGTGTTGTGCACCGCCAGCGTCGACGAGCGCACCCCGCGCTGGATCAAAGGCAGCGGCAAGGGCTGGGTCACCGCCGAATACGGCATGTTGCCGCGCGCCACCGGCCAACGCACCCAGCGCGAGGCCGCGCAGGGCAAACAAGGCGGCCGCACCATGGAAATCCAGCGCCTGATCGGCCGCTCGCTGCGCGCGGTGGTGGACTTGAGCGCCCTCGGCGAGCGCACCATCACCGTCGACTGCGACGTGATTCAGGCCGACGGCGGCACCCGCACCGCCTCCATCACCGGCGGCTACGTGGCGCTAGTGGACGCGGTCAAACATTTGATGAAAAACGGCGGCCTGAACAAAAATCCCCTCTACGGCCAAGTGGCCTCGGTGTCGGTGGGCATTTATAAAGGCGTGCCGGTGCTCGACCTCGACTACGCCGAAGACTCCAACGCCGAGACCGACATGAACGTGGTGATGAACGAGGCCGGCGCCTTCATCGAAGTGCAAGGCACCGCCGAAGGCCACGCCTTCCGCATGGACGAACTGCAAGCCATGCTAGAACTCGCCAAGACCGGCATCGCCGAACTCACCGCCAAACAGCGGGCGGCGCTGGCGGGATAATTCAAATCCGACGCAAGGGCGCGAAGACGCGAAGGTAGACAGGAATGGAAATTCAAAATCCGCTGCTGATTGAAACCGATACTTCGCATCCGTGCGCCTTTGCGTTGGAACATTTTTCCCGATGAAAAAAATCGTGCTCGCCACCGGCAACACCGGCAAGGTCCGCGAGATCAACCAACTGCTCGCGGGTCTCGATCTTCACGTCGAACCTCAATCGCAATTCGGCGTCATCGAAGCGGAAGAAACCGGCCTCACCTTCGTCGAAAACGCCATCCTCAAAGCGCGCAACGCCGCGCAACACACCGGCCTGCCCGCCATCGCCGACGACTCCGGTCTGGAAGTCGACGCCCTCAATGGCGCGCCCGGCATTTATTCATCGCGCTACGCCGGCCCCGCCGCCAACGACCGCGACAACGTGAACAAACTCCTGACCGATCTCGCCGACGTACCCGAACCACGACGCGGCGCACGCTTCCAATGCGTGATGGTGTATCTGCGCCACGCCGCCGACCCCACCCCGCTCATCTGTCTAGGCACCTGGGAAGGCCGCATCCTGTTTTCACCGCGCGGCGAAAACGGCTTCGGCTACGACCCGGTGTTCTACGTCCCCACCCACGACTGCTCCTCCGCCGAATTAACGCCCGACATCAAAAACAGCTTGAGCCATCGCGGGCAGGCATTGCGGAAGTTGATCGAGGCGTTGCGGGGGTAAGAGAATAGTCGGCCACCCTCACGCCACTAGAGCGATAAGCCCCATCATACGATTCGGCTAGTTCTTCACGCCCTATTTCTCGGTGCGTTTAATGGTGTACTTTTACGGATTGATATAGGCTGAGGCCAATTAAGACACAGGGTTATGGCTATATCAGCGGGATTAGGTACTAAAAATGGTGTGTTATAACACCCCAATATTGGGGTCTACTTTGATTAGGCATTTATCCGATGAACCTCGACGATCTTGTCCAATCCCTTCCCGACAGTGAATCCGATCTAAGAAATCAGTTGGCTTATTGGATTGATGAATGGAAAAGAAATGAAGATTCAATTGAAAAATTGAGCTATGTCGTTGGAAAATGGCACGGCAATGTGTGGTTTAAAGAGACTAACGTTTCAAATAAATTCTACCAAGACTGGATTCAGTTTAAGGCTGAAGCAATTGAAGGCATCAATGGTATGACAATGAACGAACGGCTCTATGCATTCGGACTATTCGCACTTTGGGACAGCGCAGATGAAAAGGCAAAATCTGTTATTCGTGCAAAACTCAAAGCAAAGGTCTAACCCTGCGCTCAAGTGGGACTGCGCAAAAGCGCGCAGCCCCTTAGCTCCATGGTAGGCCTTACCAATGGCACGGCACGCCTTAACGAAGCTGAAAGCGGCAGAGCGTCAAATCAGGACCGCCTGCGACTTGTATTTCCTGCATGGCGACTTGGTATCTGTAATGACTCTCGCAGGTGCGGCGGAAGAGATCTGTGGAAATATTCTGCGGCGCGCGGGAAAGAAGAACATTCTTCGAATGATGTATGACGAGAGTGAGCGCCGAGGCTTGAATCTGTCAGAGGAAGCGCTGTATGGTCGTGCGTCCAAACTTCGGAACGCCTTAAAGCACGCAAAGGTCGCAGCAGAAGATCGGTTTACGTTTGATGACGAAGCCGCAGTCTTAATGCTCGTTCGGGCGGTCGTTAACTTTCAACTATGTGGGCGTAAGTTGCCGCAAGAGGCCGAGAAATTCATTGTATGGGTGCGTCAGCATGGATTACTTAGCTTTTATGAGGCCTAACATCTCAGTCCTGTAGGTTGGGCTGAATGAAATGAAGCCCAACATCACATGCCAATTTAATTGATGCGTTACCAGAAAACTGGCGCAATGGGCGGGATGGGTTTCTTCATGGCACACCTGGTCTGCGGTTATCACCAGTAACTCCATGTTGGGTTTCACTACGTTCAACCCAACCTACATAGGCTGTTTTCACCGCGCGGCGAAAACGGCTTCGGCTACGACCCGGTGTTCTACGTCCCCACCCACGACTGCTCCTCCGCCGAATTAACGCCTTACATCAAGAACAGTTTGAGCCATCGCGGGCAGGCATTGCGGAAGTTGATTGAGGCGTTGCGGGGGTAAGAGAATATTCGGTCACCCTCATGCCACTAGCGCGACGAGCTCGATCATAAGACTCGGCTAGTTCTTCACGCCCTATTTCTCCGTGCGTTTAGTGGTGTACTTTTACGGATTGATATAGGCTGAGGCCAATTGAAGCACAGGCTTATAGCTATATCAGCGGGACTAGGTACTAAAATGGTGTGTTATAACACCCCGATATTGGGGTCTACTTTGAGTTATGCCTCACGGAGCGTCAGCGCATTAAACCCCGGATAACGCTCATCACTCTCGGTGTTGACGATCTACAAAGGGCAGTCCGGTTCTACCGTGACGGTCTGTGCTTGAAGACCGAGGGCGTTGTCGGCACACAGTTCGAGCATGGCGCAGTGGCTTTCTTCGAGCTCGAGGCCGGTTTGAAGCTCGCGCTTTGGCCGCGAAAGAGCATTGCGCACGATACCGGGATCGCTCTTGGCAACCCAAACGCGACCGATTTCACCATTGGGCACAACGTCTCCTCGAAAGTCGAAGTCGACACAGTTATGGACCAGGCCAGGAGAGCGGGTGCAGTTGTCGTGAAGCCAGCGCACGACACCTTTTGGGGTGGTTACGCGGGCTACTTCCAAGACCCTGACGGGCATCTGTGGGAAGTGGCGTGGAATCCCGAGTGGGTTGTCCAAGAGTGAGACATAATAGCCAGCCGTTGCAGTGGACCGCTTGCCAGCTGGGCTGCGCTTCGCGCCGCTGACGCGGCCTCTGAACGGCGACGTTGGGCGGTTTATAGAGAGGCGTAAAATGAATACGGATTGCATCAGGGATTTCGAATCAGCCGGGCGGGAGGTGCTTTCATTTCTCCACCGGCGATTGGGTTTCGATCTCTGGATGGTCACCCGGACAGAGGGTGACGACTGGATCGTGCTGCAGAGCGAGGATCACGGTTACGGCGTCGAGCCGGGTACGGTTTTTCGTTGGGCCGATTCATTTTGCTCCGAGATGGTCAAGGGTAACGGCCCCCGCATTGCGCCGCGTTCGGCGGACGTCCCTGCATATGAAGGGGCGCCGATCGGGCGTCAGGTCCAGATCGGGTCGTATGTCGGTCTGCCTTTGGTGCGCTCGGACGGGAGCCTGTTTGGGACGCTATGTGCAATTCACCCCTCGCCCCAACCCGAGTCGATCGTCGAAGAGCAAGAACTCGTGGAGTTGCTCGCAGCCATGTTGAGCACGATTCTTCAGGCTGAGCTTAAGGCCGCAGAGGAGACCCGCCGTTCCGAGAAACTCCAAGTCGAGGCGTTGACGGACGAACTGACGGGTTTGTACAACCGGCGCGGTTGGGATCGCCTATTGGCCTCCGAAGAGGAGCGCTGCCTCCGGTATGGCCATCCTGCGGCAGTTTTGATCATTGATTTGGACGACATGAAAGCAGTGAATGACAGGGAGGGGCACGCGGCAGGCGATGCGCTCATCGTGCGCGCGAGCGCTGCATTGCGCAACGTTGCCCGGACAAGCGACATCGTTGCGCGTCTGGGGGGAGATGAGTTCGGCATCCTCCTCGCCGAATGCGACCGTTCCGACGCGCAGACGTTCCTCAAGCGTGTTCGGACGGCGCTAAGCGAAGCGAACGTCAAGGCTTCCATTGGCCTCGCCATGCGCGACCCGGCGGTCGGACTCGTTGGTGCCTGCTTAGCCGCCGACAAACAGATGTACGAAGAGAAGCACTCGAAATGACCGCTAAGCCGCCAACAACAGCATGCAGCGGACGGCGCTACGCGCCACTCGCTGATGCTGGGCGTTGGGGCTCATAGCATGCGCATTACCGGCCCTCAGCGCTACAAGCTCACGTTTGACGAGATTGCCTTCGTCGTCGAATGCGAGAAGGGGACGGCCAACTTCTCGGGTATTGCGACGTCGACGAAGCCAAAACTCTATATTGCGAGCGTTGATGAACGGCCAATCTACGTCGGCGTCACCAAGCAATCGGTTAGGAACCGCCTGCGCTTCGGTTGGAATGCTGCGGGCAAGGGAGGGTATTACGGGTACGCATGGCGCCACGACCTCACCGAGGCGTTCCTCGACGTATGGTGCCACGACGATCCTCCGACGGAGAATCCGACGCTAGACATCGAGACGGTTGAGGCGGAAGTTGTTTTCCTTATCCGCTGCGCCGGACAGTGGCCAATGTATCAAACAGAGATCCACTTTCATCCGTCCACCCAAGTTCACCGAGATGTCGCTGCAACCATCATGGCACGGTACAACATGAGCCCCAACCCAACGCTCAACACGGGCGCTCGGCAAGCGCGAACGTTGAACCTGTAGAAAAACCCCATTCGGTCCTATAATTACTGCTATCCAAGATGCCATAACAGGCCGCTCAGCCTGAAGGGGGAATGGATGGCCCGCCACAAGGATTACTGCTACGAGCAAGGCAAGATGATCCCGATCTCCTTTCGGGACCAGATTCTCCCCGGCACGTTTGAATACACCGTCAATTCTCTGATCGACCACGAGCTGGACTTGTCGTTCTTCGACCAGCGCAACGACGACAGCGGCCGTCCGGCCTATGGCGATACCTGCAAACCTGAGATATTCACCCCAGGCGATGAAACGCAAGATCGACTCACTCATGGGCAAGGCTGTCTACGTCGACGAGACGGCGCTGCCGGTGCCGGAGCATATCCTGCCGGTCCTGTGTGACTGAAGCAGACAGCGTCGAACCAAAGGAGCCCGAGACATGATCGATCAGGACCTGCACGCCGCCGCATTCCCCAGGCTCGACGAGGCCCAGCTCGCCGCGCTGGAGGGCTGCCCTCTGTCGAAGCTCAAGCATTATCGCGACGGGGAGAAGCTCTTCGAAGCCGGCGCAATGCGACTGCAACTTCTACGTCGTCAAGACCGGCGAGGTCGAGATCGTCGACGACTCCGGCGATGAGCCGAAGATCGTCGCGACCCTCGGGCCCGGGGAGTTCACCGGCGAGGTGGCCCAGTTGACCGGGGGCCCGGCGATCTTCAGCGGCGTCGCCCGGGGCGAGTGCGACGTCTTCGAGGTCTCGAACGATGCCCTGCGTGAGATCCTGAACGTCCACCCGGACCTGGGCGACGTCATCCTCCGGGCCTTCATCGCCCGCCGCCACCTCCTCCACGAGATCGGGGGACTTCACGGGCCTGCGCGTGATCGGGTCGCGCTACTCGCAGGACACCTTCCGGGTCCGCGAGTTCCTGGCCAAGAACCGGGTGCCGTTCACCTGGCTGGACCTGGAGGCCGACCCGCAGGTGAAGCAGTTGCTCGAGCAGTCCGGGCTGACCGAGGCCGACACGCCCGTGGTCGCCTGGGGCCACAAGCTGCTCCTGCGCAACCCCTCGAACCGAGGAGCTGGCGGATGCCCTCGGCCTCCGCCGGCCGCTCGAGCACACGGTGTACGACCTGGCCGTGGTGGGGGCCGGCCCGGCGGGGCTGGCCGCGGCCGTCTACGGCGCCTCCGAGGGGCTGAACACGGTCGTGCTGGAGCGGGACGCGCCCGGGGGTCAGGCCGGCCGCAGCATGCGGATCGAGAACTACCTCGGCTTCCCCACCGGCATCACCGGCGGCGAACTTGCCGAGAACGCCGTCGTGCAGGCCAACAAGTTCGGGGCGCACCTGCCCGTCGCCTCGCCGGTCACGGGCCTGACGTTCGACAACAAGTACGCGGTGCTGCACCTCGACGACGGCGAGACGGTCTCGGCCAAGTGCCTGCTGATCGCCACCGGGGCCGACTACCGCCGGCTGGGCGTCGAGGGGTGCGAGCGGTTCGAAGGGTGCGGCGTCTACTACGCCGCGACCCCCATCGAGGCGCAGCTCTGCCGAGGGCTCGGACGTCGTGGTCGTCGGCGGCGGCAACTCCGCCGGCCAGGCCGCCGTCTTCCTCGCCGGGCAGGTCCGCAAGGTGTACCTCGTGGTCCGCGGCGACGACCTCTACAAGCACATGTCGAGCTACCTGGCCCAGCGGATCGAGGAGACCCCCAACATCGAGGTGCTCCTCAACACCGAGGTCCGGCGGATGTCCGGGGACCGCTGCCTCCGCGAGGTCGAGGTCGTCAACAACAAGACGGGCGAGGCGCGGACGATCAAGACCCCGGCCCTGTTCAGCTTCATCGGCGCGACGCCGCGGACCGACTGGCTCCCCCCGGAGATCGAGAAGGACGAGAAGGGATTCGTCCGGACCGGGGCCGTCCCTGGCGAATTCCGAGGCGTGGACGGCACGTCGGCAGCCCTACCTGCTGGAGACCAGCCGCCCCGGCGTCTTCGCCGCGGGCGACGTCCGGTCCGGCTCGGTCAAGCGCGTCGCCTCGGCCGTCGGCGAGGGGTCGATGGCGGTCCTGTTCGTGCACGAATATCTGAAGGAGATGTGACGCGGACTTCCCGGCTCGCCACGCGCTAAATGCCATTCTCACAAACGGCAAGACGCCGTGTCATGTCTAACGGCAAACGATCCCGCTATTTGCCGTTGCCCTCACTCCCCACCCACGACTGCTCCTCCGCCGAATTAACGCCTGACATCAAAAACAGTTTGAGCCATCGCGGGCTGGCATTGCGGAAGTTGATTGAGGCGTTGCGGGGGTAAGAGAATATTCGGCCACCCTGACGCCAATAGCGCGATAAGCTCCATCATAAGATTCGGCTAGTTCTTCACGCCCTATTTCTCCGTGCGTTTAGTGGTGTACTTTTACGGATTGATATAGGCTGATGCCAATTGAAGCACAGGGTTATGGCTATATCAGCGGGATTAGGTGCTAAAAATGGTGTGTTATAACACCCCAATATCGGGGTCTACTTTAAGTTATGCGATCAGAGGAGATCGTCGTATGACACTGCAGAGGAGTTTGATCGCAGTCGTCCTCCTTGCCGCTGCAGAGAGTTCCTTCGCGGTAGAAGGCTTCACTGCCGTCTGCGTCGACACACGTACTGAGGGCTACCGCCAGGAGATCGGTATTGATGGCGGGCTGCTTGCGGACGGCTGGTCAGAGAATGAGCGTTTCGGGGGCAAATGGCTGTTTGAGTATAACGGCAAGTCTGAAGCTCTGGTGGACGGAAAGCCCGCCGAGGTTCTTGGAAGTACAGAAGAAGTCTTGGTGGTTGGTTCTGTCGCGAAAAATTCTACTGCTGTTAGCGTATGGACATACGTCATCCATACAAAGCTCAAAGTCATCGCCGCATCGCAGGTCAATGGTCACAGTGTCATTGGTGCAGGAGTAAAGGCGCGGTCCGTGCAACTGAAGTGTGAGTTTTCGAAAATCGCCAGATAAAGGCTTGGTGGCGGCGCATAACAAGCCCATCACGCGACGTGCGAGGACGCACGCGCGTGATGGGCAGTCCTGTAGGTTGGGCTGAATGAAATGAAGCCCAACATCACATGCCAATTTAATTGATGCGTTACCGGAAAACTAGCGCAATGGGCGGGATGGGTTTCTTCATGGCACACCTGATCTGCGGTTATCACAAGTAACTCCATGTTGGGTTTCACTACGTTCAACCCAACCTACATAGGCTGAAGTCCTGTAGGTTGGGCTGAATGAAATTAAGCCCAACATCACATGCCGATTCATTTGATGCGTTCTGGAAAACGGGCACAATGGGTGGAATGGATTTGTCCATAACACGTTGGGCCGGCGGTTATTACGAGTAACTCCATGCTGGGCTTCACTACGTTCAACCTACAGAGCTGAAGATCATTCACGACCAAGCTATCGTGCCGCTTATGCAGATGCCTCGCGCCGGCCATGATGCGCAGTAACCACGCGCACCATGGCCGGTCACGATTCGGTTACTAACCTCCGCCGCTGCTTCAATGTCCGCCATCCGGCAGATCGACGGTGGAATCGAACAAGAGGCCGCCATCGACGGCGGTTTGATTTTTGGAATGGGGAACAGTGACCTTCACCGTTCCGCTGCATACGCCGCCCTGCCCGTCATTCGCGGTGAAGTTGACGTGGTAGACCCGTCCATTGTCCATGCCGGACCGTTCGGCGCGTAACAGCACGCTGGCGTCTTGAATGATCGCATCCGGATCGGTATCGCCGTCACCCAAACCATCGACCGGCTCATCCTGCATCACGCCGGTGATGGTCAGGGTGACACCGTCGTTGTTCGGATCGCTGGCGCCGGTGATGGTGACCAACTTCAGCTTGTGATTGGGCGGCCACAGACTCGCGGGCGAGGCTTGCGCCATGGTGCAGACCGGCGGGTCGTTCACGTCCAGCACCGTGATGTCGATCGTGCTCGGCGCACTGCTCAACGAGCCGTCATTGACGATCAGTTGAAAACGCAGCACCGCTCCGCCCGAACTGACGTTGGGCGCGGTGAACACTGGCTGCACTGGATTGCTTAAATTCAAGCTCACCGCCGGTCCCGCCAACTGTGTCCACGCGTAGGTGAGCGCGTCGCCGTCGGGGTCACCGCTGAGCGAGCCGTCGAGGATCACCACGCTGCCTTCGTTGACGGTTTGCGGAGCGCCCGCGTCAGCGGCCGGTGCGTGATTGACATGCTCCACCGTCACATTGACGGAGGCAATCGCGCTAAGCGCGCCGTCGCTGACCGTGAGTTGGAAGGTGAACACGACACTGCCGCTGGCCACCGCCGGCGCGGTGAAGGTCGGATTGGCCGTCGTGGAACCGGCGAGCGTGACGGCGGGACCGGCGGTTTGCGTCCACGCGTAGGCGAGGGTATCGCCGTCCACATCAAAGCTGCCGGTGCCGTCGAGGGTGACCGGCGCGCCTTCCGCCACGGTCTGCGCCGGGCCGGCGTCCGCCACCGGCGCGTGATTAACGTTCTTTACCGTGACATCGACCGTATCAGGAGCGCTGTCGGCGAGGCCGTTATTCACGATCAACTGGAACGACAAGGTCTCGCCGCCCGACGCGACATTGGGCGCGACGAACAGGGGATGGACGGGATCGGATAAATTCAACGCCACCGGCGTGCCCGCCAACTGCGTCCAGTGATAGGTCAGCGGCGGGTTCCCCGCGTCAGCGCTGGCCGAGCCGTCCAAGATCACCGTATCACCCTCATTGACGCTCTGGTCGGGGCCGGCGTTGGCGACCGGCGGATCGGGGGCATCGAGATAGCGTGCGAGCGCCAGATCTCGATCCGAACCGACGCCGAATTTGGTGAGATAGCCGGCCAGCACCAGCTTTCCGTCCGGCTGCAAAAGTAGCGCGTTGGCGAAGTCGTCACTCCCGAGCGCCGGGGTGCCGAAGGGTGTCGTCACCAGTCCGCCGGTGCCGAAATTGCTGTCCAAACTACCGTTGGAGTTGTAACGCGCCAAGGCGAAATCGTTACCCGACGCGGCGCCGGGGTCGCCGGTCGTAAAACCGCCGGCAACGATTTTTCCGTTCGGCAATACCACCACGCCATTGGCCACGCTTTGGCCATAAGGAAACGGCGTGACCACGCGGCCCGTCCCATTGAACGTGCCATCCAGACTGCCGGCGGTGGTGTAGCGCACCAACGCGAAATCCGGCGCGCTGGTTGCGCTGTTGTGGGACGACCCCGCCAATAAGATCTTGCCATCGCCTTGAATGGCCACGGCGTGCGCCGAGTCGAGTATGGTACCGAGCGCGGTGGTGGTCTTGCCGTCACCGTCAAAGCTAGTATCCAAGCTACCATTGGCGTTGTATCGGACCACGGCGAAGCGCGAGGTGGTGGATAGTGAGGGATCAACACCCACGCCCACCACGACGATCTTGCCGTCGGCTTGCAGTGCAACATCGTTGGCGCCATCACCACTCCCGGCGATATCGGTCGACACGATGCCGTCACCGTCGAAGCTACTGTCCAAACTGCCGTCCGTGTTATAGCGCGCGACGGCGAAGTTGAGTCCAGAAAACGCGAGACCATGGGAACCGACGACAACGATCTTTCCGTCGGCCTGAATCGCCAGTCCTAGGCCGTTACTCCCGTTCTCACCGGCGGCGGTGGTCGTGCTGCCGCCGGTGCCGAAGCTGGTGTCCAGGCTACCGTCGCTGTTATATCGCGCGATAAAAAACCGAGACCCCGTCGTCAACGTCGTCACTGCAATTGACCCCACCGCCACGATCTTGCCGTCAGCCTGGATTTTTACACCGGCAAAAACCCCCGGATTACCAAAATTGGTTTGCACCAGACCGCCTGCTCCGAAACCGGCATCCAGGCTACCATCAGGGTGGTAACGCGCCAGCATGAAGTGTTGCGTCGGGCTCGTCCCGGAGTCGAAGGTATATCCGGCGACGACTAATTTACCGTCACTTTGAATCGCGACGTCATTCGCCCAATCGATGTCGTTTACCGTGGGTGAAAAGTCCGTCGTGACCTTGCCTCCGCTGCCGAAACCCGCATCGAGGTCACCGGCCGCGGCGGCGGCGAACTGAATGAAATTAAAGTTTGAAATGACCAACAAGAGACCCAACAGCATACTGCGAGGATGTACACACATAAGGTGCCTCCTTCACAATTCGTTAGTAGTTGGTCTCCTGCGCCAAGCGTTAGGAACACCATGTCGGCCTATGCGGGGAAACCCTCCCTTTGCTGCTTTGATGTCAAGAGCAGATTTTGTTTTTCGGTGGAGAAGGAAGCGTAGTAGATACCACATGTTTGTCAATGTTTCCTGTAAGGTGCGGGCGGTTAGTTAGGAGCGCGTCGGGGGTGGGTTTAACTTTTTTTACAGTCGCCTCCCACTTCCGATCGTTGGCATTACAACAATTCCGCAGACTGAGCAGTGAAGCTCAACATCAAAAGATTCCACTGCGTTTCATTACCGGCCCCGAGGCTTCCCCTCGCCAGGCGCTAAAATGCCATTCTCATAAACGGCAAGGAGCCGTGTCATGCCTCACGCCAAACGATCCCGCCATTTTGCTTTTGTCCTCACCACGGCCGCATTGGCGCAACTTGCGATCTGGTGCACGCCGGCCGCCGCCGCAGCAGGTCTGTTTCAGCCTCGATGTGTTGCCCATCCTCGAGAGCCACAAGCGTATCTCGGATGAAATTAAATCCGGATTTAATGCTTGCGTCGACGCCCTAACGCAACGCCCATCAATCCAAGTCCGAACAAGGCAAGCGTTGCGGGCTCCGGAACCGCTCCGATAGCGGGTGAGGCATTGCCGGTCATTTCCACGCGCAAGCCTGTTGGCCCGCCATTGTTACGGACCACGAAATCAAGCGTATTGATCCCGGCGATAAATCCGCTAGTGAGTATGAAGGGCGACCAAACGGTATAACCCGTAGTCGTCATGCCGGCAGCTACGATACCGTTAAGCAGCAGGCTGGTACCCGGATTGTCCGTTGCCCATTGTCCGGTAATCGAGGCGCTCAATGGATTAAAACCCGTGAGATCGAAGCTTGTTCGATATATAAAATCACCTACTGGTCCGTTCAGCTGAGAATTATTGGCGGGGCCGATCCAAACCGATAAGTCATTGTCAGCGAGCCAAGGTCCGATCGGATAACCGCCGGCCGAAGTGCGGGTCATAATGGTGCTGGTTCCGCCCGGAACTGATATCAGGGAATAGTGCGGATCTCCGATCACGCCATTAGCAAGCACCACACCATTCGCGTCCACGCCTGTATTGTAGAGAGTAGTGATTGGACTGGCTTGGGCGACGTTGACTCCTAAAAACAGGAACACCGTGCTTATTATTACCATTCTATTAAATTTCATGAGGAATCGACCTCCATATTGTCGTATTGGTCTCTGGTAATGCAGTTTTTACACCAAAGATTCTTTGTCCCAGAATAAGCAACTGTAATTAATCTGAATTGGACGCCGGAGCTGCCCGATATCATGAAGGCAGATGTGTGTGGATGTAAAGATGACCGACGAGCCGAGCCTATTGAGAAAAGCACACTTATCACAAACGTTATTTTTCGTAAGGATGAACCCGCGTACCGCAAATACTTTTTGATGGGCGCCGCGCTTGTCGCATTCCTTAGCGCCTGCGCGCCCCGGACAATCAATTTGTCCCAACGGGCAAAAGGCCATGATCAGCGAGTTGCTGCACTTCGAAACCACCACGCCGGGTGGAATAGTCACCGCCGAAGATTGGCAAGCTTTCTCAACCAGTCACTCCGCAATTTCCCGGAGGCTTGAGCGTTTGGCCGGCCTCTGGATAAGGGAGGTTAACTACCGATCCCTCATTCGTGAAGCTTCGTATGTGTTGAATATTATTCACGAGGGAAATATCACTACGAGCGCCGCGCTTAACGAGATCGTGGCACCTACAAGACCCAGTTCCAGCAGGAAGCGGTTCTCCGAGTACTCGGAGCGACATACGTGTCCTTTTAGTTTCGTAGCCGGACTAAAAAATAGAACCTAGCATTACAAACCCACTCAATGGCTTTCTCACCGAAAAGCCGGCGCAATAGGCGGAACCTATTTCTCCACGACGCTACCCGACAAGCTGTTGTCAAGAAAATTCCACGCCAGGTTTCACCGCGTTCAATCCACGCTACAGATATTCACGCATGTTTTTCCATCAAGATGAGTAACGCTTAGCGCCCGTGATACACCTCCTACCGTCAAGGCTGTTAAACTGTCGCCATGTTCAACTTCGCCGCCCTGCCCCCTTTGTCGTTGTACGTGCACCTGCCGTGGTGCGTACGCAAGTGTCCGTATTGCGACTTCAACTCCCACGAGGCGAAGGACGCGGTGCCGGAGCGGGCTTATATCGACGCGCTGATCGCCGATCTCGAACAAGACCTGCCCTCGATCTGGGGCCGCCCCATCGAGACGGTGTTTCTCGGCGGCGGCACGCCGAGTCTGTTTTCGCCCGAGAGCATCGACCGTTTGTTTTCGCAGTTGCGGGCCTTATTGGTCTTGCCCGCCACCGCCGAGATCACTATGGAGGCCAATCCCGGCACCTTGGAGGCGGGCAAGTTCGCGGAATTCCGCGCCGCGGGGATCAACCGTCTTTCCATCGGCGTGCAGAGTTTCAATGACGACATGCTGAAAAAACTCGGGCGCATCCACGGCGCGCGCGAGGCGATCACCGCCGCCGAGCGCGCCCATGCCGCCGGCTTCGACGAATTGAATTTGGATTTGATGTTCGGCCTGCCCGGCCAAAGCGTGGCGCAGGCCTTGGCCGATCTCGAACAGGCCATCGCGCTGCAACCCACGCACCTGTCGCATTATCAACTCACGCTGGAACCCAACACCCGCTACGCCCACACGCCGCCGGCGAACTTGCCGGACCACGACGCCTTGTGGGAGATACAGCAACACTGCCAGACGCGCATCGCGGCGGCGGGTTACGGACAATACGAGGTGTCGGCCTATGCGCAAGCGGGCCACCGCTGCCGGCACAATCTCAACTACTGGCTGTTCGGCGATTACCTCGGCATCGGCGCCGGCGCCCACGCCAAGATCAGCAGCGCGCAGCATCAGCGCATCGTCCGCACCGCCAAGCTGCGCCACCCGCGCGAGTATCTGGCCAAGGCGGCGAGCGCCGCGCGCATCGCCAGCGAACGTAGCTTGTCGCGGCGCGAAGCGGGCTTCGATTTCATGCTCAACGCGCTGCGTTTGAACGATGGTTTCCCCGTGGCGCTGTTCGCCGAACACACCGGCCTGGCGTTGAACGTCGTCGAAAAACCGCTGCAACAGGCGGAGGCCAAGGGTCTGATCGAGCGCGACCTGCATCACATCCGCCCCACCGAACTGGGCCAGCGTTTTCTCAACGACCTCACGGCGCTGTTTTTGCCGGAGGACTGAAAGCGCGGCGGCGAGTCTGCTAAACTCCTCGCGTGCATTTCGGCACACACTATGTTTAATCGCACGTGTAATGCGTCGCGATGGCTGGAACATTGGCCATGGGATGAAAGCTTGTATTATCACTCCCCTCCTCAAATGAGGAGGGGTGGCGCGACTAGCGCCGGGGTGGTGGATTCAAAAGCGCGATGAACAAACTATTCGGGTACGCCGCACTTCAACCACCCCGCCCCTACGGGGCACCCCTCCTTGTAACAAGGAGGGGAGATGCTCGTTCCTAAATTTAGGACGGATTACACTCGTCGATGTCCTTACTTATCTCAAAATGGATTTAAGAGTATTCGCCCCCTATGGCGCCCATGAACATGGATTATTTCCCGAGAAATATTCATATGGAGCGCGGACGGTTAACCGGTTTGAAATCCATATCCCGATTTTGAGACAGCTTTCAGTCATCCTCAAAGGAGCACACGCACTATGAAACCTTGGTTTGTTTCACTCATCTTGATCGCGGCGCTGGCCGCGGCGAACCACGCCCGCGCCGAAGACCTGCATTACGATCAAGTGGAGTTCACCGTGGAGGCCTCCGGTGAACTGCAAAACGATCTTGCCGAGGTGACGCTGGCGGCGGAGGCGGAACACACCGATCCGGCGCAGCTCGCCGCCGAGATCAATCGCGCCATGAGCTGGGCGCTGGGCGAGGTGCGCAAGCGCCCCGCCATCGAATCGCGCAGCGGCGATTATCAAACCTACCCGGTCTACGACGACACCCGGCTGCACCACTGGCGCGGCACGCAGCACTTGATACTGCGCAGCGAGAAAATCGAGGACCTCAACGTATTGGCCGGCGCCCTGCAGCAACGCCTGCAAATAAAGAGCATGCAGTTCATCGTCTCGCCCGCCCGCCAGCGCGCCGGCGAGGCGCAGCTGGTGGATCAGGCCATGGAAAATTTCAAGGAACGCGCCGCCCGCATCCAACGCAGCCTGGGCGCTAAAAGCTATCGCATAGTACGCCTGAGCGTGCAAGGCGCGGGCGCGCCGCCGCCCATGCCCATGATGCTCCGCATGGCCAAGGCCGAGATGGACAGCGGCGCGCCGGTGGCCGGCGAGGCGGGCACCAGCCGCCAGCAGATCGCGCTGCAGGCCGTCATCCAATTGCAGTTTTGAGCTACCCGCGCGCTGCACAAGCCGGCGCGGGGCTGCTAAGATGCGCTTCTGATTTTTCACGCACGGCGCACCATGACCACCATCATTTTACAAGGCCCGCGGCTCACCGCCGACCTCGCCGCGGAAACCGCCCGACGTCTGGGCGGCACGCTGGAAGAACGCGCCGATCACATGCGCGTCCACACCGCACACCCGCCGCAAGCCGAACTGCTGCACACGCTACGCGCCGAGCTGCCCTGCGACATCAACCCGCTGCCGCACGATTTCGATCCCGCGCAGGTGCGCCTGCTGATCACCGACATGGATTCCACCCTCATCAACATCGAGTGCATCGACGAGATCGCCGACTTCGCCGGACTGAAACCGCAAGTGGCCGCCATCACCGAGGCGGCGATGCGCGGCGAACTCGATTTTGAACAATCGCTGACCCGCCGCGTCGGCCTGCTCGCCGGCCTCGACGCCGCCGCGCTGGAACATGTTTACCAGGAACGTTTGCGCCCCAACCCAGGCGCCGACATCCTGCTCGCCGGGTTGCAAGCACGCGGCATCAAAGTGGCTCTGGTCTCCGGCGGCTTCACCTATTTCACCGAACGGCTGAAGGCACGCCTGGGCCTCGACTACGCGCGCGCCAATACCCTGGAAATCATTGACGGCAAACTCACCGGCCGCGTGCTGGGCAAGATCGTCGGCGCCGAAGGCAAACGCGATTTCCTGTTTGACCTGTGCAAAGAATTGAACATCACACCGGCGCAGGCCATCGCCATGGGCGACGGCGCCAACGACCTGCTGATGATGAAAGCAGCGGGTTTGAGCATCGCCTATCACGCCAAACCCAAGGTGCGGGCACAGGCGCACACCGGTTTGCATCATTGCGATCTGGCGGGCGTGTTGGCGTTCACGGCGTGAGCGGGCGTCTTTTGCGGCGGTCCTGCCGAGATTCTACGCAACCGGGTTGAGCGCAACGATCATCCACCGATCACAAGTCGGTGGTCTCGCCTTTATCATCGTTTGACTGCGGATGTACCAACACCTTGTCGACGCGGCGGCCGTCCATGTCCACGACTTCAAAACGGGTGCCGTCATGCAGAAAATTTTCGCCGGTCACGGGGAAGTGCCCCAGGACGTGCAAGATGAAACCGCCGACGGTTTCGTATTTTCCCGGCGCGCGCAGGCCGTGCAGACCGACGCGGTCCTCGAATTCATCCATCGGCATCATGCCGTCCACCAGCCACGAGCCGTCCTCGCGCTGCACGGCCTCCGGCAAGGCGGTTTCACCTTGCTCGGGCAATTCACCGACGATCGCCTCCAGGATATCGGTGAGCGTGGCGATGCCTTCCACCATGCCGAACTCATCGACGATCACCGCGATATGCACGCCGGTTTTCTTGAACTGTTCCAGCAGGCGCAGCACCGACGTTCCTTCCGGCACCACCATGGGTTCGACGGCGTGTTTGACCAGCGAAAGCGTTTCGCCGCGCAAGGCGGCGTCGAGCAGATCCTTGGTGTGGACGACGCCGATGAGTTCGTCCAGCGCCCCGCGGCAAACCGGAAAGCGGGAGAATCCCGCCTGACTGATCTTGCGCCGTACCTGGGCCGGCGTGTCGCCGACATCCAGCCACGCCACGTCGTTACGCGGGGTCATGATGACCCGCACCGCGCGATCGGCGAGGCGCAATACGCCTTCGATCATCTCCCGTTCCGCGGGGACGAAAATGCCGGCCAGGGTCCCTTCGCTGATGAGCGACTTGACCTCGTCCTCGGTCACCGCCGTCTCGCGCGCGGTGTCGCGCTTGAGCACGCGCAGCACCGCGTCGATGGACAGTTTGAGCAGCCACACCAGCGGGGCCGCCACCTTGGAGATCAGCATCATCGGCGCCGCCGCCAAGATCGCGATGCGCTCGGGGCTGTGCAAGGCCACCCGTTTGGGCACCAGCTCGCCGAAAATCAGCGAAAGATAAGTGATCGCCATGATGACGATGCCGAACCCCAGCGCCCCGCCGTAAGGCTCGAACAACGGGAAGGTATTGAGCCAGGCGCCGAGTTCTTCTCCGAGGGTGGCGCCGCCGTAGGCACCCGCCACGATGCCGATCAGGGTGATGCCGATCTGCACGGTGGAAAGAAAGCGGCTGGGATCGTCGATCAGCCGCAAGGCCAGGCCGGCGCCGCGCGAGCCGCGGGTGACCATCATTTTCAAGCGCGCCCGCCGCGACGAGACGACCGCCATTTCCGACATGGCGAAGGCCCCGTTCAACAGAATCAGCAAAAAGATGACGACCAGTTCCCAAACGAACATTGCAAAACTCCTCTCGACCGGCCGGGCACCTCGCCCGGCGGCTTATAACCAAAAAAGCGAGGCGCTATTGTACACGCCGCGCCAAAAGCGCGCCGCGCCGGCCGAATTGGCGCCCTGTCCGGTGGCCCGGGGCGCCAACGCCTGTCATCATTTCGACATAATGCGCAATATTGATTGGCCATCGGGCCGGTGGGCCGGCGGCCACACGCCAGCCGCTTCGCCACTTAGTCAGAATTAAACATCCCGCGGGCCTGACCCGGAATGACGTTCACCTCATACGCGGACTCGCACGCCGATCGCTTCCATCGGCGGCGCGGGCACCTTCGACGGCATCTTCCTCATCAGCATCCTGGCGGTGGTGTCGGCGGGACTGCTGACGGCGCGTAGCGTGAAGCGAACCGAGGTAGGCTGGATTGAAAATCCAGCCGCGCACGACCAGAAGAGAGACTCGCCAGCGAGCCAGGGAGAGCGGAGGGAGAAAAGTCGCGGTAACCGCGAAGCGGCGTCAGTCATTGTGCTCGCCCTGACGCGGCGCGTAATAGCGCGTCGGGCGGACGCAGGACGTCCGGGGCAAAAGGAATCAACGTCGCTCGACGTAAGTCAATTCGCCCACAAATGTGCGAATTGTTTCCCGAGGACCGCGACACATCGAACCTGCCCCAACATTGGAATACAGATTTCAAACCGGCTGATGCGTTATTCCTCCTCTCCCGCGGGCGGGGAGAGCGGAGCGAGGGGGGCGCCTGGATGTCCGCCGCCACTCCGCAAAAGCGCCTTTCTCATCGCTCCCTTCCCTCACCCTGACCCTCTCCCGCCTGCGGGAGAGGGGACGTATGCTGAGGTTTTTTCAGTGTCGAACGGACCAGGTTTGGCTTCCTCCACCCAGCCCACCGTATTCCGCGGGCGTCATCGCCGCGCACTCCGCCTCATCCTTCCCGCACAAAAATCAGATCGCGGATCGCATGTCCCAGGCGTTGGCCGCGCTGTTCGAATTTGGTCGGTGGGCGATCATCGGGCCGTTCGGTGTAGCGGGCGGCGCCGGCGTTGTTGCGAAAACCCGGCGCCTGCGCCAGCACCGTCAACACATGTTCGGCGTAGTGTTCCCAATCGGTGGCGACGTGAAAGACGCCGCCGATTTTGAGTTTGCGGCGCAGCAGTTCAACGAATTCGCTTTGTACGATGCGGCGTTTGTGGTGGCGCTGTTTGGGCCAGGGGTCGGGGAAAAATAATTGCACGGTGTCGAAGCTCGCGTCCGGCACATGGCGTTGCAGCACCTCCACCGCGTCGGCGCAGATCACCCGCACATTGCCGTTGCCCTGCGCCTCCAAATGACTCAGCAGGCGGCCGACGCCGGGACGATGCACTTCGATACCGAGATAATCGCGTTCGGGATGCGCCAGCGCCATCGCCGCCAACGAGTCGCCCATGCCGAAGCCGATCTCCAACACCCGCGGCGCGGCGCGGCCGAACAAGGCATCGAGATCGAGCACGTCTTCCGGCACGATGACATAACGATCCCACAAGCGGTCCAGGGCGCTGTGCTGGGACTTGGTCATGCGCCCTTGACGGCGCACGAAGCTGCGGATGCGGCGTGGTGCGGGTTCGCTCATACAGACAAGGCGAAGACGCCGAGGCCGCAATGCACCCTATCGAAATTCTCCCCCGCCGCTATGACGAAGAGATCGTCCACATACTTCATCCGAGGATAGTCCTGAACGGTAGCGTCTTTAATATTCTTTGTTTTTGCGTCTGTGCGTTGACGAGTTTTTCCCTAAAAAAACGTCCCGTCGATGGGCGACGAGGCGCTGGCGAAACGTTTGCGCGGAATACGCCCCGCGAGAAACGCCTCGCGGCCCGCCTCGATGCCCTTCTTCATCGCCGAGGCCATCAGCACCGGCTGCTTGGCGCCGGCGATGGCGGTGTTCATCAGCACGCCGTCGCAGCCGAGCTCCATGGCCAGGGCCGCGTCGCTGGCGGTGCCGACGCCGGCGTCCACCAAAATCGGCACCTCGGCGTTTTCGACGATGGTGAGGATGTTATAAGGATTGCGCACGCCCAGGCCGGAACCGATCGGCGCGGCCAGCGGCATCACCGCCACGCAACCCAGCGCCTCGAAACGTTTGGCGATGATGGGGTCGTCGTTGGTGTAGACCATGACCTTGAAGCCGTCCTTGATCAGCACCTCGGCGGCCGCGAGGGTCTGCACGATGTCGGGGAATAAAGTCTTCTCGTCGCCCAGCACCTCGAGCTTGACCAGGTCGTGGCCGTCGAGCAGCTCGCGCGCCAGGCGGCAGGTGCGGATCGCGTCGTCGGCGCTGTAGCAGCCGGCGGTATTGGGCAGGTAGGTGTATTTATCCGGCGGCAACACGTCGAGCAGATTGGGCTCGCCCTTGTGCTGGCCGATGTTGGTGCGGCGGATCGCGACGGTGATGATCTCGGCGCCACTGGCCTCCACGGCGCGGCGGGTCTCGTCGAGGTCTTTATATTTGCCGGTGCCCACCAGCAGGCGGGATTGGTATTCCACCCCGGCGATGATGAGCGGGTCACGGGTCGTCTGTGCCATTGAGGTCATCCTAAAATGCTGGAAAAAATCTGGGGCCGATTATAACCCGCGCGCATCGATGGGCCTAAGAACCTGTTCTAACCGCCGCCGATGGCACGGACGATCTCCACCCGGTCGCCGGTACGCAGGGTGTGCGCGGCATGGGCGCTGCGCGGCACGATTTCCAGATTTACTTCCACGGCCAGGCGCTGGCCGGTGAGGGCCAGCTCGTCGAGCAGTTGCGCCACCGTCACGCCGGCGGGGAGACGGCGCGGCTCGCCATTCACATATACATCCACGTCCAAGATTTCACCTTACAATACGTTCCATACACGGATTTAACACATGACAGGCGCCCGGCCGTGCAAACCGCTCCGCGGCGAGCCATGTAACATGGGGGCACACCGCTATGTGAAAAATGCGCCATCCACCTTAACTCGTGCGTCAGGCGATCAGCGCGAAAAACCGCCGTAGCCGACGCGGGATTGACCGGCGGCACCGAACACGTAAAATGCGGGACTCCCGCGGGTGTAGTTCAATGGTAGAACTTCAGCTTCCCAAGCTGATAGCGTGGGTTCGATTCCCATCACCCGCTCCACTTCATCCGGCCCAGCCTTACTTTCGTCCGCGACCTCGGCGGCCCATGATCCCGGCGATCCGCCGTAGCGGTATTTAACGAGCCGGCGTAAACCGCCTTCAAGCGGGCCGCTGCCGCGCCGGCACCAATCCCTCGGCCGCCAGATGGCCTTGCAAATCCTGCGGGGACAAACGGCTCAAATCCTTGGCCAACTCGCGCACCTCGAAGCCGGCCTTGGGCGGGACTTGCAGCGCCCCGCGCAGAAAACCCAGCATTTGTTTTTCCGCGGCCAGGATCAGTTTTTTGGCGCCCGTGCGTTCGGCCAACCGCACGGCCTGTTCGGCGACCCGTTTGGCGAAACGACGCTGTACTTCATCCACGTGCTGGGTGCGGTGATCGTCGTAACTATGGGCCATCCCGTTCGCCGCATTACGGCCGGACTTGGTGTCGCTCCACAACTCGCGTCCCGACATCTCGTGTTCGGTATTGATCAAGGCCTCTTCCTGCTCCACCAGCAAAGGCCCCGCCTCCACCGCGGGCCGCGGCGATTTTTCCAAGGAAAAAAAACGAGCCCGCGTTCCATCGACGGTTACAACACAGCATGCGTTCATAAGCTTACCCTGCCTCCCGGTTGTGGCGCGATTCACTTACCCTATAGGAGGATAATCACACCGCCACGGATAAAGCAAGCGGCCGAAAACGGCGCGCGAAAGCCCGGCACCCACGTGCCGGCGTCAAATCGTCAACCGATGATCCCGAGGAGGTAAAGCATCAAAAAGAGGGTGGCGGCCGCCGATATCACCAGCACGCCGAGTATCATAATGGCCATGGTCGCTCGCATGAATAACTACCCGTCACAATTCAATAACACGTAATACCTTCATCAGGAGAGCGGGGCCTGTTCCCGCTCGACGAACTGCAAGGATGCGTGACACACGGGGCAATGGGTCCACATCGGCAAGCGGTCGGAGGCCTCCAACGGCACGGAGATTTCCTCGTGCTGCATCGGGCAATGGCCACTGACATGATCGGGGACCGAGGGCGTGCGATAACGCTTATAGGCCCAGATCGGCCCGGCAATGATGAAGCCGGGCACCAGCACCCAGTGCGCGATCGGGAGGAGGATCGACGGCACCGCGAGCAGCCACGACAAGCCCCACACCTTCATCGCGCGCAGCAGACGCTCCTGAGGGGCGAAGACTTGCGAATACAACAAGCCGTCACTCTCCAATTCGCCGCTTTTTATCAAAATCGACCGCTGTTCCAGCACGGACATTTCATCCTCCCAGCCTGGAGCGCACCCGGGCGCCGCATGCAGGCGCAAGGATACCATATCCTCTTTTCTCCGACCGGCTGCTTAATTACCCGCCGGCCGGATGGGAAACGGGATTGCCAAATCCTTTCGATGCCGCATCGATAGGCGGCGCGCCGGACGCGCGGTATCATACCGGCTCAGCACGCCGCCCCCGGGCCCGCCGCGTCAGGCCGCATCGGCCCTCGTTCGCAAAACCGCCTCGCAAAGGGAAGTTTCATGAAAAAAGCATTGAAGGGTTTACTGTGGCTCACCGGCGGCGCGGCGGCGCTGCTGGCCGCCGCCGCGATATTCATCGTGCTGACCTTCGATCCCAACCAATACAAAGCCGACATCGTCAGCGCGGTGCGCGACGCCACCGGACGCGAGCTCACCATCCACGGCGACCTCGGTTTATCCCTCTTCCCCTGGCTGGGCGTGGAGCTCGGCGCCATGGAATTGAGCAACGCCGCCGGCTTCGGCCCCGAACCCTTCGCGAAGATCGGCGGCGCCGCGGTGAAGGTCAAACTGCTGCCCTTGTTCAAAAAGGAAGTGGAAGTGAGTACCGTCACCCTCGACGGGCTTTATCTGTTATTGCGCCGCGACGCGGCGGGGCGCAACAACTGGGACGACTTGGCGGGGCAATCGACGGAAGAAAAATCCGCGGACGACACCAATCCCGCCCCCGCCCTGGCCAGCCTGGCCATCGGCGGGGTAAACCTGCGCGACGCCACCTTGATCTGGGACGATCAAGCCGCGCCCGCGCGTTACGACATCAGCAAACTCAATCTGCGCAGCGGCCCCATTTCCCCATCGGAGCCGGTGCGGCTCGACATGGATTTCGACGTCGCCGGCAGCGCGCCCGCGCTGAACGGCCGGTTGCAGCTCGCCACCGTGGCGGAGTATGACGTCGCCGGCCAAGTGTTGAATTTGCGCGACATCCAACTCGCGGCCACGCTACGGGGCGAAACATTGCCCGCCGAAAATACCGAGCTGGATCTACAGGCGCACGCCACGCTCAACTTCGCGGAACGGCGTTACGCGATCAACGACCTCAAAATCGCCGCCAAGCTGAGCGGCGGTAAACTGCCCGCCCAAACCATCGCCGCCGATCTCGCCACCCGGATCGAACTCGACCTGCAAGAACAACGCTTCAAGGCCGAACCGCTCACCCTCACCGTGGCGGGCGTCAAGACCACGGGCGCGGTGCAAGGCCGGGACCTCAGCGGCACGCCGCGTTTCGACGGCGCGCTGACCATCGCCGACTTCAACGCCCGCGAACTCATGAGCAAACTCGGCATGCGCGCGCCGGTGACCGCCGACCCCAAGGCACTCAGCGTGGTGAGCGGCCAACTGGCATTTCAGGCCTCCGCCCAAGACATCGAACTTACCAAGCTGGTTCTCAAGCTGGATCAATCCACGCTCAGCGGCAACGCCGCCCTCCGTGATTTCGCCGCTCCGGCGATCCGCTTCCAGCTCGCCCTCGACGGCATCGACGCCGACCGTTACCTGGCGCCGCCCGCGCCGGAAACCGTTCCCGCCGCCGCGCCCCCTACGGCGGCGGCCGCCGCCGGCGCGCGGGAATTGCCGCTCGCCACCCTCCGCAAGTTGGACGTGGACGGCAAACTCCGCGTCGGCAAACTCAAAATCGCCAAACTGCATTTGAGCGATCTCGAACTGGGCTTCAAAGCCAAGGACGGCCGGTTGCGCGCCCAGCCATTGACGGCCAATTTGTACGGCGGCACCTATCGCGGCGACCTCGCCCTCGACGCCCGCGGCGAAAAACTGACCTTCAACACCAATGACACCTTAAGCAAGATCGAGATCGGCCCGCTCAGCCGCGACTGGCTGGAAAAAGACTTGGTGAGCGGCACCGGCAACATCCATCTGCGACTCAGCGGCACCGCCGGCGACAGCGCGGAACTCCGCCGCTCGCTCAACGGCCAGCTCGGCTTCGTCTTCAGCGGCGGCCGGGTCAACGGCGTCAATCTGGTGGAGTTGATCCAAAAGGATTACGCGAAGTATCTGCAAAATCTGGTGAGCGATCCCGCCACCCTCAATCAGACGGTGTTCTCCAATTTCAGCGCCACCGCCAAGGTGACCGACGGCGACCTCGCCACCAATGATCTCACCCTCAATTCGGCCCAACTCAACGTCAAAGGCCGCGGCAGCGTCAACCTGGCGAGCGAACGGATCGCCCTGCGTTTGGACGCCAAACCCACCGGTCAATTCGCCAAACAACTCGGCCGGTTCAAAGACGTGACGATACCGGTTAAGGTTCAAGGCCCGCTGAACGCGCCGTCATTCAGCGTCGATCTCGACGAGGCGCTCAAGCGGCAGGTGAAAGATCGCCTCGACGTCGAGAAGGAAAAGCTGGAGGCCGAACTGAAGGCCAAGGAAGAACAGCTGCGCGGGAAGCTCGAAACAAAAAAGCAGGAGGCCCAGGAAAAACTCCAACAACAACAGAAAAAGCTGGAGGAAAAGGTGCAGGAGCAGTTGCAGAATAAATTGAAGGACATGTTCAAATGACCCGCCGCCCGCCCGCGTCCGGCGAAAACCGCGGCGCGCCGCCGCCCGACGCGGACCGTTTCAGCGAGCGGCTGCTCGCCTGGTGGGATCACCACGGCCGCAAGGATCTGCCCTGGCAACACGAGCCCTCGCCGTATCGGGTGTGGGTGTCGGAGATCATGCTGCAACAGACTCAGGTCGGCACCGTCATCCCTTATTACCAGCGTTTCATGCAACGCTTTCCCGACGTGGTAACGCTCGCCGACGCGCCCGCCGACGAGGTGCTGCGCCACTGGAGCGGGCTGGGTTATTACGCCCGCGCCCGCAATCTGCACCGCGCCGCGCAGCTGATCCGCGACGTCTTCCACGGCGAACTCCCGCGCGACCACGCTACGCTGGTGGAACTGCCCGGCATCGGCCGCTCCACCGCCGGCGCGATCCTCGCGCTGTCTTTAGGCCAGCACCATCCCATCTTGGACGGCAACGTCAAGCGGGTGCTCACGCGTTATCACGGCATCGAGGGCTGGCCCGGCGTCAAACAAGTCGAAACGTTGTTGTGGGAGGTGGCCGCCCGTCATACGCCCGCGCGGCGCAGCGATGATTACACCCAGGCCATCATGGATCTCGGCGCGACCTTGTGCACCCGCGGCCGTCCCGCCTGCGAACGCTGCCCGGTCGGCGTCGACTGCGTCGCGCGCGCGGAAGACCGCGTCGCGTTCATCCCCACCGCCAAACCGCGCCGCGTTTTACCGGTGCGCAGCACCCAAATGTTGTTGCTGCGCAAGGCCGGCACGGTGTTGCTGATGAAACGTCCGCCCGCCGGGATCTGGGGCGGTTTGTGGAGCCTGCCGGAATGCCCGGCGCAGACCGATGTCGCCGCGTGGTGCCGCGAACAACTGCGCTGCGAGGTGGCGGACACCACCCATTGGACGCCCCTGCGCCACACCTTCAGTCATTTTCATCTCGATATCCAACCGGTGCTGGCCCGTTATACAAGCGACGTGGCTGGCGTCATGGATGAGGCGGGGGCCGTTTGGTACAATCTCGACGCGCCGCCGCCGGGCGGACTCGCGGCGCCGGTGCAGCAATTACTCACTCAACTCAAATCGTCGCCGACCTGAGCGGCATGGAGCGCAACGATGTCTCGAATGGTCAAATGCGTCAAACTGGGTAAACAAGCGGAAGGGCTGGCGATGGCGCCTTATCCCGGCGAACTGGGCAAACGCGTCTTCGAAAACGTCTCGAAAGAGGCCTGGCAGATGTGGTTGAAACATCAAACCATGCTCATCAACGAGAATCGCATCACCCCGCTCGACCCCAAGGCCCGCCAGTTTCTGGAAGGCGAGATGGAAAAATATTTCTTCGGCGGCGGTTCAGCCCTGCCCGAAGGTTACGTGGCGCCGAAAAAATAACGGATATCGACTCTAAAAATCGCACCGCGAAATGGCCCGCAATGAAATCGACGCGTGGGCCATAGGCGGTACGAAATACCCGCTTCCGCCAAGGCAAATGGCCCGCGGTAAAACCGGCGTAGCAATAAAGCAAAACCACCCCGGCCCTGCGGGCCACCCCTCCTTATGAAAGGAGGGGATAAGATCGCAAACACCAACGCCGCGCAGAACGCGCCTCGTGGTTTTACCTCGTGGTTTTACCTCGTGGTTTTACCTCGTGGTTTTACCTCGTGGTTTTACCTCGTGGTTTTACCTCGTGGTTTTACCTCGTGGTTTTACCTCGTGGTTTTACCTCGTGGTTTTACCTCGTGGTTTTACCTCGTAGTGCTACCTTGTGGTCAACCATCATGGCCCCCGGCAGAGGGCTGCTTCCATGAATCAAATCCTGTCGCGGCGTTGACTGGTCTTTAATGCGGGACATCCTGCGCGCAACGGAAACCGACGTCGGTGCCGCCCAGGGTCGGATCGGCGTGGGCGCGCCGCGCGCCGCGGAAAAAGGCCTGTAGCGCATAATGGCCCATGCCGGCGCCGCCGCCGCGCAAGACCTTGTGCAACTCGCCGTAGAGCGGATGCTGATACTCGGCGCCGGGATAGGCCTGATACCAGTCGTTCACCCACTCCGAGACATTGCCCGACATATCGAATACACCGAAAGGCGATTTATCGCCGGGAAAGGAACCCACCGGCGCCACCGCCTCGTCGGCGTCGCGGTCCTCGCCGGTATTGGCCTTGCCGTCCTCCCAGGCGTCACCCCAGGGATATTCCAAACCGTTTTCGCCGCGCGCCGCCTTTTCCCACTCCGCCTCGCGGGGCAGGCGCTTGCCGGCCCATGCGCAATAACTGTAGGCGTCGTACCAATTGACGCCGGTCACCGGCAGGGTGTCGCGGTGGCGTTGAATCTTGAACAGTTCGTCGAGCAGGGTCTGCTTGTCCATTTGAGTGGTATCGCGGTCGAGCTTGAAATATTCACTGGCGATCCAGCGCAGGCTGTCCACATGCGCGTCCATCAATTTTTTATCGCTGACGTTGTAACCGTTCTGCACCCAGTCCAGAGGCTCCGGATAGTCCTTGCCCTGCGCCTTGACCCGTTCCTTCATCTCCGCCACGAACACCTTGTACTCGCCGTTGTTCACCTCATATTTGTCGATGAAGTATGCATCGAGAAAGAGGCTGCGCCGCGGGTGTTCGTTGAGATACAGCGGATCGACCATGCCGTATTCCTTTTGCAGGCCTTTTTCATCGACCTTATCGCTGCCCATGATGAACTCGCCGGCGGGGATCAGCACCATATCCACGTTGACGATGGCGTGATGGGGCGGGGCCGCCTGTTGCGCATCCGGTTTATCGCTACAAGCCGCGAGGGCCAAGGCCAGGCCCATTACCCCGACACGAACCGCGATTGGACATAACGCGCACCGCTCCATCAATCTCCGCTCAGAAAACAGTCCGGGCGTACCGGAAACCGAAGCTTGCATTTTTTTCCTTGATTATTAAAAGCCGCATTAAACATCGGCCCAAGTTGGGTACTGCCCGGCCCTCCCCCGGCCACCTTTACTTCTTTACAACGCTTGGTGACTATTTTCACTCGAATCGGCCTGGGCAGGCCAGTATCCATGCCAAGAGCCGCATGCTCATCACGCCCCCCAGAGCCCTGCGCCGCATATCGCGCGGCGCGCCTTCGAGACTTCACCAGCCTTTTTCCATCACGCGGGGTCAATTCCCAACATTTTTCAGCATCCTGGCCCCCGACGCGGCTTGACTCGAGGCCGCCCAGTCGCTTTAATACGCGTTCTCTCGGGGCCAGGTAGCTCAGTTGGTAGAGCAGGGGACTGAAAATCCCCGTGTCGGCGGTTCGATTCCGTCCCTGGCCACCATAAAATATCAAGCCTCCTCCACCCATGACCATTCATTTCACGGCCGCCTTTGACCGGCGCACCCACGCCACGCCATCACAGGCTATACATCGGTCACGCGATTAACATCCCGCCGTCGCAGGGCTTGTCCATGTCGCCCGCGGCGTTGCGACGCCTACATTACCACCCAATAACTACGCAATAAGTCCAGGTCACGAAAGACAATTTGCATTTGGCCGGGCTTTAGACTATTGATTTATAGTCCCACCCACGGCGCGCTGAATAGGCCATGGGATGTTCAGACCTCGCATGCCGGCGGGGTCTTTTAACATGGCGGGATGCCAATGACGGGGGATGGGTTGATATCGTGGCTTAAGTGTCGGAATCAACCGTTTTCATGCCCCATGGCCCTGGACGCGGCGGTGGATGACTCAGCAGGGAACGCGCACCGATGGATGAACATATATGTACGAATCATGGCGCCTGGCCCATCACGTATCATATGAGGCCTGGTCCTTGAAAGAGAATTCTATAATCATCACCCGCGAACCGCCCTCTCAGGCGGCGCGGAAAATCTATTCGGCGAAATTTCCAGCCGTGAGTTGAGCATGACCTCCAACAGCACTAAAAACCAACGCACGGGGCTAGCGCTGTTCCCTATCGCAAGGGAAAAACTCGTCAATGGATCAAGTTTTTTCACCGGCGCGGGCCATCATCTCACTCGAGCCCGCCACGGCCGTACCGCCCTCAACGCGACGGCGGCAGGTATTCCGAGTCAACCGATGCGTCGCGCCACGCAAATTCGTTGTCGGAGGTGAAGAACGTCCTCAATACTGTTGATACATAGTGAAGCGATGGCAACGGTGAATGGAGGCGCGTGCGTCTCGTTATATTTATCAACGCAGCAACGGCTGATTTTTTAAGAGCGGTGACTATGGCGTTAATCCCGATGAGTCGGCACCTGAAAATAGGGTTGGTCAGCCTCGCGTTCATGAGCATCTTTTCTCGTTACGCATCGGGCGCACCGCAAATCGACATCAGCCGAATCTCCCTGGAAGAGCTGATCGCCATTCAAGTCGTCAGCGCGTCGAAATCGGAGGACCCGTTCTTTCGAGTGCCCGCCGCCCTTTTCGTCCTCACCGCCGAGGACATCCGCCGCAGCGGCGCGCGCAACATACCGAACATCCTGCGCATCATTCCGGGCGTGCAGGTCGCCAGTCTCGACGGCAACAAATGGGCGGTCAGCATCCGCGGTTTCGCCACTCGCACCGCCAATAAATTACTGGTGCTGGTCGACGGCCGCAGCATCTACGATCCGTTCTTCGGCGGCGTGTTCTGGGAGGCCAACGACGTGATGTTGGAAAACATCGAACGCATCGAGGTCATCCGCGGCCCGGGCGGCACCCAATGGGGCGTCAACGCCGTCAACGGCGTGATCAACATCATCACCAAACATGCCCACGATACGCAGGGCACTTATGTCGAGACCGGCGGCGGGAACATCGAAAGCGGCTTCATCGACGCCCGCCAAGGCTGGCGCAGCAGCGGCGGGACCGCGAGCCGGGTCTTTGCGAAATACACTCACCGCGAACCCAGCCCGCAAAACAGCAACGCCCAAGACGAATATAAAATGGCCCGCGCCGGCTTCCGCACCGACAGCACCCTGGCCTCGAATAACGCGTTGACGATCAAGGGCAACACCTATGAAGGCAGCGCCGATGAATTCGGTCCGAGCGGGCCGCGCGAAGTCAATCATCGCGGTTATAACCTGCTGGCGAAACTCGACCTCAGCCCAAACGACGACAAAAAACAGAATTGGCTGCAAGCCAATTACGACTGGTTCGAAGTGGACCATTATTTCCTCAAGGAAAAGCGCCACACCTACGCCATGGAATACCAGGAGCGGGTCCGGCTCGGTACCGGCCGCCACACCCTCAACTGGGGCGCCGAATATCGCTACACCGCCGACCGCATCACGCCCGCCTTGTTGGATGTCATGCAAGATCGGCGCAGCGATGAAACTTACAGCGTGCGCCTGGTCGATGAAATCTGGCTGGTCCCCGACCGGCATAAACTCGACATCGGCAGCAAAGTGGAACGCAACGATTACTCCGGCACCGAAATTCAGCCGAGCATTCACTACGCCTGGTATCCCAACACCGCGCACACGCTGTGGGCGTCGATCGCCCGCACCGCGCGCGCGCCGACCCGCGCCGAGACCAGCATCATCACGCCCAACGCCCGCGGCAATCCCGATTTTAACTCGGAATTGTTGACCGCCTACCAGGTGGGTTATCGGCTCTTGCCGCGGCCCGACCTCTTCATCGACACCGCGATTTTTTTCAACGATTATTCGCGGCTCACCACCATCGACAACGGCATCTTCACCAACAATATGCAAGGCGACGCCCACGGTTTTGAACTCGCCGTGCGCGCCACGCCCACGCCGGCCTGGCGGATGGACTTCACCTACAGTTACCTCGATCTCAACCTCGAGCTCGCCGCCGGCGGCACCGACAACAATCGGCGGCGGACCACCCAGGGCGGCGCGCCCCGCCATCAGGCGAGTTATCACAACGGCTGGCAAACTTCGCCGCACACCAGAGTGGACCTCACCCTGCGTTACGTGGACGAACTGCCCGCCTTGAACGTCGACGCCTACACGGTGGCCGATCTGCGGCTGGGCTGGCGTCTTTCGTCTCGAGTCGAATGGGTCTTGGCCGGCAGAAACCTGTTCCATGGCCCCCATTACGAACAACCCGGCATCGAGGCGACCAAGGTCGCGCCCAGTGGCTTCGTCGAATTGATCCTGCAACTTTAGGGAACCACGGCACATTGCATGAAACGTCTACTCGTCTTCATCACGCTCGGTTGCGCGGTTCTTACCCACACGTTGGCGGCGGCCGACGATATCGACCTCGCGACCCAGGTCAAGGCGGCCTATTTGTTTAATTTCGCCCGGTTCATCCAATGGCCGAAAGCCGACGCCGAGCTCGATGCTTCGGCATTTAATCTGTGCATCGTCGGCGACCCTAAAATCGCCCGCGCGCTCAATGACGCCAAGAGCAAAGACATCGGTAACCGGCGTTTGAACGTGACTCTGCTCAACAACGCCGCCACCGTTCAGCACTGCCAACTGGTCTTCATCACCAACCCGACCGGCGGCTTGGGGCGCGCCATCCTCGACGACACCAGGAACCTCCCCATACTCACGGTCGTCGATGCCGGCAATCCCGAGATCGACGACGGGATGATCACCCTTTTGCTCGTCGACGGCCGGCTGCGGTTTCGCGTCAACCAGCAGGCCGCCCAACGCGCCGGCCTGCGCATCCCCGCGCAAGTCTTGAGGCTGGCGGAGGGCGTCTCATGAATGCGCTGATCTCCGCCGACCGTTCGCAAGCGCTGTCGGCCAGGGCCACCTCCATCAAATGGAAGCTGGTGCAAATCATCATCTACATCAGTGCCACGTGTTTATTGCTGGCCGCGGCGGGACTGTTGCTGCAAAACCGCCTGCAATTCGAGCGCGATCTCCAGCAATCGCTCGCCATCATCGCCGGCGTACTCGCCGAAAACAGCAAGGCCGCCCTCGCTTTCAACGATCCGTCCGCCGCCAACGAAGTTTTATCCGCGCTGCGCGTGCACCCCCATATCACCCAGGCCATGGTTTTCGATCAAAATCAAAAAATCTTCGCGCGCTACAGCCGCGGGCAAAGCGCCGACCCGCCGGCGTCCGATTCCGACGAATGGTTTCCCGCCTTCATCACGGTCTCGACGCCCATCGTCCACCAGAACCAACGCCTGGGCCAACTCCAACTCGTCGGCGACACCCTGGAATGGCAGGAGAATGTGGTGGGTTTCCTCACCTTCACCCTGTCGCTGATGATCCTGGTGCTGATCGCCGCGACCTGGGCCGCGGTCAAGACCCAGCGCATCTTGACCCAGCCCATCTCTTCCCTGCTCGATACCATGAGCCGGGTCACCGCCAGCAAACACTACTCGCTGCGCGCCCGCCGCCACGGTAACGACGAACTCGGCAGACTGGTCGACGGTTTCAACGACATGCTCGGTGAAATCGAGAGCCGCGACCGGGAACTCTCGGCCGCTCAGGCCGATCTCGAACGAAAAATCACCGAACTCGATCAAGAAATCCATCAGCGCGTACAGGCGCAGGACGCCTTGCAGGCCAGAGAGCACGACTATCGCCTGCTGTTCGAGGAAAGCCCCTTGCCGATGTGGATCGTCAACTGGGACTCGCGGCGATTTCTCGCGGTGAATCGCGCCGCGGTGTTGCACTACGGTTACAGCGAAGCCGAATTCCTGGTCATGAAAATCGACAAGGTCATGCCGGAAACCCTCGTCCAACCGGCCCGGTCCGCTACGGCGCATGCGTTCAAGACCTCGCTCAATCCGCGGCCCACCCTCACCCATCATTTGCGCAAGGACGGCAGCCGGGTCGACGTCGAGCTCACCTGGCATGAAATCAGTTGGAAGGCCACCCCGGCCCATTTATTCCTGATCAACGATATTACCGAGCGGGAACGCAATGCCCGCGCGCTGCGCGACAGCGAGACGCGCATCCGCGCCATGTTCGAATCGGCGTTCGACTGCATCGTCAGCATGGATGACCAAGGCAACATCATCGAGTTTAATCCCGCGGCCGAACGCACTTTCGGTTATCGCCGTGATCAGGTCATCGGCAAGCCCTTGGCCGAGATCATGATCCCGCCGGAACTGCGTTCGGCCCACCAACGCGGACTCGAGCATTATCTGCGAACCGGCAAAGGTTCGGTGATAGGCCGACGCCTGGAGATGACCGCGCGCCGACAAGACGGCGGCATTTTTCCGGTCGAGCTGGCCATTTCCCTGATACAAGTCTCGGAGCGCCGCTATTTTACCGGCTACCTGCGCGACATCACCGACCGCAAGCGGGCGGAAACCGAGATCAGACACCTCAACGAAAATCTCGAACGCCGCGTCCAGGAGCGCACCGCCCAACTCGAAGCGGCCAACCGCGAACTCGAAGCCTTTTCCTATTCGGTCTCCCACGACCTGCGCGCGCCGCTGCGCGCCATCGACGGCTTCAGCAAGGCCCTCATGAGTGATCATGCCGCTCACCTCGACGCCCAGGGACAGAATTACTTGGGCCGGGTACGCAACGCCAGCCAACGCATGGGACAACTCATCGATGACATGTTGAAATTGTCGCGGGTCACCCGTACCGAAATCACGCCCGGCCCAATCGACATCACCGCCATGACCCAGCGCATCACTATGGAACAGCAGAGCGCCTACCCGGAACGCAATGTGCAGACCGTCATCGCCCCCGCCCTCCACGCCGTCGCCGACACCGCCCTCATGGAAATCGTCTGGCGCAACCTCATCGAAAACGCCTGGAAGTTCACCCGCGAGCGGGACCCCGCGCATATCGAGATCGGCGTCCGCGTCATCGATGAACAAGCGGTTTTATATATAAAGGACAACGGTGCCGGCTTCGACATGACTTACAGCAATAAATTATTCGGCGCCTTCCAACGCCTGCATTCCACATCGGAGTTCGAAGGCACCGGCATCGGGCTCGCCACCGTGCACCGCGTCATCGCCAAACACGGCGGACGGGTATGGGCCGAGGCCGAGGTCGGCAAAGGCACCACCCTCTTCATTTACATTCCCGGCATAGGAGATCCGCAATGAGTCACGCCAAGGCCATCCTGTTGGTTGAAGACAATCCAGACGATGAAGAACTCACTTTACTCGCCCTCAAGAAGAACAATATTCTCAACCGCGTGGAAATCGTCCGCGACGGCGCGGAGGCCTTGGACTTCCTGTTCGAACAAGGCCATTTCACCGGCAAAAGCTTCACGCAGGATCTGGCGGTAATCCTGCTCGATCTCAAACTGCCCAAGGTCAGCGGCCTGGAGGTACTGCAACGGATCCGCAACGATCCCCGCACCAAACTCATTCCGGTGGTGGTCTTGACCTCGTCCAAGGAAGAAGAAGACATCCTCCGCAGTTATTCACTGGGGGCCAACAGCTATCTGCGCAAGCCGGTGGATTTCGAACGTTTCCTCGAATGCGTCGGCCAGCTGGGATTGTATTGGCTGCTCCTCAACGAAGTCGCGCCGCCGAGCCGACCGGCTTCATGAAAAAGAAACTGAAAATCCTCGCCGTCGAGGACAACGAATACGACGTCGAGTTATGCTGCCTGACGCTCACCGAATACGGCATCGAATACGAGATGCAGCGGGTGGAGGATGAAGTGCGTTTCCGCGAGGCGCTGCAGAGCGAACCCGACCTCATCCTCTGCGATTACACCATGCCCCGCTTCAGCGCGCCGGCCGCCCTCGGCGTGCTGAAAAGTCTGGATCTCGACATCCCTTTCATCGTGGTCTCCGGCACCATCGGTGAAGACGTCGCGGTCGCCATGATGCGCGACGGCGCCCACGATTACATCTTGAAAAATCAGCTCGCCCGCCTCGGTCCGGCCATCTTGCGGGAACTGCGCGAGGCCGAGATCCGCCGCGCCCGCCAACGCTCGGAGAGTGAAGTCCATTTATTGTTGCAGATCGCCCAATCCGCTTCGATCTCCGACGACTCGGACTACGTCCTGCAAGAGGCGCTACGGGCCATGGGCATCGAGCTCAACTGGGATTACGGCGAGGCCTGGGTCCCCGATCCCGACACCGACACCCTGCGCTGCTCGCCCATTTGGTGGGGCGACCGCCAGCGCTTCAAGGAATTTCGCCAACAAGGCGAAAGCCAAGTGCTGCGGCGCGGCGAGGATCTGGCGGGCTGGTCGTGGATCTCCGGCAAGACCCGTTATGTGAAGGATTTGCAGCGCGTCCCGCCGCCGCGTTTTTCGCGCCAGGCCAGCGCCGCGCAGGCCGGGCTGCGCGCGGGGCTGGTGCTACCCATAATCGGACACAACGGCAAACCGATTACTTTATTGAGCTTCTTCACCAGCCGCACGCTGCGGCCCGACGCCCGCATCAGCCGCATCCTGGTGGCGGTGGCCAATCAACTGAGCGGCGCCTTTCAACGCCTGATCACCACCGAGACCCTCCGCGAACGCGAGGCCCTGCTCTCCAGCCTGGCCGATCACGTCCCCGGCGTGATTTATCAATTCAAGCGCGCGGCGGACGGGCGCTACTCTATCCCTTACATCAGCCGCGCGGTCGAGGATCTCTATGGCTATTCGTCAGAAGAGGCGATGCGCAATCCCAATTTCTTATTGAGCAGTATTTTTCCGGAAGACCGCGTGCCGCTGATTCAATCGGTGGAAACCTCGGCCGCCAATCTGGCCCCTTGGGAAATGGAGATTCGCGTCCAACATAAAAATCGGGCGATCCGCTGGATACACGGCCGTTCGCGGCCGCGGCCGCCCCAAGGGGACGGCAGCATCGTCTGGGATGGTTTGATTCTCGACATCACCGACCGCAAACACGCCGAGCAAAAACTCGAATTCCTCACCTATCACGACCGCGCCACCGGCCTTGCCAACCAAAAACTGCTGTTGGAACGGACCGGGCAGGCCATCCGCGCCGCGCGTCACGACCACGCCATGGTCGCCATCGTCACTTTCAGCATCGACCAATACGAGACCGTGGAGCAAAGCCTGGGGATCCGCGAAGGCGAAAATCTGATTCAGGAAGTGGCGCTGCGCAGCAGCGCGCTGGCCGGCGAGTTCTACACCGCGGCGCGGGTCGGCGGCAATCAGTTCGCCTTGCTCATGATCGGGCTGCGGGAATTGGACGAAGCGGTGAGCCTGGTGAAACGGCTGACCGACACCTTCGCGACGCCGGTCACCCTCGGCCAGCAAAGCATCACCCTCAGCATCAGCATCGGCGCCGCCACCTTTCCCCAAGACGCCGACAACGCGGAGAGCCTGCTGCGCGACGCCGGCACCGCCCTGGCCCGGGTGCAGGACACCGGCGGCAACGCCTATCAATTTTATACGGCGGACATGAATGCGCTGGCGAAGAGCCGTTTGAGCATCGAGTCGCGTCTGCATCAGGCCTTGATAAAAGAACAATTCGAGCTGTTCTTTCAGCCCCAGGTGTCGCTCGATGCCGACGCGATCATCGGCGTGGAGGCCTTGATCCGCTGGCGCGGCGATGACGGCCGCCTGATCTCGCCGCTCGACTTCATTCCGCTCGCGGAAGAGACCGGCATGATCGTCGCCATCGGCAACTGGGTGTTGGAGGCGGCCTGTTATCTCGCCAAGCAATGGCACGACGAAGGCTTGTCGATCGTCATGTCGGTGAATCTATCGCCCCGCCAATTGCGCCACCCCGAGATTCACACCATGATCTCCGACATCATCGGCCGCACCGGCGTCGCGCCGGAATTGCTCAAGCTCGAAATCACCGAAAGCGCGGTGATGCCCGACATCGACAATGCCCTGAAGGTCATGCACGCCCTGCGCGAGATCGGGGTCAAATTCACCATCGACGACTTCGGCACCGGCTATTCGTCGTTGAACTACCTGGCGCGGCTGCCGGTGGATTCACTCAAGATCGACCGCAGCTTCGTCGCCGACATGACCGAGAACCGCCGCAACGCCCGCATCGTGGAGTCGATCATCAACCTCACCCATGCCCTCGACCTCTACGTGGTCGCCGAGGGTGTCGAGACACCGGAACAACTGGCCTTCCTGCGCGCCTACGGCTGCGATTCCGCGCAAGGTTATTTGTTTTATCGGCCCATCGACACCGCCGCCACCCACGCCGTCCTGCAAAATACCCGGATCATCCGGCTGCCGGCCTCGTCATCCGTCTTCCCCTGAGCGCGGGGCCGCGGCGGCGATCCGGAGGCTCAGCCGGGTCCGACGATCTCCGCCGACAGGTATTTCGCCCAATCGTGGCGGGTGTCGCCGCAGACGATGAAGGAGGGATTGAGTAGGGAATCCTTGGTGTTATAACGCAGGGGCGCCAAGCGCAGATCCAGCAATTTGCCGCCCGCCTCTTCCACCACGCACTGCGCGGCGGCGGTGTCCCATTCCGAGGTGGGACCCAGGCGCGGATAAATATCCGCCTTGCCCTCGGCCACCAGGCAGGACTTGAGGGAACTGCCCATGGAGATGATCTCGTAGTCGGGGAATTGCGCGAGGAAACGGTCGAAGCTTTCGTCGCGATGGGAGCGGCTGCCGGCCACCGCGATATGGCCGCCCCGCCACGGCCGCACCTTGATCGCCCGCGCCGCCTCGCCCGGCGCCGTGCGGTAGGCGCCCTGGCCGGCGCAGGCGTAATAATTCACGCCGCTCACCGGCACGTAGATCACGCCGAGCACCGGCCGCTGCTCGTCGATCAAGGCGATGTTGACGGTGAATTCGCCGTTGCGCTTGATGAATTCGCGGGTGCCGTCGAGGGGATCGACCAGCCAATAACGGCGCCATTGCGCGCGGGTGGCGTAAGGGATGTCGGCCGCTTCCTCGGACAACACCGGCACCCCGGGGGCCAGTTTATTCAGGCCGGCGTTGATGACGTGATGGGCGGCCATGTCCGCCTCGGTGAGCGGCGAGCGGTCGTGTTTTTGCTCGATGTCGAAACCGCGGGCGTAGACCTCCATGATCTTGCGTCCCGCCTCCTCGGCCAAGGCCACCACCTCCGGCAACCAGTCAGCCGGATTTTTCAAACCACTCATTAAAAACCTCCCTCTCGTTCGTCGCTCAGCAGGTCGCGCACCATGTAAAGCGCGGCGATGCTGCGCGCCTCGGTACAATCGTCCTGCGACAGTAAACTCTTAAGCTCGCTCAAGCGCCAGGGCACCACCTCGATCTCTTCCGGCTCATCGCCGGGACGCCGCTGCGGATACAAATCCTGGGCGCACACCACATGGGTGACATGGCCGAAATAACCCGGCGCCAGGGTGAATGAAGTCACCTGCCGCAAACGCCGCGCGGCGTAGCCGACCTCCTCCATCAGTTCGCGATTGGCCGCCTCCAGCACCCCTTCCTCCGCTTCGATCAAACCCTTGGGCAAGCCCAATTCGTAGCGGTGGACCCCGGCGGCGTATTCGCGGATCAGCAGCACCGTATCGTCGTCCAGCATCGGCACCACCAGCACCGCCCCGCGCGGCGAGGCGCTGAGCCGCTCGTAACTCACCACGGTGCCGTTGGAAAACTCGAGGCCCACCGCCTCGACATGAAAGAGCCGGGTACGGGCGACGGTCTGTACGCTGACGATTTTGGGCTTTCGCGGCATAAAGTGACTTAAAACTGCGGGTCCGTAGGGCGCCGGGGCTAGTATACTATCACCCCTCAGTTCTGGTTTGGCACGGCGGTAGACGGTTCGGCATGATAGATTGGCGACAAATCGACAGCGTCCTGCTGGACATGGACGGCACCCTGCTCGACCTCCACTACGACAACCAGTTCTGGCAAGAGCTGATACCGCGCCGCTATGCGCTAAGCCGCGGCCTCGACGTCAACACCGCCAAGGCGGTGCTCAAGCCGATCTTCAAGCGCACCGAGGGCACGCTGAACTGGTATTGCATCGATCACTGGTCGCGGGAACTGGGGCTGGACATCCCCTTGCTCAAGCGCGAAGTCGCCCATTTGATCGCCGTCCATCCCCATGTGCTGGATTTCCTGCGCGCGTTGCGCGCGGCGGGCAAGCGGGCCTTGCTGGTGACCAACGCCCACCACCAAAGCCTGGCGTTGAAGCTGGAGTACACCCGGCTCGGCGATCACCTCGACGCCATCGTCAGCGCCCACGACATCGGTTATCCCAAGGAAGACCCGCTGTTCTGGCGGCACCTGGCGGAGCGCCACCCTTACGCCCCCGACCGCAGCCTGCTGATCGACGACAATCTGAACGTGCTGCGTTCGGCGCGCCGCTACGGTATCGCGCATTTATTGGCGATAGGACAACCGGACAGCCGCCGTCCATGCGGCGATACCGGCGAATTCGCCGCGCTGCGGGATTTCCGCACCATCACGCCCGCCCTTGAATCTTGAAATTCCTCGTGGCTTGCCGCGGGTCGGGGCGATGGGGGACCACCCATGGAAGGGTGCGATGCCTTCGCTAGATTCGCCGTGTCCAGCCGAACACGTGAAGACCGGTTCTCCTGAAAAAAGCCGTTGACCACGGAGGACACGGAGATCACGGAGGAACATCAACGACTGCATGCCCTTGTCGCAGTCACACTACAGGTGAACCCGCCCAACGCAGCAATACCCTCATTCTCCGTGATCTCCGTGGTTTGCATCCGCGGTTTCAGCGTTATTTCTCCGGCTCGAGTTTGAGCGCCACCGAGTTGATGCAATAACGCAGACCGGAGGGTTGGGGGCCGTCGTCGAACACATGGCCCAAGTGGGCGCCGCAGGCCTTGCACATCACCTCGGTGCGGGTCATGCCGTGGCTGGCGTCGCGCTGGGTAGCGATATGACCGTCCACCGGCTGATAAAAACTGGGCCAGCCGGTGCCGGAATCGAATTTGGTCTCCGAGTCGAACAAGGCGGCGCCGCAACACACGCAATGATAGACGCCGGACTCTTTGCTGTCCCAATATTCACCGCTGAACGGCGCCTCGGTGCCCTTGCGGCGGCAGACCGTGAATTGTTCCTCGTTGAGTTCGTTGCGCCATTGCTCTTCGGACTTGCTCACCTTCTCCACCATCAGGGGTTCTCCTCTATCGTGATTGCCTCACCCGCCGGCGCCGTGAACGCGCCGCGACGACCCGCCGCGCTCGTTCCGTCGCGCCCGGGTTTCACGCCAATAAACGCAGCACCGCGTTCGCGGCGGCGGCGCTGGATTGCGGGTTCTGTCCCGTCACCAGCGTGCCGTCCACCACCACGTGTTCCCGCCAGTTGGGCGCGGACTGCACCAGCGCGCCCAATTCCCGCAACCGGGTTTCCAGCAGAAACGGCATCAGGGTATCCAGCTGCACCTCGCGCTCCTCGGCGTCGGTGAAGGCCGTCAGCTTACGGCCCCGCACCAGCGGCGCGCCGTGGCGGTCCTTGGCCTCCACCAGGGCGGCGGGGCCGTGGCAGACGGCGGCGACCACTTTGCCGTCGCCGAGAAAGCGGCTGACCACGGCCGCCACTTCGTGATTGTGGGGAAAGTCGAACATGGTGCCGTGGCCGCCGGGGAAAAACACCGCGTCGTAGTCACTGACGTCCAGCTCCAGCAGACGCTGGGTATGCTTGAGGGCCTCGCGCGGACCGCGGACCGCCAGCGACTGCTCGTCGGCGGGTTCGCTGCGGGGGTCCACCGGCACCTTGCCGCCCTTGATGCTGGCCACCGTCACCACGTGGCCTTCGGCGGTGAAACGTTCGAAGGGGATGGCGAACTCCTCGAACCACAAACCGGTGGGATGGGCCTCGTCGATACGACCATAACTGGTAGTCACCATGAGTATGTTTTTACTTGCGTCCATCGCGGCTCCTTTCGCTGAACGGCTCAGCCGTGTCCAGGGCGGTGATATGAAAATTCATCATGATCCCATCGGCGGGAGGAGGCAAGCCGGCCCCGGCTGCGGCGTTGCGCGCCGGGTCGGGAGGCCTGAAAATCTCATTGGCGGTTCAATGATCAGGGCGCGCCATCCGCGTCCTGATCTCGCGCAGCGTGTCGGCATACGCCGCCTGATCGGCATCCACCGCCAGCGCGGCCAGGGCGTAACGCTCCGCCTCGGCCAGTTCGCCTTGTTGCAGCAAGGTATTCGCCAGATTATTCAACGCCGGCCCGTGGGCGGGTTCCAGGGCCAAGATGCGCCGATAGGCCTGCCCGGCCTCGGCATAACGGCCTTGCGCATAGGCGCTGTTGCCGAGGCCGAACCAGGCCACGCTACTCCCGGGCCAGCGCCGGGTCGCGGTCTCATAAGCGGCGCCGGCGGTGCGGCCTTCATCCAGTTTCTCCAACACGCTGACCGCCCGCACATAGCTCAATTCATCGGCGGTGGCCGGCAACCGGCTGGGCGGCAGCACCACCGCCGCCCATTCACCACCCCGCCGCCAGGTGCGCTCGAAGGTGGCGAGCGACAGCCGATGGCGCGCCTCGCCGCCGGAACGCAACACCACTTCGTCACGCGCCAGGTCAAACCCCACCACCACCGCGTAATGCCAGCGGGGATACCAGTTCAGACCGAGATTCTGCAAGACGATGACCGGATGGCCCGCCGCCACTTCCCGCAACAGGGCGTCGAGATCGCGCGCCAGCACGTAAGGCACGCGGCCGTGGCGGCGGCCGGCGGCCAGCAGTTCCGACTGCAAGCTCCCCTGCCGTTCCGGCAGATAAACTTGCGGAACGAGGTCTTCCGGCACCACCTCCACCCCGCTCCACACCAGCAGCGTGGCCAAGGCCGCCGGACCGCATTGAAAAGGCGTTTGCGGGAAAAACGGCACGGCGCTGAGCTCCACCGGCTGGCGGAGGTGGTCGGGCGGCGCCTGCCGCCAGGCGGTGGATTGGAGCGGCGCCGCGCAGGCGCTCAACAGCAGAACCAGCAACAGCGCGCCCGGCCAGCCCCGGGCGGCGGCGCACCGGCGCCTCACCCGACCGGCACGCGCGGCGCTCAATGCACCGTTTTCTTCACGAAGGGAAAGACGTCGGTGAAACCGAGGATGTCGGTGGCCAGCAGCACCAGGAAGATGAATACCGCAACGCCCAGCACACTGCCGCCGGCGGGCATCTCGTCCATTTGCGCGGCGAGGAGTTGCAGTTCCTCGTCGCTGAGCGCGGCGACCCGCGCCGCGGCCTGCTCGGGATCCACGCCCAAGGCCACCAGCTGCGCACGCACGTCCTCTTGCGCCAGGGCGCCGAGCAACTGGCCGCGGTCCAGCGTCTGCTGCTGTTGCGCGATGACTTCGCCGGTACCCACCATACCGGCCACGGCCGGCGCCTGTATGCTCAACATCATGACGCTCATGATGAGCACCCCACATACGCTCCGCGCCATACGCCGCATCAATTTCATGATTTTCTCCTTCAAGGATTGGGTGATAAGTCTTACGAAGCGCGGCCGCGCCGACCGTGTGGCCGCGAATTGCCTTTGAAGCCGTTCTCGCCTACTTCATGACCGGACGGGCCGGGTGGGTCGAGGGCGCCGCAAGTCCGGTAAAACCCGGTTCGCGGACATCCAGCAACGGCTAGATCCAAGGTCGAGGCCGGCATCGATGCCGATGCGCCGCCCGCCGCGAGATCCATGAACAGAGTAACCCGCCGTGCGGCCGGACGCCAGAATCATCAAATAAAAAATTTATTCCGCGGGGGCAGCCCGCCCGGCGCTGTCGCTTCAGGAGGATTCCTCGGCATCGTCTTCATACAAGCGGGCGTAGCAAGCATGACACATGGTGTGGGTAAGCCGGGGCACCGTCACCGCATCGAACAAGCCGAGCCGCGCCACCGCGGCCTCCACCTCCAGCCACTCGTCGTCCGCGCCCTCGATTTTCTTGCACCAGCCGCACATCTTCAACAGGGCCTCGTCGCGCGCCTGCGCGGGATCGAGCAAGGCCATAAAAGGACGCGCTTCCTGGCCATCCATCCAGGAAGTAAACCGTACCGATCCGTCCTCTTGGTGGATCAACTCCATCACCATGAAACGGCGCAGGGTCGGTGAATCGCAACGAAACGGGACTCGCGCCGGCTTGGCGCCCTTCCGCGCCCGCTCCAGCAATACTTGATACAAATGGATGGTGTCGGGATCGCAAATATACTCCCACAAGGGCCGGCCGATTACCGCGGCCGCCAGGGCCGGGCTGGCGTTTTCCTCGGCGAATTCACGCCACGCCGGGTTGACGGCAATGATCCGGTCTTCACCGTCCACCACATGAATGAATTTGCGTTCATCTCGCATCGACATACCTGTCCTCCCGCCGTCGCAGACGGCGCCGTTCGGAATACGAATAACTATAACCGCGGCTACCCATCGCGACGACCCCGCGCCACCGGCCGCGCCGGGTCGCGTATCCATTCGCTCCACGAACCGGCGTACAGCCGCGAGCCGGGCAGACCGGCGTGCTCCATCGCCAGCAGATTGTGGCAGGCCGTGACGCCGGAACCGCACATATGCACCACTTGCTCCGGCGGCGTCGCGCCGAGCAGTTGCTGGAATTGGCGCCGGAGTTCGCCGGCGGCAAGAAAACACGCCTGCCCGTCGAGATTGTCCTGCAACGGCCGGTTGCGCGCGCCGGGCACATGCCCCGCCACCGGATCGATGGGCTCGACCTCGCCGCAGAAACGCGCCGGCGCGCGGGCGTCCAGCACCACGCCCTCGCCCGCCGCCAATTCCCGTTGCAGCCGCTCGACGGTGACGGCCTGGCCGAGGGCGGCGCGCGGCGTGAACGTCACCGCCATAACTGACGGCAGCGCCTCGCTCACCGGCCGGCCTTCACGCCGCCAGCGCGGCAGACCACCGTCGAGCACGGCGACCGCGGCGTGGCCCAGCCAGCGCAACAGCCACCACAGCCGCGCGGCAAAGGCGCCGCCCGCGTCGTCATACACCACCACCTGACTGTCGGCGGCCACCCCCCAGACGCCGAGTTTGACCGCCAGCCATTCCGGCGCCGGCAAGGGGTGACGACCGCTGGCCGGGGTGACCGGCGCGGTGAGGTCGCGATCGAGGTGGGCGTAACGCGCGCCCGGGATATGCCCCTCCCGATAGGCGCGCTCCCCCGCGGCGGGATCGGTCAGGGAAAAGCGGCAGTCGATCACCACCCAGCCGGGATGATCGAGATGCGCCGCCAGCACGGCCGGCGTAATCAGCGTGGTATGAATCATCTGCTCGCTCCTTTACCGAGGCCCGGCCTATTTTTCATTGACGCGCCCATCTGACACAATAGCCGACGCGGCACGTCGCCGCCTGGAGCAGAACCGTGAAGCTGAGCGTCGACCAATTCCGCAACTGGGAACACAAGTGCATCACCTTGCTCGGCATGTCCGGGGTGGGCAAGACCTGCCTGTCGGTGATGCTGCGCGCCCACAACTGGTTCCACTATTCGGGTGACTACCGTATCGGCACCCGTTATCTCGACGAACCCATCCTCGACAACATCAAGCAGCAGGCCATGGCCATTCCCTTCCTGCGCGACCTGCTGCGCTCGGATTCGATCTACATCGTCAACAACATCACCGTCGACAATCTCCGCCCGGTGTCGAGTTTCCTCGGCAAATTGGGCGACCCGGAACAGGGCGGTCTGCCGCTCAAGGAATTCAAGCGCCGCCAGGAGCTGCACCGCCAGGCCGAGATCGCGGCGATGAAGGACGTGCCGGAATTCATCCGCAAGGCTCAGGATATCTACGGTTATCGCCATTTCGTCAACGACGCCGGCGGCAGTGTCTGCGAGCTCGACGACCCCGAGGCGCTGCAAGTGCTCGCCGAGCACAGTCTGATCCTCTACATCAAGGCCACCGAACAGGACGAACAGGAACTGATCCGCCGCGCCGTGTCGGCGCCCAAACCGCTTTATTACCGCGAGACCTTTCTCGTCGAGCAGCTCGACATCTACATGCGCGAGCGCGACCTGTCCTACGTGGCGATGATAGACCCCGACGATTTCGTGCGCTGGATGTTCCCGCGGCTGTTTTATTCGCGCATCCCGCGCTATCAAGCCATCGCCGGACAATACGGATACACCATCACCACCACCCAACTCGCCGAGGTCGAGACCGAGGCCGATTTTCTGCGGTTGGTGGAAACGGCGGTGGAACAACAATCGTGACTTCAGTCATCAGCCCGCGAGCAAACTGACATGCCCCTGGTCGCCAATTCCCAACTTCCCGCCTTCGAACGGATACAAAAAGAAGGCGGCGCCGTACTGCCCCGCGACGCGGCCCTGCAACAGGACATCCGCGAGCTGCACATCGGCCTGCTCAACATGATGCCCGACGCCGCGCTCACCGCCACCGAGCGCCAATTCTTCCGGCTGGTGGGCGAGAGCAATCAGATCGCCCAATTCTACATGCACCCCTTCACGCTCAAAGAACTCGCGCGCGGGCCGGAGGGGCGCGCGCATATCGGGCAATATTACGAGAGTTTCGAACAGATCAAGGCCGACGGCCTGGACGCGCTGATCATCACCGGCGCCAACGTCACCCAGCCCGACCTCGCCCTGGAACCGTTCTGGCGGCCGCTGATCGAGGTGATCGACTGGGCCTACGACAACGTCACCTCCACCCTTTGTTCCTGTCTCGCCACCCATGCGGTGCTGCAATTCCGCTACGGCCAGAAGCGCCGCCACCTCGGCTACAAGCGCTGGGGCGTGTTCTCGCACCGGGTAGTGGATTTGCATCACCCGCTGGCGCAAGGCATCAACACCCGTTTCGACGTACCCCATTCGCGTTTCAACGACGTGGGCCGCGCCCAATTCGAGGCGGCGGGCCTGCAAGTGCTGGTGGAGAGCAAGGAAGCGGGCGTGCACCTCGCGGTGAGCGAGGATCTGTTCCGCCTGGTGTTCTTCCAAGGCCATCCGGAATACGACACCATCAGCCTGCTCAAGGAATACAAACGCGAGGTGGGACGTTATGTCGAAGGCGCCCGCGACGATTATCCGCCCTTCCCGGAAAACTACTTCACCCCGCGCGGCCAGGCGATACTCGACGAACACAAGGAACGGGTCAACGCCGCGCGGCAAGGTCACGCGCCGGCGCCGGAACTGCCGGAAAGCGTGCTCCTGCCCGATCTCGACAATACCTGGCACGACACCGCCGAAGCGGTGATCAACAACTGGATGGGCAAGGTGTACCAGATCACTAACCAGGACCGCCGCCTGCCCTTCATGAACGGCGTGGACCCCGCCGACCCCTTGAATTTGCGATAGCCGCGCGCCGGACGGTGCAAGCCGATCGGCCGGCCAACACGCCAGGAAAAATTCATCGACCAAAAGAAAAAACTGGGCGCTCGGTCTTGGCGGCTGCACTTAAGTAAGCTCTGAAAAATCCATCCCTGGATTTTTCAGAGACGAAAACCAAAAAATGGGATTTTTGTTTTCCGCCTTTCTCGAACACGCACGTGTTCGAGAAAGGCGGCGCATCCCTGCACCGCATGGAACCTCTAATAAATCAGAGGTTCCTTAAAACCTAAGGAGCGCGCGGGCGCAGAGCCCGCTCAAATCCCCATCCCTTGCCCGCCTTGCACCGAGGCCAGGTAACGCGTCAAACCCTCCGGCGGCAACGGCGGGCTGAAGAAATAGCCCTGCATCAAATGACAGTGATGGGAAAGCAGGAAGGCCCGCTGCTCGGCGGTCTCCACGCCCTCGGCAACCAGTTCCAACTTCAGACTCTGGCCCATCACGATGATCGCGTGGGTGATGGCGGCGTCTTCCGTGTCGCCGGGGATGTCGCGGATGAAGGAACGGTCGATCTTCAAGGTGTCGATAGGGAATCGGCGCAGATAACCCAGCGACGAATAGCCGGTGCCGAAATCATCCATGCCGAGCCGCACGCCTAAAACAGTCAAGGCCTCCAAGGCCGAAGCCGTCGCGGGGCCTTGATGCATCAGAATGCTCTCGGTGATTTCCAGCTCCAAATCCGCCGCCGCGAGCCCGCAGGAAAACAAGGCCTCTGCCACCGTGCCCGGCAGGCTGGCGTGTTCGAACTGGCGGCTGGAGATATTCACCGCCATGCGCAGACTCGGCCAGCCCTGCCGCCGCCAAGCCGCCAATTGCTCGCAGGCGGTTTGCAGCACCCACTGGCCGACCGGGACGATCAGGCCGGTCTCTTCCAGCAGCGGCACGAATTCCAAGGGCGGCATCAGCCCCAGTTCCGGATGTTGCCAGCGCAGCAAGGCCTCGACGCCCACCACCCGTCCATCGCGGGCGTCCACCTGCGGCTGATAATGCAGCACGAACTCCTTGTTCTCCAAAGCGCGGCGCAGGCTGTTTTCCAAGGTAAGGCGCGCCAGGGCGCGGGCGCCCATCTCGGAGGAATAAAACTGATAGTTATTGCGGCCCAATTCCTTGGCGCGGTACATGGCGTTGTCGGCGTTGCGCAGCAGACTGCCCGAATCATCGCCGTCGCCGGGAAACAGACTGATGCCGATACTGGCGGTGACGTGCAAAGTGGTCTCGTTGATCGAGAACGGCGGCTTCAACACATCGAGAATTTTTTGCGCGAGCAGATTGACGTCGCCCGCCTCCGCCACGTCGTTCAACAAAATCACGAACTCGTCACCGCCGAAGCGCGCCACGGTATCCCGCTCGCGCAGACAGCCGCCCAGCCGCACCGCCAGTTCCTGCAATAAACAGTCGCCCGCCTCGTGGCCGAGGGTGTCGTTGATATTTTTGAAACGGTCGATATCGAGAAACAACACCGCCACCAGCCGCGCGTGCCAGCGGGCGTAGGCCAGGGATTGTTTGAGCCGATCGAGAAACAGGCTGCGATTGGGCAGCTCGGTCAGCACATCGTGATGGGCGAGAAACTGCAAACGTTCCTGGGTCTGCATGCGCTCGGTGATGTCGCGGCCGGTGCTGACGAAATGACTGATGACACCTTTCTCATCCTTGAGCGGCGTGATGGTTTTTTCCTCGTAATAAAACGTGCCGTCCTTCTTTTTGTTGATGAAGACGTCGCTGTAGATCTTGCCGGCCAGGATGCTGGCCCACATATCGCGATAGAACTCCTGACTCTGCTTTTGGGAATTGAGGATATTCGGCTGCTTGCCGCGCACCTCGTCGCTTTGATAACCGGTGATCTGCTCGAAGGCGGTATTGACGTATTCGATCACGCCGTGGCGATCGGTGATCATCACCGCGTCGGCGGTCTGTTCCAGGGCGCTGGACAATTTGAGCATTTGCGCGTCGGTGCGCTTGCGATCGGTGATGTCCTGCGCCACCACCACGATGCAATCCTCGCCGCCCAGGCTCACCACCTCGATCGACCCCAATACGTCGCGAATCTCGCCGGTCTTGGTCCGCAGGCACCAATCCGCCCCGCTCAATTCCGCCTCCGATTGCAGGCGCGCCAGCATATGCGCCCGGTCCTGCGGCGCCATCCACAGCTTTATGTCCAACGCGGTGCGGCCGATGAGTTCATCGCGCCGCCAGCCGGTGGTCTCCAAAAACGCGGCGTTGACGTCGAGGAATGCGCCGTCGCTCTTGCGCGTGATGCTGATCAGCACCGGGCTGGAGGCGAACACCTTGCGGAAGCGTTCTTCCGATTCACGCAGGGCCTGCTCCATTTCCCTGCGCGCGGTGATATCCATGACGCTGCCGACGTAGCCGATGACCTTGCCCGAACCGTCGCGCTCCGGCACCGCCGCGCCCAACACCCAGACCATCTCGCCGCTGGCGTGGATCAAGCGGTATTCGTCGCGAAAATTCCCCGCGCAGGCCACCGCCGCCAACCACTGATCGATGACCCGCTCGCGATCGTCCGGATGTAATGAATGCATCCAGCCGTGGCCCAGACAGGCCGCCGGCGTCAAGCCGATGAGCTCGCAGGAATACGCGTTGACGTAGACGCACTCGCCCTTGGCGTCGGTCCGAAAAATACCCACCGGCGCCACTCGCGCGGTCTGCCGCAACTTTTCCTCGGAAGACCGCACGGCGTCATTGAGGCTTTCTTCCAACTGGCTGCTGGCCCATTCACGCAAGGCCAGACAGATCAGCAGACAGACCACCACCGGGATGAGGATATCGATCATCTCGGGCCGCAGATTGTCGCGGAACACCACCACCACCAGCACGGTGGTCAATAGCGCCAGGGGCGACATCATGCGGCCGAAACGCAACTCGCGGGGGAAGGTGCGTTCGCTCATCTCCATGTCGTTGGAAACCAGTTTGGCCTGCTTGACCGCGGCGTAATAAATGAGCGCGAAACCGGCGATCCATCCCACGTCCAGATAATTACCCGCCTCATAAGTCTGTCCCAGCAAGGCATAGGCGTAGAGGATATGGGTGATCACTTGCACGGCGATTCCCGCGACGACGTATACCAGTACCTGCCGTACCGGGCCATGGGCATAGAAATACAGGCTGGTGATGGCGTAGATGATCAATGCGAGATACAACACCGGATAAGCGAGGGCGGTGACGACATACATATCCTCATGCCGGTGGTCCAGGATCGGTTGGTAGAAAATCACCACGTGCGCGGCGACCAGGCACGCGATGAAAATGCCGAATTGGCTGAACTCCATCAAGGTGAACTGCGCGCTGCGCTTTTCGGCCCGGTAATAAAACAGCCCCGCGGCGGCGAAGGGCGCGAGCAGCAAAAATCCTATATCCGACAACGCGGGAAACGGCGTCAGTTCTCCGACCACCAATTCCAGGTAATTCCAGACCACCATGCCCACGAACCACGCGAAGCAACCCGCGCCGAACATCCACCAGGCCAGGCTCAATCGACCTGACAAGGCGCGCGCCACCGCGAAACAGCGCAGCGCGGCCGCCAAGGACATCGCGGTCCAGAAGGCATCGGTCCACCAATGCCTCGCCTCCTGGCTGAAAGGCAGGACATAGTCGCCGACGATGAACAGCACCACGACGCCGATCAGCGTCATGGCCACGGGGCGAGGGGCAAGCTCCCAGTTCCGGGCAAGGGTCACGCTCATCAGCATCTCCCGGGATCGCGGCCCTGCCCGGCGCGGATATCATCATCCCAATTCGCCTGAGGGCGTTCACCCGCCAATGATCGCGTCACATCGTTCCTTTCTGAAGACTTCATCAACTTAATCATCCGGTAGCGGCGCACAACCTGCCCTCTCTTGACGGCTGACCGCGAGCAAACTAAAACCCAGTTTTTTGACTGGTTTACCCCTGACAGCACCCTTAAATAATCGGCCGCGAACCAAGGGGCATGAATATTCGCCGCTCGAGCCGCCAAGCCCTTCTAACAAAAAACAATAAATATATCACTGTTACATCAAATCGCTTTTCCGGTGACGCCGCGCGCCCCCCAACGCCAGTCTCTTCCCCGTCTTGCGGCGGGCAAAACATCGCATTCATTTAAAGGCGCATCCGAATAACACTAATCGACGTGTGATAAAGACCCGTTACGGAAAACGGCCAAGCCGACCGGCGCGTCTTTAAAAATACCGTACGGCCTAAGGGACGCGGATCAGCAACCGATAACCGAGCCAGACACCAATCATCCAGGGGGGCTATACAAGCGCGACAATCACGTTATTATTTTGACCGCCTCACACTGGCGGCGGGCCGAGCTTCCGCCGGCGAGGTAGAGTGTGCACGGACCGGACGGGCGCGACGGGCCGCCGGCCGTGAAGGGAACAACCATGACTCAACCTAACTAAAGACACCTCAGGACAATGAACGACAAGCAACACTGGTACGGTTATCTTGAAGCGGGCGCCAAGAGCAGCCCGGTCCTCCTGGATCGCAAGCTCGACACGGGCAATCCGGAGACGTTTTACCTCTACAACCTCGCACGGAAGGCAATACTCGAATATAACCGCCAGATCGTCGAACCCAAGCTGCGCGAGCTGAAAGACAAAGAGGCCAAACTGGCCGACGAACTGAAGCAAACCTACGGCGATGTCCTGCGCAATTTCACGCCGCGGGTCACCCAAACCTTGATCGTGCCCGAGCGCGCGCCACCGGCGAAAGCCAAGGCCAAGAAAACCGACGACGACGCCTTGGAGGCCCTGCCGATCGAGGACATCGAAGAGGACGATGCCGACTGGGACGAGGAAGACGAGAAGTCCTGAAGATTCGCCGCGCGGCAAGCAACGACGCGCAATCCACCTCCAGGGAACAGCCGACGGTCTTTCCGCACCGCGGCGTATCGCCGGCGCGGGACCCGGCTATTCTCCGCGGTTTCCGGAAACCACCCGCGACAGCCGGCCGCCTTCAAAGATTAAAATCCGCATGAACTGATTGGGTCCCAGATTATAGGTCCACTCATCGATGCGTTTATTAATCAAACGCCGGCTCATCTCGTCGCGCGCCAATAAACTTTCTTCATAACGGGAATCGGCGAAGAAGGGCCGGCCACAGCGCCGCAGCACTTCATATTGAGTCAGGCCCTCGTCCAGGGTATCGAAACCGCAATCCTGCCCCGGCCGGCCCGGTGGGGCGATACCCCGCCCGCCGGTGGCGATGTCCTGCAAGCGGCCGTTCTCAAAAGTGAGGATGCGTTGAAAGGCCGTGGGACCGAGATCGTACAACCAGACCTCGCGCGCGATGGAGATTCGCCGTTCCGCGGCGGCGGACAGGCTTTCGACGAGGTATTCGGTCCAATCGTCCTGCCAATCCGGCGCGCCGCAACGGATCAGCACCTCGGCCTTGCTGTCGCCGAGGGAGACGATGCGGTTGCCGCATTTGAACGAGGAGTCGGCCAGCAGCGTGGCGGGCGGGAGGCTCAGCAGCACCAGCGCGCATAAAAATCTGCCCATCATCCCTCCCCTCGGTCACGACCGCGATGAACCGCCGTCGGTTCAATTCAGCTCAGTCTATATCCGCGCGGGTTAATGCGCGCTGAACGCCGCCGGCCCTCACCTTATCGAAATAAAATAGGCGGAGCAGCACGGCGGCCGGTTCAGCGCGACCCGCTTGCGCAGACGGACCTCACGCCTTCTTGTACAGCGCCAACCCTTCCCGCACGAATTCCACCGCCTTTTCCTCCAGGCCCTTGTGCAAGGCCTCTTCCTCGGACACGCCTTGGCTGGCCGCGTAATCGCGCACGTCCTGGGTGATCTTCATGGAGCAGAAATGCGGCCCGCACATCGAGCAGAAATGCGCCACCTTGGCCGAATCCTTGGGGAGGGTTTCGTCGTGGTAGGCGCGGGCGCGGTCGGGATCGAGGCCGAGGTTGAATTGATCTTCCCAACGGAATTCGAACCGTGCTTTCGACAAGGCATTGTCGCGGATCTGCGCGCCGGGATGGCCCTTGGCGAGGTCGGCGGCGTGGGCGGCGATTTTATAGGTGATGATGCCTTCTTTGACGTCGTCCTTATTGGGCAGGCCCAGATGCTCCTTGGGCGTGACGTAACAGAGCATGGCGGTGCCGAACCAGCCGATCATCGCCGCGCCGATGCCCGAGGTGATGTGATCGTAACCGGGGGCGATGTCGGTGGTCAGCGGCCCCAAGGTATAAAACGGCGCCTCGCCGCACACCGCGAGCTGCTTATCCATGTTCTCCTTGATCATGTGCATGGGCACGTGGCCGGGGCCTTCGATCATGGTCTGCACATCATGTTTCCAGGCGATTTGCGTCAGCTCGCCCAGGGTTTCCAACTCGCCGAATTGCGCGGCGTCGTTGGCGTCGTAGATCGAGCCGGGCCGCAGGCCGTCGCCCAGCGAGAAGGAGACGTCATAGGCCTTCATGATCTCGCAGATGTCTTCGAAATGCGTGTAAAGAAAATTTTCTTTGTGATGGGCGAGACACCACTTGGCCATGATCGAGCCGCCGCGCGAGACGATGCCGGTGAGGCGCTTGGCGGTGAGCGGCACATAAGCGAGCCGCACGCCGGCATGAATGGTGAAATAGTCCACGCCCTGTTCGGCCTGTTCGATCAAGGTGTCGCGAAAAATTTCCCAGTTCAGCTCCTCGGCCTTGCCCTCGACCTTCTCCAGCGCCTGATAAATCGGCACGGTGCCGATCGGCACCGGCGCGTTGCGGATGATCCACTCGCGGGTCTCGTGAATGTTCTTGCCGGTGGAGAGGTCCATGATGGTGTCGGCGCCCCAGCGGATGCCCCAGGTCATCTTCTCCACTTCTTCTTCGATGGACGAACTCAGCGCCGAGTTGCCGAGATTGCCGTTGATCTTCACCAGGAAGTTGCGGCCGATGATCATCGGCTCCAGTTCGGTGTGGTTGATGTTGGCCGGAATGATCGCCCGTCCGCGCGCGACTTCGCTGCGCACGAATTCCGGCGTGATCTCCTTGGGCAGGCTGGCGCCGAAGGAATGGCCGGGGTGCTGCTGGGCCAGCAATTCGCGGTGCTGATCCAGCCGCATGTTTTCGCGGATCGCCACGTATTCCATTTCCGGGGTGATCAAGCCGCGCCGGGCGTAATGCATTTGACTGACATTCATGCCGGACTTGGCGCGGCGCGGCTGGCGGCGATGATGCTCGAAACGCAGCGCGTCGAGGCCGGCGTCATCGGCGCGGCGGCGGCCGTATTCCGAGGTCAGCTCGCGGAGGATTTCCGTGTCGCCGCGTTCTTCAATCCAGCGCCCGCGCACGTCGGCGAGGCCTTTGCGCAGATCGATACTCACCTGCGGGTCGGTGTAAGGGCCGGAGGTGTCGTACACCGTGACCGGCGCGTTTTTCTCGGCGCCTCGACTGGCGCGGGTGTCGGTCACGCTGATCTCGCGCATCGGCACGCGCAGGTCGGCGCGGCTGCCTTGCACGTAAATCTTGCGCGAATTGGGGAACGGCTGGATCGCGGCCTGATCCACCGCGGCGGTATTGCTCAAAAATAAATCGGGTCGTGCGCTCATATCGCAGTCCTCTCAGGTTCTCGAATTTAAGGGAAGATGATGGACGCAAGGGCGGCGGCGGAGGCGCGGCTTCCCTACGCCGGTCTCAACCGGATCAGGTTCAAAGGGTGTTTCTCAGCCCCGCTGCGCGAGGCACCCCTAGCCAGCCGGCGGGAAAGCACCCGCCGGGGAGGGTTCAAGCTATAGCAAGCGCCCCGGATTTGCAAGATAACGGCGTCAAACGGCGGCCGAATCGAGCCCGCTCAAAGAAAAGTCTTTCCTGGCGCCTTGCCGGCGATATTTTTTATCGCGACCGGCCGTGGCGGCGCCGCGCCCGCACCCTTGCCTGCCACCCGCAAACCGCTTAACCTTGGACGGGTTTTGTATTCATAGGATATCCACGTGACGCCGAATCTCGCGCTAGCCCGCCATAACATGATCGAACAGCAGATCCGCCCCTGGGACGTGCTGGATCAACGGGTACTGGAACTGATCGACAGCCTGCCCCGCGAGGCCTTCGTGCCCGCCGCCTACCTCAGCCTGGCCTACGCCGATACCCACATCCCGCTGGAACACGGCGAGGTGATGATGGCGCCCAAGGTCGAGGCGCGCATGCTGCAGGCGCTCAATGTCCAGCCCGGCGAATCGGCGCTGGAGATCGGCACCGGCAGCGGCTATTTCACGGCCCTGCTCGCCCGCTGCGCCAAACAGGTGTACAGCGTGGACATCCATGCCGACTTCGCGGAGCGGGCCCGCCACAAACTGACGGCCCACGGCATCGCCAATGTCACCCTGGACGTCGGCGACGCCAGCCGCGGCTGGGAACAACACGGCCCCTACCACGTCATCGCCGTGACCGGTTCCTTGCCGGTGTTGCCCGACGGCCTGCGCCGCAGCCTCAAAACCGGCGGCCGGCTGTTCGTCATCACCGGCGACGCCCCGGTGATGACCGCCCGACTGATCACCCGCATCGGCGAGGAGAGCTGGAACGAGCGCACCCTGTTTGAAACGGTGCTGCCGCCTTTGATCAACGCGCCGCAGCCGCCCCGGTTTGTTTTCTGAGAGACCACCTATTAAGCTAGGCCTATCCCCCATTCAACCGACAGGCCTAGGGCAGCGCGATGTTAGAAATCACCCCCACCGAACTCAAAACCTACCTTGAGACGGCCGATCCGAAACCCCTTTTGCTCGACGTGCGCGAGCCCCACGAATGGGCCATCTGCCGCATCGAGGGTTCGCGGCACATCCCCATGAATCAGATACCCGAGGCCAGCGCCGACCTCGACCCCGAGCAGGAGACCATCGTGATCTGCCACCACGGCGGACGCAGCGCGCGGGTGGCCGGCTATCTGATCCAGATCGGCTTCAGCAACGTCCTCAATCTGGCCGGCGGCGTCGATGCCTGGGCCGAAGAAGTGGACCCGGACATGCCGACGTATTAAAAACAACAAAGCCAAAGGAAGCCCCGTGTCCCGGATTCGAGCCGTTTTCCTCGCCAGCGCCGTGGCCCTCGCCACCCTGCCCGGCATCGCATCGGCCGATACGCTGCTGGAGGTCTATCAGCGGGCGGCGGAAAACGACCCGCAATTGCGGCAAGCCGAGGCCGCTTATCAGGCCGTCGAACAAACCAAGAGCCAGGCCCGAGCCCGATTACTGCCGCAGCTCACCGCCACCGCCGGCCTCTCCCGCGAACGGCAAGAGATCGAAAACAGCAACAGCCCCTTATTCCAGCCCGGCACTTTTAACTCCACCACCAAGAGTTACAGCCTCAACCTCAACCAGGCGCTTTACCGCCGCGACTATTTCGTGAGCCTGCGCCAAGCGGACGCCGCCATCGGCCAGGCCCTCGCCAATTACGACGCCGAATGGCAGAACCTGGTGGTGCGCACCGCCGACCTCTATTTCAATGTCCTGGCCGCGGCCGACGACCTGGAATTTGCCCGCGCCGAAAAAAACGCCAATCAGCGGCTGTTCGAACAAATCAAACAGCGTTTTGAGGTAGGGCTGATCGCCATCACCGACGTGCACGAATCGCAGGCCGCCTACGACCTCGCCGTCGCGCGGGAAATTGCCGCGGAAACCCGCCTCGCCATCAGCCGGGAAGAACTGCGGGAAACCACCGGCTACAGCCCGGCCACCCTCGCCACCCTGCGAGAAACCATCCCCCTGCTCACCCCCGAGCCGGCCGACATGACCGTCTGGCTGGAAAACGCCGGCAGACAGAATCTGTCATTCATCGCCGCGCAGTTCGCCGTGGACGCCGCCCGCGAAGAGATGAAGCTGCGCCGCGCCGGCCACTACCCCACCCTCGACGCGGTGGCCAGCTACGGTTACAGCGACGTGGGGGCGGGCCGCTTCGGCGCCAGCGAATCGTACGACAGCAGCATCGGCCTGCAATTACGCCTGCCGCTCTACGAAGGCGGCGGCACCTCCGCCCGCGTCCGCGAGGGCCAATACCGTTTGATCCAGGCCAAGGAGGCGCTCGAGCAACAGCGGCGCGCCGTCGACCGCCAGACCCGCAGCGCCTACCTCAACGTGCTCGACAACATCAGCAGCGTCAACGCACTCAAACAGGCGCGAATCTCCAGCGAGAGCGCGCTGGAGGCCACCGAGGCGGGTTATGAAGTCGGCACCCGCACCATCGTCGACGTGGTGCAGTCGCGGCGCAATCTCTTCGACGCCCAGCGCAATTACGCGCGGACGCGTTACGACTACATCCTCAGCATCCTGCGCCTGCGGCAGGCGGCGGGCCTGCTCGAAGTCAAGGACCTCGAAGAGATCAATCGCTGGCTGAATTGAGAAAACACCGAAAAAAGCAGTTGGCCACAGAGGACCCGGAGTAAAACAAACGGCTTCGCGTCCTCGGCAACGACAGGTGAATTCGTCCATGCCGCAACATCCCGCTTCCCTGTGATCTCCCTGATTTGCATCCGCGGTTTTTTAGGGGGGCGCTGGATAATTCCACCCTGGAATTTTCAGAACACGGGGGAGCGAAAATGGGATTCTCGCTCCCCTTCATTTTCAATAACGCCATTGAAAATGCACGCACATCCTTGCGTCCAAGGAACCTTTGAAATCACTGGTTCCTTAGGGTAAAGCGGCGATGTTCGGCGGCGGACTCATTCACGGCCGCAGATACTCGTTGAGCAAGCTCTGCAAGCGCGCCAACGCGCCGCGGTTTTCTTCCACCAAGGCGCGACCCCGGTGCCCGGCGGTATCGCGCAGATTGGCGTCGGCCAGATAACGCAGCGCCGCTTCGGTCAATTGCTCCGCATCGCTTATTTCCACCGCCCCGCCCGCGGCGATCAATTGGCGGGTGATGTCGAGAAAATTGAAGGTATGCGGCCCCACGAGCACCGGCTTGCCCAGGGCGGCGGGCTCCAGCACATTGTGGCCGCCGGTGGCCACCAGGCTGCCGCCGACGAAGGCCACGTCGCCCGCCGCGTAAAACACCGGCAGCTCGCCCATGCGATCGACCAGAAACACCGCCGTCTCCCTATCGCACAGCGGTTGTTCACTGCGGCGCGCCACGGCGAAACCGCGCTGACGGCACAAGGCCGCGACCTCGTCGAAACGCTCGGGGTGGCGCGGCACCAGCACCAGCAGACAGTCGGGCAGGGCGAGCCGCACCCGCGCGAAGGCGTCCAACACCTGTTCGTCCTCGCCGGCGTGGGTGCTGGCCGCCACCCATACCAAGCGGTCCTCGCCCCAGGCGCGGCGCAACACCGCCGCCTGTTCCAGCAGACTGGCCGGAAGGTGCAAATCGAATTTGATATTACCGGTGACCCGCACGTCGCGCGCGCCCAGGGCCCGCAACCGCGCGGCGTCGGCCTCGCCCTGCGCCGCCACCAGGGTCACGTCGGCCAGGATCGCGCGGGTGAAGGCGGCCACCCGGCCGTAGGCCCGCGCCGAACGTTCCGACATGCGGGCATTGGCGACGATCAACGGAATTTTTTCACGGGCACAGGCGTGGAAGAGATTGGGCCACAACTCGGTCTCCATGATGATCGCGAGCTTGGGCCGGGTGCGCCGCAAAAAACGCCGTGCCGCGTCGGGCAGATCATAGGGACAATACCAGTGATACACGTTATTGCCGAACAGCGCCCGCACCCGATCCGACCCGGTCGGCGTGGTCGTCGTCACCAGCACCGGCTCACCCTGCGCCGCCAGCGCCTTGATCAGCGGTGCCGCCGCCAAGGTCTCCCCCACCGACACCGCGTGCACCCACACCACACCGGTCACCGGCAGGGGCGTGATAAACCCGAAACGTTCCGCCCAGCGGCGGCGATAGGCGGGCGCGCGGCGGCTGCGCCACAGCAGGCGCGCGATGACGGCGGGAATCAGTAAATAGAGCAGCAGGCTGTAGAGGTAGCGCAAGGCGATCCATTCTCAAGGCTGGCGAGAGAGAATCGCGCTACTGAAATGCTCACGCATCCAAACCCTCGCACAACAAATGCAGTATCAGGATATGGGACTCCTGGAGGCGTGCGGCGCGGTGCCCGGCCACCGACCGTTGCAAATCGAAGCCGTTCACGGCCGCGCCCGATCATGATTGAGTTGGTCGAGATATAATTTCACGCCTTGCTCCACGCTGAGAAACGGCTTGGTGTAACCGGCGGCGCGCAAGGCGCCGATGTCCGCCTCGGTGAAACTTTGATAACGCCCGCGCAAGGACTCGGGAAAGGGGATGTAGTCAATCCCGCCGGCGCCGTGCCAGGCGATCACCGCGCGCGCCACGTCGTTGAAGGGCTGACTGCGGCCGCTGCCCACATTGAAAATGCCGGACACCGCCGGATGGTCCAATAACCAGAGATTGACGTCCACCGCGTCGCCGACATAGACAAAATCACGGCGCTGTTCGCCGTCGCCGTAACCGTCGCAACCTTCGAACAACTTCAAGTGCTCGCCGTTCAGCGCTTGCGTGTTGAGATGAAAGGCCACGCTGGCCATGCCGCCCTTGTGCCTCTCGCGCGGACCGTAGACATTGAAGTAACGCAACCCCGCGATCTGGCTGCGCGCCCGCGGCAACAGCCGGCGCACATAGGCGTCGAACTGAAATTTGGAATAGCCGTAGGCGTTGAGCGGCGTCTCGTGTTCGCGTCCCTCCTTGAACACCGGGCCGGCGCCGTACACCGCCGCCGACGAGGCGTAGATGAACGGGATGCGCCGCGCGAGGCAATAATGCAACAAACGCTTCGAATATTCGTAGTTGTTGCGCATCAAGTAGCGGCCGTCCCACTCGGTGGTGGCGGAACAGGCGCCCTGATGGAACACCGCCTCGAGCTTGCCGCCGAACTCGCCGCCCGCTTCGACGCGATTGATGAAGTCGTCCTTGTCGAGATAATCGGCGATGTCGCAATCGGCGAGATTGACGAACTTCTGCGCCGCGCTCGAGATTGTCCACCACGAGAACGTCATTACGCCCGCGCGCATTGAGCGCCTGCACCAGATTGCTGCCGATAAACCCGGCGCCGCCGGTCACGATGATCACAGGCATTTCCTCACAGTTTGCAACGCTCGATAATCCGCGTCGTGGAATGGCCTTCGATGAAATCGACGATGATCACCTCGGCCGCCGTTCCCGGTGACACAGTGATGGCCGGCGATCTGCTCGGGCCGGTAATCGCCGCCTTTCACCAGATAATCCGGCAGCACTCTGCAAATCAAGCGCTCCGGGGTGTCTTCGGAAAACGGCACGACCCAGTCCACGCTCTTCAAGGCCGCCAACACCGCCATGCGGTGATCCAAACTATTCACCGGCCGCGTCGCGCCTTTGAGGCGGCGCACCGAATCATCGTCGTTCACCGCGACGATCAAACGATCGCCCAGTTTGCGCGCGGCCTCCAAATAGGCGACGTGCCCGGTGTGGAGGATGTCGAAACAACCGTTGGTCATGACGATGGTCTCGCCGTGGGCGCGCGCGTCGGCCGCCGCCGCCAGCAATTGTTCTTCGTTCAACACGCCGCGTTCCGGCGCGTAGTCTTCGCGCAAGGCGCGGCGGATCTCGGGCACGCTCACCGTGGCCGTGCCGAGCTTACCCACCACGATGCCGGCGGCGAGATTGGCGAAGGCGGTGGCCTGCGGCAAGGATTCGCCCGCCGCCAGCGCCGCCGCCAGCGCGGCGATCACCGTGTCGCCGGCGCCGGTGACGTCGTACACCTCGCGCGCGCGGGTCGGCAGATGCAAGGCCTCTTTGCCGCGTTGCAGCAGGGTCATGCCCTGTTCGCCGCGGGTGATCAGCAGCGCCTCGAATTGCTGCGCCGCCAGCAGGGCCATGCCTTTGTTCACCAATTCGTCTTGATCGCGGCAGGCGCCCGCCACCGCCTCGAACTCGGCGAGATTGGGCGTCACCAGCGTCGCGCCGCGATAGAGGCTGAAGTCGCGGCCCTTGGGGTCCACCAGCACCGGCTTGCCGGCGGCGCGCGCCGCGGCGATCAATTCGCTCACCGCCGTCAGCGCGCCCTTGCCGTAATCGGACAGCAGCACCACGTCCGCGCCGGGCAGGGCCTCGCGCAAACGGACGATCAGCAGCGCGGGGGCGAAACCCGGCAGGCTGCTTTCGAAATCGAGGCGGATCAACTGCTGGTGCCGCGAGATCACCCGCAGCTTGCTCACCGTCGGCACGCCGGGCAACCGTTCGAAATCACAGGCCACGCCCGCGGCGCTGAGCTGCTGGGTGAGGGTGCGCGCCGCCTCGTCCTCGCCGGTGACGGCGATCAGGCTGGCGGCCGCGCCCAGCGCCGCGACATTCAAGGCCACGTTGCCCGCGCCGCCGGGACGGTCCTCGGCCTGTTCGACCCGCACCACCGGCACCGGCGCCTCGGGCGAGATGCGCGAAGTCGCGCCGTGCCAATAGCGGTCGAGCATCACATCGCCGACCACCAGCACGCGGGCCTTGTCGAAATTGGGAATATGAATCTTCATCGCGCCCCCCGGTTGGCGCGTATCTTAACACGCCGGCCTTTGCGCGGCGGCGGGCGCGGCCGGTAGAATGCGCGCTTATTCATTTCGTCCATTTCATCGTGACCGACACCCCGCCCACCAACCCGCATTTCCTGTCCCCCCGTTACTGGCCCACCTGGCTGGGGCTGGGCGTCATGTGGTGTCTGGCGCACCTGCCGTTCCGCGCGCAGCTGGGCCTCGGGCGTATGCTGGGACGGGTGTTCAACGCCCTGGGCGGACGCCGCCGCCGCATCGCCGAGGTGAATCTCCGCCTGTGCCTGCCGGAGCTGAACGAGGATGAACGGCGGATCTTGTTGGCCAAGCACCTCGAAGCGGTGGGCATCGCCTTCATGGAAACGGCGATGAGCTGGTTCGCCCCCACGCAAAAATTGCGGCCGCTGGTGCGGGTGGACGGCCTGGAACATCTGCAAGCCGCCTTTGCGCAAGACAAAGGCGCCATCGTGCTGGTGGGCCATTTCACCACCATGGAGTTGATCGCGCGCCTGCTGGCCCTGCACGCGCCGCTGCATGTGACGTATCGCGAACACAAGAACCCGCTTTACCAACACATCCTGGAACGCGTGCACCGCCGGCACTGCGCCGCGATCGTGCCCCACACCGATCTGCGCGCCATGTACCGCGCCCTGAAAAACAACGAGGCGCTGTGGTACTCCCCCGATCAAAACTACGCCGGCAAACTCAGCGCCTTCGCGCCCTTCTTCGGCGTACCCGCCGCCACCATCACCGCCACTTCGCGCATCGCCCAGACCAGCGGCGCGCCGGTGATCCCGGTGCTGGCGCAACGCCTGCCCGGCGCGCAAGGCTATCACATCAGCTTGCAGGCGCCCCTGAGCGGCTATCCCAGCGGCGACTTGAACGCCGACGCCGCGCGCATCAATCAGGCCATCGAGGCGCAAGCGCGGCGCATCCCCGAGCAATATCTGTGGGTGCACCGCCGCTTCAAGACCCGCCCGCCGGGAGAGCCCGATGTCTACCGGGAATGAGATCGTGATCGACCTGCCCGCGCGCGGCGACATCCGCCGCATCCTCATCATGAAGTGGAGCGCGATGGGCGACGTGGTGATCAGCACCGCCTTGATGGAAGACGTGCGGCGCGCCTTTCCCGCGGCGGAGATCGACGTCAACACCCTGCCGCCGTGGGCGCCGCTGTTCCGCGACGATCCGCGCTTCCGCAAGGTCATTGCCATCCCGGTGCGCAAAGGCACGCGCGCCATGCTGCAATGGCTGCGCGAAATACGGCGCGGAAACTACGACTTGATCGTCGATCTGCAATCCACCGACCGCGCCCGCATCCTGCACACCCTGCTGCTGGCCAGCGGGACGCGGGTTCCCTATCGCCTCGGCACCCATCGCCGCTTTCCCTACACCGTCGCGCCCGGCCCGCAGCCGCCCGCGGTGCACGCCTTCGAACATCTGCGCGCCGCGCTGCGGGCCGGCGGCATTCCTACCGTCACCCCGCGACCGACGCTGTTCGTGCCGCCGCGCCACCGCCAGCGCGCCGCCGACTTGTTACGCGGCCACGGCATCGGCGCGGACACCCGCTACGCGGTGTTCCTGCCCGGTTGTCAGGCGGCGGGTTATCTCAAACGCTGGGGCGCCTTGCGCTACAGCGCCCTCGCCCTGTATCTGCGCGAGGCGGGTTATGAGCGCATCGTGATCCTCGGCGCCAAAGACGAAATGGAAGAATGCGCTCGTATCCAACAGGCCTGCGGCGAGTGGGTGATCAATCTCTGCGGACTCACCGAGATCCTGGATCTGGTGCCGATTTGCGAAGGCGCCGGCTGCATCGTCGCCAACGACACCGGCACCGCCCACGTCGCGTCCAGCACGCCCACCCCGCAGGTGGTGGTGTGCGGCCCCACCGATCCGCGCCGGGTCAAACCGCTCGGCGACAATGTGCTGGCCCTGCAAGCGGACATCCACTGCATCAACTGCTACCGCAAACATTGCAGCCATCACAGCTGCATGGAATTGGTGAGCCCGGAAGCGGTATTCAGCGCGCTGCGGCAACTCGGCGCGGTTTGAAACATTCAATGCAAAGACGCGAAGTCATGGGTCGTCAATATCAGAACCCGCTCATCCTATTCCGCCGCAATGCCAATCAGACTGATCTTTCAATGTCGATGTGTCGTGGCCTTCAGGAAACATTTCGCGCCTCCATGTGCGAATTGACCTCGGTCTCGCGACTTTAATTAATCGAGGCAAGCCCCCGGCCATGCCGGGGGACTCGCCAAGGTTTGCGCTGTGCGGGGGGGAGATAGGCCCACCACCCCGCCCTTCGGGCACCCCTCCTCCCACGAAAAGCGTGGGAGGAGGGGATGAAACAAAACAGGTTCATCCCCTCCTTTTTCAAGGAGGGCCGCGCAGCGGACGGGGTGGTTTGAATTCCCGCCACGCATAATTGGCCTCGGCGCGGGGTGGTTGGCGTCGCTTGCCACCCTGAGCGGCTCCGGGTTTTATTAGGCCTTTGAAGCGCTCGCGAGGGGGGGATGAAACAAAACAGGTTCATCCCCTCCTTTTTCAAGGAGGGCCGCGCAGCGGACGGGGTGGTTTGAATTCCCGCCACGCATAATTGGCCTCGGCGCGGGGTGGTTGGCGTCGCTTGCCACCCTGAGCGGCTCCGGGTTTTATTAGGCCTTTGAAGCGCTCGCGAGGGGGGGATGAAACAAGACAGGTTCATCCCCTCCTTTTCAAGGAGGGGTGGCCCGCAGGGCCGGGGTGGTTTGCTCTTTTGCTAATGAGGCCCGGCTGCGAAGCGGACAGGGTGGTGTTCGATTCTTCTTTAAATTAGTTGCCGGGTTAATCGGCCGTTATGCTGATTTTCGAAACCTGATACCCATCCCTCGTGAAACTCAAAGCTGATTCGCTCTTTGCGTCTTCGCGCCATTGCGTTGGAGGCTTATTTCTTGGAAGGCGGCGCCCCCGGCGGTAAAAGACCGTCGCCGTGTTCGGCGCGTTGCTGATGTTCGTAAAGCTTGGCGTATTTCAAAAACACATAAAAGGCGCTCACCACCGAGGCGATGAAACCGGCCCAGCCGTTGAGGAAGTTGCGCTTGAAAAAATAGATGCGCACAAAATAGAGCGGCGGATAAAACACCATGATCCAGGGATGGGCGCGGCGGCCCTTGGCCAGTTTATCGGCCACCAGTCCGCTGGAATAGGCGTTCACCTTGTCCACCTTCTCATGCACGCTCACCTCGCCGTAGTGATAAAACGGCGCGTGCAGCCGGCGGAGGGTGCCGGTCACCTTGGGCGCGGCGTGCACCGGCATGTCGCTCAAACGGCCCTTGGTCTTATCGAAGAAACGCAGGAAATAATTCATGCGGCCGCCGGAATGGGCCATGCGCCAAAACATCTGCTCCTGCCGCGGCAACTCGTAACCGTCGGCCCGCGGCCCCTCGCGCAAGACCTTTTGCACTTGGGACTGCAACTCGGGCGAGAGGGCTTCATCCGCGTCCAACAGTAACACCCAACGGTGAGTCGTCTTCTCCATGGCCGACTGTTTCTGTTTGCCGTAGCCGAGAAATTCATGCTGAAAGATGCGGCAGCCGAACTCGCCGGCGATGTCCAGCGTGGCATCGCTGCTGTAGGAATCCAGCAGCACGATCTCGTCGGCCCACTTCACGCTTTCCAGACAGGCGCGCAGGGTGCGGGCATTGTTAAACGTGGTGACGAATACCGAGAGCTTCTCCATGGCGGGTCCGTAGCGTGTTTATAAATTCGGCCAAGTCTAGCACCGATGCGCGGCCTGCGACGTGAAGGACACACAACTCATACGCGCACGGCAGGGCAGGCTTGCTACAATCACGCCGTGAAAAATACCACACCCTCTACACCGCGCGGCGTATTGTGCTGGGGCCGTTCCGACCCCAGTTATTCCCGCAACCGCATCCTGCGCCAGGGTTACGCCGCGCTGGGTTGGCGGGTGCTGGATTTTCAGCCGCGTTTTTCCCGCTGGGGCGACTGGGAAGCGGTCCTGCGTTTTCGCGACCGCGTCGATTTAGTGTGGGTGCCCTGCTTCCGTCAGCGCGACATCGCCGCCGCCGCGCGCTGGGCGCGCCGCCGCGGCGTGCCGCTGCTGTTCGATCCCTTGATCAGCGCCTATGACAAGCAGGTTTTCGAACGCGGCAAACTCGACGAACACGGCGCCGCCGCGCGGCGTTTGCTGCAAACCGAGCGACGCCAATTCGCCCTGGCCGACGCCGTGCTCGCCGACACCGAGGCCCACGCGGCGTTTTTCCATGAGGTGCTTGAGGTGAACGCGGAAAAGATTCACGTCGTACCGGTGGGCGCCGAGGAAAAGTTGTTCACCCCGCAAGCCTGGCCCGCCGGGGCCGAGCCCATGGAGGCGCTGTTTTTCGGCAGCTTCATTCCGCTGCAAGGACCGGAGATCATCGTGGAAGCGGCGCGCCTCTATCGCGGCCCGCCGCTGCGTTGGTGCCTGCTGGGCAGCGGCCCGTTGCGGGCACAATGCGAGCGCGCCGCGCAAGGACTGGCCACGGTGAGTTTCGAAGACTGGCTGCCCTACCCGCAGCTCCCGGCGCGCATCCGGCGCGCGAGCATCGTGCTCGGCATCTTCGGCGCGACGCCGAAGGCACAGCGCGTCATCCCCAACAAGGTTTACCAGGCCCTGGCCTGCGCGCGGCCGGTGGTCACCTTGCGGAGCGGCGCCTATCCGCCCGCCTTGTTAACGCGAGAAAATAGCGGGCTGCACTGGGTGCAAGCGGGCGATGCGCAAGCCCTGGCGGACGCGGTGGCCGAACTGGCCGAGCGGCGCGCGGCCCTGGCGGAGGACGGCGCACGGGCGCGGCGCAGCTTCGACGATTATTTTTCCCAGGACTCGATCAACGCCCGCTTGCGGCAGGCGATCACCGCCGCGATGTCTACTCCGGCATGCGGATGATGCCGATGCCGAAACCGCATTGCTGAGGGTCGGCGACGAACTCCTCGGTCACCGCCTCCTGCTTGACGCGTTGCCAGAACCGGTACACCTGATTGGTGGACAGCGGCTGTTTTTCCACGATGTCGTGAAAGGCGATGATGCCGCCGGGCCGCACCAGGTGATGGTAATCGCGGTAGTCCTGCTCCACGCCGGCCTCGGTGTGGTCGCCGTCGATGAACAGCAGATCGACCTGCTCGCCGCGCAATTCCGCCTCCACCCGGCGCCGAAAGGCCGCATCGTGGGAATTGCCGGACAACAGCGTCACCTTGCAAGACGAACCGGGCGGAGGCAAAGCCTCCAGCAACTCGCGCTGCTGACTCATGTCCTGTAAATCGCAGCTGATGACCCGCTGCGCGGCCAGGCTGGACCAGATCAGCAAGGTGCCGCCGCGCGCCGTGCCGATCTCGAGGATGGTGCGCGGCTTGAGCGCCGCCACGGCGCGGGCCAGGGCGGTGATCTCGGCGGGGATCTGCAAGGTTTTAATCAGATAATAGCCGCCGCCGCCGAAACTCATGGCCCAGTCCACGGTCTCCTCCAGGCCGCGCGGGCGGGCGTGATATTCGCACAGGCGGCGGAATGCCACGCCGCGATTGTAGGGCACACGTAGATTCCGACTGATTTTCTTCAGGGTCGATTGCATGACAAACGCTTCCTCGCGATTAGTTGAATTCAACCGGTCTGACTGCGCACGGGGAATGAATCCCCGCGCTTGGCTCAAGAGGGAGGATCGATTACCCCCCTTGAGAATCCCCCATCGCTTTGTCGCCGCGGCAAACCGCGGGGAATTTTAAGATTCAATCACTGCGCTGCCCCGTCACCGGCCTTGGCGCGGACCGCGGCATCGCCGCACGCGGCACAGTATAAGGCGACGGTCAGCCACAACAGCACCGACATCAGCAGCGAATACGTCGCCACATGCGTGTTGAAAGGAAACAGCAGGGCCGCCAACACCAACATCCATGGCAGGGCCAAACGCTGCACGGCGCGCGGGCTTTGCCGCCAGCGCCGCACCAGCAAGCCCATCGCCGCGACCAGACCGATCAACCCGATGCTGCCGGCTTCAGCGGCGACTTCCAGCCACAGATGGTGACTGTGCAAGGCCCCGGTCGTGCTCCCCGGCGACACGAAGGGGTCATCGGGCAAGGCGTAAGCCGGATAGGCATGACGGAAACCGCGTATACCCACGCCGTTGATCGGATGGTCGGCATACATCTTCAACGCCACCTCCCAGATGGGCAGGCGCAAGGAAATGGCGGTGTCGATGGATTCCGTGTCGCCCTTCAGCACCAGCAAGGAGGTGTCCATGCGGTGGGTGAACGGCGAATAAAAAAGATAGGCCGTCACGATCACCGCCAGGCCGCCCACCACTCCGGCGCCCAGCCAGCGCAGCGCCTTGCGGGGCTGGTCGCGGAGATAAATCAAAAAATAACCGCAGAAGATCACGAACAACATGATCCACGCCGCGCGGCTGCCCGCCAGCAAGATCACGATCAGCAAGGTGAGGGCGACGGCGGCCTGCGCCCAGCGCGGCCAATAGCGCCGCGCGAACTCGAGCAGCAGCGGCGAGAGCACCGCCAACACGTAACCGAAACGTTTGCTCTCCTCGCCGAACAGCGCGTTCAAGCGGCCGGGCAGGTAACGGTAACCGAATAGGTCGCGGTGAAAGACTAATTGCACCAGCGCGTCCGCCAACCAAAACAACAACACAAAAGCGCTGATTTTCAACAAACGTCGCCGCGCCGCTTCCCCGGCCATCACGTGCAACACGAACAGGCCGGCGAAATAAAACCGCACATAGCTGAAGGCGCGCAAGAGGGTTCTGTCCATCTGTACGGCGTCGGGAATGGACGACAGCATCGGCACCCAAAATAACAGGAACAATACGCTGAATAAGCGCCCGCCGCCGGACCAGGCCAGGGCCCTGCCCTGCTTGATGAGCGCCCGTACGCCCAGCACCGCCATGATGAGGATGAACAGCTCCACCGAGCGCGAGAAGGGCAGGGACGCCAAGGCCAGGCCGATGAGCAATGCCGGCCACCAGTCGCGCAAGCGATCGCGGAGACCGCTGGAGGCTTGCACCGTACCGCTCATGACTGAGTGGCTAACACACCGCCGGCGGCGGGAATCGCCAGGGATTCATACACGCGCAGGGTATCGTCCAACATGCGCTGCAAGGTGAAATCCCCGTGCTGGGTCAGCGCCGGCTTTTGCTTCAGAAAGGCGATGACTTTAGCGGTGAGTTCATCCAGGTCGCCCAGCGGCACCCGCCCCTCGGGAAACAGGCCGCTCAATATCTCGCCGACACCGCCATGGTCATACCCCACCACCGGCACGCCCAGACTGAGCGCCTCCAGCACGGTGCGGCCGAAGGACTCGGGCTGGGTGGAGAGGGACAACACCACGTTGGAGACCGCGAAGATCTCCCGCAAATCGCTGCGGTGGCCGGTGAAGATGAGATTGTCGAGACCGGCCTGCTGGGCGCGTTGTTTGATTTCTTCCGCATACGCCTTGCGCCGCCGGTCTTCGCCGCCCACCACCAGACCCCATACCGGCAGGCCTTGTGCTGTCAGGCGTTTTATCAGTTCGATGAAATCCTCGTGGCCCTTGAGGCGGGTCATCCGCCCCGGCAGGGTCACCACGAAGGCGTCGAGCAATTGCGGATACTGGGCGAACCACCCGCGCAGCCAACCGGAGTTGGGGCGGTAATCGAAAGGATAGAAACGGTGATCGACGCCGCGCGGTATGACTTGGATGCGCTGCTCCGGCACGCCCGGATAATTTTTCAGCAGGTATTCCTTCACGGTATGCGACACCGCGATCACCCGTTCGCCGCGGGTCATGACGGCGCTGTAGCGGCCCACCGAATACAAGCCGTGCACGGTGGTCACGAAGTGGGGCCGCAGCGCGGGCTTGATGCCGCGCCAGGCCAGGTAGGCGATCCACGCCGGCAAGCGGGAACGGGCGTGCAGCACGTCGACCTGCCGCTGCCGCAACAGACGCCGCAGCTTCGAAACATAACGCAGGGTGAGCGGCGACTTGGCGCCGATCGGCCAGGCGATGTGTTCGCTGCCGCCCTTGGTGAGGTGGGGCACCAGACGACCGCCCGCGGAAATCACGATCGAGCGGTGGCCGCGCTGCACCAAGGCATTGGCCACCTCCAAGGTACCGCGCTCCACCCCGCCTTCCTCCACGGCGGGCAATACCTGCACCACCGTCAATGCACGCTGAACCATCGCTCGACCATCCACTGGGCGCACCGCGCCGCTTCGTCAAAAACCTGTTGGGGCACCCGCAGCGCCCGTCCCTGCCGCCAAGCGGCGAACGAGGTCACCCATTGCTCACGCAGCAAACCCTCCACCCCGCGCACCACCCGGCCCGCGCCGCGGCGCGGCACGCCGAGCACGCCCACCGCCGCGCCGGCGGTCAGCGCCTCGTAGATCATCGACACGCTGTCTTCCGTCACCCACACCTGTTCCGCCGTCGCCAGTTGCGCGGGCAACCACTCCGGCCGGCTGTCACGATACGACACGTTATCGACATTGAGCAGGCCGAGTGCCGCCAGACGCAGTTCGGTGGCGGGCGGCGTGCGCCGCGAACCGGCGACGGTCCAGTGCCGCGCGGGATCATGTGCGGCGATGGTTTTGATCCGCTCCAGCAAGACCGCCTCGTCCCAGCCGTGATGCGACGACGGCCCGCCCACCAGGATCAGCCCGCTGCCCGGTCTTTTCACCGGCGCGGGACGGATGGCGTTCAGCACGCCGCGGGTCACCAGTACTCGCGCGGAAGACCGCACGCCGTCGTGTTCGGGGACGATGCATAAATCAAAACAGCGGCGGGGCAGACTGGGTTTCATCAACACCACGGCCCGCCCGCCATGGGCACGGCGGGCGGCGAGCAGGGAGAGATGGGTGCGATGGCCGGCGCCCAGCAATAAATCCGGAATGGGCAGGTCGCGGCGCACGGCGCGCCGCCACAGCAAGGCGGCGAGGGCCTGCGGCGTTTTCAGCGCGGGCAGGGCGTGGGCTTCCAGCGGCAGGCGTGCGGACAGCGCGGCCAGCAAACCGCGCACTTGATTGGCGTGCCCCGCCTTGCCGTCACTGAACCACCACGCCACCAGCGGCCGGCGCGGCGGCGTGGGACTCTGCGCCCGTGATGTCACTTGGCCGGGTGATCGACGAGAAAATAGTTGGCGCCGCAATAAGGACACATGGCCTGGCCGGTTTCCTGGATGGGCAGATAGACGCGAGGGTGGGAATTCCACAAACTCATGCCGTCCATCGGGCAATGCAAGGGCAGATCCGCCCGCGTCACCTCATAACGGTTTTCGGCATTGGCCTCGATCTGTCTTTTTTTACCCGCGCCGCCCGCCGACTGTGTCGTGTTCACGTCCGTCTCCTTTATCCCCATTTTTCAGCCGGCCCGACCAACGGGTCGGGTTCCCCCCGGCCTTACTCTACCAAGCTCAGCCATTCCGGATAAACCTCGCGCCGGCCATGCACCTGATCAAAATAGGTCGTTTGCAGTTTTTCGGTGATGGGCCCGCGGCTGCCGATGCCGATGGCGCGGCCGTCCACCTCGCGGATCGGCGTGACCTCGGCGGCGGTGCCGGTGAAGAAGGCCTCGTCGGCGATGTAGACCTCGTCGCGGGTGATGCGCTTCTCGCGGACTTCGAGGCCCATGTCGTTCGCGATTTGGATGACCGTCGCGCGGGTGATGCCGTCGAGCGCCGAGGTGAGCTCGGGCGTGTAGATCACACCGTCGCGGATGATGAAGATGTTCTCGCCGCTGCCTTCGGCGACGTAGCCTTCCGCGTCGAGCAGCATGGCCTCGTCGCAACCGCAGGCCAGCGCCTCGTTGAGCGCGAGCATGGAGTTGAGGTAGTTGCCATTGGCCTTGGCCTTGCACATCATGATATTGACGTGATGGCGGGTGTAGGAGCGAGGTGCGCACCTTGATGCCGCGCTTGAGATTCTCCTCGCCCATGTAGGCGCCCCAGGTCCAGGCGGCGATCATGACGTGGGTCTTCAAGTTTTCGGCGCGCAGGCCCATGCCCTCGGCGCCGTAGAAACACATGGGGCGGATGTAGCCCGATTCGAGCTTGTTGTCGCGCACCACTTGTTTGGTGGCCTCGTTGAGCGTCGTCTTGTCGTACGGTATTTTCATGCCGAGGATGTGGGCGGAACGGAACAGCCGGTCGGTGTGCTCCTTCAAGCGGAAGATCGCGGCGCCACGATCGGTTTTATAAGCGCGCACGCCTTCGAATACCCCCATCCCGTAATGCAAAGTATGGGTCAGCACGTGCACCTTGGCTTCACGCCAGGGCACCAATTGGCCGTCTAACCAGATGACGCCGTCGCGGTCAGCCATCGACATGACTCAAATCTCCTCAACATTAATATCAAAATATCAAAATTAAACATCATACGGCGCACGCGCCGGACGATGCGCTAAACGGGATCGCCGGGGTCTTCCATCAACATCCGCCAGACGCGCGATACCTCGGCGCGCAGCGCGTGGAACGCCTCGGCGCCGACCAGCGCGGACTCATCCTGCAGGGTAAGCTGATGGACTCTGGCCCGGTAGGTGCGGTAGGCGTCGCTCAATAACCGGACATCCGCCGCCGTCATCAATCCGGCCCCGGCAAAACCCTCCAACAGGCGGATATTATCGGTATAACGGAGCAATTCCGGATGGTCACAGGCCCACGCCAAAGCGCCATATTGAACCATAAATTCAATATCGGCGATACCGCCGGGGTCCTGCTTGAGGTCGAAGCGCGCGGGATCGCGCTGGCCGAGTTCGTCGCGCATGCGCTGGCGCATCTCGCGCACCTCGCGCCGCAGCACGGCCCGGTCGCGGCGGCGCGCCAACACCTCGCGCCGCACCGCGTCGAACGCCGTCGCCACGGGCGCGTCGCCCGCCACCGCCCGCGCCCGCACCAGGGCCTGGTGCTCCCAGGTCCAGGCCTCCTTGCGCTGGTAATCGGCGTAAGCGGTCATGCTGCTGACCAATAACCCGGACGCGCCGCTGGGCCGCAGGCGCATGTCGATGTCGTACAACACCCCCGACGGGGTATGGGCGGTGGCCATGTGGATGATGCGCTGGCCGAGCCGGGCGAAATACACGGCGTTATCGAGCGGCTTGGCGCCCGAGCTGCCCAGTTCCTCGCCGGCGCTGTCGTGCAAGAACACCAGATCGAGATCGGAACCGTAGCCGAGCTCGATCCCGCCCAGCTTGCCGTAGCCGATCACCGCGAAACCCGGTTCAAAAACGCGGCCGTCGGCCCGGCACCGCGGCAGGCCATGGCGCGCCGCCATATGGGCGCGGGCGAGACGCACCATCTCGCCGAGGATCACCTCGGCGATCTCGGTGAGGTGGTCGCTCACCACCATCAACGGATAAACGCCGGCCAAATCGGCCGCCGCCACCCGCAGCACGTTGGTCTGTTTGAAATGGCGCAGCACTTCCATTTGTTGCTCGAGATCGTCCGCCGCGACCGGCTCAAGGTCGGCGGCAAGTTCGCGCTGCAAGGCCTCACGATTGAGCGGTACATACAAGACGCGCGGGTCCAGCAGCTCGTCGAGCAGCAAAGGATGCCGCGCCAGCTGTGCCGCGATCCACGAACTGGCGGCGCACAGGCGCACCAGTTGCGACAAGGCGACGGTGTTCTCCGCCAACAGCGCCAGATAGGCGGTGCGCCGCGCGATCTTTTCCAGCAGACCCAGCACCCGGCTCAAGGTCACGCGCGGCCGTTCGGCTTGCGCCACCGCGCCCAACAGCAGCGGCATCAGATAATCGAGGCGTTGGCGGCCCTGCGCCGTTAAATGGCGGTAAGTAGCGGATTCGCGCAGGCGGGTGATTTGCTCCAACACCGCCGCGGGTTCATCGAATCCCGCCCCGGAGAGCGCGGCCTCCGCCTCGGCGGCAGGCAAATCGCCCCGCCACAGCCGCATCAGCGGCCCTTGCTCGTCGCGGCTCACACCCTCCTCGGGCGCGGCGAATAAATGCTCGAAGTGGCTGTGCACCCGGCGGCGGTGATGCTGCAATATCCGCGCGAAACTCTCCCAATCGGCGTAGTCCATGGCCATCGCCAGCCGCTGGCAGCCCGCGCCGTCACTCGGCAGGCGATGGGTTTGCCGGTCGGCGTAGGCCTGCAGGCGATTTTCAGCGCGGCGGAGAAAGTGGTAAGCGGTGGCGAGATCGGCGACCACATGGGCGGGCAGATAGGCCGCCGCACCCAACCGCTCCAAGACGGTGAGGATGGGCCGTGCTTGCAGTTCGGTCTCGCGGCCGCCGCGGATCAGCTGAAAGGCCTGGCCGATGAATTCGATTTCACGAATGCCGCCGGCGCCGAGTTTGATATTGTCCTCCAAGCCCTTGCGCTTGACCTGCTCGGCGATGAGCGCCTTCATTTCACGCAAGGAATGATAGGCGCTGAAATCCAGATAACGCCGAAACACGAAGGGTCGCAATTGCCGCAGCAGTTTTTCGCCGGCGGCGCGGTCACCCGCCACCACGGCGGCCTTGATCCAGGCGTAACGTTCCCATTCGCGGCCGTGCGTCTGGTAATACTCCTCCATGGCGTCGAAGCTCATCACCAGCGGGCCGCTGTCGCCGAAGGGCCGCAGCCGCATATCGACGCGGAACACGAAACCGTCGGCGGTGACGGCGTTCAAGGCCTGGATGAGGCGCTGGCCGAGGCGCCGGAAATAGTCCTCGTGGGTCACGCTGCGCGGGCCGCCGCGGGTCTCGCCGTCCTCCGGATAGGCGAAGATCAAATCGATGTCGGAGGAAAAATTGAGTTCGCCGGCGCCCAGCTTGCCCATGCCGATCACGATCAAACCCTGCCGCTCGCCGGACGCTCCCGTCGGTGCGCCCAGTTCGGCGGACTGCCAGTCATCCAAACGGCGCAAGGCGCCTTCGAGGCAGGCGCGGGCCAGCGCCGACAGATCGCCCAGGGTTTCCCGCAGATCCGCCCAGCCGGCCAGGTCGCGCCAGGCGATGCGCACCATCTCACGGCGCCGGAATCGTCGCAGGCATAGCGCCAAGGCGGGCTCGTCTACCGCCTTCGTCAAATCCAACTCCAGGCGCCGCGCGTACTCCGGTTCGGGATACACCGCCTGCAAATCGCCGCCGGCCAATTCCGCCAGCAAGGCCGGCGTACGCACGCAGTGTTGCGCCACGAAATCGCTGGCCGCCCATACCCGCGGCAGACTCTCGATCACCTCCGCCGCCGCGGGCACGGCGATCCCCTGTTCGCCGGCCGCCGCGACATAGCGGAGCCAGAGCCGTTCCGTCTCCTCGCGCAAGGCCGCTGGCACATTTAAAAACATCGGATCAAGACTTTGCCGACTCACCGGAAACCCTCGAATTTACTTGGCGAAATCCCCGCCTCAGGCGGCGGATCATACCATTCAAGTTGCTACCTTCCACGCCGATACGCCTCTAGGGTCATCTGATCCAAAATCATTCGAGTTTAGCGGGAGGCGCGATGGAATTCCGGGAGTATTTAAAATTCATGATGGTGAAGGAAGCTTCCGACCTTTACCTCACCACCGGCGCCCCGCCCACCGCGAAAATTCAAGGCGTGATGACACCCCTGGAACCGGCGCCCATGACCCCCGACCGCCTGCGCGAGATCGCCTATTCCTTGATGGACGATGAAAAGCGCGCGGCGTTTCAGAAAAATCCGGAGATGAATCTCGCGCTGTCCGAGGCGGGAGTGGGTCGTTTTCGCGTCAATATTTTTCAGCAGCGCAACCAGCTCGGCATGGTGATCCGCGCCATCAAGACCGAAATTCCTTCGTGGGAGTCGCTGGGGCTGTTGCCCATCCTCACCAAACTGGTCATGCAAAAACGCGGCTTGGTGTTGTTCGTGGGCGGCACCGGGTCCGGCAAATCCACCTCGCTGGCCTCGCTAATCGATTACCGCAACAGCAATAGCGCGGGCCATATCATCACCATCGAGGATCCGGTGGAGTTCATGCACCGCCACAAAAAATCCATCGTCAATCAGCGCGAGGTGGGTATCGACACCCTCAGCTACACCGAGGCATTGAAAAACACCCTGCGCCAGGCGCCGGACGTGATCCTGATCGGTGAGGTCCGCGACCGTGAAACCATGGATCACGCCATCGCCTTCGCCGAGACCGGCCACTTATGCCTGACCACCCTCCACGCCAACAGCGCCAACCAGGCGTTGGACCGCATCATCAACTTCTTTCCCGACGAGCGCCGCAAGCAACTGCTGATGGATTTATCGCTCAATATCCGCGGCATCGTCTCACAACGCCTCATCCCCACCATCGACGGTAAGCGCACGGTGGCGGTGGAGGTGCTGCTGGGCACGCCGATGATCTGCGACCTCATTCTCAAAGGCGAGGTACACAAGATCAAGGAGATCATGGATAAGTCGGAAAATATCGGTATGCAGACTTTCGACGGCGCCTTATACCGACTTTACAAAAACGGCAAGATCACCATGGAAGAAGCCTTGCGCAACGCCGACTCGCAAAATAATTTACGGTTGCGCATCAGCCTCGAGGAACGCGGCATCGGCGCCGAGGCCGAGACCACGGTCATCGCCCCCAAAGAACCGGTCGCGCCGGCGCCCAAACCCGCGGCCGCGCCGGCCTCTCCCTCCGGGCTGTCTCTCAGCCTGGTCGACGACGACAAAAACGGCTCCAGCTTCGGCCGTTAAATCACCACCCGACGCCCAAAGAAAAAGCCCCGCCGTGTACACGGCGGGGCTTTTTTAGGTGATGGCCGACGTCGTCGTGCGACGATTACATCATGCCGTCCATACCACCCATGCCGCCCATGCCGCCGGGCATACCGCCGCCTTCCTTCTCGTCCTTGGGCTGTTCGGCGATCATGCACTCGGTGGTGATCATCAAACCGGCCACCGACGCGGCGTTCTGCAATGCGGAACGCGTGACCTTGGTGGGATCCAAAATACCCATCGCCACCATGTCGCCGTATTCACCGCTCGCGGCATTGTAACCGTAGTTACCTTTGCCTTCCTGAACCTTGCTCAACACCACCGATTGTTCGTCGCCGGCATTGGCCACGATCTGACGCAGCGGCTCTTCCATGGCGCGGCGCGCGATGGCGATACCGATGTCTTGATCGTGGTTGTCACCCTTGAGGGTCTTCACTGCGCCGAGGGCGCGGATCAAGGCCACACCACCGCCGGGGACGATGCCTTCTTCCACCGCGGCGCGGGTGGCGTGCAGGGCGTCTTCAACGCGGGCCTTCTTCTCTTTCATTTCCATCTCGGTGGCGGCACCGACCTTGATCACCGCCACGCCGCCGGCCAGTTTGGCGACGCGTTCTTGCAGCTTCTCTTTGTCGTAGTCGGAGCTCGCTTCTTCGATCTGGGCCTTAACCTGCTTGATGCGGGCCTCGATGTCGACCTTTTTGCCGGCGCCGTCGATGATCGTGGTGTTTTCCTTGGTGACCACCACTTTTTTGGCGGAACCGAGGTCGGTCAGCGTTGCCTTCTCGAGGGACAGGCCGACTTCTTCGCTGATGACCTGGCCGTTGGTGAGGATGGCGATGTCTTGCAACATGGCCTTGCGGCGGTCACCAAAACCGGGGGCCTTCACGGCGCAGACTTTGACGATGCCGCGAATGGTGTTGACCACCAAGGTGGCCAAGGCCTCGCCTTCGACGTCTTCGGCGATGATCAGCAAGGGGCGGCCGGACTTGGCGACGCCTTCCAGCACCGGCAGCAATTCACGGATGTTGGAGACCTTCTTCTCGTTGATGAGAATCAGCGGGTCTTCCAACTCGGTGCTCATGTTCTGCTGGTTGTTGATGAAATAAGGAGAGAGGTAGCCACGGTCGAACTGCATGCCTTCCACGACGTCCAGCTCATTATCGAGACCGGAACCTTCTTCGACGGTGATGACGCCTTCTTTGCCGACCTTGTCCATGGCGTCGGCGATGATCTTGCCGATGGCCTCATCGGAGTTGGCGGAGATGGTGCCGACCTGGGCGATGGCCTTGCTGTCGGTGCAGGGCTTGGACATCTTCTTCAATTCGTCGACGGCGGCGGTCACCGCTTTGTCGATGCCGCGCTTGAGATCCATCGGGTTCATGCCGGCGGCCACCGACTTCATGCCTTCACGCAAAATGGCCTGGGCCAACACGGTGGCGGTAGTGGTGCCGTCGCCGGCGACGTCGGAGGTCTGCGAGGCGACTTCCTTCACCATCTGGGCGCCCATGTTCTCGAACTTGTCTTTCAGTTCGATTTCCTTGGCGACGGACACGCCGTCCTTGGTGATGGTGGGGGCGCCGAAGCTCTTCTCGAGCACCACGTTGCGGCCCTTGGGACCGAGAGTGACCTTGACGGCATTGGCCAGGATGTTAACGCCCTTCACCATGCGTTGACGGGCGTCGTCGCTAAAACGTACTTCTTTCGCTGCCATGTTTATTTCCTCCAGAAATTCTCGAAATTCTTGTGATTACGCTTCCAAAACGGCCATGATGTCGTCTTCACGCATCACCAGCAGCTCCTGACCATCGACCTTCACTTCGGTGCCCGAGTACTTGCCGTACAGCACCTTGTCGCCGACTTTCACGTCCAGGGCGCGCACATCGCCGTTGTCGAGGATCTTGCCTTTGCCCACGGCGATGATTTCACCACGGACCGGCTTTTCGGCGGCGCTGTCGGGAATCACAATACCCCCAGCCGTTTTACGCTCTTCATCCAAACGGCGGACGATAACACGATCGTGTAAAGGACGGACTTTCATTCTTGATCTCCCTATAATTCAGAAATTTGAACAATGATGAGTCATTGTTCGCCAAAGCAGTGGGCGAATTTGTTAGCACTCGCGCCAGGTGAGTGCCAGTAATGATAGTGACGAAAACTCGAGAGTCAAGGTGGGGGGCCGAAAAAAACTTTCAGGACCGGGGCGGGCGATCCTCTTCCCGATCAAAATCGCCCTCTATAGTCCGCGGACCGCTTCCCGGCGGGGGAGCCGGCCCTCGATTGACGGGCCTGAGCTTCAGGCGACTCAACAGCCAGCGCACCCCGAGGCGGCGCAGCGGCGGGATCAGGCATAAAAGACCGACGGCATCGGTCGCGAACCCGGGGACCAGCAATAAAACGCCCCCCAGCAAGACGAACACCCCCTCCAGCAATTCCATGGCGGGAAGCTGGCCGCGCGCCAGGGAGGCGCTCGCCCGCCGCCAGGTCAGGAATCCTTGCACACGGATCAACACCATCCCCAGCACGGCGGAAAACAACAGCAACAACAGCGTCTGCCACGCGCCAATGAAACTCCCCACCTTGATCAGGAGGTAGATTTCCAAAACCGGAACGACGATGAATAACAGCAGCAACCAGCGAAAGGCCTTCATGCCCATCAAGGTACAGGGGCGGGCGGCGAAGCTCAAGGCGCGATCCGGCCCCGGCGGCCCACCCATCGCGCTTCTCTGCTAATCTAGGCGCACCATGAGTCACAATCATTATGTCGTCTTGACCACCTGCCCCAACGCCGAGACCGCCGGCGTGATCGCCGACGCCGTGGTGGAGCAAGGCCTCGCCGCCTGCGTCAACATCGTGGGCGGCCTGCGTTCGGTCTATCTATGGCAGGGCGCGCGGGAAAGCGCGGAAGAACACCTGCTCATCATCAAGACGACCCAAGCCGCCTATCCGACGCTCGAACAGGCCATAACGGCCTTGCATCCCTACGAACTTCCTGAAATCATCGCGGTCCCACTGGCAGCCGGCCTGTCGGGTTATTTAGACTGGATCACCGCCGCCTGCACGCGGTCATAACAATCAGCCGGAAGCCATCCGGCGTTAGTACTTGAATATGCAGAGCACACTATCCGGGATGCAGTCACAGGTGAGCGCGATCAATCCAGCCCCCACGAATCCGCCGCCATGGCGCGCCTTCAACTTCCGCGGTTGGCGCGCCGCGCTCGCGGTCGTCGTGTTTTGCTTATCCGGCTTCAGCGCCGCTCACGCCGTCGACGCCAAAGACCTGCTGCCGCCGGACCGGGCCTACGCCTTCTCCGCGCGCAGCCTCGCCGCCGACATGGTGCGGGTGGAATGGCGCATCGCCGACGGCTATTACCTCTATCGCGACAAGCTGCGTTTTGAATCCGGCCAGGCCGCCGTCGGCCTCGGGATGCCGGTGCTGCCACCGCCCACCGAGACCAAGACCGACGAATTCTTCGGCGAGATGGCGATTTACCGCGGCACCCTCACCGTGGACATTCCCCTGCTGCGCGGCCGCGACGACCCCACCAGTCAATTCACCCTGCGCGCCCATTCCCAAGGGTGCGCCGACGTCGGCGTGTGTTTCCCGCCCCACACTCAAACCGCCAACTTGCAATTGATCGACGCGCCCCCGGCGGCCGGCAATGGCGGCGGGCTGCGCGGCCTCTTTGCTTCACTCGGCGACAAGCTCGGGCTGAAATCCCAGCAGGAGGCATTCCTCGATCCCGAGCAGGCCTTCGTGGTCACCATCGACACCCCCGCCGCCGACCGCGCCGTCGCCCGCTGGCAAATCGCCGAAGGCTATTACCTTTACCGCGACAAATTCGCCTTCGCCCTGCACGATGCGGAAGGCGTGACCCTCGGCAGCTACACCGCCCCGCGCGGCGTCGAAAAGGTGGACGAGAGCTTCGGGCTCAGCGAGGTCTACTACAAGCAGGTGAGCTTCGAACTCCCCCTCACGCGCAACACCGCGAACGCGCAGCCGGTGACGCTGGAGGTCCGTTATCAAGGTTGCGCCGACGCGGGCTTGTGTTATCCGCCCATCACTAAAAATCTGCCGGTGAATCTGCCGGCCGCGGGCAGCGCGGTTACGGCGGCGAACACGTCCGCCTTTTCAACCGGCAGCGGCGGCTTCGTCTCCGAACAAGACCGCTACGCCCAATCTCTGCAAGGCGGCGACCGCCTCGCCACCCTCTTGAGCTTTTTCGGGGTGGGCATCCTGCTGGCCTTCACCCCCTGCGTCTTCCCCATGCTGCCCATCCTCTCGACCTTGATCGTGGGCCAAGGCGCCACCGTGACTACCCGCCGGGCCTTCAGCCTGTCGCTGGCCTATGTGCTGGCGATGGCCGTCACTTACACCATCGCGGGCATCCTGGCCGGGCTGTTCGGCGCCAACCTGCAAGCGACCTTTCAAAACCCGTGGATCATCGGCAGTTTCAGCGCGCTGTTCGTCGTGCTGGCGCTGGGCATGTTCGGCTTTTACAACCTGCAAATGCCGACCAGCTGGCAGACCAAACTCAGCGAGCTCAGCAACCGGCAAAAGGGCGGCACGCTGGTCGGCGCCGCGGTGATGGGTTTATTGTCCGCCCTCATCGTCGGTCCCTGCGTGGCCGCGCCGCTGGCGGGCGCATTGATCTACATCGGCCAAACCGGCGACGCGGTACTGGGCGGCTTCGCCTTGTTCGCCATGAGCATGGGCATGGGCCTGCCCTTGCTGGCGGTCGGCACGTCGGCCGGCAAGTGGCTGCCCAAGATCAGCGGCTGGATGAATACCATCAAAGCCATCTTCGGCGTCCTGCTGTTGGCCCTCGCGATCTGGATGCTGGAACGTATCATCCCGCCGCAACTCGGCCTGGTGTTGTGGGGCGTGTTGCTCATCGTCTCGGCGGTTTATATGGGCGCCTTCGACCGCCTGCTGCCCGACGCCACCGGCTGGCGCAAATTGTGGAAAGGCTCGGGCCTGGTGCTGATGTTGTACGGTGCCCTGCTGCTGGTGGGCGCCGCGGGCGGCGGCAACGACGTATTCCAACCTTTGCGCGGCGTCAGTTTCGCCTCGTCGTCGGGGACCGATGACGCCCATGGCCTGCGCTTCACCCGGATCAAAGGCCCGGACGGCCTCAACGCGGCCTTGGCCGGCGCCAACGGCAAAACCGTGATGCTGGATTTCTACGCCGACTGGTGCGTGAGCTGCAAAGAGATGGAGCGCAACACCTTCTCCGATGCCAAGGTGCAAGCCGCCTTGGCGGACACCGTGTTGTTACAGGCCGACGTCACCGCCAACGACCGGCAAGACCAGGCCTTGCTCAAACAATTCGGCCTGTTCGGCCCGCCCGGCATCGTCTTCTTCGACGCCCGCGGCGTGGAACAGCAGCCCTACCGCTTGGTGGGTTACTTCGGGCCCGAAGAATTCGCGGCCCATGTCCAACGCACCTTCAACGGTTCATAACAGGAATCAGCATGGCCGTCAGCGACCTCCTCAAACGCCCCGCCGTCGTCTTCTCCGCCATCGCCGTGGCAGGCGTGATTTTCGGCGCCGCCGGGATATTCAACGAACTCTCTAATAAGGAACAAAAGGCGCAAGACACCACCCAAGCCCAAGGCATCGTCAGCCAGCCCCGCCCCGACTTCACCCTGCCCGACCTTACCGGCGAGCCGCGCGCGGTCAAGGAATGGGACGGCAAGGTGATCGCCGTCAATTTCTGGGCGACCTGGTGTCCGCCCTGTAAACGGGAGATTCCCGGCTTCAACGCCTTGCAAGCGGAGATGGGCGCGGCCGGCCTGCAATTCGTCGGCATCGCCATCGACGACCACAAGTCCGTCGTCGATTACACCAAGGACACCGCCATCGACTACCCGGTGCTGGTGAGCGAGGAAGACGGCATCGCGGTCGCCCGGCAATACGGCAATATGACGGGGATATTGCCCTATACCGTGATCATCGACCGCCAAGGGCGGGTCGCCTACACCCGCTACGGCGAGCTCAGCGAGGCCACGGCGCGACAAGTGATCGCCTCCCTGCTCTAGCCCGTCTCTCCCAAGCAAAAGAGACCAATTCGCCGCGATCTGCTGCGAAAGACCGGAAACATTTATCCATGTGGACAAATTCAACCTCGCCATGCAGAATGATGACGCGCTGCGGTCAGGCAAACCCCGCCGCGTAAAATAAGAGGCGGCGTTGTCTGTGCCCTGCACGCCACGCGCGCCTGAAGGGATATCCTAAGGAAGGCCCATGGCTACATTACTGGTGTTGCACGGACCCAATCTGAATTTGCTCGGCAGCCGCGAACCGGCGCTGTACGGCCACGCCACCCTGGCCACCATCAACCACGAGCTGGAGAGCACCGCGCTGGCGCAAGGCCACCAGCTGTCGTGTTTTCAAAGCAACGCCGAACACGCCTTGATCGAGCGTATACACGCCGCCGCCCGGGAAGGGGTGGCCTTCATCATCTTCAACCCGGCGGCCTACACCCACACCAGCGTGGCGCTGCGCGACGCGCTCCTGGCGGTGAACATCCCGTTCCTCGAAGTACATTTATCGAACATCCACGCCCGCGAGCCCTTCCGCCGCCACTCGTATTTTGCCGACGTGGCGGCGGGCGTCATCAGCGGCTGCGGGCCGCAGGGTTATCAATTGGCATTGCAAGTCGTACTGCAACGGCTTGCCGACAACACATCAGGTAGCGAATAGAAACATGGACATTCGTAAAGTCAAAAAACTCATAGAACTCCTCGAAGAATCCGGTATCGCCGAAATCGAGATCCGCGAAGGGGAAGAATCGGTGCGCATCAGCCGTTATAGCCCGCCGAGCGCCCACACCATGATGGCCCCGGCCATGTACGCGGCCTCGGCGCCGGCCGCGGCGCCCGTGGCCGCCGCCGTGACCGAAGCCGCCAAAAGCGACCTTCCCACCGGCCATGCCGTGATCAGCCCCATGGTCGGCACCTTTTACCGCTCGTCCGCGCCCGGCAACAAATCCTTCGTCGAAGTGGGCCAGCGCGTCAACGTCGGCGATACGCTGTGCATCATCGAAGCGATGAAAATGTTCAATCAAATCGAAGCGGACCAAGCGGGGTCGATCAAGGCCATCCTGGTCGAGAACGGCCAGCCGGTCGAATACGGCCAGCCCCTGTTCATCATTGAATAGCCAATAAACCGAGTCTGTCAGCCCACGGTGAATACATCTCATGTTGGATAAAGTCGTCATCGCCAATCGCGGCGAAATCGCCCTGCGTATCTGGCGCGCCTGCAAAGAACTCGGCATCAAAACCGTGGCGGTGCATTCCACCGCCGACCGCGACCTCAAACACGTGCGGCTCGCCGACGAATCGGTGTGCATCGGCCCGCCCGCCGCCGCCAAAAGTTATCTGAACATCCCGGCGGTGATCAGCGCCGCCGAGGTCACCGACGCGGTGGCCATCCACCCCGGTTACGGCTTCCTGTCGGAAAACGCCGACTTCGCCGAGGCGGTGGACCGCAGCGGCTTCATCTTCATCGGTCCGCGACCCGACACCATCCGCCTGATGGGCGACAAGATCTCCGCCAAGGCGGCCATGAAAAAGGCCGGCATCCCCTGCGTGCCCGGCTCCGACGGGCCGATCCCCGAAAATCCCGACGAAGTCATCGCCATGGCCCGCGACATCGGCTACCCGATCATCATCAAGGCCGCCGGCGGCGGCGGCGGGCGCGGCATGCGGGTGGTGCACGGCGAGGCGACGCTGCTCGAGGCCTTGTCGCTCACCAAAAGTGAAGCGGCCTCGGCCTTCGGCAATGACACGGTGTACATGGAGAAATTCCTGCAAACGCCGCGTCACATCGAATTCCAGGTGCTGGCCGACGGCCAGGGCAACGCCATCCACCTGGGCGAACGCGACTGCTCGATGCAGCGCCGCCACCAAAAGGTCATCGAGGAATCCCCGGCGCCGGGGCTCTCGGAAAAACTCCGCAACAAGATCGGCGAACGCTGCGCCGAGGCCTGCCGCAAAATCGGTTACCGCGGCGCCGGCACCTTCGAGTTCCTCTTCGAAAACGACGAATTCTATTTCATCGAGATGAACACCCGCTTGCAGGTCGAACATCCGGTCACCGAGATGATCACCGGCGTGGACATCGTCAAGGAACAGCTCAAGATCGCCGCGGGCGAACCGCTTTCGTACAAACAAAAAGACATCCAGTTCCGCGGCCATGCCATCGAGTGCCGCATCAACGCGGAGGATCCCAAGACCTTTACGCCCTCGCCGGGCGCGATCACGCTTTATCATCCGCCGGGCGGACCGGGCATCCGGGTGGACTCCCATCTCTATTCCGGCTATGTCGTGCCGCCGTATTACGACTCGATGATCGGCAAGATCATCGCCTACGGCGACGACCGCGAGAAGGCGCTGGCGCGCATGCGCACCGCGCTCACCGAGATGGTGGTGGAAGGCATCAAGACCAACATCCTGCTGCACCGCGACATCCTCAACGACAACGCCTTCCAGGCCGGCGGCACGCATATCCATTTCCTGGAAAAGAAGCTCAAGCTCGCGGCGGGTTGAACATCACTCCGGCGTTCCCCGCCTCGGCGTAAATTTATCGACCCCCGCGCCGGGCAGGCCAGGCCTGCGGTTCGCGCGCCACGCGGAAGCGGAAGGCTTCGAATAACGGATGATTGCTCTCGTACGCTTTGCCCAATAACCGGCGACACCACACCCACTTCGACACATCGAATCACACCATGCCTTGGCTACAAATCACCATTGAAACCCAGCAAGACCAAGCGGAGCGTCTCGCCGAGGTCCTGCACGACGCGGGCGCGGCGGCGGTCACTTTACAAGACGCCGCCGATCAACCCCTGTTTCAGCTCGAACCGGGCGATAGCCCGCTGTGGGTCAACACCCACGTGATCGGCCTGTTCGCCGCCGACGGCGACGCCGCCGCGATACTGGCGCGGCTGCAAAGCGACGCGGCGCAAACCACGCCGCTGCGCGCGACCGTCACCCTCCTCCCCGACCAAGACTGGGAACGGGCCTGGATGGATCAATTCCATCCCCTCCGCTTCGGCAATCGGCTGTGGGTCTGTCCCCGCTGGCATACGCCGCCGGACCCGGCGGCGGTCAACGTCATGCTCGATCCGGGCCTGGCCTTCGGCACCGGCACCCACGCCACCACCGCCCTCTGCCTGGAATGGCTGGACGGCGAAGACCTCGCCGATCAAACCGTCATCGACTTCGGCTGCGGCTCGGGCATCCTCGCCATCGCCGCCGCCAAACTCGGCGCGGCCGAGGTGTGGGCGGTAGACCACGACCCGCAGGCCCTGCTCGCCACCCGCGACAACGCGGCGGTCAACGGCGTCGAAACGGCCATTACCGTTTGCAGCGCGGAAAACCTGACGGCGACCCACGCCGACGTCGTGCTGGCCAACATCCTCGCCGCGCCGTTGATCTCGCTCGCGCCGCGCTTCGCGCGCTTGTTGCCGCCCGGCGGCCGCGTCGTGTTGTCGGGCATCCTCGCCGAACAGGCCGAGGAGGTGCTGGAAAATTACCGCGCTTGGTTTACCATGGCCCCCATCACCGTGCGCGAGGGTTGGGTCCGCGCCCACGGCCGACGCAACCAGACACCCGCCGCGTAGCGGACCGACAGGGAAGTGACCGCCGCCATGTACACCCAGTGCCCGAAGTGCGCGACCGTCTTCCGCATCAACGCCGGCCAGCTCGCCCAGGCCCGCGGCCAGGTGCGCTGCGGCGTGTGCGAACAGGGCTTCAACGCCCTGGAGTCGCTGAGCGAATTGCCGGAGCGCTTCATTCAACCCGCCGGCGGCGCCACGGCGCCCACCGACTTGGTTCATGAACCCGCGCCGGCGGCGGACGTCGCGGACATCGACCGTCCCACGGAACAGGCGACCGACCAACACGAACGCGAGGAGACGCCCGTCTCCTCATCCGGCGCGGCCGCAACGGCGTCCGGCCCCTCCTTCTATAAAAGCGTGGCGGACTTTATGGCGCAGGGCCACGCCGCCGCGCCCGACACCCCGCAAAAGAGCGGCGACGCCCCCAGCTCCGTACAAGCCGCCGCATCGCATGACGACGGCGAACCGCCAGCGCCGCCGCCCGCCGCCGCCCCTCTTCACGGCCTGCGCGAGATCAAACCCTTCAGCGCCGACCAACACGGCCGCATCACCAGCGCGCCGTGGACGACCGCGGACCACGCCGTGGCGAATATCCGCCGCGAACCCACGGTCAACGGGCTGGACAACGACCTGCTGCGCGACGAAACAGCGGGCCTCGCCCCCATCAGCATCGAACCCCGCCCGGCGGCGGTCTTACCGGTGGCCGCGGAAAACGGCGGCGGCTGGAGAATCGCCGCCTGGGCGCTGGCGAATATCGCGCTGATCGCCGTGCTGCTGGGGCAATACGCCTACTTCAATCGCGAGGAACTGGCCCAATACCCCGAGCTGCGGCCTTGGCTCACCCAACTGTGCGATACCTTCGGCTGCGACGTGCCCCTGCAAAAAGACCCCGGCCGCATCAGCCTCGCCAATCGGGTGGTGCAATCCCACCCCGGCCACGAACACGCCCTGCTCATCGACGCCACCCTGGTCAACGAGGCCGCCTTCGTCCAAGCCTATCCGCAGGTGGAACTCCGCTTCTCCGACCTCAACAATCAACTGGTGGCCGGGCGCCGTTTCCGTCCCGCCGAATATTTGCCGCCCGGTACCGACATCAAAAAAGGCATGGCGCCGCGGGAGCCCGTGAAATTCTCCTTGGAGATCGCCGATCCCGGCAAACAAGCGGTCAGCTTTCAATTCAATTTGTTATAAAAACCCTCATACGCGCGGAGCGCGCGCGCAGGAAAAAACACCGCGGCCCAGGCCCTTTATCCCCCCCGCGGTTGGGAGTATCATGCGGCGCTTTCCCCCGGAACATTGATCGCCCGCCATGCGCATTGGTCCCTACAGCTTGGCCAATAACGTCATCCTCGCCCCCATGGCGGGCGTCACCGATCGCCCCTTCCGCCAATTGTGCAAAGAGCTGGGCGCCGGCATGGCGGTCTCCGAAATGGTGTCCGCCAATTCACTGCTGTGGGGCACGATCAAGACTCAGCGCCGCATCAATCACGCCGGCGAAATGGAGCCGCGTTCGGTGCAGATCGCCGGCGCCGATCCGCGGATGATGGCCGAGGCCGCGCGCCTCAACGCCGACCACGGCGCGCAGATCATTGACATCAACATGGGCTGCCCCGCCAAAAAGGTCTGCAATGTGATGGCCGGTTCCGCCCTGCTGCAACACGAGGCGCTGGTAGCGCGCATTCTCGAAGCGGTGGTCAAGGCGGTGGACGTGCCGGTGACCCTCAAGATCCGCACCGGCTGGGACCCGGACCACCGCAACGGCGTCGCCATCGCCCGCATCGCCGAACGGAGCGGCATCCAGGCCCTGGCGGTGCACGGTCGCACCCGCGCCTGCGCCTACCGCGGCGAGGCGGAATACGGCACCATCGCCGCCATCAAGGCCGAGATCGGCATCCCGGTGATCGCCAACGGCGACATCACCAGCCCGCAAAAAGCCAAGCAGGTGCTCGAACAAACCGGCGCCGACGCGGTGATGATCGGCCGCGCCGCCCAGGGCGCGCCCTGGCTGTTCCGCGCCATCGGCCACTACCTCGCCAGCGGCGAGTTGTTGGCCGAGCCGCCGGCGGGCGAGATCCGCCGCATCCTCATTCAGCATCTGCATCGCTTATACGATTTCTACGGAGAACACACCGGCGTGTTGGTGGCCCGCAAACACATCGCCTGGTACAGTAAGGGACAGGAAGGCGGCGCCATCTTCCGCCAGCTTATCAACCAAGCCCCGAGCGCGAACGCGCAACTTCAGCACATCGAAGCCTTCTTCGACGCGCTGCAAGAACGCATTGCCTGCGCCGCCTAAGAAAAAGAAGCCATGTCCAGCACCGCAGAACAAAACACCCTACGCCCCGAGCCTCATCCGCAACAAGAGCGTCGCAAACAGCCCTTGGGCAGCGCCGTCGAAACCGCCCTGCGCCATTATTTTCGAGACATGGACGACCACCCGCCGGAGAACGTCTATGAGCTGGTGATTTGCGAAGTGGAACGCCCCTTGTTCGAAGCGGTGATGCACCACACGCGGGGCAACCAGAGCAAGGCCGCCAAGATCCTCGGCATCAACCGCAGCACCTTGCGCAAGAAACTCGAACACTACGGCCTCGGCTGATAAGCGCGGGCATCCATCCCGCCACCGGACTTTATCCACGCTCCTTCCATGGCGCAGGAATTTTTAAGGAAGCTCTGAAAAATCCGTCCCTGGATTTTCAGAGACGAAAACCAAAAAATGGGATTTTTGTTTTTCTGCATTTCTCGAACACGTACCTGTTCCAGAAATGGCGGTGCATCTGTGCACCGCACGGAACCTCTGAATTCAGAGGTTCTTTAATCATGAATCCGAGCGAGGCCTTCCTTCTCCGGCAGGAGATCGAAGGCAAATATGTCAGCGCGCCCCGCGGCGGCCGCGTATAAAATTCGTCGATCTACAATAGAGAGCAGCAAGGCATGAACAAAATTCAACGGGCATTAATCAGCGTGTCCGACAAGACCGGCGTGGTGGATTTCGCCCGCGCCTTGAGCGCACTGGACGTGGAAATACTTTCCACCGGCGGCACCGCCAAACTTCTGCGCGACCACGGCATCACCGTCATCGACGTCGCCGATTACACCGGCTTCCCCGAAATGATGGACGGCCGCATCAAGACCCTACACCCCAAGGTGCACGGCGGTTTACTCGGCCGGCGCGGCCCTGACGACGCAGTGATGGCCGAGCACGCCATCATGCCCATCGATTTGCTGGCGGTGAATCTCTATCCCTTCGAACAAACCGTGGCGCAAGCGGATTGCACGCTCGCCGACGCCATCGAGAACATCGACATCGGCGGCCCCACCATGTTGCGCAGCGCCGCGAAAAATCACGCGGCGGTCACCGTGGTGGTGGACAGCGCCGATTACCCGCGGGTGCTGAAGGAGATGGGCGATCATCACGGCGCGGTGAGCGCCGCCACCCGTTTCGACCTCGCGGTGAAGACCTTCGAACACACCGCCCGCTACGACGGCGCCATCGCCAATTATCTCGGCGCCATTCAAACCAATGGCGAACACGCGCGTTTCCCGCGCACCTACAGCAGCCAATTCATCAAGGCGCAGGATTTGCGTTACGGCGAAAATCCGCATCAGGCCGCGGCGTTTTACGTCGAACGCCGGCCCGCGGAGGCCAGCGTGTCCACCGCGCGCCAATTGCAAGGCAAGGAACTCTCCTTCAACAACATCGCCGACACCGACGCCGCGCTGGAGTGCGTGAAGGAATTCAGCGATGCCCCGGCCTGCGTCATCGTCAAACACGCCAACCCTTGCGGCGTGGCGGTGGGCGCCGATTTGCGCGAGGCCTACGACCGCGCCTATCAAACCGATCCCACCTCCGCCTTCGGCGGCATCATCGCCTTCAATCGAACCCTCGATGCGGCCACCGCACAGGCCGTCGTCGAACGCCAGTTCGTCGAAGTCATCATCGCGCCCGCGGTCGCAGATGACGCGCTGCCGATACTCGCCGCCAAAAAGAACGTGCGCGTATTGAGCTGCGGCGCGTGGAACCGGCAACCCGCCGCCGGCTTAGATTACAAACGCGTCAACGGCGGACTGTTGATCCAGGATCGCGACATCGGCATGGTGGGCGGCGGCGATCTCAAGGTGATGACGCAACGCGCGCCCACCGCGGATGAACTGCGCGATTTATTGTTCGCCTGGAAGGTCGCGAAATTCGTCAAATCCAACGCCATCGTCTACGCCAAAAACACCATGACCATCGGTGTCGGCGCGGGCCAGATGAGCCGCGTCTACAGCGCGCGCATCGCCGCCATCAAGGCCGCCGACGCCGGTTTGCAAGTCGCCGGCTCGGTGATGGCCTCCGACGCGTTTTTCCCCTTCCGCGACGGCCTGGACAGCGCGGCGGAAGCCGGCGTGTCGGCCGTCATTCAACCCGGCGGCTCGCTGCGCGACGACGAAGTGATTCAAGCCGCCAACGAGCACGGCATCGCCATGGTGTTCACCGGCATGCGGCATTTCCGGCATTGATGCGCCGCTGTTCATAGCGACGCGAAGAGTGAAAGAAATCATCGCGGCATGAGCCGCGCGTCATTCGAGATGGGAAATAAATTGCGGGTGCAAACCGTTCGGCGCATCTATAAAACGAAAAATCAATGGGCAACTCAATCCGCCGAAATCACCAGCCCGCGAACGCGCCTTGTAAAACTCGCCGGACGCGCGCCTCGACCAGACGTATCTTCCCTTCAATAACGCGTACTGCATCGCCTCCCGCCCGGCCTGATTAACCCACACGCCGCGCGCTTTTTAGCGCCTTCGAACGCGCGCTGGAATGGTTCCTGCTTAATATTTCAAACACAGCATTAAACGCCACAGGCGCAACGTGCAAATCAATCCGCTTTTTCATCATCAACGCCACTAATCGCTTAAATCCAGCTAAATACATACGTGGCAAATTATTCGGACCTTGTAGCAAGCGGCTGTTTGTAATTTCTACATGGGCCGAAGTCAGGAAGGAAAAAATACCATGACGACCGATCACGTCAGCAACCCCACCATTCAAACCGGCATCAGCGGCCTGGACAAGGTGCTCGACGGCGGCCTTATCCCTAATCGGCTTTATCTGGTCGAAGGTGAGCCCGGCTCCGGTAAAACCACCTTGGCCTTGCAATTCCTGAGAGAAGGCGTGCGGCGCGGCGAGGCGTGTTTGTTCGTGACGCTGTCGGAAAGCAAAATCGAATTACAGACCTCGGCCGAGTCGCATGGTTGGAATCTGGACGGTATCCATATCCTCGAAATCATGGCCTCCGAACACAGTCTGGCTCCCGACACGCGCTACACCATGTATCACCCATCGGAAGTGGAACTCGGCGAGACCATCAAGACCGTATTGACCGAAGCCGAACGCATCAAGCCGGCCAGGCTGGTCTTCGATTCCCTGTCCGAGCTGCGCCTGCTCGCGGAAAATCCGCTGCGTTATCGCCGCCAGATCCTCGCCTTCAAGCAGTATTTCTCCCGCAGGCAATCCACCGTATTTCTGATCGACGACAAGACCAGCGCGGAGCGCGACATGCATTTGCACAGCCTCGCTCACGGCGTCATCAGCCTGGACCGCCCCGCGGTGGAATACGGCACCCTGCGTCGGCGTCTGCGCGTACGCAAACTGCGCGGCCTCGCCTTCCGCGAAGGTTATCACGATTTCGTCATCCGCCGCGGCGGCATCGAGCTGTTCCCGCGCCTGGTGGCCGCCGAACACCGCATCACCTATACACGGCAGGATATCAAGAGTGGCGTCGCCGAACTCGATATGCTGGTGGGCGGCGGCCTCGCGCGCGGCACCAGCACACTCATCATGGGCGCGGCCGGCACGGGCAAGTCGTCGCTGGCGACCCAATACGCGCGTGAAGCGGCGCTGCGCGGTGAACACGCCGCTATTTATTTATTCGATGAAGCCATCGCAACTTTTCTGGAACGTTCAGCCGGTCTCGGCATGGACATCGAATCGCTGGTGAAGACCGGCCGCATTACCATTCAGCAGGTCGATCCCGCCGAATTGGCGCCGGGCGAATTCGCCCATACCGTGCGGCGCGCGGTGGAACATGACAAGGCGACCATCGTGGTGATCGACAGCCTCAACGGGTATCTCAACGCCATGCCCAGCGACCGTTATCTTACCCTGCACATGCACGAATTGCTGACCTACCTCGGCCAGCAAGGCGTCACTACTTTATTGCTGATGGCACAGAACGGCATCATCGGCGATATGCGGGCGCCGGTGGACGCCAGTTACCTTGCCGATACCGTGTTGCTGTTGCGCTATTTCGAGGCCTACGGCGAAATCCGCCGGGCGATCTCGGTCATCAAAAAACGCACGGGGCGTCACGAGCGCGCCATCCGTGAACTCAGTCTCGACGACGGCTTCATGGTCGGGGAACCGCTGCGTGAGTTTCAAGGCGTGTTGAGCGGCTTGCCTACCTATCTCGGCCACCAGCCGCGCCATTGCGCGGAACAAGAATGAAAGAGTCGAAGCCCAGCAAAGAACGGGTGCTGGTACTGGCGCCGACCTTAGTCGACGCCAGCTTGAGCCATGCCATCCTGAGCGAAGCCGGATTGATCTGCCACATCTGCGCGAATCCCGGTGAACTCAGCCGCGAATTGCGTGCCGGCGCGGGCGCGGCCCTGCTGACGGAGGAAGTGCACCGCTCGCGCGGCGCGGCCGAACTGGTCGAGGTGTTGCGGTCCCAACCCGCGTGGTCCGACGTACCTATATTATTATTGGCGAGCACCGGCGCCGACTCGTCGGCGGCGGCGTGGGCGATGGATCTGCTGGGCAACGTCACGGTACTGGAACGGCCGATTCGGGTCATGACCTTGGTGAGCGCCTTGCGCACCGCCATCCGCGCCCGCCGCCGGCAATATGAACTTCGCGATCGGGTCGAAGCGTTACAGCAAAGCCAGGAACGGCTGCGGCTGGCGATCGAGTTCGGCAAATTGGCCCTCTGGGAATGGGACATCGAGAGCGATGAGATCCGCGCCTTGCATTATGCCCGCGCCATGCCGGGGCCGGGACCGAAACTGCGCGCTAGGGAAAGCCTCTCCGCCATCCATCCCGCCGACCGCGAACGCACCTGGAGCGCGTTACAGGCCGCCGCTCGCGGCGAGAGCGGTTTCGATTGCGAATTTCGTCTCAACCCCAACGGCGGTGAAGTGCGCTGGGTGGCGGGCAAGGGCGAAATCATCCGCGACGGCGGCGGCCGGCCGCTGCGCATGCTCGGCGTCAATTACGACATCACCGAACGCAAGGCGAGCGAGGAGGCGTTACGCGAAGCCGATCACCGCAAGGATAAATTTCTGGCGACCCTTGCCCATGAACTCCGCAATCCGCTCGCGCCGATCCGCAATGCCTTGCACGTGATGCGGCTCGCCGACAACGAACCTCAAGTGGTCGAACAGGCGCGTCTCATGATGGACCGCCAGCTCGGCCAGATGGTGCGGCTCATCGACGATCTGCTCGACGTCAGCCGTATCAGCACCGGTAAACTCGATCTGCGCAAGGAGCGGGTCGAGCTCGCCACGGTGCTCAATAACGCGGTGGATACCGCGCGGCCGATCATCGAGGCCGCCGGTCACCAACTCATTATCGATATGGCGCCGGAACCGATTTATCTGGATGCCGACCCGATACGACTGGCGCAGGTATTCGCGAATCTATTGAACAATTCCGCCAAATATACCGACCGCGGCGGCCGGATCTGGCTCACCGCCGAACGGCGCGGCGATGAACTTGTGGTCAGCGTGCGCGATACCGGCATAGGCATTCCACCCGAAGCGCTCTCCGCGGTGTTTGAAATGTTCACTCAACTCAATCCCGCGCTGGGCAAATCGCAGGGCGGCCTCGGCATCGGCCTGATGCTGGTCAAACAATTACTCGCCATGCACGGCGGCCAGGTCGAGGCGCTCAGCGCGGGGGTCGGCAAAGGCGCCGAATTCACCGTGCGTATGCCGGTGGCGTCCCGCGCCGGCGGCGCGGAATTATCGGATGACGACGGCCGCTGGCGGAAAAATACCGCGGCCTGCCGTATCCTGATTGCCGACGACAACGGCGACGCCGTCGAAAGCATGGGGCTGATGCTGCGCCTGATGGGCAACCAGGTATTCACCGCTTATAACGGCATTCAGGCGGTGGAGCAGGCCGCCGAATTCCGGCCCGACGTCATCTTGCTCGACATCGGCATGCCGTTCTTGAACGGTTACGAAGTCGCCCGCCACATCCGCGCCCAGTCCTGGGGTAAGGACGTCTTTCTGATCGCCCTCACCGGCTGGGGACAGGAGGAAGACAAACGCCGCGCCGCGGAGGCGGGTTTCGATCAGCATTTCACCAAGCCCATACATCCCGCCGAGGTGGTGAAATTGATCGCCGCACTGCGCGACAACGCGCCGGCTGCACCGGCTCCGATCGGCGACCGCTGAATCGGTCATCGCACTGGGATGGGTTTCCATTTGGTGGAGTTGAACCAGGGCGGGGGACCACGTGATGGCGACCGGCCGCCATCAATCCTCAGGGCCGGCGTATTCGTTATAAAACTGCTTGGCCGCCCGGCCGCTGCGGCCGCCGCGCAGCAGGGCGAACTGAACGGCGGCTCGATGCAGCGCCGTGCGATCGCCGGCATACGCGGGAAAATAGCTATCGACCATGGCGAGATACTCGTCCTGATTCACCGGATAAAATGAAAGGTGCAAACCGAAGCGATCGGCGAGGGAAATTTTCTCTTCGACGGCCTCGCTGAGATGGATTTCGGTGCCGACCAACTTGGCCGTCTGGTTTTCCTGCTGATATTCCGGCAGCAGGTGGCGGCGGTTGGAGGTGGCGTAGATGCGCACATTCTCCGGCGGCAACTCGATCGATCCTTCCAAGACGCTCTTCAAGGCTTTGTAGGCCGGTTCGCCGGCTTCGAAGGAAAGGTCGTCGCAGAACACGATGAAACGCTGCGGCAGATCGCGAATGTCGTCGACGATCTCCGGCAGATTGATCAAATCATTTTTCTCCACCTGGATCAAACGCAAACCACGCGGGTGGTAGGCGTTGAGCAGCGCCTTAATCAAGGATGATTTGCCGGTGCCCCGGCTGCCCCACAGCAGCGCGTTATTGGCGGGCAACCCGTCGAGCAGGCGCTCGGTATTCCGTTGCAGCTGCGCCTTCTGGCGTTCGACGCCGAGCAATTCCTCGAGCCGCACCGGGTCGATGTGCCGCACGGCTCTCAGGCATTCCTTGCGCGGCCGCCATACGGCGGCGAGGACATTATTCCAATCGATGTTCATATTGAGCCCATGGGGTTGGTGAAATCAAAACGCCGGACGCGGCGGACCACCGCATCGTTTTATTATCATAGCGGATACCAGGACCGCCGCCCGGCCTTCTCGGCAAACCATCACAAGATCACGCATAAAAAAAACCGGAGGTGCATTGCTGCACCTCCGGCCAAGGGGAGAGACACGTCCGTGTCACTCCTAGTCGAATGCGCCGATTATTCCACCGCTTTGCCTTCCGAATATTTCACCACCGCCGTTCTGCTCGTCTTCCCAGGCGATCATCGCCTTGTAGGGGCCGGCGTTGATATTCGCCTGATCGGCGTAATTGGTTTGCGCCAAGGCGCTCATGACTTGTTCGATGATATCGAATTGTTCGAGCGAACGTTCCTCGACGAATTTGCGAGTGGATGCCTTACTGTAATCCGAGGCGGCGGGCAGATCGCTCACGGCGCTGGCCAAGGCGTGCAACCGCGAAGTCAAACCCCGCGCCAGCCGGGCGGCATTGCCGCTATTGTCCGCCGGCACCGCGGAAATTTCGGTCGGCAGCGCATAACCGGTGACCAGGGAAGACAGTACTTCACCATCGCTGTTGGTGTTATTAGAACCTATCTCAAAATTGCCTGAGCAGGATACCGATGGTTGCCAGCTGCACAAACCCGAGAAAATTCTCGGCGTAGTATTCCCAACGGACCAGGAGACGACGTTGCCATTGAAGCCAGGCAAAGAAGCGTTCCACCAGCCAGCGTCGTTCGTATCGGCGCAGGCGATGCCCGTCTTGTGTCTTGGATTTTACGCGATTCTGCCGGTGCGGCGAGATCATCTCGATGCCCTCTTGCCGCAATTCCTCGTCCAGTTTGTCGCTGTCGTAGGCACGATCGCCAATCAGATTTTCCGGCTTCGCTTCGATCATGTAGAACTCGAAACTCAGCTGCACCAGCGTGACTTCATGGTGGTTCGCCGCATGCGTACTGACCGCCAGCGGCAAGCCGTGACGATCCACAATTGCCATGATTTTAACGCCTTTTCCGCGTTTTGTCGGGCCGATCTCCGCGCCGCCGCCCTTGGCCGAGGCAAACGTGGCATCGATAAAGCATTCCGATTCATCCAGCGCGCCTTCATCGCGCAGCGTGTTGGCGAGAGAGGTCATGACATCACGCAGCACTTCGTTGCGGCACCAATTCTGAAAACGGCGATGCACCGTTTTGTAGTTCGGATAGCATTGCGGCAGCATATGCCACTGCGCGCCGGTATTGAGAATCCAGAGAACGGCATCGAGGACTTGACGGGAAGAAATCGGCTTGCGACCTGCGCGCCCCGCCGCAATGTTTTCCTCCGGAAAGTGTTCCCGGATGCGTTCCCAGTGTTGGTCGCTCAGCCGTAGCATGCGGCAAATTATATGCGATTCTGCTCAGCTTGTGATTTTGAGATAGGTTCTAGTTACCGAGCTGCCGCCCCCGCCTCCGCACGCGGTCAAACCCATGGCGGCGGTGATCAAGATTACAAGCTCTCGCTTCATACGTTTCTGGTCTCCTCATGTGATACACACGACAAATGAATCGATGGCGATCGGTGATGGGCACGTCGATCCATTTTTATGTGTGGAAGCCGTACCCCGCGCGGGGTTTGAACGCGGCTGATGACTAGCCGGGTATCGACGGGGTGGGAAGGTAAGTTGAGGCAAAGTTCCTGGAGGGTGACCGGATATTGGTGAATTGTGACGTCCGCCACATAATCCTCAACAAGGAACCTCTGATTGTTCAGAGGTCCCCGCGGCACACGGATGTGCCTTCATTCTCAATGGTGTTAACCATTGAGAATGAAGGACGGCGAAATCACATTTTCGCCGTGCCCTGAAAATTCCGGGATGGAATTATTCAGAGCTTCCGTAAGATTAACAGCGATAAAAAGCGGGCACGAAACCACAGCGGAACAGCGGGGGCCTGCGCGTCTTGCACGCGGCGTTGCCGGAGGCCGTGCGCCTTACCGCCGTCGGAATTATCGGTGCCGCCAAGGTCAGCGGGGCAGTCGTGTTGAAGCGGGTGCAACCGCCGTCTTAGGCGTTTCCAAGGAACGCTGTGAAATCAGCGGCTCCCTATAACAATCACGCCCGCCGGCGGCGCCAGGCCGCCGCGGCCGCGAGCAACACCGCCAGCGCCGGGCTCGCGCCGCCACCGTTACCGACGGTCAGGATGGTTTCCTCGGTGGCGCTGTTGTTGTTGGGGTTGGGGTCCGGTTGGCGGGTGCGCACGATGCCGGCCGTGACGTTCTGCGTGCCGCCGGTGTTGGCGCGCAGTTCCAACGCCACCTGCGTGCTGTTCCCGGCGGCGATCTCGCCTATCTCGCAAATCACCGCGCCGCTCTCGAACCTGCACGCCCCCTGCACCGGGATCGCCGCCACGAAGTCGAAGGCCGCTGGGATCTCGCTACGCAAGGTCAAGCCGCCGGCGGTATCGGGACCGCTGTTACTCACCGTGATGTCGTAAATCACCGTGCTGCCGGACGGCACGGGGTCGAGGCGATCGGCGATATTCACCATGACGTCCGCCGACTGCGCGATATCTTCCAAGGCGGCGAGAAAACCGTCGCCGCCGCCGGCCGCGCCGGCCTGCGCCGCGTCCACGGCCGGAAAATCCGTCGAGCCGGTCGAGCCGGCCACATACAGCTTGCCCGTGTTATCCATGACCACACCCGTGGCCGTATCGTCGCCGCTGCCGCCCAGATAGGTGGACCAATCCAACAGCGAGGCGGTGGCGTTGAGTCGGCTGACGAAGGCGTCTTGGGCGCCGAAGCGGGAAAACTGCAAGGGCTGGCTCAAAGGAAAATCCGCCGACAGAGTCTCGCCCGCCAGGATCAAACCGCCGTTCGCGGCGCGGGCGATGCCGTAGGCCTGATCGAGATCGCCGCCACCGAGATACGTGGAATAGATCAGGCCGGTACCGGCGGCATCGATCTTGGCGGCGAAGGCGTCGCCGCGGCCGCCGCCGTACGCGGTTTGAAACGCGCCGGCCGTCACCCGCAGATTGCTCGACACCGTCACGCCCGCGATATACATATTGTCGTCGCCGTCCAGCGCGAGGGCGTAGACGCGGTCCCAGCTGTTGCCACCGAAATAGCTGGAATAGCGCATGGCGTCGCCATTGGCGCTGAGCCGGCTGATGAAACCGTCTTCCGGAAAGCCGCCGAAGCTTTCTTGCAGATTGTTGGACGAGATCGGGAATAAAACCGACGACGCCGTACCGCCCGCGATCACCACTTCACCGCCGCTGGCGAGGGCGATGGCCGAGATGGAATCCAGATCGGTGCCGCCCCAATAGGTGGAGAACAACATGCCGGCGCCGTCGGCGCTCAAGGCGGTGACGAAGCCGTCGGCCTTGTACACGCCGTCGCTCGCCTGTCCGGCGATGGCCTGCTGCACCACCCCCGCGGTCACCGGAAAATTGTCCGAGGTAGTGCCGCCCGCCACATAGGCCTCGCCGCCCGCGCTCAAGGTCACCGCCCGCGCCGAATCCAGCGCCGCGCCGCCGAGATACGTCGAATACAGCAGCGACGCGCCGTCGGCGCTGAGCTTGACGGCGAAGGCGTCGCTGCCGCCGGCGTTGGTGGCTTGTAGGGGATTCTGCATGGGGAAATTATTGGAGTCGGTATCGCCCACGACATAGGCCGCGCCGCCGGCGTCCGCCGCCACCGCGAAGGCGCGGTCGGTGCCGGCGCCGCCGAGATAAGTGACGTACACCAGGTCGCCCGCCGGGTTGAACTTGGCGACGAAGGCGTCGGTGCCGCCGCCGTTCGCGCCTTGCGGCCCGCCGCTCACCGGAAAATTCGCGGAGGTGGTCTGACCGGTGAGATAGACATTGCCGCCCGCGTCCACCGCCACGCCGCTACTCTGATCGGCGCCGCCGCCGCCCAGGTAAGTGCCGTACACCAGCACCGGATCGATGATCAGCGGCCGGGTTTTGTCATAGTCGCCCAGCCAGAAAGCCACTTCATTATCAGACTCGACGCGGTAGCCGCCGCTTATTTCGCGCCGGCCGGTCAAGCCGTCTTGATAGATCACCGGTTTATCGAGCAGCAGACTGCCACCACCGGTTTCCAGCCGCAGCGCGCCGTCTTCGGTCAAGGACACCCGCCGCGCGCCCTCCACTTTCATGCGTATCACTTGCGGATCGGCGTGCGGCGCGACCCGCCAGTCAAATTCCAAACGGCCGTCACGGCCGTAATACACCAGGTCGATGCCGGGGTATACCGCGCGATATTCCACGCTGCCATAGGCGCCGACGTCGCGCCGCCACCGGCCGGGATCGGCGCCGAGAAAATAATGGCGCGCGCCGGGCAACGGCGTGTTCGCCGCACCGGCCGCGGCGGGATCCCCGCCCAGCCAGCGCAGCCGCAACGGCGCGCCGCCCTCCTTGAAACCGACCACCGCCTCGGCGGGGGTCAACAGCACGTTATAGCGGGACGCGCGGGCCAGGAATTCCGCGCCCGTCGCGGTTTGATCGGCGCGCGGCTCGAAGGACAGCGGCAAGCGGGTAATGGCGGCGGACGGCGGCGGCGCGGAGGTGGGCGACGATGAAACAGGCATCTTCGTCGAATAAACCAGTGCCCCCAATAACGCGGCACATACCATTCCACCCATCCACCACGCTGTATTCGTCGTCATCCGCATGTGATCCCTGACTCGTTGTGACCGCAGTGCCTGGGATTCTAGCATGGCCCTCCCGGCGGCCGCGCCGAGACAGCGCGGCGCGCTTTGCGGTATCCTTTGCCACCCCTGACAAACCACCATTTCGAGGCCGTTTTATGAAGGTGTTGATCATCGGCGGCGGCGGACGCGAACACGCGCTGGCCTGGAAGACCGCGCAGTCGCCGCGCGTGAAAAAAGTCTACGTCGCCCCCGGCAACGCCGGCACCGCCCGCGAACCCAAGGTGGAAAATCTGGCCATCGCCGCCGAGGCGATTACCGACCTGGTGAACTTCGCCCGCGCCAACGGCATCGCACTCACCATCGTCGGCCCCGAGGCGCCGCTGGTGGCCGGGGTGGTCGACGCCTTTCAGGCGGCGGGACTGCGCTGCTTCGGTCCCAGCCAGGCCGCGGCGCAACTCGAAGGATCGAAAGCCTTCACCAAGGATTTCCTCGCTCGCCATCGCATTCCCACCGCCGATTATCGCAACTTCACCGAGATCGAACCGGCCATCGCCTACATCCGTGACATGGGCGCGCCGCTGGTGGTGAAGGCCGACGGCCTCGCCGCCGGCAAAGGCGTGATCCTCGCGCAAAGCGAAGACGAAGCCATCGCCGCGGTGCGCGACATGCTGGCCGGCGACGCCTTCGGCGCGGCGGGGCGGCGGGTGGTCATCGAAGAATTTCTCAGCGGCGAAGAGGCCAGCTTCATCGTGATGGTGGACGGCGAACACATCCTGCCGATGGCGACTTCGCAAGATCACAAGGCCCGCGACGACGGCGACCGCGGCCCCAACACCGGCGGCATGGGGGCCTATTCGCCGGCGCCGGTGGTCACGCCCGATATTCACCGGCGCATCATGAAAGAAGTGATCGAGCCCACGGTGCGCGGCATGGCCGACGACGGCACGCCTTACACCGGCTTTCTCTACGCGGGGGTGATGATCGATGAATACGGCACGCCCAACGTCCTGGAATTCAACTGCCGCTTCGGCGATCCCGAGACTCAGCCGATCATGATGCGTTTGCGTTCGGACCTGCCCGCCTTGTGCGAAGCGGCCTTGAATAAACGGCTCGATCAAATCGAGGCCGAGTGGGACCCGCGTCCCGCGCTGGGCGTGGTGCTGGCGGCGGGCGGTTATCCCGGCGAATATCGCAAAGGCGAGGTGATCAGCGGCCTGCCCGCCGAAGAAAACGGCGACAGCAAAGTCTTTCACGCCGGCACCGCCGAACGAGACGGCCAGGTCGTCACCGCCGGCGGCCGGGTGTTGTGCGTCTGCGCCTTGGGCGACAGCGTCGCGCAAGCGCAAGCGCGCGCCTATCAAGTCGCGAAAGACATCCACTGGAACGGCGTATTCTACCGCCACGACATCGGCTATCGCGCCATCGCCCGCGAAAAGAGCTGACGCGCGTGGCCACTCCTTGGCAGATCCGCCGGGCCGTTTCTCATCTGCGCGCCGGCGGCGTCATCGCCTACCCCACCGAAACCGTCTACGGCCTCGGCTGCAATCCGCTGGACGAGGACGCCGTCGAACGCCTGCTCGAACTCAAACGACGGCCGCGCGAAAAAGGCCTGATCCTCATCGGCGCCGACCTCGAACAACTGCTGCCGTATATCGACGTCGCCGACCTCGCCCTGCAAAAAAAACTCACTGTTGTGACAAAACGTCCCACCACCTGGATTTGTCCGCCGCGCGATGGCCTGCCGCGCTGGCTTACTGGCCGCCATCATTCCATCGCCGTACGCATCACCACCAGCCCTGTCGCGCAGCAACTCTGCCAAACTTACGGCGCCGCGCTTATCTCCACCAGCGCCAATCCCACCGGCCTCGCACCGGCGCGCGACGCCTTAAAAGTGCGCACCTACTTCGGCGCGCAACTCGACGACATTCTCGCCGGGCAGTGCGACTCGAGTGCGAAGCCGAGCCGGATTGTTGATCTCATCAGCGGTGAAGTGATACGTGAATAGTGGGTAAAGCGCGTCCAGCGTATGCGCGCGCTAATATCATCCGGTGAAGCATTTCGTGGGCCTCACCGCGCATACCACCATCTTGAATCAGATCGCCAAGAACTGGCACGCCGCAAAAAAACTCGGCCGGGCCGGCCGCGACTTTTTATCAAGCCACGGCGCCGGACCGGCCGAGCACTACGTACGGGGCACTTACGCGCCCATCGGATTATTTTTTGATTTTAGACAACAGCTCCTTGTTCACCACCAGCTTGCGCACGCCGTGCGCGTGGTCTTCTTCAAAGACATTGCTCTTACACCATTCACCCACGCTGTTGATGTTGAGCTTGGCGCACTGAGGACGCACGCTCCAGGTGACTTGCAACGGCGAGCACGACTTGGCGTCGTCGTACTTGGGACCGGTGGTCGAACCCAGGAACTGGACGGGCTTGCCGGTCTTGGTGGGCAGGGCCTTGGGCTGATGGAAGCCCTTGGCCATGTGGCCGTCGTAGTCCAGGGTGTTGAAGTCGAGGGCGTTGTCATCGTTCACCAAGGTGAACACCTGGGTCTCTACGCGCAGATCGGGATTGGCGCAGCTGTCGGAGAGGCAGGAGCCCAGACCTTTACCCGGTTTGACATCGCAGGAGCTGTGGACCCAATGCACCTCGATGGTATCGCCCGGCTTGAGGTCGCCGTGTTCACCCTTGCAAATGGCTTCCTTGGTGGGCGCCATCTCGGCCGCGGACAATTCCTTGCTGATGCCGCATAGGTAACCGCTTTCAAAGCCGTGACCGTCGCCGTCGCCGGCATAAATCGAAAAGGCGGCCGCCTTGTGCTCGGCATTTTTGTGAAAGTGGATATTGCACAGGTTCATCTCGGTGGAGGGCGGCGCCATGGAGAACACCCGCTTGTTCTCGCCGGCCAGGCTGTCGATATCACGCGGCGTCTGCGGACCGAAGCCTACACAAACCTCGCCGGACATATGCTCGGCCCCATGACCCTTATCATGCTTGTCCTCGCTCGCGATACCGTTGACCGAGATCGCACCCATCGCCAAGGCGGCGAATATCTGACTTTTAACTCCGAAGTTCATTCTTCCATGCTCCCTTTCATTAACTGCGTTTACGAAAATTAAGGTTAATAATAAAGCGCAGTGGTCCAACCCCCCTATGAAACACATCTATCTTATTTTTGAATAATGACGTCCCCGGCCGAGCCGCGGAATTTCAACCAAAACTCAGCTCGAGATAATCGCCGCCCCGAATCATCTCAAAATTTATCGAAACGGGCCAGCCCTAAAACAATCGGCGCGTGATTACAGCGTTTAGGCTACGGTATATATCCGCCGCCTAAGGGGCGCACATCGTCCCATCGCCACGCAACCTGATCGTCATCACAGCGCTGGAACACTATTCCGTGACAACGGTGTTATTTCCCGCCGTGATAGCCGCCGTGCGCACGTTGCTGACCGCCATGGTAGGTTATCGAAGGCGCGCGACGGCGGGCTGATGAGACGGCCGCCGAACCGAGATATCTAACGCTATTGTGAGCGCGGCAGGGCGGAAGCCCGACGGGTGTTCCGCCGCAGAGCTGCGTAATGAAACGATGATGTGTAAACAGGCGGCGCGCATGCACACACCTTGGGGTGTGACAACCGGGTCGCTTCACGCATCCGCCGCTACAAGCCTGAAGGGTTCGCGCTCCTCTCGCCCCCTCACACCGGCCCTCTCCGCCCACGAGAGAAGGCGTGAAGAAGACATGACGCTTAAGTCTCCGGGCATGAGGGAGGATAAACGCCCGTCCTGGCAAGCCGTCACGCGGCACCGCCGCGCCGGATTCCTGTTAGAATCATCCCCTTTATTTTTACCAACCCGCATCGGTACCCGACATGAGCACACCCGACATTCAAGCCGTTAAAAATTATCTATTGGGCTTGCAGGCGCGCATCTGCGCGGAGCTGGAAGAAGAGGACGGCGCGGCGCGATTTCAGGAAGACGGTTGGGACCGGCCGCAGGGTGGTGGCGGGCGGTCGCGGGTGTTGACCGAGGGCGCGGTGTTCGAGCAGGCCGGCGTGAATTTCTCTCACGTGTTCGGCGATCAAATGCCGCCCTCCGCCACCGCCCACCGCCCCGAACTGGCGGGCCGGCGCTGGCAGGCGCTCGGGGTGTCGCTGGTGATCCATCCGCGCAACCCGTACGCGCCCACCTCGCACGCCAACGTGCGTTTCTTCGTCGCCGAGAAAGACGGCGCGGAACCGATCTGGTGGTTCGGCGGCGGCTTCGACATGACGCCGTATTACGGCTTCGAACAGGACGCCGCGCATTGGCACCAGGTGGCGCACGACGCCTGCGCGCCGTTCGGCGATGACGTTTATCCGCGTTACAAAAAATGGTGCGACGAGTATTTCTTCCTCAGGCACCGCAACGAACCGCGCGGCATCGGCGGCCTGTTCTTCGACGATTTGAACGAATGGGGTTTCGAGAAATGTTTCGCGTTCATGCGGAGCGTCGGCGATCACTACCTCCAGGCCTACCGCCCCATCGTCGCGCGCCGCAAAGATATGCCCTACGGCGAACGCGAGCGCGACTTTCAACTCTACCGCCGGGGCCGCTACGTGGAATTCAATCTGGTCTACGACCGCGGCACCCTGTTCGGCCTGCAATCCGGCGGGCGCACCGAGTCCATCCTCATGTCGCTGCCGCCGCTGGTGAAGTGGCGCTATAACTGGCGGCCCGCCCCCGGCACCCCGGAAGCGGAACTGTACGACGTCTATTTAAAACCCCGCGATTGGCTGAATCCCGTCATCTGACCCAATTTATTCTTGGGAGGATGGAATTTCTGCACACAGGCCTCTAGACCAATTATTGGACTTAGTCTAAAATCTGCTACCTCTGAATACTAAGCGACAACGTCCCAAGGAGGAGCCACCATGCGATTTAAAGCTATTTTAATACATTCCGGCGCCGCGGCCTTACTCGCCGCGGGCATCACGGTCCAGGCCTTTGAAGCCCTGCCGGACCAGGCGCCCGCCCCCGCGGACAACCCCACGACCCCGGCCAAGGTCGAGTTGGGCAAACAACTCTTCTTCGAACCGCGGCTGTCGATTGACGGCACGATCTCCTGCAATTCCTGCCACAACGTCATGGCCGGCGGTGAGGACGGTCGGCCGGTGTCCGTGGGCGTCGCCGGTCAAAAGGGCGGACGCAGCGCGCCCACGGTGTGGAACGCCGCCTTCCTCACCGCCCAATTCTGGGACGGCCGGGCCGCCACCCTGGAAGACCAGGCCAAGGGACCCATCCTGAATCCGATCGAGATGGGCATCCCCTCTGAACAAGTCGCGGTGGAACGCATCAAGGCCATCCCCGGTTACGTGGAACAGTTCAAGACCGTCTTCGGCGGTGGCGAGCCGGTGAGCTACGACAACATCGCCAAGGCCATCGCCGCCTACGAACGCACCCTGATCACGCCCAACAGCGCCTTCGACCGTTATGTAAAGGGCGACAAGAAGGCCTTGTCCGACCAGGCGCAGCGCGGCATGAAACTGGTGGAAGAGGTGGGCTGTACCGCTTGCCACAACGGCGCCAGTTTCGCCGGTCCCACTACCTTGCCCATGGGCGAGGGTTTCTACCAGAAATTCCCGATCTTCACCGACAACGCCTACGTCACCAAATACAAACTCATGGACGATACGGGCCGCCATGAAGTCACCAAGGACGACGCGGACAAGTTCATGTGGCGGGTACCGACCTGGCGCAACATAGCTTTGACCGCGCCTTACTTCCACAACGGCTCCGTGGCCACCCTGGATGAAGCGGTGCGGGTGATGGCCAAGACGCAGTTGAACAAGGACCTGAGTGAGGCGCAGGTGGCGGACATCGTGGCCTTCCTCAACAGCCTGACCGGCGAGTTCCCGCAACAAACCCTGCCGCGTCTGCCCGCGACGCCCAATCGCTCGCTGGTCGCCGACAAATAATTCGCGACAAGCATCGCTGAAACTGAAAAGCGCCCGGCAACGGGCGCTTTTTTATTGGGCTTTTTTACCCGACGGAAACCGACGGCGCGTTCAATCTTCCCCCGGTTCGCAAGCGCCTTCGCACGACACCCGGAACCACTGCCGGTCATCGAGCCGCAAGGCGGTGAGCGCCGCGCCCCACACGCAACCGGTATCCAGGCAGGTCACTCCCCGGCCTTCATAACGGCCGAGGGTGGACCAGTGGCCGAACAGGATATTTAAATCCGCGCTGCGCCGCTCCGCGGCTTCGAACCACGGCACTTGTCCGCCGGGCTGCGCGCCCGGCGCACCTTTGAAAGTGAAGACCAGACTGCCGTCGGCCTCGCAATAACGCAGCCGGGTAAAACTGTTGGTGATGAAGCGCAGACGTTCCCAGCCCCGCAGATCGTCGCGCCAGCGCGCCGGCTGGGCGCCGTACATCCGTTGGAAAAAAGGCAGCGGGTCGGCGCCGCGCAATACCTGTTCCACCTCGGCGGCGCAGGCCTGGGCGGCGGCGAGATCCCACTGCGGCGGCAGACCGGCATGAATCATCGTATATCCCGACCCCGCATCGTGATGCAGCAAGGCCTGCCGCCGCAGCCAGGCGAGCAGGCTGTCGCGGTCATGCGCCTCCAGCACATCCATGAAGCTGTCCTTGGGCCGGAGCCTGGCCGCGCCGGCCGCCACCGCGAGCAGATGCAGATCGTGATTGCCGAGCACCGTCACCGCGCGGTCGCCCAAATCTTTCACGAAGCGCAGCACCTCCAGCGACTGGGTGCCGCGATTGACCAGATCGCCGGTGAACCAGACCTTATCGCGCCGGGGTGAAAAACCTATCGCCTCGAACAGCGCGAGCAATTCGTCGAAACAGCCCTGCACATCGCCTATCGCATAAACGGCCATGGTGATTAAAGCGGTCTCATCGATTGCGCGCGGCCGGCCGCCCGGCAGGCGCGGCGACACCCGTTAAAATTTTTATTTGGCGGCCTTGACGGGTCGCGAGCCCGAATCGTTTTCAAATCCGTTCTCCCCGCGTCGACGATCTACCTTCACGCCACATGGAACGCGGAACACGCGTTATTAACCCGGCAACTAAAAAAATGAATCGAACCGCTGCTTCCGCCTTGGGAGGGTATATTTCAATCGGTGAGTTCATCATTTCAATTGCCGGTTGATAATGAGCGTGTTCACGTCTCGGCTATTCATTCACGGGTTTTCGTCGGGCGGCACTCGTAAATTAAACGTCACCGGTCCGTCGTTGATCAAACTCACTTGCATGTCGGCACCGAAGCGGCCGGTCGCCACCGGCGAATATTCATTGCGCGCCCGCGTCACCAAATAATCAAACAAGGCTTCGCCTTCCGCCGGCGGCGCGGCGGGTGTGAAGCTGGGGCGCATGCCTTGCCGGGTGTCGGCGGCGAGAGTGAATTGCGGCACCAGCAGCAAGCCGCCCGCGATGTCGCGCAAACCCAGATTCATTTTACCGGCCTGATCGGGAAAGATGCGGTAACCGAGCAGGCGTTCCAGCAATCGCCGCGCCTGGGTCTCGCCATCACCGCGCTCCACGCCCACCAGCACCAGGATGCCGCGTTCAATCGCGCCGACATTTTCGCCCGCTATCGTCACTGACGCGGCGCTGACGCGCTGCAACAGCCCGATCACTTCACCCGTTCCGCCATGGCGCGGGTGGCGTTGACCAACGCGCTGACGATGCCCGGTTCGGTGGCGGAATGGCCGGCATCGGCGATGATCTTCAACTCCGCGGCGGGCCAGGCCTGCTGCAAACGCCAGGCGTTTTCGACCGGGCAGACCACGTCGTAGCGGCCGTGCACGATGACGCCGGGGATGTCTTTGAGACGGTGCGCGTCGCGGAGAATCTGCTCCGGCGCGAGGAAGCTGTCGTGCATGAAATAGTGGCATTCGATGCGCGCGAGACTCAGCGCCGTGTGCGCATCGCTGAAATGGTTGACGACTTCGGGCTTGGGCCGCAGGGTGGAGCAGCGCCCTTCCCAGGTCGACCACGCCTTGGCGGCGGACATGCGGGCGATCTCGTTTTCGCCGGTGAGCAGCCGGTAATAGGCGCCCACCATATCGCCGCGTTCCTCGGGCGCCACCGGTTTCAGATAGTCCTCCCAATAATCGGGAAAAAGATGATTGGCGCCTTCCTGATAAAACCAGCGGATCTCCCAGGGCGCGCAGAGAAAGATGCCGCGCAGGATCAGGCCGTGCACCCGCGCCGGATGGGTCTCGGCATACACCAGCGCCAGCGTCGAACCCCAGGAACCGCCGAACACCACCCAGCGTTCGATGCCGAGCTGGGCGCGGATCGCCTCCATGTCGGCGACCAGATGCTGGGTGGTGTTGTCGGTCAATTCCGCGTGCGGCGTGGAACGCCCCGCCCCGCGTTGGTCGAACAGTACGATGCGGTAAACGTTAGGGTCGAAAAAACGGCGATGATAGGGCTCGCAACCGGCGCCGGGACCGCCGTGAACGAACACCACCGGCACGCCCTGCGGGTTGCCGCACTCCTCGACATACAAAGTGTGCAGGCCGTCCACTTTGAGACTGTGACTGAGATAAGGCTTAATATCCGGATAAAGCGCCGTCATCATCAACTCCCGAAAAAACACCGCCTCACATCATACCCGCAAAGCGGGGCCAGGGGAGCGAATGCTATGGAGCGAGCGGCGCACTCGGCGCGCAACCATCGCACGGCAGGTTCGATACGGGAAAATACACGGGCGCGAAACCCCCGCCGGGGGTGCGAAAATGGGTGGCCTGGCCTTGGTAAAGGCGCGCGGCGAACAACGGTACCCGGCCTGCATAAACATAGGCCCGCACATCGAATTTCAGCGCGGCGGCGGCACCGTCCAAGGTGAGCGTCCGCTGCCCCGGCGGCGCGTATTCTTGGGCCACGTAACCGCCCGCGAGGATCGCCCGCCACACCCGGCGCGTGAGTTTATCGCCGCGATAAACCGCCTTGCCGCCGTACCCCGCCGTTCAGCGTCTCCGCCAGCGCGCGGGCCAAGGCGCCGTGATCGACGGTGGTACACCGGCAGGATCGGTTCAGCGCCTCGGCCGGCGTGTTCGGCATCGCGTTACGGCATTATTCGAACGCGCCCGTTTAACGCGAGGCGCGTTTGCGGTCGTTCTCCAGCAACATTTTTTTGCGCAGCCGGATGAAATTGGGCGTGACTTCCACCAGCTCGTCGTCGTCGATGAATTCCAGCGCCTGCTCCAGACTCATGCGGATGGGCGGAGTCAGGATCAGCGCTTCGTCGGTGCCCGCGGCGCGGATGTTGGTGAGCTGCTTGGCCTTGAGGGCGTTCACCACCAGATCGTTGTCGCGGGAGTGAATGCCGATGATCATGCCTTCGTAGACCTCTTCGCCATGACCGATGAACAAACGGCCGCGCTCTTGCAGATTGAACAAGGCGTAGGCCAGGGCCTTGCCCATGGCGTTGGCGATCAGCACGCCGTTGAGGCGCTGGCCGAACGAACCTTTTTTCATGGGGCCGTAGTGATCGAAGACGTTGTACAGCAGGCCGGTGCCCTGGGTGGCGGTGAGAAACTCCGTGCGGAAACCGATCAGGCCCCGCGAGGGGATGATGAAGTCCAGACGCACCCGGCCCTTGCCGTCCGGCATCATGTTCTGCAAATCGCCGCCGCGGGTGCCGAGCCGTTCCATCACCGTACCCTGGTGCTGTTCTTCCACGTCCACGGTGAGCTGTTCGAAGGGTTCGTGCTTCTCGCCGTTCACCTCTTTGATGATGACCTCGGGACGCGACACGCCGAGCTCGTACCCTTCGCGGCGCATGTTCTCGATGAGGATGCCGAGGTGCAATTCACCGCGGCCGGCGACGCGGAATTTATCCGGGTCTTCGGTCTCTTCGACGCGCAGCGCGACGTTGTGCAGGAGTTCGCGCTGCAAGCGGTCGCGGATCTGGCGCGAGGTGACGTATTTGCCGTCGCGGCCGGAGAAAGGCGAGGTGTTGACCTGGAAGGTCATGCGCACCGTCGGTTCGTCGACCATCAGCGGCGGCAGAGCCTCGGGCGCCTTGGGATCGCACAAGGTATCGGAGATGTTGAGTTCTTCGACGCCGGTGAAGGCGATGATGTCGCCGGCCTGCGCCTCCTGGGCTTCCACCCGGTCGAGGCCTAAAAAGCCCAGCACCTGCAAGATGCGGCCGTTGCGCTTATTGCCTTCGCGGTCGAGGATCACCACCGGGGTGTTGGGTTTGATGCGGCCGCGGGCGATGCGGCCGATGCCGATGACGCCGACGTAGCTGTTGTAATCGAGCTGGGAGACCTGCATCTGGAACGGGCCGTCCATGTCCACCTTCGGCGGCGAGACATGTTTGATGATGGCCTCGAACAGCGGCGTCATGTCGCCGCTGCGCACGTCGGAGGTCAGCCCGGCATAGCCGTTGAGCGCCGAGGTGTAAATCACCGGGAAATCCAACTGCTCGTCGGTGGCGCCCAGGCGGTCGAACAAATCGAAGGTCTGGTCCAGCACCCAGTCGGGCCGCGCGCCGGGACGGTCGATCTTGTTGATGACCACGATGGGCTTCAAGCCCTGGGCGAAGGCCTTTTGAGTGACGAAGCGGGTCTGCGGCATGGGGCCGTCCACCGCGTCCACCAGCAGCAGCACCGAATCCACCATCGACAGCACCCGCTCCACTTCGCCGCCGAAGTCGGCATGGCCGGGGGTATCGACGATGTTGATGCGATAGTCCTTCCAACGCACCGCGGTGTTCTTGGCGAGAATGGTGATGCCGCGCTCTTTTTCCAGCGCATTGGAATCCATCACCCGCTCCGCCGCGGGGCCGCGCGAGGCCAGCGTGCCGGATTGCTGTAGGAGTTTATCCACCAGGGTGGTCTTGCCATGGTCGACGTGGGCGATGATGGCGATATTGCGCAGATTCTCAATCACGGGGGAAACCTCGAATTTAACCGCTCAGGACGGGGGGCGCTAAAGGGGGATCAATAAAAATGATTACTGGATTACTCAAACCGGCCGCCAGCCGAGCGCGGCAAAAAAGGTGGGGTATTATACTGGCCTCGCGGTTACTTAATCCACCTCGGCTTGGCGGCGGCCGGTGTTCAGGCCAAGAACGCCCCCATCAGCCCGCCGATCAGATAGGTGGCGAGGCCCGCCGCGCCGCCGATCAGCACCATGCGCAGCCCGCTCCACCAGGCCGGTTTCCCGGTGAACAGGCTGAGGGTCGCGCCCACGCCGAACAAGGCGGCGCCGGTCACCATCACGATGGCGGTCAACAGAGAAGGCCCGGCGCCGAACAGGAACGGCAGCAAGGGCACCATGCCGCCCGCGGCGAATGCGATAAAAGAAGACAAGGCCGCGCCCCACGGCGAACCCAGCTCGCCGGGATTCAAGCCCAGCTCCTCGCGGGCCAGGGTGTCGAGGGCCTGCTCCGAATTCTTCATCAGCCCCGCGGCCACTTCATCAGCCTGTTCTTTGGTGAGACCGCGCGCCTTATAGATCAGCGCCAGTTCCTCCTGCTCCTCGATGGGGTACTCCTCCAACTCCTCGCGCTCGAGGGCGATTTGATATTCGAACAGTTCGCGCTGGGAACGCATGGAGACGTATTCCCCCGCCGCCATGGAAAAGGCCCCGGCCAGTAACCCGGCCATGCCGGTGAGCAGCACGATCTTGGGCTCTTGAGTCGCCCCCGCCACCCCCATGATCAGCGCGGCATTCGACACCAGGCCGTCATTGACCCCGAACACCGCGGCGCGCAGATTGCCGCCCGCTTCCACGCCCTGATGGCGGTGGCCGACTTCGCCGACCGAGGTCGGCATGGGATGGCCGCCGTGCGCCGCCGCGCCGCGATAAACCGACATACCGCGCACCTTCATCGCCGCCAGCACCGGCCGCAGGGCATGCGGACCCAATACGCCGATCAAACGCGCCACCAGCCGCGCGCGCGGGCCCGGGCGAAACTCGGGAACCTGGCCGCCGGTCCGCTCGATCTGCTGTTGCCAGATCCGGGCCTGAGACTCGGCCATGTCGGCCAGCTCGGCGAACAACGTGCTTTTAACCGGGTCGGGCTCGGCGCGGGTGACGATGCGGTAGAGCCAGGCCGATTGTTTTTCCTCGAACCAATTTTGGATGGACATGGTGATTGCGGTGCGCGGGCCGGCCTCACGCCGACGGCGCCGCGACCTCGCTCAGCGGCCAGCGCGGCCAGGCCGTGAAGGCCAGCGGTTCGGCCTGACCGGCCCGCAGGCGTTGATAACCGGCGTAGGCGATCATCGCGCCGTTATCGGTGCAAAACTCCAGGCGCGGATAATAAACCGCCGCGGCTAGCGGCCGCGCCATGTCATCCAAACGCGCGCGCAAACGCCGGTTGGCGCTGACCCCGCCGGCCACCACCAGGCGCGTCAAACCGGTCTGCTCCAGCGCGCGCCGGCATTTGATGGCCAGGGTATCCACCACCGCGTCTTCGAAGGCGCGGGCGATGTCGGCGCGGGTTTGTTCATCGGCCAGCGGCTCGGCGCGCAAGGTGGTGAGCGCGTGGGTCTTGAGGCCGCTGAAGCTGAACTCCAAGCCCGGCCGGTTGACCATGGGACGGGTAAAGTGGAAACGCGCCGGATCACCGCGTTCGGCGAGCCGCGCCAGCGCCGGTCCGCCGGGATAACCCAACCCCAGCAGCTTGGCGGTCTTGTCGAAGGCCTCGCCCGCCGCGTCGTCGAGCGTGTCGCCCAACAGGGCATATTGCCCCACGCCGTCCACCCGCATCAGCTGGGTATGGCCGCCGGACACCAGCAACGCGACGAAGGGAAAGGCCGGCGGATTCTCTTCCAGCATCGGCGCCAGCAGGTGGCCTTCCATGTGATGCACCGCCACCGCCGGCACGCCCAAGGCCCAGGCCAAAGAACGGCCGATGGCGGCGCCCACCAGCAAGGCGCCGATCAGGCCCGGTCCGGCGGTGTAGGCCACGCCGTCGATATCGGTCCGCCGCAAACCCGCTTCGGCCAATACTTGCCGCAACAAGGGCAGTGTCTTCCGCACGTGATCACGCGAAGCCAGCTCCGGCACCACGCCGCCGTACTCCTCGTGCAGGCTCACCTGGCTGTAGAGGGCATGGGCCAGCAAACCGCGCGCGCTGTCGTAGACCGCCACGCCGGTTTCGTCGCAGGAGGTTTCCAGTCCGATCACCCGCATGTCCGACGGTCCATCAAGTTGTTTCGCATCATGCCGTAAAAACCTTATACTTCGGTCTTTTGCTCGATTAACAAAGAGGGTCCCCGGCACCGCGGCGCCGGCACGCGGCCCCCAGCCATAGGATCCTACGCGCCATGATACAGGTACGCGGTCTCACCAAGGTATTCCCCACCGGAACCAAAGCCGTCGACAACTTGGATCTGGACGTCACCGACGGCGAGATACTCGGCCTGCTCGGCCCCAACGGCGCCGGCAAATCCACCACCATCCGCGCCCTCGCCACCCTGTGCGGGTTCGACAGCGGCACGGTGAAGGTGGCGGGCTACGACGTGGACATCGATCCGCAGCGGGTCCGCCAGACCATCGGCGTGGTGGCGCAGAATACCGGCATCGATTACTTCCTCACCGGCCGCGAAAACCTCGAGCTGCAAGGCCACATGTACCGCATGAACAAGGCGGACATCCGCGCCCGCATCACCGAGCTGGCGCAATATTTTGAATTGGCGGACAGCCTGGACCGCACGGTGGCCACCTATTCGGGCGGCATGCGCCGCAAACTGGACATCGCCACCGCCCTCATCCATCGCCCCAAACTGGTGTTTCTCGACGAACCCACCCTCGGCCTCGATATCAAGAGCCGCAAGATGTTGTGGAACTACATCCAAAAGCTCAACAAGGAAATGGGCATCACCATTCTGCTGACCACCCATTATCTGGAAGAGGCGGACATGCTGGCCGACCGGGTCGCCATCATCAGCGCCGGCAAGATCCGCGCGGTGGGCACGCCCGACGATTTGAAGCGCGCCATCGCCGGCGACGCCATCACCATCAGTTTCGAGCAGCAGGATTGGACCACTCAGCAGTTCGCCCAGGCGCTCAAGCAGGCCGGCCACGTCAAGGATCTGCTGTGGCAAGGCAATAAACTGCACCTGTACGTGGAGAACGGCGGCGAGAGCGTGCCGACCATCACCCGTCTCGCCGGCGAGAAACGGGTGCGCATCCTCACCCTCTCGCTGTCCCGGCCCAGCCTGGACGACGTGTTTCTCAAACACACCGGCAGCAGCCTGGAAGGCGATACCGAAGAGACCGGCGACGAATGGTGGAAACAGTGGGCCGGCAAAGGCGGCGGCGGTAAATGGCAAAAGCAATGGGAACAGTCCCAAGCCGAAGGCAAGGCGGCTGAAGAAAATGCCGGCGGCGGACAAGGCGTTCAGCAGTGGTCGGCCGAGGAAGTCGCCGACTGGCAAAAAGGCCAATGGTCGGCCCAGGAAATGGCCGACTGGCAAAAGCAAAAAGAACCGGCCGCCGGGCCCACGACCCCCGCCACCGCTGAAACGTCGCAAGCCACCGGCGGCGGCTGGGGCAAATGGTCCGCGGAGGAGGTCGCCGACTGGCAAAAGGGCCAATGGTCCGCTCAGGAAATGGCCGACTGGCAGTCACAAAGAGCCGGCACCACGGACAACTCACCGGCGACGCCGTCAGCCGCGGCGGAACCCGCCACCGCCGAATCACCGCAAACCGCCGGCGGCGGCTGGGGCAAATGGTCCGCGGAGGAAGTCGCCGCGTGGCAGAAGGGACAATGGTCCGCCGAGGAAATGGCCGACTGGCAAAAACAAAAAGGCGAGCCGGCGCAACCAGAGCCTACGCCGCACTCTCCATCCAAAAAATGACCACGCTCGGTCACCGATAAAATTCCAGAGGAATGCTCATGCTCGCCGACACGTGGCATCTATTCAACAAATACATGAAGATCACCATCCGCATGCCGATGTGGACGCTCTTCACCTTGGTGCAGCCGCTGATCTGGCTGATCATCTTCGGCCAATTATTCAAGAACATCACCCAGCTGCCCGGCTTCCCCACCGACAATTACATGGATTTCTTCGTGCCCGGCGTGTTGATCATGACCGTGCTGTTCGGTTCGTCGTGGAGCGGGGTGAGCCTGTTGCGCGAGATTCAATCCGGCACCGTGGACAAGATGCTGGTGTCGCCGGTGTCGCGGGTGGCGATCGTGCTGAGCCGGGTGCTGCACTCCACCGCGCAAGTGGTGGTGCAGGTCTTGATCATGCTGATCGTGGCCTGGGCCATGGGCGCCAAGCTCAATCTCAATCCGGTCTATCTGGGCTTGAGCATGCTGGTGGTGGTGTTGCTGGGACTGTGTTTCGCCGCGATCTCCAATGGCTTCGCCATCGCCCTGCAACGGGAAGAGCCGCTGGTGATTATCGGCAATCTGATGACCCTGCCCTTGATGTTTTTTTCCACCGCGCTGGTGCCCGCCGACTTCATGCCCGGCTGGATCAAATACATTTCCATGATCAACCCCATCAACTACTCGGTGGAGGCAGTGCGCGCGGTGCTGGTGGGCACGCCGGATTTAGCCGCGTTCGGCACGGCGCTGTTGATCCTCACCGGATTCACCGTCGCCGCGTTATGGTGGGCGGTGTCGGCCTTCAACACCCTGCGCGATTAAACACGCCCGGCGTTTTGTTCATGAAAAAAAGGGGCCGCGGCCCCTTTTGCTTTTCAGCGACGGCGCATTGATCGGCTAGTCGTTGTTATCTGCCGCGCAACATTCCGCGCAGAGTTTGCGGCCGGCGCGCTCCACTAGCAGATCATGCTTGGCGTATTCGCCGCAGGCCGCGCAGGGCTCGGAGCGGTACTTGGAAAACCTGGGCGGCACCGGCAACGTCACTCGCGACAGGGTGAACAACTCGTCCTCGGGCAAGCCGAGAATCTTGTCCACTTCGCGCTCCAGCAAGGTTTGCAGGGCCTGCTTCTTTTCCGGCGTGCCGGTCGCCGGATCGGCGGCTTCTTTACGGCAGCGGCGCAAGGCCTCGTGATCGAAGTCGTCCCAATAATGGCAATAGGCCCGCACCGCTTTAGCGGTCACGGTATTGTGAAACACAAAGGTGGATTTGCCGGTGTTGGTGTAATACAGATTGCGCTTGCCCAAGGTACAGCCGGCGAGCTGCTGCACGGCGTCCACCGCGCAAGTGGGCGCACCGGCATAAGCAACGACCTGTTTCAGATTGCGCATATCCTCACCCATCTCGCGCTGCAAGGCCTTCACCACCCGGTATCCCAAGGCGATATCCAGACAATAACAACCATGGAAGGCCACCAAGGCATCGAACTCGGCGCGATCAACGACCTGAGCCGCCATCATCCTCTTCTCCTCGTGCGCGACACTCGCTAGAAATTGACCGATATGCCTAAACCCAGCATCTGCTTCTGATAACTCCCCAGGGACGGGCTTTGCAGGCCTACCGCGGTGCTCACATCCTCGGGACGGACGATGAAACCGATGGGCAGATTCGATTGGTTTAGCTGGAATGAATAGTTCATGAAGAATCGCAGCTGTTCGTTGATGAAATAATTGAAGCCCATCGACAACGAATGAAAATGGTTGATGCGGTTCTCCCGAAAACGGGTGACGGAGTCGGGGTTTTTATAAAGAGAATAGCTGTAACTGTAGCCGCCGTTGGCGCTCATGCCCGGAAACAAAAATTTGCTGAGTTGTAATGACAGGCTATGGCTGGTGTAAGCGAAATCATTACCGATGGCCAAGGCGTTGGTGTTGTCGGTGAATCCGTAAGTGCCGGTCCACGACCAGCCGTTGGCGAGGGATTGATTGAGTAATCCTCCCAACGAATAACTGTCGGCATTGAACAAGGGCGACGAATCCGATTCAAAATGGCGGTAACTGACATTGATCTGCAATGCGCTCTGCACTTGCTTCAAATCCTGCGCCAAAAAGGGCAGCCAAGGACGCATTTTTAAACGTTTGAGGGCGTCGGCGTAAAAGGTCGAGGATTCGTTGACCAGCTCCTCGTTCAGAAACCCGTCCATCCGGCTGTAGCTATAATTAGTGGAAAAATCATAATCACGCCAGGTGCCCGCCACGAACGGCACCACCTCGGTGATCGCGAAATCGTATTGGCCATTGTGAAAAACGGTATAGGCGGGATTATAACTCACCCCCCAGGTAACTCGCTTACCGCGCAGTTTATGGCGATAAGTAACGCCGCCGCTGAGGTCGGAACGCAATTCGTCCGCGGGATTCGCCTCGCTCAAGTTGCTGTTGTTATCCCAGCTCATCACATAGCCGACCCGGTAGGTAAAACCGTCGATGCGTTTCTGCAAACTGTCCAGACGTTTTTTGGCGGCCTGCGCCATCTCCGCCGGTCCGGCGCGCATCACGGCGCGATATTCGGGGAGGGCGTCTTCTTCCCGCCCCAACTGTTCATAAACCAGCGCCAGATTCAAACGCGCGCCCAAATGCCCGGGCACGATGCGAATCACCTCGGCGTATTCCGCGGCGGCATTCTCAAACTGCTCGTCGCGGGCATGCAACAGCGCCATAAAGAAATGCGCGACATAATTCTCGGGGTCATCCCTGATGATGCTCTTGAACTGTGATTTGGCTTGATCGAATTTGCCTTCAGTATAAGCCTTCTTGGCCAAGGCCAAGACCAATTGCTTCTGAATTTTCTTTTTGACCTCGTCGTCGCGCGTCAACTCCAAGGCCCGGGTGAAAGCCGGCACCGCCTTGGAATAATTGCCTTGCTCATCGTACAACTCCGCCAAGGTATGCTGCACCCGCTCATGGGCGGGGTCCAAACGAATGACGTTTTCAAAGGCCTCGGTCGCCTCCGGAGTGCGGCGCAAATTGAGATAAATCACCGCCAAGTCCAACCATGCCTCGCGATTGTCCGGGTCTTGGATGACCAGGGCCCGGCGTGCGGCGATCCGTTCCTCCACGATCCGGTTCTGCACCTCCTTGCCTTGCGCGGTTTTATATAATTCGGTGAGGAACTGCCCCGCCTGGCGGGCCTGAGAACCGCCCTGGCCTTTGGCCATCACCTCTTCCAGTTCGCGGGCCGCCTCATCGAGTTTGCCTTCCTCGAACAACAAGGCACCATAACGCAAACGCGCATCCAGATCCGAGGGGTTTTCCTCGAGCAATCCGCGCAACAGTTGCTCGGCCTCCGTCTGCCGACCGATACCGCGGTAAGCCGTCGCCAAATTAAGTCGCACCAGCGCATTGCCGGGCTCCATGGCCAGCGCCTCTTCGAAGAGGCGTACCGCCTCCGCCATCTGATCATTGCTCAACGCACGCAAACCACCGATCAAGGTCAGCTTGAATTGCGCTTGGCGCGCCGGCGCCGACCCCATCGGCACCAACTGCATGGTTTTTTGATAGTGTTCTTCGGCACGGATCAGATCGCCCTTGCGATCGTAAATGTCGCCCAGATATTTATGCGCCATCGGGTGATTCGGTTGCAGCGATATGGCGCGTTCCAATTGCGCCTGAGCATCGTCCAGCCGGTTGAGCAACAGATTCGACAAACCGGCATCGACCAACACCGGCGCGTCGTTGGGATATTCGGACAGTACCGCGTTGAATATCTGCAAGGCGCGTTCGATGTCACCTTGCTCGCCGTATTTTTTGCCGATCAAAATCCGACTGCGTTTATCCGCCTCCCGGCCCTCCTGGCTATTGGGAGTGATACCGACCACCCGCCGATATTCTTCGATAGCCTGATCCACCAGACGCAAATTTTCATAAGCCTGCGCCAACACCAAGCGCACTCTAAAATTATCCGGGACCAGTTGCGCGCTGCGACGCAGATAATCCAAACCGCGCTCCACTTCATTCATACGCAAATACAAGGTGCCCGCATTAAATAAGGCCTCCGCATTGGCGGGAGCGACGGCCAATACCTCCTCGAATATCTGTAGCGCGCGCGCCAACTCATTTTGTTGCAAGAGCTGCCGTCCCTCCTCCATCAGCTCGGCCGTGCCGGATTGCGGCGCAACCGGCGCATCCTCGGCGGCGGCGACACCGCACAACGAGCAAAGCATTAATAAAATGGCGGCAAAACAGCGCCCGGTTCCCGCGCGGTGATGGGTCGAATATTTTGTCGATTGCGAGCGCATCACTCTCTCAAGCCTCATCAGTAATAAAGCGTGATCTTGAGCAGCGCCTTCCAGCCGTCAAACTTCAATCTCAACTGGCGATATTCCCCGCCCGACTCCACTTTATATTGCATACGTCCGTCGTTGCCGGGGACGATGGGGACTTCCAAAAACAAATTGTCCGTAGAGCGGAAGTCCGTGGAGACCCGGCCGTCACCCAAAGTCATTTCCTTCATACCGAAGGTGTAGCCGGCCTCCGCCCCCAACGATAACCAGTCGTTGATAAACCACTCTCCGCCGCCGCCGCCCTGCAATAGAAGCAAACCGGTGGCTTGCGCCTGCACCACTAAGGATTTACGAAAGCTGCGCGGCGGACCGCTCAAAAACAACAGGGAAAAATCTTCACGATAATCGATGTCGAACACTTCGTGCGCCGACAGCCGCAGATAGAGGTTGTATTTTTTCGGCTTGCGGATCGCATTGTAACGCCAACCCAGATAGAATTCGGTATAAGAGAGATCGCCCTTGCGTTGCGACACCGCGGATTCAAGGGCGCCCTGCACCGGGAACATACCTTCAGCGGTGGCGAACGACGTAGATTCCCATGAACCGCCGCCGATCAACAGGACATGTTTGTCGTTAATATTCCAAAGAAACTCCAAACCCGCCAGTGTCCCGGGCTCGAGCTCAGGCATAGGATTTCGATAGGTGAATCCGGTCGGGGTGTTAAATCCCAAATCGTCGATGATGTCGGCGGTGCCTTGATAAGGAGAACGAAACTGACCGTTATTGAGATTCTCCAAACCGGGATGGTGCACACCGATATAGGGAGACAGACCCCAGGCGCGAGGATTCTCTTCAGCGGAGGCGCCGGTCGCCATTACCGCCATGATCGAGAACGCCCAGAGTAGGCGCCGCGTCTTAGGCATGCGCCCTCTCCTCCATCGCTTTCGGCTCGAGCGGATAACGAAAATAATACAGCAATGGCAGCACTACCAAGGCCACCACGCAACTGATCACCATATACGCCACGACGAAATAACCCAGCTTGACGTGAGGCGGGAACTGCGACCAAAACAACACAGAGAATCCGACCGTCACCACCACGGCGTTGAAGACGACGGTCTTGCCCACGCTGCGCATGGTCGCCTGAGCCGCCGACAGGGCATCGCCGAAACGCCGGTATTCCTCTTCATAGCGATAAATAAAATGGATCGCATAATCGACGCCCACGCCCACCGCCACCCCGGCGGCCAAGGCGGTGGATACGTCGATGGGAATCCCCGCGAATCCTGAATATCCGGCTATAAACATGGTAGTCAAGGTGACCGGGATCACCGTGAACAAACCCGCCTTGAACGCACGGAACAAGACTATCGCGATCAACAGAATGGCGATCTTCGACATCATGATGGAGTTCATCTGGCTGTCGATCAACAAGCCGGCCCAGATATAAGAGTTGTTGGCCGAGCCCGCATAATTCACCTTCACGTCATGACCAGCGAACGTCTCATCAGCCTGCTGCTTGAGGCCTTTGATGATGTTCTGTAGATCTTGGGTATGATCGGTTTTAATAATGAAGGTGAGCAACGCCGTCTTATAATCGTAATCGATGATTTCGTCCAACTGCTGGGGGCGCCCCGACACGGAAAATAAGAAAAGATATTCGCCTATCTGAGCCTCGGTCTCGGGAATGACATTGTAGGCCTTATCACCGGCGTGCAAGGTCATATTCATATTTTTAATGTAGTCCACTATCGAACGGCCGCTGCCCACATAGGGCAAGGTTTCACCGTAGGCCTGCAAGGCCTCGACCCGCTTCAACAGTTCGGGGGATTTAAAAGCATCTTTCCGCGCCCCTTCGATCACCACATTTAAAAAGATCGCGCCATCGAAACGCTCGTTCAGCATCTTGTTGGCCATGACCAATTCGCTGTCCTGGCGAAAGTCATTCATCCAACTCGAGTCCACGTACAACTTGGTGGCGCCCCAAGCCGCGACGACCACCAGCACCAGCAACATAACCATGGCCGCATGCCGGGCCCGATGCAAAAAAGTGGCGGTCTGTACCAGCCATTTCGTCAGGCGATTTTGCTCGGTGTGAATTCGCATGGCCCGCCGCTTGGCCAGATAGCCGCCCACCTTGGGCTGCATCATGGTCAACATCGCCGGAATAAATGTCACGGTCAACAGCCAACTCACGGCGATGCCTAGCACGGTAAACATTCCAAACACCACGAAGGGCGGCATTTCGGCAAAAAACAGCGTGAGAAAACCCACCGCGGTGGTTACCGAGGTCGTCAATAAGGGCGCGCCCAGTTTATTCATGATGTCGGTAACGATGGTGGCGCTGGGCTGGTGGGCGTCTTCGAGCACATGATCGTAATAATGGCTCATGAGATGCACTGCATCGCCGATACTCACCGCCACCAGGATCACCGGCAACATGGTGGATATAGTGTACAAAGGCACATCCAGCAATACCATGATACCCATGGTCCATACGATGGCCGCGCCCATTACGAACAGCGGTAAAAACACCCCGCGCCCGGTTCGGAAAACCAGAAACAGCGTAATCGCCAGCGCCACCATCAGCAACGGGATCATCACCTTCATGTCGTCCATGGCATGCATGCCCGACGTCACTTCGATCACCGGCCGGCCCGCCAAATAAAATGTATCGCCATTGAGCTCGGGTACCGGCTCGGCGGCCGCGGATTTATCTTGCGCCGACTGTCCGCCCCATTGTCCTTGTTGCCAGCCTTTACCCTGCGCATCGCCGCCTTGCTGCCACCCACCTTGCTGCCATCCGCCCGCACCGGCGGCCCCGCCTTTTTCTTGGGCCAAAATACCTTGGATTTGCCAATAGGTCTGATAGCGGTTGGCTTGCCCTTCTTTCAGCTTAGCCCGGATCATGGCCGCCTTGCCGTCCGCCGAGACCAAATTGCCGACGAACAAATCGCTGTTGGCGAATACCTCTTCTTTAAGGCGGGCCGCCACCGCGTCATCATCGGGTATTTTAGGCATCAGCAATACGGTGCCGATGCTGGTGTCGTCGCCGGTAAACATCGTCGCGGTGGACAAGGAGGCCACATCCACCGGGCGATCAGCTATGACACCGGGCAAGGCCGCGACCTTCTCGGTGATGCGCGCGATGCGGGCCAGGGTGTTGGGGTTAAATACGCCGTGTTCATCATTGACGATGCCGATGACAACCGCGTCTTTGACGCCGAACAGTTCATCGACCTTTTCATCGTAAAGAATCGCCGCGTGGCCTTTAGGCAGATAAACCCGCGCATCGGTTTCCCAGCGCAAATTGGGTAGCTGAAGCGCGAGAAAAATTGTCACGCCCAATATCAAGCCGATGACCAGCTTGGGGTAACGGGTGACCACGGAAGTAATGGACTTGAGCATAATTAAGATACCTATCCGGTCAGTGCCGCGGTTGCGGCGCGAACTCCAGCGCGCATTCAACGACGGTTGCGCACATCAAAACCGCGACATGCCGGGCAATATTAAAAAGCATATTTAAATTCCAGAAAGACTCGATCATTGTCATGGAAGTTGCCAATGAACTGCGCACGCTGTTCACGTACCACCACGCCCTCGGGGACGGCGGTGCTCGACGCGACGCCGAATTGGGACTTCTGGCCGAAGAAAATATCCAAGCCGGTGCTGATTTGAAAACGATCGGTCAGGCGGAACGTCCACTTCGGCTTCAGATACAGCTCTTCGAGGTTGATCAGATAAATCGCCAGAAATTGGAAGAGCATCGAACTCTGCGGATATTCCTTGCGCAGAAAGAGATTGACGCTGGTATCGAATTCATCCTGGATGATCGCCTCGTCATAATCGAGCACTATCCACTGGACCAGGCTAGGCGAGATGTCCATGCCTTCCCAGTTATAATCCACGCCCAGCCCCCAACGGATATGATCGCGCTTGAACTCACCGTTGCTATCGAGAAAGCCGTCGCTGTTTTTATCGACATCCGCTACGGCGAAATACTTGTCGGTCACATAGGCCATTTCGCCCTTCAGGATAAAAGAGCTTAGTTGTTTGATAAATGTCGCTCCATACATCGACAAGCGGGTATAAGTTGGATAAAACTCAGGGGCGTCGGCTTCATTAAGCCGCACGCGGCGGAACACGACGGGAAAGTCATCCCAGGTGTATAAATAGCTGAAACTGAGCTCAGTATCCCAGCGATTGGTGCTGACTCGCATGCCAATCTCCGCATTTTCGTAATCGAAGGACTCTGGAAAGCGAGTCCCCGGCACTTCTTGGAGCAGCTCCCATTCCGAACCGGGCGGCGCCGGTTTATGGAAACGGATGTCGGGTATCCAGAGAAATTGGTAGGAGGCGTTTTCTCGGTAATAGTCGAGTTTGGCCATCCAAAGCGGGATACGATAATCCAATAATTCGGGCATGAGCAGTTCCCGAAAATCCACGGGGTTGATTTCGTCGGTGATGCGCACCCCTTCCAAGACGCCCCACACCACAAACTGCTTGCCGAGACGGACGTCCATGTCGCCCAAAAACATATCCATATAAAGTTCGCGAATCTCCGCGACCGGCGAATCTTTTTCACGCGGCAAGTTGACGATGAACGCCAAGGGCTCGTCATCATTACGCTCAAATCGAGCGGCGATAGTATCGTAATCGAAGAGATCGTAGGCTAAATCGTAATACGCCCAACCGGAGAAATTAAACCTAAAACGGGAGCTATAGGGATATTTGGCGTTGAAATAGGCGATATTGCGAATTTTGGTAATAGCGCGCGGCTCACGATAGCGAAAAGCGGTTTCATTTTTCAGATAACCGCTCAACTGAATATCGGACAAAAATCTATCGAAGGGTCCGTCTGCTTGCTCATTCGCCTCGCCCTCTTCGGATAAAGGGGTATCGTTATTTACCTCATCAGCGCCTTGCGCAAAACCGACACCCCATACCGCCCAAACCGACAATATCAGCAGCACCGCGGCGAATCTTTGCGGCAGTCCCATCCCCCACTTTATATAGACTCCTTGCATACATCGCACAATATTATGTGTTCCTGTCCTGGCGACCCGAACCCTAAAGTTACATATGCTCCGGCTTGAAGTCGCGCACCGCAACGGGAACAGGCCACAGCCCGATTAAGCTTGATACCTTCCCAACCAAGCACCATGGGAAATTGATTCGTCGCGCTGGTATTACGCGCTTCAGCTCCCATATCGACACTTGGCTTGGATTGCCCAAGCGCATTTGTCCCGCCGTCGCGAAACACCTCTTCCAATACGTTGCGGATTAAAATGGAGACGGGAATGCCTAAGGTTTCAGCCCGCTCGATTACTTTGTCTTTAAGTTCCCGCGGCACGCGCGCGCCCAGGTATTCTTCCTTCCGCTTCATGGCAATAGCAAGGGCCTGATCCCGCGCAACCGGCCCTTGCCGCGGCCCGCGCATCCGTGGCCGCCTGGTCGATTCATACATGCAATACACCTCTCGCTGTGATAAGACGCTTTGAAGCCGCCCCCCCTAAAACTCACATCCCACATTCCTTGTTAGAGCGGAGACTCAAACCAACCCGTCTTTATTGCCGAACGCGATGTTAAACATTGTTATACGCTCGCGTCAACAGCACAACGTGGCGATGGTCAGCTCGGGGCTGCCGCGTCGCCAAAACTACATTAGATCATGAAATATCGAGGGAAGGGGGCTTTGATACCGACACATCAATAGCCGCTTATTGACTGGTCCTCAATGCCCTTTCCGTAAATTCATCGTCACGCAAACCTACATTCACTTTTACATCCGTCACCTGGAACACCGACGAATGGCCGGTTTGAACGTTGCGGACAGTCACTTCATCCCAAACCCAGGCCTTGTCTACCCGCTGCCATTTGATTAGTTGCTGCTTGATAGGCTCGCCTTTTTTATCGTAATAATCGACCTGCCGCTTCATGCAGCCGTCCCAATCCTGCCCCTTAGTAAACCAAGATACGGTTTTACTATATAGAGCACCGCCCTTATTCACCGGCACACTCTCAACCGCATAAATCTGTTCATTGCCGTTGGGCATGGTCCGTATTAAGCGATGCTGATCGGCATCCAAGCTACGCTCACTGATGTCCGCGTAGGTGAGATCAGAACCCAAAAAACTATCTCCCGGATCTCGAATCGAGACACGGCGAATCTTTTTCAATACGGGAAGGTATATCCACTGATCCGCGATACGCCCCGACGCGGCCGTATACCCCCAACGCATAAAACCGGCGCCTTGCGCGTCAGGAGGAAATTCTGTGAACAACATCATTTTATCAGCGACACCATCCACTCCACGAAAATCCTTCCAGAGACGGCGATACACGTTCTTTTTTTCGTTGCCGTCCTTATCGCGCAAGATGATGGTCAAACGTGAACGCTGGTCTTCACCCGGATACTTGCTATTACAGCGCTCCATGATCTCCCGCCCCTCAGGCGCGGGAGCGGAAACATCAGCGGCGTGGGATATCATTGGAACCGCAGCCCCAAACACGGCAAGCCAGCGGATGGCATGTTTCAAAAACGAATACACCATAGCACCTATCAACAGTTATGGCTTCGTACCTTGGATCAAGGTGAAGGGACTTGGTTCAGGCAGAGGGCGGAAGCTCAAATTCTTGAAGCCTATCTCATCCGCCCAATCCGCCACTTCCTTAGCGGAATACGCGCGGCCCGCCGGGGTATGAATTAACTGGTTGATGCCGATTAACGCCGGGAGCAAGGGGCCTGATTTATCCGTATCCAAGAATTGCTCCTGAATCAAAATTACCCCGCCCGATTCCATGGCATCGAATGACTTGCGAATGATCGCCTTGATGACATCGGGTCCTTCCTGGCTGATCATCGAAGACAACAACACTACGTCATAACCTTTGCCGAAATCATCTTCGAGGTAACTGCCTTCCTTGGTATTGACCCTGCTTTGGGCGTTAAAGTCTTTAATAATGTCGCGGGTGACTCGCAAAGTCTGCGGCAGGTCCAGTACATCCGCCATAAGCCCAGGATTTTTTTGCGACAGGATGATGGAAAAGATACCAGGCCCTCCCCCCACGTCGAGCAGTTTTTTGCGCCCCTGCAACGGCACTTCCTCGGCCAGCAGCCATGCCTGCGGGATACCGCGATACAACATACCCATGATGTAAGTGTGCGTCGCCTCTTCACCATGGTCATGCTGCTTTTGAACCACCGGCTGGCCCTGAATTACCGCATCCCGCAGCTTCGACCAGGGGGCGACCCAGTCGGCGAACATCGAGACAATGCCTCCCTGATAACGCTGGGCGCCTTTCACCAAAAAGGTCTGCGCCACCGGCCCATTACTGAATTTACCGTCATGCTTTTCCAGCAGGCCCAAGCCAACACAGGCGATTAAAATCAACTCCATCCCACGTTCGTCCGCGTGGCATTTTTTCGCGACGTCAACCGCCGTCGCCGGGCCGGCCGCCAACGCTGTAAACACATCTAAACTATGCGCCACATGCAGGACGCTGGAGTTCCAATAAGCGGAAGCAATGCGCATCACCGCCATCGGATCAGGACCATTCCACTGATTTTGCGCGCTCACTAGACCCCCTCTTTATTAAGGCAATGTATTGATAATTATAGCTACGATCAAGCACGATACCCCATGGATTTTTATTGTATAACGATATCGTCCATGCTCTCCAGAGGATAAGTCTATCAACCTTGATCCGGCCCTTTAAAACAATAAAGGGAGGTATGCCCTCCCTGTAATGTCACTCATCAAGTCCCCACTAAGCTGTGCATGAGTCTTAAATCGTCGCTCTTTCAGACTACACGACCCGCTTACTTTAAATGAATATCGAAGACTCGAATAAACTAGATGAGTTCATACCTTCAAGAACCACCCAAATTTTAAGTTCCAAAATAGGGCCTCTTCTATGAAAGCTTATTTTTCAGCCATGATATACAGCACTTCATCAATTCAACAGATTTAATTTGAACATTCTTATATAAAAAAAGAGGGCGCTCTCGCGCCCTCTTTTTTTTACAACCTTAACTAAGTGAATGCTAAATTAAAACGACGGCTCAGTACCAAACACCGGCGCCCAGGTCCAAGGACCCGTCTCAGCCAAGCTGAAAAAGCTACTGAGAGTTTGTGTAGTCAGATTTTCGTGAGCTTGGAAACCAAACACCTGGCCGGTGCTAGGCATATTCTGCCCAACCCAAATGGCCTTAATCCTATCATTGGCTACCCACGTCAGATTAGGAGAACCCTCCAGAGTGGCAGAGCCGGGGGCACTCGCCTGCAACTGACGTAAGGTAAACACTTGCTTATCCGGATTATTCGGGTTAGTTGGCGAAGTAGGATCAACCGACGGCAACAATACCGACTGATTGATTTCCAGACCCTCGTTAAAAGTGCCTACCCCTGGGAGACGGAAAAAACGGAACCCAGTCGAGAACCCAACCGCGTCTTCCGTCAACGTCTGGGACAAATCCAACTGGTTAGCGCTAGCACCAACTTCCTGAGCCCAACCCATATTGAGTTCGTTGAGGGTAGTCAAATTTTGGCCCGGATTAGTCACGCCAAGATCCGTGACGCGCTGCTTACCGGCAATGCCGCCTACGGAGGAACCACTGCGCACAAAACTTTCATCCGAGAAAGGCAACACACCAGGAGCTCCGGTAGCATTTTCATCGGTGATGATCGTTTGGAAATATTGAGTACCATCAGTCGCAGTCACAGTACGCTGCAAGAACCCCAGGGCCGCCACACCGGTAACGCAAGTGTATCCAGGAGCACAAGGGACCGCTGCGTTAGGATCAGTACTACTTACGATATCCCCATCCACAGCCTGCCATTGATCATAGGCTATCGGCGGTCCGGCCATGGTGGCCCCGGACACGATCAGCGCCGCCGACCCCATTGTTAACGCAAATTTAATTGCCCTACGCATTTGCATGCCTCCTTTTATCATTATTTAGAAATACGCGCCCGGACGCGGGTTAGCGTTTTTAGCCCGAAATTATTTCAGGTATATGTAATTGAACACCCCAAACAGCTTACCACCCACTCTCAAAATTTTAGTTTTGAGATATTTTCATTATTGAGCCTATCTAACACGATCCGTACCAGAAGGTCAAGACTCCACCTTGTGATCCGGTAGACCCGCGTCCCTTAGCCCTGTGCGACAATGTTTAACATTATCGAAGGCGGCCTGTCAAGATAGGCTCAAATACCGGCCTCGCCTATTTGCGCACTACACGCGCACCCAGAATACTGCAAGCGTATGTCAATACTGAAAAAGTGCTCTCGTTAAATTAGCGTACATCATATTATTCTGGCTACGTCCATAATCCACCCGAGTCAGCGAACCATAATCGATATGCAACTGGCGATACCACGCCAAGGGGACTTTAAGCGCCTCCGCCACGCAAACCCGGATTGGACCGACGTGTGAAACGACGACTACCGTCTGGTTGGGGTGCTCAAGTGCAATCTGAGTAATGGCCGAGCCCGCCCGTTGCAGCAGCGCCTCCATGGTTTCGCCCCCTTGCGGAGTATAATTGGCAAGGTCACGCTTCCATGCTTGGTATTCGGTTGGATAATTCTGCTCGATATCGTTGAAATAAAGCCCATCCCAAATTCCGAAGCGGCGCTCGCGAAGCGCGGCCATTTCGACAATTTCCACTCCCGTCGTTTTTGCGATTTCATCGGCGGTCATTCGAGTTCGAGCACTGGGGCTGGCATAAATGACATCCACCGTTTGCTGCGCCAAGAGCGATGCCGCGTCGCGCGCATGCTGAATCCCCCGCTCGTTCAAAACCGGATCTTCCCGGTCATCGCAATAGATTCGATCGGCGGGAAAATCCGTCAAGCCATGCCGGACATAAATGATGCGCGTAGCGGCTTCTTTCTGTCTCACTATGTCCCCTTTACGAGCTGCGCAGATGAGCTTATTTATTTTTAGGTACAGGAATATATCGGACTTGGGCTTTGTCCGTCGCCCCACTCTCCGATAAAACCTGTTCCGATGACTGCACGCCGTATTCCAGATGATGAATATGATCATCATGCGGATGCTGATGCAAATGGCCGTGATCGTGAGGATGGACATGCAAGTGGACATGCTCGTGCTGATCCGGCCCATGGGCATGGCGGTGGGCATGCAAAAAACTCTCGATGATCCGCCGATGCTCATCGTCCATTTGTCCGCTGCGCAGTTTTTCGTGCAGCAACTCGTGCGTCATCAGGGCCAAAGGCAACTCCAGATTATTGGCCTCGAGCAACGCGCGATCATAGAGAATTTCGTTGGCCGGCCCGTCGGCCACGATGACGCCTTTGACCAGCACGATACAACGGCTACAGACGTCCAGGGCGATATCGAGGTCATGGGTACACAGCAACATGGTCTTTTCCGATGACCGCAACCAGCTGATCAAGCGGCGGCGGTTGAGCGGGTCCATATTGGTGGAAGGCTCGTCGAACACCAGAATGTCCGGCTGATAGGAGAGCACCGTCGCCAGGGCCAGGCGCTTGCGTTCACCGAAAGACAGATGAAAGGACGAGCGCTCCTCGAAACCCGTCAGACCGACCAAGGCCAAGGATTCCGCTACCCGGGCGCGAATCTCCTCGGTGGGCAAACCCAGATTCAGGGGGCCAAAGGCCACATCATCAAAGACCGTGGGACAAAATAGCTGATCATCCGGATCTTGGAATACGATACCCACTTTCCGCCGCACCGCGGTCAAGTTTTCCTTTTTTACCTCCATCCCGCCCACGCTCACCCGGCCGCGGCTGGGCAATTCCACCCCATTCAGCAGGCTCATGAAGGTCGATTTGCCCGCGCCGTTGGGACCGATCAAGGCCACCTTCTCGCCGGGACGCAACCGGCACGACACGCCGCGCAGTACGTCGTGCCCGTCAGGGTACGTAAAATGCACGTCCTCCACGCAAATCGCCATATCGTCAGTCATTGCTTATTATCTCATAGCGCATGGTCGTCAGTACCAGCCTTGTTCGGCGACTTTAAAGATTCCGGCGACATCCACACCCAGCAGTAACACAGCGATCGATAATACCAGCGCGGCCTTCACCGTATCTTTACCATCGGTCTTGAATACCACCATGGTATGAAATTCCCCTTGATACCCTTTCGACAACATCGCTTTATAAATGCGTTCCGTGCGCTCGAAGCTGCGCACCAGCAGGGTACCCACGAAATTTCCCATCACATGCATGGTGCGGCGATCGGGACGTTTGATGAAACCCCGCGCCCGCATCGCCACGTCCATGCGCTGCATCTCCGCCAGGAACACAAAGACATAGCGATACGTGAACAACAGCATCTGCACGATGATTTTCGGACACTTCAATCGCTGCAAGGCAATCATCGAAATATCAAAGCGGCTGGATCCGAACATGGCGTAAGCGCACAACACAATGGCCAGCGCTTTGATCACTATCAAGACCGCCAGGCGAAAACCTTCCCACGCAAACGGCAAACCCAACACGTGAAACGCCGGCTCGCCGGGGTAACTCAAAGGCATAATCAACAAAAATGGCAGCAGAAATACCGATACCCACTTCACCCCCTGCAAGACAAAGGAAGACGGCAGACCGGCCAAACCGATCAACACCAGCGCGCTCAACAAGGCGGCGACGCCCATCGGCACGGTCTTCATCAAGGCGATACCGATCACCAAGACTCCCAGCGAGGCCAGCTTCAATCTAGGGTCCCAGCGCTGCAGTGGCGAAGCCACATGCGCGAAACGATCAATATCTAATGGCATGAAAGGAAGTCCAAGGAAACCGGAGCCAAAACATACGGTACAAATTTCACTGCATTCAGGGAGAGGATCGGCCGGCCAGCGCAGGCGTACTATTGCCCGCCAAAATTTGCGGGCGAACCTTGGCCAAAAATCCCGCGGCCGCTCCCACGACGAAAGCCTCTACGATGATAACGGGGATATGCGCCAGCAACACCGCGCCGGCCATCACATGGAATTGCTCACCGGTGGTCACCAAGGCCAAGGACAGTATGAGCCCCGACACCAGCAACGCCCCGCCGCCGGCCAACGCGCCGAAGATGACTTCTTTCCGTCTCATCGAGACGAAGTGCCGCAATTGCCAAAGACCATAAGCCGCCAGCGCCCCACCACCCAGCATCAGCGTATTCACCCCAATGACTGAGACACCGCCATGACCAAACAGTATGGCTTGCAGAATGACCCCCAGGAGAACCGCCGGAAAGGCGCGCCAACCCAACACCACGCCCGCCAAACCATTGAGGATTAAGTGAACGCTACTGAACCCGATGGGCACATGAATCAGGGAAGCGACAAAAAATACCGCGGTAATCACGGACACTTTGGGGATTTCTTCGATATCCATTTTGCGCAGGGTGAGGCTGGCCACTATCACCGTCCCCACAAAGCCAGCCGCCAAAACCGGACCTGAGAGAATACCGTCAGAAATATGCATTGGACTCCGCGACTCCGAGAAAATATTCCGACTTAACGGATAGTTATAACGGGTCCTTGCTCGTTATCCTTATAACGCGATACGCGACTTGCTCGCGGTGTGCAAACCAGCGTAACACATCAATTAATTTATTGTCATTCAAAAAAAGCATCGGCATGTTCGGCAATCCGCTCGACAAAGCCGCCTTATTTAAGTTGTTTTCGCGATTTCACATACGCGAACAACCCGAGGATGCCGACGATAAAACCAATGCCTCCAACAATGTCCGAAAAAGATCGTCTTTCTTTGAGTTCATCTATCTCCTGGACCAGGGGCAGGATGCCCGCTTGTACCGCATGACGCACCACGGCCGCCATATCGTCGCCACCCGTCGCAGGCTGATTGACGACGACGTCCTTGGTCTCCGTCGCCGGACTCACCTCTGCGGCCGAGCCTGCGAGGGCAGCACCACCCCCAGCCAACTCATCGGCTGAAAACGTATATTCGGCCTGATGACCCTGGCCCGCATTGAGTACCACCCGGATTCCCTCATTGGCGGACACTGGAAAGACATATTCTCCCGCCTCGTTGGTGACCCCTTCTCTTAATCGCTCACCCTTTTCGCCATAAACAATGACCGTGCTGTTCTTGGCCTTTTTGCCGTCCATGAAATAACCCTGGACGTAGACTTGGTTGCCCTCCAGGTAGGCGAACACATTCACCTTATGGGCATGGGCGGCCCCCGCCGACATAAACAAGAGCGCGAATAACGCACCCACCGCGCCGTGTCGCCCAGCCGCTACGGTGTTCGGCCGACTTGATTGAACATCGGACCATCCGACTAAACTTGTTTTGAACAATAGCCTAAACACCAGTCACTCCCGTCTCACTCATGCGTCCCCGAATGATCATGCCCATGATGACCACTTTTGGTCGGAATCAATTTACCGGTGGTCGCCATTGCCAATGTGCCATGTTTAACGCCCCGTGTGCTCGATAACTTATCCGCGAAGGCCTTCAACAAATGGCCTTTGCCCTGCACTACCAGCACCTCAAGACAATTATGGTGATCGAGATGAATATGCAGGACGGATTTTATCTCGCCTTCGAAAGAATGCTGCAAGTGGGTCAGGTGCCCCATCAATTCGCGGGTGTGATGATCGTATACAATGGTGATCGTACCCACGGTTTCTTCATCACTGCCCCACTCTTCCTTGACAATGCGATCTCGGATTAAATCCCTGATCGCCTCGGAGCGATTGGTATAACCCTTCTCACGTATCTGCTCATCAAAACGCTCGAGCAACTCGCCCTCAATGGATACTCCGAAACGCACCAAATCACTCATACACTCTCTCCCGCTCCCGGAAATCAACAACCCGCGACACGACGCAGCTCCTTGTCAGAGCGCTCGCACACCCCGCTCTGCAAACTATAATCCGACACATCAACCGGGAGAAACCCATAAAGGCAACAACACCACAAAAAAATCGACGCCCGCACATCCGCGTCGGCACACCCCATAAAAGCAAAGGGCCGTATCCACGGATCCAACCGGAGACACAGCCCTTGATGACGACCAACGCTAATACATCAGGCCGTTTTTTGCTTAGTTCCCTGCGAATTGACTCCCGGGTCTTCGGTATTGTGCTCGACCCAGCGCTGCCCTTGCGCAGTGGCTTCGCGTTTCCAAAAGGGCGCGCGTTCTTTGAGGTAGTTGATGATGTAACGGCAGGCGTCAAAGGCATGGGCGCGATGCGCCGACCATACCGCGACCAGCACGATGGGCTCACTCACGGAAATGTCACCGTGGCGATGCAGCACCAGGGAGTCAATCACATCCCACTTTTCAGCCGCTTCCTGGCACACCGCCTCGATGTGACGCTCCGTCATACCCGGATAGTGCTCAAGAAACATCGCCGACACATTGTGGCCATCATTGAAATCACGCATGGTGCCCACAAAGGTCACGACCGCGCCGTGCTTGCCCACCGGCAAGTGCTGCGTTTCATAATCACGGGTCACTTGATAGGGATCGAACAACCCTTCTTGCACGATGACTTTCACGATCAGCCTCCCGTCACGGGCGGAAAAAACGCAACCTCGTCGCCATTTTTAAGCGCGCGGGACGCATCGGTATATTCCATGTTGACGGCGATCAGCACATTGGCGGGCAACGTTTGCTGCGGCGACACACGACCCCACAACTCCTCTACCGTGATGGTCTCGTCATCCACAGACACGGAATCTTCAGCCCGCCCCATGCGATCACGCATATTCGCGAAATATCTCACGGTAACATTCATGCCATACCCCTATCGTGCTTAAGCGGATCGGCGCCAGGTGCCAGACTTGCCACCGGATTTGGATAATAAACCGATGCCCTGCATCACCATGCCGCGATCGACCGCTTTACACATATCATAAATAGTTAGAAGCGCGACCTGCACCGCGGTCAGCGCCTCCATCTCGACGCCGGTCTGCCCCACGCAACGCACCGCCGCTTTACAATACACGGCGTTTTGTTCCGGCTCGGCGGTCAAATCCAGATCGACGGCGGTGATGCTGATGGGATGCGAAAGAGGAATCAGCTCGGGGGTCTTTTTCGCGCCCATGATACCGGCCACTCGCGCGATACCCAGCACATCCCCCTTTTTGTGGCCGCCCTGCAGAATCAGCTCCAAGGTGCTCGGCGCCATAAAAATACGCCCTTCCGCCACCGCCTCGCGCTGGGTCACGCTTTTCGTACCCACATCCACCATATGGGCGTCACCACTGGCGTTAAAATGCGTTAGTTTGCCGTCCATAATCCATTTCGCCCACATCAATGTGGCGCAGGCCGATCAGCATGCGCCACGTGTTTCATACTCCCCGAAACGTACACGCCCGGGCATCATTCAAAAAATATTATCCGCCGATCTGCGTCATACTCACGCGACCAATGTCGGCAACATTAACCCGCTTCACCGCAGAACGCTTCTTCGCCTCAAAGCCGTCTTTCGCTTTCTCGGCAAAAGCGGTGCGAAACACCGCGGCGAGATCATCATCGCTACCACCTGCACGCAACGGGGTTTTCAAGTCGTACTCGTCGTCCGAATACAGGCAATTACGAATCCTGCCGTCGGCCGTAAGGCGGATACGCGAACAGTTGCCGCAAAGACTGCGGGTGAAGGCGGGAATCACCGCCATCTTACCGGCGTATCCCGGTGCCTGGAAAATGTGATGCTCGGTACGGGTACCGGATGAATCCATGATGCCGGGATACAGACTCTTCATTTGATTGACCATGTTTTCGGCACTGGCGAAGTGCTCGCCGGTCTCCCAAATCTGATGGGCATCAAACGGCATAAATTCGATGAAGCGGACGGTCACCGCCAGATCTTTTGTGAGTTCGCAGAACGCCGGCAATTCGTCTTCATTGAAACCGCGCATCAGCACCACGTTGACTTTCACCCGCGGAAACCCAAGGTCCAAAGCCAGCCGAATGCTATCCAATACTTTTTCTACGCCGGTGCGACGCGTGATGCGCTGAAACTTGTCGCCATCCAAACTATCCAGGCTGATGTTGACGCCGGTCAAACCAGCGGCCAACAGATCTTTGGCGTAACGACTGAACAGAATACCGTTGGTCGTCAAATGCACCGTTTTAATACCGGGCGTCCCTGCCGCCCCCTCCACCAGCTTCACAATGTCTTTGCGCACCAAGGGTTCGCCGCCTGTAAAGCGGACTTTTTTAATCCCCATGCGCGCCAAGACACCAATGGTGCGGATAATTTCGTCAGCTTGAAGAATCTGGTCGCCTTTTTTGAAATCGACCCCTTCCTCGGGCATGCAATAGGTACAGCGCAGATTACATTTCTCGGTAACCGCGATGCGCACGTAATCAAACGTACGGCCAAATTGATCTTGTAGCGGAGGAAGCGGGGAGGGATTCAAGTTGCCGTGAGCAACAGGTGAAGAATTCGATACGACGCCGGGCTTGGACTCAGACGACGAAAGCTCTTGATACAGCGATTCATTATAAAGCATGGGCCTGCCTCTGATGTTATCGTTTATATTCGGGTCGATACACCGTAATAATCTCTACAACCCAGCCTAAGTTAGCGCCGCCCGGCTACCAGCTCTCCAATTCCTATGACACGAGCCAGCCACCTAAATTCTCTCGGGTCGACACACCTCAAGACACCACCTAATCTAAGTCCAATCCATGACTCCAACGGAAGACCAAAACAATCTAATCATCATGGGCGCGCCTTATACAGGATAATGACCACACTCCTAGAGTCGCGCCGCAAACCGAGTATCACGCATACGGGCAAATATGACTAATGCCCGGCTTATCCTTGCGATCAACCTGACATATCCTTATTGAAGATTTCCCAGATACGGGAAAATCGCCTATCTAGGCTTCTTATCGGCGAGCAGAGCCCAACCTTAAGCACGCCCAATGGTAACCCGACAAACATTACGCGATAAATAACAACCGCTCCCCCGCGGCCATTATTCCAGCACTCTCGCTATTGACGGAAATTCCCCCCGCCTATGTCATCATCGTTATCAAATCGATTTAAAGTCTTTGCGGTCCCGACTCTGGGATTTATACTGGCAAAATTCGCTCGATAAGTAAAGACACTCGCGCCATCTCAAGGCACGGCGTACACTTAACCGCTACATTAAATAGAATATTAACGCAATGAATATAACCGAAACACCCAAATTAAAACCCAATACTTGGGTGGTTAAAAGCCCGCTTGCGGACGCGCGCTCACACACCCCTCCCGCAACTTATGGCGGTAAAATATACGTATTCGGCGGCGGCGGCCCCCAGTTCGCTAGCAAAAATACCGTATATGCCTATGACCCCGTGACCAATCAGTGGGAACGGCGCGCGGACATGCCCACCTACCGTTCCGGCTCGGTCACCGCCCTGGTGGGCGATCGCATTTATGTAATGGGCGGGGGGTTCAAACAATCTAACGGGCAATTCAAATTCCTCACCACGGTGGAAATTTATTACCCCGAACGTGACACTTGGGAAACCGGACCCGATTTATTAATGCCGCACGATTACCCGGCGGTCGCCCAGCTCGACGGCGCCCTCTACGTACTCGGCGGCCACCATCCGGACGCCACCAAGGCCGGGCCTAAAACCGACCCCGGCTTCGACTTCTGCGAACGGCTCAACCTCGCTACGGGCCAATGGGAAGAAATCGCGCCACTCATTCAACCCCGTTTCGCCCTCGCGGCCGTGGTCGCGGACGGCGCCATCCTCACCCTGGGCGGCGTGGCCTTTACCCCGGAGGGATTCAACAATTTCACCTTGGTGGAACGCTACGATCCTCAACAAAACCGCTGGCACAACGACGAACGTTATACTCTTCCCTGGCCGGCGGCAGGCCTCGGGGCATGCACGTTGAACGAGACTATTTATATATTCGGCGGCTATAGCACCGACAACATCCACAACCGCGCCGCCCGTTTCGATTCACGCAGCAACACCTGGCAGCGCATCGCCGACATGCCCATGCCGCGCGCCGCCATGGGGGTCGCTACCCTCGACAACACCATTTATCTCATCGGCGGCTGGGCGGATGACGGCCGCACCCCGCAAGCGGAGGTCTACGCCTATTCAGCAGGCGAATAACGCGGTCAGATGAACGACGACCAACTCAGCCGCTACAGCCGCCATCTTTTGCTCTCCGAGATCGATACGGCGGGTCAGGAGACCTTGCTACGATCACGGGCATTGGTAGTGGGTCTGGGCGGACTGGGTTCACCGATAAGCATGTATCTAGCGGCCAGCGGCGTCGGCACCCTGGTCATTTGTGATCATGACCATGTCGAACTCAGCAATCTGCAGCGGCAACTCCTCCACACCACCCCCGACATCGGCCGCCCTAAAACCGAATCCGCCCGCGCCACACTCGCCGCACTCAACCCGGAAATAAAGTTAATCGCCCTGCCCCGCAAACTCGAGGCCGCGGAATTGGTTAACGAAGCAAGACAAGCGGATGTCGTGCTCGACGCCAGCGACAACTTCGCCACCCGCTACGCCCTCAATGCCGCCTGCATCGCCGCGCGCAAACCGCTGGTCTCCGGCTCCGCCCTCCGCACTCAAGGACAAGTGACTGTTTTTAGAGCCGACAAATCTCCTTCGCCTTGTTATCATTGCCTCTACCCGGACCAAGGCGACAACCAAGAAAATTGCGCCCAAAGCGGCGTCTTCGCCCCGCTGGTAGGCATCATCGGCAGCATCCAAGCCGCCGAAGCCCTCAAAATTCTCCTCGGGCTGAACGACTCGCTGTGGGGCCGCCTGCTGCGGGTGGACGCCCGCGACATGGAGTTTCGCAGCACCCGGTTCAAAGCCGACCCCCATTGCCCGGTGTGCGCGACAACCACACTCCAACCCCCCGCGGGGCTTGAAGCGCACGGCGCGTCCGGCTAAACTGTCGCGCTTTGGCTTATTCGGCACCGCCGAGATCAAGGGAACACATCGATATGCCCGCTGTAAAATTACGCGAAAACGAACCGTTTGAAGTCGCCCTGCGTCGTTTCAAACGCACTTGCGAAAAGGCCGGGGTCCTCACCGAAACCCGCCGCCGCGAGTTCTACGAAAAACCCACCTCCGTCCGCAAACGCAAAGCCGCCGCCGCGGTGAAACGCCACCTCAAAAAATCCCAGCGCGATCGCGTGAACCGGGTGCGCCTCTACTGATTTCCCGCAGCCCCGATCCGGAACGACCAACATGAGCGCCACACAACCCGGACTGCGCCAGCGCCTTGAAGAGGACATGAAGTCCGCCATGCGCGCCAAAGACAAAGAGCGGCTCGGCACGGTGCGCCTCATGTTGGCCGCGATCAAACAACGCGAGATCGACGAACGCATCACCCTCGACGACGCGCAGATCATCGCCGTGTTGGATAAAATGACCAAACAGCGGCGCGACTCCATCACGCAATACGAGGCCGCCGGCCGCCAGGAATTGGCGGACATCGAAGCCGCCGAGATCCGGGTCATCCAAGCTTATTTGCCCGCCGCCCTCGGCGAGGCGGAGCTGGACGCCCTGATCCGCACCGCCATCGCCGCCAGCGGCGCCGCCGGCCCGCAAGACGTCGGCAAAGTCATGGCCGCGCTCAAACCGCAACTCCAAGGTCGCGCCGACATGGGCCTCGCCAGCCGCAAAGTCAAAGACGCCCTGGCTTCAGCATAAATCATTCCGGCCCCGCTGACGTCCCGTTGGGAATCGGCATACAATCCTCCCCATGGCCGGCCGCATCCCTCAGCAGTTCATTGACGAATTAATCAGCCGCGTCGACATCGTCGAGGTGATCGATGCGCGGGTGCCCTTGCGCAAAACCGGCCGCGACTACACCGCCCGCTGCCCCTTTCACGAAGAGAAATCCCCCTCGTTCACCGTCAGCCCCACCAAGCAGTTCTATCATTGCTTCGGCTGCCAGGCCCACGGCACGGCCATCAGCTTTTTGATGGAATATGAACACCTGGACTTCATCGAAGCGGTCCGCGAACTGGCTCACAAAGTCGGACTGGAAATCCCTCAATCCGGCCCGGACGCGGCGCCCGCCGCGCCCAACACCGAGATTTATGACCTCCTGGAGCAAGCCGCACGCCTCTACCGCGACCAACTGCGCGAGCACCCGGTCGCGGTGGACTACCTCAAACAACGCGGCCTCACCGGCACCATCGCCGCCGAGTTCGCCATCGGCTACGCGCCGCCGGGCTGGGATACCGCGCTGCAAACTCTCGGCAAAACCGGCCAGGCCCAGCAAAGCTTGCTGGAGGCCGGCCTGCTCATCAAAAAAGATCAGGGCGGTTATTACGACCGCTTCCGCAATCGCATCATGTTCCCGATCCGCGACCGCCGCGGCCGGGTCATTGGTTTTGGCGGCCGGGTGCTGGACAAAGACGGCACCCCCAAGTACCTCAACTCCCCGGAAACACCGGTCTTCCACAAAGGCCAGGAACTCTACGGCCTTTACGAGGCCCAGCAGGCCCTGCGCCGCATCGAACGGCTGCTGGTGGTAGAAGGGTATATGGACGTGGTGGCCTTGGCCCAAAACGGCATTCGTTACGCCGTCGCCACCCTCGGCACCGCCACTACGCCTGAACATGTGGAACGCCTATTCCGCGCCACGCCGGAACTGATCTTCTGCTTCGATGGCGACCGGGCCGGCCGTGAAGCGGCGTGGCGCGCCGTCGAACACACCCTGCCCAATCTGCGCGACGGGCGTCAGGCCCGGGTGATCTTTCTGCCCGAGGGCGACGATCCCGACTCCTTGGTTCGTCGCGAAGGCCGTGAGCAATTCGAGCAACGCATTGCGCAATCCGTCCCAATTTCAATATTTTATTATGAAGGTCTCCTTAAACAGACCGACATAAACAGCATGGAAGGCCGGGCCCGCCTCGTGGAATTGGCCAAGCCCATACTCTCAAAATTAAGCGCCGGAGCATTACGGCATATGATGATCGCCAAATTGGCCGAACTGACTCGCATCGACATCAACACCCTCAGCCGGATGCTGGCGGGTCACGCTGCGCCCGTCACCGCTTCCGCCCATTCGACAACACCCCGCCCGGCACGCCCACCCCGCAGCGGCCTGACGCCGTTACGACTGGGCATCAGCCTCCTGCTACATGCCCCTCACTTAGCGTCGCATGCCGGCAACCCTCAACGCTGGCGCGAATTGACCACCCGTGGGATAAGTCTGTGGATAAATATCCTTGAACTCCTGCAGGCCGCCCCCCATTTAACAGGAAGCGCGATACTGGAACATTGGCGTAATACCAAACGGGAACAAATGCTTACCGAACTTGCGATGGACGACTTAGCCATTCCGGCCGACGGTTACGAGGCGGAGTTTTTGGGCATAGTGCGGTGGCTGGATAGTCAACTACGGGAACAACGCTGGGCGTATTTGCACGACAAGTGCCAACGGGAAGGGCTAAGCGGCGAGGAAAAGCGCGAGTTTTTGGCCTTCGGGGAACCTTCACCCAGCGCCTCTCCCTAAAGGGAAAGGATTCGCAGCGGCCCTGCCAGTCATGTAGAATGACCGGCTAATTTTTACAACTTACCTGGGTTACATTACAAAATGAACCACGAACAGCAGGAATCACAATTAAAGCTTTTGATCGCCCGCGGCAAAGAGCAAGGCTTTTTGACCTACCGCGAAGTGAACGATCATCTGCCGGATGAGATCGTCGATCCCGAACAGATCGAAGATATCATCGCCATGATTAACGACATGGGCATCCCGGTGCACGAAATCGCGCCGGACGCCGATGCCTTGCTGCTGGCCGAAACCACCGTCACCGACGAAGACGCCGCCGAAGAAGCCGCCGCGGCCCTCGCCACCGTCGACAGCGAATTCGGCCGCACCACCGATCCCGTGCGCATGTACATGCGCGAGATGGGCACCGTGGAACTGCTCACCCGCGAAGGCGAAATCCAAATCGCCAAACGCATCGAAGACGGCGAAAACCAAGTGTTGCTCGCGCTCGCCCAATACCCGGAAACCATGGGTGAGTTATTGCGGGTCTATGAACGGGTAGGCGCCGGCGAAGTGCGGCTTAGCGATGTCATCCGCGGCATCATCGACCCCAACGCCGCCGAGCAAGAAATCCCCGCGCCCATCAACCCCGCCCTGGCGAGCAAACAAGCCGACGACGAGGAAGAAGAAGTCGACGGCGAGACCACGGATGAGGACGCCGTCGATACCGGCATCGATCCCGAACAAGTACGCATCCGCGTCGTGGCCTTGGGCCAATGCCATGCGCAGTGGTCAGCGGCCGCCGACAAACACGGTAAAGACCACGCCAAGACCATCAAACTGCGCGACGAACTCGGCGAAAAATTCCTCGAACTCAAACTCGCGCCGCCCTTCACCGAGAGCCTGGTCGGTAATCTGCGCAACACCGTGGACCGCATCCGCGCCCACGAGCGCGAGATCATGGACATCTGCGTCAACGACGCCGATATGCCGCGCAAACAATTCATCACCTCGTTTCCCGATCACGAGACCGATCCCACCTGGATCGACAAACACACCAAGGGCAAACAAAATTACGCCGCCGGCCTGCTCAAATACGCCGACGAGGTGCGCCGTATTCAAGAAAAGCTCTGCACCATCCAGCAGGATTGCGGGCTCACCATCGCCGAGATCAAAGACATCAACCGCCGCATCTCCATCGGCGAGGCCAAGGCACGCCGCGCCAAAAAGGAAATGGTGGAGGCCAATCTGCGGCTGGTGATCTCAATCGCGAAGAAATACACCAACCGCGGTCTGCAATTCCTCGACCTCATCCAGGAAGGCAACATCGGCCTGATGAAGGCGGTGGACAAGTTCGAATACCGCCGCGGCTACAAATTCTCGACCTATGCCACGTGGTGGATACGCCAGGCCATCACCCGCTCCATCGCCGATCAGGCCCGCACCATCCGCATCCCGGTGCACATGATCGAGACCATCAACAAGCTCAACCGCATCTCGCGCCAAATGCTGCAAGAGATGGGGCGCGACCCCACGCCCGAGGAGCTGGCCAAGCGTATGGAGATGCCGGAAGACAAGGTGCGCAAGGTGATGAAGATCGCCAAGGAGCCCATCTCCATGGAGACGCCCATCGGCGACGACGAAGACTCCCATTTGGGCGACTTCATCGAAGACTCCAACGACCTCTCGCCGCCCGACGCCGCCACCTTCGAAGGGTTGCGCGAGACCACCGAGATGGTGCTGGAAAGCCTCACCGCGCGCGAAGCGAAGGTGCTGCGCATGCGTTTCGGCATCGGCATGAACACCGACCACACCCTGGAAGAAGTCGGCAAACAGTTCGACGTCACCCGCGAACGCATCCGCCAGATAGAGGCCAAGGCCCTGCGCAAACTACGTCACCCCAGCCGTTCCGAACAACTGCGCAGCTTCCTCGACTCCGCCTGAGAAAATCATTATTGCCCAAATCGAGGGAGGCCATGCCTCCCTTCTTTTTTTACGATACCGGTTGGAGTGCTGGCTGGGACCCGCACCGCGCGTTATACTTCCAACCCTTCCGGGCCTGTAGCTCAGTTGGTTAGAGCAGGGGACTCATAATCCCTTGGTCCTCGGTTCGAGTCCGAGCGGGCCCATTATCATTTCCGGTCAAAAACCAGCTCCCGCGCCGCCACGCGAGACAATCCGATCCGCCCCATGCCACACATCATCTTTGACCCCACGAAACCCGACCTCTGCCGGCAAAAACACCTTGACTCAACTGGACAAACGCTTAATAACTGACAAAGCTGTCCGATACTACTAAAGTGGCGGAAACCTCACTTCCTCGAATCCGGAACCGTGCTCATCGAATCGAATATGGATAACTTAAGGCTGGAAATTCCTCAACAAGCCCATAATCCGACGGCCACCGCCTTTGCCAATCCCGCGCGGCTGAAAACCTGGCTGGCGGCCCTCCCTCTGGGCAACGCCAACAAGACCGGTCACGAATTACTGGCCGCGTTGTATCAGGTCAATCGCGCCACACTGCCGCTCAATCACCGTTATGCCCTGCTCGAGCAAGTGCGGCCCATCATCGCCGAGCTGCTGGATACCCTGAACAAGCAATATCACAACACCCCCATCCCCTTGGCGGAAAAACCGCGCGGGGTGGCCGAACTGGTTTCAGCCCTGCTGAAGGAAATGGCGTTCGCCTATAAGATCGCGTTCCTGGAACTGGCGGCGGCGCCGACCAGCGAAGCGGTACAGCATGCCCTGATCGCCGCCGCCTATCACAGCGTGGACCACCTCGCCCGGTTGCTGGCGGAGTCGTATGCCGTTTATGCCCCGGAACCCAAAAAGCTCTGGCTGGAAGTCCACCAACTCTACCGCTACGCGGAACAGCAAGGCTTTCACAGCGTCGCCGTCGATCCCGCCGCGGACGGCAGCGGCGCATCCATCGACCACGCCTACCGCCGGTTGCTGCTGCTGGCCCTCGCCAACCCTTATCACCTCATGCAGGGCGAAACCTTGCAGATCTATCACGAGCTGGACGAGTGGGCCAAGGCCTGCCGCATTCAGCCGCTGGCGCTGGGCAGCTCGGCGCAAGGCCAACTCTTCGTGGATCTCGAAAGGGACGCGCCGCCCCGTTACGCCCCCGCCGCTTTCGATATGCCGCCCCCGCTGGACGGCCGCCGGCTGGACATCTCCGACATCCTTCCGCTGGTGGAGCGGCGCGCCAAGGAAGTCACCTTCAGCAACAAAACCGAATCCGGCCAACTCACCCTCATGGGCCGCAAGCTGCGCAATATGTACAAACGCCTGGCCGAGGCCTGGGGCGTGCGTTCGGAACGCCTCTCGGAACGCAAGCGCCGCAGCCTGCCGGTGAAGATCACCATCGGCATCAGCGCCTGCCATTACTTCAGCGGTGTCGGCGCCCAATTCTCGCCCGAGGCCGATGAAATCGAACTGCGCCAGGGCGGGGCCGGCAGTCGCGGCAGCGGCCTGTCCCTCACCTCCGCCGACGAGGCGCCTTGGTTGAGCGAGGACAAATCCAAGCGGCTGACCACCGGCATCATGCAACCGCGCACCTCGCAATTCAGCGGCCCGCAGGGCAAAAACAGCCGCGACGTGTGGGTGAAGGTGTATTCCACCCAACTGCAGCACGAATACGAACAGAACAGCGCGCCTACCTTCGACCACAGCCTCTGTCTATTGCAGGACGAGAGCGCCGGCGGCATCGCCGTCGAATGCGGCAAAGGCCATAATTTAGGCCTGAATGTCGGAGAAGTGGTGGGCTTTCAAACCGAGGGCGACAATCCGGCCAGCGAGTGGAATATCGGCGTGGTCCGCTGGCTGCGAATCAATCTCCAAGACGACCTCGAACTCGGCATCCGCATCCTGGCCGACGATGCCTTGCCCGTCGCCACCCGCGGCGTGCGCGGCGTGGGCAAAGGCGGCGAATATTTCCGCAGCTTGCTCATTCCCCGACTCGACCCCAGCCAGTATCCCACCACCCTGATCACCCCGGCCGCGGTGTACGACGTGGATTCGATCGTGCTGATCAACACCGGCGATCAGCTGCTCCACGCCCATTTAACCAAACTGCTGGAAGCCACCAACGCCTACGCCCAATTCCAATTTCAAATCGTGCAGCCGCCCGATGAAGCGGCGAGTTTGGCCGCCGTCGACAAAAGCGGCCGGGCCTTTTAACCGCGGTCCCCTCCAACTCGAGGTAGCACAACCATGAGCGACACCCCCAAAATCAAGTCCGACCCCTTGTATCGCCTGTTGCGCGAAGGCCGGGTCGCCGTCTTCAACGAGGAAAAGGCCCGCGGCCAACGCTGCGACCTCACCCACTGCGATTTCCGCGGCATCGATCTGCGCGAACTCGATGCCGCCGGACTGGACCTCTCCCACTGTTATTTCCGCCAGGCGGATCTGCGCGGCCTGGATTTGAGCAAGGCCAAGCTGGAAGGAGCGAGCATTCACGGCGCGCGCATCGCCGGCGCCTATTTCCCCGCGGAGATCCCCGCGGACGAAATCATCATGTCCCTCATGCACGGCACTCGCATGCGTTATCGCAGCGGGGGCTGAGATTCCCGCTCACGCCGGGACCGGCTTCAGCCGCGGCAAAACCTGTTCTTCCAATAAACGCCGCAACGGCCGCAACGGCGCGTGGTCCGGCATGACCTCCAGCACATACCCCAAAGTCCGCGGAATATCCGCCAAATAACCCGGCTTGCCGTCGCGGTGATAAAGCCGCGAGAAAATCCCGATGGCCTTGCAATGGCGCTGCACGCCCATCAAGTCGAACCAGTGGATGAACTCCGCGGGCGCCACGCCTTGCAGCAGACCCGCCGCCTGCGCCCGCGCGAGATAATCGCGCGCCCAGGCCGTCACCCGTTCCCGCGGCCAGCGGATATAACAATCGCGCAGCAAAGACACCAGGTCATAGGTACACGGCCCCAGCACCGCGTCCTGAAAATCCAGCACGCCGGGATTGTGTCGCTCGGTGACCATTAAATTGCGCGAATGATAATCGCGGTGCACCCACACCCGCGGCTGCGCGAGCGCCGCGTCGGCCAGATAGGCAAATCCCTCCGTCAAGGCGGCGCGCCACGCCTCGTCCAAGCTCACACCCAAATGGCGTTGCAGAAACCACTCGGGAAATAATTCCATCTCGCGCAGCAGCAGGGCGCGATCATAATCGGGCAAACCCGCCCCCGCCAGCGGCGCCGCCTGCAAGAGACGCAGGGAGCACAAGGCATCGCCGTAGAGCCGTTCCACGGAGGCGTCGTTGAGCGCCGGCAGATAGGGCGTGGAGCCCAAATCGGTCAACAGCAAAAAGCCGCGCGCGCGCTCGGCCTCGATGACCCGCGGCACGTTCAAACCCAGCCCGGCCAGCGCGGCGGCGACGGCGATGAAGGGCCCGCAATCTTCCTTGTCGGGCGGGGCGTCCATCACGATGTGACTCTCGCCGCGGCGGATTACCCGAAAATAACGCCGGAAGCTGGCGTCGCTGGAGGCCGGGGCGATGGTAAACTCGCCGAAGCCCAGGTCCTTACGTAACCAGTCCTGCAATTGTTCGAAACGCTCACCCATGACACCAACCGCCTCCGCATCCACTCGACACCGCCGCACCGCGGCGACCGCCGCGCGATTGATAAGACGGCCTATTCTATGCGATTTTAAGCGGCCCTCGACCAGCAATTAAGATGCCTACAGTCGTGACCCACCACAAAGCGGCCTTTTTTCTCGGCGCGGCGGCGGCCCTGTTCGCGGCGACCGAAGTGCGCGCCGCCGGCCTGGCCGCCGACAATCTATGGCCGCTGTGCCACAGCGTGACACCCTCGTTCGACACCGACGCTCAGCTCGACAGCGCGCTCGCGCCCACCGACATCACCGCCGACTACGGCGAAGGCGTGAACGATGAACTCTACACCGTACGCGGCAATGTGCTGATCCTGCGCGGCGCGCAGCGCCTCAACGCCGACCAAGCGGTATACGACGACCGCAGCGGCCAAGTGGACGCCGAAGGGACGGTGCGTCTTCAGCAACGCGGCTTCATCGTGGAAGGAGAATCGGCCCGCTTCGACCTGACGGCGGAGACCGGCCAGATCAATCAGGCCCGCTACCAGTACCTGGACCGCCATGCCCACGGCCAGGCCCGTACCGTGATCCGCGAAAGCACCGAGATCACCCAACTGCTCAATGCCAGCTATACCACCTGCGACCCCGGCGAAGTGGACTGGGAATTACGCGCGCGCCGCGTCACCCTCGATCACGCCGAGGCGGTGGGCACCGCCCGCGGCGTGACCCTGCGTTTTCAAAACGTGCCGTTCCTGTATTTCCCGTACATCAACTTTCCGCTCGACGGCAATCGCAAATCGGGCCTGCTGCCGCCCACCGTGGGTTACTCCGACGAAACCGGCCTGGATTTCGGCCAGCCGGTGTATTGGAACATCGCGCCGCAATACGACGCGACCATCACGCCGCGCATCCTGGGGACCCGCGGCCTGCTCACCCAAGTGGAATTCCGCTACCTCACTCCCGACAACGGCGGCATCATCAACGTCGAGTACCTGCCCAATGACGCGGTGTTCGGCGCCGACCGGGGCGCCCTCTCTTTTCAACACATGGAAAGAATCGATCCACGCTGGCGGGCCGACGCCAATTTCAACTACGTCTCCGACAGCCGCTATCTCGCCGAACTCGGCGGCAATCTCTCCAGCGCCAGCGCCACCCATCTGGACCGGCGCCTCGATGTCACCTACAGCGGCGATTACAACTATTTTCTCGCCCGCCTGCAGGACTACCAAACCATCGACGAAGCCACCCCGGTCGGCGACCGGCCCTATCAACGCCTGCCGCAACTGTTATTCAGCGGCGTCGCACCCAGTCATCCGCTGGGCGGCGATTACGCCCTCGACGCGGAGTTGACCCGTTTCGAACGGGAACAGTCCGTCACCGGCACCCGCATCAGCCTGCATCCCTCCATCGCCTGGCCGGTGGAACGGCTCGGCTATTTCTTCATCCCCAAGGCCGGCCTGCGCTACACCGGCTACCGGCTGGACGAGGTCGGTCCCGGCGCGGCCGACGCGCCGCAACACAGCGTGCCGGTATACAGCCTCGACGGCGGCCTCTATCTGGAACGGGACATCGAATTCCGCGGCCGTCCCTTCCTCCACACCCTGGAACCGCGGCTGTTTTATTTGCGGATACCCTTCCGCGACCAGACCGACTTCCCGGTCTTCGACACCAGCGCCTTCGATTTCAGTTTCTCCCAACTGTTTCGCGACAACCGCTTCACCGGCCCCGACCGCCTGAGCGACGCCAATCAGCTCAGCGCCGGCGTCACCAGCCGCTTGCTCGACCGCGGCGACGGCCGCGAGTGGCTGCGCGCCGCACTGGGACAGATTTATTACTTCGAAGCCCCGCGGGTCGGCCTGCCCGGCGTCCCCCTGCCGTCGCGCAGCGAATCGGATCTGGTGGGCGAACTCAGCACCCGCCTCACCGCCCGCTGGACCGCCTCCGGCTCGCTGCAATGGAACCCCGACGCGGACGAAACCGAACGGGCGGCCGTCCAGTTCCGCTACCAGGGCGAGCGGCAACAGCTGTTCAACGCCGGTTACCGCTTCCGCCGCGACGAACTGGATCAAACCGATCTCTCCCTCCTGTGGCCTTTGCGCCAACGCTGGCAATTCATCGGCCGCTGGAATTACTCCCACCGCGACCAGCGGGTGCTGGAAACCCTGGCCGGACTGCAATACGACAGCTGCTGCTGGGCCTTCCGCGCCACCACCCGTCGCTACGTCAACACCGTCTCCGGCGACAACAACCAGGCGCTCTATCTGCAATTGGAATTGAAGGGACTGGCCAATATCGGCAACTCGGTCGAGGACGTGCTGGAACATGGTATCCTAGGCTACCGCGCCCGCTGATGACCGCCACCGGACGCGGCAACCCTCTCGATTCATTCGTTTTAACCAGGATAGTGGTCACGCCTATGTTCCGCCGATTTATATTTCTTAGCCTGCTGCTGGCGGGCTGCAACAGCGCCCTGCACGCCGCCCAAGCCGACCCCGCTGCGCGGGAAACCCTCGACAGCATCGTCGCGGTGGTCAACAACGACGTCATCACCCGCACCGAATTGAACGACCGGTTGCGCACCATCCGGCAACAGCTGCAACAACAGGGCGCGCCCGTCCCGCCGCAAGCCGTGTTGGAAAAACAGGTGCTCGACCGGATGATCCTCTCCAATCTGCAATTGCAATTGGCCGACCGCGCCGGTGTGCGGGTGGACGAGGAAACCCTCAACCGCACCATCGCCCGCATCGCCGAGGAAAATCGGATGACCCTCGGCGAATTCCGCACGGTGCTGGAACAAGACGGCTACGACTTCGCCGACTTTCGCGAGGACATCCGCAAGGAAATCCTCATCAGCCGGATTCAACAGCGGCAAATCGCCGAACGGGTCAGCGTGTCGGAACAGGAAATCGACAACTTCCTCACCACGCAAAAGATGCAAGGCAATGCCGGCGAGGAATACCGTCTCGCCCATATCCTGATCGCCGTGCCCGACGCCGCCTCGCCCGAACGACTGCGCGCCGCACGGGAACGCGCCGAAGACATCTTGAAAAACCTGCGGAACGGGGCGGATTTTCAGGAGACCGCCATCGCCGTCTCCGACGGCCAGCAGGCCTTGGAAGGCGGCGACCTGGGCTGGCGCAAACTGGCCGAACTGCCCACCTTGTTCGTCGACGCCGTCAACGCCATGAACACCGGCGCGGTCAGCGATCTGATCCGCAGCCCGAGCGGCTATCACATCATAAAACTCCTGGACAAACGCAGCGGCCAGCGCCACATCGTCACCCAAACCCACGCCCGCCACATCCTGATCCGCCCCAACGAATTGACCAGCGAAGAGGCCGCCGAACAACGACTGCACACCCTGCGCGCCCGCCTCGAACAGGGCGCGGATTTCGCGGAACTGGCGCGCAGCGAGTCGGACGACACCGTTTCCGCCGCTAACGGCGGCGATCTGGGTTGGGCCAACCCCGGCGACATGACGCCGGCCTTCGAAAACGCCATGGACTCGCTGGACGAGGGCCAGATCAGCCAGCCCTTTAAAACCGACTTCGGCTGGCATCTCGTGCAAGTCCTGGAACGCCGCGAGCGCGACAACACCGCCGACCTGCTGCGCGACCAGGCGCGGGACGCCATCCGCCAACGCAAAATGGACGAAGAACTCCAGGCCTGGCTGACCCGTTTGCGCGACGAGGCGCACATCGAAAGCCGCCTGAGCGGCGAATAAGCCCGCCGGCGGTCCCCGGCCGGGCGAGCGGGGACCGCCAGCCTTGGCGACCGGCAAAACATCCGCGCCGCGCCGGCGCGAATCCCAAGATCGGCTTCGATCTCCTCGATACCCCGCCCGGCCTATCATCAAACTCTTATTTATCGGCCGGCCCGGCGGGATCGGCCTCTCAAGAAATACCCGCTCATGACGATCAATCCGTCGTAAGCATCCGTTACCGCCATGCGCCTCATTCCAGGAATCAGCCGCGCGCGTCGTCATGGCTGACGAACCCGATTGGCGGAACCAGCGATGCGTGATTAATAGAGAACGATTACATGAGCAACAAGACTGCACTGACCATCCTGGTGGTCGACGACGAGGCGAACCTGCGGGAACTGCTCTATGAAGTCTTATCCGACGGCGGCCATCAAGTCGCCACCGCCGCCAGCGCGGAAGAGGCGCTGGCGCTGTTCGACCAACATCAACACCCGCTGATCATCACCGATATCCGCATGCCGGGCATGAACGGCATGGACCTCTTAAAACAGATCAAACAAAAAAATGCGGACACGCAAGTCATCATGATGGCCGATCAGACCTCGCTGCATTCGACGGTCACCGCCTTGCGGGCCGGCGCCGCCGATTATTTGATCAAACCCTTCGATCAAATCGAAGTCGTCCATTACGTCATCAACCGCACCATAGAAAAAATCCTGCTCCTGCGCGACAACAAACTGCTGATGACCCGTCTCAACAAACGCAACAGCGACCTGGACAGGATCAACCACATCATTCAAGAACTGGCGCTCAAAGACGGCTTGACCGGTTTGTACAATCACCGCTATTTCCACGAAGCGTTCGCCGCGGAACACGCGCGCGCCAACCGCTACCAGCGGGAATACTCGCTGCTGCTGATCGACATCGATCGCTTCAAGACTTACAACGACACCCACGGCCACCCGCAAGGCGACGAATTACTGAAGACCCTCGCGGAGATCATCGGCAAACGCCTCCGCCAGTCCGATAGCGCGGCGCGTTACGGCGGCGAGGAATTCGCGCTGATCCTGCCGGAAACCAACCGGAAGCAGGCCGTGACGATGGGTCACCAACTGCGTGAATTCGTCGCCGAATATCCATTCTCCGGCAGAGAGTGCCAACCCCATGGAAAAATCACCGTCAGCATCGGCCTGGCCACCTTTCCCCACGACGGCGAAGAACCGCGCATCCTGATCGACAAGGCCGACCAGTCCCTCCAGCGCGCCAAACGCGGGGGACGCAATGCCGTGTTGCATCCCGACAGCGAAGGCTAAGTTGCGCGCACTATGGTCCTGCCACCGGCATGAATGAATCCGTCCACATCCTCTTCGTAGACCAGGAGGACGTCATCCCCAATCTGCTCGCGCAGCCGCTTATCGAAAGCGGGCACAGCGTCGAGCGGACCGCGACGGCGGCCGACGCCCTCCACAAAATCAGAAAGACCCATTACGCGGCGGTGATCATCAACACCGAGACCGACGGCAAGGCCAGCCTGCGTCTGATCCAGGACATCCGCCTGCGTTCGAACAACACTCAAAGCGTGGCGATTATCCAGCGCACTCAAATCAACACCGCCAAACATGCCTTGGAAGCAGGCGCCTACGATTGCGTCATCCTGCCCATGGACAATATTCCGTTCATCATCGCCATCATCGAACGGGCCATCGAAAAACATCGCCTATTGCAGGAAAACCGCAGCCTGTCGGAGCGGGTCAAACAACACGCGGAAGGATTGAGCTCCGTCACCCGCAAACTACATAAACTCGCCACCATCGACGAAATCACCGGGCTGCACAACCAGAAACATTTTCACGAAGCAATGGCCATGGAGATCTCCCGCTCGCAGCGTTACCGGCGCGAATTTTCGCTGATCATGTCCGACATCGTGGACTTCGCCGCCTATCAGACCCATCACGGCAATAAAGCCAGCGAATTACTGCTGTATTCGCTGGCCAATTTATTGCGCGACCATATCCGCACCTCGGACACCCTGACCCGCTACAACGACCATGAATTCGCCCTGCTCCTGCCGGAAACCGGCAACAGCGGCGCGAACGCCTTAGTCAAGCGCATGCGCGAATCGATAGACCGCCATCCTTTCCCCGGCCGGGAATGTTTCCCCGAGGGCCGCGTCGTCATCCGAGCCGGCATCGCCACCTTCCCAGGACAAGGCACCACCGGCGGCGCGCTCATCGAACGGAGCTACCTCGCCCTCGATATGGGCCAAGAAACTACGAATTAAGGAACATCGGATTTCTTCAGAGATTCCCGCGGCACACGGATGTGTGCGCCCTTTTCAATGACGTGGGCCATGGGAGATAAAGGACGCCGAAATGTCATTTTCGCCGCCCTTGCCCTGAAAATTTCAGGATGGAATTATTCAGCGCGTCGTTAGAAATGTCCCCGGCATTCCCTAAACCATCGCGCCGCGCCGCCCCACGGTCTTTCACTTAATCGTCCCTTGCCACGCGCCGCGCCGATACCGGCTTATTATAAAAACCGGGAGTGGACCGGCGGCGGGGGAAGTGATAAAAAGCCCTACCCATGAAGCCGCCGCCGACCACCATCACTTCAGTGCCACGCATCGCCCTCACCCCCGGCGAACCGGCCGGTATCGGCCCCGATTTATGCGTAATGCTGGCGCAGCGCGCCCATCCGGTCCAACTGGTGGCGGTCGCCGATCCCGACCTGCTGGCGGAACGCGCCGCGCAATTGGGCCTGCCGCTCAGACTCGATACGTTCGACGCCACACAACCGGCTCGGCCCCAGCAGGCCGGCACGCTACAGGTCGCGCCGGTTCCATTGCGCGCGGCGGTACGCGCCGGTGAACTCCATCCCGCCAACGCGGCGTATGTGCTCGACACGTTACGCCGCGCCAGCGCGGGCTGTCTGCGCGGCGAGTTCGCGGCCCTGGTGACCGGTCCGGTACACAAAGGCATCATCAACGACGCCGGCTTCGTCTTTTCCGGCCACACCGAGTTTCTCGCGGAGATCACCCGCACCCCGCAAGTGGTGATGATGCTGCTCACCGCGGGGCTGCGCGTCGCTCTCGCCACCACTCACCTGCCGTTGCGCGCGGTGGCGGACGCCATCAGCGCGCCGCATCTTGCAGGGGTGACACGGATACTGCATCACGATCTGCGCACGCGCTTCGGCATCGCCGCGCCGCGCATCGTGGTGTGCGGACTCAATCCCCACGCCGGCGAAGGCGGCCATCTCGGCACGGAGGACCGCGACGTGGTCGTACCGGTGCTGAACGCGCTGCGCGGCGAGGGCATGGACCTGATCGGGCCGCTGCCCGCCGACACCCTGTTCATTCCGAAATATCTCGATAGCGCCGACGCGGTGCTGGCCATGTACCACGACCAAGGCCTGCCGGTACTCAAGTTCAAAGGTTTCGGCAAGGCGGTGAACGTCACCCTCGGCCTGCCCATCATCCGCACCTCGGTCGATCACGGCACGGCCCTGGAACTGGCGGGCAAAGGCGGCGCCGACCTCGGCAGCCTGGAGGCCGCGCTGCAACTCGCCGGCGAAATGGCGGCGCGCGCGACCGCATGAACACCTCCGGCACACCGCATCAGGCCCGCAAACGCTTCGGGCAAAATTTTCTGCACGACGCCCACGTCATCGAACGCATCGTCCGCGCCGTCGCGCCGCAACCCGGGCAGACCCTGGTGGAGATCGGCCCCGGCCTCGGCGCCATCACCGCACCCTTGCTGGAAGCGGCGCATAAGCTGCACGTGATCGAACTCGACCGCGACGTGATTCCGCATTTACAGCAACACTGCGCGGACCGAGGCGAGCTGCGCATCCATCAAATCGACGCGCTCAAATTCGATTTCGCCGCGCTGACCCACGGCGAACGCACGCTGCGGGTGGTGGGTAACTTGCCTTACAATATTTCCACGCCGCTGATGTTTCATCTGCTCTCTTACGCGCCGCTCATCATCGACATGCATTTCATGGTGCAGAAAGAAGTGGCCTTGCGCATGGCCGCGCCGCCCGGCGCCGATGACTACGGCCGTTTGAGCGTAATGCTGCAATGGCGCTGCGCGGTGGATTTATTGTTCTCGGTGGGACCGGGCGCCTTCCGTCCCGCGCCCAAAGTCGATTCGGCCTTCGTGCGGCTGAGGCCGCATCGCGTCGCGCCCGTGCAGATTAACGACGAACGGCGCTTCACCGAACTGGTGAACCGCGCCTTCAGTCAACGCCGCAAAACCCTGCGCAACACCCTCAAGGATTTTCTGAGCGAACAGGAAATCCGCGCGCTCGGCATCGACCCCGGCCTGCGCCCCGAAGTGTTGAGCCTGGCGCAATTCGCCCTGCTCGCCAACGCCGTCCATTCAAAATAAAAAAACGCCGGAACCACAAAGCTCCGGCGTCGATTTTCATAAGCGCCCGCTGGCGAGGGCGCCGACTTTAGCGTAACGCCTTAGTTACGGATCGCCTCGACTCCGAGGAAGATGTTCATTTCATCGCCCACCCCCGGCAAGGCGAACTTGACGCCGAAATCGGAACGCTTGATCTTCGTCGTTGCATCAAAGCCGCAGACGTAGGTCTGTTTCTTCGGATCCATGGGATTGATTCCGCAGTTCATGCTCTTGACGTCGAGCCGCACCGGCTTGGTCACGCCGGCGATGGTGAGATTGCCGTCCACCACCGCGGACTTGTCGGCGTTGATCACCACCTTGGTGGACTTGTAGGTGATCTGCGGAAATTCCACCACGTTGAGAAAATCCGGCGAACGCAGATGGTCATCGCGTTTGGCGAAACCGGTATCGACCGACGCGGCGTCGATCACCACATCCACCGAACCGGTCTTCTTTTCATTATCGATGGTGAGTTTGCCCGAGGTCTTGCCGAAACGGCCATACATGGTGGAAAAACCCAGATGATTGATGGTGAAGTTGGGGTAGGTGTGATTGGGATCGATGGTAAACGATTCCGGCGCGGCGAAACCGCTCAACGGCAACGTGGCGAACATAAAGGCGACTAAGGTTTTTTTCATTGCGAATCTCCTGAGATTGTCGTGGGGGAACTCGATCACAAGGGCGGCGCGCCCGTTTGCTGCAAGGTAAACCATACGGCGGCGGCGGCCGGCAGCGCCGCCGCGAACATCGACAAGGCGGCCTGCGCCAGACGCGGCAGGCGCGGCAGCCAGACCAGGTGCGCGATCAAGGGAATCGTCGCCAAAATAAGCAGACTCGACCACGGCAGTTTAGCGTAGACAAAGGCGCCGCAACCGATCAGCGCGGCCCCCACACCCAGCGGCAGCGCGGCCAGCGAACCCACCGTGGTATTGCGCATGAAGATGACGAACAACCACAAGGCGCCGGCCGAGACGCCCAAGGCGATGCCCCACTGCCCCATCAAGGCGGAGGCGCCCAGCAAGGCGGTGACACCCGCGCCGAAGCCCAAGGCCACCGCCGCGCCCATCATCGCCACCGGCTTGGCGCGCAAGGTCTCCATTGCCACCGCGCACCAGCCCACATAGGCGCTAACACCCACGGCGAGCGTCCAATATTCCGCGCCCTCGCGCCGCGACAACACCGGCCACACCACCCACAACACCGCGGCCACCGCCGCCGCGAAAGTGACCGGAATCAACCAGCGGCGCTGAAAAGGATAGAGGTCATAAAGCAGGCCCAGGACCGCGGCGCCCAGGGTCAGCGCAACGATCTTGCGGGTACTGGTCCACGGCTGAAACTGAAAGCCGGTGCTGAGATACACCGCCACCGCGAAGCCCGCCACCAAGGCACCGCCCGCCCAGTACCAGCCCAACTTGCGCAGAACGGCCGCGCTCAACAGGGCCGTGATAAAAGGAACGAAACCCGCCTGCGCCGCGGGAGTAGCGAGCCATTCCGTCATGAGCGGACAACCTCACATAGATTACAAGACATGTCCATGGACAATAGGACAAAAATAGACCCGGTCTCCGCCCAAGTAAAAATTCTCAAACATCTATTTGTCTGATGGCCCATAGATTACCTTGACGGTGAAAGGAATTTGTTTTTGCTGATGGCTGAGCCTTAGATATGGACCACACCATAAAGTTTAGTTCACGCGAGGTCAAATAAAGCGCGCGATGGCCGCAACACATCATTCTCGGTGTTTCCTCGGCCTTCGAAGCCTTCAGCGGATGGAATCGCGCGCGATGCGGAGCATCAGCGCAATGATACCCCGCTGTCCTTGGCGGCAGCGGCCCGCCAAAGGGGGTGGGGCAAAAGTGATCAATACCGAGATACCGAGGTCGCTGGCACATGGACGGGCGTGTTGTTTCCGAGGTCGCGACGCTTTTATTTCACATGGGCGTGATCCGAACGCCTCACCCATCCGTGCAATCCACCCTTCCGCGCATGGCGCGTCTCTAAATATGCCGGGCCGATCTTTCGAACACCGGCGGTCTTGCGTATACTCGCGGCACATGACGTTCGCCATGAGTCGAAGGATTTGCAACAATCCATGAGCAGCCGCCTTAATCATCCGCTTCACGCGCAGATCACGGCCAAGCCCCGCCGTCTGGCGTGGCTACTGAGTCTGGCGCTGGTACTGGTGCTCAGCCAGCTTGGCGCCATCACCCACAGCATCAGCCATCTGCAGGCCGAGGCCGATGAGTCGCCTGTGGTCGCCGACGGCGGCTGTTCCCTGTGTACCGGGTATGCGCAGTTCCTAGGCGCGGCCCCAGCCCCGGCCATCGGTTTGCCGCTGCTCACCGTGGCCGCGCCGCAATGGCCAACCCTCAGGGCAGAACGGGTGCAGGCCTTCGCCGGCCATCATTTCCGCAGTCGCGCCCCGCCACTTTCTCCGTTGACCGTCTGACCGGCCCCCGGGCCATTTGCTTGCGCGTCGCCACCCCGTTGCGGGTCGGCGCGTGCGATGTATTCAGCCATTCAATGGAGAACACGCTATGTATTTTAAATCTACCGCCGCCAATCTCGCCGGCGCCTTGACGCTGGCCATCAGCACCGGCAGCGTCGCTCAGGAAACCGCGGCACGCGGCCAAACCGCTTTCAATCCGGAAATTTCCTTGATCCTGCAGGGCGCATTCATCTCGCGCGATGCCGGCGAGCATCACATCACCGGTTTCCTGCCCGCCGGCGACCATGAGCACGGCGGCGCCGAGCGCGGCTTCACGTTGGACCACACCGAGCTGGTGATGTCGGCCAATGTGGATCACGCGTTTCGCGGTTATCTCAATCTTGCCTTCCTCGATGAACACGCCGAGGTCGAAGAGGCCTGGTTCCAGACCCTCGGACTGAGCCACGGCTTCACCGTCAAGGGCGGGCGGTTCCTGTCCGGCATCGGTTATCAGAACGAATTGCATCCGCATGCCTGGGATTTTTCCGACACCAGTTTGATGTACCAGGCGTTGTTCGGCACACATCTGATTCACGACGGGATACAAGCAAAATGGCTGGCGCCCGCCGACACCTTCATGGAATTCGGCGTGGAGGCCGCGCGCGGACAGAACTTTCCCGGCACCGAAGCGGCCGGCGATCGCAACGGCGCGGGTATGTGGGCGGCGTTTGCGCGCATGGGCGATGACGTCGGCGTATCCAACAGTTGGCGGGCGGGCTTGTCCTTCCTGCACGCCAAACCGCAAGAGCGTCACGGCGAACTCGAGGACCTCAGCGACCAAGAGGCCGCAATCGACTTCAGCGGCACCTCCAAAACCTGGATCGCCGATTTCGTCTGGAAGTGGGCGCCGGACGGCAATCCGAAGCATCGCAACCTCAAATTCCAGGCCGAATATTTCCGTCGCAATGAAACCGGCGAATTAACTTGCGAAGACAACAGCGCGGACGGCGGGGCTTGCGTCGGCACCACCGATGCCTATCGCGCCAAACAATCAGGCTGGTATGCGCAGGCGGTGTATCAATTCATGCCGCGCTGGCGGGCCGGGTATCGCTACGACCGGCTCGACAGCGGCACACCGGACTTCGCCGCCAACAACGCCTCTCTGCCCGTGTCGGATTACAACCCGGACCGGCAGTCGGTGATGCTGGATTTCTCGCCGAGCGAATTCTCGCGCTTGCGCCTGCAACTCGCCCGCGACCAGGCCATGCAGGGCGACGCCGACAATGTGGTGACCCTGCAATACATCCTCAGCCTCGGCGCGCATGGCGTTCATCGGTTCTAAGGACATCCGATTTAAGCGGAGATGCCCGCGGCACACGGACGTGCCGCCCTTTGCGATGGCGGTTAGCCATTGCAAATCCGAGAAACGAACATGCACTTGTTTACTCCGAGCATCACCGGGAATCATTCAAGGCTTCCCTAACCGCCGCGTCCCCTGCCAGGACGGCTTTACCAGGGAGATGCGGCAAGGTGAAACCTTCATTGTCCGCACATGTGAGGTATTTCGATGCGCTTCATCACATTGTTATTCACGGGGCTGTTGGCGTGGATCGCCATGCCGGCCCACGCCGCTCTCGACGTGCTCGCCTGCGAGCCGGAGTGGGCGGCGTTGACCGAGGAACTCGCCGGGCCGGCAGCACGGGTGAGTTCCGCCACCACCGCGCGGCAAGACCCACATCGGATCGAGGCGCGGCCTTCGCTGATCGTCCGCGCCCGCAATGCCGACCTTATCGTGTGCACCGGCGCGGAATTGGAAGCGGGCTGGTTGCCGTTGCTGCAACGCGAAGCCGGCAATCCGCGCATCCTGCCCGGCCGGCCCGGTTACTTCGAGGCGGCACAGTTCGTCACACTCATCGAACAACCGACGACGCTGGATCGCGCGCACGGGGATGTGCACGCGGCGGGCAATCCCCATCTGCATACCGACCCGCGCAATTTGTTGCCGGTGGCCGAAGCGCTGGCGCAGCGGCTCGCCGAGATCGACCCGGCCAATGCCGCCGTTTACGCGGCGCGCCATAACGACTTCGCCACACGCTGGCGCATCGCCATCGCGCGTTGGGAAACCGAGGCCGCGCCGTTACGCGGCGTGCCGGTGCTGGTGCAGCACAAGAACTGGTCCTATCTCGCCCGTTGGCTCGGACTGGTGGTGGTGGCCGACCTCGAACCCAAACCCGGCATTGAACCCTCGGTTGCACACCTCGGCCGATTACTCGATCGACTCAAAGCCCAGCCCCCGCGCATGACCCTGCGCGCAGCGTATCACTCGCCGCGCCCGGCGGAGTGGATCGCCGCGCGTAGCGGCATCCCGGCGGTGGAGTTGCCCTACACCGTGGGTGGATCGCCAAAGACCGGCGATCTGTTCATGCTGTTCGATGAAACCGTCGCCAGACTCAAGGCGGCGTTGCGATGAATCCGCATGACTCACTCGGCATCCTGCTGCCGGCGTTTACCGTCGGCCTGCTGGTGCTGGCCAGCCATGTGCCGCTCGGTCGCGAGGTGTTACGGCGCGGGATCATCTTCATCGATCTCGCCATCGCGCAGATCGCCGGGCTCGGCGTCATCCTCGCGCACACGCTGGTCGGCGTCGATTCACCCTGGCTTACCCAGCTTGGCGCGGTGAGCGCGGCGCTGGCCGGCGCCTTGTTGTTGCATTGGACCGAACGCCGCAACCCGGCGCGGCAGGAGGCCATCATCGGCGTGAGCTTCGTCGCCGCCGCCTGCGCGGCGCTGCTGTTGATGAGCCACGACCCGCGCGGCGGTGAACACCTCAAGGAACTGCTGGTCGGACAAATCCTCTGGAGCACCTGGGCCGATCTGCCGCCGCTCGGCCTCGTCACCCTCGTGGTACTCGGCGCGTGGTTCGGGCTCAAGCTCAAGGACTCCTCGCTGGGATTTTATCTGCTGTTCGCGGTGATGATCACCGTCTCGGTGCAAGTGATCGGCGTTTATCTGGTGTTCGCCAGCCTGATTATCCCAGCGTTGATCACCGGCACGCGGTTGTGGCGCGGCTACCTGGTCGGCGCATTCGGCTACGCGCTCGGCCTCATCGCCTCGGCAATCTGGGATCTCCCGGCCGGAGCGGCCATCGTGCTCTCGCTGGTGGCGGTGGCCATCGCGTTCTCAATAGTCGCGGGCCGGCGGCAGAGTGTGGCCGGGTAGCCTGTATCGCGGGAGACAAAGGCGTCGATAGCGACGGCCGGGCGCGCACGACGAGGTCAATGGAACCGCCCTTGCGCATTGTCATCGGAACTCCACCGTTCCGGCCGTGCCCAGGAAATGACCGGTGCTCGATTAAAAGGTGAAAGCAAAGCGGTTCTTCACTTCAACGGCGGGGATGATTGTTCCACTGCTTTTTCCGTCGACCCGTCCGGCGCGCCGATGCGCTGCATCGTCGCCTCTATCCACTGCTCGGTCAGCGCGTTTATTTCCTGCGCGTCGCGGCCCCGGCTTTCGATGAGCGGCCCGATGACGATACGCACCGTGCCGGGCCGTTTGACGAAGCCGCGCCGCGGCCAAAACTCGCCGGCATTGTGCGCCACCGGCAACACCGGATAACCGCTGCGCTCCGCGAGTATCGCGCCGCCGGGGGCGTAACGGCCGCGCGCGCCGGGGGCCATCCGCGTGCCTTCGGGAAAAATCACCACCCAGCGGCCGCGACTCAGACGCTGCGTGCCGTCGCTCAATAATTGCTGCAAGGCCTTGCGCCCCGCCTTGCGGTCGATGGCGATGGGCTCCAGCATCGCCAAGCCCCAACCGAAAAACGGCACCCACAACAGCTCGCGCTTGAGCACCCACACCTGGGGCGGAAAGATGCGTTGAAAGGCCAGGGTCTCGAAGGCCGATTGATGTTTGGCCAGCACGATGACCGGACCGGCCGGCAGGTGTTCGCGCCCTTCCACCACGTAAAACACCCGGCAGGTCACGCCCAGCCACCATAGATTGAACCGCGACCATTGCGTGATGAAACCGTAGCGCCAACGATAAGGCAGGGGAAACGTGAGCACGCTGAGCGGGGCGAAGATCAAGGTGGAAATCGACATGCCCGCGTTGAATAAAACCGAACGCCACCACGAGCCCGGCGCCGGATCGTGCCGTGAAGGTTCGGCGGATACGCTCATCAGCGCCCCGCGGCGTCCGCGCCGGCCTGCTCGTCGAGCAAGGCATCCACCGCCGCGGCGAGATCGTCATACACCGGCACTTCTTGCAGTCCTTCACCTTGGAGTTCGGTCCATGCGCCCTTGCCGGTCCTCACCAGGATCGGCCGCGCGCCCGCCGCGCGCGCCGCCTGCACATCGCGCAGGGTATCGCCGACCATCGGCACGGCGCCAAGCTGGATCTGCAAACGCGCGGCGATATCGAGCAACAGACCCGGTTTGGGTTTGCGGCAGGCGCAGTCGTCGGCGGGGGCATGGGGACAGAAAAAAATCGCCTCCACCGCGCCGCCCGTCCCGGCCAGGGCGCGGTGCAGTTTGTCGTGTATCCGGGTCAAGGTGTCCATATCGAACAGGCCCCGCGCCAGACCCGATTGATTGCTCGCCACCACCACCCGGTAACCGGCGCGGTTCAAACGGGCGATGGCCTCGAGGCTGCCGGGGATCGGCAACCACTCGTCCGGCGACTTGATGTAGTCGTCGGAGTCGTGGTTGATCACGCCGTCGCGGTCGAGAATGATCAGTTTCATGTTAAGCATCAACCTTTGCCGCGGAGGGCATAACGCACGTGGAACGAATAACCAACGCCGGCATGTTGCGCACGCGGATAAGCGGCGTAGGATGCCGCACCTTGGCCCGAGTCAGTACGATTCCAGACTTCAACACACGGCTGCTCCGGGTCCTCGGTGGTCCATTTATTTCTTGCTTCACTGCAAACGCGACAAATCCGCCGCGCGCGAGAACAGGCCGTGCAGCGCCGCCAGCAAGGCGATGCGGTTGCGGCGCAGCGCCGCGTCGTCGGTCATCACCATCACCGTGTCGAAGAAGACATCCACCGCTGCGCGAAGACTCGCCAGGCGGCGCAACGCGGCGGTGTAGTCGCCGGCATCGAATAAAGCCGACACCTCGTCGCGCAGGGCGCTCAATTGCTGATGCAGCGCGCGCTCGGCGGGTTCCAGCAACTGGTCCGCCTGCACCACGGCGGCGGCTTCGCCTTCCGCCTGCTTGAGTAGATTGCGGATACGCTTGTTGGCCGCCGCCAGGCTCTCCGCCTCCGGCAAGTCGCGAAACACCGCGACGGCGCGGATGCGCAGGTCGAAATCATGGGGCCGGGTCGGCCGGTTGGCGAGCACCGCCTCGAAGACATCGGGGCGGATGCCGGCGTCGAGATAATAGGCGCGCAGCCGTTCCATCATGAAATCGAATACCGCATCCGCGACACCGGCGGCGGCCACGCCGCCGTAACTGTGCGCGGCGCGTTTGAGCAAGGCCTCCACATCCAGCGGCAGCGCGCATTCGATGATGATGCGCAGCGCGCCCAGCGCGGCGCGGCGCAGCGCGTAAGGATCTTTGTCGCCGCTCGGCACCTGGCCGATGGCGAAGATGCCCACCAAGGTATCGAGCTTGTCGGCGATCGCGAGCGCGCGGCCGGTGGCGGTGGCGGGCAGACGGTCGCCGGCCTGGCGCGGCAGGTATTGTTCATCGAGCGCCTCGGCCAACTCCGCGGGCAGCCCTTCCGCCAAGGCGTAGTAACGGCCCATCAAACCCTGCAACTCGGGAAACTCGTTCACCATATTCGTTAACAAATCGCATTTGGCGAGACGCGCCGCCTGTTCGGCCAGCGCGCGGTCGGCGCCGAGCTGCGCGGCGATTTCGCCGGCCAGCGCGGCGGTGCGCTGCGACTTGTCGTAGACGCTGCCGAGCTTGGCCTGGAATAACACGGTCTTGAGCGTATCGACGCGCTGCTCCAAAGTCTGGCGGCGATCCTGTTCCCAGAAAAACGCCGCGTCGCTGAAGCGCGGGCGGATCACCCGCTCGTTGCCGGCGCGCACCTGGGCGGGATCGCGGCTTTCGATGTTGCACACGGTGATGAAGTGCGGCAGCAATTTTCCCGCGGCATCGACCACGTGAAAATATTTCTGATTGCCCTTCATCGTCGAAATCAGCGGCTCGGGCGGCAACGCGAGAAAACGCGCCTCGAAGTCGCCGAGCAAGGCCACCGGCCATTCCACCAGCGCGGTCACTTCGTCGAGCAGGGCCTCGTCGATCACCGCCGCGCCGCCCGCCGCGCGCGCGGTCTCGGCGATCTGACCGCGGATCGCCTCTTTGCGTTCGGCGAAATCCGCCAGCACATGACCCTCGGTCTCCAGCAGCGGCGCGTAGACCGCGGGCTCGGCGAGATACATCGGCGCGGGGTGATGATAACGATGGCCGCGGGTCTCGCGCCCGGCGGACACGCCGTACAGTTCCGCATCGATTACCTCATCGCCGAACAGCAACACCAGCCAGTGCACCGGCCGCACGAATTCGGCGCGGAGATCACCCCAGCGCATGCGCTTCGGCACCGGCAACGCGGACAAAGCCGATTCGACGATGGCCGGAATGAGTTCGCGGGTCGCGACGCCCCGCTGCACGCTGCGGCACACCAGCCACGCGCCTTGTTCGGTCTCCAAACGCTCCAGGGCATCGACCGCGACATTGCAGGAGCGCGCGAAACCGAGCGAGGCCTTGGTGGGATTGCCCTCGTCGTCGAAGGCCGCGCTCAAGGCCGGGCCGCGCCGTTCCACTACCCGATCGCCCTGCGTCACCGGCAGGGCGCGCACCATCACCGCGAGCCGGCGCGGGGTCGCGTAATAGCGCAATTCGCCGTGGCGCAAGTCGTGTTTGGCGAGGCCGGCGCGCACGCCGTCGGCGAAGGCCTCGGCGAGACGGCGCAGCGCCTTCGGCGGCAATTCCTCGGTGCCGATCTCGACCAATAAATCGCGCGTCTCAGCCACCGGCCACCTCCTGCGACTGCGACTGCGACGCCATCGGGAATCCCAGCGCCTCGCGCCGCGCGTAATACGCCGCGGCGACGGCGCGCGCCAGCGCGCGCACCCGCAAGATGTAGCGCTGCCGTTCGGTGACGGAGATGGCGCGGCGCGCGTCGAGCAGATTGAAGGTGTGCGAGGCCTTCAACACCATTTCATACGCGGGCAGCGGCAAGCCGGCCTCGATCAATTTATTGCTCTCTTTTTCGCAGGTGTCGAACCAGCCGAACAGCGCGGCGGTGTCGGCGTGTTCGAAGTTGTAGGTGGACATCTCCACCTCGTTTTGATGGAACACATCGCCGTAGGTGACCTTGCCGGCGGGGCCGTCGGTCCACACTAAATCAAAGACGCTCTCCACGCCTTGCAGATACATGGCGATGCGTTCGAGGCCGTAGGTGATCTCGCCGGTGACGGGAAAACAATCGAGGCCGCCGACCTGTTGGAAATAGGTGAACTGGGTGACTTCCATGCCGTTGAGCCACACCTCCCAGCCGAGACCCCACGCGCCCAAGGTCGGTGATTCCCAATTGTCTTCGACGAAGCGGATGTCGTGGGTGAGCGGATCGAGGCCGAGCCGGCGCAAGGAGCCGAGATACAAATCCTGTATCGCCAGCGGCGACGGCTTGAGTACCACTTGAAACTGATAATAGTGTTGCAGGCGATTGGGGTTGTCGCCGTAACGGCCGTCGGCGGGACGCCGCGAAGGCTGCACGTAGGCGGCGCGCCAGGGCTCGGGACCGATCGCGCGCAAAAAAGTGGCGGGGTGAAAGGTGCCCGCGCCCACTTCCATGTCGTAGGGTTGCAGGATCACGCAGCCCTGGGCGGCCCAGTATTCCTGCAGGACCAGGATCAAACCCTGGAAGGTGACGACATCGCGCGCCGCTGGGGACGCGCCGGCGGTGTGAGGCATGGCGGCGGCTCGGTTACGAATCGGGAATGGCTAAAAAGGGAGGGATTATAACGTGGGCGGCCGCGCTTATGTAGCGCGACGGCGCTCAAAAACGCCAAGTGGCCATGAGGGTGGCGGTCAACGACTCCCATTTCGCGGTATTGAAGCGCGTCACCGTCGGATTCAGCGCGCCGGTGTCTTCATCGATCAGGTTGACGGTATCGAGCCCCGCTTCGCCTTCGAAATTCTGCGATTCGAAGCGGGTGGTGATCGCCCAAGAGGGGGTGAGGTCGTGACGCACCTCCAATCCCACCACCACGCCGGTGGCGCGGGTTTCATGAAGGAAGCTCACCGGATGGGCGAGATCGGTACGCAGATTCCAATCGGCCTCGGCGCGATAATCGGCGTAGTGATATTCCACATCCAGCGTCACGCGGGTGCGATCGGTGGCATCCATCAGCATGGTAAAACCCAGCCACGGCCCCTGCCACTCGGCGTCGTAACGCGAGTCGAGACCGGCGATGGGCCCCGCGGCGCCGGCCGGGATGGTTTGCCTGCCGTCACGGATGGTCAGATAGTGGCCGCGCCAGGCATAACCGAACATCGGCGTGAAGCGCGCGTAGCGGCCCACGGTGCCGTCATACCACCAAAATTGATAACCCACGCCCAGGGTGGCCTCGCCCACCTGACCGCCGCCTTTATTATTGGAGCGGCTGAATTCGAGGGTGCGGTTATCACCGGCGTAATCGGAATCTTGATTTTCGCCCTCGACCACCTCGCCGTAAGCGGCGCGGCCGCGCAGCAAAAGACGCTTATCCACGTCCACTTCACCGGCGGCGTGCACCTCCGCTATCTGCAAGTCTTTCCACCTGAGCTCGGAGAGGATATTGGGCTGCGTCCCGGCCAGGGTACCGGCGATATTCCACATCAGTTCGGCGTCGCGGTAACCGAGCCCGAAAGACGCATCCGCCTCCACGTCGGCGGCCGAAACCGCCGTGGAGCAGCCGGCCAGGATCGCCAAACCGAACAAGGCGCGCGGCCCCTTCGGCGAGCGGCTGATGCGGCCACCACGGACTTGTCCCTGTTCGCTCGTTAGTCGCGGCATACGCCATTCCTTAAGTTGAGTCATTTTTATCACCGACTTCGGGCGCCCGCGATCGAGGGGAGCCGGCTGGCGGCGCCGCACACTTCATCCATTTTCCGCGCGCCAGCGATTGTCGTATTAAATATCGATCCGGCACAAGGCCGGGCCGGCACGTTCGTTGCTGCTTAAATCATCGGTAGCGCAGCCGATATCTATAGTGAAACGGAGGCCATCATGAAAAATTTTGTGGTAAGGGCAAACGTCACCGATGAATGGGTCACCCTGGTCAATGAAGCGGAGGCCGCGGCCGAACGCTCCCTCGACGAAGACATGGAGAGTTATCTGGTCTTCCTGCTGATCCGCTTCACTGAAAAACCCGAGTTGGCCGGCAGCGTGCTGGCGCTCGATTATCTGCGCGGCATGCAGCTCTCCGGTCATCTGGCCCAAGACCAACTGCGCGAGGTCGGCGACAAATGCCTGCTCTACTCCGGCCTGTTCCCCGAACGCGCCACCCGCCGCCGGGTGCAGGTGAGTTATTTCGTCGATCTCGGCCGCGGGGCTTACCAGCAGCTCGCTGAACGTCTCGGCAACAGCGCCGCCGAGTTGTACCAGCGCCTCGCCGCCGCCTTCGTCAGCCTGATGGACATCCTGCAAGCCATGCGCGAACTGGGGCAGCCGCCACAACTCGATCCGTTGCGGGCTTACGAACTCTGGCGCGACACCGGCAGCGCCCAGGCGCTGAAAACCCTGCGGCGGGCCACCGGCGCCACGCCCCTCGCGGTCACCGGCAAAAACGGCAACCGCCGACACTGATCCCGCGGCGGGGGCGGCGGGAATTCCCCCGCCCCCGCTTTTTTGCTATTCTCCGGCCCCTCACACCTCCACCCCGATCTAACGCGAATCGCCCATGACCTCACCCCGAAAAGCCGTGGCGCTCATCTCCGGCGGTCTCGACTCCATGCTGGCGGCGCAAGTCATCCTCGAGCAAGGCGTGCACGTCGAAGGCATCAATTTCTTCACCGGCTTTTGCGTGGAGGGCCACACCCACGCCATCCGTAAACACGAGGGCGCCAAGCCCAAGCGCAACAACGCGCTGTGGGTGGCGGAACAGCTCGGCATCAAGCTGCACATCATCGACGTGGTGGAAGAATATAAAGACGTGGTGCTCAACCCAAAACACGGTTACGGCGCCCACCTCAATCCCTGTCTGGACTGCAAGGGTTTCATGGTGGGACAAGCCCATCGCTGGATGGAGGAGAACGGCTTCGACTTCATCATCACCGGGGAAGTGCTCGGCCAGCGGCCGATGTCGCAGCGGCGCGACACCTTTCCCATCATCGCCCGGGAATCCGGCGCGGGCGACCGTTTGTTGCGGCCGCTGTGCGCCCAGTTGTTGCCGCCCACCCTGCCCGAGCGCGAAGGCTGGGTGGACCGCGAACGCCTGCTCAAATTCAGCGGCCGTTCGCGCAAACCGCAAATGGCGCTGGCGGCCCAGTTTAAAATCAGCGAATACGCCCAACCGGCCGGCGGCTGCTGTTTTCTCACCGATCCGAATTACACCCGCAAGCTGCAAGACCTGTGGCAAACCGGGGCCGGCAAACACTACGAGCTCGACGACATCATGCTGCTCAAGGTGGGCCGCCATCTGCGGCCGCGGCCGCACTTCAAACTGATCATCGGCCGCGAAGAAGGCGAAAATAATTTTCTGGAAGGTTATCGCCGCCAGTTCACCCACCTGCGGCCGGCCGGCCACAACGGCTCGCTGGCCCTGATCGACGGCAGCGCCGACGCCGACGACATCCGGCTCGCGGCGCGGCTCACCGCCCGCTACTGCCAAGGCCGCGACGAAGCCAGCGTGCGCATCGCGGTGACCGAAAAAGACGGCCGCGCTTATGAACTGGACGTCGCGCCGTTTACCAGCGAGGAAATACCGCGGGAATGGCATCTATGAGCGAGCACATCTTGGACGCCCGCAACCTGCTGTGCCCCATGCCGGTGATTCGCACCCAAAACAAAATACGGACCCTTGCGGACGGGGACACCCTCAAGGTAATCTGCACCGACCCCGGGGCCTTGAGCGACATCCCCGCGTGGTGCAGAATCAACGGTCATAGCGTGCTAGATACCCAGAAAGGCGATAAGGAACTGGTCATCACCATAAGGATATTGAAAGGCCCGGCCTAACGATCACGCCTTTTTGGTGCAAACGATAGAAGATGTGCACCAATTAGGTGCTATCAGCCGCTCGCCGTCCCTGTGTTTAAACCAGAACATATTTCCCATCAACGACTTCTCTAAATGGCATGCTACATGCTTTATTACGCATTCAAACTTTTTGGCGCCACCTCGGCAACGAGATGGCTGGTTTTAAAAAAATATTAATTGCACCTGTTGGAGGGGCTCTCACATGTCCGGATCTGATGTTTTGACTTTAATTAAAGAGAAAGACGTTAAGTTCGTCGATCTCCGTTTCACCGATACCCGCGGCAAAGAACAACATGTCTCGATTCCCGCCCACACCGCGGACGACGAAATGTTCAAGGACGGCAAGATGTTCGACGGCTCGTCGATCGCCGGCTGGAAGGGTATCCAGGAATCCGACATGGTGCTGATGCCCGACGCGGACAGCGCGATCATGGACCCGTTCATGGACGAGCCCACCCTCATCATCCGTTGCGACATCCTCGAGCCCCACACCATGCAGGGCTACGAACGCGACCCGCGCTCCCTGGCCAAACGCGCCGAGGCCTATCTGAAATCCACCGGCATCGCCGACACCGCCTTCTTCGGCCCCGAGCCCGAGTTCTTCATCCTGGACGACGTGCGCTGGGGCGCCGACATCTCCGGCGCCTTCTATAAGGTCGATTCCGAAGAGGCTTCCTGGAACTCCGGCACCACCTTCGGCGACGGCAACATCGGTCATCGTCCCGGCGTGAAGGGCGGTTATTTCCCCGTGCCGCCGGTCGACGCCTTGCACGACATCCGCTCCGCCATGTGCCTGGCCTTGGAAGAGATGGGCATCCCCGTCGAAGTGCACCACCACGAAGTCGCCACCGCCGGCCAATGCGAGATCGGCACCCGCTTCAACACCCTGGTGCGCAAGGCCGACGAAGTGCTGATGCTGAAATACGTGGTGCACAACGTCGCCCACTCCTACGGCAAGACCGCCACCTTCATGGCCAAACCGCTGGTCGGCGACAACGGCAGCGGCATGCACGTCCATCAATCGCTGTCCAAAGACGGCAAAAACCTGTTCGCGGGCAACAAATACGCCGGCCTGTCCGACGAGGCGCTCTATTACATCGGCGGCATCATCAAACACGCCAAGGCCCTCAACGCCATCACCAACCCCGGCACCAACAGCTACAAGCGCCTGGTCCCCGGTTTCGAAGCCCCGGTGATGCTGGCCTACTCGGCCCGCAACCGTTCCGCGTCGATCCGCATCCCCTTCGTCCCCTCGCCGAAGGCGCGCCGCATCGAAGTGCGTTTCCCGGATCCGACCTGCAACCCCTATCTAGCCTTCACGGCCATGATGATGGCGGGCCTCGACGGCATTCAGAACAAGATCCACCCGGGCGAGGCGATGGACAAGAATCTGTACGATCTGCCGCCGGAAGAAGAAAAGGCCGTTCCGCAGGTTTGCCATTCCTTGGACATGGCGCTGGATCACCTCGACAAGGACCGCGAGTTCCTCACCCGCGGCGGCGTCTTCACCAACGACCTGATCGACGCCTACATCGAACTCAAGATGGAAGAAGTCACGCGGTTCCGCATGACCACCCATCCGGTCGAATACGACATGTACTACAGCCTCTAATCCCCGCCCTACGCGGTGACCCACGCCCCCGTGCTTCGCGCCCGGGGGCGTTTTTTTTGACAAGCACCGCGCCGGCACGCTACAAATGCTGGCAAAAGGGGCTCCCATGAAAGTGCCGTTCATCATTTTAGCGTTGATCCTCGCCGTCCCGGCGTCCGCGGCGGTGTACAAATCCGTGCTTCCGGACGGCAGGGTGATTTATTCCGACCAGCCCCCCTCTGAAAATGCCACGCCGGCGCAACTCCCGGCGATTCAGCTCATCCCCGCCGCGCCGATCCCACCCCCGGCCGAACCTGAGGAGGCCTCCGAGGCCACCAAGAAGACGCTGGCCTATCGCAGCATCGAGATCGTAAGCCCGGCGCAGGACAGCACCTTGCGCGATAACGCCGGGACCGTGACGATCAAAGTGGCGCTGGACCCGCCGCTGATCAGAAAGGCGGGTCATCAAATCGCAGTGTATCTGGACGGTGTCCTGGTCGCCGAGGACTCGACGGACACGATCACCCTCGACAACGTCGATCGAGGCACCCACACCGTGAACGCCAGCGTCAATTCCAAACAAGGCCAAGCCCTGCTCACCTCGCCTACCGTCACGTTTCACCTGCAACGCATCAGCATCCGCAACTAACGACGACCTCCCACGGCGCACTCATTCGACAGGCCGCACCGATTCGGTGCAATGTCATTTCGTTTCGGCTATGCTCATCCGGCGAAACAGCGGTCCGAGCGGCGACAGCGGGCGTCCCGCACTCTACTAAAGCAATCCCGCACCCAAGCAACTCACTGAAATTACTACCGCGCCCGGCTAGGGGGGCGACGAACCGATGCGGTGCGGCCATTTCCCACCGATTGGTTTGGATTTTGCTAAAGGTGTGTTATGACGCAAGCATTAAGTGCCCAAGAAATGGATATATCCCGACGCATCTTGGACAACCTCAATATGGCGGTCCTGCTGTTCGACCGCCAATTGAATCTCATCTATCTCAATCCGGCCGCCGAAGTACTGTTGGCGGCCAGCACCCGCCAAGTGCACGGGCTGAACCTGAAAGACTTGCTGATCGGCGAACATGAACTGGTGGCCTCGTGCCAGCACACCCTGGACACCGGCCATCCCTTCACCGAAAGGGAAGTGAGTTTGTTGTTGTCGAACGGCCGCTCCCTCACCGCGGATTGCACCGTCACCCCGCTGCACGAACCCCGCCTGACCACCGAGCTGCTGATGGAGTTGCAGCGGGTCGATCGGCAGCGGCGTATCGTCCGCGAGGAAAGCCTGCTCGCCCAGCACCACGCCAGTCGCGCCCTGGTGCGCGGCCTGGCCCACGAGATCAAAAATCCGTTGGGCGGACTGCGCGGCGCGGCGCAACTGCTCGAACGCGAACTGCACAATGAGGCGTTGAAGGAATACACCGGCATCATCATCGGCGAGGCCGACCGCCTGCAAAATCTGCTCAACCGCATGCTCGGCCCCAACGCCCTGCCGCAACAACGCACCATCAACATTCATCAAGTGATAGAACGGGTGCGCACCCTCGCCGTGGTCGAGGCGCCGCCCGGCGTGCGCATCATCCGCGATTACGACCCCAGCATCCCGGACTTCACCGCCGATCCCGACCAACTCATCCAGGCAGCGCTCAACATCGTGCGCAATGCGTTGCAGGCGGTGGGGCAACAGGGCGAAATCATCCTGCGCACCCGCACGGTGCGCCAGGTCACCCTCGGCCACCACCGCCACAAACTGGCGATCCGCATCGACGTCATCGACAACGGCCCCGGCATCGCGCCGGACATGATCGAAAATATTTTCTTCCCGATGGTCACCACCCGCGCCGACGGCACCGGCCTGGGGCTGCCCATCGCCCAGGCCCTGATCAACCAGCACCGCGGCCTGATCGAATGCAGCAGCCAACCCGGCAAAACCGTCTTCACCCTTTTTCTACCGCTAGAGACCCATCATGAACAGCAGTAATCGCATTTTTGTCATCGACGACGATCGCTCCATCCGCTGGGTCTTGGAAAAGGCCCTGCGCCAGGCGGAGATGGAAGTCACTTCATTCGACAGCGCCGCCGGCGTGCTGGAGGCCCTCGACCGCGCACCGCCCGACGCCATCATCACCGACATCCGCATGCCGGGCATGGACGGCCTGGCGCTGCTCGACGCCATTCGCGGCCGCCACCCCGACTTGCCGGTCATCATCATGACCGCGCACTCCGACTTGGACAGCGCGGTGTCCGCGTATCAGGGCGGCGCCTTCGAATACATGCCCAAACCGTTCGACGTGGACGACGCGGTGGACTTGGCGCGGCGCGCCATCAACCAGCACCGCCGCCGCACCGCGCCGATCCACGACAGCGACAGCAAGCCCACCGAAATCATCGGCGAGGCGCCGGCCATGCAGGAAGTCTTCCGCGCCATCGGCCGCCTGTCGCGCTCCAACATCACCGTGCTCATCAACGGCGAATCGGGCACCGGCAAAGAATTGGTGGCGCACGCCCTCCATCGCCACAGCCCGCGCTCCGACAAACCCTTCATCGCCCTCAACACCGCGGCCATCCCGCGTGACTTGTTGGAATCGGAACTGTTCGGCCACGAACGCGGCGCCTTCACCGGCGCCACCGCCGCGCGGCGCGGCCGTTTCGAGCAGGCCGACGGCGGCACCTTATTTCTCGATGAAATCGGCGACATGCCGCCCGAGTGCCAAACCCGCTTGCTGCGGGTGCTGGCCGACGGCGAGTTCTACCGCGTCGGCGGACAAACACCGATCAAGGTCGATGTGCGCATCATCGCCGCCACGCATCAAAACCTTGAGGAGCGGGTGCAAGCCGGCCTGTTCCGCGAAGACTTGTTTCATCGTCTCAACGTCATCCGCATCCACATCCCCTCGCTGCGCGAACGGCGCGAGGACATCGCGATCCTCACCCGCCACTTTCTCAAACGCGCCGCGGTGGAATTGGAGATGGAGGCGAAGACCCTGCGCCCCGACGTGGCGGACTATTTAAGCCGCCTCGATTGGCAGGGCAACGTTCGCCAATTGGAAAACACCTGCCGCTGGCTCACGGTGATGGCCTCCGGCCGCGAGATTCACCTCGAGGACTTGCCGCCCGAATTAAAAAACCAAACCCCCAGCCGCGGCGGCGGCGCCGGCTGGGAAGAAGGCCTGAAACAATGGGCGGAACAACGCCTGCTGGCGGGCGACAGCAAACTGCTCGACACCGCCACCCCCGCCTTCGAACGGATCATGATCGACACCGCCCTCAAATACACCGGCGGCCGCCGTCAAGACGCCGCGAAATTATTGGGCTGGGGCCGCAACACCCTCACCCGCAAGATCAAGGAACTGGGCATGGGCGATGCGGACGGCGAGGAGGAAGAGGAAGAGCCGGCGCAATAATTAGGGAAGCGCTAAATAATTCCATCGTCGAATTCTCAACGCAAGGAAAGCAAAAATGTGGTTTTCGCTTTCCTTCATTTTCAAAAGCGAATCGCGATTGAAATGGCGGCGCCTGCGTGCACCGCAAAAAATCTCTGATTTATTCAGTGGCTCCTCAGAACCTATCTTAAAATTGCAATAGACGCGTCATTCCCAACCTTCTCTCCCACCGGCGGGAGAACTCGTTTATGCGCCGTTCCAACTCTAGCACCAACCCTCTCTCCCGCGGACAGGAGAGAGTGGACCGGGATGAAGTTCATGCGGTGCACCGGCTGCCCCCTCTCCCGCGGGCGGGTGAGCGAACTCGTTTATGCGCCATTCCAACTCTAACACCACCCCTCTCTCCCGCGAGCGGGAGAGAAGCCAGGCGCTGGCGCAGGTAGAGAAACATGCGTCCACTCTCTCCCGCGGACGGGAGAGAGTGAACCGGGATGAAGTTTATGCGGCGCACCGGCTGCCCCCTCTCCCGCGGGCGGGAGAGGGCGGGCGTGAGGGCGCCCGAATGACCGTCATCACTCCGCAAGAACGCTTTCCTCCTTATACCTCACTTTACTCCGCACACCCCTCGCCCGCCGTAGTAAAATGCGCCCATGTTTCACATCGTGCTTTATCAACCGGAAATTCCGCCCAACACCGGCAACGTCATCCGCCTGTGCGCCAACAGCGGCGCCGCGCTGCATCTGATCCGGCCACTGGGCTTCGAACTGGACGACGCGCGTCTGCGCCGCGCGGGTTTGGATTATCACGAATACGCCCGGGTCCGGACCCACGAACACTTCGCCGACTTCATTCTCGCCGTCCAGCCGCCGCGGCTGTTCACCTGCTCCACCCGCGGCCGCACCCGTTACAGCGATGTCCGATACCAGGCGGGCGACGCCTTGATCTTCGGACCCGAGACCCGCGGCCTGCCCGACGAACTGCTCGACACCGTCCCCGCAGGACAACGGCTGCGCATCCCCATGCTGCCCAACAACCGCAGCCTCAACCTCTCCAACGCGGTGGCGGTCATTCTTTACGAGGGCTGGCGGCAACTCTCCTTCGCCGGCGCCACGTGAATCGTCATTCAATGCCGCCGCCGTTTTTGCCGGAAGAAGGGCATCAATTAAGCCACCCCTGATTTTATTCAGCGGTTTTCCGCGTGGCGCCGATGCACCGCCGTTTTTTTCAACGCGGCCAGCCATTGAAAATGGAGTAAAGCGAACTGGCTCCTTCAGCGAAAAACAAAACCGCCCCGACCCTACGGGCCACCCCTCCTTATGAAAAGGAGGGGATAAATCACAAACATGACCGCTGCGCCGTCCACGCCTTGCACCGCGCAGCGCGGATAAGCCTGGGCGAAACGCAGCGCGATATCGGCGGGACCGCAACCCAAATCCAGCACCGTACCGCCGATCTCCTCGCCGGGAAGAGAATTTTAAATACGGCGCCGTTTACAACCAGCGGCGGCGCTTGAAATACCAGTAGGGAGTGAGGCCGCCGAGAATCATCAACGCGATGGCGAGGGGATAACCGAAACTCCAACTCAGCTCGGGCATAACGTGGAAGTTCATGCCGTAGATGCTGGCGAGCAGCATCGGCGGCATGAACACCACGGCGGCGATCGAGAAACTCTTGGTGATCTTGCTTTGCTCGATGTTGATGAAACCCTGAATGGCGTCCATCAGAAAGTTCACCTTGTCGAACAAAAAAGAGGTGTGCGGCAGCAGGGAATCGATGTCGCGCATCACATCGCGGATCTGCTCCACCTGCGGCCCGTCCAATTTCGCGTTGCGCAGCACGAACGACAAGGCACGCTGAGTATCCAGCAGACTGAGGCGGGCCTTGCCGCTGATATCCTCATGTTTGGCGATATCCGCCAGCAGCAGATCGAGATCCTTGTCGTTCTGACGCAGCACCTTCTGGCTCGCCGATTCCAAACTGGTATACACCGACTCGAGAATATCCGCGAGCCTATCGACCTTGGTCTCGAACAAAGTCAGCAGTATCGACATGGCGTCGCTCACCAGATCCGGCTGGCGGCGCGCCCGCAGCCTGAACAAGCGGATGGTCGCTAGTTCCTGCTCATGGATGGTGAACAAACGATCGTCCTTCAAGATGAAGGCGACCGTCACGTTGGCCGGCGTCTCTTCAAAATCGTCGAGGAAAAACGAGTGGATATGCAGGCCGTCCTCGTCCTTGAAGAAACGCGCAGTGGCCTCGATCTCCTTCATGTCTTCGGAATCGGGCAGGTTAACGCCGTACACCTGTTTGATATTGACGCGGGTCTCATCGGTCGGCTCGACGATGTCGACCCATACGGCATCTTCGGACAATTCGTCCGACTCCACCGTTTGAATCTGCTCCAATCGCCGATTTTGAAATCGAAATGCCTTCAGCATGCCCCACTCCCGCCCGCGAGAACCATCACCGGCTTATGCTCCGAAAAAAGATCAACGGCGCCCGGCCTACTCAAAATATCAGGGGACCGGTGACCGCGGCGAATTATACAGGAATGGATGAATGAGAAGACATGATTCATCTCGCCACGGCGCGTCGGCCACGATCAACACATTGTCCATGCCCAGCGCTTTCAGCTTCGCCACCAGGCGCATGCTGACCACGGCATCCATCCGCGCCGGAAACTTCACACGGCCGCGCCGCGGCCTCAAACCATTCTGCCGTGCACCAGAATATGACGATCCGAAACCTGCTCGACCTGCAAATGCCCAAGACCGGCGCCGCGTAATTGCGCGATCACTTCCTCGAGGCGGTAAGCGGCCAGCAAAGAATGGAAAAAATCATGGCGGAGTATCGGCGGCTCATCCGCGGCGTAATTATTCACCAAGGCTTGCGCCGCCGCGCGGCTCGCCGGACGCAACAAATCCATCACGAAAATCGGCGCGCCGGCTTTGGCGTATCGCCTGATGGTTCGCCACAACACCACGGGGTCGCGCAGATGATGCAGCAGGCTGTTGCTGATGATGGCGTCATACGCCGCGAGCGGGAGGGACGCGTCCGGCAGATAGGCGTGGATGAGTTGAACGCGCGCCGTCAAACCCGCTTGTTGCAAACGGGTCCCGCCGTGTTCGAGCATGGCCGCTGCGCCGTCCACACCCTGGACCGCGCACCGCGGATAAGCCTGGGCGAAACGCAGCGCGATATCGGCGGGACCGCAACCCAAGTCCAGCACCGTGCCGACGATTTCCTCGCCGGCAAAGGTCTCGCGGAAAAGCTGAATGAAACGGGCATGAGGCTCCTCGAAATCGGCGTGGGCGTAGGCCGCGGCCTGTTCGGCGTCGTCCATCAATTCGGGTTCTGGCTCACGCTCCATCGTTATTCCCCGCGCTTAACGAGCACACTCACTGTGTTGTGTTAACTGAATCTCCGCCGCGATCCAACCACCCCGGCGCTGCGCGCCACCCCTCCTTAAAAAGGAGGGGAATGGATGCTGCCCTACCCCTCCTTGATGCTCCTGCCGCGATCCAACCACCCCGGCGCTGCGCACCACCCCTCCTTAAAAAAGGAGGGGAAATAGATGCTCCTACCTCTCCTTAAATAACGCGATATTATACTTGACGTACCCAAACGGAAGGGATAGACTGTTCCCATAGCTAACGGAGAACAGAGTCATGGCCGCATCCATCCTTTCCGCCCCTTACTTTCACAACGAAGAAGCGGCTTACGAGTTCGTCGAATCCCGCCTCTGGCCCAAGGGTCCGGTATGCCCGCATTGCGGCGGCGTGGAGCGTATAGGCAAGATGGGCGGCAAAACCACCCGCATAGGCGCCTACAAATGCTACGACTGCCGCAAGCCCTTCACCGTGAAGGTTGGGACCATCTTCGAAGCCAGCCACGTTGCGCTGCGCCTCTGGCTTCAGGCTATCTTCCTTATCGCCTGCAGCAAGAAGGGCATCAGCGCCAATCAGCTTCACCGCACCCTTGGCGTGACCCTCAAGACCGCTTGGTTCATGGGCCACCGTATCCGCGAAGCCATGCGCGAGGGCGAGTTCGCGCCGTTCGGCCAGGGCGGCGGAGTGGTGGAGGTGGATGAGACCTTCATCGGCCATGATAAGGCCATTAAGCCGAAGGGCATTAAGAAGGGCCGTGGCTTCAAGCATAAGAACAAGGTTCTGTCCCTGGTGGATCGCACCACCGGCCGCGCCAAGAGCCTTGTGGTTGACGATCTTCAAGCCAAGACCTTGCTGCCTATCCTGCAAGAGAACATTGCCAAGGAAGCCAGTCTGGTGACCGATGACGCCGGCCAATACCGCAAGCTGAACGAGGACTTCGCCGAGCATCGCGTAGTGCGCCACATGCAGGGCGAGTACGTTTCCGCCGCTGACCGTACCCTCCATACCAACACCATCGAAGGGTTCTTCTCGATCTTCAAGCGCGGCATGAAGGGCGTCTATCAGCATTGCGGCCACAACCATCTGAACCGCTACATGGCGGAGTTCGATTTCCGCTACAGCAACCGCAAGGCCCTGGGCATTGAGGATGGTGAGCGCGCCGAAATCCTGCTCAAGGGCGTGGCTGGCAAGCGGCTTACATATCAAACAGCTTGTTAGCGAGGAGCCTTGGCGCAAACGGAGGAAACATGCCAAAAAAGCCAAAGCCAAAACCTGACGACAAAGAGCAGTCTCAGCGGTTCGTTGAGACTGCTCGAAGTCTTGGCGTGGATGAAAGCGATAAGCCATTTGAGGATGCTCTTAAAAAAGCTTCAGTGAAACGTCATTCCGAAATTCGCGTGGATAAGATATCCAAGAATTCGCGTGACCGATGAAATATGCTGATAGCCTGCTCCTCTGAATAAGTTACCCTGGAATGGGATATGTGATTTCTAAAGGCATCCTTAAAATTCACGAATTGGCTGTGAACATCGCCATAGAATTGTTGATCGGTCTCCCGTTTCTTGGTCCTTGGCTTTTGAGCAAGGGCTTTAATATGCTTATCAATTGCGTCAATCAAGCCTTTCCATTCAGCAAAATCTATATGTTTTTTTAGTTTTTTCCTCCAGTTCGGCAATCCCCTGACAACCGCCTTCAGGCCCAATTCTGCCGCTCTCATCGAATGAAACACGCATGCCGTATACTCCCCAAGCGAATAGCAAGTCGCAGCCCTCACGGTCTCGCTCGATGCAAATGGGAACGCCCTTAGCGTCTCATCCCTCATTGCAAAGTTTGTCTCGTAATACCGTGCCCTGTGTGACGGCACGAAGAAAAATAATTGCGTCCTTAATTCGCTCTTTACCGCATCAAGATAAATTTCTAATTCCTTCTTCGTCTCTGGTAAAGTCCGAATCGCTTTTTGGAGCAATTCGGCAGAAATCTTCAATTCTAGAATTCCACAATGCCCCTTTAACCTTTCTAAACCGTCTCTGATTAAATCACTTTCCTCATCAGTCCTAGGCATATCCTCGGAAATCATTCCGAGAAGATATGCTAATGAACGCATTTCTTTCCCAATCTCAATAAATTCATGCGCCTTAATGGTAAGCATGTCCCATAGGCTCCAAAGGTTAGTAGGCTTCATATCCTACCTCTTTGGGTACGCAATGTATAATATCGCCTTAAATAAGAAGGGGAATGGATGCTACCCTGCCTCTCCTTAAAAAGAGGAAAAATAAATGCTTCCCTGCCTCTGCGGCGAGATAAATGCCCTCCTTTCCAAAAACACGACATGAATTCCTTCCATCTCCGCAGCAGCGATATGCGTCCCTCCCCTTCTCTTCGAGGGCCGGGTGGCGGGCGACGTATTCGCAGAGATCGCGGCAGCAGCGCTATGCGTCCCTCCCCTCCTCTTCGAGGAGGGGTGCCCCGCAGGGGCGGGGTGGTGACGCTGCCGCATTCGATAGGCGCGTCAGCTCATGGAGGCAGCACACACTCCCCCGCCATCAATTCATCGAGCGTCTCGCGCGCCCGCACCACCGAGACCCGGTCGCCGTCCACCATCAGCTCGGCGGCGCGCGGCCGCGAGTTGTATTGCGAACTCATGCTGAAACCGTAAGCACCGGCCGACCGGATCGCCAATAGATCGCCAGTCTCAATGCACAGCGCGCGATCCTTGCCGAGAAAATCGCCGGTCTCGCACACCGGGCCCACCACGTCATAGTGCACGGCTTCGCCGGCGCGCGGCACCACCGGCACGATGTCCTGCCATGCGCCGTACAAAGCGGGACGCAGCAAATCGTTCATCGCCGCGTCGACGATGGCGAAATTCTTGTGCGCGGTCGGCTTGAGATATTCCACCTTGGTCAGCAGCACGCCGGCGTTGCCGACGATGGCGCGGCCCGGCTCCATCAACACCTTCAATCCGCGCCCGCGCAGACGTTGCAACAAGGCGCTCGCGTAGGTTTCCGGACTGGGCGGCGCCTCGTCGCGATAAGTGATGCCCAAGCCGCCGCCGATGTCGAGATGCTTGATCGTAATCCCTTGCGCCGCCAGCGCGTCCACCAGACTCAACACCCGCTCCAAGGCCGCGACGAACGGCGTCACCTCGGTCAACTGCGAACCGATGTGACAATCCACGCCGACGATCTCGATATGCGGCATGCGCGCGGCGCGGGCGTAAATGCCCGGGGCCGCCGCGATGTCGACGCCGAATTTGTTTTCCTTGAGCCCGGTGGAAATATAGGGATGGGTCTTGGCGTCCACGTCGGGATTCACCCGCAGCGACACCGGCGCGCGACGCCCCACTTCGCCGGCCACGTCATTCAAACGCGCCAGCTCCGCCTCGGACTCCACGTTAAAACAGTGAATGCCCACCTCCAGCGCGCGGCGCAATTCATCGGCGCGTTTACCCACGCCGGAAAACACGATCTTGTCGGGATCGCCCCCCGCGCGCAGCACCCGCTCCAATTCGCCGACGGAGACGATGTCGAAACCCGAGCCCAGCCGCGCCAGCACATTCAACACGCCGAGATTGGAATTGGCCTTCACCGCATAACACACCAGATGCTCGACCCCCGCCAGCGCCGCATCGAAGGCCCGCCAGTGGCGCTCGATGGTGGCGCGTGAATACACATAACAGGGCGTGCCGTGACGCGCGGCGATGTCGGTCAAGGGGACGTCTTCGGCGCAGAGCCGGCCGTCACGATAATTGAAATGGTCCATGGGAATTGCTCTTCGATTAACAGTGGAATCCAAGGCCGCAATGATAGCCTCGGAGCAGCCACCGAGAAAGTAGAAGTTACCGATCGGGGCCGCCCGTCGATCGCTTACCCCTCTCCCCCAGGGAGAGGGGGGGCTGAGGGGATAAATAGCTTGAACACGTATTCCATCAACCCCAGTCCGGCTCCGGACAGAAGGCTGCCCATCAACCAGTAAACGCTGGTGAGGCGCGAGAGCACCGCGTGCACCTCCTCCCGCGTCAAAACCACCGGCAACCGCTTCGGCGCCACCCATAAGATTAGGATGGCGCTTGCCGTGAAACAAAATGTACCGCCTGATTTAATCCACATAGGCCTGCTCCGTGCGAATACTGTAGTGCTTGAGTCGAATCTTCGCCCGCACCTGATCGAGCAGCTTGGTGGATGATCTGCCGTATTAGACGTTTCTAATTAGGGCGCCCTAAATTTTATTCTCTTGCTGAGACTAAAGGATACTTTTACCATGGGGAAAAATTCAGAACACGTGATGACGCCTTATAAGGCGTTAATTAGGATGTCTACTTTAAGTTAGGCTTGACAAGAAATGAGCATAGTGTGCCCACATTGCGGTTTGATAAATTCACCGTCAGCAATGAGATGTGATTGTGGTATTTATTTTTTTGCGCATCAAGTGAGAAAGAAAAAGAGCGGGCACGAACACACTATCAACACGCAACTGGCAGTCGAATGATTCGCACACATTATGACAATCTTAAAGTCGCGCGTAACGCCCCAATTGAGGTCATTCGCGCCGCATACAAAACGTTATCTCAGAAGTATCACCCTGATAAAAACCAAGGCAACGCAGAAGCAGCTCGTATTATGGCAATAATAAATGCCTCATATGAGGCGCTGTCAGACCCAGGTAAACGCAAGGAGCATGATCAATGGATAGCGCAACAAGAGTTAGGTGGAGCTCAAACGGATAACACCAATAGAAAATCAGGCCCAGCGCCACAGACCACGCCGACTCAACCACCTCTTCCAAAAAATACTGGGGGAATCCTTGCTCACATTTTCAGATACTGGGCTCTATATGGAATAGCTGTTTTCTTTTTATGGGTCTGGGCAACCGACAATCCAAGTCTGCCACCACCCGGCCCAAAACCTTACAATGCAGAGCCAGCACCAGTTCGACAAGAATACGTAAGGCCATATACAGCGCCAAATGGGCAGCCTTGGCCTACATCTGCTGGCTATATCAAAGGCTATAAAAAACTTCACGCGGATGGTCTCTCGACAGTAAAGATAGATAACAGCCGTAATGATTCTGACGTATTTGTGAAGCTAGTATCGTTGGGCAGTGCTGAGGCTTATCCAGTCCGCCAATTTTACATCCCTGCATTTGATAGTTTTACCTTGAACAAGGTTGCTGCGGGAAACTATGACATTCGCTATCGAGATTTGAACAATGGTGGACTCGCACGCTCGGAAGCATTTGCTCTTGAAGAAATACAGACACACGACGGTGTTCAATACAGCAATATCACGATGACTTTATATAAGGTGCAAAATGGCAACATGCAAACGTTTGGGTTGTCAGAAGCTGAATTCTAAGCCTAATACGGCACTTCACCTGACCTCTCCGTCGCTGCGCTCCTGCGCGGCAGGTGAGCTTTGTCATTAGGGGTTTTGGAGGCTACCATGAATCAGATATACAACCAAAGGCGTCGATGGATCGACTCATCTTCTGTGGATGTCGTCAAGATTGCTGTTGCCATTATTTGGACAGTTGCTTTCGTGACTCCGGACATGGCATATGGCGAGCAATTCAAATTCAGAACGTTAGAAGCACACGCCGCCTATATGCAATGCAAAGAAGGACTACGAGCCAAAACAGCAACTGACTTTCCCGACAACTGGGAAGGCGTAGTTAGATTGCCCACCGTGCAAGCATTGTCCACCGAACAAAAGGAGATTCTCCGCAATAAGTACTTTGAAGACTTCATTGCGCCCTGCGTCCCTCTTGGCGAACAAAAAGCCATGCGAGCTTCGTTCGACGCCGAAACAAAGTTACTTGTTAATACCTCCCCAGAACCGCCTAGCAATGTTAATCCACAACCCGCCACGCGGATTAACTATATGGCCGCGGTGATGCTGGCTGCCGAATTACTTCCTGCCACGCTAATTTTTTATTTGGTTGCCTTGCTCTTCGTGAAACGATTCAATATCACGCGGGGCGCACAATTTGCGGGATTTCTTTTTGCATGGTTAATCGCCTTCGTCACGGCCTTGATAATGTCGGGCCCATCGGCATCGGCTATGAGCGCTGCCTCTAAAAGTATTCCTGCAGCGCTTGTGGGCGTAGCAGTGACTTTCCTATTCCTTGTCGCAGTAGCTCAACGCAAAAACAATGCTCTCAGTTTAAGTTCCATATCAAATTCGATAAATGAGGAGCGATAGCCCGCGTAGGGCGCAATAACCGAAGGGCATTGCGCAGGATGTCGATTGTCACGATACACTGATGCCATAAGGCGTGTATCCGCTCGATTGAGCTGGCGGTGAAGAGGGCAGTATGGTGTAGACGATTAACATTCGGCGCAATGCCCTTCGGTTATTGCGCCCTACGCGGGCTCGGACGCGCGCCATGCAGCCGCGAAAAAACCCGGGACAGATTTATTTATCTCTTTGAAGGAGCATCTTTCGTGGGCAAGGTGGAAGATAGTAGGAAGCGCGCACCCGGCAGGCCGCAAAAGGCTGCGCCAAATGCGTAGTAGTTTGTGATTGACGATAGAATAAAATAAATCTGAGGCCCCCCTAATTTTTGTGTGTCCCAATTTTTGTATAGAGAAGGAGATCTTCGAAATGCGTTACTTATATCTTGCGTTAATTCTTGGGGTTACGCTGGTGGTCGCGATGTTTAAGGTTCAAAACATCGAAAGCGTTACCGTAAACTTCGCTACCGCGTCGCTAACATTGCCCCTCTCTATACTCCTCTTCGGCGTCTACTTCCTGGGCATGGTTACTGGTTCGGCGCTTCTTGCTCTGGTGCGGACTTGGTACCAGGGAGCCCAGGAGGCAATGCCAACACGGAAGTAGCAGCATTAAATCGCGACAGTGGGCCAGAGCAAAATGGGGGACAGATTTATTCGTCTCTTTGGAAGAGTATCTTTCGTAGGCAAGGTGGAGGAAATAGTAGAAGGCGGATTGAAAAGCGCGGATCCGATAGGCCCGCGAAAAGCTGCGCCAAATGCGTAGAGTTTGTGATTGACTGGGCATAAAATAAATCTGTCCCAATTTTTGTGTCAGAAGGCGAACCATCGGGTCTGGGCAGGACGCCCCCAGCGTGAAGTGGATCGGGGGGGCGGTGATGCGCGGCCAATAATGGACTTTAAGCAAGGAAATATTCATGGCGTTCGATAACGGTTTCAGGATGCTCTTATCGCTGAGCCTCTGCTTGGCGTGCGGTACGGCGTACGCCCACGAGGACAAAGGCGTGGTCCCCGCAGGGGAAAGGGCGATAGCGCAAGAGCAGGCGGCGCAAGGCCCCACGCAGAACACCGGCATCGCCTCGGTCGTCCGCCTCGGCGGCGTGGCGCTCGCATCCGAATTCGCCGGGATGGAGGGCAAAGAGCTGCGGGTGCGGGAGATCACGATATTGCCGGGCGGCGTCATCGCCGTGCATCAGCACGACGCCCGACCCGGCGCCGCCTATATCCTGGAGGGCGAGATCGTCGAGCACCGCAACGACGCTGCCAGTCCGATCACGCGCGTAGTCGGCGATGTCGCATTCGAGAAGACCGGCGTCACCCATTGGTGGGAGAATACCAGCGGGGCCAAGGTGCGCGCGCTGGTGGTGGACATCGTCGACACACCGAAACCGTAGCGCCGGCCGCGGCAAACGAGGCTCGCCACGGCAAGACCGCCTGAGGAAGATGCCGCTCATTGCGCATTGCCCGGCATCGACGCCGCCAAGTGTGATACAACTATTACCGGCATCACCAACAATAACGTTACCAACCATGTCTCTGCGCCGTACTCGTATCAACTCCGCCGGGCCGCGAGCCCGGCTTGGCCTTTTAGCACCGAAAGCCGGTCAATGATGAAATTCTGGCCCTACGCCGTTCCGCCTGTCGCCGCGGCCCTGCTGGCGATGACGCTCTGGCTGCCCATGGACACCCTCCTCACCGCCGCCGCGGCCGCGGCGCTCGTCGCCGCCGTCATCGCCGCGGTGCATCACGCCGAGGTCGTGGCCCATCGCGTGGGCGAGCCTTTCGGCACGCTGGTGCTCGCCCTCGCCATCTCCGTGATCGAGGTCGCGCTCATCGTGTCGATCATGCTGGCCGGCGGGCCGGAGAAAGCACCGCTCGCGCGCGACACCATCTTCGCGACCATCATGATCATCTGCAACGGCGTGGTCGGCATCTGTCTGCTGCTCGGCGGGCTGCGTCATCACCAGCAGTCGTTCCGCATCGAGGGCACGGGGCCCGCGTTCGCGGCCCTGGTGGCACTGGCCACGCTGTCGCTGGTGATGCCGGTGTTCACCACCAGCACACCGGGCGGCAGCTACTCGACGTCACAGCTCGCGTTCGTGGCCTGTTCTTCGCTGGTGCTGTGGTGCGTGTTCATCTTCTTCCAGACGGTGCGGCATCGCGACTTCTTCCTGCCGGCGGCCGATCGTTCGAACGAGGAGGCGCACGCGCCCCCGCCTTCGCTCGCGAAAAGCTGGGGGAGCTTCGCGCTGCTCGTGGTATCGCTGGTCAGCGTGGTGGGCCTTGCCAAGGCGCTGTCGCCGAGCATCGAGGCGGTGGTGTCGGCGGCTGGCGCGCCGCAGACGGTGATCGGCATCGTCATCGCCATGATCGTCCTGATGCCCGAGAGCTGGGCCGCGGTGCGGGCGGCGCTGGCCAACCGCCTGCAGACCAGCCTCAATCTCGCGCTGGGCTCCGCGCTGGCGAGCATCGGACTCACCATCCCGGTGGTGGTGACCGTCTCCGTGTGGTTCGATATGCCGCTGCTGCTCGGCCTCGAGCCGAAGGATATCGTGCTGCTGACGCTGAGCTTCGTGGTCGGCGCAATCGCGCTGGGCACCGGCCGGACCAACATGATGCAGGGCGCCGTTCATTTGGTGATCTTCGCGGCCTTCTTGTTCCTCGCGCTGACGCCGTAATATGGCGTTTGACGGAAACGGTGCAGAGGCCCGCCCCCCCTTCCGCGACGACGGATGAGGCAACTCTTAGCCAGCGTGCGTAGTGCGTATTGCGCCGGATGGGATTTGTTTCAATACTCGGCACAAAACGGGGGCAGCCTTATTTATCGCTTTTTAACTTTACGTTAGGCATCTGAATTAGAGGAAAACGCGTATGGAACACCAGCAATCCGACGTGACTCTGAAGCGCCTTGCTGTGTTAATCGATGCCGACAACGCACAGGCGGCAGTGATCGAAGCCCTCCTTGAGGAGGTAGCTCGATTCGGCGAAGCCACTGTTAAAAGAATCTACGGCGACTTCACCGTGCCTACCAGCGCGTCTTGGAAGAAATGCCTAAACAAGCATTCCATAAAGCCGGTCCAGCAGTTCGCATATACAACCGGCAAGAACGCGACCGATAGTACGATGATCATCGACGCAATGGACCTTTTATACACCCGGCGATTTGACGGGTTCTGTCTTGTAACGAGTGACAGTGATTTCACAGGACTCGCGGTAAGGCTTCGCGAAGAAGGGCTTCTGGTGTACGGATTCGGAGAAAGGAAGACACCGGAAGCATTTCGGAATGCGTGCCACAAGTTCGTATTCACTGAAGTGCTGCAAACGACAACCAAAGTCGAAGTAAAGAAATCTTCCGGCAAGGTCAAAAAGCAAGAAGAAGCGCGAGTCGAAACGCAGAAGCCAGCACCGGAAGTACAGACAGAATTCCCACGAGAATTCCTAATGGAGGCCCTGGATAAATCGGTAGACGACACCGGATGGTCGCACCTTGCAACATTTGGTAGCTACCTGCAAAAGATTCAGCCAGACTTCGACTCAAGGCTTTACGGCTATAAAAAATTGTCCGATCTAGTGAAAGGGCGCCCAGATCTGTTTCTCACAGAAGAGCGCGCAGCACCGGGATCCAACCATAAGGTACTGTACGTCCGGGCCCGAGCAGATGCTTAACCAGCCAATAGAGCGGACGCCTCCGCGCTGCGCGCTTCGGCACAGCTCATCGGCGCTTGAGGCTGTAGATCGTAGGGCGGAAGCCCAAAGGGCGTTCCGCCGCATGGCTTTGGCAGGATAGGTTAGGAATGCAGCCGCGGCGCTCACATCCGGCGGATCGTGCTGCACGCATCCGCCCTACCGAGCTGCAATGCTTAAGGCGAATCTTCGCCCGCACCTGATCGAGCAGCTTGGGTGGATGATCTGCCGTATTAGCCATTTCTAATTAGCACACCCTAAATTTTATTTTCTTGCTGATAGTACAGGACACTTTTACCATGGGAAAAGATTTAGAACACGTGATGACGCTTTATAAGGCGTCAATTAGGATGTCTACTTTAAGCTATGCGCTAAATAGGTCAACGCAATGGTAGGTTACGATCTTGGGAAAAGAATCCTCGCATTACGGGAACGTGTGGTCGCGGATTTTGACGCCGGAGACTGGGAAGAAGTTGGTCTTCTTACTGGATATTCCGAGCTAATTTCAAGGCACCCCCGCCTTTTGCGGAGTCTCTCTTGGGGCGACGAGGACTACGCAGGGAACGCACTCACGATAATTAAGCGCATTGCCGAGCAAGACGAGAAAGCTTTCGCGATCTTTGAGAAACACGTGGCAGAGAAATACCCGGAAGAAAGCCAGTTCATCTCCGCCAAACCATCAGAGCGCAAGATTACCTTCGCTCCAAACGTTTTTCAGGTTCCTGAGAACACAGCTATCGAAACCGACTTGGTGGCAGTCATGATGCCATTCAATGCAGCATTCAATACGGTGCATGAAGGAATTCGCCGCGCTTGCAGCGCGGCTGGATATCGGTGTCTTCGGGTCGACGACATATGGGAAGAGAGCACGGTTATTCAAGATATCTTCAACCTGATCTTCAGGACTCACGTGGTAGTAGTAGACTTCACAGGAAAGAACCCCAACGTGATGTACGAGACTGGCATCGCCCACACTCTCGGCAAACATGTGATTCCGATTTCCCAGTCACTCGATGATGTTCCGTTTGATATGGCGCACCACCGCATTTTGAAGTACTTGCCGAACGGCGAAGGCATCGAGGTAATGGTCAGAAAATTGGCCGAAAAGCTTCGACAGGTGAGCAAATGACGCATAACAATCGCATTCACTCGAAACGTTAGGCCGCAGAACCTATGACCTCACCACCACAACCTCCGTTCTCGGCTCGAACTAAGGGGCGGTACCGGCAGATTGATGCCGACTTTCCTCGCTCGGCGAGGAGTGGCCTGCTACATCTGCTGTTTGACCTCGTTGACCGTCGATACTTGCCCGACTGGACAGTGGCCGCGCGGGAGCTGAATCGCATCGGTCGGCTACCACTCACTACCTATGACCCATCATCGCTGTCGAGTCTTAAGCAGGCCAGAGCTGACGCCGAAGCTGCGCTCGAAAGCATCGACTGGGCGAAGGTCTATGACTTCTGCGAGCGTCTGTACGCCCATCTGCCCAAGGAGCTTGGGCACGAAGATCAATACGGCAACTACAACGTCCAGGTCGCTCGTGGAGACATGCAGTCATACATCGCGGCCGAACTTCAGAGGCTGTTCCTTGAAGAAGGCCTCGCATACGAGTTCACAGATGGAGTGGTTCGAAGGCGCGGGCGGAGGCACACAGTTGAACTAGTTGCCAGGTCACAAGTAGTTCTCGGTGACTCCCGATTGCTGAGCGCCCGAAAGCACTTCGACAAGGCTCTTCAGTTCTTTCGTCACCCATCGAGCCCTGACTATGAGAACGCAGTGAAAGAGGCAGTGTGCGCTGTCGAAGCCGCAGGCAAACTGCTTTTCCCTGTGGCGAAGGCTTCGACGCTAGGAGATCTTGTGCGGTGGCTGGGCTCGACAAGTGAGGTTGCGGTACCAAAAGCAATCTGCCAAACACTCACTGGTGTCTATGCTTTTCGCAGTGGTGGCGACGGAGTCGGGCACGGCGGAGCAAGCGGCGGAAAGGCAACCCTGGAAGTCACCGAGTACATTCTGGCAGTCTGCGCGTCTCAGATCATCTACTTGGTTGACTTGGAGAACTCAACGGAACCCGACGTCCCGTTCTAAGAGCTCGTAGGGCGGAAGCCCAAAGGGCGTTCCGCCGCATGGCTTTGGCAGGATAGATTAGGAATGCAACCACGCGGCCCTCACATTCGACGGATCGCGTTGCACGCATTCGTCCTACCGAGCTGCGCCGAACTCGCCTTTGGCGGGCCGGTGAAGTCCACGATGGGCGCCAAACGGCTGGCTTTCACGCGGATCGCTATAATTACTGCTCCGAGGCTTAAACGCTGTCCTCGCTGCTTCCCGACGTAGTTTCTTACCTTGACACAAGGAGAGAGCAAATGAAATTCAAACACGCACTAATCCTTTCGATTTCAGCGGCGCTGATGGCGGGAACGCCGATGCTGACCGCCGGCGCCGACTCGGCGGTAGTGGTCGCGAAGGCCGACCTCAAATGGAAGGACATGGGAAACGGCATAACGGCCGCTCCCGTTTCGGGCAACATGGAGAAGGGCGCGAGCCGCTTTTTTCTTAAGTATCCCGTCGGATTGGTGACGCCGAAGCATCATCACGACGCGGATCATTACGTTACGGTGGTGTCGGGCACGATCACGCTTACCGCCAAGGGCAAGGATCACAAACTAGGCCCTGGGTCGTATTTCGCCCTGACAAACAAGGCGCCGCACGCGGCGAAGGTGGAAGGCAACGAGGACGCGGTGTTCTTCATCCAAGCGGATGGACCATGGAACGTCGTGATGGATAAGTAGAGTAAGAGCGGCAGTGTTTCGGTAGCGATCGGCATTTTCGAAACTACTATTTATGTCGTCATGATGGATGCGACGCCTAACGGCCAACGTTAGGCGTCGCGACATATGTTGTCATTTGCCGTAGTCACTCTTTGCATTTTTACACCCGTTGCTTATAGCGGAGACTCGCCCGTGAAACCAGATTTCGATACGGCTCTACAAAAACACTTCGCAGCCATTTCCAATAGAGATATAGAGGCGTTTAAGTCGCATCTCACCAAAGGCGACACTCTTTATACAATCGTTCAGAATGGGCACGCTTTCACTACCCCGGCCGAAACAATCGACCTTCACAGGCAATGGTTCAAAGACCCAAATTGGATATGGGAAGGTTCGGTTGTTCACAAGGTAGTAGGAGAAGATGTGGCAATGGCGCTTATTAAATACCAATATCGCCCCAAGCTCGAAGACACGCCCATCGTCACGTGGCTGACATACGTTTTTCAGTTGCAAGAAGGCCAGTGGCGTATCGTCCACGATCAGAACACGGCACTTGATTTTGTTGCTTTTGCTCGGATGGCAGGAATTGAAATCAAGTGAAATCGTCGGACTAGCCAGTCAACCGGACAAACTGCGCTCCGGCACCGGTTACTTCCACCGTTCAGCATGGAAGGCTCGGTATCCGGTGATTTACTCAATGGAGGATAGCCATGATTAACCCCGCAAAAAACACGATCTGCCTTTGGTATGACCGCGACGCTGAGGAAGCGGCGCATTTTTACGCCAAGACTTTTCCGGATTCGGCCGTCGGCGAGGTGTACCGCGCCCCAGGCGATTTTCCGTCGGGCAAACAGGGGAACGTGCTGACCGTCTCGTTCACCGTCTTGGGAGTTCACTGCGTAGGGATCAACGGCGGCCCCGCATTCAAGCACAGCGAAGCGTTCTCGTTTCAGGTTGCAACTACCGACCAAGCCGAAACGGATCGTTACTGGAATGCGATCGTGGGTAACGGGGGTCAGGAAAGCGCGTGCGGTTGGTGCAAGGACAAATGGGGACTGTCTTGGCAAATCACGCCGATCGCGCTCCTGCAAGCGATCTCGGACCCCGATCCTGCTGCCGCCAAGCGTGCGTTTGATGCGATGATGGAGATGTCAAAGATCGACATCGCGACCATTGAGGCGGCGCGTCGCGGTTGATGCCGGCTGTCGGATGCGAGTCGTCGTGATCCGCAGTAGAGCAGGGAAATTTCTGAGCAAATCGCTCAATCCGACGCCGCTTCGCGGTGCGAGTTATCGGGCGTTAGACGAAAGGAAAAGGAGAGCGGGCGATGCGCAAACTCATCATGTGGAATCTAATCACGCTCGATGGTTACTTCGAGGGCGTGAAGAACTGGGACCTGCCCTGGCACGAACGGCTTTGGGGCGAGGAGCTTGAGCAATTTTCACTCGAGCTGCTCAAATCGGCCGACATGCTTGTGTTCGGTCGTGTGACCTACGAGGGCATGGCCGCCTATTGGCAGACCGCCCAGGGGGCGATCGCCGATTACATGAACAGTCTTCCGAAGGTGGTCTGTTCCCGCACGCTTCAAGCGCCTGCCTGGAACCGTACGACACTCGTGAAGGACAACGTGGCGGCGGAAATCGCCAGACTGAAGCGAGAAGGTAACGGGAATATGTTCGTCTTCGGCAGCGCCAAGCTTTCGAAGAGCCTCATGGACGAGAAACTTTTTGATGAGTACCGCATTGGGATCGCCCCGGTCATTTACGGTAAGGGCAGACTACTGTTTAGTGACGGAGTGACACAGCAGCTTCAGCTGCAAGAAGCGCGCTCAACTTCGAACGGCTGTGTCATCCTCCGGTATCTGCCGGAAGGCGTCGTGTGAATCTAAGATGACCCAAGCCGATAAAAAGGCCCGTTTCAAAACAAAACTGCTCCGTCCGGCAAAGCCCGGCGGTGATGCTTCGTGGGCATTCGTTGTGCTGCCGAAGGATGCAAGCGCAAGCTTGCCGCGACGAGGACGGACGACTGTAAGCGGCACCATCAACGGCCACCCTTTCCAGGCGACACTCGAGCCGGATGGCCGATTGAGCCATTGGCTCCTGGTAAACCGACAGCTACGCGAAGCCGCAGGCGTGCAGGTCGGCGACATCGTCACGTTGGAGATCATGCCTGTGGAGCAAGAACCCGAACCTGAGATTCCACCGGATCTTCAAGACGCTTTGGCGGCTGCACCTGAAGCGCGTAGGATTTGGAACAACACGACGACCATTGCACGATTGGATTGGATTCACTGGATTGCTTCAGCCAAGCAAGCCAAGACCCGCGCAAAACGGATCAGCGATGCTTGTGACATGCTTGCTTCCGGAAAGAGTCGGGTTTGTTGTTTCGACCAATCCGGCTACTACAGCAAGGCGTTCCGCGCACCCGAAGCGGCGGATTGATTGAATCGGTCATGAGATTGAATACGCCCAACTCAGACCTTGCATGGGATGGAAATGACGCGAATGCGCATTAGTAAGCACATACGTGCGCCCCGTGCGAAGATTTATCGCGCACTTCTCGATCCGGACGCCATAGCAGCCTGGAGAGTGCCGACCGGGATGTCATGCCGCGTTCACTCTTTCGACGCGCGCGAAGGGGGCAGGTTTCGGATCTCGCTGACCTACCAAGACACATCGCAACCCGGAAAGTCCATCGACAATATCGACACGTACCACGGCCATTTCGCCAAGCTGGTGCCAAACGAGTATGTTGTGGAAGTAGACGAGTTCGAGACGAACGATCCGGCCATGCAGGGCCAAATGACTATTACGACTGCGCTGGCCGACAAAGACGGCGGCACCGAAGTCACGATGACCTACGAAGGATTACCTTCAGGCGTGTCACCCGCCGACAACGAGCTCGGCACCAGGATGGCGCTGGAGAAGCTCGCGGCATTCGTCGAGGAGCGGCGGTGATCATGCCGCCCAACAAGGTGTTCCAGGGGTCTCTGCCGGATATTTTCATTAAGCACCAGGAGCGACCGTGTCGGATTTAAATGACCCAAGAGTTCTCTTCGCGGCTGAAAGAACGCTATTAGCCTGGAATAGGACTAGCCTCGCGCTGATTGCCTTCGGCTTTGTGATGGAGCGTACCGGCATATTGATCGAGGCCCTCGCCCCGAATAGTGCGGCGGCCAACACGGCCGGTGCTACGTTCTGGCTGGGGTTGGCATTCATAGCCTTGGGGGCGTTTGCCGCCGCCTACTCGTCCCGGCAGTATCTGATCGTTTTGAAAACCCTCGCTCCGGCGGAATACCCATCGGGCTACGGCGCCAAGTGGGGATTCGGCGTGAACATTATCGTGGCTACACTCGGCGCCTGTTTGGCCGTTATTCTTTACGTTGGAAACACGCCATGATCGTTTGCGCGCTCAAACCTTGATGGCAATGGGATTGCATATGAAAATCGGTTGCTGAAATTTCCTCAATATGGGAATGTAATTGGAATTTTTAGGGTAACATCAGGTCAAGCTTTGAGTATTCAATAAACTTGTCTCCTTGCCTGCTTTCTGATGCGCTCAAATACAATGAAGTATGTTGTTCAGATGAATAAAAACACCGATGCACCCCCCTCCCACTTCATGGACCTCCTGCTCGATGCCGTCTGCGCGGTTGACCCGCAGGGTCGTTTTGTCTTCGTCAGCGCCGCCTGTGAGCGTATTTTTGGTTATACGCCGCAGGAGATGATCGGCAGGGTGATGATAGACATGGTGCACCCCGACGATCGGGCGCGAACCCAGATCGCCGCCGCCGAGATCATGGCCGGACAAGCGGTAACTCATTTTGAGAATCGCTACGTACGCAAAGACGGGCGGATCGTCCACATCATGTGGTCGGCCCGCTGGTCGGAGACCGATCAATTGCGGATCGCGGTGGCGCGCGACATTACCGAACGCAAACATGTCGAATCCATGCAGGCCGCACTCTACGCTATTTCGGAAGCCGCCCACGCGACTGAAGATTTACTGGCCCTGTTACGGGAAGTACATCAAATCATCGGCGAGCTGCTGCCGGCCGACGATTTTCTCGTGGCGCTTTATGATGAAAAGAGCGGTGAATTGAGTTTTCCTTATCAGGCTGACGGAGATCACCAGCCGCCGGCGCCCCGCACACTCGATTCAGATACGCTGATTGGCGAGGTTATCCGCAGCGAACAAATGCTGCTGCTCTCACCGGAGACGATTTCAACTTTACCCGAACCCGCGAGAATGGCGGTCAATAAAAATACCCTGTACTGGCTTGGCGCGCCGCTCAGTTCTCACAAAGGCGTCATCGGCGCGCTGGTAATGCAGCGCTATACCAAGGGCGCGTGTTATACCGACGCGGATAAAGAACTGCTGCAATTCGTTTCCACTCAAATCGCCGCCGCCATCGAACGCAAACGGATGTATGCCCGGCTGGAACATCTCGCGCAATACGATCAACTTACCGGTCTGCCCAACCGGGAGCTGCTACAGGACCGGCTGCGGACCGCGCTGGCAAGGGCTCGGCGCGAACATGAAGAGTTGTGCCTGCTTTATCTCGATATGGATAAATTCAAACAAGTGAATGACAGCCTCGGCCATGCCGCGGGGGATCGCTTGTTGCAGATGGTCGCCCAACGCTTAAAGGAATGCGTGCGGAAATCGGACACGGTGGCGCGCATCGGCGGCGATGAGTTCGTGATTTTATTCGAACGCATCCACTCGCGGGAAAATAGCTTGATGATGGCGGAAAAAATCCGCGTCGCTCTAAACCGATCTTTCGATATGGACCAGCAAAACCTGTACATTCTGCCTAGCATCGGTGTCGCGTTCTATCCCGAACATGGCACCGATGAGAAACAGCTGTTCAACCATGCTGACAAGGCCATGTATCTTGCTAAACACGTCGGCGGCAACCGGGTCGAGATCAAGGTCGCCACGGCAAGATGAACGCGATGAATCGGATCGGCAACCAACCAGACGAAACGAGGGACCCCGCACCTCACCGATAAGCGGGAGATCCGCTGTTCGGTGCCACGACGACGCCCCAGCGGCGGTCCGCTCACGCCCCGATAAAACTCACAGCAAAGCCAGGGAAACAGGGCCGCCGCGCCGACACCCCATACCCCGCCCAATCAGGCCCATCACACGCGGCGGTGGGCCGCATACCCTTCTTCAAAACGGATATGACGCAGGGCCGAATTGTGCTAAAAAAGCCTCTCATCGAGCGTGGCCTGAACATCCCGTCGCCGGTCCGGCGCCGCGCGCGGGGGTACGCCGCCGCTCGTGCAACACGAATTTCAACCGGAGAACCACATGGCCCTTCAGTTCGACATCACCCGCGATCCGCCCGCCCTCGCCGACATCACGGTCGAACGCCAGCAAGCGGCCCAGGCGCGGGCCGCGATAAAAACAAAAATGATACGTTTCTTGAGCGTCGCCTTCGTGATGGCCGTGTGCATCCTGTGTTTTCAGTTCTTGGTGGCCGTTCCCGCGGTGCGCGACGAAGGGGCCGACCCGAGTTGGGTGGCAATTTTAGCGCTTTATACGCCCTATCTGATCGGCGCGTTTTTCTTCACCACCCTCACCCTGTACAACCGGGTGATCGAGAAGCCCGCCAAACTGCTGGACCGCACCCTCGCCGCATTGAGAGAAACCACGCCGGAAGAACTCGCGGAAATCGCCGGCTCCGACCAATTGCATATCGAAATCGCTTCTTATCAGCAGAAAGTCATGGCCCAGGGGCGCGCCTTGGTGCGGGCGGAAATCGAGGCCATACAGCGCTGGCTGAATTCGCGCAGATCGACTGAATAAAATCCGCTTATCGTTTTATCGTTCAATAAAAAAGGCGCCGGATGACGGCGCCTTTTTATTTATTGCTGACGGATAATCACTTTTTCACACTGACATTCACCGGTTGGTCTTCGTCCGGCGGCAGTTGGGGCGGGGTTTGCAACGTGAACTCGCCGGTCAAGCTGTTGAGAAAGGCCACCAGCACGGCGATCTGCCGTTCGTTGATCTCGCGGTTGAGCTGGGCCTTGGCCATCACCTGCACGGCCTTTTCCAAGGTCTTCACCGAACCGTTGTGAAAATAGGGCGCGGTGAGGGCGATATTACGCAGCGTCGGCACCCGCCATTTGCCGGTGTGCGGCCGGGGGGTCTTGGTTTCGTTGTAGCCTAAATCCTCTTTTAGATTGAACTCCTGATCGTAGCGGCTGGCAAAGGCCGGGAACCATTGATAGAACACTTCACCCGTGGGCATGCTGGACGGGCCCGCCAGGGCCGGACCGCGATGGCAGCGCGCGCAACCGAGGTTCTCGAACTCCTTCATGCCCTCCACCGCCTCGCTGGAGAGGGCGGTTTTATCGCCCCGCAGATATTGGTCGAAGGGGCTGTTGGGCGTGATCAGGGTACGCTCATAACTGGCGAGGGCCTTGGCGATGTTGTCGAGGGTGACCGGGTCCTTGCCGCCGAAGATCGCGGCGAATTGCCGACGGTAGCCGGGGATCTCCCGTATGCGCTGCGCGGTGGCCTCTTGGTGCGGCATGCCCATTTCTATCGGATTCAGGATGGGGCCTTTGGCCTGCTCTTCGAGGGTCGGCGCCCGGCCGTCCCAAAATTGCGAGCTGAGGAAGGCGGCGTTCCAAATCGTGGGCGCCGAACGCGCGCCGACCTGGCCGTTGACACCGACCGAGACCGCGCGGCTGTCGGTGCCGTTGCCGTTCACATCGTGGCAGGAGTTGCACGACACCGTGCCGTCGATGGACAAACGCGGGTCGAAGAACAGCTGTTTGCCCAAGGCCACCTTGGCGGCGGTGGTGGGATTGTCGGGTGGCGCCGGCGCCACCAGCGGCAAAGGTTCGAAGGCCGCGAAGCCCGGTACGCTGAATCCGAGCAAGACGACGGCGGCGAAGCCCGCGTGTATTTTACGAGTCATGGCATAATCCCCCTTGGTTGATCATGACATCGCTACCGCAAGCCGCGCGCCAATCGGCTATTTAATGAAAATACAAAGAGATAGATCGATATGGGCAAAAATACTCATGGGAACCGGACGGGAGTGGACACGATATTTAGTATCGGAAACGAAATATCGTGAGGACGGATGAGCGGATCGGGCGCCGTTCTCGCACGCCACTGTCCGGTAGGCACGCCGACGTCTATCATTGCGGCACCAAACGGACCACCGCGGAGCGCCGCCGCATGACAGGCCCCAGCAAGACCGGAATCCATGGCTGAACCGCTGAAAAATCACTTCGGACCGGCGATACCGCGCCGCATCGCCGCGATGATCGCGGCGGTCCATCCCCCCTTCGCGGCGAAGGCCTTTCTCAAAGAGGCATTGCAGGGGTACCCGGAGCTCGATCTGCTACCGCGCGGCCGGCACCTCGCCCAGGTATTGCGCCGCCATCTGCCCGACGAGTATCCGCGGGCGATCGACATCCTTCTCGCCTCGCTGGGCCCCAAACTCGAGCGGAGCGAAAACCTGGGAATGGCGCCGTTTATGTATCTGCCCCATGTGTTGTTCGTCGCCGAATACGGGCTCGATCATTTTGAGCCTTCGATGCGCGCTCAATACGAACTGACCCAGCGCTTCACCGCCGAATTCAGCATCCGGCCGTTTCTGGCGCACCACCCGGCGCCGACCTTGGCTCGCCTCAAACTCTGGGCCGGCGATGCCAACCCGCACGTGCGCCGCCTGGTCTCCGAAGGGACGCGCCCGCGCCTGCCGTGGGCGCCGCGTCTGCGCGCCTTTCAGAAAGATCCCCGGCCGGTGCTTGAACTGCTCGAATTGCTGAAGGACGATCCCGAGTTGTACGTGCGCCGCTCGGTCGCCAACAACCTCAACGACATTGGAAAGGATCACCCGGATTTACTGGTGACGACGGCCCGGCGCTGGATGAAGAACGCCGGCGAGGAACGGCAATGGCTGATCCGGCATGGGCTGCGTTCGGCCTTAAAACGCGGTGAAACCGCCGCGCTGGAACTGCTGGGTTTCGGCGCCACGGCCAGCGCGGCTATTCAAAAGGTGGCGATCACGCCCAAACGCGCCCGCGGCGGCGACACCTTGACCATCGCCTTCGACCTCACCAACACCGGCGCGCGGCGACAAGCCCTGCTGGTGGATTTCCGCATTCACTTCGTGAAGGCCAGCGGTAAGACCAGCCCGAAAGTATTCAAACTGAAAACCGTCGAACTCGCCCCGCGGGAAACCGTGCGGCTGGGCAAAGGCGTTTCACTCAAGGAAATGACCACGCGAAAACACTATCCCGGCACTCACCGGGTGGAGATCATGCTGAACGGCCTGGCACACCCGCTGGGTTCATTCGAGTTGCTTAAAACTTAAAATACGATCCCTCGCGAGACACTACGCTCGCGCTATCCGAACGGCGGACGCGCGCTCCGCGACGCCGACGCAGGTGAAACCAGCGCGCCGATCAACAGCGATAAAACAGGGCGCGCCGGATGCGCGCCCTGTGCACCCACGCGATGAAAAAATCGCCGAGTCAGCGATGGCCCGCGCGCGCGGTGGTTTTGCGCCGGGTGGTCACTTCTTCCTCCTGATCTTCTTCGTCCTCTTCCTCGACCAGGCCCATTTCCTCTTGCAGTTCTTGCTTGCGTTCCAGCATTTGTTCGCCCAAGGCCTGGAGGTCGAGCTTGGCCTTTTTCACTTTGGGGAACATTTCATTTTGTTCCTCCTTGACGTGATGATCGATGTATTCGCCCAGCACGGTCACCTTGGCGTCATACAATTCATCGCCGGCTTGCATGCCCTCCAACTGCGCGATCAACTCCTTGGCGGACGCATGTTCGACCTCGGCCTCGTCCAACAAATCTTCTTCCTCGATGGCCCGCCGCGCCGCCGGATAGAAAATTTCCTCTTCGATGGTGGCATGAATGGTCAATTCGGCGCAGATCATTTCCACCAGCGCCTGTTTACCTTCCTCGTCGTCCTCATCCGAGCGCTTTTCAAATTCTTTGAAAAGTTTCTGGACCTTTTTATGGTCCTCGGTCAGCAGGGCGATCGCATCGACGGAACTGGTTTTGGCTCGATTTTGCTGTTTCTGTGTCATTTCCCGACTCCTGTCAGTGATCTAATGAATGTGGGAAACAGGGGAGCAACTGTTGTGCCACGCACCAGCGCTGCTCGCCGCGCATTAGATATCCATAAAGCACATGGTTTAACAAAATATTTTAATCGCCGCGAAAAAAAGCCTGGCTTCGCCGCGAGGATTTTGATGTACTTCTTACATTAGGTTGTAAACCTCGCTTACCGGCAACGCGTTTTTAAAGCCGAGCGATACGCCCCTTTCAATATTTCCGACAAGCGTCTAAGTTAATCAACATCATCGGGGGAAAATGCGCGGCCAAATGGGGTGGATCAATGGTCCGGTCGAGGATTTGGAGCGCGCCGTGGCGTTTATTCGCCGCCCGATATGGACATGAGCGTGCAAGCCTTCGCCGGCTTCCATCTCAGCGAGGCTTGAATTACTTACGCGCGTATCACCGGCATCACGCGATCAACGGGCGCGGCCAACGCTCTTTTTATTTTTTTATTTTTGTGGAACCTCCGATTTATTCGGGGGTTCCCACGGCGGCACGGATGTACCGCCATTGAAAGTGAAGCAAGGCGAAAAAGGCTATTCTCACTTTCCGCACTCTGAGAATTCCAGGATGGATCATTCAGGGCGTCCTTACTCATTACAGGAGACCGGCCATGAGCAGAGCCTTCGTCAAGAACGATGCGTCGAACGAGGAATTATTCGTTCCACCGCGCGCGCCATTGCCGCCGGGCACGGCCAACTACGTCACGCCCCGCGGCCTCGCCCTTTTGAAATCCGAACTCGCCGAACTGGAAGAGGCGCGCACGCGCGCGCAAGCGGAGACCGACGACGACGCGGAACGCAAACTGCAACTGGCCGCGCTCGGCACCCGGCTGGCCGAACTCAAAACCCGCATCGCCAGCGCGCAAGTCGTCGCGTCTCATCCCGATCCGCAACAAGGCATTCGCTTCGGCGCCACGGTGACGCTCCGCGCCCTGAGTGGAGATCATGCGGGTGAAGAGCGCCGTTACACCTTGGTCGGCGTGGACGAGGCGGCGGCGTCCGAAGGGCGGATTGCCTTCACCGCGCCCATGGCGCGCGTCATTCTGGGGAAGCGGGTCGGCGATAAAGCCACGCTGCGCACGGTTCACGGTGAAGAAGAACTGGAGATCACCGCCATCAAATACGACGCCGACCAAGAAGCCACGTGATCGAACTTATTCAAACAAACCAAGCGCGTGGAGAAATCAGGCCCGACACGCGTCATTGATCGCCGACGCGCCGTTCCCAACGACGCGCGTCGCCGCGACACGACCCTCTCCAAAAAATGGAACATGCCTTGCATAGGTCATGCATGTAAAACCACCGGGCACGTTGGCTAAAAAAAGCGCTTAACGTAACGCGTCGGTGAGGGGGCGGCAAGTTTGCCGCCGTAATGCCGCGTTACTCGGCCCGGTCCCCGGACTAGCATAAATCCCGGTCCCGTAACTGAGAACCCGGTCTCATTTAAGTCAACTCGTTGAACGGTCGTTATACGCGGTAAGGCGCGGCGTTTGCGTCTGTTGGCGGAAAAGCGGTCAATGGAAACGAGGAGGAGGACTGGCCATGTTTAGTTTCTTGGTGGAAGCTGTGGTGGTTTCATTTGCGTTGGGTGGCGTGCTTGGCGTGGTGGTAACGCTGCATCTCTCTAATCCCAAAAAGGCGGCGGAAAAGGCCTCGCAAGAGGCGATGGAACCGTAAAGCCGCGGGACTAGCGTAGAGTGACCAATTCCTCCGCGCTGGTGGGATGAATCGCCACCGTCTTGTCGAAATCGGCCTTGGTGGCCCCCATGTTGATCGCGACGGCGAAGCCTTGCAGCATTTCGTCGGCGCCCGGTCCGATCACATGACAACCCACTACCTTCTCGTGCGCGCCCACGGTCACCAACTTCATCGCGGTGCGCGGCTTGCGCGAAGTAAGCGCGTGATAGAGCGGTGTAAAGCGGGTTTGATAAATTTTTACGCCGGCGCCGTGTTCGGCCCGCGCCTGATCTTCGGTCATCCCCACGCTGCCGATGGGCGGCCGGGAAAACACCACGCTGGGTATCCCCTCGTAATCTAAGCGGCTGTCCGGCTTGCCGCCGAACAGGCGGTCCGCCAAATGGCGGCCGGCGGCGATGGCCACCGGGGTAAGCGGCGAACGGCCGGTGACATCGCCTATCGCATAAATCCCCGCCACATTGGTATTTTGATAATCATCGGTCTCGATCGCGCCGCGGGGATTCAAACGTATCCCGGCCTGCTCCAAATCCAAACCTTCAATATTGGGCCGGCGGCCCACCGCCCAGATCACCGCGTCGAAACCGGCGAGGTCGGCCCCATCGGCACCCATCAGCGTGAGACTGCCGTCGGCCGCGCGCGTCAAGCTCGCCACCGTGGATCCCGCCAGCAGCTTGATGCCTTGATCGAGCATCTCTTCCATCAATACCTCGCGCAGCATGACGTCGAACGCGCCGAGCAGCCGGCCGCGCAACACCAGGGTCACCTCGCTGTCCAGCGCCCGCAATATGCCCGCCAATTCCACCGCGATATAACCGCCGCCGATGATCGCCACGCGCCGGGGCCGCCGGCGTAGCGCGAAAAAACCGTCGGAGCTGATACCCAGTTCGGCGCCTTCCACCGCGGGAATGACCGGGCGGCCGCCGGTGGCGATGACGATGTGGTCGGCGCTGAAACGTTCTTCGCCGACGGCAATGGTGCGCGCATCGATGAAGCGGGCGGTCCCCTGTTGCCAGGCTATCCCGCTGTCGGCCAGCCGGGTGCTGTAAAAGGTATTGAGCCGCGCGACGTAGGCATCGCGCGCGGCCACCAAGCGGGGCCAATCGAGATCCGCGCTACTCACGTCAAACCCGTAATCGCGCGCATCGCGCAGAGTCCGCGCGAGCTGCGCGGCATTCCACATCACCTTCTTGGGCACGCAGCCGGTATTCACGCAGGTGCCGCCCAGCGGCGCGGGCTCCACTATCATGCAGCGGGCGCCGTATTCCGCCGCGCGCTGCGCCACGGCGAGGCCGCCGCTGCCGCCGCCGATGGCGATGAGATTGAAGTGCTTCATATCAGAAAACCTCCCGCGCCGCCGATAGGACGGGTATATTGACCGCAGTCGTGTGGAAATCGGATTCATAACGGAGAACCCCGGTGGATATTAGCACGTTCATTTTCCTGGCCCTGATCGCCGCCCTGCTGGTCTACGGCGTGATGATCTACAACAACTTGGTCAACCTCAAACACAATGTGGCGAAGGCCTGGTCGAACATCGACGTGCTGCTGAAACAACGTCACGATGAATTGCCCAAACTGGTGGAGACCTGCAAGCGTTACATGGTCTACGAGCAGGACACGCTGGAGAAGGTGCTGCGCGCCCGCGGCGCGGTGGCCTCCGCCCGCGAACAACACAATGTGCCGGCACTGGGCCAGGCCGAGGGCCAGTTGCGGCTGGGGCTGGGCCAATTGTTCGCGGTGGCCGAGGCCTATCCCGAACTGAAGGCCAACGAGAGTTTTCAACACCTGCAAGGCCGCATCACCGGTTTGGAGAACGCCATCGCCGACCGCCGCGAGTTGTACAACGAAGGCGTGAATCTCAACAACGTGCGCATCGAACAGTTTCCCGACATGGTGGTGGCGCGTCTGTTCAAATTCGGTCCCCATCCCTTGCTGGAATTCGGCGAAGAAGAAAAACGCGACGTCTCGCTCAAGCAGCTGTTCGACTAAACGACCCGCGACCATGTCGGGATTCGCCTATTGGCTGGCGTGGCCGCAGCGGCTCGATCCCCCGGTCTTCTGGTTTTTCTGCGGCGCGGCGCTGCTCGGCGCCGTCGCGAGTTTCGCCGGCGCTTTTTTATTTCTGCGCCGCGCGCGCTTGATAGAAGACACCCCCACTTCCAGACTCCGCTCCGCCGCGCAAGGTTACGTGGAGCTGGAGGGCGAGGCGGCGGTGCTGGCCGGTCCGCCCATCGTCGCGCCGCTCACCCACACCCCCTGCGCCTGGTTTCAATTCCGCGTGGAAGAAAGGGAGTCCGACGGCGGCCGCCATCAAAACGGCCGCTGGCGCGTCATCGCCCGCGGCCGCAGCGACGGCCTGTTTTTATTGCGCGACGACACCGGCCAATGCGTCGTCGATCCCGACGGCGCGATAGTGACCTCGAGCGTGACGCAGGTGTGGTACGGCAACACGCCCACCCCGCCGCCGGGCATGACAGGCCCTCGCGAGCGGCGCTGGTTCGGCACCGGCGCCTATCGTTACCGCGAAGAACGCATCCACCCGGGCGACGCGCTCTACGCCATCGGCGATCTGCGCAGCGCGGGCGGCGGCGTGGAAGGGCCGACCCGCGCGGAGACGGTGCGCGACCTGCTGGCGACGTGGAAGCGCGACCGGCCGCGTCTGCTGGCCCGCTTCGACCGCGACGGCGACGGCGCCATCGACCCCGCCGAATGGGAACAGGCGCGCGGCGCGGCGGAACGGGAAGCGGCGAGCGAACTGGGGCGCCGCCTCAGCGAGCCGGGCGTGCTGCTGTTGTCCCGTCCGCCCGACGGACGGCCCTTTTTACTGTCCAGCGAACCGCCGGCGCGGCTGACCCGCCGCTATCAACTCTACGCCGCCGGACTGTTCAGCCTGTTTCTGCTGGCCGGGTCGGCGGCGCTGTGGCTGATCAACACCCGCGGCGGATGAACCGCAGCCGCCGCGCTTTTTGTTATTCTATTATCTCGGTATCAAAGCATGCCCCTCTCCCGCCGGGAGAAGGAACAGCCCAGACCAGATCGTCTTTGATGCCGGATTACTACTTCCGGAGTTTCCCCCGCCGTTGCTATCGTGAGGTTTGAGGCCATGACCAATCCCCTGCTGACCCTGAACGGCCTGCCGCCGTTTTCCGCCATCCGTCCCGAACATGTCGAACCCGCCATCGACCAAATCCTCGCGGACGGCCGCGCCGAACTCACGCGCCTTTTGGACGCCGAGCGGACTTACACCTGGGCCAATCTCGTCGCGCCGCTCGAAGAACTGGGCGACCGCCTGCGCCGCGCCTGGTCGCCGGTGGGTCATATGAACGCCGTGGTCAATAGTCCGGAATTACGCGCCGCCTACAACGCCTGCCTGCCCAAACTCAGCGACTACGCCACCGAGTTGGGACAGAACGAGCGGCTGTATCAGGCCTATCAAGCCATCGCCGACGGCCCGGAGTTCGCCAAGCTCGACACCGCGCAGAAAAAAATCATCGACAACGCGCTGCGCGATTTCCGCTTGTCGGGCGTGGCGCTGCCTGCGGACAAAAAGGCCCGTTTCAAAGAGCTGATGCAAGAGTTGTCCAACCTCAACGCCAAGTTCGAGGAAAACCTGCTGGACGCCACCAACGCCTGGCACAAACAGATCAGCGACGTGAACGAACTGGCCGGCCTGCCGCCCAGCGCGCTGGCCCTGCTGGCGCAGATGGCCCGGCAGCGCGAACTCGAAGGCTGGGTGATCACCTTGGAATTTCCCGCTTACATCCCGGTGATCACCTACGCCGACAACCGCGCGCTGCGCCGCGAGGTCTACGAGGCCTATGTCACCCGCGCCTCCGACGCCGGTCCTCACGCCGGCCAGTGGGACAACACGCCGGTGATGGAAAAAATCCTCGCCGCGCGCCACGAAGTCGCGCAGCTATTGGGCTTCAACAATTACGCGGAATATTCCGTCGAACCCAAGATGGCGCGCTCCACCGACCAAGTGTTGGGTTTTCTCAACGACCTCGCCGGCCGCTCCCTCGCCATGGCGCGCAGCGAACTCGACGAGGTGCGCGCCTACGCCCGCGAGCAACACGGCGCCGGCGAGCTCGAGGCCTGGGACATCACTTATTACGCGGAAAAACTCCGCACTCACCGCTACGCGATTTCCAAGGAAGACCTCAAGCCTTATTTTCCCGAAGCGCGCGCGGTCACCGGCATGTTTCAAGTGGTGCAGCGCTTATATGGTTTGGAGATACGCGAACGGCAAGGCGTGGACGTGTGGCACCCCAGCGTGCGCTTTTACGAAATCCACGACGCGCAGGGCGAACTGCGCGGCCAGTTTTATCTCGACTTGTACGCCCGCCAGCACAAACGCGGCGGCGCGTGGATGGACGACTGCATGACGCGCAAGCGCGGCGAATCCGGCGTGCAGACCCCGGTGGCCTATCTCACCTGCAATTTCTCGCCGCCGGTCGGCACCGATCCGGCGCTGTTCACCCACGATGAAGTGCTGACCCTGTTCCACGAATTCGGCCACGGCCTGCACCACATGCTCACCAAGGTCGATTATCCCGGCGTGGCGGGCATCGCCGGCGTGCCGTGGGACGCGGTGGAACTGCCCAGCCAGTTCATGGAGAACTGGTGCTGGCACCGCGAGGCGCTGGATTTGATCGCCGCGCATTATCAAACCGGCGCGCCGCTGCCCGACGAGTTGTATCAAAAAATGCTGGCGGCGAAGAATTTCCAATCCGGCATGCAGATGGTGCGGCAATTGGAATTCTCGATCTTCGATTTCCGCCTGCACCTCGAATACGATCCGGCCAAGGGCGCCCGGGTCTACGAAATACTCGATGAAGTACGCCAACAAGTGGCTGTGATGAAGCCGCCCTCCTTCAACCGCTTCCCGCACAGCTTCTCGCACATCTTCGCCGGCGGCTACGCGGCGGGTTATTACAGCTACAAATGGGCCGAGGTGTTGTCCTCCGACGCCTTCGGCGCCTTCGAAGAAGCGGGCATCTTCGACCGCGCCACCGGCCTGCGCTTTTTGAGCACCGTGCTCGAGCAAGGCGGCTCGCGCGAACCCATGGAATTATTCGTGGAATTCCGCGGCCGCGAACCGACCATCGACGCGCTGTTGCGGCATAGCGGAATCGCGGCATGACATACTTCAACGCCGCGGCGGCAAGCCGCCACATGCCGCCAAGTTTAATTTTTGTTTTTGCACTCTTGCGTCTTCGCGTTGAGCTGCGCCGGTGAAAATCGCGAGCTGGAACGTCAATTCACTGAAGGTGCGCCTGCCGCAGGTGATGGACTGGCTGGCGACACGGCAGCCGGACTTATTATGTCTGCAGGAAACCAAGTGCATCGATGAGAATTTTCCTTTGGCGGCGCTCGCGGAGACCGGTTATCACATGGTGTTTTCCGGGCAAAAGACCTATAACGGCGTCGCGATCCTGAGCAAGACACCGGCAAGCGATGTCGTGAAAGACATCCCCGACCTCGACGACCAGCAGCGCCGCGTGCTGGCCGCGACCTACGGCGAAGTGCGGGTGCTCAATTTGTACGTGCCCAACGGCGAGAGCGTCGAGTCGGACAAATATCAATACAAACTCCATTGGCTGAGCAGGCTCAACAACTTCATCGAGGCCGAGCTGGCGCGCCATCCCAACTTGGTGGTGCTCGGCGATTTCAATATCGCGCCCGAGCCGCGCGACGTGCACGACCCGGCGGCATGGGAGGGCAAAGTCTTGTTCAGTCTTCCCGAACGCGCCGCCTTCAATAAACTGCTGGCCAACGGCTTGTGCGACACCTTCCGTCTATTCGAACAGGAAGAAAAAATCTTCAGCTGGTGGGACTACCGCATGCACGCCTTTCGCCGCAACCTGGGCGTGCGCATCGATCACGTGTTGGCGAGCAAAGCTTTATGCGAGAAATGCACGGCCAGCTACATCGACAAAGAGGTTCGCAAACACGAAAGGCCGTCGGATCACGCCCCGGCGGTCGCCGAATTCAATCTGTAAACCGCATCATCGTCACCATTCTGGAGGGAGCGCCCATGAAACTATACGGATCCAAAACCTCGCCCTATGTCCGCAAAGTGCGGGTGTGCGCCATGGAACAAGGTGTTAATCTGGACTTCATCGTCGAAGCCGCGCGTGACGCCAACGTAACGCGCTTGAATCCGCTGGGCAAGATTCCGGTGTTGGAGCGCGACGACGGCGAGCCGCTGTTCGATTCGCCGCTGATCGTCGAGTATCTCGACAGCGCGGGCAAGGTGCGCTTGATTCCACCCTCCGGCGAGGCGCGCTGGCAGGCGCAGCGCTGGCACGCCTTGAGCCAAGGCGTGTACGACGCGGTGGTGACGCGCTTGGTGGAAAGCCGCCGCGCGCCGGAGAAAATAGATGCCGGCGCCATGGCCAAACAAGAGAGCAAGGTGGCGGCGGCGCTGAACTTCGCCGACCAGCATTATCAAGGCGGCGATCATTTAGTGGGACAGAGTCTCACCATCGCCGACCTCGCCTGGGCCGTCGCGTTGGAATACATCGACCTGCGCTACGCGCACGACTGGCGCGGCGCGCATCCGCGTCAGGCCGCGTGGCTGGACGCGATTAAAGGTCGACCCTCGCTCGTCGCCACGCGCGCGTCCGCGAGTTGAATACTCGGTCATATCGCGGCGAAGCGGAAACCCCAAAGGTCTTCCGCCGCATGATTTGCGGCAAACTGCGCCGGTGTACGACTTACAGCATTCACAATTACGCGGCGCGCTGCACGCATCCGCTGCGAGATCCGCGCGAACGCCGATTGCCCTCAGCCCTTGCGAGCCGGTAGAATCGCCGGGCTTTTTTTTGAAATCGGGTGCGCATGAATCATCAATCAGTCGTGGCCGTGACCGCTTGGCGCATGATCTTCGCGAGCTGGCTGACGGCATTGACCGCCAGCGCCGGCAGTCTGTTTTTCAGCGAAGTGATGGAGCTGGTGCCCTGCGTGTTGTGCTGGTATCAGCGCGTCTTCATGTTCCCGCTGGCGCTGATTCTGCTGCTGGGGCTGCATCCGTTGGACCTCAAAGTGATACGCTACGCCTTGCCGCTGGCCATCCTCGGGTTGCTGTTCACGCTCTATCACAGCCTGCTGTTTTATGGCGTCATCCCGGAAAATCTTCAGCCTTGCAGTCAGGGCGTGCCCTGCTCCGGCGCCGGCATGGAACTGTTCGGCTTTTTGCCGATCCCACTGCTTTCACTCGCCGCGTTTTTAATTATTACGCTGCTGCTGTTGAAGGCCCGCTCGATTTCAAAATAAACGCCGGCGGTTGAACCCGTCAATGAAACATCAAGCATAGGATTCAAGAATGAAACAAAGCCACTTCACCCTCATCGCCCTGGTGTTGATCGCCGGCGGCTTCATCCTGGCCGCGATTTTTTACAAAGCCGAGCAAGGCGAACAAGCGAGCCAGCAGGTCGCGCGGCATAGCGACACGCTGATCCGTGACCATTCCGTGCGCGTAGGCAACCCCCAAGCCAAGGTCACCATCGTCGAATTCATAGACCCGGCCTGCGAGACCTGCGCCCAATTCCACCCCTTGGTCAAAGAGCTGCTCGAGCGGCAGGGCGGCAAAGTGAATCTGGTGCTGCGTTACGCGCCGCTGCACCCGGGCTCGGACCAGATGGTGGCGATACTGGAAGCGGCCAAGCAACAAGGTAAATTCTGGCCGGTGCTGGAGATGATGTACGAAACCCAGCGGCAGTGGACGATCAATCACCGCGCCCAGCCGGAGACGTTCTGGAATCTCCTCAATCAAAGACCCACCGGCCTCGACATGCAAAAGATGGCGCAGGACATGAACAGCCAGACCGTGATCAACGCCATCCAGCAAGACATCAATGACGGACAGAACCTGGGCGCGAATAAAACGCCGACCTTCTTCGTCAACGGCAAACCCCTGCCGAGTTTTGGTTATGAGCAATTGGTGGGCTTGGTGGCGGCCGAGGTGGAGGCAGCTTACTAAGCGCTCCGCGCGGACATGAAAGATGCGCGCAGGGCGAAGTGACGCCCTGCGCGCGGCGAAGCGTAATCCGGAAAATGGATTCGGATTACGCACCACTCCATCGGCCTGCCTTGTTCACTCGCAGCCGCCGATATCCGGCGAGTTAATACCCAACCATAGACGGATCATCAGGCTCACTCGCAGGCGATGCGTCATCGCCTTAACATCCGGCGCAATGCCCTTCGGTTATTGCGCCCTACGCGGGCTACAATTCTATTATTCATTAGCGCTATTATTCAATTAGCGGTTAACCGACCCACAGAAAAAATAGATAAAACCAATACGCACCACTCAACACGTAGACGCTTGGGATAGCCAACCGGATAGACCAAAGTGCGAGCCAACGCCTGTGAAGAAACGCGTCCTTGTATTTTTCACCTGCTTTCGCTTCCGCAACGCTGTTTTGCTTCGCCATGGTAAATGACAGAACGATCTCACACACGAGAAATACGATGGCCAGCCAAAAGCCCGCAAAGGATACGACTCGAAGAGGGTAATGCACCGTTGGAGTGAAGTACGCGTTGAATAATGCCCCGGTTGCGGTCATAAAGACTGTCAGGATCGCAAAACGGAGAGCGCTCAACTGTCGCGAGTGGTCGAGGGCGGCCTTGTAAACATCAGAGTCAGTTACGGTGCTCATAGATCTACCTCGCTGTTGGTTGACCGCTAACGTCTAAGCATTTATACGCTGTGCCGCGCATGGCGTATAAATGTCTGTTGAACTAAGCCGCGTCAGCACGGCCGCCTGATATATAGGGGATTGTATTTTGAGCGGCTGGGGAAACCAAGCCCGCGTAGGGCGCAATAACCGAAGGGCATTGCGCCGGATGTTTCTACCATTCGGCGCAATACGGCTACCGCCTATTGCGCCCTACGCTTACTGGGTGAGACGCGGCGTTTATCCGGCTAATTGGGGCGGATATGTTTCGGCGGACATGATCGGTGGTGAGCGGGGGTGTTGAGCCGCGGCAAACATCCTGCGGAACGCCCGTTGGGCTTCCGCCCTACGTTTGCTTGCCGAATTTGCGAATGTCGAAAGACTTCGCGAATTCCGTGCCGAGGGAGCGCGGTTCGACGCGATCGCGAAATGCGCGCCGCAACGGCTCGTGATCCATGAAGTCTATTAAGCTCGAACCATCTGCTTCCCGCAGAGCAGGGTTGGCTTTTCCAGCGCCAATCTTGAATTCGGCATACCAATCTTCGAATGTAGCGTATGCCGACGGCGGCGTGGTGTTACCAGATCGTCCGCGGAGTTCCTCCGTCATTGCCACAAAAATTGCACCAGCGGCCTCGAGCAATATTTCGTCGATACCGTTAAAGGGATAAAGGCGCCCGTTTGTCTCGATTTCTGATAGCACATTGCTCAGCGCGAGGATCAGGGCTTCGCGATTGGTGTCTTGAGCCTCAAACCTTCCAATTCCGTCTGCAAGTGCGGCGGCGGCTACCGAGATCTTGTGCGGTCGTTGCCCAAATTTTCCATCGAAGAGATCCGGTTTCTGGTCCCAGAGGACGCTGACTAGACGATTAGCCAGAGCCTTTGGATCGAGATCGAGCAAACCAACGCGTGCCTGATGTTCCAGAAGGTTTTGAACTACAACGGCCGCCTCGCTTTTCTTGTAAGCACTTGTGATATTTCCAAACAGACCCATCGGTTTCCTCTCCTGTCAATTGAGGCTCGTACGCTCTAAAGACCAAGCTGCGCGGCGCAAACGAAGCGCAGCGCAGCGCAGCGCAGCGCAGCGTAGTTTGCGTCCGAACGAGTGCCGTTTTAGGCCAGTCCCTTATTGATAAACCTTAGGTCATATTCGCTAAACTCGCCGAATGTTTTCCCGTGACACGAAAAATTTCCATTTTCAATAGCAGAGCCTACTTCATTCCAAATAAGCTCTACTATTGAATCAAAAGGAGAAGCGCACCCTTTTTCCAAACCATCAGATACAAAGAGAGATGGATTTGCAGAAGAATCTTTTGGCTTTATGGCAATGGCAGTATGTGGCGGGCTTGAGTTAACGACCTTTCTTACAACAAGCTGCCCAAGTTCAGGACACCTATAAATGTTGTAGTAATATCCATCAGCAACATGAGATCTCATAGCGTCAATTAGCTTTCTAAGCTCATCGTGAGCCGACATATCAGAAATGTTCTTTGAACCAACTGGGTGTCGGAGCGCCCCTATAATAAAAGGGAATGTTAATGAATGGCCGAATTCATGATTTTGCCAGTATTCAAGTAAAGTTATCCAACGCTCATCCATTGTTTTCTCCTAAAGGCCGAACTCAAAGTAGACACCCAATCTGGTACTTTAAATTGCGCCATATTTGGCGTCTAATCCTTTCGTTTTTTGTAAGTCATTACCTGTCAAACGAGCCGGGGCGCGGATTGCCCCAACTCTTTTTGAAGAGGGTGCACTTCCATGCAGAACGCTGTCAAGCCAAAGCTGTTGGATCAGGTGCGGGAGAAAATCCGGGTCAAGCATTACAGCAAGCAGCCTGGATTGAGCGCCGTTTGCGAAACACGGGGTTGGGGTGAGGATGCCGCGAATCCCGGGGTTCGCTCCCGCTCAACTCGGACTACGCTTGCTAACCGCCGCCCTGCTATCATTGCCGCCATGAAATACCACGACCTCCGCGACTTCATTCAACAACTCGAACGCCTCGGCGAACTCAAACGTGTTTCCGTCGAGGTGAATCCCGCGCTGGAAATGACGGAAATTTGCGACCGCACCTTGCGGCGCGAAGGTCCGGCGCTTTTGTTTGAAAAAGCCACCGGTCACCGCATGCCGGTGCTCGGCAATCTGTTCGGCACGCCGCGCCGCGTGGCGCTGGGCATGGGACAGGATTCGGTGTCGGCCTTGCGCGATGTCGGCAAGCTGCTCGCCTATCTGAAGGAGCCGGAACCGCCCAAGGGTTTTCGCGACGCCATCGAGAAGTGGCCGGTGTTGAAGCAGGTGCTCAATATGGCGCCCAAGGTGGTGGGCCGCGCGGCGTGTCAGGAGAACGTGATCGAGAAGGACGACGTCGATCTCGCGAAAATTCCGATTCAAACCTGCTGGCCCGAGGACGCCGGTCCGCTCATCACGTGGGCGCTGGTGGTCACCAAGGGGCCGCACAAAGACCGGCAGAACATGGGCATCTACCGCCAGCAGGTGATCGGCCGCAACAAACTCATCATGCGCTGGCTGGCCCATCGCGGCGGCGCGCTGGATTTTCGCGACTGGTGCGCGGCGCATCCGGGGCAGCCCTTTCCGGTGGCGGTCGCGCTCGGCGCCGATCCCGCGACCATCCTCGCGGCGGTGACGCCGGTGCCGGATTCCTTGTCGGAATATGCCTTCGCCGGTTTGTTGCGCGGCTCAAAAACCGAATTGGTCAAATGTAAAAGCCACGACCTGCAAGTGCCGGCCAGCGCCGAGATCGTGCTCGAAGGTTTCATTTATCCGGGCGAGACCGCGCCGGAAGGTCCGTTCGGCGATCACACCGGTTATTACAACGAGGTCGAGACCTTTCCGGTGTTCACGGTCGAGCGCATCACCCATCGCGACAAGCCCATCTATCACAGCACCTACACCGGCCGGCCGCCCGACGAACCGGCGGTGCTCGGCGTCGCGCTCAACGAGGTGTTCGTGCCGATTTTGCAAAAGCAGTTTCCCGAGATCACCGATTTCTATCTGCCGCCCGAGGGCTGTTCGTATCGCATGGCCTGCGTGAGCATGAAGAAACAATATCCCGGCCACGCCAAGCGGGTGATGTTCGGCGTGTGGAGTTTTTTGCGGCAGTTCATGTACACCAAGTTCGTGATCGTCACCGACGACGACGTCAACGTGCGCGACTGGAAGGATGTGATCTGGGCCATGACCACCCGCATGGACCCGGCGCGCGACACGCTGATCGTGGAGAACACGCCCATCGACTATCTCGACTTCGCCTCGCCGGTGTCGGGCCTCGGCGGCAAGGTTGGCTTCGACGCTACGAATAAATGGCCCGGCGAAACCACGCGCGAATGGGGTCGGCCGATCCAGATGAGCGACGACGTCAAACGGCGCGTCGATGCCATGTGGGATGAGTTGGGACTGAATTGAGGGGCCAGCCGTTGCGCGCATTCGCCCCCGCTCGCCCTCGTTCCGCGTGATGGCGCGACCGGGAAGGGGATAATTTCCCGGCCGAAGAATATAATCCCCGCATCCATACGTTGAAGGAGTTTCCATGCGGTCCATCGTGCTGCTCAACGCCAAAGGCGGCTGCGGCAAAACCACCCTCACCACCAATCTGGCGGGTTATTACGCCTCGCGGGGCAAGTCGGTGCTGATCGCCGACTTCGACCCGCAAGGCAGCAGCATCGACTGGCTGGCGGCGCGTCCCGCCGACCGGCCACCCATCGAAGGCGTCAAGGCCTGGCGCGAACCGGTGCGCGCCACCCAGCGCCCCGACTATTTTCTCATCGACGCCCCCGCGCGGGTGGCGGGCCGCGAGCTGAGTCATCTGGTGCGCCACGCCGAGGCCGTGGTCGTGCCGGTGCTGCCCTCGCCCATCGACATCCGCGCCGCCACCCACTTCATCCGCGAACTGCTGCTCACCTGTCACGCCTTGCGTCACGAAGGCCGACTGGCCGTGGTGGCCAACCGCGTGCGCGAACAAAATCTCATTTACCAGGACCTCGAACGCTTTCTCAAAAGCCTCGAGATTCCCTTCGTCGCCACCTTCCGTGAAACCCAGAACTACATCCGCGCCGTACAACAGGGCCTGGGAATTTTTGAATTGCCCGGCGGCCAGGCCGCGCACGACGTGGAACAGTGGCGGCCACTGCTGGAATGGCTGGAGGGACGGGGCGAGGTGAAGCTATTGGAGAGAGAAACGGCCAGCGAGATGGCGCGAGCCTGATAGCGGGGGATACCGATCGCGGCTATCCCCGTTTAGACAGGCTGCCGAAGTTTTAGTGACTCTTAGCGGGTTCCATCAAGCGATTGGTGTACGCCATCGCCATCGCCGACAGCACGAAGGCCATATGAATGATCACCTGCCACATCATGGTCTGCTGGGTCAGGTTCGGCGCTTCAATAAAAGTTTTCAAAAGGTGAACGGATGAAATACCGATCAAGGCCATGGAGAGTTTAACCTTCATGGTGCCGGCATTGACATGCGCCAGCCACTCGGGCTGATCGGCGTGATTCTCCAGATACAGACGCGACACGAAGGTTTCGTAGCCGCCTACGATCACCATCAATAACAGATTCGCGATCATGACGACGTCGATCAGCCCCAGCACCACCAGCATAATCTCGACTTCGCCGAAGGTGTGCGCGTGTTGCACCAAGTGTATTAATTCTTTCACGAAGAGGTAGACGTACACCCCTTGCGCGATGATCAAGCCCAAATAGAGGGGGGCTTGCAGCCAGCGGCTGGCGAATACGATACTCGCCAATAGCTTGACCGTGTTGTTTTGATATTTCTTTTCCATATTTCAACTTCTGTTTCAGAGTGAATAAAGCGACTGGGATTATAAACGGCCGCCAGCGGCATCGGCAATGGCGGCCGCGATCAAACCACTACCGAGCGCCGCTCTTTGACCAGGGATTAAATCATCAATTATTGGCGACGCACTGGGAGAGCATAGAACAACCCGGGCCTCGACCCGGGCATGGGAAGAATAAACGTCTCCCTTCGGAAAAGCCACCCGTATTCGTCGAGCCATTCACCGCGCATTTACTCCCGATCCGCCATCCCATCCATAGAGACCACAAGCTCGGCACCTTTTGGCTTACAGGCCGCATCGGGTAAAGAACGATCCCGGCCAGGGTACCCGATACAGATCGGATCACAATGCGGCTAAAAAAACATGAAAACGAGCATTGGACATATGTCATATCGGCACCGCTCTTCGGGCATCGATAGCAATTCCTATGGTTCAGTGGAAAGTTTGAAAAAAAACGAATGCCGCTCGAACACTCGAAGAGATAGACAAATACATTCGGTCGTGGCATCAGAATCGCCGCACTAATTGAAAATGGAGGCGTTCGCATGAAGAGGGAAACGCGTTAATCAGCGGATAAAGCCCCGGCGGGATGCGGTAAATGCAATGAGCCGCATCGATCGCGAGGAAAAATAACCGCCGAGCTTCGTTGATCCATATTCGCCTGCCCGCTGTCACGGCATTATTTCACATTCGCGCATCATCCAATTTCACTGTCTCCCCGTTCACCGACCGTTAGTTTATGTCCACACCGCGCCGTTGTCGGGCCGCCATGCGACGCGGCAACCGGTATTCACCTTCATAAACGAGGAGACAGTGTCATGAAGAGCATCAAGTACAGCATATTCGGCGTCATCGGACTTGGCTTGCTGGGGTTGGCCGCACAGCCGTCATTGGCCCAGCCGCCCACCGGCGTCACCAATCTGACCGGGACCTGGACCAACGTCAATCCCACCACCGGCGGCATCGTAAAGATCGCCATCACCAACGACGCCAGCGGTTTCAAGATTCACACCTACGGCGCGTGCAGCCCGACGCCTTGCGACCATGGCGCGGTCGTTGCGTCACCGTTCAGCAAGGCGGTGTCTTCTTCAGTTGCCTACGGGCTTAGCGGACAATATAACTTTGGTTTTTCGACCATGGCGGTGACGGCGAAGCGCGCCTATGAATATGATGGAGGAAATTTTCTGGAGGTGGAGACCCGCACCAAATTCGCCGCGGGCGACACTCGTTATGACTACATGCGCACCGAGCTTTTCCGTAAGTAGCCAGCCGCGTTTCGCGACGCGCAGCGCCACTATTAGGAGTGCCGCTGGGTTTTTAGATCGGTGATTCGATACGATGGACGCGCTTTCATGTCACCGATGAAACACAAGACACAGGGTCATGATACAAACTTGGGTAATTCGCCCTCTCCCGTGACGGGAGAGGGCTATTGATCAACCGGACCGAGGGTTACTTCGTGAAACGGGGCCATCGTGCCTTGAGTTAAAAGGAGTCCCGATGTGAACTATCGACCACTGGCTTGGGTAACGGGCGCCGGATTTTTATTGCTCATCGCGATAATTCAGCCGTGGAATCACACCGGCCCCGCCGTCACGGCGCGCGACCTCGACGGCGGACTTCACCCGGCGCAACGAGCGCCGGACGAGCATGGCGACGCACGGATTGTCATAAGTCCATCGCCGGCCATCACGCCCGCACCGGATGCGACGCCGTCGATACCGCCGGCCGCGGAAGTGGATTTCGATCCCGACGCCGTGTATATCGCGCTGTTCAGCGCCGATCCGCAAGAGCGCGGCGGCGCGTTGGATCGGATCGCGCAACGACCGGAGTTTTTTTCCAGCCAGGATCGATTCAACGCCCGCCTGGAAGCAATGACCGCGGATTATGAACCGGCGGTGGCGGAGCAAGCGGCCTTGGTATTGGTGCAACTGATGGGCTCACGCGCGCGTGCCGAGGATGAAACCCCAAGCACCACCATGGCCTGGGAAGCGGCCCGTACCACCTTGCCGGAGACGACCGCTTCAGCCGCGCCGGATTTCGTATCGGACGAAGCCGTCGATGCCGAGCTGACAAATAAATCCATACCATTGCCGAGCGTTCATCAAACCACGATGCCCGACCACACGCGAATCACCATGGCTGCCGACGCAGCCGTTACGCCGTGAAGCGGCGTGTTCGCATTCATCGCACATTGGCGCAGGGCACGCCGTCGCGTAGCGGCAAATCCGTCGGCGATGACACCGCCCTTATCCACACGCAAAAAAAAGCGGGCGTTGCGGCCCGCTTGTGCGCGTGACGGGATACCCGGCGCAACCGACACCGCGCCGCTGTTCACTGAATCAAAATAAACAAGGCCTCGTCACCGCGGCGCAGGTTGATCAACAGGCCGCGCTGAGCGGTTTTAACGGCCTGTTGCAAGGCCTCCAAATGCGGCACCGGCTGACGGTTGACGGACACGATCACGTCGTCCCTGCGCAAGCCCGCCCGCCACGCCGGCGAATCCGATTCGATCTTCGTTACCAGCACGCCCTCGATGCGGCCGTAAGCGGGGCTGCCTTCCTCGATGGCGCTGAAGGTCGCGCCTTGCAAAACGGGGCTGACCCGCCTGCCTTCCAGCGACGCCCGCACCGGTTCGGCGATGGTGACCCGGAAGGTGCGCGGCCGGCCGTCACGGATCACGTCCACCACCGCGACCTCACCTATCTGCAATAAACCGAAGACATTGCGCAGCTCCGCCGAAGAACTCACCGGCTTGCCGTTGATGGAGATCACCACGTCGCCGGTCTTTAAACCGGCCTTTTCAGCGGGGGAATCCTTGAAGGTCTTGGCGATCACCGCGCCGCGGGTCTCCTTGATGCCGAAGGCCTTGGCGAGATCGGGGGTCAGGTCCTGCACCGAGAGACCGACCCGGCCGCGCCGCACCTCGCCGTGGGTGACCAGCTGGTCCATGATCTTGCGCGCCATGTTGGCGGGGATGGCGAAACCGATGCCGATGTTGCCGCCGCCCGGCGCCAGGATGGCGGTGTTCACGCCCACCAGTTCGCCGCGCAGATTGACCAGCGCGCCGCCGGAATTGCCGGGATTGATCGAGGCGTCGGTTTGAATGAAGTCTTCATATCCCTCGATGCGCAAGCCGCTGCGCCCCTTGGCGCTGACGATGCCCGAGGTGACGGTCTGCCCCAAGCCGAAGGGATTGCCGATCGCCACCACGAAATCCCCGACCCGCACCCGGTCCGAATCGGTCAGCGTCACCGCCACCAGATTTTCCGCGGGGATTTGTATCACCGCGACGTCGGCCTCCGGGTCTTTGCCCACCAAGGTGGCGGTGACGCTGCGGCCGTCTTTCAAAATGACGGTGATCTCGTCGGCCTTGTCGATGACGTGATTATTGGTCAGCACATACCCGTTTTTGGCATCCACGATCACCCCGGAGCCCAGGCTTTGGGTGGGCCGTTCGCGGGGCCGGTCCGGCACGCCGAAGAAACGGCGGAAAAACGGGTCTTGCAGCAGCGGATTGTCGGCGACCCGGACCCGGCCGCGGGTGGAGATGTTCACCACCGCGGGCAACACCTGGTCCAACATCGGCGCCAAACTGGGCAGGGGTTGGCCCTGGCTATCACTGGCCGGCAGGGCGGCCGACAAGGGCTGGCTCAGAGCCAAGCCAAGCAGGGTCACAAAGACAAATCGCAAACCAGATTTGATGCTCATCAAACGCGCGTCCTTTTTCCAAATGTTCATTGTCGATGGGGATAACCGGCCGTTATATGCCTATTTTTACGGGCTGTTAGAGGCCTTCCCCAATCGAGTGGTTCAATGTCCGGGACACCGCCGCAATCACGGCCTCCGGCGAGCCGGCGCTGCCCTTCCATGCCGGATTGACCCTAGGTGGGGTGACACAACATATTGTGGCCGCGATTTTGCTTATTCTTTAAGCCCATTGAAACAGTCCGTATTCACATCGGCCCAGGATAATCTCAACATATTGTTTTTTAATATTTAAAAATATTATGGCCGTTTCGTTAAAATGATTTGACAGCTTTCGCCACTCAGCCTACTCTTTGCCATCACCCCCATATCTTGTGTTTCGTCCAGATCCCAGATACTCGGGGAAAGCCTATAATTAGTGGGCCTTGAAGGACAATCACGCTCGTAGCTATGGAGGGGGACGCACCCTATGAAGACCGCGCATTTGAAAGCCGTTTCGGTCAACGTTTCTGACATCCCGTATCAACCCGCCTCCCAGGACATCTGGGACAAAAAATACCGCCTGAAGGCCAAAGACGGTACCGTGGTCGATCACACCATGGACGACACTTATCAGCGGGTCGCGCGCGCCTTGTCGGACGTGGAGGCCACGCCCGAAAAACGCGAGCAGCATTACGACGAATTTCTGTGGGCCTTGCGCCATGGCGCCATCCCCGCCGGCCGCATCACCTCCAACGCCGGCGCGCTGGCCTACAAGCCCGCCACCTCGACCATCAATTGCACCGTCTCCGGCGCGATCCGCGACTCCATGGACGACATCCTGCAAAAGGTCCACGAGGCGGGTCTCACCCTCAAGGCCGGCTGCGGCATCGGCTACGAATTTTCCACCCTGCGCCCCAAGGGCGCCTACGTGTCCGGCGCCGGCGCCTACACGTCCGGTCCGCTGTCGTTCATGGATATCTACGACAAGATGTGTTTCACCGTCTCCAGCGCCGGCGGCCGCCGCGGCGCGCAGATGGGCACCTTCGACGTCGGCCATCCGGACGTGGCGGATTTCGTCCGCGCCAAACGGGAAAACGGCCGGCTGCGCCAGTTCAATCTCTCGCTGCTCATCACCGAGGATTTCATGGAAGCGGTGAAGCAGGACGGCGACTGGAAACTGGCCTTCCCCATCAGCCGCAAAGAGGCGGAGGCGGACCGCCTCGACCTCGACGATCCCGCCAAGGTGGTGTGGCGCGAGTGGCCGATCCAAGAGGGCTATATCAGCGACGCCGCCGGACTGGTGGCCTGCAAGGTCTACAAGACCATCCGCGCCAAACGGCTGTGGGACGTCATCATGTCCTCCACCTACGATTTCGCCGAGCCGGGCTTCATCCTCATCGACAAGGTCAATGAGATGAACAACAACTGGTTCTGCGAAAACATCCGCGCCACCAATCCCTGCGGCGAACAGCCGCTGCCGCCCTACGGCTCATGCCTGCTGGGTTCGGTCAACCTCACCACCTTCGTGCGCGACCCCTTCACCGAGCGCGCCCGTTTCGATTGGGAGGAATACCGCAAGGTGGTGGCGATCTTCACCCGCATGCTGGACAACGTGGTGGAGATCAACGGCCTGCCCCTCGCGGGGCAGCGCCAGGAAATCCTGCGCAAGCGCCGGCACGGCATGGGCTACCTCGGCCTGGGCTCCACCCTCACCATGCTGCGCATGAAATACGGCTCGTCCGAGTCGGTGGAATTCACCGAGCGGGTCACCCGCGAAATGGCGGTGGAAGGCTGGCAAACCGCCTTGCAGCTCGCCCAGGAAAAGGGCCCGGCGCCGATCATGGACGAAGACTTCATCGTCAACGAAGAGCTGCTGCGCAAGCGGCCCGAAATGGCGCGCGACGGCTGGCAGGTCGGCGACGCCATCAAAGGCAAAGTGCTGCACGCCAAATACAGCCGGTATATGCAGCGGGTGGCCGGCGTCGCGCCGGAGCTGGTGGAAAAACTCGCCGAGGTCGGCGCGCGCTTCACCCACCACACCTCCATCGCGCCCACCGGTACTATTTCGCTGTCGCTGGCCAACAACGCCAGCAACGGCATCGAGCCCAGCTTCGCCCATCACTATTTCCGCAACGTGATCCGCGAAGGCAAAAAGAGCAAAGAGAAGATCGACGTGTTCTCCTTCGAACTGCTCGCCTACCGGGAATTGATCAATCCCAAGGCCGTGCCGTTTTCGGAGAAAGAAGAAGAACTGCTCCCCGACTACTTCATCACCGCCGAGGACATCAATCCGAAAGAACATGTGGACATCCAGGCCGCGGCGCAAAAATGGGTGGACTCCTCCATCTCGAAAACCGCCAACGTGCCCACCGATTATCCGTACGAGAAATTCAAGAATATTTATCTGTACGCCTATGAACAAGGCCTGAAAGGCTGCACCACCTTCCGCTTCAACCCCGAGGCCTTCCAAGGCGTGCTGGTGAAGGAAAGCGATCTCGCCAACACCACGTATAAATTCACCTTGGAGGACGGCACGGTGATCGAGGCCAAGGGCAATCAGGAGATCGAATACGACGGCGAGATTCACAGCGCCGCCAATCTCTACGATGCCTTGAAGGAAGGGTATTACGGAAAATTTTAACTACTGCGGGGTGGGTGAGCGCAGCGCACCCACCGACCCGGCGCGCAGCGCCGACCGACAGGACGCCCCTGCAAGGAGCCCGACATGAGCATCAAGATCGAGAAAAAAATCGTCAAATACAGCGTAGTCTCGGCCGACGAAACCACGCCGGCCGCCGCCGTGCAAAACACGGCGCGCGATGAGGATGATTCCAACGTCATTCACATGCATGAGAAGATCGAGCGGCCCGACATGCTGGTCGGCTCCACCTACAAGGTGAAGACGCCGCTGTCGGAACACGCCCTCTACGTCACGATCAACGACGTGGTGCTCAACGCCGGCACGCCCCACGAACTGCGCCGCCCCTTCGAGATCTTCATCAACTCGAAGAACATGGACCATTTCCAGTGGATCGTCGCGCTCACCCGCATCATTTCGGCGGTATTCCGCAAGGGCGGCGACGTCACCTTCCTGGTGGAAGAGCTCAAGGCGGTGTTCGACCCGCGCGGCGGCTATTTCAAAAAAGGCGGCAAATACATGCCGTCGCTGGTGGCGGAGATCGGCGACGCCATCGAGAATCACCTGCGCATGATCGGCCTGATCAAGAACGACGGTCCCGACGAACACCAGAAAAAACTCATCGCGGAAAAACGCGCCCAATACGACAAGGCCCATGCCGAGGGTGCCAGCCATAACAGCGGTTTTCCCGACGCCGCGCAATTGTGCGGCAAATGCCACACCAAGGCCGCCATCATCATGGACGGCTGCCTGACCTGTCTCAATTGCGGCGATTCCAAATGCGGCTGAGCTGAATCCGGCGTGTCCTCAAAACTCCATACGCAAAGGCGGCTTCGGCTGCCTTTGCGTTTTTGAAACACCTCACAGCCTAGAGCGTGAGCCGGCCAGCCTCAAACCAGCGTCGATCACGCAGCGTTATGCGCGTCTCATCTTACAAAACCGTCAAAACCGTGAAGTGGTCGCCAGTTTCAAGTTAAAGCTATCAGCCCCTCCGCCGATAGTTTTGACAGACCCGTCAGGCATGGCGGCGTCGCTTAATGGACGTATTTCACCCCATCGGCAGGCAAGGCCCCACATGACCAACATGAGTAAAAAGGCACGCGGTTTCACCTTGATAGAGCTGATGATCGTGGTGTCCATCATCGCCATCCTCGGCGCCATCGCCATCCCGGCCTATCAGGACTCGATGAGGAAAAGCCGCCGCGCCGATGCCATGACCAGTCTGCTGCAAATTCAAACCCTCCAGGAAAGATGGCGGGCCAACAACACCTCCTACACCAACAGTCTGAGCAACTTGGGTTGGAGCGGCAGCGATTCCTCGGAAGGGTATTACACCCTGGCCATTACGGCCGCCGCCGCCAACGCCTTCACCGCCACCGCCACGCCGAAGTCCGGCGGTCCGCAGGCGGGCGATCCCTGCGGCGCGCTCAGCATCACCGCCAACGGCCCGGTCGTCACCACCGACGCGCAACGCCGGTGCTGGAATAAATAAGCGCCTTAAACATCCCCTGCTCCTCCATGCGGTGCATACTATCGGAATCCTCCGGCGCGGGGTCATAAAACTCCACCGCGTGCCGACATGATAATTAAAAGCGGCGGTTGATTCGGCCCCTGCATACGGCAACAGAGTGAACACGGCCATGGCGAATCCGGCACAACATCCAGCGCCATCCAACAAGACCGGTCTATTATTGGCGGGCGGCGGCGCACGGGCCGCCTATCAAGTCGGCGTCCTCAAGGCCATCTCCACTGTATTGCCGCGCCGCGTCTCCAATCCATTTCCGGTGATCAGCGGCACCTCGGCCGGCGCCATCAACGGCGCCACCCTCGCCATCCATGCCGCCGACTTTCACCTGGGCGTCCATCGTTTGGTGAATGTATGGGAGAATTTTCGCGCGCATCAGGTCTTCCGCACCGACGCCTTGGGCGTGCTCGCCACCAGTGCGCAATGGCTGGCGGCGATGGTGTTCGGCGGCCTCGGCAAACACAATCCTCACGCCCTGCTCGACCGCACCCCCTTGTCCGAACTGCTGAGCGCCAAGCTCGCCTTCAAACACATCCAGCACGCGGTGGACGCGGGCCATTTGCACGCACTGGGCATCACCTGCTCCGGCTACACCTCGGGGCAATCGGTGACGTTCTATCAGGGCCGGCATGACATCACCCCGTGGCGGCGCGTCCGCCGCATCGGTTGTCCCGCGCAAATCGGCATCGAACACCTGATGGCCTCGTCCGCCATTCCGTTGGTCTTTCAAGCCATCATGATTCATCGCGAATATTTCGGTGACGGCTCCATGCGCCAGATCGCTCCGATCAGCCCCTCGCTGCACATGGGCGCCGACCGCCTGTTCATCGTCGGCGCGCGCAATCAACCCTACGAAACGGCGGAGCGGGTCAACACCGAAGAATATCCTTCGGTGGCGCGCATCGCCGGCCACGTGTTGAGCAGCATATTTCTCGACACCCTGGAAGCGGATTTGGAACGCCTGCGCCGGATCAATCGCACCATCAGCCTGATTCCACCCAGCGAACGTTCCGAGGGCGGGGTGGCCTTGCGCCATATCGACGCCTTCGTGATCGCCCCCAGCGAGGAACTGGAAAATATCGCGGCCCGTCACGCCAAACGGTTGCCGCGCACCATCCGCTTCATGCTCGAACGGATCGGCGCCCTCAGCGCCAACGGTTCCAATCTGCTGAGTTATCTTTTATTCGAGCAGGATTATTGCCGCGAATTGATCGCGCTGGGTTACCAGGACGCCATGGCCCGCCACGAAGACATCGTCAAATTCCTTGAAGTGAAACCCGCCCTGGAGATACGCGGCAACGCCGCCTGAGTGTTTAGGCACCTCTGCTTTATTCAGCGGTGCCTGGCGGCTGGCCATTGAAATGAATTCCAGGATGGAATTATTCGGCGCTTCCTTGTTCCCTTTATAATTTTTCCCGCAGATCCCGCCACGCAAAACCGAGCAGCGGTTCATCAATGCCGCGGGTGAGCGCCATCACTTTAAACAATTCGCCCATTTCGTGAGGCAGGGTGAGTTTCTTCACTTCTTGCGCGCGCCGCAACTGTTCCTCCGCCTCGGCGGCGGCCAGTTGTTCGGTGATGCCGGTGGCCAATAAAAACGCGCCTTGCGTGGTGTAACCCGCCACCGTCAAATCCACCTCCAGCGCCGCCTCGGCCAGCGCGGTGAAATCCAGGTGGGCGGTGATGTCCTGCAAACCCGGCAAGATCAGAGGATCGCCATGGGCGCGATGGCGGTAGTGACACATCAGCGTCCCGCCCGTGCGCTGCGGGTGATAATACTCGCGGCGCGGGAAGCCGTAATCGATGAGCAAGATCGCGCCCATCTCCATCACGTCCGCCATGCTGCGCAGCCAGGCCTCGGCGGCGAGATTGATCTCGGAGGTGTAGCCCACGGGCAAACCCTCTTCACCTTCCTGTCGTATCGCGTCAATGCGCGCCCGCAAGCGCGGGTCGGACAGCGGCGCGGTCCGCCATTGCAATGTCCCGCCGGTCTCGCCGACCAACAACTCCTCCGGCCCCGCCTCGGTAATGGTGAATAGATGTACGGGCAGGGCATCCAACAATTCATTGGCGAGCACCACCCCGCGAAACGGCGCGGCGGGTAAACGCTCCAGCCACACCACCCGCGACCACCACTGCGGCGCCCGCTCGCGCAGCAGGCGCTGCTGACGCTCGCGCAAATCCGCGCTGAGTTCGAGTATGAAGTAATGTTCGGGCAGACTGTCCAGCTCCGCCAAGGCCGCCAAGATATCCGCGGCCAGCGCGCCGGAGCCCGCGCCCACTTCCAAGACATCGCCCTGTCCCAGCCCGCGCAACACTTGCGCGCACTGCCGCGCCACGCAACGGGCGAACAACGGCGACAGTTCGGGCGCGGTGATGAAATCTCCCGCCGCGCCGAACTTCTGCGCGCCGGCGCTGTAATACCCCAGGCCCGGCGCGTACAAGGCCAACTCCATGAAGCGCGCGAAGGAAATCGCGCCGCCCGCCGCGGCGATCTCCGCCACGATGAGTGCGCGCAAACGCGCGCTATGGGCCTCGGCCTCCGCGCCGGGCGGCGGCAGGTCCAGCGGTGGTTTATTCGATTGCTCGCTCATGACTGAATTTCGTTTTGCTTGGCTTTGCGCTACAGTGAACGGCCACTCACCGGGAGCCGCCATGGACACGCATCATACACTCGCCGACAAAGTGGCGCTCATCACCGGCGCCGCGCAGCGGGTGGGCGCGGTGATCGCCCGCCACCTGCATGGTCACGGCATGCGGGTGATGATTCATTACCGCAGTTCGGCGGAGGACGCCGCCGCCTTGCGCGATGAACTGCTCCGGCAACGGCCCGATTCCGCGGCGATCATCGCGGGCGACCTCCTCGACACCGCCGCCTTGCCCGCATTGATCGGGCAAAGCCACGCCCGCTGGGGCCGGCTCGACGTATTGATCAACAACGCCTCGAGTTTTTATCCCACTCCGCTGGGCGCCATCAACGAACGGCAGTGGGACGATTTGCTCGGCACCAATCTCAAGGCGCCGTTGTTTTTATCGCAGGCCGCCGCGCCCTTGCTGGCGGCGCGGCAAGGCTGCATCGTCAACATCGCCGACATCCACGCCGACCGGCCGCTCAAGGGTTATCCGGTCTATTGCATCGCCAAGGCCGGCCTGGTGATGCTCACCAAAAGCCTGGCCCGCGAACTGGCGCCCGCGGTGCGGGTCAACGCGGTGGCCCCCGGCGCCATCCTCTGGCCGGAACACGCCGGCGAGGCGACCCGCGAACACATCCTCAAACGCATCGCCCTCAAGCGGCAAGGCGAGCCGCGCGACATCGCCGGCGCGGTGCGCTTTCTCATCGCGGAGGCGGAGTACATGACCGGCCAAGTGTTGACCGTGGACGGCGGACGTTCGCTGAGCAATTAGCCACGGTTTTTGATTGAACGAACGTGAGCCGCCAAATACGCCAACAAATTCTTGGAAGAAAAAACTTGGCGGCCAATTATTTTTTCAACATCGCCTCAAGCTCCACCGGCCACATCGGCTGCGCCTCTTTATCGGCGAAGTCCCGCCACAGTTCCGCGTAACTTCGTCCGATCAGCGGATGACGCTCGGCGCCGGCGATCTCCGCCAGCGGTCCCAGCACGAAGGCGTAGCGGGTGATCTCGTCGCGCGGCAGTTGCAGGGCGCCGTCGTTCACCACCGCGTCGTCGTAGAGCAGCAAATCGATATCCAAGGTGCGCGGACTGAAGCGCGGCGCGCGGCGGTCGCGGGCGTGTTGCCGTTCGATGTCGCGCAGCGAGGCCGCCACCACCCGCACCGGCTGTTCGGTGTCGAAGCCCGCCACTAAATTGTAAAAAGGATCGCCCGTGAAACCGACCGCTTCGCTTTCGTAGATCCGCGACAAAAACACCATTCCATAGTGCTCGCGCAAGGCCGCCACCCCGGCGCGGATGTAATGGTCGCGATCGATATTGCTGCCGATACTCACATAAACCCGTGCCATATCAGCGCCGCACCCCGCGCTCGATCACCACGCCCACGTCGCGCGCGCCGCGCACCGCGCCTTGCTTGTTGAGCCGCAGCCGCACCCAGAGCACGCCGAACTCGCTCAGAATCAATTCGGCGACCCGCTCCGCGAGGGTCTCCACCAGCTGATATTCACTGTGTTCGACGAAATCGATCACCCGCTTGGCGACCGCCTTGTAATTCAAGGTGTCGGCGAGATCGTCGGAGGCGGCGGCGCGGCGGATATCGCCGCCCATGTCCAGATCGAGGATCACGGTCTGCTTGACCCGGCGCTCCCAATCGAAGACGCCGATCACGGTGTCGATCCTAAGATCGTGTAGATATATAATGTCCATCGCTGCAAGGGTTTGGAAAACCCTCACTATAATTGGATTGGCGCGCCGATAAAAGCGCGGCCGCACCGCTACCTCCATCAACGAGTCCGACATTTCCCACCATGACCACCGCCTTCCTGCTCACCCTCGGCGCCTATTTAATGGGCTCGCTGTCCACCGCCATCATCACCTGCAAATTACTCGGCCTGCCCGACCCCCGCACCCAGGGCTCGCGCAACCCCGGCGCCACCAATGTGCTGCGCATCGCCGGCAAAAAGGTCGCGGCCGTCGTCTTGATTGGCGATGCGGCCAAAGGACTCATCCCCGTGCTCGCCGCCCGCGCCTTGCAAGTGGACGACAACGTGCTGGCGGCGGTGGGCATGGCCGCCTTCCTCGGCCATCTCTATCCTCTGTATTTCGGTTTTCACGGCGGCAAGGGGGTGGCCACCGCCTTCGGCGTGTTATTGGGCGCGGCCTGGCCGGTGGCGGTGGCGGTGCTGATCGTCTGGCTGCTGGTGGCCAAGGTGCTGCGCATCTCCTCGCTGGCCGCGGTCAGCGCCGCCTGCCTGGCGCCCTTCGTGGCCTGGTACATTCACAGCGCCTATTTTCTAGTGATCATGACCGGCGCCATGAGTGTGCTGTTGCTGTGGCGCCACCGCGGCAACATCCATCGCCTGATGAGCGGCGCCGAAGGCCGTATCGGCGGTTAAGAGCCTATTGAGATAGGCTCTAAACGGCGGCCGGCGCGCTACGCCGCCCCAATCGCAGCGCCAGCCCTTCGTGCAGCGACAGCAGCGCCGGAATCACCAGCAGCACCAGCACCGTTGAGAACATCAGGCCGAAGCAAATCGTGGCGGCCATGGGAATCAAAAACTGCGCTTGCAGCGAAGTCTCGAACAACAGCGGCGCCAAGCCGCCGATGGTGGTAAGCGAGGTCAGCAACACCGCGCGCAGCCGCTGGCAAGCGGCCTCGATGATGGCCTCTTTCACCGCCATGCCTTGCGCGCGCAGTTCTTTGTAGAACGTGACCAGAATGATCGAGTCGTTAACCACGATCCCCGACAGGCCGAACAGCCCGAACAGCGACAGCAGGGTAAGGTCGATATTCATCAACCAGTGCCCGACCAGCGCGCCGATCAAGCCGAAGGGGATGGCGGTCATCACCACCAGCGGCCAGCCATAAGACGCGAACACCCAGGCCAGGATCAGATAGATCAGGCCGAGGCCGAACACCAGACCCAGCCGCATATCACCGAAGGTCTCGGCCTGATCGGCGGCGCGCCCCGAAAACGAAGTCTCCACTCCGTATTTGGCGCGCAGTCCCGGCAGCACCTCGTCTTCGAGCGAGGCCAGGATGCGGTCGCTGCTGTTCTGAGTGGTGTCCACCTCGGCGGTGACATGGGCCGCCAGCTTGCCCTGATCGTGGCGCAGCGCCTCGAAGCCCTGCCGCGCGCTTAAGGTCACCACCGAATTGAGCGGCACCCGCCCGCCGTTGGGCAGGACCAGGGTCAGGCTGTTCAGGGTGGCGAGCCGATTGCGTTCCGCGTCGGGCAATACCACCCGCACCTCGACCTCGTCGGCGCCTTCCTGAAACACTTGCACCAGACGGCCATCGAAGGCCGCGCGCAACTGACGGCCCACCGCCTCGATATCCAAACCCAAGGCCTGGCCGCGCGGATTGAGGCGATAAATCAATTGTTCCTGACCGTAGGCCATATCGTCTTCCACCGCGCCCACGCCGGGAATGCCCTTGAGCGCCTCCGTCAACTCCACCGCCGCCGCCTTCACCCGCGCGGCCTGGTCGCCGGTCAGCCGCACATCAACGTCGCGGCCGGGCGGGCCGGACTGGCGTTCGGAGATGGTGAAATTCTCCAGACCCGCCGGCGTCTGCACTCGCGCCCGCCAGGCGGCGCTGAATTCTTTATTGCGCACCGTGCGGTGATCGGGCGAGACCAGCTCCACCATGATCAAACCAAACCGTTCTCCAGTGCGCGCCGCGCCGCCGCCCGCCGCCGTGCTGAGTCCGCGATACACTACATGGTGTCGCACCAGCCCGCCGCCCAGGGCGCGGTCGGTCTCCGCCAGACTCGCCTCCAAATGCGCGAGAAAGTCTTCCACCTGTTGCTTGGGCGTGCCGGCGGCGAAGGCCACGTTGGCGTTGATCACCGTCCCCTCCGGCGCCGGGAAGAAATGAAACCCCACCCGGCCGCCGGCCAGTAAACCGATGCAAAGGATCATCAAACCCATTACCGCCGCCAAACTCGCGGCGCGGTTTTCCAATACCCAAATAACGGCGGGCCGGAACCGCCGCTCGCGGAAGCGCGCGAATCCCTCATCCAAACGCTGCCGCAAGGGACTGGATGCGCGATGCCGTTTTTCCAAGGCGCCGCGCAAATGGGCCGGCAGCACTAAAAAGCTTTCCAGCAGCGAAACCAGGATGACGCAAATGATCACGAAAGGAATCGCGAACATGATCTTGCCGATCGGCCCGCCGACCAGCATCAAAGGTAAAAACGCCGCCACCGTGGTGAGCGACGAAGCCAGCACCGGGATCAGCATCCGCCGCGCCCCGCCCTCGGCGGCGGCCAGCGCCGATTCGCCGCGCTGATGATGGGTGAGGGCGTCCTCGCCCACCACGATGGCGTCGTCGACGATGATGCCCAGCGCCATGATCAGGGCGAACAGGCTGATCATATTGATGCTGCCGCCCGCCACGTACATCACCGCCAGCGTGGCCAAAAAAGAAACCGGGATACCGACCGCCACCCAAAACGCCACCCGGCCGTTGAGGAATAAAAACAAAATGATCGTCACCAGCACCAGGCCGCCGCCACCGTTGGTCAACAATAAACTGATGCGCTCGTCGATGAGCTGCCAGGCCTGGTCATAAGGAATCAGCTGCACCCCCGGCGGCAAACGGGGCCGGGTGTCGGCCAGCCACCGCTCAAATATCCGGGCCGACTTCAGCGAATCGCCGTGTTCGGTGCGGTAGAGCAGCATCTCCACCGCCGGGCGGCCCGCATGCCACACGCTGACTTGATCATCCTGCGGCCGGCGCTGGATATTCGCCACGTCGCCCACGGTGAGCAGGCGCCCCTGGTTATCCGCCACCAAAGGCAGCTGGGCGAAGCCCCGCTCGTCGCGGCGCTGATCCAGGCTGCGCAACTGGCGCGCCGCGTCGTCGCGCCCGATGGTGCCGGCCGGCAGGTCCACGCTGCGCCCGGCCACCCGCGCCGCCACTTGGTCGAGGGTGAGACCCAACTCCGCCAGCCGCGCGGCCGGCACCTCAATCGCGATCTCCTCCTTGGGCAGGCCGGTGATGTCGATCTTGGCGATACCGCGCCCGAGCAATTGCGACTCGAAGCCGCGCACCAGATGACGCAACTCCGCCGGGTCGCCGGGGCCGCTGACCAGCAGGCGCGCCACCGGTTCGTAATGCACCATCCGGCTGATCTCGGGGGTCTCGGCGTCTTGCGGCAGATTGCGCAGCACATCCACCGCTTCCTTGACCTTTTCCAAGGCGCGGTCCATGTCGGCGCCTTCCTTGAATTCCAGGGTGATCGCGGCGACCCCGTCGGCGGAGGTGGAGGTCATCTCGTGCAGATCGTCGAGGGTCCGCAGCGCCTGTTCCATGGGAATGGTGATGCCGGTCTCGACATCTTCCGCGGCGGCACCGCTCCAGATGACCCGCACGCTGATGACGTCGAGGGTGAAGCTGGGAAAGAATTGGGTATTGAGTTTGGCCAAGCCCCACACGCCGGCCATGATCATCAAAATCATCAGCAGATTGGCCGCCACCCGGTGTTGCGTGAACAGCCCGATCAAGCCACGAGGGCGCACCTCGTTCATGAGCCCTGGGCCGCCTTGACCCGCAGGCCTTCGATGGCGTTGGGGAGATGGGTGACGATGACCTCGGCGCCCTCATGCAAGGCGGGGCTGCGCACCAGCACCTGGCGGCCGCCGTCGGCGCGGCGCTCGCCCACCACCTCCACCTCGACGCCGGCCATGCGGCCGTCGCGGATGACATAGAGCCGGTTCAAACCGTAGAGACTGGCGTAGGGCAATACCACCACGTCGGCGGCCGGCGGCAGGTCGATCACCAGATCGACGAAGCGGCCGAGGGCGAGCACGGCGGCGCCGCGCGTCACATGAAACAGGCCATCGACCCCGCCGCTGTCGGCGTCGACCTGGCCGGCGAGCCGGTCGAGGGTCACCGCCACGGCCTCGCCGTCCACCTCGGCGCTGCCGCGCACTTGACCGCTCTTGGTCAACATCCGCCGCAGCGCCGCCACCTGCGGCGCGGGAATCTGGGCGCGGATCTCCAAGGCGGCGGTATCGTAGATTTCCAGTAGCGCCGTCCCCATCGTGACCCGGCCGCCCGGCGCCACCTGCACCTTGGCGAGCCGGCCGGCGAAGGGTGCGACGATGCGGGTGTGTTCCAGATCGAGGCGCGCCGAAGCGAGGTCCGCCCGCGCCCTGGCGAGCCGCGCCTCCAGTTGCGCGAGACGGGCGGGGTGGCTGTCCACCGCCAACCGGCGGGTCACGGCGCTGACGCTCTGCCGGGCCACCGCTTGGCGCGCCTCGTCCACCGCCGCTTGGGAAATCAGTTGCTTGGCCTTTACTTGATTGGCGCGCGCCAAGGCCTGCTCCGCCAACTGCAATAACTCCTGTTCGTGGGCGAGCGCGGCCACGTCGCTTTCGTGCTGCTGGCGTTCGGCGGCGATTTGCGCCTCGATATCCAGCGCCTCGGCGGCGCGCCGGTCCACGGTCAAGCGCGCCTCGCGGTCGTCGAGCTGCACCAGCAACTGGCCGGCCTTGACCGCCAGCCCCTCGCGGGCCGGCACGGCCCGCACATCGGCGTCGATCGCCGCGACCAGTTGCGCGGCGCGGGGCGACTCGACCCGTCCGAATAACGTCAGTGAGGGCGCCACCGCTTGCCTTTGAACCTTCTGCACCGCCACCACCCAGGCCTGCTCTTCGACCTTAAGGGCCGGGGGCTTGGGCTTGGTGGCGACCAGCAGCGCCGCACCGCCGCCGCCCACCGCTAAAAACAGCGCGGGGAGGAGAATTTTTTTCGATACGCGCTTCATGGCAACACCACCTCTAACCCTCGATCGCGCGGTGATTGATGCCGGCCGCCGCGCGCACGTGGACCTTCGCCCGGATTGGACGCCGTCCACGCCTGCCTGATTTGTCCACCATGCCGACCCTGTCCAAGCCAGCGGCGGCGCGCCCGTTGAACGGGGCCGACGACGAACGGATGCGCGCCGCGCGACACCAGGCGACGCCCATCACTCCGTGGAAAGGCTGCTTACAAAAAGGCGCTCAGCCCTCACGCAGCCAGTCCGCCACCCGGTCGGCGTAATAGGTGAGGATGCCGTCGGCCCCGGCGCGTTTGAAGGCCAGCAGGGATTCCAGCACCACCGCCCGCTCGTTCAGCCAGCCGTTTCGGGCGGCGGCGGCGAGCATGGCGTATTCGCCGCTCACCTGGTAGGCGAAAGTGGGCACGTTGAATTCGTCCTTCACCCGCCGCACGATGTCGAGATAGGGCATGCCGGGTTTCACCATCACCATGTCGGCACCCTCGGCGATATCCAGCGCGACTTCGTGCAAGGCCTCGTCCGAATTGGCCGGGTCCATTTGATAGCTGTATTTGTTGCCGCCGCCGAGATTGGCGGCCGAGCCCACCGCATCGCGGAAGGGGCCGTAAAAGCTCGAGGCGTATTTGGCGGCATAGGCGAGGATGCGGGTGTGGATATGCCCGGCCGATTCCAGCGCGACACGAATGGCGCCGATGCGGCCGTCCATCATGTCCGACGGCGCCACCACGTCGGCGCCGGCCTCGGCGTGGGAGAGGGCCTGCCGCACCAGCACCGCGACGGTTTCGTCGTTGAGCACGTAACCGCCGGCGTCGATCAGGCCGTCCTGGCCGTGGGTGGTGAAGGGGTCGAGGGCCACGTCGGTGATCACCCCCAATTCGGGATAGGCCTGCTTCAAGGCCCGCACCGCGCGCTGGGCCAGGCCTTGCGGATTATAGGCCTCGCGGGCGTCCTCGGACTTGGCCTCCGGCGGCGTCACCGGAAACAAGGCCACCGCCGGCACGCCGGCCGCGACCACCGCGGCGAGGTGTTGCACCAGGACATCGATGCTGCGCCGCTCGACGCCGGGCATGGAGGCCACCGCCTCGCGGCGGCCCTGGCCTTCCAAAACGAATACCGGATAAATGAGGTCATCCACGCTGAGGCGGTGCTCGCGCATCATGCGCCGCGAGAAGTCGTCGCGCCGCATGCGCCGCATCCGGCGGGCGGGGAAGCCTGAATTGAACAACTGCTTATCGGACACGCTCGCTCAGCTCCTATGACCGCGGCGATTAACCCGGCGATAAACTACACACCCCGCTCCCCTTCGCGGGGCGCATGGCGAGGGCGCGGCCGGCGAGAGATTGGGGGTCATTATATTGGATCGACGTCCCCTCTCCCGACGGAGAGGGGACGCTTTGATCATGCCTATGTGGATGGTTAATGAGTCGGCGGTGAATTAATTCACGCCTCTGCGTTCAGCGGCGCTTCTTTTTGGCGGCGGCCTTTTTCGCCGCGCCTTTCTTGGCCGGCGCCTTTTTGGCCACGACCTTCTTCTTGGCCGGCGCCTTCTTAGGCGGGCCCTTCTTGGCCGGCGCCTTTTTCACCGCCGCCTTTTTCTTGCCCGTGGCTTTTTTCTTGCCTACGGCCTTTTTCACGGCGGGTTTCTTTTTGACCGCCGCCTTCTTCACCGGCGTCTTCTTCGCCGCGGCCTTTTTGGGCGCGGCCTTGCGCTTGATGACGGCCTTCTTCGTCCCGCCCTTCTTCACCGCCGCCTTTTTCTTGCTTGCGGGCTTCTTGGCCACGGACTTCTTCTTGGCCGCGGCCTTTTTGACCACGGCCTTCTTCACGGCGGGCTTTTTGGTTACCGCCGGTTTGGTCACCGCCGGCTCGGCCTCTTCCTTCACGGCGGCCGGCTGGGCGGCGGGTTTTTTAACCGGCGCCGGTTTTGGCGCAGTCGATTGCTCCTTAGCGGTGGTCTTGGCCGCGGCGGCCATGACCTTTTTGCGCAGATCTTCCATCGACGGTTTTTCCTCGGCCGACGCCGTGTCGGCGGCGCGGACCGCCGCCGGCGCCCCGGACGGCAATTTGCGCAGCAATTTTTCGATCTCGGCGAAGATCTCGGCGATGTCGCCCTCGCCCTTCACCGTCTTGAGCTTGTCCTGCGCGCGGTAGTAGGCGATCAACGGCGAGGTCTGCTGGTCGTAGACCCGCAGGCGGTTGCTGATGGTCTCTTCGTTGTCGTCGGCGCGGTGGCGGAGGTCGCCGCCGCATTTGTCGCAACGGTCGTCGAGGCGGGGCGGCGAGGTGTAGACGTTGTACATCTGCCCGCAGGATTCGCAGGTGCGCCGGCCGGTGAGCCGTTCGATGAGCGCTTCGACTTCCACGTTGATGAGCACCGCCGCCTGCAAAGGCGTGCCGCGCTCGATCAGCATCGTGTCCAGGGCCTCGGCTTGCGCGATGTTGCGGGGGAAGCCGTCGAGGATGAAGCCTTTGGCGGCGTCGCGCTCGCCGAGGCGTTCACCGATGATGCCCAGGACGATTTCGTCGGAAACCAGTTGCCCCGCGTCCATCGCCGCCTTGGCCTGCCGGCCCAGGGCCGTGCCCGCGGACACCGCCGCCCGCAACAGGTCGCCCGTCGATATTTGCGGGATACGGTGTTTAGACGACAGCAACTTGCCCTGGGTACCTTTTCCGGAACCGGGCGCTCCCAACAAAACAATTCTCATGGCGGTGTCCTCGCGCAAAGCGGTGAATGATGTGGGTTAGGCTTTTGAGGCCGTGATATCGGTTTTTTTTCTGCGGCGGCACTGCCCACGACGCCGTGCCGCGACCCCTCCTGGCCGTGGCCCGCTTAACCTACTCTGAGTCACGCGACCGAGTCAACGGAAAGAGGACCGTGTAAGATCAATTCATCGACGCGGATGTATTGCACGTCCGGTCTGCCACGCACGCGAGGAGAACCCATGGCGAAACGGAATGCCTTTTATGCCCAATCCGGCGGCGTGACGGCGGTGATCAACGCCACCGCCTGCGGCCTGATCGAGACCGCCCGCCGCCACCGCGACCGCATCGGCAAAGTCTACGCGGGACGCAACGGCATCCTCGGCGCCCTGCGCGAAGAGCTGATCGACACCGGCAAGGAGTCCGCCGCCGCCATCCGCGCCCTGCGCCACACCCCCGGCGGCGCCTTCGGCTCGGCGCGGTATAAATTAAAAGGACTGGAAGAGAGCCGGCCGGCCTATGAGCGGCTGATCGAGGTATTCCGCGCCCACGACATCGGCTATTTCTTTTACAACGGCGGCAACGACTCTCAAGACACCGCCCACAAGATATCGCAGCTCGGCGCGAAAATGGGCTACCCGATTACCTGCATCGGCATCCCCAAGACCATCGACAACGACCTGCCCCTCACCGACACCTGTCCCGGCTTCGGTTCGGTGGCCAAATACGTCGCCACCTCCATCCGCGAGGCCGCCTACGACGTCGCCTCCATGGCCGAGACCTCCAGCAAGATTTTCATACTGGAGGTGATGGGCCGCCATGCCGGCTGGATCGCCGCCGCCACGGGCCTGGCCTGCGAAGAAACCGGCGACGCGCCGCACATCATCCTGTTCCCCGAGATCGCCTTCGACGAAGCGGCCTTTCTGGCGCGGGCCGGCAAGGCCGTCCAACAATACGGCCACTGCGTCATCGCCGTGTCCGAGGGCATCAAGACCCCGGACGGCGCCTTCCTCTCCGAAAGCGGCGCGCGCGACGCCTTCGGCCACGCCCAGTTGGGCGGGGTGGCGCCGCGCCTCGCCCAGTTGATCAAGGACCGGCTGGGTTACAAATATCACTGGGCGGTGGCGGACTATCTGCAACGCTCGGCCCGCCACCTCGCGTCCAGGACCGACGTCGAACAGGCCTACGCGGTGGGCAAGGCCGCGGTGGAACTGGCGCTGCAAGGCCATAACGCGGTGATGCCCACCATCGTCCGCGAATCCGACCGGCCTTATCGCTGGACCATCGGGGTCGCGCCGCTGGCCAAGGTCGCCAACGTCGAAAAGAAAATGCCGCGCAACTTCATCAGCCGCGACGGCTTCCACATCACCGCCGCCTGCCGCCGCTATCTGCAACCGCTGATCGCCGGCGAAGACTATCCGCCGTTTAAAAACGGCCTGCCCTATTACGTGCGGCTGAAAAACCTAACGGTGGCGAAAAAGGTGAACACGAACTTCGACGTCACGAAATAAACGCGGCGGGCATGTCGCCATGCGCGCTTCCGCGCCTCCTCCTTCGACTGGCCGTCGGCGCGGGTCTATTTGCGCGGCCTGCTGAACGGCCAGGCGGCGCGCCACCGCGGCCACACCCCGGGCGGTGAAGAAGGTCCTGGTCCGCTGCGCGGCCTTATCCCCGCGACGGCGACGCCTTCCGCGCAAAGGGACGGCGAGTTGAAGCAGGCGCGCGACCCATGCCGGCCCCGGCGCGGGCAAGCCGCCGCGTGAGGTATCGCGCCACGGGTTCCGCTCCCGCAAATTCGCGCGGGCGATTATGATAGGGCTCAGCAACCCTCCGGCCCACCGCCCTTGCCGTATCCAAACATGAGACTGAATAAATTCATCAGCGAAACCGGGATGTGTTCCCGCCGCGAGGCGGATCAGTGGATCACCCAGGGACGGGTCACCCTCAACGGCCAGCGGGCCGAACTCGGCAGCCAAGTGAACGAGGGCGACGAGGTGCGCGTCGATAAGCGCGTGATCGGCCCGCGCAAGAAACGCCCCGTGTACATCTGCCTCAACAAACCGGTCGGCATCACCTGCACCACCGAACGGCATATCGCCGGCAACATCATCGATTTCATTGATCACCCCGAACGGATCTTTCCCATCGGCCGGCTGGACAAGGAATCCGAAGGCTTGATCCTGTTGACCAACGACGGCGACATCGTCAACGGCGTGTTGCGTTCCGAACACAACCACGAGAAGGAATACCTGGTCACCGTCGATAAACCGCTGACCGACACCCTGCTCGGCGGCCTGGCCGGCGGGGTCGACATCCTCGGCACCCGCACCAAACCCTGCAAGGTCAGCCGCATCGACAAATTCAGTTTTCGCATCATCCTCACCCAGGGTTTGAACCGGCAAATCCGCCGCATGTGCGAGGTGTTCGGTTATGACGTCCGGCGCCTGCAACGGGTGCGGATCATGCACATCAAACTCGGCGGGCTGAAGGTCGGCCATTGGCGCAACCTGACGGAAAAGGAGTTGAGCGATTTATTGCCGGTGCGCGGCCACGCCGCGCCGGCGAAGGGCGGGCGCACGCGCGCGCCGGGCTGAGCGAGAGATGACGTGCCGTTTAATCATCTGCGAAATACCCGCACCCGCTGAACACGGCACTGGCGAAAAACCGCAAACAAGGCGTGCGATGGACATGCGCGTATCAATGCACTTCACCGCTCGTCAGGGGAGACGCCCATCGCGAACGCCGCAATCCACCTCTACATTGCCTGCCGCTTGGCGATCTTGGCGACGTGGTCTCCCTGAAAACGCGCGATCTTCAATTCATTCTCCGACGGCCGGCGGCTGCCGTCGCCGCCGGCCAGGGTCGAGGCGCCGTAGGGCGTGCCGCCGCTGATCTCGTCCATATTCATCAATTCCGGGCAGGAATAAGGCACGCCGACGATGAGCATGCCGTGATGCAACAGCGTGGTGTGAAACGAGGTGATGGTGGTTTCCTGGCCGCCGTGCTGAGTCGCGGTGGAGGTGAACACGCTGCCCACTTTGCCGATCAAGCCGCCGTTCAGCCACAACTTGCCGGTCTGGTCGAGAAAATTACGCATCTGCGCGCACATATTGCCGAAGCGGGTCGGCGTACCGAAGAGGATGGCGTCGTAATTCGCCAGCTCATCCACCGTGGCGACGGGCGCGGCCTGATCCAGCTTCGCGCCGGCCTTGCGCGCCGCGTCTTCCGGCACCAGATCGGGCACGCGCTTGATCGTGACCTCGGTGCCGGCGACGCCGCGCGCGCCGTCGGCCACCGCGTTCGCCATGGTTTCGACGTGGCCGTACATGCTGTAATAAAGAACGAGAATTTTTGCCATGGGATTTCTCCTGTCGACATAAGCCATTGCAAGAAATTTACAGGGGGATGGGAACTCGGCGGCGCCCGGTGATGCGGAATAAAACGCGGCAAAGGCGCGGGGCGTCCCGCAGCGAACAACGTCACTTCACGATTTCACGCGAGGGCAAACGCCCTCGTTTCATGATAGTCCATTCTTGGCCGGATACCCGAAGATACCGCGCCATGCACAGGGTGGTCATTGCCGCGCCGACGGCAACGGGCGGGGCATTACGAGTTGAATTGCACCACGCCGGTCAGCCCCAAGACCAAGACGATGCCGCCGAAGACGATGCGGTACCAGGCGAAGATTTTAAAATCATGGCGGGCGATAAAGGCCAGAAATGCCTTCACCACCACCAGCGCGCTGATGAAGGCGCAGACCAGACCGGTCAGCAGCAAGCCCACCTCTTCGCCATGGATCAAATCCCGGCTCTTGTAGAGATCGTAGAGCGTCGCCGCGAACATGGTGGGGATGGCGAGAAAAAATGAAAATTCGGTCGCCGCCTGCCGCGACAGGCCGCTCAACAAACCGCCCATGATGGTGGCACCGGCGCGCGACACGCCGGGAAACAGCGCGAAACTCTGCGCCACGCCTACTTTAAGCGCGTCTTGCCAGCGCATATCGTCGACATGTTCGATGCGCGGCGCGCGGTTGCGCGATTCGATCCACAAAATGACGAAACCGCCGAGCACCAACGCCGCGGCCACCGACACCGGATTGAACAGATAGGCCTTGATGGTCGAATGCAGCAACAGCCCCAGCACCGCCGCCGGCAGAAAGGCGATGAAGAGATTGGCGACGAAACGCCGCGCCGCCGGATCATGGCCCACGCCGCGCGCGACGCTCAGCACCTTGGCGCGGTAATGCCAGACGATGGCGAGGATGGCGCCGAGCTGGATGAAGATGTTGAAGGTCTTGGCCCGTTCGCCGGTGAAATTCAACAGGTCGGCGGCGATGATGAGGTGACCGGTGCTGGAAACCGGCAGGAACTCGGTGGCCCCCTCCAGCAGGCCGAGCAGCGCGGCCTTGAGGTAAAGCAGCATATCCACGACAAATAAATCTCGCTAGGTCAGCCGTGAGGATAACACCAAGCCAATGACAAATAAAACTTTATGACCGGCATCGGACCCGTTGGGGGCGGGAGCGCGCTCGGCGGGGATGGCCGCGCGGCGGCCAGACTCGCCGTGCGCCGCGCATTTACCCACTTGTAACCTGCTTGGATAAAATGGTAGCAATATAAATTCTGGTGCATAGAACAATAAATGCCGGAACGGATTTCCGGTTGATCACTCACTGGAGTACCCGTTCATGGCGAGCAAATCAAATATTAAAGAGCTCCCCCTAGGTACGGCCGCCGACGAGGACATGCCGTCCAACACGCCGCCGGCCGGCGCCCCAAAAAAGCGGGGCGGCGCGCGATTGATTCGCATCACCCTCGGCTCGCTGATACTCCTGATCGCGGGCTGGGTCTTCATCCCGGACATGCTCTTCCCCATCAGCAGCAACGCCGTCGTCAACGCCCATGTCATCACCCTGCGCGCGCCCATCGAAGGCGACGTGTTGTCCATCGCCGCCAACGCCGGCCGGCGCGTCGCGAAAAATGAAATCCTCGTCCGCCTGGGCAACCACCGCGTCGACGACGCCCAGCTCTCGGCGCTGCGCGCCCAGCAGGCGACCTTGCTGGAGAAGATCGCCGCCCTCGAACAGGAACTCATCGAATTGCAGCGGATCGGGCAGCGCCTCAAAACCAGCTCCGGCGAATACCGCGACGCGATCGGCGAACGTTACACCGCGCTGCTGGCGGAGGCCAACGCGCGGCTGATCGCGCGGCGGGCCGTCGCCGAGGAGGCGGCCGCGACCTTGCAACGGCAGCAAACGCTATACAGCAAACAATTATCGACCCTCGCCGCGCTGGAGGCGGCGCAACGCGCGGAGATCGTCGCCTTGGCGGATCTCCGCGAAGCGGAGCGCGCGGTGGAGCGGGTCAAGGTCGAGAAGCACAGCGCCGCGCAAGGCATCTATTTCGGCGACGGCTACAACAACGTGCCCTACACCCAGCAGCGCGGCGATGAAATCCTGCTGCGCGGCCAGGCGCTGCGCAGCGAGTTGCGCGACTCGCGGATCCGTCTGCAAGAAACCGAGCGCAGGCGGCCGTCGAACAGCAGCGGCTGGAACGGCTCAATTTGGCCGAACTGGCCGCCCCCGCCGCCGGCCAAGTCTGGTTGCAGTTGGCCACCCACGGCGAATACGTCACGGCGGGCGCGCCGCTGCTGCAAATTCTCGATACCTCGCGCCTGTTCCTGATGGTCAGCCTGGATGAACGCCACTTCGACGATATCGCGGTGGGCGACGACGCGGTGGTCGATCTGATCGCCTCGCCCAAATCCCTGCACGGCACCGTCGAACGCGTGCAAGGCAACGAGGCCAAGCTCGACGACTCCGTGCTCGCGGTGGCCGCGCCGCCGATCAAACCCCGCGAATTCCTGGTGGTGGTCAATTTGGATAAGGCCGGATTCGCCGACGAATCGGAAATTTTCAATCACGTGGGACGCCGCGCCAAGGTCAGCTTCCACAAATCGGACGATCCCGCCGACACCGCCCCCTCGCCGTGAACGCCTACGCCCATCTGCTGCCTTCCCTGTTGCTGGCCGCCCTGCTGCTCGCCTGGCTGCCGTTCCTGCCGCGCGAGCGCAACTGGGCGCGCCTGCTGGTCTTGGGCGGTGCGGCGCTGCTGATCCTGCGTTATCTCTTTTGGCGCACCTTCGCGACGCTGCCGGACCTCGCCCTGTCGGCGCAGGTATTGTGGCAATGGGCTTTTTATCTGCTGGAATCGGCCTCGTTGCTGGGCTTGGTCATCGGTTTTTTCATCCAGTCGCGCATCGTGCAGCGCTCGGCCGAGGCGGACGGCCGCGAGACGCGCCTGCGCGCCCGCGCCGAGCCGCCCTTCGTCGACGTGTTCATCGCCACTTATAACGAAGGTTTCGACGTGGTCGAACGCACCATCGTCGGCGCCCTGGCGATGGACTATCCGCGCTACGCGGTGTGGGTGCTCGACGACGGCAAACGCGCCTGGCTGCGCGACTTCTGCGCCGCCAAGGGCGCGCGCTACGTCACCCGGCCCGACAATCTTCACGCCAAGGCCGGCAATCTCAATCACGGCCTGGCGGTGAGCGCGGCGCAAACCCGCGGCGAGCTGATCATGGTCCTCGACGCCGACTTCGTGCCGCGCCGCAATTTTCTGTGGCGCACCGTCGGTTTTTTCGACGATCCGCGCATCGGCATCGTGCAGACCCCCCAGCATTTCTTCAACGCCGACCCCATCCAGTCCAATCTCGCCGCGCAGCGCCACTGGGTGGATGAACAGCGTTATTTCTTCGATATCGTCCAGCCGTCGCGCGACGCCTGGGACGTCGCGTTCTGTTGCGGCACCTCGAGCGTAACCCGGCGCAGCCATCTGGATTTGATCGGCGGCTTTCCCACCGACAGCGTCACCGAGGACATGCTGCTCAGCTACGTGCTGATGCAGCGCGGCTACATCACCCGTTATCTCAACGAACCCTTGAGCATCGGCCTCGCGCCGGAAGGTTTGAAGGAATACCTGACGCAACGCTCGCGCTGGTGTCTCGGCACCATGCAGATATTGCGGATGAAAAACTGTCCGTTGTGGTCGCCCGGCCTGAGCTTGCTCGAACGCGTAAGTTTTCTCTGGCTGGCGATGAGCTGGATGGTGACCTTTCCCTGGACGCTGGCCACCCTGGTGGCGCCGCTGCTGTATCTGTACTTCGGCGTGTACGCCATCACCGCCGACGCGCGGGATCTGATCCACTATTTCGCGCCGGCCTTCGTCACCATGATCATGGCCTCGTTGTGGGTTTCGAACCGGACCTTCACCCTCGCCATCACCGACGTCACCCGGCTGATCATGCTGTTCACCATCCTCGGCTCGATCGCCCAGGGGCTGCTGCGGCCCTTCGGCCAGCGTTTCAAGGTCACGGCCAAAGGCGGCGAACGCAATCACGCCGTCGTGCAATGGTCGGTCATGCGTTATTTCATCGGCCTGTTGCTGCTGAACATCGCCGGCATCGCCATCAATCTTTCGCCGGCATACGCGGTGATCGACGACTTCGATCAACAGGGCCTCAATATCTTCTGGAGCATCTACAACATGATCTTGATGCTGATCACCGCCCTGGTCTGCATCGACCTGCCGCGCCGGCGCAAGGAGGAACGCTTCGAGATCAACGAGGCCTCGCGCCTCACCACCGACGATTCCTGTCTGCCGTGCACCATCCGCGATCTGTCGGTGAGCGGCGCGCGGGTGCGCCTGACCCGCGCCATCGCCGAACAAAAACTGCAACTCGACGTGCCGGGGGTGGGTCCGCTGGCCTGCGAGCTCAGCCGCACCATCGATCCGCTGGAAATGGGCATGCGCTTCGTCGACCCCGGTCCCCGCCGCGACGCCCTGATCCGCAAGGTCTATACCGGCGTCTACGACAACGGCACCCGCCAGGCCGCGCCGGGCAGATTATTCATGGCGGTGTTGAAACGGGTCTTCGGCCGCGATCCGCTCTAAGAACCTGCGCATGATCTCGAGCTAGGGGTGTGGCGAATACCCGGGGGGGATTTAGCGCGCGCCATACCCGCGGACTTTCGCAGCGGTTTACCCCAGCAACGGCGCGATCACCAAGCTCACTATCGCCAGCACGTTGATGAGAATGTTCATGGACGGACCGGAGGTGTCTTTGAAGGGGTCGCCCACGGTGTCGCCGACCACCGTGGCTTTATGCACGTCGGAGCCTTTGCCTCCGTAGTTGCCTTGCTCGACATATTTTTTGGCGTTGTCCCAGGCGCCGCCGGCATTGGACATGGTGAGGGCCAGCAAGACACCCGCCAGCAAGGCGCCGCCCAGCATACCGCCCAAGGCCTGGGGGCCGAGGCCGAAACCGACCACCACCGGCGCGACCACGGCCAGCACGCCGGGCAAGATCATCTTTTTCAGCGCGGCCTGGGTGGCGATGTCGATGCAGCGGGCGTGATCGGGCTGGCCGGTGCCTTCCATCAGGCCGGGGATCTCGTGGAATTGGCGGCGGATCTCCTTGATCATGTCGAAGGCCGCCTCGCCCACCGCGGTCATGGTGAGCGCCGCCACCAAAAACGGGAAAAGGCCGCCGATGAACATGCCGGCCAGCACGCGGGGATCGCCCAGCTCCAATTCGAAATCCGGGATGCGGTGCGAGACATCCTGCACAAAGGCGGTGATGATGGCGAGGGCCGCCAGCGCCGCCGCGCCGATGGCGAAGCCCTTGCCGATGGCGGCGGTGGTATTGCCGAGGCGGTCCAGTGAATCGGTGATCTCGCGGGTCTCCTTGCCCAGCCCGGCCATCTCGGCGATGCCGCCGGCGTTGTCGGCCACCGGACCGTAGGCGTCGATGGCCATGGTAATGCCGACGGTGGCGAGCATGCCCACCGCGGCGATGCCCACCCCGTACAGTCCGCTGAAATAGGTGGAGACCAAGATAATGGCGCTGAGGGCCAGCACCGGCACCACCACCGAGGTCATGCCGGTGGCGAGGCCGGCGATCAACACCGTGGCCGGACCGGTCTCGCCCGCCTTCGCGATGCGCCGCACCGGTTCGCCGCCGGTGTAATACTCGGTGGTGAGACCGATCACCATGCCGCCCAGCGCGCCCACGAATACCGAGCCCCACACCTGCGGCGACACCCCGGCCGCGACGATCACCCCGAAGGCCACCAGCATGAACAACAAGGCCGCGCCCAGCGTGCCGATGCGCAAGGCCTGTTCCGGCGGGCGGTTCGACGCCATCCGCACCAGGGCGATGCCGGTGATGGAACACAGCAAACCGGCGGAGGACAAGGCCAACGGGAGAAACATCAACGCTTGCCGCTCACCCAGGATGACGACCTGATCCAGTGTCAGCGTGGCGGCCAAGGCAATGGTGGCGATCATCGCGCCGCAATAGGATTCGAAAATGTCCGAGCCCATGCCCGCCACGTCGCCCACGTTGTCGCCCACGTTGTCGGCGATCACGCCAGGGTTGCGCGGGTCGTCCTCCGGGATGCCGGCCTCGATCTTACCCACCAGATCCGCGCCCACGTCGGCGCTCTTGGTGTAGATGCCGCCGCCGACCCGGGAAAACAGCGCCACGCTGGAGGCGCCCATGCCGAAGCCGTGGATCACATGGGCGGTGGCGGGGTCGCCGCCATAAAGAAGATAGAGCGTGCCGAGACCGAGCAGCCCCATCGACGCCACCACCAGCCCCATGATCGAACCGCCGAAAAAGGCCACGGAGAGGGCGGCGGCCAGGCCACGCTCATGGGCCGCCATGGTGGTGCGCGAATTGGCGCGGGTGGCGGTGTACATACCGATGTAGCCGGCGCTGGCGGACGTGAGCGCGCCGACGATGAAGGCGAACATGGTGTTCGGTCCCAGGGACAAGGCCAGCAGCCCCGCCACCACCGCCACGAAGATCGCCAGCACGGTGTATTCCCGGCGCAGAAACACCATGGCCCCGAGATGAATGGCGGCGGCGATCTCCGCCACCTTGCCTTCGCCGGCGGGATAGCCCAGGACCAATCGATAAATAAAGAAAGCCGCCAGCAAACCCAGCACACCCAAGAACGGCGGTAAAACCTCCGCGGTCAGCATGGTCTTCCCTTTCTAGCGCGGCCGTCTTTGCTGCTCACCGCCCCGGCCTAAAGTGAGTGGGGATAGACTTCGAGCATAGGAAAAATATCGGGGGCTAGCAAATGGGCCAGCGGTCACGGCGGCGGCAATGGTATAATCGCCGACCTTAATTTTTGACGATTCAAGGAGTAAACACTATGAGCCTGGACAGAGTCAGCTCTGGCCGTGATGTCCCCCATGACATCAACGTGATTATCGAAATTCCCGCCCACAGCGACCCGGTCAAATACGAAGTCGACAAGGATTCGGGGGCGATGTTCGTGGACCGTTTCATGAGCACGGCCATGTTCTATCCATGCAACTACGGCTACGTGCCCCACACGCTGTCGGAAGACGGCGATCCGGTGGACGTACTGGTCGTCACCCCCATCCCGCTGATCAGCGGCTCGGTGATCCGTTGCCGCCCGCTCGGCATGTTGAAGATGAGCGACGAAGCGGGCATAGACGCCAAGTTGATCGCCGTACCGGTGGATAAACTCACCACGCTTTACAGAAACTGCAAAAGCCTCGACGACCTGCCGCCCTCGCTGCTGGCGCAGATCGCCCACTTCTTCGAACACTACAAAGACCTCGAAGCCGGCAAATGGGTCAAGGTCGAAGGCTGGGCCGCTGCGGACGAAGCCAAAGCGGAAATCACCGCGTCGGTCGCACGTTACAAGGCCGCCCCGGAAAAACCGGCATTCTGAACTCGCCGCGTCTTATTTCTCCCAAGGAATGGGATTCCACGCCGCCGTCCCCACGGGCGGCAAAACACCAGCACGCGGACACGCCGGCATCCCGTAACGGGGTGCCGGCTCAATGGCGCTTTGCCGACGGCGATGCTCACCGCACCCCGGGATGAGCTGCGACATCAATCGCCGTCCTGAAACGTCGCCGCCACCCAAACACCCACCAGTTGCGTCGCCGCCACCACCAGCGCGGCGATCAACAGATGTTCGCCCATCACCTTCCACGGCGCGGCGCCCTGCGCCCGCGCCATGCGGTAACTCAGCACCGCCAACACCGCCATGCCCCAGCCCACGCTGATGACCACCGCCAGGGTGAGGTCGAACAACAACAGAGGAATGACGAAACTGAGCGCCATGAAAAACTTGGCGAGAAAGGTGGCGAAGGTCGCTTGCCAGATCTGGCCGGTGGTTTGATCGCCGCGCGACTCCTCGGCAATGTGAATGCCCAGGGCGTCCGACAAGGCGTCGGCGACGGCCACCGTCACCACCCCGCCGATCACCGCCAAGGGCGAATGGGTGCCCGCATGCAAACCCACCATGAGGCCCAAGGTGGTGATGACACCGGAGGTCAAGCCGAAACTCATGCCGGTGTTGATCTGTTTATTCATGGGCCGATAACCCTACCTCAAACGCCGGGCCGGCGATATTAGCGACAATGTCACGCACCTGACCGCCCTCTAAAATAAATCCGCGCCGAATAATTCCTTAAGGAAGCTCTGATTTATTCAGCGGTTCCCGCGGCACAGGGATGTACCGTCATTTTCAATGGCTGACACCACTGAAAATGACGGGAAGCGAAAATTAGATTCGCTTCCCGCGCTCTGAAAATTCCAGGATGGAATCATTCAGAGCTTCCTTAAGTTCAAGGAATGCGTCCGATCTCGACGAAATCCGCGGGCCGACGTATTTGCGTGGACCACGCCAGGTTTGAATTCGCGCGGCGTAGATCCAGGTTGCGCCGCAAGACATGCGTGATTGCAGCGTACCGCCCGCACCGCCGAAACGGCGTTCCGACTACAAGCTGGGCGTGCCCTGGTGGGCGAAGACCCGTTCGCGCTGCGCCTGGCAGGTTATGCAACGCTCGGCCTCCGGATAACGGCTCAACCGCTCGAAATCGATTTCACCGCCGCAATCGCCGCACACCGCGTACCGGCCGGTCTTGATACGCAGCAGCGCCCGTTCGATCCGCCCCAGCTCCTGCACCTGGCGATCGATGCGCGCGATATTGAGATCGGCCAGCAAATCGGCCACCGCCGCCTCGCCGCTGTCCTGCACTCGCCCGGCGAGTTCGCTGTAAGACTGCCCATCGGCGGCGAGCAATTCGGCGTGGATATCCTCGCGCAAACGCGCCTGCCGCCTCTCCAGTTGCTGTTTGAATTGATGGGTTTGAGCTGAGCTTAATTCGGTCATGGCCCCTACTCCTTGCGGTCTCGCCCGCGAAATGCGCCGTATTGAAAAAACATCGCGCCTTGTTTCGATTATGCGCCCGCCCCCGGCGATTGCAATCGCCGCCGCCCTTGTGGGTGGGCGCAACTCTCCATAAGATTCATCCATGCACGATCATGCGCATCATCACCACGAACATCACGCACACGCCCATCCCGGCGGCAACAATCTGCTCTGGGGCGTGGCGCTCATCCTCGGCTTTGCCCTGATCGAAGCGCTGGGCGGTTGGTGGGCGCAGTCGCTGGCGCTACTGGGCGACGCGGGCCACATGGTGTCCGACGCCACCGCCCTGGGTTTGGCGGCCTTGGCGGCGCATATCGCCAAACGGCCGCCGTCGCTGCGCCATTCCTACGGCCTCGGCCGCGCCGAGGTGGTGGCGGCGCTGATCAACGGCGTATTCATGGTGGCGGTGGTCGCGCTCATCATCGGCGCCGCCATCAGCCGGCTGCGGCAACCGGTGCCGGTGGCGGGCGGCGCGGTAATGGCCATCGCTTTCGTCGGCCTGCTCGTCAATCTGGTGGTGGCGTGGATGCTGAGCCGCGGTGAACGCACCCTCAACAGCCGCGCCGCCTTGCTGCACGTACTGGGCGACACCTTGGCCTCGGTCGCCGCGCTGATCTCCGGCGTGGTGATTTATTACACCGGCTGGTTGCCCATCGATCCACTGCTTTCATTATTCATCTGCGTCTTGATCCTGTACTCCGCGGCGCGCCTGCTGCGCGAGGTATTGCACATCATCATGGAAGGCGTGCCGTCTTATCTCAACCTGCGCGAGGTGGGGCAGGCCATGGCCGCCGTCGAAGGCGTCAGCTCGGTGCATGACCTGCACATCTGGACCCTCGCTTCCGGACGGGTGGTGCTTTCCGCCCACGTCAACATCCCCGACCTGAAAAATTGGGACGGCACCCTCGCGCGCTTGCAACAAATGATCGACGAACGTTTCGGCATCGACCACGTCACCCTGCAACCGCAATCGCAGGCCGGCACGGTGGTGCGCGTTCCGGCCCCGCCCGAATAAGGCATACCCTCGGCGTCTGGTGCGCCCGCCGCGGCCCTGCTAGACTTCCGATGAATTATAAATACACCCAGCGACGGGGAGCCTAATCACGGCGAGCATGATCATCGACTTCACAAAAATGCAGGGCCTCGGCAACGACTTCGTGGTGGTCGACGCCACGGCCCACCCGCTGCGCCTGACCTCCCAACAGATACAACACCTCGCCGACCGCCACTTCGGCGTGGGCTGCGATCAAGTCCTGCTGGTGCAGGCGCCGCGCACGCCGGGCACCGATTTCCATTACCGCATCTTCAACGCCGACGGCGGCGAAGTGGAACAATGCGGCAACGGCGCGCGTTGCTTCGTGCGCTACGTGCGCGAACGCGGCCTCACCGATAAAAACGAAATCGTGGTGGAGACCGCCGGCGGCATCATCCGCCCCCGCCTCGAGGCCGACGGCCGCGTCACGGTGGACATGGGCGCGCCGCGTTTCAACCCGGTCGATATTCCGTTCATCGCCGCGGCCGCCGCCGCGCGTTACGACCTCGATATCGCGGGCCGGCGCCTCAGCGTCGGCGCGGTCTCCATGGGCAACCCCCACGCCGTGCTGCAGGTGGACAGCGTGCGCGACGCGCCGGTGGCCGAGCTCGGCCCGCTCATCGAACACCATCCGCGTTTCCCCAAACGGGTCAATGCGGGTTTCATGGAAGTGGTGTCGCCGCGGCACATCCGCCTGCGGGTCTACGAACGCGGCGCCGGCGAGACCCTCGCCTGCGGCACCGGCGCCTGCGCCGCGGTGGCGGTGGGCCGGCGCTGGGGCGTGTTGGACGATACCGTCAGCGTGGATTTGCCCGGCGGCGGCTTGACCATACAATGGGGCGGGGACGACAATCCCGTTTGGATGACCGGACCCGCCGAACGGGTCTTCGAGGGCAGGATAGAACTATGAGCACACGGCAACACGGCATCAGCACCGACACCATGCAAGATCACAGCGTCGTCGAGTATCTGCGCGACCATCCCGACTTCTTCAACACCCACACCGGCCTGCTGGCGGAGATCCACGTCCCGCATCAATCCCACGGCGCGGTCTCGCTCATCGAGCGCCAGGTCATCGTATTGCGCGAACAAAATCAGGACATCAAACGCCAGTTGCAGGCGCTGGTGCAAGTGGCGCGCGACAACGACCGCCTCAATCAGCGGGTGCAGCAGCTCACCCTCGCCCTGCTCGAGGCCAAGGACCTCAACACCACCTTGCGGGTGCTGGCCAACAGCCTGCACGAAGACTTCCGCGCCGACGCGCTGGTGCTGTGCCTGTTCGGCAGAACCCCGCGCCTGCCGGAATATGACGAATCGGGATTGCTGCGCCTGCGGTCCCTGCCGGCCGAACAACTCGATACCAGCTTCGGCGGCCTGCTCGCCACCGGCAAACCGCTGTGCGGGCATCTGCGCCGCGGTCAGCTCAACGCCTTGTTCGAAGATCAGGAACAAGACCCGGCCGGCCAGATCGGTTCGGCGGTGGTGCTGGCCCTCGGCGCCCCCGGCGGCGACACGCCGGCGCGCTACGGCCTGCTCGGCATCGGCAGCCGCGACGGCAAGCGTTATCACGCCGGCATGGGCACGCTGTTTTTGAGTTATCTCGGCGACCTGATCGGCCGCGCCATCGCCCGCCACCTGCCGCGTTAAGGCGATGGACGACGCGGAGACGCGCCGCATCGGCGAGTTTCTCCATCATCTGGAGATCGAACGCCGCCTCTCGCCGCACACCCTCGGCAATTACCGGCGCGATCTGCTCGCCGTCCACGGCTTCCTCGACCAGCAACGCGTCGCAACGTGGGCGCGGGTCGACGCGCATCACCTGCGCGCCTTCGTCGCCGCCCAGCACCGCGCCGGCCTCGGCGGCCGCAGCCTGCAACGGCGGCTCTCCGCGCTGCGGTCGTTTTACCGGTATTTACTGCGCGAAAAGCGGGTGACCGCCAACCCCGCGGCCGGCCTGCGCGCGCCCAAGGCGCCGCGCCGCTTACCCAAGGCGCTCGACGCCGATCAAGTCAGCCGCCTCATGGACCGTTCCGGCGCCGATGAATCATCACCCGCCCTGGCGCAACGCGATCACGCCATGATGGAGCTGCTGTATTCCTCGGGATTGCGCCTCGCCGAACTCGTGCGGCTCGATCTGACCGACCTCGACCGCAATGACGGCACCGTGCGCGTCATCGGCAAAGGCGACAAGACCCGCATCGTGCCGGTCGGCCGTCTCGCCCGCGTCGCGCTCGACGCCTGGTTGCACACACGAAACAGTCTCGCCGCCCCTGATGAAAACGCGCTATTCATCAGCCGGCGCGGCCGCCGGATCACCGCGCGCGCCGTGCAGCAACGCCTGCGTTTCCGGGGAATGAAACAAGGCCTGGACACGCCGCTGCATCCGCATTTATTGCGTCACTCCTGCGCCAGTCACCTGCTGGAATCCAGCGGCGATCTGCGCGCCGTGCAGGAATTGCTGGGCCACGCCGACATCGCCACCACGCAGATTTACACCCACCTGGATTTTCAACACCTGGCCAAGGTCTACGATCATGCCCATCCGCGGGCGAAGAAAAAGCGGTAATTACGCGACGGGTTAAAGAATAAAAAAAGTAGGAGCGGCACTTATTTTCCCCCGTGCATTAGCAGGGGAAGGGGGGAGAGGGTACCAAACACGGGGGTGGGGAATGGACTGTGCCGCTCCTACAAACTGGGGAATCGTCAATATCGTGGGTAAATCTCGTTCAGTGGCTATTGGCTCATCGGCAAAGGGCGGCTATCAAATGGTTTTGACGCGATGAATGGAGTCGCTCTCCGAAACATCGGAACCGACCTGATTCAGCAGCCGCAAGATCACTTGAATGATATAACCGACAGGATCCCATTTCATGATCGCGGTCAGGATGAAATAGGCGCCCAACATCGGGAAGATCGTGCTGTACATAATCGACATGGGGCCGAGCAGGGTCACGCCCAGCAAGACTACTCCCGACAGCACGCGGAAGACCCGTTCAACATCACTTATGTTTTCCGTCAATTCAAAATACTTCATGGCACTACCTCCTATGGAATTCGTTACCTTTACCCGGTCATCCTCTACACGGCGAAACGATAAACCGTATTTGTGAAGAGACTGTGTAGAAATAATGAATTTTTCGACACCATCCGAAACTCACCTTTCCAGCCTGTTTAGAGCAATTGGCGGGCCAAATCCACCGTAGTCCCCATAAACGATAGAAATCTAAACCAATATCAGGCTGGAGATTAAAAATAGCCGGTGTTTTTAGGCATTTTTAATGCACAAAAACGCACAGCCGTAATGCAAAAGCCGGCATCATGAATCATTGCAGTGCGCGAGTCCGTCGAAATTCGACAAGCAAAATCATCGGTCAAGAGGAAAGGTCTAGCAGGATAGTGAATATACAAATCATCAAAACTGATAAAGCAAATCGCCGCGTCGTCGATCATTAAAAACGCGCGATCAGGCGCATGTAGCCACGCTTTTGCTTTGCATCAGCGCACAGCTTCACAAGCCGATAATAAATTCGTCATGCGTCACCGTCGGCGCCATTCCCATGCGAACGATCACTAAGGCGACTCGCCATTCAATCACTCAGCAAAGGCGCGCATGCCGAGCGGTACTGGGTTTCGTCTTTCAACGGGATTCGATGCCCTATTCAATTTTTCGTTTTCCAAACGGAGTTTCTTAACGTTTCGCAATTGGATTGCAAAACCAACAACGCCGGCAACGGGGGCAGATGCCGCTAATAAAAATCATCCAGAAAATCGTTTACGCCCATTTCTCACCCCATACACCACATCTTCCCGATCAAGGAAAAATATCTACCCCACCCACACCGTCTTCGCATTCACGAACTCCCGCAAGCCATGATACGAAAGCTCGCGCCCATAACCCGACGCCTTCACGCCGCCGAACGGCAAACGCGGATCGCTCTTCACCAGGCCGTTCACGAAGCAGGCGCCGGCCTGCACTTGGCGGGCGAGGGCTTCACCGCGCGCTTGGTCGCGAGTCCAGATGCTGCCGCTTAAACCGAAGCGGCTGGCATTGGCGACTTGCAACGCCTCGGCCTCATCACGCGCGCGGATAACGGCGGCGACCGGGCCAAACAGTTCCTCATCAAAAGCGGGCATGCCGGAGACCACGCGATCGAGTATGGAGGCGGCATAATAATAACCGTCGCCCGGCAAGGACCGGCAGCCGCACACCGGCAGCGCCCCGCGGGCGATGCTGGCCTGGACTTGTTTATGCAACTCCTCGCGCAAATCGGCGCGCGCCATGGGGGCCAGCGTCGTCGATGCTTGAGCGGGATCGCCGGTCTCGAGTTTTTCCACCGCGATCTGAAATCGCGTGAGGAATTCTTCCGCGACGGCGGCCACCACGATGAAACGTTTGGCGGCGATGCAGCTTTGTCCCGCGTTGAGAAAACGCGATTGCACGGCGACGTGCACGGCGCCGTCGAGGTCGGCGTCTTCGAGCACGATGAAGGGATCGGACCCGCCCAGTTCGAGCACGCTCTTTTTGAGATGCGCGCCGGCGGCGGCCGCGACCTTGCGCCCCGCCGCCTCGCTGCCGGTGAGGGTGACGGCGTGTACGCGCGGGTCGGCGATCACGCCTTCCACCTGCGCGTTATTAATCATCAGGGTGCGAAAAACGCCGGGCGGGAAGCCCGCGTCGCGGAATACGCGTTCGATGGCCAGCGCGCACTGTGGCACGTTGGAGGCGTGTTTGAGCAGGCCGGTGTTGCCCGCCGCCAAGGCGGGCGCGGCAAAGCGGAACACCTGCCAGAACGGAAAATTCCAGGGCATCACCGCCAGCACCGTACCGAGCGGTTGATACGCGACGAGGCTGCGGCCGGCGTCGGAGGCGATGACTTCGTCGGCGACGAAGGCGGCGGCGTGTTCGGCGTAATAATCGCAGACCCACGCGCATTTCTCGATTTCGTCGCGGGCCTCCCGGGCGAGTTTGCCCATTTCCAGGGTGATGAGCGCGGCGAGTTCGTCGCGGCGGGCGCGGAGCATCTCGCCGGCGCGGCTCAGCAAGCGGCAACGCTCGGCGACCGGGGCGGCGGCCCATTGCGGCGCGGCGACCGCCGCCTGACTCAAGGCCGTTTCCAATTCGGCGGCCTTCCACTCGGGGAACGTCCGCAGCGTTTCGCCGCTGGCGGGATTGGCGGTGATGTAGGGCATGGCGGCGGCCTCCTGGCGAATGTCCCGCAAGTATAACCCGGCCCGCGGCGGGGGCCGGGCAGCGCCATCGCGCCCGCGGCGTTCCGGCATGGCTTGACCTCGGCGCGGCCCGCCGCGACAATCCCGGGCCATTGCTAATTTTAGTTTTAAGGATAACCCGAGCATGAAGCGACACATGATTTGCGTTCTGGGCGGCAGCGGCTTCGTCGGCCGCCAGCTGGCCAATCAACTGGCGGCGGCCGGTCACCGGGTGCGGGTGCCGACCCGCCACCGCGAACGTCATCGCGATTTATTGGTGCTGCCCACGGTCGAGGTGGTGGAGGCCAATGTCCACGATCCCGCCGAACTGGCCGGGACGCTGACCGGCTGCGATACCGCGATCAACCTGGTGGCCGTGCTCAACGAGGCGCGCCGCGACCAATTCCGCCAAGTCCATGTCGACTTGCCGCGCAAACTCGGCGCGGCGATGCGGGAAAAAGGCGTCGGCCACCTGTTGCACATGAGCGCCCTCAACGCCGACGCGCGCCAGGGCGCCAGCCGCTATCTGCGCAGCAAGGGCGAAGGCGAAGACCTCGCGCACAGCCTCGCGGGCAGCGGAATTCAAGTGACCAGTTTCCGCCCGTCGGTGATCTTCGGACCCGACGATCACTTCTTCAACAAATTCGCCGCGCTCTTGAAACTGCCGGGCCCGCTGCCCTTGCCCTGCCCCGACGCGCGGTTCGCGCCGGTGTTCGTCGGCGACGTGGCGCGCGCCTTCGTCACCGCGCTGGACAATAAGGCCACCTTCGGCCAGCGCTACGATCTGTGCGGTCCGCACGCCTACACGATGCGGCAATTGGTGCAATACGCCGCGGAGGTCTTGGGCATGAAGAAAACCCTGATCGGCCTACCCGACGCCGTGTCGCGCTTGCAGGCGGCGGTGATGGGCCGTCTGCCCGGCAAACCTTTCACCCGCGACAATTACGATTCCATGCAAGTCGCCGCGGTATGCGACGGACCTTTTCCGGCGGTATTCGGCTTGACGCCGGCCGCCGTGGAGGCCGTGGTACCTTATTATCTCGGCCGGAGCAATCAACATGCGTTTTTCGACGCCGTCCGCCAGGAGGCGCGCCACGAATATTGATACGGCATCCATCAGCATGATGAACGCTGAAAAATGTCTTAGCCGCCGAGACGCCAAGAGCGCCAAGATTTTTTCTTCAAGCGACTTTTCTTGGCGTCCTTGATGCCTTGGCGGTTCAAAACCAATTTATTCACCGGCGGCCGCGCCGCCTCAGCGGGGGGAGTCTGGTGGACATTTTTCAAGTCGGCGGCTCGGTAAGAGACGACCTGCTCGGCCTGCCGGTCAGCGACCGCGACTGGGTGGTGGTCGGCGCCAGGCCGCAGGAAATGGAGGCGCTGGGTTACCGCCAAGTGGGCAAGGATTTCCCGGTGTTCCTCCATCCCAAAACCCAGGAGGAATACGCCCTGGCCCGCACCGAGCGCAAGACCGGGCCGGGTTATAAAGGCTTCACCGTACACGCCGCGCCGGACGTGACGTTGGAAGACGATCTGCGCCGCCGCGACCTCACCATCAACGCCATGGCGCGCACCGCCGACGGCGCGCTCATCGACCCCTTCAACGGCGCGGCCGATCTCGCGCAACGCAGGCTGCGCCACGTCTCGCCCGCCTTCAGCGAAGACCCGGTGCGTATCCTGCGGGTGGCGCGTTTCGCCGCCCGCTTCGCGCCGCTGGGTTTCGAGATCGCGGACGAAACCCTGGACTTGATGCGCGGGATGGTGGCGGCCGGCGAGGTGGACGCGCTGGTGCCGGAGCGGGTGTGGGCCGAACTGGTCCGCGCCCTCGCCGAGCAACGGCCCGCGCAGTTCTTCGAGGTGCTGCGCGCCTGCGGCGCCCTGCGGCGGCTGTTTCCCGAACTCGACCAGCTGTTCGGCGTGCCGCAGCCGCGCCAGCATCACCCGGAGATCGACACCGGCATCCACGTGATGCAGGTGCTCGACCGCGCCGCCGAGCTTTCCGACGATACCCGGGTGCGCTTCGCCGCGCTGCTGCACGACCTCGGCAAAGGCACCACGCCGCCGGAGGAATGGCCGCGCCACATCGCCCACGAGGCGCGCGGCCTGGCCTTGATCGAGGCCCTCTGCCAGCGTTTCCGTATCCCCAACGAGTATCGCGAACTGGCCTTGCTGGTGGCCAAGTACCACGGGGTCTGCCACCGCGCCGCCGAACTGCGTCCCGCCACCGCCCTCGACCTATTGCAGGCGCTGGACGCCCTGCGCCGTCCGGATCGCTTTGAGCTATTCTTATTGGCGTGCGAGGCGGATTCCACCGGCCGGCCGGGATTCGAAAAGCGGCCTTATCCGCAAGCCGCACTGCTGCGCCGCCTGCGTCAGGCCGCCATGCGGGTGGACGCCGGCGCGCTGGCGGCATCCGGTCTCAAGGGCGACGCGTTGATCCAGACCATACGCCGCGAACGCATCAAGGCCCTCCGCGCCGAGGGGATTCAAGAAGGCCTGCCCGGGGACGATACGCTGGGTTGAGACCGTCAACCCCGACCCGATACCGCGACACCCTTCAACCACAGGACCACCGCCATGCACCGCGAGGACCGCCAAGACCGCCTCATCATCGAAGGCGTCACCCTCAGCAATAAACAATTCCGCCCCGGCGATTGGATAGAACGCCTCGCCACCTTGTGGGCGGATTACGGCCGCGACCGCCGTCTGCGTTATTCCCCCGCGCTCTATCCCTGCGTGATCGGCGGCGCCAAATGCCTGGTGGTAGCGAAAGATCTGCAACGGCAAGACCCCCAGATGTTCGATTTCGTTCTACAATTCGCCGAGCAAAATCAATTGCGCGTGCAGGAAGACCGGCGTGACCAGTTGCAAACCACCCCCGCGGACCAGCGCAACGAGCCGTGGAATTACCGTTTCTTCGAGAAAACCGGCTAAATATTCCCCCGCGGCGCCGGCCGCGATCTTCCGGCGCGCGTCATGAAATCGCTCATCGAAGCCCTGCTGTTTCCGCCCGGCGTCATTTTGATCATCGCCGCAGCGGGCCTGTGGCTGATACGCCGCCGGCCACGCGCGGGCACCCGGCTGATCGCCGGCGCGCTGATCCTGCTTTATCTGTCCAGCCTGCCGGCGGCCGCCACGGCGCTCATGGGCTTGCTGCAAACCTATCCCGCCCTCGCCCCCGCCGACTTGGCGCGAGGCGAGGCGCAGGCCATCGTGGTGCTCGGCGGCGGTCGCTACCTCGATGCGCCGGAATACGGCGGCGACACCCTGTCGCCCCTCGCCTTGGAACGCCTGCGTTACGGCGTGCATCTGCACCGCCAAACCGCCTTGCCGCTGATCATGTCGGGCGGATCGCCCGATCGACGCACCCCCGCGGAAGCCGTCTTGCTGAAGGAGGCGGCGGTGAATGATTTCCAAACTCCCGTGTTGCTAACGGAAGAACACAGCGACACCACGTGGGAGAACGCGGTGAACAGCGCAGCCTTGCTGCGCGAACGCGGCATACAACACATCTATCTCGTGACCCACGCCTGGCATATGCCCCGCGCGATGCGGAGCTTCGCGGGCACTGGACTCATCGTCACCCCGGCGCCCACCGGCTTCGCCACCATCGATTTGAAAAAACCGCAGGCCTGGCTGCCCAGCGCCCGCGCCTTATACATTACGCGGCTGGCCCTCCACGAATTCGTCGGGCTGGGCTGGTACCGGCTCCGCGATGTACGCGCCGATTGATCCGTGAGCAGCATCGCGTCAAAACCAAACTCATGATTGCCCGCCATGCTTGGCCCGAGCCCGCGAGAAAATAGAGGGCGGGGCTTGACCCAATCGCTCACTGATAAAAGCGAGCTTGCATTCCCTACAAACCGCGATATTTATTTATCCCAAATTTTTTTATTCCACTTGGCGACGCATACCGTTTCAAGCATGAAAGTAATTGGAAACTGGAGAAAAATTAAAATCACGATTTTTGTTTTGGCCTCTAAAAATTCAGGCGATAAATATCACGGCGCGGGGGATGGTTGACTTGCCGGCGGCGCCCGTGCCAGGCTAAACGTCCTTGGCTGCGATCCCGGTAATGACATTTTTATCACGGACTCCAGCCATCCCGTTGGGCCCTCAATCCTCAACAAGAACGGGAGGACTTACATGTACGGCATCCGTCACGATATCGAACAGGAATTTCCCGAATTCAACGCGGAAATTTCCCGCCTCAAACATAACGACACGCACTTCATGCAATTACTCGCCGAATACGACGAAACGGACAAGAAAATTTACGGTCTGGAACAACAAAGCCAGCCGGTATCCGACGACTATTTCGGCACACTGAAACGGCGCCGCGCCCTACTGAAGGATCAGCTCTACACCATCTTGCGGCGGCACTCTTTCAGTTAAGGAACCTCTGATTTATTCAGAGGTTCCCGCGACACACGGATGTGCCGCCATTTTCGATGGCGTCAGCCATTGAAAATGAAGGGGAGCGAAAATCACATTTTCACTTTCCCGCGCGCTGAAAATTCCAGGATGGAATTATTCAGAGCTTACTTAATTCCATGCTTATCCGGCGGGGCCGGGCAGCCCCGCCGGTTTTCTCGATCACTCGTCGGTTCCGTCAATACGCCGCGCGAATCACGGTCCCAATGCCGCCTCCAGCGCGGCGAAGGTGGTGGCGATCTCGGTGGTCACCACGTCCGTGCCCAGTTGCCGGCCGATTTGCGTGGCGGAAAAAATACCGCGCAGTTTTTGCACACCGTCGCGGCCATCCTGCTCCACCACCAAGGCGTGCTGGCGGCCGAAGCGGGTGAGGGTGGCGACGATATCGCCGACCCGCGCATTGAGCACGTCGTACAGCAACAACACCTCGAGCTGGTCCTGCGGAGTCATGATGTCATGCACCAGCACATCGTTGAAGGTGCCGCCCCGCTTGCGCAGATGTTGCAGCGGTTTCTCGCCGAGTATGTCGCTGGCGGTGATCAAACCGATGACGTTTTTCTCTTCGTCCAACACCAGCAGCAGCCGCACGCCACCGGCGATCATGCGTTGATTGGCGAGATCGATGCTGGCGCCGGGCGTGATGGTGACGGCCGTCACCCGTTGCAAATCGGTCATGACCTCCACGGCGGGACTGTCGGCGGTCACCTGTTTGGACGGCAGCGCCGGCCTGGCGCAGGTCACGCGGGGCGATAAACGAGTCGGGGTGAGAGACGCGTAAGCTTGAGGCATAAAATCCTCCTGTTCCCGGAACGGCGAGGGCGCGGCGCCGGGACGAACAACACAGCCCGCGGCGGCCGCCGGAAAATCATCTACTATTTCAAGTGTAGCCCATGAAGCGCGCCGTCGCCCTCCGCGGCCTGGCATACTCTACCGCACCGTACCGCGGGCTTGCGCGGCATCCTTTGTTATATTTTCGCCGGAGAATCAGCCATGTCATTATCGGACAAAAAATGCACGCCCTGCCAAGGCGGCATCGCCCCGCTGGACCGCACCCAGGCGGAGACGCTGCTGCGCGACACCCCCGGCTGGCTCTTGACGAACGACGCCACCCGGATTCAACGCACTTACCCCTTCAAGAATTTCGCCGAGGCGCTGGCCTTCGTCAATGCGCTGGGGCGGATCGCGGAAAGCGAAGGCCATCACCCCGACATCGGTTTCGGCTGGGGCTACTGCACCGTGACGCTCTACACCCACAAGATAAAAGGCCTGCACGAAAACGATTTCATCCTCGCCGCCAAATTCAACCGGGCATACCCGGCGGCGGTTTAGCGGAATAAAAACTTATCGAAGAGATTGAGCACGATATCGAACAGGATCAGGATCACGATATACCACTCGACGCGCAGACTGCGGCGGTGTTGCAGCAAATTGAGCAAGGTCTCGGCGGTGCGCGAGATCAACTCCAGCTTGCGTTCCAGCGCGAGATGACGCTCCTTGAGTTCGTACTCGTCTTCGAGACGCACGTAAACCCGTTCCAGATCCGGCCGCTCCCACAGCGTCTCCGGTTTTTCATCCACCTCGACGCGGCCCACGGTGGTGTGCTGTATGAGCAAGGTGCCGCCGATGTGGCGCAACAACTCGCTATCGCGGTATTCGGTGCGCCCCTTGCGTTGCAGGCGCTCCGCCAGCGGTTCGATGCGATCGAACACGCCGGCCACCCGTTTTTCGTAATGATCCAACACCACCGACTTGGCCAGGATATCCGCCACCACCTGCAAACGTTCCAGGCGGGCATCCTTGACGGAGATGACACTGTTCTCCACTTGTTCATCGGTGGCCGGATTGATGAGCAACTCCGCCATTTCACTGTCGGGCGTGTCGAAAGGATCGCGCAACAAGGATTGAAGATGGGTGAGAAAAGACAGCTCTTCCATGGGCGTGAGATTAAACACCACCACCGCGCCGTAACGGAACAACACCGCGCAACCTTGGTCTCCCACGTTGATGAGCAGGGGCAAGGCCGGCAATAAGCGGCTCGATTCCAAACCCTTGAGGTCGAGCCGTCCGCCCAAAAACAAGGCCCGCACCCTCAACGAAGTCTTGCCGGAAAAGATGTCCTTATTCATAAACCCCCGTTTCTAAAGAAACTACGCTGACCCGGGGCACGAGCCGCGTCAATCCGGAGCAAAAAAGTCAAAAACCCTACTTGAGTATTTATGTCGGCCGCCGATCAATTCTTCATGATCCCCGCCGCTATACAAGCAACGACCGCCGCCATGCCGACCGAAATCCTGATTAAGAAATAGTATGGGCCATACCAACACATCCATCTTGATCGTTGACGATGAAGAATCCAATCGCGACATCCTCAGCCGCCGGCTGCTGCGCGAAGGTTATACCGTCGAATACGCCGCCGACGGCCATCAAGCGTTAAACATGCTGGAAGTGGAACGCTACGATTTGATCCTGCTCGACATCATGATGCCGGGGATGGATGGTTATCAGGTATTGCTTAAAATAAAAAACGATTCGCGGCTGCACGACACCGCGGTCATCATGTTCAGCGCCGTCGATGACAAATCCAGCGCCGATCGCTGCCAAACCCTCGGGGCTTACGATTACATCGTCAAACCTTGCGAATTCCCTCTGCTCAAGGCCCGCATGTGGCGCTGTCTCTTCGAGTTGAAATTAAGCCGGCAGATCGATGAGGCCGAGCACCCGCCACGCGGCATCTTGATCGTGGAGGACGACGCATTCAATCGCGATTTGTTGACGCGGCGGGTCAGGAAACTCGGCCATACGCCGCTGGTCGCCGCCAGCGGCGGCGAGGCGCTCGCCCTGCTCGAACAACGCGTCGTCGATTTGATCTTGCTGGACATCATGATGCCGAACATGGACGGCTGCGAGTTGTTGCAGGCCGTTCGCGCCCGCCCAGTCTGGCGCGATGTGCCGGTGATCATGGTCTCGGCCTTGGGCGACAACGTCAACCTGGAACGCTGCAAGAATTTGGGCGCCGACGATTTCGTGGTCAAACCCTATAACGCGGTGATTCTGCGCGACCGAATCAGCCGTGCGTTGACTCTGCGGGACGATCGCCTCAAGGCCCGCGACGAAGCCCATCTGCACGGCTGGCCGCGCCCTGCGAACGATTAACCCGCCCGCTGAAAATGCGCTGGCGCGCACCACAATACGGGCGCGCCGAGTTTCAAGCGTGATTGGATATTTACAGGCTCGGCGACGCGGCGGTCGCCGCGCCCGTCATGAGCCAAGACCCCGCGCGCGACATTCCCCTCAGCGTCAGCCGTCGTCCTTGGCGCAGCGGAAACCCACATCGACGAACAGCGATCCCGGCTGCATGTAAAGTCGGTAGGCGCTGCGATAAAACTGGGCGAGCGTGTAATGTCCCATCCCGCCCCAGCCGCCGCCGCGCACCACCTTGTATTTTTTGCCGTAGGCGGACGTTTGATATTTATTGCCGGGATAGGGTCCATACCAATCCTGCACCCACTCCATTACGTTGCCCGCCATATCGAATACCCCATAGGGCGAAACACCCTTGGGATAGGAACCCACCGGCGCGGTGCCGGTGTCCCAGCGATCGCCGCCGCTGGCGTTCAAACGCGTCGAATCCCATTGATCACCCCAGGGGTATTCGCGGCCGTCGTCGCCGCGCGCCGCCTTTTCCCACTCCGCCTCGGCGGGCAAACGCTTGCCCCGCCAACGGCAATAATCGTTGGCGTTGCCCCAATCCACCATCGTCACCGGCAAGGAATCGAACTTAGCTTGCGCCAGCGCAATGGCCCGCAACAGCGCCTCGCTATCCATCAATTCGGTGTTGGCGTCGATTTTAAAAGTATCGCTGGCGAGCCGGCGCAGGGTCGGCAGATCGGCCATCCGCAAGAGGTCCGGATTCAATAAATAACCGTTGTCGCGCCACGACGGCGGCACCCAATAATTGGTTTGCCGGACAAACTCGCGGTACTCCGCGTTGGTGACTTCATATCGATCTATCCAAAAGGCCGGCAGAGTAATTTTTCGCTGCGGCCTTTCGTCGACATACCAAGGCTTGATCGCGCCGAACTCCTGTATCTGCTGGCGGGAATCGTCGCGCGAGGTGCCCATCAAAAACGGTCCGGCGGGAATCCGCACCATGCCTTCGGTAACCGGCGCGGCCCAGGCCGCCGCCGCGCCGAGGCTCGCCAACGCTCCGAAAATCCAGCCGCGAACGAGAAAATACTTCATGACATCACTCTGTTAATGCCCGTATGCAGCGGCCGTCGAACCGGGATGACGGCGGCAATTCATGTCTTACTTCCATGCGGCATGGAACGACACATCACCGGCGCCTGTCCGGTCTAAGCACCTTGCGCCATCCCGGTGCAGGGCTTCGCCATGCCTGGACGATTTGCCCCGCGATGAAAAAATCAAACTGCTTCATCACGCTCATCCTCTTTTGAGGAGGGAGATTTCCATTGTTGATTCACGACACGCCATTTTAAGTTCGCACGCAGCGCCCGCGCACGGCGCGAACCCGCCTCGAAAATCACCGCGTCAGGCGCCACGGGGTCTGGCGCGGCTCACCGCCGAGGCCAGCTTGTCGGCCTGACGGGTGGGTTCAGGTAGACGATAACGGGTGACGCAGCGCATCACATAATCCAGGGCGGTATCCAGACTCACCCGGTGACCGGATGAAATATACAGCGGCCGCACATGGCCGCGGGTGCGCAGCACCTTGCCCACCAGTTCACGGCGATCATACAATTCGACCGCCGCGCCCTTTTCCTCCGCCAGCGGAGGGTGCACGCCCACCAAGCGGCTCTTGGCCACCCCGATGGTCGGTAATCCGCTCAACACCCCGAGATGGGAGGCGATGCCCAACCGGCGGGGATGGGCGATGCCGTGGCCGTCGCACAACACCAGGTCGGGCAACTCCGCCAATTGCGCCAAGGCCTCCAGCGCCGCCGGCACCTCGCGGAACGACAACAGGCCCGGCACGTAGGGAAACTCGGTGGGCCGGCGGGCGATGATCTGTTCCCGCATCACCAGGTCAGGGAAAGACAACACCACCACCGCGGCGCGGGTAATCCGTCCCTGTTCCTCGAACCCCACATCCACCCCCGCCACCCGCCGCACCTTGCCCAGCTCATCGTGGGTGATCACCTCGTTGCGCAAACGCTGCTGCAAGGCGACGGCCTCGGCGGGGCTGACGTTCCAGGGGTGGGCGTGGCGCAGGATCAGCGGCGGCATGGCGGCGCACCTATCGCAATATCGCCTGGAGCTTGCGGACCGCCGCCAACTCCTCCTCGCTATAAACCCCATCGATGGTCTGATCCGGACCCAGGTTCGCGGTCGGCATCAGCACCAGCTCGACCAAATCCTTGGAATTTTGATCCTGCGTCTCCCAGCCGCCCTGCGCCAATTGGCGCAAGGTCGTGCCGTAGTGATACCCGCTGTCGGAGAATACCTGCTCCACGAAACGCTTGCGATCCTTGGGCGGCAACATCCAGGGATTGCCCGGCATCTTCTCGACGATGGCCTCGTAACTGGCGGCCAGCTTCTCCAAGGTCGCCTGATCGCCGATCGGCGCCGGTACCCCGCCCTTATCGCCTCCACCGCAGGCCGTCACCAGCAGGGCCAGCATGAACACCTGTATCAATTTACTTATCGACATGTCTCACTCCCTAGTCTTCGGCTATTTTCTAGCGCCGGCCTGATGCAACAGCTGCGCTATGTCTTCCCAGTTCTCTTTGCTGGCCAGCATCATCGGCGTCCAGCCGTCCTTGGTGCGAGCCGTGATATTCGCGCCGTGCTTCATCAATGCCACCACCACCTCACGGTGGCCGCCCGAGGTGGCCCAATGCAACGCGGCCCAGTCATTGCGGTCGGCTTGATCGGCCACCGCGCCGCGTTCGAGCAACAACTCCACGGTAGACGCATGCCCCTTCATGGCGGCCCGCATCAAGGGCGTCCAGCCCGAATCGTCCTTGGCATTCACGTCCGCGCCGCGGTCCAGCAACAGCGCCGCCAATTCGGTGTGGCCCATCCGCGCGGCGTGGCTCAAGGCGGTCCAGCCGTAATTATTGCGCTCATCCACCGCCGCGCCGCCGTCCAGCAGCACGGCCGCCCCGGACCGGTCGTCGGCTATCACTTTCTCCATCAAAGGGGTATTTTTATCGCAGGCCGCCAGCACCAGACTGAACAGTACGACCCATAAACAGCGTTGAACGCGCAACATGGCTTGCTACATCTCGCGACTATGAAAGTAGAGCGGCATTTTAACAGGTTTATCCGCGCCACCCCACGCCGGAAACGCAGTATGCTAGTCTTTAGCACTTTACCCGGAGACCGGCCCGCGCCATGTCAACTTATCAATGCCCGCGCTGCAATGAGATGACCATTTCAGTAAAGGAGAAATTCCTGACCGGTCTGTGGCAAAACATCTACTGTTCCGACTGCGGCGCCAAACTCTGCGCCTACCCCATCCCGCTCGCCATCCTGTATTTCTTCCACACCTGGAACGTGATCTGGTTTTTCGGGATGTACCACTTCACCGGCAACAAGATACATTTTTTTTACATGGCCGTGGTCTGGATCATCCTCAACGTCATCAATATCACGGTCATGCCCCTGGCCGTCATGCGCCGGGACAGGCCCAAGAAACCCGACTGAGCCATGGCCCACATCCTCGGCGTCGGCATCGCCACTCTCGACATCATCAACACCGTCGCCGCCTACCCGCCGGAGGACACCGAGGTGCGCGCCCTGGCGCAGCGCGTGCGCCGCGGCGGCAACTGCACCAACAGCCTGGTGGTGCTCAGCCAGCTCGGCCATGACTGTGCCTGGGGCGGCGTGCTGGCCGACGAGTCCGACGCCACGCGCATCACCGACGACTTGAACGGCTTCGGCATCGACCTCGGCCCGGTGCGACGCCTCGCCCACGGCAAAGTCCCCACCTCCTACATCACGCTGAATCAACAAAACGGCTCGCGCACCATCGTGCACTACCGCGATTTGCCGGAATACCGCTACGAAGATTTTCAAACCGTCGATCTCGCCGGCTTCGATTGGCTGCATTTCGAAGGCCGCAACATCGCCGACACCGCCCGCATGCTCGAACTGGCCCGCGTCACCCGCCCGCAAACCCCGCGCTCGGTGGAGATCGAAAAACCGCGTCCCGGCATCGAACAACTCTTCCCGCTGGCCACCCTCCTCTTGTTCTCCCGCGCCTACGTGCAAGCCCAAGCCGGCGGAGAACCCGCGCGGTTTCTACACGACATGCACCGCCGCGCGCCGCAGGCCGACCTGGTCCTGGCCTGGGGCGCGGCCGGCGCCTGGGCCCTCAGTCGCGGGGGCCAATTAATCCACAGCCCGGCCTTTCCACCGCCGCGGGTCGTCGACACCCTGGGCGCGGGCGACACCTTCAACGCCGGCATCATCGACGCCCTCGTCCGCCGTCTGACGCTCGCCGAGGCACTGGAAACCGCCTGCCGTCTGGCCGGCCGCAAATGCGGCCACACCGATCTCAACTTCATCGGCGAATACGCTTAGAATCATCCCACCCCTCAGAGAATCCATCACCATCATGATCGAAATCTACGACCGCCGCGGCTTCATCCTGCTCCTGAGTTACGCCGGCACCAGCCTGCATGGCGCCGACCTGTCCGGCGTCGAATTCCTCGACGCCAATCTGGTCGAGCTCGACCTCAGCGGCGTCAACCTCAGCGGCGCCAATCTGCGCGACGCCGATGCGCGGCTGGCCAACCTGCGAGGCGCCAATCTCGAACGCGCCGACTTGAACGCCGCCAACTTCAGCGGCGCCGACTTGAGCGGCGCGCGTTTACGCGGCGCGAAATGGCTGGGCGCCAAACTCGCCGGCGCCAACCTCACCGGCGCGCACATCGACGAAGCCGGCATCAAAATGGCCGACCTCCGCGACGTGGATTTGAGCGGGGTGATTTTTGGCGGTGGATGATTGATAAATCATCCCGCCGCAAGCGTATGAGGTATCAAGATACTTGGACGGTCCGCGCAACGAGGTGGTGACACTTTTTCATTGGGCCGTATAAAACTAGCAATTCCTTATCGACCCTTGTCCCATATTGACGATGCTGGAATTACACACCACACTGGCGTAAAGAAGACGCCAATTAGGGTGTTTAATACACGTTATACCTTTGTGAGACTCGTATGCCCAATTGCTTCGTGATCCAGCCCTTTGACGCGGGGAAGTTCGACAAGCGCTTCGATGACATCTATGTCCCCTCTATTAAAGAGGCCGGTCTTGAGGCTTACCGGGTCGATCGCGATCCCGGGGTAGAGGTACCGATCGACGCCATTGAGCAAGGTATCCGCAACGCAGCAGTCTGCCTTGCCGACATCACAACCGATAACCCGAACGTCTGGTACGAACTGGGGTTTGCTTTTGCATCGGGCCGTCCGGTAGTGATGGTATGTTCCAACGAACGAACCTCCGGGAGGTATCCATTCCACATTCAGCACCGAACGGTTATCAACTACAAGCCTGAGTCATCGAGCGACTTCGAGAATCTGAAGGCGGCTTTGACTGAGCGTATAAAGGCCCTCCTGAACAAGACGGAGGCCCTGCGCCAGATCACCGAGTCTGAACAGATAGCTCCGACTCAAGGTCTAACCCAGACTGAGTTGATGGTACTCGCAATACTTGCAGGTGACACAGCACTTCCTGGCGCCGCCGCGACCGTTTACTCGCTCAAGGAAGACTCAGAACGCTCCGGGCTGACAGCAATCGGATTTTCGCTCGCCTTCCGCCGCCTTGCGTCTAAGAAACTCATTGAGGTCAAAGAAGAATGGGACGAACACCGAGACCACGTCTACAGCACAGCGCGGCTTACGGACGCGGGGTGGAGTTGGGTTGAGAACAACGAATCGCTGTTTGTGCTTAGGAAGCCAACGCCCAAGACCATCGATGAAGATATTCCCTTTTAGCCTTACCTTCCAGCGGCATAACGCTTGAGGGCAAAATCGGGACAGATTTATTTATCCCATATTGACGATGCTGGAATTACGCACCACACTGGCGTAAAGAAGACGCCAATTAGGTGGTCCAATACACTTAGGCGCTACGGTGGACTTGGGTGCAACCCAGCAACTAACCCACAAACCAACGGCACTCATTCACAGTTTGAAGGAGGTCATCGTGGCTCGCAAATACATAGACTGCCGTGAATTTCCAAGCGAAATGAATTGCACGATCGCCATATCGGCCGACAGCGAAGAAGAGCTCCTGGAGGCTGCCGTGCAACACGCCATGGCCGTGCACGGGCACGATGACAGCCCCGAGTTTCGCAACCAGCTGCGAGGAATTTTCAAAGAGGGCACCCCGCCTCTTAAGACAGGCGGCAAATGACCCGCTTGCGGGCGCATCTTTTCAAGCGGCTCAACCTTCCATGCAGCCGACGTGCCGCAAGCTCGTAGGGCGGAAGCCCAAAGGGCGTTCCGCCGCATGGTTCTGCAAAACCATAGATTTATTTATCCCTTTGGAGAGGATCTTTTCGTAGACAAGTAGAAGAAATAGTAGGAAGACGGATTGAGCGCGCCCCCGGCAGTCCGCAAAAGGCTGCGCCAAATGCGTAGTAGTTTGTGATTGACGAGAGAATAAAATAAATCTGTCCCAATTTTTATACAGAATTACACACCAGCCTGGCGCAAAGAAAGACGCAAAAATTAGGGTGTCTAATACACGTTAGGCAGCACACATAGCAATAGTATTAATTCAAAATAAGCATGCAGCTCAAATACGGGGATTAGAAGTGACCCTCATACTCACGATTAATGGCCCAGAAACGATCTGGCTGCTGGCCGATAGACGTCTATCCCACCCTGGTCGTCCACCCAAAGACGACGCTTGCAAGCTAATGTTCCTAGAGACAATCGATGGGGTCGCCATTCTTGGCTATGCTGGGCTTGGCGCGACTACCAAAGGAACCGAGCCCGCAGACTGGATGAGTGCGGTACTACGAGGTAGAAAGCTGCCGCTTGAGAAGTCGTTAGGCGTGCTTGCCTCAGCTCTTCAAAAGCAGTTTCCCCGGCACCTATCGCGAATGGTGGGACCCAACCAGCCTGCTCATAGCGTCTTTATCCCAGCATTCATGAACGATGAGCCACGTTTCTACTCTATCGATATTGCTTTTGCGCCCAATCGAAAGACTTACAATTTTCGCTACATACGTCACATCGTGGGCACGACGACAAATCAATCACCTCGAACCCCACGATTAAGCATCGGGGGCTCTGGTTTAGCTTATTTAGTGCAAGACAAGAAGTGGATTCGCGAATTACTTCACGTAGTCCGCGCGCACGACAATCTAAAAATCCCAGCAACCGCAGTTACTGATTATCTTGCCACTCTTAATTACAAGGTTCATCTCGGCCTCACAAACAACTCCGTTGGTCCACGCTGTATCGTCGCCTGGCGACATAAAAAATCAGGGGTCCATAAGGGTGGTGGCGGGCAAAGATATTATACCGGCACAACAGCCGATAGCGACGCGCCGATTATTCCGGCTATATCCAATGGGCTAGACTTGCAGGCTTTTCTTGGTATCGTAACGCCTCATATGTTTGCAGCAATGCCTCAGAAATACGCGCCGGGCGCAGCGCCGCAAATCGACGCAGATGCATTGAATGCAAATTTAGCCCGCTTACCAAAGGAGCCCAATGAGGAACTTATTTGACCTCGAAAACCAAGACAGATTTATTTATCCCTTTGGATAGCATCTTTCGTAGACAAGGTGGAAGAAATAGTAAGAAGGCGGATTGAAAAGTGCGCACCCGGCAAGCCACAAAAAGCTATGTCAAATGCGTAGTAGTTTGTAATTGGCTAAATAATAAAATGAATCTACCCCAATTTTTACTTATTAGCCATTTCAATTAGGATGTCTACTTTAAGTTAGGGCGGGCTCGGAAAAGATTCAATCGTGAGCAAGGAAATCTACGAAGTCGATCTTACGAAAGAAGCGCCATCCAGCCTTCAAGCGCACCTTGTCTTGTTGAAAGTAAATGTCGAGCGCTGTTTTCATACAACAAGCAACCTTCGCCTGCCTATAGGAATTTACAACGTTTCGACGTCGCGCCTATGCAATAAGCTATTTCGCTTGTGCAGCAGGTTGGAATCCTACTTTTTGGCCTCTTCTAAAATTGATCTACTGAAGAAAGAAAATGCGCTAATGGAGGAGGTGATTGACTATATCGAGTTATCGCTATACGCGGCGGCCGAGCACGTTGATGACATATATGCAATTGCGTCCGGATTCTTTAAGTCGAAGCAACTGCGGGACAAGAGCCCATACTATCGGCAACTCGACAAGCGTCTTAAAGAGCACAAGCGCTTTCTGTCGGCTGCGGCAAATAACCTAAAGCATCAGCAGGCTCGGATACGAATGTTCTCTTTGGAGTATTCGAAAGCCGGTAAGGAAGGGTGCTTACACGGTTACTTTATTGAAGGAGTCGAGTCTGGAGTGGTCTGCCCAAGCAGAACGTTCCATGCCCAGAACGATACTTTCTCTATAACAACCCTTGTTTGGGAAGCAATTCTGCTTCTGCTAAATTGCTCAAGAGATCTCGCTCAATTTATAGAGAGAATGGCCGCCTCTTCCGAAGTTGAGGCGAGCACGAAATCGGAATGCTTTGCCAATGCGGTTCGAGCCGCGGCGCGTCTACCAATCTACACATTTGGGGAAAGCCACCCATTTTCGAGAGCAACAATCAGGCTCAAGACAGACGAGCAATCCAAACATAGCCTCAATTCCGGTTTGTATGGTTCCATACTTTACGGCTGGTCAACGACAGAAGAAGTTGTGTTTGGTAGCGCTACGTCGCGATTCGAAGGGGACGGCATTTCAAGAAGCTTTCGCTTTGCACAACCGAAATCTGTTGCTCTGCATCATTGGTCGTAAAGAAAAAGTAGGATGCGGTGAATGAAATGAACCGCACCGTTCACGATTGATGCGGATCGCGATGCTCACCGCATCCTACCTGCTCTGAATTGGGAATAGTGATTGAGTGAGGAAACAAGCGTATCTATAGACTCTCCCGCATTACACTCTAGTCTTGCCTAAAGCACCGCGAAAGCCCTTGCCGAATCGCAGAGGTATTGCGTTTAATTGGACAGTCTCTTGTATTGACTTCATCACGCAGCGCTCGCGCCGCTCAAGCGCCGCAATTTTCGCCAGGCGATAAAATCGCGTATTGCCCAGCCTACGCCCAGCAAGGCGAACCCGCTGAGTATCCAGGAAAGCAATCCGTATTCGACCGGCGCCAATCCGGTGGGCAAGCTGCCCCAACCGATCAGGGTCGGCACCAGCACGGCGATCACCAGCCCTAAATTGAGAGTGAGCAATACGTGCAGCACCCGTTCGTTCTGCGGTAGGACGCGGATCTGATTTTCTATGTATTCGTCGCATACGGTGACGATGATTTCGCCGATCAGCAACGCGACGATGAACACCGCCGCGGCGCCATGAAATTCGAACCAAGCCAAACCGCCGAACAAACACGCGTAAATGGTTTCGCGTATCCAGTGCAGGCCGATCTCGTTGCGCGCTTCGACGCGGTGCGGCAAGCGCTCGATGATTTCGTGATTAACCAGCGTATCGACACCGCCGACGACGCCTTGGAAAACCAGCAGGGCCGGCAAAATCATTTCCGGAGGCAAGCGATTTCTCCAAGACAGTTTTGCTGGGGGAGTTATGCGGTAAATCTATCAGCCTTAAAAAAGCATAGATCATGGATCGCCGGCTTGCCATGCCGGCCGCGCCGGTCATTCCGTTGCGACGCTGAAGAAGCGCCAAACCTTTCGCATCACGATGACCCTTAATCTCAATCCAGCCTTTCCCCGTTTAAAGAAGGGATTTAATGGTGCCTGAACCAGGTTGTGCTCAGTACAACTTTCAATGCGGCGCCGATGGACCAACTTGGCGACGAGGACGCGCGGTGAACAATCGACCGGCGGCAAATGGGGATGGATTTGCAGTATGATGCGAAAATCTAGTCCCCGGCGCCTGTGCAATTTACGCAATGACGGCGGCATGGCGACTATCGAGAAACCGTGAGACCACAATTTCTAGGAGAGGTAAAAAGATGCCTTCAAACAGCAAGCGAGATGTGGAAAAAGCTTATTCAAAAGCCGAGTTCGTGGCCAAGCTCCGCCGCTTGGCGGATGCCATCGAACATGGCGAGCGCTTTGAAATCCAAATTGCCGGGGAGCGTATCCATGTTCCGGTCCGCGCCGAATTTACTGTCGAGCACGAAAGGTCCAGCAGCGAAGAGGAGATCGAGTTCCAGATCAAGTGGAGCCTGGAATAAAGCAATATCACTTACGATCATTGGAGCGGTGGACATGCGTTTCATACGACCCAAGCAGGCAGGGGCGCGATCGCGCACACGATTTGCGACCCGCTTCAGTCGATGCGCGCGGCGCCACTAATAAGATTGATATATTTTCAGCTCTTGCTGCCGAGGAAAGCCAACCAAGGAAATCCATGTCCTCCATACCCACAATCTTCATCATCGTCGAAGTGGTCGCCGTGCTCACCCTCGCCGTCGCACTCGTCTCGGTGTTCATAGTGATCCGCCGCAACCGCCGCAAATCGCGTGATCAACACGGTTCGCCATTGAAATAACCGTCCGCGAAAACCGGGATTGCGCGTCTTGTCACGGACAACGGCGGGCGATTTTTCCAAGCGGTCTTGACCGGTTTAACCACCTCATCATGTGCGTAGCGTGGCGCTCGCTACAGCAAAGTGCGGCTCCAATCCATCGAACCTATTCGCCGGGCGGCGCGGGTGCGGTCTCTTGGCGGGCCGCGGGCTTGGGCGCCTGCTCGACGCGCGCCGTCGCGGGTCCGTCGGCATCGCGCAACCGCTGCAAGGCATTTCGGCAGCCGTCCACCGCGTCCTTGTCTCCCACATCGAAAAACGGGATCAGCGCGGCCAGCGGATGAATCGCCGCGAGCGCCACGGCGGCGAGCACCCGGCCGGCGATCGGTTTTTTCTCGAGCGTGAGTTCCGGTTTTGCGAAACTGCCTTCCATCCGCACCGGCGTACGCAAAGTTGCGGGCGAAATATCCTTCGGTTTCGAAGTCATCTTGAGCGCGTAACGTTCGTCGGCGAGAGAGACGCTGCCCTCTATGAACACCGTCGAATCACGGGTATCGACGAGGGCGACTTCCGGTGTAAAAGTGCCGTTCTTCGCATCGGCCTTCACCACCGCGCAGTGCATCGGCAGCGCGTCATCGCCGACCAGCAGCAAGCCGAGACCCTGAGCGATGTCGATGCCGACCGCCTCGATCACCAGATGGGAAATCGTTCCATCGCGCACCCACGCTTGGACCGTTCCGTCGGTCGACCCAATCATCCGCTGTGTCGATTTGCCGCGCGCTTCGAGCTGCGCGTGACCGCCGAGCTTGCCCGAGATATAACCCGGCTTCTCGCCGGAAGGTTTATCCGATTGCGACATCGCGTTGCGCGGCCTCAGCCACTGGTCGAGTTCGATGCCGGCCCAGCGCAGGTCCACCGTCCACAGCGGATTTTCCTGCGTTCCGTCCAGACCCAGCTTTCCCTTAACTTCGCCGCCGGCCGCGCGCGCGAGCACATTGGTCAATGTCAGCACGCCGGCATCGAGCGAGAGGTCGCCTTCCAACGGCGCCAACGGCTGGCGAAACAGATCGCCGAGTTCGGCGCGCTGCAAGCGCACTTTCACGTCCGCGTTCATCGCGTGCAGCGCGGGAATGTCGAATTCTTTTTCGGGCACCACCTGCCCCGGCGGCGGCTTGGGATTACCGGTACCCGGCCTCGCCGCCCCGAAGGCCGGCAGCAAATCCGCCAGCACCAACCGCGAGCCGGTGAGTTGACCGGTCAGCAGCGGCACCGCGGGACGGCGGTCCACCGTGAATTCGCCGCCCAGCCGGCTGTCGCCCACGGCGAGGTCGGCTTGTTCGAGGGTCCAGACCTGACCCGATTTTCTCAAACGTCCCTTGAGCGTGAAGGCCTCGGTGGTGGGCAGGGTGAGACCGAGCGCGTCGCCCACCTTGGCGAGCGATTGGCCGGCGAGCGTCGCCTCGCCATCGATAGCTTGAAGGCTGAACAGGTCGGCGCCTGCGCCGTCGAAACCGAACTTCGACTCGCCGCTGTTGAGGCGGATGGTGATGGGCACCACGCTGGAGGCATCGCGCGCCGCCAGCGGCAACACGCCGGATGACGTAACGCGGAAATCGAAGGGCTGTTCTTCGCGTTGGCCCCGGCCTTCGACGAGCAGGCCACGCTGTTTATTCATCTCGCCCGCCCGCGCGCCTTCATGGGTGCTGACCTTGGCGTCGAGCGCAATCTTGAGAATGGCATCATCGAACACCAGACGTCCGCGCTCGACCACCAGTTCGTCGACGATCGGCAACGATGCGGGCTGTTTGGCCTCCTCCGGCGCGGGTGTCGTGAATACCCAATTCGCGCGGCCGTCGGCCGTGCGTTTGAGCGCCGCGTCGATCTCGTCAAAACGCAACGACGTGATCCGTGGCGGCCGTTGCCGATCCTGTTTTCGAATGATCTGCCAGACCGTGGAATACGGAATCTCCAGGTGGGCGTTACGCGCGTTGACCAGATCACCGCCCAACGGCGAATCCGCGGCAAGATCGGCCGGCGGGCCGATGCGCAAGGCGCTGGCGTCGAGCCGTATCGAACCGAATAACTTGAGTCTGAATTCATCACCGAACTCGACCGGCCGTTGCAGCCGCTGCGCGAGGCTGTTCTGCAAAGGGTTCTTCAGAAAAGGCCAGCCGACCCATTCGCACAGCACGATGCCGATGGCCAGCACCGCGAGGATGCCCAACGACCAAGCGGCGATGCGCAGCCGCTTACGGGCTTGTGGATTCATGTCGCGGTCCTTCTATTAATGCAAATATCTGCAAGCGGGGTGCCGATGACCGGTGAGTGTCAACCGAGGATGAAGACGGGCTAGCATTAGGGCCGACTTGATTCGACAGGGCCGGAACGATCAACCGGATCAGATATCCAAGAGATTTGCGGGCAGACAACTCACCAGAATGGGCTAGGGCGGAACTTTGAATTCCGTGAGAGGCCGGCGCCGCATGTCGTCCGGCTAAAGAACCTACACCTTGAATCACCGAGACGGCACTGCGGGCCAAACACTGCATCGCAGCGGATGATCAACGACTTGCTATAGAAAAGCATAACCTTTCATTTTGGAAAAGCCAGCCGTATAACTTAAGCCATGTACTGAAATTGGGCATCGCGCCCGATGGATACAGCACAGCGGCTTTCAACGACCGCCGTTACATCAGCCAGCGTTTTTTCATCAAGCGGTGTGATAGAAATAATGTGAAGACACCGATTCCGAACAGGGCCAGCCATTGCACAGGAAATTCAAAGAGGCCGGCGCCTTCCAACAAAATCGATTTAACCGGTTCGTAAAAGGGATATGAGGGAATTAACGGCGCGACTTTGGTTAATTCCTGGGAGAAATCCGAAAGTGCCGAAGGAAGCAGGTGCGGCAGGTAAAACAGCACTCCCAAGGTTCGCGCACTCGCTTGAGTCTGGCATAAAAAACCCACTAGAATTCCGAAGGCGCTGAAACAGAAACCGCCGACCATTAGGAAGGCGAAATAACTCCAGCCGCTTACGAGGCCAAAATCAACGCCCGCCATCAATTGCAGGAGTGCCGCCGCAATGGCGATTAAAATCATTCCCAAGGCGACCTTGGCGAGCAGCCATTCCACCTCGCTTATCGGAGTCTGCAACAACCCGAGCAGGAGTTTCTTTTCTTTTTCTTCGGCCACTTGCGCCGGCAGGACAATGAATCCGACCAGCAGCACCAGCATTAAAATCCAGGTCGGCAGCATTTGCTGCTGTATCCCCTCTTCTTGCAGGGAATGTATCTCCGAAATCCAGCTTTTACTTTTCCCCTCGAGCATCCGCTGCAACTCGGAAACACCTTCGACGATGGCCAGGGTTTGAAAGGAGGCCTTCGCCAGCACGATTAAAGTGACGCCCTCGGCTTGCTCGGCGGACGGGATTAAAACACCATCGCCGTTTTTTTCCTTGACCCAGCGTTGCGCGTCCGCTTGATCGGCAAACCAGGAAATCGTAAAGACGCGGTCGGCCGACCGCAGGCTTTGCAGCAACGCCGGCGTATATTGCGCGTGTTCGACCAGCCCGATTTTTATTTTTTGCGTCTCCAGCCGGTTGCCGTCCACCAGCTGCAATACCACGAAGACAAAAAGCGGAATAAATAAGACTAAATAAAGCGTTTTGTTTTTGAAGGCGATGGCCAGGTCATTGGCGATTAATATCGCGACATTTCTGATCATGAATAAAGAGTCTGATGAATGTTCGACGTGAAATATGCCGAAGGTTGCCCGTCGAAAACCAGCGAGCCTTGATGCAGCACCATGATCCGGGTGGCCAGGCTTTTAATTTCTTCGGGTCGATGAGAAGTAAAAAGAATGGTCTTGCCCGACGCGTGGATTTTACCGAGCGACAGGTAAATTTCCCTGGTCATTTCAAAATCGAGTCCCGAAGTCGGTTCGTCCAGGAGCAGGAGAGGCGCATCCGCCAACAAGGAGCGGGCTATACTGACTCGCTGTTTCAAACCTTTCGACAAGGTTTGCACTTTGCTATGGCGAAATGGCAGTAGATTGAATTCTTGCAGCGTTTCTTCGATACGCGAAGAGGCAACCTGAAACAGGCGGCCAAAAAGCACGAGATTATATTCCACCGAAAAGAAATCGAAGAGGTTCGGCGTTTCCGGGACGAAACCGATTTTTCTAACCAGGGCCCGCCTGTCGCCGAGATCGATCCCGTCGACCCGCACCCGTCCGTTATCCGGTACCAGCCAGCCTGCGATCATCTTCAACAGCGTCGACTTACCCGCGCCGTTATGCCCCACCACGGCGATCAACTCGCCTTTTTCGACGGTAAAGTCCGTGGCCTGCAGACCTCTCGTCCCTTTATAAATTTTGCAAAGACGATCGACCTCAAGCTGCATGAAGTTCCACTCGGAAAACGCGCCGCGCCGTATTTATCGTTGGTTCTGGCCCCGCCCCCGACAGCGTCGGCAACGGGACCAAAAATTCTTTTTACACGCGTTTTGCCAAAAAAATGACCAGCAGGACTAACACAACGATTACCAATACGCCTTCCATATCATTTACTCCTTTACATTATTACGACTTTGATTTTCATTAGGCGGTCGCCACAAGTATATCAATCGCCCTCGTTGCGCTTTTTCTCTTGGTTTGAAATTATTAATGCTGGCACAGCTATTCGGAAATTCCAAAGAGGTAAAATCAGAATTGCACTGCGGGGTGGTCGCTGCCTTTAGCGACTCATGCATTCATGGAGATGAATATATGAGGTCAACGCTTCACGTTGAATAAAGCTCACTTAGATTATATAGCTTGCTCATCCATCAGCGTCAATCTAATCCTGTGATCCCAGGAAAAATTTAAGACAATTATCCGGGAGACAATGCCCACATGACGGGATCCATCTTCAACAGCAACGCCGCACGCCATTCCACTTGCGTGCCTGCTCGGCCTTGAAGAAGTCCTTGCGATCGAGCGGCTCGCCGCCTTCATGGGCATGGTGCTCGCGCCAGTGGGCGAGGTAACGTTCATAAGCATCGTCGCCGCTCACCCGGCGCAGGCCCGACCACAGCGTGTTCCACCAATGCGGTTTATTCATGCTCAATCCCTCACCCACTTTTCAACGAGCCGGCTCGGCACGTGCGGCGCCTCGCTGAGCGGCGGGTGCTTATGGCCACGCAAGGCGCAATAGCAGACGCGCAGCATGTCGATCACGATCACCCAGGTCGTGATCAGGAAGAAAGCGGTGAGCGCCGCGTCGAGCCGGTCGTTGAAAATGATATGCGGCGCGGTCGCGGCCTTGTCGGGCGGCAGCACGCCCGCGGCGAGCTTGTCGGCGAGGTCGTTCGCGTGCGCGAGAAAGCCGATGCGCACCTCGGGGCTGAACAGCTTCTCCCAGGCCGCGGTGGTGGTGATGACCACCAGCCACGCGAGCGGCACGCCGGTCACCCACGTGTAGCGCAGCTTGCCCGACTTGACGAGGATGGTGGTGCCCACGCACAGCGCAATCGCCGCGAGCATTTGATTGGAGATGCCGAACAGCGGCCACAGGCTGTTGATGCCGCCGAGCGGATCGATGGCGCCCATGTAGAGGAAGTATCCCCAGGCCGCGACCACGCACGCGCTCGTGAACAGCACGCTGGGATACCAGCTGGTGCGGCCCAACGCGGGCACGACGTTGCCGAGCAAGTCTTGCAGCATGAAACGGCCGACGCGGGTGCCGGCGTCGAGGGTCGTCAGGATGAACAAGGCCTCGAACATGATGGCGAAGTGGTACCACATGGCGAGCATGCCCTGGCCGAAGGCCTGCGAGAAGATGCTGGCCATGCCCACCGCCAGCGACGGCGCGCCGCCGGTGCGCGCGAACAGCGTGCTCTCGCCCATTTCTCGCGCGAGCTGTTCCATCTGCTCGACCGTGACCGGAAAACCCCAGCTGCTGATTGTGGCGACGGCCTCGGCGGCGGTCGCGCCGACCACGCCGGCCGGGCTGTTGATCGCGAAATACACGCCGGGGTCGAGCACGCGTCGCGGCGATCATCGCCATGATCGCGACGAAGGATTCCATCATCATCGCGCCGTAGCCGATGAAGCGGATGTCGCGCTCGTTGGCGAGCAGCTTGGGCGTGGTGCCCGAGGCGATCAGCGAGTGGAAGCCCGAGATCGCGCCGCAGGCGATGGTGATGAATACGAACGGGAACAGCGCGCCGCCGAAGATCGGGCCGGTGCCGTCGATGAACTGGGTGAGCGCCGGCATCTGCACATCGGGACGCAGAATCACGATGGCGACCGCGAGCGCGATCACCGTGCCGATCTTCATGAAGGTCGAGAGGTAGTCGCGCGGCGCGAGCAGCAGCCATACCGGCAGTCACCGCCGCGACGAAGCCGTAGGCGATGATCATCAGCGCGAGCGTCGGGCCGTCGTAGTCGAACCATTGGCGGAGGGTTGCGTGCTGATCGATCCAGCCGCCGCCCGCGACCGCGAGCAGCAGCAGCGCGACGCCGATCAAGGTGCCTTCGAGCACCCGGCCCGGCCGGATGTTGCGCATGTAGAGGCCGATCAGAATCGCGATGGGGATGGTGGCCGCGACCGTCGAGGTCGCCCACGGGCTGTGCTTCATCGCATTGACCACGACGAGGCCCAGCACCGCGATCAGGATGACCATGATCATCATTACGCCGACCAGCGCGGCGATGCCGCCGATGGGGCCGAGTTCGTCGCGCGCCATCTGGCCGAGCGAGCGGCCGTTGCGTCGCGTCGAGAAAAACAGCATGACGAAGTCCTGTACGCAGCCGCCCAGCACCGCGCCGATCAGGATCCACAGCGTGCCGGGCAGGTAGCCGAACTGCGCGGCGAGGGTCGGCCCGATCAGCGGGCCGGGGCCGGCGATGGCGGCGAAGTGGTGACCGAACACCACCCATTTGTTGGTGGGGACGAAGTCACGGCCGTCGTTGAAGCGCTCGGCCGGCGTCGCGCGGGTCGCGTCGAGCGCAAGTACTTTAGCGGCGATGAAGGCGCTGTAGAAACGGTAGCCGATGGCGTAGACGCACACCGCCGCGACGATGAACCACAGACTGTTGATGGTCTCGCCGCGCGACAATGCGATGCCACCCACCGCCGACGCGCCAAGGATCGAGATCGCTATCCACATCAGGATCGCCCATGGCCGTCGCGCTGGCCGCACCGCTGCCGGCTGCCCCATAACCCCTCCGCTCGTTAATTTTAATGCGGCGTATTTTAACTCAGATGGTCGTGGAGAAGTGGGTTTATGCGCCGCCGATAAAGACCGGGCCGTTTGGTCGGCGCGCTCCGAATTGGGGCGCGTCGCCGGGCGGATGAAGGCGATGCTCAGGCCACACCCGGATCAATCAACCGGCCCCCATAAAAAAACGGAGCCGCGCGGACTCCGTCGCACGCGACAACGCATCTCAATTGACGATGCGCACCTGTTTCAAGATCGACGCGCTATTGTTCGAGGCATCCCACGCCGTCACTTCCACCCAATAAGTACCGTTGGGCAGGGCGGTGGTGTCCCACGCGAAGGCCTCGTCGAAATGATTGGCGTCGTTGTCGTCCACGTTGCTCACCGCCTAGTAATAACTCTCGGTGCCGCAATAGGCGCTGTTGGAATCGAAGGGCGCCGCGTTGCGGTACAACACCGTGGTCTTGCTCGACGGCGGAATTTTAGTGAAGTTGATGGTCTTGCCGGTCTTGACCACCGTGCCGGCGGGCAAGGATTTGACTTGGTAGCGTATGCGCATCACGCCGGTGCGATGATTCTGCGTCGCGGCGGCGCCCAAGGAGCGGGCTGAATTACTAAACCATTCATTGACGATGCCACGTCCCTTCACCACCCCGCCCCGTCGGGGCACCCCTCCTCATAGAGGAGGGGAGAAACATCCATCACCTCTCCTTATCCAAGGAGGGAAAGAAACATCCATCACCCCATTCCCCACCGCATCATCGATTGCGATCTGTAACGTTCCTTATCCAAGGAGAGGAGAAACATTAATCTCCCGGTTCCCCGCCGCATCATCGATTGCGACCTGTAACACTCCTCATCAGGAAGAGAGAAAACATCCATCTCCCCTCCTTATGCAAGGAGGGGTGGACGCGAAGCGGACGGGGTGGTTACGTCTTTCCAAGGAGGGTTTGCGGCCTGAGCCGACGGTGCTTGGTCTGCCGCGTGAGGCTTTATCAAGGCAGTTCTTAGTATTCAGCAGGGAAACGCCGCAGTGGGTTCCCCGCGGCGAGAACGCTTTTAATAACGCGTCGGCAAGCGGTCGTTGATGACGATGTGGCGCTGTTCCATGTGGATGTAACCGCCGGTGGCGAGGTCTTTGAGAATACGCGAGACCATTTCCCGCGAGGCGCCCACCCGGTCGGCGATGTCCTGCTGGGTGAGTTTGTCTTCGATCACCAGCTTGTCGCCGAGCGGCGTGGCCATGCCCAGCAGGGTCTTGGCCACCCGGCCGTACACGTCGAGCAGGGCCAGGCTCTTGACGTTGTCGGTCAGCATGCGCACCCGGCTGGTGAGGTCTTTGATGAGGCTGATGGCGATGTGGGGATTGTCGCCCAGCAGTTTTTGGAAAACGTCTTTGGTGAGGATGCAAAAGGTGCAGCGTTCGAGGGTCATCACCGAGGCGGAACGCGCCGCGTCGTCGAGCAAGGCCAGTTCGCCGAAGTATTCGCCGGGTCCCTGGCTGTTGAGCACGACCTCCTTGCCCTGCTCGTCGCTCAAATAAATTTTCACCCGGCCCTGATCGATCACATACAGGGAATCGCTGCGGTCCCCCTCGTTGATGATCACGGTGTTTTTCGGATAACTGCGCACCACCGCGTGTTTGGCGATCTCGGCCAGCTCGGCCTCGTTCAGGCCCGAAAACAGAGGGATGTTTTTTAACATGGAGTCCACCGCATTGAGCACCTGCGCACTATTCGGTCAAGGGACGCGGTGCAGGGCAAAATCGAACGGAAAAGCGGAGCATACACGAAGTATGTGAGCATTTTGAGTTTCGATTTTGAACGCCGCCATGCGCCCTTCAGAGAGATATCGCCGAGATGCCGAGTGATCGCCGCTACGCGCGTAACTTGCGCACCTACGCCTCCCTGCGCACAATGCGGCAAGTGTAACCCCGCGGTTCGATCCGCGTCCACTTGAGCACTGTTCAGCACCATGCCGGCAACGCCCCGCCTCTGGAATATCAGCACGCTGCTCCGGCCGCTCACCTTGAGCCTGCTGGTGGCGGCGCTGGGCGCGCTGCTGCTGATCCTGCCGCTGGGCCAATATGTGGAGGAGGAGGCGGGACTCGCTCTCTTATTTAAACAGCGCGGCGCCCGGCCCGCGCCCGCCGAGGTGGCGGTGGTGCCCATCGAGCACCAGGCCGCCGCCGCGCTGGGCGAGGCCAATGACCCCGCCCGCTGGCCGCGCCGCCTGCATGCCCGGCTGATCGAGCAGCTCCACGCCGCGGGCGCCGCCACGATCACCTTCGACATTCATTTCAAGGAAGCACGCGACCCCGCCGACGACGCGGCCTTGAGCGCGGCCATCCGCCGCGCCGGCAACGTGGTGCTGTTCGCCTACCTCGAACGCGAGGCGGTGCGGCTCGGCGAGGCCGGCGATTCCATCGCCGCCGTCGAGCGCCTGATCCCGCCCGCGCCGATATTCGCCGAGGCCGCCGCGCGGGTGGCGCCCTTCGCCCTGCCCAAGGTGCCGGCGCGGGTCAGCCGCTTTTGGACCTTGCAACACTCCGCCGGCGGCATGCCGACCCTGCCGCTGGCGACGCTGGAACAATATAGTCTGCCCGCGCTGCGTGCCGCCCTCGCCGGGGTGAGGAATACCGAAGGTGCGACTTTTATCGCCCTGCTCGACACGTCGAGCGCGAAGGCGCTGGACCACCTGCGCACTACGCCGACCCTGCTCGATCAAATCAACCGGCCCGCGGCCGACGCGCCGCGGCCGCTCGCCGCCTTGCGCGACGCCTATCGCAACGATCCCCAGCCCTTCATCAATTTTTACGGTCCGCCGCGCAGCATCACCACGCTGCGCTACGATGAGATCATCAACGGCGATCCCGCCGCGCTGGCCGCGCGTATCGCCGGCAAGGCGGTGTTCGTCGGTTTCGCCGAACAGCGCCAGCCGCTGCAACGCGACGGTTTCTACACGGTGTTCTCGCAAGAGGACGGCCTGGATTTGAGCGGCGTGGAGATCGCCGCCACCGCCTTCGCCAATCTACTCCATCGCGAAACCTTGCACCCGCCCGCCACCCTCGCCATGTTGCTGCTGGTGATAGGCTACGGTGGTCTGATCACCTTCGTCTGCCGCCATCTGCCGGCGCCGGCCGCCATCGCCGCGGGCTTGGCGTTGGCCGGCGCGTATTACGCGGTCGCCGCGCAACTGTTCGACATATACGACCTGTGGGTGCCGCTGGTGATCCCGCTGTTCATCCAAACACCACTGGCCTTGTTCCTCGGCCTGTTCGGCCATTACTGGCTGAGCCACCATCAGCGCCGGCAATTGCAGGAGACCTTCGGCCAGTTCGTACCCAAACACGTGGTCGACCGCTTGCTCGCGCATCGCGACGGCGTGCACGCGCCGAGTGAACATACCTTCGGCATTTGCCTCGCCACCGACGCGGCCTGTTACACCAGCCTGGCCGAGACCCTGCAACCCGCCGTCTTGAGCGTGTTGATGAACGACTATTATCAAATCCTCTTCAAGCCGGTGCGCGAGCGGCAAGGCATCATCTCCGACGTGGTGGGCGACGCCATGCTGGCCATCTGGCCGTCGCCGCAACCCGACACCTCGGTATGCGCCAAGGCCCTCGCCGCCGCGCTCGACATCCAAACCGCGGTCGGTGAATTTTGCCGGCAGGCGGACCGGCCGCCGCTGCCTACCCGCATCGGCCTGCACTGCGGCGACATGGTGCTGGGCAACATCGGCGCGCTGGATCACTTCGAGTACCGCGCGGTGGGCGACATCGTCAACACCGCCAATCGCATTCAGTCGCTCAACAAAACCCTGGGTACCTCGGTGCTGGTCTCCGCCGATACGCTGATCGGCGTGCGGGGTTTCGTCACCCGGCCGCTCGGTGCGTTTCTGCTGGCGGGTAAAAGCCAGAGCGTAGTCGTACACGAATTGATCGGCCGCGACGGCGACGTCACTGCCGATCAACGGGACTTCATCGCGCGCTTCGCGCAGGCCTTGCACCATTTCGGACTGGGGCAGTGGGGCGAGGCGCGCGCCGCCTTCGCGAGCTTACGCCAAGAAGCGCCCGACGACGGTCCCAGCCGCTACTTCGCCGCGCGGTGCGAACAGTATCTGTTGTCGCCGCCCGACGACTGGCGGGGTGTGTTAACCGTGGAGCACAAATGAGTTAGGCGCCTCCGGGAATATTCACTATACTTGCCAGCAATAGCTCACAGACCCGGCGCCCGCCGGGCATATATAAAGTGCGAAATGGTTAGGAAGGACCGATCCCCATGGGATATCGCAGGCTGACTCTTGGCGTTGCCGTTGCGTTGTTGAGCGGCGCGCCGCTGTCCATCACCCACGCCGACACACCGCGCTGCGCCGCGCCGGTGGCGAACCTCGCCTCCGCCGAAGGCCAGGTCGACATCAGCGAAGACGGTGGCGGGTCCTGGCGCGGCAGCGCGGCCAAGCAAATCTTTTGTCCCGATGACCGCATCCGCGTCGGCGCCAACAGCCGCGCCGCGCTGGTGTTGAGCAATCACACCGTGCTGCGTCTCGGCGCGCTCAGCACCATGAATTTCACCGCGCCGAAAGAAGAAGGCGGCTTGTGGGTGGAACTGGTGCGCGGCGTCGGTTATTTCATCAGCCGCGTGCCGCGCCGCCTCAATGTCTCCACCCCTTACGTCAACGCCGGCGTCGAAGGCACCGAATTTCTGGTCAAGAGCACCGAGCAAGACGGCACGGTGGTGGTATATGAAGGCCGGGTCGCGGCATCCAACGACCAAGGAAGATTAGTGCTGACCCATGGCCAGTCCGCCGTGGCGGGCGCGGCGGGCGCGCCGGATCTGCGCGTACTGGTGCGACCGCGCGAAGGTTTACAGTGGGCGCTGCATTATCCGGCGGTGGTGCAATTCGACGCCGCGGATTTCGCGGCACGGGAGCCGCTGACCCGCTCCCTCGCCCGGCTCAAGGAAGGTGATCCCACCGGCGCGTTGGCCGCCTTGGACACGCTGAGCGCCGACAGCGACGACGGCCGCTATCTCATCTATCGCGCTTCGTTGCATCTCGGCGTCGGCCGCGTGCAAGAGGCCGACGCCGACCTCGCCCGCGCGCTGACGCTCGTCCCCGACGACGGCGATGCCCTCGCCCTGCAAGCCATCGTCGCCCTCACTCAAAATGACAAAGACCGCGGTTTGGAATTGGCGACCCGCGCGGCGGCCGCGGCGCCCGCCGCGCCCGGCCCGCGACTCGCCTTGTCCTACGCCTGGCAGGCGCGCTTCGAACTGGAACGCGCCCGCGCCGAGGCGGGCAAGGCGGTGGAACTCGATCCTGGCAACGCGCTGGCCTGGGCACGGCTCGCCGAATTGCAACTGATGTTCGGCGAACGCGACGCCGCCCTCGCCGCCGCGCAAGAAGCGGCGCGCCTCAATCCACGTTCGGCGCGCAGTCAAAGCGTGTTGGGCTACGCGCAACTCAACGACATGCGGCTCGGCGCGGCGCGGCGGTCTTTTGAAACCGCCGCCGGCTTCGACCCCAGCGATCCCTTGCCGCGGCTCGGCCTCGGTTTGATCGACGTGCGCGAGGGCCACGTCGCCAGCGGCCGCCGCCATATGGAATTGGCCGCCAGTCTCGATCCGGACAACGCCCTGGTCCGCAGTTATTTGGGCAAAGCCTATTTCGAGGAGGGACGCGACGGCCGCGCCGCCGCGCAATGGGACACCGCCCGCCTGCTCGACCCCTCCGACCCCAGCCCGTGGTTTTACGACGCAATACTCAAACAAAGCACCAACCGCCCGGTCGAAGCCCTCCAGGATTTGCAAACCTCCATCGCGCTCAACGACAACCGCGCGGTCTATCGCTCGCGGCTGTTGCTCGACAGCGACGCCGCCGCCCGCGGCGCGAGTCTGGCGCGCATCTACGGCGACCTCGGCTTTCAACAACTCGCCTTGGTGGAAGGCTGGAAATCCCTAGCCGCCGATCCGACCAATCATTCCGCGCACCGCTTCCTCGCCGATTCCTACACCGGCTTGCCGCGCCATGAAGTGGCGCGGGTCAGCGAAGTGTTGCAAGCGCAGTTGCTGCAACCCATCACCGCCCGGCCCGTCAGCCCCAGCGCGGCGGAAACCAGCCTGTTCGTTTTGGAAGGATCGGGACCGACCCGCGCCGCGTTCAACGAATTCACACCGCTGTTCGCGCAGGACCGGCTGGCCCTGCAAGCCAACCTCAGCGGCGGCAGCGACGACACTTGGGGCGACGAAGCGGTGGTGTTCGGCAATTACCGCAATTTAGCGGCCAGCGTCGGCCAGCTGCATTACAGCAGCGACGGTTATCGCGACAACAACGATTTCGAACAAAACATCTACAACGCCTTTTTGCAATACGATGTGAGCAACAGCACCAGCGCGCAACTCGAGTGGCGGCGCCGTGACATCGAGGGCGGCGACGTCGCGCAACGCTTCGGCGCCGATAATTTCGACGCCTTATTGCGGCAGGACTTCAATCAGGAATCGGCGCGGGTGGGCCTGCGCCACGCCTTCTCAACCCGCCACATCCTGCTCGGCTCGATCATTTACGATCGGCAGGACCGGCACGACACCTCGTCTCCCACCGACTTCAGCGCGCTGACCGAAGGTTACAACGCCGAGTTGCAAGGCATCATGCAGTTGAAGTCGCACAGCATGACCATCGGCGCGGGCCATGCTGAACAACGCAGACGCGCGCTGCTGACCTTCGATTTCGACGGCTTCATTTTCCCCATCGAGGACAGCAGCGGCGATCGCGAAGACCACAATCTCTATCTTTACGATACCTTCACGCCGCTCGCGCAACTGCATCTGACCTTGGGCCTCAGTTACGACAAAGTGACCAGCGATCTTTTCGACGAGGCCACCGCCCTCGCCACCCACGAGGACCACTCGCAATTCAACCCGAAGTTCGGCCTGTTATGGACGCCGACCCAGCAAACCACCGTGCGGCTCGCCGCCTTCCGCACCCTGCGCCGTCTGACCCACGCCAATCAAACTATCGAGCCGACCCAGATCGCCGGCTTCAATCAATTCTTTGACGACATAATCGGCACCAAGGCCAAGCGTCACGGCATAGGGTTCGATCATCAATTCTCAGCGTCTCGCTTCGCCGGTGTCGAGTTCTCGCGGCGCGACAGCGATAAACAAGTGATCGATCCGGGTCTAGGTACCACCACGCAAGAAACTAATAACGAAACTTTGCATCGCGCCTACTTCTATCAGATTCTGAATCCGCGCTGGAACATCGCCACCGAATATTTCTTCGGGCATGCCAGCCGTGATTTCATTCAAGGGGAGGCCGATACGGCGAATCCGGTCAAGCTCACCACGCATTATCTGCCCCTGAGCTTGAACTACCACCAGCCGCGCGGCTTCTTCAGCAAAACGGCGCTCAATCTGGTATCACAGCGGGTCGCGTTCGCCACCGAGCAAGAACTGGCTAGGGACAAGGCCACGTTTACGACCATGGATATTACCCTGGGTTACCGCCTGCCCAGCCGTAAAACGATTTTATCCGTCACCGCGCAGAATATTTTTGATAACCAGTTTGATTTTCACGACACCAGTTTGAGCACCGAAACCCCCACTCCTCTCCTGGCCCGTTTCCGCCCCGAGAGAAGTGTTTTCGCCAATGTGGCATTCTGGTTTTAGCGATGTGAATAAAGGCATGTAGTAAAAATCCGGCAGCAAGAACCACTCTCAACAACAGGAGAACACACTATGCAACGTCTTTTAGTGATCGCGGGCAGTCTCTTGGCGCTCACCGCGTGCAGCAGCATGGCGGACATAACCAAACCAAGACCTCATGCCGATCTGGCCAAGATCGCCAAACAACATGATGCGCAACATGCCCTGCTGTTGACACGCAGCGGCGAACTGGTCGTGGTCAATGTCGCCACCGGAGAATTGGTGCAGCCCAACGAGGGCCGCAAAGTGACGATGGAAAAAGAAAAGTCCAGCAGCCAAAGCGGGGCGGCCAGCCAGACTCAGCAGGTAAGCGACGAGGAGTTAGCGGAGATTCAACGTAAATTTGAAAGCACCATAACACTAAAAGTTATCGAAGGCAGCGTATGTATGAACATAGTCAAACAGCCGCCGGGTCAACAGTGGAAAATTTGCAGCCCGCCCTATCCGAAATGGTGGTAAAACCCATGGCGAGAACACACTTGTCACCCCTCGGCTAACCGTAGAGATTACCGTCGTCTAAATAAACCGGCCACCGCAACGGTGGCCGGCAGGAAAATAAAGTGGGTGATTGATCTCCTCGTCAATCACCCACGTTCACCGCATCACCCGCACACGCCAGTAAAAATATTCTCCGCTTTCGCGGACACGCGTCCCGATCTGGTGGACTATGCTTAAAGCATCCTCCAGAGTCACGACGCCATGTCCTTGCCCGACACACCGGAACATCGCCGTTTGCGGGACAACCGCGGGGAACCGCCCTCGTGGCGGCGCTGGGGGCCTTACGTCAGTGAGCGCACCTGGGGCACGGTACGCGAGGACTACAGCGCCGACGGCGACGCCTGGCGTCATCTCACCCACGACCAGGCCCGCAGCAAGGCCTACCGCTGGGGCGAAGACGGTCTGGCGGGTTTCTGCGACCGTTATCAATTGCTGGTGTTTTCGCTCGCGTTGTGGAACGGCCGCGACGAGATCTTGAAAGAACGCGCCTTCGGCCTCACGCCGTGGGAGGGCAATCACGGCGAAGACGTGAAGGACTATTATTTCTATCTCGACAACACCCCGACCCACAGCTATTGCCGTTATCTCTACAAATACCCGCAGGCCGCTTTTCCCTATCACACACTGGTGCGCGAGAATCAAGCCCGCGCCGGCCGCGGACCGGAATACGAATTGCTCGACAGCGGGCTCTTCGACGGCAACCGTTATTTCGACGTGGAAGTGGAATACGCCAAGGCCGCGCCGGACGACATCTGCATCCGCATCACCGCGGTGAATCGCGGGCCCGACAGTGCGCCGCTGCATCTGCTGCCGCAACTCTGGTACCGCAACACCTGGGCCTGGCGCGAACCGCGCGGCGGCGTGCCGGAAATTTCATTCGCCGCCACGCCTCTTCAAGCGACCAAGTCGCTGTGCCTGATCGCGGACAGCGCGGCCATCGAGCCCTTGCCCGGCCTGCTCACGCCCTATCGCCTGGGCACCTACTATCTTTACGCGCCCGCCGGTGCCGCGCCGCTGTTCACCGACAATGAATGCAACCAGGCACGGCTCTACGGCGCACCCAACGCCAGCCCCTATGTGAAAGACGCGTTCCACCGCCACCTCATCCACGGCGAGGCCAGTTGCAATCCGGCGCGGCGCGGCAGCAAGGCGGGTTTGCATTACGCGTATCAACTCGCCCCCGGTGCAACCGTGACGCTGCTGCTGCGCTTGACCGCACGGCCGTGGCCCGCGCCCTTGGCGGACGTGGCGGAGGTGATCGCGCAACGCCGCGCCGAGGCCGACGCCTTTTACGAATCGCTGTGTCCGCCTCACGCCGATGCCGAACAGAAAAAGATTCAGCGCCAGGCGCTGGCCGGTTTGTTATGGAGCAAACAAGTGTATTTATTCGACGTGCGCCTGTGGCTGAGCGGCGATCCGTCCGGTCCGCCGCCGCCCGCCGGGCGCGAACACATTCGCAACCGCCATTGGCGTCACCTCAATTCCATGCGGGTGCTGGCCATGCCGGACAAATGGGAATATCCCTGGTTCGCGGCCTGGGACACCGCCTTCATCAGTCTGCCCATGGCCTTGATCGATCCCGCCTTCGCCAAGGAACAACTGTGGCTGATGTTGTTCGAACAATTTCAACATCCCAACGGCCAGATTCCGGCTTACGAATGGGACTTCTCCGAAGTCAATCCGCCGGTGCATGCCTGGGCGGTGTGGCGGGTCTACAACATGGAAAAACGCCGGCACGGCCGCGCCGACCGCGACTTTCTCGAACGCTGTTTTCACAAGCTGCTGATCAATTTCGCGTGGTGGGTAAACAAGGTGGACCGCCACGGCAATAACGTTTTCGAAGGCGGCTTTCTCGGCCTGGACAATATCACCGTGGTGGATCGCAGCGAACCGCTGGCCGACGGTTCGGTGCTGGAACAATGCGACGCCACCGGCTGGATGGGCATGTTTTGCCTCAACATGATGCGCATCGCCCTGGAGCTGGCGCTGGCGAATAAAAGTTACGAAGGACTCGCCACCAAATTCTTTGAGCACTTTATCTACATCGGCGCCGCCATGCAGCACATGGACGGCCGCGACTATCAACTGTGGGACGACGAGGACGGTTTTTTCTACGACGTGCTGCGTCACCCCGACGGCCGCTACACCAAGTTCCGCGTGCGTTCGGTGGTGGGCTTGATCCCGCTGTTCGCGGTGGAACGGTTGGAAGAAGACTGGCTGAAACCCTTTCCTTCTTTTCGCGCCAACCTCGCCTGGTTTTTGGAAAACCGTCCGCAGTTCGCGCGTTATTGCTGTTATCCCGTGCAGCGCGGCGGCCGCACCACCTATGTGTTGTCGATCATGGATCGCGATCAATTGCGGCGGGTGCTGGCGCGGCTGTTCGACCCCGCGGAATTTCTCTCGCCCTACGGCGTGCGCAGTCTCTCCAAATGGCATCGCGACCATCCCTTCCAATTCAATCATCACGGCGTGAGTTACGAACCGGGCGAGGCGCTTTCCAAAATCAAGGGCGGCAACTCCAACTGGCGCGGCCCGGTGTGGCTACCGATCAATTTCCTGCTTATCGAGGCGCTGCGCAAATTGGATAAAGCGCTGGGAGCGGATTTTCGCGTTACCTTGCAGCCCGATCCGCGCCGGCCGCCGGCCGACTATCCGCTGCGCGTCCTCGCCGCCGACTTGGCCGGGCGCGTCACCTCCTTGTTCACGCCGGATGCGCAAGGACGGCGGCCCATCCACGGCGACCAGGCTTTATTCCAGAACGATCCGCATTGGCAAGACCACCTGCTGTTTCACGAATATTTTCACGGCGACAGCGGCCAGGGCCTGGGCGCCAGCCACCAAACCGGCTGGACCGCGCTGGTCGCCTGCCTGATCGACGAGTGGCGGCGCGACAATGAAGGGATGCGCTAAACGCAACAACGCCGGAAACCCTCGCATGAAAAATCAAGCCCGTCCGGCGCCGGCTTAAGAACCCAATCGGCGCCTCCCAAAACCGCCATTCAAGTTCACGCCGCCTCCACTCGATACATACCCTGTACGCGCCCTTGCAGCACTCACCCGCCGGGCGCGGCCGGGGGGTATATGGGACACATCAGCCGGTCATCATCCATCAGGCGCGCCGCACTCGTCGCGGCATTGCTGTTGGGCTGGGCGCCGTTCGCCGCCGCCCAATTCAAATTCGAATGGACCGCGCAAGGCGACGCCGTGGGCAGCGACACGGTCTTCGCCGACTGCAACCGGGGCGGCGCCGCTATCCATTGCGCGGTCGGCAGCCAGGCCGATCCCGATACCACGCCCTTTCTGCAGGAACGCGTGCGCGGCAACGACGGCAACATTTATTACCATACCGTCATCGGCGATCCCGCCGGCGGCTTCGCCATGGAGGTTTACGCGCAAGCCAGCGGCGCGCAGTGGCAGGGCGGTCCAGGCACGGCCAGCCTGGGCGGCATCGCCAACGGCAGCCAGCCCCTCGCCGACGACATTCAGCTGACCGGCAACGGCAGCGCCAATCCCACCACCGTGCTGGTGCGCATGGTGATCCGCGACGGCGAGTTCACTCAGGAATTTTTGAAAGACGATCTGCTTACCAAACCGCGCATCACCCAAAGTTTGGAGACCGACACGATGAGCGCATCGTTTGCCGTGGACATGCGCCACCTCGGTTATCAAGATGGCGACGGCGGCGCGCCGATCCACAACACCTTTTCGTTGCACGGCGCCGACAGCCCCGCCGGCGGTGATTTCGACATGGCGCGGGACGCGCAATTCGCCGAGGTCACCGCGGGCAAATACTTCTGGATCGGCGGCGAGGGTCCGGGCGACAGCGGCGGAGAATGGCAATACGCGGCGGACGAACACGTCGATCTCGAACAAATCGAATGGGCCGCTTTCCGCGACCCGGCGCAAAATTTCCCGCCCTGACGGCGCGCGGGCTGTTAATGCGCATCCAGTTGCATATTCAGCAAATCGATGCTCGCCCCCGTTTCCGGCATGAACACCGCCTGCGCCCCGCTGTCGCGCAGGCGCGTGGCGAAGGCCTGCATCGCCCGCGCCTCGCCGTGCACCAGCGCCACCGGCGGCCTTCCGGTGTAGGCGCCATACCACGCCGCGAGGCCGTTACAATCGGCGTGCGCCGAGAATCCGCCGATGGTGTGCACCCGCGCCGCGACCCGCATGCTTTCGCCCCACAGCTTGATGGTCTGCGCGCCGTCCACCAAGGCGCGCCCCAAACTGCCTTGCGCCTGGAAACCCACGATCAATAGCCGGCACTTCTCCCGCCAGACGTTGTGTTTGAGGTGATGGCGGATACGCCCGCCTTCGCACATGCCGCTGCCGGCGATGATGATGGCGCCGGCCTCGATGCGGTTGATGCGCATCGATTGCTGCGCGGTGTGACTGAGATGCAGATTGGGCAGCGTGAACAAATCGCCGGCATGCCGGCGCGACGCCGCCGCCTCCCGGTCGTACAGCGCGGCGTGGCGGCTGTAAGCGGCGGTGGCCTCGATGGCCATCGGGCTGTCCAAAAATATCGTCCATTTATCCAGGCCCCAGCGTTGGTAGTTGCGCTTGAAGGCGTACAGCAACTCCTGCGTGCGCCCCACCGCGAAGGCGGGGATCAAAATATTCCCGCGCACCCGGGCGGTCTGCGCGAACACCTCATCCAACTCCGCCCAGGTCGCCTCCCAGGAACGGTGCGCGCGGTCGCCATAGGTGCTCTCCATGATCACCAAATCCGCCTCGGAGACCATGGCCGGGTCGCGCAGTATCGGCGCGCCCTGGTGACCGAGATCGCCGCTGAACACCAGCTTGCGGCGAACATCGCCTTCCTCCAACCACATCTCGACGATGGCGGAACCCAGGATGTGTCCGGCGTCCAGCAAACGTATCCTTACGCCTGCGGCGATCTCGACGATCTCGCCGTAGTCCACCGCGCGGAAATAACGCAGCGCCTCTTGCGCGTCTTTTACCGTGTACAAAGGTTCCAGCAAAGACTCATGTTTGCGTTGACGTTTGCGGTTTTCCCGCTCCGCGTCTTTCTCATTGAGAAAACCGGCGTCCTTGAGCATGATGCGCGCCAGATCGCGGCTGGCGCGCTGGGTGTACACCGGCCCGCGATAACCGGCCTTGACCAGCAAGGGCAAGCGGCCGGAATGGTCGAGATGGGCATGGGTCAACACCACCGCGTCGATGGCCTGAGGATTAAAGGGGAAGGGATCGCGATTTCTCTTTTCATCGGCGGCGGCGCCCTGAATCAGGCCGCAATCCACCAGGACCCGCCGTCCGCCCGCCTCGACCAGAAAACAAGAACCGGTCACCTCGCGGGCCGCGCCCAAAAAACTTATTTTCATACGCAATACCAACTCGTCAGTGAATGAATATCCGCGCTATTTGTAGAGTAAGGTACGACATCATGGTCACACTGAACACCCCTTGCGCGACGGGCCGCGCGTATTGAACGGCGGTGGAACGCCGGGGATCAAACCGGTCCCGGCAAGCCGGCTGGATTATTATGGCGGTCATTGGTGGCGGTTTCCGTTCCCCTCGCAAGGGGCGGGACGAGGTGGCCGGGTCAAAATACAATCGCACCCGCTACAAGGGCTGCTCGTTGATGCCGCCGGTGGTGGTCACCCGCACCAGGGAACCGTCGACGTTGGCGTCGGCGATGAAGATGTCGGTGCCCGCCGGATTGCCGGTGGTGGTGCCCAAACCCATTACCGCGTCGCCGATGCCGCTGAAAAGGATGTCGGTGATGTTGGCGGGGATGGCGCCCAATACCGCGCTGCGGACATGGGTGGCCGCGGCATAGGCCGAGATGGTGCCGTTGGCGAAGAACGAATTGTTATCCGTGTAACCTTCCATCAAGAAAATTTTATTGGGCCGGGCCATCTCGGCGGCATCGACGGTGGAGGACAGCGACTGGCCCCACCATAACGCACCGTCGTATTGCGCGAGCGTAGTGCCATTCTCTCGCATGACATAGGACGTCAAGCTGGTGGTCGATCCGACGGTGTAATAAATCAGATCCGCCGCGGTCATCACCCGCACCCCTTCAATGCCGGAAAAGATCGGCTGCGCGCCGCCGCCGGTCTTGGCGAGCCGGTTCAGGGTAGTCACCGCCGTGACGGCGTTGCGCCAGGAATAAATTACATACCCCTCGGTCAAGGCCAAGGTAAGGCCCGCGCTGCTGACATTGTTTTCGGTCACCACCAAACTGGCCGCCGCGCCGCCGCTGAGGGCCAGTTTATAAATGCCGCCGCCGTCGACGAAATAAAGAAAGCTGCCGTCGCTTTGAAAGGGGCCCTCCGCGGCACTGGAAAAATGGTGCAGCGAAGACGACAAGACGCCCAGGGCGTCGTCATACAGGTACAAATCATCATCCACGCGGATAATGACCCGTTGATTAGTGACGGCGATCAGGAACAGCACCTGGCTGTTGTACGAGGTCAACAACTGCGGCGAGGCGAAGTCGGCGTCGTATTTGTAGAGCGCGCCGCCGCTGACGCCCAACCAGCCGGTCACCGCGCCGGTCACGTCGCTGCCGAGATCGATCACCGGTTTCACGGCGGGGAGCGGCGCGGCGGTTTCACTCATGCCGAGGCGGATCATTTTCCAGAGATTGTCGCCGGCCGTCGCGCACTGATTGTCCGTGCCGCCCAACTCGTACACATAAGCCGTGTGGGCGTGATCGGCGAGGTCGTCGCTGACATAGGCGCTGCAAATGAGCGTGGCCGCCGTCTCGTTCGACACTTGCCGCGGGCTGGGCGTCGCCGTGGTCAACGCGTTGACCTGCCAGAGCTTGCCGCCCCGCCCATAAATCACACTGCGGACATATAAACCCGAGACCCGGGTCGGGGTATCCTGCCGGCCGGACAGGGCGGTGCGCGCGCCCGTCACCGGCCCGGTTTCCAAACTGATGGGCGAGGCGGGATTGCTGGGATCGACGGCGGTCAGACCGCCGCCGAAAAACAGATAGGTCGGCTCGGGCGCGGCGTCGCCGCTATTATCGTTCCCACCGCCCGCCCCGCCGCCACCGCCGGACACCGGCGCCGGCGTGCCTTTGCCGCCACTGCACCCGGCCAAAAGCAGGGCGATCACCAAGAGCGCCCCTAGCCATGATGGCCCTTCGCCATGGGTACGGCATCCCGGAAAATGCGTGGTCCGCGGCCGCGGCTCGAGCAAACTTATTTTAGCCACCATAGTCGGCGCCTTTTATACGCATGAGCATCCAGCGCATCGTTCATACCCGGCCGGATTCGAACACGGCGCGGAACCAGTCCCGGTCTCCGCGCTGGATGGAAAAAATCCGTGGTCGCCGGAACATAACGCGACGCGCATACAACCCATGCGTCGCCCTACTTAGATCGGCATTTATCCGGCGTTCTTTTAGAACGGGTCCATCGGGCAAGCTAACGAATTATGCGGAGGTTTCCGCGGCCCGGGGCGGGTGAAGTGAAAGGGCCTGCCGCCGTCTTGAACGGCGTGCAACCATTGAAGATGAAGAAAGGGAAAATCGCCTGTTTCGTTTTCGCGGGCAGTAATGGGCGGAGCGCCCGCCAAACGGGTTATATAACAAACCGCCCGGCGGCGGCCACCGTCACCACCAGCAGTCCCAGCATCAAATTAATGCCCACCAGTTGACGGATCTGCCCCAGGCGGCGGCCGCCCTCGGACCAATCCTGCGCGGCCACCGCCTGCCGCAAGCGCCGGTAAGGGGCGAAGTAGACGTGGGCGAAAATCAGCATCATCAATAAACCCGCGCCTTGCATGATGTGAATATAAATCGGCGCGGCGGCCATGCCGCCGAAAAAGGCGAACAACATGCCATACCCGGTGAGCAGCAAGGTAATGATCGCGAACCACACCCAGGTGAAAAACTGCGCGAACACCTGCGCCCACAAGGCCAGCCGCTGCGGCGCATCCAGCAGACCGGCCGCCACCGGCCGCAGTATCATATACGCGAAGAACATCCCGCCCACCCACACCACGGCGGACAGGACATGCAATATTAAAGCGGCTTCCATAAATTCATATACCTTTCAAAAACGGTCAATCCTGGCGCGCAGCCTACGCCCCCCGGCCCGGCACGGCAAGCCCGCGCCAACGAAATCCGCTTTTTAATTCAAGGAAGCTCTGATTTATTCAGATGTTCATGCGGCACATGGATGTGCCTTAAGAGAGTCGCAGCGCGCCCGCGGCATTCACCCTTTTAGTTCCGCCCAGCGTTTCGCCAGGCGCGGTGCCGACACCGGCACCGCGGTCTTGAGTTCCTGCGCGAACAAAGACACCCGCAGCTCTTCCAGCAGCCAGCGGAATTCATCCAGCCCGGGGTCGGCCGCGCCGAGCCCGCGGTGTTTTTCGGCGCGGGCGAGATAGGCCTCCCACAGCGGCGCCACCTGCGCCAGCAACGGTCCATCGCGGCCGGGCTGCTGTTCCAATTTGGTGAGGCGTGTCTCGATCGCCCGCAGATAACGGGGGAGATGACGCAATTGTTCATAGGGCGTCGCGGCGACGAAACCGGGATACACGAGTTGATGCAGCTGACTCTGAATATCGTTGGCCGCTTTCAACCAGGCCGGTTTAACCGCCAGCTTGAACCGTTTGGCCAAGGCGTGATAAACCGTCAAGGCATCGCCCACCCACGCGCACACTTCATTGGTGATCGCGACGAGCTGCGCCGCGCCGGCATTCTTGCGCCGTTCAAATTCGGCCGCGCTGCGCGGCGGCGGCTCATCGCCCAGCGCGGCGCGGCGGGTGATCGCGGCGAGGATATCCTCTTTCAATGCCGCGCACGTGCCGACTCCCGCGTAATGCAGGCACATGGCCTGCAAGCCGGGCAGATTTTTTTCGAGATATTTATACCGGTCGCTCAATTGCGTTTTGAATAACCGGCATACGCCGGCGCGGGTTTCCTTGTCGGCCTTTTCCGCGGAATCCAGCAGGCGCAGCGCCAACCCGTGCTTTTCATCGACCAGGGCCGGATAACCGATCAGTTGCATGCCGTCATGCGTGAATTCCAACCGCGCCGGCAAGTCGCCGAAATCCCAGGCGGTAATCTGCTCACGCTCGAAACCCGCCGTGGGCAGAGTGGCGAAACTCGCCGCGGCGCGTTCGCCTTGCGTTTGTTGCAGGAGCGTCAAATCACGGCCGCCGGCGACGACGCGGCCGTCCACCGCCACCACTTTGAAATTCATCAGCAGATGCGCCGGCAGGCCGGCGAGTTGCCAGGCATCGGCCGGAATTTCGACGCCGGTCATCCGCTTCAATTGCCGCGTCAGCACGTCAAGCAGCGCACCCTGGCCCGGCACGATGGCCTGCAAACAGGCGTCGGCGAAATTGGGCGCGGGCACGAAATTGCGCCGCAAGGATTTGGGCAGCGCCTTTATCAGCGCGATGATTTTATCGCGCAGCAAACCGGGCACCAGCCATTCGAAACGCGCCGCGTCCAATTGATTGAGTAAGGCCAGCGGCACGCTGACCGTCACGCCGTCGGCGTCATGGCCGGGCTCGAAATGATAATCCAGATTCAAACGCACGCCGTTGAAGAGCAGATGATCGGGAAACTGCGCCTCGGTGATCTCCGCGGCCTGGCGGCGCATCAAATACTCTTTATTGAGGAACAATAAACGCGGATCGCGTTGCTCCGCCTCTTTGCGCCAGCGCTCGAAGCCGCGGCCGTCGCTCAGGCCGGCGGGCAGCCGTTCCTCGTAAAAGGCATACAGCACCTCCGGATCCACCAGGATGTCGTGGCGGCGCACCTTGTGTTCGAGTCCTTCCACGTCGTGAATCAGCGCCTGATTGTGCGCGAAGAACGGCGCGCGGGTTTCGTATTCGCCTTCCACCAGGGCGTGGCGAATAAAGAGCTCGCGCGCCTCGACCGGATTGATGGGACCGTATTGCACCTTGCGGCCGGCGACGATGGGCAGCCCGTACAAGGTCACCCGCTCCACCACCATCACCGCCGCCGGTTTTTTCTCCCAGCGCGGTTCGGAGTAATGGCGTTTGACCAGATGCGCCGCGAGTGTCTCCAGCCACTCGGGTTCGATGCGCGCCGCGCAACGCGCGTAGAGGCGCGCCGTTTCCGCCAGCTCGCCCGCCACCACCCACTTGGGCGGTTTTTTAAACAGGGCCGAGCCGGGAAAGATATGAAACTTGATGCCGCGCGCGCCGAGATATTCCTGCGTCTCGCCCTTCATGCCGATCTGGCCCAGCAGTCCGCACGACAAGGCGCGATGGATGGCCTGATAATCGGCGGCCTCTTGATTGAGCCGCACGCCCAGCTGTTTGACGGCGCCGGTGAGTTGGGCGTGAATGTCGTGCCAATCGCGCAGCCGCACGTAGGAGAGAAAATTCTCCTGGCAATATTTGCGCAACTGACTCTTGCTCAAGTGCCGCGCCTGCTCGTGATAATGCGCCCACAATTTGAGATAGGCCATGAAATCCGAATGGGGATCGACGTAGCGCGCGTGTTTTTCGTCGGCGGCCTGTTGTTTGTCGATGGGCCGTTCGCGCGGATCGGCCACCGCCAGCGCGGCGACGATCACCAGCATTTCGCTGAGGCAGTGGAACTCCCGCGCGGCGAGCAGCATGCGGCCGAGGCGCGGATCGACCGGCAGGCCCGCCAGTTCGCGGCCGATCTGGGTGAGCGCGCGCCGCTCATCCACCGCGCCCAGTTCCAGCAGGGTTTGATAGGCGGCGTTGACCTGGCGGCCGTCGGGCGGCTCGATGAACGGGAAACCCGCCACGTCGCCGAAACCCAAGGCGGTCATTTGCAGGATCACCGCCGCGAGATGGGTGCGCAGGATTTCAGGATCGGTGAACAGCGGGCGCCGGTTGAAATCGTCTTCGGCGTAAAGCCGGATGCACACGCCGGCGCTGACCCGCCCGCAGCGTCCCGCGCGCTGGTTGGCCGAGGCCTGCGACACCGGCTCGATGGGCAAACGTTGAACTTTGGCGCGATGGCTGTAGCGGCTGATGCGCACCAGCCCGGGATCGACGACGTATTTGATGCCGGGCACGGTGAGCGAAGTCTCCGCCACATTGGTGGCGAGCACGATACGCCGGCCGGCGTGGGTTTGAAAAACCTTGTTCTGATCGGCGGCGGACAAGCGCGCGTACAAGGGAATGATCTCGGTGTGCGGCGGATGATGTTTGCGCAACGCTTCCGCCGTCTCGCGAATCTCGCGTTCGCCGCTGAGGAAAATCAGCACATCGCCGGCGCCGTGGCGCGCCAATTCGTCCACCGCCTCCAGTATCGCCTGTTGCATATCGCGGTCGCGGCCGTCCTCGTCTTCGCTCAACAAGGGCCGGTAACGCAGTTCCACCGGATAGGTGCGGCCCGAAACTTCGATGATGGGCGCGTCGTTGAAATGTTTTGAGAAGCGTTGCGGGTCGATGGTCGCCGAGGTGATGATCACTTTCAGATCGGGCCGCTTGGGCAGCAACTGTTTGAGATAACCCAGCAGAAAATCGATATTGAGGCTGCGCTCATGTGCCTCGTCGATGATCAGCGTGTCGTAGCGGTCGAGGAAACGGTCGCCTTGAATCTCGGCGAGCAGGATGCCGTCGGTCATCACCTTGATGTAGGCGTCTTCGCCGACCTGATCGCTGAAGCGCACTTGATAACCCGCCACTTGTCCCAGCGGCGTATGCAATTCCTCGGCGATGCGTGCCGCCAGACTGCGCGCCGCGATGCGCCGCGGCTGGGTGTGGCCGATCAGGCCCGCGACGCCGCGGCCCAGCGCCAGGCAAATCTTCGGCAACTGGGTGGTCTTGCCCGAACCGGTCTCGCCGCAGACGATCACCACTTGATGGGCGGCGATCGCCTGCGCGATGTCGTCGCGTTTTTGCGAGACCGGCAACTCTTCGGGAAAGGTCGGCACCGGCAAGGCGGCCAAGCGCCGCGCGCGCCGTTCGCGCGACGCGGCGATCTCCGCCGCCAGCGTTTGCCAGGCGGATTCCTGCCCAGCGGCGTCATCCCGCCGGCGCAGCGCGGCCAGCCGCCGCGCCAGGCGGTGCTGATCGCGGCGCAAGCAGAGGGAAATTTCGGCGTTGAGGGCTTGAAAACGCTGTCGTGGATCCAAGGCTGTCGTTACTCATTGAACGGCCGGCGGTCAGCCCGGCCATGCGGCAGCCCATGACGGGCAGCCGGTATTTTACAGGTGTTTGGGCCGGAAAAACTGCCCGGCCCGCGTGGCGCGAAATACTTACTTCACGCCGGGTAGCCGCGCGCGCACGGCTTCCGTAAGATAACCGTCGCCACGCCGAACACGGTCTCTTCAACTCAACAGCGGCGCACCTGCCGCCCAGGCGCGGCGACGCGCCCTTATTCGACAGGGGAAATAACGTGGGTCTACTCGTCAATGGGCAATGGCGGAACCAATGGTACGCCACCGAAGAAACCGGCGGGCGCTTCGTCCGCCCCGACAGCGCGTTTCACGGCCGGGTGACGGCGGATGGCGGTTCCGGTTATCCCGCCGTCCCCGGCCGTTATCATCTGTACGTGTCGCTGGCCTGCCCGTGGGCGCACCGCACGCTGATTTTCCGCAAATTGAAAAAACTCGAAGACGTGATCTCACTGTCCGTCGTCGATCCGTATATGGGCGAACAGGGCTGGCGCTTCAGCGACGCGCCAGGCTGCATTCCCGACACGGTGAACGGCTTCGATTATCTGCATCACGTCTACACCGCGGTGCAAGCCGATTACAGCGGGCGGGTCACCGTGCCGGTGCTGTTCGACAAACAGACCCGCACCATCGTCAACAACGAATCCGCCGAAATCATCGAGATGTTCAATGACGCCTTCGACGCCTACGGCGACGCGACGGTGAATTTCTTCACCGCCGAACTGCGCGCGGAGATGGATGCGCTCAACGCCGAGATCTACGATCACGTCAACAACGGCGTGTACAAGGCCGGCTTCGCCACGCGGCAGGCGGCCTATGAAGAGGCGTTCGACGACTTGTTCGTTACCCTCGATAAATTGGAAGAGCGCCTCGCACGGCAACGTTATTTATTGGGCGCGCGCCTCACCGCCGCCGACTGGCGTTTGTTCACGACCCTGCTGCGTTTCGACGCGGTGTATTATTCCCACTTCAAATGCAATCTGCGGCGGATCGCCGATTATCCGCATTTATGGGCTTACCTGCGCGATTTGTATCAAGTGCCGGGGGTGGCCGACACGGTGAACATGGCGCACATCAAGACCCATTATTACCGCAGCCATCCCACCATCAATCCCAGCGGCATCGTGCCCAAGGGCCCGTTATTGGATTTCAATGCGCCGCATGGGCGGGAAGCTTATTAGAACCCATCGCAAAATCATCCCCTCTCCCGCCCGGGGAGAGGGGTGAAGAGAACATGCAGAAATGCGGCGATGCATTTTGAGATGGCTCCCAGGCAAGATCTGATTTAGTCGAACGGCCCCGCCCGCGCCCTTCCCTGAAAAGGGGAGGGGGACTTCAAAGAGCAGATGCAATCCGCATCACCTATTTTTTCTAGAACCTATCTCAAAATTGGAACAAAAATCCCAAACCGGAGGCGTCATTCCCCCTCTCCCGCGGGCGGGAGAGGGGAAGGGGTGAGGGTGGTCGGACAACCACCGTCACGATACCAGGGCATCCTGCTTCCCTCTCTCCCCTCACCCTATCCCTCTCCCGCCCGCGGGAGAGGGTATCTGTTCTGAATTTTTCTGTGCCTAACTGAATATTGCTTGCCCCAGTTGTCAGTCTCTCGTAAAAAATCGCAACGGGGATTGCAAGACAGCGCTCGTCGGCAAATAAGCCATCGTCATGGGCGACCCGCCCGTTGAATATGCTCACAGTCGATTTTGAGATCGATTCTAGTCAAAGAGCGGACGGATCATCCGCTTCGTTTGACTTCTCGGGATCGGTCAAGGCGCGTTGCAAATCTTCAAGATGCGTCTGGTAATGTCGCCAGCGACCGATGGTCCGCCCGGCGTTTTCCAACGGCGCGCCGGATGGCTGATCCGCCGAACCATCATCACGCAGCGCCGCCAGACAGCGCGCGTCCCACTTGAGGCCGCAGAATTTCAGCAGCTCGCGCGCCACTCGCTCAGGATGCCGCACCAGGTCTTCGTAACTCACCTCGAGCAAAGGCACGCCCAGGACTTGTTTCCAGTGCGTCATCAAACGCCGGTAGTGGCGGTAATAAAATCCCAGGTCCGCCAAATCGCGGGCGTACTCGCGGCCGGCACCGCCATCTTCAAAGTAGCAGGATAAACAGGTGTCGAGGGAATCGCCCACGCAGTGGATGACGCGGGCCATCGGCAATAGCAACGGGAGCAAGCCGAGGTGCAGAAAATTGTCCGGCGCGCCGTCGATCACCCGCGACGCCGCGGGCGCGACGCGCGCCAGTTCATCGAGATAAGGCTGCGCGAGTTCATCGCACTGTTCACGTTTGAGCCCGGTGATGCCCGCGCCGCCGGGAATAGTGGCGCAGCTCATTTCACACGCCAGCGCCAAATCGGCAAGGAGGGTCGATGTCCCGCCGTCGGCCACGGCGGGGTGCGCGGTCAAGAGTTGCGCGACCCGCTCAGTGCCGGCGTGCGGCAGACCCACCACCAACAGCGGCCGCTCGCTGCAATTGCCGGCGCGCGGCGCCCGGGCAATGGCCTCGCCGCTGAAAGTCCGCATGATGTCGTCGATGCGTCGCGCCCAGGCGGCGCGATCGAAATTCCCGGGCCGGCATTGATGGCCCTGCCGAAGCTGGGCGTAGGCCTGATCGTATTCACCGACTTCATCGTAAAGCGCGGCGAGCCGGAAATGGATCACCGCGCGCCGCGCGCCCGCCCGCGCGGGCAGGAGCGCGGCGGCTTGTTGATAATGGCGCAGCGCGGCGGGCAGGTCGCCGCGCTGCCGGTACAGCCGTCCCAAGAATTCATGGCTGTCGGCCAACGCCGGTTTGATGGCGACCGCGCGCCGATAACACGCCTCGGCCTCGGCGAGCTTGCCCTGCAATTCGAGGACGTGGCCGAGATTGAGCTGGGCCTGGGCGAAGTCGGGCAATAGGTGCAGCGTCCGGCGCAAGGCCGTTTCCGCGGCGGCGATGTCGCCCACTCGGACATACACAATGCCGAGCATGAACCAGGCCTCTGCGTCTCGCGGGTTATGCTCGCAGATTTCTCGATAAAGGGTCAGGGCGTCCGGCAAACGCCGGGATTGCACGCAGACCAGGGCTTGCTTTTTTTTGGCTCGGGTCAAGACCTGTTGTTTGCTCATGAGAGGGGGATCCGCGCAGCCTCGGCTTTATCTTGCGCATTATAAGTCCACGCCAAGATTTTACGGCCGCCGCCGCGCTTTACTTTATTCGCGGAAAACCACCGGGCGCGAATGCGTTCATCGCGGCCGAGGCGCGCCTCGCCGTCACGCATCGTGGTCCGCCAGATACGGGCCACCCACTGGACCGCTCTTGCATGTTCGCCTGTGGCCACAAGGTTTCCATTTCCGCCGGATTCGATTGCGCGAGGCCCTTGCCGCGTTCCGCCAAAGCCGCTTCGATGTAGCGGAAGCGCCGCTCGAAACGGCGGTTGGCCTCGCCCGGCGTGACCATGAGATCGAGCAATGGATCAAGGGAAGCCATCGCTTATTTTCCGCATCGCGGATGAATTTTTCGAACGGTAGCATATTTTTTTTGCGCGCCGCCCGTATAATCGCGCCATCATCCGCGCTGGGAGAGGACGCGCTTTTGGAAAACTTCATTCAGACCCTCACCGACCTCACCGGCCGACTCTCCGGCCTGCTTTGGCAAAATCCCTTCACCCTGATCGCGCTGCTCGGCACCGGGGTCTATCTCACGATACGAATGGGGCTGATTCAAATCCGCGGCTTCCGCCACGCCACCCATCTGGTCGCCGGCCGTTACAGCAGCAATAAAGACGTGGGCGAGGTCTCGCACTTTCAAGCCCTCTCCACCGCGCTGTCCGCCACGGTGGGCACCGGCAACATCGCCGGGGTGGCCACCGCCATCACCCTCGGCGGACCCGGCGCCTTGTTCTGGATGTGGGTGACCGCCTTCATTGGCATGGCCACCAAGTTCACCGAATGCACCCTCGCCCTCAAATTCCGCGAAGTCGCCCCCGACGGCAGCGTGGCGGGCGGACCGATGTACACCCTTCTGCACGGTCTCAACATGCCCAAGCTGGCGACGCTGTTCGCCAGCTTCGCCCTCATCGCCTCCTTCGGCATCGGCAACATGGTGCAGGCCAACTCGGTGGTGGACGGCCTGGGCTTCATCTTTCCCGAAATCAAAAAAGACGGCTGGCTGCTGGGCGTGGTGATGGCGATCCTGGTCGGCCTGGTGATCGTCGGCGGGGTGAAACGCATCGCCAAATTCGCCAGCGCGCTGGTGCCGTTCATGGCGATCTTCTACGTGGCCGGCGCCCTGCTGGTGCTGGTCAACTACATCGCCGACATTCCCGCCGCCCTGTTCACCATCGTCAATCACGCCCTCAATCCATGGGCGGTGGGCGGCGCGGCGGTGGGCGAGGCCATCCGCTGGGGCGTGGCGCGCGGCCTGTTCTCCAACGAGGCCGGACTCGGTTCCTCACCCATGGCCCACGCCGCCGCGCGCACCAACGAGCCGGTGCGCGAAGGCCTGGTGGCGATGCTGGAGCCGTTCATCGACACCATCGTGATCTGCACCATGACCGGCCTGGTGATCGTGGTCACCGGCGCCTACCTCACCCGCCCCGAGGACGTGGTGGGCGGCGCGCTCACCGCGTATGCCTTCAGCCAGGTGCTGGGCCAGGGCGGGGCGTGGGTGGTGGGCATCGGGCTTTGCCTGTTCGCCTTCTCGACGATTATTTCCTGGTCGTATTACGGCGACCGCGCCGCCAAGTTTTTATTCGGCGAACGGGCGGTCCAGCCTTACCGGCTGGTGTATACCGTGATGGTGGTGGTCGGCGCCGCGGTGCCCCTGCCGCTGGTGTGGAACCTGGCGGACATCACCAATATCCTCATGGCCCTGCCCAATCTGCTGTGTCTGATTTTACTGGCCGGTTTGGCGCGCAAACTTCAGGACGACTACTTCTCCCGTCCGCATGTGCGTACCGACCGGAATGGCGAAACCTAGAGTAGCGCTTCGTAAATTCAGAGACTGCAAAGTCAGGAACAGGAATCTCCCCTCCTTGTACAAGGAGGGGTGCCCCGCAGGGGCGGGGTGGTTGATGCACCATGCAACAGTCATTTGTTCACCGCACTTGTTGAATTCACGGCCTCACCACCCCGGCGCTAACGCGCCACCCCTCCTCAAAGAGGAGGGGAGTGATGAAAGTGTGATCTTTACATCGCAGAGCGAATATTCCATCCGTTGCGAAGCGCTGCGCTAGGAGAGTGAATTACGAACCGCTGCGCTAGGAGAGTGAATGCGGCGCTTCGTAAATTTAGGGGCTGCAAATTCAGGAACAGAATCTCCCCTCCTTGTACAAGGAGGGGTGCCCCGCAGGGGCGGGGTGGTTGATGCACCGTGGAACAGTCAATTGTTCACCGCACTTTTTGAATTCACGGCCTCACCACCCCGGCGCTAACGCGCCACCCCTCCTCAAAGAGGAGGGGAGTGATGCAACGGTTTTTCATCTTGCCTTGATTATTTCCCGAGAAATACTGATATGGAGCGCAAACGCTTAACCTGCTTGAAGTCTATATCCCAATTTTGAGATAGGCTCTAGGGCGATCCTTCCCAACACCCGCGGCTCGGTCTTTAGTGAGCGATGCGCGGCCAGTATTTACTGAAATCGAAGGACGGGCTGTGGGGCTGGGTGTGGCATTGCGCGCACATCTGCGGGCCGGACAGGCCGGCCTTGCCCACCGGCTTGACGCCGGCGGAGGCGACGTGGTCGCGGGCCGCGCCATGGCAGGACTCGCACTGCACGTTGCTCAACTGCGCGGTGACATCTATGTCGATGAATCCGCCGGCCTCCTTGAAGCCCACGGTGTGGCACTCGATGCAATAGGGATCGAAGGATTTGTTCACCTCTTCGAGAGTCAGGAAGGCCTGGGCGTGGCGCGACGCGTTCCATGTGTCGTAAGCCGCGCGGTGACAGGTCTTGCATTCGCTTTCGCCGGCGTAGGGGGTCTGGCCCTGCTCTTGGGCCTTGCGCAAGGCCACGGCCCGCGCATAAGCCTCTTTTATCTTGGCGTTGTATTCAGCGTACCAGGCCGCCAGCCGCGGGGCATCGGGCACGCTGGGCGGCATGGGGATCACCGTGTGCCGCCATTCCGTAATCACACCGTCGGCATCGCGCTGCAAGTCGACGCGTCCGAGGCGCATGCCCCGCGAGCCCGCTTGTAGAACCAGGGTGCGGCCGCGCCGTTGCGGTTCGCCATAGGTTTCGTAGTTGGCGCGGATCAGCAGCACGTCGACATGTTCCAGCGGCAATTGCCGCTCGGCCGCCGCCAAATCGAGGGTGGTGGAGAGCACGGTGAGCGCGCCCGCGCGGCGGGCCCGTGCCAGGCCGGCGGCCAGATCACGGGTATCAGCGCTGGCTTGCGCATGATCGCCCAACATCGCCTGGTCCGGCGAGTTGGCGGTATCCAGCCAGGTGAAGAAACTTAAATCTTGTCCGCCGCGCGTGACGGTGCGCTGCCTGGGAAACTGCTCGCCCCGCCAATTGCTCGCCACCCACGGCAAGGGATTCAGCGCCGGCAAGTCGGCGCCGTAGGTGAGGTCGCTCCACTGCACGCCCAGCGCGTCATAACCGAGCGCGGCGAAACCTTTGAGGATGTATTCGTTGGTGAGACGGCCGTTGGCGGCGAAGCCGCTCATCAGTCCGCCGCCGGACACCAGAAACAGATCGGGATTCTCGGCGCGCAGCCGGTCAATGACGGTAGCGCGCCGCAGCAGGCCGCCGAGATTGCCTTCCACGCTGCACCCGCAAGGTTCCAACTCGCCGTTGAGATTGCCGGAATAAATCAAGGTCAGCGGGGCCGCGGCGGCGCCGGTCGCCCATCCCATCCACAATATGAAAAACCAGCTCAAGGTGCGCACCCGACTCTCCATTGATCCGTACACCGGGAACGCCCGGCCGCCTTCCGACACAATACACCTTAAGCCTGACCGGTGATCGCGAAAATGGTTTCCGCGCTCAAGGCCGGGTCTGAAAGAGGGTGGTATACAATCCCTGAGCCGGCGGAAAAGCTTAGATAAGCGGCGCGCTTACCGCAAATAAATTTTGCCGGGGAACAGGATCGGTCCGGACTGGGTCGTCGCCAGGTATTCAATATCGTCAACGGCGGCGGCCGTGGTGAACCAGCGAAAATTTCCCGTGACGAATCTCGAATTTTCCCAACCCGTTCGCGCCGGCCAAGGCGGCCATGTTATTCGGCGGTATGCAATTCGAACACGGTGAAGTCGGGTTTAATTAAACTGGCCTCGCCCAGGGCACCGGTATAAGGATGGCCGTTGGCATGCACGGCGAGGCGGTCGCCGGTCATGAAACCGTATTTGTTGTCGCACAGCAATTGCAGTTTGCCGTTGGTGTCGCGGATCATCACCGCCGGCAAGGTGCGCTGATCTTCGGCGTCGAGATCTTCCACCACCACCGCCGTCGCGGTTTGACGGATGCGGGCGATGCCCACTTCCACTTCGCGCTCGCCCACCCGCTGCAGACGCACGATGTAACCCAGCTTGGCCGCGGCCGCGTCTTCGCCGGAATAGATGTAGGCCACCAGACGCCCCACTTGCAGCAGCATGGCGTATTGGCTTTCCTGGATACGCAACTGCACGCCGCCCTCGCTTTCATTGGCGACTATCCAGCGCGGCTCGATCTCGTCGCCGTCGCCGGCGACTACCTTCGAGTGCATGGCCAGGCTATCCCAAAAACGCCGCTCCTCCTGCGCCTCCGCGCCATTGCCGGGCACCGCGCTGCGCAGAAAACGGTAGATGTCGTTGAATCCGCCGTAAACCCGGGCATCGCGCGCCTCGAACACCGTTTGGCGCGTTTCGCCGCGTTTTTGCGGCCGGACCTTTTGCAGAAGCAGATCGAGTATGGGAATGCGGTCGTGGGGGTCCAGCTCGCTGAGTGGGCCGCTCAGCGCCGATGCGCCCTCCGGCGCATTCAAGGCCACCCTGTCGGTCGCCGCCCGCCTTACCAACGGCCGCATGTCCACCAGCAGGGTATCGCCCAGTTGGTCGTGACTGCGGCTGAAGCGGGGCGGCACGCCCTGGTTTTGATAAATGACGACATGGCCGGGCGGCAACGTCGCCTCTTCGTCGGGCACGGCGGTTAAGCGCGGATCGAGCTCAGCCAAGTAGCGATCGACGATGTACATCAAGTGGGTAGGCCAGCTGATCACGTCCAACAGTCCGGTGATCTGGATCGACAAATACACTTGCTCCAGCGTGGCGCTGTCGGGAAACAGACCGCGTTGCGGCGCGGTTTCATTCTCGAAAATACGGATCTTTAAAGAGTGGGCGGCCCGCACGTCGCCGAATTCGGCGGCGGCGAAGAACAGCTGGTTGCTGTCGCGCCAGGCATGTTGCGGTAACTTTTGATAGCGGAACGCCCGCAGCAATTGCTCGAGGCGGATTAGCTCCATGATCCGCAACACCACGATCGTCAGGCGTTCGTACTGGACCGGGTCGTCGCTCAAAATACTGTATTCCTGCCGGAACGCCAGCTTGTAACTGATGGCGAGCTGTTCGACCGCCCGCACCGCGTGCGACATCCCTTCCCGTTGTTCCCGGCTCTCGGGCACGCCGCTGCCTTCATTGACGAAACGTTTGAATAAGGCGCTGAGGCCCCGGTTCAGTTCCTCGACCAGCATATGGGTGCAATGCGCGCGCTGTTCGCCGGCGAGGGGCTGGGGATTGCTCTTTTCCAACAGCCGCACCATTTCCGTGAACAAGCTGACGGGGGCGTAATCGTGGCGCAGCAATTCGTCGACCAGCGCGCCGAAATCGAGGGGCGGCACCTTGGCCGGCTTGGGCGCGACCGGAATGTATAAAGGCAAATCCGCCCGCGCCGGCGCGACGCGGCGCCCCCCACCAAACAAGGACTTGAAAAAACCGGACTTGTGAGCATCTTTCATTAGGCGTGTTCCCGCGACCGATCTGACCCGCGCTCCGTGTCGTTCTTGCAGATTGTCGGCCCCGGCCGCCTTTTCCTTTAATAGTGTGGCCGCTACCCGTCGGTATCGCCCAATATAAAACAAGAGCTTGATCCAAAGGGGTCAAATCCGGCGCGGGATTTCAGCGCGCTGGATAAAACGGCGGCCATGTCGAGCGGACCCGATCGGGTTAAAATGCCCGGCGCGGTGATCGACCGTTCCTACTGAAAGACCCCATGGCGGCATCCACCCAGGCAAAACACCGCGGCCGCGCCGTAAAATCCATGGCGGCCGGCTTGGGATTCCTCTGCCTGCCGGCGGCAAGTGCCGACGTCTATCCCATCCCGTTTCAGTTCGCCGCCCAGCTCCAGCGCTTCGACACGGAATTACACGACCGGCAGGCCACCGGCAGCGTGACGGTACAACGCGCCGGGGTCCGGTTTTTCGAAAACAGCGACAGCCGACTGCAACCCGGCTTGCGCCTCGGCTACGCCCGCCTCGCCGAGCCCGCCCTGCCCGCGTTGATCGGCATGGAACCTCAAGGCTTTTACGCCGCCCCCAGCCTGCGCGGCCTGCTCTGGAATTCGCCGCGGTTCGCCGTCAGCCTGACTGGCAGTTATCTCTATCAGCGGGTCGATGACGATGAAGGCGGGCAAGCGCTGCGGGTCGAATGGGAACAGGCGCAGCTGGAAGGCGACGCGCAGTGGCGCATCGGTTCTCAAGTCAGCCTGCTGGCGGGCGCCGTCTATAGCCACCTTTCCAGCAGAGAGACGGCGGAAGGGCCGGTGAATTTTAAATTGAAACGCCAAGCCGGCCCGCAACTCGGCGGCCGCTACGGTATGGAATTCAACGTGGGCGGCGGTCAGGTCGGCGCGCTGCTCCACGATCATCTCGAACAGGGCGTCGAGTTATACTTTCAACGGCAATTTTGACGCAGCGGCCTCAATTAAAGGAACGTCGATGTCCATTAAACAAAGCATGGAAGACAAGCGTTATTATTATTCCGCCATCGTGCGCTCGATCTACGACGGCGACACCTGCACCATGGACATCGACCTCGGTCTGTCCACCTGGCGGCACGAGGAGAAGGTGAGATTCAATCGGATCGACAGCCCCGAACTGCGCGGTCCCAGCCGGGAACGGGGCCTGGCCTCGCTGGCCTTTCTCCGCGAAAAGATCGAAGGCAAGGCCGTCATCATCGAAACGGTCAAAGACCGCCGCGAAAAATACGGCCGTTATCTGGCGGAGATCTGGCTGCCCAACGAGGCCGGCGAATGGGAGAACATCAATGATTTATTGGTGTCGTCCGGCCACGCGGCGTACCGCAGCTATTGAGCGGCGGCCCGCCGCTTCACAACACCACCGGCAACGGCGTGCGCAATTCGATGAATTCCGGCGTGACCTGCGCCCGGTAGGCGATCACCTCCACCCCGCGCGCCACGGCGGCGCGCAGCGTGGCGCCGTACAGCGGATCGATCTCGTCGGCGGGCCGCACCGCCGTCACATCGCCGCGCTGCACGCAGAAACACAACACCCCGCGCGCGCCCTGCGCCACCAAGTGGGCCAGCTCGCGCACGTGTTTCGCGCCCCGCGCGCTCACCGCGTCGGGAAAAATCGCCATGTCCGCCACCGCGGCGGTGACGTTTTTCACTTCCACGTAACAGGGCGCCCGTCCGGTTTCTTCCAGCAGCAAATCGATCCGGCTGCGCTCCGCGCCGCAGACCACCTCGCCGCGAACGGTGCGATAAGATCGCAGTTCTTCGATCACCCCGTTCTCGATCGCTTCACGCACTAATAAATTGGGCAAGGCGGTATTGACGCCCACCCGCGTCCCCGCCGCCGTTTCGCTGATCTCCCATGAATAGGCATATTTGCGTTTGAGATTGACGGCGCGGCTCAGCCACACCCGGCTGCCCGGTTCGGCGCAGCCCAGCATGGCGCCGGTGTTGGCGGTGTGCACGGTCAATACGCTGCCGTCGGCCAGACGCACGTCGGCGAGAAAACGCTTATAGCGGCGCAGCAAGACGGCGGGGATCAAGGGTTCGGAAAAATTCATCGTCGGCGGAAAGTATTAACCCGGCATCAAAACAGGTCTGATCGGAATACACGTCCTTTTCGGCATTGCCTCTCTCCCGACGAGGAGCGCGCAGCGCAGCGCCCCCTCTCCCCTTCCCCTCTCCCGCAGGGGGAGAGGGGTTAATCACCGCGAATATTCAAACGTCCGCCGCGCAGCGGAAACCCACGTCCTCGCCGGCCATGTCCGGCTCGGCGAATTGGCGGGTGGCGCCGCGGAAAAAATAACTCAGCGCGTAATGGCCGATGCCGCCTCCGCCGCCGCGGATCACCTTGACCTTCTCGCCGAAGTTGTCGCTGCGGTAGGTGGATTTCGGGTAAGGCTGATACCAGTCGGCGGTCCATTCCCAGACGTTGCCGGCCAGGTCATACACGCCGTAATACGACTTGTTGTTCGGATAGGAACCCACCGGCGCGATGCCCTCTTCCCATTCGCTGTCATCCTGATCGCCGGTGTTGGCGATCGCCGCGTTCCAGTCGTTGCCCCAGGGGAACTCGAAACCGTCGGGGCCGCGCGCGGCCTTTTCCCACTCGGCCTCGCTCGGCAGGCGCTTGCCGCGCCAGCGGCAATAGACGTCGGCGTAATGCCATGAGATGCCCGTCACCGGAAACGGATCGCGTTTGAGTTGTTCCTTCTCCATCACCGCCATCAGCTCTTCGCGCGACATCGTGGTGGTATCCATGTCCAGCTTGAAATCGTCGGCGCCGATCTCGCGCAGGCGTTCAATATCCATGGTGCTGGCTTCCTTCATGGTCAGGCCATAACCGTTCTGTCCCCATTCGTAGGGCAGGGCGCGATCGGTGGTGATGATGAATTCCTTGAACTGTTTATTGCTCACTTCGTAAACGTCGATTTTGAAGGCGGGCAAAAACAGTTTGTGTTGCGGGTGCTCGTCGAGATAAATCGGCGCCGCCATGCCGTATTGTTCCTGGATGCCCTCGTCATCGGTTTTCCGGCTGCCGCGGATGAATTCCCCCGCCGGCACGGTCACCATCGGCATGTCGCTGTGATTGCCCGGCGAGGCGGCCACGGCCTTGGCCACCGCCACGCTGACAGGCGCGGGTTTAACGGCGGCCGGCGTGAGCGTCACGGCCTCGGGGTCGGTAATCTCCTCGCTGCGCTGGCTGCATCCCGTCGCGCTCATCGCCAACATCAATAACACCAGCGGAGACTTCATCTTCCAATTCATGCCTTATCCTTAGAGTGCTGAGCTATTAAAATACGCCGTGGATTCCGCTGCGATTCGGTCGTCGCGTTCAAGCTGTAAAAAACGGTTGATCACCGGGGACGTGAGACTCACGAAAAAAATCGGCGCTTCGCGCCTTGATCGAAGTCGCCCGACGGGCGCGCAAACATCGACTCCCCGTGCCCTCCGTGATCCCGTGATTGCATCCGCGAGGCTCAATGATCTTTCGCGCAACGGAAGCCGATCGTATCGTTTTTGGTTTTGCGGGCGAAGAAGGCCCGGTTGTAGACCGGCGCCGACAAACCGCATTTATAAAAAGAACAATCGAACCAAGAACCCCCCTTCAAGGTTTTATACCGTTCGCCGTAGGCCTCGGACGCAGTCTGGTTGCCCGGATAAGGCTGATACCACGACGCGGTCCACTCCCACACGTTGCCGGTCATGTCATACATTCCATAGGGGCTGACGCCGGCCTGAAAGGCCCCCACCGGCGTGGTGTCGCCCGTTTGTTTCAACGCCAGCCAGCGCACCGGGGTGTTGGCCTTGCGCACATCGAATTCATTGCCCCACGGAAAGGAACGGCCGTCGGTGCCGCGCGCCGCCTTCTCCCATTCCACGTCGCTGGGCAGGCGTTTGCCCGCCCACGCGCAATAGTCCGCCGCGTCGTTCCAAGTGACGAAGGTCACCGGATGGTCGGCCTTGCCGGCGGGAAAGGTGCGATTGCGGAAGTGATCCGGCGAGCGGCGGCCGGTGGCGTCGATGAACGCCTTGTATTGCCGGTTGGTCACTTCGTATATATCGATCTTGAAGGCCGCCACATGCATGGCGTGTTGCGGACCTTCATCGGGCAGGCGTTCATTGGTGCCGCGGATGAAACGGCCGGCGGGAACCGCCGCCATGGGATTGGGTTCCCCGCCCAGCCGCGATTGCGCGTCATAGTGCGGAAAGCGCATGCCGTCGCTCGCGGCGATGGGTTGCTTCGGCAAGAGTTGCGACAACTCCGGCTCGGCGGAGGCGACGGCGCTGGCCTTGAGCATGCCGTTACGCGGGGCGGCTTGCGTGTGACAACGCAGACAACTCTGCTCCGGCGCATTCAATACCATCGCCGCGGTGACGTCGTTGGTATGGCAGCGTCCGCAGGCGTTTTGTTGGTGGACATGATCTTTTGGCGCCGCGGCAACGGCGGCCATGCCCGGGGACGAAAAGATCAATATCACGATCAAGCCCAAGCCGTGGCGTACCACCGACGGTCGCCATTGCCGGCGATATATTTTATTCATTCGAACTGCGTCCCGTACGTCACTTTGATTCCGATCCGCCCACCGGCGACCCGCATTCCCGGCGATTAAGCTGACCAAGCGGAAAGCCGCGATATTACAGGAGCTTGTCCACCGATCCAAACATTCCCGGCGGCGAGTTTACCAGCGGCAAAAACGCCGCATTACTAAAATATTAGGAATCATATTGATAAAGCCGCCCGGGAAAGTAACGGCCGTTGCGTATCATTGGTCCAGCACATTCGGTCACCGCGTCGAATTGCTTGTTATAGGATGAATCAAATGGCCGCGCACCATTATCGGGCGAGATGATATCCCTCGCCAGCCTAGACCTCGCAATGGCAAATATGCTAATTATCAGCATGGGAAGGGGGTATGATTTCAGCCGCTCAGGATTGGGGCCCGCGCGCTCACCCGCATTTCCCTCGCTCGCCGTCGGCGACAAGGCGGTACCACTCCAGCATAGGCGGTGATGATGATAACGCCCGCGCTCTATCATGAGCTAGTCGATGCCCTCGGCAAGGCGAAAACGATCGAGGACATCCACGCCGTGTGCGCGCGATTCACCCAGGAATTGGGTTTCGATTTCTTTCTGTTCGGCGCGCGTTTTCCCACTTCCTTCGTCAAACCCACCACCGTCATCGTCAGCGGTTACCCCGACGACTGGGGCCCGTGGTATCGGGGTCGTCAATACGAACGCAGCGATCCCATCGTGCAACACTGCGTGCGGCACATCACACCGCTGAGCTGGGACACCGGCCAGCGCCTGGTCGACGCCGATGCCGTAGCGCAAGCCTTCATGAACGAGGCGCGCGATCTCGGCCTGCGCCGCGGCGTGAGTTTCCCGCTGCACGGCAGTCACGGCGAGAAGATCGTCTTCAGCCTCGCCTCCGGCCAGGACACCCGCGACACGCAGCAATCCATTTTCAACGCCGTGCCGTTCGCCCCCTCGCTGCTCGCCCACATCCACGAGGCCATCCGCGCCATCCTCGACGGCCCGGACATCACGGCGCAACACATCCAGCTCAGCGCCCGCGAGAAAGAATGCCTGTTGTGGAGCGCCGAGGGAAAAACCGCCTGGGAAATTTCCCAAATCCTGCGCATCTCCGAACGCACCGTGGTTTTTCATTTGAACAACGCCGCCGAAAAACTCGGCGTCATCAATCGCCAACAGGCGGTCGCGCGCGGCATCTCGCTCGGCATCATCACCCCCCAACCCGCCTAAACCCGCCGTCCCGTCCCGTTCCCTGTCAGATTTGACAGTTATGCGGATCAGCGCCGCGGTGTCTACTTGCGTCCGAACGAAAACAAATTTTCGGGAGGAAAAATGGACAATCGGATACAGGTGGGGCGGTCAAGCGGGGCCACACTCCACACCGATGTATTGGAAAATCTGTATCGCTTTCGTACCGAGATGTTTTACGAACGCCTGAAGTGGGATGTCAACATCAGCAACGGGCTGGAGAAAGACCAGTACGACGATGTCGATTCGATCTATTTGTTTTCCCATAATCACCTCAATGAAATCCAAAGCTGCGCCCGCCTGCTGCCAACCACCGGCCGCTATATGCTGCGCGAGGTCTTTTCGCAAATGTTACAGGGCGAGGCCGCGCCGCAGGACGCGACGGTCTGGGAGCTCAGCCGTTTCGCGGTGATCCCCGCGGGCAGCACGGAACAACGACAGGCCACCTTTCATCCGTTCACGTTTCGCATGATGCAGGAGGCGGTGGACTTCGCCGATCGCAACGGCATCCAACGCTACGTCATCGTCACCAGCGTCGCGCTTGAAAAATTATTGCGCCGCATCGGCATCAGCATGCGCCGCTTCGGGCTCGGCACACCCGTCTGGATAGGCAATGTGCTCTCCGTCGCCTGCTGGATCGACATCAACGAGCAAACGCGCCATGCGGTGCGTTCCACGGCGGGCGGGGACATCCGCAAGGAGGCGGCGTGAAAATACTGCTCGTCGGCAAGGATGCCAATCTGGAGCGTTTTTTCAGTGATGCGGGCAATGGACACGCCATCACCCATTGCGCGGATGGCGCCGGCGCCCTCGCTGAACTAAGGATAGGTTCACCCGATTACGACTGGATCGTCGTCCAGGGCGTGGCGAAGGCGCTGAGCAGCATGGAGTTAGCTAGCGCCATCCGCGCAATGGGCGTATGGACGCCCATCGCCTTTCTGTGGAACGCCGACGACCTCGGCGCCGTCGGCCGGACTCGGACTTTATTCTCCGCACCCGGTGTGTGGCGGGAGACCCTGGCGCAAGTGGGATCACCCATCCCGCCGACCCGCCATGATGAAGCGGAGTTTTTGTTCGAATACCACGCGCCCCTCAAACGCGGGGGACGGGCGCGCTGACAAGTTCGGTTACTTTGAGCGAGCGTTTGAGAATCACGGACGATTCGCGGTGGCGGCACAAGGACGTGCCTTTATTTTTAAACGGCGCTCTCACAAGAGATGGACATGGCAATTCGGGCAGCATCTTACAAAATTCATGTGGGCGGGTGAGGGCAACGCGGCCCGCCAACCGCGCCATAACGCGCTCCCTTATTGGGGATTGATAAGTCGCTGCGCGGCCTGCGGCGGATTACGGCCTGCGGCCTAACCCACCCTCCCTTTATTTTTAGAACGAAGATCCGCCCGCTTCAACGAGGCGGGAAATGATAGAGGATTTGCCGGACCACCGTTCCGACGTGGGCGTTCATGGAAAAATCCGGCTCGTCTAACTTGACGGGAATGGCCTGCGCCAGCCAGCCGCGCCAGACCAAACGCCGGGTCCGGCCGTCGTGGATTTCCACTTCCAAGGTCCTGGCAGCGTCGGCCTCCGCTGCGCTCAAGCGGTAGCTCACGAAAAAATCCGGCGACCCCAGGGTTTGATATTTATAAGCGCGGGCGGTCAATTCCCGGTGCAGGCTGTCGCGGATCGCCGCATCGAGCCGGAACGCGGCCATGTCGTCCACCGACACCTCCTGTTTCTCGGAGGCCATCCAATCGAAGGTCTTATAGGTCCGCAGCGGGGCGTCGCCCTCGTACTGGGTCTTGACCGAGTCCACGGCGCAGGCGGTCAGCAACCACAGTGCCGCGCACAATGTGATGCCCCAACGTGCCACGTCCCCTCCGTAAATCCGCGATGAACCAAAACAATAACGCGCCCCGCGGCAAGATACCAGCCTCACCGCACAACACCCGCCCGATATGACACCCCGTCATCCGGCCTGGCACACTAAGCTGCATGTCGCTCACCGCCGTCTTATTCCACCCCGCCCTGCAACTGGCCCTGCTCGCGTATGGCGTCTTGAGCATCGCGCTGGTGTGGGCCGAGTTTCGCTTGAACGGCTGGCTGCATCACCACCCGGTCACCGGCTGGCTCAGTGAACATGTCTATCTGCCGCTGGCGCGGGCCGCGCTGATATTGGCCTTCATCGCCATAGCCTACCCGGTGCTGTACGGCGTGACCGGGGCCCCGCCGTTGCCGGACCTGCTCGCCGGCGGTGAACATCGTCTCAGCCATTTAATCAATCTGCTGTTCCTATTGAGCCTGCTGCTGCCCCTGCTGCCGGTCATCGGCGCCCTGCCCGGCCTGATCCTGCCGGCGCAAGGCATCACCGCGGCGGGTCTGTTGTTTTATTGGCTCATCGGCGCCACCGGCCAAGCCGCCGACTTATTTCCGGGCTGGCCGGCGGCGGGGATGATCCTGTTGTGGATCTACGCCGGCCATCGCCTCGCCCTCGCCGCCGCCGACCGCCTCGGCGCCTGGGGCAACACCCGCTTCGAAATGGAGGATTTGGAAAAGGCCGCCTACGAATTTCTGATTCTGATCTGCCAAACCCCAGCCATCCTCATTTATACCTTGGCACTGGGCCGGCAATTGAATGCGGGGTGAGCGGTCTCGCGTGGCGGGGCTGGTCTGCACTACTCAAACGGGATGAGTGCACAGGGCACAACGCACCCGCTTTTTAAAATCCATGTAGGGTGGGTTAGCGCAGCGTGACCCACCAACTGCGCCGTCAGGCGCTCCTTAAGGGGATTGATTGATGAATCGCTACGCGGCGTTTGGCGGGTTACGGCCTTCGGCCTAACCCACCCTGCATTTATTTTTGTGCCGAGGCATAACGGTGTTGATTTCAAATTCCCGCCGCCGGCGCCGCAGTGGAGAGGTTCGTGCTGCCCGCACGCCATCCCGCCGCCTCCATGCCCAAGTCACCAACACCGCGCGCCGGGCGGCGTCTCGCCCGAAACCGGTCTTGCGCCGTCACGACGACAACGCTTCGAGACTTACACCGAATCAATCATCCGCGAACGCAAATGACGTTCCACGCAAACATGATGGCTGCAACGTACGGATGGATGAGGAAGCGAGGGAATACGCCCGGTTAGTTTCCTCAAACGGGAAGGCAATATGCGGCGCGCGGCCGCGTGTTCAATCCCAGCGCGGATCGCGGACCTGCACCATGCCTTCATGGATGCGCACCGGAAAGGTGGTGACCGCTTCGTAAGCGGGGGGCGCGGTGACGGCGCCGGTCTTGATGCAAAACCGCGCGCCGTGGCGGGGACAGATGATTTCATCGCCTTCCAGCTTCGCGTCGGCCAGCGGCGCGTAATCGTGGGTGCAGACGTCTTCGATGGCGTAAAACTCGCCGTTCAAATTGAACACGGCGATCTGCACGTCGTCCACGTCGATGATGCGCCGCGTCCCCGGCGTCAACTCGGCCACTGCGGCGACCGTTACCCAATCCGACATCGCAACCCGCCTCGTTAAAACAATCCGGCCTGCAAACGCGCGGCCTCGGTCATGCGGCTCTGATCCCATTGCGGCTCGAACACCAGCTCGACGTTGACGTCGGTGACGTTGGGCACGCTTTTCACTTTGCTGGCCACGTCGGCTTGCAGTATCGAGCCCATGCCGCAGCCCGGCGCGGTGAGGGTCATCTTGATGTCGATGCGATTACCACCTTCCGGCAGCGGCACGATATCGCATTCGTAGATCAAACCCAGTTCGACGATGTTGATGGGTATCTCCGGGTCATAACACGTGGCGAGCTGATCCCACACCAGTTTTTCATCCACCGTGCCGTCGCCGGTGAGCTCGGCGGAATCGGCGGAGGTTTCTTGTAAGGACTTGCCGAGCGCGTCGGCGTCTTTGCTGTCGATGCGCACCAGGCTGCCTTCGACGTAACAGGTGTAACTGCCGCCCAAGGCCTGGGTGATTGTGACCTGCTGGCCGGCGGGCAGGGTCACCTGCGTCCCGGCGGGGATCAGCACCGCTTCGCAATCGCGGGTCAAGGATACGATTTCATTGCTGCGCATGGTTATTCCGTCGTCACCGCGTGATCTTGATTGGCGAGCGCCGCGTGCAGGGTATGCCAGGCCAAGGTCGCGCACTTGACGCGCGCGGGATACTCGCGCACGCCGAGCAGCACCGTGAGTTTGCCGAGGGACGCGGTGTCGTCGTCGGTAGCGGCGTTGGTCAGCAGGTCGTGAAACCGCCCGAACAAGGCCTCGGCGTCCACCACGTTCATACCTTTCAAACGTTCGGTCATCAGCGAGGCGGAGGCGGTGGAGATGGCGCAGCCCATGCCTTCGAAACGCACGTCGCTGATGAGATCGTTTTCCACCTTGAGATACAAAGTCAGTCTATCGCCGCACAGAGGATTGTGTCCCACCGCGTGACGATTGGCGCCCTCCAGCTTGCCGAAATTGCGGGGGTGGCGGTTGTGATCGAAGATCACCTCTTGATAAAGGTCGCGGAGGTCGGACATCAGCCGAATACCTCGTTCACTTTGTGCAGGGCCGCGATGAGGCGATCGACGTCGGCGCGGGTGTTGTACAAGGCAAACGACGCGCGGGCGGTCGCCGGCACATTGAAATAGTCCATCACCGGCATGGCGCAGTGATGGCCGGTACGGATCGCCACGCCTTCGTGGTCCAGTATGGTGCCGATGTCGTGGGGATGGATACGCCCCAGGACGAAGGACAAAATCGCCGCCTTGTCGCGCGCCGTGCCGATCAGGCGCAGACCGGGAACCTGCAAGGCCTGTTCGGTGGCGTAGCGCAGCAAATGGTCTTCGTACTGGGCGATGGCGTCCAAACCGACGGCCGTCACGTAATCGACGGCCGCGCCGAGACCGATGCCGCCGGCGATGTGCGGCGTGCCCGCCTCGAATTTGTAGGGCAGGCTGTTGTATTCGGTCTTCGCGAAGCTGACCATGCGGATCATGTCGCCGCCGCCCTGATAAGGCGGCATGGCCTCCAGCAATTCGCGTTTGCCGTACAACACGCCGCTGCCGGTGGGGCCGTAGAGTTTATGGCTGGAAAACACGTAGAAATCGCAATTCAAGGCCCGCACGTCCACCGCGGCGTGGGCGACGGCCTGAGCGCCGTCCAGCAGCACCACCGCGCCCACCGCGTGGGCGGCGGCGATGATCTCTTGCACCGGATTGACGGTGCCGAGGGCGTTGGAGATATGCACCATACCCACCAGCTTGGTGCGCGGCGACAGCAGCTTGTGAAACTCGTCGAGGATCAGTTCGCCCGCGTCGTTGATGGGCGCGACCTTCAACAACGCGCCGGTCTGCTCGCACAACATCTGCCAGGGCACGATATTGGAATGATGCTCCATGGCGCTGATGAGAATTTCATCGCCGGCTTTAAAACGATTGCGGCCGTAACTCTGCGCCACCAGGTTGATGCCCTCGGTGGCGCCGCGCACGAAGACGATCTCGCGCAGATCGGCGGCGTTGATGAAACGCCGGACCTTTTCGCGCGCGCCCTCGTACGCGTCGGTGGCGCGCTGACTCAGGGTATGCACGCCGCGATGAATATTGGCGTTGTCGGCGCTGTAATAATGCTCGATCGCTTCAATCACCTGCCGCGGTTTTTGCGTGGTGGCGGCGTTGTCGAGATACACCAGCGGCCGCCCGTGCACGGTTTGATTCAAGATCGGAAAATCGGCACGCAGGCGCGCCGCGTCCAGGCCGGCCGGCGCCGTGATCTCGATCCGTTCCTTGGGACTGCTCATAAAAATTCCTCGATGGCGGGCCCGCCGGGGAGGCGGGCGATCACCGCTTGCCGCAGATAGGCGCGGATCGCCGGCAGCTGCACGCGGTCGATGATCTCGCTGGCGAAGGCGTAGGTCAGCAGGCTACGCGCCGCCGTCTCGTCCATACCGCGCGAGCGCAGATAAAACACCGAGTCGGCGTCCAGCTGGCCGACCGTGGCGCCGTGCGCGCATTTGACGTCGTCGGCGTAGATTTCCAGTTCGGGCTTGGTGTCGGCTTCCGCGTCGTCGGACAATAATAAATTCTGGTTGCGCTGCCGCGCGTCGGTCTTCTGCGCGTCGGGATGGACGATCACCTTGCCGTTGAATATCCCGCGGCCGTGGCCGTCGAGCACGCCTTTGTAAAATTCATTGCTGGTGCCGTGCGGCTGCAAATGATCGACGCGACTGTGGGTGTCCACATGCTGGCGGCCGCCGGCCATGTACAAACCGTTCAAGTTGCATTCCACGCCAGGCGCCGCCAATTGCACGTCGATATCGTCGCGCGCCAGCAAGGCGCCCAGCGAGATGGCGTGCGAGGTGAAGCGGCTGGCGCGGCCCTGCGTCACGAACACGCCGGAAATATGAAAGGCCTTGGCGCTTTCCTCTTGCAAACGGCAGAGTTCGACATGGGCATTGTCGCTCAACACCACCTCGGTGACGGCATTGGTGAAATACACCGCCTCGTCCAAGGCAACGAAGCGTTCGATGAACGTGGCCCGGCTGTGCTCGCCCGCCGCCACCACCACGCGGGGATGGGTGGCGTGACCGCCTTGCGCCGCGCTGGCGACGAACACGATCTGCACGGGCTGATCGAGCACCGTGCCTTTTTGTAAAGCGATGAAGACGCCGTCATCGATGAACGCGGTATTGAGCGCGGCGAAGGGATGGCGCTGGATATTCACCGCCTTGCCCAGCGCGGTGCGCACACCGGAGGACTCGTCGCTCAAGGCCTCGGCCAAGGCGGTGACGCGCACTCCGGCGGGCAGGCCGTCGAGTTGCGACCATTCCGGGCGGTAACGGCCGTCGACGATGACGATGCGGTGGGCGGCGAATTCCGTGTGCAACACCTGCTGAAGACGCTGTGCATTCAGCGGCGCGGTGGCCGCGGGACCGCAATTGAAGGCGCGTTTCTCGATGGCCGCGGTGCGGGTGTATTTCCAATCCTCGTCGCGGGCGCTGGGAAAACCCCGCTCGACGAAGACGGCCAAGGCGTTGCGGCGCAATTCGCGCAGCCAAGGCGAGGCGGCGCCCGCCAAGGCGGATTCGACCCGCTCGAATTCGGCGGCATAATGATGATGGGCTTGCATGACGGCATTCATTTCATTGACCTGGGCGGCTTACACGGCGGCCGCTTGGGTTTCGATCCAACCGTAACCCTTTTGCTCGAGCTCCAGGGCCAGGCCGCGGTCGCCGGATTTGACGATGCGGCCATGCGCCAGCACGTGCACCTGGTCGGGCACCACGTAGTCCAGGAGCCGCTGATAATGCGTCACCAGCACGAAGGCGCGATCTTTACTGCGCAGAGCATTCACGCCGTCGGAAACGATTTTCAGCGCGTCGATGTCGAGGCCTGAGTCGGTCTCGTCGAGGATGCTCAGCGCCGGTTCCAGCAAGGCCATTTGCAAAATCTCATTGCGTTTCTTCTCGCCGCCGGAAAAACCTTCGTTGACGGCGCGGTAAAGAAATTGTTCGTCCATTTTCACCAGTTTCATTTTCTCGCGCACCAGCGTGAGGAAATCCATGGCGTCGAGTTCGTCCACGCCGCGGTGTTTGCGCACCGCGTTGACCGCGGCCTTGAGCAGATAGACGTTGCTCACGCCGGGGATTTCCACCGGATATTGAAAGGCGAGGAATACCCCCGCGCGCGCCCGTTGTTCCGGCGCCAGCTCGAGCAGATTCCGGCCTTGATAAATCACCTCGCCGTCGGTGACGTCATACCCTTCGCGACCGGCCAGCACATTGGCGAGGGTGGATTTGCCGGAACCGTTCGGCCCCATGATGGCGTGCACCTCACCGGCCTTGATCTCGAGATCGATGCCCTTGAGGATGGCCTTGCCGTCCACGTTCACCTTAAGATTCTTGATGCTCAACATAACTCGAATTCCATGATTGATGTCACGGGACTCGCCAAGTGGACCGACAACCAGCCGCCTCCGCGTTTCCCGTGGTTAAGAATAATTAGCCGACGCTGCCTTCCAGACTCACGCCCAACAAGTTCTGGGCTTCTACGGCGAATTCCATCGGCAATTCTTTGATGACTTCCTTGCAGAAGCCGTTGACGATCATCGACACCGCGTCTTCCGCCGACAGGCCGCGCTGCTTGCAGTAGAACAATTGGTCGTCGCTGATCTTGGACGTCGTGGCCTCGTGCTCCACCTTCGCCGTCGAGTTTTTCACTTCTATATACGGGAAGGTGTGCGCACCGCATTTGTCGCCCAGCAATAAAGAATCGCACTGGGTGTAATTGCGCGCGCCCACCGCGCTCTTCAATATCTTCACGAGGCCGCGATAGGCGTTCTGGCCGTGGCCGGCCGAGATGCCCTTCGAAACGATGGTGCTGCTGGTGTTCTTGCCGATGTGGATCATCTTGGTGCCGGTGTCGGCCTGCTGATAATTATTGGCGAGCGCCACCGAATAAAATTCGCCGACCGAATTGTCGCCTTCCAGGATGCAGCTCGGATATTTCCACGTGATGGCGGAGCCGGTCTCGACCTGGGTCCAAGAAATTTTGGAATTAGCGCCGCGGCAGGCGCCGCGTTTGGTGACGAAATTGTAGATGCCGCCGCGGCCTTGCGCGTCGCCGGGATACCAATTCTGCACAGTCGAATATTTGATCTGCGCGTCTTTCAGCGCCACCAGCTCCACCACCGCGGCGTGCAATTGATTTTCGTCGCGCATCGGCGCGGTGCAGCCTTCGAGGTAACTCACATACGAACCTTCGTCGGCGATGACCAGGGTGCGCTCGAACTGGCCGGTGTTGGCGGCGTTGATGCGGAAATAGGTCGAAAGCTCCATCGGGCAGCGCACGCCCTTGGGGATGTAGACGAAGGAGCCGTCGCTGAACACCGCCGAGTTGAGCGCGGCGTAGAAATTATCGCCGGTCGGCACCACCGTGCCGAGGTATTGCTTGATCAACTCGGGATATTCGCGCACCGCTTCGGAAAAGGAACAGAAGATCACGCCCTTCTCGGCCAGCTTGCCCTTGAACGTAGTAGCAACCGAGACGCTGTCGAACACCGCGTCGACCGCCACACCGGCGAGGCGCGCGCGCTCGTGCAGCGGGATGCCAAGTTTTTCGTAGGTCTCCAGCAATTGCGGATCGACTTCGTCCAGGCTCTTGGGACCGTCTTTTTTCGATTTGGGGGCGGAGTAATAACTCAGCGCCTGGAAATCCACGGCCGGATAATGCACGTGCGCCCAGGTCGGTTCCGCCATGGTCAGCCAATGGCGAAACGCATTGAGCCGCCATTCCAGCAGAAATTCCGGTTCGTTCTTTATCGCCGAGAGGGCGCGGATGATGTCTTCATTCAAACCCGGCGGCAGGCTGTCGGACTCGATATCGGTGATGAAACCGGCCGTGTATTCCCGTTTTACCAGGGCGTCGATGGATTGATTTGCCATAACTAAACTCCGTCTATCTCGCGCGCCACCCGGCCGGGCAGCGTCCCCGGCGCCACGAAGCGCACGGGTTGTTGGGCGGGCCGCGCCAATTCCGCCAGGGAGACTTGCTCCAGGGCGTCGCGTACCGCGCGATTGATCCGTTGCCAATTGGTCCGCACCGAACACAGCGGCTCCTGCTCACACTCCCCCGCCGCATCGCTGCACTCGGTGAGCGCGATCGGCCCCTCGATGGCGGCGATGATTTGCGCCACCGAAATCTCTTCCGGCGCCAGGGCCAGGCTGTAACCGCCCTTGACCCCGCGGTGGGAGACCAAAAGACCGTTTTGCACCAAGGCCTTAAGAATTTTGCTGACCGTGGGCAAGGCCAGGCCCAGCTCAGCGGCCATTTCGTTGGCACTGTGCAAGCCGTGAGGGTCACGGGCCAGGTAGGTCATGACGACCGTGCCGTAATCGGTTAACTTTCCCACGCGCAGCACGTGATGTACCTCGAATCCGTAATGGGGACTATTTTGGTACTATTTATAGACAGTGTCAACTTGCTCATTGGTATTAGATTTGTTGAGTCCATAAATAAAGCGCCATCCCTCCGGATGGCACCCATTTAATCACGTGTCTTGTTTACCGCACTCGCCAAATGGTCAGGCGCAAGCGTGCATAACGCTCCACATTGCGCCGGTTTCCATAAGGTTCTCAAATACGGTGTCGTCGCAGAAAACGTCGTCTCAGGAAAATCGCCTCTCTGGCGAGATTGCTTGGCTAAGAATCAAAGAGGCGTCACCTTGTCCCGGATTCTGCTGCGGCCTGCAACACAACGCGCGTAAGGCGCACTGGTAGGGCGTCAAATAGGCGATAGCCGTATTGCCCAGGATGGAAACGGCAGGGATTGATGGGTGGGTTATGCGCGTGGCGATGGTGAAGGTTGTCCCACATGCGGCGCAATGCCTTCGGTTATTGCGCCCTACGCGGGCTGGACAAGCCTTCAGCGAGTAGCGTGTGCTGCGCTCGCTATTTGAGCTTCAGAAGCTCAGTCAACCAAATCGCACTCATTAAAAATACCGAAAACCCTCCCACCCATATAGATGCAGTGGCAATAAGCACGCCCAGCTCAGACTCTCTATACATCGACGCCCATGTCCCCTTATCTGTCCCTGGATAAGGATCATACATTCCAAAAAATGCGCTCATAAAAATCAACGCAAGCATGCCAATCCAAAAGAGCACCCCCCAATATTTTTGACCCGGAGTGCGCTTACCCCTGGGCTCGCGATGGCCAAGGTAGACCAGCCAACCCAAAAAAAATGGCGCAACCAGCCAAGCATACGTCCACGCTCCCCGCGCCGTGCACATATAAGCGGGCGCAGTCGCTTTGGCATATGACTCGATCGCCGGAATACTCGCCAGGATGCTCCAGTCCAATGCTGAAAGGTAACTACACCCTGCATTTGCCAGCATAAGACCTACTAGCCAGACAATAAGGGTATAAATAAACTTTCTTTCCCCTTCGCTCGACATACAGCATCCTCTGGTTACCGATGTGTTTCAGTCATGGCATTTCTTTGTCTTCTAACGCGCAGGATGCGGTGTATCAATGGAGCAGGAGGTATCGGTAGCGTGAGGCATGAAGGTGTTTTATTTATTGGCGTTAGGCGACGCATTCGCAGGCTCTCGCCGCATTCACCACCTCGTCCGCCGGCGTCCTTGGCGGTTCCTTTAAGCGCGACTTAATAAACATCAAGCCTAATCCTTTTTCAAAAAACTCGGGTTCGGTAAATCGCGCCGCACTTCGAACTGGCATTCACCGCAAGATTGAAGCTTAATATATCCATACCGCGAATCCTCACCACGCCAGCTCGGGGTGCGAACTGGTTATCGGGAATATCTATTATTTTCTTAATGAGTACAGCAGGAGATTTACGATGTCCTTACCCTTGACCGGCCGTATGATTGCCTTGCCGGAGACCCGCGAACTCGACCTCTTCGCTCAGATGCTGGAAAGCCGCGGCGCCGCCACCTTGCGCTGCCCGCTGGTGAGCATCCTCGATGCCCCCGATCCCGCGCCGGTACTCGCTTGGTTGCGGCGCTTCATCAATGGTGAGATGGATGACTTGATTCTGTTCACCGGCGAGGGCCTGCGCCGCCTGCTCGGTTTCGCCGACCGGGCGGGCCTCAAACAGGCGTTCATTGATCGGCTCGGCGAGGTTCGCAAACTCACGCGCGGCCCCAAACCGGCCAAGGCCCTGCGCGACATCGGCTTGCGCAGCGATCTCGCCGCCGAGGAACCCACCACCGACGGCATCATCGCCGCGCTCGCCAAACTCGATCTCCACCGCCGCCGCATCGGCGTGCAGCTCTATGGCAGCGAACCCAGTCTCAAGCTCATCGATGTCATCAGGCAGGCCGGCGCCGCGCCCGATCCGGTCGCGCCCTACATCTACGCCGACCAGGCCGACGCCGGCAAAGTCGTCGCGTTGATCGAACAGCTGGCGTCGGGCGGGATCGACGTCATCGCCTTTACCAGCATGCAACAGGTCACTCGCCTCAAGGATGTCGCCAAGGCCAATCAGCTTGAAGACAAGCTCAAAAACGGCCTGGCGCGCGTCAAAGTCGCCGCGGTCGGTCCCGTCGTCGCCGAGGCCTTGCGGAACATCGGCGCCCGCATCGACATGATGCCCGAGGAGAGTTTCTTCATGAAACCGCTGGTGAACGAGATCGTCGCGGCGCTGGGCGCGGAGCGGGGACAAAAATGATCGGCGCGGGGCGCGGTGGATTTGAGGCCGGCGCCGTCAGATAAACGCGCGGGTGGCGAGGATCACACGAACAGGCTGCGGACTTCCTGCAATTCTTCGCGCGCCGCGTCGAGCGTGGCGATGCTTTCTTTGGGCGTGAGTCCGAGTTTGGTGAAGGCGGGGATGTCGCCCCAATCCATTTGGGTCAGGCGATGGCCGCTGCCGAGATGGCTGTGCAGATTGGCGACGATCACCACATCGGCGTAATCGAGTTCGGGACCGCCGTTGCGCCACACATCTTCGTGTTGCGACGTCACCGCCACCAGCTCCGGCGAAAATCCCCATTCATCCAAAATGATCGGACCGATGATGGCGTGCAGGTGTTTGATCACCTCTTCGAGCGCGATCGGATCGCCGGCCAACTGCGGATAGGCCTCGGCGCGCCGCAGGATGGGCAATACGCCGATGTCGTGGATCAACCCGCTCAGCATCGCCTGATCCGGTTCGAGACGGGTGAAACGCTGGGCGATCACGTAACTCAGTGCCGCGACCTTGGCGCTGTGCACCCACAGCTCTTTCAACCGTTGCCGGGTGTGTTGCGTGCCTTTGGCCTGATACAACTGCTGCATCACCAGGGTGGTGACGAGATTGCGCAATTGCAGGGCGCCGAGCCGCGCCACGGCGTTTTGAATATTTTCGATCTTTTCGCGGCCGCGGAACACCGTACTGTTCACCACCTTCAACAGGCGGGCGGACAAGGCCGGATCGGTGCTCAAGACACGCGCCATCTGGCGCGCCGTAACGGCGGGGTCGTTGGCCAGCTTGCGCACCTGTACCGCCACCTCCGGCAAGGTGGGCAATACCACGCGATTGCGGTTGAGGTCTTCGAGGAAGGCGGAGAGAAATTGCTTTTCTATCTTCACGCTGGCGATGCCGTGCGGGGCCTAAGCTGATATATCGACACCGGCGGACTTTGCTTCAATCAAAGCCGGCCGCGTTACGGAATGCCCGCCGAGGCGATAATCACGCCAACGAATCGGTTCAACTTAACGGTGCAGGGCGCGGCCCGCCACCGCCAGGGCGGCCTCGTGCACGGCCTCCGACAAGGTGGGATGGGCGTGCACGGTGCGGGCGATGTCTTCCGCCGCGCCGCCGAACTCCATCACCGTCACCGCCTCGCCGATCAGCTCCGAGGCCAAGGGCCCGATGATGTGCACGCCCAACACCCGGTCGGTCTTGGCGTCGCTCAGGATTTTCACCAAGCCGCCCGGGTCGCCCATGGCGTGGGCGCGGCCGTTGCCCATGAACGGGAACACGCCGGCGCGGAAATCGCGGTTGGCGTCGCGCAATTGTTGGGTGGTCTTGCCGACCCACGCGATCTCCGGCCAGGTGTAGATCACCCACGGTATGGTTTCGTAATTGACGTGGCCGGCCTGGCCGGCGATGTGCTCGGCCACCATCACGCCCTCTTCGGAGGCCTTGTGCGCCAGCATAGGCCCGCGCACCACGTCGCCGATGGCGTAGACGCCGGGCAGATTGGTGCGGCAATGTTCGTCCACCGCGATGAAGCCGCGTTTGTCCAAGCTCAAGCCGGCACCTTCGGCATTCAAACCCGCGCTGTTGGGCGCGCGGCCGGTGGCGACCAGCACGCGATCGACCTTGATGGTCTCGTCGCCGTTTTCAGCGTGAATTTGCAAGCTCACGTGCTTTTTATTGAGTGTGAGTTTGCTTACTTGCGCGCCGAGACGGATGTCGAGACCCTGCGCGCTCAATTGGCGGTAGGCCTCTTTGCTCAAATCTTCGTCCACCTTGGAGAGCAGGGTCTTGCCGCGATTGAGCACCACGACCTCGGCACCCAGCCGCCGCCAGACGCTGCCCAACTCCAAACCGACCACGCCGCCGCCGATCACCGCCAAGCGCTTCGGCACCTCGTTGAAGGCCAGGGCGCCGGTGGAATCGACGATGCGCTCGCCGTCGAACGGCGCGTGTTCCAGCGGTATCGGGCTGGAACCGGTGGCGATGATGAGGTGCTTGCCCTGCACGGTTTGCGTCGCGCCGTCGTGGCCGCGCACTTCGACCTGCCGCTCGCCCAGCAGACGGCCGCGGCCGCGCAGCCAGGTGATTTTGTGTTTGAGGAATAAGGCCTCGATCCCGCCGGTGAGGGTGCGCACCACTTTTTGCTTGCGCGCCTGCATCACGCCGACATCGAGCTCGACGCCTTTGACGGTGATGCCGTGGGCCGGCAGCTGATGTTGCAGGTGTTCGTAATGATGAGAGGAGTCCAGCAGGGCCTTGGACGGGATGCAGCCGACGTTGAGGCAGACGCCGCCCAGCGCGGGCTTGCCGTCTTCGTTGCGCCAGTCGTCGACGCAGGCGGTCTTCAAACCCAATTGCGCGCAGCGGATGGCCGCCACATAACCGCCCGGCCCGCCGCCGATCACCACCACGTCGAAGTTATCCATACCACATCCTCGTTTACTCAGTCAGCACAGGGCACGGGTGAGCGCCGATAATTCGAATTCACCCGTTTGGAGACCCAGAGAGCATTCAGACAATCGCGAATCATGCCGCGCGCTTCACCACCCCGCCCCTGCGGGGCACCCCTCCTCATCGAGGAGGGGAGGAACCAAGTCATGCGCTGGTCAGCCAGGGAAAACGGCGCGCCTCGCACCACTGGCGTAGAAAAAAACGCAACACCTCGCACCACTGACCGAGAGAGAAGCGAAGCGCCTCGCCTCACCAACACGGACAAAACTCCCGCCCAAGGCCACCCCGCTGCAATCGGGCAGACCCTCCTTGAATAAGAAGGGGTGGCGGCGCACGCCGCCGGGGCGGTCAAGCCGCGAAACGCGATCGGGTTGATGTGCTTCATCAGTACCGCTCCGAGCTATCCACCGTTATTCTTCGCCCGTTCTCCTCACACCTGCAACAACAGCCGCGCGGGATCTTCCAGCATGTCCTTGATGGTCACCAGGAATCGCACCGCGTCGTGGCCGTCCACCAGGCGGTGATCGTAGGACAGCGCCAGATACATCATGGGCCGCGCGACGATCTGGCCGTTCTCGACCATCGCCCGTTCGGCGATCTTGTGCATACCGAGGATCGCGCTCTGCGGCGGATTGAGGATGGGCGTGGACAACAGCGAGCCGAACACGCCGCCGTTGGTGATGGTGAAGGTGCCGCCGGTCAGTTCTTCCAGGGTGAGTTTGCCGTCGCGGCCGCGATTGGCGTAGTCCACCACGGTCTGCTCCAATTCGGCGAAGGACAACATATCGGCGTCGCGGATGACGGGCACCACCAGGCCGCGCGTCGTGCTCACCGCCACGCCGACGTCGAAGTAGTTGTGATAGAGCACGTCGCCGCCGTCGATGGAGGCGTTGACCACCGGATATTGTTTGAGCGCCTCGACCGCGGCCTTGATGAAGAAGGACATGAAACCCAGCTTGCTGCCGTACTTCTTTTGAAAATCGTCCTGGTAACGTTTGCGCAAATTCATCACCGGCTGCATGTTCACCTCGTTGAAGGTGGTGAGCATGGCGGCGGTGTGCTGCGCCTCGACCAAACGTTCGGCGATGCGCGCCCGCAAGCGGGTCATGGGTACCCGTTGTTCGCTGCGCCCGCCGCGCGGCGGCGCGGCGGCGACACTCGGCGACGGCGTCGGCACGGCGGGCTGTTCCAGATGGCGGATCACATCACCCTTGGTGATCCGGCCGCCTTTGCCGCTGCCGGAAATCTGCGCGGGATTCAACGCCTGTTCCGCCACCAGTTTGCGCACCGCGGGGGACAACGGCGGCGCTTCCGTATCCGTCTTCGCCAACGGTGCGGCAGCGGGTGCAGGCGCACCGGCCGGCGCGGAGGGCGCGGCCGCCGCGCCGTCGGTGTCGATCACCGCCACCACTTCGCCGCCCTTCACCAGCGCACCGTCGGCTTGCTTGATCTCGGCGAGCACGCCGTCCTGCGGCGCGACGATCTCCAGCATCACCTTGTCGGTTTCGAGGTCCACCAGATTTTCATCGCGGCGCACGCTTTGCCCCGCTTGCTTGTGCCATTTGGCGAGGGTGGCGTCGGCCACCGATTCGGGCAAGGCCGGTACTTTTACTTCGATGCGCATGATTTTTTCCTTTACCCTTTCGCGATCCGCACGCCGCTTTTACGCGCCTGACTCTCCGCTCCCAAGGCCTCCGCCACCAAGGCCGCCTGGCCCGCCTGATGTTTGATCAGCGAACCTTCGGCGGGCGCGGCGTACGCGGGCCGTCCCGCGTAACTCAATGAGAGTCCGTCGCGCAACTCCGCTTGCAACAACGGTTGCATGAAACGCCACGCGCCCTGGTTTTCCGGCTCCTCCTGACACCACACGATGTCCCTGGCCTTCTTATAACGCGACAGTTCCGCCGCCAAGGCCTCGCGCGGATAGGGATTGAGTTGTTCGACGCGGATGATGGCGACGTCCTTGCGTTGCTCGGCGCGGCGCTGTTCGAGCAAATCGAAATAGACCTTGCCGCTGCACAAGACCACGCGGCGCACCTCGCCGTCTTTCAGCGGGTCGATTTCGCCGATCACCAAACGAAAGCGGCCGTCGGTGAGATCGGCGAGCGTCGATACCGATAAGCGATGGCGCAGCAGACTCTTCGGCGTCATCACGATCAGCGGCTTGCGGTATTTGCGCAAGGCCTGGCGGCGCAACATGTGAAACATCTGCGCGGGCAGGGTGGGCATGCAGACCTGCATATTGTCGCCGGCGCACAATTGCAGATAACGCTCCAGCCGCGCCGAGGAATGTTCCGGGCCTTGGCCGTCGTAGCCGTGCGGCAACAGACAGACCAGGCCGGCCAGGCGATTCCATTTCGCCTCGCCGGAACTGATGAATTGATCGATGACCACCTGCGCGTTGTTGGCGAAATCGCCGAACTGCGCCTCCCACATCACCAGGCCCTCGGGCGCAGCGCTGGAGTAGCCGTATTCAAAAGCCAATACCGCCTCTTCGGAAAGCAGCGAATCGATGACGTTGAAGCGCGGTTGGCCTTCGAACAGGTGTTGCAGCGGGGTGTAATTGCCCACGGCTTTTTGATTGTGCAGCACCGCGTGGCGGTGGAAGAACGTACCGCGGCCGCTGTCCTGGCCCGACAGCCGCACCGGGTATCCATCGTGCAGCAGACCGGCGTAGGCCAGGGTCTCGGCGCAGCCCCAATCCAGCGGCTGCTCGCCGGCGGCCATGGCGCGGCGCGCCTCGTGGATCTTCAACACCTGCGGGTGTAATTCAAAACCGGCGGGCATGGTGATGAGCCGCGCGGTGAAATCGCGGATCAGTTCGGCGGACATCCCGGTGTCCACCGTTTCGGTCCACTCCCCGCCCACGTAAGGCGCCCAGCCCCGCGCGTATTTGCCGTCGGCGTCCACCACGATATTGCGCGCCACGGTCACGCCTTCATCCAGGTCGGCGTGATAACGCTTGATCATGGCCTCGGCGTCGTCCGGCGCGATGACCTTATCGGCGATCAAGCGGTCGGCGTAGATGCGGGTGGCGCGCGGATGCTGGCGGATGGCTTGATACATCTGCGGCTGAGTGACCGCGGGTTCGTCGGCCTCGCTGTGACCGTGGCGGCGATAACAGACCAGGTCGATCACCACGTCGCTCTTGAACTCCATGCGGAAATCCAACGCGAGCTGGGTGACCCACACCACGGCCTCGGGATCGTCGCCGTTGACGTGGAAGATCGGCGCCTGCACCATGCGCGCGACCTCGGTGCAGTAAAAAGTCGAACGCGCGTCGAGCGGGTTGCTGGTGGTGAAGCCGATCTGATTATTGATGACGATGTGCACCGTGCCGTGGGTCTTGAAGCCGCGGGCCTGCGACATATTGAAGGTTTCCATCACCACGCCCTGGCCGGCGAAGGCGGCGTCACCGTGGATCACCACCGGCAGCACTTGTTTGCCTTCGCCGTCGCCGCGCCGGTCCTGGCGGGCGCGCACCGAGCCTTCCACCACCGGATTGATGATCTCCAGATGCGACGGATTGAAACCCAAGGCCAGATGCACCGGCCCGCCGGGGGTTTGGATATCCGACGAAAAGCCTTGGTGATATTTGACGTCGCCGCCGCCGGTGCCGGTCAATTCCATCTTGCCTTCGAATTCCTTGAAGAGGTGTTTGGGCGCCTTGCCCAATACGTTGACCAAGACATTGAGCCGACCGCGGTGGGCCATGCCCAGCACGATCTCCTGCACCTTGCGCGTGCCGGCGCGGCGTATCAATTCGTCCAACAACGGGATCAGGCTCTCGCCGCCTTCCAGGGAAAAGCGTTTTTGCCCGACGTATTTGGTGTGCAGGTATTGCTCGAGGCCCTCGGCGGCGATGATCCGGTCGAGGATCTGGCGGCGGAATTCCGGTGAAAACGGCGGCGTGGTCCGCGCGCCTTCCAGATAACGCTGGATCCAGCGCTTTTGCCCGGTGTCGGTGATGTGCATGTACTCCGCGCCCACCCGCCCGCAATACACTTCACGCAAGGCAACCAGGATGTCGCGCAAGCTCGCCTGGGGAGGTTCGGCCAGGGAGCCGGTGCTGAACACCGTGTCGAGGTCGGCATCGGTGAGGCCGTGAAAGGCGGGATCGAGTTCGGCGATGGGCGACTGTTCCTGCAAGCCCAGGGGATCGAGCCGCGCCTGCTGGTGGCCGCGGAAACGGTAGGCGTTGATGAGTTGCAAGACCGCGATCTGTTTGGCCGCCACCCCGGCGTCGCCGGCCGGCGGCGCGCCGCCGCGTGCCCGGCCCTGCCGCAGTTCGGCGGCGAGCGCCATCTGGATCGCCGCGTGATCCGCCTCCGGCGCAGCGCCGGTCCACTGCTCGAAATAACGCCGCCACTCCTCGCTCACCGAGTCCGGCCGTTGCAGAAAACGCTGATACAGCTCTTCGAGAAAGGAGGCGTTTCCGCCGTGGAGAGGACTTTCTTGTTGCTCAGCCATGCTTCGTCCAAGCCGCCTTGATTATTGATTCCCTGTCCCATTTGTCGCCCAAAGCGATGACAACTTTAGGTCGTCGGCGGAGCCGGTCCCGCGTTTGAAGCAGACCCGGCCCCGCTGGCGTCAGGCCGACAGGAATACTCCTAAGCGCGGGCAAGGTCAACGCCCGTCCGGGCCGCGCGCCAAGGGCGTTTCGCGGCCCGCGAGGCCACGCCGCGCCGGCCGCGGCGGACCACGAAAAAATTCTTTTTGCGGTCTACGGTCCAAGTCACCATGATTTTGTGCAAAAATAGCGCGTCATTAGACTACTATTATTGCCTCGGCGCTGGTCCGACCGCCTTGAGTTTGAGCCGCCCTCACCACGCCAAAAAATCCGGAATTATTAGCAGTTACATGAATCGACCCACTCAAAAGCTCATCATCGAAGGTATCCGTGAAGATGGCAGTCAGTTCCGGCCCAGCGACTGGATCGAACGCATCTCCGCCACCCTGGCCACCTTCGGTCCCGACCACCGCCTGCGTTACGCGCGCGGCGTACAGCCCAAAATCATCAACGGTCGGAAGTGTCTGGTGGTGGACCTGATGCTGCGCCAGGAAAACCCGGCCGCCTATGAATACGTGCTGGCCTTCGCCAAGGCCAATCAACTGCGCATGCAAGAGATACCCGGCGGTGATGACGACGCGCCGTGAACCCCGACCGCGCAAATTCCCGTTTCCACACCTGATCGGGCAATGCGTAAATACCATGGCACGCTGATCCACCGCTCCCGCGACGAGCACGGCAGCCTGGAAATCGTCGATGACGTCCTGACCCGCAGCCTGCATTTCGGCAACCACATCCGTCAAAGCGCCATGGTCCACCATCATCCCGACCACCTGGCGCTCGCCTACACCTGCGCCATGATGAGTTGCCTGCTGTTCCAACCGGCGCCCGGCCGGGTCCTGATCATCGGCTTGGGGGGCGGTTCGCTGGCCAAGTTTCTGCTCCGCCATTTTCCCGAATGCGAGGTGCACGCGGTGGAACACCGGGCCGCCGTGGCCAAACTGGCCTTCGGCTATTTTCAACTCCCGGACGTACCGCGCCTGCGGGTCCATATCGAAGACGCCGGACACTTCATCCAAAAACCGCCCGACGAGGCTTACGACCTGATCCTGCTCGACGTCTACGACGAACGGGGCATGGCGGCGGGCACGGAAGAGCCGGCTTTTCTGGAGGCCTGCCGGGCCTGGCTCGCGCCGCGGGGTTTGCTGGTCACCAACTTGTGGGGCCGGGAACGCGCCCGCTACAAACACACCCTCGCCAATCTACAGCGGTGTTTCGGCACGCCCCCCTTGCAGCTCCCCTCCGAAGGCACCGCCAACGTCATCACCCTGAACGCCCGCTACCCCCTGCCCAAACTCGGCGCGGCCCCGCTGCCGGCGGCGGTAACCGACCTGGAAGAACGCTGTGGGCTTCCGCTCGGCAAACTCGCCCACCGCCTCCATAAGCGCAACGGCCCCTGGTGGGCGCGCCTGCTGCGCTGAGCCGGGCCACCCACTTTCAGCCTCCCTCCGGGCGAGCCATAAAAAAACCAGGGCGGCTATCAAATCCTCACCGTTACTACCGATAACCTGACCGGACACTAGAAAAACGGCCCCTGACCATGACCACGCCTACCAGCGAGCAAAGCTTAATCACCGCGGTAATGAATAAGAATATCGTTTGCGTCGCACCGGATACGCTGATGATAGATGTGATCCATAAAATGCGTGACAACCGCTATTCCTGCATGGTGGTGGCCGAAAACAACAGCCCGGTCGGCATCATCACCGAACGCGACATGGTGCGCATCCTCTCGGAAATCTTCGCCCAGAAAACCGTCCACGCGGATATGCGCGCCGCGCAATGCATGTCATATCCGCCCATCGTCATCAAGGAATCGGCCAGCCTGTTCGAGGCCCTGGTGATCGCGCGGGCGCGCGGCATTCGCCACCTGCCGGTGGTCAACGACCAAGACCAGCTGTGCGGCCTGATCACCCAGTCCGACATGATGCGGGCGCACCTGGTCTTGATCGAGCAACACCGCGAACTCATCGAAAAGCTGGTCAACGAACGGACCCAGGAACTGGAAAAGGCCAACGAGAAACTGCGGGCCCTGTCGCTGGAAGACGGCCTGCTCGGCATCGGCAATCGGCGGGCCATGGAAGCCGATCTTGACCACACCCACGCCACCGCCCAGCGCTACAAACGGCCTTACGCCGTAGCCTTGTTCGACATCGACTTCTTCAAAAACTATAACGACCATTACGGGCATCCCGCCGGCGATCAGGCCCTCATTCAGGTCTGCCGCTTCGTCCAAAGCCGCATCCGCACCGCCGACCGGCTCTATCGCTACGGCGGCGAAGAATTGCTGCTGCTCCTGCCGGAAACCACCGCGGAGGGCGCGCGGATCATGGCCGAGCGTCTGGTGACCGGGCTCGCCGAATTGCAAATCCGCCACGACACCAATCCCCACCGCTACGTCACCATGAGCGGGGGCATCGGGTATCTGGAGGGGGCCCACGCCCGCTGCGCCAGCTGGCAAGACATTACTTTGCAGGCCGACCAGTCGCTCTATCAAGCCAAACAGGCCGGGCGCAACCAAGTGAAACTCACCTTGATCGAGGGCTGCGCGACACTGCCGCAGGCCAAACCGGCCGCCGTCTCGCGCAAACAGCGGGCCGCTTCCACCAAAAACCGCTGAGCGGGCAGGCCCGGCGACGCGACGCCGCGATCCCGGTGATCCGTAGCCGCGCTCAGGGCCTTAACTTGAACCGCCAAGGCGCCCGGCACGCCAAAAAAAATCTTTATCAATGACCTCCCCTTGACGCCTTGGCGGCTCGCTTTCTTTGTGTTTCCCGCTCAAGCCCCGGGCGGCCCGCTGAAACACAGCGCCTCCACCCGCCAATCCGCCAGGTCCGCTTCCAGAATCACCAAGGAGGGGCCGCCGTAGGTGCGCGACCTGCCCGCCGCGCCGGGGTTGATGACCCAGGGCGTCCGGCTTTGGTCGATCAAGCGTCGATGGCTGTGGCCATAGACCACCAGCCGCGCCTCGGGAAAACGCCGACGCAAATTTTCATGACGACGGACGGGCTCACCCGCCTGATGGCCATGGATCACCGCCACCTGTCCGCCCGGCAGGGTCAATATCGCTTCCTCCGGCAGGGCCGCCAACAGCACGGCCTCGTCCGCCGGCCAATGCGCCGGCGTATCGTTGTTGCCCCGCACCGCGATCACCCGCCGGCGCGGCCGCAAGGCGCGCAACACCGCCGCCGCGCCGACGTCGCCGGCATGCAGCGCATAATCACAAGCAGCGACCGCGCCAGCCACTCGCGGGTCCAGCTCGCCGTGGGTATCGGACAACAAGGCTACCCGTATCCGTTCATCGCTCATCTTGTTGTAACCCATCGCATCGCGTCCATCGCCAACCCATCCGCGTAATTTAAGAAAGCTGAATAATTCCATCCTGGAATTTTCAGACCGGGCATTTTCAACGGCTAACACCCTTGAAAAGGGCGGTACACCCCGGCACCGCAGAAATAAATCCAAGGTTCCTTAGATTTAGAACCAAGACATCATAACGCGCCGGGCGATCTTTGATTTACGGCGATCCACAAGGACTGACGCGTCAAAAATCTCGCCGCGACCCCCGCGAACAAGAGAATCTCTCCGGTTCGCGGGCTCCTTGGCACAAGCCCTGTGAAGCCGGTCACACTCGCGCCTCACGCTCCGGCCCACTCTTCCCGAAAACAGGGGTATGACCACAGGGCCCGCCGCGGCGAAACACCGGCAACGGCAAACCCTCACTTAAGGCGGTACAGTCATCATGGCCACAGCACGCAAGCAGATCGACGACGCGTTACTTCAAAACCTCATCCCGCTCGGCGACTTTAGCCGGCCTGCCCTCGAACAACTCCTGCGGAATGCAAAAGAACATATTCTCCCCGCCGGACACACCCTGTTCGAACGTGGCGACGCGGCGCGGACCACGATTTATCTGCTGGAAGGCGACATCGCGTTGACCTCGCCCTTGTCCGCCGAAGAACGGGTGCGGGCCGACACGGAGACCGCCCGCTACCCGCTGGCCCATCACCTGCCCCGCACCGTCACCGCCCGCGCCCTGACCCGCGTCCGGTTGCTGATCATCAACGCCGACATCTCCGATCTGCTGAACCACGCCGCCCCGGAGAACGCCGAAGCCGCCGATCGCTCGGGCGGTGTGTGGAAGACCAGATGGCTGCAGTCGCCCCTATTCCGCCACATGCCGCACGCCAATATCGAGGTCTTGTTGCGACGCATGGAGGAAATCCAGACCCAAGCCGGCCAAGTCATCATCCATCAGGACGGCATCGCCGACTGTTACTACGTCATCAAAAAAGGCCGCTGCAGCGTCTCCCGCCGCCCCGCGCCGCGGGCGCGCGATGTCAAGTTGGCCGAGCTCCGCGAAGGGCAGGGTTTCGGTGAAGAGGCGCTCATCACCGACGCGACCCGCAACGCCTCCATCACCATGATCGAGGACGGCACGCTGTTACGTCTGTCCAAGGAAGATTTCATCGACTTGCTGGCCAACCCGCTGCTCCGCCACATGCCTTTCGAGGAGGCCATGGCCCGGCCCAATACGGTGCTGGTGGACGTCCGTTCGCAAGAGGAATTCGAAACCGACGGCCTGATCGGCAGCCTCAACATGCCCATGCCGGTGCTGCGCCTCAAGGCCAACCGCTTCGATCCCCGCCAATCCTATGTGGTGTATTCCAACACCGGCAACTTCAGCACCGCGGCCGCCTTTCTGCTCCTGCAGCAAGGCCTGGATGCCTACGTGCTGAAAGGCGGACTCAACAGCGTGCCGCGCCATCGCATGAAACGCGTCATCCATCACTATCGCGAAGCGGGCGATACCGCGCGCGCGGACCACGAAGAACGTTCGGTGCTGACGTTCCCCGACGGCGATCATCCCGCAGCGTCGCCGCGCGTTCACGCGGCCCCGGCCGGACAAGAAAAATCATCGGTCAACTTCGCGTGGGTCTCCGAGGAGGCGCTGTGGCGCAATACCATCGGTCTGCGCGACGACCGGCAGATCGACTCGCTGTTCACCCCCAGCGACATGTATTTAAATCAGGCCCAGGACAATTCCATCCAGGGTTTCGAGGACGTGCGCCTTTTCACCACGGTGGACAATCACCTCAAAGGCGCCAAACTCTCGCTCGCCAGCAACGACGAAGACCCGGTGCACATCGCCTTCGGCGGACGGAATCAAGCCGGGCCTCAAGCCCCTTCCGCCAAACAGGATTTCAGCTTCGGCCCGGCTGGGCTGCGCAAGGTCTTCCAACCCGCGGCCGCGACCCATCCGCAAAGTTCACCCGACCGCATGTCGCTGGGGCGTCGCAGCGGCCTCGCGGCCATGGCCTTGTTATTGTTAAGCGTCGGTTTCGCGATGGCTTACTGGGGTAATGACGAACTGCGTGCCACGGTGAGCAGCGTCCCCGACTGGATCAAACAGCAGCGCGATTTGGACGCCAAACTCACTCGCGTGCTGGATACCTTGGAAAAACTGCCGGGCGCGAAGCAAATACAGAACATCGATCCAAGCCCCGCGCCGTCCATCACCGCGCCGACGCCGACCGTCATCGCACCCGTCGCCCCGTAAACCGGGCGGCGATACGCCGCCCGCTCAACGCGGTTCCCCGATAAATCGACCTATCCGGATAAACCCCGTGTTGCTTCGCCGCGCCGACTCCACCACAATCGGCAGTATCATAAGGATATTGGTTTAATCGCCCGGGAATCGGGCACTAAAAAAGCGGATGCCTCACTCATTATCCCGACACCGCCCCCACAGGCGAGACGGCACTTTATTCCACCATCCAAGGCGGGGGTATGTGGCATGCGCGGGAATCATGGCGGTTTTATTGATTTTCCTGCCTCGCGACACGCCGGCGCAGGAAACCCCAATCATCCCCATCCATATCGGTGTACTCGCCCACCGCGGCAACGACTATGCCCTGCAACGCTGGTCACCTACCGTGGATTACCTCAACCGTACCTTTAATGGCTACCATTTTAATCTGCTGCCCATGGACATCCCCGCCATGAACCGGGCGGTGGCGGCCAATTCCCTGCACTTTACACTGACCAATCCCGGACATTACGTTGAACTCGAGACCCGTTACGGCGCCAGCCGTATCGCCACCCTCAAAAATATCCAGGGCGGGGCGCCGCTCACGCAATTCGGCGCGGTGATTTTTACCCGCGCCGACCGCCACGACATTCAAACCCTCGCCGATTTGCGCGGCCGCCGTTTCGCCGCGGTGGACAGCGGCGCCTTCGGCGGCTTTCAAATGGCTTGGCGGGAAATCAAGCAGCACGACATCCCCTCATTGCGCGACCTTGAATTGATTCCGCTGGGTTTTCCGCAAGACAACGTGGTGCGCGCGGTGCTCAACAATCGCGCGGACGCCGGCAGCGTGCGCACCGGCGTGCTGGAATCCATGGCCATGTGGGGACAAATCGATCTTCTAGATATAAAAGTGCTGCACCCGGTCGCCAATGATTTTCCCTTTCTACTGAGCACTCAGCTTTATCCCGAGTGGCCTTTCGCCCAACTGCCCACCGCGCCGGCGGACCTCGCGGAAAAGATCGCCATCGCCCTGCTGTCCATGACTCCGGACAGCGAGGCGGCCAAGGCCGGCGATTACGCGGGATGGACCATCCCGCTCGACTATTCCCCGGTCCACGCCCTGTTGCGGGAACTGCACGCACCGCCCTACCAGGATTTCGGCAAAATCACCGTGTCCGATTTGGCCAAGCAATACTGGCCCTGGTTGACGGCCATCGGCATCGGTTTCATCATCGGCTGCTCCTTGCTGGTGTACGTCCATCATTTAAATCGCCGCCTCCATCAGTCCTCGCGGTTTCTCAAAGAAGAAATCCAGGAACACAAACTCATCAAACAACGTCTGCTCACCCTCAACGGCCGGCTCCAGCACCTGCTTACCGCGACCCCCGCCATGATTTACAGTTGCGCCCCCGATCGCAACTGCCCCACCACCTTCATCAGCGACAACGTCCGCGCGCAACTGGGGTATGAACCCGGTGAATTCCTGAACGACCGGCAATTCTGGATCGAGCATGTGCATCCGGACGATAAAATGGCGGTGCAGAAAAGCATGGATACCCTGCTGCGCGAGGGGGCTCACCACCGCGAATACCGGTTCCGCGCCAAAGACGGCGACTACCGCTGGCTGCACGACGACGTACGCCTGGTCCGCGATGAGAACAACGTCCCTATCGAGGTGGTGGGTTATTGGGTGGACATCACCGATAAAATCAAGGCGCAAGAATTGCTCCGCAGCCACGAAAACGAATTGGCCCACTGCCTGCGCCTGACCACCATGGGTGAAATGGCCACCGCCTTGGCGCACGATATCAACCAACCCTTGTCGGCGGTGCGCAATTACGTGCAAGGATGCGTCTTGCGGCTGCGCGCCGGCCAACTCGATTCGCAACAATTGCTGCACGCGCTGGAGGAAGTGATAGGACAGACCGAAAGGGCCGCCGCGGTGGTGCGCAATGTCCGCCAATTCGTCAGCAAGGAAAAACCCGTGCTGATCACCACCGACATCAACGAGCTGGTCCGCCACGCCGTGCATCTGGTGCTGCCGGAGGCGCGCAACGCCGGCATCCCCGTACACCTGCATCTTCATGAAACTCCCTTGCCGGTGATGGTCAATCCCACGCAAATACAACAAGTCATCATCAATATCGCGCACAACGCCTTCGAGGCCATGACGGCGATGAAGCAAGACCACCGCGTCTTGCATGTCGAGACCGGCATGGACAACAATCGCGTGCGGGTGTCGTTGCGCGACACCGGTCCCGGGGTGCCGCACGATCACCTCAACGACATCTTCAATGCCTTTTACACCACAAAAAATGGCGGCATGGGTATGGGTTTATCCATCAGCCGTACCATAATAGAGAGTCACGAAGGCCGTCTCTGGGCGGAACCCGACAAACCCCGTGGCATGGTGTTCACGTTCACCTTACCTCTGGCGAGGGACAATTCATGATGACCAGCAGCCAACCCATTACCTATGTGATCGACGACGACAAAGCGGTGCGGGAATCGTTGCGCTGGCTGATCGAATCGGTCGGTCTGCCGGTGGAAACCTATGGTTCGGCCCGCGATTTTCTCAACAGTTTCCATAACGACCGCCCCGGCTGCGTCGTGCTGGATGTGCGCATGCCCGAAATCAGCGGCCTGGAGCTACAGGAACACCTCAGAACCCATCACATTGAAATCCCTATCATCATTATCACCGGCCACGGCGACGTCCCCATGGCGGTGCGCGCCTTGAAAAATGGCGCGGTCGATTTCATCGAAAAACCTTTCAACGACCAGGCCTTGCTGGACCGTATCCAACATGCCCTGCAACAAGACACCGAAAACCGGGGTAGACAAGCCGCCCTCGGCGAAGCCAAGGAAGGCCTGGCCCATCTCACCAAACGCGAGCATGAGGTGCTGGATCGTGTCATCGCCGGCGAATCCAGCAAGCGCATCGCCGCGGACCTGGGTTTGAGCACCAAGACCGTCGAGGCCCACCGCGCCAAAATCATGCAAAAACTCCACGTCAAATCCGTGGCCGAATTGGTGAGAGTGACGGTAGCCTGCCGGGAATCTCGGTAGATACCCCAATCATCATTCGCATATACCGTGCTTTATCTTGGCCGGAACTTAGGCTTTTATTAACTAACCGTTGCCGCATTTCTCTCCGGCTCGATGCAAATGCGGCTTCAACTGGCGGCGCAACCCATCATTGCATCACTGCAACGTTGCACCCCGTCCCAAGCTGACGTCATTGCGCCTTGTCGTATCCGGCGCGCACCGGTGTTTTTGGAGTCTTTACAAACCGCGCTCGCGCGACTCCAACGCCCATCGGCACGCTGACTAAATGGAAAATGGAGGTCATTATGGAACATCGCCTGAGCGAACGGGCCGCATCGAATACCCCAGTCGCCATTTATTACAACAGCCTTGGTTTACTCCAAGCGAACGCCCTCAATCTCAGCCGGCATGGCATGTTCGTCCACACCGGACGAATGCGCCTGCCGCTACACGCCTTGATCGAGGTCGTGTTCCCCCTCAAAAAAGACATCAATCAACCGCTGTTGCGCACCAAGGCCATGGTGGTGCGAGTCACCAGCAGCGGCATGGGTTTAATGTTCGACGATGAAATGGAACCGGCCGTCATCGGCCAACACTGCACACAAGACGCGGCCGGCGAAGGGCATTACCGGGTCAACGCCGGCTAACTGAGGCTGAGCCGAAATCCGGAATGCCATGATTCATATTGAATGCGCAGGGTAGGCGACGAATCAGCGATACAGGTCTTCAACAAAGATCACTTCGCGTTCTGCCCTGCGCAATAAATTCCGGCGCGCCCGCACCTCCGCCCGCACATTGCACCGACACATGCGCTTGCTAAGGAACCTCTGATTTAATTCAGAGGTTCCCGCGGCATACGGATGTGCGGCCATTTTCAATGGTGTCAGCCATTGAAAATGGCGCGAGGCGAAAATCCCATTTTCGCTGCTCGTGTTCTGAAAATTCCCGGATGGAATTATTCAGCGCTTCCCCTAAAGCTGTCGCGAACGCGGCACGCCTCAGCGGCTTAAAACCTCGAACGTCCGATCTTAATATCATCGCTCGACAACGCAGGACCGAACACCCAAGCGCCCTGTCACCGATTCACCCCTCACGAGCTGCATGACAACATCGAACACCCGGCGCGATGACGCGCCCAGTCCGGCCGGCGCTGGGCGAATGAATCGCGGTCCGGTTGATCGTCGTAAGGGCGGCGCAAGACGTCGAGCAATTCGTGTATGCCCGCGTCGTCGCCGGCCTCGGCGCGGTCTATCGCCTCTTGCGCCAGATAATTGCGCAACACGTAGCGCGGATTGACCGCCCGCATGCGCGCGCGCCGTTGCCCGGCGGGTTCATTATCGCGGCGCACGCGCGACGCATAACGGGTCAGCCACGCCATGAAGGCGGGTTCGGCATGCTGCCGCTTCGCCTCGTCGTAAAATGCGCCGTGCAACGGTGCCAGCGTCGGCGCATCAATCTCCACATCGCTCAAGGCGCGGAAGAACAACGTCATATCGACTTCGGCCGATTGCAGCAACGCGTACAAGGCCCGCATGAGTTCGACATCCTCTTCCAAACCCTCGGCGAGACCGAGCTTGGCCGCGATGTGGCCGCGCTCGGCGACCTCGAAGACATCCACGTAACGTTGCAATCCGGCATGCAGCGGTTCCAGCGAGGCGAAGGCCGGCGCCACTGCATTGGCGAAGCGGGTTAAATTCCAATAAGCGATTTCCGGTTGATTACCGAAACGGTAGCGGCGTCCCTCCGCATCGGTGGTGTTGGGCGTCCAATCCAAATCGAAATTATCGACCCAGCCATAGGGTCCGTAGTCGATGGTGAGGCCGAGCACCGACATATTGTCGGTGTTCATCACTCCGTGCACGAAACCTACCCGCATCCAATGCGCGACCATGCGCGCCGTGCGTTCGCACACCTGCGCGAACCACGCGGTGCGCAGCGATTCGCCGTGGCGGTCATCTTCACTCAATTCGGGGAAATCGCGGCGAATGGTGAAGTCGATCAACTGTTGCAACAGCGCCGTATCGCCGCGCGCCGCCGGCAATTCGAAATTGCCGAAGCGGATGAACGACGGCGCGACCCGGCACACGATGGCGCCGGGCTCGGCCTTGGGGTGACCGTCGTAAAACATATCGCGCACCACCCGTTCACCGGTCGTCATCAGACTCAAGGCGCGGGTGGTGGGCACGCCGAGATGGAACATGGCCTCGCTGCACAGAAACTCGCGCACCGACGAACGCAACACCGCGCGGCCGTCGGCGCGCCGCGAATACGGCGTCGGGCCCGCGCCCTTGAGTTGCAGTTCCCAGCGCTGGCCCGCCGCGTTGATCGTTTCGCCGAGCGTGATCGCGCGGCCGTCGCCGAGCTGGCCCGCCCAGTGGCCGAACTGGTGACCGCCGTAATTCGCCGCGTAAGGCAACATGCCGTCGAGCAGGGCATTACCGCCGAAGACTTGCGCGAAAGCAGGCGATGCAATACTCGCGTCGTCGATACCGAGCAGCGCCGCCACCTCGCGCGAATACGCCGCCAGCCGAGGCGCGCTCACCGGCGTGGGATCGACGCGTGAATACGCGGCGCCCTGTACTTGCCGCGGGCGCGGGCCACTTTCGGGATCGGCGGGCAGTTGATGAACGAAGCGATTATCGAAACGAAGGTTTTGCATGAATCATGACTCAAAAAAGTGGCCAATGCAGCCCGGAATATCCCAATGCGTTTTTTAGACAAGATAACCCATGAAAGAAGCGTATCTGATTTAAATGGAGGCCGTGCGGAACACAGGTTCGATCATTCGGCCTGCCGGGCCATCGTCGGGTGATCGCCATTTATAAAAATGGCCGCGGCCGTTGCGGCGCACCGCCCAATGCGCGCGGCCAATGGCGGCATTAATCATGAGTGATGGAGAACGGCCGGGGCGGGGCGTCAGCACGGCGCTCACGCTACGTCATTGAGCACGCCGCCAGTCAGCCGTTACCGGTCATCTCATCGGGTTACACCGCCGATCACCCTAGCGGCAGAAGCGAACGGTATTGATAGGGGGCAGTTCGGCGCTGACCCGGCTCCAACGCTCGCCGCCGTCGCGGCCCAGCCACAAGCTGCCGGTGGTGGAACCCATGGCCAAGGTGTCGCCGGCGCCGTCGACATCCAGTCCGTGACGATACACCAGATGATAGGCCGGCGCGTCGGGCAAGCCCTCGGTCAACAAGTGGAACGAGTCGCCGCCGTCGCGGGTGCGCATCACGCCGAAGCGGCCCGCCACCGGCACGCGGCAGACGTCTTGCTGGGCCGGTACGAACCAGGCGATGTCGGGGTCGCGCGGATGGACCGCCACCGCGAAGCCGAAGCTGGACGGCGTGCCGTGCCGCTCGCTCCAATCGACCGCGTCGTTCGTGGAGCGAAAGATGCCGTTGTGATGCTGTATCCAAAAATGCGACGGCGCGCCCGGACACTGCACCATGCGATGCGGGTCTTGAATCTCGGCATCGCCGGCCAACTCCGGCGGCATATACGCGGCGCGCATGCCGCGGCCGTGCGAACTCCAGGTCTGGCCGCGATCCGTGGTCCGCCACAGACCGCCGCAGGACACGGCGACCGTCACCGTCGCCGCGTCGCGCGGATCGACGCAAATGGAATGGATGCCCGGATAATCGTAACCGCCGCCGAACCACTTGGCGCGCGCCGGCTGATTCCACAAGGCGTCCATGAATTGCCACGAAGCGCCGCGGTCGGCGGAGCGGAACAGGCCGCCGGGTATGGTGCCGCACCACAGCTCACCCGCCGCGCCGCCGGCCTCGAGTATCCAGTTCTGCTGCACGGCCCACGGGATGGGCTGCTTACGCATGGGGTCGAGATCCTCCAGGCCTTCCGGCTTGGGCGGATAGGCGGGCGACGCGATTTCACGGAAGCTCGCGCCCGCGTCGTCGGTGTAATGCAGTTTGGCGCCGAAGTGGCCGTGTCCCAAGGACACGTACCACTCCGTATCGCTCACCGGCAGCACCGCCGTCGCGGGCTCGCCGAGAAAATGGGTGGCGCTCAAGGTCGCGTGCCGGTCATCCATATTAAAAACGAACAATCCCTTCCGCGTCCCCGCCAATAAGCGATTCGACATGAAATCATCCTCCCGACAAGGCTTGCATGACGTACACCTGCGCCGTGGGCGACACCGGATCCGTCAAGGTTTGACGATCTTGGACCAGGACGCCGTCGATGAACACCGCGACGTGTTTACGAATGGCGCCTTGCTCGTCGAGCACATAAGTCCGTACCCGCGCATGTTTCCGGAATGCCGCGTCCAGCACCTCGCGCAAGCTGCCGCCGTCCGTCTCCACGGGCGGGCAAGCGACGAGCCGCTGCAAGTTATCGGTGAAGACGACCCTGGCCATGGGTTATGGTATCCCAGCATCGGCGTCGCGGGCCAGCGACGCCGGGGCATCCCAGCTGGAACCCGTCCACGATGGGCAACCTAACGCAACACTGGAATACCAGGCTGAGCATTATTATTCCCTCTCTCCCGCGAGCCGGAGGCTCGTTCGAACTGATGATGAAGCTGCGGAAGTAATTTCTTCTCTCTCCCGCACGCGGGAGGCTCGTTCCCCACATGCGTGGGGATGAACCGATCAACTTCCCTCTCTCCCGCGAGCCGGAGGCTCAGCGGAAAATCGACGCCCGCCTGGGCGATGATTTCTCTCCTCTCCCGCGGGCGAGAGGCTCGGCATGAATGTTCTTGTCGAACCGCTGCATTATTCCTCCCGCGCACACGAGTGGGAGAGGCGCATGACCCGAAACGGACGGAACGACCACCACCATTCCTCGCTCGCGCGAGCGGGAGAGACAGCGCCGGCCTGCACACGCAATGATTCCATCCCATTCCTCCCGCGCGCGCGGGAGAGACTGGTCCGTAATTTTCTCGTACCTCGCAAAATCATTCCTCCCTCGCGCGCGGGAGAGGCAATATCACGGGCGCCACGGTCAGCGTGACGGATTCCTCCCTCTCCCGCGAGCGGGAGAGGGCAGGGGTGAGGGCGCCCGGATGATCATCCTCACTCCGCAGAACACTTCTTTCATCTTCGCCCTTCGCCACGAGCGGACAAGCGATGTATTCGAAAGATTCTTCGATGTCGAACAAGCGAGGCCGGCGTGCCGGGCCACTCGATCTTTCAAAAAGGACCGTGAACCCGCGGGCGGTGATCGGCCGCATAACTTCGCCGCGGCGCCAGTGCGGCTTAACTTTTCACCGCCAGCACGCCGTCGCCGTTCAACTCCGTGACGAAACCGGCGCGGCGCAAACGTTTCGCCACTTCGTTGGGCACGTCGCGGCCGCTGGTCAATTTGTTGGGCGCACCCGTGTAATGAAACAGTTTGCCTTTGCGACGCAGCACCCGGGCGAACTGATTGTAAAAGACCTGCGAGTAAAGTTCGCCGGCGATGCCGAAACGCGGCGGGTCGTGCAAGATGGCATCGACCGAACCATCGGGCAGCGAGACGATCTGCTCGACGATATCGCCCACCGTCAAACTCAACACCTCGTCCACCTTCGGCGACCAGGGATTTAAATCCCGCAACCACACCACGTCGGGATTCTTTTCAAAAGACAGCACCCGCCGGGCCAGGCCGCGCACGCACCAGGCGGCGAAATAACCGAGGCCGCCGCAGGTGTCCAATATCAGCTTGCCGCGCGGTTGTATCAACGCCACCTTGCGTTCGGCGTCGGTGTAAGGAGAGAGTTGTGCCGTGGGCAGCATTTTGATGCCGTCGATCTCGAAGGTCGGCGCCCCCCAGTCAGTCGGCACCAATTTGATCAAGGACGTGGTGTAACGCGACACCGGTTGAAACGACTCGCCATCCCAATAATAGATGGTCCTGTCGTTACAACTCTCGAGATAGGGAAACCATCGGCCTTGCCAACACCAGCCCTCATCGGCCACCTCAACGCGCGTCATGGATCGGCCCAAGTCCAGCGAACACTCGACATGCGGCACGCCGGTTTGCAAGGCCACGCGCAAGATCTGATATTCTTTCAGGGTAACTAATATTTGCATTGATAAAACCGTCTCACCATCACCCGCCCTTTAGCGGTAAACACTATGCCGCATGCACTCCAGCCCCAGCGGAAAAACCGCCGGACCTTTCACGTTATCTCCGCCACATCATCAAAGAAAAAGCGGCGAACAGGTATAGCTCCCCTCCTTTCCAAGGAGGGGTGACCGCGCAGCGGACGGGGTGGTTTTCCTTTTATTTAAGGAGCTCGATCACGAAATAATCAAAGCCTCTTCCCCGCCAAGGTCGGCGCCTTATCGGTGCGGGTTTCCAGTTTCAAATAACTCACCAAACGGACACAGCCTTCGCGATGGAGCGCTTCATGTATTTTCTCGACGGCGGCCAGTATCTCCGCCAATTCACCTTCAACATTGGTGCCCGAGGCATGGGTCTCAATAATGAAGTCATGCTCATGAAGCAACTCGACGACGCGGATGATTTCACGCCTGACCGAGACACCCCTGCCGATCGGGACGATTTGTAATTCAGCGGTCGCTTTCATCTCAAAATCCTCGCGCCTTGGAAAATAACGTCAAAACCTGACCCGAACGGCACTTACATAAATTCAATGTAGGATGAGTTAGCGTTACGGCGCAAAAAACGCGCCTAAGCCACTCTGCATCGATTATGACACCGCTTGAGGAAGCACCATTGACGCCCGGCCCTCTTCACCACATCAGATCGTCCGGAATCTTATAGTCGGCGTACGGATCATCACCGTCCTGCTTGGGCGCGGCGTCGTGATCAGCCTGGATAATGCACCGCGCATCGCGCTGCTTGATCTTCTCCGCCACGGGCATGGGCACCAGTTCGTAGCCCTCGCCCAGTTTGGCGATAGCCAGCTGACCGGCCATGAGATGCTTATGGATCCGCTCCGAGACATACAGACGCTTGACCACATTGGCGTCGGCAAAGTTGTAAACAATATCCCCATCACGCTCTTTGACGCGATTGGTTTCGATCAACTGCCTGACCTGCGCGGCGATGGCCTTGCGCTCGAGCTCTTCCTGTTTTTGTTGATTCAACTGGCGGTCGCGCTCAAGCTTTTCGGCCTGCGCCTGCCGGGCCAGCAGTTGGACTTCATCCAACTTATCCGGCGCGCCCCGCTTGGTTTTTTGCTTCTGATTTTTGTATTGGCTTTGCTTGACCTGCTGCGCCTTGTTTTTATCAACCAGGCCGCTTTTCTTCAACTGCTCTAAAAGTGAATTGCCCATGGGGAGCACTCCGGATTGAAATTACTGCCAAGGGTAACGTCCATTTCGTCCCGTCCATGCGTCGGTACCACGCTCAAAGATAGCCAGCCCCGATCTGCGCAATCCGATCGCGGCATCAACCAATCAATATTACTTGACGCCGGAGGGCGCTCTAAACAAAAACGCGCTGAGCCACAGCGGATAATGGATAGCGTCCCACCCTTTAATTTGCAGAATCGGCCATGACGAGACTGATCTCATTATTTTTTAGCGAACGCCCAGCAACTCCACATCAAATATCAAGGTCGCATTCGGCGGAATCACACCGCCCGCGCCGCGCGCGCCGTAGCCCATCTCGGGGGGAATGGTCAATATCCGCTGGCCGCCGACTTTCATGCCCGCCACGCCCTGATCCCATCCCTTAATGACCCGACCTCCGCCGAGAGGAAACTCGAACGGCGTACCGCGATCACGGGAGCTATCGAATTTTTCCCCTTTATGGTCAGGCGCGGCCTCGTCGTAAAGCCAACCGGTATAGTGCACCGACACATTCATCCCCGCCGCCGCCTCCGCGCCTTCGCCGACAACCACGTCCGTCTTAATCATTTCCGCCACGTTACTCACCTCCATAGTAGTCTTCACATCGGGATCAACTGATTCGGAACAACCGCTCACGGCGGGAATGACCGTAGTCAACACCACCGCAAGCGGGACAAAAAATATACGTTTTATCACGCACCATCTCCTTAAAGGTAATTAATAATGGCGTTGTCATTATCTCTGAAAATAATGATTACAACGCCGTCGCGATTCCCCGGAAGCTGTTCAGTCCCGCTTCCAGGTTTTCGATGATTTCCAACGCCAACTCATCCGGCTCAGGCAGGTTGTCGATCCGGTCGCGGGCTTTTTGTTCGGGATTCTGATTTTCAGTCATTGTCGATCACGCGACTTGAAAACAACTTACGCACATGCGAAATCGTTCATCAGCCACCGACCTATTGTTCTTAATGGATCATTCCATTGAGCGTTTAAGTATCTATGCGACTGGCAAGTAAACCGAAATAGCGCTTTCTTGTACAGGATTTTTTATCCATGTCCAAAGCCGCCACGGTAAACATCCCGATGCGCGGGATTTGGCGGCCGCTTTCTTGCTCCCTTGGGATGCTGGGGTTGGGATGATCTGGAAGGTAATGGTAGCTACGGGGTGGACTCGAACCACGACGTCAGCATTATGATCCAAGGCTGTAAATATGCTGTTTATTAATAATCAGCCACTTACGGCGCTGCCGCTTGGTTTATGTGCCAGTAATAGCCGGTAAATTTCGGTCAATTCTTTAAGCGAAGGCACACTGATGACACAACTCATATTGATGCTAGCGGGGCTGTAGCGGCGACGGCCTGAATCGCACTGCTTGACTGCCGCAGCCTCTAGTATTACTTTTGGAAGTAATACTTCCAAGGAGCGATCTTCATGCGTATCACCAGCAAGGGTCAAGTCACCATTCCTGCCGAGATTCGAGAGAAGGCTGGGCTGCTCCCGGACACAGAGGTGGAGTTCGTTATGCGCGGCGGTACGGTCGTGTTGCGCAAGGCCGAGCAGCCGGGCCGGCGCGGCAAGCGCCTGGTCAGCCTTATGCGCGGCAAAGGGAACAAGCGCATGAGCACCGAGGAGATCATGGCACTCACGCGGGGCTAGTCTTACCGTGGCCAATGTTCTCGTGGACAGTAACGTGATCCTCGACATTGTTAACGAGGACCCAAAATGGTTTTCGTGGTCCGCGACTCAGCTGGAAATGCTTGCGGAGACCCATGTCCTGATTATCAATCCCATCATTTACAGCGAAGTCTCGGTGGGCTTCGATCGCATTGAAGAGCTCGATGCCGCTTTGCCAGAGGATTATTTGCGGCGTGAAGCTCTGCCGTGGGAAGCGGGCTTTTTGGCCGGCAAGTGCTTCGTCAATTATCGCCGCGCCGGCGGCGCGCGGCGCTCGCCCCTTCCCGATTTTTATATCGGTGCCCATGCGGCGATTGGCGGATACACTTTGCTGACTCGTGATAAGCGACGTTATAAAACGTATTTTCCCAATCTTGAGTTGATCGCACCATAGAGGCGTTATGCACACCTCTCGGCGATACACCTGGCGCAGCATGCGGAGCGAATCGTGCCGGTCACACTTTCGGCACAGACAGAAGGTGGTGAAGTTGGTTAATTGAGATAAGTTCTTGGTGACTAAATGGTGGCTACGGGTGGACTCGAACCACCGACCTCAGCATTATGAGTGCCGCGCTCTAACCAGCTGAGCTACGTAGCCGAATTGACTTGCGTGGAAATTTAGCCGTACAACGAAAAAAGCTGGCGCATTATAACGCCATTTTTCGCTCTTTTCACTGGCCGGGTGGTTTTCTGGTCAAACATTGAAGCGGAAGTGGACAACGTCGCCGTCCTGCACGATGTAGTCCTTGCCTTCCAGGCGCCATTTGCCGGCCTCTTTGGCCTTTTGTTCGCCGCCGCAGGCGATGAAGTCGGCGTAGCCGATGACTTCGGCGCGGATGAAGCCGCGCTCGAAATCGGTGTGGATGACGCCGGCGGCCTGCGGCGCGGTGGCGCCCACCGCCACGGTCCAGGCCCGCACCTCTTTTTCACCGGCGGTGAAGTAGGTTTGCAGGCCGAGCAGGCTGTAGCCGGCGCGGATCACCCGGTTCAAGCCCGGTTCGGCCAGGCCGAGGTCGCGGAGAAAATCGCCCTTGTCGGCGTCGCTGAGTTCGGCGATCTCGGACTCGATGGCGGCGCACACCGGCACCACTTGCGCGCCTTCCCGCACCGCCAGCTCGCGCACCTTATCGAGATAGGGATTATTGGTGAAGCCGTCTTCCGCCACGTTGGCGATGTACATGGTCGGCTTCATGGTGAGCAACGTCAGTTCGCGCAGGCTGCGGCGTTCGTCCTCGTCCATTTCCAGTGTGCGCACCGGCCGGCTTTGATCGAGATGGGCGCGCGCGCGTTCCAATAAAGCGGTCAGCAATTGCGCGTCTTTGTTGCCGGTCTTGGCGACTTTGGCCGCACGGTGCGCGGCCTTTTCCACGGTGTCCAGATCCGCCAGCGCCAGCTCGGTGTTGATGACTTCGATGTCGCTGAGCGGGTCCACCTTGCCGGCGACGTGCACGATGTCGCCGCTGTCGAAACAGCGCACCACGTGGGCGATGGCGTTGGTTTCGCGAATATGCGCGAGAAATTTATTGCCCAGGCCTTCACCCTTGGATGCGCCCGCCACCAAGCCGGCGATGTCGACGAATTCCATGGTGGTGGGAATGACGCGCTGCGGTTTGACGATCTTGGCCAATTCGTCGAGACGCGGATCGGGCATGGGCACGATGCCGACGTTGGGTTCGATGGTGCAGAACGGGTAATTAGCCGCCTCGATGCCCGCCTGGGTCAGCGCGTTGAAGAGGGTGGACTTGCCCACGTTGGGCAGGCCGACGATGCCGCATTTGAAACCCATAAATTCGATCCACTTAAAATGTAGCAGTAAGGTTCGCGTAGCGCGAGTTTGATCGATTTAACCAGCGGCCGCATTATCGCCGGTTCACCCTCACGAGCGTACCGGTTACTCGCCGCTATGCAGTTTGAGCATCGCCCCTTGCGGGTCGCCCGCGATCATCGCCGGCACGATCTCCACCGCGCGTGTGATGGCCGCTTCGATCGATAACCGGTCGTCCTGCGACGGTTTGCCCAACACATAATCCGTCACCAAATCCTTGTGGCCGGGATGGCCGATGCCCAGCCGCAAGCGCCAGAAGTCGGCGCCCAAATCCGCGATCAGACTGCGCAGACCGTTGTGCCCGCCGTGGCCGCCGCCCTGTTTGAGCCGCGCGGTGCCGGGCGGCAGATCCAATTCATCGTGGACCACTAAAATCCGCGCCACGGGAATTTTATAAAACCCCGCCAGCGCCGCGACCGCCTGGCCACTGCGATTCATGAACGTGCCGGGCTTGATCAGCCAGCCGCCGTTTAGCTCCGCCACGTCGCCGTGATAACGCGCCGCGGTTTTAAACGTGACGCCGCGCCGCGCCGCCAAGGCCTCCACAAACCAGAACCCGGCGTTGTGGCGGGTGGCTTGATAGCGGGCACCCGGATTGCCCAAGCCCACGATCAAACTCACGCCCTCCGTCAACGCCGGGCTCCTCGTTGTTATGTTGCGTTAAAGACCGGAGACCGGACTTATTCGGCGGCCTTGCCCGCCTCGGGCTGCGCCGCTTCGGCGGCCGGCGCTTCTTCCGCTTCCACCGCGGCGCGCGGCAGGACGATGGCCACCACCGGCAGGTCGTGCTCCGAGCCCGTTTCCAGACCGGGGATTTCGACACCGGACGGCAGGGTGAGGTCGGACAAATGCAGCGACTCACCCACGTTCAGCGGCGAGACATCCACTTCGATGTACTCGGGCAGATCCTTCGCCAAACAATAGATGTCGATACTGTTCATCAAGTGGTTGACGATGCCGCCGCGCAGCTTGACGCCGGGGGCGATGTCCTCGCCCTTGAAATGCAGGGGCACGTGCATGTGAATCTTGTCGGTCTCGTTCACCCGCTGCAAATCCATGTGCATGATGATGGGCTTGTAGGGATGGCGGTGCAGGTCTTTCAGTACCGCTTTCTCCGCTTTGCCGTCGATGTGGATGGTGAGGATGTGCGAGTAAAACGCTTCGCTCTCCAGGCTCTTCGCCACGTCTTTGTGGATGAAGGTCAGCGCGACCGGCTCACCGCCGCCGCCGTACATGATGCCCGGCACTTTGCTTTCGCGACGGAGGCGGCGGCTCGCACCTTTCCCCATGTCCGTACGCGATTCCGCGGTTAATTCAAAACTGGTACTCATGTTCGTCTCTCCAAAAATAAAAGCCGCCCTCGGGCAGCATAGGCCGTCCCCGTTTTCAAAGTGGGGACGGATTTTCAGCGGGCGGCGCGCGACCTCGCCGCCTGCCGAATTCGTTTTAATCCATGAATAAGGTGCTCACCGACTCTTCCGTGCTGATACGGCGCATGGTCTCGGCCAGCATGCCCGCCACGCTCAGCTGGCGGATACGGGTGCAGGCCTTGGCCTCGGGCCGGAGCGGGATGGTGTCGGTCACCACCAGTTCGTCGAGCACCGAGCTTTCGATATTCTTTATCGCCGCGCCCGACAATACCGGATGCGTGCAATAGGCCACCACCTTGACCGCGCCGCGCTCTTTCAGCGCCCGCGCCGCCTCGCACAAGGTGCCGGCGGTATCCACCAGGTCATCCACCAGCACGCAGGTACGGCCTTCCACTTCGCCGATGATGTGCATCACCTTGGCCTCGTTGGGCCGCGGCCGGCGTTTGTCGATGATGGCGAGGTCGGCGTCGCCCAGCCGCTTGGCCAGCGCCCGCGCCCGCACCACCCCGCCCACGTCGGGCGACACCACGATCTGGTCCGGGTATTTCTGCCGCCAGATGTCGCCCAGCAAGATCGGCGAGGCGTAGACATTGTCCACCGGCATGTCGAAAAACCCCTGGATCTGATCGGAATGCAGGTCCACGGTCAACACCCGGTGGGCGCCCACACTGCTGATCATATTGGCCACCACCTTCGCCGAGATGGCCACCCGCGCCGAGCGCGGCCGCCGGTCCTGGCGGGAATAACCGAAATACGGGATCACCGCGGTCACCCGCGCGGCGGAGGAGCGGCGCACCGCGTCCACCATCACCAGCAATTCCATGATGTGATCGTTGGTGGGCTGGCAGGTCGGCTGGACGATGAAGACGTCCTTGCCGCGGACGTTTTCCATGATCTCCACCATGATCTCGCCGTCACTGAAACGGCCGACGATGGCCTTGCCCAGCGGCAGGTTCAGGTAATTGACCATGTCTTCCGCCAACTGCCGGTTGGCGTTGCCACTGAAGACCAGCATCGAGTTGTACGGCACGTCGACCCCTCTTTCTACGCCCGCGGCAAACGCCGACTCGACTGAACCCATTGGACTATTCATCCGGCATCACAATACGCGGCCTCAATAAAAGGCGCTTATCACGATTTTCCATCAATAAATGGCTGGGGTGCCAGGATTCGAACCTGGGGATGCTGGAATCAAAATCCAGTGCCTTACCGCTTGGCGACACCCCAACAAACACATTCACGTTCAACAAGACACGCGGCCGCCTTAACGGCACCGCTTTCATCCTCGCCCGTTTATTCTTCGCTGCGCAACATCTCGTGGAGCGGGGAGCGGTTGCGGCCTTTCGCCGCGAAAGCGCGCCACGCGGCCGGCGCCAACGCGGCGATGCGGCGGGCAGCCGTCTCGTCCGCGCAGCGCGCGAAGACCGCCGCGCCCGTGCCGCTCATCCTGGCCGGCGCATGCCCGTGCAGCCAGTCCAACGCCTCTCCGACCTCCGGATAACGGCGCCGCACAACGGCTTCGCACAGATTGGACCCGGACCCGGAAAGAAAGGCGGCTATTGTGATGGGAGGGGCGTTTCGTGTCAATTCGGGCGCCCCAAATATTTCCGCGGTGGACACATGGCAAGGCGGCACCAATACCACGTACCAAGGTTCCGGCAGATCGACCGGGGTCAGTTGCTCGCCCACGCCTTCGGCCCAGGCCGCGCGACCCCGTACGAACACCGGCACGTCGGCGCCCAGCGTCAGCCCCAGGTCGGCGAGGCGGTCTTCCGTGCAATTCAAACCCCACAATCGATTCAGCGCCACCAGCACCGTGGCGGCGTCGGAGCTGCCGCCGCCCAGGCCCGCGCCCATCGGCAGGCGTTTCTCCACGGCGATGTCGGCACCCAAGGACGTTTCGGTCGCGGCTTGCAGGCAGCGGGCGGCGCGCACGGTCAAATCAGCGTCTTCCGCCACGCCCGCGAGAGGCGTGACGCGGCGGATCAGGCCGTCGTCGCGCACGGTGAGACTGATCACATCGCCCACGTCGAGGAATTGAAAGACGCTTTGCAGCAGGTGGTAACCGTCGGGACGACGCCCGACGATGTGCAGGAATAAATTGAGTTTGGCCGGGGCCGGCCAGCGGCGGGCGGCGGTCGCGGGGCTCACGACAAAATCCAGCTGTCGAAGGTCAAACGCACTTTATATTGGGCGTTGTCCAAAAAAATCTTGGTGGGCAAGTCCTGGCCGGCCACCGCCTCGTAGCGGCGGAACGAGATCCGCCACCCTGACTGCTCCAGCCACGCCAAGCGGCCCTGGCCGTCCAATTCGTGGGTAGCGTGCAACGCCGGCACCGGCAGACCGCGCACCCAATAGTGCAGGCCCGACACCGGGATCGGCGTACCGAGGGCGCGATTCAGCAAACTGTCGGGGTCGGCGGCAGTCAGGCGCTGGCCGTTGCTCATGATCAACTCAACCTGCTGCGGCCCCCCCCGCAGTTGCGCCGAGCCCTGTCCAAGAGGCGCGCTGAGCACGATGCGAAAATCCTCGCCGTCCTGCTGCCAGCGCAGCGAGGCATGCCAGCCGGTATCCTCGCTTTGGATGCCGATGCGCCCGCTCACCACCCAATGATCGAGCCGGGACAGATCAACCTGCCGCTGCTGCCAGAGGCGGGCCTCTTCGGGAATGGAGACCGGGGCCGGCAGGCTGGCGCAAGCGCTCACCCACCATGTGATGACGATGAGCAGCCATCCGCTCCGGCGCGCGCCGGTTTCGATATACATGAACCCCCACTACGGTTTATTTAAGAAAGGTCTGAATAATTCCATTCGGGAATTTTCAGCGCGCGGAAAGCGAAGAACGTGATTTTCGCTTTCCTTCATTTTCAACAGCCTCGGCCGTTGAAAGTGGCGGCGCCTCCGTGTGCCGCGGGAACTCCTGAATAAATCAGCGATTCCTTAAAATTGCTTTAAATTATTTATGATCGAGCTTATCCATGACTTCAAGCAGGAATTTATTGCCCGGCGAGGCGTCGAGGGCCTGCTTCCACACCGTCCGCGCGCCCTGCTGATCACCCATCACCCACAATACCTCGGTGAGATGGGCGGCGATTTCCGAATCGGGATTCACCTCGAGGGCGCGCCGCAGATAACGCACCGCTTCCTCGTAATTACCCAACCGGTATTGCAGCCAGCCCATGCTGTCGAGGATGAAATGACTGTCGGGACGCAGCTCCAGGGCTCGCTGGATATACACCATGGCGTCGTCGTAACGGCGGGTGCGGTCGGCCAAGGTATAACCCAGGGCGTTGAGGGCATCGGCGTTGTCGGGCTCGCGGGCCAGGATGCGCTTGAGGTCGTCCTCCATGAGGTCGAGTTTGTCGAGCTTCTCGGCCACCATGGCGCGGGAATACAGCAAATCGGTATTGTCGGGCAACTCCTCCAGACCGACGTTGAATACCTCCAAGGCCTCTTCGTTGCGGCCGGCGTCGCGCAGCAACTGCCCCTCCACCAGATAGATGCGCAGCGCCTGGGCCGGGCCGCGCGGCGTGATGGTATGCAATTGGGCGCGGGCCTGGTCGATCTCACCCTTTTGCGCGATCAGGTAGGCGATGCGGATTTGGGCCTCGAGGGCGCTCTCGCCTCGATCCACCTGGCGATACCACTTGATGGCCGCATCGGGATCTTTGCGGTACTCCTCGGCGATGCGGCCCAGATAATAGGCGCTCTCCGTCACATAGGCCTGGTTGCCGCGATTGAGCTCCAGCAAGTATTTTTCGCCTTCGTCCACCCGTTCCAATTGCACGGCCACCATACCCAGCGCGAATAAGATCTCAGGCTGGCTGGGTACTTGTTTATTAACGATTTTAAATTGATCCAAGGCCTTTTCGAACTGTTTGGCGTCCACCAGCAAGCGGGCGTACGCAGTGCGCAGGTCGGCATCCTTGGGATGCTGTTTGACCGCTGCTTCCAACAAGGCGAGGGCCTCGGCGGCCTTGCCGCGCATGGTCAGAATCCGCGCCTGCTGCACCAAGGCATCGACCCGCTGGGGTTGCAGCTCGACCACCCGCTTGATGGCGCCCTCGGCCAGATCCAAGGCCCCGGTGCGCACCGCCAAGTGGCTGAACGCCATCAGGGCGGCGGGGTCGTCGGGGCGGTCGGCGATCAGCCGCTGCATGACCTGCAAGGCGGCCTGTTTATCTTGCTGGCGACCCAGCAGGCCGGCGATCAACATAAAACCGTTCTCATCGCCGGCGGGCGCCAGTCCCAGCACTTCTTCCAATTGCCGCTGAGCCTCCTCGAGCTGGCCGTTGCGGATATACAGCGCGCTAAGAACCTGCCTGGCTTCGAGATTACCGCTATCCAGCTCAGCCCACAGCTTGGCGGCCTGCAAGGCGTTTTCATTGTCGTGGGCATAAACCGCCACCCGCGCCGCCCGCTCGGCCATGCGCACGTCGCGGGTAATCCGCCCCAATTCGAGGTAGTTTTGAATGGCGAGGTCATATTGGCCGCGCTGCATGGCGACCTCGGCCACCAGCACTTGGTACATCACCTCCGGCTCCACCGCCGTGACGACCACTGGCTTGGATTCGGAAGCGGGAGCGGGCGCCGCCACCGGTTCCGGTGCCGGGACCAGCGCGTCGCGGGCCGCCATAGGGGAGGCGCAACCGGCCAGCAGGACCGGCACTATCACCATCAGCGCTCTAATTTGAGAGCCTTCCATATGCATTCTCCGTACGGCCAGCCACAAGGTATGAATCTCATTCGCTACAGACAAGTTTTTGCCCACCATTACTTCATCCTAAGGATAATTATTAGCTAAACTTGCCACCCACCCAAGAAGTACCGCAGAATGATCAAAGTCTATGTCGGCCTGATGCCATGCCTCTTTTAGCGTTTGGAATAAATCATAAAACCGCGCCGATCGCCATCCGGGAACGGGTGGCCTTCGCTCCGCCGCAGATTTCGGACGCGCTTCGCCAGTTGACCACCCTGCCCGCGGTGCAAGAGGCGGCGATTCTATCCACTTGTAACCGCACGGAAATCGTCTGCTGCGTGGAAGAAGATCACTCGCAATCGGTGATCGATTGGTTCCAACACTATCACAAACTTCAGGGCGAAGAGATCGGTCCTTATCTCTACCTTCACCCCGATCAATTCGCGGTACGCCATCTGCTGCGGGTCGCCTCCGGCCTCGATTCCATGATTTTAGGCGAGCCGCAAATCCTCGGCCAGATGAAGGAGGCCTATCTCACCGCCCTGCAGAACGGCACCGTCGGCACCCTGCTGGGCCGCTTGTTCCAGCACACCTTCGCGGTCGCCAAACAGGTCCGCACCGACACCGCCATCGGTTCCAGCCCGGTCTCGGTGGCCTTCGCCGCGGTGAGTCTGACCAAACAGTTCTTCAGCGACCTCTCCAAACACACCGCCCTGCTGATCGGCGCGGGGGAGACCATCGAACTCACCGCCCGCCATCTCCATGAACACGGCATCGGCCGCATGATCATCGCCAACCGCACCGTGGAAAAGGCCCATGTTTTGGCCACCGAATTCGGCGGTTACGCGATTTCCCTGAGCGACATCCCCGCCCATCTGGCCGAGGCCGACCTGGTGATCTCCTCCACCGCCAGCCAATTGCCCATCCTCGGCAAAGGCGCCATCGAACGGGCCATCAAACAACGCAAACACCGCCCCATTCTGATGATCGACATCGCCGTGCCGCGCGACATCGAGCCCGAGGCCGGCGAACTGAACGACGTGTATCTGTACGCGGTGGACGATTTGCAGGAGATCATCCAAGAGGGACTGCGCTCGCGGCAGGAGGCCGCCAAACAGGCCGAAGAGATCATCGAAAACCAGGTGGCGCGTTTCATGGGCTGGCTGCGTTCGCTGGACGCGGTGGCCACCATCCGCGTGTACCGCGACAACGCGGAATGGCTGCGCGACCAGGAACTCGCCAAGGCCAAACGCCTGCTGGCCCGCGGCATGCCGGCGGAAGAAGTGTTATTTCAAATGGGCCGCGCCCTCACCAACAAACTGATACACTCGCCCAGCGTGCACATGCGCCAAGCGGGTTTCGAGGGCCGCTCCGACGTCCTCGACATCGCCCGCGAACTCTTCGACCTCAAAGATCCCCACTCGTAGCCTTCCAGCGTGAAACCCTCGATACGCGGCAAATTGGAGACCCTCTCCGAACGGCTGCAGGAGCTCGATGCGCTCCTCGCCGATCCGGACGTGATCACGTCGCAGGAGCGTTTCCGCGATCTGTCGAAAGAATATGCCCAGCTCAATCCGGTGGTGGCCTGTTTCGAGCTTATCAAGGCGCGATCGCCGACATCGCCGCGGCGCGCGCGATGATGCAGGATCCCGACCTCGACGTGCGACAGATGGCCGATGAAGAACTCCAACAGGCCACCGCGCGCGCCGCGACGCTGGAAGTGGAATTGAGCAAACTCCTGCTGCCGACCGATCCACTCGACAACAGCAACATCTTCTTGGAAATCCGCGCCGGCACCGGCGGCGACGAAGCGGCGATCTTCGCCGGCGATTTGTACCGCATGTATTCCCGCTACGCCGAACAGCAGGGCTGGCAGAGCGAACTGATCAGCGAGAGTCTCGGCGAACACGGCGGCTACAAGGAAGTGGTGCTGCGCCTGATCGGCCATGGGGTGTATTCGCGCCTCAAATTCGAATCCGGCACCCACCGCGTGCAGCGCGTGCCGCAGACCGAGGCGCAAGGCCGCATCCACACCTCCGCCGCCACCGTCGCGGTGTTGCCGGAAGTGGAAGAGATTCATCACATCGCGCTCAATCCCGCCGACCTCAAAGTGGACACCTACCGCGCCTCCGGCGCCGGCGGCCAACACGTCAACAAAACCGACTCGGCGATCCGCATCACCCATCTGCCTTCGGGCGTGGTGGTGGAATGCCAGGACGAACGTTCGCAACACAAGAACCGCGCGCGCGCCATGTCGCTGTTGCAGGCCAAGCTGCTCTCCGCCGAGCGCGAAAAACAGACCGCGCAGCAATCCGAGACCCGCCGCCTGCAAGTCGGCAGCGGCGACCGCTCGGAACGCATCCGCACCTATAATTTCCCGCAGGGCCGCGTCACCGATCACCGCATCAATCTCACCCTCTACAAGCTCGAAAGCATCATCCAGGGTAATCTCGACGAACTCATCGACCCGCTGATCAACGAACACCAGACCGAACAGCTGGCGACGCTGAGCGAATAACGACGCGCGCCATGAACGCGAACCGCCCGGCACATTCACTGACCATCGCGGCCGCCCTGGCCGCCGCGCGCGCGCGGCTCGCCGGCATACGCGCCGACAGCGCCGACCTCGACGCGGACGTGTTGCTCGCCCACACGCTGAATAAACCGCGCAGCCATTTGCGCGCCTGGCCGGAGCAGGTTTTGCTTCCGCAGCAGCGGTGCGATTTTTTCGCTTTGATCGAGGAGCGCGCCGCCGGCCGGCCGGTCGCCTATCTCACCGGCCAGCGCGAATTCTGGTCGTTGAATCTTCACGTCAACAGCCACACTTTGATTCCCCGCCCCGACACCGAACGCCTGGTGGAACTCGCCTTGGAACGCATCCCGCCGGACCGCGATTATTGCATTGCCGACATCGGCACCGGCTCGGGCGCCATCGCGCTGGCCATCGCGAGCGAACGGCCGCGTTGCCGGATCGTCGCCACCGACATCTCGCCGCAGGCCCTCGCGATCGCCGCGCACAACGCGCAAAAGCTGGGCCTTGGCAATCTGAGTTTTCGCGAAGGCGACGGCACCGCCGCGCTGCGCGATGAACGCTTCGACATGATTTGTTCCAACCCGCCTTACCTCGCTGAAGACGACCCGCATTTACTCGACGGCGACTTGACCGCCGAACCGCGCGGCGCGCTGGTGGCGGGGCCGACCGGCCTGGAAATGATCACCCGGCTCGCGCAGGCCGCGCCGGCCCATTTACAGGCACAGGGCTGGCTGCTGTTGGAACATGGTTATCAACAAGGGCCGGCGGTGGCGGAATTACTGGATCTGCTGCACTATCATCAAGTAAGAACCTTGTCCGATTACGCGGACCGGCCACGGGTCACCCTGGGACAACGAGACTGAACCATGAATACGCAACACCTGCCGCGAGGCTTGGTAAACCAACTGCTGGAGCACGCCCAGCAATATCCGCAACAGGAAGTCTGCGGCCTGCTCGGCGGCCACGGCGGCGTGCCGGTGAGCTGTTATCCCATCGCCAATAGCGCCGGCGAGCCGCGGCGCGTGTTCATCATGGACCCCGCGCAACAAATCGCGGCGCTGCGCGTCATGCGGGAGCGCGGCGAAACCCTGTACGCCATTTACCACTCGCATCCGGACACCCCGCCGATTCCTTCCCGGGCCGACATCGACGAAGCGGCTTACCCCGAAGCCGTGTATCTCATCATCTCGCTACAGACCAAAGGCGTACTGGAATTGCGCGGCTATCGCCTGTGCGAAGACGCCGTGGCCGAAATTCCGCTGGAGATCGGCGACTGACCTCCCTTGTTGACATATTAAAACGGGAACTCAGTGGGCTGAAGGCGGTACCTCCGTATGTCGCGGGAACCTCTGATTAAATTCAGAGGTTCCTTGAGTTGCGGGTTAATGATAACCGTGCGCCGCTAACACTCGCCGACTTGAGCGCCGCAACGCCGTTCATGCAATGCCGTCTCCCACAGCGGTAAACGCGCGGCCATTTCATCGCCTACGAACAACTGCGGCAATGACGGCGTCAAGCCCTCGGCCCGCTCCCGTTGAGCGATCCGCGCCGTGGCGTTTTCGAAGGCTTGCAACAACGATACACCCCGGGCCAGTTCGTCGCGAAAATAGGCCTCGCCGAAATAGGTGAAGTCGCGCTCGGTGTCGCAGCCGAAGGAGGTGCGATCCGCGGCGGCGGCGGTCATCACCGCGGTGTAGGGATCGCGCAGGCCCGCCACATACCCGCCGGAATAACAGGCGGAGACGATGACGATCCGCCATTTGATACCGGACTCGTCCAAGCCGGCTTTAAGCTGTTCCGGCGTGAGCGGATTGAGCGCCAGCGGCGCGAAGTTCACCGTCAGTTCAAAATCCTCGGAGCCATGGCTGGTGAGAAACAACACCAGCACATCCTCGGCGGGATCCATCAATCGCCCGATATGGCGCAAGGCGGTATTCAAATTGGTCACCGAGGCGATGGGCGTCTCGCCCACCGTCGCCGGATCGTTCACCAAGGCCAGCGAGCGGCCGCGGGTATCCCATTTTTCATCCCACAAGGCCCGCACATAACCGACCTCTTTCGCGAACACCGCCTGCGAGGCGTCGCCGGCAAATCCGATGAAGTAGGCATCGCTCACGCCGGGGCGCTGCGGCCGCAACGCGGCGAGGGTGTGCGCCATCCGCGCCGGCTGATCGTAAAACACCGCCTCGGCATCGACGGCCGGGAGCGCGGCCTGATCCATCGCCCACGCGGGTGCCGGCTCCCAGAACTGGCCGAGCCTCACCACCCACAGCGGCAATATATTCACCGCCACCATGAACAGAAAACCGCCCACCGCGCCTACGACGCTGCGGCCCATGACCAGATACAAGGCCCGCGCCACCGCCAGCGCCAGCCATAACCAATACCCGCCGGCGATCCAAACCAAGAGGTCCGGAAACTCGCTCGCCGCCAGCCCGTCCACCACCAATAGCAAAATAGAAAGGGGCAAGGCGGCGCTCAAGATTAAAACGGGCAAGGCCAGCGCCGCGGCGGGCACGCGTATTAAGCGGCTCACCAAATAAGCGGCGAACAAGACGCACGACCACAGCAGGCCATAATCGGCGAAGGCATACACATTGAGCGCGGGGTCCGGCAGCGCGCGCAGCCAATCGGCGCAAAACCACAGACCGGTCAGCAAACCGGCCAGCAGCACCAGCTGATCGGCGGAAACCCGATAATCGGCGGCGGCGAGTCCACGGAAAAACAACAAGCGCACACCCGCGCGCAGATTCATCAACAATGAATTCATCTCAGAACACGATCCGCAAAATGAGGTCTTGGCGTAACCACCCGCGCTATTCTAGCGATTCCCCGTCGTAAAAAATGCCGGTTGGTTATTTCTTTCGACATGGGTACCAACTCAACCACGACTCTTCGACGCGGCAAACACGACTTGCGCCAAGCACACCAAAAGACCATACTTTAAATTAGCTCTGTTATCGCATGGATTTAAAATCAGGGCGGCAACTAGCCAAAACCATGGAGCCGATTCAAGGAATGATGACGCACGATTATGACCGCTCTCCGACGCTCCGTCTCAACCGCCGGCCCTTACCCGGTATCCGTTCACGCTCCGCCTATAACACCATGGTGAGACGTCCGCCCTTGATCGAGGAGAGCCGCCTATTCCAGCCATGAGACGGTAAAGCCACTAGACTGTAGGGGGCTTCATGTTTGCACCGCTGCTCAGCGCAGACCATTATGCGTTCAATCCCCACGCCGTCCCCTTATTCATCACCGCCGCCATCACACTCCTGCTCGGCATACTCACGATAGCCCGCGAGAAAGGCTCACGCGCCGCATCGCCTCTCACCGTTTTGATACTCGCCCTGTTCATCTGGGTGTTCGCGTACGCCTGGATGTATCTGGCCATCGATGCCGAAGTTGCCATGGACTGGGGCCGGCTGGCCCACGTCGGCATCATTATCATTCCGGCCGCGACCTATCATTTCACCGTGGTGGTCGCCGATCGCGCCGCGCAATGCAAACTCTGGCTGCGGGCGGTGTGGGGCATCACCCTGTTGTTCATCACCCTGTGTTTCGGCACGGACTGGTTTCTCGCCGCGCCCGAAGCGTATCCGTGGAGTTATCATCCGCGTTACGGCTGGGCCGGTCTGGCCTTCGTGATTTTTCTCGCGCTGATCTGGATAGTCGATGTGCGGATCTTCTGGCAGGCCTACCGCCGCGCCCGACCCGGCAGCAACAACCGGCGCCGTGCCAAATATCTCGGCCTGTTTTTCACCATGGGCATTTTCGGCGGCGCCGACTTCGCCCCGGCCTTCGGCATTCCGCTGTTGCCGCTCGGTTATCTGGGGGTGGTGTCATTGACCGCGCTGGTAGCCTACGTCACTTGGCGTTACCGGCTGATCGACATCACACCGGCCTACGCCGCGCAGAAGATCATCGAAACCATCAACGACGGCCTGGTGCTGCTGGATACCGACGGCATCGTGCGTCTCGCCAATCAACCCGCGTGCGATATGCTCGGTTATGACAATAAAAATATCTTGGACACCCGGCTGGGCGAGGCGCTGGGTTTGAAAGCCGACACCCTGCAAAGCCTGCTGGACGGCAACCCCCTCAGCCATTACGAAACCGTCTATCCCCGTTCCGACGGCGCGAACCGCCATTTCGGCATCGCCGTCTCGATCATGCGCGACCGCGACGGCACGCCCGCCACCTTCGTCTGCGTACTGCGCGACATCACCGAAAATAAACACGCCGAGGAACAGATCCGCCAACTCGCCTATTACGACAGCCTCACCCAATTGCCCAATCGCGAACACTTCCGGCAGCGTCTGGAAGCGGCCCTGGCGGCGGCGCGGTGCAGCGACCGTCAACTCGCCATCCTTTTTCTCGACCTCGATCATTTCAAACACATCAACGACAGTCTCGGCCACAGCGTGGGCGATCAACTCCTGCACCTGGTCGCCGAACGCCTGCGCCAAAGCGTGCGCGACGCCGCCCACAGCGACAACCCGACCCGCGACAACGAGAGCCTGGTGGCACGCCTGGGCGGCGACGAATTCGTGATCGTCGCCTACCCCATCGGTCACGCCGAGGAAGCCCGTCAAATCGCCGAACGTCTGCTGCGGATTTTTCTGCGGCCCTTCCGCTTACAGGAACACGAGGTCTTCGTCGGCGCCAGCATCGGTATCAGCCTGTTTCCGCGCGACGGCGCCAACGCCGAGGACTTGCTCAAATACGCCGATACCGCCATGTACGCCGCCAAAGGCGCCGGGCGGGGCGGTCACCAGATTTACGAGGCGCAAATGAGCGTCGGCGCCAACGAGCGATTTTCACTGGAAAGCGCGCTGCACAAGGCCATCGCCGAAGAACAGCTGCTGCTGCATTATCAGGCGCAATTCGATCTGCGCCGGCAATGCATCATCGGCGTCGAGGCTTTATTGCGCTGGCAACATCCGCAACGCGGCCTCTTGCGGCCCGATGCCTTTCTCAACTACGCCGAGGAATCGGGATTGATCATCCAGATCGGCGAATGGGCCTTGCGCAACGCCTGCCGCCAGGCCACGCACTGGCACGCCGAGGGTTGGCCGCGGCTGCGCGTCGCCGTCAACGTCTCCAAACGCCAGCTCCGCCATCCCACTTTCACCGCCATGGTCAAAGACATCCTGCATGAAACCGGCTTGCCGGCGCACTGTCTCGCCCTCGAACTCACCGAGTCGGCGCTCACCAGCGCCGAACATCTCATCGTCAGCCACTGCCAGACCCTGGCCCAGTTGGGGGTCCGGCTGATCATCGACGATTTCGCCACCGGTTATTCCTCGTTACGCCATCTCAAACAACTCGCCGTCAGCGGCCTCAAAATCGACCGCGTCTTTCTGCGCGACGTCACCCACAACGCCGAGGACGCCGCCATCGCCAGCGCCATCATCGCCCTCGCCCGCGGTTTGGATTTGGAGGTGATCGCCGAGGGCGTGGAAAACCAGGCGCAACTGGATTTCTTGCTCGAGCATGAATGCCGCTTGGCGCAAGGGCGGTTGTTCGGCGCACCGGTGTCCGCCGCCGAACTGATGGCCGGCGCTCCGCCCTTGGTGATCTGCTGAAAAAACCCCGATGCGCGCGAACGGCCGGCATCGCCGTCAACATCAAAAAAACGCCTCGGCCGTTTTATATTTCCCGCTCACGCCGCAAACGATCGGTCGCGCAGCGCGCCGTGTATCAATCCGGCTCCGCCGCCACGGATGAGCGCCCAGCTTGACAGCGCAAGGAGACCAGCTTTAAATCGGCGCCACGGCGCAACCGCGCCGCACTGGCCGAGAAGGAGAACAGCATGGCTGAACCGACGATCGCGAAAAAATCCCCCTATGTTGTCCAGTTGGCGCCGGGCGATTACTGGTGGTGCGCCTGCGGCAAATCCGCCAACCAACCCTTCTGCGACGGTTCGCACAAAGGCAGCGAATTTTCCCCGGTCAAATTCACCGTCACCTCGAAAGCGCCCCTCGCCCTCTGCGGCTGCAAACACAGCAACGACAAACCGTTTTGCGACGGCACCCACAATAGCCTTTGAGCACGGCCGCCGGGACGCTTTACGCGACCCGGCGTTTTCCAGTTGATTAACTTGCAACACCGCTTTTTGAGCGGTAAAAAAAACGGGCGCCCTAAGGCGCCCGTAAGTACCGACGTATCTGGTGGATTAGAGGTTGTAACCGCGCTCGTCGTGCAGCGCGATGTCCAGCCCTTCGGTTTCCTGTTCTTCGGTGACGCGCAGGCCCATCACCACATCCAGCACCTTCAAGATGATGTAGGTGGCGACGCCGCAGTAGATCACGGTGATGACCACGCCCTTGATCTGAGTCCACAACTGGCTGCCGATCTGGATGTCGGCCACACCGCCCATGGTGGTCGCGGCGAAGACACCGGTGAGCACCGCGCCGACGATGCCGGCCACCGCGTGCACGCCGAATACATCGAGCGAGTCATCGTATTTGAGCGCGCGTTTGAGTTTGGTGGAGGCAAGGAAGGCCAACACACCCGCGACCAAACCGATCACCAGCGCACCCATCGGACCGACGTAACCCGAGGCGGGGGTGATGGCGACCAGGCCCGCCACCGCACCGGTGGCGATACCGAGCACGCTGGGTTTGCCGTGGCCCAGCCATTCGCTGAACATCCACGCCAAGGCGGCGGCGGCGGTGGCGATCTGCGTCACCGCCATGGCCATACCCGCCGTGCCGTTGGCGGCCACCGCGGAACCGGCGTTGAAGCCGAACCAGCCCACCCAGAGCATGGAGGCGCCGATCACCGTCAGTACCAAGCTGTGCGGCGGCATGGCGGTGGTCGGCCAGCCTTTACGCTTGCCCAACACCAGCGCCGCCACCAGACCGGCGATACCGGCGTTGATGTGCACCACGGTACCGCCCGCGAAGTCGAGCACGCCCATGTCCCAGAACAAACCGCCGGGGCCGCTCCACACCATGTGGGCGATGGGGGCGTACACCACCAGCGACCAGATGCCCATGAACCACAACATGGCGGAAAACTTCATGCGCTCGGCGAAGGCACCCACCATCAAGGCAGGGGTGATGATCGCGAAGGTCAGCTGGAAGGTCATGAACACGCTTTCGGGAATCGCGGCGGTGAGGCTTGCAACCGTCACCCCCGACAGGAACAGCTTGTCCAAACCGCCGATGAAGGAATTGAGATTGGTGACCCCCTCCTGCATGCCGGTGGTGTCGAAGGCCAGACTGTAACCGATCACCATCCACAAAATCGTGATGAGCGAGGTGATGGCGAAACACTGCATCAACACCGACAGCACGTTTTTAGCCCGCACCATGCCGGCGTAAAACAAGGCGAGACCCGGAATGGTCATGAACAACACCAACGCCGTGGCGGTGAGCATCCACGCGGTATCGCCGGAATTCAGCGTGGGGACGGACTCTTCTTCGACGACGGCCTCTTCGACAACGGCCTCCTCCATCGGAGCTTCCTCGGCGGCCATCTCCACCGCCGGGGTTTCGAGCGTCGACGCCCCGGTGGCGGGCGCCATGTCCTCGGCCATGGCCGCGGGCAACATACCCATCATCAAGAGCGCCGATAAGAAAACGCCGATTACATTTTTATTTAGCTTCATGATTAACTCCCCGCTTACAGCGCGTCCGGGCCGGTTTCGCCCGTGCGGATTCGAATGGCCTGATCCAGGTTGAAGACAAAGATTTTTCCGTCGCCGATCTTGCCGGTATTGGCGGACTTGGTGACACTCTCGATCACCCGATCGAGCAAGGCGTCATCAATCGCCACTTCCAGCTTCACTTTGGGCAGAAAATCCACCACGTATTCGGCGCCCCGATACAACTCGGTATGGCCCTTTTGCCGGCCAAATCCCTTGACCTCGGTGACGGTGATGCCCTGCACCCCGATCTCCGACAGTGCTTCGCGCACGTCGTCCAGTTTGAATGGTTTAATAATCGCTACGACTAGCTTCATGAATATGTCTCCTCGAATCAGAATCCCACGCGCCGGATTGCATCCCCTGCCCTGGACCGATCTCGGTCCACCCGGAACAACCCTGGTCTATTTGCGCGGGCCCCCAGCTTACGGTGCCTCGCCAAACGGCCTACGGTCTAGCCTTCAGCACGATATGTGCCACTGCAAAAAGGCGCTGAATTTCAGCGATATGATTAAGATCCGGCCTAGCCCGGACGGGCCTCGCGCACCATCTTGGATGCGATAAAAAACCTTCGCACCAGTCCGGTGCGCGCACCCCTGGTGCACTTTTTATGAATTGCAGTAGACTGGCTCACGTCTACATAAAACCGACGAGGAGCAGCGCCATGATGGATCCCCACCTACTCGACCAACTCGCGGAACGGCTGGCCAAGGCCCTCCCGCCCGGCGTACGCGAACTCCAGCAGGACGCCGAAAAAAACTTCCGCGCGATCCTGCAGAGCGGCTTCGCCAAACTGAATCTGGTCACCCGCGAAGAATTTGACGTACAAACCGCGCTGCTGGCCCGCACCCGCCTGCAGCTCGACGCCCTGCAACGGCAGATCGCCGAATTGGAAGGCCGCGACCAAACGCGGATCACGCAGCCCGGCAATCCGGTCGTTTAGTCCCTGGCGACGGGGAGGCGTCTCGGGAATAATGTCGCAGACACGACGCCGCCCGCGGCGACGTGTCGACATACACAGGCCTCATAAAGAAAGGCGCACCGTGTCCCTCGCTGTCATCCACACCCGCGCGCAGGACGGCATCAGCGCACCGACCGTCACCGTCGAGGTGCACCTCGCCAACGGCCTGCCCGGCCTGTCGATCGTCGGCCTGCCCGAGGCCACCGTCAAAGAAAGCAAGGACCGGGTGCGCGCCGCCTTGTTGAACGCGCAATTCGATTTTCCCGCGCGGCGCATCACCATCAACCTGGCGCCCGCCGATCTGCCCAAGGACGGCAGCCGCTTCGACCTGCCCATCGCGCTCGGCATCCTCGCCGCCTCCGGGCAAATTCCCAGCGACGCGCTGCACACCTACGAATTCGTCGGCGAACTCGCGCTCACCGGCGAATTGCGCAGCGTCCGCGGCGCGTTGCCTTTCGCCTTGCACAGCCGCAACGCGGGACGCGCGGTGATCCTGCCGCACGTCAACGCCGACGAAGCGGCGCTGGCGCGGGACGCGGTGGTGTTCGGCGCCCGGCATTTGCTGGAAGTGTGTGAACACCTGCGCGGTACGACCCGCCTCGCGCCGCACGCGCCCGCGGCAAACCTGGCGGCGGCACCCGCGCCGCACGACGCCGATCTGCGCGACGTGCGCGGCCAGCATCACGCCAAACGCGCCTTGGAAATCGCCGCCGCCGGCGGCCACAATGTATTGTTCATCGGTCCGCCGGGCACCGGCAAAACCATGCTGGCCTCGCGGCTCACCTCCATCCTGCCGCCGCTCAGCGAAGAAGCGGCGCTGGAAGCGGCGGCCATCGCGTCGATCAGCGATCAGGGTTTCACCGCCGCGTCGTGGGGCCGCCGTCCCTACCGCGCCCCGCATCACACCGCGTCGGCGGTCGCGCTGGTGGGCGGCGGCTCGCAACCGCGGCCCGGCGAAATCTCGCTCGCCCATCACGGCGTGTTGTTTCTCGACGAATTGCCCGAGTTCGATCGCCGCGTGCTGGAGGTGTTGCGCGAACCTTTGGAGTCCGGACGCATCGTCATCTCCCGCGCCGCGCGTCAGGCCGAATTCCCCGCGCGCTTTCAATTGATCGCCGCGATGAACCCCTGCCCGTGCGGTTACCTCGGCGATGCGGGCGGCCGCTGCCGTTGCAGCGCGGAAAACGTGCTGCGTTACCGCGCCCGCCTGTCCGGCCCGCTGCTCGACCGCATCGATTTACACGTCGAGGTGCCGGCGCTGCCGCACGAGCTGATGCGGGGCGCGCAAACCGCGAACGAACCCTCCAGCGCCGACGTGCGCGCGCGCGTGCAGGCCGCTCAAACGCGGCAAATGGCGCGGGCGGGCAAGCTCAATCATCATTTGACGACAACAGAAACGGAACACACGTGCGCGCTGGATAAAGCCGCGGAGAATTTATTGGAACAGGCGGTAGTACGTTTGGGTTTTTCGGCGCGGGCCTTTCATCGCGTGCTGCGGGTGGCGCGCAGCATCGCCGACCTGGCCGATGCGCCCGCGATACAGGCCGCCCACATCGGCGAGGCGATTTCTTATCGGCGGCTGGATCGCGCCCCACGCGGCGCGGTCGCCCCGGTCGGCTGATGTCACAAGTTTATTCGGGAGAGGGCAAGGCAACGTCAAACAGCGTGATGCTATCCATAATTTTAGATGCAAACCACGGCGGGTACGGAGCATCAGGACGGTGTGGCATCGGGCGTTCATCTATCGAGCGACTTCGACCCGGCTCACCATCGTTGATTTCCCTCCGTGCCCTCCGTGGTCAATCGCTTTTTCTAGGGAACCTCTGATTTATTCAGAGGTTCCCGCGGCACAGGGATGTGCCGCCATTTTCAATGGCGTTAACCATTAAAAATGGAGGGAAGCGAAAATCACATTTTCGCTGTCCGTGCTCTGAAAATTCCAGGATGGAATTATTCAGAGCTTCCCTAGAACCTATCTCAAAATCACAAGCTGAGCAGAATCGCATATAATTTGCCGCATGCTACGGCTGAGCGACCAACACTGGGAACGCATCCGGGAACACTTTCCGGAGGAAAACATTGCGGCGGGGCGCGCAGGTCGCAAGCCGATTTCTTCCCGTCAAGTCCTCGATGCCGTTCTCTGGATTCTCAATACCGGCGCGCAGTGGCATATGCTGCCGCAATGCTATCCGAACTACAAAACGGTGCATCGCCGTTTTCAGAATTGGTGCCGCAACGAAGTGCTGCGTGATGTCATGACCTCTCTCGCCAACACGCTGCGCGATGAAGGCGCGCTGGATGAATCGGAATGCTTTATCGATGCCACGTTTGCCTCGGCCAAGGGCGGCGGCGCGGAGATCGGCCCGACAAAACGCGGAAAAGGCGTTAAAATCATGGCAATTGTGGATCGTCACGGCTTGCCGCTGGCGGTCAGTACGCATGCGGCGAACCACCATGAAGTCACGCTGGTGCAGCTGAGTTTCGAGTTCTACATGATCGAAGCGAAGCCGGAAAATCTGATTGGCGATCGTGCCTACGACAGCGACAAACTGGACGAGGAATTGCGGCAAGAGGGCATCGAGATGATCTCGCCGCACCGGCAGAATCGCGTAAAATCCAAGACACAAGACGGGCGTCGCCTGCGCCGATACGAACGACGCTGGCTGGTGGAACGCTTCTTTGCCTGGCTTCAATGGCAACGTCGTCTCCTGGTCCGTTGGGAATACTACGCCGAGAATTTTCTCGGGTTTGTGCAGCTGGCAACCATCGGTATCCTGCTCAGGCAATTTTGAGATAGGTTCTAGTTAATAATTCCATCATGCCGCCGCGGGCGGCACCGGCCGCGGGCGGCGCTGGTCGTCGACCGCGACGAAGGTCAGCGTCGCCTGGGTGACCTTGATGCAATCGTCCTGCTGGCGATTGCGCTCGGCGAACACTTCGACTTCCACGGTGAGCGAGGTGCGCCCCACCCGCGTCACTTCGGCGTAGCAACTGATGAGGTCGCCGACGAACACCGGCCGATGGAACTCGAAGGAATTCACCGCCACCGTCACCACCCGCCCCTGGGCGCGGCGCAAGGCGGCGATGCTGGCGGCGATGTCCACCTGCGACATGATCCAGCCGCCGAAGATATCGCCCGACGCATTGGTGTCGGTGGGCATGGCCACGATACGCAAGGTCGGATCGCGGTCTTTGGGCAGACAGGGAGAGATCACGCGCGGCTTCCTTTCATCAATGTCCTTCGTAGAGCCGGTCCACCGCGTCGCGGAATTGAGCGAGGATGCGCTCGCGCCGCACCTTGAGCGTCGGCGTGAGCAGACCGTTTTCGATGGTCCATGGTAGCAGACTCACCGCCACCCGCCGCACCTGCACGTAACCGGGAAAGCCGCGCACCTGGGCGTCGATGCAGCCCAACGCCCATTTCTCCACCGGCTTGGAATTCAACACGTCAGCCGCGTCGGGATCGACGCCCAGACTGCGCGCCGCGGTCTTCCAGCGTTCGGGGTTGAGCACCACCAGCGCGCTCAGATACGGCCGTCCTTCGCCGATCACCAGGACATGTTCAAACACCGGATCGCGGGCGATGGCCGCCTCCATGTCCGCCGGTGGCAGTTTCTCGCCGTTGGCCAGCACGATGATCTCCTTGAGCCGGCCGGTGATGAAGATATGTCGATTTTCGATGCGCGCCACATCGCCGGTGTGCAGCCAGCCGTCGGCGCCAATCAGCGCGGCGCTCGCCTCGGGCTTGTTCCAATAACCCAGGCACACATTGGGTCCGCGCACCTGCAATTCGCCGTCGGCGCCCAGGCGCACCTCCACCTCCTGCAACGGCAGGCCCACACTGGCCGGGATATTGTCATCGAGCTGATTGGCGCTCACCACCGGACTGGTCTCGGTGAGGCCGTAACCTTGAATCAGCGGCAGACCCAAACCGACGAACACCCGCGCGATGGACGGCGACAGCGGCGCGCCGCCGCACACCGCCACCCGTACCCGGCCGCCCATCTTCGTCATCAATTTGCGGGCGACCAATTTTTCCAGCAGCGGCCACCACAATTGCGATATCCGCCACGGCGCGCGGCCCTGACGCCGCTCGAAACGCTGCCAGCCCACCTCCACCGCCGACTCGAACAGGCGCCGCGCCATCGGCGGTTTTTCATCGAGCTGGGCGCGGAGCTTGGCGTAGATGCGTTCGTAGATGCGCGGCACGGAAATGAGGATGGTGGGCCGCACGCTGAGCAGGTCTTCCGACAAGAGCGGAATGGAGCGCGCGTAAGCCACGGTCGCCCCCGCCATCATCGGCAGGTAATGGCCCACGGTGCGTTCGAGGGCGTGAGACAAGGGCAGAAAAGATAAAAATACATCGTCACCGGTAACCGGCACCGTGCGCGAACAACTGTAGGCGTTGCTCAAAATATTGCGGTGGCTGAGCATCACGCCTTTGGGATGGCCGGTGGTGCCCGAGGTGTAGACCAGGGTCGCGAGTTCATCGGGCGCACCGTCCACCGTGCGCAGCTCGCCGCCGTCGACGGGCAGCCAGGTGTTCAACACCGTGAGCGCCGGGTCCATGTCCTCGAACGGCTTCACCACCACGACATGCTTGAGCTCATCAAGTTGGCCGCGTATCTCGCGCAGGCCCTGCCAATGTTCGGCGCCGCCGATCAACAGGAACTTGGCGCCGGCGTCGCGCAGGATATACGCGGCGTTTTCCGCGCGGTCGTTGACGTAGAGCGGTACCACCACCAGGCCCAGCCCCAGCGCGGCCTGTTCGAAACACACCCATTCGCGGCCGTTTTGCAGCATCACCGCCACGCGGTCGCCGCGTTGCACGCCTTCTTGCAACAGCGCGGCCTGCCAGCGCGCGACTTGGCGGGCCATGTCGGCCCAGCGCACGGTCTGCCACTGCATGGTGGTCTCATCGAAATAACGGTAGGCGGACGCGTCGGGGCTGCGCCGCACCCGTTCGCGGAACAGGCCCGCCAGGGTTATCGCGGTTTGCGGGGTGATAATGTCCGGTACGGCCTCTGACATCGGCGCCTCATCAGGTTAATACGGACTGCCATCCCTCGTCCGGCTGGAAAATCCGGCCGTGTTCTTGGGTCAATTGTTCCAGGCGCCGCCGCACCGCCTCGGCGCCGGTGTGCCGCGCGAAGTGCAGCGGCCCGCCGCGGAAGGGCGCGAAGCCGGTGGCGAAGATCATACCCGCATCGAGCAGGTCGGCGTCTTCCACCACGCCTTCGCGGAGACAGGCCATCGCCTCGTTGAAGTAACGGAACATCAGGCGGTCGGTGATATCCGCCGGCGGCTGATAACCCTTGGGCGGTTTGACGAACACCGGCCGGTCGCCTTGATAGGTATAAAATCCCCGGCCACTTTTCTTGCCGAGATGGCCGGCGGCGACCAGCTCGCGCAAGCGCGGCGGCACCTCGCCGCGCTGCAATTGCTTGGAAAGAATCTCCGCCACCGAGAGACAAATGTCGAGGCCCACGGTATCGGCGAGCAGGATCGGCCCCATCGGCATGCCGAACTCGGTGGCGGCGGCGTCGATCACCGTCGCCGGCACGCCTTCCGCTTCGAGGGCCACCGCCTCCAGCAGATACGGCATCAACACCCGGTTCACCAAAAAGCCCGGCGAACTCCTGACCGGCAGGGGCAGACGATCGATCTGCCGCACGAAGGCGGCGGCCTGTTTCGCCGTCTCGGGCGACGTCCGCGTGCTGGCCACCACTTCCACCAATTGCATTTGCGCGACCGGATTGAAAAAGTGCACGCCGACCAAACGCTCGGGATGCCGCAGCACTTCGCTCAAAGTCTCCAGCGGAATGCTCGAGGTGTTGGTGGCGAGCAGCGCGTCGGCGCGGATCAGCGGTTCGATCTCGCGGTAGAGATGTTGTTTCGCCTTGATGTCCTCGAAAATCGCCTCGATGATGACGTCGGCGCGCCGCAAACCGGCGCCGGCCCGATCCGGCTGCAAGCGGTCCATGGCGGCCTGCACCAGCCGCGGCACTTTCAATTTCTTTTTATACAAGGCCTGCGCGCGCTTCATCACCCGGCCGAGAGCCTCGGGACTGCGATCCTGCACCGTGACCCGCAATCCGCGCAGCGCGCACCAGGCGGCGATGTCGCCGCCCATCACGCCGGCGCCGATTACGTGCACGTGTTTGGCGTTGAAATCCGCGCCGCGGCCCAGCGACTTCAGCCGCTCCTGCAAAAAGAACACCCGCACCAGATTGCGCGCGGTGTCGCCGGTCACCAGCCGCGCCACCGAACGGGCCTCCTCCTGCATCATCCGTTCACGGTTGCCGGCGTATTCCGACCAAAGATCGATCATCGCGTAAGGCGCGGGATAGTGTTGCGGCGGCGCCTTGTCCGCCACTTTCTTGCGCAGCCTGGACGCCAGCAGCGGCCGCAGCGCGCCGTGATTGGTGACGCGCTGGAAAAATTTGGGCCGATGCGGTTTCGGCTGCTCCAGCACCATGCTCTCGGCGGCGCGCCGCAACTGCCGCGCCGGTACGGCGTAATCCACCAAGCCCATTTTTTGCGCCTGGCGCGCCTCCACGGTGCGGCCGCTCAACATCAAATCCATCGCCGCCGGGGCGCCGATCAACGGCGGCAGACGCACGGTGCCGCCGAAGCCGGGGTGGATGCCGAGTTTCACTTCGGGCAAACCCAGCCGCGTGCGCGGGTCGTCTTCGGCGACGCGATAGCGGCAGGCCAGCGCCAGCTCCATGCCGCCGCCCAGGCAAAAACCATGAATCATCGCGACGGTGGGAAACGGCAAGGCTTCGAGGCGGTTCAACACGGCCTGGCCGCGGCCGACCAGTTCGGTCGCCTCCTCGAAGTTGTTCAGCGCGGTGAATTCCTTCACGTCGGCGCCGGCGATGAAACCGTTGGCCTTGGCCGAATGAATCACCAGGCCGCGCGGCCGCGCGGCGGCGAGCGCGTCGATGACGGCTTGCAATTCTTCCAACACGTCTTTGGAAAGCACGTTGGCGCCGGCCTCGGCTTTATCGATGGCCAGCCAGGCGATGCGCTTGGCGTCGATCTCCAGATGCCAGTGTGTATACATCAGCTCATCGGCCATGGTTCAACCCTCGCTTTCCAGCAACATGGCGCCGCCCTGGCCGCCGCCGATGCACAAACTGGCGATGCCGCGGCGGCCGCCGCGCTGTTGCAACACGTGTAACAAGTGCAGCACGATGCGCGCGCCGCTGGCGCCCACCGGATGACCGAGACTGATGCCGCCGCCGTCGATGTTGAGACGTTCGCGGGGAATCTCGCCCACCGCGTGATCCCAGCCGAGTTCGACCCGGCTATAGGTTTCGTCCTTCAACGCGGCAAGCACCGCCAGCACTTGCGCGGCGAAGGCTTCGTTGATCTCCCAATAATCGATATCGTTCACGCCGAACTTGCCGCGTTGCAACAGCGGCGCGATGGCGTTGGCGGGGCCGAGCCCCATCTGCGCCGGATCGACGCCGGCCCACTGGCTGTCGACGATGCGACCCAACACCGACAGCCGGTGTTTTTTCACCGCGGCTTCGCTGGCGAGGATCAACAGCGCCGCGCCATCGGTGATCTGCGCGCTGTTGCCGGCGGTGACCATGCCGAATTTTTTGTCGAACACCGGCTTCAATTTGGCGAGCTTGGTCATGTCGCCGTCGCGGCGCAGGCCGTCGTCCTCGCCGTAGACTTTGCCGGCGCCGTCGTACAGCAATTCGATTTCGCCGAGCCGTCCTTCGTCTTGCGCGGCGGCGAGCCGGCGATGGCTCTCCAAGGCGAAGGCGTCCATGTCCTCGCGGCTGATCTTGAAACGGTAGGCGAGATTCTCGGCGGTCTGGCCCATGTTCAAACCCACCAGCGGATCGGTGAGGCCGCGCAGCAGGCCGATCACCGGCGCGAGATGGGCGGGCCGCAATTGGGTAAGCGCCTTGGCGCGCGCGCCGAGATTGCGCGCCGCGCCCCATCGCGCCAACCACACCACCATCGCGTCGCTCAGCAACACCGGCGCGCGGCTCATGGATTCGACGCCACCCGCCAACACCAGATCGGAACGGCCGGCGGCGATGTCGTGAAAGGCGTTGTCGAGGGCCTGCATGCCCGAGGCGCAATTGCGCTGCACGGTCCAGGCCGGCGTGCGCTGATCGCAGCCCAGCCGCAACGCCACCAGCCGCGCGATGTTGGCCTCGTCGGGACCCGGCATCACGCAGCCGAGTATCACTTGATCGAAGGCGGCGGGTTCGAAGGGCTGGCGTAGCAACAGGGGCCGGCCGGCGCCCACCGCCAGGTCGGAGGCGCTGAACGGTCCCGGCGCGCCTTTGGCCTTCAATTGCGGGGTGCGTGCGCCGTCGACGACATAGACCGGCCGCCCGTGATTCATCGCGCCATCACTCATCTGAGCGCCTCCTCAAATAGTCTTTGGAAAATTCATCGACGGTGATCACCTCACGCCGCAATCGCTCGGCGGTGCGCACACGCTCGGCGTCATGTTGATCAATGACCCCGCGCGCCACGGCGAGTTCGACCAACTCCAGCAAAGGCGCCTGGGGCAAGCGCCCGCCCTTGACGGCCTGGGCCAGGGTTTTTTCAATCGCGTCGGCACGCTCCACCGCATGCAAAGCCAATTCCAAACGGCCCAAGGCCTGCTCCGCCTCGGTGGGCACGAACATGCCGGCGGTGAGCCGGTCGCGCGCCGGCGACGGCGTAAGCAGCATTTTCGCTACGTGATGACCGAGTTGGTCGTCCGGCGCCGAATACGGTTTGCCGAGCGGAAAGATCAGCGCGCGCAACAGCCAGGCCAGCGGCCGCTGTGGCAAATTTTTCAAAACACCGTCCAGCGCGGTTTGCAATTGTTGCAAGGCATCTTCGCAGGCCCAGCGCACCAGAGGCAGATCGGCCGCGGGGCGCTCCTGATCTTCAAAACGTTTGAGTACCGCCGAGGCCAGATACAACTGGCTCAACACATCGGCGAAGCGGCCCGAGAGTTTTTCCTTGCGCTTGAGCGCGCCGCCCAGACTGAGCATGGCCAGGTCGGCGGCCAGGGCGAAGGCGGCGCTCATGCGGGTGAGCTGTTGATAATAACGGCGGGTCGGCCCGTTCACCGGCGCGCTGGCCCAACGGGCACCGGTCAGCCCCAACCACAACGCGCGCGCGCCATTGCCGAGGGTGAAACCGAGGTGGCCGAACAAGGCGGCATCGAAATGCTGCGAGGCCGCGGCCGGGTCTTTTTCCGCCACCGCCCGCATTTCTTTCAGCACGTAAGGATGACAGCGTACCGCGCCCTGACCAAATATTATGAGACTGCGGGTGAGAATATTGGCGCCCTCCACGGTGATGCTGATGGGAATCGCTTGATAGACGCGGCCCATGAAATTGCGCGGACCCATGCAGATGGCGCTGCCGCCCTGCACGTCCATGGCGTCGTTGACGATCTGGCGCATGCGTTCGGTGAGCTGGTATTTGACGATGGCCGAGATCACCGAGGGCTTTTCCCCCAAATCCACCGCGCCGGCGGTCATGGTGCGCGCCGCGTCCATCATATAGGTATAGCCCGCCATGCGCGCCAGCGCCTCCTCGACCCCTTCAAAACGGCCGATGGGGGTTTTAAATTGCTTACGGATGCGGGCATAGGCGCCGGTGGCGCGGCTCGCCAGCTTGCCCGCGCCGGTGCTGAGCGCCGGCAGGGAGATCGAGCGGCCCGCCGCCAGGCTTTCCATCAGCATCCGCCAACCCTGGCCGACCCGCGCCTCGCCGCCGATCACCCAATCCATGGGAATGAAGACGTCGTGACCGCGGTTGGGGCCGTTCTGAAAAGGGATGTTGAGCGGAAAATGGCGATTGCCGATGTCGATGCCCGGCGTGTCGGTGGGAATCAACGCCACGGTGATGCCGAGCGCCGCTTGTTGACCCAATAAACGATCGGGGTCATACAGCTTGAAGGCGAGACCCAGCACCGTCGCCACCGGGCCGAGGGTGATGTAGCGCTTGTCCCAGTTGAGGCGGATGCCTAGGGTCTCTTTACCTTCGAACAACGCGCGGCACACCACGCCGGTATCGGGTATCGAGCTGGCGTCGGAACCGGCCTCGGGACCGGTCAAGGCGAAACACGGCACGTCTTCGCCGCGAGCCAGCCGCGGCAGATAATGATTTTTTTGCGCCTCGGTGCCGTAATGCAGCAGCAACTCGGCGGGGCCGAGCGAGTTGGGCACCATCACCGTCACCGCCGCGGTGGTGCTGCGGGTGGAAATTTTCATCACCACCGCCGAGTGGCCGAGCGCCGAGAATTCCAGGCCGCCGTAACGTTTGGGGATGATCATGCCGAAGAAGCCCTGCGCCTTGAGATAGGCCCACACCGCGGGCGGCAGATCGAAGTCTTCCTGGGTGATCTTCCAGTCGTCCAGCATGCGACAGAGTTGCTCCACCGGGCCGTCGAGAAAATCCTGTTCCTCCTTGCTCAGGCGCGGCACCGGAATGGCGAGCAATTTATTCCAGTCGGGACGGCCGCTGAACAACTCCGCGTCCCACCACACCGTGCCCGCCTCCAGCGCGTCGCGCTCGGTCTGCGACATGGCGGGCAAGGCGCGCCGCAACACCGGCAGGACGCGATCGCTGATCAAGGTCCGCCGCAGCGGCGCAATCGTCAGCGTCAGCAATATCGCCGCCGCCAGCCAACTCAGCAGCAGCGGAAAAAATCCCGGATTGAGCATCACGGTGGACAGAAAAGCGAAGCCGGCGGTCAGCGCCGCGGCGATGCGGAGCGATACACGCCAATACGCCAAGGCACCCAGAACCACGACAAACAGCAATGACCAAATCCATGGATTCATGACACGCCTTTCTTCTTGCCGAAAAAGATCACCTTGCCCTTGGGCCGGGCTACGGCCGACTCGGCGCCGTCAGTCGCGGGTTCCGCGGCGACCGGCGCCACGGGTGAAATCACCCGGCCATGTTCTGGAATAAAACAATCGTTTTCGTCGTTGCAGATCACCCCGTCCTGATTCCACGGCAACTGGCGGTACAACGCCAGATCATCCACGCCCAAGATCGGATACTTGATGATGTCGAAGTAAGGTGAATAATCGAAATCTCGCGGAGTGAACAAACGCGTATTGCGTTTATAGAGTTGCAGCTTACCATCAACACCGCGCTGTATGACCGGCAGGATGGGATAATGCACGCCGGTGAAGGCGGCGGCGATCATCGACGAACACACGGTGCGGGTCGGCATGCCGGCATTGTGTTCGAACAAGGTGGAACGCCAGCGCCTCGGCAACACGGTATAAGGCACCATGAAGCGCGCGAGATCGACCAATTGGCGGAGATCGTAATCGGTGCCCAAATGATGGGCGCAATATTCGATGATGCGCTGGGCGTCTTGCCGCGACAGTCCCCGCGGTCGGCAGACCCGCAAATGTTCGCCGCGATATTTGGCGAGCGGCACCACCAGGGTCCCTTGGCCGAGCAGGGCCTCGATGATCAATTGCTGGTCTTCATCGCCGCCATAAAATTTGTGGATCAGCGCGCGCAGGCTGGGATCTTCGATATCACGCAGACGGCCGATGTAAAGGGCGGAATGGGTCCAGGCGGTTTGCGTGATGTTCTTGATGATGTCGCTGACCCGGCTGCGGCCCTCCACCAGCAAGACATCGCCGGGTCGTATTTCCAAGGACAAGTGCTCGAAGTTGCACAACGGCATGTCGCCGAGCGGGCGTTCCTTGGCCAACCACCGGGTCAGGCGTCGTATCAGCCAGCTTTTCAATCCCACTTCGGCATCCTCACCCGCAGGCCGGTGCGCGATCGCGCCATACCCCGGGAAAATATGATTCTGACTACCGAATTTATCGGCCGCACAGCGGCTTTCTGAACGGGAGCGCGCCCCAAAGTGCATCATCTCACTCTATTGAGCGAGCGTGGGTGAGCGCCGCGGGCGGTGACATTTACGAACGCGGCTCGAGAGGATCGAACCGGTTTCACCGCCGCCGGCTGCGGCGCCTTGAACGGCGAACGATTTACTAAGGAAGCTTTGAATAATTCCATACTGGAATTTTCAGGGCACGGGGAGGGAAAATGTGATTTTCGCTCCCCTTCATTTTCAATGGTGTTAACCATGGAAAATGGCGGCGCATCCGTGTGCCGCGGGAACCTCTGAATAAATCAGAGCTTCCCTAATCATCGCCGCGATCGCGGCCATTAAACCGGCGCCGCCTCTGACATCTGGACCGATTCCGGCGCGGGAATGCATTCGACTTCACCTCGCGGAACGAGCGGCTATAATTAATTCGGTACCGCCCGCTGGAGAAGCTCGCCATGCTGCATGAAAGTCGCGAACACGAACGTAAGACATTATTGGAGTTGGAAGGTAATTCCTCATTTTTCATCGAGTCGGATGAGGCTTTATATCCCTTCAACAAGGTCAACAATGTGTCGGTCTCCGGCGCGGGCATCGTATTGCCCTTACCCTTGCCGCCCGCCACGCCGGTAGTTCTGGGCCTGGATCAGGACGACTGGCAGATACGGGTACAAGGCACGGTGGTGTGGTGCGAAAGCCTCATCGACGAATATGAGGACAACGACAGCCAATACCGGCTGGGCGTGCGCTTCAATCACCGCGATATAAAAAACAGCTCGATGCTGTTTCTGGCCTTGCGGGAATTCATCGATCCGTTCGGCGAAACATAAGATCATGGCATTTTAACGCGGTAATAAATCTCCCCGGCCGGCCGTTAACCACCTCGGGTCCACTTCCCCGAGGGAGGTCTTATGTCGCAAGATCGGCGCCGACACGAGCGGCGTATTATCCGCATACCGAATAATGAAGCGTTTTTTCGCCTGCACGTCCATGATAAATGGCACCCCATCAATAATGTCCACGATGCCTCGATCTCCGGCATCGGCATCTGGTTCGCGGAGGCCGTCAGCAGCGGCACACCGGTAAAAATCCTGTTCGTCTCGCGTGATTTTGAAATCGTGCTCAGCGCCCGCGTCTGCTGGTGCCAAAGCGGCGATCAGGACGGCGCGCTCACCGGCGGCGACACGCACCGCCTTGGCATCGAGTTCGACCCCAAACGCTTGGAAGACAATGTGCTGATGTTCATGGCGCTGAGAAAATATCTGGACGAATTCTGTTAACGATTCCGTTAATCAAAAACACGCTTCGGCTTCACGGCGCAGGGACGCACAACCGAGCTACCGTAAAACGGCAATTTTGGTCAAATCCCGCTTAAAACCACGTATCCTTGCCTAACTCGATGGCGCCGGCGCTCACCACTTTGTTGCGCCCGCCGGATTTCGCCTCGTAAAGCGCACGATCGGCATGGCCCACCAGCACGTCGCCCGCCAATTTGGCGGCGCCGGGTGTTTTTTCCGGATGATAGGTGGCGAGCCCGATCGAGATCGTGACCTGAAACGCCTCGCCGGCGGTATTGAGAAATTGATGTTCGGCGATGCTTTGGCGGATCCGCTCGGCCACCTCCGCCGCCTCGTTGCCGGCACTGCGCGACAGCAGCGCGGCGAATTCCTCGCCGCCATAACGCGACAACACATCGCTGCCGCGCAGCTGGGCGCGGATCAGCGCCGCCACTTCACGCAGGACGTGATCGCCGGTTTGATGGCCGTAACTGTCGTTGACCTTTTTGAAATGATCGACGTCGAGCAGCAGGCAGGTGAGCGGCATGCCTTCGCGCGAGGAACGTTCCAATTCCTCCTTGAGCCGCTGGTCGAAGAAACGCCGGTTATTGATGGCGGTGAGGGTATCGGTCAGACCCTGCCGCTTGAGGCGTTCAAGGTTGCTGGCGTTTTCAATACAAATCGCCACCACCGCCGCCAGGTGTTCCATGAAATCGGTGCGCACGCCTTTGACGAAACGTTCGACGTTGTAACTGCCGATGTTGAGACTGCCGATCACCCGCCCGTGCCGCACCAGGGGCAACAGGGCGATGCTATTGGGCGAACGGCGGGTCGCGGCGAACAGGGGACCGTGTTGTTTGGGCTTGTACGCGCCGAGGGTGGGAAACAAGGAACTCGGGAACAAGGCATTGAGGTCGTCGCAGTCGGCGGCGAACATCAGGCCCGCGTGGTCGCGCACCTTCACCCCTTCCTCTTCGAGGATGCGGCGCAATTCGTATTCGGGATCGAACAGCAGCAGGGTGACCACGTCCCAGTTGAACACCGACGGGTCGGGATAGAGTATCTCTTGAATCAATTCGAAAAGGGAGTTGAGGCCGATCAGGCGCAATTCGTGCGACTGGAAACGCCGCAGCTTGGCCTCGTTCTTATGGGCCTGGGCGAGATAATCCTCCAAACGCCGCCGCAACAGGCGGTTCTCTTGGTGAATATCTTTGCTCAATGTCGGCGCTGTCATATCTCAATCCGGGCGGATAGCCGTATCAGGCTTGGAATACACTCTCCACCAGACGTTCACCGCAAGACCGCGCGGGCTGCGTATCGATGGTGGACATAGAGACCATTCTTCCCATTCCCTGTAGCCCACCAGGGTATCCGGAGGATAACACAGGCGCGAAGCGGCGGCGAAAAAACGCGGGTGCGGGCTATACGTGCGGGCACGACTACATTCTATAATGTCCGCCCCCGGCCGCTCCGGGAGCGGGCGCGTTATCACACATGATTTCAAGCCATACCTCACTCCGACTCCTGCTGCTGGCCATCGGCCTGGGGTTTTTTCTGAACATCCACGCGGTGCCTTTGTTCGATCTGGATGAAGGCGCCTTCAGCGAAGCGACCCGCGAGATGTTTCTGCGCGGCGACTTCATCTCGCCCTATCTCAACGGCGAGCCGCGCTTCGACAAACCCGCCTTCATCCATTGGCTGCAGGCGGCGAGCGTCCTCGCCTTCGGCTGGAACGAATTCGCCCTGCGCCTGCCCTCGGCGCTGGCGGCCACGTTATGGGTGCTGGTGGTATACGGCTTCGTGCGCGCGGTCCGCGACGAACGCTGCGCCCTGATCGCCGCCATCGCCATGGCCACCTCGCTGGAAATCCCCATCATCGCCAAGGCCGCCACCGCCGACGCCACCCTGAATCTGTTCATCACCTCGGCCATGCTCGCGGCCTATTTGTACCATCACGGCCAAAAACGCGGTTATTTGTACGCCTGTTTCGTGCTGATGGGTCTGGGGTTTCTCACCAAGGGGCCGGTGGCGGTGGTCATTCCCGGCGCGGTGACCCTGTTGTTTTATTTGAGCCGCGGCGAATTCAAGGCCTGGCTGCGGGCGGCGTTCGATCCGGTGGGTATCGCGCTGTTTCTGGCGGTGGCGCTGCCCTGGTACGTGCTGCAATACCTCAAGGAAGGCGACGCCTTCATCGCCGGCTTTTTCTTCAAACACAACGTCGGGCGTTTTCAAGGCGCCATGGAGGGCCACGGCGGTTCGCTGTTTTATTACGTGCCGGTGGTGCTGATCGGCCTGCTGCCCTACACCGCGGTGCTCATCCAGACCCTGGCGCAGGGCACGCGGCTGTGGCGCGACGACTTGAGCCGCTACCTGCTCCTGTGGTTCGCGCTGGTGTTCGTGCTGTTCTCGTTGTCCGGCACCAAGCTGCCGCATTACGTGGTGTACGGCTACGCCGCCCTGTACATCCTCATGGCAATGAATATTAACCAGCTGCCGGGGCGCGGCTGGCTGTTCTTGCCGCCGCTGCTGTTATTCGTGTTTCTCCTGTTGCTGCCGGAAGTCATCGCCGCCGTATTGCCGCATATCCAAGACGCCCACGCGGCGGTGATGCTGCGAGACCACGCCGATTATTTCAGCGTCGCTTACCGACTCTTTTTCGCCGCCGCCGCCGGGCTGACGCTTTACTTTATGTGGGAGACCCGCCACAGTGCCCAATCCCAATTATTGGCCAGCGGCGTGATCACGGTGTTCGCGTTTTCATACTTCATCATGCCGCTGGCGGCGGCCATCCAGCAGGCGCCCATCAAAGAGGCGGCGGCGCTGGCCAAGGCCCGCGACTACCCCGTGGTGATGTGGCGGCTCAATACGCCAAGTTTCAATTTCTACGCGCAACGGCTGGTGGAAAAACGCGCGCCGCGGGCCGGCGATGTGATCCTCACCAAATCGATCTACCTTTCAGAACTCGCCGGCATCGAGGTGCTCTATCAGAAAAACGGCATCGTCCTCGCGCGCTTGCGGGACTGAGGCGCGCGAAGTTAACGCCGTTATAATCGGGAGCAGATGGACCTCGCGACACTCAAACCCATGATCGACTGGATCAGCGCCAACCCGACCTGGGCCGGGCTGGCGGTGTTCGTCATCTCCCTCAGCGAATCGCTGGCGATCGTCGGCCTGTTCATACCCGGCGTGGCGGTGATGTTCGGCATCGGCGCCTTAATCGCGACGGGCGCCCTCGACCTGTGGGCCACCCTGGCCTGGGCCGTGGCCGGGGCCATCGTCGGCGACGGTCTCAGTTACTGGCTGGGTTATCACTACAAAGACGCCTTGCGGGAACGCTGGCCGTTCCGCCGTTATCCCGCCTTGCTAGCCCGCGGCGAGCGCTTTTTTCAGCGCCACGGCGGTAAAAGCGTCATCTTCGGCCGCTTCGTCGGGCCGGTGCGGCCGGTGATCCCGGTGGTGGCGGGCATGCTCGGCATGCCGCCCGCGCGCTTTCTGCTGGTGAACGTCATCTCGGCGCTGGCCTGGGCACCGGCCTATATCCTGCCCGGCGTGGTGTTCGGCGCGTCGCTCAATCTGGCTTCGGAGGTCGCCTCGCGGTTGGCGATGCTGTTGCTCACGGTGTTATTGAGTTTGTGGCTCACGGTCTGGCTGGTCTACCGCATTTACCGGCTGCTGGCGCCGCGCGCCAGCGTCATCATGGACCGCTTGCTGGCCTGGGGCGACGAACATCGCTACGCGGGCAAGCTGGTGTCGTCGGTGCTCGACCCCGAACAACCCGAATGGCGCGGCCTGGCGGTGCTGGCCGGCCTGCTGGTGTCGCTGGCGGTGGGGCTGATCACCGTGGGACGCGGCCTCTTCGATACGCATTTGATCGCCGCCGACATCACGGTCTTCAATTTCATGCAGGGACTGCGCGTCCCCTGGGCCGACCGGATCATGGTCTTTCTGGCCGAACTCAGTGATAGCCCGGTCACCTTGCCGGTCACCGCGGCGGTGATGATCTGGCTGGCATGGCGCCACCGCTGGCTGGCCGTGCTGCACGTCGCCGGCGCCGTGGCCTTCGCCTTGATCCTGACTTTGTCGCTGGGCTGGAGCATGGCGCCCCCCCCGGGCGACGTAACGGTCGGCACCGGCGGCGGCATTGTGATCAACAGCGTGCTCTACGGTTTGCTCGCGGTGATGGTCGCCCACGGCATGCGCGGTCCGTGGCGCTGGCTGCCGTATGGCGTCACCGGCCTGTTCATGGTGTCGCTGATCTTCGCCCAGCTCTATCTCGGCCTGACCTGGGTTTCGAATGCCGTCGCGGGCTGGCTGCTGGCCTTGTTATGGGTCGTCGTGCTGGGGGCCGCTTACCGGCGCCACAGCCCCGTGCCGGTGCCGCCGCGCCATCTCATCCTCATCACCTTCACCGCGCTGCTGATCTCCGCTACCGCCTATATGAGCAGCCATTACCAGCAGGATCTGGTTCGCCACACGCTACGGCATAACATCGAAATTTTCGACACCGCCCACTGGTGGAGCGACGCCTGGCGCACACTGCCCGCTTACCGCATCGATGTCGAAGGGCATGCCAAACAGCCGCTGTCGGTGCAATGGGCCGGCCCCCTGGACATCCTCGCCGCCCAGCTCAAAACCCAAGGCTGGCAAGACCCGCCGGCCTTGACCTCCACCGCCCTGCTGCATTGGCTGCTGCCCTCGCCCTCGCTGGCGGAACTGCCGCTGCTGCCGCAGGTACACGACGGCCGTCACGACGCCTTGCGCCTGGTGCGCGGCACCGCCGACGGGCAATGGGTAGTGCTGCGTCTCTGGCGATCGGACTTCGTCCTGCAACAACCGTCCAATCCGTTATGGGTCGGCACGGTCACCACCCTGCGCGCCGCGCGCCCGTTGCCCTTGTTCACCATGCCACTCACCGGCGATGAATTCAACACGCCGCTGAACCTGCTCGAAACCAGCCTCGGCGATCTGCCGTGGCGGGCCGTACATCACAGCGATGAATTGAACACCGACTGGGACGGCACGTTGTTATTGATCCGCGCCCCGTCCCGCGCCGGACCATCCTGATATGAAAAACCGCGCCTTCGCGCCAGGTCACGGCTTCGCCTGAACCGAGCCGCGCGGCGAAGCCGGTCCGCGCGGCCCCATCGAAAGGGCGGCGCTGTTATTGCTGGCGCGGGTGATCGCCGCCGAACTCACCAACGCCGCCGCCGAACACGTGGCCGATCACGGCATCCGGAAATCCATCCTCGCATCAAGCTCGTCAAAGATGCGCGGCGGCGGCCGTGTTGGTAGAGCGTCGCGGCGCTGTGGCGGTGATGATGGTGATCTCGATGCTGTAGGACGGGTGGCGGTTTTTTCTCGCGAGCCTCAAATTAAAGTAGAGTGTTATGGCGCCGGCAGCGGGTTTAATATACCAAAGGTGATTGTTATAACGCCTCAAGTCAGGCATAGGCTCACCAAGAGGAAACAATAAATGGGTTCGATCCTGCTGCTGTTGATTGTCGCCGTCGCCGTAGTAGCTATTTTTTACGTCCTGAAAACCAAATCTCAGGGCGGCGCCGGTGATGAAGCTTGGCCTTTCTATGCTAAGAAACCACTGTCCCAGCCCGAGCAAGTCCTCTACTTCCGGCTTGTCGAAGCCTTGCCTGAACATATAATTCTCGCCCAAGTTCAGCTTTCTAGATTGCTCGGGATCAAGAAAGGCAACAACTATCAGGCTTGGTCTAACCGCATCAACCGTATGAGCGCTGATTTCGTGGTGTGCAACAAGGATTCGAGCATAGTCGCTGTCATTGAACTTGACGACGCCACGCACCAAAGGAAAGACCGTCAGGTTGCCGACGCAAAAAAAGACCAAGCCTTGGTTTCTGCCGGCGTTCGCATAGTCCGCTGGCAGGCAAAGGCAATTCCAGATGTTGCCGCCATACAGTCCACTTTCATGCCCGACATTGCGGTCAAGCGGGACGCGCCGCCAGCGGCGCGCCTCTTACCTTAAAGGCTATGCCCAAGGAGACCAACATGAATACCCAGTCGCTGTTGTCCGAGATCGACCTTCTTGAACTGACGGCCGCGGCTCCGCCCCTCATCGCGTGGAAACTCGGTATCGTCGAAACTGAAAATGAAGTTGCGGCGTTCATGTACCGCGGCGGGCCGGTGTCGCCGCAGGCTTCAGCACATGACCCGCACGGCGAGGATCGTCGCCCTGACAAAACCTATTGGGAGGCCGTTAAGACCGAAATGCACCTGTTCCTGTGCACGAACGACAACCGCTACCAGGAACTGTGGAAGCGACTTGCCGCGCTCGATGGACAAGGTACAACCGCCCTCGTCGGCGTCATCGCTACGTTCATGGGGGCCAGCATCGGCGCGCCGGCCACGCTGATTAGCGGGTTCGTCGCAGTGTGTCTCTACGGTGTGGCCAAGCTTGGCAAAGAGGCCTACTGCCGTGTCGCGAATCAACGCGGGGCATGACCCGATCGCCGGGCGTCACAAGACACATGACCGAGAACTCCATTTCCGATAAAGACTTTGCTTAGGCGCCAAAAGCGGTGTTATAAGGCCCCGATATCGTCTACTTGGCGCGGGGTACCTCAGGAGACTCACTATGATCCATGAGCGGATTGCTAGCGGTGGTTGCCAATCGTATCTCGTCGGCTGCGGCGAGACCTACGCGGCCGTAATCATCGATCCTGAGATCAGTCAGCTCGACCGCTATCTTGGCATCGCTGCGCGCGACGGGTTGCGCATCCGTTACCTGATTGATACCCATACGCACGCCGATCACTTTTCCGGGACACGGCAACTGGCGCGGCAACTCGGCGTACCCGTCGTGATGCATCGCGAAAGTCCGGCGCCATTCGTGGATATGCGTCTGGACGACGGCGACATGCTTCTCGTCGGCCACCTGCGGCTGCGGGCGATACACACGCCGGGCCATACGCGCGATTCGATGTGTCTGCATGTGGAAGACCGGCTCTTCACCGGCGATACCTTACTCATCGGCGCCACCGGCCGCACCGACCTGCCCACCGGCGATCCCGAGGCGCTTTACGACAGTCTATTCCAGGGCATCCTGCGGCTGGACCCGGCGACCAAAGTGCATCCGGCGCATATCTACCAGGGCGGGGACTACTCGACGATCGCGCGTGAACTCGCCGAGAATCCGCGCCTTCAGATGCGCGACCGCGCCGCGTTCGTCGCCATGATGCGCAATCTGAGCCTGAACATGCCGACACACATCACCGAGGCGTTGCGCAGCAACATGAGCGGAGGGAAGACCGTCGCGCAATTGCTCGCGGAAGCCGCCGCCGTGGTGCCGTTCATGTCGCTGGCCGACCTCAAAACGCGCATCGATGCCGCGGAGGAAAATCTCATCGTCCTGGACGTGCGCGAACGTGACGCCTACGAGCAGGGACACATCCCGGGTGCGCGGCTGCTGCCACGCGGCCAACTCGAGCTGCGCGTCAACGATGACTTGCCCGACCCGACTCGCCGCATCCTCGCGTATTGTGAGTTCGGCCGGATTTCGACACTGGCCGCCGCAACGCTGCGCGAACTGGGATTCCAGCGCGCCGTGGCCTTGGACGGCGGCATGAAGGCGTGGCGCGGAGCGGGCTATCCGCTCCGGTCCGGCGCGGAGCCATGACCATGATCGGCCCTGACGAAACAAACCTAGCCTGGGCTGAGAGCCGTTCGCGAAACCGGGACATCCAGCTCGACAAAACGTGAAAGGCGGATTGATGAACGGCAGGATGATTGTCGGCGCGCTTATCCCCGGCGCGCGTCACTTCTTCATCGTAACGCCGCTCAACCGTGATCCGCGGTGAGTGGTCGAATGCGGCGTGGATCGGTGCACGCAGGGTTTATCCGATGGAGTAGGCGGGAAGGCGGCGATGAAAGAACGGCGCGATGAATGAAGCCGGTGCCGTTGCGTGACAAGCCGGGATTCGCGAACGGCGCTCCACCCAGGCTACATTTCCATTCCGCGCCGCCTACTCTTTCGCCAACTCCAATGCCACCACGCGAGCCTGCGTAAGCGTATCGCAAATACGCAACACACCCTCCTCCGAACGGATACCCGTGTTGGCCAGCTTGGTGACGAGGCGCGGGCGCAGGCCGCAAATCACCAGCGCGACTTTTTTCTTGCGCATGTTTTTCACCAGCGAATCGAAGGCCACCAGCGCGGTCATGTCTATCATGGTCACGTCGCTCATGTCGATGATCACCACCCGCACCTCGGGGCTGACTTGTCGCAGGTTGTCCAGCGCCTTTTCCGCCGCGCCGAAAAATAACGGGCCGTTGATGTCGTACACCGCCACCTGCGGCGGCAGGTCGGCGAGGTGGGGATGCTCGCGCGGCGTCACCACTTCCGTACCGGTGAGTTCCGCCATACGGCGCATGAACAGCAGGGCCGCCAGCACCACACCCACGCCCACCGCCACCACCATGTCGAATACCACGGTGAGGAAGAAACACACCAGCAGCACCGCCACGTCGCTGGCCGGGGCGATCTTCAACGTGTTGATGACGTGTTTCACCTCGCTCATATTCCAGGCGACGATGAGCAGCAGCGCCGCGAGCGAAGCCATGGGCACATAGGCCAGCAAGCCCGCGAAACCGATTACCGCGAGCAAGACCACCAACGCGTGCACGGCGGCGGCGATAGGACTGCGCGCGCCGGCGCGGACGTTGGCGGCGGTGCGGGCGATGGCGGCGGTGGCGGCGAAGCCGCCGAAGAAAGGCGCGATGATGTTGCCCAAACCCTGGCCGACGAGTTCGGCGTTGGGATCGTGCTTGGTACCCGCCAAACCGTCGGCCACCACCGCGCACAGCAAGGACTCGATGGCCCCCAGCATGGCGATGGCCAGGGCCGGAGCGATCAAGGCGTGAATCATGGCGAACGACAAGCCCACCGCATGACCGTCGGCGCCGGGCAATTCCCAGGGCCATACCGGCAGCGGCGGCAGCGCGGGGATGCCGTGATGCAAAATGCCGTCGATGCTGTAGGAAAAACGCGAGCCGATGGTGGCGGCCTGATGTTCGGGCAACAACCAACCCAACAAAGCGGCGAACAATGCGCCCGCCAGCAGCGCCGGCAGGTGCGCGGGCACGCGCAACTTCCAACGCGGCCACCACAACATGAGCGCGAGGGTGAGCGCGCCCACGCCGGCGTCCGCCAGATGCCAACTCGGCAGAGCGGCGATGATGCCCTGCAGCCGCTCGAAAAAATGCGCGCCCGCCGCCTCGGTCTCGAGACCGAGCAGATCTTTGATCTGCAAACTGGCGATGACCACCGCGATGCCCGCGGTAAAACCGGTGGTCACCGGATGGGGAATGAAATGCACCAAACCGCCGAGCCGCAACCAGCCCATGGCGAGCAGGATGAAACCCGCCATCAACGAGGCCACCACCAAACCGCCCACACCATAGGCGTGGGTAATCGGCAGCAGTATCACCACGAAGGCGGCGGTGGGTCCGGACACATTCACCCGCGAACCGCCGCTGAGCGCGATGACCAGCCCGGCGACGATGCAGGTGTACAAACCATACTGCGGCGGCACGCCGCTGGCGATGGCCAGCGCCATGGCCAGCGGTATCGCGACGATGCCCACCGTCAACCCCGCCAGCGCATCGGCGCGTAAATCGTCGCGTCCGTAACCCTGCGCCAAACTTTCGCGCAAGGCCACGGCGAATTGCGGCGCGGGAATCCGGATTTCTTGCAGACGGCGCATCATGAAAGGCGGCGATTCATCCTTTAAGCGACCAGAGGCAGGACCACTGCGCGAAAAGCAACATGCCGCGCATTTCCTCAGGCTCAGCATAGCGCCGCTGGACGCCATAAGCATAGCCTCCCGGCGAAACCAGGCTCATTTCAAAATTGGAATAAGGATTACCGGCCGGCGCGAACTTCTTGCTCTCGCGGGAGAGGGGCTTGGCGAAGGAGGGCGCCGATGTCAGGACGAGGTAAGGGAGGATGGGAAAAAGGGCTTTCGCGAAGTGAGGCCACTCATCCGAGCCCCTTCACCCCTCCACTCTCCCGCCGAAAGAGCGAGTGTTGCGCTAGGTTTTTCAATATCGACGGGCGAAGTTCGGTTTGCGCAACCCATGACCTGCTACGCGCCTATCATGCGCGCATCGTGGAAAATTCCGCCCGACGCCTATCGCATCTTTTAATCTCCATTACGCGCTCATCGCGTGCGCAGCGCGGTGAATTCCACCGGGACATGCTCGGTGAAGCCGCCTGCGCTGCGCAACACGAATTGAATACGATCGCCCGCGACCTTGCCGGTGTAATGATGCACGACCTCGCGGATGGAATCGTCGCTGCTGATGCTTTGCTGGCTCTTGGTGATGAAGCTGATCCGGTCGCCTTTGAGCTGACCCTCGAACAGCGCGCGTTTTTTGCCCAGATAAGACGCCGTGCCCAGCACCTCGGTGCCGTCGTAGTTAAACGCGAAGTCTTCGTTATGGGTATCGCCCCAATCGTATTTCACCTCCGCCCGCCACTCGCCGTCGATGTCCGCCACCGCGACGGCGGCGGCCTCCGGGCCGGCCGTCACACCGGGCGTGATGCGCATGGCCGCCACGCCGAAGGACACCACGCCGACGAACAGCATCACGAACATCGCGATGCGGGTCCGCTCGGACGAACGGCGGAAGAATACGAAACCCAAGGCCGACAGGGCGATCACCATCAAGGCGAACAGACCCAAGGGACTTTTCGCCGCCTGCTCGATGATCGCCGGTACATGTTGGACGGCGGCTGCTTCCATGGGCACCTCCCGGTTGCCGGTTGAATTCCACGTATTTTAATCTGGCCGAGGTGCGTTGCACCGCCTCGCTTGACGGGATAGGGGTGGTTTTTATACGCCGGCCACGGTGGCTATTCTTCTCCCTGCATGCAATCCCACATATCGCACAAACGCTCCAGGCGTTCGACGGGGTCGTCCAATTGCAGCAGGTATTGTCGTTGCGGCAGACCGATGGGCAGCAGTTCGGCGAGGCGGCCGCTCACCCAGCAGGCGTCGTCGTATGAGGCCGGTTGTTCGGCGTGCAGACCGCCGAGGCGCTCGATGAGATCGCGCAGCAAGGGCACGGCGTGGGCGAAGCGCGCGGGGATGGGTACGGCGGCGGGTTCCTCCAGCAGCTCGACCTCGGCGCAGAGCAATTGGCCGGGGCGCACGTGGGAGGAGAGAATGCGAAAACGTTGCTGGCCTTGGGCGGTGATGCCGAGCATGCCGTCTTCGCGCTGATCCCAGTCGATGATGCGGGCCAGGCTGCCCACGTCATAGGTGGTGGCGGCCTCGCCCACTTCCTTGCCGCTGAGGATCAGGCACACGCCGAAACCCGACTGCTCGCGCATGCAGGCGCTGACCATGTCCATGTAACGGGGTTCGAAGACCCGCAGCGGCAAAACACCACCGGGAAACAACACGCTGTTGAGCGGAAAAAGCGGGATATGCAGGCGGTTCAGCATGGCTCACCCCCAGGGCGGTACCAGGTCTTGTTCGATCTTGAGGTGATCCAGGATACGCGCGACCACGAAATCCACCAAATCTTCGATGCGGCGCGGTTCGTGATAAAAACCGGGACAGGCCGGCATGATGGTGACGCCCAGACGCGCCAGCTTGAGCATGTTTTCCAGATGGATGACCGATAGCGGCATCTCGCGCGGCACCACGATGAGCTGACGTTGTTCCTTGATGACCACATCGGCGGCGCGCTCCAATAAATCATCACTGCTGCCCTGGGCGATGGCGGAAAGCGTGCCGCTGGTGCAGGGACAAATCACCATGGCGCGCGGGGCGCTGGAGCCGCTGGCCACCGGCGCGGTCCATTGCTCGCGGCCGAACACGCTCAGCTGATCGGGCTTGGCGTTATAACGCGCGGCCAGCGCCTCTTGTATTTCGGCCGGACGGCCGGGAAGTTTGAATTCGGTCTCCATGCCGATCACCACCTGCGCCGGCATGGAGAGCATGAGATAGACTTTTTGCTCGGCGCGCAGCAGGCATTCCAGCAGACGCAGGCCATAAATCGCGCCCGACGCGCCGGTCATGGCCAATGCGATGGCATCACGGCTCATGTTTGAGTGCCTCCGCCAGTTTGTCGTGCAGGCCCCCGAAGGCGCCGTTGCTCATGATTAACACGTGATCGCCGGGCCGCGCAAGCGCGGCGATTTCCCGCGTCAAAGCGGGGATGTCGCCGCAAACTTGGGCGCGCGGTCCGACGGCGCGCGCCACCTCGTGCACATCCCAGCGCAAGTCCGCGGGTTGATAGAGGAACACCGCGTCGGCGCCGGCGAGACTGGGCGCCAACTCCTCGCGGTGCACCCCGAGCCGCATGGTGTTGGAACGCGGCTCCAGCACCGCGATGATACGCGCCCCGCCCACCCGCCGCCGCAGGCCGGCCAGGGTGGTGGCGATGGCGGTGGGATGATGGGCGAAGTCGTCGTAGACGGTGATGCCGTTCACCTGCGCGCGCTGCTCCATGCGTCGTTTGACGTTGCGAAACTCCGCGAGCGCGGCGATGGCGTGTTCCGGCGCCACCCCGGCGTGGCGGGCGGCGGCGATGGCGGCGAGCGCGTTGTGAACGTTGTGGTCGCCCATCAATTCCCACTCCACCACCCCTTTGCGCTGACCCTGCCAATGCACGGCGAAGCGGCCGCCGTCGGGCGCCTTATCGCGCACGCTCCACTCAAGGTCGTCGCCGACCGCGAAATATTCCACCGGCGTCCAGCAGCCTTGCGCCAGCATGTCTTTCACGTTGTCGTCGTGGCGGGGCGCGACGATCAGCCCGCCGCCGGGCACGGTGCGCACCAGGTGATGAAACTGCCGCTGGATGGCGGCGAGGTCGGGAAAAATATCGGCGTGGTCGAATTCGAGATTGTTCAAAATCACCGTGCGCGGCCGGTAGTGGACGAACTTGGAACGCTTGTCGAAAAAGGCCGTGTCGTATTCGTCGGCCTCCACCACGAAAAACGGCGCGTCGCCCAGGCGGGCCGACACGCCGAAATTATTCGGCACGCCGCCGATCAGAAAACCCGGCCGCAGGCCCGCGTATTCCAAGATCCACGCCAGCATGCCGCTGGTGGTGGTCTTGCCGTGGGTGCCCGCCACCGCCAGCACCCAGCGATCCTTCAGCACCACGTCGGCGAGGAAGGCCGGGCCCGAGGTATACGGGATACCGCGGTTCAATACGTATTCCACGGCGGCGTTGCCGCGCGACAAGGCGTTGCCGATCACCACCAGGTCCGGCGCCGGTTCAAGGTGGGCGGCCTCGAAGCCCTGCATCAAACCGATGCCGTGCGCCTCCAGCTGCGTGCTCATGGGCGGATAGACGTTGGCGTCCGAGCCGGTGACCCGCAGGCCCATTTCGCGCGCCAGCAGCGCGATGCCGCCCATGAAGGTGCCGCAGATGCCGAGGATGTGGATGTGCATGTTATTTATTCGTCAAAAATAAAAAGTGCAGCAAGCGAAACGCGAAGTGCATATAGATCACCGCCAGGGTGAGACCGATCACCAGCATGGTCGACATGGCATGTCTCAACACATGCCCCATCACCACCACGCTCCAGGCCATCCACAACAGCAACAGCAGCGAAGGCAGGGTGAATTCGCCTTCCGCGCCGCCGGCGTAATGCTGCCAATACAAGATCGGGGTGGCGATCAGCCCCATCACCGCGCCGCTACCCGCCAGGGCGGTGAGGGTTTGCACGAAACGCGCGTCGAAGGAACGCACCCACAGCATCACGCGGGTCAGCACCACCAGCAACACGGTATCCGCCAAGGCCGCCGGCAAGGCCAGCGGTGCCGAGATTTGCAGCCATCCCGAGAACAGATTGATGGCGAAATAAACGGCCAGGCTGAAGAGCAGCAACGAACGCGAGGTAGGCAAATCCTGCGGCGCCGCTTGGAGGATGCAAATCTCCCAGAACGTTTTCACGAATGACGGCACAAATCTCCCCACTGCGGCACGGGCATGGATGTATCGCGCGACGACCAATTCACCGGACGGTTATTTTCACGGGCTGAATTACGCGCGGCCATCATACCGCGCCGCGGGGGGCGGACCAAAGCGAAAATCGCGCGATGACCCCCGCGCCGCAAACCGCTGACCGGCGCGGCATCCGCCTCGGACGTTATTTCCGTTCCACCCCGCTGCCTCCTCATCCTGGGGCAAATCCGCTATAGTCGGTTCTCTTTGCCATAAGCGACATCAGCGCATGCCTCCCACGCCGAGCGCGAGCAGCGACACCCCCACCTTTCCTTGGCGCGACGGCAACCGCTTCGAGTTACTCATCGACGGCGGCGCGTTTTTCCCGGCCATGTTGGAGGCCATCGGCGCGGCCCGCTCCTTCGTGTTGCTGGAAATGTATCTCATCGAATCCGGGCAGGTCGCCGACCAATTCATTACGGCGTTTTGCGAGGCCGCCGCGCGCGGCGTGGCCGTTTATCTGTTGTTGGACGATTTCGGCTCGCGGGGTTTGAAACGACCGGACCGCGAACGGCTCGGCGCCGACGGAATCCGGGTCGCGTATTTCAACCGTCTCCACTATGGACGCTTGCGCCGCAATTTTTTTCGCGACCACCGCAAGTTGCTTTTGATCGACGGCGTCCGCGCCTACGTCGGCGGCATGGGCCTCACCGATGAGTTCGCGCCGGTCCGCCTCGATCAGCCGCCTTGGCGGGAGACCGTCGTCGCCATCGCCGGGCCGGTGGTAACGGACTGGCAAAATTTGTTCGTCCAGACCTGGCGGCGTCACGCGCGTGGAGGGTTGAACCCGCCGGTCATCCCGCCCGTCGGCGCGGGTGCGCAATTCGGCAGGGTCTGTTATACCCGCGGCATCGCTTATCCGGAGATCCAACGCAGTGCCCTCAACCGGGTGCGGGGGGCGGCCCGCCGGGTGTGGCTCGCCACCGCCTACTTCGTACCCCCCATCAAACTGCGGCGGGCCTTGATCCGCGCGGCGCGGCGCGGCGTGGAGGTACGGCTGCTGCTGCCGGGACCACACAGCGATCACCCGGCGGTACGCCACGCCGGCCGGCGGTTTTATTACCGGCTGCTGCGGCACGGCGTGCGTATCTTCGAATATCAGCCGCGCTTCACCCATTCCAAGGTCCTGCTATGCGACGAATGGGTGAGTATCGGCTCCAGCAACATCGACCGCTGGACCATGCGCTGGAACCTGGAAGCCAATCAGGAAATCGCCGATGAGGGGTTCGCCGCCGAGGTGCGCGCCATGCTCAATGACGACTTCGCCGACAGCAAGGAATATCTATTAGTACATTGGAAAAACCGGCCTTGGTACCGGCGAGTGCCGGAGCAGTTTTGGGGCGCGGTGGATATATGGCTGGAACGCTGGTTCGGGGGCCAGGATAAAAAACCCCTCGGCTGATCTCATCGGTCCGCATCATCCGATGCGCCGGCCGCCCCGGTCCGGTCCCACGCCGGTTTTCATTAAAAGCCGCTACGGAAATAAAGCGGATTTACCAGGCCCTATCAATCCCGAGGAAAAAGCGCGGCTCTATCAGGGTATCTTCCCCTTCATCCAAGATGACGTTGAATTCCAAACCGCCCATATCCATGTTCATCCCGGCGCCGGTAGGGTCCAGATTGAAGTTAAGGTCCACCCCATCGAATCGGCGCAAGCTACTCCAGTGGAGGCTGGCGGGATCGCGGTGCTTGATCGAAAAAGTGAAAAGATGAGTAGAGGCCTCGGGTTGGCCACGCAGCGGGGCGCCGTCGTATGAAGATGTCCCACTTAAAGCGGGTGATAAAGACGGGGTAAGCGACAAGCACGGATATAACGTGATTGAAGCATTCAAACAAACCGATATCGGACCCCGTGACGGCGCATGCCCGCTGTCATTATCCCCTGAATCGGCTTGGGCCATCGGCGCCAGCGCTAAAGTCAGCATCGCAAAAGCGAACTTTCGGAAATACATGGTCTTCTAGACCTCACCATTTACCCGGCTTGCGCGCCGACACTGTACATTCCCACTACATTTTGTATCGTCCTCCTAACAAATTTCCGTGAGTCCGGTTGACCCGGAAAAGGGCTAATCACATCACATTTTTGTAACCTGGATCCTTCCAGCAACGGGGCAGATCCTCGCCCGAGGGGAAACTCAAATCGCCCTTGGCGAAATCCGAGGGGTCCTGCAGCTCCTCCCCGGCATGAAACCGTCCCGACAAATAGCCTCGGCAGGGGTCGCTCAACGCGCTCATATCCAATACCTCCACCAAGGAACCCGATGCCTTATGTTTTAGATACATAGTGCGATCCTTTTAACCTGTAAGTTAATGTCCCTATGATAAGCCGGTCTTTTGATCTATATTTGATTTTAGGCTTATCCCTGAATGGATGCACGACCCTTCGAATCAAAGGAACCCGCCAGCCGGACAGGGGTCACACAATCTACCCGCGCCGTCCTCAACCTCAAGCCGCGATCGCCGATAACCTCGGTGGATATTCCAACGCCTTGATGCGCCATTGAAGGAGAACCCGCATGAACCCACTCAAACGCCTACAGGAATTCGGCCAAAGCGTCTGGTATGACAATATTGAGCGCAAGATGCTGCGATCCGGTGAATTGGCGAGCATGATCAAGGATGACGGTCTGCGGGGCATTACCTCCAACCCCACCATTTTTGAAAAGGCCATCGCGGCTTCCAAGGATTACGACGAAGGCCTGGCCCGTTTCAGCCGGGGGGCGCACAAACCCGATGCGCGCGCGGCCTTCTTCAGTTTGGCCATCGAAGATATCCAAGCCGCCGCCGATTTATTGAAGCCGGTATACGAGGCCAGTCACGGTCAGGACGGCATGGTGAGTCTGGAAGTCTCGCCCGATCTCGCCTACGACACCGAGGCCACCGTCGCCGAGGCGCTCAGCCTCTGGAAACGGGTCGGCCGCGCCAACCTCATGATCAAAGTACCGGCCACCCGCGAAGGGGTGGTCGCCTTCGAGAAATTGATTTCAGAAGGATTGAACGTCAACGTCACCCTCTTGTTCTCGGTGGAGCGTTACAAGGAAATCACCGAGGCCTATCTCGCCGGCTTGGATGCCCGCCTGCGGCGCGGCCTTCCGGTAAAAGGCATCGCTTCGGTGGCAAGTTTCTTCGTCAGCCGCGTCGATGCCACGGTGGACAAGTTACTCGACGAACGTCTCGCCAAACTCAGCGGCGCCGAGCGTGAACCCTTACAAAAGCTGCAAGGAAAAATCGCCATCGCCAACGCCAAAGTGGCTTACGAATGGTATCAGCACCTGTTCACGTCGCCGCGTTTCGACAAACTCAAACAGGCGGGCGCCGCGCCTCAGCGTCTGTTATGGGCCAGCACCGGCGTCAAGAATCCCAATTACAGCGACGTGATGTATATCGAACAGCTGATCGGGCCCGACACCGTCAACACGGTACCGCCGGCCACCTATGCCGCGTATAAACAACACGGCCGGCCGCAGACCACCCTGCTGTCGGGCTGGGACGAGGCCCATGCCCAGCTCGCCGCGCTCAAAACCGTCGATATCGACCTCGCCGCTATCACCCAACAATTGGAAGATGAGGGCGTCAAATCCTTCGCCAAATCTTTCGATAATCTACTCGCGGCCGTCAACAGCAAACTGCTGGCCTTCCAAACAGCCAATGTGCGCGCCGCGGGATAAATCCTGCTTTCACGAACTCCATATCCATGCCCTGCGCCTCGCTTCAGGCGCAGGGCATACATCAGTCGCTTCATCCGTCCATTCATCCTGAACACATCATACTGAAGCGCCAAGGCGCCAAGATTTGATTTTTCATACCGCGACTTTCCCGCCGTCTTGGCGGTCAACTCAATTTTTCAGAATCGCCGCGTAGTCCCCGCGATTTCCTTTACAATAAAATCGGACCCGCAACACACCGCTCCTCGCCATGACCCTCTGGCCTGCCATCGCCGCCGCCATCAGCGCCGCCACCGGCCGGCCTTTTAGCGCGCTCACCCGGCACGCGGTCGGCGGCGGCTGCATCAATCAAACTTACGTCATCGCGGACCGGGATCAGCACTATTTCGTCAAACTCCATGAGTCCGCCGTCAGGGAGATGTTCGCGGCGGAAGCGGAAGGGTTGCAGGCATTGGCGGCCAGCGGCGCGATTCGCGTTCCCGCGCCGATTTGTTGGGCGATCCACGGCGAGACGGCCTATCTAGTTCTCGAACATTTGCCGTTCGGCCGCGGAGAGTCCGACAGCGCCGATCGATTGGGCGCGCAACTCGCCGCGTTACATCGCCACACCGCGCCACGTTTCGGCTGGCATCGCGACAACGCCATCGGCGCGACGCCGCAGATCAATACGCCCTGTGATGATTGGCCGGAATTCTGGCGCGAGCGGCGACTGCAGTTATCAATTGCAACTCGCCGCGCAACGGGGTTGCGGCACGGCGTTGCGGACTAAAGGTGAACGCCTGCTCGATGGCGTCGCAAGTTTATTAACAAATCACGCGCCGGCCGCCTCGCTGCTGCACGGCGATCTCTGGTCGGGCAATTACGCGGCGCTGACCACCGGCCAGCCGGTCATCTTCGATCCGGCGGTGTATTACGGCGACCGCGAAACCGATCTCGCCATGACCGAATTGTTCGGCGGCTTTTCACCACGCTTTTACGCGGCCTATCGCGACCACTATCCGCTGCCCGACGGTTATGCGCTGCGCAAGCAACTCTACAACCTGTATCACGTGCTGAATCACTTCAATTTATTCGGCGGCGGCTACGCGGCGCAGGCGGAGCGCATGATCGACCGGCTGCTCAGCGAAATCCGCTGAGCGGGGAACTCTATTCGGTATTGGGCAGCGGGTTTGTAACCGCGGCTAAACCTGCACGCCTTGCGCGCGCAAATGTTCCTTGGCCTGGATCGCCAACAAGGCCATCTCCAACTCGCGCTCCCAATCATAAGGCTCGGCCGCCGGCAACTCGTCCGGTATCTCGATGCCGTGATAACCCTCGGCGGCGTACACTTTGACGTAACGCGTCTCCTCGATGCTGGGCGTGAGATCGGGCCACACCTCGTGCAAGACATCCTTGACCCGGGTCATTCCCCATTCATGAATCAATTGATAACCGGCGGGCAACTCGGTGTAAGCCGCGGGCGTGCCGGTCTGCGGCACACCGGTCTCTTCGTTGACGTGTTTGGTGTGAATGAACACGATGAGCTTGGGCCGGTGCTTGACGATCTCCGGCGTGAAATTCACCCCCGCCGGCATCCACGACGAAAAGGCCACGTCGAAGGGAAAATCGATATCGGCGACGGCCTGCTCGCGCAGCGCATACACCTCGCGATCATAAAAATTTTGGATCTGATTCGGCTTGGCCGCCGGATCGCGCACCCCGATCACCTTCAGTCCTTCGCGCGCCAGCAGGCTGCCGACGAAGCCGTTACCGGGATGAAAATCGCACACCACCGGCTCGGCGGCGACTTGACGCGCATACAACGCGATCCTGCGCAGTTCGTCGCGCAGCGGAATATACGGCGCCACCGTGGGGCCGAACTTGGCGGGATCGCGGTCGGGACAACTGAAGATCAAATAATGCAGCGGCAACCCCGCGATGCGCTGCGCGAACGGCAACTCGGGCTTCCAGGCCGGGTGCTGGCGCTCTTGAAAGGCGATGATGCGATTGAACATCTCATCGCTGAAAGTTTCCATATTGCGCAAAGGTTCAAAATGTTCGATCAAAGAACTGCTCCTCAAATTCATGTGCGACCCGAGACCGGTTGCGCCGACTCGCTGCAGGGTGGGTTAGGCGCCCCTCTAAATCACACTCTGGGCCGGCTCCCCCTCCCCCGCGAGCGAGAGAGGCGTGGGGTGAAGGCCGCGCCGTAACTCGGCAACCGTCGCGCGGCGATTTATTGTGTGCACATAAAGTGCGCCTCACGGCGCGCCATGGCGGTTACATAAAAAACGCTAATCCACCCTACCTTTGATGATACGGTTTACTCAACTCGTGCACGCTGTCCACCAACACCTTCACGTGTTCGGGATTGATATGTTGATGAATGCCGTGACCGAGGTTGAACACATGGCCCGTACCGCCGCCGTAGGATTTGAGTATGGTCGCCACTTCGGCGCGGATGCGCTGCGGCGCGGCATACAGCACGCAAGGGTCCATATTGCCTTGCAGCGCCACTTGGTGACCGACCCGCGCCCGCGCCGCGCCGAGGTCGGTGGTCCAATCCACGCCCAAGCCATCGCAACCGGTCTCGGCCATCGACTCCAGCCAAGCGCCGCCGCCCTTGGTGAAGAGGATCACCGGCACGCGGCGACCTTCGTGCTCACGGGTCAGACCATCGACGATCTGCGCCATGTAGCGCAGGGAAAATTCGATGTAGTCGCGCGGGCTGAGCACGCCGCCCCACGTGTCGAAGATCATCACCGCCTGCGCGCCGGCGGCGATCTGGGCGTTGAGATAACTGGTCACCGACCGCGCGGTGGTGTCCAATAATTTATGCAGCAAGTCGGGGCGATCGAACAACATGCCTTTGACATGCGAGTATTCCTTGCTGCCGCTGCCTTCCACCATATATGTCGCCAGCGTCCACGGGCTGCCGGAGAAACCGATGAGCGGCACGCGGCCGTCGAGCTCGCGGCGAATCACCCGCACCGCGTCCATCACGTAACGTAGTTCGACTTCCGGATCGGGCACAGCGAGTTTTTCGACGTCGGCCGCGCTGCGCACGGGGCGAGCGAATTGCGGGCCTTCGCCCTGCGCGAAGCTCAGGCCCAAACCCATGGCATCGGGGATGGTGAGGATGTCGGAAAATAAAATCGCGGCGTCGAGATCGAAACGCGCCAGCGGTTGCAGCGTCACTTCGCAAGCCAAGTCGGGATTGGTGCAAAGATCCATGAACGATCCCGCCTTGGCGCGCGTCGCGCGATACTCGGGCAGATAACGCCCGGCCTGGCGCATGATCCAAATCGGCGTGCGGTCCACCGGCTGGCGGAGCAGGGCGCGGAGAAAACGGTCGTTTTTAAGTTCTGTCATCTATGTTCCAGCCGCCAGGACGCCAAGGACGCCAGGAAAGAAGTGGAATTATTTTTGAAATAATTTATTTCAAAAAACTTTGCCGGCCTTGGCGTCCTTGGCGCCTTGGCGGTTAATCTTTAAACACCCAGATAATCCAAAATACCCTCGGCCGCGTTGCGGCCTTCGAACACCGCCGTCACCACTAAATCGGAACCGCGCACCATATCGCCGCCGGCGAACACTTTCGGATTGGTGGTTTGATGTTTGCGCGCGCCATGGCCCGGCGCCTTTACGCGGCCGCGCTCGTCGCATTGTATGCCGAACTCGCTGAACCACGGCGCGGGATTGGGCTGAAAACCGAAGGCGATGATCACGCGATCGGCGGGGATGATCTCTTCCGAACCCGCCACGATTTGCGGCGTGCGGCGGCCGCGCGCGTCGGGCGCGCCGAGTTCAGTGGTGACCACTTTCACGCCTTCCACTTTATGGTCGCCGACCAACTCCACCGGCTGGCGGTTCCACAAAAATTCCACGCCTTCTTCCTTGGCGTTGGCGACTTCGCGCTTTGAGCCGGGCATATTCGCTTCGTCACGGCGATAGGCGCAGGTCACGCTCTCGGCGCCTTGGCGAATCGCGCTGCGATTGCAATCCATCGCGGTGTCGCCGCCGCCCAGCACCACCACGCGCTGACCTTTCATGTCGATGAAGTCGCCGGGATGCGCCAGCATACCGAGTTGTTTTTTGATATTGGAAATCAGGAACGGCAGGGCTTCATAAACGCCGGGGAGATTTTCGCCGGGAAAGCCGCCCTTCATATACGTGTAGGTGCCCATGCCGAGGAACACCGCGTCGTAGTCGTCGAGCAATTTCTGGAAGGGAATGTCTTTGCCGATGTCGGTGTTGAGCACGAACTTGACGCCCATCTCCTCGAACAACTGGCGGCGGGTGCGCACCACTTCTTTTTCCAATTTGAATTCGGGAATGCCGAAGGTGAGCAGGCCGCCGATTTCTTCGTAACGGTCGAATACCACGGGCTCGACACCGTTGCGCACCAGAATGTCCGCGCAGCCGAGTCCCGCGGGACCCGCGCCGATGATCGCGACTTTTTTGCCGGTGGCGATTACGCCCGACATGTCGGGCCGCCAGCCGCGTTTCAGCGCCTCGCTGGTGATGTATTTTTCGATGGAACCGATGGTCACCGCGCCGAAGCCGTCATTCAGCGTACAGGCGCCTTCGCAGAGACGATCCTGCGGGCAGACGCGGCCGCACACTTCCGGCAGCGAATTGGTACGGTGCGACAACTCCGCCGCTTCGAAGATATTGTCTTCCTCAACCAGCTTCAGCCAGTTGGGGATGTAGTTGTGCACCGGGCACTTCCACTCGCAATAGGGATTGCCGCAGGCAAGACAGCGCGAGGCCTGCGTCACCGCGTTCTTGGGATCGAACTGGCCGTAGATTTCGCGGAAATCTTTAATGCGCACCGCCGCCGGCGTCTTGGGCGGATCTTGGCGCGGGAGTTCGACAAACTCGAAATTTTTCGTCATATCGCTATTAACCTGTACATCAGCGGGGCGGAAGGCCATGGCCCATTACGCCGCGTTGAGCAAACTATCGAGCAAGGAATGGATCTCCAAGGCCTTGGGTTTCACCAGCCAGAAACGCGGCAGATAGGAGGCGAAATCATCGAGGATTTCCTGGCCCCACACGCTGCCGGTTTCGGCGACGAACTCGCGGAGGATGCCGCGCAGATAATTGCGGTGCGCCTCCATCGGCTCGGTGGTGATGCGGTGGATGTCCACCAATTCGTGGTTGTAGCGGTCGACGAACCCCTTGTCCATGTCGAGCACGAAGCTGAAACCGCCGGTCATGCCCGCGCCGAAGTTGAGGCCGGTGTTGCCGAGCACCACCACCACGCCGCCGGTCATGTATTCGCAGGCGTGATCGCCGCAGCCTTCCACCACCGCCTGGGCACCGGAGTTGCGCACCGCGAAGCGCTCGCCGGCCATGCCCGCGGCGAACAGGCTGCCGCCGGTGGCGCCGTACAGACAGGTGTTGCCGATGATGGCGGTTTCGCGCGACATGGAATTGGCTGGCCTTGGGCGGATAAATGACCAGCTTGCCGGCGGCCATGCCTTTGCCGACGTAGTCGTTGGCGTCGCCTTCGAGTATCAGATTCAACCCGCCGGCGTTCCACACCCCGAAGCTTTGTCCCGCGGTGCCGGTGAGGCGCAAGGTGATCGGCGCGTCCTCCATGCCTTTGTCGCCGTGGCGGCGGGCGATTTCGCCGGACAGCCGCGCGCCGATGGAACGATGAATATTGCGCACCCGATATTCAAAGGTGCCGCCTTTTTTATGCTCGATGGCGTCGAGGCAATCACGCACCATCTGCTCCGCCAGCTCGCCCTTGTCGAAAGGCGCGTTGCTCGGCGAGATGCAGATATTGCGGTTTGTCCTTCGCCACGCCGCCGTCGGAAAGTATCGGCGACAAATCGAGGCGGCGCTGACGCGCGGTCTCGCCCTCGACGATTTCCAGCAAATCGGTGCGGCCGATCAGTTCGGCCATGCTGCGCACGCCGAGCACCGCCAGCCACTCGCGGGTCTCGCGGGCGATGAAGCGGAAATAATTCATCACCATTTCCGGCAGGCCGATGAAATGCTCTTTGCGCAGATTGTCGTCCTGGGTCGCGACGCCGGTGGCGCAGTTGTTCAAGTGGCAGATGCGCAGATATTTACAGCCGAGCGCGATCATCGGCCCGGTGCCGAAACCGAAACTCTCGGCGCCAAGGATGGCGGCCTTGATCACGTCGAGGCCGGTCTTCAAACCGCCGTCGGTCTGCAACCGCACCTTGCCGCGCAGATCGTTGCGGCGCAGGGTCTGATGGGTCTCGGCGAGACCGAGCTCCCACGGCCCGCCCGCGTATTTGATCGAGGTCAGCGGGCTCGCGCCGGTGCCGCCGTCGTAGCCGGAGATCGTGATCAGGTCCGCATAGGCTTTGGCGACGCCGGCGGCGATGGTGCCGACGCCGGGCTCGGCGACCAGTTTCACCGACACCAGCGCCTTCGGGATTGACCTGCTTCAAATCGAAGATCAGCTGCGCCAAATCTTCGATGGAATAGATGTCGTGATGCGGCGGCGGCGAGATCAGCGTCACGCCGGGCCGCGCATAACGCAGGCGCGCGATGAGTCCATTGACCTTGTCGCCGGGCAACTGGCCGCCCTCGCCGGGCTTGGCGCCCTGCGCGATCTTGATCTGCAAGCACTTCGGCGTTGACGAGATATGCCGGCGTCACACCGAAGCGGCCCGAGGCGACCTGCTTGATCTTGGACATGCGCTCGGTGCCGTAACGCGCGGGGTCTTCGCCGCCTTCGCCGGAGTTCGAACGGCCGCCCAGCCGGTTCATCGCGGTCGCCAGCGCCTCGTGCGCCTCGGGCGACAAGGCGCCCAGCGACATGCCGGCGGTGTCGAAGCGCGGCAGGATGGCTTCCATCGGTCTCGACTTCGTCGATAGCGATCGGCGTGATGCCGGCGCGTGATCTTCAGCAAATCGCGGAACGTCGCGACCGGCCGGCTGTTGACGATGTCCGCGTACTTTTGATAATCCGCGTAATCGCCGCTTTGCACCGCCAGGCGCAAAGTGGTGACCACGTCCGGGATTGTAGGCGTGGTATTCGCCGCCGTGGATGAACTTGAGCAGGCCGCCTTGCTGGATGGACTTGCGGGTCAGCCAGGCCTCGCGGGCCAGCTGCTGCTGATCGCTCTCTAAATCCTCGAAGTTGGCGCCTTGGATGCGGCTGCTGGTGCCGGGGAAACACAAGTCCACCACCTCGCCGCCGAGGCCGAGCGCCTCGAACAACTGGGCGCCGCGATAACTCGCGATGGTGGAGATGCCCATCTTGGAGATGATCTTGTAGAGGCCCTTGTTGATGCCTTTGCGGTAGGCGGGCGCCAGCTGGTCCGCGTCCCTGCCTTTGATCTCGCCGCTGCGCAGCAAATCATAAAGGCATTGATAAGCGAGATAGGGATACACCGCCGTCGCGCCGTAGCCGATCAGCGCGGCGAAGTGGTGCGGGTCGCGCGCGGTGGCGGTTTCGATCACGATGTTCGCGTCGCAGCGCAGGCCGCGGTTGATCAAGCGATGATGTACCGCGCCGGTGGCCAGCAAGGCATGGATGGGCAGCTTGCCCGCTTCGATGTCTTGATCGGACAGCACCAGGATCACCTTGCCGGCGCGCACCGCCGCCTCGGCTTGCGCGCACACCGCCTCGATGGCGGCGCGCAGCCCGATGGCGGGATCGTATTGCAGGCTGAGCTTGGCATGACTGTAATCGGCGTCGTCGAGGCTGAGCAGCTTGCGGTATTTTTCCTCCGACAACACCGGCGACTCGGCCACCAGCCGGGTCGCATGAGCCGGGGTTTCCTCGAACAGATTGCGCTCGCGGCCGAAGCAGGTCTCCAGCGACATCACGATCTGCTCGCGCAGCGGATCGATGGGCGGATTGGTCACTTGCGCGAACTGCTGGCGGAAGTAGTCGTACAACGATCGTACCTGGCGCGACAGCACCGGCATCGGCGTGTCGTCGCCCATCGAACCCACCGCTTCTTGCCCCGCCTCGGCCAGCACCCGCAGCACCTGGTCGCGCTCCTCGAAGCTGACCTGGAACATCTTCTGGTAAACCGCCACGGTTTCCGGGTCCCACGGCGCGGGCGCGGCTTCGTTGTGGCTGGCGTCCAGACTGCGGCCGTTTTGCTTCAACCATTGCCTGTAAGGCCGGCGCGACTTGAGCATCTGGTCGATGTCGGCCGGCAGCAGCAGTTCGCCGGTAAAGGTATCGGCGGCGATCATCTCGCCGGGCCGCAAACGGCCCTTGGCCACCACGTCTTCCGGCTTATACGGATACACGCCGATTTCCGAGGCGAGCGTGATGTGGCGGTCTTTGGTCACCACGTAACGCGCGGGGCGCAAACCGTTGCGGTCCATCACGCAGGCGGCGTAACGGCCGTCGGTGAGCACGATGCCGGCCGGGCCGTCCCACGGCTCCATGTGCATGGAGTGGTATTCGTAAAAGGCGCGCAGGTCCGGGTCCATGGTCTCGACGTTGTTCCAGGCGGGCGGAATCAGCAGACGCATGGCGCGGAAGATGTCCATGCCGCCCGCGAGCAAGGCTTCGAGCATGTTGTCGAGGCTGCTGGAGTCGGAGCCGGTCATCGAGACCAGCGGGCGGATGTCGTCCATATTGGCGATGGCGGGCATTTGGAATTTATTGCCGCGCGCCACCGACCAGTAGCGGTTGCCCTGCACGGTGTTGATCTCGCCGTTATGAGCGAGATAACGGAAGGGCTGGGCGAGCCGCCATTCGGGCCAGGTATTGGTGGAGAAGCGCTGATGGAAGACGCAGAGGTCGGAGGCCAGCCGCTCGTCTTGCAGATCGCGGTAAAACACCGGCAGGTTGGCCGGCATGACCAGGCCTTTATACGACAGCACGCGGCGGGTCAGGCTGGGGATGTAAAACGTCGTATCCTGCGGCGCGAGGGCCTTTTCGCTGCGGCGGCGGGCGATGTACAAATGCCGTTCGGCGGCCGCGTCGTCCATGCCGTCGGGAATATCGACGAACACCTGCTCGATATGGGGCAGGCTCTTGAGGGCTTCGGCGCCGCAGGCGCCGGGGTCCACCGGCACCACCCGCCAGCCGGGGACCTTGAAGCCTTGCTCGATCAGCTCGCCGGTTACCCGCTGTTTAGCGGCCGCGGCCTTGGCGGCGTCCTGATTCAAAAACACCATGCCTACCGCGAAGCGTTCGGCGACGTCGAAACCCGCCTCGGCCGCCATCGCGCGCATGAAGGAGACCGGCAGCTTCATCAAGATGCCGCAGCCGTCGCCGGTCTTGCCGTCGGCCGCCACCGCGCCGCGGTGGGTCAGACAGGCCAGGGAGTTGATTGCGGTCCGCACCAGCCAATGGCTGGCCTTGCCGTCCATCTGGGCGATCAGCCCGAAGCCGCAGCTGTCTTTTTCGAATTCGGGCCTGTACAGCCCCAAGGGTGTGTCCGTGGTGTTCACTCTATTCGCCTGTCTCGCTCGCTGACCGATTTCATAGCATGCCCTAAACCTAAAGGGCGCGCGAACCCATCCCCCGCCGGAGGCGAAATGGGACAGGAGTATACAAGCGCGGGGCCCGGCATTTCAACGCAATGCCGGCAAAAGTGCTCCATCCCGGCGGACTTCCGCTAATCGGCGGCCCGCCGGGCGGGATTATTGGCGGATATCGTCGTGAATACTCTTGAAGGTCCGCACCCACGGCTGGCCGGACACCAGGCCGGCCGGCAATTTTTTAGCGGCGCGCACGGCCTCGTCCCGCGACGGATAGGTCCCATAAACCAGGGCATACAGGGTCTGACCGTTGCGCTGGATGGTGAAATAGGCGGCCTGATCCTGCAATGCGTGCCGTTCGACGGTACGGCGCACGTCGTTCTCATTTTTGAGCGCCATCAGTTGCAGGGTGAAATTGCCGGGCGGCTGCTCCCGCAGCCAGTCCTCGCGCTTGATGTCACCCGGCGCGACGGAGACGGGGGCCGGCGCCATGGCGGGCTTCTTCGCCGGCGGTTCAACCGCTTTGGGCGGTGGTGCGACCGGCGCCGGTTTGACGGGGGCAGCCGGCGCGGGGGGAGGCGTCGCCTCGACCGCCATTTCTGGGGCGACTTCCGGCGGCGGAACAGACGCGCCGGACGCGGCCTGTTCGGGCAAGGGTTCGGACAGCACGGTATCCGCGGGCGCCTCGCCCAAGGCCAGTTCACCTTCGTCGCGCAACACCCGCGACTCGCCTTCACCCTCGCCGGGCGGCGGCAGAGGCAGGGCGATGGACGGGACTTCACCCGGCGCGCCGCCGGTATCCTCCTCGCCCAGGCGCCCGGCTACCAACACGGCGATGACCGCCACACCCGCCACCGCGACGGCGATCCAGCGTTTGTCGACGCCGGTTTTCGCGCCGGAGACGGCGTGTTGCCGGCCGGGCGATCGGCCGCGTTCCTCGGATCTGGCGCCCGGCGCGTCGGATAAAAAGTGGTGCGCCATTTCATTGATGGCGGAGGGGATGCCGCCGGAGGCGTCGTGAATTTTAGCGGTCACCACCGGATTGAACGGCCCGTCGTCCTGGGCGCCGGCGGCGCGCATACGGTGGCGGATGTAGCGGGCGGTCTCCTGTTCATTGAGCGGCGGAATGTCGAAGCTGTGGGCGATACGGCTTTGCAGCGCGGCGAGGGCGGGGGCCGCCAGATTGGATTGCAAGGCGGGATTGCCGAACAACATCACCGACAGCAGGTGGCCGGCGTCGTTTTCCTCGACCAGGCTCAGGACCAGCTCCAACACCTCGGCGTCGAGCTGATGGGCGTCATCCACCAACAGCATGGGCACTTGCGCGCTTTGCCGCAGGGCACGCAGGTGAGTGATCAAGAGGACGCGTTGCGCCTCGGCGGGGGACCGGTCGTCGCCGGGCAGACCGAAGGCTTCCATCATCCGCGCCATGAATTCATCGCGGTCCATGCCGGATTGGGCCGTCACCACCGCCACGCGCCAGGTCTCGCTGGCGCGGGCCACGAATTGCTGCAAGAGCGTGGTTTTGCCGACGCCGGGCACGCCGATCACCACCAGCAGTTCGCTGTAGGGCGCGAGATGCTGCATGAGGTCCAGGCGCTGTTCGCGGTTGGCGTCGGCGTAGAAAAAGTGCTGGCCGTCGTCGGTTCCCGCGAAAGGTTCGCTGAGCAAGCCCAGCCGCGTGATATGCGGCGCCACATCGTCGTGCGGCAAACCACCGTGTTCCGAAGTCATATCCTCACCTCGCTGTGATGCCGCTGTCAAAACGCGGGAGCCGCGGCGGCCGCTTCAGCGGCCCTGGACCGGGCGTTCGCCTTGCACGAACACGACTTGATAGCCGCGCGCCACTTGGACATCTCGCGCCTTCATCAGCGCGCGCTCCGCCTCGTCGCGGCTGCCATAATATTCACGCTTGATCCGCCCGCCGCCGTCCTGCCGTCCCGCTTCCTTGACCAGCGTCCAGCCGCCCAATAAATCTTCCTGCAATATAAACTGGCAATAACGCGGCGGATTATCCTCGCTCGCCGGTATTTGGAGATAAATACGCATACAATTCGTGCCCGCTCACGCTATGCGGCATGTTACGTCAATTGCGCGGGATTGAGTACCCGCTCGTATTCGGCGATGGCGTAACGGTCGGTCATGCCGGCGATGTAATCGGCGCAGGCGCGGGCGTGGCCCGCCTCGCCGTGTTTATCGTGCAGGCGCGCGCTGTGCAGCGCGTACTCCGGCGGCAACAGTTGCGAATCTTCCATGAAGACCTCGAACAAGGCGCGGATCACCCGCTGCGCCTTGGCGCTCATGCGCCGCACCCGGTAATGCTGATAGAGGTGTTTGCGCAGGAAACGCTTCAGCTCCAGATTCTGCTCGCGCATGTCATCGCTGAAACCGATCAAAGGCGCCGCCTGCGCGCGCACCGCGTCGATGTCGCAGGGAGCCGCGGCCGACAATCGCCGGCGGCTGGATTCCACCAAGTCGGTGACCTGGATATTGATCATGCGCCGCACCACTTCATGGATCGTCCGCCGCTGCGACAAGTCCGGGTAGGCGCGCTTGACCGCCTCGTATCGCTCATGGAACAGCCGGATTTCTTGCAGCTGCTCCAGATTTATCAGTCCGGAGCGCAAACCGTCGTCCACGTCGTGATTGTTGTAGGCGATCTCGTCGGCGACGTTGGCGAGCTGGGCCTCCAGGCTGGGCTGCCGCTTATGGAGAAAACGTTCACCAACGTCGCCGATTTCGATGGCCTTGCTCAAGGCGCAGTGTTTCAAAATACCTTCGCGGGTCTCAAAGGTGAGATTAAGCCCGCTGAATTCCGCGTAACGCTCCTCCAATTTATCCACCACCCGCAGCGACTGGAGATTATGTTCGAAGCCGCCGAACTCTTTCATGCAATGATTGAGCGCGTCCTGGCCGGCGTGGCCGAACGGGGTGTGGCCGAGATCGTGGGCGAGGGCGATGGCCTCGGTCAGATCCTCATTGAGTTGCAGAGTGCGGGCGGTGGTGCGGCCGATCTGCGCCACCTCGACCGAATGCGTCAGACGCGTCCGGAACATGTCGCCTTCATGATTGACGAAGACCTGGGTCTTGTATTCCAGACGGCGGAAGGCGCCGGAATGGATGATGCGATCCCGGTCACGCTGATATTCGGTTCGATAGTGCGGCGGCGGCTCGCAGTGACGCCGACCGCGGGAATGGCTCCCGTCCCGCGGCATAAGGCGCGATCTCCGGTTCATTGTGTCGGGCATCTTTCATATTCGGGAGTCCGAAGTCTGCCTGCAACAGGACCGGAACTGCCGTCGCTGATCGCTCGTCACAGGACACCGGCATCGAAGTCCGCGTGACGATGCCTTCCCGATCGCTCCAGCAGCACCAGCCGGATCCGGCCGGACTGCACCTTTTTGTCCACCGCCATCAGTTCCATCAAGCGCGTCAATGGACTCGCGCGGGACCGCGCACGGCAGCCGGCACGCCCGACAACGCCTTGATGCGCGCCTCCTCGGCGCGGTCAACCAACCGAGCCGTGCGGAGAGAGCGGCAGCCATGCAAATCCCGGCGGCGACCGCCTCACCGTGGAGCCAGGCGCCATAACCCGTTCCGGTCTCGATCGCATGACCGAAGGTATGACCGAGATTGAGCAATGCCCGTATGCCGCCTTCATGCTCGTCGGCGGCGACGATTTCGGCCTTATTCCGGCAGGAGCGTTCGATGGCATAGGCAAGCGCGCTGTGTTGCGGTCCAGGACCGCCTCGAGGTTCTCCTCCAGCCAGATGAAAAACTCCCGATCGCGTATCAATCCGTACTTGATGACTTCGGCAAGACCGCGCCCGGATCTCACGTTCGTCAAGTGTATTCAGACATCCGTATCGGAATGACGCAGCGCGGCTGATGAAACGCGCCGATCATGTTTTTGCCGAGCGGATGATTGATGCCGGTCTTGCCTCCGACTGAAGAATCGACCTGGGCCAGCAAGGTGGTCGGGATCTGGATAAAGGCCACGCCGCGCTGGTAACAGGCGGCGGTGAAACCTGCCATGTCACCGATCACCCCGCCGCCCAGCGCAATGATCGTTACGCTACGGTCGAAGCGGCACGCAATAAGCACTCGAAGATGTCCATTGAGCGCGTCCATGTTCTTGTGCTGCTCGCCGTCGGGCAGGATAACCTCGGCGCGGTCGAAGCCGTCGAACAAGGCGCGCGCGCGCGCCAGATAAAGCGGCGCCACCGTCTGGTTGCTCACGATCAACACCTGCCGCCCCGCCACGTGCGGTTTCACCAACTCGGGCCGGTCGAGCAGGCCGGCGCCGATATGAATGGGGTAGCTGCGTTCGCCCAGTTCCACGTTTAAGGTTTTAATGCTCATCACCGACTCGCGAGTAATACTTTGTTTGAGGAGTAGTCGCCGTGCGCACGATCCATTGTGGTTTCGCGCGCGCACGCTTCGGACTGTTTCATCACTCACCTCCTCAAAAGAGGAGGGGTGGCGCGCTAGCGCCGGGGCGGTGGGTTCCTGTTGGTGCACCCTGTATCAACCACCCCGCCCCTGCGGGGCACCCCTCCTTGAAAACAAGGAGGGGATATCTCCGTTCCTGAATTCACGACGCGCTACACACTAGGGCCTGTTGACCTATCCTAGGTCACACCCGATCTGGCGAATCGATCAAGCTCTCCTAAAATTTTCATCTGGGCGTCCTCCGCGTCTAGCGGCCTGGCGGATTTCGGCCGCGCTCAATCCGTCAGACCGCACTCGCGCATTTTAGCAAGGATTTCCCGTTCGGCGGTGCGCACCGAGCGTTTGCCGGTATCCACCACCAGGTCGGCGATCTCGCGGTAAAGCGGGTCACGGATCTCCAGCAGACTCTCCAGCTTGGCGCGCGGATCGGCGATTTGCAGCAGCGGGCGGTTGCGGTCCTTGGCGGTGCGCGCGAAGAGCTGATCCGCCGTCGCCGAGAGATACACCACCGTCCCGCGCGCCGCCAGATGGGCGCGGTTTTCCGGGTCCAGCACCACCCCGCCGCCGGTGGCGAGCACGATGCGCTCGCGCTGGGTCAGTTCGTCGATCACCTTTTTTTCCCGCAGACGGAAACCCGCCTCGCCCTCCACATCGAAGATCAGCGGGATACTCGCCCCGGTGCGCGCCTCGATCTCGTGATCGCTGTCGACGAAGGCCCAGCCCAGTTCCTTGGCCAGCTGCCGCCCGATGGTGGACTTGCCGGCGCCCATGAGGCCGATGAGGAAGATGTTGCGGGGAGTGTTCACGGGCCTATCCTTGCGTTATGAGACGGGGGAGTAGGCAAGGCAAAAGAGTTTGTGGAGAATTTAGGTAATACGATTTAAAGAGGGCTGAAGGCAGGCCTTACCGCCTGCCTTCAGCTCTCCAATTACAGCCCCGCCGGATTAAATGGCGAATCCGGCAACAGACAATCTTCCGCCTCTGTCCTCTCCGCCGGGAGCCAGAAACTTAAAGTACCGGTAGTCTCGGTGCCGAAGACTTCGACACTGGCGCGGATGCGAGACTTGATCCAGACTGCGTGGGCCTTGAGGTAGACCAGATTGAAGGATGCCACCCCGTTGGAGTCGGTGGTCAGTGTGCGGGGGGCGGCGCCGCTTACCGCCGGAATTGCCCGGTGTGAGTTGGCCGTCAGTTACGCGCGCATCGAGAACCAGATTACCATTTAGATCCTCACCCGAATCCAAGGCACCGTTATTATTCAGGTCTTCATTCGTATCCAAGAAACCATCCCCATCCAGGTCCTCAACCGCATCAAGTATGCGGTTTCCATTAATATCTTCATCCGCTGCCGTATCCAACTGACCATTACCATTCAAATCTTCGTCCAAAGCAATCGTTACTCCATTGTCGACATAGGTCACGCTATCAGGAATTCCATTATTGTTCAGATCCTCGTTGGGTCCAATGTTCTCACCCGCGTCCAGCGTAAGATTCTCATTGATATCCTCGTTCGGGAAGGCGCCGAATCGCTGCGCCGCGCATACAATTTGATCCGGAGAAGGATCGATATCCGTATCCAGCCAATAGCCGTTGGCGTAAAAGGCGGGCCAGACGCTTAAGGTCACCACCGCGCCACTGATGGCGTTACCGTTGGTGTCCGCCACCAGCACCGACATGGGATAAGAATAGGTCGCCGGGTCGAGTTCACCGACCACGGTGCCGCCACCCACCACCACGGACCCCGCGGTACCGCCGATCACGATGCTCTTTTGATCGGAGTCAATCGTCGCACCTGAAGCGTCCACCACCGTTGCCGTCACCACCACACCGCGTTTGCGTGGAGGCTAAATTGCCGGAGGTGAAGGTCGATCTGATTCGCCGGCGGAATCGGTGAGCCCATAGGCTATCGACAAGGACTCGCCGCCGCCGGTGGCGCTGGAAATGGAAAATATCACTGGGGCGCTGGCGACGGGTTGCAGGCTGGCGTTTTTCACCGTCGCGGTCAAAATCGCCTGATTCGCCAAACTGCCGGTACTCGGCGCCAGGACACTGACATCCGATTGCAGGGTGATAGCGGTGGCGGTGCTGGCCGGGGCGGCTATCAATACCGCGGTGGAATCCTGGATCGTCGAATCGCTGCCATCCAAAACCTGCACATTGGCGACGCCGCCATTAACCGCCGAATTCAGTACGGCGGAGGCCACCCCGCCGCTGACCGTCTTGACCACCATGGGGTTGGCCGAGCCGTCCCAGGCGCCCAGGGTCGTGACGAAACGGACCGTGCTTGAACTGGGCGCCGAGACCGTGACAGTGAGATTGGAACCGATGGACAAGGAGGCCGGACTGGAGGCCGGGGCCGTGATCTGGAAGGCGCTTCCGCCGACACCACGGTGAAATCCTGGATAGCTGTGAAGCCCAAGCCAGTGACCGTCAGGCGCACGGTGCCCGGCGAGGTCCCGGTAATGGTCGCACCCAGCAAGCCCGACACATCGGTATTGCCCGTGGTGGCGGACAGCGTGGCCGCACCCGGGGTGGCGCCAACACCGGCAACACTCAAGGTCAAAGGGGTATTGAAAACACCTTGGCCACTCGCGTTCTTGGCGGTCAGGGTCAAGGTCGCGGTGGGTGCGGTACCGGGAATAAGAGATGTGGTATTCGTCGCAATGGTGATAGTCGAACCGCTGATCTGGACGGGTATTTGCGCCGGGGTGATTCCTGTGACCGTGGCGGTCACGGTCGCGATGCGATTGCTTGGATCGGCGGTACCGGAGGAGAGGATCACCGTGGCCTTGCCCAAGGCATCGGTCTGCACCGCCGAGGCGGTCGATTGACCGCCGCTGGCGCTGAAGGCCACGGCGACGCCGGGCACCACCGCGTTATTGGCGTCCAGCACCGTGGCGGTGACGGTGGCGTTGTCCGAATTGTCCGATTTAATGGACACTTGACTGGTCGAGAGACTGACCGCCGCGGTGACCGCGGAGTGGAATGACTGGGGGGCTGTTCGGGCTCTGTGGTTCCCCCGCCGCTAAACCCATCTCCGCCGCCGCAGGCGCTCAATGCGGCGATCATCAGAAACAACCCTGTCATTTTTATCATGTTCAGCATACCTGACCTCCAGCAGCGAAAAATGACGGCAAATTTTTGCACGCCCCGTTGATCCGCCGCTCAATAATTTCGTACATCGGCCTCATCGATTCGCCAACACTAGCAACCCGTTCAACGACCACCCAGGCTCTCTTTCAAAATCTTCGGCGTTATGAAAATCAACAATTCCACCTTGTCGTCGACAGTGCGCGTGCTGCGGAACAAGGCGCCCAACACGGGCAGATCGCCCAACAAAGGCACCTTGGTCACTTCGTTACTGCGGGTCTGTTCGTAGATCCCGCCGAGCACCACGGTCTCGCCGTTTTCCACCAGCACCTGGGTATTGATCTCGCGGGTGTTGATGCTGGGCACGCCGTTGAATATCTCACCCACGGTATCCTTGCTCACATTGAGATCCATGATGACCCGATCATCGGGGGTGATTTGCGGTTTGACCCTCAAACCCAGCACCGCCTTTTTGAAGGACACCGAGGTGGCGCCGCTGGAACTGGCTTCCTGATAGGGAATCTCCACGCCTTGCTCGATGAGGGCCTCTTTTTGGTTGGCGGTGATCACCCGGGGATTGGACACCACTTCGCCGCGCCCTTCGGCCTGCAAGGCGGACAATTCGAGATCCACCAAATAATCCCGGCCGAGCAGCGCCAAGCCGATGCGGCCGGCGGGCGAGGCCACCGGCAGATTCACGCCCAGCCGGTCGGTCAGGCTGGGAGCGGTCACGGGGAAGGCCTGGCCGGTGGTGGCGAGATTGTTGATCGCGCTTCCCACCACGGTATCGTTGCCGGCCGCCGACCCGGTGAGGCTGACCACGCCGCTATTGCCGTTCCTTTGAATGCTGGTCGCCCCGAAACGAACACCCAGTTCACGACTGTAATCGTCGTTGGCGATCACGATTCGCGATTCGATGAGCACCTGCCGCACCGGGATGTCCAGCTCGGTGACCACCTTGCGGATCTCGCCCAGGCGGCCGGCGGTGTCTTGGATGAGCAGCGAGTTGGTGCGCTCATCCACCGTGACGTTGCCGCGCTCGGACAACAAGGAACTTTCCTTGGAACGGATCAGCACGGCGAAATCGGACGCCTTGGCGTAATTGACTTGCACCAGCTCGGAACGCAAAGGCTCCAACTCGGTGATTTGTTTTTGCGACTCCAAATCCTCTTTTTCGCGGGCGGCGATTTCCGCGCCGGGCGCCACCAGGATCACATTGCCGTTTTTGCGCATGGCGAGGGCCTTGCTGCGCAGAATGATGTCCATGGCCTGATCCCACGGCACGTCCTTCAAACGCAAGCTGATGGCGCCTTGCACGGTGTCGCTCACGACGATGTTCAAGCCGGTGAAGTCGGCGATGATTTGCAGCGCGGCACGCACTTCGATGTCTTGGAAATTGAGCGACAGTTTCTCGCCGGTATAACCCTGCTCCTCTTTCTTTTTTTGTTCCTGCGCGGCCTTGCTGACCGGCTTCACTTCCAAGGTGAACTGGCGATCGGTCTGATAGGCCAGGTGTTCATAGATCCCGGAGGCGCTGATCACCAGGCGCGCATCGTGACCCAGGGTAAAGGCGTCGATCATGCTCACCGGCGTGGCGAAATCCACCACGTCGAGACGCCGTTCCAATTCTTTGGGCAGCGCGGTCCCGGCGAAATCCAGCAGCAGCTTGCCGCCTTGTTCGCGCACGTTCACCGGGGTGGCCGGATCGGATAACGAAACGATGATCCGCGCCTCGCCCTTTTCACCCCGACGAAAATCCACGTTGTTGATACGAAAGGCGGGCATGCCCAGCGCGGGGGGCGCGGCGCCGACACCACCCAAAGAAGGGGCGCCGGCACTGGCGGCCACCGCTTCGCCGCTTTCAATGGTGATATAAAAGCGATTGCCTTCGATGCGGGTCTGGTAAGGCACCTTCTTAACCAAATCCACCACCACCCGGGTGCGGCCCTTGCCCTGCACGGCGGCGATGCCGGTCACCGCGCCTATGCCCACCGGGTGGGTCTTTTTGGCGAGATTGCTGGTGGTGCCGGGAAAATCCAGGGCGATGCGCGCCGGCGTGTCGGTGGCGAAGTTACTGGGCTCGGGCACCGGACCGGATAAGGTCAACTCCACCTGCACCCGGTTGCCCGGCAAGGCCAGAAAGGTCACGTCTTCCAATTGCGACATCGCCCCGTCGGCCGCCCGCGCCGGCGCACTCAGCACCAACATCATCGCGACCAAGGTGCAGTAATGCAGCAACGCCCTTCGTTTGCCTACGCTAGCCATTATTTTCACTCTCATCAGTTGTGTTCCGCTCATCACATCTGGCCCCCTATTGGGATTATTCTGCTAACGCCAAACCTGCTTGGCGCTCCTGCCATCCTCCCAGCCCGTCGGGGATGATCTCCGTCAGGTCGATCCGATCCTCGCTCACCCGCGTCACCCGGCCATGGTTTTGTCCCATGTAGTTATTGCGGGCAACTCGGTAAACCAGGCCATCCGGGGCCTTAACAATGGCCCACATCCCGTCTTTTTGGGCGAGTGTGCCGACCATCCGCAAGGTGTCCAAGGGGAAAGACTCCAAGGCCTCCTTGCGGCGGTTGTCATCCGGCGCCGGGCCGGTGCCCGGCACGGCATTCCTGCGCGAGCCGCTGGTATTGGCGGTCCACGGCTCAAAGGGCGACTTACGACCCGCCACCTGATACACGAAGGATTCGAAAGGCTTCACCTCGGGGATCGGTTCCACCCGGCCGCCGGGTTTGGCCTTGGTGGCTTCGACATAGGCGCGCAAGTCGTCCATATTGTCGCCGCTACACGCCACCAGCGCCAAACTCAGCAAGCCCATCCAGGCCACCCGCCGCACATCAAACCGGGAAGCTGCATTTTTAAATTGCGCGCCGTACCCGCTCATTGCGCGCCCTCCTCGAGATAACGATACGTCTTCGCCGTCAACTCCATGGTCAAATCGCCGCCTTCTTTCGCCGGGGCGATGTTGATATCGTGCAAGGTGACGATGCGCGGCAACTGCGCCACGCCGCTGACGAAGCTGCCGAATTCATGATAATTGCCGGTCACCTTGATCTTGATCGGCAGCTCGACATAAAACTCGGCGGGTTTGTCCGCATCCGGTTTGAACAATTCGAACTCCAGACCGTTGCTCAAGCCGGTTTGCGAGATGTCGACCAGCAATTCGGCAATTTCGGTTTTGGAAGGCAGTTGGCGCAGCATGGTCCCGAACGAACGTTTCATCTCATCCATCTGTTCGCGGTACACCTGAAGATTGGCGGCCTTGTGCTGCTTGCTTTCAAAACTCTGCTTGAACTCGGCCTCTTGTTTCTCGGCCGCTTCCAGTTGATCCAGTTGGCCGCGCGTATCGAACCAGAATCCCGCGCCCAGCACCACGCCGCAGAGGATCACCACGGCGCCGACTTTCGCGAACACCGGCCAATTGGCGATGTCGCTGAAATCCAGTCCTTGTAACTGCTGTTTTAGTTCTTCGAACGTCATGAGGTGGCATCCGGGTTGGGGGCCGCCGCGCCTTCGGTGACCTGTTTGATGTCCAGCACAAACTTGCTCGCCCGCTGGCCGTCCTTACTCATGGCCTCGATGACGTTCAATTTGGGACTCGACATCCACTTCGACTGGTCGATGTTGCGCATGAACGCCGATACCCGGGCGTTGGATTGCGCGACTCCCTCCACGATGACGGAGGAACCGGTTTGCTTGACGCTGGTGATGTAAACGCCATCGGGCACGGTCTTCACCAGTTCATCGAACAAATGGACCATCTGCGGCCGCTGGCTTTGCAACTGTTCAATGACTTTCATGCGCGCCAGCAATTGGCTCTTTTCGGCCTCGAGCTCCTTGATTTCGGCGATCTGGGCATCGACCGTGGCGATCTCCTGGGTGAGAAAATCGTTGCGGGCCTTTTGTTGATCGATCAGGCCGTTCATATGAATATGGATATAACCCACCACCAGCAACATCATCACCACCGCGCCGCCGGCCACGGTATAAAACTGGCGTTCGCGTTCTTTACGCTGCTGTTCGCGCCACGGCAGAAGATTGATACGGGTCATCGGTCGAAGCTCCTCATGGCCAGACCGCAAGCGATCATCAGGGACGACGCATCGCCGCTCAAGGCATGGGCCTTGACCTTGGACGACAAGGCCATGGTGGAGAAAGGATTGGCGATGGAAGTACTGGTGCCGATCTTTTGCTCGATCAATTCATCGATGCCGGGAATGGATGCGCAGCCGCCGGCCAGTACGATGTGATCGACGTTGTTGTATTGGCTCGACGAAAAGAAAAACTGCAAGGAGCGGCTCACCTGTTGCGCCATCGCCTCTTTGAACGGCTCCAGCACTTCGGGGACATAATTGTCGGGCAAGCCGCCCTGCTTTTTGGCCATGCCCGCTTCTTCATAAGACAGGCCGTAGCGGCGCTGAATCTCCTCGGTAAGCTGCTTGCCGCCGAAGACTTGCTCGCGGGTATAAATGATTTTGAAATTGTTCAGTACATTGAGAGTGGTCATGGTGGCGCCGACATCGGCCACCGCGATGATCTTGCCCGCGCCCGCGTCAGGAAGCTGGGTGTTCAGCAAACCAAAGGCGCTCTCCATGGCGAAGGCCTCGACGTCGACGATCTTGGCGATCAGGCCGCCCAACTCTACCGCCGCGACCCGCACGTCCACGTTTTCGCTGCGCGACGCCGCCAGCAACACGTCGACCGTGTCCGGCTTCTTCTCGGACGGGCCCAGCACTTGAAAATCGAGATTCACCTCTTCCATGGGGTAAGGGATGTATTGATCCGCCTCCAGGCGAATCTGGTTTTCCATGTCGCTTTCCGACAAGGAGGCCGGCATGGAGATCACCTTGGTGATCACCGCCGAACCGGCGACCGCCACCGCCGCGTGTTTCACCCGCGTGCCGGCCCGCTTCACCGCGCGCTCGATGGCCGAGCCCACCGCCTCCACGTCGGCGATGCTTTTTTCCACCACGGCATGGGGCGGCAGCGGCACCACGGCGTAACTCTCCACGCGATAGCGTGATCCGCTCTGACCCAGCTCGAGGAGTTTCACGGCGGTGGAACTGATATCCAGGCCCAGTACGACTGAACCCTTCCTGTTAAAAAACCCCAAGGTTTTCTCCCTTTCCCGTGCCCACGGTTGGTCTGTTTATCCTCAGCACGTAAATTCCCGCACTCAACCATAATAAATAAGCGTAAGGAACACAACTCGGTTCGCTTCGTTATATCGGAACCTTTATACTAAACCTTAATCTACTTTAACTTAACGCAGTTCACAGCCATCTCCCGAGCAATGACATTTTTTTCAAAAGCGGCCCGCCTGGGTGCGATCGTTCTAGCGGGGCTGCTGTTGATCGGCGGGATCGCCGCCGCCTCCCTCTACTTCTACCTGGCCCCCCAACTTCCCTCCCCCGAGGCGTTGCGGGACGTACGCTACCAAGTCCCCTTGCGGGTGTATACCTCGGACCACAAATTATTGGCCGAATACGGGGAGATGAAGCGCACCCCCATCACCTTCGACGACGCCCCCGACGCCCTGGTGCAGGCGATCCTCGCCGCGGAAGACGACCGCTTTTTTCAACACCCGGGCGTCGATTATCAAGGTCTGTTGCGAGCGGCCTGGATCCTGGTTTCCACCGGGCAAAAGACCCAGGGCGGCAGCACCATCACCATGCAGGTCGCGCGCAACTTCTTCCTCGGCCGCGAAAAAACCTATCTTCGGAAATTCAACGAGATCCTGTTGGCTTTCACGATCGAGCAGCAGTTCACCAAACAGGAAATCCTCGAGCTGTATCTCAACAAGATCTACCTGGGCCAGCGGGCCTACGGGGTGGCCGCCGCCGCGCAGGTGTATTACGGCGTGGAATTGCCTCAATTGAGCGTGGCGCAGATGGCCATGATCGCCGGCCTGCCCAAGGCCCCGTCGCGCTATAACCCCATCGCCGATCCGGAACGGGCCCTGACCCGCCGCAATTATGTGCTGGGGCGCATGCGCGACCTTAACTTCCTCACCGAAGAGGACTACCGTGCGGCGATCGCTGAGAAGGACACCGCCCGGCTCAGCAGCCTGCCCATCGAGGCGGAGGCGCCTTATCTCGCCGAGCAGGCGCGCGCCGAGCTGTTCCAACGTTATGGCGAAGACGTCTACACCACCGGGATGAAGGTCTACACCACCCTCGACACCCGTTTGCAGGCCGCCGCCAACCGCGCCTTGCACAACGCACTGCTGGAATACGACCGGCGCCACGGCTATCGCGGCGCCGAAGCCCACGTAAAATTGCCGGCCCAGGCCGGGGCCGAGGATTGGATCGCCCTCCTGGCCAGCTACAATAGCTTGGGCGGTCTGGTGCCCGCCTTGGTCGTGAATACCGATCGCCAGCTGCAAGTGGCGCTCCGAGACGGCACACTCATCTCCGTGGCATTGGAGGGAACGGAATGGGCGCGGCGGATGCAGGGCGACGGCCCGGTCCGCCCGAACGAGCTGGCCAAGCCCGGTGATATTCTGCGCTTAGCGATCGATGAAACCGGCCGGGCGCGCCTGGCCCAAATACCCGAGGCGGAAGGCGCGCTGGTCGCGCTGCGACCCGACGACGGCGCGGTGCTGGCCTTGGTGGGCGGTTTCGATTTCTATCGCAGCAAATTCAACCGCGCCACCCAGGCCCTCCGGCAACCGGGTTCCAGCTTCAAACCCTTCGTTTATTCCGCCGCCCTGGAGCACGGCATGACCCCGGCCACCGTCATCAACGACGCGCCGGTGGTCTTCGACGACCCCGAGCTGGAGAGCGCTTGGCGCCCGGAAAACTATTCCGGCGAGTTTTACGGCCCCACCCGCCTGCGCGAGGCGCTGACCCATTCCCGCAATCTGGTGTCGATCCGGGTGCTGCGCGCGACGGGCATCGACACCGCCATCGACTACGTCAGCCGCTTCGGCTTCGACAAGGCCTCCTTGCCGCGCAACCTGTCCCTCGCCCTGGGCAGCAACAGCGTCACGCCTCTCAACCTGGCGGCCGGTTACACCGTGTTCGCCAACGGCGGCTACCGGGTCACGCCCTATTTCATCGACCGCATCGAAGACGCCCAAGGCGTAATCCTCTGGCAGGCCGAGCCGACCCGGGTCTGCGCCGACTGCGATAACGCCGACCCCGCGACCACCCCGGCCGGCGCCGATGTCCCCGCCGCCACTAATCTCATCACCCGCACCGCGCCCGCCGCCAAGCTGGCACCGCGGGCGATCAGCGCGCAGAATGCCTATCTGATGACCAGCATGATGAAAGACGTGATCCGCCTCGGCACCGCTCAGCGCGCCGCGCAATTGGGCCGCAACGACATCGCCGGCAAGACCGGCACCACCAACGACCAGCGCGACGCTTGGTTCGCCGGCTATAGCCCCGCGGTGGCCACCGTGGCCTGGGTCGGCTTCGACGACACCCGGCCGCTGGGCAACGCCGAGACCGGCGGCCGCGCCGCGCTGCCGATGTGGATCGACTTCATGCGCGCCGCGCTGCAAGATGTGCCGGACCGGCCTTTGGAACAGCCGCCGGGCCTGGTGTCGGTGCGCATCGATCCCGGCACCGGCTTACAGGCCGAGCCGGGCGAGCACGACGCCATGTTCGAAACCTTTTTCGCCGACAACGTCCCGTCCACCCGCGCGACGGCGCCGACGTCCGACGCCGCCGGCACGCAACCGGGCGCCGCGCCATCGGCCATTCCGGAGCAATTATTTTAAGGGGAGTACGCCATGAAACCCCGTCGCGGCCACACCAACGAAGTCCGCATGCGTCAACTCATCGCCGTCGAGGCCGCCCGCATCATGAGCGAGGAGCATTTGACGGATTTTTACAAAGCCAAACACAAGGCGGCGGTCCGCCTCGGCGCCGGCAACACCCGCAACCTGCCGCGCAATGACGAGATCGAACGGGCCCTGGTGGAATATCAGCGGCTGTTCCGCGCCGACAGCCAGCCGGCGCGCTTAAAACACCTGCGGGAAACCGCGCTGCACGCCATGTTGTTTCTCGAACGCTTCAAGCCGCGGTTGGTGGGGCCGGTGCTGCGCGGCACGGCCGATGAGCACACGGAGATCAATCTGCATGTGTTCGCCGACACCCCGGAAGAGCCGGGGCTGTTTCTCATGGAACACCGCATTCCCCATCAACTCTGCGACAAGCGGCTGACCTTGAGCGGCGGCGAGACCGCCACCTATCCGGCCTATCGCTTCCTCGCCGAAGAGACGCCGCTGCTGTTGGTGGTGTTTCCGCCGGTCGCGGCGCGGCAGGCCTTCAAGAGCGACGTGGACGGCCGGCCGATGGAACGGGCCAATGCCGACGAGTTGCGGGTGTTGCTGGAGACCCTCTGAAAAAACCATTGGACGCCAAGCACGCCAAAATTTTTTGATTTGATTCGAGCGTTTTTTGGCCCCGCGTCTTGGCGGCGCCGACTTCTTCCCCAACCTAATCCGTATTACGCGCCTCGCCGTTGAGGTCGGCCGTGCCCGCACCGGGGGCCGCGGCCTTGCGGCGGCGGATGGGCAGATAATCCCGCGCCGCGGGACCGTCGTAGATCTGCCGAGGCCGGCCGATTTTTTGATCCGGCTCGCCGATCATCTCCATCCATTGCGCCACCCAGCCCACGGTGCGGGCGATGGCGAACATCACGGTGAACATATTGGTGGGAATGCCCAGCGCCTTGTAGATCAGCCCGGAATAAAAATCGACGTTGGGATAGAGTTTGCGCTCGATGAAATAATCGTCTTTGAGCGCCAGCTCTTCGAGGCGCAGCGCCAGTTCGAACAAGGGGTCGTGCTGATCGCCGACCTTCTCCAACACCTCATGACACATCTTGCGGATGATGCGGGCGCGCGGGTCGTAATTTTTATACACGCGATGGCCGAAACCCATCAAACGGAAGGGATCGTTTTTGTCCTTGGCCTTGGCCAGGTACTGGGGAATGTGTTTGACGTCGCCGATCTGCGCCAGCATGCGCAACACCGCCTCGTTGGCGCCGCCGTGCGCCGGCCCCCACAGGGCGGCGATGCCGGAGGCGATGCAGGCGAAAGGATTGGCGCCGGAGCTGCCGGCCAGGCGCACCGTGGAGGTGCTGGCGTTTTGCTCGTGATCGGCGTGCAGAATGAAGATCAAATCCAGGGCCTTTTCCGCCACCGGGTCCACTTCGTATTCTTCGGTCGGCACCGCGAACATCATCCGCAAAAAATTGCCGGCGTAACTCAAACTGTTTTTCGGATACACGAACGGTTCGCCGATGGAATGCTTGTAGCTGGCGCCGGCGATGGTGGGCATCTTGGCGATCAGACGATGGGCGGCGATCTCGCGGTGATGCGGATTACGGATGTCGGTGGAGTCGTGATAAAACGCCGACAGCGAACCCACCACCCCCACCATGGTCGCCATCGGGTGGGCGTCGTGATAGAAACCTTGATAAAAACTCTTGAGGCTTTCGTTGATCATGGTGTGGCGCACGATCACGTTGGTGAAACCGTCCAGCTGATCCTGGCTGGGCAACTCGCCGTAGAGCAGCAGATACGCGACTTCGAGAAACGTGCTCTTTTCCGCGAGCTGCGCGATGGGATAACCGCGATACAGCAACACGCCTTTTTCACCGTCGATGAACGTAATGGCGCTGCGGCAACTGCCGGTGGAGACGAAACCGGGGTCGTAAGTGAAATAACCGAATTCACGATAAAGCGGCCCGATGTCCACCGCGGGCGGGCCTTCGGTGCCGTAGCGCACCGGCAGTTCGATGGATTTACCGGTGGCGCTGTCGGTAAGGGTCAGGGTGTGTTTTTTATCGCCCATGGCCGTGCTCCTCGTTGCTGGCGGCTAAAAGAAAATCCGTGGCAAACACCCGCGTTCCGCGCGCGGGCTCAGTCGGCGTAAATGGCGCCGCGACGGTGAGCGCGGATGTCGCCTGGCATGCTGAAAAAATCCAGCGGTCTTTTTCGATGCGGCACTCATGCGTGCCGCGATATCAGCTTGAACCGCCGAGACTCGCCCGCACCGATGCCGCCGAGCGGAGCAAGGCGGCGCTCTCGTCTTCGGTTAGCGGCAATTCAAGCACTTTCTCCACACCGGCGTCGCCCAACACCACCGGTACGCCGAGCGCGATATCGCGTTGCCCGTATTCACCGTCGAGCACCGCCACGCAGGGCAGTATCCGCTTGCGATCGCGGATGATCGCCTCCGTCATGGTGGCGATGGCGGCGGCGGGGGAGTCGTAGGCGCTGCTGGTCTGTTTGAGGGCGAGGATCTCCGCGCCGCCCTGGCGGGTGTGTTCGATCAGCCGCGCAATAGTCGCCGCGTCGAGAAAATGTTTGATGGGGATGCCGTTGATACAGGTGTAGTCCGGCAAGGGCACCATGGCGTCGCCGTGACCGCCGATCACCAGCGCCGTGATGTCGCGCACCGAATAACCGCTGGCCTGCGCCACGAAATTCGCCATGCGCGCGCTGTCCAGCACACCCGACAGGCCGAACACCCGCTCGCGCGGCCAGCCGGTCTGCTTGTAAGCATCATAGGTGAGCACGTCCACCGGATTGCTCACCATCAGCAACATTGCGTTCGGCGCGTGACGCAGCACATTGGCCACCACCGCGCGCGACACCGCGAGATTGGCGTCGCGCAGTTGATCGCGACTCATGCCCGGCTTGCGCGGCAGCCCCGCGGTCATGATCACCAGATCGGCATCGGCCAGCAACGCGGGATCGGCACCGCCGCTCACCTTGGTATCGAAACCGAACAGCGGCGCCGACTCCTGCACATCCAAGGCGATGCCGCGCGCCACACCGTCATCGATGCCCACCAGCACCAACTCGCGGCACAGCGACTCCTTCGCCAGAATCTGCGCGGTGGATTCACCGACCCGCCCCGGCCCCACGATGGCGATCTTCCTCACGACGGACTCCTTTGCCTGACACCTGCATAAGGATGATGGGCGGCGAATGTGGGTTTGTAAAGTCGCGATTCACTAACATGGGTGATCCACGAATGTTGCTTGTGCTCAATCGAATGGCGCACTGAAGAAGGGCGTGTGGCGGCGAAGAACGATTAAGTAGGTAAGTCGGCGACGCGGACGAGGTGTTATTTCGGGATCACAAAATCAATGTAGGGTGGGTTAGCGCAGCGTAACCCACCAACCCGCGCCGTCAGGCGCACCTTATGGGAATTGATTAACGAGTCGCTACGCGACAGCTTGGTGGGTTACGGCCTTCGGCCTAACCCACCCTACATTTATTGCCGACGAGGATGTTGGTTTTCAACTCCCGTCGGTAGCGCCGAGCACTGCAGGGTGGCGCGGATCAGGCCCGCAGGGGCGAAGCCAGGGATGGCGAGCTTTTTCAGACAGGCCAGGGACGGCCTGTCTGAAAAACCCCGCGCTGCCCGAAGCGCGCAGGGTATTCCGCGCAACGCGCGGAACGCCACCGCCGGGCGGCCTTTTCTTTGGGTACTTTCTTTTGGCCGCGCAAAAGAAAGTACCTCGCCCGCGGGGGCGAGACCCCGCATTAAATCTATGCTTGCCATCAAGGATGGCTTGAATGAATATTGGACATTCAACTAGCAGAAGATAAACGTACATTTAATACGCCGTGATGCTCGAGAATGGGAAATTATCATGCAAACACGTCTTAGCCTTCGTTATAGCGGCCCCGCAGTCGAGGCTGGTCTCATGGATGTATACGATGCCGCTGCAAACATGATCGCTTTCTCCGAGTTTGTAGTAGCGGCGGCGAAGGCAACTTATGGAGAAGAAGCGCGCGCACGAGCGGAGGTGGCGGGTTTCGGGCGTGGTTCGTTCGTTACTGATTTAGTCATCAATGTGGGTGGCCCTATTGCCACCTTGCTAACCGCTGGGACAATGAGAGAGTTGTTTGGCACCATCAATGAGGCAGTTAAGTTATGGAAGCATCTTGGTGGCGTCCCTCCGCAAAAGAGCGAACGCGGACAGCACAACACTATCAACGTCACTAACAATAACGGCCAGATACTTACTGTCAACACACAAAGTGTGTCGCTAGTTTTTCAAGAAAAAGCTTCTGAAGCCGCTCAGCGTTTCATTCATGATGCTCTCGGAAAACAAGGGATGGATTCAGTATCCGTAGATGCTGAACATGAACAAGGGGTAGAGCGCATTATCGAGGTGTCGCAACGCGAAGCCAGCGCCTTTGTACCAGTCGCGCCTGAGGTCCCGCTGTTCGACAACAGCATCAAGACAGCTCTTATCATTGAAGCGCCCGTCTTTAAGGATGGTAATAAATGGCGTTTTTCGGACGGGTCCAGTTCGTTCCACGCGGATATCGCTGATGTGGATTTTATTTCCCGCGTTAACAATGGCGAGGCGTTTGCAAAAGGTGATTCCCTGATTGTGGAGATGCGCATTCAACAAAATAGACAGGGCGAACGTCTGGTAACTGAAAAGACTATTCTAAAAGTCATCGAACACCGCAGCCGACCAATGCAAGGCGGGTTACTATAACCCGCCTAAGAATTCTTTATTCCTTCTCCCGGAACATCTACTCCGGATAATGCTCCGGATACTTCTGCCGCGCCACGCCGCTCTCCACCGCCGCGCGCGCCACGGCGGGGGCGATGTAGTCGATCAAACGCGGGTCCAGCGGTTTGGGGATGATGTAATCGGGACCGAATTCGAGATGATCCAATTTATAGGCCTTGAGCACGTCGGCCGGCACCGGCTCGCGCGCGAGTGCGCACAAGGCGTGGACGGCGGCGACTTGCATGGCGGAGTTGATGCGGCTGGCGCGCACGTCGAGCGCGCCGCGGAAGATGAAGGGAAAGCCCAACACGTTGTTCACTTGATTGGGATAGTCGCTGCGACCGGTGGCCATGATGATGTCATTGCGCACGGTGTGCGCGAGCTCGGGGCTGATCTCGGGGTCGGGATTGGATAAGGCGAAGATCACCGGGTTCGGCGCCATGGCGGCGAGCATGGCCTCGCTGACCAAATCGGGTCCCGACAGGCCGATGAAGGCGTCGGCGCTTTGCATGGCGTCGGCCAGGGTGCGCTTGGCGGTGTCGATCGCGAATTCACGTTTATAGATGTTCAAATCGTCGCGGCCGCTGTGAATCACGCCGATACGATCCACCAAAGAAAGATTTTCCTTCTTCGCGCCCAACGCCACCAAGAGATGCATGGAGGCGATGCCCGCCGCACCGGCGCCGAGGCAGACGATGCGCGCGTCTTGCAACTGCTTGCCTTGCAGTTCCAGCGCATTGAGCAGGCCGGCGGCGACGATGATCGCGGTGCCGTGCTGGTCGTCGTGAAACACCGGGATGTCGAGCCGCTCGATCAAGGCGGCTTCGATGGTGAAGCAATGCGGCGCGGCGATGTCCTCGAGATTGATGCCGCCGAAGGTCGGCGCGATGGCCGCCACGGTCTCGATGAAATGCTCGGGGCTGGTGGCGTCGACTTCGATGTCGAAGACATCGATGTCGGCGAATTTTTTGAACAACACGCCCTTGCCTTCCATCACCGGCTTGGAGGCCAGCGCGCCCATTTTACCGAGACCCAGCACCGCGCTGCCGTCGGTGATCACCGCCACTAGATTGCCTTTGGAGGTGTAACGGTAGGCGGCCTCGGGGTCGGCGTGGATGGCGCGCACCGGTTCGGCCACGCCCGGCGTGTAGGCCAGCGACAAGTCTTCTTGAGTGAGACAGGACTTGGTGATGGCGATGGCGATTTTGCCGGGCCGCGGCTGGGCGTGGTAGTCGAGGGCGGCTTGTTTGCGGTCTTTGCTCATGCGGTATCCTGCTTCGGTTTCGGTGACAACTCGTTCTGGCGCGACGGCGCGGGTAAAACAGGCGCGCATTATGTATCAGGAGGCGGGGCGGCGGCCACGGCGCGCCGCGCCTTTCTTGATCGGTCTGAATACTATACCGCTGAAGCGTGGGTCGCCCGTTTATTCGGCGGATACTATATCGAGCTGGGCGGGGTGGCGCAGCTTGATATGCAATTCGTCGCCCACCGGGTACACCCAGCCGCGCACCTCCACTGGTCGCCGCGCCAAATCGTTTAACCGGACCTGGGTGAAGTGGGCCAGATCATGCCGGTCGATACGCGCCGCGACCTGGTTTTCCAGAATCAACCAGCGCGCAGCGTCGCCCTCGCGTACCCGCAGGACGCTGCCCCGCACGACCCGATAGCCGCGCGCGGTGCGGGGCAGACGGGCCGCGGCGACGGGCTGATAATCCGGCAAGGCCCATACCCCCAGCCCGCGCTCGCGGGCCCGCCGCTCGGCGGCGGCGTAACAGTCGGCGTTCCAAAGATCGGGGGGAATGAGGAGCAAGGTGGCGAGGCCCTGTTCCAGCAACCAGGCGGTGACGCTGGCGCCGTCGGCGAAAAACAGGTGGGCGAGGGTGCGGCCGTGGGCGTCCTCTCGCTCCGCGTCGTAACGCAGGCGCAGCCCGGCATCGGCCGGCAGACGATGTCGCAACACGTCGCGCGCGGCCACGGCCAAAGGCTGGTCGGGTTGGCCGTCGCGGCCCAGTTCGGGGGCGTCGAGACCGATCAGCCGCAGGCGGCGGCCGTCGCGCAGGTGCAGGGTGTCGCCGTCGTATACGGAATCCACCTGCGCGGTTTCATCGACGCGGTCGGCGCGACAATCCGCCGCCGGGAGGAAATCCGACCAGCAGATGAGGAGGACGAAACAGGGGAAAAGACGCCGGACCGGGGTCCGGAAACGAGCAAGGGCGCCCGGATCAGGCGCCCTTGCTCCGCGGTCATCCGCCATCGGCGGATTACTTGCTCAAACCGTACTTCTGACGGAATTTGTCCACGCGGCCCGCGGTGTCCACCAGCTTTTGCTTGCCGGTGTAGAAGGGATGGCAGGCCGAGCACACGTCCAGATGCAGGTCGTGACCGAGCGTGGAACGGGTGTTAAACGTATTGCCACAGCTGCAAGTGACCTTGATCTCGCTGTAGGCGGGGTGTATGTCCGCTTTCATGGTGAACCTCTTTAGCCTTGCTGACTGCCGGGGCTAGCTCCGCCGGCGCTCCGACGGGTCCCCCGCACAGAGAACGCGGAATCATACGCAAAAGCCGGCGGCTAGGCAAGGGAGGCGGCGGGGACGCTCTTCTTCAAGAAATGGCGTGGCGGGCCGTAAAAAGGCTTATTATGAATCCCGACGGGATTCAAAGGACGACCCGAAGGGGGTAAAGGACTCATGGCCCAGCAACGCATTAATCCCAAACTCAAATACGATTACCTCGGCCTCGATACCGAATCCATCAAACAATCCCTGGCCAACCGCCTGGAGTATTCCGCCGGCAAGGATATGTACACCGCCACCGACCGCGACTGGTATCACGTCGCGGCCTACGTGGTGCGCGATCGGCTCATGGAACGCTGGATGGAGACTCAGCGGACCTATTACCGGCAAAACGCCAAGCGCATTTATTACATGTCCTTGGAGTTTCTCATCGGCCGCACGCTCACCAACAGCGTGCTCAACATGGACATCGCCGACGAGTTCACCGAGGCCTTCCGCGCCATCGGCCTCGACATGGAAACCATCCGCGAACTGGAGCCGGACGCGGCGCTCGGCAACGGCGGCCTGGGCCGGCTGGCGGCCTGCTTCCTCGACTCCATCGCCACCCTCGGCCTGCCGGGCTACGGCTACGGCATCCGCTATGAATACGGCATGTTCAACCAGCGCATCGAAAACGGCTATCAAGTGGAGCACCCGGAAAATTGGCTGCGCTACGGCAATCCCTGGGAGTTCCCGCGCCCGGAAGTGTTATATCCGGTGAAATTTTACGGGCGGGTGGTGGAGTATCCCGACGAGCGCGGCCGCAAGCGTTATCACTGGATCGGCACGGAAGACGTGATGGCCATGGCCTACGACACGCCGATTCCCGGTTTCGGCACCAACACCGTGAACAATATGCGGCTGTGGTCGGCCAAGGCCAGCCGCGATTTCGACCTGCGTTATTTCAACGAAGGCAATTACATCAAAGCGGTCGAAGTGAAGAACGAATCGGAGAATTTGTCGAAGGTGCTTTATCCCGACGACACTACGCTGATGGGCCGCGAGCTGCGTTTGAAACAGCAATATTTCTTCGTCAGCGCCACCCTGCAGGACATCATTCGCCGCTACCAAAAAACCCACGACGATTTCGACGCCTTGCCCGACCAGGTGGCCATCCAGCTCAACGACACCCATCCGGTGCTGGCCATTCCCGAGTTGATGCGCTTGCTGGTGGACATTTATCACGTGGATTGGGACAAGGCCTGGGACATCACGGTCCGCACCTTCTCGTACACCAATCACACCCTGCTGCCGGAGGCACTGGAGACCTGGCCGGTGGCCTTGCTCGAGCAGATCCTGCCGCGGCATTTGCAGATCATCTACGAGATCAATCATCAGTTTTTGAAGTGCGTCACCCACCTGTTCCCCGGCGACTACGCGCGGATGCGGCGCGTCTCGCTGATCAATGAAGACGGCGAACGGCGGGTGCGCATGGCGCACCTGGCGGTGGCCGGCAGCCATGCGGTGAACGGTGTGGCCGCCATACATACCGAGTTGATGAAATCGACCATCTTTCACGACTTCGACGCAGTTTATCCCGGCAAGATTTCCAACAAGACCAACGGCGTCACGCCGCGGCGGTGGTTGCATCTGGCCAATCCAGGCCTGTCCAAGCTCATCACCTCACGCATCGGCGACGCGTGGCGCAAAGACCTCGATCAATTGCGGCGCCTCGCGCCGTTCGCCGCCGACGCGGATTTCCGCGGCGAGTTCGCGGCGGTGAAACGGGCCAATAAGGAACGGCTGGCCGGCTTCATCCGCCAGCAATTGGAACGTGCAGATCAATCCCGACAGCCTGTTCGACGTGCACGTCAAACGCATCCACGAATACAAACGGCAACTGCTCAACGTGCTGCACGTCATCACCTTGTACAACCGTATCCGCCAAGGCAGCGCCGCGCCGCGGGTGCCGCGCACGGCGATCTTCGCCGGCAAGGCCGCGCCGGGTTATGTGCTGGCCAAAAAGATCATCAAGCTGATTAACGACGTCGCCGACGTGGTGAACAACGATCCCGCCATCGGCGATCAACTCAAGGTGGTGTTCATCCCCAATTACAACGTCTCGCTGGCGGAGCTGATCATCCCGGCCTGCGAGCTTGTCGGAACAAATCTCCACCGCCGGCACCGAGGCCTCGGGCACCAGCAACATGAAGTTCGCCCTCAACGGCGCGCTCACCATCGGCACCTTGGACGGCGCCAACGTGGAGATCTGCGAAGAGGTGGGCAAGGAGAACATCTTCATCTTCGGCATGACCACGCCTCAGGTGGCGGAGACTTACACGCGCGGCCACAACCCTTGGGATTATTATCACGGCAATCCCGAACTGAAACAGGCGCTGGACATGATAGCCAACGGCTATTTTTCACCGGGCAACGCCGACCTGCACCGGCCGATCGCGGATAACCTGACCCACGGCGGCGACCACTATCTGCTGTTGGCCGATTACGCGTCGTACATTACCAGCCAGGAGGCGGTCGCGGCCTTGTACACCCAGCGCGAGGAATGGACGCGCAAGGCCATACTCAATGTCGCGCACATGGGAAAATTTTCTTCGGACCGCACCATCCGTCAGTACGCCGAAGAAATCTGGAATGTAAAACCGGTGGACATCAAGCTGCCGACGGCGGGGTGAGCTATTCACCGCGCCGCCGGCGCGGCATCAGCGCTTCATGGAATCGAAGAAACTGGCGTTGGTCTTGGTGGCCTTGAGTTTGTCGAGCATGAATTCCATGGCGGCCAACTCGTCCATGGGGTGCAGCAGTTTGCGGAGTATCCACATCTTCTGCAGCTCATCGGGGTGGGTGAGCAACTCTTCGCGGCGGGTGCCGGAGCGGTTGATGTTGATGGCCGGATAGATGCGCTTCTCGGCGATCTTGCGGTCGAGATGCATCTCGTTGTTGCCGGTGCCTTTGAATTCTTCGTAGATCACGTCGTCCATGCGCGAACCGGTTTCGACCAGCGCGGTGGCGATGATGGTCAGCGAACCGCCTTCCTCGATATTACGCGCCGCGCCGAAAAACCGTTTTGGTTTTTGCAACGCATTGGCGTCCACGCCGCCGGTCAACACCTTGCCCGACGAGGGGATCACCGTGTTGTAGGCGCGCGCCAAACGGGTGATCGAGTCCAGCAGAATGATCACGTCGCGCTTATGCTCCACCAAACGCTTAGCCTTCTCGATCACCATCTCCGCTACTTGTACATGGCGGGTGGCGGGTTCGTCGAACGTAGAAGAAATCACTTCGCCGCGCACCGAGCGCGACATCTCGGTGACTTCCTCGGGACGTTCGTCGATGAGCAATACGATGAGGTAACACTCGGGATGGTTGTGCGCAATCGACTGCGCGATATTCTGCAGCATCATGGTTTTACCGGCCTTGGGCGGCGAGACGATCATGCCGCGCTGGCCCTTGCCGATCGGCGCCACCAAATCGATGATGCGCGCAGTGATGTCCTCGGTGCTGCCGTTGCCCTGTTCCATGCTGAGCCGCTTGTTGGCGAACAGCGGAGTGAGGTTCTCGAACAGGACTTTGTTCTTGGCGTTTTCGGGCGGCTCGTAATTGATCTCGTCGACCTTGAGCAGCGCGAAATAACGCTCGCCCTCTTTGGGCGGGCGGATCTTGCCGGACACCGTATCGCCGGTGCGCAAATTGAAGCGGCGGATCTGGCTCGGCGAGACGTAGATATCATCGGGCCCCGCGAGATAGGAGCTGTCGCCCGATCGTAAAAAGCCGAAGCCGTCCTGAAGAATCTCCAGCACGCCGTCACCGAAAATATCCTCGCCCTTTTTGGCGTGGGCCTTGAGAATGGCGAAGATCACATCCTGCTTGCGCGAGCGCGCCATGCCTTCGATGCCCATTTCGTCGGCGATTCCCAATAAATCGGTCGGGCTTTTTTGCTTAAGTTCGGTGAGGTTCATCGTCGCTGCTTTCGGATTGACTCAGATCAAAGACGTAACTGTGGAAATGGGCCGACTCGGATGGCCGGGGGCTAGAACCAACGTAAATGCACAACTTTTTTAAATCGGGGGAAATGCCCGTTAAGGCGATAGACCAAACTGAGATATTGTAATTTTTTTACACGCTACCACCACACCTCGGCCGCGTCCAGCACTTTTTACCGCGGCCGGGGGCACCGCTTACATATTGCTATCGATGAACGCGGTCAACTGCGACTTGGAGACGGCGCCCACCTTGGTCGCCTCGACATTGCCGTTCTTGAAGAGCATCAAAGTCGGGATGCCGCGAATACCGTATTTGGGCGGCGTCGCCGGGTTTTCGTCGATGTTCAACTTGGCGACTTGAAGCTTGCCGGCATAATCCTTGGAAACGTCGTCCAAGATAGGGGCGATCATTTTGCAGGGACCGCACCAGTCCGCCCAAAAATCCACCAGCACCGGGCCGTCCGCTTTGAGCACCACGTCGTCAAATGTCGCGTCGGTGACATGAACAATTTGATCGCTCACTATTGGCATTCTCCAGTCAGGAAAGTAATTCTTTGTAGGACACCGCTGCACACTTCTAGTAGAACCAGCGCGGAAGACCTTGTTTAGCGTCGTGCCGGTTAAGATAGCCTATCCCGATTGCAATCGCAACGCACTGAATTTAGATTCAAGCGCAAACCGGCGCGGATTGCAAGTCCGTAGCGTATTCGGACATTTCTGATATGCTGTGCCCGCATGAGTAAACGACATCTTACAGAGACCCATCTCGCCAGTTTCGATTTCCCCGAACCCTTGCAGCGAGGCATCAAAGACGCCGGTTTCAGCGAGTGTACGCCGATCCAAGCGCAAACCCTGCCGCTGGCCCTGGCCGGGCAGGATGTGGCGGGGCAGGCCCAGACCGGCACCGGCAAAACCGCGGCCTATTTACTGGCGACCATGACCCATTTGTTGCGCCGTCCGCCGCGCCCCGGCAAATCGCCGCGGGCCTTGATCATCGCCCCCACCCGCGAATTGGCGGTGCAGATCCATAAAGACGCCGAACTGCTGGGTAAATATACCGGGCTGAAGCTCGCGCTGATTTATGGCGGCGCCGGCTATGAAACCCAGCGCAAACAGCTGGAAGAGGGCGTGGACATGGTGATCGGCACGCCCGGCCGCCTCATCGACTACCATAAACAACATGTGTTCGATCTGCGCGAAGTGGAGGTAGTGGTGGTGGACGAGGCCGATCGCATGTTCGATCTCGGCTTCATCAAAGACATCCGCTACATGCTGCGGCGCATGCCCAAGCCGGAAAAACGGCTGAGCATGCTGTTTTCCGCCACGCTGTCGTTCCGGGTCACCGAACTGGCCTATGAGCACATGAACAATCCGCAACTGGTGAAGATCGAAACCGATAAAGTCACCGCCGAGCGAATTCAGGAACTCACTTATTATCCGGCCAACGAAGAGAAGATGCCGCTGCTGATCGGCCTGCTGCGCGCCATGGATGCCACCCGCACCATGCTGTTCGTCAACACCAAACGCACCGCCGAGGATGTGCACGCCTATTTGGAATGCAACGGTTTCCCCGCCGCCATGTTGTCCGGCGACGTGCCGCAGAAAAAACGTTTGCAGTTTTTGTCCCAGTTCGAGCGGGGCGAAATCCCGATTCTGGTGGCCACCGACGTCGCGGCGCGCGGACTGCATATTCCCGGCGTGACCCACGTCATCAACTTCGACCTGCCGCAGGACGCCGAGGATTACGTGCATCGCATCGGCCGCACCGCGCGGGCGGGCGCGAGCGGCGACGCCATCAGCTTCGTCTGCGAGACCTACGCCTTCTCCTTACCCGAGATCGAAAAATACATTGGCCACCCCATCCCCAGCGCGCCGGTCGATCCCGCGCTCCTGGCCGAGATCACCCGGCCGGCCCACACCCCGCGCCATCGCCCCGACCCGCCGCGCCGCGGCGGCGGCCGTGAAGGCGGCCGCGACTCGCGTCCCCGCCGGGCACGGTCACCGCGCGGGGCCAAGACCGGCGCGCGGCCGGGCTAGCCTTAGCGCGCATTCCAAGGACCTCTTGTGTCTCGCTCATTCGACGATTTAGAACCGTGCCAGGCCCTGGCCGAAATCGCCCGCGACTTTCACGGGCGGGGCTGGATGGCCGGCACCGCCGGCAATTTGAGCGCGCGCGACCGCGCCGATCCGAACAGTTTTTGGATCACCGCCAGCGGGCAGGCCAAAGGCCGCCTGGACAGCGCGGATTTCCTGCGCATGGGCTTGGCCGACGGGCAGGTGCTGGAACTGGGACGGGCCGGCATCAAACCTTCGGCGGAAACCTCGATCCACCAGGCGATATACCGGCTGTTCCCGGCGGCCCGCGCCTGCCTGCACGTCCACACGGTGGACGCCAGCCTGGCCGCGGCCCGGAGCGGGCCGCAAGCGACGGACCTGCCGCTGCCGCCCCTGGAAATGATCAAGGGCTTGGGGATCTGGGAGGCAAACCCGCGGGTGGCGCTGCCGCTCTTCGCCAATTGGCTGGACGTACCGGCCATCGCCGCCGAGATCGAGGCCCGCTTCGCCGCCGCGCCGCCGCCGGTGCCCGCCCTGATGATTCATCAACACGGCGTCACGGTGTGGGGCGGGTCGTTGCAAGAGGCCTACAACCGGGTCGAGATCGTCGAATTCCTGATGAATTATCTGGCCCGCCGCGTCTAAGCGGCACCCCGTCAGCCGCCCGGTTGCGCGGTTTTGGCGGCCACTTCTTTCACGCAGCGGAAACCCACGTCATCCAGGGTCGCCTCCGGCGGCAGATAAAACCGGTACGCGGCGCGCTGGAACTGGTGCATGGCGTAATGACCTTCCCGGCCCCAGCCCGCACCGCGCACCACCTTGAATTTTTCGCCGAAATCCTTGCTCTGGTATTCGGCGCCCGGGTAGGGCTGATACCACTCCTGTACCCATTCGGCCACGTTGCCCGCCAGGTCGTACACGCCGTAGGGCGATTTGTCGCTGGGATAAGAACCCACCGGCGCCACGCCGTCCTCCCAGATCTCTTCGCCGGCGTTGCTGCGGCCGGCCGCCCACTGATTGCCCCAGGGGAATTCCAGGCCGTCGCGGCCCCGCGCCGCCTTTTCCCATTCCGCCTCTTTAGGCAGACGCTTGCCGGCCCATGCGCAATAGGCCTCGGCGTCGTGCCAGCTCACATTGGTCACCGGCTCTTTGTCCAGCTCGCTCAGCCGGGCGTCGATCGCGGCCAATAACTTCTCTTTACTCATGACCCCGGTGTCCGCATCGATTTTGAAGGTCTTCACCGCCAAATGGCGCAGCCGTTCGATGTCGAGCTTGGCCAGTTCCTGGCGGCGGGCGCTGAGCAGGTAACCGTTTTGTACCCACAGCAAGGGCGGCGTGTGGCCCGTCGCGACCACGAATTGCAAGTATTGGGCATCGGTCGTCTCATAGCGGTCGATGAGAAAGGCCGGCAATTCCACCGGGTGGGCGGGGCGTTCGTCCGCATACCAGGGTTTGTTGGTCCCCACCCCGGCACTTTCATCCTCGCTCGCTACCCGATCGCTGCCCATGGTGAAGACGCCGCCGGCCACCAAGACCATGTCGTCCCCCGCCGCCGCGCCGCGCAGTACGCCGACGCAGGACATCAATATCAGACCCGCCCGCCACCACCCCCGGAAGTTATTCCATCTCATGGCAAATTCTCCTGAATTTTGGCGACTTTTTGTTTATCCTGCGGCGCCGCGTCTTTCGCGCAGCGAAAACCGAAACTCTTATTGTGGGTGCCCCGCAAAAAGAAACTGCGATTGAACACCGGCGCCGAGATCCCGCATTTGTAGAACGAACAATCCCACCACGAACCGCCCTTGAGGGTCTTGTACTGCTCGCCGTAATTTTCGCTGGGATGGGTATTGCCGGGATAAGCTTGATACCAAGATGAGGTCCATTCCCAGACATTACCCGACATGTCGTACAGGCCATAGGGACTCACCCCGTCCGGAAACGATCCTACCGGCAGGGTATCGCCCTCTTGCTTGAGCTTGGCCCAGCGCAGCGGCGTGTTGGCCTTCTCGGCGTCGAACTCATCACCCCAGGGGAACATCCGGCCGTCGCCGCCGCGCGCGCCCTTCTCCCATTCTTGATCGCTGGGCAGGCGCTTGCCCGCCCAGGCGCAATAGGCCTCCGCGTCATACCAGGTCACCTCGGTGACGGGGTGATCGGCCTTGCCCTGCGGATAGGTGCGGTTACGGAAGTGGCCGGGGGAACGCCGCCCGCTAGCGTCGATGAATTTTTTGTACTGCGCATTGGTGACTTCATAGACATCCAGCCAGTACGCGTCCAAGGTCACTGTATGGCGCGGCCCCTCGTCGGGCAGACGGTCGTCGCTGCCCATCACGAACTCGCCGGCGGGTATCAGCACCATCGGATTGGGCTCGGCGCTCACCGGGGGCCGGGCTTTGGCGGCCGGCGCGTGAACCGGCTCGTCCCGGGCCGCCACCCGCCGTAAGTGGCCCGCCGATTTGGGCGCCGTCATGGCGGTTTGCTTGGCCCGAGTCGCGTCGCGGTGGCAACTGACGCATTCACTTCCCACCGTCACCTGCAGGCGGCGGTGATCCATACCCGTATGGCACTGCGCGCATTCCGACGCCGACACCGCGGCCGCCGCGCTCATGCCCACTCCCATCACCCAGCTTGCCAACAGCAAAACCCGCGACCCCATTTTCCGACATCCCTCGCGCCGACATCCCCGACCAAATGCTACGTAACCTCCAACTCTAACCAATTCACTCTTGCCATGCTACGGCCCTTTGCGTAAATTCCCAGCGCCGTACCTTGACACTTCTGCCAAGCCCATGGCATAAAGCCCCGGCAAGCCGTTATACGACTTGGACGAGGGAGCATGGGGAGGGCGTGCTACCGACTGGAATTCACTGTCCTTAAACAATCCCCAAGACCATCCAAGCGCTCATAGTCAAGGGGCAAAGCTCCCTGTGGAGCGCGGTTTTATGTTGGTAACACAATACGAGTGAAGGAGAAACCGATGAAAGCACGTTTGTTGAGCATATCCGCTGCAGCGGTGTTGATGATGGCGGCCGCTCAGGCGAACGCCGAAGAGGGCATGGACTTGGCGAAGAAGGCCGGTTGCTTGGCCTGCCACGCCGTCGACAAAAAAGTCGTTGGCCCCAGCTGGGGTGACGTCGCCAAAAAATACAAGGGCGACGCCGGTGCCAAGGCTACTTTGGTTGAAAAAGTGAAAAAAGGCGGCAAGGGTAACTGGACCGAACTCACCGGCGGCGTACCAATGCCTCCGTACTCCCCCCGCGTTGCTGACGCCGACATCGAAAAGTTGGTCGATTTCCTGCTCGCGCTGCCCTGATCTCGTTTTAGTAGTGGCAGATCAAAAGCCAGCCCTCGGGCTGGCTTTTGTTTTTTTAGACTCGTCCAACGAGCCGGTCAACTGCGCGCCGGACGCTTTTTAAGCTTACGCTGCAAACTGCGCCGGTGCATGCCCAGGCGGCGCGAGGCCTCGGAAATATTGCCGCCGCACTCCGCCAACACCTTTTGCAAATGCTCCCACTCGAGCCGGTTCACCGACATCGGCCGCGGCAACACCTCCAGGTCGGGATTCCCCGCCTCGCCGCTCGACAGCGCGGCGACGATCTCATCCGCCTCGGCCGGTTTCGCCAGATAATAGGTGGCGCCCAGCTTGATGGCCTCCACCGCGGTGGCGATGCTGGCATAACCGGTGAGGACGACGATCCGCGCCGCGGGATTGCGCCCGTGCAGCGCCTGCACCAGGGTCAAGCCGGAAGGGCCCGGCAGATTGAGATCGACCACCGCGAATTGGGGCGTGCCGTCCTCCAGCCGGGCCAGCGCGGCGGCCACATCATGCGCGACCTCCACCGCGAAACCGCGCTTGGCCAAGGCCCGCGCCAATACCTGGCAATAAACCGGGTCGTCATCCACCAGCAGCAAAAAAGTCTGGTCGATCCCGGGCATCACGGCGTCCGCACCGTCAATAAAGGCAGGCTGATCCGCACGCACGCGCCGCCGCCCCGATTGAAACATTCCATCCGTCCGCCATAACGCTCCACCGCGGCGCGGGTCAGTAATAAACCGATGCCCATGCCCTGTTCACCGCTTTTGGTACTGATCATGCGCCGGCCCGCCACCGCCAGCACCTCGGCGGAAAACCCGCCGCCCTGGTCATGCACCTCTATCACCAGGGCGTCCCCGTCCCAGTCGCCGCTGAGCGTCACGCCGCGCGGCGAGGCATCCGCCGCGTTGTCCAGCACATTGATCAAGGCCTGTTGCAAGGCGGCGCCGGCCAACAGCTGCGGGCCGGGCCGCGCCCCGCGCCAACGCGTATCGACCACGGCGGTGGGCCGCAGCGCGCGCCAATGCGCGAGGCCGGTGTCGAGAAAGGCATCGGCGGATTGCGGGTACGCCGCCTCCGCCGACGGATGATCCGCATCGGCGGTCAAGCGCGACAACGCCTCTTTGCAGCGCGTCACCTGGCTCCGCATCAGACGCGCGGTATCGGCGATCCCGGCCACCCCGCCATGTTCGCGTTCCAATTCGCCGGTCAGTATCGCCAAAGTACCCAAGGGCGTGCCCAACTCGTGGGCCGCGCCCGCCGCCAGCGCGCCCAGCGCCACCACCTGCGCGTCGCGCAAGGCCCGCTCGCGCGCCTGCGCCAAGCGGCGTTCGCGGTCGCGCAGGGTCTCGCCCATGCGCACCACGAAATACGCCACCACCGCGACGCTCAACACAAAGGCCACCCACATCCCCAGCACATGCATGGCGAAGGGATCGTTATGCGCGTGCCGGTCGTCCCCGATGGGCTGATAAACGAACATCAGCAAGGTGTAACACGCCACGATCACCGCCGCCATGCTCCAGCTGAACCGCGGCGGCAAGGCCGCGGCGGCCATGGTCAACGGCAGCAGCATCAACATCACGAAGGGATTGGTGGCGCCGCCGGCGAAATAGAGCAGCGCGCTGAGCCCGGCCACGTCCACCAGCATTTGCCCGAACAGCTCGGCGTCGGTCACCGGCCGCGCGCCGCGCATGCGCCACCAGCTCAGACCGTTGAGCGCCGCCATCAGCGCGATCACGCCCAACAGCGCCGGCAACCGCAACGCCACGTCCAAACCATAATGGGCGGTCAACACCACCGCCAGCTGCGCCAGCAAGGTGATGGCGCGCAAGGTGACCAGCCGTCGCAGATTTAAGCTGGAAGAGGGGAGATTGAATCCGTCGTCGTCCACGTAGCCCGCTCGCAGTTTTGCGCAAGTATGAACAAACCGCCCGGCCTTGGCCTGCGGCAATGGGTCGCAGGCCAAGGCCGATGATTGGAATAGACGCCGTGCCCGCGCGATCAAATCCGGACGCGGTTGCGCATATCAAAAAACCGCACCCGCGCCGTCACGCGGGGTCTCCCGCGGCGCGGCATGTCAAATTAAGGGGCTCTCTGATTTGTTCAGTTCCCGCGACACCCGGATGCGCCGCCATTGAAAATGAAGGAAAGCGAACATCGCATGTTTCGCTTTCCCAGCCCTGAGAATTCCAGAGGGATTATTCAAGACTTTTTTAAATTTTAAATCTCCACCATCTCGAAGTCGTCCTTGACGGCGCCGCAATCGGGGCAGCTCCAATAAATAGGGACGTCTTCCCACCGGGTGCCCGGCGGGATGCCCTCTTCCGGTCGTCCTAACGCCTCATCGTAAATAAAGCCGCAAATGAGGCACATGTACTGCTTGTAGTCTGCGCCGGACAGATCGGATTGCACTGTAACCTCCAAATGACTATTTCAAAAACGCGGCGCCAATTGTCGCACGGTCCCCCGCGCCGGTAAAAGGCCGGAAGTGCTACAATCGCCGTCATCGTCCGAGGACGCGCAGCCGCTGGAGAATGAATATGAATGCACAGGAAGGGATACCCGTCGTCATGTGTTTCGGCGGCACCGACGCCACCGGCGGTGCCGGCATCCAGGCCGACATCGAGGCCATCGCCAGCATGGGCTGCCACGCCGCGCCGGTCATCACCGCCGTCACCGTGCAAGACACCGAAAACGTCAAAGGCTATTCGGCGATCGATCCCACCCTGGTCATCGAACAGGCCCGCGCGGTGCTGGAAGACATGTCGGTCGCCGTCATCAAAATCGGCATGCTCGGCAGCGTGGAAAACGTCGAGGCGGTCCACACCATTTTGACCGACTATCCCGACATCCCGGTGGTGCTCGACCCCATCATCCTCGCCGGCGGCGGCGGCGCGCTCTCCGACGACGACGTAATGGATGCCCTGGTCAATCTCCTGTTTCCCGACACCACCCTGCTCACCCCCAACAGCCACGAGGCGCGGATGCTGGCGCCGGAGGCCGACAGCCTGGAGGCCTGCGCCCAGGAACTGCTGGAGGCCGGCTGCGAATACGTGCTGATCACCGGCGCCCACGAACGCACCACCGACGTGGTCAACACCCTCTACGGCAATCGCCGCCAATTGGAAACCTACAGCTGGGAACGCCTGCCCGCCCATTACCACGGCTCGGGCTGCACCCTGGCCGCCGCCGCCGCCGGCCTGCTGGCGCAGGGGCTCGACCCGCTCTCCGCCGTGCGCGAGGCCCAACAATACACGTGGGACGCGCTCAATCACGGTCACCGCCTCGGCATGGGCCAGCGCCTGCCCAACCGCTTCTTCTGGGCGCAGTCGTCGGAGGAGGAAGAGGAGACGTGAACGCCGCCTGGCAGCGGGGCCTCTACGCCATCACCGATCCCGCGCTCACCGCGCCGTCGCGCCTCGCCGAACAAGTCGGCGCCGCCCTCGCCGGCGGCGCGGCGATGCTTCAATACCGTGACAAGCGCAGCGACCCCGCGGATCAGCGCCAGCTGGCCGCCGCGCTGCTGCGCCTGTGCCGCGCCGCGCGGGTGCCGCTGATCATCAACGACGACATCGAACTCGCCGCCGACATCGGCGCCGACGGCGTGCACCTCGGCCGCGACGATGGCGCGCTCTCCAGCGCACGGGCGCGGCTCGGCGCCACGGCCATCATCGGTGTGTCCTGTTACAATGAATTGCCGCGCGCCGTGCAGGCCGAGGCCGCCGGGGCCAGTTACGTCGCGTTCGGGCGGTTCTTTCCTTCGCGCACCAAACCTGAGGCCGTGCCGGCGTCGCCCGACTTGTTGCGCGAGGCCAAAGGCGCAGTGCGGATTCCCGTCGCGGCCATCGGCGGCGTCAACGCCGAAAACGGCGGCGCGCTGATCGCGGCGGGCGCCGACCTGCTGGCGGTGATCCACGGCGTGTTCGGCCAGGCCGACCCGCAAGGCGCGGCGATGGAGATCGCACGCCTGTTCAGGCCGCCGCGGCGCGCCGCGCAGACTGCAATAAAATAAAACTACATCTTGCTTGTTAAGGAGTCTCGATGACCCGCTCACACGATTTATTTCTCCAGGCCCAACGCCACATCCCCGGCGGCGTCAACTCGCCGGTGCGCGCCTTCCGCGGCGTCGGCGGCGACCCGCTGTTCTTCAAGCGCGGCGAAGGCGCCTATCTCTACGACGAGGACGACCGGCAATACATCGACTACGTCGGCTCGTGGGGGCCGATGATTCTCGGGCCATGCGCATCCGGAGGTGATCGCCGCGGTGAAGGCGCGCGATCGACAACGGCCTCGGCTTCGGCGCGCCGACCGCGCATCGAGACCGAGATGGCGGAGAAGGTCTGCGCGCTGGTGCCGTCGATCGAGATGGTGCGCATGGTGAGTTCCGGCACCGAAGCGACCATGAGCGCGATCCGCCTCGCGCGCGGTTTCACCGGCCGCGACAAGATCGTCAAATTCGAAGGCTGCTACCACGGCCACGCCGATTCGCTGCTGGTCAAGGCCGGCTCGGGCGCGCTGACGCTGGGCGTGCCGACCTCGCGCCGGCGTGCCGGCGGCGCTCGCCGAACACACCATCACCCTCGACTACAACGACCTCGACCAGGTGCGCGACACCTTCGCGCAAGTCGGCGGCCAGAATCGCCTGCATCATCGTCGAGCCGGTGGCGGGCAACATGAACTGCGTGCTGCCCAAACCCGGCTTTCTCGAGGGCCTGCGCACGCTCTGCGACGACTACGGCAGCGTGCTGATCTTCGACGAAGTGATGACCGGCTTCCGCGTCGCGCTCGGCGGCGCGCAGGCACTATTACAAAGTCACGCCCGACCTCACGACGCTCGGCAAAGTGATCGGCGGCGGCCTGCCGGTCGGCGCCTTCGGCGGCAAGCGCGTGATCATGGAAAAGATCGCGCCGCTCGGGCCGGTGTATCAGGCCGGCACGCTGTCGGGTAATCCGGTGGCGATGGCGGCGGGCCTCGCGATGTTGAAAGAGATCGAGAAGCCCGGCTTCTTCTCCGAACTCAGTGACCGCACCGAACACCTCACCCACGGCCTGGTGACGCGCGCCAAGGCCTTCGACATCCCGCTCACCACCAATCAGGTCGGCGGCATGTTCGGCCTGTTCTTCACCGAGGAAAAAGCGGTGCGGGATTATTATCAGGTGACCAACTGCAATGTCGAGCGCTTCAAGCTGTTCTTCCACGGCATGCTGGCGCAGGGCGTGTACCTCGCGCCGTCGGCCTACGAAGCGGGTTTCGTTTCCGCCGCGCACGGCAAACGCGAGATCAAAAACACCCTGATCGCGTCGGAACAGGTATTCTCGCAACTCTAAATCCACAGCGGAGGCGTGCCATGGAATACCGTCATTTGGGTCGCAGCGAGATCAAGGTCAGCGCGGTGGGCCTCGGCACCATGACCTTCGGCGAGCAGAACAGCGAGGCCGAGGCCCATGAGCAACTGGACTACGCCTACGAGGCCGGCGTCAATTTCATCGACACCGCCGAGATGTACCCGGTGCCGCCCAAGGCCGAGACCTATGGCCGTACCGAGGAATACATCGGGAACTGGCTGAAACAGCGCGGCCGCCGCGGCGAGGTGATCCTCGCCACCAAGGCGGCCAGCCGCGCCACCGATCTCACGTGGATCCGCGACGGCAATCCGCGTCTCAACCGCGAGCACCTCATCGCCGCCCTGGACGCCAGTCTCAAACGCCTGCAAACCGATTACATGGATCTCTATCAACTGCACTGGCCCGATCGCAAGACCAATTTCTTCGGCCAGCTCGGCTACGAATATCAGCCCGCCGACGACGACGTGCCCATCATCGAGACTTTGCAGGTGCTAGGCGAACTGGTGCGCGCCGGCAAGATCCGCCACATCGGCGTCTCCAACGAAACGCCGTGGGGGGTGATGCATTTTCTCCAGCTCGCGAAGGAATACAATCTGCCGCGGGTGGTGAGTATTCAAAATCCCTACAACCTGCTCAACCGCAGCTTCGAAGTGGGGCTGGCGGAGATCGCCCACCGCGAGAACGTCGGCCTGCTGGCCTATTCACCTTTGGGCTTTGGCGTGCTCTCGGGCAAATACCTCGAGGGTCAGCGTCCGGCGGGGGCGCGGCTCACCCGCTTCGAACGCTTCCGCCGCTACACCGGCCCGCGCGGGCTGGCCGCCACCGAGGCCTACGTGAAACTCGCCCGCGAGCACGGTCTCGATCCCGCGCAAATGGCGCTGGCCTATGTGATGCACCGGCCCTTCACGACCAGCACCCTGGTGGGCGCCACCAGCCTGGAACAACTGGGCCGCAACATCGCCAGCCTCGAGCTCGAACTGCCGCCGGCGGTGTTGAGCGGCATCGAAGAGATTCACCAAAACCATCCCAATCCCTGTCCGTGAAACGAGTGGCCATGCCCGACTACACCGCGCGCCGCGCGCTCACCTTGATTTGGCTGACCGCCTGTTTGGCGCCGGTCGTCCAGGCCGCGGCCTTGATCGTGGAACCGGCCGGCGTGCCCAACGGCAAGGTCACATCCATACACATCAGCGCGCCGGGTCCGGGCGAGGTGATGCTCGTCCCCGGCGGTCCGCATCTCACCGCGTCCCTGCCGCTGCCGAACAATCACATCCTCGGCCTCGACCCGCGGCGCGGCCTGGCCTATCGCGTCGCGCACGACACGCTGGAAGTCCTCGACCTCCGCGCGCCCGGCGACACGCTTGGCCGCTATCGGGCCGACGCGCCCATCGCCGGTCTGCAGCGCCACGCCGGCGATGTCCTGTTGCGGCTCGACGACGGCCAGGTTCTCGGCCTGGATCTCAGTGATCCGCGCCTCCCCAAACTGGGCTGGCGCTTCACCCTGCCGGAGGCGGGTGCCGGCGTCGCCATTGCCGGCCAATACGCCTTGCAGGCCACCGGCCGCGAGGAGCTGCTGATCTGGGATATCGGCGATCCCGCCCGCGCCCGCCTCGCCGTCCGCTACCCGACCCGCGGCGCGACCCACGACGTGGCGGTCAGCGAAGGCCGGGCTTACGTGGCGCAACACGACGCAGGCCTGTTGATACTCGACGTGCAGGAGGCCGCCCATCCCTTGTGGCTGGGCAGCACCGGCCAGCTCGGCAACGCGGTCAAGGTCGCGGCGCGCGGTGACAGCGTGTGGGTGGCGAGCGACGACGGCGCGGTCAGCCGGGTGGACGTGTTCAACGCCGCGCAGCCTTCCTTCAGCGCGAAACAGGTCTTGTCCGAACCGCGCATTCAGGCCCTGGCGGTGGCGGGCGACGAGGCCTGGGTGGCGACGCCCAACGCCATTTCCTTGATCGGCTTCGACGCCGAGCCGCCGCAAATCAGCAACGCCGGACTGGACGTCGGCCGCGGCGTGAATTTCGGCGGCCAGCGCCGCGCCGACGTGGTGGGCGACCGGGTCTACGTCGCCGACTGGTTTTCCGGCCTGCACATTTACGACGTCGGCGATCCGCGGCAACCGCGTCTGCTGTCCAGCCTGCGCACGCCGGGCTCGGCCAAAGGCGTGGCGGTGCGCGGCGATTACGCCTACGTCGCCGACGACGACCACGGCCTGCAAGTGGTGGACATCGGCGACCCCGGCCGGCCGCGCATCGTCGCCAACCTCGCGACGCCCGGCCTCGCCTACACCCCCAAGCTCGCCGGCGATCTGCTGTACCTCGCCAGCCACCGCGGCGGTTTCCAGATCATCGACGTCCGTCAACCCACCGCGCCCAAACTCATCGCCGACGTCGCCACGCCCGGCATGGCCTGGTCGCTGGCGATCAGCGGCAACACGCTCTACGTCGCCGACGACGCGGCCGGCTTGCTGATCTACGACGTGAGCGACCCGGCGCAGCCGCGCGCGGTCGGCGCCTACGATAGCGGCGGCCGCTTGGAAGAGGTGCTGGTGCGCGGCGGCATCGCCTATCTCGCCTATTTCGATCAAGGCCTCAAACTCGCCGACGTCAGCGCGCCCGCCGCGCCGCGGGTGCTCGCCGAACTCGCCACCCCCGGCAACGCCCGCGGACTCGACCTGCACGGCGACGACCTTTATCTCGCCGACTGGCTGGCGGGCGTGCACGTGGTGAACGTCGCCGACCCGGCGCGGCCGGTAGTGAAATACAGCTACGACACCCCCGGCGCGGCGTGGGGCATCCGCGCCGGCGGCGACGGCCGGGCTTATGTGCTGGATTGGTGGGGCGGCTTCGCGGTGCTGAATCCGCGCGACCGCGCCGAACCCGATCTCGTTCGTTACGCCGAGCGCGGCACGCCGCGGCAGGATGCGGCGCAGGGCGATTACCTCTACGTCGCCCACGGCGCAGGCGGGCTGCAAATCTTCGACATCAAGAATCCGCTCAATCCCACCTGGGTCACCGGCGTGGAGCTGCCGGCCGCGGCGCTCAGCGTCGCCGTCGGCGGCGACGCCGCCTATGTCGGCCTGGCGGAGGGCGGCATCGCGGTCATCGAACTCAGCCAGCCGATAGAGGCGCGGCTGGTGACACGGCTGCGGACCGACCATGAGGTGGACACGCTGCGCGCGGACGGCGCCCGCTTGTACGCCCTCGCCGGCGGGCGGGGCCTGGTCTTCGATCTCGCCCAGCCGCTGCAACCCCGCCTGACCGGCAGCACGGCGGACAAGGTCGGCGAACCGTGGCCGCAAGGCGGGCAAGTCTACGTGGGATACGGCGCCGAGGCCTGGCGCGCGGCGGGGATCACGGCGCTGGAACCGCCGCGACCCGCCGCGGCACTGCGCGGCCAGGGCGATTTGCTCGCGGCGCTGGATCAAACCCGCCGCGAGCGACTCAGCGTGTACCGCATCGGCGGCGGAAAAATGGAGTTGCTCGCCGAGCTCGACCTCGGCCGGCCGTTGCTCGATCTGGCCTGGGGCGAGGGCGTGTTATACCTCGCCACCGCGCAGGGCCTGCAGACCGTGGACCTCAGCGATCCGCGCCGACCCCTCGCCGTCCCGCCGCAGCCGGGGATGGGCGCGGGCACCAACCTGATACTGCATCGCGGCGTGTTGTACGCCGGTCTGACCGCGCTGCGGCCGTCACCGCTGCTCAAGACCGCGCTCGATGACCAAGGCCGTGCGCAACTGACGGTGCCCGCGAATCTGGCGATCGGCGGTTACGATTTGCTCTACCGGCCGGCGCAAGGCGCGCCGCACATCCAGCCCAATGCCCTCAAGGTGGAGATGCCGCGTTTCTCCAAACCCAAGATCACGCCCGAGGAATTTCAGCGCCTGTTGCAGCAGCATCGCAACACGGAAAACCCGCCCGCCGGTTCACCGTAAACGGCGCCGTTCACGCACCCTCGCTGATTCGTGCTGCAATGCATCTGAACACGGCCCGTCCCACGGGGTCGAAACCCTGTCTTCAATCGAGGTAACACTATGCGAATACGACATTGGCTGACCCGCGCTGCGGCGGTCTGCGCGCTGGCGGCGACGGTACCGGCGCTGGCCATGAATTACGTGGTCGAGCTCGGGCAAGCGGATTTACAGCGCAAGGTCGAGCGGCTTTTTCCGGTCTCCCATCAAGAGCCGCTGTACGACCTGCTGCTCAGCGAGCCGCGGGTGGTGCTGCGCGAAGGCGGCGACCGCATCGGTTTGGGTTTGAAATTGTCGGGCACGCTGCTGCAATGGCCCGTGGCCGGCCGGGCGCAGCTGACCGGCGGTTTGCGTTTCGAGCCGGCGAGCGGCGAGTTTTATCTGCGCGACGCCACCGTGGAGGAATTGGCCATCGACGGCGTACCCGAACCCTATGCCGGCGAGCTCCGCCGGATCGCCGAACAGGCGGCGCGCGAGATGCTCAACAGTCGGCCCATTTACGTACTGGGCCAGCTCGGCGAATCAAAACAACCGCTGGGCCGCGAGATCAAGGCCATCAACGTACGCGACGGGAAGCTGGTACTGGAATTGGAGATGTTTTAACCCGCCCAGGCGCTGCGCAAGCCATCCAAAATATACTGGACGGCGAGGGCGGCCAGCACCAAACCGAACAGCCGGCTGATGACGTTGGTACCGGTCTCGCCGAGAAATCTCAAAAGAACGCCGGCCCACAGCAAGGACAGCAGGGTCATACCCAGCACCAGCAGCAACACGGCCAACATGCCGGCGAACACCACCGGTTCCTTCCAGCTCGACGACATCAGCAGCACGGTGGTGAGCGCGCCGGGCCCGGCGATGAGCGGGAAGGCCAGCGGGAATACCGAGATGTCTTCCTTATGTTCGGCCTCCCGCTGTTCGCGGGTGGTGGTGGAGCGCAGGCCCGATTGACGGGCGAACACCATGTCGATCGCCAGCAGGAACAGCAGCGCGCCGCCGGCGATGCGGAAGGCCGGCAGGCCTATTCCTAAAGCGGCGAGCAAGACATCGCCGAAGAAAAAGAACACCAGCAACATGCCGCTGGCCAAGGCCGTGCCGCGGATGGCCATCTTGCGCTGATAGGCGGCCGTGCCGCCGCGGGTCAGCCCCAAAAACATCGGCGCCAGACCCACCGGGTCGATGACGATGAACAACACCACAAAGGTATTGAATAGAACTTCCATGGCTCACTTCTCGAAGTCGCCGATGGCGACCGCAGGGCTTGCCGCGCGGAAGGCGGCGGAACATGCAAGCTTATCTCATGACCCTAATAGGTAATACGCCGATCGGGGGGAGCCCCAAGCGGATCGGCCGTCCGATAAAAAAGTTGACTTCCCGCGCTCCCCCGGCCCGGCCGGATCAGGGCGCGGCCGCGCCGGCGCGACGAATGGCCTTGTGATCGGCCCGCCTTTCAGTAAGCTATGGTCATGTCCGCAGCATATCACCACTCCCTCTTTCGTTGCGCCTGGGCCGGGGTGGTGGCCTTATTGCTGGCGACCCCGGCCGGCGCGCTCAGCGTGGTGCCGCGCTCTTTCGATGAACTGGTGTCCCTGTCGGAGCTGGTATTGGTGGGCACGGTCAGCGAACTGCGCAGCGGCTACGACGCCCCCGACCACAAAATCATCCGCACTCAAGTCATCCTTAAAGACCTCGAGATCGTGAAGGGCCGGCTGGACACGGCGCACTATACCTTGCGGATCGCCGGCGGCCGGGTGGGTGACCGGATCGATGTCCATCCCGGTCTGCCGCAATTGCGCCCCGGCCAGCGCTACGTGTTATTCATCCGCGGCAACTTCCGGGACTTTTTTCCGGTGGTGGGCATCAACCAAGGTGTTTATCAGGTGCTCCGCGACGGCGCGGGCCGCGAGGTGGTACTGCCCGCCACCGCCGATGCGGCGCACGCCGGCCTGGCCGCCCAATTGTCCGCCACCCAACCTGAAACCCTGGCGGGATTTCTAGGGCGGGTGCGCGCCAAACTAACCGGCCCGGCCGATACGCCGTGAGGTCTATGCGCGCGCCGCGTCTCATCGCCCTGGCGGCCATGCTGTTTCCGGCGCTGGCCTCGGCCTTCGCCTATACCGTGCATGACGGTAACGGCGGGGCGGTACCCAATCAAACCCTCGGGAATGGAACACCCGTGGTTTGGCGGGAAAACTCGGTGGCTTTCACCCTCAATTTCGGCGGCGCCTTCAACACCAGCGCCGAGGTGGCGCTGGCCGACTGGAACGAGGTGGGCACGCGTCTCCAATGGCAGGTGGCCACTACCGCGGCCCAGCCCTGCAACTCCGGCGATCGTAATAACGCGGCGGGCTGGCGTTTCACGGACTGCAACGGCGATTCCTTCGGCGACGCGCTCGCCATCACCACCCGCTCCTATCGTCTGGCCGGTAACACGCTTTATCACGTCGACACCGACATCGTGGTCGACCAGAGCCGCAACTGGAGCGCCCATTTAGCCGGCAACCTGCCGAGCAATGGTTCCGTCTACGATTTTCGCCGCGTAATGCGCCACGAGTTCGGCCATGCCCTGGGGCTGGATCACCCCGACGAGACGACCCCGCCGCAGCAGGTCACCGCGATCATGAACTCCACCACCGGCGACATCGAATTTTTGCAGCCCGACGATAAATTAGGGATGGTGACGTTGTACACACTCACCGATCCCGGCAGCACCACCCCGGACAGCGGCACCGCCGGCAACGTCAGCACCGCGGCCCAAAGTGGCGGAGGCGGCGCGGAAATAGGCTGGGGCATTTTATTACTGGGCGCCTGGCGGCGCGTGACGCGGCGCTTTTATCGCGACGGATAATCAGCGCGGCAATACGAGTGGTTGATTCATCTTGAACCGCCAAGACGCCAAAAGCACCAAGGATTTTCTCTAGTCGTGGAAACTTTTTTCTGGGCGTCCCCGGCGGTTAAAAGATTTTTTCAGCGCTTCCCCGAAACCCTGCCACGCAACGCTCAATGATCGTGGCCGCCCGGGCCGTGCACGTGGCCGTGGCTGAGTTCTTCTTCGGAGGCGTCGCGCACTTCGGCGATAGTGACGTCGAAATGCAGGGTCATGCCGGCCAGCGGATGATTGGCGTCGATGGTGACCTCATCGCCTTCCACGCCCACCACGGTGACCACCTGGGGACCGTTTTCGCTCATGGCGTGAAAACGCATGCCCACCGTGATTTCCTCATCGGTATCGAACACGTCGCGCGACAGTTGCTGCACCCGCGCTTCGTCGCGCACGCCGTACGCCTGTTCGGGCGGGATCACCGCGTTGACGCGTTCGCCGGCCTGTTTGCCTTCCAGCGCCGTTTCCAGGCCGGGAATGATGTTGCCGGTGCCGTGGATATAGGCCAGCGGCTCGTGGCCGTTCGAGCTGTCGATTACCGTTCCCTGCCCATCGGTCAAGGTGTAATCTATGGAAACCACTTTGTGATTGGCGATGCGCATTTCGAAATCTCTCGCTAAAATCGAGCCCGCAGTGTACGCCTTTACACCCCGCCCGCCAAGGGAGCCGCCTTTAGCCGCGCGGCTTGAAATCCGATGAATACGCGCGACGATCAAGCGAAACTCCGCCTGTTGACCGAAGACGCGGAACAGGGCATCGCCCGCGCCCAACGTTTGCTGGCGCTGCGGTTTTTGCGGGGACGTGGCGTGCCGCGTGATCTCGGCGCCGGTTTGGAATGGCTGCGCCGCGCGGCGGAGCAAGGCCATCCTCAGGCACAACGGGACTTGGGTGAATTCCTGGAACGCGGCGAGGGCGTCGCCCGCAATCGCGATGAGGCGATGCATCTCTACCGGCTCGCGGCGCGGCAGGGCGATCCCATCGCCTTAAACCATCTGCGGCGCCTGCAGCGCGCCGACGGCGAAACCGATTAATCAATCGCCGTCCAAACGCTCGTCGTCGTCTTGCATGTATTTGCGGATCAACTGCATCTCGGCGGCATTGAGGTACTTGGCCTGGCACTCGCGCAATTTCTCCGGCGCGCGGAGGATGTCGCCCACTTCTTGTATCCAGGCATCGAGCCGAGGGTCGCGAAAACGAAAGCGGGCGAACGGAAAATCCAACCAACCATAACCATCCCGCGCGGCGAACTCTTCCGGAGATTGCTCGATGGGAAAAGTCTCCCTCACGCGCCCTTCGGTTTCCTCCGATGCCATGGGTCGCTCCACTGAATCGGGCATGCGGCCTGCTCCTTATTAAGGATTGTTCTAGTTTTCTCAGCGGGATGATTATATACAGATTTATCGGCACCGACAGGGACGGCGGGCGGATTATCGTCGTCTCCCGCCGACAAACGCGCCGCTCAGCCGCGCTTGCCGTCATTGGGTTTCAGCGTGCCGTCTTCTCCGATCAATTCACTTAAATCCAGGTCCGCGAGCAGGCCGCGGTCTTGATTGTCGGGGTCCGCGGGCCGTTGCTCATCGGCGTTCCGCCGGTCCTTGGGCGGCTCATCGTCACCGTCCCGGCTGCTCGCCGACCCTGTGGCCGGCATGGCGGCGGATGACGGCGACGTGAACAACTCGTCCATGAGCGGGGCGGTTTGCGCGACATCGGTCAGCCCCCGCGGCTCCGCTTTCGCACTTTTGTCTTTGTTGAAGGCGGACGTGTATTCGCGGCCGAGGTGATCCAATTCCTGTTCCGCCGCCTTGAGCTGTTGATGGAGAGCGGCGTTTTCCCCACGCAGGCCTTCCACGTTTTTGGTCAGTTCGGCGATCTCTGTGGACAATTTCTCCAGCGCCACCTTGTCGACTTCGGGCAGTCCGGGATTGGCCTCGGGTTGAGCCGGGCTCACGAAGATATGATATTGCTCCATGAGATCTTCGAGACGATGATCGAGCCGGCTCAGCACTTCATTGTTGCGGTTGAAATACAGATCGATCGCGTCTTGATAAAAACGGTTTTGTTTTTTGATGAGCTCATGGGCCTTGGCCAAGGCATCGGCGTCGTCGAGGTGGGCGCTGTCCTTCAGGCGACTGGCCAATTTTTCCGCGCGGGCGGCCTGATTATCGGTGATGCTTTTCACCAAGGTGCCGACGGCGGCGCGTTCCCGCGCCCGTTTACGCAACGCCCTCCAGGCCATGACGCCCAACACGATGAGCAATATCAGGACCGCTTCCCCGAGCACGATCAACCAGGTCATCATCATCATGGTTCGGTGGCCTCCAGAGACACCGCCGGCGGCCGCTGCGCCCGGCGCCAGCGCTTATAGGCGAAGAAGCCGACCGCGATCAGCACCGCGTTGATCAACAGGGTTTGCCAGGCCACCGCGAACCAGTCGACAGGCTCGGCGGGCTGCGTTTCGGCGGCGGGCTCGGCATGACTATCTGCGGCCGTTTCGGCGGCCGGCGGCGCCTCGGCGGCGGGTTCTGCCGCCGGTTCCACGACGGGTGCGGCGGGCGGCGGCAAGACCTCCACGCCGTCGGCGCCGAAGGAGATCATGTCGAGTTTTTCGGTGATGGGTTTACCGTCGGGGCGCATGCCCTGCACGGTGAATTCGGCGCGGGAACGGCCGGCGCCGTCATCGACGGTGATCTCGCGCCGCCATTCCGCGGGGCCGTTCTGGGCCAGGGCGGTTTCAGTGGTGTTGCCGTCGGGACCGGTGACGACCGCGGTGACTTGCATGGTCTGAGTGTCGATCAAACCGGCGTGCGGGATCACCGTCAACACATAACGTCCGCCGCCCGCCGGGTGTGGACTGACGCCGGCCGCGGCCGGCTGCGAATAGACGTTGACCACCTGGCGCTGTTCGCGTTTGAACGTGGTGCCGTCCACCAGCAGGATCAGTTCGTGGCGGCCTTCGTTCATGGGGTTGCTGAAACGATAACTGAAGGTGCCGTCGCCCGCGCTGATGTCCGGCGCCTGACCGTCATCCAAGAGCGGCGACTCGGTTTGTTTCCCCTGCGGGTCTTGCCGCAGCAAACGGATTTTCACCAGCTCGAGAAATTTTTGCTGGTTGATTACCGTACCGTCCTGGGTCAGTTGCACGAAATAATAAGGCGCGGCATCGACGCTCAGATTATTGGGCAAGCCGGTGGCGCGTACTTTTAAGTTGCTGACCACCATCACCCGGTTGTCGCTGTCCTGGGTGCCGCGTATCCGCCATGCGCCCGGCTCGGGTTTGCTGAGGGTGATGAGGTCGTAACCGGTATCGCTGTACCAGCGCGCGGACGCGGGCGGCGCGGCGGCGCTGTGGATTTTATCGGCGGGGGTAAGCAATTCAATGGATTTTCCCGACTCGCGGAATACCAGCAAGGTCATCTCCTCGATGCTGGCGTCCACCTGCACGGTGTTGTCCTTGATCGGCAGGGTATCCGGCTTGGTGGCCTTTTCGAACATCCGCAGAAACACCCGCTGCAAATCGTCGGCGTTGTCCACATTTTCGTACCAGCCGTCACTGGCGGCGGCGAGTTGCCGCAACAGGGCGTGATCCGCATCTTTGGAAAGGGCGATGGTATGGATTTTGACCCCGGCGTCGCGCAACCGGGGCAGGATTTCGTTGACGATACGATCGCGCGAGGCGCTGTTGAGGGCCGGGTCTTTCGAGATGTCCACCAAACCGTCGGTGAGCATGATCAGACTCCGCTGCGCGGCGGGATCGGCGCTTTGCCAATCCTGACCGGCCTTGAGCAAGGCGTCCTCGATGTTGGTGAACAACCCCGTGGAGCCGATCTTGGCGGCGGCCTGCTGCGCATGGTCTTTCCATCGCGCGTCCACCGTCCCGTGCGGCACCAGCATGTTCACTTGCCGGCCATAAATCCACACGCCGGCGCGGGCGCCGTTGGGCAGCAGGCCGGTGAGCAGACGCAGGGCGGGTGCCCGCAGATTATTCGGGTCGTTGCGCTTCATGCTGCCGGAGATGTCGATCAGCACCCGCACATCGTTCGCCGACTCGCTGGCGGTGGCGGCGAGTCCGGTGGCGGGCCATGCAAAAAACCAAAACAGGCCGGCCGCCATGACCACGAGCCGGGAGGTACGCCTTGATTCCATCCTCATATCCCTTGGGCTGCCGCGACGGGATCGATGCCCGCGGCGGCCGGTCCGTATCAACCTTTATCAAGTATCGGACAAATAAAGGCGGGCTTTACCCAGACCGACGAACGGTGTGCATCCTCTCGGGTGGCGGATGGAAAAATAAAAAACCCCGGCCTCTATTCAAAGCCGGGGTGGGTAGGGCCAAATCTAGCGTTACGCCGTCTAGGTTAATCGATTTCCTTGTGATAGGACACCACGCGCTCCACCTCGTTTTTGGAACCGAGGATGACCGGCACGCGCTGATGCAGGCCGCTGGGTTTGACGTCGAGCATGCGTTCGCGGCCGGTGGAGGAGGCGCCGCCGGCCTGCTCGATGATGAAGGACATCGGATTGGCTTCGTACATCAGGCGCAGCTTGCCGGCCTTGGAAGGGTCTTTGTTGTCGCGGGGGTACATGAAGATGCCACCGCGCACGAGGATGCGGTGCACCTCCGCCACCATCGACGCCACCCAGCGCATATTGAAATCCTTGCCGCGCACACCCGTCTTACCGGCCAGGCATTCATTGATGTAACGCTGTACCGGCGCTTCCCAGAAGCGGCTGTTGGAGGCGTTGATGGCGAATTCCTTGGTGTCGGCCGGGACCTGCATATTGGGATGGGTGAGGTAATACTCGCCCACGTTGCGGTCGAGGGTGAAGCCGCTGACGCCGTGGCCGGTGGTGAGCACCAGCATGGTGGACGGCCCGTAGAGGGCGTAACCGGCGCACACCTGACGGGTGCCGGGTTGCAGGAAATCGTCGGCGGTGACGTCTTTTTTGCCTTCGGGCGCCTTTAGGATCGAGAAGATGGTGCCCACGGAAATGTTGATGTCGATGTTGGACGAGCCGTCGAGGGGATCGAACAACAACAGGTATTTGCCTTTGGGGAACTGGGGGGGAATCGGCAGGATTTCTTCCATTTCCTCGGAGGCCATCGCCGCCAGGTGGCCGGAGCGCTCGCTGGTGCGGATCATCACGTCGTTGGAGATCACGTCCAGCTTCTTTTGATCCTCGCCCTGCACGTTCTCGGTGCCGGCCCCGCCCAGCACACCCGCCAGCGCGCCCTTGTTGACGTCGTTGGCGATGATTTTGGTGGCGGTCACGATGTCGTTGAGTAGGAGGGTGAACTCGCCGGTAGCGCCGGGGACGCGGCGCTGCTCTTCGATGATGAATTGGGTAATGGTCGTGCCCATTGTCATAATGCGGATTCCTTAAAGTTGAGATGAACCGTTGTTGCCCGCGGCAAAGATCGCCGGCCGTGACGGTAGGCGGGCGTGCTGATAGAAAAGGGCGGCCCGGCGCGGACCATTTTCGCCGCGTCGCGCCTCAGCGTTTAATGTGGGTGGTATTATCCCGGTTTGAATCGGCAAAATACAAGCCGGACGCCGCCGCCTGCGGTTTACCCCGGCCGCCGCAAGCCCTACCATGGCGCCGGTGGTGAGCGGCGGGAAAAATGCCTTTATCCAGTTCGGCCCCATCACCCATATCGATCTCCAATGCGGACGGGAATGATATTGAAACAGCTGTGGCGGCCCTTGCTCGGCGCCGTGATTCTGGTCGGTTTCGCGGTCTTCATCGAGCACTATCTGGGCTGGGCCGCCTTGCTGGCACCCTGGCGGCAACTGCCGTGGTGGGAAATCCTCTTGGCGGCGGGGCTGGCAGCGCTCAGCTATGGGGTGAGGACGGTGCGGTTGTTCGACTATTTCCGCGCCGAAATGCGCGGCGGCTTCGCGCTGTGCCTCAAACTCACCCTCCAGCACAACCTGCTCAATAACCTCCTGCCCATGCGCAGCGGCGAACTGAGTTTTCCGGTGCTGATGTCGCGTTATTTCAGCGTACCGGCGCGGCGCTCGGTGCCGGCGCTGCTGTGGTTTCGCGCCCTCGACCTGCACACCTTGGTGATTATCGCCCTGGCCGTTCAGCCTTTCGGCGGCGCGACTTATTTTCTCGCGGCGGGTCTGATGGTGTGGTTGCCGTTGCTGGCCTTCCGCTTCGCGCAGCGCCTGCGCGCGGCGCTGAATAAACCGGAGGCCGGCGGCTGGCGGCGCCAGCTCGGCCAATTGCTCACCGGCTTGCCGGCGGAGCAGGGCGCTTTTTGGCGGGCCTGGGCTTGGACTTGGATCAATTGGATAGTGAAGCTGGCGGCCTTCGCCTGGGTGCTGGGTTTTTTCATCGACATTTCCTTGCCCGCGGCCTGGATGGGCGCCATCGCCGGCGACCTCACCAGCGTCTTGCCGGTGCACGGCATCGCGGGCGCCGGCACCTATGAAGCGGGCGTGGTGGCGGGTTTGTTACCCTACGGCGTAACGCCGGCGGCGGCGCTGGCGGCGGCGGTGAATCTGCATTTGTTTTTATTGGGCACGACGCTGGCGGGCGGCGCGGCCAGCGTGTTGATAAAGGATGAACGGCGTGGATGAAGTGCTGTTGTTATGGATCAATCAGGATTGGGCTCATCCGGTATTGGACGGCCTGTTCAGTTGGCTGTCGTCCCGCGACGGGTTCGCCTTGCCCTTCGCGCTACTGTTGCTGGCGCTGTTCGCCTGGCGCTGGCACAAGATCGGAATTCAATTTTGGCTGGTATTGATCCTGGTGGTGGGCGCCGGGGATTTCATGGGCAATTTACTTAAAGGGGTATTCGCCGAACCCCGGCCCTGTTATGCGCTGGCCGAGCATGTGCGCCAACTGGATCATGCCCCCGGCATGGCCTGCGGCGGCGGCCTCACCGGCATGCCTTCCAATCATGCGCTCAACGCCTTCGCCACCGCGACCTTTCTCAGCCTGGTGCTGGGCGGACGCGTCGCCTGGTTGTTCGTCCTCGCCGCGCTGGTAGCGCTGTCGCGCGTCTATTTGGGCAAACATTATCCCAGCCAAATCGGGGCGGGGACATTGATGGGTTGCTGTTGGGGATACGCGAGCGCGTGGCTCGGATTAAATTATCTGCCTTTTTTAAGGCGTCTCCGTTCGAAAGTCGCGCCAGGGAAGTGTCGATATGCAAATTGAACAAACCGGCCGGCCGCACCGCCTTTCACTGGTGGTGCCCATGTATAACGAAGAGGACAATGTGGCCCCGCTGGTCGGGCAGGTCCACGAAGCCTTGGCCGATTACCGCAATCCCTGGGAACTGGTGCTGGTGAATGACGGCAGCGGCGACGCCACCGAACAGCAGATGCGGCTGGCCATCCAGCAATGGGGCAACCACGTGCGCCTCGTCGATTTACAACGCAACTTCGGCCAGACCGCCGCCATGCAGGCGGGCATCGACGCCGCGCGCGGCGACGTGATCGCCACCCTGGACGGCGACCTGCAAAACGATCCCATCGACATCCCGCGTCTGGTGAAACGGCTGCTGGAAGAGGATTTGGATCTGGTGGCGGGCTGGCGCAAGAACCGGCAGGACACCTTGCTGCGTAAGATCCCGTCGCGTCTCGCCAACCGGCTGATCGGCCAGATCACCCAAGTCGAACTGCATGACTACGGTTGCAGTCTCAAAGTGTTCCGCGCCAACATCATCAAGAACGTCCGTCTCTACGGCGAGATGCACCGTTTCATCCCGGCCTGGATGGCGGCCAACACCTCGCCGCGCCGCATCAAGGAAGAAGTGGTACATCATCATGCCCGCCAGTACGGACAATCCAAATACGGCATCGGCCGTACCTTCCGGGTGATACTCGATCTGCTGGTGGTGTATTTTTTCATGCGTTTCCGCAGCCGGCCCGGTCATTTCTTCGGCCGCATCGGTCTGATCTTCGGCGGACTGGGTATGTTGGGGCTCGGCTATCTCGCCTTCGTCAAACTCTTCTTGGGCGAAGACATCGGCACCCGGCCGCTGCTGCTGATCAGCGTGTTGCTGATGCTCATGGCCGTGCAATTCCTCACCACCGGCGTGTTGAGCGAGATGATGGCGCGTACCTATTACGAATCCAGCCATACCCGTTCTTATATAGTGCGCGACGACGGCAACGGCGGGCCCAAGGACGTGGATTGGAAGCTCCCGGAATAACGCCGCGCTCGACCCACCGCGACGGTCTGTGGCTGGCGGCGCTGGCGCTGGGTTTAGTCGCGGCGAAGGCCGCTCTCACCCGCGCCGCCGGCGTCGAACTGCATTACGACGAGGCCCAATATTGGGAGTGGTCGCGGCAGCTGGATTGGAGTTACTACTCCAAGGGACCGCTGGTGGCGTGGCTGATCGCCCTTTCCGAAGCCGTGTTCGGCCACGGCGAGTGGCAAGTGCGCCTGCCCGCCTGGCTGGCGCACGGCGCGCTGCTGGCGGTGGTGTTTCACTTCGCCCGCGACGTGTGGCAAAGCCGCGCCGCCGCCTGGTGGGCGGTGTGGCTCACCTTGTTCACGCCGCTGTATTTCACCCTCGGCCTGGTGATGACCACCGACATCTGGCTGTTCCTCTGCTGGACCTGGGGCCTGTGGGCGAGTTATCGCGCGCTGATTTTCGAGCGGCCGCGCGCCTGGTTCGAAGTGGGCGCGGCGGTAGGCCTCGGCGCGCTCACCAAACTCAGCATCGGTCTGTTGCCCGCGGCGGTGGGCATCGCGGTGTTGCTCCATCCGCGCTGGCGGGCGCAGCTGAAATCGCCGCAGTTATGGGGCGGACTGCTGCTCATGCTCGTCATCATGAGTCCGGTATTGGCGTGGAACGCCGCCCACGATTGGGTGATGTTGCGCCATGAAGCCGGCCACGTCGGCGGCACCGACGGCTCGGTGCTGCGCGTCCTGTCTTTTCTGGTGGGGCAGGCCGTCGCGCTGTCGCCGCTGGTGGTGGTGATCGCGCTCACGGTATTGTGGCGACCGCCTAAAGACAGCGGTCCGCGTTTATTATGGGGACTGTCGCTGGCGTGGATCGCCTTTTTCGTCTTCAAGGCGTTCGGCGCCAAGGTGCAAGTGAATTGGCCGGCCGCCGGCTATATCGGTTTGCTTATCCTGTTCGCGGGTTACATCCCGGTGCTGGCGTGTTGGAAACGGCGTGCGTTGGTGGCTGGTTTCGTGTTGGCCTCAGCCTTGATGTTCGCCGCCTACTTTCCCTATGCCTTGGGTTTACACAATCACCAGGACCCTTTCAAGGACACCAAGGCCTGGCGCGCGCCGGTCGCCGCATTGAGCGCGCAAACGCCGCCGGTGGAATTCATTCTTACGCCCAACTACAAACTCGCCGCCGAAATGGCCTTTTATTGGCCGGAAGAGTTGCCGGTGTACGTGGCGGGCAACAGCACGCGCCGTTTCAATCAACACGACTTGTGGCCCGACATAACTCGCGAGGCCGGCCGCGACGGTCTGTGGGTCAGCACCTCGCCCGACGCGCCGCCGGAATTGACGCAGGCCTTCGCCCGCTGCACTCCCTTGCAAGCCGTCCCCGCCGTCACCCCGGACGGCAAAATCTTGCGCACATTGTATGCGCGCCATTGCCACGAGTATCGAGCGATCACATGGCCGAGGCCGGAGAGTTATTGATACCGGTATTGACCCGGCAACCAAAAAAATGGAACCGTTCCTTCCCCCTTGCGAGGGGCGGGATTATTGCAATCCGTGCGTCCATCATTCAATTGCGGATTTAACAGCAGCGACGCGGCGGATCGGAACGCGCCATTGCACTGAATTTTTCTTCCATCGCGCGGATGTCCACCAACCGCGCGCGCAAAATCCCAACCGTTCTCGCAACGGAAACTCAGCCGTCCAGCTTGCGTTGATAATTCAAAACTCGTCCCTTGAAGGGCACGCCTTTGGTTGCTTGCGCGCCGGGCTTCGCGGAGGAATGGGCGTAACCCAGCGCGGCCATTTCTCGCGTGAATCCGCCGTGAAGGCCGCGGCCGGGATCGACGATGATCACTTCCACTTCATCACTGGAATGGCGGGCGATGAAGCGCGACAACAAACCGGGGTGGGCGGGTTCGTACAAGACGTCGCTGCCGATGATCAGATCGAACTTGCCGAGCAGGGGATTTTCCGTCAGCCAGTTGCCGGCTTGAAATTTGATGGGCGGAAAATGATTGAGCGCGATGTTCTTCACTAGAAACGGACCGGCCAGGGGATGGATGTCGCTTGCGGTGATGTCGCCGCCTTGCTGATGGATCACGATGCTGGCCACCGCGATGCCGCAACCCACTTCCAGAATGCGTTTCCCCGCGATGGGGAAGCGGCTCATGATCTCGGCGAGGATCAAACCCGCCGGCCACACCACGCCGAACAAGGGCCAGGTCGCCGACGAAATGCCCAGCCGTTCCGCTACCCCTGCCGGATCGGCGTATTGTTGCTTATCCAGCAAGGAGCGGATTTGAATATCCACCCGGCCGATGGCGTGGGTCGCGAATTTGACTTGGTAATCCGGCATGGCGGACCCGCCTCGGGGTCGAACTCGGTCTGGCGTGACACTGGATCATCGGGGCGAAAGCGGAATTGCCTCACTCCGTAGCGATAGCGCCATCACGCGCAGAGTGCTCCATGGTACGCGCTTTACGTTTTTACCGGAAAAAACTTGTTCGGCGCCGAGACAGGCCGTCCGCCGGCGTTGCCCGCCGGCCGGGAATTCACTAAGCTTGCCCCCCACCCGCCGCATGAAGGACACCCCGTGGATCTCGCCCCCCTCCGTTTAAAACAGCATGAAGACAAACGCCTGCGCGCCGGCCATGTCTGGGTATTCAGCAACGAGGTGGACATCGCCGCGACGCCGCTCACCGTCTTCGCGGCGGGCCAGTCGGTGGAATTTCAAGACCACGCCGGCAAGACACTCGGCAGCGGATACGTGAACCCCCATTCGCTGATCTGCGGCCGCCTGGTGAGCCGCGACGTCAAATACATGCTCAATAAATCGCTGCTGGTGCACCGCCTCAATATCGCCTTGGCGCTGCGCGAACGGCTGTTCGCCCAGCCCTATTACCGGCTGGTGTTCGGCGAGGGCGACGGCCTGCCCGGGCTGGTGGTGGACCGTTACGGCGACACCCTGGTGGCGCAGATCAACACCGCGGGCATGGAGCGCGTCAAAGACGAGATCGTCATCGCCTTGCGGGAGGTATTGCAGCCGGCCCGCATCGTCTTTCGCAATGACGGCTCGAGCCGCGCCCTGGAAGGTTTGGAGAATTACGTTGAAACCGCCTGGGGCGAACCGGCGGACGAGGTGGCGCTGGAAGAAAACGGCGTGCGCTTCGTAGCGCCCATCCTCAGCGGCCAGAAGACCGGCTGGTTTTACGATCACCGCATGAACCGCGCCCGCATGCAGCAGTATGTGGCCGGCAAGCGGGTGCTGGACGTGTTCAGCTACATCGGCGGCTGGGGGGTGCAGGCCGCGGCGGCGGGAGCTGGGCAGGTGGTATGTGTCGACAGTTCGGAACAGGCCTTGGCGCGGGTGAGCCGCAACGCCGCGTTGAATGGGGTGGAAGGACGGCTGAGCACCCTCCACGGCGAGGCCTTCGAGGTGCTCAAGCAATTGCGCGAAGAGCGCGAACGTTTCGACGTGGTGATCCTCGATCCGCCGGCCTTCATCAAACGCAAAAAGGATTTTCACGCCGGGCTGGCGGCCTATCAGCGGCTCAACCAACAGGCCATGCAGGTGCTGGCGAAAGACGGGATATTGATCTCGGCTTCTTGCTCTTATCACCTGTCGGCGGCCAATCTGCGCCAGGTCTTGCAGCAGACCAGCCGCCACGTCGACCGCAATCTGGTGATCCTCGAACAAGGCCAGCAGGGGCCGGACCACCCCATTCTGCCGGCAGTCGTGGAGACCGAATACCTCAAGGCCTTGATCTGCCGGGTGCTGCCAAACTGACCGGTTCGAGCGGCGGCCCGAGCCGGCCGTTCAAGCCACGGCCTGAATTACCCGCTATACTTTGCAGGCCCCACGGGATCGGTGGGGATAAGGGGTGGTTCAGGCCACCACGATGTGAACGGGCGGTGGATGCGAGGGTTGCGGGTTCCGCCGAATCACAGACGGGTACCAATAACAGAACAACGATGCCATGAGATCAGCCAAACTCCTGCATTGCATTGTCGCCGGACTGGCCTTGGCGGCCACCAGCGGGCCGGCCCCGGCCCAGTCGGACATCTACGTCTACCGCGATGAAAACGGGGTGCTCAACTACACCAACATCCGCAGCCATGACCGGCGCGACACCTTGGTGGAGGTGAAGAAATACCGTGCCGCCGGCTCGCGCGCCACCAAAGTGTCGTACAGCCCGGGCCGCAAACTTAGCGCGCCGCTGCGGGCCATGCAGCCGCCGGCTCACCTCGACAGCATCGTGACCCGCGCCGCGGCGGATTACCAAGTGGACAAGGCCCTGGTACATGCCATCATCCAGGCCGAGTCGGCTTTCAACGACCGCGCCATTTCCCCCAAAGGGGCCTCGGGCCTGATGCAACTGATGCCGGCCACCGCGCAACGCTTCGGCGTGAGCAATGTCTTCGATCCCACCCAGAACGTCATGGGCGGGGTGCGTTACATGCGTCTTTTGCTCGAACAATTCCAATTCGACGTCCGCCTGGCGCTGGCCGCCTATAACGCCGGCGAAAACGCCGTGCTGCGTTACGGCGGCATTCCGCCTTATCCTGAGACGGCCAATTACGTCGACAAAGTGATGCGGCTGCACACCCTCTACCGCAATCGCGGTTGATCCCGCGCCCGCCGCAAAGGTTTTACCCCGCCCGCCGCAAATCGTTACAATACCGGCTATTCAGCCGCAGGCGCCCGCATGTTGACCTACCCGAATATCGATCCCGTCGCCCTTCAGCTCGGCCCGCTCAAAATCCATTGGTATGGATTGATGTACCTGATCGGCTTCGGTGCCGCCTGGTGGCTGGGCCGCTGGCGGGCGCGCCGCCCCGCGTCGGGCTGGTCGGATCAAGAGGTGGCGGATCTGATTTTTTACGGCGCGATGGGCGCGGTGCTGGGCGGCCGTCTGGGCTATATCTTGTTTTACGATTTCCCGGCCTTCGCCGCCGAACCCTTGCGCATTTTCAAAGTGTGGGAAGGCGGCATGTCGTTTCACGGCGGGCTGATCGGCGTGATCGTCGCCATGTGGCTGCTGGGCCGCCGTTACCATAAAAGTTTTTTCCAGGTCGCCGACTTCACCGCGCCGCTGGTGCCGATCGGCCTGTGCGCCGGGCGCATCGGCAATTTCATCAACGGCGAGTTGTGGGGGCGGGTCAGCGACGTGCCGTGGGCGATGATTTTTCCGACGGGCGGGCCGCTGCCGCGCCATCCGTCGCAACTCTATGAAGCGCTGCTCGAAGGCGTGCTGCTATTCGTCATCCTCTGGCTGTATTCCAGCAAACCGCGGCCAGCGATGGCGGTGTCGGGGCTGTTCCTGTTGGGTTATGGTACGTTCCGTTTCTGCGTCGAGTTCGTGCGCGAGCCGGATGCTCAATTGGGTTATCTCGCCTTCGATTGGCTGACCATGGGCCAGCTGTTGTCGGCGCCGCTGATCGTCGGCGGCGCGGCGCTGATGTGGTGGGCGCATCGAACGGCCGGCGAAAAAAAACCTCTCGACGAAAGGTCGCGGCGATGAAGCAATACCTGGAATTGATGCGCCACGTCAAACAACACGGCGTGCGCAAGGAAGACCGCACCGGCACCGGCACGCTGAGCGTGTTCGGTCATCAAATGCGTTTCGATCTCGCCGCCGGCTTTCCGCTGGTGACGACTAAAAAACTGCACCTGCGGTCGATCATTCACGAGCTGCTGTGGTTTCTCAAAGGCGACACCAATATCCAATATCTGCGCGATAACGGCGTGAGCATTTGGGACGAATGGGCCGACGCCGACGGCGAACTCGGGCCGGTCTACGGTTATCAGTGGCGCTCCTGGCCGGCGCCGGACGGCCGGCATATCGACCAGATCAGCCAAGTGATCGAGCAGATCAAAAAGAATCCCGACTCGCGGCGTCTGATCGTCAGCGCCTGGAACGTCGCCGACATCGAACGCATGGCGCTGCCGCCCTGCCATGCCTTTTTTCAGTTCTACGTGGCGGAGGGACGGCTGTCCTGCCAGCTCTATCAGCGCAGCGCCGATATCTTTCTCGGCGTGCCGTTCAATATCGCCTCTTACGCGCTGCTGACCTTGATGGTCGCGCAAGTCACCGGCCTGAAACCCGGCGAATTCGTGCACACCCTCGGCGATGCCCATCTCTATCTCAATCATCTCGAACAGACGGAACTGCAATTGTCACGCGCGCCGTATGCCTTGCCGCGCCTGCAACTCAACCCGGCGGTGCGGTCGATCTTCGATTTTCGCTATGAGGATTTCGAGTTGCTGGATTATCAATCTCACCCCGCCATTAAGGCACCGGTGGCGGTGTAGCGCGATGATCATTTCTCTCGTCGCCGCCATGGACGAAGGACGGGTGATCGGCATCGACAACCGTCTGCCGTGGCGCCTGCCCGCCGACCTGCAACACTTCCGCCGCGTCACGCTGGGCAAGCCGGTGCTGATGGGGCGCAAGACCTTCGACTCGATCGGCAAACCGCTGGCCGGACGCGACAACATCGTCGTCACCCAGGATCGCCACTATCGTCCCGCGGGCGTGACGGTCGTCCACTCGATAGACGAGGCGCTCGCCGCCGCGGGCGACGCCGACGAAATCATGGTCATCGGCGGCGCGTCGTTTTATGAACAGCTGTTGCCGCACGCGCGGCGTTTGTATCTCACCGAAATTCATCACCGCTTCGCCGGTGACGCCTTTTTCCCGGCGGTGGATCCCGAGGCGTGGCGCGAAACGGCCCGTGAAGACCATGGGCCGGACGAAAAAAATCCTTACGCCTATAGTTTCGTAACCCTGGAACGGCAGGCCTCTTAACACCGGCCGACGTCGCCGGTCAGCCCGTGTGTTCCGTAAACGTCGGCTTTCCTTTTTCAATTTTGGATCGGCGAAAATGGGGCTGTCGGCCCACCCCTCGCGGCCGCCATCGTCAAACCTGCCTCAGCCGGCGGCGCATTCGAAAACTATTTTCCAAATCGGCTCAAGACCTGGGACCGAGCTCCCGTAAACTCTACTGGGCAAGGTTTTGTGACGGTAGCGGCATTTTGAGGATAGAGAGCTGAAATGAAAAAGGATTCTTCGATGCTGGTGGGGATTCCCGTCAATCAGCAAAGTCACGACGCCACCATGGCGCGGATCAAGGCCGGCATGGACCGGCTCGGCGATCTTCCCATCTTCAGCACCAGCATCAATACCGTGCGGCGGGTCAGCTCCGATCCCCAGGCCGACGCCATGGCGGTGGCTCAGGAGGTGTTGAAGGACGCGAGCTTGAGCACCAAACTCTTGCGCCTCGCCAACTCGGCTTATTACAACCGGGGCCTCGGTAAAATATCCGTGGTCTCGCGCGCCGTCATCATGATGGGGTTCGAGACCGTGCGTAATCTCACCCTCACTTTAAAATTGATAGAGAGCTTTCAAAAATCCAACACCGCGGTCGACATGAGCCGCATGCTGGTGCGTTCTTATCTGGCGGCCGGCGTGGTGCGCACCATGGCGGCCAAGTGCGGCGTCAAGGATATCGAAGAGAGTTATGTGTGCGCCTTGCTCCACAATCTGGGCGAGATCATCGTGGCTTACGTGTTGCCGCAAGAATTCATAACGATACATGAGCAACAAAAATTGGCGAAGGTGACGCATAGCCAAGCCGAGCACGGCGTGCTCGGCACCAGCTTCGACGCCATCGGCCAGGATTTGGCCAAGAGCTGGGAGTTTCCGCCGCTGGTGGTGAGCTCCATGGCGCGCACCTCGGTCAAAATCAACGGCGTCTTGCATGACCGCTTGCAGATCAATCGCGCGCTGGCCTTTTTCGCCAACGACTTGGTGGGCGCCTTGTATGTCGAGAGCAACGACGCCGCGGAACGCTTCGCGAATTCCATGCACAATCTCGCGGCGGCCACCGGCTTGGGTCAGGGTCTCATCGAACACAGCTTGGATGAAGCCTTCCGCATGTCCTGCGCGCTGGCCCACGATTACGGCTTGGACAAGAATCTGCTCAAGCCTTTATTGGGCGGCGGCGACGATACGGCCCGTGACAAATGGGCGCGTCAATTCTCTTATTTTGCCAGCACGGGTAATGAACAACCCGCCGCCGCGGCTAAAGACCAAGCCCTCGCGCGGACCGGTACGCCGTCCAAGGAAAATACCGACGCAACCGCGGCGGTGACGGCCCGGGCCAAACCAGCGGCTAATGCGCTTACCCACGCCGTCTCTCAGGAGGCCACCGCACCAGCCGACGTTACCGCCGCCGCTCCGACGCCGCCCGCCGCAACGGTCCACGAGGCGCAGATACAGCTGACCTTGATTCAAGAGATCAGCGCCATGATCGCGCAAGGCGCGCGTTTGAACCAGGTGTTCGTCAAGGTACTCGAAGGCATCCAGCGCGGCGTGGGATTTGATCGGGTCATTTTATGCCTGGTGACGCCGGATCGCCGCAATTATGTCGCCCGTCTGGCGGTGGGACAGGGCCGCGAGCAAATGAAAGAATTTTTTGCGCTGCCCATCGAACCGCAGCGCGACTTTTTTTCCAAGATACTTTTGGAAGGGGGGGACGTATTGGTGGAGGATGTCGCCCATTTCGCCTACGCCGCGCTGTTGCCCAAGGATTTTCTTCGTATCGCCGCCGTTAAAAGCTTTATCGTCGCCGCGGTGAGCTATGACGGTAAACCGGTCGGCTTTTTCTACGCGGACCGTCCGATTTCAATGCGGCCGATCGTCGCCGATGATATGCGCAATGTCTTAAACTTCGTCACCCAGGCCCGCTTGGCCTTGCGTCTTTGCAGCTAAGAATGTCCTGTTAATACCCGCGTGATGCACGCCGTGAACTGCGGCTTGTGTGATCCGCGATTTTTCATGGCCGCCTCTGGCGAAAAACGCGGCCTTCGCGAGCGTTTTTAGTTAAGCCGCCTCCGATTGATTCAGGGGTGAAGGCGACGCGCGGGGTACTGCTGCCATTTTCAAATGGTGGTTAGTCGATGAAAGAAAGCGAAAATCGCAAGTTTCGCTTTCCGCCGGACCGGGGAGCCTTCATGCCGGACGCGGGAGCCGCCGCGCCCGCGCAATTCAAAGACGCACTTATTCAGAGTTTCTTTAAATCACCGCACCCTCTCGCACTTAGACGCAAGGTGGTTATAATGAACATACCGCTTGCATTTACCGCAGCCAGGGAGTGCCGAGATGATCATGGGTGATTTACGCCTGTTCGCCGATAGCGATGCGCTCAATTACGCCGCCGCGCAGCGCTGGGCGCAGTTGGCGGAAGCGGCCATCTCGGCGCGGGGTAAATTTCATGTCGCGCTCTCCGGCGGTTCCACGCCGCGCGCCTTGTACCGCCGGCTCGCCAATCCCGACTTCGCCAATCGCATCGCCTGGGATCGGGTGCACGTCTATTTCGGCGATGAGCGCAGCGTGCCGCCGAATCACCCCGACAGCAATTATTACCAGGCCAAAGACGCCTTGCTCAATCATGTGCCGATTCCGCCCGCGCAGATTCATCGCATGGAAGGGGAGCGGGAGGATATTCATGAAGCGGCGACCAAATACGCGCAATTGCTCAGCTCCCGGCTGCCGATGTCGGCGCAAGGTGTCGTGCAGTTCGATTTGCTGCTGCTCGGTATCGGCCCCGACGGCCACGTCGCTTCGCTGTTTCCCGGCACGCCGGTGTTGCATGAACGGGCGCGCCTGGTCGAGGCGGTCTTCGTCGAAAAACTGCAAACCTGGCGCATCACGCTCACCTTGCCGGTCATCGATCATGCCCGTCACGTATTGATTCTGGTCGACGGCGAAAAGAAGGCGCCGATCCTGCGCGACGTGTTCAGCGCCCGCACCGCACTCCCTCCTTATCCGGTGCAGCTCATCAATCCGCAAGGTGTTTTGGAGTGGTACATCGATAAAGAAGCGGCCCGCCTGTTGCCGGAGGCCTTGCGTTCATGAAGGTGCTGGCCGGCGACATCGGCGGCACCAAAACCTTATTGCACATCGCCGACGTACAAGGCTCGCGCTGCGCCGTGTTGCATGAGCAAACTTATTCCAGTCAAGCCTACGGCGATTTCGACAGCGTATTAACCGATTTTTTCGCGCATGCGCCGCCCGCGGCGCGCGGCGGCCTTACCCGCGCGTGTTTCGGTGTCGCCGGTCCGGTAAGCGGTCCGGAACACGGTCATCGTCACGCCAAGATCACTCAATTGCCGTGGCGGATGGATAGCTTGGCCTTGCAGTCCGCCCATCGCTTGGAACAGGTGCGTTTGATTAACGATTTTCACGCCGTCGCCGCCGGTATCGACGCGCTCGGCCCGGACGATCTCGCCCCGCTCAACGCCGTGCCGGCGCACGCGCGGGCGCCGCGGCTGGTGGTCGGGGCCGGCACCGGCCTGGGGGTGGCGCAGCTGATGTGGGCGGACGGACGTTATCGCATTTTCCCCTCCGAAGGCGGCCATATCCACTTCGCCCCCACCGATGCCGTGCAGATGGAATTATTAAAATATCTGCAGCGGCTGTACGGCCGCGTTTCCTGCGAGCGCGTGGTGTCGGGACCGGGCTTGGTGGACATGTTTCGCTTTCTTGTCTCGGAAAATGGCGAGGCGGTCGCGTCAGCGGCCGATCTCGCGGATCATCCGGATCCCGCGGCGGCGATCGCGGCGCGCGCCGAGGCCGGCGATCCGCTGGCACGGCGGGCCATACAATTGTTTATTTCGATTTACGGCGCGATTGCCGGTGATCTCGCCTTGGTGAGCTTGGCCTACGGCGGTATTTATCTGGCCGGCGGTATCGCGCCCAAACTCCTGCGCGCCTTTAGCTTGGATGATTTCATGGCGGCTTATCGTGAGAAAGGCCGCATGAGCGGCTTGGTGAACGATATGCCGGTGTCGGTGATACTCAATGCACGGGTCGGCTTATTGGGTGCGACCTTGCTCGCGGCCGATTTGAATGAGGTTCATTGAGTTCGGTCGACGGCAGGATACGCGCGACGAACGTCGCCGGGTAATTTAAGGAACCTCTGATTTATTCAGAGGTTCCCGCGGCATACGGAGGTGCCGCCATTTTCAATGGTGTCAGCCATTGAAAATGAAGGGAAGTGAAAAGCCCATTTTCGCTGCCCGTGCTCTGAAAATTCCAGGATGGAATTATTCAGGGCTTCCTTAAACCGATACGATTATCGTGGAGTGCCCGCGATCCAGCGCGTAAAAAAGGACTTGAAGGTCCCCTGCGCGTTTAATCGGCTCATTTAAATTTCAGACGTCCAGATTTGAAACCGACAAGGCGTTTTTCTCGATGAACTCGCGGCGCGGTTCGACCTGATCGCCCATCAAGGTCGTGAAAATTTCATCGGCGGCCACCGCGTCTTCGATTCGCACCTGCAGCAAGCGGCGTGTCTCGACATTCATGGTGGTTTCCCACAACTGTTCGGGATTCATTTCACCCAGGCCTTTGTAGCGCTGAATGTGCTGTCCACGCTTGGCCTCTTCCATGATCCAGTCCAACGCGGCTTTGAACGAACTCACGGCCAGCTTGCGTTCGCCGCGCTGCACATAGGCGCCTTCGCCGAGCAGGCCTTGTAATTGTTGTCCCAACTCGACTATCGCGCGGTATTCGCCGGAATTGAAAAATTCCACGCGGAGAATTTTGGTGCTGGTGACGCTGTGCGCCGTCTCGTTGATGACGGCGTGATAGGTGTCGGCGCCTTCGTCCCGCTCCACGCTGATTTCGTAATGGGAAAGACCGCCGCCGGCCAAGGCCTGCTGCAAGTTGGCGAACCACGCTTGGGCCTTGGCGCGATCGCGAAAATCCGCCGCCGGGAAGACCGGCATATCGATCATCTGTTCCAACACCGCCTCGGGTACGCGCCGTGCGAGGCGTTTGATGGTGGCCTTCACCGCCAGGTAACGTTTGGCCATTTGTTCGAAGGCCTCGCCGCTGATGGCCGGCGCATCGTGGGCGACGAACAGCCGGGCCTCTTGCAGCGCGGTCTCCAACAGATAGGCGTTGAGTTCGTGGTCGTCTTTTACATAGCGCTCCTGCTTGCCCTTTTTCACCTTGTAGAGCGGCGGCTGGGCGATATACAGGTGGCCGCGCTCGAAGAGTTCGGGCATCTGCCGGTAGAAAAAAGTCAGCAGCAGGGTGCGGATGTGGGAGCCGTCGACATCGGCGTCGGTCATGATGATGACGCGGTGATAACGCAGCTTGTCCGGATTGTATTCCTCGCGGCCGATGCCGCAGCCGAGCGCGGTGATCAGCGTGCCGATTTCCTGCGAGGATAACATTTTGTCAAATCTGGCTTTTTCTACATTGAGGATCTTGCCCTTGAGCGGCAGGATGGCTTGATAGCGCCGGTCGCGGCCCTGCTTGGCCGAGCCGCCGGCGGAATCGCCCTCGACGATGAACAGCTCGGACGCGGCGGGATCTTTTTCCTGGCAATCCGCCAACTTGCCGGGCAGACCGGCGATGTCCAGCACCCCCTTGCGGCGGGTCATCTCCCGGGCCTTGCGGGCGGCCTCGCGGGCACGGGCCGCATCGATGATCTTGGCGGCGATGGCGCGCGCTTCCGCAGGATTTTCAAGGAGATAATCCTGGAGTTTTTCGGCCACGGCGGACTCCACCACGCCCTTCACCTCGGAAGACACCAGTTTTTCCTTGGTCTGCGACGAGAATTTGGGATCCGGCACCTTTACCGACAGGACCGCGGTGAGGCCTTCCCGCGCGTCGTCGCCGGTGGTGACGATCTTGGCTTTTTTGGCTTCGTTTTCAATATATTGATTGAGTGTACGGGTCAGCGCGCTGCGAAAACCGGCCAAGTGGGTGCCACCGTCACGCTGCGGGATATTATTGGTGAAACAAAAGATGTTTTCCTGATAGGAATCATTCCATTGCATCGCCAGTTCCACCACCGTGAGGTCCCGCTCGGCGGAAAAATAAAACACCGAGGGATGCAGCGGCGTCTTGTTGCGATTGAGGTGTTCGACAAAGGCGCGGATTCCGCCTTCATATTCAAAAATATCGGAGCGATCGGTACGTTCGTCGAGCAGCTTGATGCGTACCCCTTGGTTCAAAAAAGACAGCTCTCTCAAGCGTTTGGCTAGAATGTCATAATGAAACTCGGTATTGGTGAAGATGACCGTGCTGGGTTTGAAGCGTACGGTGCTGCCGGTCGCGGTGCTCGGTCCCATTTCGGCCAGGGGGGCATCGGGATTGCCGAGATGGTAGGTCTGTTGGAAGACTTTACCGTCGCGGTGTATGGTCAAACTCAACTCTTCGGAGAGGGCGTTGACCACGGAAACACCGACACCGTGCAATCCACCCGACACCTTGTAGGAGCTGCTATCGAATTTGCCGCCGGCGTGGAGGACGGTCATGATCACCTCGGCGGCGGAGCGGCCTTCTTCCGGGTGGATATCGACCGGGATACCCCGCCCGTTGTCGGTGACGGTAACGGCGCCGTCCGCGTGCACGATGACCTGGATTTCCGTGCAATAACCCGCCAGGGCCTCATCGATGGCATTGTCCACCACCTCGAATACCATATGGTGCAGACCGGTGCCGTCATCCGTATCGCCGATATACATCCCCGGGCGCTTACGAACGGCGTCTAACCCCTTTAACACTTTGATATTCGAAGAATCGTAGGTTTTGGCTTCTGCGGACATGGCAGGCTCCTATCACAATCGGCCGATTATAGCACCTCTAGCCGCAAAACAGCAGCTGATAATCTGTAATAACAATAAGATAGAGACTATGGGGATCAGGCTTGGGGCTTTATCGCGCCGTGTTCCACGTGGAACACGGTTAACTCGGCCTTGAATTCTGAGGGCAGGATTAACTGCTCGGTCGCGGTAATGAATACCTGGCCACCCAGTTCCGCCAGTAACTGCAATAATTTTAAACGGTGAGGTGGATCCAGCTCCGACGCGAGGTCATCAATCAATAAAACACTGGGGTTGGAATTATAGGTATTCACTACCACCGCCTGCGCCAAGGTTAGCGCACAAATCAGCAGCTTCTGTTGACCGCGGGAAACGACGTCTTTGGCGGGCTTCCCACCGACTTTGATGATGAGATCGGCCCGGTGAGGCCCATATCGGGTATAACCAAACAGCCGATCCTGTTCTTGTCCACCGCCTAAAACCTTCGAATACTCGGTATCCTGCCGCCAACCCGGCGCGAGGCCAAACGAGATGGAATCCAATGGACAAAGTTCTTGAAGATAGCGCTCGACTTGGGGGATCAGCCGGGTCAAATAAGCGGCGCGAAATCGAGTAATTTCCTGGGCGGATATCACCAGCTCCTCATCCCAGGCATCGAGTGCCTGGCCGGTGCGCAAGGCCATATTACGTTGTTTGAGTGCCCGTTGGTAACGCCGCCATATCGTAAGAAACCGGGGTTCCACGTGGAACACGCCCCAGTCCATGAAGCGGCGCCGCAGTTGTGGTCCGTCCGCGAGTAAACGGTGACTGTCCGGCCCAAAAAATATCACCGGCAGGCGTTCGGATAAAGCCGCCCGGTTCGGTGCCAGGTTGCCGTCAATCCGATAGGTGGCGCCGTTGCGATCAAATTCGGTACCCAGCCCCACACCCGAACCCAATAACTTGCCCGCCACCACGCAGGTTTCCTCGCCATGGGCCAATAAATTACGAAGATCGCTGGTTCGGAAGGAACAACCGCGGCCCAAAAGATGAACCGCTTCAAGGACGCTGGTTTTACCCGCCCCATTGCCGCCCCAAAACAGATTAAATCGGGGACCGGGCAATAAACGGGCGGTTTGGAGGTTTCGAAGCTTGGTTACGTCCAGCCGGCTAAGCGCCATGGACTTCTTTCCAGACTGATAAATATCAAGCGGCCGGCGATCAGCCTATATTTTTTCACTGTTACCGCTACAGCCTCATGGGCATCACGACATATTTACAGTGGGTATCGCCCGCCGCCTGGATTAAACAACAGCTATTGGGATCCGATAAACGCAGCTCAACCGTATCACCGGTGACCGCCGCCAGCGCATCGGCGATGTACGTGGAATTAAAACCGATTTCCAACCCGCCGCCGGTATACTCCACGGCGATTTCCTCTTCGGCTTCTTCCTGTTCAGGATTATGGGCCAGCACCTTCAGCGTCCCCGGCTCCAATTGCAAACGAATGCTGCGATATTTTTCATTGGTGAGGATCGAAGTCCGTTGCACGGCATGGCGCAGGATATCGCGATCGGCAATCACCAGCTTATCCGCGTTTTGGGGTATCACCCGCTGATAGTCGGGAAAACGACCGTCGATGAGCTTAGAGGTGAACTTCAATTCATCCGTCATCACGCGAATATGATTCGTGCCGATCTGCACCTGAACCGGTGAATCGATATCGGAAAGCAAGCGCTGTAGTTCGCCTATCCCTTTTCTTGGAACTATAACACTTTGATTTTCTTCAATTTTAATTGAATTCGGGATAGCGCAGTAGGCCAGCCGATGACCGTCGGTGGCGACCGCGCGCAGTTCATTGGCGTCCATTTCCAGCAATAAACCGTTCAAATAATAACGCACGTCCTGATTCGCCATGGCGAATTGGGTACGCTCGATCAAGCGTTTCAACATCCCCTGGGAGATGGAGAATTCCAAGCTAGGGCGCATTTCCTCGATGCTGGGAAATTCCCCGGCCGGCAAGGTGGCCAGGACGAAGCGGCTCTTCCCGGACTTGATGACCGCACGGTCTTTCTCCACGGAGATATCCAATTGCGCCCCTTCCGGCAAGGCCCGGCAGATGTCCATGAATTTGCGTGCCGGCAAGGTCGTTTTACCGCCTTGCGGTGAATCCAAGGGAGCGGTCACTCGCATTTCGACTTCGAGATCGGTGGCCGTCAGCGCGAGGCCCGCCGACGAAACGTCGACCAAGACGTTCGATAGGATGGGCAAGGTCTGCCGGCGTTCGACGACACCGCTCACGGTCTGCAGAGGTTTTAAAATGGCTTCGCGCTGAATAGTAAATTTCATAATCTCTATACCTAAGATTTAAACTTATTACTGTAATTAGGCCTGTGGAAAACCACTATCATGTGGATTAAAAATATTTAAATCAAAAACTTAATCTGTTGGTAAACCCCTTAAGCCAAGCTATCAACCCCGGTTATCAACCTGTGCGTGAATTGTGAATAACTATAGTGTTCGAAGTTTAGGAGGATTTACCCACAGCTTATCCAACCTAAGTAGTCAGGGTTCTTAACAGGTTTGAATAGTCCTCTTGTATCCGGCTTTCCTGATCTTTCAGCTCGCGAATTTTGCGGCAGGCATGCAATACCGTGGTATGGTCCCGGCCGCCAAAGGCCTTGCCGATCTCCGGCAGGCTGTGATTGGTCAGCTCCTTGGACAAGGCCATCGCCAACTGCCGGGGCCGCGCCACCGAGCGGCTGCGGCGCTCCGACAACAGATCCGTCACCCGAATCTTGTAATATTCGGCCACGGTCTTTTGAATGTTTTCTATAGTGACTAATTTGTCCTGTAAGGCAAGTAAATCTTTAAGCGCCTCTTTGGCGAAATCCACGGTGATGTTGCGATCGGTAAACCGCGCATTGGCCACCACCCGCCGCAAGGCGCCTTCCAATTCACGGATATTGGAACGGATACGCTTGGCGATGAAGAAGGCCACCTCGGGCGTGAGTTCGGTGTTCATCTGCGCGGCCTTGCTCATCAAGATGGCGACCCGGGTCTCCAGCTCCGCCGGTTCGATGGCGACGGTGAGGCCCCATCCGAAACGGGATTTCAGGCGTTCCTCTAAACCGTCCACCTCTTTCGGATAACGATCGCAGGTCAAAATGATCTGTTGCTGACCTTCCAAGAGGGCGTTGAAGGTGTGAAAAAATTCCTCCTGGGAACGTTCCTTGCCGGCGAAGAATTGAATGTCGTCGATCAACAAGGCGTCCACCGAACGGTAATAACGTTTGAATTCATTGATGGCGTTGTGTTGCAGGGCCTTGACCATATCCCCGACGAAGCGCTCGGAGTGCAGATAGACGATTTGCGCCGACGGCTTGCGCTTCAGCATCAAATTACCGACCGCGTGCATCAGATGGGTCTTGCCCAAACCCACGCCGCCATAAATGAACAGCGGATTGTAGGCGGTGCCGGGATTTTCCGCGATCTGCACCGATGCCGCGCGGGCCAACTGGTTGGATTTACCCTCGACGAAGTTGTCGAAGGTGAATTCGGGACGGAGATTGATCACCGTGGCGGCGCCGCGGCCGGTGTCGGATCTGCGACGAAACCCGGAATGGGTCTGCGCCGGTTTTTCGCTGACGGCGAGGACGGGCGCCGCCAGCGGCGTGCGGGCCGTCCCCACTTCCAAGGTCACCTGAGCCGGATTGCCTTCCTTGAGGGAACAGACCAGTTGACTGATCTGGCCTAAAAAGCGGTCATTGACCCAATCGAGCACAAAGCGATTGGGGGCGAGCAGACGCAAAGATTCGCCGTCTTCCACGGCGTGCAAAGGCCGTATCCAGGTATTGAACTGCTGTGGGGTCAACTCCCCCTCGAGGTGATCAACGCACTTTTGCCACAACGAGGTTTCCACGCACCAGTCCCCCTTCGCCCCACGAATTTATCAGGCCACACACTACCGCGAGCGAAGCAGTCTATACCTCTTGATTCAAGTTATCCACACCCCTCAACGCCGGTTGGCCCCGCCGTCGCTATTGACAGTCTTCGACCAAACTCGTTACCCTAGCGCGCTTTCCGCCTGGCCCCCGGTGGCAATGGCTTAGACTCGTCGCCGACGGCTTTTATTAGCGGCGGATCACGGGCCGACGCATGCGATCATCCCGCCGGGCGGTGTGTGGTAAACCTCGATTTTAGACGGACAGTGCTATGAAAAGAACCTTTCAACCCAGCGTGATTCACCGCAAACGCACCCACGGCTTCCGCGCCCGCATGCGCACCGCCAAGGGACGCCAGATTTTGAAAAACCGCCGGGCGAAGGGGCGGGTACGTCTTACCCCCTGACAACGCCGCGCGCAACGTTGGGTGGTGATCGTCGAAGTTTTTCCCGGCGCAACAGGCTGGTCAAGGCTAGCGAATTTCAGCGGGTTTTCGATCAGGCTTACCGCAGCGGTTCCAGCGGGTTTACGGTATTGGCGCGAACCAATACCGGCGACCAACCGCGGCTGGGCCTGGTCATCTCGACCCGCTGCGCGCGCAAGGCCGTGGACCGCAATCGACTAAAACGTGTTATCCGGGAAAGCTTTCGCCACCACACGAAAGATCTCGCCGGCTTGGATATCGTGGTCATAGGCAAGGCCCCCGCGATTCAGCAAACCAACCCGCAGTTGCGGGCCAAGCTGGAAGAACATTGGAAGAAACTGGAGCAATGGGCAAGGTCCTGATCATCCTCATTCGCGCCTATCGTTACGGCATCAGCCCCCTCATGGGCAGTCATTGCCGTTTTTATCCGAGTTGCTCCTCTTATGCCGAGACCGCGGTCGCCGAGCATGGCTTCCTCAAAGGCAGTTGGTTGACCGTGCGCCGACTGTCGCGTTGTCATCCCTGGCATCCCGGCGGTTGCGACCCCGTTCCTGAAAAAACTCACCGGCACGCCTAAAAATGGAAAACAAACGTCTCATTTTATTCGCCGCCCTCAGCGTGGTCGTGATCCTGCTTTGGGACGCGTGGCAAGCCGACTACAATAAGCCGCCCGCCGCGCCCGTTGCCACCACCACCCCGCCCGCCGCGAGCGACGTACCCAGCGCCGCCGCCTCCGCGGGCGCCAGCGCCACCGCGACCGGCGATGTCCCCGCGATAACCGCCGCCCTGCCGGGCGAGGGATCGGTATTGAGGAAGGGCCAGCGTGTTCGGGTCGTCACCGATCTTTATACGATAGAGATCGATACCGTGGGCGGCGACCTGCGGCAAGTGGATCTCACCGCCTACCCGGTGGCGGTGGACAAACCCAACGAGCCCTTCCGGTTGCTGACCGACGGCGGCACCGAGATATTCGTGGCGCAATCGGGGTTGTTGGCGTCGTCGGCCGCCCCCGACCATCACGCGCTGTATACCGCCGAACAAGCCGAATACCGATTGGCCGACGGCGCCGACGAGTTGCGGGTCCCGCTGCACTGGACCGGCGAGAACGGCGTCACCGTCACCAAGACTTACGTTTTTCACCGCGGCGATTATCTGATCGACGTCAACCATGACGTGGTGAACGGCGGCGCCGAGCCGTGGAATGGGCGTTTCTACCGCCAATTCCAGCGCAGCCGCACCGAACGCGAATCGGCGCTCATCTACACCTACACCGGCGGCGTGGTGTCGAGCGAAGAGGACAAATATAAAAAAGTCTCGTTCGACGACATGGACGGCGGCAATTTCAACAAAGAGATCAAAGGCGGCTGGGCCGCGATGATCCAGCATTATTTCGTGGCCGCCTGGGTGCCGTCGTCTCAAGACCAGGTCAATCAGGCCTACGGTAAGGCCCTGGGCGAAGGCCGTTACGTATTGGGCATGGTGACGCCGGTAAGTACGCTCGCCCCGGGCGCCAGCGGTAACTTCAGTTCGAAACTGTTCGTCGGCCCCAAGCTGCAAAACCGGCTCGAAACCGTCGCCCCGCGTCTGGAACTGACCGTGGACTACGGCTTCTTGACCATCATCGCGAAACCGCTGTTCTGGGTGCTGGAGTTCGTGCACGGCATAGTGAACAACTGGGGTTGGGCCATCATCATTCTCACCCTGCTCATCAAGCTGGTGTTCTACAAGTTGTCAGAGGCCAGCTACAAATCCATGGCGAACATGCGCCGCCTCGCGCCCAAACTCACGCAGCTGAAAGAGCGTTACGGCGACGATCGCCAGCGCATGAGCCAGGCGATGATGGAGCTCTATAAAAAAGAGAAGATCAACCCGCTCGGCGGCTGCCTGCCCATCCTGGTCCAGATCCCGGTGTTCATCGCCTTGTACTGGGTATTGCTGGAAAGCGCGGAGCTGCGCCAGGCACCGTTCATCCTGTGGCTGCAGGATCTCTCCACCAAGGATCCGTACTACGTGCTGCCCTTGATCATGGGCGCCACCATGTATATCCAGCAAAAACTCAATCCGCCGCCGCCGGATCCCCTGCAGGCGAAGATCTTCATGGCGCTGCCCTTCGTGTTCACGCTGTTCTTCGCGTTCTTCCCGTCGGGGCTGGTGCTGTACTGGGTGGTGAACAATATTCTGTCCATCGCGCAGCAGTGGTACATTACCCGCCGCGTCGAGGCGGCCGCCGCCAAGGCCAAGGCCTAATTTCACGGCGCCCCTTCGCGGGCGCGCCGGTGCAGGGTGAACCATGGATCATCCCAGCGACACCATCGCCGCCGTGGCCACGCCTCCCGGCAGGGGCGGCGTGGGCATGCTGCGTATCTCCGGTCCTCTGGTGAACGGCATCGCCACCGCATTGCTGGGCCGCGTCCCCCAACCGCGTTACGCCGATTACCGTAGCTTCCGCGCCGCCGACGGCGGCGCCATCGATCACGGCCTCGCCCTGTATTTTCCCGCGCCCCATTCCTACACCGGCGAACACGTGCTGGAGCTGCACGGCCACGGCGGTCCCATGGTGATGGATCTTTTGCTGCAACGGGTGCTGAGTCTCGGCGCGCGCCCGGCGCGGCCCGGCGAATTCACCGAACGCGCCTTCCTCAACGGCAAATTGGATTTGGCGCAGGCCGAGGCGGTGGCCGATCTCATCGACAGCAGCTCTCATGCCGCGGCGCGTTCCGCGCTGCGCTCTCTGGAAGGTGAATTCTCTACGGCGGTGCGCGCCCTGGTGGAACGGCTGATTCGTTTGCGTATGTACGTCGAGTCCGCCATCGACTTTCCGGAAGAAGAGATCGATTTTCTCTCCGACGGCCACGTCGCCGACGTATTGCAAGGCCTCGGCGCCGACGTCGACGCCTTGTTAAAAACCGGCGAACAAGGCCGCTTGCTGCGCGACGGCATGACGCTGGTAATCGCGGGCCGTCCCAATGCCGGCAAGTCGAGTCTGCTCAATCAACTCGCGCAACGCGACACCGCCATCGTCACCGACATCCCCGGCACCACCCGCGACGTGTTGCGCGAACATATTCACATTGACGGTCTGCCGCTGCATATCGTCGATACCGCTGGTCTGCGCGAGAGCGCCGACCCGGTGGAGACGCAAGGCATCCAACGCGCCTGGGCGGAGATCGTCCGCGCCGATCGCGTTCTGCTGGTGGTGGACGATCACGCCGGCGTGGGCGACGAGGACCGCGCGATATTGCAGCGGATGCCGGAGAATTTGCCGGTGACCGTGGTGCACAACAAGATCGATTTGAGCGGCCGTGCGGCGGCGCAATGGGAAGACGAGGTCGGCGATCATGTCGCGCTCTCCGCCAAACACGGCGCGGGCATCGACTTACTCAAGCGCCGCCTCGCCGAACAAATGGGTTATCGCGGCGGCGAAGGGGTGTTCATGGCGCGCCGTCGCCACCTCGACGCCTTGCGCCGCGCCGATGCCTTTTTATTACAAGGCCAGAACTCGCTGCACCAACGGCGCGCCGGCGAATTACTCGCCGAAGACTTACGCCTGGCGCAACAGGCCTTGAGCGAGATCACCGGCGAATTTACCAATGAGGATTTGTTGGGGCGCATCTTCGCCGAATTTTGTATCGGAAAATAGCGATCAGTCCAGCACAGTCCGTAGTCTACCGCAAATTACTCAATAATCCCGCATGTCTGCGGGATTATTGTTCCTAAGCTGGCTTGCATGTTCCACACAAATCCGCTTAAATGTGTGCCCATATGTGTGCCCAACATGAGATAACGTGTGCCCATGATACCGAGGTCGTGTGCCTTATAGCAGTTTTTTAAGAGTGGAGAAACCACTTTTTTATGGGTAAGTAGGAGGGTAAATCACCCTGAGAGGCGCACCAGATAAAGCTTTTGGCCGTGCGCCTAAGGTGAAACGGTGTGCCCAAGATGAGGGTGATTTTCGTGGGCACACGCAATGGCGGAAGGGGGGTGAATGATGGCGCTATCTGATACCAGGTTGCGAAACCTGAAGCTCGCTGACAAGGCCTATCAGGAGGCGGACGAGGGTGGGTTATTCGTAGAAGTACAACCCGGCGGGACCAAGACATTCCGACTTCGCTACCGTTTAGGCGGTCGTGGCAGCAAGCAGGAAAAAATCACATTGGGTGACTACCCAACCTACGCCTTGGCCGAAGCCCGGACATGGCGGGATGCGTGCAAGGCGCTGGCAAGACGCGGACTATCCCCTATGGCGTTAAAGCGCGGTGACGTCATCCCCCCAGATGCCGCTCCTGCCGCGAAGGAATTGGCACAAGCCTTCATCCGAGATTGGTGCTTGAAAACCCGGGAGAAGGGTAAAGTCAATGAAGCGGCCGCAAGGGAAGCCGACACGATGGAGGCCTTTTCGCGGCGCTGGTACGCCGAGATCGTGGAGCCAGCCAACAGTAACCCCAGAAACATCAAACGCGTTCTTGAAAAGGACGTGATCCCGGCGATTGGCAGCAAGCACGTTGCCGACGTGACCGTAACCGACATTTTGGCAATTACCGACAGGATCAAGAATCGCGGTGCCGATCAAATGGCACTACAAACTCGCAACGTGATGAAACGGCTTTTCGCCTACGCCATTGCGCGGGAGAAAACCCAATTCAATCCAGCGGCGGCTATCGAGGCGAAATTCATTGCCCAAGCCAAGAGCCGGGACGTAGCGCTCACCTCGGAAGAGGTGGGTAAGTTGCTAAGGGCGATTTACCAATCCAGCATGAAACGGGCGTACAAGCTGGCACTGCATTTACTGATTCTGTGCATGGTCCGCAAGGGGGAGCTTATCGGCGCGAAATGGGCCGAGCTAGACTTGGAGAAGGGAGAATGGGCAATCCCCGCCGAGAGGATGAAAAAGGACAAGCCTCATCTTGTCCATTTATCCCGTCAGGCGCTCGCGATGTTCGAAGAGCTAAAAACTCTGGCAAGCGGTTCGGAATGGGTATTCCCAAGTCGCGGCGATCTGAATCAAGCTATCGCACATAGTACACTGAATCACGTTGTCCGCTCATTGGAAATCGACGTTCGCGATTTCGTAATTCATGACTTTCGGCGCACAGCCTCAACCCATTTGCATGAGGCGGGTTTCAATTCAGACTGGATCGAGAAATGCCTTGCCCATGAAACCAAGGGCATCCGGGGCGTCTACAACCGGGCGCAGTATGCGGACCAGCGACGCGAAATGCTGCAATGGTGGGCCGACTTCGTAGATAGTCAGATACAGGACGGAGGCGGCAAAGTCATCATCGGGCCTTTTGGTAAAGCCTATCAAGCGGCGTGACGGTAGGTGCGAGCCAAAATCTGCGAAAAATAACTCAAAACAACTAGACATAAATTCATGGCACAGACAGCACTGACCCAATTACTCGACAATTTCAGACAAGCCGCGCAAACCGAGCGCGAAAAAGGCACTTACTTTGAAGAGCTGATCGTGAGCTACCTACGCAACGAGGCCACCTATCGTGACCTCTACAGCGATGTCTGGACTTATGCCGATTGGGCCAAGCTTCAAGGACTGGATGGGCGTGATGCTGGGATTGATCTGGTCGCCAAAACGCAAGGTACGGGGGAATATCACGCCATCCAATGCAAGCTGTACGCCGAAGACTACAAGCCGCAAAAAAGCGACATCGACAGCTTCTTCACTGCTTCGGGCAAAAAACCGTTCACCCATCGCATCATCGTCAGCACTTGCCTGCATTGGAGCGAACACGCCGAAGATGCCCTGCGAGACCAGCAGCCCCCCGTCAGCAAGATCGACCTTTTCGACCTGGAAAACAGCCAAATCGACTGGGCGCAGTACCAGCCCAAGAAGGCCGTGGTCATCAAGGCCGCCAAGACGCTACGCCCCCATCAGACCAATGCACTGAATGCCACCCTGAAGGGGTTCCAGACTGCTAACCGGGGTAAGCTCATCATGGCCTGCGGTACGGGTAAAACCCTTACCAGCCTGAAAATTGCCGAGGCTCAAGCGGGCAAAGGAAAGCGCGTGCTCTTCCTCGTCCCCAGCCTGTCCCTGCTGTCCCAGACCCTGACCGAATGGACTCAGGAAAGTGGCATCCCTCTGCACAGTTTTGCCGTCTGTTCTGACAGCGACGTGGGCAAGAAGCGCAAGAAGGATGACGACACCGTACAGACGTTCACCCACGAGCTGCGCTACCCCGCCACCACCCAGCCCGCCCGGCTGGCGGCGGAAATGGCCAGGCGCCACGATGGCGAGCACATGAGTGTGGTGTTCAGCACCTACCACTCGATTGATGTCATCAGCCAGGCTCAAAAAGCGCATGGCCTAGCCGACTTTGAGCTGATCGTGTGTGATGAGGCGCACCGCACCACCGGCGCCACCTTTGGCGACGAGGACGAAAGCAATTTCGTAAAGGTGCATGATGCCAATTTCATCAAGGCCGCCAAGCGGCTCTACATGACTGCAACTCCGCGCATCTATGGCGACAGCGCCAAAGCTACAGCAGAGCGCGACAACGTGGCCTTGTGTTCAATGGACGATAAGGCACTCTATGGCGAGGAGTTGTACGTCATTACGTTTTCTGAGGCGGTTAAGCGTGGCCTGCTGGTCGACTACAAGGTCATTGTCCTGTCGGTGGAAGAAACTCATATCAACCGCCGCCTGCAAAGCCTGCTGAAGGACGAGAACAACCAGCTCAAGGTGGACGACGCGGCCAAGATCGTCGGCTGCTGGAAAGCTCTGTCCAAGCAGGGACTGAGCGACGATCTGATCGATGACCACGACCCCATGAAGCGGGCTGTAGCCTTCTGCCAGGTCATCGAAGTCAGCAAGGGAGCCAAGACCCACAAAGTCAGCTCCAAGAACATCGCGAAGATGTTTAAGTCCGTGGTGGAGGCTTACCAGGAACACCGAGGACGACAACACTGCCGCCACGTTGGCCTGCGAGGCAGAGCACGTGGACGGCAGCATGAACGCCAGCGAGAAGGAAGAAAAACTCGCATGGCTGAAGGCCGAACCTCCAGCCGACACCTGCCGCATCCTGAGCAACGTGCGTTGCCTGTCCGAAGGCGTAGACGTGCCTGCGCTGGACGCCGTGCTCTTTCTCACCCCGCGCAACTCCCAAGTGGACGTGGTGCAGTCCGTGGGCCGCGTCATGCGAAACGCGCCGGGCAAGAAGCGTGGCTATGTGATCCTGCCCGTAGTCATCCCGGCTGGCGTGGAGCCGCACGAGGCGCTGAACGACAACAAGACTTACGCCGTTGTCTGGCAGGTGCTGCAAGCCCTGCGCTCACACGATGACCGTTTTGATGCGATGGTCAACAAGCTGGACCTGATTGGCCGCGACACCAGCAAGATGGAAGTCATCGCCATCACCGACAAGGTGCAGAAAAAGCAAACCAAGGCCCCGGCTGGCAAGACCAATGGCGATGCTGGCAAGGGCGGCTTCACCATTGGCGAACCGGCTCCGAAGCGTTACACCAAGGAAGACCAGCACGATCTGCAATTCGAGATTGGCGAGATCGAAAAAGCCATCTACGCCAAGCTGGTGCAGAAGGTGGGTAACCGCCACCATTGGGAAGACTGGGCCAATGACATCGCGAAGATCGCCCGTACCCACATCGACCGCATCAGGGCCATCCTGGAAGACCCGACGCATGAAGCCGAGCGTGAAGCGTTCAATGACTTTGCCAAGGAACTGCGCGATGACCTGAACGACAGCATCACCGATGGCGAGATCATCGAGATGCTGGCCCAGCACCTGATCACCAAGCCCGTGTTCGATGCCTTGTTCAGCGATTACAGCTTCGCTCAGCACAACCCCATGTGCAAGGCCATGCAGGGTGTGCTGGACGTGCTGCAGGAGCACCGCCTGGATAAGGAAGCCGACACGCTGCAGGCTTTCTATGACAGCGTGAAGACTGCGCGCCGAAGGCATCGACAACGCCATCGGCAAGCAGAAGATCGTCGTGGAGCTGTACGACAAGTTCTTCCGCAACGCCTTTCCGAAGATGACCGAGTCGGCTGGGCATCGTCTACACGCCGGTGGAGGTGGTGGACTTCATCATCCACAGCGTCAACCACATCCTGCAAACTGAGTTCGGCGCAGACGCTGGGCAGCAAGGGCGTCCACATCATCGACCCCTTCACCGGCACCGGCACCTTCATCACCCGCCTGCTGCAAAGCGGCCTGATCGCTCCTGAGGAACTGCCGCACAAGTACAAGCACGAAATCCACGCCAACGAAATCGTGCTGCTCGCCTACTACATCGCCGCCATCAACATCGAGGCCGTCTATCACGGCATCGTAGGCGGCAAGTATCAGCCGTTCGAAGGCATCTGCCTGACCGACACCTTTCAGATGTACGAGAAGGAAGACCTGCCGTAGATGCCGTACTGGAAGACAACAGTGCCCGACGCAAACGACAGAAGAAGCTGGACATTCGCGTCATCATCGGCAACCCGCCGTATTCCATCGGACAGAAGAGCGAGAACGACAACAACCACAACGTGGCCTACTCGCACCTCGACGAACGCATCCGCAGCACTTATGCCGCGCGGAGCCAAGCCACTCTCTCCAAAGGCTTGTATGACAGTTACATCCGCGCCATCCGCTGGGCAAGTGACCGAGTGGGTGACAAAGGGGTGATCGGCTTTGTGACTAATGCCGGGTTCTTGGAAGCCAATACCGCCGATGGCCTGCGCAAGTGTCTGGCGGAGGAGTTCTCCAGCATCTATGTGTTCCACCTGCGGGGGAATCAGCGCACTGCTGGGGAGCTTTCGCGCAAGGAAGGCGGCAAGATCTTTGGCAGCGGTAGCCGCGCGCCAATCGCCATCTCCATTGCTGGTCAAGAATCCCAAGGCAGCGCAGCACGGCCAGATTCGATTCCACGACATTGGCGACTACCTGAGTCGGGAAGACAAGTTGGCCAAGGTAGCAAATTACGGCAGCGTGGCAGGTATCGGGCAGGCTGGGGCTTGGCAAACAGTGGTTCCTGATGAGCATGGTGACTGGCTGAACCAACGCGAGGACAGTTTCAGTGAGTTCATTGTGCTGGGCGACAAAAAGGGCTATGCGGCCAAGCTCTTTGACAACTTCTCATTGGGCGTTGTGACCAACCGTGATAGCTGGTGCTACAACGCTTCAAAGAACGCCGTGGCATCAAATATGTCGCGGATGATCGCCTTCTACAACCATGAAGTGCAACGCTTTGCCCAAGCCCATGCGGCACTGCATAACAAATCGAAAGCAGAGTTGGTGGACGTGTTCATTGATGCTGATCCAAGAAAAATCAGTTGGACACGATCCTTGAAATCGGAGCTGGTCAAAAATCGCCAATTCCGCTTTGAAGAATCCAGCTTGGTGCAGGGCCTGTACAGGCCATATACCAAGCAGTGGATGTATTTCAATCGCCGTTTTAACGAGATGGTGTACCAGATGCCTCGGATTTTTCCGGAGACTGGTGCAGAGAACGTGGTCATCATGGTCAATGCCAAGCACACTGGCGATGGGCAAATTGCATTGATTTCTAACCGGCTTCCTGATCTGCATTCCAATGGTGACTCGCAATGCTTCCCCCTCTATCTCTACGACGAGGTCGCGCAAGAGCAGGATGACGCTCAGCCCGGCTTGTTTGAAGCCGATGCCACCGAGCCGGTCAAGCTCAAGCGGCGCGATGCCCTGACAGATAAAGGACTGGCCCATTTCCAATCGGCGTATCCCGGCGAGCAGATCGGCAAGGAAGACGTGTTCTATTACGTCTATGGCCTGTTGCATTCAGCCGACTACCGCGAGCGGTACGCTGACAACCTGAGCAAAGAGCTTCCGCGCATTCCGTGCGTGAAGCAGGCAGCCGATTTCTGGGCCTTCTCGCAAGCGGGTCGCAAGCTGGCCGACTTGCACCTGAACTACGAGACTGTCACGCCGTATCTCGCCAAGGTGGAGGGAGAAACGGGTAAGCTGTCCGCCGTCGACTACCGCGTGGAGAAGATGCGCTACGGTAAGATAGGCAAGGATAAAGACCTGAGCACTATTCACTACGATAGTCGAATCACCGTTAGTGGCATTCCGTTAGAGGCTTATGACTATGTAGTCAACGGCAAGCCCGCCATCGACTGGGTGATAGAACGCCAGTGCATCAAGATTGACAAGGACAGCGGCATCACCAACGACGCTAACCACTGGGCTGTGGAAACCATGGGCAACCCGCGCTACCCGTTGGAACTGCTGCTGCGTGTGATTACCGTGAGCCTAGAGACAATGAAGATCGTCAGAGCCTTGCCAAAACTGGATATCTGACCGCGCTGATGACATAACGATATTGCCGCATCTAGTTCAAGGCTGATCCCTGAGGCGAAACCCGGGAAACCCTTGCCCGGCTGGTGTGGCGTTTTGGTCCAAGGGAGGCTTGAGGGGGCGATATGGAAAGCCTGGATTACTGGCGGCTATGTGATGAGTTGAGCATCATTCAGGCAGCGCTATTGCTTGCCGAGTGTGACCCAAGCGGAGAAAACGGATATACGGAAGACTGGCAAATGCATGAGAGGCCGCATGGGTATGAAGCTGCTAAGACGGCAATTGCAAACGCTTTCCGGCGAGGTGCTATCAAGGGGCGGCTGATCCCAAATTACGAATACGACATGAACGGGCATAAATGCGGCGAAATCGATGATTCAATAGACCTTGCGGAATCTAGGGTAGATGTTGAATCCCTGCGCCAATGGCTTGAAACTCGCGGTATCCGATCGGGCTTTTTCTTTCCGGCGACGACCGACGCTCCCGACTATCTTAATCCGAAGAATCCACGCTATGCCCCCAAATTGGCAGCGGCGGTGCGGGCGTGGCAGTCTGTGACTGATCCGGGCGGCAAACATCCAAAACAGGCCTTGGCAAAATGGCTGCGGGAACATGCGGCGGAATTCGGCATGACCGACGATGAGGGGAAGCCGAACGAAACCGGAATCGAGGAAGCAGCGAAAGTGGCGAACTGGCAACCTGGCGGCGGTGCGCCCAGGACCCCGGGCGAGTAATCCACCCACCCCCAAGAGCCGCGCGGATACTGGTTTAACGGCTAATTTCGACTTAAACCCACCCCCCATTTTCGGCGAAACCTGTCCTTCTCACACCCATTTCCCGGGGCAGGTTTTCTGAACCTGTCCGGCTATTCGTAGGGCGACACCGTGCATATTGTGCTGAACCATGTTCCGGGCTGTTCCGGAATGCTTCACCTTCATCAGGAGACAGCGAAACATGGCCGCACAAACCCATTCCGCACTAACCATTCTTAGGCGCAAACAGGTTGAAGCCCGTACGGGGCTTTCCCGTTCGAGCATTTATGCCCGCTTGCGGCAAAACCCCAAGAGGCCGGGCGATTATGACCCGACCTTCCCGAAACCGATATCGGTCGGGGCGAAAGCCGTTGGCTGGATCGAGGCGGAAATTGACGAGTGGCTGACCGCCCAAGTTAAAAAAAGCCGCACGGCTTAAGGGGATGGCAATGGCGATCAACACCATCCCAAGAGAAAAGCCCGCCGGGGGCAGCAACCCCACGGCAGGTGCTATCAACGATCTGAATTTTCCCCCGTCACCGCATGCAGGCATAGCATTTGAAACACTGCGGGCTGCACTTTCGCTGTCGAGGCACACATTGCGCCAGATCGGCCCGAGCAACCGGCCTATGACCATTTGGGTTGAATGCTGGGGAGTGATTCGTTACCAGCCCACCTCGTACAAAGCGGAGCGCTTCCTATCGCGAGTTGGGGGGCGGCTGTGATGCTGGCGAACTCTATCGAGCAATTCCGGGCGGCGATGGCAGGCATGGGCCTGACCCCGCCGAACGACATTCACGCCGACGGCAAGCTGCACCGATTCTCCAGTAAAGGGCAACGCGGCGACGATTCCGGGTGGTATGTGCTGCACAACGATGGTATCGCGGCTGGTGTCTTTGGCTGCTGGCGCAAAGGCTTCATGCAGCAATGGTGCATTAAGGCCCCGGACACCATGACGCCGGACGAACGCGAAGCCCACCGGCAACGGGTGGAGGCGATGCGCAAACAACGCGAGGCAGATACGGCAGAGCGCCAACGGCATACAGCATTTCTGGCGGCGCAACGTTGGAAGGCCGCCACACCCGCGACGGAACATCCCTACCTCAGCGCCAAAGGCGTGCTAGCTCACGGCGTAAAGGTGGATGGCGTCGCCCTGCTCATCCCAATGCGTGACGCAGCGGGCACACTGCACAATCTACAAGTGATCGACCCAGAAGGCGGCAAACGCTTTCTATTTGGCGGACGGATGAAGGGCTGCTATCACTCCATCGGCAAGCCGGACGGCTTGTTGATCGTGTGCGAGGGGTACGCCACGGGCGCGAGCATCCATCAGGCCACGGGGCAGGCGGTGGCTGTGGCCTTCAATGCAAATAACCTGCGGACGGTTGCTGAGGCACTGCACACCAAATATCCAGAGATGCGGCTAGTACTGGCTGGTGATGACGATTGGCAGACCGAAGGCAACCCCGGAATAACCAAGGCCACCGATGCAGCACGGGCTGTGGACGGCTGGTTGGCGGTGCCGACGTTCCCTCAGAGCCGCGGTGACAAAGACACCGACATGAACGACTTACACCGGCTAGCCGGGGTGGAGGCAGTGCAGGCATGTGTTGCGATGGCACAACCGGTGATGGGGAACACATTCCCAGTATCTGAGGCTGGCGACCAATGGCCCAGCCCCCAACCCTTGCCTGATAGCTTGCCCCAGGTGACCCGTTTTGACCCAGAGTTATTGCCCGAGGCTTTACGCGGCTGGGTGACTGACATTTCCCATCGGATGCAATGCCCCCCGGACTTTCCGGCGGTAGCGGCTGTAGTGGCGATTTCAAGCCTGATCGGTGCGCGTGCTGTTGTGGCCCCCAAGGCGCACGACGATTGGCGCGTGGTTCCGAACCTGTGGGGCGCGATTGTGGGTAGGCCAGGGGTGATGAAATCCCCAGCGCTTGGCGAGGTGCTGAAAACCCTATACCGGCTCGAAGCGACAGCGCGTGAACGGTGGCAGGCGGCGCATGACATATGGGAACTTGATTACAAGGTGGCAGAACTAGCCACGAAGCAAAATGAGAAACGGGCAGTGGCGTACGCGGCAAAAGATCCGGCTAAGGCACGCGCGTTATTGGAGCCGGTGGATACACCGACCGAACCCCAGGCACGGCGCTATGTGGTCAACGATGCTACGGTTGAAAAGCTGGGCGAAATCCTGGAAGTGAACACCTGGGGCACCCTTAGCTACCGCGATGAGATGCACGGTTTACTGTGCAGCATGGACCGACAAGGGCAGGAAGGGGCGCGCGCCTTTTACTTGCAAGCCTATGACGGGAATCAAGGGTACACAGTAGACAGAATCATCCGAGGCACCCACTGCATCCCCCGAGTATGCCTAGCCATGCTGGGCGGCATTCAACCCGGCAAGCTGCAAAGCTACGTGCGCGAAGCGGTGGCGGGCGGCGCGAGTGACGATGGCCTGTTGCAGCGCTTCGGATTGGCCGTGTGGCCAGACGTTAGCCGAGAATTTACCTACGTGGACCAGCGGCCTGACACACTGGCCAAAGAAGCAGCATGGGCGGTCTTCGAGCGATTGAACGCACTGCAACCCGCCAGCGACACCGCCCCACAGGAATGGCGTTTTTCCTCGGAGGCGCAAGCTCTGTTTGTGGAGTGGCTGGAACCATTCGAGACGGAAATACGCGGCGAGGAACTGCACCCGGCGCTCATTTCACACCTGAGTAAGTACCGCAAGCTGGTTCCGGCGCTGGCGCTAATCTTTGCCCTCGTGGACACCCCCGAGAGCGGGAACGTGATCCACAAGCGCGAACTGTTGCGGGCATTGGCTTGGGGCGACTACCTGCGAACACATGCGGAACGAATGTACGCGGCGGCGGTGATCCCGGAGACAACCGGGGCCAAGCAACTATTGGACAAAATTAAGGCGGGCAAGCTGCGCGACGGTGACGACGTGCTATTAGAAACGTTCACCGCCCGACTGGTGGCAGTGAAGCATTGGGCGGGACTGGGCACACCAGACGCGGTACGCAAGGCAGCGGACTTGCTGTGCGATTACGGCTGGCTTGCACGGGAAATTGTGCCCACCGGCTCGGCGGGTGGCAGACCCAGCGACCGATACCTGATCCACCCCATACTGTTGAAAGGGCGCCCATGATGGGCGGCTGGATGGCTCGCCTGAAAAATGAAAACACGGGTGGCATCTACGCTACGAAACCTACAAAACCTCTGCAGCGCCGCGGCGAAGTAGGTTTTGTAGGTTTTGTAGCGTACCGCTAAGCCTGTTTTCAAAAAATTGGGACGGATGAAACGGGGCTGAGACCCCAAGGCTAGGTGCCACGATTGCGCAATTATCGATCTTACACCAGCAATTGACTTCGACCGCTGGTGCTCGCCGCACACCCAGGCCATGAACATTGGCGAGATTGAAAACTTCACGACTCGGCTGCACGGCGACGATGAATGGTAGAGGACATGCAAGCAGCGGTGGCGGCTGAACTGGCTCAAAAGCTACCTGCGTTGGACGTTGATCAAACGATGAACTTGCCAAATGATTTCGGAAAATTTTTTGAGGAGGAACCGAAGATGGGAGGTTTTGGCAGTGGACGTAAGCGGGGGAAAAACTGTACCGATGAGATGAGGCAGATCGACATTCGACTGTTGTCGCGCAGCGGCTTTCTAAATGCCGGCATGTCTTATGGCTGGCAATGGAAACGGAACGGCGACGTGGTGGCATCTATCAATTTGTCGGTGGAAGCTGACCGGGTTTGGTTTGCCTACCGACAACGCGAACGCAGCAGAGAATGGCAGGACATGCGTTACCCAGTTAGCCTAGAAAGGACAGCGTGCCGTTTCGGTGGCGAGCGGGTTTGGTGGCGTTGCCCTGCGACGGGTTGTGGGCGGCGTGTGGCGATACTGCACGGTGGTAGCGTTTTTGCCTGCAGGCACTGTCACCGGCTGGCGTATAGGTGCCAGCGGGAGAATGATGATGACCGCGCGACCCGGAGAGCGGACACTCTGCGGGACAAACTCAAGTGGGAGCCCGGCATCCTGAACGGTGAGGGCGGCAAGCCCAAAGGGATGCACTGGAGCACCTTTCAACGGCTGAAAACCCAGCATGATGCTTTCGTTCTTGCGTCATTGGCTGGCATGGCCGAACGCTTTGGGCTGAGAAGCGTGACGTTGGATGACCTGGGCCTTCAGCAGCTCGATGACTTGGGGTGCTGAGACTGTTTTGCAAACTATGAACTCAATGTTGCTACCTTAGCCGCATGGGTACAAAAAGCGAGAAGCCTTGAATTGGTGTGCCCAGATGTGTGCCCATGGCCGCCGATCAAAAATAACAAACCCAGCAATGATGAAGCCTTACGCCTGCTCGCTAGATTCTGTATCGAGTGAGCGGTCATAAATTTTTTATGAGCGCTCTGAATAATTCCCTCCCGGAATTTTCAGGGCACGGGCGGCGAAAAATCGCGTTTTCGCCGCCCTGCGTTTTTCAATGGCTAACCCCGCAGCCCAGGCACCGCTGAATAAATCCGAGTTCCTTGGGAGCTAGTGGCGTGTGAAGCAGCGAAGCGTCCAACGCGATGGTGTTGATGATCGACGAGAGACACTCCGACACTCGACGCGCGCGAAGATGTTCAATTCAACCCGACGCAATGTCGAATCCTCGCTTTAAAACCATCGGTGAAAACCGGCATCCACCAGGCTCGCAGGAAAGCTTGGGCACGGCCGGTTCGCGCCCGCCGAGGGGCATTTCGCTTCCACGAACACGCTCCGCCAAGTACTATGTCGGCTTTCAGTCTATGGTCTAGCGTCTTGGGATGTCTTTACTCTTCATTGTCCTCACGCCCTTCCTCGGTTCCGTCCTAAGCGCGTGGGTGTCCCGTTTGGGGCGGCTGCACGCCGCCTGGATGGCCGGCGCCGTAACGCTGCTCGCGCTGGTTTGGCTGCTGCCGCTGGCGGCGGCGACCTTCGCCGGCCATACCGAAATCCAGCGCCTGAGTTGGATGCCGGCGGTCGGGCTCGATCTGGTGTTCCGTCTGGACGGCCTGGGTTTATTGTTCTCCCTGCTGATCTTGAGCATCGGCCTGCTGGTGATTCTCTACGCGCGTTATTACCTCTCCGAGCGGAGTAACCTGGGCCGCTTCTACGCGTATTTGCTCTTGTTCATGGGCTCCATGCTGGGCATCGCGCTGTCCGAAAACATCATCCAGATGTTGATCTTCTGGGAGTTGACCAGCCTCTCGTCCTTTCTGCTGATCAGCTATTGGCAGCATCGGCGGGAGGCCCGCAACGGCGCGCGCATGGCGCTCACGGTGACCGGGGCCGGCGGGCTGGCGCTGCTGGGCGGATTTTTGTTGCTGGGCGAGATCGCCGGCAGTTATGAATTGTCCGTGATCTTGGCGTCGGGCGACCTCATCCGCGCCCACCCGTGGTATCTGCCCATGTTGGTGCTGGTGCTGCTCGGCGCGTTTACCAAATCGGCGCAGTTCCCTTTTCATTTCTGGTTGCCGAACGCCATGGCGGCACCCACCCCGGTGTCGGCCTATCTGCATTCGGCCACGATGGTCAAGGCCGGGGTATTCCTGCTGGCCCGGCTGTTTCCGGCGCTGTCCGGCACGCCGGAGTGGTCGTGGCTGGTGGGCGGGACGGGGCTGGCGACGCTGCTGGTGGGGGCCTTCTTCGCCCTGTTCAAACACGACATCAAGGCGCTGCTGGCCTATTCCACCATCAGCCATCTCGGCCTGATTACGCTGCTGTTCGGCATCGGTACGCCGCTGGCGGCGGTGGCCGGGGTGTTTCATATCATCAACCACGCCATCTTCAAGGCCTCGCTGTTCATGGCCGCCGGCATCATCGATCATGAAACCGGCTGTCGCGACATGCGCCGGATCAACGGGCTGTGGAAGTTCATGCCCTATACCGGTTTGCTGGCCATGATGGCGTCGGCGTCGATGGCCGGGGTGCCTTTGCTCAACGGGTTTCTGTCGAAGGAGATGTTCTTCGCCGAGGCCGTCGGCGCCACCACCCAGCTGCGTTTCGGCTGGCTGTTGCCGGCGGCGGTGACGGTGGCCGGCGTGTTGGCGGTGGCCTATTCGCTGCGTTTCATCCACGACGTCTTTTTCAACGGCGACCCCGTCGATCTGCCCAAGACCCCCCACGAACCGCCGCGGTGGATGAAGGTGCCGGTCGAGGTGCTGGTGGCGTTATGCCTGCTGGTGGGCATCGCGCCGGCGCTGACCGTGGAGCCCATCCTCGCCGTCGCGGTGGCCGGCGTGTTGCAGACGCCACCGCCGGCCTACGATCTCGCCATCTGGCACGGCTTCAATCCGGCGTTGTGGATGAGCGTCATTGCCTTGGTCGGCGGCGGTTTGTTGTATCTGGGCCGCCGGCCGTTGTTTGCCCTGCATGAACGTATGGAAGGACGGCTGGAGGCGAAAACCCGTTACAACCACCTGTTAGACGGATTGTTCTCCTTGGCCGGTTCGCTGACCCGTCTACTCGACACCGGCTCGCTGCAGCGCATGGTCTTCCTCTTCATTCTTTCCGCGCTGGTGCTGGGAGCGGCCGGTTTTCTGAGCGGGGGTTCGCCGCTGACCGGCGAACGGGTCCCGTTGCCGGTCGACGGCGTGAGTGCGCTGGCGGCGCTGGGACTCGCGGCGGCGGCCGTCGCCACGGTCGTCATGCACCGGCAGCGTTTTGTCGCGTTGATCCTGATGGGCGCCGTGGGTCTGGTGGTCTCGCTGATCTTCGTCAAATTTTCAGCGCCCGATCTGGCGCTCACCCAGCTTTCGGTTGAAGTGGTGACGGTGGTATTGCTGCTGCTGGCCCTCTACTTTTTGCCCAAGCATCAAGCCGAGGAATCTTCGACTGCGCGCCGGCTGCAGGGCGGATTGCTCGCACTCATGGCCGGCGGCGGCGCGGCGGCCCTGACCTGGGCGGTGCTGACGCGGCCCTATCAAAGCATCGCCGATTATTTCCTGGCCAACAGCGTGCCCGGGGGCGGGGGCGGCAACGTGGTGAACGTGATCCTCGTCGACTTCCGCGGCTACGACACCCTGGGCGAGATCACCGTCCTGGCCCTGGCCGGTCTCGGCATCTACGCCATGCTGGACCACCTGCACCTGTCCGGCCCCGAGCGCGATGCCGACGGCCGGCCGTGGAACTGGGACGCGCATCCGCCCGTCATGGCCTCGCTGACCCGCTTGCTGTTGCCGTTGGCCTTGCTGGTGTCGGTATTCATCCTGCTGCGCGGCCACAACCTGCCCGGCGGCGGTTTCATCGCCGGATTGATCACGGCGGTGGCGCTGATCATGCAATACCTCGCCAACGGCGTGGCCTGGACCCAATCGCGCCTGCCGGCCAATATGCACCCGGTCATCGGCGCGGGGCTGGCGATCGCCACGCTCACCGGCTTGGCGAGCTGGCTGTTCGGCCATCCGTTCCTGACCTCGACGTTCACCCATTTGCACTGGCCTTGGGTGGGCGAGTTCGAACTGGCCTCGGCGATGGCCTTCGACCTCGGCGTTTACCTGGTGGTGGTGGGCGCCACCCTGCTCATCCTTATTCATTTGGGAATGCTGCACCACACCAGCCACGGTCCGAAGATCGGAAAGGAGGGCCGCCGATGGAAGCCTTGATGGCCCTGATCATCGGCGTGCTCACCGCCTGCGGCGTCTATCTGGCCTTGCGCGGCCGCACCTTTCCGGTCGTGTTGGGCCTGACCTTTCTGTCTTACGCGGTCAATCTGTTCCTGTTCGCCATGGGGCGGCTGGCCATCGGTCAGCCGCCGGTCATCACCGCCGGCGCGGCCGCTTACGCCGATCCGCTGCCGCAGGCCCTGGTGCTCACCGCCATCGTCATCAGTTTCGCCATGACCGCCTTCGTCATCATGCTGGCCCTCAAGGCCCGCGCCGAACTGGGCAACGACCACGTGGACGGAAAACACAAATGAACCACCTGGTCATCGCCCCGGTCATCGCGCCCCTGATAGCAGGCATACTCCTGCTGTTGTTGCGCCCTCTGAATCTCGATCTGCGCCGGCTGCTGAGCGTCGCCGCGGTCGTGGCGCAGATCGGGCTGGCGCTCGCGATCATGGCGGCGGTGGACGGCGGCGAGATCCTGGTTTATGCCTTGGGCGACTGGCCGGCGCCCTACGGCATCGTGCTGGTGGCGGACCGGCTCGCGGGCTGGATGCTGCTCATTACCGCCTTGCTCGCGCTGTTCGCCTTGCTCTACGCGCTGCGCGGCACCGACCGCGCCGGCCAGCATTTCCACGTGTTGTTCCAGTTGCAGCTGTTCGGCCTGAACGGCGCCTTTCTGACCGGCGACCTGTTCAACCTGTTCGTCTTTTTCGAAATCCTGCTGCTCGCCTCCTATGGGCTGATGCTGCACGGCGGCGGACGTTTGCGCACCCGCGCCGGTCTGCATTTCGTGGTGATCAATCTCGCGGGGTCCACCTTGTTCCTTTTCGCCGTGGGGACACTCTACGGCGTGCTGGGCACGCTCAACATGGCCGACCTGGCCGTGAAAATGGCCGCCGTGCCGCCTGAAGATATCGCCTTGGTGCGGGCGGCGGGTCTGCTGCTGTTCGGGGTATTCGCGCTCAAGGCCGCGCTGCTGCCGCTGTATCTCTGGCTGCCCGCCGCCTATGCCCATACCAGCGCGCCGGTGGCGGCGCTGTTTGCCATCATGACCAAGGTGGGGGCGTACAGCATCCTGCGTATCTATACGCTGATCTTCGGCAGCGGCGCCGGCGGCGCCGCCCACCTGATCGAACCCTGGTTGCTGCCGCTGGCCCTCGCCACCTTGACGATCGGCATGTTAGGCGCGGTGGCCAGTACCGCGCTGCGACAACAAACCGCCTATCTGGTGGTGGCCTCGGTCGGCTCGCTGCTGACGGCCTTCGGCCTCAATTCCGGCGCCGGCATCGCCGCCGGGCTTTATTATCTGCCGCATACCACCTTCGCGGCAGCGGCCTTGTTTCTGCTGGCCGACGCCATTGCCGGCCGCCGCGGCGAACTGGGCGACCGGCTCGATCCCGGTCCGGCCATCGCCAGCCCGCGCTTCCTGGGCGGTTTGTTTTTCATCACCGCGGTGCTGATGGCGGGCCTGCCGCCGCTGTCCGGTTTCCTGGGTAAGTTTCTGCTGCTGCACGCCGCGCTGACCCATCCAGCCCTGCCATGGATCATGACGCTGGTGCTGCTGACCAGCCTGTTGGGACTGGTTGCCCTGGCGCGCAGCGGCAGCTTACTGTTCTACCGGCCGCACGCCGCCGAAGACGGAGCAGCGCCGGTAACCGCGCCACCCGTGGCCGGCGACGCGGCGCCCGTTATCGGCCTGCTGTTGTTGGGGCTGGGGCTGACGATCTGGGCCGGGCCCGCGACGGATTTTGCCCGCGCCACCGCCGACCAGTTGCTGCAAGCCGACGGTTATATTCACGCGGTGCTGGGCGCGGCGCCGGAGCCGACGCCATGATGCGGCGCCTGCTGCCTCATCCCCTCCTCACGCTTGCCCTGGCCGTCGTTTGGTTGCTGCTGGTCAATAGCGCGGCGTTCGGCCAGCTCGTGTTGGGCCTGTTGTTGGGCTGGGCCATCCCCTTTTTCACCCGGCGCTTTTGGCCGGAACAGTTACACATCCGCCGGCCCCTGACCGCCCTGCGTTTCATCGCCGTGGTGCTGTACGACATCCTGGTGGCGAACGTGACGGTGGCGCGGCTCATTCTGGGCCGGCCGCAAGCGCTGCGGCCGGCCTTCATCGTGATGCCGCTGGATCTCACCTCGGACGTCGCCATCAGCCTGCTGGCCAACACCATTTGCCTGACCCCGGGCACGGTGTCGGCGCAGCTCGCCCCCGATCGTAAAAGCCTGTTGATTCATGCCCTGGACGTGGCCGATGCGGATGCGCTGGTCGACACCATCAAACAGCGCTATGAAGCCCCCTTGAAAGAGGTTTTCGAAACATGCTGAATATCGCCGTCACCATCGCCTTCACCTTGGTCGCCGCCGCCATCGCCCTGAACTTCTGGCGGCTGCTGCGCGGACCCAGCGCGCCGGACCGTATTTTGGCGCTGGATACGCTTTACATAAACACCATTGCGCTGCTGGTGCTGCTGGGGATCCAGCTGTCCAGCGCGATGTTTTTTGAGTCGGCCCTGCTGATCGCCCTGATGGGTTTCGTCGGCACCGTCGCGTTCTGCAAGTATCTGCTGCGCGGCGACATCATCGAGTAGCGCCATGGAATACCTTCTTTCATTGCTCATCCTGATCGGCGCCGCGTTCACCTTCATCGGCTCGCTGGGACTGGCGCGGCTCGAGGATTTCTACACCCGGCTGCACGGTCCCACCAAGGCCACCACCCTCGGGGTCGGCAGCCTGCTCATCGCCTCGGCCCTTTATTTCAGCACGCAGGACGGCGGCATCAGTCTGCATGAAGTGCTGATCACGCTATTCCTGTTCATCACCGCGCCGGTAAGCGCTCATTTATTGGCCAAAGCGGCGCTCCATCTCGAGCTACAGTCGCTGGCGCCGCCGCCCGACGGCATGTCGTCGGCGAAAGACCAGGAAATTGAAACACCGTCCGCAACGTCGCCGCCGTCGTTGTCAGACCCCGCTCCGCGAAAGGATCGCCATGATTGATTCCACCCACCCCGGGCATAAAACGCCCCGTTTCATGCGTCATATTCTCATCGGTTTTTTTACCGCGGCGCCGCTGTGGGTGACCTGGTTGGTATTCGATTTCCTGTTCGGGTTGCTGGCCAAGATCGGCGCGCCTCCGCTGAAGGCGCTCGCGCGGCTGATCCGTCCTTTTTCCGAAGCGGGGGCCGACTGGCTGATCAACCCCTCGGTGCAATATGCCTTGGCGGTGCTGTTCACGCTGATCGGACTTTACCTGCTCGGCCTGTTCGCCACCTTCGTGATAGGACGCAGACTGATCAACTATTTTGAAGGCCTGGTGGCGCGCCTGCCGCTGGTGAAAGTCATCTACAACGCCACCAAGCGGTTTCTCCAGACCTTGCGCCAGCCGCCGGTTACGGGACAGCGGGTGGTACTGGTCGCTTTTCCATCGCCCAGCATGAAGGCGGTGGGTTTCGTCACCAAGGTATTTACCGATCAAGACACCGGCCGCGAGCTGGCCGCGGTTTACATACCCACTTCACCCAATCCCACGTCCGGTTATATCGAGATATTGCCCCTCACCGACGTGGTGATGACCGACTGGACCATGGAAGAGGCCATGACCTTCGTGATTACCGGGGGTACCAATGCGCCGAACAGCGTGCGCTTCTCCAATCAGAGCGCCGACTCTTCGCCGAATTAATCGTAGGGGCCACTGATTTATTCAAGCCCCCTTACGATTCCACGCGGGGAGTCAAGCTGATGGAAATATTAATCCAACAGTCGCGCGCCGCGAGACATGTGATTTCCCCGGTACAAGACCTGCTTAAAACCTTGGATCAAGGCCGCGCCGCGGTGGTTATGGCGGGTGTCACCCGCCAGATCGTATTGCCGACGTCATCGGCGACCAGCAGTGCGCCGGCTTTATCGACGGCGACGCCGACCGGACGGCCCAGTGCGTCGCCGTCGGCGTTGACGAAACCGCTCAACACATCCACCGGCATGCCGGCGGGCCGCCCGTCGGCGAAGGGCACGAAGACTACCTTGTAACCGCTGCGCGGTTTGCGATTCCATGAGCCGTGTTCGCCGATGAAGGCGCCGTTGACATAGGCATCCGGTAATAAATCCCCTTCGTAGAAAACCAACCCGAGCGGTGCGACGTGATTGCCGAGCGCGTAATCCGGCGCGATCGCCGTGGCGACCAGATCGGGACGCGGCGGCTTGACGCGCGTATCGACGTGTTGGCCGTAATAGCTGTAAGGCCAGCCGTAAAAGCCGCCGTCCCTCACCGAGGTGAGATAGTCGGGCACGAGATCGCTGCCCAACTCGTCGCGTTCGTTGACCACCGTCCACAGTTCGCCGGTCTGCGGCTGCCAGGCCAAACCGTTGGGATTGCGCAGGCCGGAGGCGAACACCCGCGTCTGTCCGGTGGCGATGTCGACTTCGAGTATCGCGGCGCGATTCACTTCTTTATCCATACCGTTCTCGCCTACATTGCTGTTGGAGCCGACCGTCGCGTAGAGCCGCGTGCCGTCGCGGCTGGCGATGATGTTTTTGGTCCAATGGTGATTGAGCGGACCGGCGGGCAGCGCGGCGATTTCGACGCCGGCGGCGCCGATCGTGGTATCGCCGTCTTGATAAGGAAAACGCACAATGGCATCGGTGTTGGCGATATAAAGATCGTTGCCGACCAGCGCCATGCCGAACGGCGAATTCAAGCCGCTCAAAAAGACCGAACGGGTTTCCACCGCGCCGTCGCCGTCGGCGTCGCGCAACAGCGTAATGCGGTTGGCGCTGGGCACGCCCGCGCCGGCGCGTTTCTTCATCCATTTCATCACCCAGGCCTTGATGCCTTGGCCGTCTTGCGGCCGCGGCGGCGCATTGCTTTCCGCCACCAGCACATCGCCGTTGGGCAACACGTAAAGCCAGCGCGGGTGATCCAATTCGTTCGCGTACATCTTCACCGCGAGGCCGTTGGCCGCGGTCGGCGTCGCACCCGCCGGCCAAGATTTGGCCGGGGCGATATGCACGGTGGGTATCAGTGTGGTGTTGGGCGGCGGCAAGATGGGTTGCGGACCCATGCCCGCCTCTTCCGGCAAGATGGCCTTTTCGCCGCAGGCCACCAGGGTCAGACTCACCACGGCGGCGAGCAAGGGTGTGGAAATGATTGCGCGCATAAAACCCCCCTGTCTGTTCAAATCCAAATGAATGCTTGCGATAAGCGGACGGCGGCGCGCCTTACCAAACCACCAGCAGCGGCACCAGCACGAACCACAAGATATAGGTGAGGGACAACATCATGAGATCGTCGATGGGACGGCATGGCGCGCCTTCGCGATAAAACCGCCGCAAACGGTGCAGCAGCCACCCCGCATGGGGCAAGATCAGATAAATCAACCAGCCCGCTGGACCGGGGAAGAATCCCGTCCAATGTAAAAATACGGCGGCCAACGCCGCGCCGGCGGTGCACGCCATGGCCGTGGCGACCGCGCCGCGCGGACCGAGGGACACTACCGCGGTGCGTTTGCCGGTGGCGAAGTCGGCAGCGTAATCGGGGATCGCCGATAAAATAATCGACGGCAGGATCGCGAAGAACAGCGGCAAACTCACCAGCCAGGGATACGGGTCGGTCCATCTCCCCGACTGCAATGCATAACCGCACAGCACCACCAATGCGCTATGGGTGGCGGCCACGGTGAGTTCTCCCCAGCCGCGATATACCAGTTTCAGCGGCGGTACGGTGTAACTCACCGCCAGCAGCGCGATGGCGGCGATCAGCATACCGTCTGCCGAGGTCAGCGCGTCGTTACGCTGAAATAAAAAATAACCGAGCGGCAACAGGCCGATCGCCAGCATGATGATCGCGCGACGCACCGCGCCGAAACTCAACTCGCCTTTGACCAGCACCCGCGAGCCGCCGTTGAACGGCCCGGCGTTTTGATTGAGCTTGTCGCTGGGATAGTCGAAGTATTCATTGCTGAATACGGTGATGACCTCGACCACGAAAATAAATAAATAACCCAGCCAGAAAACACCGGCGTCGAACCGGCCGGCGACTTGCGCGGCCGCCAGCGCGCCGATGGTGTAGGCGAGAAAGGTCATCGGATAAAATTGCAGACGCATCAATTTTACCCAGGCGGCGCGGCGGGCCTTGCGCCGCGCCTTTTCCAAATTCAGGAAAATCTCTTCCCCCGCCTTATAGGCCTCTTGCAACCAAAGATCCCGTTGCGCGGGCGCGGCCGGTTTCACCGGGCCGAAATGGCGGGCGCGCAAGGTGCGTATCCCGCAGAAGCCGAGGGTCGCGTGCCGCATCGCGTTGTCGCCGGGGGCATGAAACAGGCGGCGAAACACCCACGGCGGCGTATCCATGCTCACCAGCAACTCCGCGCTGCGGCCGTCAAGATGAGAGACATAACGCCCGGGCTGTTGTTCATCTTCGTGAAAGGCGAAGCCGGGCGCCAAGACCCGGTCGAGAAAACCCTTGAGCAAGGCCGGCATCGTCCCCCACCAATTGGGATAAACGAAGACCAGATGCGTGGCCGCCTGGATGGCGGCGCGCGCGGCGAGGATGTCCGGTTCGGTGACTTGCTGATTGGGTGATACGAAATGCACGTGAGGATCGAATCGCAGATCCGCCACGTACAACATGTCCAGATCCACGCCGGCGCGGCGCGCGCCCAGTGCATAGGCCTCGGCCAGCGCGCCGCAGTAACTGTCCTTGCGCGGATGACCGCAGATGACCAATACCTTCGCCATCGTGGTTCGAGCCTCTCGTGATGCAAAAATCGCCGTCGGGTCGGACGGGCGCGATTCAACGGGCGAATGCGCGTTCAATTCGCGCCCTTAGCGCCGCGCGGGTGAACGCGCTGATTGATCCACAGCTCGTTCGGTCCGTCATTCACCACCAAGACGTCCGCATCGCCGTCCGCGTCCAGATCGGCGGCGGCGGCGTCTTTGCCGTCGCGCTTGCCGAAATTCAAACCGGCGTTGTGGAAACGCCCGTGTCCATCGTTGAGCCACAGCTGGCCGCCCGCGCCATTGGCGACGAAGACGTCGATATCGCCGTCGCCGTCGAAATCCGCGGCGGCCGCCGCCTCGCTGTCTTCCTTGCCGAGCCGCTGGCCGCTGTCGCGGAAGTTGCCTTTACCGTCGTTGAACCAGACCTGATTCGGTTCGTTCGACCAATTGGCGTCATAGGCGTCGAGGTCGCCGTCGCCGTCCAAGTCCGCCAGCGCGACGCCCCAGGTATGGGAATCGCCCAGTCGCTGGCCGCTGTCGCGGAAGTTGCCTTTACCGTCGTTGAACCACACCAGGTTGGGCTGGCCGTGATTGCCTTCGTAGATGTCCAGATCGCCGTCGCCATCGAGGTCGGCGAGGACGATGTCCCAGGTGGCGCTGTCGCCCAGCGCGACCGGGGTGCGCGCGAAACGGCCGCGGCCGTCATTCAGCCAGAGATGATTGCCGCCGCCGTGATTGGCGACCAGCCCGTCGAGATCGCCGTCGCCGTCCACGTCGCCAGCCGCCACGTCCCAGCTGATCGTATCTTCACCCAGCCGCTGTTCGCCGTCGCGGAAGCGGCCCTTGCCGTCGTTGAACCAGACCCCGCTGGGCTGGCCGTAATTGGCGACGAAGGCGTCGAGGTCGCCGTCGCCGTCGAAATCGCCGAGCGCGACGCCGCGCGTGAAGGTGTCGCCCAAACGCTGACCAGAATTTTCGAAAGTGCCGTCGCCGCGGTTGAGCCACACTTCGTTGGCGCCGTTGAATTTGCCGATGAAGGCGTCCGTATCGCCGTCGCCGTCGAGGTCCGCGACGGCCACCCCTTCGCTATGTCCCGCGCCGATCGCGCCGCCCGGATTGAAAAGAGGGCCGCCCTGCGCGGTGGAGAAAGAGCAGAAATAAAATAAGGCGCCCACCATCAGCAGCGGTCCGCGCCATCCCTGCATCGTTATCGTTCCGGGTACGGACATCCGCCGATCGTTTGTAAAAACTTCCATGACTACACCCCAAAGCTTCAAAGGCCCATTCAAAATCCAGTTGTCCGAACGCGGCCGGAAATGCGCCAGTTTCGAAAAAACCAAGCGTATTCAACGCCGCGATTCCGCCGCGGAATGTCGATGTTGTTCATTGCCGGGCTGACGGCCGCCTGCCGATGCGGGACAATGCATTTCTCTTGCCGTCGAGGGCGCCGGATTTATTTTTGCTCAAACCGCCAAAACGCAAACACGCCAAGATTTTTCTTCTGAGAAAGCCATAGAAGAAATTTTCTCTCGGTGCATCTCGCGTCTTGGCGATTAAACGGTGCGGGTGTTTTCTCAACGAAATTTTGTTCGAGGCGAGCGAGGGTCCAGTGGGAAAAAGCCTGGGAATTTAGCGCGCGGCGTGATGGCGGTCATCGAGGCCGGTTTGGAAGAGGTCAAGTTTGGGACGCGCGGCGGCCGGCCGCTCACTTAAGGAACCTCTGATTTATTCAGAGGGCTCCCGCGGCACACGGATGTGCCGCCGTTTCTAATGGTGTCAGTCATTGAAATGAAGGGAAGCGAAAATCACATTTTCGATTCCCGTGCGCTGAAAATTCCAGGATGGAATTATTCAGAGCTTCCTTAAGCCAAATGGATCGTGGACGGTAAAGCGGCTTGATGGAGGATCGGATCAATCGACCTTGATCGTGCGGAAACTCGCCAGGGTGGCATCGGGCCCTTGCAAATTGCAGCTCTTCGATGCGCCCTCGCGGGCATCGCCGCCGAAGACGTTCGACGCAATCGTATACCCGGCGGGCAAGGCACCCTCGTCCAGCAATAAGGCGGTGCCTTCGCAGGCGATGATCGGCCTGGCGGCGCCCGTGGCCTTCTTTTTGGCGAAATTCATCACCGCCGCCGAACCCAGCGTGCCGGCCAGGGATTCGGTGGCGGCCATTTGCGCCTCGCCGGACAAGGCGGTAAAACGCGGCACGGCGAAGGTGACCAGAATGCCGAGGATCGCGATCACCAGCACCAATTCAATCAAGGTGAAGCCGGACTCACCGCGCCGGGCGATGCCGGCTGCTGGGGGATGAAGTTGAGTCCGGTTACCGGGCGCCGCGCGCCGCGAGATTTGCTGAATTTTCCCCCGTACCGCAATCGACCCTTCACTCCCTACCACGTGCATAACATCCCCCTCGATGATCTGTGTTAAATACCTCTCGGACGTCGATGCTGTCGGCACGCCAAAAACCATTCTTTAGGTCCAAAAAATCGTGCTGTTCACTCAGTGTTTTGCGGATGGTGCGGCGTGGTGCGGGGGGAAAACGGCGTGCCGCGCCGGCGTTGCGCGGCGGGTTGGGGATTTTTTCAACGGGGAGGCGCGCGGCGAGCGAGAAGGCGCGGGCCGCGTCAGCGTACCGAGAACACCGAGTCGAGCAAGGTGTTCAAATCCGGCGCCGAGACGGGCTGGCTGAACAGGAAACCCTGGCCGACGTCGCAGCCCTGCCGTTGCAGGAAATGCAGTTGCGCCGAGGTCTCGATGCCTTCCGCCACCACATTCAATTCCAGGGCCCGCGCCATGGCGATCACCGCGGCGATGATGGCCTCGTCGTCTTTGTCCTTGGTGACGTCGCGGATGAAGGAGCGGTCGATTTTCAAGGTGTCGACCGGAAAGCGTTTGAGATAGCCGAGCGACGAATAGCCGGTGCCGAAATCGTCGATGGCGAGGCGGATGCCCAGCGCCTGCAATTCCTGCAGGCTGCGTTCGGTGACCGGATCGTTTTGCATCAGCACGCTCTCGGTCACTTCCAGTTCGAGGGCGTGGGCGGGCAGATTTTTTTCCGCCAAGATCGCTTGCAGGCTGGCGGCCAGGCTGGGCTGCTGGAATTGCCGGCCGGAGACGTTGACCGACAGCCGCAGCGGCGCGCCGTCGCGGCCGCGCCAAGCCGTGGCCTGTTGGCAGGCTTGGCGCAACACCCACTCGCCCACCGCCACGATCAGGCCGGTGTCTTCGAGGGTGGTGATGAATTCCATGGGATTGACAGGACCGCGCTCGGGGTGTCGCCAGCGCAGCAGGGCCTCCGCGCCGATCACCCGTCCGCTGCGCAAATCGACCTGCGGCTGGAAGCACAGATAAAATTCTTCGCGTTCCACCGCGCGGCGCAGATTGGTTTCGAGGTCCAGCCGCTTGAAGGCGGTGGCGCTCAAGTCCGCCGAATAAAATTGAAAACAATGACGGCCCTGTTCCTTGGCGCGGTACATGGCGGTGTCGGCGTGGCGCAGCAGGGTGTGCGCGTCGCCGCCGTCGGCCGGCGCCAGCGCGATGCCGATGCAGGTGGTGGTGTAGAGCTCACGGTCATCGATGCGCAAGGCCTGGGACAAGGTGTGCAGAATGGCGCCCACCTTGTGCGGTACCTCGGTGTCATGGGCGATGTTTTCCAGCAACACCGCGTATTCGTCGCCGCTCAAACGCGCCACCGTATCGCCCGGCCCGGTTTGCGCGGACAACAGTTCCGCGAGCGCTTTCAACACCCGGTCGCCGAATTCGTGACCGAGGGTATCGTTGATGATCTTGAAACAATCCACGTCGAGGCATAACACCGCGAGCTGGCGGCCGGTGCCGCGCGCCGAGGCCAGCGCGTGTTCGAGACGCTCCATGAACAGTTGGCGGTTGGGCAGGCCGGTCAAGACGTCGTGATACGCCAGATAATGCAGCCGCTCCTGGGTCTGCATGCGTTCGGTGATGTCCTTGCCGGTGGAGATGTAGTGAGTGATCTCGCCGTCCGCGCCTTTCAGGGGCGTGATGGTTTTTTCTTCGTAGTACAGCTCGCCGTTCTTTTTGCGATTGATGAGGATGTCGCGAAACGGCTGATCGGCCAGCAGCACCGACCACATCGTGCGGTAAAACGTGACATCGTGTTTGCCGGATTTGACGATGCTGGGTTTATTGCCGAGGGCCTCGCCGGCCGGGATGCCGGTCATCGCGGTGAAGGCGGGATTGGTGTATTCGATCACGCCCTCGCTGTCGGTGATCATCACCGCGTCGGCGGTTTGTTCGAGGGCCAGCGACAGTTTGCGGTTTTTTTCATTGTCGCGCTGGTGGATCAGTTCGGCGGCGATGCGCGCCGCGAAGATTTGCAAGATCGCCTCGGCGGGTTGCGGCTCGCTCAGCGCCTTGCGGTGGGCGATGGCCACCAAGCCCAGCGGCTGGCCGCCGGTGTCGAAGAAAGGCGCCGCCAGAAAACTCTCCAGTCCGAATTGGTCCGCCAAGGGGCAGTGAGGGAAGTGGCGGCGCAGGTCGCGGGGAAAATAATTCGGTCGGCCTTCCAATACGTCTTGGCAGGGCGTGTCGGCGAGGAGGTAATGGTAATTGCTGATGATGGTGCCCCGATCGCACAAGGCGATGATCTCGGCGCTCGCCCGCTCGCCGGTCATCACGCTGATGAAGGCCATATCCACCCGCAACACCCGGGTGAGCGCCTCCACCAGCGAACGAAAAAATCGATCGCCGGTGCTGGCCGAGACCGCCGCCGCCACGTCGCGCAGGGCCGCTTCCAGCCGTTGCCGTTCCTTGACCTCCTTGCGCAATTTTTTATTGCCGTCCCGCAGCTCGCGGGTTTGCGCGGCGAGTTGTTCCTGCAACGACGCCTGGGTTTCCAGCAAGCCGTTTTCCGCACCGGCGGGTTGGACTTGATGGTGATAGGCCTTGATCAAGGTGGCGGTGGTCTCCAGCAGCGGGGCGAGATAATCGATCAAGGCGTGATCGTAACCGCCCGGCCGGTTGGCCAAGCCCACCATGCCGATCAGCCGGCCGCCGTACGACAAGGGCAACCCCAGAAAACAGTCCAGGGCCGGATGACCCTTGGGCGTGCCGCCGCGGCGCGGGTCGTGTTGCGGATCGTTGGCGATCAGCGCCTCGCCGCTGGTGATCACCGCGCCGAACAAGGAGTCGAGTTTGCGGAACTCCATGCCCTGCAAGGCGTGGCGCTGATACAGCGTACGGGTGGCCTTATTCCAGGCGATGTTGCTGAGGGCGCGGCTCTTGAGAAAGGGCACGCCGTTTTCGTCGTGGCGGATTTCGGCGATGAAACCGAAGCCGCTCTCGGTCAGTTCCAGAAAATTGTTGAGCAATTCATTGAACAAGTCGCGGGCATCGCGGGCGTCGATATATTGCTGCTGCGCGCGCCGGATGCACTCTAACAAAAGGTGCTCGGCGGCTGAGGGTGTGCTGTGATCTGGCTGTGGCGAGCGTTTACCACGGTCTATCATTATTATGTGTTCCGAACTATCAGCAATCTCGGTTACCAAGCCGGTCCGCTTCAGCGCGACCCCATCTCATTCTAAAGACGCGGATTGGTTTTTATTTTTCGCACGGGGCTCATTAAACACGACAGGGCGAGCAAACTGCAATAGCTAATTTACTCATAAGTCAATTATTAAGACGACAGGTGCCGTGCGTCCCCGCCCCGCGATGAGCGAATTAATTATCCCGCTCACGGCCGGAAGGTCCGCACCTCGCGGCGCAGGCGGGTCAAGGCGATGCGCGGGTCGTGTCCGCCGTAGCGCACTGCGACATAGAGGGCGTTGATGGAGCGGACTTGGCGCGCCAGATCGGGGCGGGCATGAATGATCCGTTGCGCGTAATCGTCGGGGCCTTCGTCCGCGGCGCGGGGCAGGCCGCGCCGCGCGAGTTTTTCGCAGTAGTGTCGATAGAGCCGCACCACCGGATCGTCGCCGCGCCGTTCCGCGTTGAGCCGCCGCAACACCAGCAAGCCCAGCACGGCGCCGATCAGCGTCATCAAGGCGGTGGCCACCGCCTGCCAGGAAAAACCGGCCAGGCTCAGCCAGGACAACAATTGCGTTTGGCGCTGCATGTCGAAACCGAGCACCCATTGATTCCAGCGCGTGTTCAGCGCGTCCCAGCCGTGGCGGAGATTGCGCCACATTTGGTTGAACAATTGGCCGTGCGCCGATTCGAAGCGCACCGCTTCCCCTTCTTGCCGCGAGCCGGGAACGATGCCGCGCTCGATGCGCTCCGGCGCCACCGCGGCGGTGGGGTCGATCCGCGACCAGCCTAAGCCCTCCAGCCACACCTCGGTCCAGGCGTGGGCGTCGCGTTGCCGCACGATGAGGTAATTGCCGAGATCGTTGAGTTCGCCGCCCTGATATCCGGTGACCACCCGCGCCGGGATGCCCGCGGCGCGCATCAAAAACGCGAAGCTGCCGGCGTAGTGTTCGCAAAACCCTTTGCGGGTGGTAAAGAGAAAACCGTCGACGAATTCTTCGCGCACCAGCGGCGGCGAGAGGGTGTAGACGAAGTCCTGCTCGCGGTACATGCGCAAGGCCGTTTGCACGATCTCCGCCGGCGAGCGGGTGTCGCGCCGCCATGCCGCGGCCAGCGCGCGGGCGCGCGGATTGCCGGCGGCGGGGAGTTGCAGATTGAGGTGGCGCTCTTCCTCGCTCAACGGTCCGGTGCGGTAGTCGGGATACGAGATCATGTCGTAACGCCGCCGTTCGCGCAGGGGCTGGTCGGCCAGCAATTGAAAGTCGCCGGTGATCCGGCTGGCCGGCGGCACGCGGGCGGGGAGGTCGAGCGCGAACAGCCACGGCCGGTTGTGCGGTTCGACCATCACCGAATAGTGGAAGGGCGCGCCGGAGTAACGGTAACTGGGCGGTTGCTCGGAGTAGGCCGGGTTCCAATGCCGTTCGCCGCGCCAGCCTTCGCCGTCGGTGTGGGTGAACACCGGACCGCGCCAATAGCGCTGTTGTGGACTGGGTAACTGGTTTTCGAAACTGGCACGGAAGGCCACCGCGTCCGACAGGCTCAGCTGGCTGATCCGCCCCGGCGCCATCTCCTCGCTCAAACCGGTCAGGCCGCTGTAGGCGTCGTTGGGCATGCCCCACAAGGGGCCGTTGATGCGCGGAAACAAAATGAACAACACCAGCGTCAGCGGCAGCGCGTAGGCCACCAGCGATCCGGCCAGGCGCAGATTGACCGGCAACGGCGTAGTCCGGTCGCGGTTGAGATCGATGAGCACGGCGGTGAGCAAGGTCACGATGACCAGCATGTACACCACCATCGGCATGGATTGAGTGAACAGGAAATGGATGATGATTAAAAAATAGCCGAGGAAGGCCACCACGTAGACGTCGCGGGTCTCGCGCACCTCCAGCAGTTTCAAACCCAGCATGGCGATCAGCAGCGCCGCGCCGGAATCCCGTCCGAGCAAGGTGCCGTAATGCGCGAATACCGCGGAGAGGGTGAGCAGGGTGAGCGGCACCCGTATCCAGGCGGCGGGCAACCGCAGCCCTTGCCGCGCCGCGACGAAACGCCACGCGCCGAGACTGAACACCAGTCCGGTGAGCCAGAACGGCAGGTGAGTCGCGTGGGGCAGCACCACCAAACCCAGCACCGCGAGCAGCTGAAACAGGGTGTGATCGCGCAGCGGCGTCGTCGCGCGCGCCTTCATCGCCGCGGTTCCTCGTAGAGGGCCAAGGCCTCGAGACAGCGTTGTTGATGGCCTTCGCCTTGATTGGGCGCGATCTCCACCCCCGGCAGGCGCAGGCCGTAGGCGCGTCCGCCGCGATGGGCGTCCAGCACCCAGCGGCACAATTGCCGCAAACGGGCTTCGCTATCGAGGGGCGGCAGCGCCGACCAGTCCAGCCACAACTCGGGCGATTCGCTGGCGGTGAATTGTTTGGTGAGCATGGGCAGGGCGCGGGCCAGGGCCTTCCAATGTACGTGGCGTATCGAGTCGCCGGCCTGATACGGGCGGAAACCGAGAAAATCGTCGGGGCCCGGATTGGCGCCGGGGTGTTCGCCTTGATCCTGACGGCGGGTGCGCGGCAAGGGCCGGTAGGGGCCAGCCTGGGGATAGACCAGACACTGCATGTCCAGTTGGGCGTAGGCCCAGGCCCGCACCAGACCCAGGGGAAACACCGTCGAGACGGTGATCCGCTCCAGGGCCAGACGGCCGCGTTTGAGCGCCGGCACGCGGATCTCGACCGACGTGGTGTCTTGCGCCGCCAAGTCGGTCAGCGCCGCCTCGCCGTGTTTGACGGCGAGCTGGATGGCGCTGCGCGGCAGGCGGTCGTCGTTGCGTATCTGCACCACGAAGTGCGCCACGCCGCCGGCGAAGGCCGGCACCGCCCGGCCGCTGGTGAGGGTGAGGCGGGCGATGTTGCGATAGGTATATAAGATCGACAGCAGCCCTATGCTCGCCAGCAAAAAGGTCAACATGAAACCGAGGCTGTTGTTGTAATTGATGGAGCCCAGCAGCATCACGAACAACATCAGCGCGAACAGGAGACCGTAACGGGTGGGCAGGGCGTAGATGCGGCGCCGCTCGAGCGTAATTTGCCGGCCGCGCGGCACGGCGTGGGGAAAGAATCTGTCGAAGCCCAGCCCCGTCCAGAGCTGCCGGCCGAAGGCGGCGATGGCCGATTTCATGTGGGTCAGGGGATGGGCACGGCGGCCAGCGGTTTGTATAACTCGTCGGAGCTGTGATCCCTGAAGTCCGCGGCGGGCTGTAGACGGTGGCGGACCACCGCCGGCAAGACCGCCTGCACGTCTTCGGGCATGATGTAAGCGCGGCCGGCCAACACCGCCCAGGCCTGGGCGGCGCGCACCAGGCCGAGACCGGCGCGCGGCGACAGGCCTTCGCGGTAATGCGGCGAGAGGCGGCTGGTGTGCAAGATGGCCTGGATATAATCGAGCATCGCCTCGCTGACGTGGGTGCCGCTCAGATTTTGCTGGATGGCGATCAGCGCCGCGGGCGTCATGGCCGGCGCCATGTTCGCGATCAGTTCGCGGCGGTCGCGGCCCTGCAGCAGGGCGCGTTCGGCCTGGGTGTCCGGATAACCCAGTTCCAGCCGCATCAAAAAGCGGTCGAGCTGCGACTCGGGCAAGGCGAAGGTGCCGATCTGATGGCTGGGATTCTGGGTGGCCAGCACGAAGAAGGGTTCGGGCAAGGTGTAGGTGCGGCCCTCCACCGTCACCTGATATTCCTCCATGGCCTCCAGCAGGGCGCTTTGGGTCTTCGGCGTGGCGCGGTTGATCTCGTCCGCCAACACCAGCTGCGCGAAGATGGGGCCGGGATGGAAGGTGAAGCCGCCGTTGTCGCGGTCGTAGACCGACGCGCCCAGGATATCCGCCGGCAGCAGGTCGCTGGTGAATTGGACGCGCCGGAACTGCAAGCCCAGCGCGCGGGCCAGCACATGAGCGAGGGTGGTCTTGCCCACGCCGGGCAAATCTTCGATGAGCAAATGACCGCGAGCAATCGAGGCAGGCCAGCGCCAGCCGCAGCTCCCGTTCCTTGCCGAGGATGATGCCGCCGGCGGCGGCGATCACCTGATCGAGAGCGGCCTTGCGCGCGGCGGGGGCCGCGCCGTCAAGATGGCCGGGATGAAGATTGGGCTTGGTAACCGGTGCTGTCATGATGGTCATTCACTAGAGTAAAGCGCACAGGGCGGGTAGCGGCGCGGTGAGTTCAAACTTTATCCCCTCTTCCGCCGTTGGACTAGCCCTTAAAAGGGGATAGAATGCGCGGTTATATAATTCGGCCGACTTGTTTGACGCGCGCTGCGCGGGGTGAATCAATGCAGCATCAGCAGACCTTCGACGTGATCGTGATCGGCGGCGGCCACGCCGGCACCGAGGCGGCGCTCGCCGCCGCGCGCATGGGGATGCGCACCCTGCTGCTCACCCAGAGCATCGAGACCCTCGGCCAGATGAGCTGCAACCCGGCGATCGGCGGCATCGGCAAGGGCCATTTGGTGAAAGAAATCGACGCCCTCGGCGGCGCGATGGCGCAGGCCGCCGACCGCGCCGGCATCCAGTTCCGCATCCTCAACGGCGCCAAGGGCCCGGCGGTGCGCGCCACCCGCGCCCAGGCCGACCGCGCGCTGTACAAGCAGGCGATCCGCGCCGTGCTGGAGAACCAGCCCAATCTGCAACTGTTCCAGCAAGGCGTCGACGACGTGCTGGTCGAGGGGGACCGCGTCACCGGCGTCGTCACCCAGATGGGCCTGCGCTTCCACGCCCGCACGGTGGTGCTCACCGTCGGCACCTTCCTCGCCGGCCGCATCCACATCGGCCTCGCCAATTACCAGGGCGGCCGCGCCGGCGACCCGCCCGCCAACGCACTGGCCGCGCGTCTCCGCGAATTGCCGCTGCGCGTCGGCCGCTTGAAGACCGGCACGCCGCCACGCATCGACGGCCGCAGCATCGATTACAGCCAGCTCAGCGAACAGCCCGGCGACACGCCGGTGCCGGTGTTCTCCTATCTCGGCAGTGCGGCCGAGCACCCGCGGCAGGTGTCGTGTTTCATAACCCACACCAACGAACGGACGCATGAGATCATCCGCGGCGGCCTCGACCGCTCGCCGATGTATTCGGGCGTGATCGAAGGCGTGGGCCCGCGTTACTGCCCGTCGATCGAAGACAAGGTGGTGCGCTTCGCCGATAAAGACACGCATCAGATCTTCGTCGAACCGGAAGGTTTGACGACGCACGAGATCTATCCCAACGGCATTTCGACGTCGCTGCCCTTCGACGTGCAGTACGCGCTGGTGCGCTCGATCCGCGGCTTCGAAAACGCCCACATCACCCGGCCGGGCTACGCCATCGAATACGACTACTTCGATCCGCGCGATCTTAAGCCCTCGCTCGAAACCAAACACATCGGCGGTCTGTTCTTCGCCGGCCAGATCAACGGCACCACCGGTTACGAAGAGGCCGCCGCGCAGGGCTTGATCGCCGGCATGAACGCCGCGCTGCAAGTGCAAGGCAAAGAGGCGTGGTGTCCGCGCCGCGACGAGGCCTACATGGGCGTGCTGGTCGACGACTTGATTACTCGTGGTACGCAAGAACCCTATCGCATGTTCACCAGCCGCGCCGAATACCGTTTGCTGCTGCGCGAGGACAACGCCGATTTGCGCCTCACCGCGCGTGGCCGCGAACTCGGTCTGGTGGACGACGCGCGCTGGGCCGCCTTCGAGCAAAAACGCGAGGCCATTGCGCAGGAGCAGCAGCGTCTGCGCGATACCTGGGTACGCGTCGGCCAACTGAGTGACGACGATGCGCAACGCGTACTGGGCGGACCCTTGAACCGCGAGGCGCGCGCCATGGATTTGCTGCGGCGCCCCGACGTGAATTACGCGAGTCTGATGAGCCTGCCCGGCGTCGGTCCCGGCGTGGCGGATGGCAAGGTCGCCGAGCAAGTCGAGATCCAGGCGCAATACGCCGGTTACATCGATCGTCAACACGACGAGATCGAACGCCAGCGCCGCCACGAGGAAAGTCCGCTGCCGCCAAATTTCGATTACGGCCAGGTGCGCGGCCTGTCGGCGGAGGTCGGGGAAAAATTGGCGCGCATCCGCCCCGTCACCCTCGGGCAAGCGGCGCGCATCCCCGGCATCACGCCCGCCGCGATCTCCTTGTTGCTGGTGCATTTGAAAAAACGCGCGGGCCGTAAGTCCGCCTGAGTTGATAAATTAAGGAGGCTCTGAATAATTCCATCCTGGAATTTTCAGAGCACGGGAAAGCGAAAAGGTGATTTTCGCTGCCCTTCATTTTCAATGGCTGACACCATTGAAAATGGCGGCACCTCCGTGTGCCGCGGGAACCTCTGAATAAATCAGAGGTTCCTTAAAACGCGGTAGCGCCGATGGCGTGCTCAAGCGCGGTAATTTAGTAAAAAGCGTCGCCCACCTGACGCAAGCCGTACGGTGAGTGGGTCTCCCGTATTATGCGGCGGGGGATGAGTGAAATGGATAGTCGCAAGCCCGATATCACGCAACGGAATCTTAAGTTTGCCGTGAATCGGCCGTTAACAACGCGGCGTATTTATCCCTTCTCAAGTAGTACTTCGGCCGGATGAAATTTGACTTCGCCGGCCGATCTGCTTGCCCGCCTCTCTTTGCGAGAGATGGAGCGAGGGGGATGCGGCTTTAAACGGCTTCATGCCGCATCAATAAAAATGATCGCGATCGGCCCATGCGGAATTTTGCGCAGGTGTCCGCCGCGTCGACAACGACCATGGCCACTATACCTATGATAACGACCAAGCTCGGCACGCTCATGCCCCAGGATTTACCCTCCGCCCCCGAAGCCGCCCTGCGCATCGTCCGCGCCTGCGGCGATCCGGAGGTGACCAATAAGGATTTGCAAGAGATACTCGGCACCGATACCGCGCTCAGCCTGGAATTACTGCGCATCGTCAACGCGCCGTTTTTCGGTCTGCGCCGGCCCGCCACCAAAATGGAGCAGGTGGTCCTGGTGCTGGGGCAGCGTTTGCTGCGCAATATGGCCCTGGTCTTCATCGCGCGCGAGACCTTGCGGGCGCAGTCCATCGCCCAGTTCGATGCCCGCGTTTATTGGGAAGATACCTTGCGCCGCGCGGTGGCGGCCCGGTTGTTGGCCGAGGCGGTGGGCGTCGACCGCGACGACGCCTTCACCTTGGGCATGCTGCAAGACGTGGGTTTGCTCGCGCTGTTGACCGCCTATCCCGAGATCGCGCCGGCCTGGCCCGAGTTGCGCCGCGCCGCGCCGGATCAGCGCCGCCGCCGCGAGATGGAATTGTTCGGCGTGACCCATCTGCGGGTGGGCAAGATGTTGGCGGAACGCTGGCGATTGCCGGATGAGTTGTCGTTGCCCTTGGTCCATCGCCATGATCAACTCCTCGAGGATTTTCCGCCTTACATCAAAAAACTTTGTCAGCTCACCGCCTGCGTGGATTGGATGACCGCGGTGTATACCGCCGCCGACAAGCGGCTGGCCCTGGCCCGTTGCCGGCATTTTCTGGCCGAGTGTTTCAATCTCGACCAGCATGCCGGCGGCGCGCTGCTGGCCCGGATCCCGGCGGCGATGAACGAGGCCGCCGCCGCTTTGGGTTTGCAGGTAACGCCGCAACCGCCGTTTGAAGAGCTGCTGGCCAACGCCAACCGCTCGATGCTCGAGGAGCATCACCGCGGGGAAGCGCCGCTGCAAAACCTGGAAACGGCCCTGCTGGAGCGCGAACGGCTCGCCGAAGAATTGCAGACCGCCTTCGAGCGTCTCGCCCAGCTTGCTTATTTCGATCCGCTTACATCCTTGGTGAACCGCCGGCGTTTCGATGAAATTTTTATAACCGAGATCGCCCGTCATAACCGTTCGAGGCAGATCTTGTCGGTGCTGATGGTGGATTTGGACGGTTTCAAGCAGATCAACGACACCTATGGCCATTTATTGGGCGATGACGTGTTGCGGACGGTGGCGCAGGCGGTGAAACGCGCTTTGCGCATTTCCGACGTGGCGGCGCGTATCGGCGGCGATGAGCTCTGTGTATTGTTGCCCGATACCGATGTCGAAGGTGGCAAGATCGCGGCCGCGCGTCTGCGCGACACGATCGCCGGCTTGCGCTTCGGCGGCGGGCTGACCGCGGTGCGGGTCAGCGTCTCGATCGGCGGCGGAAGCTGGTCCGGCAACGGCAACCGGGAGATCAATCTGGAAGCCATCCACGACACCCTCATCGATACGGCCGACAAGGCGCTTTATTATTCCAAGAACAACGGGCGCAATCAGGTCAACTGGATGCAGCTCAAGTGAGTGAAAGAGGCGTGCGGGCGGCGTAGGGTGACGCACTGGTCTGATGGCAACGGCAACGGAGAAATAACGGACGAGGAATGATTCCATGAATGATACGGCGGTCCTATTCACCAAGCTCGGCCGCATCACGCCCGGCGATCTGCCGTCGCCGCCCGAAGTCGCGATCCGCGTCATGCACGCCGTCGCCGATTCCAGCATCACCAGCCGCCAGTTGACGGACATCATCAGCAGTGACACCGCGCTGGTGGCGGAATTGTTGCGGGTGGTCAATTCGCCGTTTTTCGGTATCGGCCGCGAGGTGAATTCGGTGGCGCAGGCGGTGGTGGTGATGGGCAACCGCTCGTTGCGGAATTTCGTGCTGGGATTTTCCGCGCGGGAAAGCCTGCGTATCGGCGGTCTGCCCGGTTTCGATGCCTTGAGTTATTGGGAAACGGTGTTGCATCGCGCCGTCGGCGCGCGCCTGCTGGCGGAAATGACCGGCGTGGACATGGACGAGGCCTTCACGGTGGGCATGTTGCAGGACATCGGTTTGCTCAGCCTGTTTTTAACGTTTCCCGAACAGGCGGCCGACTGGGAACGGCTGCGCGGCTTGAATCCCGACGAGCGTTATCGCGAGGAACAGGCCCGTTTCGGCACCACCCACGACCAGGTGGCGACCTTGTTGTGCAAGAGTTGGACGCTGCCTGACGACTTGGCCTTTCCCCTCGCCAATCACCACGGCGATTTTCACGACGCGGCTCCTCTGGCGCAATTGAACATCACCCGCATCATCACCTGCGCCGATTGGATAGCCGCGGTCTTCGCCGCGACCGACAAACGGCTGGCCCTGGTCCGTTGCCGGAAACTGCTGGGCGATTATTTCGGTTTCAACGCCGCCACCGCCGACCAGTTGTTCGCCGCCGTGCCCGCCTATGTCCAGGAAGCGGCCGGCGTCCTCAATTTAAGCCTCGGCCCGCAACCCTCTTTCGATGACATCCTCGGGCGCGCCAACCGCGAGTTGATCGAAACCGCCGAGCACGCGCAAGATCGTGCGCCGCGGTTGGAGCATGCCCTCGCCGAACGGGAGCGGCTGGCGGAAGAATTGCAACTGGCCTACGAGCGTCTGGCGCAATTGGCTTATTACGATCCGCTCACCACCTTGGTCAATCGGCGCCGTTTCGACGAACTGTTCGGCGCCGAGATCGGCCGCCACAGCCGTTCCGGCAGGCCTTTGTCGCTGGTGATGGTGGATCTCGATCACTTCAAGAAAATCAACGACGGCTACGGCCATCCGTTCGGGGACGCGGTGCTGCAATCGGTGAGCGGCGTGTTGAAGACTACGTTGCGCAGCGCCGATGTCGGGGCGCGGATCGGCGGTGAAGAGATGTGTCTGCTGCTGCCGGAGACCGATGCCGACGGCGGGCGCATCGCCGCCGAGCGGGCGCGCCGCGCCATAGAAAAACTGCTGTTTCCCCACGAGCGGGCCGAGGTGCGGCTCACCGCCTCGTTCGGCGGCGTCACCTGGCGCAGCGAGGCCCATGACCTGCAATCGGTGCGCGCCAGTTTGCAAAGGGTGCCCGAGATCATGGCCGGCATCATGGAGCGCGCCGACCGGATGCTTTATCTCTCCAAAAAGGCCGGCCGCAATCGGCTGACCTGGGCCGATGGCGGGTCGGCGAAACATCCCGCTGACCGGCCGCCGCGCGCCGGCCGTGATAAAGTGTAGCCTTCAAATCACGCAACCCGCCGCATCGCCATGGCCAAACCCGGAACCCGTTCTTCCAATCCCGCGCCCCTCGCCGAGTTACTCGCGCGCGGCTTGATCGCCTTGCGGATGAATATACCCGTCGAGGACCAAGCGGCCCTGCTGCGTTATCCCGCGCTGCTGGACAAATGGAATCGGGTCTACAACCTCACCGCCGTGACCTCGCAGCGCGACATGGTCATCCGGCATTTGCTCGACAGCCTGGCGGCGGCGCCCTATGTTCAAGGCCCGCGGGTGTTGGACGTCGGCAGCGGGCCGGGCCTGCCCGGCATTCCGCTCGCGATTGCGTTGCCCGGCCTGCATTTCACCTTGATCGATTCCGTCGCCAAAAAAACCCGTTTCATCGTCCAGGCGGTGGGTGAGCTGGGTGTGGCTAATGTCGAGGTGGAGACGGGGCGGGTGGAGGCCTATCGGCCCGCCGAGTTATTCGACACCGTCATCTCCCGCGCCTTCAGCAACATCGGCCAGTTCGTCACGGTGGCCGGCCCGCTCTGCCGCCCCGGTGGGTTGATGCTGGCGATGAAGGGCCGGGACCCCGCCGAGGAAGCGGCGGATCTGCCCAAAGGTTTTCAAGTGGAAGACATTCTTCGTCTCCACGTGCCCGAGCTCGGCGAAGAACGACACTTGGTCCGCGTGCGGCGGGACGTTTAAGAGCCGGTCATGATCTCGGCGAGAAGAGCAAAAAACGGCGGCGCATGAAGCGCCTGGTCTTGCTTGGCCTACGAAAGATGTCGAGACCGGTTTCCGGCTTGGCGATGCAAATCAAATCTGTGCACGGTCATCACTGGCCCATGCAGCGACAAAGTCATTCACGAACGTCTCACGACCGTCGTTGGCGGCATAAACTTCGGCGATCGCGCGCAGCTCTGAATTCGATCCGAATATCAGGTCAACGGGTGTCGCCGTCCACTTTTCCTTGCCGGACGAACGCTACAAATCCGCCGCTTATATTTCTACCCACTAATTTTTCCGAAGAGCCCAATTTTATTTGGGGTACATACCCACCGCCGAGAGGCGGACGGAATCCCCTGACATACGGCGACGATCCTCTCGCCAGCTTAATTTTTTTTCGCGGCGGCCGATTACTCATGAAAATTGGGTATACAAGCCCGTCTTCAGGAAAAAAATTAATGACAGGTCCATTGCATTTTAGAGTTTACCGCCAGGGCGACCGCATCATGGTGGGAGTCTGCTGGGGATTATTCATGCTCTCGTTGGGCCTGGCCGGTTGGCACGACACCTGGCAAGCGGCGCTGCTGGTGGGTTTGCCTGCCGCGTTGATCGCGACCCTGGTCGCCCGTTTCCATCCCGCGTCGCTGGCCAGCCGCCTGGTGATCGCGGCCGCTTTTATGGTGTATTCGGGCCTGCTGATTCATCAGGGCCACGGCATGATCGAGATGCACTTCGGCATTTTCGCCCTGCTGGCCTTTCTGCTTTTTTACCGCGATTGGCGGCCGGTGATCATGGCGACCGTGGTCATCGCCCTTCATCATCTGGTCTTCAATTACCTGCAGCAATGGGGTTACGGGGTGCATGTGTTCGACCACGGCACCGGCTTGGGTCTCGTGCTCACCCACGCGGCGTTCGTGGTGTTCGAGGCGGCCATTCTGGTGTATATGGCGGTCCTCGGCCGGCGCGATCTGGTGGAGAGCGAGGAGATGTACAGCGTCACCCAATACCTGGCGCGAGACGACGGCATCATCGATTTGACCTGGCGTCCGCACACGAGCCACAGCCCGGTGTCGCAGGGTTTTCAGCGTTATATGGATAGCGTGCACCACATGATTAAATCGGTGGTGGACGCCTCCGAACGGCTGGCGGCTACGGTGGAGCAATTGGATAAACTGACCACCGATACGCATCACGCCACAGAAAGGCAGAAGTCGGAAGCCGATCACGTCGTGACCGCGATCGACGAAATCACCTCGTCGGTGGGCGATGTGGCCCGCAGCGTCGGCACGGCGGCGGAGCTGGCCAGTTCCGCCAACCAGGACGCCAGTACCAGTCAGCAGGTGGTGAACAAGGCCATTAAACTGGTCGTGAACCTGGCCCAGGAAGTGGACCGGGCCGCGGCGGTCATCAAACAGCTCGCCGCCGATGCAAACAATATCAGCGGTATCGTGGACGTAATCCGCGGTATCGCCGATCAGACCAATCTGCTCGCCCTCAATGCCGCGATCGAGGCGGCGCGGGCCGGCGAGCAGGGCCGCGGTTTCGCCGTGGTGGCCGACGAGGTGCGGACCCTGGCCAGTCGCACCCAGGACTCGACCCGCGAGATTCACGCCATGATCGAACGCTTGCAGCAGAACTCCGAACAGGCCGTGCAGGTCATGGCCCAGGGCGGCGCCCTCGCGCAAGAGGGCGCCAAGGAATCGGAAGTCGTCGGACGGTCCTTGCACGATATCATCGAGTCGGTGGCCCGCATCAGCGACATGACCAATCAAATCGCCAGCGCCGCCGAGGAACAAAGCGCGGTCATGATGGAGATCAATCGCGGCATTCACTCCATCCGCGATACCAGCAACGAGACGGCGGAGATGGGTAGACAGGCCCAAGATACCAGCCAAACGCTCGCCGACGTCGCCGTCGAGCTGAAGTCGAAGGTGGACCGCTTCCGCGTCTAACCGCCTCCCGGGTAGCGGGCGGAGGTCGGCGTCCCCGACGGGGATGTGCTCGCCCGCTGCCACCCCAAGCAGGCCGCCACGGCCCGCGGGTCGATGAGCTTCCCTTCGCATCGCGCCCAGCGCCGGTTTTGCCTCACCCTTTCGACGAGCGCTAAAAATAATTCCATGCCGGCATTTTCAGCACACCGCTACTCCCGCGCGTCCTTGCGCCCGCCGGGGCCAACCACCCATTGAAAATGGCGGCGCCTGCGTGTGCCGCGGGCCTGAATAAAGTCAGAGCTTGCTTTATTAACAGCGTCACGGCAGTTAAGTTGATGCGTGAACGCTTTTCCGGCGGCGCGCGGGGTGGCGCCGCCCGCGCCCTGCCGTATAATCGCCGGACCATCGAAACGCTCACAGCATATAAGGCATACGGGATTGAGCAGCATCATCGCCATCACCAATCAAAAGGGCGGGGTGGGTAAGACCACCACCTCGGTCAACCTGGCCGCCTCGCTGGCGGCCACCAAACGCCGGGTGTTGCTGATCGACCTCGATCCCCAGGGCAACGCCACCATGGGCAGCGGGGTGGACAAGCGCACCGTGGCGTCGTCTATTTATGACGTGCTGGTGGAAGAACGCGAGATCCGCGCGGTGACGGTGCCGGCGGGACAGTCCGGGTTCGATCTGCTGCCGGCCAACGATGATCTGACCGGCGCCGAGATCGCGCTGCTGGACTTGCCGCAGCGCGAACAGCGTCTCAAGCGCGCCTTGGCGGCGGTGCGCGCCGACTACGACTACATCCTCATCGACTGCCCGCCTTCGTTGAACATGCTGACCCTCAACGCCCTGGTCGGCGCCGAGGGTGTGCTGATTCCCATGCAATGCGAGTATTACGCGCTGGAGGGTTTGTCGGCCCTCATGAAAACCGTGGACAAGATCCGCGCCACGCTCAATCCCGCCTTGCAGGTGCAAGGCGTGTTGCGCACCATGTTCGACCCGCGCAACAACCTGGCCAACGAGGTCTCCGCGCAGCTGGTCAACCACTTTGGCGAGCGCTTGTACCGCACGGTGATCCCGCGCAACGTGCGGGTGGCCGAGGCGCCCAGCCATGGCCTGCCGGTGCTGCTTTATGATAAAACCTCCCGCGGCGCGCAGGCCTACCTCGCCCTGGCCGGCGAAGTGCTGCGGCGGGCCGAACAATCGCGTGCAACGCATACCGCGGCGGCCGCGGCGACTTAAGCCCCAAGCCACTCAAAAGCCCGCTCAAACGGACGGACACACATTATGGTGACTAAAAAGCGTGGACTGGGTCGCGGATTGGACGCGCTGCTCGGCAATCTCGAGCCCGCCCCGTCCTCCCCGCCCGCCGGTACGGCCAAACCGCCGCAGGACAGCGAGCTGCGCCACCTGCCGGTGGACCTGATCCGCCGCGGTAAATATCAACCGCGGGTGGATATGCACACGGAAAGCCTGCAAGACTTGGCCGATTCGATCCGCGCCCAGGGCGTGGTGCAGCCCATCGTGGTCAAGCCCGACGGCAAGGGCGAATACGAAATCATCGCCGGCGAACGGCGCTGGCGGGCGGCGCAGCTGGCGGGGTTGCAAGACATTCCCGCCGTGGTGCGCGATGTGCCCGACCGGGCCGCCATGGCCATGGCCCTCATCGAAAACATCCAGCGGGAAAATCTCAATCCCATGGAAGAGGCCAACGCCTTGCAGCGTTTGATCAAGGAATTCGATCTCACTCACCAGGAAGTGGCCGAGGCGGTGGGACGCTCGCGGGTGGCGGTTTCCAATTTACTGCGGCTCCTGGATTTACACGATGACCTGAAACGCATGCTGGAACACCGCGAGCTGGAGATGGGTCACGCCCGCGCCCTGCTGGCCTTGAAAGGCGCGGCGCAAAGCGCCGCCGCGCGACAGGTGGTGAGCAAAGGCCTGTCGGTACGCGAGACCGAATCCTTGGTGCGGCGCCTGCTCGCCGGCGGCGCCACCCCCGCGCCGATTAAAAAGACCGGGCTCGATCCCGACATCCGCCGCTTGCAGGAAGACTTATCGGAAAAACTGGGCGCCGGCGTGGAGGTACAGCACGGCGCCAAGGGCAAGGGCAAGCTGGTGATCCAGTACAACAGCCTCGACGAACTGGAGGGCATACTCGCCCACATCAAATAGAACTTGCCTGAGGGCGGCCGGTTTGCCGAGGCTGGTTAGGTGCCTTATACGAGGACTCAACCATGGATATTGGAGACCTGATACAGCTCGCGAACGTCATCGTCATCATGATCACGTTGCTCGTCCTGTTGTGGCAAACGGTCATTCAAAATCGTCTTTCGAAGGCGCATCTGTTGCGAGACCGGTTTGAGATGTACTGGCGTACCTATGAACCGGTTTCAGACCAAGAGGTTTCGGAGTTCCACTTGAAACCGACCAATTACATTTCTCAAGAACAGTACGACACCCTGTACAAGAATGACGATAAAGCCATACGCAAGTCCATCATGATGGCGAAGCACTATGAATATCTTGCCTTCCTGCACACGCTGAAGAATATGGGCCTGAGCGATCCACTTGGCAGTCACTGGGGGGAACTGTGGACTGAGTTTTACATAGCGGACGAGGAGTTCCGTCATATTCACGAGAGTTACCGAAACTACTACCCGGAATTCGCCAAGTTCGTAGATGCGCTACTGGCGCGATCCGTTTTATATAAAGATACGTCACCGACAAGGGTGGTCTAACCCCCGTTTGCACATCGGTGAAACGGTCAGGCTTCGGATCGCTGGGGTAGGCGAGCGTGGCGGTGCCCGTTGCGGTCCGCTCCTGTCAACCGTAGTCGCGCCCCCGGCAGCCCGTTAAGCACCGGCCTCTTCCATGGCGCACCGCCCTCTTATAGGGCGGCCATAAATAGCCGGTTTTTACATTGACCCTTAAGAATGAGTCTTCTATACTGCGCCCGCCCGGCTGCAATGGGGCGCGCAGTGCGCCGCTGGGCTAGGCTCGATGCTTGCGGCCCGGCAGGCGCTCGCTTATACTCTCGCGCCTGTTTTAGAGGCCCTTCGCCCATGCAGAACTCAAAGGGGGCCGGGATGCTGCTGATCGGTGTCGGCACCCATCTCGCCGCGATGGTGATCACCGGCTTCGGCCTGGGTTTCGCCTTGGATGCCTGGCTGCTGACCAGTCCGGTATTCATGATGTTGCTGGGCGGCCTGGGTTTCGTGGGCGGCATCATTAAGGCCCACCGGTTGCTGGGCAGTGGGCACGGATAGAATTTGAACGCCGACGCAAGTGAGATAGGCAGTGCCACCCGCCGGGTCTTGGGACTCCAGTTGGGTGTGCTTGTCCTGGTGGCGGCGGGTTTTTTTTTGGTTAAAGGGCATTGGGAGGCGCTGTCCGCTTTATACGGCGGGTTGATCAGCGTAGTCGTCGCCTTCCTGCTGAGCCGAGGTGTGAGGCGCGCCGCCAACGCCGCGCCCCGCGACCATAAAAAAAGCATGCTGATTTTGTATTTGAGCGCCGCCCAGCGTTTTCTGCTGGTGGCGGTCCTGTTTGGCGTAGGCCTGGCGATGTTGAATCTTCAACCGCTGCCCACCGTCGCGGGATTTATCGCCGCGCAACTGGTGTATCTGGTCGCCATGCGGGGCGGATCGTAAAGTTTTTTAAGGATTTGAGGGCGTAAGTGTGAGCCAATCAGAAAATGCCTCGGGTGGCGGGACGGTAGAATACATCCAGCACCACCTTACCAACCTGTGCGCGGGCGATTGCGATCCGATCACCCATCAGGCCGCCGGGTTCTGGGCCTTCCATCTCGACACCATGTTCTTCAGCTATTTGCTGGCCGCTTTGATCGTATTCGTATCCTGGCGTCTGGGCGGCAAACTCAATCCCGGCGTGCCCGGCGGTTTCCAGAATTTCGTCGAATCCATCCTCGACTTCGTCAGCGGCCAGGTGCGCGACACCTTCCCCGGCTACAATCCGTTGATCGGTCCCCTCGCCCTCACCATTTTCGTGTGGGTGTTCTTGATGAACTTCATGGATTTGATTCCGGTGGACCTGCTGCCGCTGATCGCCTCCTGGCTCGGCATACCCTATTTGAAAGTGGTACCCACCACCGACCTCAACACCACCCTCGCCATGTCGCTGACGGTGTTCGCCCTGATCATCTTCTATAACATCAAGGTCAAGGGCCTCGGCGGTTATCTCAAGATGTTCCTGTTCCACCCCTTCGGCAAATTCTTCGTGCCGGTCAACATCGTGATGAGCGTCATTGAAGAGCTGGCCAAACCGCTCAGCCTGGGCCTGCGTCTGTTCGGCAATCTGTTCGCCGGCGAGCTGGTGTTTCTGCTGATCGCCCTGCTGGGCGGCACCGCGGTGGGTGCCATGTTCTATTTCATGTTCCCGTTGCAGATCATCCTGGATCTCGGCTGGTTGATCTTCCACTTGCTGGTGATCACCCTGCAGGCCTTTATCTTCATGGTACTGACCATCGTGTACCTGGCCATGGCTCACGCCAAGGATCACTGAGCTTGTTTGACCGGTTTTATCAATAGATTTTTAGTTATATTTTTTAAGGAGACAATGTTATGACAGCTGAAATGATTTCCATGATCTACGCGTACACCGCCGTCGGCGTGGGCGTGATTCTGGCCGCCGCCGGCCTGGGTTCCGCCATCGGCTGGGGCCTGATCTGCGCCAAGACCCTGGAAGGTATCGCGCGCCAGCCCGAGATGCGCCCCGCGCTGATGACCAATATGTTCATCTTCGCCGGTTTGATGGAATCGTTCCCCTTCATCATCTTGGCCTTCGCGATGTGGTTCCTGTTCGCCAACCCCTTCGTCGGTGCCCTGCAATCCGCTTTGGGCGCCGCCGGCGTCTAAGCGAGTTGCTTGACGTTGTAAACGTCATAACCTGACGAGGAGCTGATCGTGAATATTACAGCAACCCTGATTGCCCAGATTATCGCCTTCGTGGCGCTGATCTGGTTCGTCAACAAGCTGCTGTGGGGTCCCGTTACCAAGATGATGACGGACCGCCAGAAGCGTATCGCCGACGGGTTGGCCGCGGCCGACAAGGGCCAGCACGAATTGGTGCGCGCGGAAGAGCACGCCAAGGAATTGGTGCGCGAAGCCAAGGCCCAGGCCGGTGAGATCATCGCCCAAGCGGAAAAGCGTGGCGGCGAAATCGTCGAAGAGGCCAAGCAAGGTGCCCGTACCGAAGCCGAGCGTTTGTTGCTCGCCGCCAAGGCGGAGATCGACCAGGAGGTCAATCGCGCCAAGGAGCAGCTGCGCGGCCAAGTGGTGTCGGTGTCGGTGGCGGGTGCCCAGCGCATCCTCAGCCGGGAAATCGACGCGAAGGCCCACGGCGATCTGCTCAAAGATTTAGTGGCGCAGATTTAACAGGGCGAGACACTCATGGCAGAGAAAACCACCATCGCGCGTCCCTATGCCCTGGCCGTATTCGAGCTGGCGCGGGGACGCAACGAGTTGCCGCGCTGGTCGGAGATGCTGCGGCTGGCGGCGGCGGTTGTGTCGGATGAGCGGATCAATGCCCTGGTGGGTAATCCGCGGGTATCCAAGGCGCAACTGGCCGAGCTGGTCATCGGCATCGGCGGCGCTCGGTTCGTTAAAGAGGCGCAACACCTCATCCAATTGCTGGTCGAGAACGGCCGCTTGAAGGTGTTGCCGGAAATCGCCGCGCTGTACGAAGGCTATCGCGCCGATGCCGAGCGGACCGTGGAGGCCCATATGGTCTCGGCGTTCCCGGTGGACGACGCGCAAAAGCAACAGGTGGCGGCGGCATTGAAAAAACGTTTGGGCCGGGAAGTGACCGTGACCAGCGAGGTCGATCAGAGCCTGCTGGGCGGCGCGATCATTCGCGCGGGAGATTTGGTCATTGACGGTTCCGTGTTGGGACAATTGGCGAAGCTGCAAGTGGCTTTGGCCCGCTAAGGTCGGAAGAGGATTTAAAAAATGCAACTGAATTCGGCTGAAATCAGCGAACTGATCAAAAAACGCATCGAGACTTTCCAAGTCGTCACCGAGGCGCGCACCCAAGGCACCGTGGTGAGTCTCACCGACGGCATCGCCCGCATCCACGGTCTGTCCGACGTGATGTACGGTGAAATGATCGAGTTCCCCGGCAACACCTTCGGCATGGCGCTCAATCTCGAGCGTGATTCCGTCGGCGCGGTGGTGTTGGGTTCCTACGAACACATCACCGAAGGCGACCCGGTCAAATGCACCGGCCGCATTCTCGAAGTGCCGGTCGGTCCCGGCCTGCTCGGGCGGGTGGTCGATTCGCTGGGCAACCCCATCGACGGCAAAGGCCCGATCAACGCCAGCGGCAGCTCCCCCATCGAAAAAATCGCGCCCGGCGTAATCGAACGTAAATCGGTGGACCAGCCGGTGCAAACCGGTCTCAAGGCCATCGACGCGATGGTGCCGGTCGGCCGCGGCCAGCGCGAGCTGATCATCGGCGACCGCCAAACCGGCAAAACCGCCGTCGCCATCGACGCCATCATCAATCAAAAAGGCACCGGCGTTAAGTGCATTTACGTCGCGATCGGCCAGAAGGCTTCGTCGGTCGCCAACGTGCTGCGCAAGCTCGAAGAGCACGGCGCCATGGACCACACCATCATCGTCGCGGCCACCGCCGCCACGCCGGCGGCGCTGCAATTCATCGCGCCCTACGCCGGTTGCGCGATGGGCGAATATTTCCGCGACCGCGGCGAAGACGCGCTGATCGTGTACGACGACTTGACCAAGCAGGCCTGGGCCTATCGCCAAGTATCCTTGCTGCTGCGCCGCCCGCCCGGTCGCGAAGCCTATCCCGGCGACGTGTTCTACCTGCACTCCCGCTTGTTGGAGCGCGCCTCGCGGGTCAACGCCGAATACGTCGAGAAGTTCACCAACGGCGAAGTGAAAGGCAAGACCGGTTCCTTGACCGCGCTGCCCATCATCGAAACCCAAGCCGGTGACGTGTCGGCCTTCGTGCCCACCAACGTGATCTCGATCACCGACGGCCAGATCTACCTCGAAACCGATCTGTTCAACTCCGGTGTGCGTCCCGCCATCAACGCGGGTCTTTCGGTGTCGCGGGTCGGTGGCGCGGCGCAGACCAAGATCATCAAAAAACTCGGCGGCGGCGTGCGTCTCGACTTGGCGCAGTATCGTGAATTGGCGGCCTTCGCCCAGTTCGCCTCCGACCTCGACGAGAGCACGCGCAAGCAGTTGGAACGCGGCCAGCGCGTCACCGAATTGATGAAGCAGAAGCAATACTCGCCGTTGTCGGTGGCCGAGCAGGCGGTGTCTTTGTTCGCCGCCAACAACGGCTTCCTCGACGACGTCGAATTGAAGAAGATCGGCAGTTTTGAAAGCGCGCTGCACAGCTACATGAAGTCGGATCAAAAGGCGGTGATGGACAAGATCAACCAGACCGGCGATTACAACGACGACATCGCCAACACCCTGCGCGCCGCGATCACCACCTTCAAAAAAACGCACGCGTGGTAAGCGAGGACTTTAGCTAATGGCGGTCGGTAAAGAGATACGTACGCAGATCAAGAGTATTAAAAATACTCAGAAGATCACGCGCGCCATGGAAATGGTGGCGGCCAGCAAGATGCGCAAGGCGCAGGAGCGCATGCGCGCCAGCCGGCCTTACGCGGATAAAATCCGCGACATCGTCGGTCACTTGGCCCAGGCCCATCCCGAATACCGGCATCCGTTCATGAAGGAGCGCGAGGTCAAACGGGTCGGCATCATCATCATTTCCACCGACCGCGGTTTGTGCGGCGGCCTCAACACCAATGCCTTCAAGACCTCGTTGATGGCCTTGCGTGAATGGCGGGAAAAAGGCGCGGAAGTCGATGTCTGCACCATCGGCGCCAAGGCCGAAGCCTTCTTCAAGCGCCTGCGCAGCAGCATCGTCGGCCACGTCTCCCATCTGGGCGACGCGCCGAAGATCAGCGATTTGATTGGCACGGTGAAGATCATGCTCGACGCCTACAACGAAGGCCGCATCGATCGTCTGTACGTGGTGTACAACCAGTTCGTCAACACCATGGCGCAGAAGCCGCAAGCCATTCAGTTGCTGCCCATTCAAGGCGCGGCCGACGTAGAGCTCCAACATCATTGGGACTACCTCTACGAACCCGAGGCCAAGGATGTGCTCGACGATTTGTTGATGCGGTATATCGAGTCGCTGGTGTATCAGGGCGTGGTGGAAAACATCGCCAGTGAACAGGCGGCGCGGATGGTCGCGATGAAAGCGGCGTCCGACAACGCCGGTGATTTCATCTCGGGCTTGCAGCTGGTCTACAACAAGGCGCGGCAGGCGGCGATCACCCAGGAGATTTCCGAGATCGTCGGCGGCGCGGCGGCAGTATAAAAGATTTTTTCGCCACCTCCCCCTCGCCCTCCGGGAGAGGGCTAGGGGAGAGGGGATAAGATTGGATCGTGCGCACGTCGCACGCTACATGTAATGTTTGGTGCGGCTCGCCGACACGCGGTGGGCGCAAAGCAGATTTTGAAGATACTTAAGGGGAACTGAAACGATGAGTTCGGGCAAGATCGTACAGATTATCGGCGCGGTCATCGACGTGGAATTTCCGCGCGATGGCATGCCCAAGGTCTACGACGCGTTGCGCGTCCATGACAATGGCCTGACCCTCGAGGTCCAGCAGCAATTGGGTGACGGCGTGGTGCGTACCATCGCCATGGGCACCACCGACGGCCTCAAGCGCGGCTTGAGCGTCGACGGTACCGGTGCGCCCATCCAAGTGCCGGTCGGCGTCAAAACCCTCGGCCGCATCATGGACGTGCTCGGCGCGCCCATCGACGAAGCGGGTCCGATCGGCGAAGAAACCCGCTGGTCGATTCATCGCAAGGCGCCCACTTTCGAAGAGCAGTCCCCCACCACCGATTTGCTGGAAACCGGCATCAAGGTCATCGACCTGGTCTGCCCCTTCGCCAAAGGCGGTAAGGTCGGCCTGTTCGGCGGCGCCGGCGTCGGCAAGACCGTCAACATGATGGAGCTGATCCGCAACATCGCCATCGAGCACAGCGGTTATTCCGTGTTCGCCGGCGTGGGCGAGCGCACCCGCGAAGGCAACGACTTCTATCACGAGATGAAAGACTCCAACGTCTTGGACAAAGTGTCCCTCGTGTACGGCCAGATGAACGAGCCGCCGGGCAACCGTCTGCGCGTCGCGCTGACCGGCCTCACCATGGCCGAATACTTCCGCGACGAAGGCCGCGACGTGCTGCTGTTCGTCGACAACATCTATCGCTACACGCTGGCCGGCACCGAAGTGTCCGCGCTGCTTGGCCGTATGCCGTCGGCGGTGGGTTATCAGCCGACGCTGGCGGAAGAGATGGGCATGCTGCAAGAGCGCATCACCTCCACCAAGACCGGCTCCATCACCTCGATCCAGGCCGTGTACGTGCCCGCGGACGACTTGACCGACCCGTCGCCGGCCACCACCTTCGCGCACTTGGACGCCACCGTGGTGTTGTCGCGTAACATCGCCGAGCTCGGCATCTACCCCGCGGTCGATCCGCTCGACTCCACCAGCCGCCAGCTCGATCCGCTGGTCGTGGGTCAGGAACACTACGACGTCGCGCGTTCGGTGCAGGGTTTGCTGCAACGTTATAAAGAGCTGAAAGACATCATCGCGATTCTCGGCATGGACGAATTGTCGGAAGACGACAAACTCACCGTGTCCCGCGCCCGTAAGATTCAGCGCTTCCTGTCGCAGCCCTTCTTCGTCGCGGAAGTGTTCACCGGCTCGCCCGGCAAATACGTCTCGCTGAAGGACACCATTTCCGGCTTCAAGGCCATCGTCAACGGCGAATACGACCACCTGCCCGAGCAGGCCTTCTACATGGTCGGCAGCATCGACGAAGCCGTGGAAAAGGCCAAGAAGCTTCAGTAAATTAAATTTATGTACTCCACCTCCCCCTCTCCCCTCGCGGGAGAGGGACGGGGAGAGGGGGCCGGCCGAGATGGATTAAGCCCCGGCGAATATCCAGCCGCCAGCCCGGTCGCAAAGACAGCAATAACCACCCTCGCCCTCTTCTTACACTGGGGGCGACGGACCGGCAGCAAAGAGAGATGACTATGGCGACAACCATGCAAGTCGAGATCGTGAGCGCGGAAGCGGAGATTTTCTCCGGCCCCGCCACCATGATCTTCGCGCCGGCGGTAATGGGCGAAGTGGGCATCATGCCCCGCCACACGCCGTTGATCACCAAGATCAAACCCGGTGAAGTGCGCATCCGCACCCCCGAAGGCACCGAAGAATACTTCTTCGTCTCCGGCGGCATGCTCGAAGTGCAACCGCACATCGTCACCATCCTCGCCGACACCGGGGCCCGCGCCAAGGACATCGACGAAGCCGCCGCCATCGCCGCCAAGCAACGCGCCGAACAAGCCCTCGCCGATCAAAAAGGCGAGATCAGCTTGGCCCAAGCCGAAGCCGAACTGGCCGAAGCCATCGCCCAGCTCAAGGCGATCCAGAGTCTGCGGAAGAAGACGGGGCGGTGAGGTAGAAAAGCTTTTGGATATGAAAAAGGCCGCTTAATGCGGCCTTTTTTATTTGCGCGGCGGCATGACGTAAATCTTTTTAATCAGGGCACATATTGAAAGACGCGTAGAGACGTCGTTGACTGTATTGACAGCTTTTGGATTATCCACCACATTGGCGTAAAGAAAGGCCCCAATTAGGCGTCGAATATAAATTAGATTTTCAGGAGCCATTCTATGCACATCAAAAATCAAATCCCCCTTTGGTTGGTGGTTGCATTACTAGCAGGCTGTGGGGCAATGGTACCAGTGGTAAAAATGGAAGACATTCCACCCGAACAGCGTCGAGCCGTAAATGAAGTGGCGATTTACAACCAAACCCAACTCATCGACCGTAAGTTCAAGGTCATTAATATCGTTGAAGGTATCTCATGCAAAAACAAAGTATGGGATCACGCTGCAACGAAAAGCGATGCCATTTTTCAAGCTCGCTATTGGGCCCAGCAGATGGGGGCTGATGGAATAGCAAACCTACAATGCGACCACCCACGTGGCACAACAACAACTTATAACTGCTGGGAAAGTGTTACTTGCACAGCAGAAGCAATCAAACTTGAATAAATCTAACAAACGCTTCGAGATGGACGACCCAAAGCCGGCTTCGCCGCCTGTTTCCGCGCCCCTCAAGCTAAATGATATGCAAAAAACAACCAACAACCAACAACAACCAACGAGGTAACACATGAAAACAACGATAGCTTCTACATTGATTGCCACTACTATCGCCCTTTCTGGGTGTGCAACCATGTTCAATGGATCGTCTCAACAGGTAGCAATAAGAAGCAATGGCGATGATGTAAAGCTCTATGTTAACGAGCAGTACATAGGCAAAGGAAACGGGGTAACTACATTTAAAAAGAAAATGGATTACACGATAACCGCCAGAAAAGAAGGCTGTGAAGCCGTAACAATACCAGTATCAAAATCTTTTGATGCCACTACACTTCTCGGTGTATTTATAGATTTTGGAATCATAACAATATTAGTTGTAGATGGTGTGGGTACGGGAGCTTGGCAGCAATTTGATCAAACAACATTTGTAATCGATCCAAAATGCTCTGCATAACAATCGCGTAAACATCGGCAACCTAAAGCTGCGCTGCTTCTCTATGCAGCTTTGGGTTGCCAGTTACGCGAGATGCTAGGCATCATGGGATGGCACGGCAGGCCCAGCGCGTAGGGCGCAATAACCAACGGGCATTGCGCCGAAGATGATGATTACATCCGGTGCAATGCGCTTTGTTCATTGCACCCAACGCGGTGATAGTTAACCAGTTGGCCAGCGCCGCCAAGAGCGTTTCATGCGAGGGGAGGTCATGTTATGGACGAATCTTCTTTCACGTTTGGGAACGCAATGCGCATCGCGCAGCCCGCGTAGATTGGGCGGAACTCGTGAAGCCCAACATCACAGGTGAAAAATGAAAGGTGCGCTACCAGAGAGCCGATGCAGCAGGAGGAATCTATTTCTTAGATGACTTAGCCGAACGGCGATCTGATTTTTCTAGTGCGTTATTTAAACGTACTACGTGCAATGAGACAGAAACTACGGCAGGCGTTAATGTGTTGGGCTTCACAAGTTCAGCCCAACCTACGTGGACTTCGCTTGTGAGGTGGCGATAAAACGGTCTCGAATACCACTCGCCCACTTACCTCCAGGCCAGTCTTCACAGTCATAACATTCATAGGAGCTCTCCGTGTCTGAAAACAAAATGAAACTTCCTGGCCGAGACACCATAGAGGCTTACATCTCTGAAGGCGGGTTTATCTGCCTTAAACAAGACCACTCAATGGGCGAAGACCCCGCCATCGTCATGATGCTTCCTCACGACATCCCCACCGTTGTGTCCTGGTTGCAGCAATTGGCCGAAGAGATCGGTCCACCCGGCGATGCATAACCTTTCGTTCTAGGGGACGCTGCGCCAAAAGGCGGCGTAGCACGTAGGGCGGAAGCCCAACGGGCGTTCCGCCGAATGGCTACGCGATGAAGCATTGTGAAGTAAGTGCATGGCTCACATGATGTGTTTGTCCTCAAGCCAAGCATTCGCCGGATCGCGTTACACGCATCCGCCCTACGACCGTGAATAAGGACGAATTGGTTAAGCAGTCGCGGGTATTGGGACGGCACAGTCGTGTGGCCGCATGAGCAGGATATCTGCCCGGATACTTTGTACTTGGATTCAGTCCGGGGCGTTGAACAAGATGCGCCAGTCCACACGCGCACCCCGCGTGTTTGAATTTGGCTGTTATTACGATAATCTGCGTACACGTTGTTTGTAGGTGACACGGTGGACTCCCGGGTTTCGCTCCCGCTCAACCCAGGCTACTTAATATCGCGCTCTTGCCGTTGAAGTGGATGATGGTTCGTCGTGTTTCTGGATAGGCAACCATGCTCAACGCGAAAATTGATGGGTGATTAAATTTAAATAACCATGCACGGACAGTAACTCTATGAAACTCAGTGTTGTCATTCTCGCCGCCGGTCAAGGCACCCGCATGCGTTCCAAGTTGCCGAAGGTGCTGCACGCCATCGGCGGCCGGCCGATGTTGGCCCATGTCATCCGCACCGCGCAGAGTTTGACGCCGGACGCGATGCACGTGGTGTACGGTCATGGCGGTGAACAGGTGCGCGCCGCGCTGAGCGAGCTGCCGGTGCAGTGGGTGCAGCAGCAACAGCAACTGGGCACCGGCCACGCGGTGGCGCAGGCGCTGCCCGACATCGGGGCCGAGCAAACAGTGTTGGTGTTGTACGGCGATGTGCCGCTGACCCGCTCCGACACCTTGCGACGTTTATTGGCCGCGGCCGAAGGCGGCGCCCTGGGTTTATTGACCGCGCACCTCGACGATCCCACCGGCTACGGCCGCATCATCCGCGACGCGCAGGGCGACGTGATCGCCATCGTCGAGCACAAGGACGCCAGCGACGCGCAGCGCCGCATCAACGAGATCAATACCGGCATGCTGGCGGTGAGCGCCGCGCGGCTGCGGCAGTGGGTGGCAAGTTTGGACAATAAAAATTCCCAGGGCGAGTTTTATCTCACCGACGTCATCGCCATGGCGGTGCGCGACGGCGTGGCGGTGAAGACGGTTCATCCCGCCGCGATCGCCGAGATCATGGGTATCAACAATAAATCGCAGCTCGCCGAGCTGGAACGCATCCATCAACTGCAACAAGCCGAAACCTTGATGACGCAAGGCGTGACCTTGCGCGACCCCGCGCGTTTCGACGTGCGCGGCGAGCTCAGCGTGGGTCGCGACGTGGTGATCGACGTCAACGTGGTATGCGAAGGCAAGGTGATTATCGGCGACGACGTCAGCATCGGCCCCAACTGTTATCTGCGCGACGTCAGCATCGCCGACGGCGTGGTCGTGCAAGCCAATTGCGTCATCGAGGAAGCCGGCATCGGCGCGGGCTCGCGTATCGGGCCGTTTGCGCGCATCCGCCCCGGTACGGTGCTCGCCGACGACGTGCACGTTGGCAATTTCGTCGAGATCAAAAAGGCGGAGATCGGCCAGGGTTCGAAAGTAAATCATCTTAGCTACGTCGGTGACGCGACCATCGGTAAACGCGTCAATGTCGGCGCCGGCACCATCACTTGCAATTACGACGGCGCGAATAAACATCAAACCGTCATTGAAGACGACGTGTTCGTCGGTTCCGACACGCAATTGATCGCGCCGGTGACGGTGGGTGCCGGCGCCACCATCGGCGCCGGTTCCACCATCAGCAAAGACGCGCCGCCCGGCGAACTCACTTTGAGCCGCGCGCCGCAGCAGACCCGCAAAGGCTGGAAGCGGCCGGTGAAGAAAAAGAAGGTGGAATAAGCGCGGTTTCGCCGCGTTAGCGAAGGCCGCTCGCGACCTTGCGGCTTGGGCGGTGAAGGCCACGTACCACGTGTAATCCCTCATGAATACAGAAGCACCTATCTCCCCTCCTTGTCTCAAGGAGGGGTGCCCCGTAGGGGCGGGGTGGTTGAACGCAGCGGTGTTCGCATCCGAGCGGCGTATTCATCCACCGCGCTTTTAAAATCCACCACCCCGGCGCTAAACGCGCCACCCCTCCTCGGTTGAGGAGGGGAGTACTGACGCAGTCGCGCAAGGCGTGGTGCTTACGAAATCGCTGTGGTCGTGTCAGGATAAGCAAGTATGGGACACCGTAAAGTCGGAACAGCCTCTCCCCTCCTTGTCTCAAGGAGGGGTGCCCCGCAGGGGCGGGGTGGTTGCAACGGTATTCGCATCTGAGTGGCGTATTCATTGGCGCTTACGGCAATACCATCGTCTTCGCTAACGCCAAGTAAATCCTCTGGGCTTGGACCAACTGCCGATACCAGGCCTCGAATTGGCCCAATAAAACCAGCTCGCATGACTGGCGATGATGAAACGCGTTAAAGTAAGCATCGCCAATACTTCGAGTAGATGTTTTTCAATGCCCGTGTCCACCCGGCGGCCTACCAGGCCCAATAAAATTCCAGACAAACCGCCCGGCCGGCGTGTCGGCGCGGCGCGCGCCTTGTCCAAGTTGGGTCTTGCTTCGCGCAGCGTCGCCGCGCAATGGGTGCGTGCCGGCCGCGTCAGCATCAACGGTAAAATAATCGTTGATCCGGAATCGCCGGTGATATTGGAACGCGATGAACTGCGTCTCGACGGTGTGCCCGCGCGCGCCGTGCCCAGACGTTACGTCATGCTCAATAAACCGCGCGGCCTGGTGACCACCGCGCGCGACGAACACGAACGCGCCACGGTTTATAGTTGTTTTGCGGATGAGGCGGATCACGGCTTGGCCCCGGTGGGGCGTTTGGACAAGGCCAGCGAAGGTTTGTTGTTGTTCACCAACGATACGGAATGGGCCGGCCGCTTGCTCGATCCGGTTTCGCACCTGAGCAAGACCTATCATGTGCAATTGAGCAGCCAGCTTACCGACCGGCAGTTCGCCCTGTTGCGCGAGGGCCTGCCCATGGAGGACGGCACCTTGTTGAAGGTGAGCGAAGTGAGACTGCTGCGCGCCGGTGGAAAAACCAGCTGGCTGGAAATTATCTTGCATGAGGGAAAAAACCGGCAGATTCGCCGTTTGATAGAGGCCTGCGGCGCTGAGGTGCTGCGTTTGATCCGTGTGGCGATCGGGCCGCTCGCCCTGGGTGAACTCGCCAAGGGCGAGAGCCGCGCGCTCACGCCGCACGAGATGAATGCCTTATCCGCCGCCTTGAACGCCGTTCCACCCGCGGAATAACGCGGCGGCCGTGCGCCTCTCTCCGAGGCGTGCCGCCGCACCTTATTTCACGGAAAAGCCGTTATTCGCGTGGATCGATATGGTCGCGGGGCGCCTCAGCGAAAATTCCAAGTGTGTAAATTTTTCAAAAATTGCATGAGGGCGGCGCAGGCTTTAGTATTTCAACTTCATCATGCAGTCGCGTTGAATCTCATCGCCGCATTTCTTGCCGCGCGCGGTAGCGGAAGCCGTTTTTAGTGACCGGTAACTAAAAAACCGGATTGAAGATTCTTCCCTATACCCGGGGAATTATGTGCTTCGATCCATTAGAATCGATCTCAAAATCGACTGTGAGCATATTCAACGGGCGGGTCGCCCATGACGATGGCTTATTTGCCGACGAGCGCTGTCTTGCAATCCCCGTTGCGATTTTTTACGAGAGACTGACAACTGGGGCAAGCAATATTCAGTTAGGCACAGAAAAATTCAGAACAGATACCCTCTCCCGCGGGCGGGAGAGGGATAGGGTGAGGGGAGAGAGGGGAGGCAGGATGCCCTGGTATCGTGACGGTGGTTGTCCGACCACCCTCACCCCTTCCCCTCTCCCGCTCGCGGGAGAGGGGGAATGACGCCTCCGGTTTGGGATTTTTGTTCCAATTTTGAGATAGGTTTTAGTTCATTTCACCGATTCAATAATTCACGAGATGGAGAAGTAGGATGAAGAAACCAAACTTGATAACGGCGGGATGCGTGGCGATGCTGGTTTCCGGCACGGGGCACGCCGAGTGGAAAGGCGAGGCGGAGTTGGGCGTCAACAGTTCGACCGGCAATACCGAGACCACGGTTGCGAATGGCCGGATCAACGCCGACCGCGAAGCCTTGCGCTGGCTGCACAACCTATTCGCCGAGGCGTATTACGCCGAAGATCTGGGCGCGCGGACCGCCGAGCGTTATGCGCTGGGTTATCGGCCGCGTTATTTCCTGACGGGCAAGGATTATGCGTTCGGCATTCTGCGTTATGATCAGGATCAATTTTCGGCCATCGATAACCGTTTTTCAGAGGTGGTCGGTTATGGTCGCCAGTTGCTCGATAACGAAACGCACAAGCTCGAAGCCGAGATCGGTGTCGGCGCGCGCCAGACTGAATATGTGGCGAGCCCCGACACCGCCGGTTTGGCCGAGAACGAAGCGCTGGGCTTTCTCGGCGGCAAATACGAGGGCAGGCTTTCCGAACACGCCAAATTGTCCGAAGCGCTGCGTATCGAGTTCGGCGAAGAGAACACCTTCATCGAATCGGTTACCGGTTTGACGATGACGATCGTCGGCAATCTTTCCTCGAAAATCACTTACACCGTACGCTACAACAGCGACATCGTCGGCGCCCGCGGTGAACACACCGATACCTTGACCGGGGTGAATCTGCTCTATAGTTTCTAGCGTAATATCGTCAATTCAGAAACGGAAATCACCCCTCCTGGTACAGGGAGGGGTGTCCCGCCGGTGATGGGCCACGCCTGTTGTCGCGGGTTTAAAACCGCCAGCCGACCTTCACGCCGTAAGAATTGGTGTTGCCGGTTCTATCGTATTCGACCCCTAGATTGATCACCGCCAGATTGAGGTTGGCGCCGACGTAAACTTTGTTCTGCTGAAAGCTCTCGTCGCTGAGGGTCGGGGTGTCGGCTTGACTGTCCACCCAGATCCGACCGATGCCGGCGTAGGGCGTCAACATGGCGAAACCCTTGGAGACCGACAATTCCACCCCCTTGGTGTCGAAGTCGAGGTCATCGACGCCGCTCAGTTTGGTGTACGTGCCGCGTATCGATACCGCGGGCGAGACCGGGCCGCCGGGGAGTATCGCGTAGCGGATCTCGGCGCCCAGCAGATTGATGTTGCTGTCGGGCACGGCGCTGTACATGGCGCCGACGTCGATATTGAAGGGCAAGCCTTTGGTGACGTGGATATTGGGCACGTACAAGGTGTCGGGCGCATCGCCCGAACTGGCGGCATCCCAGCTGTCTTTGTGTTTCAATTGGGTGGCGGTCACTTCCAGGCCGATGTCGAAACCGGTCAAACCTTGGGGTTCGGCTGGACCTAGCGGTTTATAACTGAGGGCCGCACCCAAGTCCTCCGATATGTCCCTGAACTGGTCCTGGGTCAAAAACTCGATCTGGTCGAGGTCGTCGGCCAAGACCGGGGTCGAGGCCAGGCCAAACAAGACAATAGCGGCGGGAATCGAATGTTTCATGCTTCTCTCCTTAGATAGCGATGGTACGGGGGCGGCGCGACGGGGATGGGTCGGCGCCGGGGGGATAATGCCTGGCTGGGCAGGGGTAAAAGGCCAAGCGTGCTTAAAAGCATACCTCTTTCCCGGCCCAGCTCAAGCCGTAGTAGCTTGCACGAGGCGGGCCAAAGAAAGACGGACCGCCGGCCGATATAAAAAAGGAAATCGGTGTGAGATAATTTTGCCGGATAAATTTCAAGTTAATTTCAAACATCCCGCGGCTTGCCGCGAAGACCTTGGCGTTGGGATTTGCAAAAAGGGGTAACGCCGTTCTCCCCTTGATTCGTCCGCTGGGATCTCCGTCTCACGGCGAGCTGATTTAACCATTGCAATTTTGCAGTAAGGAATTTTTATGTGCGGTATCGTGGGCGCGGTGGCGGAACGGGACGTCGTTCCTATTTTGATCGAAGGCCTGAAGCGGCTGGAATACCGGGGCTATGATTCCTCCGGGGTAGTGGTGCTGGACGCCGATCACAGTCTGCATCGCGTGCGCGCGCCGGGCAAGGTGCGGGAGATGGAGGCGATGGCCAAGGCCGAGGAATTGCACGGCCGCAGCGGCATCGCCCACACCCGCTGGGCGACTCACGGCAAACCCACCCAGTCCAACGCCCATCCCCACATCTGCCGCAAGATCGTGGCGGTGGTGCACAACGGCATCATCGAAAATCACGAGAGCCTGCGCGCCGCGCAACGCAAGGCCGGTTACGAGTTCACCTCGGAGACCGACACCGAAGTGGTGGTGCATCAAATCCATCATCACTTGGAGAGCGGCAAGAGCCTGCTCAAGGCCATGCAGGCCACGGTGGGTGAATTGCACGGCGCCTATGCCTTGGGCGTGGTGAGCAAGACCGAGCCCGGCGTGCTGGTGGCGGCGCGGCGCGGCAGCCCGCTGGTGATCGGCGTCGGTATCGGCGAACACTTCATCGCCTCCGACGTGGCAGCGCTGATTCCGGTGACCCAGCGTTTCATCTTTCTCGAGGACGGCGATGTCGCGGAACTTACCAAAGACCGCTTGACGATATTCAATGCGGCCGGCGAGGTGGTCGAACGGCCGCTGAAGGTGAGCGAGCTCACCGCCGACGCGGCGGAACGCGGCGAATATCGCCACTACATGCAGAAGGAGATCTTCGAGCAGCCCCGCGCCGTCGCGGAAACCCTCGAAGGCCGCATCAACGGTCAAACGATATTGGAGACGGCCTTCGGCCTCGGCGCCGCGGAAATTTTCAGCAAGGTGCAAGGCGTGCACATCATCGCCTGCGGCACCAGTTTCCACGCCGGCATGGTGGCGCGTTATTGGTTCGAATCGCTGGCGGGCATTCCGTGCAGCGTCGAGGTGGCCAGCGAGTTTCGTTATCGCCAGCCGGTGGTGCGCCGCAATTCCTTGGTGGTGGCGATTTCCCAATCGGGCGAAACCGCCGACACCTTGGCCGCGCTGCAAGAGGCCAAGCAACGCGGCTTCGGCGCTTCACTGGCGATCTGCAACGTGCCGGAAAGCTCGATCGTGCGCGAGACCGACTTGTCGCTGATGACGCGCGCCGGTCCCGAGATCGGCGTCGCGTCGACCAAGGCCTTCACCACCCAATTGGTGGCCTTGCTGATGCTGGTGATCGTGCTGGGCCGCCGTCATGGCTTGTCGGCGCAAACCGAAATCGATCTGGTGGCGCAACTGAAGAGCCTGCCGGGCCGCATCGAGCAAGCGCTGGCCTTGGATGCCCAGATCGAAAAACTCGCCGAGCGTTTCGCCGACAAACATCACGCCTTGTTTCTCGGCCGCGGCACGCAATATCCGGTGGCGATGGAGGGCGCGCTCAAGTTGAAAGAGATTTCCTACATACACGCCGAAGCGTATCCGGCCGGCGAACTCAAACACGGCCCCTTGGCGCTGGTGGATGCCGACATGCCGGTGATCGCCGTGGCGCCGCACAACGATTTGCTGGAAAAACTCAAATCCAATCTTCACGAGGTTAAGGCGCGCGGCGGCGAGCTGATCGTGTTCGCCGACGATTCGGTGGACGTGGAGGCCGATCCGCACATCGAGTTCTTCAAGATCGGCCCGGTGCCCGACCCCATCGCGCCTATCGTCTTCACCATCCCGCTGCAATTGCTGGCCTATCACGTCGCGGTGCTGAAGGGCACCGACGTCGATCAACCGCGCAATCTCGCTAAATCCGTCACCGTGGAGTAAAGGCGCGCTCGTGCGGCGCGCCGGATGAATCACGCGCGCGTTGTTTGGTCATCCCCTCCTTGCGTCGAGGAGGGGATGTTTCCGTTTCTACATTGACCACGCACTCCAATCCGGCATGAAGTTATTGCGTCGCGGGTCTCTTACGGCCGTGTCGGCGTGGTCGGATCGATATCGACCGGCGGTCCTCCGGGTTGATTCAAATACCCCATAACTTCAAGCCACCGCTCACCTCCGTGTAAAATTTACCATCCGCTCGCGCAGCCGGCGGCTCTGCGCCGCCGTCCGCCGCGCGAGCGCCGATCAGTGGAAAAATTCTTTCATTCAACGGAAATTTACGGAAAAGCGGCTTCATAATCTATCTCTCCACGCGGCTTTTCGCCGCGTATCTTTGAAATCACCGCCGATAAATGTTAAGGTCTTTTGGCACGAAATTCCCATGAGTCGATATCAGCACTCAATTTAATACGCGATTTTTAGGCGCATGCCGCGTCGAAAGATCATTGATACTGGCGTATTTCCGCGAAATGCGGGGATGCCATCACCAAAAACCGGACCTTCCGGTATACGGTCCTCAGCCGCCGTTTGCAGCGTTAAATCAAAAATCAGCCGCGCATAACGCGGTGTCGAGCATTTTTTAGACGGTGTGTTTCGATATGCCACCGCAGCGATTGGAAGCCGTATGAAACAAAATCGTGTAGCCGTGTCGGCGTCGCGGCCTCTCATATTCGGAGAGGTATTGCACGACGTCTATCCCGACGGGACCGCGACTCTGGGCGGCGCGCCGTTCAACGTGGCCTGGCATCTGCGCGGTTTTGGTCTCTCCCCGCTATTGATCAGCCGGATCGGCGACGATGAATTGGGCGCGCAGGTCATCGCGGCGATGGCGGCGTGGGACATGGATGCGCGCGCCGTGCAGCGGGATTCCGCGCATCCCACCGGCCGGGTACAGGTCGGTTTCGTCGACGGTGAGCCGCGCTTCGATATCCTGGCCGAGCAGGCCTATGACTTCATCGCCGCGGCGCCGCTGCGGGCCGAGCTGGATCGGCAGCCGGCTGATTTGTTGTATCACGGCAGCCTGATCGCCCGTCATGCGACCGCCCGTGCCGGCTTGGACATCGTGCGGGACGGCGGCGTGCCGGTGTTTCTCGACATCAATCTGCGCGATCCCTGGTGGCGGCTCGCTTGGCTGGAGGACGCCTTGCGGCGTGCGCGCTGGATCAAACTCAACGAACACGAATTGGCGGTGCTGCTGCAGCGTCGTTTGCGCGACGAGGCGGATCTGCTCGACGGCGCGGACGGTTTACGGCGCGCCTGCGGCGGCGAGTTGTTGATAGTGACGCGCGGCGAGCGCGGCGCCATTTTGATTACCGAGCAGGAAATTCATCAGGCCGCGCCGGTGGCGGTCAGCGGCTTGATCGACAGCGTCGGCGCGGGCGATGCGTTCAGCGCGGTCGCGATATGCGGCTTGTTGAACGGCTGGGCGCTGCCGGTGCTCGCCGAGCGCGCGGCGGATTTCGCCGCCGCGGTGTGTCGCCAGCGTGGCGCGATTGCCGAGGATCGGGCGCTATATCAGCGCTATTTGCGGGACTGGTCGGCATGAAGCAGCAAGCCGAAGGTTTATACATCATGCTCATCAGCGTGCATGGCCTGGTGCGCGGATACGATATGGAGTTGGGCCGCGACGCCGACACCGGCGGCCAGATCAAATACGTGGTCGAGTTGGCCGCCGCGCTCGCCGCCCATCCCCGCGTGGCGCGGGTCGATCTGCTCACTCGTCAAATCAGCGATCCCAAAGTGAATGACAGCTACGCCGTGCCGGAAGAACGACTCGCGGCCAAGGCGCGCATCGTGCGCATTCCCTGCGGGCCGCGCCGCTACCTACGCAAGGAAGTGTTGTGGCCCCATCTCGACAGCTTCGCCGATCATGCCTTGCAACACATCCGCCGGATAGGACGGGTGCCGGACGTGATTCACAGCCATTACGCCGACGCCGGTTACGTCGGCGCGCGGCTGGCCGCCTTGCTCGGCGTGCCGCTGGTGTTCACCGGTCATTCGCTGGGTCGGGAAAAGAAACGCCGCCTGCTCGATCAAGGCGTGAAAAACGAGGTGATCGAAAAGCAATACAATATGACCCAGCGCATCGAGGCCGAGGAATTCGCTCTCGACAACGCCGCGCTGGTGGTGGCGAGTACCCGTCAGGAAGTCGAGCGCCAATACCGCATCTACGACAATTATCAGCCGGCGCGGATGCGGGTGATACCGCCCGGCGTCGATCTCACCCATTTCTACCCGACGGATACGCAAACGAAAAAACCGGGGATTTACCCGGATATTCGCCGTTTTCTCCGCGACCCCGGCCAAGCGATGATCCTCGCCTTGTCGCGCGCCGACGAACGCAAAAACATCGCCACTCTGATCAAGGCCTACGGCGAACATCCCGCGTTGCGCGAGCGGGCCAATCTGATCCTGGTCGCCGGCAATCGCGACGACATCGCCGCGATGGATAAAAGCGCGCGCGGCGTGTTGACCGAAATTCTATTGCTGATCGACCGCTACGATCTTTATGGCAAAGTCGCCTATCCGAAACACCATCAATCCGATGACGTGCCGGATCTTTACCGGCTGGCGGCGGAAAGTCGCGGCTTGTTCGTCAATCCCGCGCTCACCGAGCCGTTCGGTTTGACCTTGATCGAGGCGGCGGCCAGCGGTCTGCCGGTGGTGGCGACCGAGGACGGCGGGCCGCGCGACATCATCGAGGTCTGCCGGAACGGCCTGCTCATCGATCCCCTGAACGCCAAGGCGATGGGCGAGGCCATCCATTCCGCCTTGAGCGACGACGCGCGTTGGACGCGGTGGTCGGAGGCGGGTCTGGCCGGCGCCCAAAATTTTTCCTGGTCTTCCCACGTGGAGAGTTATATGAAATCCATCGACACCCTGCACGACAAACCTCAACGCAGCCAGCGGGCGGTGGCGGAGAGAAATCCCTTGCCGACCGCCGACCGTTTGCTGGTCAGCGACATCGACAATACCTTGATCGGCGACCGGTCCGCGCTCAAGAAATTGGTCGAACGTCTGCGGCGGACCAACGGCCGGGTGGGGTTCGGCGTCGCCACCGGGCGGCGCTTGGAGAGTGCCCTGCAAATATTGAAAGAATGGCAAGTGCCGGTGCCCGACTTGATCGTCACCGCGGTCGGCACCGAAATCTATTACGGACCGCGCCACATGTCGGACGTGGGTTATCAGCGTCATCTCGCTTACCGCTGGCAGCCCGCGCTGTTGCAGGAAGCCATGCGGGATATACCGGGCATTCTGCCGCAGCCCGCCAGCGAGCAACTGCCCTTCAAGCTCAGTTACTTCGTCGCCCCCGAGGCGCCGCCCATCGCCGAAATATCCCGCCGCCTGCGCCGCCGCAAGCTGCACGCCAATGTGGTCTATTCCCACGGTCTGTATCTCGATCTGTTGCCGGTGCGCGCCTCCAAAGGTTGCGCCATCCGCTATCTGGCGATGAAATGGGGCATCCCCGTCGAGCACATTCTGGTGGTGGGCGATTCCGGCAACGATGAAGAAATGCTGACCGGCAACACCCTGGGCGTGGTGGTCGGCAATCACAGTGAAGAGCTGGAGAAATTGCGCGGCCGCGAGCGCATCTATTTCGCCGACGGTCATTATGCCTGGGGCATCTTGGAAGGCATCGAGCATTATGACTTCTTCGGCGCCATGAGCGAGGCCGACGGCCGGGAGGGGGTGTCCCATGAGTGAAGACATCGCCAGCTTCGTGCAGACCCACCGCGACGCCGTCTATCTGTTATTGCGGCGTTACGCGGCCCTTGGTAGACCGTTTTTATTGCGCTCCGAATTATGGGACGAGTTCAACGCCTTTTGTCGCGAGCACGGGCAGACGGCATTGCTGGATTCGCCCTTGGCGGACACCATCAGAATCACGCAAGAGGCGGCGGTGGGGACACCGTGGCTTTATTTCGCCACCCGCCGTTATGTGGCGCGCTGGAATTATTTACGCATCCATCTCGAATCCTTGCAGATCGAAACGGTTTCCACCGCCGTGTATCTCCAGTTCAAGGAACGCCTGATCGGCGGCGGCGACGGCAACGAGTGGACGCTGGAATTCGACATCGGGCCCTTCAATCGCGAATTTCCCAAGCTGCATGAGGCGCGCTCCATCGGCCGCGGGGTCGAATTTCTCAATCGCCGTTTGTCGAGCCAACTGTTTCAGGAACTGGGCAAGGGCGACCGGCGTCTGCTCGATTTTCTGCGGGTGCATCAATGCCAGGGCCGCCAGTTGATGCTCAATAACCGGATCAGCGAGATGGCGGACTTGCGCCGGGCCCTGCGCCACGCCGACGCCTATCTCAGCGGCCAGGAGCGCACCGCCGGCTGGGATGTCGTGGGCCCGGCCTTGCAGGCCTTGGGTCTGGAGATCGGCTGGGGCCGCGATGTCGAACGGATGCGCGAGACCATCACCTTGCTCTCGGATCTGCTCGAGGCGCCGGCGCCGGCGGCGCTCGAACAATTCCTGAGCCGGGTGCCGATGATCTTCAATATGACGATCCTGTCGCCGCACGGTTACTTCGGCCAGGCCAACGTGCTGGGTCTGCCCGACACCGGCGGCCAGGTGGTGTACATTCTCGATCAAGTGCGCGCCCTGGAAAAAGAGATGCGCGCCCGGCTCGACGAACAGGGACTGGATATCGAACCGCAAATTCTCATCGTCACCCGTCTCATTCCCGACGCGCCGCCGGGCACCTGCTGTGATCAGCGCCTGGAATCGGTGGTCGGCACCCGCAACGCGCGCATCTTGCGCGTGCCGTTTCGCGGCGCGCAGGGCGAGGTGGTGCCGCACTGGATTTCGCGCTTCGAAATCTGGCCCTATCTGGAACGGTTCGCGGTGGAGGCCGAAAAGGAAGTGCTGGCCGAATTGAGCGGCCGGCCGGATCTGATCGTCGGTAATTACTCCGACGGCAATCTGGTGGCGACGTTGATGTCGCAACGCCTGCATGTCACCCAGTGCAATATCGCCCACGCCCTGGAGAAGACCAAATATCTGCTGTCCGATCTTTACTGGCGCGACAACGAGCCGCAGTATCATTTCAGCTGCCAATTCACCGCGGACTTGATCGCGATGAACGCGGCGGATTTCATCATAACCAGCACCTATCAGGAAATCGCCGGCCGCGAGGACAGCGTCGGTCAATATGAAAGTTACAGCGCCTACACCATGCCCGGCCTGTATCGGGTGGTGCAGGGCATGGATCCCTTCGACCCGAAATTCAACATCGTCTCGCCCGGCGCCGACGCCGAGGTCTATTTTCCCTATCATGAAACGGCGCGGCGCCTGAGCGGCCTCCATGCCGAGATCGAGGCGATGATTTATCAGCGCGATTATCCCGACTGCCGCGGCGCGCTCAGCGACGCCAACAAACCCTTGCTCTTCACCATGGCCCGTCTCGACCGCATCAAGAACATCACCGGCCTGGTCGAATGGTACGGCAACAATCCGCGGTTGCGCGAGGCGGCCAACCTGGTCGTGGTGGGCGGTTACGTGGACGCGGCCCGCTCCGGCGACGCCGAGGAACAGCATCAGATCGCGCGCATGCATGAATTGATAGATGCGCATCAACTGGATGGCGAACTGCGCTGGCTGGGCTTACGCCTCGACAAAAACCTCAGCGGTGAACTGTACCGCTACATCGCCGACCGCCGCGGCGCCTTCGTTCAGCCGGCGCTGTTCGAGGCCTTCGGTCTTACCGTGATCGAGGCGATGGCGTCCGGCCTGCCGACCTTCGCCACCATGTACGGCGGCCCTTTGGAAATCATCGTCGACGGCGTATCCGGATTTCACATCGATCCCAATCACGGTGACCGCGCCGCGGACCGCATGGCCGATTTCTTCGAACGTTGCGCCGCCGACGAGACCTATTGGGAAAAAATCGCCGGCGGCGCGGTGCAGCGCGTGCGCAGCCGCTACACCTGGGAGCTGTATGCCGAGCGGATGATGACCCTGTCGCGTATTTACGGTTTCTGGAAATACGTAACGAATCTGGAACGGGACGAGACCCGCCGTTATCTCGAGATGTTTTACGGCTTGCAGTATCGGCCGCTGGCCGAGCGGCTGGGCCGTTAAATGGCGACTATCTAAAACGCGAGGTTTGGTCCGATGGAGTTATTGCAAGAGTATTTCAGTACGGTCGAGTGGCGGGATATTATTTTCAGCGGCATGCGGATCCTGTTGATCCTGATCGTGGTGTGGATACTCCTGCTGGTCGTGCGCAGCTTGTTGCGCCGGCTGGAGCGCAGCCTGGTCCACAAGGGGGAGGAGGCCGGCGAAGTGCCGACCGAGGCGGCCAAACGCGCCGAAACCCTGGTGCGCCTGTTGCGGCAAGGCGTGGTCATCGTGGTCTGGCTGATGGGTTTTTTACTGGTGTTGCGCGAAGTGGGTATCGACGTCGGTCCCATCCTCGCCAGCGCCGGCATCGTCGGCCTGGCGGTGGGTTTCGGCGCGCAAAATCTGGTGCGCGACATCATCTCCGGCTTTTTCATGATCCTCGAGAATCAGGTGCGGGTGGGCGACGTGGCCATCATCAACGGCACCGGCGGTCTGGTGGAACGGGTCAACTTCCGCACCATCGTCCTGCGCGATCTGGCCGGGGTGGTGCACGTCTTTCCCAACGGCAGTATCACTACCCTGGCCAATATGACGCGGGAATGGTCCGCCTTCGTGTTTGAGATCAGGGTGGCTTACAAAGAAGATACCGATCAGGTCGTGGAGGTGCTACATCGCGTGGGGGCGGAGCTGCGCCAGGATCCGCGCTTCGGTCTGCTGATGCAGGAGGATGTGGAGGTCTTCGGCGTGGATAAATTCGGCGACTCGGCGGTAATCATCAAAGGCCGGCTTAAAACCCACCCCATCAAGCAATGGGAGGTCGGGCGGGAGTTTCAGCGCCGCGTGAAAAAGGCCTTCGACAGCGCGGGGATAGAAATTCCTTTTCCGCACCGCTCTATTTATTTCGGCGAGGCCAGCAAACCGATGCTGGCGCAGTTGGTCGATTCGGTCGATCCGAGACCAATCACGAACGACGACATGGATAAAAAGTAATTCGCCTTAATACCGGCCTCTATAAGCAAAGAGGATGCGTGTCTCGGTATTCAAGCGTCGGTCGAGGTACGCTTCAGCGGCTCCCTGCCCCGTGTAGGTTCGAAGCCCCGCGCCGATGTCAACGTCCATGTTTCGAGATGGTTTCCAAATCTTTGTTGGCCGGGCCGTTGAGCAGTTTGCCGGTGGCTTCAAAGCGGGATCCGTGGCAAGGGCAATCCCAGGAATGATCGGCGTTATTCCATCTTACCAGGCAGCCGAGATGCGGGCATACCGCCGAGTGCTTGTGCAGAAAGCCATGTTCATCGCGATAGACCGCTAATTTTCGCAGTCCCTCGCGGACTACCGCACCGGTGCCCGGCGCGATGTCGTCCGTCGAATCCACATCGCCCGGGGTGACGTAGTCCGCGTATTGATTCATTACGTTGAGACTGGTGCGGAGATATTCCTTAATCTCGCCGGTGATCTTGCGGGACGGATCGTACAGTTTCCGCCAAGGATTATCGCGGCCGAAGATAAGGTCGCGGAACATCAGCGCGGCAATGGTTCCGTGAGTGAGCCCGTTGCCGGAATCGCCGGTCGCGATATAAATGTTGTCGTCGCCGGGATTACGGCCGATGAAAGCCAGGCCGTCCAGCGGTTCGATGATTTGCCCGGCCCAGCGATATTCGATGTCGCCCAGAGAAGGAAAGCGTTGACGCGCCCACGCCTCGAGCCGTTCGAAGTGCTCTCGCTCATTTTCGCCTTGTCCGGTCTTGTGGTCCTCGCCGCCGATCAAGAGCATCCACCGCTCGCCGCCCTGCTCGTCCGTCCGCTGTAAACGCACGTAGTGGTAAGGATCGAGCGTGTCCCAATACAAGGCTTTTTCCAATTCGCCGGAATCGATCGGTCCGCCGATGACGTAAGTGCGATAAGCCTCCTGCTTGGTATGCATGGCGACGCGATCGATCATCGGTACGTTGGTGGCAATCACCACGGCATCGGCTGTCACCACCGCGCCGGTGGCGGCGACCACTTGCGCGGGCAGGCCTTTTTTCACGCTGTCCACGTGAGTCCCGGTGTATAGGGTTCCACTCAACCGGCCGATGAGTCCGCTGAGCGCCGTTAGATATTTCAATGAATGAAACTGTGCTTGACGGGAGCAGCGTAGAGCCGGCCCTGTTTCGAAGTGCCGAAAGGGCGCGCGCTCCACCCATTCGACTTGCAGACCGGCGCTGCGGGCGGCAATCAGCTCTTTTTTAAGCGGCTCCGTTGAATCACCTTTAAGTACGAATAAATAACCATCGAGGCGTTCGAAATCGCAGTCGATATTTTCCTGCTGGATGATCGACTCGATGAGATCGATGGCCGCGATGTGGCTTTCCGCCACGAGTTTCGCCTGGTCTTCGCCGTGGACCTCGGCCAAATGAAAATACCGGTCATCGATTAGGGTGCATAAATGGCCGGTGGTATGGCCGGTTTCACCCCAGCCTACCGGACCGTCATCCAGCACGACCACGGATTTGCCTTCGCGTAATAACAAATAGGCGGTGGTGATGCCGACAATGCCGGCACCGACGACGCAAACATCCACTTGCACGTCGTCAGTCAATGCGGGATACGTTACGCGCGGCGCGGTATTTTTCCATACAGAGAAATGGATTTTTTCTTCCATGATGTCTCGCCCTCCGTGGAGTACAGTGGATTTGGCAATTTACGCGAATAATAAGTAAAGGCAGTTTCCATGCCACCGTACCGAAAATTTTTTTGTATTAGGTTTAAGCAATTACGGAACGCGCGGATAATCGCCGCGATACGTTTATGCATACTTTTCAAGTCCGGGCAATTTTTACGCGGAGATGGGGCGGCGCCATAACGAGATAAATAATTTGTATCTCGACCCGCGGGCGCGTTGACAAGGTCATCATGAGTGCCCGATTACCTTCCGGTTGTAGACAAATCGCCGTCTTGTCAAGGCGATTTCAGCCCTGACGAACCAGCGGCGGCGCCGATGGCCGAGACCGCCACTTGGCCGCAGGCTACGGCGTCAATTCAGGTACAATGCAGGCCCCTGGCGCCACTCCAACTTTGCGGAAAATGGCGCCTCATTTGCAGTGGTAGCGTAGGTCAAAATCATGTCCGGCTTGAATCCCGCTCAACGCGCCGCGGTGCGTTATCTCGACGGCCCCCTGCTGGTGCTGGCGGGCGCCGGCAGCGGCAAGACCCGCGTCATCACCCAGAAGATCGCCTATCTCATCAAGGAATGCGGCATCGAGGCGCGCCACATCGCGGCGGTCACCTTCACCAACAAGGCGGCGCGCGAGATGAAGGGCCGGGTCGGCGAACTGCTGGGCGGCAAGGAGGCCAAGGGTTTGCAGGTCTCGACCTTTCACACCCTGGGTTTGAACATCATCCGCCGCGAGCTGGCGGCGCTGGGCTACCGCGCCGGCTTTTCGATTTTCGACGCCGGCGACAGCGCGGGCCTGGTGCGCGAGCTGCTGCGCCGCGAGTTCAACGACGACAGCCAGGTGAATAATATCCAGTGGCAGATCTCGCGCTGGAAAGGCCTGCTGCTCGACCCCGAGCAGGCGCTCGCCGCGGCCGACGGCGACGCGGCGCAGGTGTTGGCGGCCAGCGTCTACGCGCAGTATCAGCGGCATTTGCGGGCCTATAACGCCGTCGATTTCGATGACTTGATTTTGCTGCCTGCGCTGCTGTTCCGCGAACAGCCGGATATCCTCGGCGCCTGGCAGAACCGCATCCGTTATCTGCTGGTGGACGAATACCAGGACACCAACGCCAGCCAATATCATATGGTGCGTTCCCTGGTGGGGGTGCGCGGTGCGCTCACCGTGGTCGGCGACGACGATCAATCGATCTACGCCTGGCGCGGCGCGGCACCGGAAAATCTCGCGCTGCTGCAGGAGGATTTTCCCGGCTTGAAGGTGATCAAGCTGGAGCAGAATTACCGCTCCAGCGGCCGCATCCTCAAGGCCGCCAACGCGCTGATCGCCAACAATCCCCACCTCTTCGAGAAAAAATTGTGGAGCGAGCTGGGCTACGGCGATCCGCTGCGGGTCATCGAGACCCGCAGCGACGAACACGAGGCCGAGACGGTGATCTCGGAAATTCTCAGCCACAAATTCAAACACCGCACCGACTACCGCGACTACGCGATTCTTTATCGCGGCAATCATCAGTCGCGCCTGTTCGAAAAGGCCTTGCGCGAGCAGCGCATCCCCTATTATTTGAGCGGCGGCACCTCGTTCTTCGCCCACAGCGAGGTGCGCGACCTGATGGCTTACCTGCGTTTGCTGATCAACCCCGAGGACGACAGCGCGTTTTTGCGGGTGGTCAACGTGCCGCGCCGCGAGATCGGTCCAACCACCTTGGAAAAGCTGGCGGACTATGCCAGCGCGCGCGGCGTCAGTTTATTCGCCGCCTGCTTCGAGCTGGGACTGCGCCAGCACTTGTCGGAGCGCGCCGCCGATCGCCTCGACTATTTCGCCAACTGGCTGACCGATCTCGGCGACCGCGGCCGGCGCGGCGATCCCATCGCGGTGGTGCGGGAGATGATCGCCGGCAGCGGCTACGAACAATGGCTGCGCGACAATTCCAAGGACGATCGCGCCGCCGAGAAGCGCATCGCCAACGTCTGGGAGCTGGTGGCCTGGATGCAGCGCATCGCCGAACAAAACACCGAGGAGAAAACCCTCGCCGAGCTGGTGGCGCACATGAGCCTGATGGATATCCTGGAGCGCAACGAAGAGGACGCCCAGACCGACAACGTGCATCTGCTCACCCTGCACGCCGCCAAGGGGCTGGAGTTTCCCCATGTGTTTCTGGTGGGGATGGAGGAGGAGTGTCTGCCGCACCGCAGCAGCGTCGAGGAAGGCAAGCTCGAGGAAGAACGGCGGCTCGCCTATGTGGGCATCACCCGCGCGCGCAAGACCTTGACCTTCACCATCGCCGCCAAACGCAAACGCGGCGCCGACATGCTGCCACGCGAGCCCAGCCGGTTTTTGGCGGAGCTGCCCGCCGATGATTTGCAGTGGGAAGGCGGCGACCGCCAGGCCGATCCCGAAAAACGCCAGGAGCGCGGTCAGGCCCATCTCGCCAATCTGCGGAATTTTCTGGGTTCGAGTTGATCACGAGCGATGCGGCACGAAACGGCGGCGCACTCGCCCGCGGCTTGACAAGCCCTGGTTCGGCAACTTTACTTAAGCGTTAAAAATGCCTCCCGGCAAAGGGGGTGGTATGGTTGCCGCGGGAAGCTCGCTCCGCCCTAGTGAAGCTCGCTTGAATTTATCCGGCGCCGGCCGTCCTCAGGCCGCCGGAAGGGAGGTTTCATCCCCTCCGTCGCCGATTCCTTTGATCTCCCCGTCTGGTTTCCCTTCTCCTGTTGGATGCGAATGCCCGCCCTGACCGAGCACGTCCTCGGCGCCGGCGAGGTCGCCGGTTGCAAATCCGCCGCATGCCGTTTACGACCGGCTCGCCGATTTGGGACGGAGCGGGCGTGCGCGCCATTACATGACGTCACGAGACGGTGAAGACGGTTGCCCTCTTCAGTCCCGTTGCAAGGACGGGCAAAAACTGTCGCATTCGCGGTGCCGCCGTCATGGGCCGGGGCATGGGGCGGCACAACGCGGCGGGACGCGCCGTGGCGGCAATGGGCAGGGATGCCTTCATACCTGAGGATGCGGCGTCACGCCGTGTGGGCTCTGCTAACGGAGGACAGTGTATGAATGTGATAGCGATCGCCAATCAAAAAGGCGGGTGCGGCAAAACCACCACGGCCATCAATCTGGCCGCCGGTTTGGGACGCAAGGGTTTGCGGGTATTGCTCATCGATATGGACGCGCAAGGCCATGCGTCCCTGGGGCTGGGGATACCGGCCGCGGCGCTGCCGGGTTTGTATGAGGTGTTCGCGGGATCGGCGTCCCTGATGGACGTCATCTTTTACAAGGTGGTGCCGGGTGTGGATCTGATTCCGGGGGCGATAACCCTGGCGGGGGTGGAACACCTGCTGGCGGCCAAACCGGAACGGGAAAAGACCTTGCTCAAGCAATTGGAGCCGGTGGCGAATTATTACGACCACATCATCATCGACTGTCCGCCCGGCCTGGGTATGTTGTCCATCAACGCGCTGCGCGCCGCCACGCGGGTGTTGATCCCGGTGGACCTGAGTCCTTATGCCTTGGACGGCGTGGCGCGGCTGCGGGAAACCATCGACCTGGTGAGCGACCGTTATGATTTGGATATCCGGATCGATCTGCTGCCCAGTCTGGTCGATCTGCGTTCCCGCATCACCCGGCGTCTGCTGGCGGAACTCGAGGAGCGCTGGCCCCGCGAGGTCACCCCGCTGCGGGTGCGATCCACCGTCAAGGTGAAAGAGGCCGCCTATCTCGGCCGGCCGCTCCTCGATCACGCGCCGCGCACCGCCGCCGCCGAGGATTTCGCCGAACTGGTGGAATGGCTGACCGGCCATGATCTGCCGCCGCGGCGCGGGCGCGAGACCGCGGAGATCGGCATGCAGCGGGTGCCCGGCATGACCTTCAGCGAGAGCATGGAAAACGGCCGGGAGCGGCGGGTGGTGCTGAGTTACCATCATTTGATCAATAAGGACATGCAGATCGCCGGTGACTTCAACGGCTGGATTCCCGATCACGAGGTGGAAACCCGCACCGTCAACGACACCATACAAAAGGTGTTAAAGGTCTCGCCCGGCGCCTATCAATACCGGGTCATCATCGGCGGCAAATGGCAGGAAGACCCAGCCAATCCCATGCGGGTGCCCAATAGCTTCGGCGGCAGCAATTCGCTGTTGCGGGTCCTGCGCTGATGCCGCGGTCCGGCCTCGACCCGCCGGTCGACGGCCGCGAGGGACTGCGGCGGATCAGCCATTATTTTTTGAGCGAGCGCGGCGAGGGACCGCCGCAGACCGTGCTGTTGCCGGTGTGCTGCGCGGACGCGGAGGAATACGGGGTGGCGAGGCGTTTGCGTCTCGCCCTCCGCGCCCAGGGCGTCGACGTGATCGAGCTGGCCGTGTCCCGCCGCCGCGAGGATGGGCCGGCGCCGGCCGACGACGACGGCCGCCTGGTCTTGCCGATGACGCGGGCGGATGATTGGTATGACGAGGCCGCGGTCGGGCGGCGTTTGGAACAGGTATTCGGCGAGCGCGGCAAGATTCCGCACTGCTGTCTGCTCCCCGTGCCGCGTTTGTCCGCCGGCCTCTTGCATTATTGCGCGTGCGCCCTCTTCGTGTTGCTGCCGGGCGCGGACGCCTTGCGGCGGACCTATGTGCGGATCAAGGCGGTGTCGCGGCCGGAGAGTTTAGCGATCGCGTGTTTGACCGAACATAAAAACCAACGGCGGCAATACGCCGAAAAACTGGTGGAGGGCGGTGCGCGTTTTCTGGGGATCAGCCTGCGGATAGTGGAGCTCGAGAACGGCCTGGGCGAAGCGCCGGGACGGATCGCCCTGACCGCGTTCAATCATTTTCTGCGCCTGGCGCGCGAAGCCCGCATGGAAGCCGGCAAGGGCCGGGAGGATGGCCCACACAATAATTCCAAGCGGGGGCCTTATGAGCTTGATCATCGTCTCAATCGCGAACGTAACGCCGGATATATTGAAAAGACTGGCCATGGAAACCCTGCCGGGACTGATCGGCGACCACCATTTACTGGATGATGCCTTCCCCGTGCCGGGCGACGTGCTGCTGGCGCTGGACGCCGCGCGGCGTCCCACCCTGGTGAGTATGGGCGCCGACCCCGCCGCGGTGTTGCTGGCGGGATTGCGGGCGGCGGACATGGTGGCGCAACAAGAACCCTGGTTGTATCGCCTGTATCCCGCTTTGCGCGAAGCGGTGCTTCCCGTGCGCTTGATCGCCCTGGCGCCGCAGTCCCCGCCGGGTGCGCGGACCTGGTTGGCGGCGCTCGCCGACGTGATGATTTACACCTTCCGCGTCGTGCAAGTGAAAGGGGAATACGGTTTGTTGTTGGATAAGATCCGGGTCGCGGCAAACCACGAGCGGCGCGCGGCGCCCGCGGCGCTGAAACCGTCCCCGCCGGCCGGCGTCTTGAGCGAAGACGAGGCGGCGTTTTTCGACGGGACGTGATCGGCGTGGCCGCGCTGGCCGATGAGCCATCTTCTCGTGGAGCGGGATAATCAAAATCGCACGCGCGGACGCCGGCCTACGAACTCATGTTTCAGCCGCGCAGTTTAAGGCCGGGGCCGCGCGGCTCAAGCCAGGGCGGCGGCGTTTTTCGCGGCGGGTTTTGCGCTGAATTCGAAGGGGTCGGCGTGAATGTCTTGCAAGGCGGCGCCGGCCAGAAAGGCCTTTTTCTTGGCGCCCTTCACCATCTCGGCGTTGCCGCACAAAAAGATCCGCCAGCCTTTCAGTCGTGGAAATTGTTGCAGCGCGATTTCATTGGCCCGGCCCGCGCTGACGTTCTCCGCCGGCCCGCCGCCGGAAACGCAGGGCGTGTAGCTGAAGTTGGAATGGGCTTGCGCGAGCGCCCGCAGCTCGTCCACCAAATAGAGTCCGGCGGCGGCGCGGCTGCCGTGAAATAAATGGATGGCGCCGCGGTGGCCTTGGGCCAAGGCGTCGCGGGCGATGCCCCACAGCGGCGCGAGGCCCGAGCCGGTGCCGATCAGCAATAAGGCCTGGTCGGGATCGCCTTTGCGGTAATAAGCATCGCCGAAGGGACCGTGCAAGGTGAGTGGATCGCCCGACTTGCACTCGTCATGCAGCCAGCCGCTCACGCGGCCGGCGTCGATGCGCTGGACGTGCAGCTCGAGATAATCCTCGGTTTGCGGCACGCTGGCGAGGGAATAACTGCGCACGTGTTCGTGGTGATGCAGATTGATGAATTGCCCGGCGCGATACGCGAAACCGGCCGGTACCCGCAGGCGGAAACGGGTGATGTCGGCATTCAGCGGATCTTTGCCGATGACCTCCGCCATGGTGAGCGGGACGTCGTCATCGCTGGGCAGGGCGACTTCCAGGTCGGCCGTGGGCCTGCACGAGCAGGCGAGGAAATACCGGCGTTCGCGCAGACTTTCTTTGATGCCGTGCTGCGCCGCCGCGGGCACGTCGCCGTGCACCGCGCGCATCAGACAGGTCTGGCAAATACCGCTGCGGCAGGAAGAAGGGACGGCGACGCCGTGCCGCGTCAAACCGTCGAGCACCGATTCGTCATCGGCCAAAACGTAGGTGTGTTGCTCGAAACGAATACGCGGCACGGCGTCGCCCCCGGTGCGGCCTAGCGGCCCAGCACGTCGTTGCGGGTGCTTTCCGCGATGGCGGCCATTTCGGCGATGAGGTTTTGCGGCACGTTCAGTTCTTGCAAAGTGGCCGCCAGGTTTTCCATCACGGCATCGAAATGGCTGTCATTCAGGCCTTGTTTGACCAAGTGGGCGTGGCCTTGGCGCATGTCCTTGCCGGTGTAGTGATGGGGGCCGCCGAAGGCGAAGGTTAGAAACCCCTTTTGTTTGGCCGCTTGTTTTTCCATGTCCACGCTTTCGAAGAAACGACTGATGCGGTCATCGGCCAAGACCTTGCGATAAAAAATATCCACCGCCGCGTTCACCGCCGCCTCTCCACCGATCTGCTCATAAAGACTTTGACTCATGACAACCTCCTGCTAGAAATGACGGTATAACAAAGATGTATTGTGGATACATTATTATGGGCCGCGATAAAAAATGTCAATGCGTTTTTTGGCGCCCTTTGACCGACTAATATACTGGGTTATTTATCCTGAAAGCAGTTAAGCCACGGAGGCTCACGGAGGAAAAATCAATGATGGTGTGTCCTGGTCGAAGCCGCTCAACAGGTGAATCCACCCGATGCGCAACATCCCAATTCTCCGTTCTCTGAGGCTGGCGTCCGCGATTTTAGATTGATAGCGGAAATTCTTAAGAAAAACCGGCCGCGGAAGGCCGTGGCCTAATAACCGGTCAGCTTCAGCCCCGTGTGCGGCGTTACCAGCTCGCCGTCGCGCAGGCGGAATTGAAACGGCAGCGAGCGCGTCGCCGTCCCCTGATTTTTATGTATCGCGAAATGCAGATGGGGACCGCTGGAGAAACCGGTATTGCCCGATTCGCCGAGCAGCTGGCCGGACGTCACCCGCGCGCCGGGAATGACCCGCACGCTTTCCAATTTCAAATGGGCGTATTCGGCCATGGTGCCGTCGTCATGCAGGATGCGCACGCTGTTGGCGCGCGCGCCATATTTCTCCATGTCCAGGCCGTTGCCGAAGAAGTCCCGTTCGATGTCCATCACCACGCCGCCGCGGGCGGCCACGATCGGCGTGCCTTCGGGCATGGCGATATCGACGGCATATTCACTGTAAGGCGTGTTGTGGCTGTAGCCGCCGAAAAAACCTTGAGTGACCGTGAAGGTCTTTCCGGTATCGAAGGGTACGCGGTACGCGGTTTGCGGATCGTGCTGCGCCGCGGAGTCGCCCAACAGCGGGGAGACCTGGATCTTGTATTCGAAGGCGTGCCCCTTGTCGGCGACCTTGAGGCCCACGGCGCGGATCTCCCGGCGCGGGGGGATGACGAAGCGGTGCGGCAAAGGGGGTTGGGCGACGACGTTGCGGACCTGGGTGAAATCGAGAATGACCTCCACCGGTCCGTAGTAACTATTGTAAATATAGAGATCGTGTTCGGCGTCCGGTCCGCGGCTACTGACGACGATCTTGTCTTTCGGCGCAACCCGCACGGCGCGCGATTGCACCGGTTGAGTGGTGACTGGCGCCACATCGGTGAAATGCCAGCGGCCGTCCTCGTCTTGGAATTTGTAAAGTTGTTTGGCCTGCGAAGGCGCCGCCATCAGCAGGGCAACCAGCAGGGGTAATAAAAAATAAGCGCGGCGCTGCAGCACGTCCATCGTCTCATGTAAAAACTATTCAACGAATAGATCGGCGCGAAACGCGCGCGCATTATAGCCGCCGTCTCAAGCTCGTTTTTTAATAAACGGCGCGGGTCATGAGTTTCGGACGTCGGATTATTCTTCGGCGAACCGTATCTTGAATTGAGAACTCCGTCTCAATTTTGAAATTGAATGACGGGGGTAAGCCAAGCTTTGTCCGTTTGGCATTGAAAAATATCGGAACACATCTTCCCTCTCGTGAAACGGGGGCCGCGGATGAGGGAGGGCAGCGTGCTTGCGCACTGATGGCGGGTCAGCGTGGCGCCCTCACCCCGGCCCTCTCCCGCCCGCGGGAGAGGGGGTGTTGCGAACGCCGGCGCGATGTTTACGAGGGGTGGTTTGTTATGCGGCCCGGAGGGGGCATGCGCGCCGAGCTTGTTCATAACACACCGCGTCTCTCCCCCGCTGCGGGGGAGGGGGTGTTGCGAACGCCGGCGCGATGTTTACGAGGAGTGGTTGGTAAGCGGCTCAGTTTTAGCCGCTGAGTTTTTTCTTCAACAAGTCGTTGACCTGCGCCGGATTGGCCTTGCCTTGGCTCAGCTTCATCACCTGGCCGACGAAGAAGCCGAACAGTTTGTCCTTGCCGCCGCGGTAATCGGCGAGCTGGCCGGGGTTGGCGGCCATCACGTCGTCGATGACTTTTTCGATGGCGCCGGTGTCGGTGACCTGTTTCAGTCCGTGTTTTTCGATCACGGTGTCGGCGTCGCCCTCGCCGTTCCACATCGCCTCGAACACGGTCTTGGCGATCTTGCCGGAGATGGTGTCGTCGGCGATGCGGCGCAGCATGCCGGCCAGCGTTTCAGGCGACAGCGGGCTCTGGGTGATCTCCAAACCGGCCTTGTTGACGGCGCCCAATAGATCGCCGATCACCCAGTTGGCGGCCAGCTTGGCCTCGCCATTGGCGGCCTTGGCGGTGGCTTCGTAATAATCCGCCAACTCTCGGCTGGTGGTGAGCACGCCGGCTTCATAGGGACTGAGGCCGTATTCATATATGAAACGCTCGCGTTTCGCGTCGGGCAGTTCGGGCAGGGTGGCGCGCACCTCTTCGATCCAGGCCGCGTCGAGTTCCACCGGCAATAAATCGGGATCGGGGAAGTAGCGATAATCCATGGCCTCTTCTTTACTGCGCATGGAACGGGTCTCGTCTTTCTGCGCATCGTAAAGGCGAGTCTCCTGCACGACCTTGCCGCCGCCTTCGATCAATTCGATCTGGCGTTCGACCTCGTAGTTGATGGCGCGCTCGACGAAACGGAAGGAGTTGATGTTCTTGATCTCGGCGCGGGTGCCGAATTTTGCTTCGCCCTTGCGGCGCACCGAGACGTTGGCGTCGCAGCGGAACGAGCCTTCCTGCATATTGCCGTCGCAGATTTCCAGATAACGCACCAGCGAGTGGATTTTTTTCATGTAGGCCACCGCCTCTTTGGCGGAGCGCAGATCCGGCTCGGAGACGATCTCCAGCAGCGGGGTGCCGGCGCGGTTCAAATCGATGCCGGTGAGGCCGTGAAAATCCTCGTGCAGGGATTTGCCGGCGTCTTCCTCCAAATGGGCGCGGGTGACGCCGATGGTTTTGGTGACGCCGTCTTCCAGCTCGATGTCGAGGCGGCCCTGCGCGACGATGGGCAGCTCGTATTGGCTGATCTGATAACCCTTGGGCAGGTCGGGGTAGAAATAATTCTTGCGGGCGAATACCGAACGCGGCGCTACCGTGGCCTGGATGGCCAAGCCGAATTTGGTGGCCATCCGTACCGCCTCTTTATTCAGCACCGGCAGCACGCCGGGCAGGCCGAGATCGACGGCACAGGCCTGGGTGTTGGGTTCCGCGCCGTAGGCGGTGGCGGCGCCGGAGAAAATCTTGCTCTTGGTGGCGAGCTGGGCGTGGATCTCCAGCCCGATGACAGTTTCCCATTCCATTCGTGCAACACCTCGGCTCGTGGCGGACGGCAGACCCGTCGTCAAAAAAGAGCGCCTATCTTAGCATTAAGCGGGGTGGTGGTCAGGACGGGCGAGGCGCGCGGCCCTGCGCGAGGAAGGTCCGCCGCGCTGTCGATGACGCCGCTCCGACGCAGAAGCGGTCGGCTTGGCTGCGCACCTTGTTCATCAGCCGGGCCAATTTTTCCACGCCTTCACCTTCCGGTTTGGCGAGGAGTTGTTTCGAACCCTCCTGGCGCCGTGCGCCCATGGCCTTCATGATTTCGGGGATGCGCTCCAGGCGAAAGCCCGCCGTCATCTGCGGCGCGCATTTCCGCGTCGCCCTTCTTGATCCAGACATCTTTTTCCGCGGAGGACAACACTCTTACCCAGGTGCCGCCGAGTCCCGCTCTGCCGAGGTTGGCCACCAGTCCGCCGGTGTAAGTCTCGAGGGCGTCCATTGCGAGAGCAGCGCCAGCCAATCGCTCTCGGGTCGGTGACGAATTCGGCGACGGGGGTTTTGTTGAAGTCGGCATGCAGCGACCAGCCGTTCTCGGCAACGAGGGCCTCCTTGATCGGTAATGCCTTTCGGGTTCCTTCGATCGATGCCATCGGCCAACGTCCGTGGCATGAAAGTAAAAAAGATGTCATTATCTGCCCCGACGGTGCCGGGCAAGATAAAACCGATTTGCCGCGCGCTCAATTCAATAAAAATCCAGAGGAGAGCAGATGAAACATAAAGCATTGTGGGGATTGCCTATATTTCTCTCGGCGTTTGGCAGTCAGCTCTGTTTGGCCGATGGAGCTACGGAAAACAAGGCCGTGGTGCTGGACACCATTACCATCAAGGGCCAAGGGATGCACGAGGCCGACCGGGCCTTTTCGGTCAATTCCATTTCCCAGGAACAGATCAGGGCGAAACAGTCGCAATCGCCGATCACCTTGATCGAGGAAATACCGGGCGTCAACGTGACGTCCTATCAGCAGGGCGGCGTGGCCGACGTCTTCCAATTGCGCGGCTTCACCGGCGGCGGTCACGGCGGCGATGCCGGTGTCGTGCTGGACGGCATCAACCTGAACGAGGGCCAGTCCCATGCCGACGGTTATGCCGACACCAATCTCATCATCCCCCTCGAACTGGAAAGCGTGACGGTTTACAAAGGCCCGGTCTCCCCGCTGTTCGGCAACTTTGCCCGCGGCGGCGTGGTGAGCTTTGCCACCCGCAAAGGTGGCGAATATCAGGATTTCGATTTTTCGATGGGCTCTTACGGCACTTATAACGCCCAGGGGGTGCTGGGCGTCAAACTCGGCCAGGTGCAAATCAACGGCGCCTTGCAGGGGTATGAAAGCGACGGTTGGCGGGAAAATTCCCGCTACACGAAAATGAACGCCGCCGTGCGCGCCGCCTACGAAATCAGCGAGCGCTCCGAGGTCGCCCTGTCATTGCGCGGCCACGGCGGTCATTGGCAGGCGCCGGGGTATGTGTTGTGGGATCAATTCCAGGACGAAAGCCGCCGCAGTCAGCAAGACCCGACGGTCAGAACCCAGCAGGACACCGGCGACAAACAATTCGCCGGCCAGCGCATCGACTTCAATCACAGTTTCAACGACAAGCTGAGACTGCTGACGTTTTTATATAACACCGACCACGAATTCACCCGCTATCAAACCAGTCTGAATGTCGCCAATCCGCCGGCCACCCAGCAGGTCGAATTCCGCTACAACCGCGGCGTGCAAGCGCTCGGCTCCAGCTTGAACGGTAACAGCCAATTGTTCGGCATCGCCAGCAACTGGGTGACGGGTTTTGAATACTACAACGAAGATACCCGCGCCCATCAATGGAATGATCAGATCCACGTCCGCCAGACCCAGACCGCGAAAAATGAATTCAACAACACCACCACGTCGCTGTACGGCCAGTTGGATTTGGACATCAATCCGCGTTTCCGGCCGACCTTGGGCGTGCGTTACGACAGTTTCGGCGGTGAGCACGATAATCAATTGACCGGCATCAAGCGCGACATCAACGACTTCGATCATATCAGCCCCAAGCTGGGCGTGCGCTCGGCCCTCACCGACAAATGGGAGCTGCGCGCCAGCGCCGCCAACGGCTTCGCCCTGCCGAGCGGCACGGCCAAATTCGATCCCAACATCAATGTCGATGCGGTCGAATACTGGCAATACGAAGTCGGCATCAACGGCGCGCCGTCGCCCGAGTGGTATCTCGACCTCGCGGCCTTCGTGCTCGACAGCTCCGGTGAAATTCTGCAGGACCCGCCCGGCTCGGGCATCTTCCACAACGCCGGCGAGACCCGCCGCACCGGCCTCGAGGGCGAAATACGCTACTATCCGCCGGCCATCGCCAATCTCGAAGTCGGCTTCACCTTCGGCTATTTCGAGAGTGAGGTCCAAAAAAATCCCAATGCCGCGCTGGTGGGCAAGGAGATCAACGGCCAGCCGAAGCATGTGGCGAACATCGACGTAAGTTACGCGCCGCCGCTGGGTTTAGGCGGCGGCGTGCGTTTGCGCTCGGTGGGCCCCTGGTACACCAATGCCGCCAACAGCATCGAATATGACGGCCACAATGTCGTGACGGCCTCGCTCTTCTACAACTACCGCACCGAGGCGGGCAAGAAGGCGCGCGTCTATCTCGACATCAACAACGTGTTCGACGAGGTGTATTCCGACATCGTCTCGGGCGGCCCGCATCCGACTCAAGGTGCTGTGCCTACCTCCACCTCGCCCATGCCGCCGACCAACGTCATGTTGGGATTGGCCTTGTCTCTGTAGAGAAGAAACCCAAACCCGTCCGCTCCGGTCATTCGGAGCGGGCGGGCGGCGGTTGATCGGATGCGGCGCAGCGTTGCGCATTGGTAGAAACGGGTGTTTTGCGGCATCGGCGCTCCATCGTCCTCATGAGCGGATGGATACGACATCACGTTTCCGCTTGATCGTCAGACGTCATCGTCGGCGCGGTTTATTTCCCCGTTTTTTCGTGCGGACTGAAAACCGGCTTGGACTCCGGCGAACCTTTTTCGCGCAGCCAGATCGATAAAACGATCAGGACGCCCACCGTCAGAAATTCGCTTTTCAATTCTGAAAAGGTTCGAACCAGAAACGCGACGACATCAGATATTCGCCCAGCGATAGGGTCTGCTGGCCGGTCTCGTCCGTTTAGTGTTGAGGAACCCTCAACACGCGCCCCTCTCCCGCAGCGGGAGAGGAATGAGAAGATTTTTTTGCGGAGCAACGGCGGTCATCTGGGCGTTCTCTTCCCTGCCCGCCACATCCTCCCGCTCTCCTCGTACGCGAGGGGGAAGGTGAATGAGGCCCCGACCCGTGTTGGGATCTCTATTTTGAGATGAGGTCTAGTGCGCTTTTTCTTCCATCTTGTCTTCCACCTTGTCGGTGGCGTCTTCGATTTTATCGCCGGCATTTTCGAGGGCGGAGTCGATGCTTTCACCGGTCTCTTCGATGGCGTTGTCGATTTTCTCGCCGGCGCGTTCGGCCGGTCCTTCTTGGCTGCAAGCGCCAAGGCCGAGGCCGAACAATACCAAGGCGGCGGTGGACAGGGCGCGAGTCATTTTATTCATGATGGTCTCCTTGGAGATGGGTACGAAATTTTTTCAGCGATCTACTTTCGACGCGTACTGTATCCGTTCACTATTGCGCGGTGGATGCCGTCCCGAGATGAGTCGGCGCACCGGCTTTGCGCCAGCGGCGGCGAACCTGCGACCGCAACCATAACACACTGGCAGTGCACCTGCCGGCTTGTGGCCAAGCGGCGACAATAAACCGGTGTTCGCCGGCCGCCACTTTTACGTGCGTCCGTCATCCGGTCGCGAACAGCCGCAGCATTTTTGCGGTGAGGCGTTGCCGCGACGAAAAGTAGTCAGCCCATGGATCGTGTTGCAAGCGCCGCAGGCGTTCGCGGAGATTGGCGACGTTGAAACTGTCGGAACGCAAATCCTCGTTCAATTCATCCCAGGCGATCGGCGTCGAGACCGGTGCGCCGGGTTTGGCCCGCGTCGAATAGGCCGCCACCGCGGTCGCCTCGGCGGCGTTGCGCAGATAGTCGATGAAAATTTTGCCGGTGCGGGTGCGCTTGGTCATCTTGGCGGTGTAACGGTCCGGCAGGGTCCGCGCGAGATGATGGGCGACGGCGCGGGAAAAGCCTTTGACCTCGTCCCAGCCCCGTTCAGGCTTGAGCGGCACCACGACGTGCAAACCTTTACCGCCGGTAGTCTTGACGAAACTGATCAAACCGATCTCTTCCAACAGCCCGCGCACCAATTGCGCGGCGGTTATCACCTCCCGCCACGGCAGGCCGGGCGCGGGATCGAGATCGAAGATCAGGCGATCCGGCTTATCGAGGCGGCCGGCGTGCGCGCCCCACGTGTGCAACTCGAGTACGCCCATTTGCACCAGGCCCGCCAGATCGGAGAGCGATTTGACCGTCATATACGTCGCCGTGCCGCCGCCGCTCGGGACCTCGACGGTGGCGATGCCTTTGACCGTGGTCCTGTTGACGTGTTTTTGATAAAAACATTGCTCGCCGACGCCGTCGGGACAACGCACCAGCGTCAGTGGCCGGCGGGTGACGTGGGGCAATATCCATGCTTCGACCTCTTCGTAATATTGCGCCAGCTCGAGCTTGGTGAGACCCATCGCCGGAAACAGTACGCGATCGGCATGGGTCAAGGTGACGCCCGCGGCGGTCGCGTTCCGTTCATCGCCGCCGCGCGGCTCATCGGGCATGTCGTCGTGTTTGCGCGCGGCGGCCTTGGCTTTCTTCTTGCCGGCCGCCAACTCGGCGACCGGCAGCGGTTCTTCACGGCGTATCTCGCGGCTGCGTTTGTCGCTGCGCAGGCCGACGAAGGCGGCGTGGCGAATGATCCCGGCGGCGGTCCATTGCGCGAATTTCACCTCGGCGATGAGTTGCGGTTTAAGCCAGTGCACGCCGGCCGCCTCCGCGCCGGTGGGCGGATTGATAAAGGGCGGCGCTTTGGCCGCGACCTTTTTAAATTTCTCGGCGAGCGCGCGCAAGGTGGCGCCGTCGAAGCCGGTGCCAACCCGGCCGGCGTAACGCAGCTGGCCGGCGGCGTCATGGACACCGACCAGCAGCGCGCCGAATTCTTCGCGGCGGCCGGCGGGATCGGTGTAGCCGCCGATCACGAACTCCTGGCGTTTTACGCATTTCACCTTGAGCCAGTCGCGGCTGCGCGCCGATTGGTAAGGCGCGTCGCCGCGTTTGACGATGATGCCTTCCAAACCCTGGGCGCAGGCATTTTTGAAAACCTCGGGCGCGTCGCCGTCGAGATGATCGCTGAAGAAAATCGGATCGCCCGCCTCGGCGAGCACGTGCTTCAGCAATCGCTTGCGTTGCGTCAGCGCCGCGCCGCGCAAGTCGTAGCCGTTCAAATAAAGAAGATCGAAGACGTAATAGGCGAGGCGGCCGCGCGCCTGGTCGCGTTCGATGTTTTGCAGCAGTTGAAAACTGACGGCGCCGTCGTCGTCGATGGCGACCACCTCGCCGTCCAGCCACGCCTGTTCGACCGGCAGCCGCGCCGCCGCGGCGGCGATCGTCCGCCATTTGCGCGTGCGGTCATTGCCGCCGCGGCTATAGAGACGGGCGTCGCCGCGCGCGATCTTGCAGAGGGCACGGTAGCCGTCGAATTTTATCTCCGACAGCCAGGCTTCGCCGCTGGGCGCGCGATCGATGAGCGTCGCCAGCTGCGGTTTAATCTGATCGGGCAGCGCCGCTTTGCGCGCGCCGATGATCGCATCGACTGCTTGCGTGGCGGCGGTTTTCTTCTTCAGGGCGGATTTTTCGGTTTTTCCGCGCGCCCTGGCCAGGTTTTTTTTAGCGGCGGCGCCGAGCACGCTGTCGGGTTGCAACTCGGTGACGGCCTCGCCGGTCTTGGCCGCGTCGTCGCGTTCCTTGATGAGCAGCCAGTTTTCCTTGTCCTCCTTGGGCGTGCCCATGCGCACCAAGGCCCAGCGGCCGGTGAGTTTTACACCGCGCAACTCGAACTTGAGATGGCCTTGGCGCAGGCCCTGCGCGGGATCGCCTTCGGGTAGCCAGACGCCCTTGTCCCACACCAGCACGCTGCCGGCGCCGTAGTGATGCGCGGGGATGACGCCTTCAAAATCGCCGTAATCCAAGGGATGATCTTCGACGCGCACCGCCAGGCGTTTATCGCGGGGGTCGAGGCTCGGTCCCTTGGGGACGGCCCAGCTCTTCAAGGTTCCGCCGAGTTCGAGACGAAAGTCATAATGCAGGCGCCGCGCCGCGTGTTTCTGGATGAAGAACCGGAGGGCCTTGCCGGGTTTCGCCGGTTTGCCGCGCGGCTCCGGCGTGTTATCGAAGTCGCGTTTCCGCCAGTAATCGGCGAGCGGCTGGTTACGGACGGCGGGCCTTTTTTTGGTTTTCATAAATCAACCCGTCTTCGATCTCGCGGCGGTCTTCGCGGGTTTTTTCGCGGCCGGTCTTTTGCCGCCGCGCGTTTTCCGGACGGGGGTTTTGCCCGTGGATTTTGTGCCCTTGCGGTTGACGCTTTGTTTGAGCAGCGCCATCAAGTCGATCACCTGGGCGGACGGCGGCGAGGAATCCTCGTCGTCATCGGCTTCGGTGATGATTTTGGTCTGCCGGGCCTTGACCTTCTTTTTCACCAAGGCCAACAGGTCCTCGCGATAAGTATCGCGATAACGCCCGGCGTCCCACTCTTCCGTCATGCCAGCGATGAGCGTCAGCGCCATGTCCAGTTCTTTGGCGCTGATGCCGGACTCTTTAAGTCCGCCTTGCGGTACGTGCAACTCCTCGGCCGATCGCAGCTCGTCGCCATAACGCAAGGTGTTCAAGACGATCATGTCGTCCATGGGCGCCAGGGCGGCGAGGTGCTGTTTGGTGCGGATGACGATTTGTGAAATAGCCACTTTCTCCGAGCGCAACAGCGCCTCGCGCAGCAGGGCGTACACCTTTTCGCCGCCTTTGCCGGGGGCGAGATAATAAGGTTTTTCGTAGTAGACGGGCGGAATCTGAGCCGCCTCGACGAAGCTCAAAATGTCGATGGTGCGGGTGGCCTTGGCATTGGCGCGGCGGAGGTCCGCCTCCGTGAGCACCACGTAGCGATCGTCCTCGTATTCATAGGCCTTGACGATGTGGTCCCACGCTACTTCCTTGCCGGTGTGTTTGTTGATGCGCTTATAGCCGATGGGGGAGAAATCACGTTTGTCCACCATGGCGAGATCGAGTCCGTGGCTGTCGTCGGCGCTGAACAACTGCACCGGGATGTACACCAAGCCGAAGCTGATGGCGCCTTTCCATAAGGCTCTTTGCATTTTCCGCTCTCCGGTAATGGCTGGCGACCCGCGGCGCACTTAACAACGTGGCGCCCACCAAACCTGCAGATGCAAAAATCGTGAAAGGCCCGCTGCGCCGCCCTTGTCCGGAAAAGCGGGCCACGCGGCCTGAAAGGCTTATTTGAATCAAGATGAGCCGGTAAAAATTACAATGGGGTTTACGAAATAACCCCTGTGTTGGCCTTTTAGCGCCGTGCCGCCATTCCGGCGTCGCATTCAAACACCTTTTGATTTCCCAGCGTTTTTACCGGCCAAGCGCAGGCCGGGCAGTCCGCCGCCTTAAGAAATCCCGGCGCCAATCGATAAATAATCGAGCCCCGGGCTCATGAAAACGCGCATAGAAATACGGGATTTAGTCATGAGTACATTAGTCCATCTCATTTACGCCAGCACCGCCGTGAACGATTTCGACCAGCAGGAACTGGTCGTGCTTCTGCGTAAGGCGCGCGAAGCCAACGCCCAGGTGGGTATTACCGGCATGCTCTTGTACATCGAGGGTAACTTCTTTCAAGTCCTGGAAGGTGAACCGGCCGCGGTCGACCGGCAGTTCGCGAAGATCGCCCTGGATAAGCGTCACGCCAAGGTGGTGACCATCATCAAGGAGCCGATCGTCAAACGCGCGTTCGGCGATTGGACGATGGGCTTCGCGGAAATAAGCGTGCGGGAATTTCAGCGACTCGACGGATTGAACGACTTCTTCGCCGAAGGCTCGGTGCTCGCCCAACTGGGCAGCGGCCGCGCAAAAAAATTGGTGACGGCTTTTGGCCAGGGCAGTTGGCGGTCGCGGATTTGCGGCGCGGCCAAATCGTCGGCCGCTTAGACGCGATGTCCACCAGCGCCATCATAACCGACTGCGCGCCGGGCGCGGCGGAGCGCGTATCCGCCATCGAGTTTTCATTCGCCTTTCAGCCCATCGTCGATTCGATCGCCCGCGAGATCATTTCATACGAAGCCTTGATCCGCGGTCCGCGCGGCGAATCGGCATCCAGTATTCTGAGTCGCGTCGCTCCCGTTGACATTCACCGCTTCGACGCCGGCGGCCGCATCGTCGCGATAGCGACGGCCGCGAAGCTGAAACTGGCCTGCGACCTCAATTTGAATTTTCTCCCGCAAAGCCTGCTCAACTCGCGCGCGGCCTTGGACGGCACGCTCGAGGCCGCGGAACGGCATGGGATCGCCTTCGAGCGTCTCGTCATCGAGATGACTGAAGGCGAGATTATCAACGACCACGCTCAATTCGCGCAGCTCATCAATCAATACCGCGCGCGCGGCATAAAAGTCGCGATCGACGACTTCGGCGCGGGTTATTCGGGTTTGAACCTGCTGGCCGAATTCCAGCCCGATCAGATCAAGATCGACATGACCCTGTTGCGCGGCATCGACGGCAACGGACCGCGCCAAGCCATCGTGCGCGCCATTATCGCCGTCTGCCGCGACCTCGGCATCGACGTCATCGCCGAAGGCATCGAAACCTTGCACGAGTTCCGCTGGTTCGAAGAACAAGGCGTGCGCTTGTTTCAGGGCTATCTGTTCGCGAAGCCGGGATTCGAGAGCTTGCCGGTCGCGGTGTTCCCGGACTAGCGCCGATGCAATCTCTATTTCATTAAGCAGAGTGATTACCGATAATCGAGCGCATGCTTGCAGGATGCGGTGCACATCGTGAACCGCATCGATCGCGGGCAATGCGCTTCGTTCCTCACCGCGGCCCGCGCGCGTTTTATCTTGCGTTCGCTCTCCCGCAAGACGAGATAGAGTATCTCGAACGCCAAGCGGAATTTTACGGAGGATCACCCCGCCGATTTCCTCGCCGGCGGCGTCACTCCGACTTCACCGGGTTGCAATGATAGATCACGGTAATCACATCGCCGCGGCGTTCGGCGGTGGCATCGTAAATATAACCATCATCCAGCGGCTCTTTTTTGGGAGTCTTTTTCTCGCCGTCGTTGATCTTTTGCGCCAAGGCCCAATTTTTTATAGTCACCGCGGTATGCGTGCGATGCCAGGCCAGCCCGCGGCCCTCCGCGAAGGTAGAGCCTTTCTTCGATTTCCATACGCCGAGTTCGGCGATCATCGACTTGCCGTGCTGATGTTTGTTCTGATGCGAATCGAGATAGACGCGGATATTGGCTTCCTTGATGAGCAGCACCGCGCCGGAAACCTCGTCGTCCGTCTCGGCGGCGGCCTCGGTATTGTCGTAAACCAGCCGTAGCGCCGCTTGCCGGTCCTCCACCGATAAACCGCCCTGGCCGATACTGGTGAGGTATTCGCCGATGAGATGCCAGGGCGTTTTACCTTCGGGCGGGTTGTCGAATTGAGCCCGCAGTTCGGCGGCGCTCTCGACGATCAATGCCCGCACCCACTCTTCCAATTCTCCTTGCACGACGGCATGAGCCGCGCGTTTGGTCTGCAAAGGCGCACCGGAGGGCGCCGGGCCGCGCAGCGCCTCGGCGCCCATGACATCCGCCTCGTTTTCCAGGTCGCGTTCATGATTGACCGGTGTGCCCGCCATTTGCAGCGTCGGCCGCACCCGCCCTTGTTTCTGCTGCACTACATGCCACGCTTCGTGAGGCAGATGCCGTTCCTGGCCCGGGCCGAGATGGATGTCCGTGCCCCGGGCATAGGCCAGGGCATTCAACTGCGCGGGCTGGGAAGAATTGTAATGAACCTTCACGTCGTCCATGGCGAGACCGGAAAGATTCTCCACGCCGCTCTTGAGCCGATCCGGCAGGCCGGTATTGTTTTTCCGCGACTGCCCGGTGTCCACGGCGGCGATCACGCGCCGTTGCGCCGCTTGGCGCGGACTGTTTTCTATCGCCGCCGTTTGTTTTCTTTGCAAGGCGGACTCGGCGCGCCGATCGACGAATTGCCGGTCATCCGGGCGGTCGTCGCGCGACCGGCGCCGGCCGGCGTCCTGGTGTTGACTGATCGGCGCGGTGTACATGGACGGCGTTTTCATAAGTCACTCCCTCGGTTTTTTCAACCAAGCAGCTGCGGCGGCGCATGGGCGCGCCGAGGATGCCAGGATGAAATCACTCACGGTGTCCTTGGCAGCCCACGCGTCGCAACGAAATGGCAAACACGGGCGCCGCCCCGGTGGGCCTCTGCTTTCATCTTGTCGGTGGCGTCTTGGATTTTATCGCCGGCGTTTTCGATCCGACATTTTTCCTTGATCCCTTGCACGGCATTCGTGGCGACGAATAGGATTTATATATATAGAACTCTCTCCAAAATTGGAACTAAGAGAAGCTCTGGGCGCCCGGCTGACCGCCGTCACGGCGTGGGTCGCCGGCTTGCGGTTAGCACGGAGTATGCCGGGCGCTCTCGCCCCCGTTTTTTTAGCGCATCCCGTTTTGGGCTTCGGCGCAGACAACGCACCGCGTCGCGGCCGGGTCGAGTTCCAGGCGCGCGGGTCGATCGGTTCGCCGAGGCCGGGACAAGCGCCGTAACGCCCCTCCTCGCAGCGGAACGCCGCTTCGACGCGCGTCAGCGACACTTGTACCCTCTGCCGATGGCTGTGCGCCATGGCCTGCTGTTGCAGGGCGCCCGTCCGAGAGAGCCGACCGACGCTGCGCTGGTCCAGCTCGGCCGCGGCGGCGGAAGTCCCGCGTCTCCTGCAAGGAGAGTATCTGTTCCCGGGACTCAAGAAGCCGCGTCTTGAAATGCCCTATAGCTGCGACACGTTACTCATCCTCTGCTCGACGCTCGCTCAACGCAACAGCAGCAGCGGCACGCTGGTGTTGCGTATCACGTTGGCCGTGGTGCTGCCGACCAGGAAGCGGCGGATGCGCGAGTGGCCGTAGGCGCCCATGATCAGCAGGTTGATATCGTGTTGCTGACGGTAGTCGCGCAACACGGCCTCGACTTCACCGGCGTGGATCGAAGCGAACGTGTCGAAACCGGCTGCCTCGAGTGTACTCTTCGCCCAGTCCAATTGTTGACGCGCCTCGCCGGTGTCCGCTCCCGCTATCACGACGTGGCAGGGCAGGCCCTTGAACAGCGGGCTGGCGGCGACCATCTCGACACCTTTGCGCGTGGTGGTGCTGCCGTCGAAGGCGAGCATCACCCGCTGCGGCGTTTGATATTCGGACGGACAGACGAGAATGGGACGATGCATGGTGCGCACCACGTTCTCCACCTGACTGCCGATGTGGGCGCCGATGCTGTCGCCGTGCTCGCCCTGCCTGCCGATCACCAGCAGACGAATCTCGTCTTCCAGCTCGGCCAGGGTATCGACCAGGCCGCCATGGCGCTGGCGGGCGGTGGAATCGCCGACGGCGTTGGCGACCGCCCGTTGCTGCGCCGCCTCCAATAATAACCGGCCTTGCTCCATCGCCAGTTTGCCGCGCTTTTCATCGAGGGCGGCCAACTCTTCCAGCAGGGCTTCGCGGCTGCCCAGGCCGATGTTGCCGCTGAGGTTGGATTTGACCGGATACTCGGACTTGTCCAGCACGTGCAGAAACACCAGCGGCGCGTCGAGGCGCAGACTGGCCCAGGCGGCGTAGTCGCACACCGCGGCCGTGGTGTTGGAACCGTCGACACATGCCATTACATTTTTCATCGCGTTCTCCTAGTGGCCCATCAGCTGGTCTACCGCATCCGGTTTGTCGTGCACCGCGAAGCGGTCGACGATGGTGGCGCTGGCCTCGTTGAGGCCGATGAGTTCCACCGTCGTGCCTTCGCGGCGGAACTTGAGTACCACCTTGTCGAGCGCGCTGACCGAGGTGATGTCCCAGAAATGGGCCTGGGTGAGATCGATCACCACCTTGTCGATCACCTCCTTGAAGTCGAAGGACTCGACGAATTTGTCCGCCGAGGCGAAGAACACCTGGCCGATTACCTTATAGCTGCGCGTGGTGCCGTCTTCGCTGAGTTCCGAGCTCACATATTTGAAGCGCGCCACCTTGTTGGCGAAATTCATCGCCGCGATCAACACGCCGACGAACACGCCGTAGGCCAGGTTGTGAGTGGCGACCACCACCACGACCGTGGCGATCATGACCAGGCTGGTGCTTTTCGGATGCCTCTTCAGATTGCGCAACGACTCCCAGCTGAAGGTGCCGATGGCGACCATGATCATCACCGCCACCAGCGCGGCCATCGGGATCCGCGCGACCCACTCGTCGAGGAACACCACCATCAGCAGCAGGAATACGCCCGCCGCGAGCGTGGAGAGGCGGGTGCGGCCGCCCGATTTCACGTTGATCACCGACTGGCCGATCATCGCGCAACCCGCCATGCCGCCCAGCAAACCGGAGGAGATGTTGGCGATGCCCTGACCCTTGCACTCGCGGTTCTTGTCGCTGGACGTATCGGTCAGGTCGTCGATGATGGTGGCCGTCATCAGCGATTCCAGCAGACCCACCACCGCCAGCGACGCCGAATACGGCAGGATGATCGCCAGCGTCTCGAAGTTGAGCGGCACGTCCGGCCACAGAAACACCGGCAGGGTGTCCGGCAGCTCGCCCAGGTCGCCGACGGTACGGATGTCGAGGTCCAACAGGATGGCGATGATCGTCAGCACGACGATGGTCACCAGCGGCGACGGAATCGCTTTGGTGAGATACGGAAACAGATAGATGATCGCCAGCCCCGCCGCGGTCATCGCATACACGTGCCAGGTGACGTTGGTCAGCTCCGGCAACTGCGCCATGAAGATCAGAATCGCGAGCGCGTTGACGAAGCCGGTGACCACCGAGCGCGACACGAAACGCATCAGCGAGCCCAGCTTGATGTAACCGGCGATGATCTGCAGCACGCCGGTCAACAGCGTCGCGGCCAGCAGGTACTCGAGGCCGTGCTCTTTCACCAGTGTCACCATCAGCAGTGCCATCGCCCCCGTCGCCGCGGAGATCATGCCCGGCCGGCCGCCGGCGAAGGCGATCACCACCGCGATACAGAACGAGGCATACAAACCCACCTTGGGATCGACCCCGGCGATGACCGAAAAGGCGATGGCCTCGGGGATCAGCGCCAGCGCGACGACCAGGCCGGCCAGCACATCGCCGCGGATATTCGAAAACCAGTTTTGTTTTAGAGAGCGCAACATCTTTTTATTCACCTGCGCCGCGCTGGGGCGGCGTACTTCCAAACGGCGTTCAAACCGGCACTAGGGCAGCTCATGAGCTATTCGCGATGTGCGGGAGACGGACGTGAAAGCGCGGCCCTTGTTTATGCGGCCGGCGGGGGGTGGGGAGCGCTAGGGTGGCGTGATATGCATAGGGGGCGGATTCTAAGGGATCGCCGCCGGTTCTTCAAGGAAACCGAGATTGGCTTGTGGTGCGGGGGCAGGTTAGATCATGTGGTGGAACGTCTTTCGGGCTTCCACCCTACCGGACTGGTCCCAAAAACCCGCGCCAGCACGATGCGCTTGCCCGGCTATAAGCACCTGTCCGAAGACATTAGAAGGCCAGCATACTTCAGAAAAACCGATTTCAATCCGATGCCGTCCATACCCACCCGATCATCGGATAAAAATCTATGCAGATCGCAGGCGATCATTTCGGCAATAGCCGCACCACTGTGCGCAACGACATACTGGTGCCGTTTATCAGCGAAACCATTCTCACCCTGGAAAGCATGGCCGATTTAAAGGCCTCCAGTGACTTGCTGACCTATCAAGACGCGCTCGACACCTTCATCTTCAAAGGCTTCTCGGTCTGCCTGGTGACCCGCAGACAAGGCGCGGTCGATGGCAAGATCGTCATGAATCACGATCTCGCCACCGCCTTGGCGATAGGCAACCGGGTGCGCGCCAAGATGCTGGGCACCGAGGAAAACGCTACGACTTTGAATGCGGAAGTCAGCGAGGCCCTCGCCGAATTCACCAATACCGCCATCGGCCTCGCCATCCGCCATCTCAGCGCCACGCGCAAATTCAGCTTCGGCACGCCCGCCTACATTACCAGTCAGGCAGACAGCCAAATGTTCCTGGAAGGCGTCAAACAAATCTTCACGGTGCCCGTTGATCTCGCGGTCGGCGGCCGTTTCTATTTTAGTTATCTCATGCACGGGGAGGACTGAGTCATGCTAAGCCAGGACGCAAAAATATTAGTGGTCGACGACGCGCTCATCATGCGCGAAGCGCTGCGGCGCATACTCGCCGGGCTTGGTTACAACAACGTGCTGCAGGCGGAACACGGCAAGGGCGCGCTCAACGTGCTCGAAAAAAATCAGTATCAGGTCGGAGTCGTCTTTCTCGACATCGTCATGCCATTCATGGACGGCAAAGCCGCTTTGAAAAAAATTCGCGAGAAGAGCAAAACTCTCCCCGTCGTTATGCTGACCTCGGTGACGGATCAAGAAGCGATCGACGAATGCGTCAAAGAGGGCATCTTGACCTATTTATTGAAACCCGTTAACGCGGTGAGCGGGCCGGCGATGCTCACGGAGCTTTTTGAAAAGCTGTAAACGATCATTATCTAGTGAGGCGTCGAGTCGATGCCAGGATGTTCGGTAAGAAACTGCTCCTCCGGTATTCCGAAAAATCTTTCCACCCGGGACAAGAGCGAAATGACAGTGACGGTACGCGATAGCGGACAAATAAAAAACGGCAATACGCTTGCCTCGAACAAAGACGAAATCTCGTTTATCTAGCGCTTTGGTGGAGGAGCAAAGGCAGGGTCCGCAGCAATTAGATTATCTATTGAATCTCAAGATCACTTACGAAATCCGCGTAAGAACGACAGAGTCACACCCAAGGCCGCGCATCCATGAATTCTCTCGATGATACTTACACCTCCAATCGAGAGCTTTACAATAATAGGCGGCGCCAGAAGCCGGACATTTAATAATAACAGGCGCTTTGGTGGCAGTATGATTCTTCTCATGGCAAAACATACGACGTAATGTCCTTGCGCTAATGTCATCGCGAACATCGCTACGCAGCTTGGTACTGACTTTAAATTTTATTAAGAGTCGTATCAAAACCCCGCCTTCTCCCTTGCCAACCCCAGCCTCTCCCCCAGCGACCGCCGCTGCGGATAACGCACCGCGTACAAGTCCGCTTCGTGCGAACGTTTGAGAAGGTAGTCATCACTGGTGATCAGTTCATCGACCAATTTCAAATCCAGGGCGCGGGTGCCGAGCCAGTGTTCGCCGGTGGCGACGGCGGCGAGGTCGAGCCGCGGACGGTGTTGGGCGAGAAATTGTTTGAAGAGGTCGTGGGTCTCTTCGATCTCTTCTTTTAGTTTGGCGCGGCCTTCTTCGGTATTTTCGCCGAAGAGGGTGAGCGTGCGTTTGAATTCCCCCGCGGTGTGCAATTCGTAATCGATGTCGTGTTTTTTGAGCAGGCCGTGGAAGTTGGGCATTTGCGCCACCACGCCGATCGAGCCGACGATGGCGAAGGGCGCGGCGAGGATGCGGTCGGCGACGCAGGCCATGAGGTAACCGCCGCTGGCGGCGATTTGGTCCACCGACACCACCAGCGGTATGCCGGCCTGGGTGATGCGCGCCAGTTGCGAGGCGGCGAGGCCGTAGGACATCACCAGGCCGCCCGCGCTTTCCAAACGTAAAAAAACTTCGTCCTTGGGCGTGGCGACGGTGAGCAGCGCCGTCACTTCCTCGCGCAGGGTACGCACCGCCGAGGCGCGCAGGTCGCCTTTGAATTCGAGCACGAAGACCCGCGGGCGCGGTTCGGCGGTGCGCGGAATATTTTTATCCGCTTCGCGGCGGCGCTGCAGATAATGTTTGAGATCGTGTTTGGGCAGCATGGCGCGGTGCAGCACGTCGGCCATGGCCTGGTATTTCTCGTTGAGTTTTTTCACGTGCAGGTGTTCGCGCGGCGTGTCCTTGCGCCGGAGCAGGCGCGCCGTCATCGCGACGGCGAAGACGATCAGCGCCAGCAAGGTGAAGGCTTTCGCGATGAACAAACCATAGGCGGACCAGAAACTTTCCATGTCGATGTCCTCGATGAAGTGTATCGCCTTCATCGTAGACCGAGCGGCACGGTCATGCCCAGCGGAAATTGCGGGCGAGGTGGCGCGCGGGCGCGCTCGCGGCGATTATGCGCGGCGCCGGGTCGCCCCAATCGGCAGTAGCGCGATCAGCCACTAAGGCGCGAACACGGCCGCGCAACAGACTTTAACCCGCCGTGCGGCGGGGGTGGACGCTATTCAAATCCCCGCGGACTCCGCGCGTGCCAATCGGTGACCTGCTGATATCGATGCGCGATGTTGAGCAGCCGCGCCTCATCGAAATAATCGCCGATGAGTTGCAGGCCGACCGGACGCTGGCCGACGAAGCCCGCCGGGATCGACATGCCGGGCAGGCCGGCCATGTTGACGGCGATGGTGTAGATGTCGGAAAGATACATGGTGACCGGGTCGTCGGTCTTCTCGCCGATGTTGAAGGCCGCGGTGGGCGACGCCGGACCCATGATGACATCCACTTTCTCGAAGGCGTGTTTGAAATCCTGACTGATGAGCTGGCGGAGTTGCTGGGCCTTCAGGTAATAGGCGTCGTAATAACCGGCGGACAACACATAGGTGCCGATCATGATGCGGCGCTTCACCTCGGCGCCGAAACCTTCGCCGCGCGAACGTTTATATAAATCGAGCAGATCTTTCGGCGCGTCGCAGCGGTGGCCGAAACGCACGCCGTCGTAGCGCGCGAGATTGGAAGACGCCTCCGCCGGGGCGACGACGTAATACGTCGGCACCGCCAGCGCGGTGTTGGGCAGGCTGATCTCCACCACCTCGGCGCCGAGTTTTTTGTATTCGGCGATGGCCGCCTCGATGGCGGCGGCCACTTGCGGATGCAAGCCTTCGCCGAAATATTCCTTGGGCAGACCGATCTTCAAACCGGCGATATCGTTATTCAGCGTCGCGGCGTAATCGGGCACCGGCCGGTCGACGCAGGTGGAGTCGCGCTCATCGTAGCCGCTCATGGCGCGCAGCAGCAGCGCGCAGTCTTCGGCGGTGCGCGCCATCGGTCCGCCCTGGTCGAGGCTGGAGGCGAAGGCGATCATGCCGTAGCGCGAGACCCGGCCGTAGGTGGGTTTGATGCCGGTGATGCCGCACAGCGCGGCGGGCTGGCGGATCGAGCCGCCGGTGTCGGTGCCGCTCGCGCCGGGCGTGAGCCGTGCCGCCACCGCCGCCGCCGAACCGCCCGAGGAGCCGCCGGGTACCGCGGCGGTGTCCCAGGGATTTTTCACCGGGCCGTAATAGCTGGTTTCATTGGACGAGCCCATCGCGAACTCGTCCATATTGGTCTTGCCCAGCATCACCGTGCCCGCCGCGTTGAGCTGGCTGACCACCGCGGCGTCGTAGGGGGCGATGAAGTTGTCGAGCATCTTCGAGCCGCAGCTGGTCTTCACGCCTTGCGTGCAGAAGATGTCCTTCTGGGCGAAGGGCACGCCGAGCAGGGGGCCGGTCTCCCCACCGGCGAGCCGTTCATCGGCGGCGCGGGCGGCGGCGAGCGCCGACTCTTCGGTGACGGTGACGAAGCTGTTCAGCCGGCCGTCGAGTTGTTTGATGCGGTTGAGGAAATGGCCGGTCAGCTCGACGCTGGAAACTTCTTTGCTGCGCAAGGCCTGGGCTAACTCGGCGATGGTTCGATTGTGCATCGTGCGGAGATTCCTTGAAAACGGGGTAGGGCGGAGCGCTTTACTCGATGACCTTGGGCACCAGATAAAGCCCGGCTTCCACCTGGGGGGCGATGGCTTGGAAGCGCTCGCGCTGATCGGTTTCGGTCACGTGGTCGGGACGCAGGCGCTGCCCCGCGGCCAGCGGATGGGCCATCGGCGCCACGTCCCGGGTGTCCACCGCGCTCATTTGTTCCACCATGGCGAAGATGTTGGAGAGCTCGCGGGTGTAGCGCGGAATGTCCTCCTCGCCGATGGCCAAGCGGGCCAAGTGGGCGATTTTTTCAATGTCGGCTCGATTGAGACTCATGGCTGATACCGTTGCGTGACCCCGAAAAAAGCGCAACTTACCACAGTTACGTGCTTGCCCCAAACCCCCCTGGTTGTTAAATTACTGCGGATTCGCAAGCGCCCCGCCCGGGAAGATCGGCGGCGCGGCTCCAACCCCCCTTTCCACAGGATAATCCATCTCTATGTTTAAGCGCCTTCGGGGACTTTTTTCCAACGATTTGTCGATCGACTTGGGTACGGCCAACACGCTCATCTACGTGCGCGGCCAGGGCATCGTGTTGAATGAACCCTCGGTGGTGGCCATCCGCCAGGACAAAGGCCCCGGCGGTCCCAAAGCGATCGCCGCGGTCGGCGCCGAGGCCAAGGCCATGATCGGCCGCACCCCCGGTAACATCACCGCCATCCGGCCGCTCAAGGACGGCGTGATCGCCGACTTCACCATCACCGAAAAAATGCTCCAGTACTTCATCCACAAGGTGCACGAGAACCGGTATTTCCACCCGAGCCCGCGCGTGCTGATCTGCGTGCCCTGCGGCTCGACCCAGGTCGAGCGGCGCGCCATCAAGGAATCCGCCGCCGGTGCCGGCGCGCGCGAGGTCTATTTAATAGAGGAGCCGATGGCCGCGGCGATCGGCGCCGGCATGCCGGTCAGCGAGGCGCGCGGCTCCATGGTGCTCGACATCGGCGGCGGCACCACCGAGGTCGCGATCATCTCGCTCAACGGCATCGTCTACTCGGCGTCAGTGCGCATCGGCGGCGACAGCTTCGACGAGGCCATCATCAATTACGTGCGCCGCAACTACGGCACGCTGATCGGCGAATCCACCGCCGAGAAAATCAAACACGAGATCGGTTCCGCCTATCCCGCGAAAGAAATCCGCGAGATCGAAGTGAAGGGCCGCAACCTGTCGGAAGGCGTGCCGCGCAGCTTCAAGCTCAACAGCAATGAAATTCTCGAAGCGTTGCAGGATCCCTTGTCGGGCATCGTCGGCGCGGTGAAGACCGCCCTCGAACAGACCCCGCCCGACCTCGGCGCCGACATCGCCGAACGCGGCATGGTGCTCACCGGCGGCGGCGCGCTGCTGCGCGACTTCGACCGTTTGCTGATGGAAGAGACCGGCCTGCCGGTGGTGGTGGCCGAGGATCCGCTGACCTGCGTCGCCCGCGGCGGCGGCAAGGCGTTGGAAATGATCGACGAAGGCGGCGGCGACGTATTCGTAATCGAATAATGACCAGCATCGAAGGCGCGGCCGGCCCGCTGTCCGTCAGCGGCGCGCGGCGCGTCATTCGCCGGCGACCAGGGCAACGGAGAGTCTTCCATTAAACCGCTATTCAGGCAGGGGCCATCGGAAAACATCCGGCTCGCGGTGTTCGTGGCGGCGTCCCTTTTGTTCATGACCCTCGACCATCGTTTCCATCACCTCGACAGCGTGCGGGCGGGATTGAGCCTGGTGATCTCGCCGCTGCAATACGTGCTGGGCGCGCCCGGCGCCGTCGGCGGCTGGTTCGGGCAGTTGTTCGAGACCCGCGAGTCTCTTCAGGAGGAAAACGCGGCGCTCAAGTCCCAGCACTTGTTGCAGGAGGCGCGCCTGCAGAAGATGGCGGCGCTCGAGACCGAGAACATGCGCCTGCGCGAATTACTCGACTCGTCTCCCACCGTGGCGGAGCGGGTGCTGGTGGCCGAGCTGCTGCAAGTGGATCTCGATCCCTTCTCGCAGCAGATCGTCATCAACAAAGGCAGCCGGCACGGCGTGGAAGCCGGCCAGCCCTTGGTGGATGCCTCGGGCGTGGTCGGGCAGGTGGTGCATGTCGCGCCTTATACCAGCACCGCGATGCTGATCACCGATCCCAGCCATGCCCTGCCGGTGTGGATCAACCGCAGCGGCCTGCGCGCCATCGCGGTGGGCACCGGTTCCCCCGGCAAGCTGGAGTTGCTGCACCTGCCGGTCAATGCCGATGTCGAGCCGGGTGATCTGCTGGTCACCTCCGGGCTGGGCGGCGGGTTTCCCGCCGGCTACCCGGTGGGCCTCGTCGAGAAGGTCGATCGCAACCCCGCCGAGAGTTTCGCCACGGTGAGCGCCAGGCCGGTGGCCAAGCTGGAGCAGAACCGCGAGGTCTTGCTGGTATGGGGGCCGCCCGCACCGGTGGTCCCCTGCGATTCCAACGCCGGGCCCTGCGCGCCCCCGCCTGAAACGCCCGCCGCGGCGCCGGTGAAATAAGCATGGCGAGTCGACGGCATCATAGCGGCTGGATCATCGTGGCGAGTTTCGTGGCCGCCCTCCTGCTCAGCATGGTGGTCATGCCGGGGTGGGCCGCGCCTTTCCGCCCCGAGTGGACGGTCCTGGTGCTGATCTACTGGTGCCTGGCCTTGCCGCACCGGGTCAACGTCGGTTACGGCTGGCTGGTCGGCCTGTGCGTGGACGTATTGAGCGGGGCCCTGCTCGGCCAGCACGCCCTGGGTTTCGCGGTGATCGCCTATCTGGTCGTGAAACTCCATCAGCGTCTGCGGGTCTTCCCGATATGGCAGCAGGCCTTGAGCGTGATGGTGTTCGTGGCCCTGGAGCAATTGTTGGTGTTATGGGTGCAAGGCATGATCGGAATGGCGCGCGAGAGCTGGACTTACTGGTTGCCCAGCATCGTCAGCGGTCTGTTGTGGCCATGGACGTTTTTGTTGTTGCGCCGCTTGCGCCGCCGTTTCCGGGTGAGTTGACCGCTCCCGCCCCATGGCCCCACGCACGCCCTTAAAAGATCATTTGCGGGAAACCCATTTATTCACCAGCCGGGCCTTGGTGGCGCTGGTGATGGTCGGGGTGTTGCTGCTGGTGGTGGTGACCCGGCTGATCTATTTGCAGATCATCAGCCACGAACACTTCTCCACCCTCTCGGAAAACAACCGCGTCAACATCGTGCCCATGCCGCCCACCCGCGGCCTGATCTACGACCGCAACGGGGTGTTGCTGGCGCAGAACCTGCCCGCCTTCAGTCTGGAAGTGATCCCCGAGCAAGTGAAGAATCTGGACCAGACCCTCGCCGCCCTGGCGCAGCTCATCGCTATCGGCGAAAACGACCTCGATCAATTCAAAAAGCGTCTCGATCAACGCCACCCCTTTGAGGCGATTCCCCTGCGCCTGCGGCTGAGCGAGGAAGAAGTGGCGCGCTTCGCGGTCAATCGCCATCGTTTTCCCGGCGTGGACGTCGGCGCGCGGCTGACCCGCGATTATCCCCTCGGCGAATTGGCGGTGCACGCGGTGGGTTACGTGGGCCGCATCAACGAAGCGGATTTGAAAGTGCTGGACGTTTCGAATTACCGGGGCACTACTCACACCGGCAAAACCGGCGTGGAAAAATATTACGAAGATATCCTGCACGGCCAGGTGGGTTACCAGCATGAAGAGACCAACGCGGTGGGCCGGGTGCTGCGGGTCTTGGAGCGGCGCTTGCCGACCCCCGGTCAGAATCTCTACCTCAGTCTCGACGTCGATTTGCAGAGGGTGGCGGAGCTGGCGCTCACCGGCAAACGCGGCGCGGTGGTGGCGATCAATCCTAAAAACGGCGAAGTGCTGGTGGCGGCCAGCCTGCCGGGTTACGACCCCGGCTCCTTCGTCAACGGCATCTCGACCAGAGACTATGACACGCTACGGCAGTCGCTCAATCAACCCTTGTTCAATCGCATCGTCACCGGCCAGTACCCGCCCGGTTCGACGATCAAGCCGCTGGTGGCCTTGGCAGGTTTGGAATACAAGGAAATCACGCCGCGCACCGGCACCTTCTGTCCCGGCTGGTTTTCCCTGCCCGGCGACTCGCACCGTTACCGCGATTGGAAAAAGGAGGGCCACGGCAACGTCGATGTGCGCATGGCGATCATGCGTTCCTGCGACGTATATTTTTACGACCTGGCCCGCACCCTCGGCATCGACCGCATGCAAAAATACCTGGGTTATTTCGGTCTGGGCCGCCGCACCGAGATCGATCTGCCCGGCGAAGTCGCCGGCCTGCTGCCGTCGCGGGACTGGAAACGCGCGGCGCGGAACCAGGCCTGGTATCCCGGCGAGACCCTCATCACCGGCATCGGCCAGGGCTTTATGTTGACCACGCCCATCCAATTGGCGGCGGCCACCGCGATGCTGGCCAACCGCGGCGAGGTGTGGCGGCCGCGTCTTCTCCACGCCGTTCAGCCGACCAGCAACAGTCGCTTGCTGGTGCAGCCGCCGGTGCGGACCGGCAAGGTGCCGATTTCCGACGGCGCCAATTGGAATACGGTGATCTCCGCCATGGAAGGCGTGGTGCACGATCCGGACGGCACCGCCAAGGGCATCAATCGCGGCATCACTTATCATATGGCGGGCAAGACCGGCACCGCGCAGGTGTTCGGCATCAAGCAAGGCGAAAAATATAAAGCCAGCGAATTGGCCGAACGCTTACACGACCATGCCTTGTTCGTCGCATTCGCGCCGGTGGAAAACCCGGAGATCGCGGTGGTGGTGATAGTGGAAAACGGCGGCAGCGGCAGCGGCGAGGCGGCGCCGGTGGCGCGCGCCGTGATGGATCGTTACTTCGTCAATAAACCGGGGTCATGAAGATGGCCACCGATTATTCACTCACCCGTTTGGCGGACCGGCGGCACCGGCGCACCCTCTGGCTGCGCGGCCTGCATGTGGACATCCCGCTGCTGGCCGGTCTGCTGGTGCTGGCCGCGGTGGGCTTGACCGTGTTGTACAGCGCCAGCGCGCAGAGCGACGATATGCTCATGCGGCAATTGATCCGCTTGGGGTTGGGTTTCGGCGCCATGCTGGTGCTGGCGCATATTCCGCCCCATCACTTCCAGCGCTGGACCCCGTCGATATACGGCCTCGGGGTGATTTTATTGTTGGCGGTGCTGGTCATGGGCGAGATCGGCAAAGGCGCGCAGCGCTGGCTGGATCTGGGGGTGATCCGTTTTCAGCCCTCCGAGATCATGAAGCTCGCGGTGCCGCTAATGGTGGCCTGGTATATGGCGGAACGCCCCTTGCCGCCGGCGCCCAAAATCGTGCTGATCGCCGCGCTCACCCTGGTGGTGCCCACCTTGCTGATCGCCCGTCAGCCGGATCTGGGCACGGGCTTGCTGGTGGCGAGTTCCGGCATATTCGTGTTGTTGCTGGCCGGCGTGGCGTGGCGGCTGGTCTTCGCGGTGCTGGCCCTGCTGGCGGCGGCGGCGCCGGTGTTTTGGTATTTCCTGCGCGACTACCAGCGCGAGCGGGTCATCACCTTTTTGAATCCCGAACACGATCCGCTGGGTTCGGGTTATCACATCATTCAATCCAAGATCGCCATCGGTTCCGGCGGTTTTTACGGCAAGGGCTGGCTCAACGGCACTCAGGCCCATCTGGATTTTCTGCCGGAACGCTCCACCGATTTCATTTTCGCGGTGCTGGGCGAAGAGTTCGGTTTGATCGGCATTCTGGTCCTGTTGCTGATCTACTTCTTCATCATCGCCCGCGGACTGTACATCGCCACTCAGGCGCAAAGCACCTACACCCGGCTGGTGGCGGGCAGCATCACCCTCACCTTTTTTGTTTACGTCTTCGTCAACATCGGCATGGTCACCGGCCTGTTGCCGGTGGTGGGTGTGCCCTTGCCCTTGGTGAGTTACGGCGGTACTTCTCTGGTGACCCTGATGGCCGGATTCGGTATCCTGATGTCCATCCATACACACCGGCGTTTATTGTCCGGTTAAGCCTAGGCGTGATTTTATGATTCCTCGTTGGGTAAATTTATTATTGTTGTCTTTGTCGCTGGCCGCCTGCGCGGGCGCGCCGGTCGGCGCCGAATACGTGAAACGCGACGATGTCGGCGCCTTCATCGCCGAGATGCAGCAGCGCCACGGTTTTGATCGCGGCCAACTGGAGGCCTGGTTCAAAGAGGTGCGCCTGCGCGACGACATCATCGCCGCCATTTCCCGTCCCGCCGAGGGCAAGCCCTGGCATCAATACCGGCCGATTTTTCTGCAAAACAGCCGCATCGAAGGCGGAGTGGAATTTTGGCGGGAACACGCCGCGGATCTGAAACGCGCCGAGGAAAAATACGGCGTGCCGCCGCACATCGTCGTCGCCATCCTCGGCGTGGAGACCCGCTACGGCCGCCAGCAAGGCAACTACCGGGTGCTGGACGCGCTCACCACCCTGGCCTTCGATTATCCGCCGCGCGCGAAATTTTTTCGTAGCGAGCTGGAGCAGTATCTGTTGCTCACCCGCGAGGAGGGCATCGATCCGCTCGCGCTGAAAGGCTCGTATGCCGGGGCGATGGGCCAGGCGCAATTCATTTCCAGCAGCTTTCGCAATTATGCCGTGGACTTCGACGGCGACGGCAAGCGGGATTTGTGGAATAACCCCAGCGACGCCATCGGCAGCATCGCCAATTATTTCAAGGTGCATGGCTGGGAATGGAACGGGCTGGTGGCGGTGCCGGCCACGGTGAGCGGCGATCAATATCCGGCCTTGCTGGAGGCGGGGCTGAAACCGTCGCTAACCTGGGAGGAAATGAAACGGCGCGGCGTGGAGACCCCGGTGACGCTGATCGATCAACTCCCCGTGGCCCTCATCGCCCTCGAACAGGAGGCCGGGCCCGAGTACTGGGTGGCCCCGCAAAATTTTTATGTGATCACCCGTTATAATCGCAGTCCTTTATACGCCATGGCGGTTTATCAGTTGAGCGAAGAGATCCGCCGGTTGCGCGAGCGCCAGCTTGCCGGCCAGGAAGCGAAGTAACCCCAGAGATGTCCATTAAGATGCGATCCACTTGTTTGACGCCGCCGCGCGCACTGGTATTGGCGGCCCTGCTGTTGCCTTTGTTGAACGCGTGCAGCACCCTGCCCAAGACCGGCGATTCCGCCGTCGATATCTTGGATACCTCGGGCGACGGCCTGCCCGCGGCCGGTGTACCGAAGGATTTAAATCCGGACATCATCGCCGACGCCGTGCCGCGCAACGAACCGCGCAGCCGGTACGGCAATCCGGCTTCTTACGTAGTGGAAGGCCGCCGTTACACCGTGCTGGCGAGCGCCGAGGGTTACAAGGTACAGGGTATCGCCTCCTGGTACGGCGCCAAGTTCCACGGCCGCCGCACCTCCAGCGGCGAGCCTTACGATATGTACGCCATGACCGCGGCCCACCCCACCCTGCCGCTGCCCAGCTACGTGCAAGTCACCAATCTGCGCAACGGGCGCAAGGTGGTGGTCAAGGTCAACGACCGCGGCCCCTTCCGCCATAATCGGGTGATCGATTTGTCCTACGTCGCGGCGCTCAAGCTGGGCATCGTCGCCCAGGGCACGGGTCTGGTGGAGGTGAAGGTGGTGACGCCCGACGAACCCGTCGCCGCGGCGCCGGCATCCAACCCGTCGCCGGATATTTATCTGCAAGTGGGCGCCTTCGCCGAACGGGCCAACGCCGAGCGTTTGTCGCAGCGCATCGCCTCGGCGGCGCCTCCCGGCGCGGTGCAGGTTCGCGAAGAGAGCGGGGATCGTCCGCGTTACCGGGTGCGGCTCGGGCCACTGGCCAGCATGGACGAAGTGGACCGAGTGACCCGCCAGCTGGTCGGGTTGGGGGTGAACGACAGCCATGTGGTGATCGATTGAGCGGCGCGCGTGCGATGGCTGCAATCGCCGTCGATGCGGGTTAGAATAAGCCGAACTTTTCGCCTCAAAATCTCGCCTAATCCCAGTCAGCAAGCTTCCCGCCCCGCGGGCCACAGTGATGGATGAAATCTCAAAATGAAATGGTGTGTTGTGAAACCCGGGTCTAGTTTCATCGTGAAGGCGCTGTTCGCCGCGCTCTTAATGTGGTCCCAGCCATTCGCCGTGGCGGCGACCGTGCCGCCGCCACCCGAGGTGGCCGCCCGCGGTTATATCCTGATGGATTACCAAAGCGGGCGGGTGCTCGCCGAGTCCAAGGCCGACGAGCGCATGGAGCCCGCCAGCCTCACCAAGATCATGACGACCTATCTGGTTTCCAAGGAAATCGAGGCGGGTCGGGTCAAGCTTGACGACATGGTCACCATCAGCGAACGCGCCTGGCGCATGGAAGGTTCGCGTTCCTTCATGCGGGTGGGCACGCAAGTACCGGTGGAAATTCTGTTGAAAGGCGTGATCGTGCAATCGGGCAATGACGCCTCGGTCGCCCTCGCGGAACATCTGGCCGGCGATGAGGCGGTGTTCGCCTCGCTGATGAACCAGCAGGCCAAGGCGCTGGGCATGACCCGCAGCCATTTCGTCAATGCCACCGGTCTGCCCCATCCCGAGCATTACACCACCGCGCGGGATATGGCGATCTTGACGCGGGCCTTGATCCGCGATTTTCCCGAAGAATACCAGTGGCACGCCATCCGCGAATTCACTTACAACGGTATCACCCAGCACAATCGCAATCGGCTGCTGTGGCGCAATAAGAACGTCGACGGGGTGAAGACCGGCCACACCGAGTCGGCGGGTTTTTGCCTGGTGGCCTCGGCCCAGCAGGACGGCATGCGGCTGATCTCGGTGGTACTGGGCGCCGCCGGCGAAAATGAGCGCGCCCACGAGAGCGATAAATTATTGGGCTACGGTTTCCGTTTCTTCGAGACCCATCGTCTTTATCGCGCCGCGCAGCCGCTGTCCACCGCGCGGATTTGGAAGGGCGCGACCGAAAACCTGCCGCTGGGTTTGCAGCAGGATTTATATCTCACCATTCCGCGCGGGACCTACAAACAACTCAAGGCGGAGATGCGGGTGAACGATCCCATCATGGCGCCCGCGGCCAAGGGGACTCGTTATGGTATGTTGAACATCAGCCTGCAAGGCGAGGTCTTGGCGGAGCGGCCGCTGGTGGCGCTCAGCGAGGTGGCCGAGGGCGGCATGCTGCAACGCGCGATGGACGCGGTGCGGCTTTGGATGCAATAACAAGGGCCGGTTTCCCATGACGACGGTATATTTGAACGGTGATTATCTCCCCCTCGAACAGGCCCGGGTGCCGGTGACCGATCGCGGCTTCGTATTCGGCGACGGCGTGTACGAGGTCATTCCGGTCTACGGCGCGCACCTGTTCCGCCTGGAGCAGCATTTGGTGCGGCTGGCCCGCAGCCTGGCGGAGATCCGCCTCGCCAATCCGCTCAGCGGCGCGCAGTGGCGCGACGTGTTGCAAAATCTGGTGGCGCGCAACGGCGGCGGCGACCAGTCGGTGTACGTACAGGTCACCCGCGGCCCGGCGCCGCGCGACCACGCCTTTCCCAAACAGGTGCGGCCCACGGTGTACGCCACCAGCAGCCCGCTCAAACCGCTGCCCGCCGATCTGGCCGAAAACGGCGTCGCCGCCATCACCCTCGACGACAACCGCTGGCAGCGCTGCGACATCAAGGCCATCACCCTGCTGCCGAATATTTTGTTGCGCCAGCAGGCCGTCGACGCCGGCGCGGTGGAGGCCATTCTGATCCGCGACGGCGTGATCACCGAGGGCGCGGCCAGCAACGTCTTCATGGTGCGCGGCGACGTGCTGGTGACGCCGGCCAAGGGACCGTACCTGCTGCCCGGCATCACCCGTGATTTGATCCTCGAATTGGCCGCCGCCCACACTATTCCCTATGAGGAAAGCAGCTTCACCGCCGGCGCCTTGCGCCACGCCGATGAGGTCTGGCTCACCAGTTCGACGCGCGAGATCCTGCCGGTCACCCGTTTGGATCAGCGGCCGGTGGGTAACGGCAAACCCGGCCCGCTGTGGCGGCGCATGATGGGTCTTTATCAATTCTATAAACAGCAAGTGCGCGAGCGCGGCGAAGACGTCGCGGTAATATGAAGTGCGGCCGGCCCGCGTTCGGCCGCTAACCTCTCAAGCCCTTTGCACAGCCGAGTAGCATTGCCATGCAGACCCCGGAAGAATCGCCGCTCACGTTTCCCTGCGAATTTCCCATCAAGGCCATGGGCCTCGCCAGCGAACATTTCGACGCGCTGGTGGTGGGCATCGTCCGCCGCCACGCCGGCGATATCGCCGAGGGCGCGGTGACCACCCGCGCCAGTTCGGGCGGAAAATATCTGGCGGTCACCGTCACCATACAAGCCAGCAGCCGCGCCCAGCTCGACGCGATTTATCACGACCTGGTCGCCGCCGAACAGGTGTTGATGGCCTTCTGATGAATACCCTCACGGTCCGCCGACTCGGAGTGCGGGATTACCAACCGGTGTGGCGCGCCATGCAGGAATACACCGAGCGGCGCGACGCCGACAGCGGCGATGAGTTGTGGTTGGTCGAGCATCCGCCGGTCTTCACCGTGGGCCTCAACGGCAAGCCGGAACACCTGCTCGCCCCCGGCGATATTCCGGTGGTGCACATCGATCGCGGCGGCCAGGTGACCTATCACGGCCCCGGCCAATTGGTGATCTATCCCTTGCTCGACCTGCGACGCTTGAAGCTGGGCGTGCGGCACTTGGTCACCAGCTTGGAACAGGCGGTGATCGATCTGCTCGGCGATTATGGAATAACCGCGGTCGGCCGGCGCGACGCGCCTGGAGTCTACGTGGACGGCGCCAAGATCGCCGCCCTCGGCCTGCGGGTGCGGCGCGGTTGTAGTTATCACGGCCTGAGTCTCAACGTCGCCATGGATTTGGAGCCCTTCGCGCGCATCAATCCCTGCGGCTACCCGGATTTGCGGGTCACCCAGCTCAGCGCGCTGACGGGCCCGGTGGAGATCGCGGCGGTGGCGCAAGGACTCAGCGTTCACTTGGCGCGCGGGCTGGGTGTTACACTGCGCGCAACTGAAACGACCGCGCCGGCCGCCATTTCGCGCGCCGCCGGCCTTTAATTTTTCCGGAGAACATCCGTGTCCACCGACGACCAAAAACCCGCCGCTCCCCACGACCCGCGCCAACGCGGCGCCGCCAAAGTGGCGCGCATTCCCATCAAGATAGAACCGACGACGCAGGCGCTGCGCAAACCCAATTGGATACGCGCCAAGGCGCCGACCTCGCCGGAAGTGGCGCGCCTGAAATCGGTGTTGCGCGAACACCGTTTGCACACGGTGTGCGAAGAGGCGTCCTGCCCGAATCTCGGCGAGTGCTTCAGCCACGGCACCGCGACCTTCATGATCATGGGCGACATCTGCACGCGGCGTTGCCCCTTTTGCGACGTGGCCCACGGCCGGCCCAACGCCCTCGACAGCGAAGAGCCGATCAACCTCGCGCGCACCATCGCCGCGATGAATTTGAAATACGTGGTGATCACCTCGGTGGACCGCGACGATTTGCGCGACGGCGGCGCCGATCACTTCCGCGCCTGCATCGCCGCCACCCGCGCCGCCACGCCGCACACCAAAATCGAAATCCTGGTGCCCGATTTTCGCGGGCGCATGGACGTCGCGCTGGAACAACTCGCTGCCGCGCTGCCCGATGTCTTCAATCACAATCTCGAAACCGTGCCGCGTTTGTACAAACAAGCCCGCCCGGGTTCGGACTACCAATGGTCGCTGACCCTGTTGCAGCGCTTCAAAGCCGCGCACCCGCACATCCCTTCCAAGTCCGGCTTAATGCTCGGCCTCGGTGAAACCAACGAAGAAATCATCGAGGTCATGCGTGACCTGCGCGCCCACGGCGTGGACATGCTCACCCTCGGCCAATATTTGCAACCCAGCCGCCACCACCTGCCCGTACTGCGCTACGTACCGCCGGAAGAATTCGCCGAACTCGGCCGCCTCGCCGAAGAGATGGGTTTCAGCAACGTCGCCAGCGGCCCCATGGTGCGTTCGTCTTATCACGCCGATCTGCAAGCGGCGGGTGAGAAGGTGTCTTGATAGTTTCTTTGCCATGTAAAGATTCAAGTAGCTTATCGTAGAAAGTGAGCGGTGATTTTTGAAGGCGGTCAACCCGGACCTGACAGAATAATAGAAATTTGACGACTACGAATAAGCTGCGCGGAGGACGACCATGAGACCAATGCTTCTGTTATTCATCTTGTTTCTTTCGCCGGCATCCTATGCAGATTACTACAGTAGGGGAATACAAAGCGCCGTTGAGGGTTTCATGAAAGGCAGGCAACTCATGCTGCAAGAAGAGTTAATGCAGTCAGAGATTGAAAGAAACCGATATTTTTTAGAACGTCAAAAACAAGAAGATAATGCCAGGCGCCAGCAGCCTCCTCCACAATTGAGCAGACAAGCTGAAGATGCTCGCGTATCTATTGAGAAGAATCACTTCAACGCTATCGCCGCCTGGCATCCAGACTTACCAAGAAATCGCTGATTCACCGCAATTTTTTGAATGGCTGAACAACCATCCACTTGGCAGCATATACCAAGCGGCATTATTCCCGGCAGATGGCCAGGATGGGGCAACCGCCAGCCAAGTAAACTTCATACTCGCTGAATACAAATACAGTGTCGGGATATGGAAGAAATAAAGCAGCGGAGAAATAAGTAAATTCAAAACAAGAGGCCGACAATAAGCGGCACGATGATAACCAAGGCTATTGCTGCCCACGGGTGGTCGTTGGAAAATTCATGCAGTGGGCCGCGCCTGCTGTAAAGCAACATGATAATAACGCCGCAGATGATTGCCGCAGCTAATCCTGAAACATACACACCCTCCAACTCTGGATCATGGCCAACCCCAATCGTGCCCATCCTCCCCTACCCTTTCTTAATTTATTGATAGAGCCACAATTCTAAGCACATCTCAGGTTCCCCAGTCACCTCGAGAAAACGGGACACGAGAAAACGGGACAGATTTATTTATGCGGCTGGCCGTTATTTCACCCTAAAAATAAATCTGTTCCGTTTTCTTGATTACCCTGTTTCAACCGCTTGAGTAGCGGCCCCGCATGCTAGGTGGTGTGGGAGAGGGCCGGAGAGAGGCCTGCCCTTACCCCGATTAGTAAATGTAGGGTGCGTCCCACGCACCCAATCAAACTACTCACCAAACTCTGCTTTATGCCAATCTTCGTCTGACGTGCCACACCAATCCAACGGGTAAACCCCATTTGTCGCGTATTTGTGAAATGTTGAATAAGGCCAATCCGACACCCTGCTCACCAGCCCGTGTTTGACGGGATTCCAATGTATATAATCGACGTGCTTCAGGTAATCGACTTCATCGCGGATTAGATGCTCCCAATAACGCCTTTGCCACAAGTTGGTTTCCTTGCGCTTCAATCGAGATTCGCTCGGCGATTCCGGCCGGGTTAATGGCTTGCCACATGTCCGGCTGACATACCGTTTGATCATTCCCCAGCGCTTGGCAAAATCCGCATCCCCTTCGGGCAAGGTCCAGATGCAATGAAGGTGGTCCGGTAATAATACCCATGCCTGGATTTCAAAGGGAAATCTTTCGCGGGTTTTTTGTATACCCGCTCTCAATGCCTGACGCATACCTTCTTCAGTCAATACCGATTGTCTGCGGTAGGTGTTTACGGTGAAGAAGTAAGTTCCTCCTTGTGTATTGGCGCGCCGGTATTCAGGCATAGGTTTCATTTGC
>CAVSNY010000006.1:0-505528 GCA_963729605.1 uncultured Gammaproteobacteria bacterium | reverse complement strand
CCGGCTCGTCAGCTACTTCCAATCGGGCTCGAAATCGGAGGTATAATAGTGAGCGCTACCAATACCGATGCTCTCGATCATCCGCACGCGGTGACCAAGACCGCGAAGCCGCAACGGGATGTCGGGCGCCGGACGGTGTGGTGCGATTGCTTGCTGACGGAGAATCTTGAGATCGAAACGCTCACGCCCTGGGCGGCAGGTGTGCCCCAGCCGGATCGTCCGGAGCGCGACCCGGGGGCATGCGAAGCGTTCAAGGCGTCGATCGCCATGCATCTCGACCATGCGCGTACCGCCGCGGGCGGTCGTAGGCGCTGGTTCAAACGACGCCGGAGCAGAGCTCGAGAGCGCGAGGCGTAGCCTGGACGCCGCGGAGGCGGACCTCCTCCAACTGGCGCCGGCCGACTATGTGGTCGGTCAGATGCCAAGCATCATGAACCATGTCTGTCGGCATCTCCAGCCTACTGATCCCCGTCGGCGTGAGGTCGAGCGGATCGCCAAGGAGCTTGCGGCGCACGCCGCAAAAATTGATGACGACGCCGCGACGAGGTCGAACGCGAGAAGCGAGCGACGATCGTTAACTATGAGCGCGGCGTCATCGTGGGTGCCATGCACGGCGCCAGCACGGCGGCACTACGCGAACAAGACGCGATGCGCAGCTTCCGCGACGTCGTCGAGGGAGCCGCAGTTGGCATGTTGTTCGTGGCGGCAGGGCTCGTCGCCATCGGACTTGTCGGCCCGAAGACCGTGCCGCTGTGCTTTGCGCCCGAGAATGGTGACGAGGTCACCGTCGTGTGCCCGACGGAGCAGTCGGGCCCAATTCCAGACGATGACGGAAGGCCGGGGGTCACGGCTACGGAGATCAACGCCGAGATCGGCCGGACCGCGAAGCGGATCGACATTTTCGTCGTGGCGATCCGGCACCAGCCGCGGCGGTGGCCGCGGCTGCTGCGCTCAGGAAACTTCGCGGCTCATCAGAGCCGTACGGCGTACCCATCGCTATCGCCGTCCTGAAGCTGCCGACCGGTGCCGTCACGGCCGTCCTCGGGCTGGTCCTCATGCGCGGCGGGTTTGTCCCCGGCCTCAGCGCCCTCGACTCATCAGCCCAGATCCTGGCGTGGGCCGCCATCTTCGGCTACGCCCAGCAGCTATTCACAAGGCTGGTCGACCAACAGGCGCACACAGTGCTCGACAGCGTCCGGGGCGGCGACAAGGCCACCGAGCCGCACCCGAGCACTTGACGATCGACGCCGGTCCCGACCACCAGACGATGGCCAGGCCCTCCGGTCTGGCCATCGCCGCGGTCCGGGCTACTCCCCCGTCGTGCCGTCGGCGAGCTCGCGGGCGATGTCGAGGCGACCGGCGTGGCGGGAGTACTCCTGCAGGACGTGGTGCAGGATCCAGCCGAGGGTCGGGGGTGGCTCCTCGTCGCCCGGTGCGAACCGTCCGCCGAAGGGCGTGACATCGGCGAGGTCTGCGGCCGCGACGATCGACCGGGTGCGCTCACCGCCGGCGAGCATCGCCCCGACGAGCTCGTCGACCGTCTCGTGCTCGGCCACCACCCAACGGTCGTCGGCGGCGCCGATGGGTCGGGCACCGGCTCGGCGAGGAAGCCCCAGACCAGCCAGCGGCGCTCCATGTAGACGAGGTGCTTCAGCAGCTCGATCGGTGTCCAACTGGTGGCGCGATCGGTGCGGCGCAGTCGAGCGCGCGCGTTGAGGCCGGCGCGGCGATCGCCGGGCGTCGAGCCGGTGTAGATCGGAGGCAGGCCCGGCTTGGTGAATTTTAGATGTCCGCCCGGCGTGTGAACGATCTCCCAGCCTTCCTTCAGTGCGAAGTCGATGAGCGGCTTCAACCGCTTGTTTAGACGATGGAGGGAGCGCTTGGTAGTCATGTGTTGTCCCTCCGGAGTACTCTCGCTTTCAACCGAGTGAACGAGGGTTCCCAGCGCGGCAACAGTTCGCAGGCGAGTGCGCGCATCGTGTCGAAAGCGGCCGGCGTCGTCCGTCCTGTTGGCCGCCGGTGTTCCACTCGATGCACCGGCAGGGCCTGGGTCGATGCGCGCGGATAGGCTTCGATGGCCGGGATGTTGGTATCGAGTACGGCGATGCCGGGCTCGGACTGGAACAGGTCGCGTAGCGCCTGCTGTATGAAGCGCGCGTTGCTGGACACCGGATGCACGCGATTGATGAGCAGGCGCAGCGGTGGGGTCGTGATGCCGAGACGTCGGTATGGGCGATGTCCCGCATCAGTTGCAGGGTGCCGCGCCGGAACTCGCGGGCGGCGAGGATCTCCGGCGTGACCGGCGACACCGCCAGATCGGAAGCCAGCACGGCCATCTCAAGCAGGACGCTGCGCGCGCCCTGCGTGTCGATCAGTATCAGGTCGTAGTGTTCGTGGAATGCGGGCAACAGATTGCGCAGCCGAAGCCGCCCGTCGGGCGCGTGCAGCAACAGGGTGTTCAACTGCCCCTTGTCGTCGTTGGAGAGCACCAGGTCCAGGCCAGCGATCGCGGTACGCGACACCAGCCGGCCGATGTCCTGCTCGTTGAAGGCCAGCAACTCGTAGATGCCGGCGGGGGCACGCGCTTGCAGCTCGAAATAGCTCGACAAAGTGGGTTGCACGTCCAGGTCCAGCAGCAGCACACGCAACCCTGCGTCGGCCGCGAAGCCGCCCAGGTTGGCCGCCGTGGTTGTCTTGCCCACGCCGCCCTTGGTCGAAATGATGGATACCACCTGCATGGGCTTCTCCTCACGGAATGGGATGAACCGGAAAAGGAGAAGCGTCAGGCGCGTTCTTTGAGGCGATCAGCGATCCACTGGTCGATCTCGGTCGAGTCCCAGCCCACTGCGCGCACGCCCAAACGCAGTGCCTTCGGGAACCTGCCTTCTTTCATCAGGCTGTAGATGTGTGCGCGCTTGAAGCCGGTCTTGGCTTCGACTTCGGCGCGGCGCAGGATGCGACGTTCAACCGGCGTCGCCGGGGCGGTGGTCTGCGAAGACATGGTGAGACACTCCTTGACGCTCATTGGCGCTGTTCGGAAAGTGCCTCGTATTCAATAGCGCATCGGTGACGAATTCACTGCAACTGCAGAACAGTTCGACTGCAATTGCAGTCGGCGATCGCTGGCGTCCAGATGCCGCCTTGCCACAGAGAATTTTGCCCATAGAGTCGCTCGCTGATTCTTGGGTGACTCTCGCAATGCACGAGCAGCACGTTGATGAGGGGGTTGAGTCTCAGTCGAATACACCCTCGACGTAGCCAAACCGGAATAAGGCCCGGTAAGGTCTTGAAGCGCGTGACACGCACGCCGGCAGCTTCTAGTGCCTTGCACAGCGAGCGGGTGGAGAAGCGATGCTTGATGGGAAAGCCCGTAAGTGAAAGTAATCTCGACAGGACGGCAGCCAATCTGGTTTCGTCGTGACAGAACGTTGGCACAACGAGTTTTCCGTCTGGTCGTAGCACCTGTCTCAGCGCCGCAAGCGTTGCGGCAAGGTCAGGCATGAGGTGCAGCACGTTCGCAGCGACAACACAGTCGAATGAGGCACGATCAAAGTGCAGTGCTTTGATGTCGGCTTGCTCGCAACGGACGTTCTGGAACCCTGCTTCCTGTACTCGTTTCGCCAGTATGGCCACCATTGCGGTGGCGTAATCCGTGGCAACGACTTCGCGTGCCGCACCTGCGATAGCAGTGGTGAACAAGCCGGTGCCGGCGGCAACCTCAAGAACCCGGTTCTCGCCGCGAACGGCATCCGCCGCAAGGAGAGCGGCGCTTTTCATAGGACGCGCCAACGGGGCGGTGATTCGATCGTAGATGCGCGCTTTACTTTCCCAATAGTGTTGATCTGACATTCTTTTCTCTCCTGGCGAATCAGTGGCGCAGCAAACGCAATCCGTTGAACACCACCATCAGGCTCGCGCCCATGTCGGCGAACACCGCCATCCACATCGTGGCGTGTCCCGCGAAGGTCAGCGCGAGGAAGACCGCCTTGATGCCAAGCGCCAGCACGATGTTCTGCGTCAGCACGCGCGCGGTTGCGCGTGACAGGCGAATGAACGTCGGAATCTTGCGCAGGTCGTCGTCCATCAGCGCTACGTCGGCCGTCTCGATGGCCGTGTCGGTACCGGCGGCGCCCATCGCGAAGCCGATGTCGGCGCGCGCCAAGGCGGGCGCATCGTTGATGCCGTCGCCCACCATGCCGACCTTCCCGGTCCGCGCCAGTGCGTTCGATCTCGCGCAGTTTGTCGTCTGGCAACAGGTTGCCCTGCGCGCGTCGTCGATACCGACTTGCCTGGCAATGGCCTGTGCCGTATGTGGGTTGTCGCCGGTCAGCATCATGGTTTTGATGCCCAGGGCATGCAGATCCGCGATGGCGCTCGTGCTGCTGTCCTTGACGGTGTCGGCTACCGCGATAAGAGCTTGCGCGCCACTTGTACATACCAGCATCACCACGGTCTTGCCCTCGATTTCCAGCGCGGAGATGCGCTGCTTCCAGTTCCGGCGTGCAGTGCCCCAGCTCTTCGAGCATCCGATGGTTGCCGAGGTGATAGGTCTCGCCGTCGATGCGGCCACTCACCCCCCTGCCGGGCAAGGCGGTGAAATCGGCAACTTCGAGCAAGGCGACCCCATCGGCCTTGGCGGCTTGCGCCACAGCCTTGGATACGGGATGGTCCGAGCGAGCCGCCAGACTCGCGGCAATGCTGCGGCTGCCGGCAGGCTGCGCACTGCCCCATGCCACGAAATCGGATTGCGCGGGCTTGCCATGCGTGATCGTGCCGGTCTTGTCCAGCGCCAGCCAGCGCAGCTTGCGGCCCTCTTCCAGATAGACGCCACCCTTGATCAGAATGCCGCGGCGTGCGGCTGCGGCCAGGCCGCTGACGATGGTGACAGGCGTGGAAATCACAAGAGCGCACGGACAGGCAACGACCAGCAGAACCAGCGCGCGGTAAATCCAGTCCAGCCACGCGGCGCCCATGAACAGTGGCGGCACCAATGCGACGATGATGGCTACGACGAATACGATGGGTGTGTACCAGCGGGCAAACTGATCCACAAAGCGCTGGGTCGGCGCACGGCTGCCTTGGGCGGCCTCTACGGCATGGATGATGCGGGCCAGCGTAGAGTTGGTGGCCACGGCTGTGACGCGGTACTCGAACGAACCGGATTCGTTGATCGTGCCGGCGAACACCGGATCGCCAAGCGTCTTTTCAACCGGCAGGCTTTCGCCGGTGATCGGCGCCTGATTGACCGTGGAATGTCCTACCAGTATTTCGCCATCGAGGGCGATCCGTTCTCCCGGTTTGACTCGAACACGGGCGCCAATGGCGACCTGCTTGGCGTCCACATCGCGCCATGTGTCGTCGGGTTGTCGCACGGTGGCCTTTTCCGGGGCCAGGTCGAGTAGCCCGCGTATGGCGTTACGGGCGCGATCCAGCGATCTGGCTTCGATCACCTCGGCCAGCGTGAAAAGCGCCATCACCATCGCCGCTTCCGGCCAGTGACCGATCAGCATTGCGCCCGTGACGGCAATCGACATCAGGGCGTTCATGTTGAGATTGAGGTTCTTGAGCGCAATCCAGCCCTTCTTGTAGGTGGAGAGACCTCCCGTGAAAATGGCGACGAGCGCCAGAGCGATGACTGACCAGTGGTTGCCGTCATGAAGCCAGTAGACGACCTCCGCTGCCGATGCCGCCACTAGGGAGACGGCAAGCGGCCACCACTTGGTAGGTGCTGTCGCCGGGGCAGCCGATGTAGTGGTGTCCGCTGCCTCAAGCACCTGTGCCTCGAATCCAAGCGCTTGCAGTGCGGCGAGCACATTCGGCAGCGCGTGGTCGGCATGACGCACGGACAGGGTGCGTTGCACCAGATTGAAGTCGAGATCGGAGACGCCGGCCACGGTTGCCAGCTTGTTACGGATCAGCGTTTCTTCGGTCGGGCAATCCATCTTGGCAATGGATAATCTGGTGGTCTGCCCGGCCACGGCTGCATCCATGCGTACAGCCTGCATGCCGATCGCCATCAGGGCTTGTTCAACCGGCAACAGCGAAGGCAGTTCATGTCGCACCGCCAAGGTACGCTGCATCAGATTGAAGTCGAGTCCGATCACACCCGATAGGCCGCTTAGTTTGCTTCGGATCAGTGCCTCTTCAGTCGGGCAATCCATGTTCTCGATGCGGTAGACAGCCTCGGCCGACTCGGCGATAGGTCGGGCTTGCGTTGCGGCTGGAAGGATCGGTGTGGCCGCACAGTCACACCCTTTTGGGCTGTATTCGCTCATGGATAAGTTCCGTCAAATGGGTCATCTATAGTTGTTGCCCATTAGAATCCCTATAGTTACTATAGAGTCAAGCGATAGATGGGTAGATGAACTATGGAAATCAAGATTGGAGAGCTTGCGAAGCGGACAGGATGCGAGGTCGTGACCATCCGCTACTACGAGAAGGAAGGGTTGTTGCCAGAGCCCGCGCGCAGCGACGGCAACTTCCGGTTGTACGGCGCCCCACACGTCGAGCGCTTGCGTTTCATCCGCCACTGCCGTTCTCTCGACATGTCGCTGAGCGAGATCCGGACGCTATTGGGCCTGCGAGATAGCCCGACTCGGGATTGCGGCGAGGTCAATACGCTGCTGGACGCTCATATCCAGCAGGTGGAAGTCCGCGTGGAGACGCTGTTGCAGTTGAAACGGCATTTGCTCGCATTGCGCGAGACGTGTTCAGGCACTCGGTCGGTAGAGGCGTGCGGCATCTTGCAGGGGTTGTCAGATGGCGATTGCCACGACGCCGACCTTCGGAATCCCAATCCGCAGGCCGAACTGTTGGTTGCTGCAGGGGATGTGCTAAACGACGTGCGCCCGACGCGCACTGGTGGTCGACACGCCAGTTGACCCCAGAGGGGGCCAAGAGTAGAGCCTCGCAGGCACAGGCTCTGTGACACCACGACATCTCGCCTTTGCTCCTTGACGAGCTGCCGTCCGAGGGCGGTTCGACTACAACTACCTTCGGCGATGGCTGGCGTCCAGATGCCGCCTTGCCGCAGAGAATTTTGCCCATAGAGTGCGCTCGCTGATTCCGGGCCGGCCTTCGTAGTGGGCAAGCAATGCGCTGATGACGGAATCCATCGTCTCGAACGACGAGTACGGCCTCCCGCCCGGCGACTTGCCGAGCAGCAAGGTCAGCAGCCCGCCAACGATATTGAGATAGGTCGTTTCGCTCCGGGGTGTGACTTCGCGACCTGCCGAGTCCCAGCTCTCGGCCTGCCGGCACAGCAGCTCATGTTGCTCATGCAGCGTGCTGAAGGATTGTTCGCGGTCCGCGAGGCGAATCCTGAGCGCTTCCTGTTCGGCAAGCAGCGTTTGGACGGTTTCGATGCTGACCGCCGGGTGGAGCCGGCGCTCTATCGCGTCGAAAAGAAAGGCAGGTCTCTGGTCGGGATAGAAGCGCGACATCCATGTCTTGAGATCGACGTGCCGAATGGTGAGATCTGGATCATCGATCAGCGAGGGATCGTCGCAGGTAATGCCGGCTTTGCCATACGGGAGGTCACCATTCCTGATCGCGTCGAATATGCGTTCGGTGTTGAGGCGAAGCATCGGCCATCTCGGAAAGTCGCCTGGATCAGGTATTGGCCTGGCGCCCAATGTGTCGAGAATGCGGGGTTCAAAGCGGGTCAGCCTGCTCCAGCGGATGGCGGCCTCGATAGGACGATAAAACACCTTGGAATGGTGAAGGGCGCCTGTCTTGCGCGTTTCTGTGCCAGCCATCCGTCTCCTCCGACAGTGCTTCCAGGTTTCACTTGGACGGATGTCGTCATGCCGCTATCGCTGCCTGGGCGCGATCCGGCAAGGGTAGGACTGGTGGGGTGGCTAGTCTCTATGAGGATATGTCAGGACACTGTATCCTCGACTTCTTCGATTCGTGCCGTTGCAGACAGTCCTGGTCTCACCGTAGCCAAGTGCTTCCGCCCCTGTTGGTATTGGTTAGGTTCGCGGACTTTGGAGTGTTCTTACTTGTAACGATATCGTAAAGATCAAACGGGTCTTGATGAGATGTCATTGTGCCGCTCATGGGATTCAGACTTGGAAGGTCTCACGGCTGACCTGCTCATTAATGACTTCGGTCCTCGGTGGGGATTACTGCTTGGCGTGCATTCCATACTGACCTGCTTGCATTAACCTACATTGCCTGTGCCATCATGCTGATTGCAGTCTGATAGCGAAGAGCGTGATGCACGCATACCCAGCCGGTCTTGATCGATACCTAAAAAGCATTGAATTCTTAACTGCGATAATATTCTTGCGTGGCACCGATCACATCGTCAGGTGGGGAACCTGCTTCGCGCCTGTGCCAGCCACATGAGCGTGCTCGAATGTGCTGTAGCTCAGTACCCTACTATTTCGGTATCAACGGGCAACCATTCAGTCTCACTCGTTTCGGTTAATAACAATTGGCGAATTAATGACGCAGAAATGCAATCCATTGAGCGTCACAATCAGACTTGCGCCCATTTCCGTGAACGCCGCCATTCGCGTGCCCCGAGAAAGGACGCGGGAATTTTTCGGTGCATCATCGACAGTCCATCCATTTAACGGCCAATTAAGTAGTAAGTCCTCCAAGGTCGACGCATAGCTTCGCTTCTTTTCCGGATATCGACCCGCAGCTATGTGACAACTTTGCCCGCCCGGCGAATGAAGCTGCTCAATTGCTCGGACGGTTCGCTGTCGGGCCTCAACAAATAGGTGGTGAGCATGAAGGAGCGCCCGGCCAGGGGACGAGCGACGACATCCGTGGTCTTGCAGGCTGCTATATGGGCGGCGCTGGAAAAGCCGACGCCATAGCCTGCTGCTACCAGTGCCAGCATCAAATCGTGCGTGGCCACGTGCTCGGCCACGGTGGGCTGGGCATCCACCGAGCGCAGTAGGCGTTCCAGTTGTTGGTTGCAACCTTCGCAGACTTCGGGATGGCAAAGCACCAACGGGTAGTTCAATACCTCGTCCAGTGGGACACGCTTGTGTGCCAGCAGGGGATGCCTCGCGGGCACGGCCACCACCAGCGGATCACGCCAGACCGGCTCGGCGATCAGCCCTTCCTGGATTTCATTGGCAAGCGTGAAGCCGACGTCGTACAGATCATGGCGCAGGCCCTTGAGTTGCTGCGAGAGCGGCATTTCCGATAGTCGGATTTCGACTTCCGGTTCTTCTTCTCTGCACAGGGCGAGCAGCGAGCTGAGGCGGATTCGGGCGATACCGTCGGAGAGGGCGATGCGTAACGCTCCTCGGTAGCCGTTGGCAGCGGCCTTGGCATTCGCTTTGGCGTGCTCCACGGAGAGCAAGACACGACGGGCATCTTCCAAAAAGACCTGGCCGGCCCAAGTCAGGCGCATACCACGTGATGTACGTTCGAACAGAATTGCGCCCAACTTGGATTCTAGCTGCTTGATCGTGCGTGAAAGGGGGGATTGCTCAACGTGCAAGCGTGCGGCGGCTCGGCTGAAATGCAACTCTTCGGCCACGGCAATAAAGCATCTGAGATGGCGTAGCTCCATGGAGTGTCTCCTATAATTATTGTGCATGACTCGTACAGCTCGCATCGCCGATGTATTTCTCCTTACAGGCAATCGGCCCGAATTCATTGAGTATAGCTGCTACTGCCGAACGTTTATGCTACATGGTTATAAGGGCTGGCGGCTCTGCTGCACTCCGTGCGATCTCTTTCCATACCCATGCGTCTGTGCCTTTTGTTCCGCAAGGCAAACGCATACAAAAGAAGGAAGCAGGCTAGACAATGGGAACAACTGATTTAACCGCGGAGCGACTCTATCAGGGTGCTCTTGCGTCCATCCCGACAGATCGGTACCTTTTGGGGAATACTGTCGTGGTATGCGGTTAGCGTTTTCCAGTTTGATGCCGGGGCCGCCGCAGCAGTGCTGGCGCATCGTGTCTTACTCGGGCGCGCCTGCAGCGATCATCTGGCCACTGAACCGCTCAGGATCTTCCACGGTAGGCGAATGGTTCAGGATGGAGTTTTTCATGGTGGTGGTAAATGTGCAGTGTCCAAAAGCCGTATGGTCTTCAGTTGCTGTAACGTCGTACCTGCCATCGCAAGCGATCAGAAGTAAATCAAAAGGCCAGCCAGACAAGCCATAAGCCCTTTACTAGAGGATCGGCGACACTAAGATTGCTAAAGGTTATTCCTTTACCCGATAAGATTTGTGTGAAGAGTTCATAATTAAAGCGCGGGCCTTCCCGGTCGAGCGCGGTCATCGGAACTGAGGCAGAGCCAAGCTAATACGATAATGATTAACTGCGCACAGCCGATGACCGTGCATCCGCTTGATCTAAATCAAGCCGTGGCCATTTTTCTGCATTCTTCAGCGCAGCGGTGGCACGCTCTTGCACACGCTTGGCAGTGGCTAGCTTCATGCTTCGCACACTCGTCACCGCACGCTTGACAGATATCTGCGCAAAGCGAGCAGATTGCTGCTGCGTATTCACTGTTGCGAGCCATGAAGGCTGCCGCCATGCGGCAGATATCGGCACAGTCAACGTCAAGCGCGATGCAGCGCGCCATCATCTTAACGTCGTCTTCGTTGAGGCAAGATGTTGCACAATGATCACAAGCCGCCGCACATTGATAGCAGGCCTCAATACAGGTAGCGTACTTTTCATGTGTCATGGTCAATTCCTCGTTGGTTGATGATAGAATTTAATTAGACCATCAGATTGACCCCCGTGTTCCAGGCTCGACTAATGCACCTGTAGAAGCTGCAATGCCAAATCCTTTGAATCATGCTGGGTAACACTAGCGGTTTTTGCCACACCGTCGACCGCGAACGATTGGCCGATTCGGCTTAACATCAACTTGGTCACCACAGGCGTGCCGGTCGCAGCCGTTATGCTTAACCCATTTTGTGGCTTGTTACTTCACCGTTTATTGCCTATTGCCTATTGCCTATTGCCTATTGCCGCTGCAGCCCTGAGCCTCAGTTCCATATCGGTATTACCAACGCGCTACGCTTGCGACGCGCTTGCGTTTAACCAAACACGCGATATTTTTCATTCAACAATTTAGCTGCAGAGCGTTCCCACTGTGAATGAGCCGGATGGGCGGCTATCTCAAAAGAGCAGAAGCGCCAGGCAAGACTCCGCTTAAATGTTGTTAAGCATTTATTGCGAGCCAGGTATGAATCAGCTAAGCGCTTCGGCGCTACGTTGCAGGTTTGTTCCGTAATTATTCCTGCGGTTTGATAGCGGTGATGACATAGTCTCCATTCGCTCGCACGAATTCAAATTCCACCTGGTCGTTAACCTCAATCTCTTGGGTCAATGAAAAGTTGTCGAGGTTGAATTTCATGGTCATGGTCGGCCACTGGAGAGCAGGAATCGGTTCATGGGTTATCGTAATTGTCTGTGCCTCAGTATCGATGGCTTTTATCATCCCTTTACCGCTGAGCTGCTGGCCCACTGTCTGTTCGTTATTCATCACCTCCATTCCTTTCATGTTATCCATCCCGTGCGTGCTGTTCCCCATCTCTTTGTCGTGGTTCTCATTCGCCGCGGCTGCATTGGTCGATACCGCCAGCGCTATCGCTGCCATCATCGGAAGAATACGCATCGTCTTTGCTCCTGAGGTTGATAATCTAAAGGCGGTGCAGGTAGAACCTAAACTGCGCTAGGAGCTACCTGTGGCTGCAGATGGCGTAAAAAGCTAGCCACCCGCGGTATTCAGTTCTCTAATAACCACTCGGCGCTTCCACACCAGGAAAGCGGCTGGAATGACGACCAGTGTCAGCAAGGTCGCGCTGACCATGCCCCCGACCATGGGTGCAGCAATCCGCCGCATAATCTCGGAGCCAGTACCGGTGCCCCACATGATGGGGAGCAAACCGGCAATGATGGCGGTGACCGTCATGATCTTCGGCCGCACGCGCAACAGCGCGCCTTCGATCACCGCGTCGCTGAGCTCCTGCACGGTGACCGGTCGGCCTTCCGTAGCCGCGGCTTCTCGACGGTCCTTCAACGCCTGATCGAGATAGACCAACATCACCACGCCGGTTTCAGCAGCAACCCCCGCCAAGGCGATAAAGCCAACGCCGACGGCCACCGACAGGTTGTAGTCGAGTAGGTACAGCAGCCAAAGGCCGCCGATCAGTGCAAAGGGCAGGGTGGCCATGATGAGGATCGCCTCGCCCACGCGCTGGAAGGCGAGGTACAGCAGCAAGAAAATGATCATTAGCGTGACCGGTACCACGAGCTGCATACGCTCCATGGCCCGTTCCATGTATTCGAATTGCCCTGACCAAGTGAGCGAATACCCCGGCGGCAACTCGACCTTTTCGGCCACGGCTTGTTGAGCCTCGGCGACGTAGGAGCCGAGATCACGGCCTTTGATGTCGATGTAAGTCCAGCCATTGAGGCGAGCGTTTTCGCTCTTCAGCATGGGTGGGCCATCGATCACTGCTACCTTAGCCACGGCCCCCAAGGGGACGTGGGCGCCGGTTGGCGTCACGATGGGCAACTGCCTGATGTCGGCCACCGAATCGCGCACCTCGCGTGGGTAACGCAGGTTGACCGGATAGCGCTCCAATCCTTCGACCGTCTCGGTGACGTTCATGCCGCCGATCGCGGCAGCGACCACCTCCTGCACATCAGCAACGTTGAGCCCAAAGCGTGCAGCGGCTTTGCGGTCGATATCGATATCGATATAGCGGCCTCCCGCCGTGCGCTCCGAGAACACCGAAACGGTGCCGGGGATCGGTTCAATCACCTGTTCGATGCGCTGGCCAATCTCCTGTGTGACATTTAAATCGGGGCCCGCGATCTTTATCCCCACTGGGGTTTTGATGCCGGTCGCCAGCATGTCGATGCGGTTTTTGATCGGCATCACCCAGGCATTGGTTACGCCCGGCAGCTGAACCACTGCGTCCAGTTGCTCGATCAGTTTGTCTGTGGTCATGCCTGGCCGCCACTCCGACTCGGGTTTCAACTGAATCGTGGTCTCGATCATGCTCAAGGGAGCCGGGTCGGTGGCTGTGTCGGCGCGGCCAATTTTCCCGAATACGGTGGCCACCTCGGGTACGGTGCGGATCAACTTATTGGTCTGCTGCAATATTTCAGCAGCCTCCCCCACAGATACGCCGGGAAAGGTGCTGGGCATATACAGGAGTGTGCCCTCGTCCAGCTCCGGCATGAATTCGCTGCCCAGCTGTGTTAACGGCCAAGCGCCACTGACAGCAATGACGAGTGAGGCAACCAGTATCTTGACCGGGTGCCGCATCACCAGATTAACGAAGGGCCGATAGGCGGCAATCAGGCCCCGATTGATCGGGTTTTTGTGTTCCGGCAGGATGTGTCCACGGATGAAATAACCCATCAGCACCGGCACCAGCGTGATCGCCAACCCAGCCGAAGCCGCCATGGCGTAGGTCTTGGTATAGGCGAGCGGCGCGAACATCCGGCCTTCCTGGGCTTCCAGGGCAAACACCGGCAAGAAGCTGAAGGTAATGATCAGCAGGGAAAAGAACAGTGGTGGCCCTACCTCGACAGATGCCTTCTGGATCACCTCCCAACGATTGCTGTCGGTGATCTTGGTTTTTTCCATGTGTTTGTGGACGTTCTCCACCATCACGATGGCCGCATCCACCATCGCGCCGATGGCGATCGCGATACCGCCCAGCGACATGATGTTGGCGTTGATGCCCTGCGTCCGCATGATGGCGAAGGCCGCCAGAATCCCAATCGGCAAGCTGATGATGATGACCAGTGACGAGCGCAGATGGAACAGGAAGATCGCGGTGACGATGGCCACCACGATGAATTCCTCAACCAACTTATGCTCCAGGTTGGTGACAGCGCTCTTGATCAGCTCGGAGCGATCGTAGGTTTCGACGATCTCCACCCCGGCCGGCAGGCTGGCTTCAAGCATGGTGAGCTTCTCCTTCACCGCCGCGATGGTCGCCAGCGCATTTCCGCCAAAACGCATGATGATGACGCCGCCGACCACTTCACCTTCGCCATTCAGCTCGGCGATACCTCGGCGGATCTGCGGCCCCAGCCGGATCTCGGCCACGTCACTCAACAAGATTGGCGTGCCATTGTCGCTGACACCTAGCGGCACCAATTCGAGGTCCTCGATGCCCTGCAGGTAGCCCCGCGAGCGCACCATGTACTCGGCTTCGGCCAGTTCGATCACCGAGCCGCCCACCTCCTGGTTGGCTCGCTGGATGGCCTGCTTTACCTCGGCAATCGACAGCCCGTAGGCACGGGCGCGGGTGGGATCGAGCACCACCTGGTACTGCTTCACCATGCCGCCGATGGTGGCGACTTCCGACACGCCCTCGACCGTCTGCAGCTCGAATTTCAGAAACCAGTCCTGCAGTGAACGCAACTGCGCGAGGTCATGCTGGCCCGTGCGGTCAACCAGCGCGTACTCGTAGACCCAGCCCACGCCGGTAGCATCTGGGCCCAAGGCCGGGCGCGCCGCCTCGGGTAGCGATGGCGATATCTGGCTCAGGTATTCCAGCACCCGTGACCGCGCCCAATAGAGATCGGTACCGTCCTCGAAGATGACATAGACGAACGAGTCGCCGAACATCGAGTAGCCACGCACCGTCACGGCCCCGGGTACCGCCAACATGGCGGTCGACAGGGGGTAGGTGACCTGGCTTTCGACCACCTGCGGTGCCTGACCAGGATAGGACGTCTTGATGATCACCTGGACATCCGAAAGATCAGGTATGGCATCCAGGGGCGTGGTCAACATGGAGTAGCCCCCCCACCCGGTGAGCAGGGCGGAGAGGATGAGGACTAACAGCCGGTTCTGGATCGACCAGCGAATGATTGATGCAATCATGGGTTACTCCGCTGGATCGAGTTCGACGATGACCAGGCCGGCATCCGTTTCCTCAAGCTGGAAGCGCACCGCCTGACCGGGCTCGATGGCAGGCGGGGGCATACCCTCATCCAGAGCGAAGTCCATCGTCATGGCGGGCCAATTCAAGGCGGGGATGGGATCGTGGCTGAGGTTTACCTTGCCGGTGGCCGAATCGACCCTGTTCAGTGTTCCCGTCCCAGTGATCCCGGCGTCGGCGCTCGCTGCTGTATCAATGGCCGTGATGACGTGTCCATTCGCTCCTTCCGTGAGCGCAAAGCGAAGGGACTGGCCTGGGGCCACTGCGGCCAGATCCACGTCGTCAGCAACGGCAAAGGCCATGGTCATTGTCGGCCAGCCGAGTTCAGGAATGGGTTCGTGGCTCAGGTTGAGCGTAGGTGGATCCGTCGCAACGCTATTCACGAGCCCTTCGGCCCATATCACCTCACTGACGCTGGCTTCGGTGGCCTCTCCCGGCTCGGTCATCCGGCGCAGACTGGCTTGCAGGCTGGCCTCGGAGTCAATCAGGAACTGGGCGGAAACAACGACTTGGTCGCCTTCGGCGAGACCATCGAGAATCTCGGTGCGGTCGCCCGACTCAAAGCCCGTTGCCACCGGTACCGGGTCAAAACGGCCCCTGCCGTGCGCCAGAATGACGCGGGCGCCGTCGCCGGTGTGGATCACCGCTTCGGAGGGCACGCTCAGCGCTCGTTGACGTGGGTCGGCGTGCACGGTGACCTCGGCATACATGTTCGGGCGCAGCGCCTCTTCGGAGTTGAGGAAACGCAGGCGCGCCTTCAGCGTGCGGGTCTGCGGATCTAGCTGGGGATAGATGAATTCCACGTCGCCCGTCCATACTCGATTGGGCTTGTGAGGCAGGCGCACTTCGGCCTTCTGGCCCACTTTTACCCAGTCGGCGTGTTGTTCGAAGATGTCGACGAGCACCCAGACGCTGTCCAGGCCGGCCAGCATCATCACGGTGGTACCGGGCGTCACGAACATCCCCTCGCGGGCGTTGAGCTCAGCGACAATGCCGTCCTGCTTGGCATAAATGGGCACCAGCGGCGCCACTTGGCGGGTCTTGGTCAGGCGCTCGATTTGGGCGTCGTTCAACCCCAGGGCCCGCAGGCGTTGCGCACCCGCAGCCCGCAACGTGGCGCTACCGGAGACACTTTGCAGGTATTCGCGTTGGGCGGTTTCCAGCTCGGGCGAGTAGATCTTGAACAGCAGGTCGCCTTCACTGACATGTGCACCGCGCGTGCGCACTTGCAGCTCTTCTATCCAACCTTCCACCCGCAAATTGACATAGCTCAGTAACCGCTCATCAAAATCGACATAGCCGACCGTATCGATCTCGCGCGCCAAGGGGCCACGGGTCACCGGCTCGGTGCGCACGCCCAGGTTGTTCACCATCACCGGTGAAATGCTCACCAAGGCGTCATCCTTACTGCCGGCGTCGCCGGCATAGACCGGGATGTAGTCCATGCCCATGTTGTCTTTGGCGGGCACCGGTGAGGTAATTGAGGGCGTCATCGGGTGGCGGTAGAACAGTGGCTCGTCCTTGCCGGCAGCCGCCGTCGGCTGGCCGGCGGTTTGGTCGCCACCCTGCCAGAGGACTAGGCCAACGGCTCCCAGGAGCACAGCAACCACAGCGCCCCAGACAATGGATTTTTTCATCAGAGAACTTCTCATAAGGAGGGCCTTAGCGCGCGGCTTCCATGGGCTGACTCCAACCGCCGACGGCCCGCTCGAGGGCGGCCATATTGCGGTAGTAGTCGGCGCGAGCCGCCTCAAAATTCAGCTCGGTCTCGAACAGGCTGCGTTCGGCGCGCAGTAGGCTTTCCAGCGATCCGGTGCGCGCCTGATAAGCGGTGCGGGCCACTTCGAGATTGGCGCGGGCGAGGGGAAGTAGCTGGTCTTCGTGAAGGCCAAGCAAGTGGTAGGCTTCCTGGACGCGCGCATACGCCTGCTCGACTTCCTTGACGATCTCAAGGGAGAGGTCTTGCAGGCGCCAGCGGCTCTCCATGGCCTCGGCGCGGGCACCAGAGACGGCTGCGTGGCGCTTCGCATGGCCGAGCGGGATGTTGATACCGACCCCTACCGTCCATTGCATGTCCGAGTCGTCCCACATGCTGTTGTAGCCCGTGGAGAGTTGGAAATCGGGATAGAATTCGCGCTTGGCCAGGTCGACCCGCGCGCTGTCGGCTTCGATCTCGGCTTCGGCCGCCTCCAGTTCGGTGCGCTGTGCCAATGCCAAGGCGCGCAAGTCAACCAGCGACTGTAGGTCTCTGGGGTCGGCCAGCGATGCGGGAGGCGGTAGCGGTGCGGCCGCAGTCCGGTTGAGTAATCGGTTGAGCTGCGCTAGCACCTCGGCCCGCTGGCGCTCCAAAACCACTTGGCGATGGCCCAGCATTTGATACTCGACGTTGGCCTGCAGCACGTCCTGCTGGCTGCCGGTGCCGCTGGCATAGTTGATCGCAGCGATTTCACGGACATCTTGCCAGAGCTTACGGTTGGCCTCGTTGACTTGGAGGGCAGCATGCACCAGGTACCAGTCGGCAAATGCAGCTTTCGCCAGCTCAGTCAGATCGAGACGGGTGTTCGGGATAGATTGCTTGATCGCACGCGCTTCGAACCGCGCGATTTCTTCGCGCAAGCCGCGTTTCCCGGGCCACGGCAGACGCTGGGAGAGCTCGATCCCGACGCCTGGATCCATTTCGGCTTTGCCAAAGGTCCTGGGCGCCACCATGGTGGACAGCATGGGGTCGTCGAGCGCGCCGGCGGGCACGATCTCCGATTCGGCGGCCTGCCAAGCCCACTGCGCGGCGGGAAGCAGTGGGTTGTCTTGCAGCACTGCGTCGACGAGGGCTTCCGGACGCAAGGTCTTTGCGCTCGCTAACGGGTCGATCTGTGCCCATACGAAAGCGGGTACAAAGCTAAGCGAGAAGAGTGCGGCCGCGACGAGCCGCGGCATGCGCGCTAGATTTCGCATAGGAAGCCTCCGGTCTTCATGATCCATAGCATGCTGAACAGCCGCACGAAGGTTCTGGTCCATCTGTTGTCATCCATGAGGGCTGAGGGTGCCGAGTACCGCTACGCTTACCAGAATCAGGAGCGCGATCGTTGCCTCAATGGTCACACTCAGTCGCAGGTGCTGTGCAGAGTGCGAAGGGACGCCGGTATGGATGTCACGTTCGAGCCGGGGCACCAACCACCAGCGATGCAAGGCGGCGAGGCCCAGCATCGCAGCGAACAGCGCCAGCTTGAGCAGCATCAGGTTGCCGTGCCGGCTGTGGAACAGCGGTGCGATGGACCAGCCGACCAGATCCCCGTAGTGAAAGATGCCGGTCACCACCAGGACGCCGACGAAGACCGTGCCCGGCCGCGAAAAGGTGTGCAGTGCCCGCCACAGCATGTGCAAGCCCTCACCCGCGGCGGGCTTGCCGTGACGAACGAACAAAATCAGCAAGGCGAAGATGGCCCCGATCCAGCCGCCGGCAGCGAGCAGGTGCGCCATACCAGCCACCAGCCGCACCGTACCACTCACACCCTCGCCACTGGCAGCATGTCCATTCCACGCCAGGCTGACCAGCGCCACGCCGGCCAGTAGGGTCACTCGCCGAATGGGGAATGGGCGCTCGGCGCGCTGCGACTGCCAGCCGAGTACAGCAAGCAGCAGAACCAGCAGGAATGCTCGCGTCAGCCCGGCGCGCCCAGCGGGGGTGTCGAACAGATACCAGGCCAAGTCGTCCCGCGCCAGATCGGAAACCGCGACCCCCATGATGCCAGCCGTGCTGCGCACAATCTCAATGCCCGCCAGCGCCAAGCCGAGCACCCCACAGATCAGGAGCCCCTGGGTCAAGGCCCATCTGGGCAGGGGTGGGTGCTTATCGCCGCTGGTCGTTGAGGCGGCCGGACCGTACCACGCGAATAGCGGCAATCCGAACAGCAGCATCAAGTCCAGGTACTGCATGAACCGAAGCGTGTAGTCGGGAAGACTGGACATGATGTTGGCGCCCGCTCATTTGATGGTGAAGCTGTATTCGCCAGTCATCGGATGGTTGTCATCACCGACGGCGCGCCATTGCACCTGGTAGACGCCTACTCCGAGGGGGTTATGCAACGTAGCGCGCAGCGTCTTGCCGTCGTTGATGAGTTCAACGTCGATGTGCTCGACTTTCTCCGCGGCCCCACCGTCCTTTATGACGCTCAGCTCCAAGCGCGAGGCGCGAAGTACAAGCTGTTCACTGAAGACGAGATCGATCTGCTGCGGTGTCGTGACAACAGCATCGGCCGTCGGTATGGATTTGACGAGGGAGATATGGGCCTGAGCGACCGATGTGATCAGCAAGCCGGTCGCAAGACAGGCACCAACAATCAGAGAGCGAAATTGGGTAGTACGGTTCATGTGCATTACACCTCTTCATATGTTTAAGAATTTCGGCTGCAGCAACTTCGGCCGCCGCCTCCTGTTGATTGGCTGGACAGGGTGTCGCCGCTTGCCAGACGCGCGGGATACCCGGCCTGTTGCAACGTCGACAGCAGCGGATCGTTGCCTTGATCGAAGTTGCCTCGAACTTGAACGCGGCCGGTGGTCAAATGCACTTCCACGGCATCGACTCCCGGCAGCGCTTTCAGCGCATCGGTGACTTTCGCGATACATGAGCCGCAGCTCATACCCTGGACGTCGAGATCTACTGTGTTCATGACTGTGTTCTCCTCTTGATCCCGAAGGTCACCGGGGACATTGGCCGTTTCATCGCATCGATCAGCGATAGGCTTGATAGACGCTGGCGCTGCCATCGACATGGATCAGCAAGACGTCGTAGGGGTCTTTGCGGTCGCCATAGAGCGGGCCGTCCATGCCAGGTGAACCGATCGGCATTCCGGGCACGGCCAGGCCGATCGCCTCGGGCTTTTCTTTCAGGAGACGCTTGATGTCGGCAACCGGTACATGGCCTTCGATAGCGTAGCCACCGATTCTGGCGGTATGGCAGGAACCAAACTGCCTGGCAATGCCGAGCCTTTCACGTATGTCGGTGTTGCCGGTATTGGAAGTACGCACCTGTATGTCCACTTCTTCAAGATGCTGAATCCACTCCTTGCAGCAACCACAGTTGGGGTCTTTCCAGACTTCCGCGCTCAACTCAGATGCAGCTGCCACACTAATACCGAGCATGGGAGATAGAAACAGACCCGCCAACCAGATGCGGTATTTGATAGCGACATTCATCATGCTCGACTCCGTGACTCTCAACTGTCGGTATAAGGGATTCATGGCAGTCGGGCGTAATTCGAGGCCCGAAATGCACCATGCGTCTTCTTCATACCGATGCTAGAGAGCAGGCGCTGTCAGACAGATGACCCCTGCGTTACATTTATGTCATTCACTTGTCATCTGTGCGGGCCATCTGAAATGACTATCAGATGACAGGAATGTAATGAATGAGTCATCCCTGCGACAGTGACTGTCATCTAAGTTGAATGGCATGAGTTCCACAGACTTGGTTCTATGGCGGTGCGCTATGTGACGCCTGCTCCAGAATGGCCCTGGGAATTGAAGCCGCTGCGGGTCGGGAACATCCGCATGTTCCGAATCGAATCCTTCCGCCGTGGCGACTTCGAATGCAGCAGACGCCTCATGGCATGGGTCGCAGAGATGTGCGTGCCCTGCCACTTAGGTCAATCCATACCGATCATAGGAGATCATTCATGTCATCCAGACCTTTCGGTTCAGAAGCCGAAGAAAAAATCGCACTATCACGGAGGCAGTTTGTTCACGGGCTGGCAGCTGGCGGCGCAATGCTTGGCTTGGGGTTATGGCCCAAACAGAGCTGGGCGCTGCGCTCGCCTGGGCAAGTGGAGGTAATGGCCGGCACGCAGTTCGACCTGAGCATCGGCGAAACTCTGGTCAACTACACGGGCCAGGTGCGCCCGGCCATCACCATCAACGGCTCCGTGCCCGGACCGATCCTGCGCTGGAAGGAAGGTACACGAGTGCAGCTTCGGGTCCGTAATGACCTGCCGCGTGGATCGATTCATGGCGACTCCACGTCGATTCATTGGCATGGCATCCTGCTGCCGGCGAATATGGACGGTGTGCCTGGCCTGAGCTTCGACGGCATCAATCGCGGAGAAAGCTACCTGTACGAATTCGACATCCGTCAGGGCGGCACTTACTGGTATCACAGCCATTCCGGCTTCCAGGAACAGGGTGGCATGTACGGGTCGCTGATCATCGATCCCATTGAGCCCGAACCGTTTTCTTACGACCGGGATTATGTGGTGTTTCTGTCGGACTGGACTGATCTTGACCCCACGTATTTATTTTCCCGCCTCAAGAAGATGTCCGATTTCGACAATTTCGCCAAGCAGACAGTCGGGGACTTCTTTGACGACGTACAGCAGCATGGACTATCGGCTACGCTTCAAAACCGCAAGATGTGGAGCGGCGAGATGCGGATGACACCAACCGACCTGTCGGACGTCAACGGCAATACGTACACCTTCCTGATGAACGGTACGACCTCGCTGGGCAACTGGACCGGCCTGTTCCGGTCCGGCGAGAAAGTGCGGTTGCGCTTCGTCAACGGCTCTGCGATGACCCACTTCGACGTGCGCATTCCCGGCCTGAAGATGACTGTGGTCGCGGCCGACGGCCAGTACGTGCATCCGGTTAGCGTGGATGAATTCCGTATCGCCACCGCGGAGACCTTCGACGTGATCGTCGAGCCCAGCGGCCAGGATGCGTTCACAATTTTCGCGCAAGACTTAGGCCGTACCGGTTACGTCAGCGGTACCCTGGCCGTGCGCGAAGGCCTGCGCGCTCCGGTGCCGTCGGTGGACCCCAAGCCGATTCTGACCATGGACGATATGGGCCATGGCATGATGATGGGTGGCGGCACGGGCCATGACATGGGCGCGATGTCAGGCGGCGCAATGGCCGGGATGCAGCACGCCGGCATGGACCATAGCCAGCACGGCACCTCGTCGATGCAGCCCGGCCCGATGGCGAGTATGGACCATGGTGCGGCGGGCATGCAGCAACACCCCGCCAGCGAGGAAGGCAATCCTCTGGTCGACATGCAGACGATGACCCCGACGCCCAGGCTCGATGACCCCGGCATCGGCCTGCGCGACAACGGCCGTAGGGTGCTGACCTATGCCGACCTGCGCAGTACTTTCAGCGACCCGGATGGCCGCGAGCCCGGCCGGGAAATCGAACTGCACCTTACCGGCCACATGGAACGCTTCGCCTGGTCGTTCGACGGCATGAAGTTCTCCGACGCGCAGCCGCTGCGGCTGAACTACGGCGAGCGCATGCGGATCGTGTTAGTCAACGACACCATGATGTCCCACCCGATCCACCTGCACGGCATGTGGAGCGACCTTGAGGACGAAGACGGCAACTTCCAGGTGCGCAAGCACACCATCGACATGCCGCCGGGCAGCAAGCGCAGCTATCGCGTGCGCGCCGACGCGCTCGGTCGTTGGGCTTACCACTGCCACCTTCTGTACCACATGGAAGCCGGCATGTTCCGCGAAGTGCGGGTGGAGGAATGAAACTCATGAAATCGATACCTGCCATCACACGCACGCGTTTACTCGGCGTTGCGATCGCGCTCGCGCTGGGCGGTGTATCCGCGCCAGTCTTCACACAGGAAATGGACCATTCCGCGATGGGGCACGGTATGCCGCCCGCGGAATCCATGGAGGAGATGGACCACTCCGCTATGGGCCACGACATGGAAGGCATGACGACCGAAGAACATGCCGGCATGCAAGGACAAGACCTGCCGGCGAACGCCGCGCCGCGCGAACCGATTCCGGCGGTGACCGATTCCGATCGCGAGGCAGCATTCCCCGATGTCGCTGGACACACCGTTCACGACGACGGCGTGCACTGGTTCGCGTTGCTCAACAGGCTCGAAACCTGGGACGCGGACGAAGGCAGCGCCATCGGCTGGGAAGGCAGCGGCTGGATTGGCACCGACCTGGACCGCGTATGGGTGCGCAGCGAGGGCGAATCAATCGACGGCAGCGTCGAGTCGGCCGATGTCGAAGTGCTTTATGGCCGCGCAATCGCACGGTGGTGGGACCTGGTCGCCGGTGTTCGCCACGACTTTGGGGAAGGGCCGTCGCAGACCTTCGCTGCCGTCGGTGTGATGGGTCTGGCGCCGTACATGTTCGAAGTCGAGGCGACCGCCTACCTCGGCGAATCGGGCCAGACCGGTCTCGGGCTTGAGGCCGAGTACGAAACGCTGTTCACCAACCGCCTGATCGGGCAGTGGCTGGTCGAGGCCGAAGTATGGGGACAAGACGATCGGAAGCGCGGCATCGGTAGCGGCCTGAGCACGCTGGAGGCTGGCTTCCGTCTACGCTACGAGTTCCATCGTCAGTTCGCGCCCTACATCGGCGTGGTGTGGGAGCGCGCATACGGTGGCACCGCCGACTACCGGCGCGAACAGTCCCGCGACATCGAGGACACGCGCGTTGTCGCGGGCGTGCGCATCTGGTTCTAGGAGAGCCCACCGCTATGTCGCTCCTGAAACGTAAGGCCTCGATTATGTTGGTCGTCAGCACCCATCATGTCGAGGACGGCTCCGGCGGCCGCCGATGTTCCGGCTGAAGGCGCGCTACCGCTGATGGTCGTCTACAACCCGACCTGGGTACCGTGGGCTGTGGGCCGAGCACATCGGCCGGCGGCTCTGGTTCTAAGAGGAGGTTTACCATGACAAAGCAGGCTGTCCCGGGCCGAAGCGGTGGTACGACGGCATCGCTCTATCGCCTGGCAACGAGCGATCACTTATGTCCGTATGGTTTGAAGACGAAGTCGTTCTTGGAACGACGGGGTTTCTCGGTCGAAGACCATCCATTGTCGACGCGAGAGGAAGCCGATCGTTTCATGCAAGAGCATGATGTCAAGACCACACCGCAAGTTTTCATCGGAGGCGAGCGGATCGGCGGCTATGACGATACACGCAAACACTTCGGCAAACGGCTGCGCGGCAAGGACGAGACGACCTACCAGCCGATTATTGCGCTATTCAGCGTTGCGCTCTTGATGGGGTTTGCAGTGAGCTGGTTCGCCGCCGGAACCTTGTTCAGCATCCATGCCGTCGAAGCGTCAATTGCCGTCGCCATGTGCTTGCTCGGTGTGCAGAAACTCCAGGACGTGGAAAGTTTCTCGACTATGTTCCTCAACTACGATCTTCTGGCGCGCCACTATGTACCCTATGCGTATTTCTATGCCTTTGGCGAGACGCTGGCGGGAGTTTTGATGCTAGCCGGAGCTCTGATGTGGGTCGCATCGCCCCTGGCTCTGTTCATCGGTACAGTAGGTGCCGTCTCGGTAATTAAGGCGGTCTACATCGACAAGCGCAAGCTCAAATGCGCCTGCGTTGGAGGCAACAGCAATGTGCCGCTAGGCTTCGTCTCCCTTACGGAGAATCTCATTATGATTGCAATGGCCATATGGATGCCGCTGCGCATGGGATGGATGTAATCAGAAAAACGATACGCTCACGAAGTTTTTCGACAGCTGTCATCTTTAACCAGCATCAGCGATTGCAACCCTACTGCCTAGGTTTCTCTGGTGCTTGATTGAAGCAAGATGTCTGTCATCGGAAGTACGAGTTTCGAGAATGTTCGTCAATGAATGCGGTATCTGCAGACGAATTGACTGAACCCTACTGCGGCGAGCGTGACGATCCGCCATCTAGGCGCGTTCTAATTCGCTCCATCTGATCGATTTCGGATCGCTGCGCTCTAATGATTTCAGTGCAAAGGTCCACAAGCTCGGCGTCATTGAGATCGGCTTCGCGGCACATCAGGATCGCGCCGGAGTGATGCGGAATCATCGAATCGATGAACTGGCGATCATTGATGAGTGTTTGCGCACGCGTCGCAGTAAACGATCCAATCGTTAAAACGGCAAAAAGTACATAGAGCGCGACATTAAGACTTCCCTTGGAAAACATGTGCGGCATCGTTGCGAGCATGAAAATTCCCATAGGCGCCCACATCGTCACGGCCATATAGAACATGTTGAGATTGTTCCGGAAGTCGTGGATGCCATCGATCATCGTAAACATGACGATATACATGACAATCAGGGCGAGGCCCATGTTGATCCAGAACATCAGGTAGGGTCGATGTGTTCTCTTCCCGTGACCATCGTCAGTCGTGTGTGAAGTGTGCTCCATCTCGAATCCCTTTCTCCAGCTTCAATGGTCATCCTGAGGAGCTGTCGCTGTCATTCTGATGACATTGCGATTACATTTTTGTAATCTCCGTGTCATCATTCTGGCAGGTCCAGCTAGATAAGCTGCTGGTTGAAGCCACCTGACCCGATTCCCCTGGAAGGCCCGGGCATCGCATGAGTAACACAACGATGAAACTGCTGGTTGTCGAAGACGAGAACAAGACGGCGGACTATGTTCGTCAGGGCCTTACGGAAGCAGGGTTTGTAGTTGACTTGGCGCGCAATGGGCTCGATGGTCACCACATGGCCATGACCGAAGCCTACGACTTGATCATGCTCGATGTCATGCTTCCTGATATAGACGGCTGGCGCATCCTGCAGTCGGTCAGAGCTGCGGGCAACCAGGTTCCGGTGTTGTTCCTGACCGCACGGGGCAATGTGGATGATCGCGTGCAGGGGCTGGAGCTGGGTGCCGATGATTACCTGATTAAGCCGTTCGTTTTTGCCGAGCTGCTTGCCCGTGTGCGCACTTTGCTGCGTCGCGGCGCCATGCCTATCCACCACGACCGCATGCAGATCGTGGATCTAGAACTGGACCTGGCTCGGCGACGCGCGATCCGCGGCGGACGGCGTATCAATCTGACCAACAAGGAGTTCGCGCTGCTTGAGTTGTTGGCGCGTCGCCAGGGTGAAGTGTTGCCGCGCTCGCTGATCGCGTCCCAGGTCTGGGACATGAACTTCGACAGCGACACCAATGTGATCGATGTTGCGATTCGTCGGCTGCGGGCGAAGATCGATGATGACTTCGAGCCCAAGCTCATTCATACCGTCAGGGGCATGGGCTATACGCTGGATGTTCCGGATGACGAATAAACCTGCTATCGCTCGCCGTCCAGCCTCACTCGCGCTGCGGATAACCTGGTTGGTCGGCCTGGCGATGCTGCTGGTATTTCTGATATTTAACTGGATCAGTGTCAAATCGTTGGATCAGCACTTCGCCGAGATGGATGAAGAAGAGCTGAGGGTGATAGCCAGTTCGGTGATCCGAGCGCTAGGTGAGGTGCATGACAATAGCGATGCGCAGGCCTTGCAGCGTGCAGTCCGTGGGCACCATGGCGTCTACTACTATGTAGCCAATGCTTCTGGAGAAGCACTCTATGCTCCCAGAGGTGGTCCCGATCTGGCGCGCTTTGCCGCGAATGAGCGTCCTGTCGATCTCGCAAGTGAGCAGGAAATGTCAATATGGGAAGAAAACGGGACGCACTATCGCGGCGCTGTTTTACAGATCGGCGGCGATGACACCCTGAGTGAAAAGTACACGATAGCCGTTGCGATGGATATCGGTGTCCATCTCACATTCATCAGCAGTTTTAAACGCATCCAGTGGTGGACGGTCTGCGTTGTCATGTGCATCGTGATTCTGGTGGCCTGGAGTGCGGTTCGCTGGGGGCACAAACCGATTCGCAGGGCCAACGAAAAGATTCGAGCGATCACCTCTTCCAAGTTGTACATGCGATTGGACCCGAAGGAAGTACCGATCGAACTGGAAGAGACCATCGCCTCGTTCAACGCTATGCTCGGGCGCATCGAGGAGGGATACGCCCAACTCGCCAATGTCTCCGCCGACATCGCCCATGAACTGCGCACGCCAGTCACCAACCTGACCACTCAGACGGAAGTGGCGGTGGGTCAGCCCCGTTCCGCTGATGAGTACCGGGAAATTCTTTACTCGAACCTAGAGGAATTCGGGCGCCTGAATCGGATGATCAACGACATGCTGTTTCTGGCACAGACCGAGAACGCCCCGGACGATCTCTATCTGGAGACCGTGGACCTCACCGAAGCGACCCAGGGATTGTTCGAGTATTTCGAGGCATGGGTAGAAGATCGGGGTGTCTCGTTGCAGCTCAAGGGGCGCGCAGCACCGATACAGGCTGATCGAGAAATGCTTCGCCGCGCACTCAGCAATCTCCTTTCCAATGCGATCCGTTACACGCCGCGCGGCGCAAGCATTACTGTTCGACTGCATCAAGATGTGGGAGCTACCACGATCAGTGTCGAAAACCCCGGACCAAAGATTCCGCGACAAGCATTATCTCGAATCTTTGATCGCTTCTACCGCGTTGATCCTTCACGTCAGAGCAAAGGTGAAGGCGCGGGGTTGGGCCTGGTGATTGTCAAGACTATCGTCGAGGCGCACAAGGGTAGAATCCATGCGGAGTCGGATGACAGCCTTACGCGCTTTGTCATCACGATACCGCATACTTTTTGTAACCCTATGTTTGCGACCAAAGCTACGCTAAACGATAGGTAACCCGAAAAATATTGTATTCATCGCGACGCGCGGATGGGTTCGTGCTCGCACATTAAGTCGCGAAGTATCGCTTATTCCTGAAGAGGTCTTATAGTCATGGCGGAGAACAATGAACGGTCCCATAATCAGGCCGTAAAAAAACAGGACTTCGGGTCGCAGCTTACTGATCCTGTGTGCGGGATGAATGTAACAGAAGAGTCTCCCTATCACGTTGCACATGAAGAAAAGTCTTTTTATTTTTGCAGTGCAAAGTGTATGCACACGTTCGAAAGCGAGCCTGAGAAATTCACTGCACCACGAAATAAAGAAGAATCTGCCGGACAAGTAGAGCCTGGTACAATCTACACTTGCCCTATGCATCCTGAAATTCAACAGGACCATCCAGGAAGCTGTCCCAAGTGTGGCATGGCGCTCGAGCCGCTCATGCCCAGCCTAGATGACGATAATCCAGAACTAAAAGATTTTTCCCGACGATTTTGGTGGACGCTGCCTTTCACCATCGTGGTCACCGTGCTGGCGATGTTCGGTCCCCAGCTTGGCTGGTTCAACATGGGCATGCAGGCGTGGATAGAGCTCGTACTGTCATTACCGGTAGTGCTATGGGCAGGGCAGCCATTTTTTGTGCGCGGCTGGCAATCTGTTATCAACCGCAGTCCCAACATGTGGACGCTCATTGGTTTGGGTACGGGGGCGGCATTCATGTACAGCACGGTCGCAACAGTGGCCCCGGGCATTTTCCCCGAAACCTTCCAGTCGATGGGGCGCGTTGGCGTTTACTTTGAAGCTGCGGTGGTCATCATCTCACTAACCCTTTTTGGCCAGGTTCTCGAACTCCGCGCCCGATCACAGACCTCCGCTGCTATCAGGTCATTACTCGGTTTAGCACCCAAAACTGCCCGTCGTATCAATGCAGACGGAACTGAAGAGGATGTACCGCTGACGCATGTTCACGAAGGTGATCGCCTTCGAGTGCGACCCGGAGAAAAAGTACCCGTTGATGGGGTCGTCGAAGAAGGCAACAGTTCACTCGATGAATCCATGCTTACAGGGGAGCCTATTCCCGTCAGCAAGCGCCCAGGTGACAAAGTCATTGGCGCGACCATGAATACATCCGGCGCGCTAGTGATACGAGCAGAAAAAGTAGGTTCAGCCACGGTGCTGTCGCAAATTGTCCAACTTGTTGCACAAGCCCAGCGCTCTCGGGCGCCGATGCAGCGGATGGCTGACCTCGTGGCCGGCTACTTCGTGATGGCTGTGGTCGTGATCGCAATCACGACATTCTTTGTCTGGGGAGTTTTCGGCCCGCAGCCAAGTTGGGTCTATGGACTGATTAACGCAGTGGCTGTACTGATCATCGCCTGCCCTTGTGCGCTGGGGCTCGCTACGCCGATGTCCGTCATGGTGGCAACGGGCCGCGGTGCCACCCAGGGCGTGCTGTTCCGCGATGCTGCAGCAATAGAGAATCTGCGGAAAGTCGATACGCTCATCGTTGATAAGACGGGCACCTTGACTGAAGGCCGTCCAGTCTTCGATCAAGCCGTTTCCGCTGGCAACATGGACGCCGATGAAGTCCTACGAATTGCAGCCAGCTTGGATCAAGGTAGCGAACACCCCCTCGCCGATGCCATCGTCAGCGCCGCTCGCGAGCGCGGGCTGAATCTAAGCCCGGTGGAAGAATTTGAATCCGGCAGCGGTATCGGCGTGAGCGGTCGGGTGGATGGCAAACCGCTCACGCTGGGTAACACCGCGCTCATGGAGCAGGAGAACGTCGACGTGGCCGAGCTGAGCGATACTGCCGAAAGTTTCCGAACCAGGGGTGCGAGCGTTATGTATCTGGCAGTGGACGGCAAACTCGCTGGCTTGTTGGCGGTTTCTGACCCCATCAAAGAAACCACCCCTGAGGCCGTGGACGCCCTGAAGGCAGCGGGGATCCGCATCATCATGGCCACTGGAGATGGCGTCTCTACAGCGAGGGCTGTTGCTGAACGGTTGGGCATCGACGAGATTTTTGGTGAAGTGACCCCTAGCGACAAGCTCGATTTGGTAAATAAGCTTCAATCCGAAGGACGGATCGTTGCGATGGCGGGCGACGGCATCAATGATGCGCCGGCTCTTGCCAAGGCCAATGTCGGCATTGCCATGGGGACCGGAACTGATGTGGCCATGAACAGCGCGCAAGTCACATTGGTTAGGGGGGACCTGCGCGGTATTTCCACGGCTCGCTTCCTGTCGGAGAAGACCGTCCGCAATATGAAGCAGAACCTCGGCTTCGCATTTGTTTACAACGCGCTGGGTGTACCGCTTGCAGCAGGCGTCTTGTACCCGTTTGCGGGCCTTCTTCTTTCGCCGATGTTTGCCGCATTGGCTATGAGCTTGAGTTCGGCGTCAGTGGTGTTCAATGCCCTCCGGCTTCGCAGATCAACCTAAATCAAGCGATACCTTGAAGCTATCTAAGGCAAATCAGGAATCTCCACTAGCACCAGGCTTGTAGTTGGCAAGGACACCAGCGCCGACCAGAGCTGATAGCGGCTGACCGAAACGTCCTGTCGGGCATATGGGCGGTTAACGTTTGTAATTAAAATTCGAGAGCTACAGGCCGCCGCGCACTGGTAACGGGTTCCGATATAAGATGCATATTTTTGGTGTGCCATCGTTCAGCTCTCCCTTTTAGCTGCTGGTCAGGCTATACCGCCAACAGTGGCAATCATCGTACCGTGGCTCGACTATGCGTCGCATCGAATTGCCATTACGAGCCATGCGCTTCTTCTGGCTCGCTCGGCATGCTCGGTATCTCAATCTTTATGGATGACGCGCTTAAAAAAACGGAGCAGCTGCCCGGTACAACGTGGACCATGTATGAGAAAACGATAGGCCGAGGGTATCTTGCACGCTTCGCCCTGTGGTTTGAGAAGATCGGGTTGGACGACTAACGGACCAAGGAGCAAGTAAATGACTAACGACGCGCCGAGCCCGGCAGAAACTTATGAGCACTACCTCAGCCCAGCTATGGCTGATCCATTCACACGGATATTGCTTGAGATTGTCGGCCCGCAGCGCAGTGCGCGCGTGCTGGATCTGGCCTGTGGCAGTGCCGTTATTCGCACAGCTAGACTCCATAGTCCGGGCTGAACTGGTCGAAGCTGTCAAGGAGGACACACGAAAAGCCGTCCAACATTACCGCGACGGCAACGAGCTGCGCTTTATGATGTCTACTCACATCGTCGTGGCACACGAATGATATCGCTGGTGTCGTAAGCACAGAGTGAGGCGCAGTATGTTCGTCATGCGCTGGCCCCTCTATTGATGTGTGGCTTCGCAGCTCGCGCGGCGAAGGCGGAACAATGCAGTCGTCCATCCGACATTTGCATCGCAATTGGCCTGGTGAATTTACTCACGTGATTTCCTGTCCTCGCGTACGTTTTTCAGAATTTCAACTCCTCCCTTTAAGGCGACTGTTGCAATTAGGGCTCCTACTACGAGATCCGGCCAGGACGAGCCGAGCCAGAGCACAAGCCCGCCTGCGACGATCACCCCCCCATTGGAAATGAAATCGTTGAAGCTGAAGGTCTCGGCCGCCTTCAAGTTGATGTCACTGGAACGGACGCGCCGCAGCAGGGCGAGGCACCAGAGGTTAATAGCGCCCGCCATCAATGCCATCACCATCATCACCGGGCCTAGCGGTTCAGCACCATAGGTCCAGCGCCTGAAGACATCCGCTATGACGACGATAGCGAACAGTAGCAGCATTACCCCGGACACCGTCGCTGCTGAGCGCTTCCATGCGGAACGCCTGTCTATGGCGAGATAGCTCAGTAGATAGACGGCCGCATCTGACCCATTATCGAGGGCGTTGGCGAGTAACGCGCTGGAGTCGGCCAACCAGCCGACCACGCCGAGCCCGACAAACAGGGCAAGGTTCCACAGCAATACTTGCAGCAGAACGGTTTTCTGATGGGTCAGATCAGACTTCATGGCGCGGACTCCAGCGGTTTAGCGGTCCCTTCTGAACTGGCAGTGCTATTGACCCTCGGCTTCGTAGCTCGCGCGGCGAAGGTTGGCAATACCAGCAAGGTCAGTACAGTAGCCGTGATCAGACCACCGATGACGACGGTGGCCAGCGGCTTTTGCACCTCGGCCCCGGAGCCGGTAGCGATCGCCATCGGGATGAAGCCGACGATCGCAACGAGCGCCGTGGTCAGCACCGCACGCAGGCGACTGGCCGCGCCGGCGGCAGCGGCCTCCAGCGGTGAATCGCCAGCGGTCAGGCGTTCGCGAATCGCCTGCATCAGCACCAGGCCGTTGAGTGTCGCCACTCCCGACACGGCGATGAAACCCACAGCGGCCGACACGGAGAAAGGCATGTCACGCAGCAGCAGCGCCAATGCGCCTCCCACCAGCGCCAATGGCACACAGACAAACACCAGTGCGGCTTCACGGATCGTGCCCAGAGCCATGTACAGCAGGCTCCCGATCAGCAGGAACACGATCGGGACCACCAGCATCAGCCGTGCTTCTGCGCGTTGCAGGTTCTCGAACTGACCTCCCCAAGTTAGGTATACACCTGGTGGAAGCGACACATCAGCCACGGCAGCCTGCGCCTCCCCGACGAATCCGCCCAGATCACGGCCACGTACGTTTGCCTGAACAACGATCCTCCTACTACCGTTGTTTCGGCTGATCTGGTTAGGCCCCTCCCTGACTTCGATGCGCGCGACCGAGGAAAGTGGCACGACCGTACCATCCGGCGCGACGATGGGCAAAGCAGCTAGCTGTGCCGGATCGTTGCGAGCGTCTTCGTCAAACCGAACCACCACATCGAAGCGGCGATCGCCTTCAAAGATCCTACCGGCTGAGGTGCCGCCGATGCCGGTTGCTACTGTCTCGCTGACATCCGCAGCCGTCAAACCGTATTGCGCGGCGGCGGCGTGATCGACTCGCACCGTGAGCGTAGGCAATCCCGAGACTTGTTCCACACGCAAGTCGGCGGCACCCTCTATGCCACGCAGCGTGAGTGCGACCTGATCTGCGACTCTCTGCATGATGTCGAAGTCGTCGCCGAAGACCATGACGGCCAAGTCGGTACGCACACCGGAAATCAGCTCGTTGAAACGCAGTTCGATGGGCTGGCTGAACTCGAACGCATTGCCGATCTGGTTACCGACGATAGACTCAAGCCGGCCGATCAGCTCTTCCTTGTCCAGCGATGGGTCGGGCCACTCCGAGCGCGGCTTGAGCATGATCACGCTGTCGGAGATGTTGACCGGCATCGGATCGATGGCCGCTTCCGCCGTACCCGTGCGAGAGAAGACGGTCCTCACTTCCGGCTCACTCGTCAGCGCCCTCTCCAGGGCGAGCTGCATCGACAACGACTGTTCAAGCGAAGCAGAAGGAACCCGCAGGGCCTGCATCGCCAGGTTGCCTTCGTCGAGCGTGGGCATGAACTCGCGACCCAGTGACATGAAAGCCACCAAGCCGATCGCGAGCATGAGAACAGCGCCTGCGAGTACGGCACGTGGCCGCGTTACCGCAATGCGGATGACCGGTTCGACCTTGCCGCGTACATAACGGATGAGGCGGGTTTCGTGCTCGCCATCGTGTCTGTGGTCATGCTCTTGCTCTGGAATGTGTTCGGGCTTGGTCTTGGGTTCGCGCACGAACAGCGCCGCCATGGCCGGCACAAAGGTGAACGAAAGGATGAATGCGCCGACCAAGGCAAGCATGAGGGTCGCCGCCATGGGCTGGAAGGTCTTACCCTCGACACCTTCCAGCGTGAGGATCGGTGCGAACACCAGCAGGATGATGATCTGGCCGAAGGCAGCGGGTCGCACCATCTTGCGCGCTGCCTGGATCGCCACGCCTAGCCGCTCACTGGCGGATAATGCACGACCCAGCTCGGCCCGCTTTTGGCCAAGCATAAGCAGCGTTGCCTCGATTACGATGACCGCCCCGTCGACGAGGATCCCAAAGTCGAGCGCCCCCAGGCTCATCAGGTTGCCGCTGATCCCGAAGCGGTTCATGCCGATCACTGCGAACAGGAATGACAACGGGATCACCAATGCGGTGATAGCCGCCGCGCGGAAGTTGCCCAGCAACAGGAACAGCACAGCGATGACCAGCAGCGCGCCTTCGGTCAGGTTCTTGGCGACCGTCTTGATCGTGGAATTCACCAGCTCGCTGCGGTCGAGCACGGGTTCGGCCACGATGTTCGGCGGCAGGGAGCGATTGACTTCGACAAGGCGTTCGGCCGCGGCCTGCGCCACGGTGCGGCTATTGCCGTCGGCGATCATCAATGCAGTGCCAAGCACGGCTTCGTGTCCATCGCGCGAGGCGGCGCCCAGGCGCGGCGCCCGTCCCAGACCGACACTCGCCACATCCGAGACCCGGATGACGAAGCCGTCGCGATTGGCGACAGGCGCCTGCGCCAGATCGTCGACAGTCTGCGCAAGGGCATCGGTCCGAACGATCAGACCCTCGCCAGCACGCTGGATGAATCCGGCACCCGCCTGGACGTTGGAACGTTCAAGCGCCTGCACGAGATCGCCTAGGCCGAGACCGTAGGCTGCAAGCCGTTCGGCATTCGGACGGATGGCGTATTCCTTGACGTAGCCACCGATGGTGTCGACGCCCGCGAGCCCGGGAGCCGAGCGCATCTGCGGTGCGATAATCCAGTCCTGCACTATGCGCAGGTAGGTGGCACGCTCCTCTGGCGTGGTGAGGCGGTCGCCTTCGGGTGTCAGATAGATTTCGTTGGTCTGCCAGCCCGGTTCGTTCGGTTGACCCACGTTCTCCGGATCGAACGGCGTGTAGTCCACAGTCCACATCAGTACTTCACCTAACCCCGTAGTCACTGGCGACATCATCGGCGTCACCCCTTCGGGCAAGTCCTCCAGCACTTCGCGCATACGTTCAGCTACTTGCTGACGTGCGAAGTAGATGTCAGTCTGGTCGGTGAAAATGGCAGTGATTTGGGAGAATCCGTTGCGCGAAATGGAGCGCGTGTTGGTCAGTCCCGGGATACCGGCCAATGCGGTTTCGAGTGGGTAGGTGACTTGACGCTCTATCTGACCGGGCGCGAGCGCAGGTGCAATAGTGTTGATTTGCACTTGGCGGTTTGTGATGTCCGGCACGGCATCAATGGGGAGCTTGGTAAGCTGGAACAGGCCATAAGCCGCGATAAGCGTCGCGACAAAAACTACGGCCCAGCGAAAGCGAACTGCTGTTTCGATAATGATTTTAAACATATGGTTATCCTCAGTCGTCGTCCTCGAGCTCGCCTTTAGCGAGTTCGGCCTTCAATAGGAAGGCGTTCGTGCTGGCAATGCGTTCATCGCCCGACAGCCCGTTGAGGATCTCGATGTATCCGCCTGCGCGCCGACCCACGAGCACGGGCGTGACGCGAAAGCCATTGTCCTCGACTACGAAGACCACTGATCGCCCCTCCACGGTTTGAACGGCATCGGCGGGGACGGTCAGACCACCTTCCTGGCTGTTTGTGACGACGGTCCCTGTCACGGGGGACCCAGCAGGCGGTAAGGCACTTGAAGTAGATCGCGCGCGAATAACGGCTGCACCGCTTTGCTCGCGCGCATTGGCGGCTACGCCAACGACCACAGCTTCGAAACTGCCAGACGGACCTGTGACTTGGAGACGAGCTCCAGAGGTCACCTCGGATGCCAATGCGGGAGGCGCGTTGAAGACGAGTTCCACTTGCGCCGGATCGGAGATTTCCACGACGGCTCCACCAGATGCGACGAAGCCACCCACAGTGGTACTGACCGCGCCGACTACACCCGCGATTGGGCTGACGACGCTGAAGCGTCCCGAGGTATTCGGCGAACCGCTTGCCGCGACCTGAGCTTGTGCCGCCCTTGCCGCCGCATCAGCGGCGAGTGAGCGGGCGCGAGACGCTTCCATGTCCTGACGAGCGACAATCCCCTGTTCGACGAGGTTCAAGTCGCGCTGATAAGCGAGGCGCGCAGCTTCGGCCTCGGCAACTGCTGCATCGGCGTTTGCACGCAAAGTAGCTGCATCGCCACTGACTATGACAGCCAGGAGCTGACCGGCTTCAACCGATGAGCCCGGAGCGACGTGTATCTGCTCGACCCTTCCGCCCGTGATTGCCGCTACGACTGCCCGAGCGCCCACTGCAGACTCGACCCGGCCTGACAGCCGATACTCGTTACCGCCGCCGCGGCCCACGTCTACGATGCTGATACCCGAGGCTTCGATTTGCCTCGCGGTTAATGCGACGACACCTTCCTCGGATGGCGCATCCTCGTGCTCATTCTGTTGGTCAGGATCATTGTGAGCGGCGTGCTCATCATCCTCGACGTGAGCGGCGTGCTCCGAGTACGGGATGAGCTGGGCAAGGCCGAAGCCAGTACCAAGGGCAGCAAGTAGGACTGCTCCACAGAGGAGCCGGATATTTGTGGTTGTCATCTATGCTTCCTCAAAATGGGGTGCGGCCGTCAAGGCGCGCGAGTTCGACTTCTGCACGGACGCGCGCTATGCGTGCATCCACAGCGGTATTGCGTGCGGCAATCAAAGCAGACCGTATGCTGCGCAGCTCCAACTGCGAGATGCGCCCGGCATCGAAGCCAGCGCGTGCAAGGCGGTAGGCTTCTTCGGCAGAAGCGACGCCGTTATCGGCAGCACGTGTCCGGGTGATCGATGCAGTGAGGCGGGCTTGTGCAGCACTGCGATCTGCCTGGACCTCCAACTTCAAACCGGTCAGCCGCGCCTCGGCAGCTCGCTGCTCGGCACGGGCTGCACTGATAGCGCCTGTGTTTCTGTCGAACAGCGGAAGGGACACGCTGATGCCGAAGGTGAGTGCTTGGGAGTCGTATTCTTCGAATCGCCGGACACCGAGCGAAGCGGTCACGTCGGGACGAGCACGCAGTCGCTCCACGTTCACGAATTCACCAGCCGCATCCAACTCGGCCTCGGCAATTTGAACAGCCAGGGGATTGCGTACATCCGGCGTGAAGGGGTTGGGTGCGCGATTTAGCAGGCTGGTTTCGATGGATGTGACCGGCTCGGTCAGCATCGCGACTGCGGCGAGACGCGCGAAAGCTGCATCCCGGTTTGCCCGTGTTTCGTCCGCGACGGCGCGAGCAGCTTCCACCTCGCTTTCGGCCTGAACCCCACGAAGCACAGCCTCGCGACCTTCTTCCACCAGGGCCATCACCGCGCTTGCATCCGCCTGCGTCAGCGACAGCGCCTCAATGGCCAGCTCATGCTGCAAAGAGGCTGCTTCCGCTTCGGCATAGATCAGCGCCAGGCGGCCGGCGACCGCCCATCGCGACTGGTCGCGGCGCAGGCCGGCCGCCTCGGCTTCCGCCCGTGCGGCACCGATTCGCGCGCCCCGCTGTCCCCACAGTTCCAGAGGTTGACTGACGGAAAACGTGGTCTCTGCGGCGCCATAGCCAGTGAACGGCGAGCGACCGTAAGCGTTCTCGGCCTCCAGGGAGATGGAAGGATTAGGCAACGCACGGGCTTGTTGCGCGCGCGCCTTGGCGGCATCGAGTAATGCTTCGGCTTCAAGTGTTGCCGGGGTTCGATCGAGATGCTCGATCAGTGTTTCATAAGGTGGGGCGGGTTCGGCCCTTGCTGGCAGTGCCAGCGTGATTGCTGTGGCGACCACAGCGAAGCCAACCGCGCATAGCGGTCGGCCGAACAACATGAACATAGGAAAGCTCCCAAAGCTAAAAAAGTTGACGAAACGACCGTGCAGGCAGCACGGTCCGAATTCGTCAGGCTTTGGGGGGTCGCATCAATCCATCAGGCGTGTGTGATGCGATAGCATCACTTTCTGGCCATGCGTGCGCCAGTTGAAGGGAAGCGGTTTTGGGTGCAAAATTCGGGGAGACGTGAGCGTGCGTATGGTGACAATGACAGTGGCTGCAGGCGTCATGTTCATAGTCGGCCCCGGAACCTTTGTTGCTCCGGCTGTCGCCATCGTCATCGTGCAAATCAACATACGAATGCGTATCAACACTCTCAGATGCGCACAAGACCGCATCGGCCATAGGAATGACCACAAACGTTGCAAGAAGCAACGCCATCACCGCCAGCCTATGTCCAAGTAAAATGCGCACCATCGCAATACGATACTGGGAAAGGGCTAACTTTGCAATAATGCGAGCCAAGTTGTCGCCTTGATCGAGCCATGCGGACGGCTGAAGCGAAGACCTGTGATTGGATTATACCCAACGCCATGCATCGTTCTAATGGGGCATTCTTATTGAGGGGCTTTGATACTTCTTAATTGTGGTCACAGCAGCAAGGCGGAAGACTAGATCGAGATGCCGCTCGGTATGACCCAGTAAAGCGACACCCTACAGGTTCAGCTATTAGACGGGGAAGAGGTTGCGTGTTATTATCACCCGGATACGAAGCTGTCGTGGGGCCTTCGCTGCCGCATCGCATCTTCCTGGTTAACTAAGCCTCGGTCTGCTATGACTCGTACCGCTTCAATCAATATTGCTCAATGGTGGCGCTTCCAGTAGGAAGCGGCATGTCGTTGCGGCCTCGACCCGCACCTTGCCGCCGTATCGGTGGGCAAGATTCAGCAGATGACTCTCCGGCACGGCGGCTCCAAGACTCAGGAGATTGCCCGGTGCCATTAAAAACCTCCTTTATCGACACCTTGCGCGCGGCATCGTGGGGCGCGGTCGTGCGCGCAGTTAAGGGGTGGTCGGCTCGGGCGGCTTATTGCAAGTTCTTGCGGGTAGCTGTGTCGCAGCCAAGCACAAGCACAGTAGTGCCTTCCATGCCCACTTTTCCCTATCAGGACTGGTTTTCGGCGATCGTTCTGCTGAAATCTACTGCTGATGTGTATAATGAAGTGTATAACAGCCATGGTTTTAAGATAGAAAATACCGTTAAAACAAGAGGTTATCATGGCTAAGCTGCTAATGATCGATAATTATGATTCTTTCACTTACAACCTGGTGCAATACTTGGGCGAATTGGGCGCCGAGGTACGGGTGTATCGCAACGACCAGATCACCGTGGAGGAGATCGCGCGGCTCAAGCCCGATCACATCGTGATCTCGCCGGGGCCGTGTACGCCCAGCGAGGCGGGGGTGTCCATCGCCGTTATTCAGCACTTCGCCGGCAAGATTCCCTTGCTGGGGGTCTGTCTCGGCCATCAAGGCATCGGCCAGGCCTTCGGCGGCAAGGTGGTGCGGGCGCGGCAGGTGATGCACGGCAAGACCTCGCCGATTTATCACGCCGACCAAGGTGTGTTTAAAGGCCTGCCCGACCCCTTCGAAGCGACGCGTTATCATTCGTTGATCATCGAACAGGCCTCGTTGCCGGCCTGTCTGGAAGTGACCGCCTGGACGCAGGACGAACGCGGCGAGCGCGATGAAATCATGGGCGTACGCCATCGCGAGTTCGCGGTGGAAGGCGTGCAATTCCATCCCGAGTCGATACTCACCCAGCACGGGCACGCAATGTTGAAGAACTTCTTGGAGGTCAAAGCAGCAAGCAGTAGGTAGCAAGAAAAATCCGCCGGTCTTCTTTTTATCTTGCTCTTTGCCGCTCGGCGCTTGTAACTTGTAATCATGGATATGCCCGCCGCCATCCGCGCCGTCACCGAGCGCCGTGATCTCTCCGCCGAGGAAATGACCGAGGTGATGCGCGCCATCATGACCGGCGGCGCCACCCCCGCGCAGATCGGCGGTTTTCTCATCGGTCTGCGCATGAAGGGCGAAACGGTGGACGAGATCACCGCCGCCGCGCAAGTGATGCGTGAATTGGCGAGCCGGGTCGCGGTGAGCGGTGCTCATGTGGTGGATACCTGCGGCACCGGCGGCGACGCGCGCGGCACCTTCAATGTCTCGACCTGCAGCGCCTTCGTCGCGGCGGCGGCCGGCGCGCAAGTCGCCAAACACGGCAATCGCTCAGTGTCGAGTCGCTCGGGCAGCGCCGATGTGTTGGAGGCGGCGAGTGTGAATTTGAATCTGACTTCCGGGCAAGTGACGCGTTGTCTGCACGAGGTCGGCGTGGGTTTCATGTTCGCGCCCTTGCATCACGGCGCGATGAAACACGCCATCGGGCCGCGCCGCGAGATGGGCGTGCGCACCGTGTTCAATCTGCTCGGGCCGCTCACCAATCCGGCCGGCGCGCCCAACCAGGTGGTCGGCGTGTTCAGTCCGCACTGGTTGGAGCCGCTTGCGCGGGTATTGCAACGTTTGGGCAGCCGTCATGTGTTGGTGGTGCACGGCGAGGACGGCATCGACGAGATCACGATCGGCGCGCCCACCCAGGTCGCCGAACTCAAAGACGGACGAATTAGCCGCATGACCTTGACGCCGGAGCAATTCGGCATGACCCGCACCGACATCGCCGCGCTGGTGGTGGAGGATGCGCAACAGAGCCTGGTCATGCTGCGCGCCGTGTTGGCCGATCAGCCGGGGCCGGCGCGGGATATCGTCAGTCTCAACGCCGGCGCGGCGATTTATGCGGCTGGGCTCGCCGGGACTTTGGCGGCGGGTGTGGCTAAGGCCCGCGAGGTGATCGCCAGCGGCGCGGCGCAACAAAAGTTGGACGCCTTGGTGAAGCTGACCAATGAATTTAAAGCCTAGAAATTTTGAACCGCCAAACCGCCAAGGGCGCCAAGAAAAATCGACATTACGCATGCCGATAAAAAACCGTAACGAACGACATGACTGATACCCCCGACATTCTCAAACGAATCCTCCAGCGCAAACGCGAAGAGGTCGCCGAACGCGGCGTGCGGGTGCCGCTGCACGCCTTGCGTGCGCAAGTGCCCTCGGCGCCCGCGCCGCGTGATTTCACCGGCGCGCTGCGGACCAAGTTGGCCGCGGGTAAAGCCGCGGTGATCGCCGAGATCAAAAAGGCCTCGCCCAGCAAAGGGGTGTTGCGCGAGGATTTCGACCCCGCCGCGATCGCGCGCGGTTATGCCCGACACGGCGCGGCTTGCCTGTCGGTGCTCACCGACCGGGATTTCTTTCAAGGCAGCGAGGCGTATTTGCAGCAGGCGCGCGCCGCCTGCGAGTTGCCGGTGTTGCGCAAGGATTTCATCGTCGATGCTTATCAGGTGTACGAGGCGCGGGCGATCGGCGCCGATTGCATTTTGCTCATCGTCGCGGCCTTGAGCGACCAGAAAATGCACGAATTGGCGCAACTCGCCGCCGAGTTGAAGATGGCGGTGCTGGTGGAGGTGCACGACGCCGATGAACTGGAACGCGCGCTGTCGTTGAATACCCCGCTCATCGGCATCAATAACCGCAATCTACGCAACTTCGATACGCGTTTGGAAACGACCCTCGATTTGTTGAGCAAGATACCCGCCGACCGCATCGTCATCACCGAAAGCGGCATCCACAGTCGCGATGACGTGGCCTTGTTGCGCCGTCATCAGGTCCATGCCTTTCTGGTGGGCGAGGCCTTTATGCGCGCCGCCGATCCCGGTGCGGAATTGGCGCGTTTATTCCCCTGAGCCGCCGCATGGCGTACCGATAAACCCCGCACCGCATTGCATTCACGCCTGCGTTTAAGCGCAGGCGTGAATGAGCATGGCGCTTGGCTTAGTTGCGCGAAGGGAAGATGCCTTCCACCGCGACGCAATAAGTGATGCCAAGGTAAGGCGATCGGTTCTCGATGGGTTGCCCCCGCCGGTGGGCGCGATGGTGGTGGTGGCGTTGGCCGTGGTGGCGATGGCGTTGGCGCTCATGTTCACGGTGGGCGCGGCGTTGCTGTAGATATTTTGCCGGGACACCATCGCCAGGCTGTTGCCGTTGGGATTGTCGGTATTGCCGGCCGATCCCAAGGCACGCGCCGTTGTGGTGACGGTCACGTCGGTCGTGGCCGAGTGGCTATGGGGCGGTAGTTGATTCACCGTCAAGGTGACTTGTTCGGTGCCGGCCATCTCGCCGAGATTGACGGGGGAGAGGCCGGGGCCTTGGCCCGCTCCCACCAGGGCGCGGCCGCGCAAGTCCGGCAGGCCGAAGGTGGTGGTGCCGTTGCCGCCATAGGTGGTGCCGAGCAACGAGAAGAGGGCGGTGTTCTGGCTGATGGGTAGGAGCGAACCATCGGCGGGCCGATAGCCGCGCGGGCAAAAGTTGAAGCCGAAGGCGCAGACCGTTCCCAAAAAGGGTTCGGTGTTGCACGCCGACGCCGTGCCGGGCGTCATCACGAAGGTGGCGAGGGCCAGGGCCAGGCCCTGGAGGGCGTTCTTTGAAACCTTTTCCATGGTGATTCCTCCTTGAGTGTTTGCTTGTTGATTTGGTTGCGGTGACCTCTGCATGGTTTGCACGATGCGGGAATATACGAGTGTACGCCGTTCAAAAATCGACAACCGGATTTTTTCCGCGTGGGCGGGCGATAGGTCGTCGTTGATGTCGCCGTCCGGTTTGATCAAGCGGGGCGATGATCGGAGCGCGGCAAACTAGCCGGTGTACCGCGTTCGCGTTATCCGGTAAACGATGTGGAAGGAGAGGAAACAAGGGTGGAGCGCCGATGGAATATTCGCCGGCCTCCATGCCCGCTGCCTGCGCGTTTTACCGCCGCGTCATCTTTTTTTACGGCGTGCCAGGGCGATGCCCAGAATACCCGCGCCCAACAAGGCCAGGGTCGCGGGTTCGGGAATGGTCCCGTCGTCGCCGCCGCCGCTTCCGGTGGGGGAGGTTTTGACGATGTCGTCTATCTCGAAGAAGGCGCCGCCCGCCGGGCCGCCCACCGGGCCGAAGAGCAGACTGGCGGTGCCATAGGTGCCGTCAGGATCGACGATGCCAACGAACAGAGCCGCGACATTGTTGGGGCCTACACTGGTTGCGACGTCCGCGTCCACGTTGGACAAGGTGATGCCGGCGAAAGTCAGATTGATGTCGTCATTGAAGAAATCGAAGGAGGTATCCCCGACGATGATGTACATACCGAAGGCGTGGGATGCGGAGAAGCTGAAATCTATCTGATCACCCAAAGCGAATTGGCCGAAGCTGGCGCCGCCGTCGTTGGTCACCCCAAGAAAGTTGGAGCCCGAGGTTCCCGCGAGCGGGCTGCTATTGATGCCGACCTGGAATGGAGGTGGGCCGCCGGGAAGGGTATAGGAAAAGGTGACGCCGCCGAAACTGGACCCGCTTGGAATCAAATCGCCGCCGGACGCGCTCTCGAAGTTGATTACGTTCTGGTTCACGGCGGGGACGATGGCGGCGATCGCCGCGTCGAAGGCGGCCCGGCTGGTGTAGGTGGTGGGTACCGCCTGGACGGTGGTCGCGCCAAGGGCGGCGACGGCCCCGATTAATAATTTTTTATTCCAGAAATACGTCCCGGTTCTTGCCATCGTTGTGCTCCTTGCATTCCCTGAGTTTGGCTTCGGATCGAGTTGACCCCGTCACTGCCGACTGCCCCCGTACGCGGATTTTTATGGCCGATGAGGCGCGCAACGGTAAGACCCTTTATTGCTGCAACGCTTATGCCTTAAAAATTTTATCTTGCCATTTCAAACGACTGCTCTGTTGCCGAAAGCGCCCGATCTTAAAGTGTAAAGCTGTCCGACGGAGAATCCGTGCCAGTGGTACTGCTTAATGCTGAAAAAGAGTCGGCAATCGGAAACCGGGTCTTGCCGGATATTGGTGCGCTGGATTTGCCACCCTGCCTTGCAGCGGCAGCCGCGGTCAATGCCTGCGGCGATGGCCTCAGGATGTGGGTTCCGTTTCTCGATTCGGCCCCGCCTACCTCTCTAAAGTCGACCCCCTTGCGGGACGATAGCCAAGCATGGTGGCGTGGCGGGTGCGAGCCGTGCGTCGGAGTCGTGGCTATTTGGAGAGGGATATATGGACAAACGCGTTTTATTGATGGGCTTGCCGGTGGTGTTGTTGACGATGCAGGAGGCGGGGGCGGTTTCCTTCGGCGCCTTCGACCCGCGCTCCATGGCCATGGGCGGTACCGGGGTTGCGTCGGGCACCAGCGCCAATGCCAGTTTTTTTAATCCGGCCTTGTTGGCCATCGGCCGTGAGGGCGAGGATTTCAGTCTCGAGTTGCCGGTGATCGGCGCGCGGGTCGCCGATCCCGATGAGATGGTGGACAGCCTGGACGATTTCCAATCGGCCGATTATATCGACGCGTTCAGCAACGCGGTGGATCAATGGAATAATGCCACCACGGCCGGTGAACTGAACACCGCCAAAGATGCGGTGGTGGCCACCGGCCGCGCTTTGGTGAATGGTTTGGGTACCCTTTCCAATAAAACGGTGGACGGCGAGCTGCACGTCGGCGCGGTAGTGGGCGTGCCCAGCAAGCGTTTCGGCGCGTCGCTGTACGTGAACGCGCGCGCCATGGGCGGGGCCTTGCTCGACATCACCCAATCCGATATTAACGAGCTCAATGAGGTGATCGACGGTTTGGAAGCCAATGACACGTCCGGCATCGTGGACGGCAACGGCGACATTATCGACCCCACCGATACTATGACGTCCTCGGTGCAGGGGCGTGGGGTGGTCTTGTCCGAAATAGGCGTGTCGCTGGCGCGTGAGTTCACCTTCGGCGGTCAGGGCGTGGCGATCGGCATCACGCCGAAAGTGGTGCAGGCCACAACCTTCGACTACCGTCTGGACGTGGACACCGCCGACCTGTCGGTGGACGAGGGCGAAAAAGAATACACCGACTTTAATCTGGATGTCGGTATAGCGCATCGTTACGGCAACGGCTGGACCACCGGCCTGGTGGCGAAGAATCTGATCCCGCGGGAATACCGGACCGTCTTGGGCAATACCATCAACCTCGACCCGCAATACCGTTTGGGCCTGGCCTATGAATGGAAGTCCCTCACCGTGGCGACCGATCTCGATTTGGTGGAGAACGATCCCGCCGGCCTCGACGGCCCCACCCAATATTGGGCGGTCGGCGCCGAATGGAACGGTTGGAATACGGTGCAGCTGCGCTTGGGTTATCGCCACAACATCAGCGACAGCGACACCAGCGTGGCGTCGGTGGGCGTGGGTCTCTCGCCTTTCGGCGTCCATGTCGACATCGCCGCGATGGGTAACAGCGACGAGGTGGGCGCCGGTCTCCAGCTGGGTTTCCGCTTTTAATCGCTCTCGTCGGTCATGAGATAACAGCGGCCCCTCACGGGGCCGTTGTGTTTTTAGCCCCGTAAAAATCTCCGCTACCCGCTTTTGTTACAATGACCGCCTCGGTTTGAGTTTGGTCAAAGGAGAGACGCGATGCGTACGGTGACGGGATTCCTGATGGGGGTGATGCTGCTGTCGCTCGGCGGTTGCGGTTACAACACCCTGCAAGTGACCGACGAGCAAATCAAGGCGGCCTGGTCCGAGGTCGTCAATCAATATCAGCGCCGCGCCGATCTGGTGCCCAATCTGGTGAACGTGGTGAAGGGCTACGCGGCCCATGAGCAGGCCATACTCACTCAAGTGGCCGAGGCGCGCGCCAGGGTGGGCAGCATTCAAGTCACCCCCGAATTGCTCAACGATGAACAGGCCTTCGCCCGCTTCCAAGCGGCGCAGGGCCAGCTGACTTCATCCTTGTCCCGCTTGCTGGCGGTGGCGGAGAACTATCCGCAGCTCAAGGCCGACGGGGTGTTCCGTGATCTGCAGGCGCAGTTGGAGGGCACGGAAAACCGCATCACCGTCGCGCGCAATCGTTACATCAAGGCGGTGCAGGACTACAACGTGACGGTGCGGTCCTTCCCGTCCAATCTCACCGCCATGGTGTTCGGTTATCAAACCAAGCCCAATTTCAGCGTCGAGAACGAACAGGCGATCTCCAACGCGCCGCGGGTGGATTTCGGCACGCCGCCCGATGCACCGCAACCCGCCCCCGCGCAATAAGGTGATCGCCGCTCGCGCCTGGTTCCGCTGCTGGACGCTGCTGGCGGTGCTTGCCGGGTTCGCGCCGTGGGCGGCGGCGGACGTGGCGGTGCCGCCGCTGCGCGGGCATGTCACCGATCTCGCCGGCGCGCTCGAGCCGGGGCAACGCGCCGCCTTGGAGCAGACCCTCACCGAGTTCGAGGCACGGCACGGCGCGCAAATCGCCGTGTTGACTGTGCCCACCACCGCGCCCGAGACCATCGAACAATATTCGATCCGCGTCGTGGAGCAGTGGAAGCTCGGCCGAAAAAATATCGATGACGGCGTGTTGCTGCTGGTGGCGCTGCAAGACCGCGCGCTGCGCATCGAAGTGGGTTACGGCTTGGAAGGCGCGATACCCGACGCGGTGGCCAAACGGGTGATCGCCGAGATCATCGTGCCCTATTTCAAAAGCGACGATTACGCCGGCGGGATCATGGCCGGGGTGCGGCAGCTCATGCGGTTGATCGAGGGTGAGCCCTTGCCCGCCCCGTCCCGCCCGGCGGTGGCGACGGGCGATTTGGAGGCGGGGCTGCCGACCTTGTTCGTCGCGACGCTGATCGGCGGTTTTATGCTGCGCGCGCTGTTCGGCCGTTTGGCGGGCGCGGGACTGGCCGGGGTGGGCGCCGCCGTGCTCGCCTGGTTTTTATTCAGTTCGTTCTTGTTGAGCGTCGTGCTCGGCGCCTTGGCCTTTTTCTTTTTGTTGGGTGGCGGCGGCGGTCTGCCGGGGCGGGGCGGCTGGGGCGGCGGCGGTTTCGGTGGGATGCGCGGCGGCGGTGGTTTCGGCGGCGGCGGGGCGTCGGGACGATGGTAAGCCTGTCACGCCTATGCCGGCACTTGGCGGCGCCGCCGTGGCGGTTGCGAACCGCCTTTCCGCCGCCGGTGCTGTCCGCCATCGAAGCGGCGATCCGCGCCGGCGAGGCCCGCCACCTCGGCGAGATCCGTTTCGTGGTGGAAGGGGCCTTGTCGTTGGGCGCGCTGTGGCGCGGCCAAACCGCGCGCGAACGGGCCTTGGAGGTCTTTTCGTTATTGCGGGTGTGGGACACCGAGCACAATAACGGCGTGCTCGTTTATCTGTTGCTGGCGGATCGCGACGTGGAGATCGTCGCCGACCGCGGCATCAACCTCCGGGTGGGCGAGGCGGAATGGGAGCGCTTGTGCCGGGTCATGGAGGCGCATTTCCGCGCGGGCGAGTTCGAGCGCGGCGTGCTGGAGGCGGTGGCGGGCATCGCCGCGCATTGCGAGCGGCATTATCCGTTTCAAGGTGAAAATCCCAACGAGCTGCCGGACCGGCCCGCGCTGTTGTAAATAAAGTATCGGATAGTGCTTTGTGGACCGCGCGCCGCCGTCCTTAACGGGTGCCGTGCACGACGATGGTCTTGCCTTTGGCGGCGATGAGGTTTTGCTGTTCCAGGCTCTTCAGCACGCGGCCGACCATTTCCCGCGAACAGCCGACGATGCGGCCCAGTTCCTGGCGGGTGACGCGGATCTGCATGCCGTCGGGGTGGGTCATGGCGTCCGGCTCTTTAGACAAATCGAGCAAGGTGCGCGCGACGCGGCCCGCCACGTCCATGAAGGCCAGGCGGCTCAGCATATTGCTGGTGCGGCGCAGGCGCAGCGCCATTTGCGAGGCGAGGGCGAACAGGATGTCCGGGTCTTCCTGAGTCAATTGCCGAAAACGGTTGTAGCTCATCTCGGCCACCTCGCATTGGGCGCGCGCGCGTACCCAGGCGCTGCGGTGTTTTTCGGTTTCGAACAGGCCCATCTCGCCGAAGAAGTCACCGGCGTTGAGATAAGCGAGGACGATTTCGCGGCCCTCGTCGTCTTCGTTGACCACGGCCACCGAGCCGTTGGTGATGTAATACAGCGCGTCCGGCGGATCGCCGGCGTAGATGATCACGCTCTTGTTCGGATAGCGGCGCCGGTGACAGTGCGTCAAAAATCGCTGTATCACCGGATTGTCCGTCGGTTTTGGCTTTGCGGTTAAGGCCATGTCGGTTCCCTCGGTCTGCGGCCACGACGTCGCCGGGCCGGCTCAGGTATCATATCGGCGCTTAGGCTTGAGAGTTTTAGCGGTTGTTCGCATGTGAGTGATCGAGACGACGCATCCCTTATGTCCCCACCCCTATATAGAGCGTGCGATAGGACGGGGGGTCAAACGGGGTTCGGCTATCCCGCAAGGTTAAGCGTGGTTGAAGACTGAGTAAATACGAGGATGAAACATGAAGGCGCGTATCCAATGGGTGGAAGAGGCCCAGTTCGTCGCGGAGTCGGGCAGCGGCCACGCGATCGTGATCGACGGTCCGGTTGAGGGTGGCGGCCGTAATCTCGGGGTCCGGCCCATGGAGCTGGTCTTGATGGGGGTGGGGGCCTGCACCGCCTACGACGTGGTGCACATCCTTAAAAAGGGCCGCCAGCCGGTGACGCGTTGCGTGGCGGAACTCTCCGCCGAGCGCGCCGAGAGCGAGCCGAAGGTGTTCACCAAGATTCACGTGCATTTCGTGGTGACCGGCCAGGGCTTGGCCGAGGCGGCCGTGAAGCGGGCGGTGGACCTCTCGGCGGAGAAATATTGCTCGGCCTCCATCATGCTGGGCCGGGCCGGGGTGGAGATCACCCACGACTTCGAGATCGTCGCGGCGGCCGGGTCGGGCGCCGGCTAGCGCCCGCGCGCATTTCCCTTATAATCGCCGCCCCTGCGTTTTTCCGGAGAGCCCATGTCAACTCGACGTCCCGCCCCCACCACCGGTTTGCGCCACATGGCGCTGTTCGTGGAGGATTTGGAAGCCTGCGAACATTTTTACGTGGCGTTGCTGGGCATGGCCGTGGAATGGCGGCCCGATGCGGACAACGTCTATCTGACCTCGGGGGTGGATAATCTGGCGCTGCACCGTTGGCCCGCCGGGGTGACGGCGAGCGGGCCGCAGCGTCTGGATCACATCGGTTTCATCCTGGCGACGCCCGCCGACGTGGACGACTGGCATGCCTTCCTGCTCGAACGGGGCGTCAGCATGAAGACCGCGCCGCGCACCCATCGCGACGGCGCGCGCAGTTTTTACTGCCTGGACCCGGCCGGGGTCACCGTGCAGATGATTTATCATCCCCCTCTCGCGCAAAATGGGCGATAATGTGCGCCCTCCCCCGGGGCGGTGCGCCGTCCGCGGCGGGGAGGGTAATAGGAGCCGTTATGATGGACGGTGGATCGGGTCACAGTAGAGATGGGGAAACGCCGTTGGTGAAACCACTGACTAAGTTGAAGCTGCAAGGGTTTAACAACCTCACCAAGACGCTCAGCTTCAACATTTACGATATCTGTTATGCGAAGACTGCGCGCCAGCGCCGCGATTACATCGAGTACATCGACGAGGTGTATAACGCCGAGCGGTTGACGCAGATCCTCACCGATGTATCGAATATCATCGGCGCCACCATTTTGAACGTGGCGCGCCAGGATTACGATCCGCAGGGCGCCAGCGTGACCATGCTCATCTCCGAAGAGCCGATGACCTCCGAGACCCTGTCGCGTAATTTGGACGGCCCCGGTCCTTTGCCCGATGCGGTGGTGGGCCATTTGGACAAGAGCCACGTCACGGTGCACACCTATCCGGAGAGTCACCCGGAGAACGGCATCAGTACCTTCCGCGCCGACATCGACGTATCGACCTGCGGCCGCATCTCGCCGCTGAAGGCCTTGAACTATTTGATTCACAGCTTCGAGTCCGACATCGTGATCATGGATTACCGGGTGCGCGGCTTCACCCGCGACGTGAAGGGCAAAAAGCACTTCATCGACCACCGCATCAGCTCGATCCAGGATTTTATTTCCAAGGACACCCAGCACCGTTATCAGATGATCGACGTCAACGTCTATCAGGAGAACATCTTCCACACCAAGATGGCCCTCAAGGATTTCGACCTCGACAATTATCTGTTCGGCATGGGGGCGGAAGACCTGTCGCCGCGCGAGGAAAAGCTGATCCGCCAGCGTCTGCAACGCGAGATGGCCGAGATTTTCTACGGCGAGAATCTGAAGTAAGTCACCCTCGGCCGGGGTCTGCTTGTTCGCAAAGGCGCGGGCCAGTCCCCCAGGGCGCGCCTGAGTGTTAATGCGTCGTTCTTTATGAATCTTATCCCCTCCTCAAACGAGGAGGGGTGGCGCCGCAGGCGACGGGGTGGTTGGCGGACAAAGTATCGGCTTCGACTCCAACCACCCCGCCTTGAAAAGGCGGGGAAGAGGATGTGCGCCATAGGGTTTCGTTGCGGTGGCGGAAAGAGTCAGGGCGTGGATCAATCCGCCAGGGCGCGCCTGAGTGTTAATGCGTCGTTCTTTATGAATCTTATCCCCTCCTCAAACGAGGAGGGGTGGCGCCGCAGGCGACGGGGTGGTTGGCGGACAAAGTATCGGCTTCGACTCCAACCACCCCGGCCCTGACGGGCCACCCCGCCTTGAAAAGGCGGGGAAGAGGATGTGCGCCATAGGGTTTCGTTGCGGTGGCGGAAAGAGTCAGGGCGTGGATCAATCCGCCAGGGCGCGCCTGAGTGTTAATGCGTCGTTCTTTATGAATCTTATCCCCTCCTCAAACGAGGAGGGGTGGCGCCGCAGGCGACGGGGTGGTTGGCGGACAAAGTATCGGCTTCGACTCCAACCACCCCGGCCCTGCGGGCCACCCCGCCTTGAAAAGGCGGGGAGGAGCACGCGCCGCATTGCGTTTCCTTAGATTAGCGAAGCGCTACGCTAAATAAACCGCGCCGTGGTGGTCATGACTTTCGACGTCGCGGCCATCAGCTTCTTCACCGGCGCCGGCAATTCCGCGCCGCCCGCTTGCAGGGCGGTGGTGGCGTGGTGGAGTTCGTCTTCCTTCATCTGTTCCAGCACGGCGCGGCTTTTGTGGTCCGCCGTGGGTAGCCGTTGCAGGTGTTCCTCCAAGTGCTTCACCACCTGCCGCTCGGTTTCCACCACGAAACCCAGACTCCATTTGTCACCCGCGAGACCGGCGAGGGCGCCGATGGCGAATGAGCCGCCATACCACAGCGGGCTGAGCAGGCTGACGCGGCTGTCCAGCGCCTGCAAACGTTGTTCGCACCAGGCGAGATGATCGTTTTCTTCGCGCGCCGCCCGTTCCATCTTCTCGCGCACCGTGGGCAGTTTGGCGGTGAGGCTCTGGCCTTGATAAAGGGCTTGGGCCGACACCTCGCCGGCGTGATTGACCCGCATCAGGCCGGCGGACAGCCGTTTTTCGGCGTCGCTCAAATCGCCTTCGGGTATGACATCGGCGGGGTCGGCGCGCTCGGTGACGGCGGGCGCGCCCCACACGGTGCGCACCGCGTTGTCGAGGTGAATGAGGCATTGATCGAGCGGGCTGTAGCGGCGTGTATTCATGCGAGCAAAGTTACAAGTTGTAGGCGGTAAGTTGCAAGTATTAAAGGACGGAAAATCGACTTTACACAGTACCGGCTGTTCGCAACTGCCGCGCCAGCAACGCAATCGGGTGCATGACTTCGATCTCCATCCCCGCCGCGCGTAGGCCGGCCCTCAGATGCAGCGCGCAGCCGATGTTGGAGGTGAGCAGGATCTCGGCGCCGCTGGCCTTTAACGCGGCGATTTTTTCGTCGCGGAGTTTTTCCGCCATCGCGGGCTGGGTGAGCATGTAACTGCCCGCCGCGCCGCAGCAGCGGCGGTTGTCGGGCAGGGCGATGAGTTCGATCTCCGGGATGCGCGCCAGCAGGGAATAAGGCGCCTGGTTTTGCCGCAGCACGTGGGTCAGCGAACAAGGGTCCTGCACCGCGACCTTTTTGCGCAACGGCGCGAAGCGGATGTCTTCCGGCCAGCTGACGCCGTGCAAAAACGCGCTGATGTCGCGCACCGGCGCGCCCAGCGCCGCGCCGTTCTGGCCGGGGTATTCGGCGAGGGTGGCGCCGCAGCCGCTGGCGACGGAGATGATGGTCTCCAGCGCATGCGCCTTGAAGGCCGCGCGATTGCGTTGCGCGAGCGCCTGCGCGGTGGCGGGATCGCCCTGATGCAGGTGCAGCGCGCCGCAACAGGTTTGCCCCTCCGGCAGGTGCACGCGGTAGCCGAGGCGGGTCAGGAGTCGCGCGGCGGCATCGAGGGTCGCGCGGTCCGCCACATCGGAGACGCAGCCGAGAAACAAGCCGACTTCGCCGCGCGGCTCGGTCTGGGCCGGGAGCTGGGCGGGCCAGGCGCGCGGCGTGGGCAACGGCGGCAGCAGCGCGTCCAAACGCCCGAGGCTGCCGCGGCGCGTGAGGCCGGTGAGGCGCGCGAGTCGCCGCAGACCGCTGCGTTGATAGAACCGTAACGCACGCGCGGCGCGGTAGAGGCGGCGCCGGTCCGAGATCACGCCGGTGACCCAGCCCCAAGCCAGGCGCCGCCAGCGCGGCGCGGGCGGGGCTTGTTCCGAGAGCGCGGCCCGCGCGCCGTCGATGATCTCGCCGTAGGGCACGCCGGAAGGGCAGACCGCTTCGCAGGCGCGGCAGCCGAGGCAGTGATCGAGATGGGTTTCGAGCCGCGCCGTTTGCTCGAGCCGGCCGCTCAACACGCCTTGAATGAGCGCGATGCGGCCGCGCGGCGATTCGGCCTCGTCGCGGGTCAGATGATAAGTGGGGCAGTGCGGCAGGCACATGCCGCACATCACGCAGCGGTCGGTGGTTTTGAGCAAGGACGAGTGGCGGGCGGCGGAGGGCAAGTAAAGAACAATCTGATTCAAAAGGCGGTAAAGGTCGGCATGCAATCATGGTATTCTCTTGTGCCTTGTCTTGCCACTTCAAGCTATTTAATCGTCGATATGTCCTATTACCGCCATCACGTCTTTTTCTGTACCAATCAGCGCGACGGTGAACGCCAGAGCTGCGAAGACTGCGGCGCGACCGCCTTGCGCGACTATGCCAAAAAGCGGGTGAAGGAATTGGGTCTGGCCGGCAAAGATAAGGTGCGCATCAATACCGCCGGCTGCCTGGACCGCTGCGAGCAGGGGCCGGTGGTGGTCGTCTATCCCGAGGGCGTGTGGTACAGCTACGTGGACGAAGAAGACATCGACGAGATCATCGATGAACACTTGCGACACGGCCGGGTGGTGGAGCGGTTGAAGATTTGAACGGCGTCGCCCCCACCATTGCCCCCGTGGCCGCTGCTCCGTCCGCCGAGGCGGTGGTGCGCGCCGTCGGGCTCACCAAGCTGTATGGCGAGACCCCGGTGGTGAAGGGGATCGATTTCAGCGTCTATCGCGGCGAATGCGTGGGGCTGCTCGGTCCCAATGGCGCGGGCAAGACCACCACCATGCGTTTACTGCTGGGCACCGCCCACCCCAGCGGCGGCACGCTGGAAGTGCTGGGACTGCCGGTACCGGCGCGGGCCGCCGAGATGCGGCGGCGGCTGGGCGTGGTGCCCCAGTTCGATAATCTCGATCCGGATTTCACCGTCGCCGAAAATCTGCAAACCTACGGCAGTTATTTCGGCCTGGGCCACGCCGCGCTGGCCGAACGGGTGCCAGTCTTGCTGGAATTCGCCGCGCTCACCGAGCGGGCCGGCGCCAAGATCAGCGCCCTGTCCGGCGGGATGAAGCGGCGGCTCACCCTGGCCCGCGCCCTCATCAACGACCCCGAACTGCTGATCCTCGACGAACCCACCACCGGCCTCGATCCGCAGGCGCGCCAGTTGTTGTGGCGGCGGCTGCGCGAGTTGCTGGCCGCCGGCAAGACCTTGCTGCTCACCACCCATTATATGGAAGAGGCGGAACGGCTTTGCGACCGCATCGTGGTGATGGACCACGGCGTGATCCTCGCCACCGGCAGCCCGGCGGAGTTGATCCGCACCCATATCGAGCCGCAGGTGGTGGAGCTGTTCGGCCCCCGCGCCGCCGAATGGTTGGCGGCGGAGGGTGCCGGCCGGGCCGAGCGGACCGAGGAAGTCGGCGAGAGCGTGCTGTGTTATCTGCGCGACGAGCGGCCGCTGCTCGATGCCCTCGCTGCCGTGGAGGGGCTGCGTTTCACTCATCGCCGCGCCAATCTGGAAGACGTGTTTCTTAAACTCACCGGCCGCGATCTGCGGACGGCGAGTTGATGGCGGGATGATGGCGGTCTTGGGCTGGGTGCCGGTGTGGCGACGGAATTTCCTGGTATGGCGCAAGCTGGCCCTGCCGTCCCTGCTGGGTAATTTCGGCGAACCCCTGTTCTATTTGCTGGCGCTGGGCTACGGCTTCGGCTCCTTCATCGATCAGGTGCAGGGCATGCCGTATCTGATGTTCCTCGCGTCGGGCATCGTCTGCGGCAGCGCCATGAACTCCGCGACCTTGGAAGGCCTCTATTCCGCTTATGTGCGCATGTCGATGCAGCAGACCTGGGAAGGCATTCTCGCCACGCCGTTGAGCGTGCGGGACGTGGTGGTGGGCGAGATGATGTGGACCGGTACCAAGGCGCTGATCAACAGCACGCCCATCCTGGTCGTGGCGGCGGCGCTGGGGGCGGTGCACGACTGGAATGCCTTGTGGGCCTTGCCGGTGCTGCTGCTGGCGGGGCTGGCCTTCGGCGCCATGGCCTTGGTGGTGACCTCGGTGGCCACCGGCTTCGATTTCTTTATGTATTATTCCACCCTCATCATTACCCCGATGTTTTTGCTGAGCGGGGTGTTTTTCCCGCTGGAAGTCATGCCGGCCTGGGTGCAGGGGCTGGCGCAGTGGTTTCCCCTCACCCACGTGTTGGCGGTGGTGCGGCCGCTGATGACCGGGCTGCCCCTGGTCGCGCCGCTGCTGCATCTGGCGGTGCTGGTGGCTTGTGCCGCGGCGGCCTTGACCGCGGCGACCTGGCTGCTGCGACGGCGCTTGATTCGCTGACGGGCGGCTTGTGCCGGGGCGGGTGCTGCTGTAGAATCCCGCGTTTCTTAAAATCAGCTTTTTTCAGGATTCATTCGGATGAAGACCTTCAGCGCAAAATCAGAGACCGTCAAGCGTGACTGGTACGTGGTGGACGCCAGCGGCAAGACCTTGGGGCGCATGGCCAGCGAGATCGCGCGGCGCCTGCGCGGCAAGCACAAGGCGGAGTACACCCCGCACGTCGACACCGGCGATTACATCGTGGTGGTCAACGCCGGCAAGGTGCAGGTCACCGGTAAAAAACTCACCGACAAGATGTACCATCATCACACCGGCCACATAGGCAATATGCGTTCCTTCAGCTTTCAAAAGATGCTGGAGCGCGCGCCGGAACAGGTCGTCGAGATCGCGGTGAAGGGCATGTTGCCCAAAAATTCGCTCGGGCGGGCCATGTTCACCAAGCTCAAAGTCTTCGCCGGCCCCGAGCATAATCATCAGGCGCAGCAACCGCAGCCCCTGGATATTTAATTCATTTAGCGCAGGACTGTTCATGGCACAGCAGACCAATAACACCATCGGCCGCCGCAAATCCGCGACGGCCCGCGTTTTCCTGAGCAGCGGCTCCGGAAAGATCACCATCAATAATCGCACGCTCGAACATTACTTCGGCCGCGAGACGCCCCGTCGCGTCGTGCTCCAACCCTTGGAAGCGGTCAACATGGTCGGTTCCTTGGACATCGCCATCACCGTGCGTGGCGGCGGCAACAGCGGTCAGGCCGGCGCCATCCGTCATGGCATCGCCCGCGCCCTGGTCGACCGCGACGAGACCCTGCGCAGCCCGATGCGCAAGGCCGGCTTCCTCACCCGCGATGCCCGCGAGGTGGAACGTAAGAAAGTCGGTTTGCACAAAGCCCGCAAGCGTCCGCAATACTCGAAACGTTAATGAACTGAGGTCTAAGGCCCGGGCGATTTTCGTTCGGGCCTCGGGCCGATAAGTCCTCATCCGTGTTGTTGTTGGGGGATCGTCTAGCGGTAGGACTGCGGACTCTGACTCCGCCAACCTAGGTTCGAATCCTAGTCCCCCAGCCATTTTTCCGTCTTCTTCCCGTTTCTGTCCTGTGTCTTTTTAGCAACACAACTTCACCCTCGTTGTTTTTTTGAAAATAAGTGTTGTCTTTACGCCTCCGCCTTCGTAGAGTCTCCCCACCTCAAGTCTCTTGAGTTAAGTGATTAAGCGTTTTTAATCCACCGAATTTAAACCCAACAGGGAGATTTTTATGAACAAGAAGTTGATTGCTCTTGGTGTTGCCGCCGCGTTGACGGCCCCTCTGGCGGCCCAAGCCGGTGTTGAAGTGTACGGTGAGGCCCGCGCCTCTCTTGATTTCGTCACCAATAATGACAACACCGCTGGCGCAGAAGACAGCGCCATCAGCCTGTCCAGCAACAAGTCGCGCATCGGCTTCCGCGGTGACGAGGACCTCGGCAACGGTCTGTCGGCGCTGTGGCAGTTCGAGCAGCAGATGGATTTCGACACCGGCGCGGCCAACACCTCGGCCCGTGACACCTTCATCGGCTTGGGCGGCGGCTTCGGTACCGTGCTGGCCGGCCACCTGAGCACCCCCTACAAGTCGTCGACCAACTACATGGACGTGTTCCGCAACACCCGCGGCGACTACAACGCGATCATGGGCTCGGTGAACGGCAACGTGGTATTCGACAACCGCGCCGACAACGCCATCGCCTACATGACGCCGGACATGAACGGCTTCAAGGCCAGCGTGGCCTATATCCTGTCTGATATCAATAATGATGACGACCTGCCTATCTCCACGGCCGGCAACGACCGTGATGCCTACAGCTTGAGCGCCGGTTACACCAATGGGCCGCTCTTCGTCACCGCCGCGTATGAGTCGCTGAATGCCGCAGGTGTGGGCGGCGACGACGCCAGCGCGTGGAAGATCGGCGGCACCTACACCATCACGGACGCGACCACCATTGGCGCCATCTGGGAAAGTGCCGATGTCGGCGGCGCCAACGGCGACCGCGACGCCTGGTTGCTGAACGTCAAGCACAAGATGGGCGACACCAGCCTGATGGCCTCGGTCGCGATGGCCGACGAAGTTGGTGGCGTGACCGACAGCGGCGCGACCCACTTCGCGCTGGGCGTGGGTCAGGCCCTGTCCGCCAACACCGACGTGTACGCGCTGTACACGGTGGTCAGCAACGACGCCAACGCGAACTACGGCCTGTTCAGTAACTCCAATTCGTTTGCTGGCGAAGACATGTCCGCCTTCTCGGTGGGCATCAACCACAAGTTCAGCTCGAAGTAATTTATTTACTCTTCGAGGTTGGACAGAAAGGGCGCCTGCGGGCGCCCTTTTTTTTGGTGTGTATGCCGGCGTTTGTCATGAATGCGTAATAGAAGGTTTATAGAATCGCCAGCGGTCTGATGATGCTTCTACATTTATAGCCGGAGGAATGTGAAATGAAGATGATGAGCAAGAGGGGGCTGGTGACGGCGGTAGCGGCGACGATGGCGGTGGGCGCCTCTTTCGCCGTGCAGGCCGGTGTCGAGGTTTACGGTAAGGCCCGTATGTCGCTGGACTTCATCAATAACGATGATCCCACGGTGGGAAACGAGGACAGCGCGGTGTCGCTGTCGAGCAATACCTCGCGCCTGGGTTTCAAGGGTGACGAGGATTTGGGCAATGGTTTGAGCGCGTTGTGGCAGCTCGAGACCCAGGTGGACTTCGATACCGGCTCGGCCTTCCAGAGCGCCCGCAATACCTTCATCGGGTTGGGCGGCGGTTTCGGTACGGTGCTGGCGGGGCGCTATGAAACCCCGTTACGCATCGTGACCGCGCGCTTCGATCCCTTCTCCGATACCAAAGGCGATTACAACGCCATCATCGGCAATATCCGCGGCAACCGCTTGTTCGATAACCGCACGCCCAACATCGTGGCTTACGCCTCCCCGGATATGGCGGGGCTCAAACTGCATGCGGCGTATTCGTTCAATCGCACCAGCGATGATTTGCCCATGACCACCACCGACAGCGAACGTGAACTCGTCAGCGTCGGCGCGGGCTACGAGAACGGTCCGCTCTATCTTGCTGCGAGCTACGAGACCATCGGCAATCTCACCGCGAACGACGACGGCGTCGCCTACCGCGTCGGCGCGGCGTGGAATTTCGGGCAAGGCACCGTGCTCTCGGGCCTGTTTGAAAACGCCGATCGCGGCGGCGCCAACGGTGAACGCAGTGCCTGGTATGCGAGTGCAACGCACAAAATGGGTGACAACAGCTTGAAGGCGGCCATCGCGATGGCCGATGACGTGGATGGCATCAGCAGCAGCGGCGCCACCCAGCTCACCCTCGGCGGTTTTCATTCATTCACCAAGAACACCGAGGTGTATGCCCTCTATACGCAGGTGGATAATGATAGCAACGGCACTTACGGCCTGTGGTCGGGTTCTCAGGCCGTCGCGGGGTTTGCCGACAAGAGTGTCTCGGCGATATCTGTCGGTATCAACCATAATTTCTCCTCCAAATAAATCTTCACTGTCCAAGAATGAGAAGGCGCCTGCGGGCGCCTTTTTTTTGAGAAACGCATGCAGGAGAGCGTTGTGACAAAGGCGGCTATGCGCTACTGTTAGACTGTTGAGCGATTACCGTGCTGATTTTTCACGGGAAGATATCAACATCAGACCAGCGCGCGGCGCAAGGCGGTTTTTGATCGACGGGGTTGATTTAGACGGGGTTCAATATAGTCGAGGGGGAATAATGAATAAACATATGATCGCCGCGGGTGTCGTGGCTGCCATGATGGCGCCGTTGGCGCAGGCCGGCGTGGAGGTGTATGGGGCGGCTTATGTCTCGTTGGATTTCAATAACAATAATGACCCCACGGCGGGCAATGAAGACAGCGCCATTAGTCTGACCAGCTACGATTCCCGTCTGGGTTTCAAGGGCGACGAGGATTTGGGTAACGGACTCGCCGCCTTGTGGCAGATCGAGCAGCAGGTGGATTTTGACGACGGCGCGGCGTTCAGCAGCCAGCGCAACACCTTTGTGGGTCTGACGGGCGGATTTGGTCAGGTGCTGGCGGGCAAACACGATACCCCCTATAAAAGGGCCACCTCCAAGCTGGATATCTTTGCCGAGACCAAGGGCGATTTCAACGCCATCATCGGCAGCGTGGACGACGGCAATAAATTGTTCGATCGCCGCGCCTCCAACATTATCATCTACACGACGCCGAGCATGAACGGCTTCAGCGCGATGCTGGGCTATGTGTTTGCCGATCATCGGGGCGATGACGATCTGCCCATGACCACGCGGTAGAGCGATCGCGATGTCTACAGCGTGAACGGCAGTTACAACAGCGGTCCCTGGTACCTCACCGCCGCTTACGAGTCGCTCAATGCCTATCACACCAACGGCGACGATGCGGTGGCCATGAAGGTGGGCGGCAGCTATGCCTTCGGTCCCACCACGGTGGGGGCGATTTTTGAAAGCGCCGATGAGGGCGGCGCCGACAATCAGCGCAATGCCTTTCTGGTGAGCGTGGCCCATAAGCTGGAGGGTTATACGCTGAAGGGTTCGGTCGCCATGGCCGATGAAAAAGACTCGGAGGCCGATTCCGGCGCCACCCATTTCGCCTTGGGCGTGTTTCGCAACTTCACCAAGAACACCGAGTTGTACGCGATGTACAACCTGATGAGCAATGGCGACAATGGCAATTATGACTTGACCAGGTTGAACTCGGTGACCGGCCAGGATGCGTCGGCCCTGTCATTGGGTATCAACCATAAATTTTCTTCGAAATAAGTTGGAACCGAGGCATGAGAAAAAAGGGCGCCTGCAGGCGCCCTTTTTTATGTCGATATGTCCGGTTGGATGTGAACGGTCAACGGTTGCTCCACTGTCAGGCGACGTCGCTAAAATAATCAAGCGCGTTTGATGAGGCGTTGAGACGGGAAGGGCCGCGGCCGCTGGTTTTGATGCGCGGTCATTTTCGGCTCCCGCGCCGTTTTGACTAACTTTGGAAGCGGGCGAATCACAAGGTTTTGCGCGCCGATGGCCATAGTCAGTTTAAACACTTGTAACTTAGCGCCTAAGTTGACAAAATCTGACGGCGGAAAACCCTTTAAAGGGGCGAGTGATGAAAACCGGTTATCGCGCTTTGGTTTTTGCCGGAGCGACGCTGCTGTGGTTGGCGGGGGGCGTGAGCCTCGGCGGCGTATTTAATACCAAGCACAACTTGAGTGCGGGGGGGCTGAATGCCGTGAGCAATATCGACGGCACGCGGGAGATCTGCGTATTTTGTCATACGCCTCATGGGGCCAACGCCAGCGCGGCCGTTCCATTATGGAACCGCAACATCGACCCCACCGGCTACGAAACCTACGATCAACTCGGCACCACCACCCTCGATGGGTCCATCGAGCCGATAGGTTCGGTCTCGGTCGCCTGCCTTTCCTGCCACGACGGCACGCAAGCCATGGATACCTTGATCAACGAGCCGGGCTCCGGCGTGCAGGTGCCCGGTTTTCGCAACGGGGCCTGGAGCGGACAGGCGCGGCCCGCGCAAGGCCGCATCGGCCGGCCGGCGGTGATCACTAATTTGGGCAAGGATCTCACCAACGACCATCCTATCGGTATTCAATACGCGGGTGGTGGTTATTCACTGTCGAACGCGGGCGGACCGGGCGCGGACCGGGATTTTCATCCCGCCAATTCAGAGATCATGGGCACCAGCCGGGTGTGGTGGGTCAATACCCCCGAGGGGACTCAATCCTTCGAACGTACCGATATGAAGCTGTATACCCGGGTGGCGACGCGGGGGGCGTATGCGGGCGAGGCGCAGCCTTATGTGGAGTGCGGCTCCTGCCATGATCCCCACGTGGATGAGACCCCCACTTTCCTTCGCGTTGACCCAGCGGGCAGCGCCGTGTGTTTAACTTGTCATAATAAATAAATTGCGGCCGATGTATTAATTTTCAGTCCCGATCAAGGAGGGATTGTCGGGCGACATCAGGGCGGGCAAGGGAGAGTGGGCGCCGCTAGGCGATTAAAAATGAGTGGCGCCGGTCGTTGAGGGCGAGTGATCTTGCATTGAGGTGCGAGGTCGCTTAAGGTGAAAAAATTTACGGCGCGCGGCAATGCGCACGACGGCGGACGGGGGCAATGTCCGCGCGCGCGTTGTAGCTCGCCATCCGGGGGAGCGCCGGGTGGAGGCTTCGAGGGGATATGTCACTGAGGGGCGCGCGATAATAACAATGAGACGGGTCTGTGCTGCGTTCGCATCTCACGTCACCCAGGGCTTGGCGCTGGTGGCGCTGGTGTCCGTGTGCCCCGCGGCGCGCGCCTTGCCCGTGGATGTGTCAGGCAGCGTGGGTTACAGTTTCCGTTCGCTCAGCACCGATACCACCGACGCCACCAGCAACCAGTTGTTGGGAAATCTGCGCTTACGCTCTTATATCTGGCAGCCGTGGTTCGCCACCGTCGAGGGCGGCGCCACCCTGGCCAAGGACAGCTCGGACCTGGACGACGGCAACGCCAGCACCAGCACCACCTCGGACGTGTATTCCGGCGACCTGATGCTCAACGTGTTGCCGGACAGCCGCACCCCTTTCCGCTTGTTGTATCAAGCCACCGACAGCCGGGTGGACAATACCGTGGTCTACAACCCGCTGGTGCGGGTGTTCGGTTCGGAATACCAAACCACCAATTTGGATTTGCGGCAATCGTACATCACCGAAGAAGGCCATCGCGCCCAGTTGCGATATGGTGCGCGCACCTGGGATTCGGACCTGAGCGGTACCTATGAAAACGAAATTATGGGCGTGGAATTGGACTGGCGGCCGGTCCGCCAGCGCTTGTTGTTCCGCGGCAATATAGAAACCACCGATCAGTCGCGCACCGATCGCCACCAAGAAAATTTCATTCTCGACGTCGATCATTATTATTTCCCCAACGAGGATATCCGGCTCGACACCAAGGCCAGCCATTACCATCTCGATACCACCTTCGAAGGGGCGACCGGCTTGGTGGATACCGTCACCACGGAAATCAACCAGGTATCCAGCTTCACGTTCTGGCGGCCGGTCGATAAACGCTGGACGGTCAGCGCGGGCGCGCGCGCCTATACCATGGCCGGCGAAAATTCCGCGCAATCCAGCGATCAAGCCAGCTTCGGCGCGACGGCGGGCGCCTTCTATCAATATTCGAAACGGCTGCGCTTTGACGGCAGCGCCAATTTCAGTCAGTCGGATATCAATGGCGCCAATCAAACCCTGCATCGCCAGCGACTTGGCGCCCTGCTGCAATCCGATCTGATCGAATGGCGGAGTTTTACGTATCAGTGGTATGTCAGCGGCGCGCTGGAAAACCAGAGCGACGTGGATGAAAACGTCCAGTCGTTACAGGCCTCATTGGGTCACGATGCGCAGAGGATGTGGATGCTGGACCCGCAATCGTCTTTGCGCGTGGGTCTGACTCAGGCCTTCAACGAGGTGTTGACCACCGGTGATGAGGCCACTCAGCATCGCCTGGATCACAGCGCAAGCTTGGGCTGGAATCAGTCGTCCACTCAGGGTGCGACCACCCTGGTGCAACTCACCTTGTCGGATTCGCGTAATTTCGGTGATCTGAGCGATGAGCAGCAGCTGGTGAATTTGCAGGCCTCGCGTTATCAGGCCTTGGGTGCGCGCAGCACGTTGTCGGGCCATTTGACGTTGCAGACGGTGGTGCGCGATTTCTCCGGTGGAGCCAATGACGGCTCGGTGACCACCACCACCGGTCAGATCAGTTATCTTCAGCAAACCCTGTTCAGTATTCCGCGCCTGCAATTCAACTCCGACCTGCGGCTCTCGCAAGCCTCCACGGGTGAGGGTTTGGATCGCAACGAATGGGAAAACCGCCTGAATTACACCATCGGATTGGTGGACGCCAGCCTGAGTTTCAGATGGATGGATAACGGCCACGAGGCTTCGCAGCTCTTATACTTTCGCGTGATGCGCCGATTTTAATGGGGTTGCTCTTTGAAACCATTACCACGTTTGCTGGTGATTAATTATAATACGTCAAATTAACCGAGGAGACCGTGCATGACGTCCTACAAAGCCGACCGTAGCATCAAATGGAGATTTTCCATTTTGGGGGTGTTAGCGGGACTGGCCCTGCTGGCCATGACCCCCGCCAAAGCGGAATATGCCGATGTGATCATTAATAATTACGCCGACGCGGCCGGTATGCGTCCCGTGGTATTCCCGCACTGGTTTCATCGTATTCGTTTCACTTGCAAGGTCTGTCATGCCGACCTGGGATTCGAGTTCAAAGCCGGCGGCAACAAGATCACCATGGCCAAGATCATCGACGGTAAATTCTGCGGCGCTTGCCATAACGGGGAGGTGGCTTGGTCCGTGGAGAACTGCAATATGTGCCATTCCGGCATACCTGGCACGCCGACCCACATTCACGGGAGCACCGTGCAGCGTCTAGTGTCGCCACCTTATAAGGCGCTCAACGCTCCACAACAGCCTGCCAAACAGTAACCGGTCAATGTGAGGAGCGTGGTCATGACACAACAATTGAAAATCTTTGTAGGATCAGCGGTGTTGACCCTGCTGGTTTCTGCTTCCGCCTTCGCCGCGGACGCGGGTCTGTTTAGTGGTGCCATGCAGCAGGCGGCGCCCGGCGAACGCTTGATGCTCGCCGATGTCTCGTCCTCCAACACCTTCAACCGCAATTTGAAGAAGGAAAAGGATCCCAACGCGGCGCCGCCGGAGAGCGGCTATCACGATCCGGAGAACGAAGGCACCCATATTCTCCAGCCGCCTAAGGAGGCCTATAAAGGTCTGCCCACCACCGAGTTCGGCAATCATGTCGACTGGGTGAAGGCCATCGACGAGAAGAAGCTCTCACCCCGCTGGGACCGTATCGATTCCAGCGAAGAGCCCTTCGTGATGGACATGGATATCGTCCGCGAGGTGAAGGCCTCGGTGCCGGACGTGGTGTTCCCCCATCGTCAACACACCGAATGGCTGTCCTGCGCCAACTGTCATCCCGCCATCTTCATCCCGCAGAAAGGGGCCAACCAAATCAATATGTCGGCCATTCTGTTGGGACAGAAGTGCGGTGTGTGTCATGGCAAGGTTTCTTTCCCGATCACCACCAAGACCTGCTCCAAGTGCCACTCCAAGCCCAAGCCCGCGGATTGGTCGCCGCCGTTGAGCGACGCCACGCTTAAGAATCCCTGGCGTTAGTCCGATAACGCAAGCGGCGCCACAAGTGATTGTGGCGCCGCCGCATTTAGCCCGTTTTTGACACCGTGTTTTACGGACAAACTGTGAGCAACACCGTTGCCCAGGAGGTAAATTTCATCTGGACTGAGTTCGAGATGAACCGGGTCGGCGGACGCTTTGCGGCTGGGTATGGCCATGAGATTCGGCGAGGAGACGTATGAACTCAAAGCGTAAATTGTTATGTCTGGCGATCGCGGTGGCGATGACGGCGTGTGTGTCCACCGGTGAAAAGAAAGAGGTCGCGCAGACCGCCGCGCCGGCGCCGGTCATGTCGGCGCAATCGCCGAGTGTAGTCGCCACCACCACGGACGACGCCCTCACGCAACCGGAGGCCGGCAGCACGGAGGCCCCGTCCGCGCCGGTAGAGGAATCACCGCAGACCGCGCCGGAAAATAAAACCGATTTATCCGCGCCACCCGCCGACGTTGTTCCAACCGCCGAAGCCGTTCCGCCCGCTGCGGCGCCTGCGCCGGTAGTCGCGCCCCCCGCCGTAGTGGCGCCCAGCCCGGTCCCGTCCAAACCCGCGGCAAGCGTGCCGGCCGCGCAACGCCCCGGTCCGGTCACCGTAGTGGCTGATCGTACACCGCGAACTTTTCAGTTGGTCGCCGGACCCAAGGACGCCAGTCACCCTTATTTCGGCCGTGGTTCGGACATGGCGTTCGTGACGGACGGCGTGCAGGGCAAAGAGCTGGTGCTGACCCGCGGCGTAACCTACACGTTTAGTTTGGACACCGGGGTGATGCACGATTTTTATTTCACGACCAGCCCGGTGGGCCGCGGTGCGGGCACCTTGACCGACGGTATCACCGGCCAGTTTATTTTCAAGGGCGACGCGACCTTTACACCGTCGGCCACGACACCGGACGAGGTGTATTACGAATGCCGTAACCACGCTTATATGGGTGGCAGGATTCACGTGGTCAACGCTGGGGAAAAGGTGAGCTTGGGTGCGCCGCCCGCGCTGCCCGCGGCAGAGACCCCGATAGTCCGCAACTATACGGCGGAGCAAGTGAAGCAGAAGCTGAGTTTCGCGGATATGCTGATCGGCTCGTCCGCCTCCGCCAAGCGGGTGGCCGCCAGTAATAACGCCGAGGCGCAAGCCTTGGTCGCCGGGGCGAAGGAGCAGTTGATCGCCGTGCGTACCGCGCTCGCCGCCGGTGATAATAACCAGGCCATGGGCTCGGTGGACGAGGCCTTGCGGATGATGAATGCCGCCACCCGTTTAGTTCCCGAGCAACCGGCGGTGGACCACAAAGCCCGTTACGCCGCCTTGCTGGAACAGGTCGGCGGTTTTAAGGCCTCTTACCAGAAAAACGTGGCGCAGGGCATGAAGCCCGGTAAAGCGGGCGAGGAATTGGACAAGGCCAAATACGACAAGCTGCTGAGCGAGGCGGAAAGCCTGGCGGGCAAAGGCGATCACGAAGGCGCGGCCAAGCGGCTGGAATCGGCCAATGAGCTGATCACCGCGGCCTTGAGCGCGATGTTGCACTCGCAGACCGTGGTCTATGACAAGAACTTCGCCTCGCCTAAAGATGAATATGAGTTCGAGCTGTCCCGTTACCGCAGTTACGTGGAACTGGTGCCCGTGGCCATCGAGCAACGCCGTCCGGCGCCGCAAACGGTGACCATGATGCACGAACTGACCGGTCGCGCCACCGAGGTTCATGACGAGGCCTTGGGATTGGCGGCCAAGGGCGATCACAAAATGGCCGTGATGGCGATGCAGGCGGCGACCGAAAGGATACAAAGGGCTTTGCGGCTGGCGGGTGTGCAATAGTCGTCCCGTAGGCCGAGGGTGGCGCGGACAAGCGCGCGTTTTTGAGTGTGACTTGTCTCGAAAACACGTTATATTACCCGAGCCCACGCCCGCAGGGGCGTGGCATGCCAAATGGGGACAGCATGAATAAAGGCGTCGAGCGATACGCGTTTAAGAATAATCTCCGCGGATATTTCGCTGTGGCCATCGCCCTGTTTTTCGGTTGGGCCGTCGTGGCGCACGCGGAAGATGGCCCGGTGTGGACCAAGGGCCTGCACTTCCAAACCGAAGGTGAGGTGGTGCCCGTCATCGAAGACGGTATCCACGATCCCACCAACAGCGCCGTCACCATTTTCCAAGAGCCGGTGGAATCCATGAAGGATTTCCCGCGCGACGCCGCCGGCATCATCGATTGGGTGCAAGTGCTGCAAAAGGGCATGATCGACGCGCGGCAGAGCAAGCTGGGCGACAAGGATATGTATGTCGCCGACTTCGACATCATTTTCAAGAATACCGGTTCCATGCCCTTCGTGCGCTTTCCCCATTTGGCCCACACGGAATGGTTGACCTGCGCCAATTGCCATCCCGCGATTTTTCTTCCCCAGAAAGGGGCAAATCCGGTTACCATGTCGGACATCATCCAAGGCAAATACTGCGGTGTTTGCCATGGCAAGGTCGCCTTCCCTCCCACCATGAATTGTGGACGATGCCACTCCGTACCGCGCGATTCCGCCGGGCTGCGCTGACCGCGCTGCTGATCGGCAGCACCTGGCTACTGAACGGATGTTCCATGTTCGGCGGCACCCCCATGTCCTCGGGCGCCGAAGGCGTGGTGGTCGCCGAGACCGGTTCGACCCAAATTTATTTTGAAGAAAGCATCAGTGGCGGCCGGACCGGCAACGCCTTTTTCGGCAACGGCGAGCTGCGGCCGGTGATGACCGGCGACACGGAAGGCCTGGTGCTCTTGCAGGATGCGCGTTTCCGCCGTCCGGTGGCGGTGGCGGCCAAAGATCACTGGGTGTACGTGGTCGATGCCGATCAGCAGCAGGTGATCCTTTATGATCGTATTTCCGGAACCCAGGAAGTGCTGGTCAGTTTGCGCGGGCTGGTGGTCGGCGATGTGGCGGATATCTTCGTCACCGGCGACCGCACGTTTTATCTCGCCGATAGCGTCGGCGGCAAGGTGCTCAAGTTCAATCGCAATGGCCGTCTGGAGGCCACCTTCCAGGATTCCATGAATCTGCGGCGGCCGGTGGCGGTGTCGGTGGACGAGACCACCGGCGATGTCTACGTCGCCGACGGCGTGCTCGATCACGTGTTGATCTTCAATGGCGCGGGCGGTTTGTGGCGCGCCCTGGGTGGCCGCGGTGAAGGCGAGGGTGAATTCTTGAATATCACCTCCATGGCTCGCGGTCCCGACGGTGTATATGTCACCGCGCGTTTCGCCCATCGCGCCCAAGTCCTCTCGGAGGAAGGCGCGTTCAAATACGCCTTCGATCCCGATACCGTGGTGTTTCCCAATGCCGTGGCGGTCGACGCCGATAATCAAACTTACGTCTCCGACTTTTTTAATAACACCGTACGGATATTCGAGCAAGGTAAGTTGGTCGCGACCCTTGGCGGCGCCGGGGTGGGGCCCGGCCGCTTCAACGGCGTGAGCGACGTGTGGCTGGATGGGGGGTCTTTATACGTGGCCGACAGTCTCAACGGCCGTATCCAAGTGTTCAAGATCTCGGCAGGCGGATTCAAAACGCAACAATAAATAAGGGGGGTGTCGTGTGGTGAGACGTGCCAAGTTCGCGGCGGGGTTGTTGGTCGCGTCCGCGATATTGGCGGGATGCGCGCCGACCCACAGCACGCTGCGTTATCAGCCCGATCCGCCTTTCACGGCGGTGTGGCCCGCGCCGCCCGAGACGCCGCGGTATCAGTATGTGGGCGAGCTCGTCGGCGAACAAAATATCCACGTCCCCGAGCAAGGTTTCGGGTCCAGCGGCACGCGCTTTTTGAAGTGGCTGGTCGGCTTGACCTCGCCCAAACATGTGCCGGTGGTCTTGCAGCGGCCGCAGGGCGGAGTGACCGACCCGGCGGGCCGGGTGTATGTCACCGACGTCAGCCGCCAAGCGGTCTATGTGTTCGATGAGCAGGCCGGTAGTTTGCGGGTGTGGGAGATGGCCGGCGACAATGTCCGGTTCGTTGCCCCGATCGGGATCGCGTTGGGCGCCGACGGCGAAATCCTGGTGGCCGACGCGGAACTGGGTTACGTGGTCCGTTTGAATAAAGACGGTGTTCCGCGCGGCATTCTTGGTAAAGACCAGTTGGTGCGGCCCACGGGCGTGGCGCGGGATGCGGAGAACGGCCGGATTTATGTGGCCGACACCCACGGCCACGCCATCAAAGTATTCAGCGACGGCGGCGAATTGGTGAAAACCTTCGGTCACCGCGGCGAGGCGGCCGGTGAATATAACTCCCCCACATATTTGAGCTTCGCCGATAATCGGCTCTATGTGACGGATACCCTCAACGCCCGGGTGCAGGTGGTGTCCGCCGATGGCGAGCCTTTGCAAGTGTTCGGCCGCCGCGGGATATTCGTGGGCGACATGCCGCGCCCCAAGGGCGTCGGCGTGGATAAAGACGGCAATGTCTATGTGGTAGAATCGTATTTTGATTATTTGTTAGTATTCAACCCCGAAGGTGAGTTATTGTTGCCGATCGGCGGTACGGGCGGGGGGCTCGGGCAATTTTATCTGCCGGCGGGAGTGTGGACCGATCACCGCGACCGGGTCTACATCGCCGACAGTTTTAATGGCCGGGTGGTCATACTTCAGTTCCTGAGAGAGGGCGCATGATACGGACGCTGCGAAACGGGTGCATCCTCGCGCTGACCGCTGCGTGTTTGATTTTATCCGCCCTGCCGGCGCAGGCCGAACGTATTTCCGATATCCGCAACACCAGGCACAATTTTTCCGCGACGGTGATCCCCATCCTGCCCGACGGCGCGCAACGCAATGCCGCCGCCAGCAGCGAGTCGCAGATATGCGCCTTCTGTCACACGCCGCACGGCGCGACCAAGGCGCCCATGGCGCCGTTGTGGAACCGCAAACTCTCCGGTACCACCTATACGCCGTATTCCTCCGGCTCGCTCGACGCGATCGATCTGGATCAGCCGCGCGCCAAGTCTAAATTGTGTTTATCCTGCCATGACGGCACCCTCGCCCTGGGCGCGGTCAATGTGCTCAATCGCGTCGAAGATCCCAATATCGATTTCACCGGCCCGGGCATCGGACCGGGCGATACCATTCCCGAAGGCATGGGATCCACCACCGGCTTCACCCGCAGATTGGGCGTGGATTTGCGTAACGACCATCCCATCTCCTTTACCTACGACAGCGCGCAAGCCGAGCGTGACGGTGAGCTGTATGATCCCGCTATGGTTGCCCATGTGGGCGACCGGGTGCAAGGCCAGCCCGCGCCGTTGCTGCCCTTGGAAGAAAATCGCTTGGAATGCGTCAGTTGTCACGATCCCCATATCCGCGATACCTCGGGGGAAAATATCAAGTTTCTGCGGGCGAACCGCTTTCAGAGAGCAGAGCCGGTGGATCGCCAGTTCAACGCCGAGAACGACATCATTTGCCTGGGCTGCCACGACAAGGCGGGCTGGGTCGGTTCGGCTCACGCCAGCTCCGCCGTCGCCACCTATGAGTACCAAGATGCCGCGGCCGATCTCCGCGAATTTCCCCGCGGCATCCAAGTGTGGCAGGCGGCCTGTTTGAATTGCCATGATCCCCACACCGTGCAAGGCTCGCGGCGCATTCTGCGTGAAGGCGCCGACGGCCCGCCGGCGATCACCGCGAGCGGCGCCAAATTCCGTCATGGGGGACAACCGGCCATCGAAGAAACCTGTTACGCCTGTCATTCGGCGGACGGCGACGTGCTGCGCGGCGGTCCTACCGGCGGCACCCAAAGCACCCGCCCCGGCTTCGGCGTGCCCGACATTAAAACCGACTTCACCACCATGGCCCGGCACATGCCCATCGCCAGCGCCGATCAACCGGCCGGGCGCGAGATGCACGACATTGGCACCGGCCCGCTCAGGAGCCAGCAAGGCGGTAAAGATTTCGTGGAATCCACTCTCCACATGGGCAAAGGCGATCCCAACAACCGCCATGCGGAATGTACCGACTGCCACAATCCCCATCGGGTGATCCGCAATCGGTTATTCAACGATGATCCCAACATACCTGACCCGGAGGAAGGCACCCACAATCATACCGCCAGTCAGCTCGCCGCCACCGGCGGTATCCACACCAATTTGGCTTCCGGCGTATTGCGCGGTATTTCCGGCGTGGAACCGGGCGGTTGGCCGTCGACCGAGTTCGGCAGCGAGCCAACGATCTTCGAGATCAAACGCGGTGATCCCGGCGTGGGCGGCAGCACCGACGTCAATGCGCCTTACGTCACTCGCGAATACCAGGTGTGCATGAAGTGCCACTCCAACAACGCGTATGATTCACCGCCCAACCTGGGATCCTTCCGGGGCGGTACGCCGCCGGGGACCAACGCGATGTTCCAATACACCAATCAGGCCATGGAATATCAATCGCCGGACGATCACAAAGGCGAGGGCACTCCCACTACACCGACCGGCGCGTTCTTCACCGGTGCCATAGGCGAATGCCAGGACACCTATACCGACGCCAATTACGCGACTTCGGAAAATTGGCCGGGTTATCGTGACAGTCAGGGCAACTGCGTCAATCTGGTGGACAACAATCATCGGTCCTGGCACCCCGCGCTCAAGGACACCGGGCGCACGATCGCGGTACGCAGCATCAATAGTCCCGATGTCTGGGTAACGCCTTTCAACGCGGGCGTAGGTACCCAGACCATGTATTGCACCGATTGCCATGGTTCGGATACCGACGTCAATGACGGCGCCGTGCCGCGCGGCGGTGCGCAAGGCAATTCCTGGGGACCGCACGGTTCGAACAATGATTTTATTCTGAAGGGTCCGTGGAACGACAATACCGGCGCGGCCACCCCCGACGCCTTGTGTTTCCGCTGCCATAATTACGATTACTACGGCAAAGCATTTCCCGCCGGTCCTTTGGCCGGCAATCAAACCTTGCAGAGCGGTTTCCGGCGCAGCACCGGTAATGCGTCTTGCGTGGGCGTGCCCAACGTCAATCTCCATACCGGTCACGCCAAGGAAGACGTGGTGCGCAATTTCCGCTGCAATTTCTGCCATATCGCCGTGCCCCACGGCTGGAAGAATAAAAACTTCCTGGTCAACTTGAACGACGTGGGACTGGAAGCCGGTTTGCCGGCGGGCACTCAGGTGCGCACGCCCAGCCCGCAGCGTTATTACCGCGGGCCGTATTACAACGGCTCGGTGCTGAAGGTGGTCAACTTCAAACGCAGCGGTGAATGGACGCCGGTCAGTTGCGGTTCAGCCGGCGCGCCGGGCAATGGCAAGCGAGGTATTACGTGGATGAACGGCAACGGTGAAGAAACCTGCAACAATCTTCCATGAATGCCGTCCTGAGACCTCTCGCCTCCCTGCGGCTCACCTTGGTGGGCATGGTGTTGCTGGCCATCGGCGCGGGGTTGAGTTATGGCAACCCGGTGACGACCTCGGTGTGGGTGCTGGTGGTGCCCATGGCGTTTTTGGCGGTCAATCTATTGGCCGCCATCATCACCAACCCGCGGATCAATCGCCGCGGCGGCCTGCTCACGTTTCATATCGCGCTGCTGGGCGTGGTGATATTGGCCGCGATAGGCCGTCTCACCCACTTGGAGGCCCATGTGGAGATGGTGCAGGACACCCCGTTTTCCGCCGACGAATTGTTCGACGATACCCGCGGTCCCTGGCATGCGGGTAATTTGGATAAACTGGTCTTCGTGCAAGGGCCTTATACCGTCGATTACGCGCCGGGCATGGTACGCGGTCTCACCCACAGCGAGGTGCGCGTGCCGGACGGGCAAGGCGGTTGGGAACGCCGCATAGTCGGTGACGACCGGCCTCTGGTGTTGGAAGGCTATCGTTTCTACACCTCGTTCAACAAAGGTTTCGCGCCGCTGCTGACCTGGATGCCCGAGCGGGGTGAGCCGCAGACCGGCGTGGTGCACATGCCGGCCTATCCCTTGTTCGAATTCAAACAGGACAATACCTGGCAGCCGCCCGGTGGGCCGGAGATCAAATTCTGGCTGCGCCTCGAAACCGGCATAACGGAAAAAGCGGCGTGGGTATTGGACGGCCAAAAGGCCAAAGGCACGCTCGTGGTCAACACCGGCGCCGATCGCGTCGAACTACAGCCGGGCGAGACCGTGAATTTACCCGGCGGACAGTTGCGGTATGAACGCCTGTCGACCTGGATGGGTTATAAAATATTTTACGATCCCACCTTGCAGTGGCTGTTCGTGATATCGGTATTCGGCGTGATAGGCATGTCCGTCCATTTCTGGCGTAAATTCGGCGCGCGCATGCCGGCCGGGGCGGCCGCCGAGGCAATGAAGGCGGGAAGATATCCCGCTTCTTCCAAAGGGGGTGCAATATGAATGAGTGGAAAACGATGACCGAGCTACCCTGGTTGTGGGCGGGAATGGCCGCGTATGCCTTGGCCACTTTTATTGTGATTCGCGGCGTGGTGCTGACGCGCGGCGGCGCGGCGGGCGCCGCGGTGAATCGCAGCTACGAAACCCCGGCGTTCATCTTCATTCTCGCCGGCGTCGCGCTGCTGGCGATGGCCTTGGCGGAACGCTGGATGCGCATCGGTCACGGGCCATTCGTCAATCTCTTCGAATTGTTGATAAGCCAGTTGTTCAGCCTCGGCGTCATTTACAGCTACGCCTATTGGCGTTATCCGGCGATCCGCGCCAGCGCGGTAGTGGCCTTGCCCTTGATGTGGATCCTGGGTGTGTGGGTGTTGATGCTCGAACCCACCGACACCGCCTTTCCGCCCACCTATTACAACAATTGGCTGTGGGCGCATGTCGGTCTCGGTAAATTCTTCCTCGGCTTCTGCCTGGTCGGCACCGGTCTAGCCGGCGCTTTGTTGCTGCGCGGCGTGCGGCGTCTGGAACCTTGGTTCCGCCAATTGCCCAATGACGCCATGGTCGATTACCTGGCGTGGCGTTTCATGCTGCTCGCCTTTATCTTTCACAGCGGCATGCTGATCGCCGGCGCGGTGTGGGCGCAGGACGCCTGGGGCCGTTACTGGTCATGGGACGCGCTTGAAACTTCGTCGTTTCTCACCTGGCTGGCCTTAGGCGGCGCCATCCATGCGCGCTTGACCTATCGACTGCCGATGCGGGCCGGTGCGGTATTCATCATCGCGATCTTCATCATCGCCTTCCTCACCTATTTCGGTACGCCCTTCTACAGCACCGCCGCGCATAAAGGCGTTATATGAGTTCGCTCGATAGCGTGATTGCCGGCCAGCCCAAGGTCGCCTCTTTCCTGTCAGTGCTGTTGCTGCTGGCCATCATCGGCCTGCTGGGCGGACTCAGCCGCAGCCCGGAATTGGCGACCTTGGAAGACACGGTCGCCCCGCGCATCGACCCGGTGCTAGATCCGCGCGGACACGCCAGCGCCGCTCGCGAAGAACAAATCACCCAACGCTTCCAGCAAGCGGTGATGATGCTGCATGCCCGCGAATACGAATACGCCATCACCGCCCTGCACCGGGTCATCGCCCTCGCGCCGCGCATGCCGGAGGCATACGTCAACATGGGTTATGCGCTGTTGGGCTTGGAGCAATACGCCGCGGCGCGGGATTTTTTCCAAACCGCCGTCGACCTGCGGCCTTATCAAGGCAATGCCTATTGGGGCCTGGCGGTCGCGGCGGAAGGCATGAATGACCTGCCCGTCGCCTTGGGCGCCATGCGTACCTACATCCATCTCGCACCTTCGGATCCGGCGTCGGAAGATTACGTGCGGCGCGCCCGCGCCGCGTTGTGGGAATGGGAGAATACCCTCAAGCGCGGCCCGCTGCCCAAGGAAGAGGCGGAGTGGCTGGCACGGCGCGGTCAAGAGTGGGTTGATCGCAATAGTCCGGATGCGGATTCGGCCGAGAGTGGCCGGCGGGAGTTGTCGGTGGCGCCGGCGCAGTGATCTGCGCGAACTCGGCGCCGCCGACGGGAATTTGAAATCAACACGATCAACTTGATCAATTTGTTCAACCGCAATAAACACCCGCGGAGTATCAAGCTACGGCGCCGGGTTGGCCAAGGACATAGAAGGATCGCCGCGAGGGATATCTGAAAGCAGACGATCAAATTCCAGTTTAACCACACCGTAGCATTCGCATACCGTCTTTTCCAAACCCGGTCGGTTCAACACTTCGATATGGCCACGGCTGTAGCGGATCAATCCCGCGCGCTGGAGATTTCCGGCGGCCTCGGTCACTCCTTCGCGGCGTACCCCGAGCATGTTAGCGATCAACTCCTGGGTCATGGTCAGCGAGTCGGTGGATAAGCGGTCGAGGCTTAGCAATAACCAGCGGCACAGTTGCTGCTCGACCGAGTGATGGCGATTACATACCGCGGTCTGCGTCATCTGGGTGATCAGCGCCTGGGTATAACGCAGCAACAAACGCAGCACCGGCCCGGCCCGGTTGAATTCCTGTTTCAGTAGATGCGCTTCCAGGCGATAACCGTGTCCCGCGCTCTGCACTACCGCGCGGCTGGGTGTGGTTTCGCCACCCATAAATAACGAGATACCCAGTATTCCTTCATAGCCGACCACCGCTATTTCCGCTGATGCGCCGTTTTCCAATACGTACAGCAGCGACACGATGGAGGTGGTAGGGAAATAAACATGTTCCAGACGGCCGCCCGATTCGTAAAGGGCTTTACCGAGCGGCATCGTCACCAGTTCCAGATGGGGCGACAAACGGCCGAACTCGGCAGCGGGCAACGCGGCGAGAAGATGATTTTGCATCGGACTATGGGGTGTGGGCATCAATCAATTTCCCGAAGTTGCGGTCCGCGGCGAGATTGCATGACGGCGTGGAGGAATGTGCGGCAGTGTATCACGGTGAAAGTCATTTGCGTGTTGTCTGTACGCCGGCGCACATACCGCATGATATGTTCCCTTGCATCATCCCAAGCGTACCGTCACCAGTAGAAACCTGAGCTTGGTACGGTAGCGCACAGACGGTCCGCCCATCGCCACGTATTCTCCGCATATTGACGTGTATCGCAAGCTTCGAATGCGTTAAATCCGGCGCAAGGCGCCCTGAATCATGCATAAGGAGAGTAAAGTGCATCCTAACAAAACCGCAGTAAATTCCAGTAAGGCTATAACACCCGCGTTAACCCGTTATTCACGGCGTCTCGCCCTGGGCGTTATGGTCTGTGCCGTAGTCATTTCCGGTTGCGCGAGCATCCCGGCGCCCACCGAGCAGTTGGCCGTATCCAGTGCAGCGGTAACCAACGCGACCAATGCCGGCGCCACCGAATTTGCGTCCGTGGAGATGAAGGCGGCGCAGGACAAACTGGCTGCCGCCAATAAAGCCATGGCGGACAAGGAATACCAAAAGGCGCTGACATTGGCCGAACAGGCCCAGGTCGATGCCCAGCTCGCGACGGTCAAGACCCGCGCCGCGAAGGCGCAAAAGGCCGTGACCGCCTTGGATGAAGGCACTCGCGTGTTACACGAAGAAATGAATCGCAATGCCAAATAACGTACAGATAGCCCCCCTATCAAGGAATAGACTTATGAATAATCATCTCACTCTTTCGACCATGCTCATCGCCGGCGCCGTGCTGGCAGGTTGCAGCACCATGCCGCAAAATGCTCGTCTGGATGATGCCCGCAGCCAGGTCAAGACCGCGGAAGGCAATGCGCAAGTCGCCAAGCTCGCCCCCATGGAATTGAAACAAGCCAAAGATGCGCTCACTACCGCGGAGCAGGCGTGGAAAAAGCATGAAAAAACGGAGCGCGTCGACGAACTGGCTTATTTGGCGAAACGGCGAGCGCTGATCGCCGAGGAAACGGCGAAATTGAAAATAGCCGAGCAAGCGATTGAAACGGCGACCGCCGAGCGTGACAAAGTTCGTCTCGATGCGCGTACTCTCGAGGCAGACAGGGCGCAGCAGAGCGCGGACGCTTCAGAAGCCAAGGCGGCGGAGACCCAACGCCAATTGGAGAGTGAGCAACGTCAATCGCAAGCCATGCAGGAGCGGGCGCAACAACAGTCCGTAGAGGCGCAGCGGCAGGCACTCGCCGCCCAAGAACAGGCACGACAACAATCCGCGGAAGCGCAGCGTCAAGCGCAAGAAGCCCAGCTCAAGCTTGAGGAAACTCAGCGCCAAGCCCAAGAAGCCCAGCTCAAGCTCGAGGAAACTCAACGCCAAGCCCAAAGCGCGGAGGCGCGTGCCGATCAGCTCGACGCGCAGCTCAAAGAGTTGGACGGTAAGAAAACCGAACGGGGCATCGTCGTCACCTTGGGCGGCGACGTATTGTTCGATACCAACATGGCACAGCTAAAAGCCGGCGGGGTGCGCAATGTGGAGAAAATCGCCGAGTTCCTTAAGAAGAATCCGGAACGTAACGTGTTGGTAGAAGGGTTTACCGATAGCACCGGCACCGGACAATACAATGAGCAACTTTCTGAACGACGCGCTGAAGCGGTTCGTAGCGCCATACTTAAGTTGGTTTCTGGTCCGGCTAACGTGCAAATACGGGGTTATGGCCAAGAATATCCTATCGCCAGCAACGACACCGCCGTGGGTCGGCAGCTGAACCGCCGTGTCGAAATCGTGGTTTCCGACGACGCCGGCAATATCGCACCGCGCAATGCGGCGGTGAGCGGCGATAACGGCGGCGGTCAAGCGCAATAACCGGTATGGGCCGAACTGGGCGGCGTTTTCGCGATCTGCCCAAAGGCCGCCAGTGTCGTGGGAAAGGCCTGGCGGTGCAGATGGGTGGGATTACCCTGGAAAGGTAGACTGGGTGGAGCGTAGCGTAACGGGTTCCACTTCGTTACATCCAGGCTACATTTCTGCCCGATGATCACACGGCGATTCTCCACTTGCAGGAAAGAATCGAGATACGAGGGTGGGTTGGCTGTGCAACGGCCTAACCCACCAACTCGTCGCCCAGCGCCTCATCAATCAATCATCATAAGGAACACTTGGCGCGATCGGGGATTACGCTGCGCCAACCCCCGCCTTAATCGACTCCACGCTTACGCGTCGCCGGCCCGTATCCGCCACACTTGATGGATGCGCGGGTTGCGCGCGAAATCTTCAGGCAGCATGGCGCGGGAGATGTCTTCCACTTGCAAATCGGCCAAGGCGACGGCGTCGAGTTTGAAGCGTCGGTAGTTGGTGGAAAACAGCAGTGTGCCGCCAGGCGCGAGCAGCGCCGCGGCTTGACGGATGAAGGTCACGTGATCGCGTTGCACGTCGAAGCTGCCTTCCATGCGTTTGGAATTGGAAAAGGTCGGTGGGTCGAGCAGGATCAACCCGTAGCGTTGCCGATGCGCCGATGCGCTTTGCGCCGCCAGCCACTGCACGCAATCGGTTTGAATGTAGCGATGCTGTTTGCCGGTGTGGCCGTTGAGCGCCATGTTGCGGCGCGCCCATTCCAAATAGGTATGCGACATGTCGACGCTGGTGGTGCCGGCCGCGCCGCCCGCGGCGGCGTGGACGCTGGCGCTGCCAGTGTAAGCAAACAGATTGAGAAATTCTTTGCCGCGGGCCAGTTCGCGGATCAACGCACGCACCGGCCGGTGGTCGAGAAACAAGCCGGTGTCGAGATACGCGGTGAAGTTCACCAGTAATCGGCAAGGCCCTTCGCGCACCTCGTGAAACTCGCCGGTTTCGTCGCTGGCTTGATATTGCGCGCTGCCTTTTTGCCGCTGGCGAATTTTAAAAAACAATTGCTCGCGGGGAATGTCCAGCGCGACGGGGATGGCGCGCAAGGCATCGCGTAAACGCGCCTCGGCCTTTTTGGGATCGATGCTGGCGGGCGCCGCGTATTCCTGCACGTGCACCCATAATTTTTCGCCGTGATAGACGTCCACCGCCACCGCGTATTCGGGCAGGTCCGCGTCGTAGAGCCGGTAACAAGACACCTGTTCCTTGGCGGCCCAACGCCCCACTGTTTTTAAATTTTTGCGCAGACGATTGGCCAGCATCTCCGCGCCGGGGCTGAGCGGCAAATCGTCTTCCGCTGGACGCGGGGTGATGAACCATTCGGGCGTGACGTCGAAGCACAATAGCTTGCACTCCAGCGCGCCGTTGAAGAGGACGTAACGTTTGCGGGCGCGGATGCCCATATTTTTGCCGAGTTCGGGATCGCCGGTGAGCACCGCCGCGCGCCAGCCGCTGAAGTGTTCCTTGAGTTTCGTGCCGAGTTCGGCGTAAAGCGGTTTGAGGGCTTCGGTTTCGCCGAGGCGTTCGCCGTAGGGTGGATTGACGGCGAGCAGGCCCGGCGTATCCGTGGGCGGCGCCACCAGCGTATTCACATCGCGTTGCTCGATGAGGATGTGCGGCGTGAGTCCGGCGGCCGCGACGTTGTGGCGCGCGGCCTCCACGGCGCGCGGATCGGCATCGAAACCGTAAAGAGTCGTCAGTCGTTGCAGTCCGTCGGCGCGCCGTTGCCGCGCTTCGGCGATCAGTTCGGACCACAAGGCCGCGTCATGGCCGCGCCAGCCCTGAAAACCGAAATAGTCGCGCAGTAAACCCGGCGCGATGTCGGCGGCCATCAGCGCGCCTTCGATGAGCAAAGTGCCGCCACCGCACATCGGGTCGAGCAGTGTGCCGCCGGCGCGGGCGATCTCGGGCCAGCCGGCGCGGATCAATAATGCGCAGGCGGTGTTTTCCTTCAAGGGCGCGGCGACCGATTTATCGCGATAACCGCGGCGGTGCAGGCCCTCGCCGGACAAGTCGAGATAAACGGTGGCCTGGTCGTGGTAGAGATAGACATGGATGCGCAGCGACGGCCGCTCGCGCGCCACCGAGGGACGGTGTCCGTCGCGTTCACGGAAGCGATCGACGACGGCGTCCTTGACCTTGAGCGCGCCGAAGTGGCTGTGATTGATCTGCGATTGCACGGTGGTGAAATCGACGGCCAAGGTGTCGTCGGGACCGAGATGGTCTTCCCAGGCCAGGGCATGCACGCCGGCGTAGAGCGCCTCGGGCGTCGCGGCGGCGAAATGATCCAGCGGCAACAATACCCGGCTGGCCAGCCGCGACCACAGACAGGCGCGATAGGCCAGATGCAAGGGGCCGGAAAAATTCACCCCGGCGCGGGTTTCTTTGACTTCCACGGCGCCGAGCCCGCTCAATTCGGCGAGCAGCAGGGATTCCAGTCCTTTGGGCGTGGTGGCGAAAAGCGAATAGGGGTGCATGGACGGCGCATTGATTTTCAGGGGGGCCATTCTAACCCAGGCGGGACGGCGGGGGTGAACGGCGGTATGAAATATGTCGCCGATTAAAGACAATGAATTTGCGCTATGTCCGCTAGCCACGTCGACATTCCGCAGGCCTATTGCGTGTAGAATGAACGTCCTTATCAATGAGGCCAGGATACATTTATGCGTGGTGTGAATCAGCGTTATTGGCGGCCGGTGGCCGTGGTATTGGTGCTGGGTCTGATGCAGCTGGGATGCGCGAGCGACGGTTCGCTCAGCCGTACTCAAAAAGGCGCGATGATCGGCGGCGCCAGCGGCGCGGCGGTGGGCGGCTTGATCGGCAGCAAAAAAGATAAAACCGGCAAAGGCGCGGTGATCGGCGGGATCGCCGGCGCGGTGCTGGGCGGCGTGGTCGGTCAATATATGGATAAACAGGCCAAGGAACTGGAACAGGTGGCGGAGACCGAGCGCGTCGATGACGGCATCATCGTCACCATGAAGGATAAAATCCTTTTCGATTTTAATAGCGCGGAACTCAAATCCGGTTCGCGGGCGGCGTTGCAGAAAATGGCCGACGTGTTCAAGAAATACGACAAGACCGATATGACGGTCACCGGCCATACCGACAACGTGGGGGCCGCGAGTTACAACCTGCAATTGTCCGAACGCCGCGCCAGGGCGGTGGCGGATTATCTGGCGAGTCTGGGTGTCAGCCGCGAGCGGATGCGCATCATGGGTTTTGGCCTCGAGCGGCCGGTGGCGGGCAACGACAGCGCGGAAGGCCGCAGCCAGAATCGCCGGGTGGAGATTCACATCGTGCCCAACGATGAATTGCGCGACGAAGCCGTGGGCCAGGGTTGATCTGTCGGTCGGGTGTTGTTGAAACGCGTTGAACCGGCGGTGCACGGGCCCTAGGTACTGCCAACATGCCGGCCGCCGCAAGGCGCGTGCGCGGGGATTGATGAATACAAAAAAGCCTTCCCTTGGCGGGGAAGGCTTATAAAAAAAACCGTTGGCCGGATGTGTTAGTGAGTGGGAGCGGGCTCCAGGCGTTTGGCTTGCGCTATCCAGGCCCGCACCTGTTGCAGCGTCGGCGTTTTCCGCACTATACGTTTCACCTCGTTCACGCGTAGCAGTTTATCCGTCAAATGCTCCGGCTGGCAGGCGCGCAATTCTTTTACCGTGTCCACGCCCGCGGCCTCGAACAATTCGATGTAGCGGCCGGCGAGGTCTTTGATGCGGGATAAATCGCCCCTATTGATCCACTTCAGCATGGCCATTTCGGCGAGGCCGGCCTGGATGGCCAATTGCTGCTGATTTTTCGGATTGCCGTTTAATTTCGGCAAAGACTCGCTGGTGATGTTGGCCTTGGAAAGTGTTTGAACATCGTTGAGATCGGGGTCGTCGCTCGTTCCGGCTGGTTTGGTCATTGCAGACTCCTTTATCTATTGTTAGGTGTTATTGAGGTGCCGCGTGAATTCTTCAGTTGTTAATTTAATTTACCGAGACCGACCTTGAGTTTATTCGCGATGCCCTTATAAGGCTGCCCCCACAGGCCGCCCAGATTGCCGAGGGCGCTGGCGTTGGAGAATACATGGATGAGCGTGGGCAGAATGGCGGGTAAACCTTGGGCGGCCATTCTATTCTCGATTCCGACTTTAGTAGCCAGTGCGTCGGTATTGATTTTGTCGAGCAGGAGATCCAGCAAATCTTGTTCGGGTATCGACGAAATATCGGTACGCTCATCTTCCTCTTGCAAGGCGTGCAGGGTTTCTTCGCTGGCGTGGCTCAAAAATAAGAGCGCCTGTTGATCGTTGAATCCCAGATTTTGTAATTGCCCCAGCAGTGGGTCGAGGGTGTCGCCGAGCAGTTGTCCGATCAGATTCGTCATGATGCCCATCCTCCTTTTACTTGCTGGACCCTTTATTTGTTATTCCTTGTCTATTTAAAAATAGACTGATGAACTGATGCTTGCAACCTAAAGGTGGAATCGACGCTACCTTGCGCTATGTGGCGTAGCGATGATGGCGGCGGGATATAATACTCACTATATCTATGGTAGTGGTAAGTGCATTGATAAGACAGTTATTTCCGCTGTTTAATCAAGACGAGGAGTCGATGGTGATCACGCCTGACGCGTCTCATAAATACGAAAATACGCCGCCAAGCAACGCGAGTGAATGACGGAGCCGTGAATAACGCGCCGTTTAACATCACACGGCGAACTCGCGCATATTGCAGGAACGGGCTCAACCCGAATGCATGCGTGCCGCCGCCGCTATCGATCTCGACGGTTGCCGAGCGGTGCCGGTTGGCAGGGGTCCATCCCCGTCGTCGGCGCTCCTGTGACCGGCCTCACAGGTCGAGAAAAAAGCCGGGTTTGGCGCTTTCGCCCACCCCTCAAGGCCGTTACCATGAGCCGCATGCGTAAGACCGCCGGTCTTCGCAACGGCCTTCGCCATGAGGATGAAATGATGAGCGCACGACTACTCGCCACCCTGCTTCTAATATCGATGATTCCGGTCGCCGGCCAGGCCGCGCCGGTTTTGCGCGGCAAACAGCCCATCACCGACCAATACATCGTGCAGATCAAGCCGGACCAGGTGCGCCGCTCCAATGAACTCGCCGCCAGTCTCCGATCCCGACCCAGCGTGTCCGAGTTCGCCGACCGGCGCGCCAAGGCCCACGGTGCGCGGGTGGAGCGCGTCTTCGAACACGCCATCAAAGGCTTCTCCGCCAGAATGACGCGGCGCCAGGCCGAAGCGCTCGCCGCCGATCCGGGTATTCTGCTGGTGGAAGAGGATCAAATCATCACCGTCGATGCCACCGAGATCAACGCCACCTGGGGTTTGGACCGCATCGATCAAGCCGATCTGCCGCTCAATACCACGTACAACTACGACACCACGGCGGACACCGTGCACGTCTATGTGCTCGACACCGGCATTTATATGCCTCACGCCGAATTCGGCGGCCGCGCGAGCCTGGGTTTCGACAGCGTGAAAGACGGCCGCGACGGCGTGGATTGCCACGGCCACGGCACCCATGTGGCGGGCACCATCGGCGGCACGGTCTACGGCGTCGCCAAGGGCGTCAAGTTATATGCGGTGCGGGTATTGGATTGCACGGGGGCGGGCACCACGTCGTCGGTCATCGCCGGCATCGACTGGGTGACCGCCAATCATCGATCGCCGGCGGTCGCCAATATGAGCATCGGCGGCGGCGCCTCCGCCGCGATGGATAATGCGATGCGCAACTCCATCGCCAGCGGCGTCACTTATGTGGTCGCCGCCGGCAATGGTAAGACCGATGCCTGCGCGGGTTCGCCCGCGCGCGCCAAGGAGGCGATCACCGTGGGCGCGAGCGCGGCCAACGACGTCCGCGCCGGCTTCTCCAATTACGGGAGCTGCCTCGATCTCTTCGCGCCCGGCGTCGGTATCCGCTCCGCCTGGCACACCGCCGCGACCGCGGCTAAAAATCTCAGCGGCACCTCCATGGCCACCCCGCATGCCGCGGGCGTGGCGGCGTTGTATCTCGCCGCGCATCCCGCCAAGAAACCCACCGAGGTCGAAGCGGCGATCAAGGCCAACGCGGTGAGCGGACGGCTCAGCGCGATCGGCGCCGGTTCCCCCAATCTTTTATTGCAGGCCTTGTTCGTGAACGACTCGCAACCCACGGCCTTGACCAACGGCGTGACGCTGCAAAATATCGCCGGCGCAGTGGGCAGCGGCCGTTATTACACGATCGATGTTCCCGCCGGCGCCACTGATCTGCGGATCGTCGCCGCCGGCGGCAGCGGCAATGCCGATCTCTACGTGCGCGCCGGCAGCGCGCCCACCACCGGTATTTTTGATTGCAGTTCCATCAACACCGGCAATGCCGAATCCTGCGTTTTCGCCGCACCCGCCGCCGCCACTTATCATGTGATGCTGCATGCGAGCGCCGATTACGCGGGCGTCGCGTTGACCGCGGGCTACACCGTCCCGGTCGCCAATCAAGACCCGGTCGCCGGCTTCAACGCGGCGGCCAATGGTTTGCAAGTGGCCTTCACCGATACCTCCAGCGACGCCGACGGCAGTATCGCCTCATGGCAATGGATCTTCGGCGACGGCGGCAACTCGACACTGCGCAATCCGAGTTACACCTATACCGCGGCGGGCAGCTACACCGTCTCGCTCACCGTCACCGACGATCGCGGCGGCGTCAACACCCGCACCGCGGTCGTCACCGTCACCGCCCCGGTCAGTGCGCCATGCACGGCATGTGTAAGCTACACGGGAAGCCTCGCCGTGGGAGGTACGGCGTATCAACCTGACGGCGGTCATTACTCCAGCGACGCCGGCATCCATGAAGGCTGGCTGCAAGGCCCCGCCGACACCAACTTCGATCTCGCCCTCCAGCGCTGGGACGGGCAACAATGGATCGCGGTCGCCAACGCCAACAGCGGCACGTCGACGGAGCATATCCGCTACAACGGCAGCGCCGGCGATTATCGCTGGTTCCTGAAAACCCGCAAAGGCAGCGGCATCTACAATGTTTGGTTGGCGCGGCCTTGAGGCTTGAGTAAAGGCGTGAATGATTCAGCAGAATGTATAGATTATGGATGACCGATCTTTAAATGATCATGCAAATGGTCGTGGCATTAGGCATGCGTGCCGGGATTTAAGCCCGGCACGCACTTCCATCTTTATTAGAACCTATCTCAAAATCACAAGCTGAGCAGAATCGCATATAATTTGCCGCATGCTACGGCTGAGCGACCAACACTGGGAACGCATCCGGGAACACTTTCCGGAGGAAAACATTGCGGCGGGGCGCGCAGGTCGCAAGCCGATTTCTTCCCGTCAAGTCCTCGATGCCGTTCTCTGGATTCTCAATACCGGCGCGCAGTGGCATATGCTGCCGCAATGCTATCCGAACTACAAAACGGTGCATCGCCGTTTTCAGAATTGGTGCCGCAACGAAGTGCTGCGTGATGTCATGACCTCTCTCGCCAACACGCTGCGCGATGAAGGCGTGCTGGATGAATCGGAATGCTTTATCGATGCCACGTTTGCCTCGGCCAAGGGCGGCGGCGCGGAGATCGGCCCGACAAAACGCGGAAAAGGCGTTAAAATCATGGCAATTGTGGATCGTCACGGCTTGCCGCTGGCGGTCAGTACGCATGCGGCGAACCACCATGAAGTCACGCTGGTGCAGCTGAGTTTCGAGTTCTACATGATCGAAGCGAAGCCGGAAAATCTGATTGGCGATCGTGCCTACGACAGCGACAAACTGGACGAGGAATTGCGGCAAGAGGGCATCGAGATGATCTCGCCGCACCGGCAGAATCGCGTAAAATCCAAGACACAAGACGGGCGTCGCCTGCGCCGATACGAACGACGCTGGCTGGTGGAACGCTTCTTTGCCTGGCTTCAATGGCAACGTCGTCTCCTGGTCCGTTGGGAATACTACGCCGAGAATTTTCTCGGGTTTGTGCAGCTGGCAACCATCGGTATCCTGCTCAGGCAATTTTGAGATAGGTTCTACACATTAAATAACACGGTCTGGTGTTTTCTGGCCTTTGTTACGGCCGGCTTCCCGCGGATCCTGCACATTGCGGTTTTTCCGGCCAGGATTTTCCGTATCGTAATCTTGACGAGCGGAATCAGGCTCGTCCTGCTCTTGCCTGCCCCGGTTCTGAGGATTTTGCTGGCCGATATTTTGCTGACCAGGTTTTTGTTTTTGGTTGGGATCGTTGGGGTTTTGATTTTGATTGCGCTTGTCCTGCTGAGTCATGATATCTCTCCTGTTACAAGTTAAACACACAGGTTGTCTTAGCAAATAGCAGGCCGGAAATTTTTTACGCGCAAGCCATTGTCCCTCGGGAAATTACATAAGGTATCAGGCAATACCGGTGTTGTTCACGTGCAGGCTTTACAGCAGTTTTGAAATCTTTACTTTTGATAAACGCAAAATATTTACCCTTGCGCTTGGAGCTATAAATGTGGCTATGCGGTGCTTAACACGTGCGGAGTTTATGATCTGAGCTGATCGGAAGTGGACGGCTAGGCGGCGTAATCAACCGCAAGCGCGAGGCCATGCATGTCACCGCCGCGTCATGACGCTTCTTATACTATGCTAATGATGTACCCCACCACCGTCACTGATTAAACCAATCGGTCCTCCAGCCCACTTCGTGTCGTATAACCGGGGCGCTTATGAAAGAAACGGGCAAACAGCCTACTCGCGCCGCGCCGGATGTACGGTTTACCGGTTTCGTGCGTGTGCACGGTGCGCGCGAACATAATCTTAAAAATGTAGATCTCATCATTCCGCGCGGTGCCCTGGTGGTATTCACCGGTGTGTCGGGTTCCGGTAAGTCGTCGCTGGCCTTCGGCACGCTGTACGCGGAGGCGCAGCGGCGTTATCTCGAATCGGTTTCACCCTACGCTCGGCGGCTGTTTCATCAAATGGCGGTGCCGGATGTCGATGAGATCGACGGCCTGCCGCCCGCGGTGGCGCTGCAGCAGCAGCGCGGTTCGCCCACCACCCGTTCATCGGTGGGCAGTGTCACCACGCTCGCCAATCTGCTGCGCATGTTGTATTCACGGGCCGGCCATTATCCGCGCGGCCAAGAATTGCTGTATGCGGAATCGTTCTCACCGAACACGCCCGAAGGCGCGTGTCCGCAATGCCACGGTCTGGGTCGCGTCTACGAGGTGACCGAACGTTCGCTGGTACCCGACGACACGCTCACCATTCGCGAGCGCGCGGTCGCCGCCTGGCCGACCGCCTGGCATGGCCAGAGTCTCCGCGACATTCTGGTGACTCTCGGCTACGACATCGACCGGCCCTGGCGCGAGCTGCCGAAGAAGGATCGCGACTGGATACTCTTCACCGACGAACAGCCGGTGGTGCCGGTGTATGCGGGCTACACGCCCGCCGAGGTGCGACGCGCGCTCAAGCGCAAGGAAGAGCCGAGCTACATGGGCACCTTCACCAGCGCACGCCGTCACGTGCTGCACACCTTCGCCAACAGCCAGAGCGCGTTGATGAAGCGGCGCGCTGCGCAGTATCTGGCGGGGACCGAGTGTTCGCTCTGCCGCGGCAAACGCTTGCGGCGCGAAGCGCTGGCGGTGAAATTCGCCGGGCTCGATATCGCCGACATCGCGCGGCTGCCGTTGATCCGACTCGCCGAACTGATTCGCCCTTATGCCGAGGGCTCGGCGGCCGATCTCGCCGCATTGTCCAAGGAGCACCCGGAAAAAGCGCTGGTGACGCGGCGTATCACCGAAGATTTGCTGGCGCGCCTCGGCGCGTTGCTCGACCTCGGCCTTGGTTATCTCACGCTGGAGCGCAGCACGCCGACGCTATCGCCCGGTGAATTGCAGCGCCTGCGGCTCGCGACACAGGTACGCTCCAATTTGTTCGGCGTGGTGTACGTGCTCGACGAACCATCGGCCGGACTTCATCCCGCCGACACTGAAGCACTGCTGCGCGCGCTCGATCGCCTCAAGGCCTCGGGCAATTCGCTGTTCGTGGTCGAGCATGAACTCGACGTGGTGCGCCATGCCGATTGGATCGTCGATGTAGGCCCCGCCGCCGGCGAACACGGCGGGGTCGTGCTGTACAGCGGTCCGCCCGACGGCCTGCGTGAGATTGCCCAGTCGCAGACCCGGGCTTATTTGTTCGCCGATCACGCGCCGGCGGAGCGCGCGCCGCGTGAGCCGACGGCATGGCTGCGCCTCAGCGGTGTCACGCGCAATAATCTTTCCGCGCTCGACGTCGCGTTTCCGCTCGGTGTCTTCACCAGCATCACCGGCGTTTCCGGCTCGGGCAAATCCAGTCTGGTCAGCCAAGTGCTGGTGGAACTGGTGGCGAGTGAACTCGGCCACGTCCTCGGCGCCGATGAGGAAGAGGGCGACGAACTCGAACGCAGCCCGGTCACCACGCTCGGCGGCCGCATCAGTGGCGGCCTGCAAGGCATCAAGCGCTTGGTGCGGGTCGATCAAAAACCGATAGGCCGCACGCCGCGTTCCAATCTCGCCACCTACACCGGGCTGTTCGATCACGTGCGCAAATTATTTGCCGCGACCGCCGCCGCACGTGCGCGGCGCTACGACGCCGGCCGCTTTTCATTCAACGTCGCCAAAGGCCGTTGCGCCACCTGCGAGGGCGAAGGCTTCGTGATGGTTGAGTTGTTGTTCTTACCGAGCGTTTACGCGCCGTGTCCCGCCTGTCATGGCACGCGCTACAATCCCAAAACACTGGAGATAAAATACGGTGGCAAAAATATCGCCGACGTGTTGGCGCTGACGGTGGACGCGGCGTGGGATTTTTTTGCCGACGCGCCGCCGCTCCACTCCGCGCTGCATGTGTTGCGCGAAGTGGGGCTCGGCTATCTGCGGCTCGGCCAACCCGCCACCGAACTCTCCGGGGGAGAGGCGCAGCGCATCAAGCTGGCCACCGAACTGCAGCGGGCCTCGCGCGGCAACACGCTCTACATCCTCGACGAGCCCACCACGGGACTGCACCCGGCCGACGTCGAGAAACTCATGGCGCAGCTCGACGGCTTGGTCGAGGCCGGCAACAGCGTCATCGTAGTCGAACACGACATGCGCGTCGTCGCCGGCAGCGACTGGGTGATCGATATCGGCCCCGGCGCCGGTGATGAGGGCGGACAAATCGTGATTGCTGCCCCGCCCGCGCAAGTGGCGCGGACCGCGGCCAGCCGCACGGCGCCGTATCTTGCGCGCTATCTGGAGAATGCAGGGCCATTGCTGCGGAAGATGAAGTCCAAATAACAGCTGGATATATGTCGAGCCGAAGATCGGACATGAGGCATGGCGCTTAATCCAACTCGGCTTGACGCTGGACTCTGTCCCGGTAATATCCCAGCTTTCAAATCGTATAGGTTGGCAGCGTAATTGGATGCATCCCGATTAACCCTCTTGTCCCGTAAATAAAGAGTTTTCTAACTCCGGTTAGCTACCCACGGCGAGTTTCGATGACATTGCCGCTCTCATCTTGGATGACAATAGAGATACTCTCAGTAATGCTGATGTTGTCTGAGACGCCACAGAAAATTTTATTGAGGAACTTAAGCATGTAGTCAGTAGTTGTAGAGTCTTCCCTGAGCGTGACTTCACTTATTGTTGTGGCGGCAGCGATCTTCCTCGCGCCATCCTGAAATCCGACTGGTGAAACAAGGACGCCGCCAGCCGCGCCTGTATCCTGAATTGTCCACGCCAAGGAAGCGACGATTGCTTGGCTGATACCTCTGTTGGGGTACCGCTTGCATTCGACTATGACGAATTGCTTGCCATCTTCCGCGCACCCCTTTGCATCATCGCCCATTTGGTTCCGCTTTCTCCAGGGACGACTTGCTTGCCCTCAAAACGGCCAAGGCCGAAGTGCTCTGCAAACTGATGAAGGAGGAATGTTGCGACTTCTTCGTATGTCTTCCACTCGTTTCCTGTCATGTTCATTCCAATAGATTAAACCGTCAAACTTAAACCCAAGGCTCGCTGAAGGCGATGCTATTGACTTGAGCATCTTGTTTGATGCATACGTGAGATAAGGAAGTGGTTGCCGCACTTGGTATTTGGCCCTTCCTCCGCTAGATATTTTAATCCACGGTTATTAGCCGCTCGACGAAGTCCATTTCGGTAGCCTCTCAATTCGACCCTTTGCGTTCTTTCTAGCGTTCACGCTGAGTTACCGATCAGTCCCTGCTCGGCAAGCAGCATTAGCAGAGAGCAGATAAGGAAACAACCGGCGTCCGGCAATATCATGCGCATGCCATCAAGCCCGCCCGACCTCTGTATTGGCTCGGTCTAAGAACGGGCAAAGCTCTTTCTATAGGCAGTCTTTAAAGAACTCTTAGTGAGTCAGACGCAGAAGATTTGGTTGATTTTGCTACGGCTCTGTTAGAGCGAATTTATACAGAACCAGAACGGCTCCGTTTGGCGAGCAAAGGCGGGGAAGTTGGGCGTGCCCTAAAGCTGAATAAATTGCGCTCGGGAACCTGGTATTCGGCCAGGGGTAGCATTGGCAAAAGAAAAGACCGTTATGCTGCTCAACTGGGCGGAAGGCGGACTCTTAAAAATCAATAACTTAATTCGAATCTCAATATTCAAGCCTTATAAAACTGTAGACAAACTATATACAAATTGTATAGCGTGAACCATAATTACTTCCAGGTAATTGGAAATTGCCTGCTAAGAAACTTCTTTTTTTCGCCCGCGGATAATCTTGCGGGTTTTTTTGTCGATAACAAGTAGAGCAAAATGCTGCTTTTTAGCGCGGTCGGCAAAGGGTCAAATCCATGGCTGTGAAGACTACCACATTTGGTGGAATCAAAATTTCCGGCGAAGACGCAACTGCGTTTGAACGCCAAGTTACATATGGGCGCCCTTCGAAGGCCGCTCATGATGCGTTGGCGCGCGGTAAAAAATTAGTAAATGAGTTTAATGCTCGGGGTTACGCGACGATCACAACTCGCAAAAAATAATTACGTTTTATTATAACTTCCCACCAGAGGAAGACATTCGGTTATTGGGAGGGAGATTTGTCGGAGCGCGCGCTATTTCTGCGGCCAATTAGGCCCGGGGATGCAGTTAAAAAGTTTTCGCTCGGGGATAAAGACTTCAATCCGCTAAAAACGTTCCTAATAAGGGACGCTAAAAAATTTCATTCATCCAATATTGCTAAAACTTTCGTTCTAGTTAATTCGCTAGACGATGATGCGGACATCTGTGGTTTCATAACTCTCACGTGCAGCGAAATAGTGAATCAATCCGAAACGCGGCTAGACGATTGTGACGGCGCTAACGGGTATAAAACATTTCCAGCATTAAAGATAGCTCGATTCGCTGTGCACGCAAACTTGCAATCTAAAGGGCACGGCACCGGAATGATCGACTGGTGTATAGCTCATGTAACGCAAAACATTATGCCTCATGTGGGGTGTAGATTTTTGGTGGTCGATGCAAAACGCAACGCTGTGAGCTGGTATAAACGTAGAGGCTTTACTCTCCTCAATTCCCAGAGTACTGAGCATCCAATTATGTTTATTGACTTGCATAAGCTCACCCAGAGTTAAGAGGTGGTTAAGCTATAGCCGTCGCAGCCCTCCTCACCATTTCCAGCTAACGACGCCTCCGGGTAACGTTGTATGACTCACCCCGGGGGGACTTTTATATCCTCTCTCGGTTTCTGAACGGCGCCTGCACGTGAATAACACGCCGACACGCGTCCGCGCACTTCGTGCGTGTGCGGTCGGTGCTGAAACCACCGCAAGGTTTGCTGCGCGCACTAAATACCTGTGCTTACAAGGGCTGCACTGAGAGGTGAAGTTATTATTGGTGACCAGGGACGGAATCGAACCGCCGACACAGGGATTTTCAGACTGACTTAAATGCGTATTAAGACGTCTACAGGGCGTCTACACTGAAAAGGCCGCTTAAGCTGATCTTCATAAGTTACTGATTTTTGGTGCTGGCGACAGGAGTCGAACCCGTGACCTACTGATTACAAATCAGTTGCTCTACCGACTGAGCTACGCCAGCGTTGAAGATAAGTTTGTTATCGGATGGAGCCGAAATTGTATGTAATCGCGCCCGCTAAGGCAATTCGGCGGGCGGCGGCGGATCGGCGGGGAGTTCTTGCAGCGCGGACTCGCGCGGCGCCGCGGGTTCCGCCGGCGGTGTTTGTTTGGGCAGTTCGTTCAGCAAGAGCAGCGGCGGGGTGCGTTCATCGACCGGCTGCGGGCCGAGGAGCAGGGCCTGGTCCAGACGCTGGGTTTGAGTATGCCAGGCGAAGAGGCCGAGGTTGGCGATGATGAGCAATAGAAACAGGACTCTCATTTTTCCTCCGCGATGACGGCGAGGCCGTCCAATACCAACTCCGGCACATGATGATAGGGTCCGGCCAATAAGGGCAAGATGGTTTCCGCGTCGCCGCCGGTGATGACGCGGGTGAGGGAGAGGTTCAAGGCCGCGCCGGTGTCGGCGATGATGCGGTCGATGGCGGCGACCGCGGCGTAGAGCGTGCCGCCGTCGATGCCGTCGCGGGTGTCGCGGGCCAGCAGGCTGATGTCGCCGGGGGCCGGCGTATCGGCGGCCAGCCGGATACCTTCGCTGCGCTCCAGCAGACTGCGGCGCATCATCTCGATGCCGGGCAGGATCAGGCCGCCCAGATGGGCGCCGTCGGCGTCGATCACGTCGAGGGTGATGGCGGTGCCGGCATCGACCACGCACAGCGCTGTTTTCCAGCGCGCGCGCGCGGCGATCAGGGCCGCCCAGCGGTCGGCGCCCAAACGTTCGGGGACGGTGTAGGCGTTGCGCACGCCGCAGGCGGCGGCCTGGGCGAGGATGAAACGCGGTTCGACTTGCCAGTGTTGGAGAGTCCAGGCGCGTAACGCTTCGGCATGGGTTTGACCGGCGACGTTGCAGACCAGGATTTTTTTCGGCGCGCGCAGCGTGCCCCACGCCATGGCGGCGAAGGCCTCCCATTCGCTTCCCAGCGGACGCGGGGCGCTGTGGCCGGTGGCGCGTTTGCCTCGCTGGAGGCTGGCCCATTTGACGCGGCTGTTGCCGATGTCGATCAGCAGTATCAAGAGAACATCCTTTTTCGTGTGAGCCGTGTTGGGTTGTTGGATTAGCGGTTTAATGCGTACACGCCGTCGCTCCGGCGCGGGCCGGCATGACGGGCCGAGAAAATTGCGCTGAATGCTCGCATCGCCGGTTACGCCATCCTGACGCTGATTTCGCCGGCGAGATAGCGCTGGGTGGCGCCGTCGCGGGTCAGCAACAGGGCGCCGTCGCGGTCCACCCCCGCCGCGATGCCGGTGATGGATTGATTGGGCAGTTGCAGATTGACGGTTTTGCCGCGCATCGCGTCGTGGTGTTGCCACTCGTCGAGAAAGGGCGCGAGCCCTTGGGTTTGATAATCGCGCAGCACCGGCAATACCTCGCTTAATAAGGAAGCCGCCAGTGTGTTGCGCGAGAGGCGGCGTCCCAGGATTTCTTCGAGATCGGTCCAAGCTTGTGTGATGTGGGCGCCGGCCGCCTTGGGCATGCGGCAATTGACGCCCAGGCCCACCACCACGCTGCTGGCGCCGAAGGACTCGCCGCTCATCTCCAGCAGGATGCCCGCCAATTTGCGGCCTTGCCACAGCACATCGTTGGGCCATTTGAGGCCGAGACCGTCGACGCCCGCCGCGCGCAGGGCGCGGGCCATGGCCACGCCCACCGCGAGACTCAGGCCGCCGAGTTGAGTGGGGTCGAGGGTGAAACGCCACAGGATCGATAAATAAATGTTGGCGCCGAAGGGCGAGACCCAGTTGCGGCCGCGCCGGCCGCGGCCGGCCTCTTGGTATTCCGCCAGACAGGCGTGCCCGGAAGCCAGGCCGGCGGCGGCCTGTTTCATTAAATGGGTATTGGTGGAGTCGAGGCGCGGGTGGACTTCGATGCCGCCGAGCAGGGCGCGCGCGTCGGCGTCCATGGCCGACGTGATAGTCCGCGCGTCCAAGAATTCCACCGGCTGGGCCAGGCGATAGCCCTTGCCCGGCACGGCGTAGATATCCAGCCCGAGTTCGCCCAAGGCGCGCAGGTGTTTCCACACCGCGGTGCGGCTGACGCCGAGGGCGCCGCCCAGCCGTGTGCCGGAATGAAAGCCGCCGTCACTGAGAATTTTCAAGGCGTCGTATCGTAAAGACATGGGCGGATTTTACCAGCGGCGGGGGTTTAAGCCCATGTCGGATTGCACCGGGCTGGCCGGCGCGGTGCAGTGCTGTTGTCAGCCGTGCCTGGCCAGCCGCTGGCCGAGGATGCGGTCCAGGGTATTGAGCGCCGTGTCGAGGATGGCGCTGGCATGGGCGTGATAATAATGCAGCGTGCAGCGCAGCGGGGTGTGCAGCGCGCTGCGCGATTCAAACCCGGTCCACGCCGCGATGGGGATGTCGTTGAGATCGCGATCGACGATGGCCCACACTTCATCTTCCAGTATCACGTCCAGGCTGCGCAGGCCGGGCAGTTCGATGCGCAGCGGGTTTTCCAAGCGCCGCAGCGCGAGGCGGACCCGGTTGTAACGCGCGGCGGGCACCGTGGCCGGCATCGATCTGAGGCTGGGGATGTTGTTGAGACGGGACCGATATGGCATGGGGCGCTCACCTTCCCGCGGCCGCGCCGCGGGTATCAGTGTTGTCGCCGTCAGTATCTCCAGCCCGGCCGGGGAAGTCCAGCCCGGGCTTATTTGGTCAGACCCATGAACAGCGTAGGCAAACGTTCGGGCAGACGCTGCACGTGATCGACCACCGTGTAGTGATTGGCGCCGAAGATGCGGCCCACGTAGTCGTCGGCGTTGGGGTCGAGCGTGAGGCAATAGGTGGTGACGCCGCGGCTCGCCAATTCCTCCACCGCCTTCTTGGTGTCGTGACGCAGATATTGCGGATCGCGCACGTCGATGTCGGCCGGTTCGCCGTCGCTCACCAGTAAGATCAATTTACGCCGCTGCGGCCGTTGCAGCAGATAATGGCCGGCGTGGCGCAGCGCGCCGCCCATGCGGGTGGAGAGGCCGCCCTGCATGCCGGCGAGTCTGGCCTTGGCGTCGTCGTCGTAGGGTTGATCGAAATCCTTGAAGCGGAAATATTGCACGTCGTGGCGGCCGTCGGAGGCGAAGCCGTGGATGGCGAAGGGATCGCCGATGCCGTTGATGGCCCACGACAGCAAGGTCGTCGCCTCGCGCGCGAGTTGCAGCACCGGCTTGTCGCTGCCGCCGAGTTTTTCGTTGGTGGACTCGGAGAGGTCGAGCAGCACCAGCACCGCTAAATCGCGGGTCTTGCGGATATAGCGGATATTGATGCGCGGGTCGGGCGTCTCGCCCATGCGCAAATCCACCATCGCGCGGATCGCGGCGTTGATGTCGATCTCGTCGCCGTCTTCCTGGCGGCGCTGGCGCACCACGCCGCGCGGCTGCATGGCGTCGATCAAATGCTTCAAGCGGTTCGCGACCGGGCGATGTTCGAGCAAGGTTTGTTCGATGAGAGCGGGATCACCTTTGCGCGCGCGTTTTTCCAGCACCGTCACCCAGTCGGGGCGGTGCAACTGCACTTGATAGTCCCATTCCTGGTAGTGATAGGGTTCGTTGGCCGGCTCCTTGCCCCACATCTCGTTGTAGCTGACGCCGTGATCTTCGTAGGGATAGAGTTCGGTGTCGCAGATCCACACCTCCTGCGCGTCGTCGCCGGCCAGTTCGCAGTCCACTTCGTTGGCGATGTCCATGACGCTGACCCGTTTGCGCACTTGGCGCTGGCTGGCGGGCAGGTATTCCGCCGCGTGCCACTCGGCCTCGTCGTAGGCCCAGCTGTAGCGGTTGTCGTCGCGATAGGGGATCGCCACCGACTCCAGCACGCGCAAACTGGGAATGGCGTAGCGCCCGCTCAATTCATTGTAGAAGGTCACGCCCAGGTCCCAGCTCAAACGCGGGTTCTGCGGCCGCTGCGCGAATTCAGTGCGAAAGGCCGCGGCGGCGTCGCGCACCCACGGATCGACGTCCACATAGGAATCGTCGAGCATGGCGAAGGCGGCGCGTTCCAGCAATTCCACCACCGGGTCCACCGCGCAACTCACCTCGCGCAGTTTCTCGTGGAATTGCCGCCACAATTGTTTGAGGCCGGGAAAGTCGCCGATCGCCAGGTGTTCGATGCGCGCGTCCTCGAACAGCGCGATGAAGATCATCTGCGCCGGCGTCAGCGCCTCGGCGGAGAGCGGCGCGCGGGTGTAGACCAGATGCGCGGCGGCGTGGGCGGCGGCGGCGCGGTAGAGTTCCTTGCCGGAGATGCCGGCGTAATCGTCGAAGGCGTCGGGCAGATGAATGACGCGCTGCTCGATATAGGGTTTGTAACCTTCGCGGCTTTCATAATCGCCCGAGGTGGGCCGCATGAAGAAATCGCGCGCCCACAAGGCGCGCAGATAAAAATTCAATTTGCGCTGGCTGTCGACGAACAAGGTGCCGCGGCGTTCCTTCTGCAACACCGCTTGGCTGTCGGCGCTTTGCAGATTGAAATAGAGTATTTGCGTCTGGAAATCGCGGCCATGGGCCTGCGCGCCCCACAAGGCCCAGCGCCGCAAGCCGCCGAGGGTGAGTTTGGAAAACAGCTCGTCGAGATGGGCGAGCATGGGCCGCAAGCCGCGCGGCACCTTGGCGGAGAGTTGATGGATCAGGCCGAGATACGCGCGCAGCAATTCGGCGTCGCCCAAGCGGCGCGCGGCGGTGGGCAGCGTGGCGAACAGCAGGGCGATGATCTCGCCGCTCACCATGGAGACCAGGTTGAGCGCGGCGTTGACGCTGTCGCCGATCACCTCTTCGCCGCACTCCTTGACCACGGCGGGCATGTTTTCGAGATAAGACGCGATGAGGTCCGTGCCGCGGCCGAGTTGCGACAGCGCGCGCGTGCCTTCGAGATAATTATGCAGACCCTGCGGCGACATCACCCGCGCGGCCTCGCTGAAGTTGGCCTCGAGCGTGTCGTGCAGGGTCGGATTGATGCCTTCCAGCAGTTCGCGGTAATCGTCGAGTTTTACGGCCATGGTTGTTTCCCCAATGTAGGGTGGGTTAGGTGCTTCGCGCCGTAACCCCACCCCTGTCGCGTAACGACTCCATTTTTGTCTGAACTTATTTACAAGGTGCGCCTGCCGGCGCGGATCGGCGGGTTACGCTGCGCTAACCCACCCTACATTTATTTAAAAATACGTCGCGATGGCCGCGTCCAAGGTGTCGCGCATGTCCGGGTCGTCGGTGATGGGACGCACCAGGGTCATGGCGCAGGCGGCCTTGGGCGCGATGCCTTTGGCGATCAGGTTTCCGGCGTAGACCAGCAGACGGGTGGAGATGCCTTCGTCGAGGCCGTGGCCTTTGAGATTGCGCGCGCGGTGGGCGATTTGCACCAGCTTGCCGGCGGTCTCCAAATCTATGCCGGTTTCGTGGGCCACCACTTCAGTTTCCACGTCGCTTTGCGGATAGTCGAAATCCAGCGCGGCGAAGCGTTGTTTGGTGGATTGCTTCAAATCCTTCATCAGATTCTGATAGCCGGGATTGTAGGAGATCACCAATTGAAAATCGGGATGGGCACTGACCAGTTCGCCTTTCTTTTCCAGCGGCAATTGGCGGCGGTGATCGGTGAGCGGATGAATCACCACCGTCGTATCCTGGCGCGCCTCCACCACTTCATCGAGATAACAGATCGCGCCGATGCGCGCGGCGGTGGTGAGCGGGCCGTCCTGCCAGCGTGTGCCGTTGGCGTCGAGCAAAAAGCGGCCGACCAGATCGGAGGCGGTCATGTCTTCGTTGCAGGCGACGGTGATCAGCGGCCGGCCGAGTTTCCAGGCCATGTATTCGACGAAGCGCGATTTGCCGCAGCCGGTCGGACCTTTCAGCATCATCGGCATGCGCGCGCCGTAGGCCGCTTCATACAGCGCCGTTTCGTCGGCGACCGGCCGGTAATAAGGCTGATTCTGGATGCGGTATTGCTCGGTGTTGTGCTCGCTCACGACGGCTCTCCTTAAAAATTCGGCAAACATTAGGCGCAGGATCCGGCGCGGTATCCTCTGCTTAAGGTTCGTATCGGTTAGGGTAGAAAAAAGCCCCTGTCCGCTTGCGCGGCCAGGGGCTTCATTTCCAAGCTCAGCCTGGCCAGGAATTACACGGGTTTGCCGCGGAACACCACCATCTCGGCACCTTTGGACTGGGCGTAGTTGTCGTAGCCCACCAAGCGCACGTGATTGTTGGGGTGCGCCTTGTGGCAAGACTCGGCCTCGGCCAGGATGGTGTCGATGTTGGTTTCGCCGAACAGCGGCAGCTTCCACATGTACCAATAGTGGTCGAAGGCGTTTTCCGGCTCGGTGTGCTCGATGGCCGGGTTCCAGCCCTTGCTGACGATGTATTGCACCTGTTTGCGGATCTGCTCTTTGCTCATTTCCGGCAGATAGGAGAAGGTCTCGAACTTGCGGCTGGTGACGTCGGTCAGGCTCGATTTGTAATCTTGCATTTGGTTCATTGCTTAAACTCCAAAGTTAAAGTTCGGTTCGATTCGGTCAGTGGTATTCGGAGAGGCCCTCACCCCGGCCCTCGCCCGCACGCGGGAGAGGGGGAGGTGTGCATGCAAACCCGTGCGGATTTGCATGCACCTTATTTGTGGGCCACGTCCAGTTTGTCCACGGTGTCGAATTCGAACTTGATCTCTTTCCAGGTTTCCATGGCGATCTTGAGTTCCGGGCTGTTTTTGGCGGCGTTGGTGAGGATGTCCTTGCCTTCCTTCTCGATCTGCCGGCCTTCGTTGCGCGCTTCGACGCAGGCTTCCAGCGCGACGCGGTTGGCCGCGGCGCCGGCCGCGTTGCCCCAGGGATGGCCCAGGGTGCCGCCGCCGAATTGCAGCACGGAGTCGTCACCGAAGATCGCGGTCAGCGCGGGCATGTGCCACACGTGGATACCGCCGGAGGCGACCGGGAATACGCCGGGCATGGAACCCCAGTCCTGATCGAAGAAGATGCCGCGCGAACGGTCTTCCTGGATGAACTTGTCGCGCATGATGTCGATCCAGCCGAGGGTCGCCTCGCGATCGCCTTCGAGCTTGCCGACCACGGTGCCGGAGTGCAGATGGTCGCCGCCGGACAGGCGCAGGATCTTGGCCAACACGCGGAAGTGGATACCGTGGTGCGGGTTGCGGTCGAGCACCGCGTGCATGGCGCGGTGGATGTGCAGCAACATGCCGTTGTCGCGGCACCAGTTGGCGAGACCCGTGTTGGCGGTGAAGCCGCCGGTGATGTAGTCGTGCATGATGATCGGGGCGCCGATTTCTTTGGCGTATTCGGCGCGCTTGTACATCTCTTCCGGGGTCGGCGCGGTCACGTTGAGATAGTGGCCTTTACGTTCGCCGGTTTCGGCTTCGGCCTTGTTGATGGCGTCCATCACGAAGTCGAAGCGCTGACGCCAGCGCATGAAGGGCTGGCTGTTGATGTTCTCGTCGTCCTTGGTGAAGTCGAGACCGCCGCGCAGACATTCGTACACGGCGCGGCCATAGTTCTTCGCGGACAGGCCGAGCTTGGGCTTGATGGTGCAGCCCAGCAGCGGACGGCCATATTTGTTCATGACGTCGCGTTCGACCTGGATACCGTGGGGCGGGCCGCCGCAGGTCTTCACGTAGGCGATGGGAAAACGCACATCTTCGAGACGCAGGGCGCGGATGGCCTTGAAGCCGAATACGTTGCCGACCAGCGAGGTGAAGACGTTGACCACCGAGCCTTCTTCGAACAGGTCGATGGGGTAGGCCACGAAGGCGTAGTAGCAGCTGTCGTCGCCGGGCACGTCTTCGATGCGGTAGGCGCGGCCTTTGTAATAGTCCATGTCGGTCAGCAAGTCGGTCCACACCGTGGTCCAGGTGCCGGTGGAGGATTCGGCGGCGACCGCGGCGGCGGCCTCTTCACGGGGCACGCCCGGCTGCGGGGTGATCTTGAAACAGGCCAGGATGTCGGTGTCGAGGGGGGTGTAATCGGGCATCCAATAGGTTTCGCGATATTCTTTTACGCCTGCTTTGTAAGTCTTTACGGCCATGATGTTGAATCTCCTCGCCATTAATAAAAAGTGAGTCGGTTTTTCCAGTCCTCACCGAATGCCGGCGATGGGGACCGCATACAGGAGCGCTGATCGCTGCTGAGCGCTATGGCGGAAAAGTATAGGTCCTGGATTGCATAATGTAAATTAAATAAATATGATGTATGACATAAGTTTTTACTTATGAGTTATACGGAATCGAATCGCGATGAATGTCACCTTTCGCCAATTGAAGGTTTTTGAGGCCGTGGCCCGCCATGGCAGCTATACCCGCGCCGCCGAGGAATTACACCTCACCCAGCCAGCCGTCTCCATGCAGATCAAGCTCTTGGAAGAACAGGCGGGGCTGGCGCTGTTTGAACAGATCGGGAAAAAGGTATATCTCACCGAGGCCGGCCGGGAGATGCACCACTACAGCCGGACCATCGCCCAGGAATTGAACGAGGCCCAGCGGGTGATGGAAGAACTCAAGGGCGTGCGACGGGGCCGGCTGGTGATCGGGGTGGCGAGTACCGCCAATTATTTCGCGACCCGACTGCTGGCCACCTTCAGCCAGCGTTACAAACACATCACCATCAGTCTCGACGTGACCAACCGCGAGGGCCTGCTGCGGCATCTGGACAGCAACGACGCCGACCTGGTGATCATGGGGCGGCCGCCCAGCCAGGGGTTGGAACTGGTGGCGGAACCGTTCATGGAAAACCCGCTGGTGATCATCGCCGCGCCCGGGCATGGCTTGGTCGGCGAGAAACAAGTCTCCCTGAAACGTTTGCAGCAAGAGACCTTCGTGATGCGCGAGCGCGGCTCGGGGACCCGTACCGCCATGGAGCGGTTCTTCACCGACAAGGGGGTGGAGCTGTCCACCGGCATGGAGATGAACAGCAACGAGGCCATCAAGCAGGCCGTGGAGGCGGGCTTGGGTTTGGGCATCGTGTCGATTCACACCCTGGCCCTGGAGCTGGAATTGCAGCGGCTGGTGGTGCTGGACGTGGAGGCGTTTCCCATTTTGCGCCATTGGTATGTGGTAAATCGGCACGGCAAACGGCTTTCGCCGGTGGCGCAGATCTTCAAGGAGTTCGTGTTGACCGAAGGCGCGCAGACCGTGCGCATGGGCCGTTGATGCCGACTTATGCAAAGCGGTGTTGCCCACCACCGCCGCTCGTCGGCTTGACAGAAACACGCCCGCCGGTAGTTAATAACCGGACTTCTCGTCAAGGCCGCCGCATGTTGCGCAAGATCGTCAGCATGATCCTCCTGATTACCCTCGCCAACCTGTCCTTGCATGCGGTGGCGGCGGTCGGCGCCTTTGTTCAGCCGGCGTCCACCGCGGTGAGCGCCGCGCCGGACGGTGAACATGCCGCGGCGCATCATCATGAGCAGGTAACGGTTGCGGCGGACGAACATACGCTGTCGTCTCACGACGGCGATTGCGCCGCCGGCGGCCATTGTTGCCTCGCCATTCCCTCCACATTATTGCCACCCCTCGCCAAACATCATCCGGTCTATGTCCCGATTTGGCATGTCTTGCCGGTCGCGGCGGACAGCCCCGTCCATACTCGCCCTCCCATCACGTCTCTTTAAGCCCGACTGTTTGATCGAAGCCGGCACTGCGCGCTGCGCGCGCCGTCCGGCGTGATACGGCGGCGCTTCGTATGCGAAAACATGCGCCGCCGTAAAGAATCCATGATCCGATTTGGAGAAACGATGATGAACGAGGTTTATTCGGCGGCATCCCCGTCCGCCGCGGCGCCGGACGATGCCCCGGCCTGTACGCGGCGGGATTTTCTGCGCGGCGCCGCGGCGTTGGGCGGCGGTGTGATCGCCGCCGGTCTCGCGGCGCGGGCGAGCGGCGCGGAACCCGCGGCAACCCCGGCGGCGCATGAATATGTGGGCGGCCACGGCTCGATGATGTTTCAGTCCGGCCACAATATGATCGGCGCCCGCAGCGCGCCGCCCGGCGCGCCCGCCGACGACGCGGTGGCCTATCGGGAATTCGACATGACCTTCGAATTGGTCGAGCACGAAGTGTTGCCCGGCGTGCGTTTTCCGGTGTTCGCCTTCAACGGTCAGGTGCCGGGGCCGGTGTTCCGGGTGCAGGAAAACGATTGGATCAAGGTCAACATCACCAACAAGACGGAGGAGATGCACACCATTCATTGGCACGGCGTGGATTTGATCTACACCATGGACGGCGTGCCGATGTCCAGCCAAGACCCGGTGCATCCCGAGGAAGTGTTCACGTATCGTTTTCAGGCCCGCCCGGCCGGCACGCGTTTTTATCACTGCCATTGGGGCACGCCGCTGCACATGATGTCGGCGCTGCACGGCGCCTTCATCATCGACAGTCCCGACGATCCGATCCGCCGGGCCTTTCCCTACACCCGCGATTACGTGTTGATGCTGGAGGCCTTCGACGTCAACATGACCCGGCAAGGCATCAACGATTTATTGGGCGGCATGAAACGGGTCAATCAATTGATGACACGTCGGCGGCCTTCGCATCTCACCCATGGCTTCTTCAGAAACTATCAAGAGTTTTTAAAGGCGATCGACGCGGGCTGGCGGCCGCCTTATTTGCAGGGCATGGCCAACCCCGCCGCCGCCGAGGTGCGTCCCAATTTTTTCGCGATCAACGGCAAATCGTTTCCCGCCACCATGGAGCATGGCCATATCAAGATCCGCTCGGGCGAATACATCCGCATCCGGCTGATCAACGGCGGCGTGTTCGACCATCACATGCATTTGCACGGCCATCAATTCTGGAAAGTCGCCGAAGACGGCAATCCGCTGCCGCAGCCGCTGCGCCTCAACACCGTGCCGGTAACGCCGGGCAAGACCGTGGACATCGTGGTGTTCGGCGACAACCCCGGCTTCTGGGATTTTCACGATCACAAGGAATCGCAGAGCCGCAATAACGGCGTGTATCCGGGCGGCATGATCACCATGCTCGAATACGAGGATATGGGCGACGTGCCGTATGTCCCTTCCATTTCGATCAATCAATAAGGGGCGGGTCATGCGGAAGATGAAAACCCGTTTAAAAATCGGCGGCGCCCTGGCGCTGGGTCTGCTGGTGAATCAGAGTGCGTTCGCCCTGGAGCTCGATCCGGAGGTGTTTCCCGAATTCACTATCGGCGGGCGGGCCGTCGTCACGTTGAATACCAATGCGCGGGACGCAACCGACGGCGGTGATGAACAAGACACCGAACTCGATATCGGCGACAGCAGCCTGCTGCTCGGCTTCAGCAAATATCTGTTCAAGCCCGGGCAGTATGGGTACGCCGGATTGGGTTTGCGAATTGTGGAAGAGCAGCGGGAAATCAGCGAAGGTATGTTCGTGTCGCAGGCTTACGTCGGTATCGGCGGGCCGCGTTATGATTTGGTCATGGGCCGTCATCGGCTGCCCAACACGCTCTTGCATTTTCCGGTGCTGCGCGAAGACGACTTGTTGGATTTTACCGTGGTCGCCAATGCCTCTTCGGTCTCGCTGGCGGAAGAAGATCAAGTATTCGGCAACCTCATACAGGCGGCGTGGTGGTGGCGCCCGGCCTGGAGGTTCGATGCGGCCGTCACCGGGCGCGCCGAACGCGATGCGGGCGGCGCGGTGGGCGCGCAGGATTTCAACGGCGCGTCCATCGGGGTCGCTTATGAATTGCCGGTGGCATTTAAAGTGGAACGGGGGCTGCGTTACGCCGCGCTGCGCGTCGATCAGCAAAACGCCCGTGCCGTTGCTGGGTTGGACAACGTCGCGGTGACCTCGCTGCTGGCGGCGCTGTCTTACCATCTCAATGACGATCCCGAAGGCGAATGGGTGGCCGATGCGCAGGCCATCGTGCGTTCAGGTGAAGACGTCGCCGCGCTCGACAACCCCGCGGCACGAGCGCGCGCCGCGCTCACCAGCGTCGCGGCGGCCTTGCGTTATGCCCACCGTCCCCATCTGCAAACCCGCTGGCGAACCGCCTTGCTGGCGGCCTGGCAGGACTACGGCGATTTCAATCACGCCGGCGCGCTGCTGGCCGGCGCGAGTTATGTCTATCGCCTCGGCAGCGGCGTGGATGTCGCGGCGCAATATTTTTATCGCCGCAACGACGACACCTTGGCCGCCGCACTGGGTTATGACTCGGAGCATCGCGTGCAGGTCGGACTGGTATTCGCCTTCGACATGACCTTCAACGAGTCGGTGGCCGAGCGTGGCGGCCTGCTCGACTTCGAACACACTATGGGCGGCACCGGCCCCGCCGGTTTTGGAGAATAGCCATGAAACCGTTTGCCGTAATTATTTTATGCGCCGGCCTGTCGAGCGGCGGGTCCATCGTAACCGCGGAAGAGGCGGGGCAACACCATCATCACGGCATGGACGCGTCTTCGCAACCGGTGCCCAGCGCAGCGATCGACTCTGCCGCTTCGAAGCAGGATGACTCGCCGCCGGTGGTACATGGACCGTGGTCTTATTTGAGCCGGGATAATCCCAAACCGCATGAAGAGTCGCGCTGGGAAATGTTGCCCGTGCCCGAATTCCCGGCGCGGTATGAAGCGGCGAATACGCTGTCGGTTGAAGCGTCGTGTCAGCGTCTGCTCGGCAATCCGCGGATCATGGTCGATCGTGCGACCCGGGCGCGCTGCGGCGAGTCGGTGCGACAAATGAACCTTCCACATGATGAACACGCGGATCACTTTGAAAGGTAGCGATGGCGGGAATCACGGCTATGCTTTAGCCAGGGCTTGAGAAAATCCATCGCGGATTTTCGACGTCGCGGAGATTATTTTTAGCGAGGAGATTTATTCTTGGTTTCTTTTATGGCGGTGCGCGACAGGTGAGATGCCATGATTGACTGGCCATGGATCCGGTTTGTAGCAATCGCGTGCTTGGTGTTGAGCGGGTGTGATGTGGGCCGCGGTCCGGCGGGCGTGGAGACCCTGGCCGGCAGCAACGCGGTGCGCGATTATGATCCGCAGCAGTTGGCCTTGGGGCAACGGGTGTTCGCGCAGCACTGCGCGATCTGTCACGGCGCGAACGGCGAAGGCGCGCCCAATTGGCGGCAGCGTGACGCGGACGGATTTTTTCCGCCGCCGCCGCTCAACGGCAGCGGTCATGAATGGCACCATCCCACGGCGATGCTGCGCGCCATGATTCGTGACGGCAGTCCGCCGGGCCAAGGCAAGATGCCGGCATGGGGCGACAAATTATCGGAACAGGAGATCGCGGCGGTGGTCGAATGGTTTCAATCGCGCTGGCCCGATCCGGTGTATGCCGCGTGGTACGATATGCAGCAGCGTTCCTTGGGAAAATAAGCCGGCCGCGGGATGTAATGAAAAGCCGCCGCGCCGTCCGTCGGCGACGGAATTGAATTGGGCGTTTTTAGTCTTCGCATTTACCAGAGGGGCCGGGACGCAGCGTGCCCGGTCGCGCCATCACGATGTTTCCGGTTTGTTTCTATGAGTGATCGAATCAAAATGAGCCAAAGTCCCCGGGTCGGCGTGGTGCTGAGTGCCGGCGGCGGCCGCGGCGTGTACGCCCACACCGGCTTTTTACTGGCCTTGGAGAAATTGGGTATCGCCGTGAGCGCCGTTTCCGGTTGCAGCGCGGGCGCGCTGGTGGGTGGGGTGGCGGCGAGCGGCACACCGTTGGCGAAGTGGGCGGCGGCGATCGCCCAGGTGCGGGCCGCGGAATATTGGACCCCCGACGGCTGGCTGCGCCTGGCCTGGCAGTTGGCGGTGCACAAGGGGCGCGGGTATACCGGCTTGTCCGATACCGCGGCGGCGATGGATTTCGTGCGGCGCCATCTCGCGGCGCAGACCTTCGAAGAATGCCGCATCCCGTTTTATGCCTTGGCCATGAATTTGAGCACCGGCGCCAAGACGTGTTTTTCCAGCGGCGTGCTGGCGCCGCGCATCATGGCCAGCGCCGCCATGCCGGTGTTGTACCGGCCGGTGACGATCGACGGCGAGTTGTTCGCCGACGGCGCGACCATCGAACTGGCCCCCAGCGAGTCGCTTTGTTGCAAGCACGGGCTGGATTCCTTGATTCTGCATCACGTCTCGGCGAATCGCGAGGGGCGGGCCGGTTTGGAGCGGGCCGTGAACGGTCCGTGGTCGATGGTGGAGATACTCTATCTTTTGCTGTACCGTCGCCGGCCCTGGTATTTGAGCGGGGAGCCCTTCAGCGTTCATCGCTGCCCGGCCGGTTGCGGCGCGACGGTCATCGCCCTGGAGCCGTCGCTGCCCGAGCTGCGTTGGCCGTTGAGCAAAGGCGGCCCCGAGGTGCAGGCGGCGGCCATGGCGCAAACCGAGCGGGTGTTGGGGCCGGGGCTGGCGAGTTTATTGCCGGCTTGGCCGCGGTCGGCCGACGGCGCGGGCGTCAAGGCCGCCGAGCAACACCTGTCTTGATCTCATGAATTGACGTTGACGTACGGCGCGCTCGGCGGTCATGGCGCGCCTTGTGATCCGCCCGCGCCGAGCGCAGGATATCCGGGCCAGTCACGGGGGGGCGCCGATGTTGCAACGTTATACCTACGGTCCGCGTTTCGCTTATTTCTCCATGGAGATCGCCTTGCGGTCCGATATCCCCACCTACGCGGGCGGGTTGGGGGTGCTGGCGGGCGATACGCTGCGTTCCGCCGCCGATTTGGAAATCCCGATGGTGGCGGTGACCTTGGTCAGCAGCGCCGGTTATTTCCGGCAAGAACTGGATGAACAAGGCCGCCAGCGTGAATTGCCCGATGCCTGGAATCCGGCCGCGGCGGCCACGCCCTTGGACGCCAAGGTGGTGGTGACCATCGAGGGGCGGCGGGTCTGGGTGGGGGCGTGGTTATATCTGGTGCGCGGCCTCACCGACGACAGCTCTGAACCGGTCATCCTGCTCGACACCGATCTGGACGAGAACGGCGAAGACGATCGCCAGCTCACCCGTTTTCTGTATGGCGGTGATGAGGTGTATCGCCTCAAACAAGAGGTGATACTGGGTATCGGCGGCGTGCGCCTCTTGCAGGCGCTGGGTTTGACCATCAGCCAATATCACATGAACGAAGGCCACTCGGCCCTGCTCGCGGCGGAATTGTTGAACCGTTACGCCTTTCCTCCCACGGAGTTGCGGCCGGGGGAATCGCCTTACGATATTCCACGGGTGCGCGAGCTGTGCAACTTCACGACCCACACCCCGGTGGAGGCCGGCCACGACCGCTTCTCCTACGATCTGGTGCGGCGGGTGTTGGGCGAGGATTATCTGGACCTGGTCACGTTGAAGCGCCTGGCCGGCGACGACGCGTTGAATATGACGCGGCTGGCGCTCAACTTGAGCGATTACGTCAACGGCGTGGCCAAAAGCCACGCCGAGGTGTCGCGCCGCATGTTTCCCGGTTACCGGGTGCGTGCGGTGACCAACGGCGTGCATCCCCACACCTGGACCAGCCCGAGTTTCAATAAATTGTTCGATCTGCATCTGCCCGGCTGGAGCCACGAGCCGGAGCTGCTGATCCGCGCCGATTGCTGCATCCCCGACGCCGCGATCTGGGAGGCGCACCGCGCGGCCAAGGCCAGGCTCATCGACAAGGTGAAGACGCTCACCGGCGTCACGCTCAATCCCAAGGTGCCCATCCTCGGCTTCGCCCGGCGCATGACCGCGTACAAGCGCCCCGACCTGCTGTTCTCCGATGTGGCGCGTTTAAAAAACATCGCGCAGCAATGGCCGTTTCAACTGGTGATGGCCGGCAAGGCCCATCCGCGCGACGAGGGTGGAAAAGGCCTGATCACCCAGGCCCACCTCCATTTTCGCGAATTGGCGGGGGATGTGCGCGGCGCCTTTTTGCCCGGTTACGACATGGCGTTGGCCTTGGATCTGGTGGCGGGCGCCGATGTGTGGGTGAATACCCCGTTGCGGCCTTTGGAGGCGAGCGGCACCAGCGGCATGAAGGCCGCGTTCAACGGCGTGCCGCAACTGAGCGTGCTCGACGGCTGGTGGGTCGAGGCCTGCATCGAAGGTGTGACCGGCTGGGCTATCGGCGACAGCAGCGACTCCGCCAACGGCGACGACGCGCAGGCCTTATACGCAAAACTCGAAAACGTCGTGCTGCCGCTGTATTACACCAATCAGCCGGGCTGGGTGGCGGTGATGAAGGGCGCCATCTGCAAGAACGCCTCGTTCTTCAACTCGCATCGCATGATGCGCCGCTACGCCAGCGAGGCGTATTTGCGCTGAGGTCGTGTGGAGGAAGTCAAAACGCGATTGACCCGCCAGGCGCCAAATACGCCAAGGACGCTTTTAAAAAGATTTCCAATGAAGAGGGGGTTTTTCTTTTTGGCGTACTTGGCGGCCAAGGGATGTTTCGTACAGCGCCCGCGCTCAATGAATCTTGGCGATGACGTTGGGCGGTTCGGCGCGGATCAGCTCCAGGCTGGCCGAGAATTGCTTTTCCACGTCCTCCATCACCGAGGCGATGATGTCGTCGTTGAGTTCCGCGAAGCGCCAGGCGTCGGCGTCCATCGGCGGGACCCGCGGGTCGCCGGAATTGCCGTATTGCATGGCGTCGGCGACGACGTCGGCGATGTGGATCAGCGCGGTGTCGCGCGGGAAGCGCTCGGCCCGGCTCGGCGTGTGATGAAATTCCACCGCCTCTTGCAAATGCTCCGGCAGTTTCCACTTGCGGAGGATTTCGCCGCCCACCGCCGCGTGGTCGAAACCCATGATGTCCTGTTCGACGCGGTACAAAGGCACGTCGTTGTGCTGGCAGCGCAGCAGGGCCTCGCGCGCCAGTTCGGGGATTTTGCGGTAGATGAGCAGGCTGCCGATGTCGTGGAGCAGGCCGGCGACGAAGAAACGCTCGACCAGCCGTTCGCCGCGTTTGGTGGCGAGGGCGCGGGCGGCGAGACCGCAGCAAATGCTGTGGCGCCAGAAATCGTCCATGGTGACCAAATCGTTGGGAATGCCTTTGAAGACCCGCACCACCGAGGTCGCGAGGATCAGGTCGCGCAGTTCGCGGGTGCCGATGATGGTGATGGCCCGCGAGATGCTGTCGATCTGCGAGGGGAAGCTGTAAAAGGCGCTGTTGACGATCTTGAGCAGGCGGGCGGTGAGGCCGGGGTCGCTGCTGATGACGGTGCTGATGTCCGCCGCGGAATAACGCGGGCTGTCGATCATTTCATTAACCCTCAGGAACACTTCGGGCAGGGATGCGATTTCGATGGCGCCGGCCACCATTTCTTTTGGACTCAGACTCATTTCTCCAGTCCCTCTCTTGTCCCGCGGGTCGATCAGCCGCACGGTATCACGGTAATTCAGCTTGCCACAGGGTTACGGCACCGGTGTGCCTTTTTAAAGTGGCCGGTCGAGGCCGGCCGGTAAAACGGGCGCCGCCGTGAAGGGCGAAAGTGGCGCGCCAGCATCCCTTTGCCACGCACTGTCCGCCTTGAATCTACGGTGTTTCGTCGCGGTAAATCAAGCCTTTTGTTTGTAGTCGCGCCGGCCGGCCTGAAAGTGCTCATTGAATGAGTGTAAGCTAGCCCGCTTATGAGCGATTCTTTCCAACATGCCGCCCAGGAGCCTGGCCCGATCAGGCTGTCGATCGCCGGTATGAGCTGCGCGGGTTGCGTCGCGTCGGTGGAGACCGCGCTGCGCGCCGTGCCGGGCGTGCGCGAGGCCGCGGTGAATCTGGTGGAGCGTACCGCGTCGGTGAGCGGCGAGGCGGGTTCCGCCGAACTGGTTGCCGCGGTCAAAGCCGCCGGCTACGACGCCGCGGAGCTGCGCGGTGTCGAGGACGAGGATGAAAAACAGGCGATCGAGGCGGCCCATTACCGGCGTTTACTCAACAAAGCGATGGTGGCGGGTGCCGTTGGCGCGCCGCTGATGATCGGTGACCTGTCGGGCTGGCTGCCGTCCTTGAGTGACGGTAGCGGCCGCGGGTTTTGGCTGGCGGCGGGCCTGGCGACCCTGGCGGCGATGGTGTATTCCGCCGGCCACATCTTTCTCGCGGCGTGGAAGGCCTTCAAGGTTCACAACGCCAATATGGATACCTTGATCGCCCTCGGCACCGGCGCGGCCTGGTCGTATTCGATGGCGGTGGTGATCTTTCCCGACGCGGTGCCGAGCCTCGCCCGGCATGCCTATTTCGAGGCGGCGGCGATCATCATCGCCCTGGTCAATTTCGGCGCCGCGCTGGAAATGCGCGCGCGCGGCCGCACCTCGCAGGCCATCCGCCGCCTGATCGGCCTGCAGCCCAAGACCGCGCGGGTGCTGCGCAACGGCGAGGAGCGCGACATCCCGCTCGCCGAGGTCGGGCTGGACGACAGCGTGAGGGTGCGGCCCGGCGAGCGGGTGCCGGTGGACGGCGTGGTGATCGACGGCGAGTCGAACGTCGATGAATCGATGTTGACCGGCGAGCCCATGCCGGTGATCAAACGCGTGGGTGACGAGGTGGTGGGCGGCACCATCAACCTCGGCGGCAGCTTTTTGTTCCAGGCCAAACGCATCGGCCGCGACACGGTGCTGGCGCGCATCATCGAGATGGTGCGGCGCGCCCAGGGCAGCAAGCCGGCCATCGGCCGTTTGGCCGACCGGGTGTCGGCGGTGTTCGTGCCCGGCATCATGATCGTCGCGACGATCACCTTTCTGGCCTGGTACAACTTCGGTCCCGCGCCCGCGGTCAGCTTCGCGATCGTGACCGCCATGACCGTGCTGATCATCGCCTGCCCCTGCGCGCTCGGCCTCGCGACGCCGATCTCGATCATGGTCGGCGTCGGCAAGGCGGCGGAATACGGCGTCTTGATCCGCAACGGCGAGGCCTTGCAGCAGGCGGCGCGGCTCACCACGGTGGTGGTGGACAAGACCGGCACGGTGACCGAGGGCCGGCCGGCGGTGACGCGCATCGTCGCCCTGTCAGACTGGGATGAGGCGACGTTATTGCAACTGGCGGCGAGCGTGGAAACCGGTTCGGAGCACCCCCTCGCGGCGGCGGTGTTGGCGGCCGCCCGGACTCGCGAACTGACTTTATCCGCCGTCGAACGCTTCGAGGCCGTCATGGGCCGCGGTGTGTCTGCTCGAATCGGCGCTCGGCAAATCTTGTTCGGCAATCGTAAATTGATGGATGAACGCGGCGTGACGGTGGCGGCGGCCGATGCGCACATCACCGCGTTGGCGCGCGAGGCGGCCACGCCCATCTATTTGGCGGTGGACGGGGTGTTGGCGGGGCTCGTCGCGGTGGCCGATCCGGTCAAGGCCGATGCGCGGGCCGCCGTCGCGCGCATGCGCGCGCTGGGTTTGAAGGTGGTGATGCTCACCGGCGATCATCGGCTCACCGCCGAGGCGGTGGCGCGGCAGGTGGGTATCGACGAGGTCATCGCCGAGGTCTTGCCGCAGGACAAGGCGGCGCGCGTCGCCGAATTGCAGGCGGCCGGCGCGGTGGTGGCGATGGTGGGCGACGGCGTCAACGACGCGCCGGCCCTGGCGCAGGCCGATGTGGGCTACGCCATCGGCACCGGCACCGATGTCGCCATCGAGAGCGCCGACATCGCGCTGATGAGCGGTTCGCTGCACGGCGTGGTCGATGCCATCGCCGTGTCGCAGGTGACCCTGCGCAACATCAAACAGAATCTGTTCGGCGCGTTCATTTACAACATCGTCGGCATACCGGTGGCGGCGGGGGTGCTGTATCCGCTCGCCGGTGTGTTGCTCAATCCCATGATCGCCGGCGCGGCGATGGCCTTGTCGTCGGTGACGGTGGTGAGTAACGCCAACCGGCTGCGCTGGTTCAAGGTGCGCGAGGCCGCGGCATGACGCTGTGGGTGAATCTGCTGGGCCTGTTGTTGATCCTGCTCATCGTCGGGTGGTTTTGGCTGTCGCGGCCGCGCGCGCAGATCGCGGGCGACGTACCGGTGACGGTGCTGGTGGCGGACGGCGTCTACACGCCGTCGCGCATCGAGGTGCGGGCCGGACAGCCGCTGGTACTGCGTTTTTTGCGCAAGGATCCCAGCCCCTGCGCGGAAAAGGTGATCTTCGAAAAACTGAAGTTGAGCGCCGATCTGCCGGTCGGTAAACCGTATGAGCTGCGGCTGACGCCGCCGGCGCCGGGCGAATATATTTTTACCTGCGAGATGCGGATGTATCGCGGCAGCCTGGTGGCGAAATAAGGACGGCGCGCTATAAAACGTAACGGGATTAATCCTGAAAATCGCAGCGGCCAACCTTGGGGGGCGCGGAAATCAGGATAATGTGTGGCGTTGGCGAGTTCACCCGCCGGGTGACTTCGCGCGGGACGCGGAGCCCTTGTTTTCCTCTGTGAACTCCGCGTCCTCCGCGGTCCATTGTTTTCAGATTGATGTATTTTGCCGGATCGTCAACGCCGGACTTTAGTCAGGAGATTTTCGTTTCGTGCTTGATCCCTGTTTTTCAGGATTGTTCTACAGCTTGGGAGGCTAACGTGAGTTGGTGGGGAAAGGCGCTGGGCGGCGCCATGGGTTTTTTGATCGGCGGTCCCTTGGGTGCGTTGATCGGGGTGGCGCTCGGGCACGGTTTGGACCGCAAGGCCGCCGAATACACACTGCACGTCTTGCACGGCGGCTTGAATCCCGGCGACCAGCAGCGGGTGCAAGCGGCGTTTTTCACCGCGACCTTTTCGGTGATGGGCCATGTGGCCAAGGCCGATGGGCGGGTGTGCCGGGATGAAATAGAGATCGCCCGTCTGGTGATGGATCGCCTGAACCTGAGCGCCGAATTGAAGCAGGCGGCGATGCGCTTGTTCAACGAAGGCAAGCGGGCCGATTTTCCCTTGAATCAAGTCTTGGCTCAATTCAAACAGGAATGCCAGCGGCGGCGCAGTTTGCTGCGGATGTTTTTGGAAGTGTTGCTGCAGGCCGCGTATGCCGACGGGGTGATGCATCCCGCCGAGCGAGTCTTGCTGTTGCGGGTGAGCGGTGAATTGGGCTTCAGCGCGGCGGAGTTCGGCCAGTTGGAGGCGATGCTCGCCGCCGCGCGCGGTTTCGGCGAGGGAACCGGACGGGCGGCGCAGGACAATAAACCGTCACTGGCCGACGCCTACTCGGTGTTGAATGTGACGGCACGGTCCAGCGACGACGAGATCAAAAAGGCCTACCGACGTTTATTGAGTCAGCATCACCCCGATAAACTGGTGGCCAAGGGTTTGCCGGAGGAAATGATGAAGATGGCCGCCGAGCGTACGCACCAAATCAGGTCGGCCTATGAGCGCATCCGCGAGGCGCGGGGTTTTTAATCTTGAAATGCTCCGTGGTTTGTCGCGGGGTCAAGGCGATGAAGATTGAAGATCGATCAAAAAAGGGGAGCGGCGAGGCGCATTCCCGCCGCACAGTCGAATCCGCGGCGCTTCCCACACGCTTAGCGCGCTATACGGTATAATCGGCACCTCTTCCCGGTGGTCGGGAACGGCAGCGACCCGCTTATCTTTGAATTGCGTGACGGGCTTGATGGACACGGTAATCTACGGGGCTGCGCGGTGAGCCCTCGAGGTGTGAGATGAGAGAGGTACCCATGGTGATTTCGGCCAGCAGAAGACCAGTCATGACCTTGTATTCCCGAGCCTCCTGCCTGCAAAGCCACCGGGTGCGTTTGGTCTTGGCGGAAAAAGGCATCAGCGTCGACATCCTGAACGTGAACGGCGACGTGTTGCCGGAAGATCTCAGCGAGCTCAGCCCCTACGGCGCGGTGCCCACCCTGGTCGATCGCGACTTGGTGTTGTATCACGCGCAGATCATCATGGAGTATCTGGACGAGCGTTATCCTCATCCGCCCTTGTTGCCGGTGGATCCGGTGTCGCGAGCGCGCATCAAACTGTACGTGCATCGCATGGAAAAGGATTGGTACAGTCTATTGCCCGACCTCTCCGGCGAAGACAGTAAGGCCGCCGCCCAGGCCCGCAAGATCATCCGCGAAGGCTTGACGGTGATCGCGGCGGTCTTCGATCAAAAACCTTTTTTCATGAGCGACGAACTCACGCTGGCCGATTGCACGCTCGGTCCTTTGTTGTGGCGTCTGCCGCATTTCGATATTGAATTACCCCCGCAAGCCAAAGCGTTGCAGAAGTACAGCGACCGCCTGTTCGCCCGCGCCGGTTTTAAACAAAGTCTCACTCCGGCGGAAAAGGAATTGCGCCGTTAGTACCCTCTTTCCGGCGACCGCGCCGGGGCAGTAAAAATAAATTATAGAGATAATGACTGACTTCCGCCCTCGTTTGCGAACGAGCGAAGGAGGTCTGGCCTGGAATTTTCGGCAATAATCGAGAAAACGCCGCGTTCAAGACGGTGTGCGACGACACGCCCAAGGAGGCCGGCGAGAAGGAAATGAAAGGCGCCAACATCGATTCGCAGGATCCGTTGCGCAAATCGACACCGTCGAGGTCTCTCAGGAACGGACCGCGCGTTCAAGGCCCTCTACGCCATCAACGCCCCGTCCGGTCCAAACCAGCATGATCGTTGCTTGTTGAGGAACGCCAAATAAACTGAATCGCCGTGATCGATACGACCGCCGCGCGCGAGCGGCCCGCGGCGGTTTTTATTTTTAATGAGCGCCCTGGACCGCGTAGCCGCGGTGGGTATACTACATAAAGGGATGCGCAAGCTGTAAGCAGGGTAAGCAAATCGCAGTACAGGAGTGTGGTCTTTGCAGAAAATGACGTCGAGCCGGCCTTATTTGATCCGTGCTTTATATCAATGGATAGTCGATAACGACATGACGCCGTACATCGTAGTGGACGCGACGGTGGAAGGTATCGTGGTGCCGACCCAGCATGTGCGGGACGGCCAGATCGTGCTCAACATCAGTCCGCGCGCGGTGAATCAATTGCGCCTCAACAATGACGAGGTGGGCTTCAACGCGCGCTTCGGCGGCGCGGCCATGGAGGTTACCCTGCCGCCGCGGGCGGTGATCGCCATCTACGCGCGCGAGAATGGCGAGGGCATGATGTTCCGCGACGAGGGCGGCGCGCCGCCCGATGGGCCGCACTCGCCGCTCGACGCGCCGGGCAAGCCGAAATTGAAGGTGGTGAAGTAGCGGATCGGCGCGCCGATCCGCGCAAGGCGCGCCTCCGCGAATTTATTTTTCAGCGGGCAGCATCTTACCGGGATTGAGTATCTCTTTGGGATCGAACAGCCGTTTGATCGCGCGCATCAGTTCCAGGGTTTCCGGTTCGATCTCGCGGGCGACGAAGTCGCGTTTTTCGATGCCGACGCCGTGTTCGCCCGACAAGGTGCCCTTGAGCTTCAACACCAGATCGAAGACCCGGTCGAGACAATGCTCGGCCCGCGCCATTTCCGCCGGGTCGTCGGGATTCACCAAGAGATTGACGTGGATATTACCGTTGCCGGCGTGGCCGAAATTGACGATGGTGATGGCGAATTCCCGCGACAATTTCTCGAGGCCACCGATCAACTCCGCCATGCGCGACACCGGCACCACCACGTCTTCGTTGATCTTCTTCGGCGCGATGGTGCGCAGCGCGGGCGATAATGCTTTACGAGTCGCCCACAGCGCGGCGGTTTCTTCCTTGCCGCGCGCGGCGATGATGTCCAGCAAACCTTCGCCTTGCGCGGCCCGCACTACGCTGTCGGCCGCCGCGTCGATGGCGGCGTGCTGGCCGTCCACTTCGATCATCAACATCGCGCCCGCGCCGCTGGGCAAGGGTGTCTGCGCATAGGCGCGGATCATCTCGATGGCGCGGCCGTCGATGAATTCCAGCGCGCAGGGCGTCACCGCTTGCGCCATGATGCGCGACACCGCGCGCGCCGCGCCGTGCATGTCGGCGTACACGGCCTGTAGCGTGCGGCGGGTTTCCGGAAGCGGCGTGAGTTTCAAGGTGGCTTCGGTGATGATCGCCAGCGTACCCTCCGAGCCGATCAACAACCGGGTGAGATCGTAGCCCACCACACCCTTGGTCGTGTACACGCCGGTGCGGATCTCGGCGCCGCTGCCGGTGACGGCGCGCAAGCCCAAGGTGTTTTCGCGCGGCGTGCCGTATTTCACCGCGCGCGGTCCGGCGGAGTTGTAGGCGAGATTGCCGCCCACGCTGCAAAAGGCCGCGCTGGTCGGATCGGGTGGCCAGAAGAAACCGCGTTGCGCCGCGGCGTCCTGCACCGCCTGATTGGTGACGCCGGGCTCCACCACCATCACCCGGTTGTCGGGATCGACGGCGAGGATGCGGTCCATGCGCTCCAGCGCCAGCACCACGCCGCCGTGCAGCGGCACGGTGGCGCCGGTGGTGCCGGTGCCGCGGCCGCGCGCCACCAGGGGCACGGCATGTTCGTTACATAAACGCACGATGTCACGCACCTGCTCGTGGGTGGTGGCGAACACCACTGCCCGCGGCAAGGCGTGGCGCCGGCTGTTGTCGTAGCCGTAAGGCCAACAATCGGCGGGATCGGTGAGAACCCGGTCCGCGCCCGCCGCGCTGCGCAGCGCGGCGAGCATGGCCGGAGTTAGGGGAGCGGGGGACACGGCGCGCGTTTAATCTTGATATTCGAAGAGGGTGACTACGCGGCTGACGCCGTCGATGTGACGCGCCGCTTCCGTGGCGATGTCGGCCTCAGCCCGGGTAAGCAGCCCCATCAAATAGACCGAGCCGCTTTCGGTGACCACTTTGACGCTGTTGGCGCTGATGCCTTTAGTGGCCATCAATTTGGTTTTCACTTTGGTGGTGATCCATGCATCCTGGCTGCGCGACTTGGTGGAGCTGGGCGCGGCGATGACGATTTCGTTATGCACGCGGCGCACATTCTCCACGTGGCGGGCGAGTTCCACCGCGGTGTCGCGCAACTCTTCGCTGGGCGCTTCGCCGGTGAGCAGCGCCACCCCGCCGTAACTGGTGACATTGATGTGCGCGCGTTTGCTCAATTGGGGATTTTTAAAAAGCGCATTATTGATCTTCAATTCGATGGCTTGATCGTCGACCATCGCGCCGGCGCTGCGGCGATCGGTGGCCACCGCGGCGCCGGCACCGCCCACCGCCACCACCGCGCAACCTTGCAGGCCCGTCGCGAATACCGGCGATCAAGGTCAGCGCCGCCAGGCCGGATGTCGTGTGCTTATTGGTTTTGGTTTTCAAGGTCTCGCTCCTCTTAAAATTCTAAAATATAGATGCGTCATGTCTCGGCGTGGAACGCGTTTTTGATCCATTCGATACCGCTAAGTTCGTCGCCGGGGGCGAGGGCGATCACGTCGAAACGCGCCGGCCGCCGCGCCAGCTCGCGGTGCGCCTGCAAATAATACTGGGCCGCCGCGACGAGTTTGGCTTGCTTGCGGCGATCGACGCTTTCGGCGCCGCCGGCGAAACGGCGATTGGCCCGGTAACGCACCTCGACGAACACCAGGGCGGCGCCGTCATCCATGATGAGATCGATTTCACCGTGGCGGCAACGGTAGTTGCGCTCCCGCGGCTTGAGTCCTTGAGTCAGCAGATACCGGCAAGCCCGCTCTTCTTCTTCCCGGCCCTTTTGGCCCGGCGGCGGGCGCGTGTTCATTGCGCCGGCGCGGCGGCGGGCGCCAGCGCGGTGGGTTCGCCCTTTCTGAAACGCGCCCACAGCGGCGCGCGGCGTATCCGGTTGTCGGCGTCCAGGGTCAAGCGGCCGGTGGCGCCGGGAAATGCTTCTTGGGGCGAATTTCGCAGTAAGTCCAGATAAGGAATGAGTCGATAGGCGTCGGCACCCAGCGCCGCGAGGCGCCGCGAGGCGGCTTGGCCGGGCCAGGCTTGTTCGACGGCGTCGCGCAAGGGCTGGGCTTGATCGTCCAGCAGCCAGGGGATGTCGGTAAAACTCACGCCGTCGAGGTCGCGGTCTTTGTCGGGATCGGGCCGGCCTTCGTAAATGTGCGAGGTGGCGTAGATCGGCAGATCGCCGGCGTAGAAAAATTTCAGTTGCGGCGGAATTTGCCGGGCCTGGCGCGGAAAGGCGGCCATGAAGATGAAGTCCGCGTCCTGGCGCCGCCGCGGTTCGAATTTGAGATCGGTTTGCAGGGCGGCGCGCAGGGCGCGCGCGCGGTTTTCGCTGGCGTCGATATCGAGCAGGCGGCGCAGCGGCGCAGAGAAATCATTTTCGTTGGCCGCGTAGTTTTGAGTGGCCACCAGCCGGCCGCCCAAATGTTGCCAGTGTTCTTGAAAGGCGCGCAGCACCCGGCCACCCCATTCGCCGGTGGGTACGATGGCCAAGGCCTGGGTGTGGCCGTCCAGCCAGGCGCGTTCCGCGACCTGACGGGCCTCGTCTTCGGGGGCGAGGCCGAATTGAAAAAAGTTGGCGGGCGGGGGTTGGGTGTCGTCGCTGTAATTGAGCGCGAGCACGGGCACGCGGAGCGCGTCGTGCCGCCGCAGCGCGGTCACGGCTTCCTTCGATAAGGGGCCCACCACGAATTCGGCGCCGTCCGCCACCGCGCGGGCGTAGAGCTGCGCCGCCTGGGCGGGGTTTTCGCCGCTGTCGTAAATTTGGATGACCGGCTGATAGGCGGTCTGTTCGCGCTGAAAGTAGGCGGCGAGAAAGCCGTCTCGCACAGCTTCCCCCGCCGCGGCGAAACCGCCGCTCAGGGGCAACAACAGGGCGATGTGCCCGGGTTGTTGGTTGCTCATCCGTTCCGGCTGGCGCGCCAGCAGGGAGTCGAGCAGGTCCGGGCCGGCGGGATGGTGCGGATAGAGACGGCGCCATTCGTCGATGCGTTGTTCGATGCCGAAGCCTTGGGTGAGCGGGATTTTCGCGATGCGCAGCAAGGCCAGCCAGCCGTTGAGGGTGTCCGGCGGCGGTGCGGGACGGGGGTTGTCCAGCGCCGACGGCGGCAGACCGAGGAGGGTTTGCCACAGTTGTTGATCGTTGCGGCGGGCGGCGTCCGGGTCGGTCAATAGCGGCGCCAACGCGATGCGTTCGCGCACCGATTCCAGCGGCTTGCCGGTCTGGGTGTAGGCCATGGCCCGCAGTTGATGGATCTCCGCGCGCACGTCGGGGGGCATGCCGGCGGCGTCGACGTCCTTGAGAGCATCGAGCGCGGCGGCGGGGTCGCGCTCGGTGATGGCGATGGCGGCCACCAGGTTTTGCCGCCGGGCCAACTGCCGCGGGCTGAGCGCCGGCGGCGGCAGCGCCGCCAGCGTGTTCTTGGCCTGGGCAAGAAAGCTGCCGCGATAAAAGGCCTCGGCCGCGTTCAACAAGTATTCATAACGCGCCGCCGGTTCACCGACGGTGGCGAGATTCAAATAGTCTTGGGCCGCCACCGCGTAACTGCCGCTCCGTTCGGCGTCACGCGCCTTTTCCAGCAGGGCGGCGTCGGATTGAGTGGATTGCTCGGTGGCGGTGGCGCAGGCGCTCAAGGTGGCCAGGAGGGCGGCGGCGTAAAGCAGGCCGCGGCGGATTGTGGAGAATTGTTTCATGGTGTAGCTTGACGGACGCCTTGGCCGCCGGGGTGGCGGGCGGCGAAACGGAATGTTTGAGGATCACGGGGGCACAGTATCGGTGGGGGGGGCACAGGTGTCAATCGTGGCGGGCGCGTTGTACGTGGTGGCGACGCCCATTGGAAATTTAGGCGATATGTCGCCGCGTGCGGTGGAAGTGTTGCGCGGCGTGAGCGTGATCGCGGCGGAGGATACCCGTCACAGCGCGCCGCTGCTGCGGCATTTCGCTATCGCCACGCCGATGGTCGCGCTGCACGAGCACAACGAGCGGCAGCAGGCGGAGAAATTGATCGCGCGACTCTTTGCCGGCGAGGCCATCGCCCTCATCAGCGACGCGGGGACGCCGCTGCTGAGCGACCCCGGTTATCATTTGGTGCGCGCCGCCCATCAGGCGGGGGCGCGGGTGATCCCCGTGCCCGGGGCGAGCGCCCTCGTCGCCGCCTTGTCGGCCTCGGGTCTGCCCACCGACCGCTTTTCCTTCGAGGGTTTTTTGCCCGCCAAACCCGCCGCCCGCCGCGAGCGATTGCTCGACGTACAGGCCGATCCGCGCACGCTGATTTTTTACGAGGCGCCCCACCGTATCGTCGCGGCCTTGGACGATATGGCGCAGGTCTTCGGCGCCGGACGCGAGGCGGTGCTGGCGCGGGAACTGACCAAGTTATACGAGACCCTCCGCGCCGCGCCGCTCGGTGACTTGGCAAGCTGGGTGCGGGACGATGATGATCAACAAAAAGGTGAACTGGTGGTGTTGGTGCGCGGCGCAGAGCCGCGGCCGTCCGACGCGGTGAGCGAGGAAAGCCGGCGGGTGCTGGGCGTGCTGTTGGCGGAGCTGCCACTCAAACAGGCGGTGGCCTTGGCGGCGGAGATCAGCGGTGAACGCCGCAACCGCTTGTACGAATTGGCGGTGTCGCTGCGGGAGGGTGAGAATGAATGACGGGGTTACCGCCGGCGCGTGAAATGTCTTGCCCCCGCCGGCCGCGTGCTTTACCTTTAGCGCCGGAGTCGGCTAGACAGTCGCTGTATCCCTTGTGGATATGGAGGAAAGTCCGGGCTCCATAGGGCAGGGTGCCAGGTAACGCCTGGGGGGCGCGAGCCTACGGAAAGTGCCACAGAAAATATACCGCCGATGTCCCGCGAGGGGCAGGTAAGGGTGAAATGGTGCGGTAAGAGCGCACCGCGCGGGTGGCAACACGCGCGGCAGGGTAAACCCCACCCGGAGCAAGACCAAATAGGGGGACTTGGACGCGGCCCGCGTTGTCCCCGGGTAGGTCGCTAGAGGTGCGTGGCGACGCGTATCGCAGATGAATGACTGTCCACGACAGAACCCGGCTTATCGGCCGACTCCTTATTTTTTCCCACTTTCACCACGCCGTGTGATCCGAGACGGCGCCCACTCTTAAGTCCTTACCAAAACTACCCCTCTCAAGCCCATGATTTCAGCGCGTTCTTTGTCGAGAATTTTTCGTATACCTTGTTGATCAATGTTGCTCTAAGTCCCTGTCACCACAGCAGGAATCCCGTGGATCGTGTCTTGAATTTCCTTGACACTGGGGCATGCGCCTACCTATAGTGTGTGGAAGTGGGGCAAAGTGGGTCATAGTGGTGATCCGCTCACGGGAGGCGCAGGGTGTTTCGCGGGGTCAACGCGCTCAATCTGGATACCAAAGGCCGCATGGCGATGCCGGCCAAGTACCGCGATCGTCTTCAGGAAATGTGCAATGGCCAATTGGTGATCACGGTGGACCGCGATCATTGCCTGTTGCTGTATCCCCTGCCGGAGTGGGAAGTGATCGAGCGCAAACTGGTCAAACTCCCGAGCTTCAACCCGCAAGCCCGCCGTTTGCAGCGGCTGTTGATCGGGCATGCCACCGAGGTGGAGCTCGACGGCGCGGGCCGGATTCTGCTGCCGCCCCCGTTACGTGAATTTGCGGACCTCGATAAGCGGGTGGTGCTGATCGGGCAGGGTAATAAATTTGAATTGTGGAATGAGGCGAGTTGGGATGCGAGCCGTGAACAGTGGTTGGCGGAGGAGGATGGCGAACATCCTTTGCCGGCCGAGTTGGAATCGCTTTCTCTCTGACGCCCATGGTTGATGTGGACATCCATCACCCGGTCATGTTGCAAGAGGTGGTGGAGGCCTTACGAATCCGCCCGTCGGGCGTATACCTGGATGCCACCTTCGGGCGGGGCGGGCATGCCGGAGCGATATTGGATCACCTCGGAGAACAGGGGCGGCTCATCGCCATTGATAGGGATCCCCGGGCGGTGCAGGTGGCCAAGGAGCGGCTGGCGGGGGACCACCGTTTCACTATTCAACAAGGTACATTCGCCATGTTGGAGTTTGTTGCAGAGGCCGCCGGTGTGGCGGGCAAGGTGGATGGGGTGTTGTTTGACCTCGGCGTGTCGTCGCCCCAATTGGACGACCCGGCGCGCGGCTTCAGTTTTTTGCGCGACGGCCCCCTCGACATGCGCATGGACCCCGGTCAGGGTGAAAGCGCCGCGGCCTGGCTGGCCCGCGCCCGCGAAACCGATATCGCTCACGTGTTGAAGACCTACGGCGAGGAGCGTTACGCCAAACGCATCGCGCGGGCCATCGTGCAGGCGCGGCAGGAATCGCCCATCACCACCACGGCGCGTTTGGCGGCCATAGTCACTGCCGCCAATCCCGCTTGGGAGCGAGACAAACACCCCGCGACCCGCGCGTTTCAAGCCTTGCGTATTTATATCAATGGTGAATTGGAGGCGCTGGAAGCCAGCCTGCCGCAGGCGGTGCGGGTGCTCGCGCCGGGCGGCCGCTTGGCGGTGATCAGTTTTCATTCGCTGGAAGATCGCATCGTGAAGCGTTATATGCGCCGCGAGGCGCGCGGTGAAGACTTGCCGCGTCATCTCCCGTTATTGCCGAATGCCGCGCAACCCACCTTGCGGGCCGTCGGCAAGGCGCGCTTCCCGGCGGAGGCGGAAGTGCGGGACAACCCCCGCGCCCGCAGCGCGGTGTTGCGCGTGGCGGAACGGGTATGAATCTGCGGGCGGCGGCGGAACGGATCGCAAACCGGGGTGCGGAGACGCGCGCCCCGCGGCGGTCGCGGGCCATGGTCTGGCTGATGTTGTGCGTCGTGGTTTCGGCGCTGGGCGTGGTGTACGCCAAACATCAGAGCCGCAAATTGTTCGTCGAGTTGCAGGCCTTGCAAAAGGCCCGCGACGACTTGGATATCGAGTGGGGTCAATTGCAGTTGGAACAAAGTACCTGGGCCACTCATGGCCGTGTCGAGGGCATCGCCGGTCCCAAGCTGGGCATGGCGATCCCGGAGCCCAATCAAGTGGTGGTATTGAAACCGTGACCGGCAAAGCAGGGGCAGCCAATTATCGCGGCCGGCGGATTACGCTGCTCGGACTGATGCTCGTGGTGGTGGCGGGCTTGATCTGGCGCGCCGTGGATTTGCAGATTCTTCATAAAGATTTCCTGCAAGGCCAGGGCGACGCTCGCCATCTGCGGGTGGTGAGTATTCCCGCCCATCGCGGCATGATCACCGACCGCCACGGCGAACCCCTGGCCATCAGCACGCCGGTGGATTCGATCTGGGCCAATCCACAAGATTTGCTGAGTGCGCGCGACGAGTGGAATCAATTGGCCAAGACCTTGGACGTCAATCGCGCCTGGTTAAAAGAACGCATCGAGCGCAACGCGACGCGCGAGTTCGTCTATCTCAAACGCCACGTGCAGCCGGAGCTGGCGGAACAGGTAATGGCGCTGGGTATTCCCGGGGTTTCTCTTCAGCGCGAATACCGGCGTTATTATCCGGCCGGCGAAGTCGCCGCGCATCTCATCGGTTTCACCAACGTCGACGACGCCGGCCAGGAGGGCTTGGAGCGGAGTTTCGAATCGGTGCTGCACGGCACGCCGGGCAGCATGCGGGTGGTGAAGGACCGCCTCGGCCGCATCGTCGAAACCGTCGAGCGCGTCAACGAGCCGGTCCCCGGCCGCGACCTCGCCCTCAGCATCGATCGCCGCATTCAATATATCGCCTACCGCGAGCTCAAGGCCGCCGTGCAGATGAACCGCGCCAAATCCGGTTCGGCGGTGGTGTTGGACGTGAACACCGGCGAGGTGCTGGCCATGGTCAATCAGCCGGCCTTCAATCCCAATAACCGCGGCAGTCTGCGCAGCGATCATTACCGCAACCGCGCCGTCACCGACCTTTATGAGCCGGGTTCGACGGTCAAGCCCTTCACCGTGGCGGTGGCCTTGGAATCGGGCCAATACGAGCCCACCACTCTGCTCGACACCACGCCGGGTACGCTGCGGGTCGGGCCTAACACCATCCGCGACGTGCACGACTACGGCCTCATCGATGTGACCACCCTGATCGCCAAATCGAGCAATGTCGGCACCGGTAAACTCGCCCTCGCGCTGCCCCCCGAGCAGTTGTGGCGGAAATTTTCCGCGATGGGCCTGGGCGCGCTGAGCGGCGGCAATCTTCCCGGCGAGGCGCTGGGTTCCTTGCCAGATTATCACCGCTGGTATCCCATCGACCGCGTCACCTTCTCTTTCGGTTACGGTTTGTCCGCCACCACCTTGCAATTGGCGCGCGCCTACGCGGCCTTGGCCGACGGCGGGGTACTCAAGCCGGTCTCGCTGCTGCCGGTGGCGCAATCGCCCGCGGGTGAGCGGGTGATGACCGACAAGGTCGCCCGGCAACTGATAAGCATGCTGGAAGCGGCGACCGGCGAGAAAGGCACCGGCGGCGCGGCGCGGGTGCCGGGTTACCGGGTCGCCGGCAAGACCGGCACGGTGCGCAAATCCGGGGTGGGCGGTTACGCGGAGGACAGTTACCTGTCGTTATTCGCCGGCCTGGTGCCCGCCAGCAATCCGCGCCTGGCGATGGTGGTGGTGATCGACGATCCGCGCGGCGATGACTATTACGGCGGCTTGGTGGCCGCGCCGGTGTTCGGGCGGGTGATGAGCGGCGCGCTGCGCCTGCTCGACGTCGCCCCCGACGATCTGCCGGCCTTCAAGCCCCAGACCGTGGCGCAAGCGGGAATATGATGATGGCCGCGCGGCACGCCACCAATTCGTTCCCCCCGCTCAGTGAATTGCTGCGCGACATCGCCGCCGTGCCGCCGCTGATGGGGCGCGCGGTGCGCGGCCTCAGTCTCGACAGCCGCCAAGTGCGGCCGGGCAGTCTATTTCTCGCCTGTACCGGATTGCGCAGCCGCGGCCACGATTTCATCGGCGATGCGGTGGCCCATGGCGCGGTGGCGGTGGTTTATGAAATCGCCGCCGGCGAGGCGCCGTCCCTGCCGCCCTTCATCGGCGACGTGCCGCAAATCCCGGTGGTCGATCTCGCCCAGCGCGCCGGCCTGATCGCCGAACGGTTTTTCGGCGAGCCGTCCCGCGACTTGTTCATGGTGGGCATTACCGGCACCAACGGCAAGACCTCGTGCAGCCACTACCTCGCCCACGCTTTGCACAGCGAAGCGGGTCCCTGCGGCATCATCGGCACGGTGGGCAACGGCCTGGTCGGCGCGTTGGCCAGCGCTACGCTGACCACGCCGGACGCGGTGAGCGTGCATGCCCTGCTCGCGCGGCTGCGTGACGCCGGCGCGCGCAGCGTGGTGATGGAGGCGTCGTCGCATGCCTTGGATCAGGGCCGGGTCAACGCGGTGGCCTTCGACGTAGCGGTGTTCACCAATCTCACGCGCGATCATTTGGATTACCACGGCGACATGGCCGCCTACGGCGCGGCCAAGCGGCGGCTGTTCCATCTGCCCGGCTTGCGTTACGCGGTGGTCAACGGCGATGACGCGTTCGGCCGAGAACTGCTGGCCAATCTTCGTTCGGACGTGATGGGCGTGAGTTACGGTTTGGAGAACGCGGTGGCATCGACCATCGCCCATGTCCAGGCGCGCGAAGTGCGGCTCGACGACGACGGCATGCAACTGACCGTGCACAGCCCGTGGGGCGAGGGTGAAGTGCGGGTGCCGCTGCTCGGCCGCTTCAACGTCAGCAATGTGTTGGCGGTGCTCGCCACGCTGTTGATCATGGGCATCGCTTTCGACGAGGCCTTGCGCCGGCTCGGCCGCTTGCAGGCGGTGACCGGCCGTATGCAGTGCTTCGGCGGCGGCGCCGCGCCGCGGGTGGTGGTGGATTATGCCCATACCCCCGACGCCTTGGAGCAGGTGTTGAGCGCGTTGCGCGCCCACAGTCGCGGCCGGGTGTGGTGCGTGTTCGGTTGCGGCGGCGATCGCGACCGCGGCAAACGGCCGTTGATGGGCGCGGCGGCGGCGCGGCTGGCGGATCGGGTGATCATCACCGACGACAATCCGCGCGGCGAAGACCCCGCGGCGATCGTCGCCGACATCATGGCCGGCATCGCCGCGGAGGCCGAGGTGCAAGTCATCCACGAACGCGCCGCGGCCATCGCCTACGCGGTGACCCAGGCGAATCCAAGCGACGTGGTGCTGGTGGCCGGCAAAGGGCACGAGGCCTATCAGCAGATCGGCGCGCAGTACGTGCCGTTTTCCGATCAGGCGGTGGTGGCGCGTTTGTTGAGCGGGGGACGGCCATGAGCGGCGGCCTGCGTTTGAGTGAGGCGGCGGTGGCGGCGGGCGGTGTCCTGCGCGGCGCCGACGCGGAATTCGACAGCGTGAGCATCGACAGCCGCACCCTGCAAGCGGGCGACGTCTATGTGGCGATCAAAGGCGAACGCCACGACGGCCATGCTTTTATCGATGACGCGGCGGCGCGCGGCGCGGCGGCGGCGGTGGTGGACGCGCCGCGGGATATTGCCTTGCCGCAGATCGTGGTGAACGACACGCGGCTGGCCCTCGGCCAGCTCGCCGCGGCGTGGCGCGCGCGTTTTACTGTGCCGGTGGTGGGCGTGACCGGCAGCAACGGCAAGACCACGGTCAAGGAAATGCTCGCCGCGATCCTGCGCCAGCGTGGCGAGGTGCTGGTGACCCAAGGCAATCTCAATAACGACTACGGCGTGCCTTTGACCTTGTTCCGCTTGCGCGCCGACCACCGCTACGCGGTGATCGAGATGGGCGCCAATCATCTCGGCGAGATCGCCTACGTCGCCGGTTTGGCCCGGCCGACGGCGGCGCTGATCACCAACGCCGGCGCGGCCCATCTCGAAGGCTTCGGCAGCCTCGACGGCGTGGCGCGCGGCAAGGGCGAGATCTACGCGGCGCTGGCCGCCGACGGCGTGGCGGTGCTCAACGCCGACGACGCCTACGCCGATTATTGGCGGGGCGTGATCGGCCGGCGGCCGGTCATCAGCTTCGGTTATGCGCATGCCGAGGTGACGGTGGCGGAGGGAACGGAACGGATGATGGACGGCGCCCACCCGGGCCTGGCCTTCACCCTGCGCACGCCGCGCGGTGAGGCGCCGGTGCATTTGCAACTGCTGGGCAGACACAATGTGATTAACGCCTGCGCGGCGGCCGCGGCGGCCTTGGCGGTCGGCGCCGATATGGGCGACATCCAGGCCGGTCTCGCCGCGATGCGGCCGGTGAAAGGCCGCTTGCAATGGCGGCGTCTCAATCAGCGGGTGAGCGTCATCGACGATACCTACAACGCCAACCCCAGTTCGGTGCGCGCCGCCTTGCGGGTGCTGGTCGAGCTGCCCGGCCGTCATCTATTCGTGATGGGCGACCTGGGCGAACTGGGCGAGGGCGCCGAGGAATTGCACGCGAATTTGGGCGGGGTGGCGCGCGCCGCGGGCGTGGCGGAACTCTACACCGCCGGCGTCTTGAGCGGCCGCACGGCGGCGGCCTTCGGCGCCGGCGCGCATCACTTTCCTACCCAAGCGGAATTGATCGACGCCTTGCGGAAACGGCTGACCAAGGGTGACGAACCCATCACGCTGCTGGTGAAAGGCTCGCGGAGCGCGCAAATGGAAAAAGTAGTGGAGGCGCTGACCGGCGCCGCGGATCAGTTGCATGCCCGGCAGCCGGGCGAGGGTTAAGATTCGTGTTGCTTTATCTCACACAATGGCTCGCGCAAAGTTACAGCGGCTTCGGCGTGTTTCAGTACATCACGCTGCGCGCGATCCTGGGCGTGCTGACCGCGCTGGTGTTTTTGTTCATCTTTGGACCGGCGATGATCCGCCGCCTCAGCCAGTATCAAATCGGCCAGCAGATCCGCGAGCTGGGTCCGCAAAGCCACCAGAAAAAGGCCGGCACGCCCACCATGGGCGGCGCCTTGATTCTGGTGGCGGTGGCGGTGAGCACGCTGTTGTGGGCCGACTTGAGCAATCGCTACATCTGGGTGGTGTTGATCGTCACTCTGTTGTTCGGCGCGATCGGCTGGTGGGACGACTACAAAAAACTGGTGCTGAAAAACTCCAAGGGTCTTTCGGCGCGCGCCAAATATTTTTGGCAGTCGGTGGTGGGCCTCGGCGCGGCGGCCTTTTTATATTACGGCGCGCAAACCCCGGCGGAGACTCAGCTCATCATTCCGTTTTTGAAAGACACGTATATCCAGTTGGGCGCGGTGTTCATCCTGTTCGCCTATTTCGTGATCGTCGGCACCAGCAACGCGGTGAATCTCACCGACGGTCTCGACGGCCTCGCCATCATGCCCACGGTGCTGGTGGCGGGGGCGCTGGGCATCTTCGCCTATGTCACCGGCCACGTGAAATTCGCCGGCTATCTCGGCATACCTTACGTGAATGGGGTCGGCGAAGTGGTGGTGATCTGCGGCGCGCTGGTGGGCGCGGGGCTGGGATTTTTGTGGTTCAACGCCTATCCCGCCCAGGTGTTCATGGGCGACATCGGCGCGCTGGCCTTGGGCGCGGCGCTGGGCGTGATCGCGGTGATCGTCCATCAAGAGATCGTGCTGTTCATCATGGGCGGCGTGTTCGTGATGGAGACGCTGTCGGTGATCTTGCAAGTGGCGTCCTTCAAGCTTACCGGTAAACGCATTTTTCGCATGGCGCCTTTGCATCATCATTTTGAGTTGAAGGGTTGGCCGGAGCCGCGGGTGATCGTGCGGTTTTGGATCGTGACGGTGTTGCTGGTGTTGATCGGCCTCGCCAGTTTGAAGATACGGTGAGCGGACGCAAATGATTAAACGGGATCTGCCGAATCTGATCGTGGGACTGGGTAAAACCGGACTGTCCTGCGCGCGTTTTCTCGCACGCCGCGGTGAAGAGTTCGCCGCCATCGACAGCCGCGCCAATCCGCCGGAGCTGGCGGTATTCCGCCGCGAGTTTCCCGGGGCCGCCGTGCATCTCGGCGGCTTCGATCCCATGGTGATCTTCCGCGCGCAACGGCTGATCGTGAGCCCCGGCGTGGCCTTGACGGAGGCGCCGATCGCCGCCGCCGTCAATCGCGGCGCGGAGGCGGTGGGCGACATCGAATTGTTCGCGCGCGCCGTACAGGGAGGTACCAGTGCCGCGGGAGGCAGGACGCCGGAAGCGGCGCGCGCGCCGGTCATCGCCATCACCGGCGCCAACGGCAAGAGCACGGTCACCACCTTGGTGGGCGAAATGGTGGCCGACGCCGGCCGCCGAGTGCGGGTGGGCGGCAACCTCGGCACGCCGGCGCTGGATTTGATCGAAGAAACCGCGCCGGATTGTTACGTGTTGGAGTTGTCGAGTTTTCAATTGGAGACCACCACGAGTCTGAACGCCGCGGCGGCGACGGTGTTGAACCTCAGCCCGGACCACATGGACCGCTATCGCGATATGGACGGCTACGCCGCCGCCAAGGCCCGCATCTATCGCGGCGACGGTGTGATGGTGATCAACGCCGACGATCCGCTAGTGACCGCCATGGCGCAACGCGGCCGGCGCATCACGCGTTTCGGTTTGGGCGCGCCGGCGGGCGACGATTTCGGCGTGGTGGAGCGCGCCGGTCAACCGTGGTTGGCGCAGGGTGCCGCTGTGTTGATGAGCGCGGCGGAGCTGCGTATCAAAGGGGCGCACAATATCGCCAACGCCCTCGCCGCGCTGGCCCTGGGCGCGGCGGTCGGGCTGCCCATGGACGGCATGCTCGCTACGCTGCGGCGTTTCGCCGGTCTGCCGCATCGCACCCAATGGGTGGCGACCCGGGACGGCGTGACCTGGTACAACGATTCCAAGGGCACCAATGTCGGCGCGACCGTCGCGGCCCTGCAAGGCATGCCGGGCAAGGTGGTGTTGATCGCCGGCGGGCTCGGCAAGGGTCAGGACTTTTCTCTATTGAAAAACGCGGTGGCGGCCAAGGCGCGGGCGGTGGTGCTGCTGGGCCGCGATGCGCCGCTGATCGAGCGCGCGTTAGAGGGCGTGGTACCGGTGGTGAACGTGGCGAGCATGGAGGAGGCGGTGTCGCGGTCCCGCGAACTGGCGCAAAGCGGCGATACGGTCCTGCTCTCGCCGGCCTGCGCCAGCTTCGACATGTTCAAAGGGTACGACCATCGCGGCGACGTGTTCAGCGAGGCGGTGCGGAGCATGTCGGCATGATGGACGCTTTCACTCCCGCGAGCGAACGGCGCCAGGCGGTGGGCGGCGATAATCCGTGGTTCGATCCGCTGCTCGCCGGCGTGGCGGTGAGCTTGTTGGCGCTGGGTCTGGTGATGGTGGCCTCGGCGTCAATCAGTCTGTCCGACCGGCAATTCGGCCAGCCGTTTTATTACACCGTGCGCCAATTGATCTTCGTCGCGCTGGGCCTGCTGGCGGCCTGGGGGGTGACGCGCACCCGTCTCGTGTATTGGGAAAAGGGCGGCATGGTGTTGTTGTTCGTCGGTATCGCGTTGCTGGTGGCGGTGCTCATCCCCGGCCTCGGCCGCGAGGTGAACGGCAGCCGCCGCTGGTTGCCGTTCGGCCTGTTCAATCTACAGGCCTCGGAACCGGTGAAACTGTTCGTCATCATTTATCTGGCCGGTTATTTGGTGCGGCACGGCGAAGCGGTGCGCAGCACCTTTCAGGGCTTTCTCAAGCCGCTGGCCTTGTTGTCCTTCATCGCGGTGCTGTTGCTAGCGGAACCGGACTTCGGCGCCGCGGTGGTGATGTTCGCCACCGCCTTGGGCATGATCTTCCTCGGCGGGGTGCGCCTCTGGCACTTTGCGGTGGTGCTCGGCGCGGTCGGCGCGGTCGCCGGCGCCCTGGCTTGGACCTCGCCTTATCGCATGCAGCGTTTGACCACCTTCCTCGATCCCTGGGCCGATCCCTTCGACAGCGGCTTTCAGCTCACCCAGGCCTTGATCGCTATCGGTCGCGGCGAGTGGTTCGGCGTCGGCTTGGGCGGTTCGATACAAAAACTCTTTTATCTGCCCGAGGCGCACACCGACTTTTTGTTCGCGGTGCTCGCCGAGGAATTGGGCCTGCTGGGCGTGGCGGTGGTGCTGGTCCTGTTCGCGTTGTTGGTGTGGCGCGCCTTCGTCATTGGTTATCGCGCCGAGTTGAGCGGCAACCGCTTCGGCGCCTATCTGGCCTACGGCGTCGGCCTTTGGCTGGGTTTGCAAGCCTTCATCAACATGGGGGTCAACATGGGCGCGCTGCCCACCAAAGGTTTGACCCTGCCGCTGATGAGCTACGGCGGTTCCAGCATCATCGTCATGTGCATGGCGGTGGCGCTGCTGCTGCGGGTGGATTACGAGACGCGTTTCCCGCGGGAAGATCCGCGGCCCCGTCAGTCAAGGGGATGGTTGGGGAAATACCTTCATCCCAGCCCGTTCGCGGGAGAGGGGGCTTGTTCAAATGGCGCGGGTGATGATCATGGCCGGCGGCACCGGCGGCCACGTCTTTCCCGCGCTCGCGGTGGCGGCGGAATTGCGCGCGCGCGGCGCCGAGGTGTTTTGGCTGGGTACGCGGCGTGGTCTGGAGGCGAAGCTGGTGCCGGCGGCGGGCATCGATATGGAATGGATCAGCGTCGCCGGCCTGCGCGGTAAAGGCGGGCTGGCTTGGTTGCTCGCGCCGTTTCAACTGTTGCGTGCGGCGACGCAGGTGGCGGTGGTGATCTTCCGGCAGCGGCCGACGGCGGTGCTGGGCATGGGCGGCTTCGTCACCGGGCCCGGCGGTGTCATGACCTGGTTGTTGCGGAAACCTTTGGTGATACATGAGCAGAATTCGATCGCGGGCATGACCAATCGGTTATTGGCGCCGCTGGCGCAGCGGGTGTGCGCCGCGTTTCCGGATACCTTCCGTCGCAAAGATGTTCTGCACACCGGCAACCCGGTGCGGCGCGAGATCGCGGAATTACCCGCGCCGGAACAACGTTTCGCTGGACGCAGTGGTCCGATCCGGCTGCTCGTGCTGGGCGGCAGCCTCGGTGCGCGTGCGCTCAACGAGGTCGTACCGGCGGCGGTGACGCTGATGAATACGCGGCCGACGATCTGGCATCAAACCGGCGGCCGCAATCTCGACGAGGCGCGCGCCGCGTATCAAAACGCCGGCGTGACCGCGCGCATCGAACCCTTCATCGACGATATGGCGGCGGCCTACGCCTGGGCGGACCTGGTGGTGTGCCGCGCCGGCGCGCTCACCATCGCCGAGTTGGCCGCCGCCGGCGTGGGCGCGCTGCTGGTGCCGTATCCGCACGCGGTGGACGATCATCAGACTCATAACGCGCAGTACCTGGTACAGGCGCAGGCGGCGCTGGTGGTGCAGCAACGTGAACTCACCGCGACGTCCTTGAATGAGTTATTGACGCCGTTTTGCGGGGACGCCGCGCGGTCGCATCTAGTGAATATGGCGCAGGCGGCGCGGCGTCTCGCGCGGACCGATGCGGCGGCGCTGGTCGCGGCGCAGTGTTTGGAGGTGGCCCATGGCTGAGCAGCCGATCTATCGCGACGGCAAGATATTGGCGCGCGAACGCATGCGCCGTATCTCGCACATCCACTTCGTCGGCATCGGCGGGGTGGGCATGGGCGGCATCGCCGAGGTCTTGTGCAATCTCGGTTATCACGTCTCCGGTTCCGATCTCAAAGAAAATGCACTTACCCGGCGCCTGAGCGGTTTGGGGGCGAAGATACACATCGGCCACCGCGGTGAATGGGTGACGGGGGCCGATGTCGTCGTGGTCTCCAGCGCCGTCGATCCGGCCAACCCCGAAGTGGCGGCGGCGCACGCCCAGCGTATCCCGGTGGTGCGGCGCGCCGAGATGCTGGCGGAGCTGATGCGCTTCCGTTACGGCATCGCGGTGGCGGGCACACACGGCAAGACCACGACGACCAGCCTGGTGGCGAGCGTGCTGGCGGAGGGCGGGCTCGATCCCACCTTCGTCATCGGCGGCCGTCTCAACAGCGCGGGCACCAACGCGCGGCTCGGTGCCGGCGATTATCTGGTGGCGGAGGCCGACGAGAGCGACGCCTCGTTCCTGCATCTCGCGCCGGTGATCGCGGTGGTCACCAATATCGACGCCGATCACATGAGTACCTACGGCGGCGACTTCGCGCGGCTGCGCCAGACCTTCATCGAATTCCTGCATCAATTGCCTTTCTACGGGCTCGCGGTGTTATGCCTCGACGATCCGGAGATCGCCGATTTATTGCTCAAGGTGCCGCGCCCGGTGTTGACCTACGGCATCACCAGCGACGCCGATCTCCGCGCGCACGATATCCGTCAGCACGAGACCACCACCCGTTTCGCGGTGACCCGCCCCGGCCGCGCCGACGCCTTGGAGATCACCCTCAACATGGCCGGCCGCCACAACGTGCTCAATGCGCTGGCCGCCATCGCGGTGGCGCATGAACTCGGCGTGGACGACGCGGCGATCCAGCGGGCCTTGGCCGGTTTTCAAGGCATCGGCCGGCGTTTTCAGCTGTACGGCGACATCGCCACCGCCGCGGGCAAGGTGTTGCTGATCGACGATTACGGCCATCATCCGCGCGAGATCGCCGCCACCGTGCAGGCCATCCGCGCCGGCTGGCCGGCGCGGCGGTTGGTGGTGGCCTTCCAGCCGCACCGCTACAGCCGCACCCGCGATTTGTTCGAGGACTTCGCCAGCGTACTCTCCGACGTGGACGCGCTGGTGTTGCTGGAGATTTACGCCGCGGGCGAGGCGCCGCTCGCCGGCGCCGACGGCCGCGCCTTGAGCCGCGCCATTCGCGCCCGCGGCCATGTCGATCCGGTGTTCGTGAGCGAGATCGCCAATCTGCCCGCGGCGCTGCGCGGCGTGTTGCAGGACGGCGATGTGCTGCTGACCCTGGGTGCCGGCGACATCGGCGCGGCGGCGGCCAAGCTGCCGGCGCAATTGACGGAGGGCGCGGCGTGATGGCCGGACTTCAAACCACTTCCTTGCGCGGTGCGCTGCGGCATGACGAACCGCTGGCCCGCCACAACACCTGGCGGGTGGGCGGCGCGGCGCGGCGTTATTACGAACCGGCGGATATCGACGACCTCGCGTTGTTTCTGCAACAACTGCCGCCGGACGAGCCGCTGTTGTGGCTGGGCCTGGGCAGCAATTTGCTGGTGCGCGACGGCGGCGTGCCCGGCACGGTGATCATGACCGCCGGGGCCTTGAATGAGTTGACGCAAGTGGACGCGACTACGGTGCGCGCCGGCGCCGGCGTGGCCTGCAATAAAATCGCGCGTTACTGCGCGCGGCTCAATTTAGTGGGCGGGGAATTTCTGGCCGGCATTCCGGGTACCCTGGGCGGCGCCTTGGCGATGAACGCCGGGGCCTTCGGCGGCGAGACCTGGTCCTTGATCAAATCGGTGGAGACCCTCGACCGCCGCGGCGTGCGCCGCCCCCGTTCACCGCAGGATTTTGAGATCGGTTATCGCCATGTGCGCGGGCCTGAGGATGAATGGTTCGTCGCGGCGGAGCTGCGCTTGCAGGGCGGCGACGGCGAGGCCGGCCTCGCCCGCGTCAAGGAATTGCTGGAACGCCGCAACGCGACGCAACCGATCGGTCTGCCCAGTTGCGGTTCGGTGTTCCGTAATCCACCCGGCGATTTCGCGGCGCGGCTGATCGAGGCGGCGGGCCTGAAGGGCGCCTGCGTCGGCGGCGCCTGCGTGTCCACCAAACACGCCAACTTCATCATCAACACCGGCGAGGCCACGGCGGATGACATCGAACAATTGATGAGCCGCGTGGCGGAGACGGTGGAACAGCTGCACGGCGTGCGCCTGGTGCCGGAGGTGCGCGTGGTCGGTGTGGCGGCAACCAATCAAGATAAGGAGCGTCCGTGAACGCGGCGGTGAAGATCAGCGATGCCCGGGCCTTCGGCCGAGTGGCGGTATTGATGGGCGGTCAATCGGCCGAGCGCGAGGTGTCGCTCAAGAGCGGCAACGCCGTGCACGCGGCATTGATTCGGCGGGGGGTGGACGCCCACGCCATCGATACGGGCGGCGACGTGCTGCGCCGATTGGCCGACGGCGGTTTCGCCCGGGTGTTCATCGCCCTCCACGGCCGCGGCGGCGAAGACGGCGTAATACAAGGCGCTTTGGAAACCCTGGGTCTGCCCTACACCGGCAGCGGCGTGCTGGGCTCGGCGCTGGGCATGGATAAATTGCGCAGCAAGTGGCTGTGGCGGAGTGTGGGTTTGGACGTGCCGGCCTTCGCGGTGGTGGATGAGCGCAGCGATCCCGCGGCGCTGATCGAGCAACTCGGCCTGCCGATGATGATCAAGCCGGCGCATGAGGGATCGAGTCTCGGTATCAGCAAAGTGAAGACGGCGGCGGAATTGCCGGCGGCCATCGCGGCGGCGCGCCGGCTCGACGACAGCGTGTTGGCCGAGCAATTTATTCTTGGCGGCGAGTACACCTGTTCCATCCTCGCCGGCGAGGCGCTGCCGGTGATCCGCATCGAGACGCCGCACGAATTCTACGACTATCAAGCCAAATATTTCGCCGACGACACGCGTTATCTCTGTCCCTGCGGATTGCCCGCCGCGCAAGAAAAAACCTTGCGGACACTGGCGCTGCGCGCCTTCGACGCGCTGGCCTGCCGCGGCTGGGGGCGGGTGGATTTCATGGTGGACGGCGCGGGACGGCCGTGGCTGATCGAGGTCAACACGGTGCCGGGGATGACGGATCACAGCCTGGTGCCGATGGCGGCGCGCCAGGCCGGCATCGATTTCGATGACTTGGTATGGCGCATTTTAGAAACGAGCTGCGAGACATGAATATCGCGCTCCGCTCCGATTGGTTCGCGATCTGGCCTTGGCGCCGCGGCGTGAAGCGCGCGGCGCCACCCGCGCGTGCCGCCGCGCCTCGCCGACCGGCGGCGCCGGTTACGCCGCGCTGGCAAGGTGCGGCCGGCGCGTTGCGCGGTCTGATGATCATGGCGGTGGGTCTGGTGCTGGCCGGGGTGTTCGGCTGGTTGTGGGCGACGGTGGCGGATCCGCGCACCTTGCCTTTGAAGGTGGTGCAGGTCGAGGGCGTATTCCAACACCTCGACGCCACCCAGGTGCGTGATCAGGCCGCGCCTCATCTCACCGGTAATTTTTTCACGGTGGACGTGGCCGAGGTGCAACAAGCCGTGGAGGCCCTGCCCTGGGTGCGCGCCGCGCAGGTGCGGCGGGTGTGGCCCGACGCGCTGCATATCGTGGTGACCGAGCAGACGGCCATCGCGACCTGGGGCGACGCGGCCTTGTTGAACGACGCGGGCGAGGTGTTCACGCCGCCGCCCGCCAGTTATCCCGCGCCGTTGCCCGCCTTGCAGGGCCCGGACGGCGCGGGGCCGCAGGTGGCGGCGGCCTATCGCGACATGGGCAATATCCTCGCGCCGCTCAAGGTGCGGATCGCGCGGCTGAGTCTGGATGAGCGGCGCGCCTGGCAGCTCGAATTGGACAATGGCATGCAAGTGGTGCTGGGGCGCGGCGAGCCCTACGGCCGCCTGCTGCGTTTCGTGCGTTTTTACCATCGCGCCCTGTACGGGCAGGAGGCGGCGGTGGAGCGGGTGGATTTGCGTTACAGCAACGGGTTCGCGGTGCGCTGGAAGCGCACGGATAAAGGCAAGCAGGATGCCTGAGATAACAACACGCCGGGAGAGACGAGCGAGATGGTGAAAAAAGGCGATAAGGATTTGATCGTGGGTCTGGATATCGGCACCTCCAAGGTGGTGGCGATCGTCGGCGAGGTGCGGCCCGACGGCGCGATCAACGTGGTGGGGCTGGGTTCGCATCCTTCGCGCGGTTTGAAAAAAGGCGTGGTGGTGAATATCGAATCGACGGTGCAGTCGATCCAGCGCGCGGTGGAAGAGGCGGAGCTGATGGCGGGCTGCCAGATCCACTCGGTGTACGCCGGCATCGCCGGCAGCCACATCCGCAGCCTCAATTCCCACGGCATCGTCGCGATCCGCGATCAGGAAGTGACGCCCAGCGACGTCGAGCGCGTGCTCGACGCCGCGCGCGCGGTGGCGATCCCCGCCGATCAGAAAATCCTCCACGTGCTGGCGCAGGAATTCGTGATCGACAAGCAGGAAGGCATCAAAGAACCGGTCGGCATGTCGGGGGTGCGGCTCGAAGCGAAGGTGCACTTGGTCACCGGCGCGGTGAGCGCGGCGCAGAACATTGTTAAGTGCGTGCGGCGCTGCGGGTTGGAGGTGGACGACATTATTCTGGAGCAATTGGCGTCCAGTTGCGCGGTGCTCACGGAGGATGAAAAAGACCTCGGCGTGTGTCTGGTGGACATCGGCGGCGGCACCACCGACATCGCGATCTTCACCGACGGTTCGATCCGCCACACCGCGGTGATTCCCATCGCCGGCGATCAGGTCACCAACGACATCGCGGTGGCCCTGCGCACGCCGACCCAGCACGCGGAAGAGATCAAGTTGAAATACGCCTGCGCGCTCACTCAATTGGCGATGGCCGACGAGACCATCGAAGTACCGAGCGTCGGCGATCGGCCGTCGCGGCGTCTGGCGCGCCAGACCTTGGCGGAAGTAGTCGAGCCGCGTTACGAGGAATTGCTGAGCCTGGTGCAGGCCGAGCTGCGCCGCAGCGGTTTCGAGGATTTGATCGCGGCGGGCGTGGTGCTGACCGGCGGCAGTTCCAAGATGGAAGGCGTGATCGAACTCGCGGAGGAAATCTTCCACGCGCCGGTGCGCCTGGGTTCTCCGCAACATGTCACCGGTCTGGTGGACGTGGTGCGCAACCCGATTTACTCCACCGGCGTCGGCCTGCTGTTGTTCGGGCAAAAACACCGCGGCGACCACGCCGCGCCCGTGAAGGTGAGTGGCGGAATGAAATCGTTATTGGGACGGATGAAAAATTGGTTTAAAGGCAGTTTGTGAATCAGCGGGACCGGCGGGCGCTGGAACTATTTTGGGCGGTAATGAATTTGGAAAAATCTAAGGAGGTTTATTATGTTTGAATTGATGGATACCTGTCCGCAAAACGCCGTGATCAAAGTGATCGGCGTGGGCGGTGGCGGCGGCAACGCGGTGGAACACATGGTGAAGGGCAACATCGAGGGCGTGGAATTCGTCTGCGCCAACACCGATGCGCAGGCCTTGAAGAATTGCTCGACGCGCACCGTGCTGCAACTGGGGGCGAGCATCACCAAGGGTCTCGGCGCGGGCGCCAACCCGGACGTGGGCCGCCAAGCGGCGATGGAAGACCGCGACCGCATTTTGGAAGTGATTCAGGGCGCCGACATGTTGTTCATCACGGCCGGCATGGGCGGCGGCACCGGCACCGGCGGCGCGCCCATCGTGGCGCAGGCGGCCAGGGAATTGGGTATCCTCACCGTCGCGGTGGTGACCAAGCCCTTTCCCTTCGAAGGCAAGAAGCGGACGCAGGTGGCCGAGCAGGGTATCAAGGAATTGTCGCAGTATGTGGACTCCTTGATCACCATCCCCAATGAAAAACTCCTCTTGGTACTGGGCAAGACGGTGACCTTGCTGGACGCCTTCAAGGCGGCCAACAACGTCTTGCAGGGCGCGGTGCAGGGTATCGCCGAGTTGATCACCCGGCCGGGTTTGATCAACGTGGACTTCGCCGACGTGCGCACCGTGATGAGCGAAATGGGTATGGCGATGATGGGCTCCGGCCGCGCCACCGGCCCGGACCGCGCCCGCAAGGCGGCCGAGGCGGCGGTGAACAGCCCGCTCTTGGAAGACATCAATCTGCTGGGCGCCAAAGGCATCCTGGTCAACGTAACCGCCGGCTTGGATATGGCGATCGGCGAGTTCGAAGAGGTGGGCAACACTATTAAAGAGTTCGCCTCGGACAATGCCACGGTGGTGGTGGGTACCGTCATCGATCCCCAGATGTCGGACGAGCTGCGGGTGACGGTGGTGGCCACCGGCTTGGGCCGCGGTGAGCAAATCCAGGAGCAGCCGGTCAAGCTCGCCTTCAAAAACAACAGCGGCGAGGTGGATTACGGTCAGCTCGAACGGCCCACCGTGATCCGTCATCAAAATGTGGCGGCCGGCGGCGGCCGGCACGGCGCGGCGGCGGAACAGGATTTGGATTATCTGGACATCCCGGCCTTTCTGCGTCGCCAGGCCGATTGAGAGAGGGCAAATCCCGGACGGCCGCCCTCGACGGCCGTCCGGGATTGTGCTAGGCATTCAGTCAGGCGCTGTGCTAACATGCCGCCAAACTCGGGATTTGGCGCCCATTTATTTATTCAGTCGGAAATGGGGATAGGTGAAGCTAGGATGATTAGGCAAAGAACGCTGAAAAATGTCATACGCGCGACGGGTGTCGGCCTCCACAGCGGGGAAAAGGTCTATCTGACCTTGCGTCCGGCGGCGGTGGATTCCGGCATCACCTTTCGCCGCGTGGACCTCGATCCGCCGGTGGAGATCCGTGCCCGTGCGGAAAACGTCGGCGAGACCACCTTGTCCACCTCCTTGGTGAACGGCGAAGTGCGCATCGCCACGGTGGAGCATCTGCTCTCCGCCTTCGCCGGTCTGGGTATCGATAACGCCTATGTGGACCTCAGCGCCCCCGAGGTGCCGATCATGGACGGCAGTGCCGGGCCCTTCGTATTTTTGATCCAGTCCGCGGGCGTGGAAGAACAGAATGCGCCCAAGCGGTTTATCCGCATCAAAAAGCCCATCCAAGTGGCGGACGGCGACAAGTGGGCCCGCTTCGAGCCCTTCGAAGGCTTCAAGGTGTCCTTCGCCATCGACTTCAATCACCCGGTATTCAAAAGCCGCAGCCAAGAAGCGGTGATGGATTTTTCGACCACCTCCTTCGTCAAGGAAGTGAGCCGGGCGCGGACCTTCGGCTTCGCGCGGGACATCGAGTTGTTGCGCGAGAAGCATCTGGCCCTGGGCGGCAGTCTCGACAACGCGGTGGTGGTGGATGATTACCGTGTATTGAACGAAGACGGTCTGCGTTACGATGACGAGTTCGTCAAACACAAGGTGCTGGACGCCATCGGCGACTTGTACCTGCTCGGCCGCAGTCTGATCGGCGCCTTCAGCGGTTACAAATCCGGCCATGCGTTGAATAATCGCCTGCTGCGGGAGCTGATGGCCGACGAGACCGCGTGGGAGCTGGTGACCTTCGAAGAAGACAGCAGCCGGGCGCCGATTTCGTTCATGCAGCCGATGTCCGCCAGCTGAGGACGCGGCGTTCGCCCGCTCCTTTTGAATTGGGATACATTCCACAGACTTTACCGCCGGCGATAAAGTAAATTGCCGGTGGTCTCGATAGTTCTTAAGCCTAGGCGGCCTAACGTTCTTCGGGCCGCGATTTGACGGCGTGCCGCGCCAGCCGGCGGAGGGCCGCCTGAAGTTGGGGATCGGTGGTATGATCCGCCACGTGGCGGATGACCGCCGCGGTCTCGGAGGAAATGGCCAGGCGCCGCGCGGCGGGGGCCGGGCGGGGCGGGTTGGCCGGCTGAACCCGGATACGGATCTGCTCGATGGGTGGTAAGTCGTCCCGGGTCTGCAATTGCGCCAACAAGGACGTGAGCTGATAGCGCAATTTGGCCGCCCAGGCCGGCGAGTCGGTGCTGATCACCAAAGTGGTGCCGTCGAGATTGGCCGCTTGGCAGTGTTCCGCCAGCGGATTGCCCAAGAGGCCGCGCAAGGCACCGGTGATCCGGTGCAGCAACCGCACCTGGGCGAGCAGGGGGCTGAGTTGGTCCGACGGGGTATGCAGCCACTTGGTCAGCGATTTGGATTTAGGATGATTCACGGTTTCCCTAAACGTTAAGAATGATCCGCAACGGTGAGATGAACGCACAGTCCACATGCTGAATATCATTTTACTCGTTAAGAATATGCAACGCCCGGTGAAAATTCACCTGAGCCGGGCGCGCGCCTTGGCGGTGGCGGCCGTGCTGATCATGCCGGTCGCCCTCGCCGCCGGCCTGGGATTCTATTGGGGCGCCCAACAAGGCCGCAGCGAGGTCCTCGCCGACCTGTCGGAGACCGGGGTGGTCGAGGGTGGTCAGGCCGGCAATCAAATCACCCGCGAGATGCGGGAACACCTCAATGCCCTGGTGGCCCGCTTGGGCAGTTTGCAGGCCCATGTCATCCGGCTGGACGCCGTGGGCCGCCGTCTGGTCGATATGGCCGGTTTGGATAACGGCGAGTTCAATTTCGAGAATCCCCCCGCGCAAGGCGGCCCGGAAATTCCGCTGGCGTTTGAGCCCCCCGCCGTCAAGCTGCCCGGCCTGCAGGAATCGGTGGACGCGCTCGACAGGCAACTGGAAAATCGCGCTCAGCAGTTCAGCGTGCTGGAATCCTTGCTGATGAATCGCAATTTGATGGACTCGGTATTGCCGGCCGGCCGGCCGGTGGAAGACGGCTGGGTGTCGTCTTATTTCGGAATTCGTTCCGATCCGTTCACCGGTCGCCGCGTCCATCACGCCGGAATAGACATCGCCGGCAAACAGGGTGCGCCCATCGAAGTGGTGGGATCGGGGGTGGTGATTTTCTCCGGTGCGCGCGCCGGTTACGGCAATCTGGTCGAGGTCAATCACGGTAACGGCTACATCACCCGTTACGGACATAATCAAGTGAATCTGGTCAAGGAGGGAGATAAGGTGAATAAGGGCCAAGTGCTGGCGTTAATGGGTTCGACGGGGCGCTCCACCGGCCCGCATCTCCACTTCGAAGTGCTGCGCAACGGCAAGGTCGTCAATCCTATAAAATATCTCAGCGACGCCCGTTAGTGGCCGCACGCGGCGTACCCGCGCTACAATAAAGTTGGTTTCAACCCCGCCTTCAAAGAATTCGCATGATTTCAAAATTGTTGAACAAGGTTTTTGGTAGCCGTAATGAGCGTTTGTTGAAGCGCATGCATGCGGCCGTGCACAGCATTAACGGCCTGGAGCCCGCGTTGGAAAAGCTTTCCGACGAGGCGCTGCGGGCTAAGACCGAGGAATTTCGCCGGCGCCTGGCGGAGGGCGCGACCCTCGACAGCCTGCTGCCGGAGGCCTTCGCGGTGACCCGCGAGGCCGGCAAACGCGCGCTGGGCATGCGCCACTTCGACGTGCAGCTGATCGGCGGCATGGTGCTGCATCAAGGCAAGATCGCCGAGATGCGGACCGGCGAAGGTAAAACCTTGGTGGCGACCTTGCCCGTATACCTCAACGCGCTGGCCGGCAACGGCGTGCACGTGGTGACGGTGAACGATTATCTGGCGCGCCGCGACGCGGATTGGATGGGGCGCCTCTACGGCTTTCTCGGCATGACCACCGGCGTCATAGTCTCGGGCCAGAGCACCGAGGAAAAACGCGCGGCCTACGCCTGCGACATCACCTACGGCACCAACAACGAATACGGCTTCGACTATCTGCGCGACAACATGGCCTTCAGCGTGGCGGACCGGGTGCAGCGCGGTACCCACTTCGCGGTGGTCGACGAGGTGGATTCAATCCTGATCGACGAGGCGCGCACGCCGCTCATCATCTCGGGGCCGAGCGATGACAGCTCGGAGCTCTACATCAAAATCAACAAACTCATCCCCAAGCTGACCAAGCAGGAAGGGGAAGGGCAGCCCGGCGATTTCTCGGTGGATGAAAAGACCCGCCAGGTCTTTCTCACCGAAGAAGGTCACCAGCATGTGGAAGAGCTGCTGGCGGAGGCCGGTTTGCTCGAAGAGGGCGCCAGCCTCTACGACGCGGCCAATATCAGTTTGATGCATCATCTCAACGCCGGTTTGCGCGCCCATTCGCTGTACCACCGCGACGTCGAATACATCGTGAAGGACAAGCAAATCGTCATCGTTGATGAGTTCACCGGCCGTACCTTGCCCGGCCGGCGCTGGTCAGAAGGTTTGCACCAGGCGGTGGAAGCCAAAGAGGGCGTGCCGATACAGAACGAGAATCAAACCCTCGCCTCCATCACCTTCCAGAATTATTTTCGTTTATACAAAAAGCTGGCCGGTATGACCGGTACCGCCGATACCGAAGCCTTCGAGTTTCAGCAGATCTATAGCTTGGAAGTGGTGGTGATTCCCACCCATCGTCCCATGCTCCGTAAGGACCATGGTGATCTGGTCTATTTGTCGGCGAAAGAAAAGTTCGATGCGATCATCGAGGATATCAAGGCGTGTAATGAGCGTGGCCAGCCGGTGCTGGTGGGCACCACGTCCATCGAGACTTCGGAATATCTGTCGCGTTTGCTGGAAAAAGACGGCATCAAACACCAGGTGCTCAATGCCAAGCAGCACGAGCGCGAGGCGCAGATCGTCGCCGAGGCCGGCCGTCCCGGCGGCGTGACCATCGCCACCAATATGGCCGGCCGCGGCACCGATATCGTGTTGGGCGGCAGTCTCGAGGCGGATATCGCCGTCTTGGGTGCGAGCCCGGCCGACGAAGCGGTGCGGCAGGTGAAGGAAGAGTGGCAGCGCCGTCATGATGAAGTGCTGGCCTCCGGCGGCTTGCACGTGATCGGCACCGAGCGCCACGAATCGCGGCGGGTCGACAATCAGCTGCGCGGCCGTTCGGGCCGGCAGGGTGACGCGGGTTCCACGCGTTTTTACTTGTCGCTGGAAGACAATCTCATGCGCATCTTCGCCTCCGACAAGGTGAAGGGGTTGATGCAAAAACTCGGCATGCAGGCGGGTGAGGCCATCGAACACCCATGGGTGAGCCGCGCCATCGAAAATGCCCAGCGCAAAGTGGAAGGCCATAACTTCGACATCCGCAAACAATTGCTCGATTATGACGACGTGGCCAACGACCAGCGCAAGGTGATCTATGAGCAGCGCAACGAGATCATGGTCTCGGAGGACGTCTCCGACACCATTCAGGCCATTCGTGCTGATGTGATCAACGGCCTCATCAATACCTATATTCCGCCGCAGAGTTTGGAAGAACAATGGGACGTGGCGGGTCTGGAAGAGGCCTTGGAACAATTCGGCATGCAGTTGAAAATATCGACGTGGCTGGAAGAAGACCATGACCTGCATGAAGAGACCTTGCGCCAGCGTATCTTGGACGCGGCGGAGCAGGTTTATGCCGAGAAAGAGGCCTATGCCGGCGCCGGCGTGATGCGGCATTTCGAAAAAGCGGTGATGCTGCAGGTGCTCGACGCGATGTGGAAAGACCATCTCGCCGCCATGGATCACCTGCGGCAGGGCATTCATCTGCGCGGTTATGCGCAGAAGAATCCGATTCAGGAATACAAGCGCGATGCGTTTGGGATGTTCGCCCAATTGCTGGACAAAATTAAACACGAGGTGATCAGCATTCTCACCCGGGTCAAGGTGCGCGCCGAAGAAGACGTGCAGGCGGTGGAAGAACAGCGCCGCGCCCAAGTGCCCATGCGGTTCGAACATGCCCAGGTGCCGGCCATGGCGGTGGGAGGCGCGGAAGGGGCCGGCGTTGCCGGTGACGAAGAGTCCCATACGCCTTTCGTGCGCGAGGGCCGCAAGGTCGGTCGCAACGAGCCTTGTCCTTGCGGCTCGGGCAAAAAATATAAGCAGTGCCACGGCCAAGTGTCGTGATGCGCCGCCGTCGTTTAGTTTAAATTTGAGTTAGAGAAGTCAGGTCATGGCCGTCGGATTGACAGGATTGCCCGTGCTCCACCCGGTGCCGGGCTTGCAGCTGGGCATCGCCTCGGCGGGTATCAAAAAGCCGGGGCGGCGCGACATCGTGCTCATCGACGTGCCGGCCGGCGCGCACTGCGCCGCGGTCTTCACCCGCAATGCCTTTTGCGCCGCGCCGGTGCTGGTGGCCAAGCGCCATCTCGCCGCGAGTACTCCGCGTTATTTGCTGATCAACACCGGCAACGCCAACGCCGGCACCGGTGAGCAAGGTCTGCGCGACGCGATTGCCTGCTGCGAGGCCATGGCCCACCTAACGGGGGTGAACGCCGCCGAGGTGTTGCCGTTTTCCACCGGGGTGATCGGCGAGCCCTTGCCGGCGGACAAGATTACCGCGGCCTTGCCTGCCGCGTTCGCGGATTTAAACGCCGAAAACTGGGCCGACGCGGCGCATGGCATCATGACCACCGATACGGTACCCAAAGGTGTTTCCCGCCGCTTGGAAATCAACGGGCAGACGGTGACCATCACCGGCATTGCGAAGGGCGCGGGCATGATCCGCCCCGATATGGCCACCATGCTGAGTTTCATCGCCACCGACGCGGCGGTGGAACCGGGCTTATTGCAGCGCTGTTTGCAGGCGGCGGTCGAGACCTCCTTCAATGCCATCACCATCGACGGCGACACCTCCACCAACGATGCCTGCGTGCTGATCGCCACCGGGCGCAGCGGCTTGCCGTCGTTGGTTTCGGAGCAGGACGCGGCCTATGCCGCATTCGCGCTGGCGGTAAGTGAAGTCTGCGCCACCCTCGCGCAAGCCATCGTGCGTGACGGCGAGGGGGCGACCAAGTTCATGACTGTGGAAATCGAGGGGGGCGCCGATGCAGAGGAATGCCGGCAAGTGGCTTACGCCATCGCCCATTCCCCCCTGGTGAAGACCGCGTTTTTCGCCAGCGACCCCAACTGGGGGCGGATATTGGCGGCGGTAGGCCGGGCCGGGGTGGCCGGTTTGGACGTGGGCCGCATCAATATTTATTTGAATGAGGTCTGTATCGTGCAGGGCGGCGGCCGCGCGCCGGCTTACCAGGAGTCGCTTGGTCAGGCGGTGATGGCGCGCGAAGAGATCACGGTGCGGGTTCAACTTGGCCGCGGGCCATTTGCCGCACGGGTATGGACCTGTGACTTTTCATATGATTATGTGCGCATCAACGCGGAGTATCGCACCTGAGCCTTGATATCCGGGCTGCGCGCCTATAGACTTACTCGGACTATGGAATTGGACGAATAGCCCAATTCAGGCTATGCTAAGCTAAGTCAGTCGGCTTGTAATTCTGGTCTTTTAATCAACTATTTGCGGGGTTGTCGCTACATGTTGAACGGATTGTTGGATTTATCCTGGTGGGGTTATGTGTTGGTGGCCTTGGGTCTGACCCACGTCACGATCGCCGCCGTCACTATTTATTTGCACCGCCATCAGGCTCATCGCTCCTTGGAGTTGCATCCGGTAGTAAGTCATTTCTTCCGTTTCTGGTTGTGGTTGACCACGGGCATGGTGACCAAGGAATGGACGGCGGTGCATCGTAAACATCACGCCCGCTGTGAAACCGAAGAAGATCCCCATAGCCCGCAAATCTTTGGTTTGCGTAAATTGCTCTTGGAAGGCGCCGAGCTTTATCGGAGAGAGTCGCGCAACGCCGAAACCCTGGAAAAATACGGTCGCGGCACGCCCGATGATTGGCTGGAACGGCACGTCTACACCGGCAGCAGCAAGATAGGCATCGGCGTGATGTTGAGCATAAACCTGCTCTTGTTCGGACCCATCGGTCTGACCATCTGGGCGGTGCAGATGTTGTGGATCCCGATTTTCGCGGCGGGCATCGTCAATGGGATTGGCCACTTCTGGGGTTACCGTAATTATGAAAGCCCGGATGCCGCTACTAATATCTCGCCTTGGGGCATCATCATCGGCGGCGAAGAGTTGCATAACAACCACCATGCCTTCCCGAGCTCGGCCAAGCTCTCTTCCAAGCCCTGGGAGTTCGATATCGGTTGGTTCTATATCCGCAGTTTCGAGATCCTCGGTTTGGCCAAGGTGAAGAAAGTAGCGCCGGAACCCGTGATCAATCCCAGCAAACACGCGGTGGATATGGAAACGGTGAAGGCGATTTTGGTGAATCGTCTGCACGTATTGTCGCATTACGCCAAAGACGTGGTGGTGCCGGTGTTGCGCGAAGAGGCGTACAAGGCCGATACGGGTTGCCGCAGTTTGCTGAAACGGGCGAAAACCACCTTGGTGCGCGGCGATGCCGTGATGGACGAGGAGGATAAGGTTCAGTTACAGGCGGCCTTGAACCGCAGTCCGGCCTTGAGCACGGTCTACGAATACAAGACCCGTTTGCAGGATTTGTGGCAGCGTTCCCACACCTCGCAAGACAGCTTGCTGGTCCACCTTCAGGAATGGTGTAAGCAGGCCGAGGAAACCGGCATCAAAGGGTTGCAGGACTTCGCCCGTTCCTTGAAGGGGTACACCTTGCAGTCGACGACGGCATAAGTTCGTTTCGGACGGAGAGTGCCGCGGCTTCAAGGATGGAGTCGCGGCAACCCATAAAAAAACCCGCCGTCGGCGGGTTTTTTTATGGTACTGGGCAAGCTCGGATTATTTGATCTTGCTTTCTTTGTAGGCAACGTGTTTGCGCACCACCGGATCGTATTTCATCATTTCCATCTTGTCGGGCGTATTCCGCTTGTTCTTGATGGTGGTGTAGAAATGGCCGGTGTTGGCGCTGGAGACGAGCTTGATTTTTTCACGCATGGCGAAAACTCCTTAAAACCTTAGACCTTCTCGCCGCGGTCGCGGATATCCACCAACACGGCGTCGATACCGCGTTTGTCGATAATGCGCATCCCCTTGCAGGAAATCCGCAGGCTTACGAAGCGATTTTCACTCTCCACCCAAAAACGATGGGTATGAAGATTGGGCAGAAAGCGACGTTTCGTCTTGTTGTTGGCGTGAGAAACATTGTTTCCCGTAATGGGCCGCTTGCCCGTAATCTGGCACACTCTGGCCATGATGCTAAACCTCCTCAAATACCCACACGCCGCGACCGGCGGCGGCAAAGCGCGAATTTATACCAGTGTCGGCCGCCCATTGCAAGGACAACAGGGCGAATGGGGTGGTTATAGTTCACCCCGTTCGGCGAGGGAAACGGTTTGACCGTCGCCGATTACCAAGTGGTCCAGCACCCGGATATCCACCAAGCCCAAGGCCTCCCGCAGGCGGCGGGTGAGTTGGTAGTCGGCGTTGCTGGGTTCGGCTACCCCGGACGGATGGTTGTGGGCGAAAATGACCGCCGCCGCGTTGACGGTCAGGGCCTGGCGCACCACTTCCCTCGGATAGACGCTGGCGCCGTCGATGGTGCCGCGGAACAGTTCCTGGAATTCGATGACCCGATGGCGGTTGTCGAGGAACAGGCAGGCGAATACCTCGTAGGGATAGTGGCGGAGCCGAGCCTGTAAAAAACGCCGGGTGTCGTCCGGGTTGCCCAGGGCGTCGCCTCGCTTGAGGGTATCGAAGAGGTGGCGGCGGCCCATTTCCAGCACCGCCTGCAATTGCGCGTATTTGGCCTCGCCCAATCCATTGCCCTCGCAGAAGCGCGGCTGGCCTGCCTCCAGCAGGGCGCGCAGACCGCCGTATTCAGTCAATAGATCGCGGGCGAGGTCCACCGCGGTTTTGCCACGCACCCCGGTGCGCAGAAAAATGGCCAACAGCTCCGCGTCTGAAAGCGATTGGGGGCCGCGTTGCAGCAGTTTTTCCCTTGGACGTTCCTCGATGGGCCAATCGGTAATGGCCATAGCGGTTCTCCCTGACGCCACCCAGCCCCCAACAGCTCAATGGTAAAACGAGTGGCGAATCTGTTATTTTTATCGCCCTTTACCCGGACTCAGAATGTAGCGCATGGATCAATTGGTCAACAAGCGGATCGTGGTCGGCATCACCGGCGGCATCGCGGCCTATAAAGGCGCCGAGCTGGTGCGGCGCTTAAAAGAGGCCGGCGCCGAGGTGCGGGTGGTCATGACCCCGGCGGCGACCCAATTCATCACCCCGCTCACCTTGCAAGCGCTGTCCGGGCAGCCGGTGCATGTCGAGCTGCTGGACGCGGCCGAGGAAAGCGCGATGGGGCACATCGCCCTGGCCCGGTGGGCGGATGCGGTGGTGGTGGCGCCGGCCAGCGCGGATTTCATGGCCAAGCTCGCTCACGGCTTGGCAGGCGATTTGTTGAGCACCCTGTGTCTCGCCAGCCGGGCCCCTTTGCTGCTGGCGCCGGCGATGAATTCGGCGATGTGGGAAAACCCGGCGACTCAGGCCAACGGCCGCTTGTTGCGCGAACGCGGTGTGCGCCTGCTCGGTCCCGCCGACGGCGGCCAGGCCTGCGGCGAGACCGGGCCCGGCCGCCTGCTGGAGCCGCCGGCCATCGCCGCGGCGATCGCGGAATTGTTCGTCACCGGCATCTTGCAGGGCAAGACGGTGCTGGTGACGGCGGGGCCGACCCGCGAGGCCATCGACCCGGTGCGTTTCATCAGCAATCGCAGCTCCGGCAAGATGGGCTACGCCGTCGCCCAGGCCGCCCAGGAGGCCGGCGCGCGGGTGGTGCTGGTGAGCGGCCCTACCGCCCTGGCCGTGCCATCGCGGGTGGAGCGGGTGGCCGTGGAGAGCGCCGCGGAGATGCATGCCGCGGTGGCGGCGCGGGTGGCGGAGGCGGATATCTTCATTGGCGCGGCGGCGGTGGCGGATTACACTACCGCGTCCGCACCGCACAAAATAAAAAAGAAAGAGTCCCGCATGAGTTTGGAGCTGGAGCGCACTACCGATATCGTCGCGTTGGTAGCGAGCCGTTCGCCCCGCCCGTTTACCGTGGCCTTCGCGGCGGAGACCGAAGCACTGCTCGAACACGCCCAAGAAAAACTGCATGCCAAAAATCTGGATATGGTGGCCGCCAATTGGGTGGGCCGTCCCGGCCTCGGGTTTGACAGCGATGACAACGCCCTCACGGTACTGTGGCGGGGCGGCAGCGTCGACTGGCCCGCCGCCGGCAAACCCGCCTTGGCCCGTCAACTCATTTCGTTAATAGCCGAGCGATATCATGCGCAACATCCAAGTTAAAATACTCGATGCCCGGATCGGCAAGGAATTCCCCTTGCCCCAATACGCCACCGAGGGCGCGGCGGGCATGGATCTTCGGGCCTGTCTCACCGCGCCCTTGGAATTGCAACCGGGCGAGACGCAATTGATCCCCACTGGAATCGCCTTGCATGTGGCCGATAAAGGCGTGGCGGCGGTCTTGCTGCCCCGCTCCGGACTGGGCCATAAGCATGGTATCGTGTTGGGAAATCTAGTGGGTTTGATCGACTCCGATTATCAGGGACAGGTGTTCGTTTCGTGCTGGAACCGCGGCTCGGTACCCTTCGTGATCAATGTCGGGGAGCGCATCGCGCAAATGGTGTTCGTGCCGGTGATTCAAGCGACTTTTGAAGTGGTGGACGACTTTGACGCCAGCCGGCGCGGCGCGGGCGGCTTCGGCCACTCCGGCCGGCACTGAACGGCTGGCGTGTGATTTGGGTAGATCCGGATAATTTTAACAAGGCATCGCGTTTTCATGGCGCAACGAGACCCAGAGGAGCTGTTGGAAGAGGATAGACCGCGGCGCGCCCCCGTGCTGCGGGTGATGAGTCTCGCTAAACTCAGCGTGACCGCGGTGGCGTGCGCGGCCGTCGTTTTGGTGGTGGCCGGCGTGTTGGTCTATCAAATCTACGCCGCGACCGCGCAACGTCTTCTTGATCAACGCGTGCAGACCTTGACCGGCGAAGTCACCTACGCGCTGGCCACGATCATCCAAACCGCCGCGGCGGAAGTGGATCGCACCTCGGTCGATCCCCAGGTGATCCAGGCCTTGGCCGGCGGTGATCCGGTCCAGATCGCCAACACGGAATTGCGTTTGAGTAAGCGTTTTCGCGGCGCGTTGCGGGTGCGTTTGTTGCGTCCCGGTGCGGCGGGCGCGGAAGTGGGCGCCTTTCCGCGGCTGGGTTATGCCGACCTTGACATGGTGCACATGGCGGAAGCCAGCGGCAATTCGCCTTTGGTGGAGGCCCATCTCTTCGGCACGGAACAGGCGCATATCGATATGATGCGACCGGTGCGGGGCGACGGCGGCAGCGGCGTGAATCAACTGCTCGGCCATCTGCTGGTGAGTTTCAGCGCGGATATGGTGCGCCAGGCCATCGACCAGGTCTCGGTGCCGGTGGGTTATCTCGAAGTGCGCCAGCGCACCGATGATCAGGGCGGTACGGTGATCCTGGCGGCGCGCGGTGACGCCGCGCTGGCGCAGGGCGCGGCCAGCCAAGTGGCCAATCTGCCGGGCACGCGCTGGGAATTGGTGTTCGCCACCTCGCCGGAGGAGGTCAGTTCGGCCGGCTGGCGTAGCGGTTTGTTATGGATGGTGTTCGCCGGCGCCACCCTTTTGCTGGCGTTGATCGGTTATGGGTTTTTCCGGGTATTGCGGCGTGCCGTGCAGTCGGATTTGGAAACCTTGATCGACGTGGTGCGCGATGCGCGGGTCGGCAAACCCGCGCGGCTGGAGTACCCCTTGCACTTGGAGGATTTCCGGGGCACGGTAGAAGTCTTGAGCGCCGCCGCCCATGTGCCGGAAACGGCGCCTGCCTCCCCCGCCATTCCCGCCGCGCGGCCCGGTCGCGCGTCACCCCAATTCACCGCCGATCAACTTCCGATGGAAGTTTTCAATCATGAACCGGCCCATGCGCCATCTACCGAGAGTACCGTGAATCTACCCGCATCGATTTTTCGCGCTTATGACATCCGCGGCGTGGTCGGCCAGACCCTCACCGAGGAAATCGTTTATGAAATCGGCCGCGCCCTCGGCAGCGAGGCCTTCGCCCGCGGTCAGCAGACCGTGGTGGTGGCGCGCGACGGCCGCCTGTCCGGACCGACCTTGAGCGAGGCCTTGGGCAACGGCCTGCGCGCGGCGGGGCGCGACGTCATCGACATCGGCCGCGTGCCCACGCCGGTGCTGTATTTCGCCACCCATTATCTCAACACCGGTTCCGGCGTGATGCTCACCGGCAGCCACAATCCGCCGGATTACAACGGTCTCAAAATGGTGTTGAAGGGCGACACCCTGGCGGAGGGCGATATTCAAGCCTTGCGGCGCCGCATCGAAAAAGGCGATTACACCAGCGGCTCCGGCAGCTACGGTCGGCAGGACATCCTGGCCGATTACCTGCAAACCATCACCCAGGACGTGAAGCTGAAGCGGCCGTTGAAGGTGGTGGTCGATTGCGGCAACGGCGTGGCCGGCGAGGCGGCGCCGCGTCTGCTGCGCGCCCTGGGTTGCGACGTGGTGGAGTTGTATTGCGAAGTGGATGGCCATTTTCCCAATCATCATCCCGATCCCAGCCAGCTGGAAAATCTGCACGACTTGATCGCCGCCGTGCCGCGGCATCAGGCCGATCTGGGGCTGGCCTTCGACGGCGACGGCGACCGGGTGGCCCTGGTCGACGCCCGCGGCGGGGTGATCTGGCCGGACCGCCAGTTGATGCTCTACGCCAAAGACGTGTTGTCGCGCAATCCCGGCGCCAGCATCATCTTCGACGTCAAATGCAGCCGGCACCTGGTCAAGTTCATCACCAAACACGGCGGCCAGCCGCTGATGTGGAAGACCGGGCACTCGTTGATCAAACGCAAGATGAAGGAGACCGGCGCCTTGTTGGCGGGCGAGATGAGCGGCCACATCTTTTTCAAGGAGCGCTGGTTCGGTTTCGACGATGGCCTGTACACCGCGGCGCGCCTGCTGGAAATTCTTTCCGCCGACTCGCGCTCGGTGCTGGACATCTTCGCCGAATTGCCGGACGCCATCAGCACGCCGGAGTTGCGGGTCGATCTCGCCGAGGGCGAACAAATCGTGTTCATGCAACGCCTGCTGGAGTTGGCGCAATTCAAGGGCGCGGTGCTCACCACCATCGACGGTCTGCGCGCCGACTTCGAAGACGGCTGGGGCTTGGTGCGCGCCTCCAATACCACGCCGTCGCTGATCCTGCGTTTCGAGGCCAATAGCGACGCGGCGCTCAAACGTATTCAAAACGATTTCCGGGCGGTGATGCTGAAGGTCGATCCCGCCATAGCCTTGCCGTTTTGACGGCGCCGCTGATCTCAAGGTTGAAAAATAATATGACCCTGACCGCCGATTCCGCGCTGAACGTGGCCCATGTCTTGACCGAGGCGCTGCCTTATATCCAGCGCTTCACCGGCAAGACCGTGGTGATCAAATACGGCGGCAACGCCATGGTCGATGAAGCCCTCAAGAGCGGTTTCGCCCGCGACGTGGTGCTGATGAAGCTGGTGGGTATCAATCCGGTGATCGTGCACGGCGGCGGACCGCAAATCGGCCAAGTGCTGACCCGCATCGGCAAACAGTCGGAATTCGTGCAAGGCATGCGGGTCACCGACAGCGAGACCATGGACGTGGTGGAGATGGTGCTCGGCGGCTTGGTCAACAAAGAGATCGTCAGCCTCATCAATCGTCACGGCGGCCGCGCGGTCGGGCTGACCGGCAAGGACGGCGACTTGATCCGCGCCCGCAAGATGACGCTGACGCGCAACGATCCCGCGGCCGACGCGCCGGAGATCATCGACATCGGCCATGTCGGGCAAGTGGCGAGCATCGACCCGGGCGTGGTGAACATGCTGGTGCAAGGCGATTTCATCCCGGTGATCGCGCCGATCGGGGTCGGTGAGGACGGCCGCTCGTACAATATCAACGCCGATCTGGTGGCGGGTAAGATGGCGGAGGTGTTGCAAGCGGAGAAGCTCATGCTGCTCACCAATATTTCCGGGGTGATGGACAAACAGGGCAAGGTGTTGTCGGGTTTGAGTTCGCGCGAGGTGGACGCGCTGATCGCCGACGGGACGATTTACGGCGGTATGTTGCCCAAGATCCGTTGCGCGCTCGACGCGGTGCAGGGCGGGGTGAAGGCGGCGCACATCGTCGATGGCCGGGTGGCGCATGCGGTGTTGCTGGAGTTGTTCACCGATGAAGGGGTGGGCACGCTGATCCGACGTTGAACGGCGGTCCGTTCACTTTTGCGCGGATTTTAACTCTTTGTAACGGGCTAGGTCGGCGGCGAATTTGCCGCGGATCTCTTCTTGCTGGGCGCGTTGCGCGCGGATGAAACTCCGTTCCCGTTCGATCTGACTTTGTACCGCGGCGATATCGCCGCGCAGTTCGCCCGGCACCGGTTTGCCTTGGCGTTCCAGGCGGGCCGCGACCTTGGTGAGTTTCTGTTCTTCCTGGCTGAGGTTGGACAGTTTGTGTTGCGAGACGTCGATGAGCCCGTCCAGGGTGGCGACGTGGCGGTCGCGGGTCTCGATCAAATCGTGTTCGGTGGTGTAGGTGTCCAGCAGGATGCGGTCCTGCATGGCGCGATCCTTGGCCCGACGCGTTTCTTCTTCCTTGAGGTCTTTGAGGCGTTGTTCTTCGGCGAGTTCTTCCGGGGTCTTGGCCTGCTCGACGCTTTTTACCGTGACGCCGCGCGGGTTGATGATTTTGTAAGCGCGGTCGGCTTGATTGGGGGGGATCTGATCGCTGTAGTGAACCCGGCCTTGTTCGTCCACCCAGCGGTAGGTGCCGGACGGGGCCGAGGGGGCCGCCTGCGCGGATTGCACCGCCACGCCGCTCAAGAGACACACTGTCAGTAGCCACTTATGCATGATCATCGGCCGCCATGATATTACCGTTGCGTGCGCAATACACGCCAAGAGAAGATGAGCCGCCGAGAATGCCGCGAGTGCCCTGAGCCATGGATTGGAATATACAGATCATACTCTTCGTCATTTCCTTGGTGGCCAACCTGTTTTCCGCGTTCGCGGGGGGTGGTGCGGGGCTGATCCAGTTGCCGGCCCTCCTTTTGCTCGGGCTTCCTTTCGGGGTGGCGCTGGCTACTCACAAAGTGGCCAGCGTCGCATTGGGTATCGGCGCCACGACGCGACACTTAAGGGAAGGCGGGCTGAGCCTGGGCTTCTCCTTGTTCATGCTCGCTACGGGTATACCCGGGGTGGTGTTGGGCGCCAGCCTGATTTTGCAAGTACCCGACCAACTGGCCCGCACCGCCCTCGGCGTTTTGACCATCGGGCTGGGCATTTATTCCTATCTGCGTCCCCAATTGGGACTGGTCCATGCGCCGCGCCATCGCACGCCGGGCGGGTATGTCGCGGGCGGCGCGGGCCTGTTCATTATAGGGGTGCTCAACGGATCGCTCACCTCCGGCACCGGCCTGTTCGTGACGATCTGGCTGGTGCAATGGTTCGGTTTGGATTACAAGCGGGCGGTGGCGTTTACCCTGGTGCTGGTCGGCATCTTTTGGAACGGCGGCGGCGCCCTGACCTTGGGCTTGCTGAGCGAGATACGCTGGTCGTGGCTGCCGGCTTTGGTATTGGGGTCTTTCCTGGGCGGTTATCTGGGCGCCCATTTGGCGATCGCCAAAGGCAGCCGCTGGATCAAAACCGCTTACGAGGTGATCTCGATATTGGTCGGGTTGAGCTTGATCTTTTTCTGAGCGGCGCGGGGCGCCCCGCGCCGCCTTAGACGCCATAACGCTCGCGGTAACCGCGGATCGCCCGCACCGCGGGTTCCATGTCCGGCGTCTCGCTCAGACAGGCGACGATGTCGTCCAGGCTGATGATGCTGAGCACGGGAATGCCGTGGCGCTGCGCCACTTCCTGTATGGCCGAGAGCGTGCCCTGGCTGCGTTCCTGCCGGTCGAGGGCCACCACCACCGCCGCCGGTTCGGCGCCCGCGGCGCGGATCAGCGCGATGGATTCCCCCACCGACAAGCCGGCGGAGATCACGTCGTCGACGATCAGGACCCGGCCGGCGAGCGGCGCACCCACGGTCATCCCGCCTTCGCCGTGGTCCTTGGCCTCTTTGCGGTTGAAGGCGTAGGGCAGGTCGCGGCCATGGAGTTCGGCGAGGGCGATGGTGGTGGCCACCGCCAGCGGCACGCCTTTGTAGGCGGGGCCGAACACCATGTCGAAAGGCAGGCCGGCGCGGACCACGGTCTCGGCGTAATAACGCCCCAGCCTGGCGATGCTGGCGCCGCTGTTGAACAGGCCGGTGTTGAAGAAATAGGGACTCAGGCGTCCGGACTTGAGGGTGAACTCGCCGAAGCGCAGGACGTGATGGCGGATCGCGAACTCGATGAATTCTTTTTGATATGGCAGCATGGCGTCATTGTAACGATTCCTTCTCGCGAGGGAAACGCGCCGCGCCCGGCCGGATACGTTTTTGTTACACTCGCCGGCTTTGTCACCGCCCACGGAACAGTTTTATGAAGATCATCACCGCCAATCTGAACGGGATCCGCTCCGCGGCCGGCAAGGGTTTTTTCGACTGGATGCTCAAGCAGGACGCCGACGTGGTCTGCCTCCAGGAAACCAAGGCGCAAGTGCATCAGCTCGGGCCCGAGGTGTTGCGCCCGCCGGGTTATTACGGTTATTTCCACGATGCGCAGAAGAAGGGCTACAGCGGGGTGGCGGTCTATTGCCGGCGCGAACCGGACCGCGTGCAGGTCGGCCTGGGCTGGCCCGACGTGGATGCCGAGGGCCGTTACCTGCAAGTGGATTTCGGCAATCTCAGCGTGGTGTCCTTGTATCTGCCTTCGGGCTCGAGCGGCCCGGAGCGGCAGGCGGTGAAGTTCGACGTGATGGCGCGTTTTCTCACGGTGCTGCAACAATTGCGCGACAGCGATCGCGACTACATCATCTGCGGCGATTGGAACATCGCGCATAAACCCATCGACTTGAAGAACTGGCGTTCCAATCAAAAGAACTCCGGTTTTTTACCGGAGGAGCGGGCCTGGCTGGATCATGTGTTCGAACAAGTCGGCTGGATCGACGCGTTCCGCGCCGTCAACGAGGCCGCCGAGCAATACACCTGGTGGTCGAATCGCGGCCGCGCCCGGGAAAAAAATGTGGGATGGCGCATCGATTACCACATGGTCAATCCGCGCCTAAAAGAAAAAATCATCTCGGCGGCGATTTATAAAGAACAGTGGTTTTCCGATCACGCACCGCTGATCATGGAATACCACGGCGAAATTTAACGGCGTTTGCGGGGTGAATGGTGAAGCGCCGAATCGGCGTAGTGGCGGTTGATGTCTCGCGCATTAAACTTAAAAACCCGCGGATGCGAATCACGGAGGACACGGAGAATGAGAATTGTCGAGGCATGCGGCGCATTCACTATAGGATGATTTCGACGCAGGGCGCGTCCTCGATGCTCCTCCGTGATTAATTTTTTGTTCTGATTTAATTCGATTAAATAGACCGTTCCCGTGAAAACGCGGCGGGGTTCGACTCAGCCCGCCGCGCGCGTCACCCGCGCCTCGTCGCCGGCGTCCGGCGTGTGCACGGCGGCGGGGAGCGGGGTGTGCAGGCGTTCGATGATGTGGCTGAGGGTGTCGCGTTCGCGTTCCAGCAAGGTGCAGCGTTTCTCCAGCTCGCGGATTTTACTGTCGAGTCCGTCGCGCGATTCATTGATCTTGCACAGGGTTTCCAGATGCTGATCGAGTTGTTGTTTGTTCTCGTTCACCTGCCGCACCAGCGGGATCAAAATGCCCTTCAGCCAGGCGTCGGTCTCGCGATTGGCCTTCATGAATAAATGGCGGACGTGGCTCACCAATGAGATGAAGAATTTCTTGATGACGAAATGTTGTTCCGTCATGGTGGTGATCGGACTGTTGCGGAAGGTTTCCGCCTCTTCGTAAAGCCGTTCCAGTTCGATGCGGTATTTTTTTAGCGAATAGGTCTTGAGCTCGCCGATCGGCAGACCGTGCTCCTCGTGAAATTTGCGGTAAATCGCCTGCACCACGTTTTGGGTCTGTTCGGCGAGGGTGCCGACATGTTGCATGGTATCGCGAGCGCCGTCGAAGAAGGTTTTCATGCCGCCCTTCATGCCGCCGGTGGTCCAACTGCCTTCCATGTCTTTGCGGGTGGTCGCCACCAGGTCGTCGACGGACTTGATGCTCAGCGCGTCGAGCATGGATTTGGAATGTTGCGCCAGGATGCGGCGGCTGGCTTGAAAGCTCTCCATGTTTTTATTGTAGGCGGCCTGCCGTTCGCGGGTCTTGCGCATCAGCCCGGTGATGACGTCGGCGTTGCGTCCGCTCAAGGAACGCAATTCACTCAGTTGGGTTTGCGCCGCCTCCAGCCGTTGAGTCACCATCTGCCGCGAGCCGGAGATCATCTGATCGATGGCGCCGACGATGGTGTCGCGGACGATGACTTGTTTGGCCGGTAAAATTTTATCCGCCAAATAACTTTCCAAATCCAACAAGCGGCTCTTGGCGAGCAGCGCATGGTCCTTGCGGATCTTGCCCACCAGGGCCTTTTGCGCGGACACCGGAAAGACACTGCCGGGTTCGATGCCCAGCAGCCGCGCGGTTTCGGCGCATTGATGACGGACCGACTCGTCCACTTCTTCCGGTTTTTTCATCTCGTCCCACAAGGTGTCGATCTTGTTGAGCGCCGCCACCAGCCCCTTGTGGCCGTTTTTGCGGTAGGTCTTGATGTGGAACTGCCACATGTCCATGTCGCTGCGGGTCACGCCGGTGTCGGCGGCCAGAACGAACAGCACCGCATGGGCGTTGGGCAACATGCTCAAGGTCAGTTCCGGCTCGCTGCCGAGGGCGTTGAGGCCGGGGGTGTCGAGGATGGACAGCCCTTGCTGCAACAAGGGGTGCGGGAAACTGATCAACGCGTGACGCCACATCGGGATATCCAAGTGGGTAACGATGTCGTCATCGTCTTTGAAGTGGTTGTGCAATTCCTCGGTGTAGAGGCCGAGTTTCTTGGCGTCGTCCACCGATACGCGTTTGACCTTGACCACCTCGCGCAACGATTCGGCCATTTGGTCGGGTGAATTGACGTCGAGAGAGATGGTGGTCCAGCGTTCGGGCTGCTTCTTGAATTCGGAGATGCTGATGTCTTCCAAGCGGGTTTCGATGGGCAGCAGGCGAATATACGCCTCGTCGCTCTGCTGATCGTAAAACAACTCGGTCGGGCACATGGTGGTGCGGCCCGCGTCGGAAGGCAGCAGGCGGCGTTGATAATCGGAGAAGAAAATCGCGTTGATCAGCTCGGTCTTGCCGCGCGAAAATTCCGCGACGAAGGCGATCACCAGCCGGTCGCCGCGCAGACTTTCGATACTGTCGTGGATACGCAGTTCGATTTCCGGGGTCCCCATGCGGTGGTCTTCCAGCCACTGCCTGTATTCCTCAATAGCGTGGGCGACCTCGGCCTTCCAGCGGTCGTAGGCCCGCATCTGATCCTTGAAATGGCCCTGTTTTTCCGCTTCGTTATCCACCCTTGCGAGCATATTTGTCTTCTCCAAGACGACACTGCGGGATGCAAATCCCTAAGGGAGTATCGGTCATTCCTCATCGGCCTTTAGCGCGCGCGACCCGAGGACACGCTCGATAACATCACAATGTGACGGGGTGCCGGAGTGCGATCGATGATTCGTGCCTGGGTATCGGCCCCGTCCCCCGCCAGTTGAGGAGAAGGAAAGGTATTTAAGAGGGGGTGGAGGGGATGACGCCGTCCGGCAATCGGCGGGGTGCGTGGATGCGCAGGGACTTTTCCCGCCCGCCGGCGCCCGCGAGCAGGGTGACGCGGGATTTGGCCACGCAGCACAGTTCGCCGAACAGGGCGATGAGCGCCTCGTTGGCCTTGCCGTCCACCGGCGGGGCGGTGATCCGAACCTTCAAACGATCGCCGTGCGGGCCGGCCAGCTCGGTTTTAGCCGCGCGCGGCTGGATGCGAAGATGCAGGATCAAATCGTCGCCGTCCCACCGGTACCAGGGCGCGCTCATCCTAAAAATCGTAGATGCCGCGGAGGACGCGGAGAATCAGCACGGGGCGGCCTTGGGCGAGTACGCCGGTCGAATCCCGTTTCTCCGTGGTCAATGGCTTTCCAGATTCATTCCTCACGCCATGCGATGGCCGATGTCCACCAGCGGGGCGATGAGCAGGAATTTGATGAGCTGAAAGACCACCAGCACCACCAAGGGCGAGAGATCGACGCCGGAGATGGGCGGGATGATGCGGCGGGCCGGCGCCAGCACCGGTTCGGTGAGACGATGGAGCAGGACGGTGGCGGGATTATGCGTATTCGGCGAGACCCAGCTCATGACGACTTGCACCAAGATCGCGATGAGGAAAATGTTCAACAATAGATTGAGCAGTTCGGCCACCGAGGTGACGAACAAGCCGCTCAAGGGCATGGCGCGGCCCAGCACCATGTTCGCCAAAAAGATTTCCAGCATTTGCAGTACGATCAGCAAGAATATGGACGCGAAATCGATACCGCCCCAACCGGGGATGATGCGCCGCAAGGGCCGCAGCGGCGGATTGGTGACCTTCACCAGGAATTGCGAGATGGGATTGTAAAAATCCGCGCGCGCCCATTGCAGCAACAGCCGCAGCATCACCGCGAATAAATACAGACCGAATACCGTGTTGATCAAAAAGACCGCGGAGGCCGCCAAATACTGGTTCTCCATTATTGTTTTTCCCCTCCGAACAGACTGGCCAATTCGATCGAGCGTTGCCGGGCGGCGCGCAATGCCTGGTCAAAGCCGGCGGCGAGCCCGTGTTCTTCCAATACCCTGATGGCCTGCTCGGTGGTGCCCCCGGCGAGGTGACCCGGCGCCGCAACGCGGCCACGTCCTCGGTGCTTTCCAGCGCCATCTTGGCGGCGCCGAAGGCGGTCTGCAAGGTCAGCAGGCGCGCGGTTTGTCGCGGCAGACCCAGCGCAACGCCGGCCTGCTCCATGGCTTCCATCACCAAAAAGAAATAGGCCGGTCCGCTGCCCGAGAGAGCGGTGACCGCGTCCATCAAATCTTCATCGTCCACCCACAGCGTCATGCCCACCGCGCGCAGAATGGATTCGGCCAGATCCTTTTGTTCGCGCGTGACATGGGGGTTGGCGAATAAGGCGGTGGCGCCGCTGCCCACCAGCGCCGGGGTGTTGGGCATGCAGCGCACGATCGCGGTCTCTTCCCCCAGCCAGTCCCGCAGGTGGGTTATACGGATGCCCGCCGCCACCGAGATGACCAGCGCCGGCCGTTCGCGCAACACGCCGGCCAAGGACTGCGCCGCGGCTTTGGCCACTTGCGGTTTTACCGCCAGCACGATCACTTGCGCCTGCCGGGCCGCCTGGGAATTGTCGGCGGTGGTGCGCACGCCAAAGTGGTTTTGATGGTCGCTGAGGCTCGCCGGATTGGGGTCCGCCACCCAAATGCGCGCGGGTTTGACGCCGTCGGCGATCAGGCCGCCGATCAGGCTGCGCGCCATATTGCCGCCGCCGATAAAGGCGATGTCTACGTTCTTCATGGGAGCCGGGCTTTCATCGTGGTAATGGGCATGCTGATAATCAGCGAAGATTATCACAAGTGTAGTCCGCGATCGGCGATTTAGGTTTTGCGCGGCCGCGCGCCGAACAGGGCGGTGCCCACCCGTACCAGAGAGGCGCCTTCGGCGATGGCCGCCTCCAGGTCTTGCGACATGCCCATAGAAAGGGTGTCCAGCGGCAGACCTTGTTCGCGCAAGGCCTGCCATGCCTCGCGCAGCGCGCGGAAGTGCCGCCGCTGAGTGGCGAAATCATCGGACTCCGGGGGCAGCGTCATCAACCCGCGCAAGCGCAGGCGCGGCAACGCGGCGACGGCATGGGCCAATACCGGCAAATGCCCCGGATCGATGCCGGCCTTCTGCGGCTCATCGCCCACGTTGACTTGAATACAGACGTTGAGCGCGGGCAGGTGCGGCGGCCGTTGCGCGCTGAGCCGCTCGGCGATCTTCAGGCGATCGACGCTGTGCACCCAGGCGAAATGTTGAGCTATCCAGGCGGACTTGTTCGATTGCAGCGCTCCGGTGAAATGCCAGGTCACGTCTTCCGTACCGAGCGCTTTCAGTTTGGGTTGGGCCTCTTGCAGATAACTTTCGCCGAACTCGTGCTGGCCGGCCTTGAACGCGGCGGCGACGGCCTCGACCGGCTGGGTCTTGCTGACCGCGAGCAGGGTGACGGCGCCGGCCGGCCGGCCGTAAGTCCGTTCCGCCGCCGCGATGCGCGCCCGCACCTCGGCGAGCCGCGCCGCGAGCAAGGCCTCGAGCTGATATTGTGCTTCGTTCATGAGTTGAATGTATTCAAGACCGACGGGCGCCGCGTGGCGCTGTGCTATGGTATCAAGAACCCGGCCCGGCTGCCGCTAAGGAGGCAAGCGTTTATTCTGCCGATGGCGTACGTTGTACCGATCCAGCATGAGGGAGATCAGCGATGGATATTGCCGAGTTACTCGCATTCAGCGTCAAGAACGCGGCCTCCGATTTGCACTTGTCCGCGGGCCTGCCGCCGATGATCCGCGTCGACGGCGACGTGCGGCGCATCAACGTGCCGCCCCTCGACAACAAGGCGGTGCACGCCATGATGTACGACATCATGAACGACAAGCAGCGCAAGGATTTCGAGGAATTCCTCGAGACTGACTTCTCCTTCGAAATTCCCGGCCTCGCCCGCTTCCGCGTCAACGCGTTCAACCACAACCGCGGCGTCGGCGGGGTGTTCCGCACCATTCCTTCCAATATTTTGTCATTGGAAGAACTGGGCGCGCCGGCGGTGTTCAAAACCATCGCCGACAATCCGCGCGGCCTGGTGCTGGTGACCGGACCGACCGGTTCGGGTAAATCCACCACCCTCGCGGCGATGGTCGATTACAAGAACAACACCGAGTTCGGCCACATCCTCACCATCGAGGACCCCATCGAATTCGTGCACACCAGCAAGAAGTGCCTGGTCAACCAGCGCGAGGTGCATCGCGACACGCTCGGTTTCAACGAATCGCTGCGTTCGGCCTTGCGCGAAGATCCGGACATCATTCTAGTCGGCGAAATGCGCGACCCGGAGACCATCCGCCTCGCGCTCACCGCCGCCGAGACCGGCCACTTGGTGTTCGGCACCCTGCACACCAGCTCCGCCGCCAAGACCATCGACCGTATCGTCGACGTGTTTCCCGCCGCGGAAAAAGAGATGGTGCGTTCCATGTTGTCGGAATCGCTGCGGGCGGTGATTTCGCAAACCTTGTTGAAGAAGATCGGCGGCGGCCGCGCCGCGGCGCACGAGATCATGATCGGCACGCCGGCCATCCGCAATCTGATACGCGAAGCGAAAATTCCCCAGATGTATTCGGCCATTCAAACCGGTCAGAACGTCGGCATGCAGACCCTCGACCAATGCCTGCAAGACCTGGTGCGCCGCGGTGTGGTCGGCAAACAAGAGGCCGCGTCGAAAGCGGCGAACAAGGATACTTTCTTGTAAGCCCGCCGGACCGATCTTCGCTTTCTAACTTTGCCGGGTCATCGCCGGCAGCCAGGCCACGCCGTCGGGACCGCGTAGTTGGTACAGGCGGTGGCCGTACAGACGCCGTAAATTTTCTTCGTTCAATAATTCCCCGCTCGGCCCCGCCTGCACTTCGCCGTCACCATAAACCAATAGCACGTGATCGCAGTAATGCGCCGCGCTGGTGACGTCGTGCAGCACCATCAGCAGCGCGCGCGAATTTTCCCGCGCCAGCTGCGCGAACAGGTTCAATACACTCACTTGATGATGCAGGTCGAGATGATTGGTCGGCTCATCCAGGGCGAACAGCAGCGGTTCCTGACACAGCACCGCGGCGAGGCCGACCCGCCGCCGCTCGCCGCCGGAGAGGGTGGCGAGCGTCCGCGCGTCGAATCCCTGCAAATCCACCGCCGCCAAGGCGGCCACCGCGCGCCGCCGGTCTTCGGCACTCTCCCATTGCCAGCGTTGCAGATGGGGATGACGGCCGATTAAAACCGTTTCGATCACCGTGCTGGAGAAGGGATCGTCCTGGCTTTGCAGCAGGGTGCCGACGATCCGCGCCAACTCCCGGCTGGGCCAGGCGGCGAGCGGCCGGTTCTGAATCAGAATCTCGCCGCTGTCGGCGGCGCGCAATCCGGTCAGGGTGTGGAGCAACGTGGTCTTGCCGCTGCCGTTGGGACCCAGCACCGCCCAGCGTTGACCGGCGGCGATGCGCAGGTCGAGGGCGCGGCAGACGGTCTTGCCGGCGATGCCGACCTTGAGGCCGCGGGTTTCCAGCAACAGGCTCATCCGCCCCTCCGGTTGAGCAGATAGAGAAACACCGGCACGCCGAGCAGGGCGGTGATCACGCCCACCGGCAGTTGCTGCGGGGCGATCACCGTGCGCGCCAGGGTGTCGGCGGCGGTGAGCAGGCTGCCGCCCAGCAGCACCGCGCCGGGGAGCAGAATGCGATGATCGCCGCCCGCCACCAAGCGCAGCAGATGGGGCACGATCAAGCCGATGAAGCCGACCGTGCCGGCCAAGGTGACGGCCGCCGCGGTGAGCAGCGAGGCGCCGACGTACAGCAGAGGAAACAGCACGCCGACCGGCACGCCGAGCGCGCGGGCCTGCAAGTCGCCGCGCGCCAGCACGTTGAGGTCGCGGGCCAGCACCAGCGCCACCGCCAGTCCCGCGGTCAGCACCGCCCAGGCGCTGTAAGGCCGCGTCGAGAATTCGAGGTCGCCCATCAACCAGAACAGCATGCCGCGCAGGGTGGTGTCCGGGCTCACCGCGAGTATGAAACCGATCAGCGCCGCCCAGCCGGAGGCGATCACCACCCCGGTGAGCAGCAGCCGCACCGGCGTCCAACCGCCTTGCCCCCGCGCCAGGGCGAACACCAGCAGCATGGTGAACAAGGCGCCGCCGAAGGCGGCCCCGCTGAGCAGCGCGCCGCTGGCGCCGAGCAGCATGGCGGTGAGCGTGAACACCGCCGCGCCGCCCGACACGCCGAGGATGTAGGGATCGGCCAGCGGATTGCGCAGCAATACCTGCATCAAGGCGCCGGCCAGGGCCAGCAGGCCGCCCACCGCGAAGGCGCTGAGGGCGCGCGGCAAGCGCAATTCCAGGATCACCGCCCGTTGCAGGTCATCGCCGCCGCCTTGCAACACCGCCCACGCCGTATTTGGACTCAGGGTGACGCTGCCGATCAGCAGCGCCGCCGCGAGGCTGACGCCGCTCAGCAACAAGAGGCCGAGGAACAGTGGCTGTGGCCGGATCATCGCAGACTGATGACGGGCCAGCCCTTGGCCTCGGCATGGACGCGGAGCGTCTCGTCCGGGTCCACCGCCACCGGGTTGGTCACCAGTTCGAGCAAAGGCAGGTCATTGTGCGAGTCGCTGTAGAACCAGGCGTCCGCCAGGTGGTGTCCGTGTCGTTGCAGCCATTCCGTGAGCCGCTGCACCTTGCCTTCGCGGAAGGTGGGGGTGCCCGCGACCCGGCCGGTGTAGCGGCCGTCGATCATCTCGGGATCGGTGGCCAGCAGGTGTTCCACCCCCAGCGCGGCGGCGATGGGGGCGGTGACGAACTGGTTGGTGGCGGTGATGATCAGCAACAGGTGGCCGCGTTGCCGGTGATGGTCCAATAATGTGCGGGCGGCGGGGAGGATGATGGGCTCGATCTTCTCCCGCATGAATTGCTCGCGGAGGGCCCGCAATTGCGCGATGGGAGTCTCCGCCAGCGGGCGGAGCGAGAAATCGAGAAACTCATGGATGTCGAGGCGGCCCGACCGGTATTCGTCGTAAAAACGCTGGTTCTCGCGTTCATAATAGGCGCCGTCCACCAGGCCTTTTTCCACCAGATAGTTGCCCCACAGGTAGTCGCTGTCCCCGCCCAGCAGGGTATTGTCCAAATCGAAAATGGCTAATGTCACGGCTCCAGCCTTCTTTGTCGTGCAAAAAAGGGCCAAGCATAGAAGTTGTGCCGGCAAAGGTAAATTCTTACCCGTGAGCGGTTACCGCCGCGCCAGCTATTTTTTCGATTTGCAGGATGTCGTTGTTTTGTGAAAGAATTGAGGTATTAAAATTCGAGACATCCATCTCAAGTGATTGACCTAGAAGGATATAGGCCGAATGTCGGGATCATTCTCAGCAATGATCGCGGCCGCCTATTGTGGGCGCGCCGCATCGGCCAGGACGCATGGCAGTTCCCGCAGGGTGGCATCCGCTGCGAAGAGACCCCCGAAGAGGCCTTGTACCGCGAGCTGAATGAAGAGCTGGGTTTATTGCCCGAGCACGTTGAAGTGATGGGCAATACCCGCGGCTGGTTGCGTTATCGCCTGCCCAGCCGTTTGATCCGCCATCACGACAAGCCGGTGTGCATCGGCCAGAAGCAGGTGTGGTATCTGCTGCGGCTGGCCGCCGACGACAGCGATGTCTGCTTGAATCTCAGCGAGCGGCCGGAGTTCGATCACTGGCGATGGGTGAGCTACTGGTATCCGGTGCGCAACGTGGTGCCGTTCAAGCGGCGGGTCTACACCCGCGCCCTGCGCGAGCTGGCGCCCTTGCTGAGGCGGCATATTGGAGATGCGCCGGACTTGGCGGCGACAGAGACGGGTTATGACGCGCTGCCGCGTTGATTTTATTCCGCGGAGATAAAATCCAGTGCTCGACGTTTTGCGGCGCATCGTTCAAGAAGTCGCCAGTGCCCGTAATCTCGAGCAAGCCCTCGCCATCATCGTAAAACGCGTCAAACAGGCCATGGCCGCCGACGTGTGTTCCGTGTATCTCGCCGATTACACCCAGCGCCGCCACGTCCTGATGGCCACCGACGGTTTGAATCCCGCCGCGGTGGGCCGGGTATCGCTGGCCATGGGCGAGGGTGTGGTGAGCGTGGTGGCCGACGCCGCCGAACCGCTCAACCTCGACAACGCCCCCGATCATCCCCGCTACCGCTTCGTCGCCGAGACCGGCGAGGAGTATTACCACGCCTTTCTCGGTGTCCCCATCATTCATCACCGCAAGCTGCTCGGCGTGCTGGTGGTGCGGCAGCGCGAGCGCCGCAAATTCGCCGAGGACGAGGTGGCGTTTCTGGTGACCATGGCCGCGCAGCTGGCCGGCGCCCTCGCTCATGCCGAAGCGAGCGGCGGCATCGGTCCGGTGGGTGATGGCGGTACCGCGTTCGACGGCGGCGTGGTCGATGGCTTGGCCGGCGCGCCGGGGGTGGGCATCGGCACGGCGATGGTCATCTATCCGCCCGCGGATCTGGACGCGGTGCCCGATCGCAAGATCACCGACGTCGATGCCGAAATCATCGCCTTCAAAACCGCGGTGGGCATGGTGCAGGGCGAGATTCAAACCTGGGGCGAGCGGCTCAGCCTGCACCTCAGCGCCGAAGAACTGGCCTTGTTCGACGCCTACGGCTTGATGCTGAGCAGCGGCAGCCTGGTCGACAAAGTGCTGGAACGCATCCGCGCCGGCAATTGGGCCTCCGGCGCCTTGCGCGACACCGTCCATGAACACGCCCGGGTGTTCGAGGACATGGACGAACCTTACCTGCGCGAACGGGCCGGCGACATCCGTGACCTCGGCCGGCGAATATTGGTCTGTCTACAGAGCGCGGGCCGGCGCAAGGCGCCGCCTTATCCCGAACGGACCATCCTGGTCGGCGAGGAGATCACCGCCACCATGCTGGCGGAGGTGCCGCGCGAACGGTTGGTGGCGGTGGTGTCCGCCAGCGGTTCGCGTTCCTCCCACGTGGCGATTCTGGCGCGGGCGATGGGCGTGCCGTCGGTGGTGGGTGCCGACGATCTGCCGGTGGGGCGCATGGACGGGCGGGCGTTGATCGTCGACGGTTATCGCGGCCGGGTTTACATGAACCCGTCCGAGGCGGTGCGCAGCGAATACACCCGGCTGGCCCGCGAGGAAGCGGAGCTGGTGGCCGGTTTGCAGGACTTGCGCGACCTGCCCGCCGAGACCCCCGACGGCGTGCGCCTGCCCTTGTACGTCAATTCCGGTTTGATCTCCGATGTCTCGACCTCGCTGGCCAACGGCGCGGAAGGCATCGGTTTGTACCGCACCGAATTTCCCTTCATGATCCGCGATCGTTTTCCCGGCGAAGAGGAACAGCGGCGGATCTATCGCCAAGTGCTGGAGGCCTTCGCGCCGCGGCCGGTGGTGTTGCGCACCCTGGATGTGGGCGGTGACAAGCCGCTGTCGTATTTTCCCATCACCGAAGACAATCCGTTTCTCGGTTGGCGCGGCATCCGCATCACCCTCGATCATCCGGAAATTTTCATGGTGCAGCTGCGCGCCATGCTGCACGCCAGCGCGGGCCTCGACAATCTGCGCCTGTTGTTGCCGATGGTCAGCCAACTCGCCGAAGTGGATGAAGCCAAACGGCTGGTGGAACGCGCCTACCGCGAATTGCGCGAGAAAGGTGAGAACGTAGTCATGCCGCCGCTAGGCGTCATGGTGGAAGTGCCTTCGGCGGTCTATCAAGCCGAGGCCATCGCCCGGCGGGTGGATTTTCTCTCCATCGGCAGCAACGACCTTACCCAATATCTGCTGGCGGTGGATCGCAACAACTCCCGCGTCGCCGGCTTGTACGACGCATTGCATCCGGCGGTGTTGCAGGCCATACAAGACGTGGTGACCGCCGGCCACGCTCAAGCCAAACCGGTGGGCATCTGCGGTGAAATGGCGGGCGATCCGGTGGCGGCGATTTTGCTGCTGGGCATGGGGGTGGACAATCTCAGCATGAGCGTGGCCAGTCTGCCGCGGGTGAAGTGGGTATTGCGCAATTTTACTCAGCAACGCGCCCGTGAACTGCTGTCGGTTGCCCTGGCCTGCGAAGGGGCCGACACGGTCCGCCTGCACCTCGAGCGCGCCTTGGTGGACGCCGGGCTGGGCGGCCTGGTGCGGGCGGGCAAATAAATTCCGCGCCCGATCCTATTGGGATTTCCCCCAGACTTGACCCTTTGTCCATCGTCTACTAAACCTTAAGAACACCTCGCTGATCAGCGTGGGTGTGGAATCAGGGACGTTGCTCTGTTCACTTGACAAGGAGGACGTTTGAAACGGACGGTTGTGACCGGCGGCCCGATCAACCCAAGACAATGATCGTCGGGGTGTTGTGGTTGGTGCGGCGGGCAACGGCGGGTTCGTGGGAGATGGTCCTTAGGACAGGCAAGTCCACCTAGTCACCCATCAGTCGATGGGTCAAACCAAGTGCCCCCATCGGGGCATGAACCGGGGCCAGGGCGGATGCCTGGCCCTTTTATTTTGTGTCGGATTTACACCCATCATACCGTCGCGTTTAATCCCGCGGAGCCCGCGGATGTTTCTGGCGGGCGCGAAGCCGCAAACGTGTATTGTGCGAAGTCCTCGGAAAAACCACCCGCGTCCTTACAGCGTCTTCACGTAAATCTTAGAATTGCGTTGGTAGTTGTACAAGCGCCGCCGCGCCACCGGCAGATCCTGCAAGCTGCCCGGCGCGAAGCCGCGTTCGCGGAACCAATGGGAGGTGCGGGTGGTGAGTACGAATATCCGGGTGATGTTCAACAATTGCGCCTCGGTCTCCAGTTGTTCGAGCAAGGCCGAGCCGTACCCCAGATCTTGATAATCCGGATGGACCACGAAACAGGCGATTTCCGCCGCCTTCTTTTCGATGAAGGGATAAAAGCCCGCGCAGGCGATGATGGTCCCGTCACGTTCCACCACGGTGAAGTGCTCGATATCGATCTCGAGCCGTTCCCGTGAGCGCGGCACCAATATTCCCGCCGCTTCCAAGGGCGCGATCAGCTCCAGCAGGCCGCCGATGTCGTCGATGGTGGCGCGGCGGGTGCCTTCATAGATATCGGCGGTGATCATGGTGCCGATGCCGTCGCGGGTGAACAGTTCCAGCAGCAGTCCGCCGTCGATGTGGCGGTCCAGCAGATGGGCGCGCCGCACGCCGTTCTGGCAGGCGCGCAACGCGCTTTGCAAATGGGTAAATACCTCTTCGCTGAATACGCCCGGCTGCGCCAGCACCCGTTTCGCCTCGGGCAGGGTGAGTTGGCGGAGCAGGCGTTTGCGCGGCCCGGCGACACCGGGCGCTTCGATGAGGCTGATCAGTTTGTCGGCCTTCAAAGCCACCGCGGTGGCGGTGGCGACTTCGGTAGCGGTGAGATTGAAGACTTCACCGGTCGGCGAGTAACCCAGCGGCGACAGCAACACCAGTCCGCCCTCGTTGAGCTGCTGGCGAATCGCCTCGGCGTCGATGCGCCGTACCTCGCCGGTGTGGCAGTAATCCACCCCGTCACGCACCCCCACCGGTTTGGCGGTGACCGCGTTGCCCGAACTGACGCGGATACGCGCGCCGGCCATCGGCGAATTGGCGAGGCCCATCGACAGCAGGGCCTCGATCTCCACCCGCAGCGTGCCCACCGCCTCTTTCACGCAGGCCAGCGCGGTGGCGTCGGTGACCCGCAACCCGTTCACATAACGGATGTCCGCGCCCCGTTCGTTCAAGCGTTGTTCGATCTGCGGCCGCGCGCCGTGCACCAGCACCAGCCGCACGCCCAGGCTGTTGAGCAAGGCGATGTCGTGGATCAGGCTGGCGAAATGGTGGTCCGCCACCGCCTCGCCGCCGAAGGTGATGACGAAAGTGCGCCCGCGAAAGGCGTTGATGTAGGGTGAAGAGTGGCGAAACCAGTTGACGAACTGTTGATCTTTTTTGGCGTCTGGCAACGGCGGGTCCCCTGCGAATTTGGCAACACGTTTTGCTGGGATGTATACGCGTTTTGCCGCGCGCTCGCAAGACCGGTGCGGCGCGCGTCCATGACTTACAGGCTGGAGGTTTTGGGCTCCGGCGCGGCGTCGCTCTCGTCGGTGATTTGTTCCGGCGTGATCCGCTGCCGCTCCAGATTTTTAAAGTCCCACCACTCTTTGTCCATGAGCTGACTGGGTTGCAGCGCTTGCAAGGCGTGCAGCGTATTGCTGGGGATTTTCGGATTCTCTCGGGCGAGATCATTGACCCATTGCTTGACGCGCTGGCGCGCCAGGTTTTCCTGCGAGCCGCACAGATTGCAGGGGATGATCGGGAAATTTTGCAGCGCGGCGTATTCGGCGATGTCGGCCTCCTGGCAATACACCAGCGGCCGGATCACGATGTGGCGTTTGTCGTCGGTGAGCAGCTTGGGCGGCATCGAGCGGATCTCGCCGTTGTAGAGGATCGACATCAACAGGCTGTGGATGAGGTCGTCGCGGTGATGGCCGAGGGCGATCTTGTCGTGGCCGTGGCGCGCGGCGTATTCGTAAATGGTGCCGCGCCGAAGGCGCGAACACAGCGAGCAATAGGTCTTGCCCTCGGGCACCTTGTCGATGACGATCGAATAGGTGTCCTTGGCGGCGATCGCATAGGGATAGCCGCGTTCCTCCAGCCAGGCCCGCAACGCGCCGTCGTTCCAGCCCGGTTGCTTCTGGTCCAGCGTATAGGAAAACACCTCGAACTTATTGTGGCTGCGCCGCCGCAACAGATGCAGGATGTGCAACAGGGTGAAGGAATCCTTGCCGCCCGACAGGCACACCATCACCTTGTCGCCGCTTTGGATCAGATTGTAATCGGCGATGGCCTTGCCCACGTAGTGCAGCAGTTTTTTTTCCAATTGCTCGAGTTTGGACACGCGTATCACCTTGCGGTTGCGGCGCCCGGCGCCGACTGTCAGAGGGACGCTACTTTAGCAGAGCGGCGGGGCGGGCGCAGCCGCCGGGGGTGACGGCGTGTGATCAAGGCGGGTTGCCGGGCATACCGCGCCGATCACGGTAGTCACGACCCCCAAAATTTTTCTGAGGATTGTTTTATGCGAAAAATAGTGATGCCGGATGCGTCGACGCCATCTCCGAGGGGATGGCGTTGACCAGGTTTGGAATGCGGTGCCGGGCCGTGCAGCCCGGGTTCTACCGCTACTTGGCGTAGTTGAAGATGATGTTGACCCGGCGGTTTTCCTGCTGTCCTTCTAAGCTGGTGTTGTAGGCGAAACGTCGAGTTTCGCCGAAGCCTTCCGCGGAAAGTCGCGAACGTGCGATACCAAAGTTATCCACCAGGTAATCCACCACCTTCTGAGCGCGGCGTTGCGAGATTTCCATCGCCAGCTCGGGGGTCCCACTTAGATTGCCGGTATGGCCTTCCACGGTTGCGGTGATGGAGGGGTTCGCTTTCATAAAATTGGCCACCTTGCCGATTTCATCGCGGTACTGCGGCCGAATATCGGCCTTGTTCTGGTCGAACTCGATTAGCATGGCCATGGTGGTTCTGGCGGGGATCACCGTCAGCCCCTCGATGTCCGTCGCACACGCGATGACGGCATTGATACGCCGGTTCCGCCGTTTCCCTTCCTCGGTACCGTTGTCCGCGATGGGGCGGGTATCTCCGTAGCCCACCGCCGACAAGCGGGACGGCGCGATCTGGAAGTTATTCACCAGATAGTCCACCACGCTCTTCGCCCGCTGTTGGGACAGTTTTATATTTTGCTCAGGCATTCCTACATTATCGCTGTGACCCTCGATCATGGCCGTGGTGTCGGGATATTTGTTCAAGAAGGTGCCCACCACCGCGAGCTTCTCCTGCTCTTCGCGCTGAATTTCGTCCTGGTTAATTTCGAACTGGATGTCGAGAATGCTGCAATACTGTTCGGTCTGCGCCGGGACCGGCACGACAACCAGCACCGGTGCCGCCGCAACCATGGGCGCGGAGGGAGGGGTCGCCGCCGTTTTCGTGGCGGCTACGGGAGCGGCCTTATTTTTGCCGAACCGGTAGACCAGGCCGACCGAGACCAGATCGACGTCGCCTTTGTCGCCGACGGCGTCGTTGATCCGGTAGCGTTCCGCCTCGGCGCGCATTGCGAGAGATTCCGTGAAATCGTACTGAAGCCCCAAGCCAAACTTGTAATTCGTATCACGCTTGCTGGAGTTGGGGTTGAGCACATTGACTAATCCGGTGCCGGTGAAGGAGTCTTCGGCTTCAGCGTAGTTCAATCCGACCCGGCCAAATGCAGAAAATCGTTCGGCGAGGGGTAATATGCCGACGGCATCGAGATTCACGCCTTTGAGCTTGATATTGCCGTTCAGTGTCCCGGCCGGCACCGTGGTCGCCGTAAAATCAAACTCGCCCAGATCGAAATAACCGCCTTCAAGCGCAAAATTCTTGTTGAACTGATACCCGCCAAAAAGCTTATAGCCGAGTTCGTCGTCGTCCCCGGCGAACGAGGTCGTGGTAAAACCGCGCTCCTGTAGGCCGCGGGTGATATTGCCGTCGTCGAATTTGGCGCTCGAGTGGCCAAGATTGATCCCGCCGTACCAGCCTGAATCGTCCGCCATTGCGAATGAGCTGGTGATCGCAGCGAGTGCCATCAACCCCAGCGTCCCTGAGGTTCTTGCTGATTTGGCTCTTGCTAGTTTCATATTTTTCTCCCGGGGGATTTACCGTCTTTAATTAAAGTCATCACGTCACGGTGAAGCATGACTGTGAGTTGACTTTGTCCTGATGAAGCAATAAAGGTCGGCAGGAAGAATGACTCTGCCGGCCTTTATTTTGACCTCGAGCCTTACGGGGCAGGCACGTTGATAATGTTGCTCAGCAAGGTAACCGGGCCGCCGACCAGGGATATGGCCCTGCCCTCCAGCGTCGCGCCGGTACCCATCGAGACGCCTGAAAAGGCTAGGATGGTTCCTTGCATCGCCGCGCCGGCGTTGATAGTGGCTGCACTGCCGACATGCCAAAAAACATTCTTGGCCTTGGCGCCGTTGGTCAGAATAACGTTGACATTGACTCCCACGGTGAGCGTGCTCGGTGACTGGAATATCCAGACGGCATTCGCGTCGCCCTGGGCGTCGAGGGTGAGATCCACGGTGGTTATCTCAAACGAGGTTCCCGACGTATAGATACCGGGGGCGAGGGTTAGCGCGCCGAGTTCGGCGGCCTGACTTATTCCCCCCGGCATTGACGCGGGCGAGGTGGCATCAAACGCGGTTTGCGCATCATCTTGGGCCTGAGTTGCGATCGCCAGTGAATCTGCGTCTCCGGGCGGTGGTGGGGCGGTATAGATCTTTCCGTCTACTATTCCCGGACAACCCGCGATCGTATAGGAGTTGCCGAGTCCGTTCCCATCGGTTAATCCAGTGACTAAAGTCGATGCGGAGGTGGTCGAGACATCACCCGTAATCACGGTATTCCCGCAGCTGGTGATCCCCGCGCCACCCGCCGCGCCGAACGGTGCGACCGATTGCAGGTTTACCGCGGTTTGTATCACCGGCGCTGCTGCTGCAGTTGTAAAACTCCATATTTTGTTAACCGCAAGCGCATTTCCCGCCAAGTCGGTGGCTTCGGTGGTAACCGTGGCTGTATACGCGGTATTGACTGCGAGATCGCTTGAGGGCGTAAAGGTTGCAATATGGGTCAGTGGATCATGGCTGACCGACCCTGCTAATGTTGGACCCAGCGGGGGGCCGCTGGCTTGTACCATAAAGCTGGCCGTGCTGATCGTTAACGGGTCCATTGCCTCGCTGAACGTCACGTTGACGGCACTGTTGACTGCCACGGCCGTGGCAAGATCGGCGGGATTCACCAGAATCGCCGTGGGTGCGGTGGTATCTGCGGCCGTACCGGTTGTAAAGGTCCATACCTTGTTAACCGCCAGCGTATTGCCGGCCAGATCCGCGTTTCCCGTGTTAAGCGTGGCAGTAAACAAGACGCCGTCTGGCAGATTGGCTGTCGGCGTAAAGATCGCGGTTCTGGCACCGACAGTGTAGCTCACCGTGCCTGCTACCCCGGTTGTGCCGGGCCCCGTCACCGCAAAGCTGGTTCCGGTGATCGTTGCCGGGTTCATGTCTTCACTGAACGTCGCGGTGACCCTCCTGTTGATCGCAACGTCGGTAGCACCGTCGGCAGGGGCGGTAGACGTCACTGTGGGCCGGGTGGTGTCCGACGTGACGCCCGTCGTAAAGCGCCATACATAGGGGCTCGCCAATGCCAGGCCTGTGGCGAGACTGCGAGCCCCGGTGACCGTGACCGTATAGAGGGTGGAGGGCGCGAGGGTGGTTGTGCTTGCAAGAGTAAAGCTGGCAATCCTGTTTGTGGCGTCGAGGGCTACCGTGCCCGTGGGATCGGTGCAAGGCGCCGCGCACGTCACCGTGAAGCTTGCCGCGCCGGTGAGGGGGGCCATCGGTTCATTAAAAGCGGCGGTGATGAGGGTGTTGATCGCTACGCCGGTGGCGTTATTGACCGGGGCGACGGCAGTCACCGTCGGCGCGAGTGCGGCGAGACTACCGCCCCCGCCTAGGATGGGATCTCGCCCGCCTTCGCATGCCGCCATTAATATAATCAACAGTAATGTCATGAACTGCGTCGGTAGTTTAGTAATGCTTTCGAAATTTTTCATTTGCAACCCTCTTTACTCTGGCAGAATCGTTAAAAAATCGACCGGCTCTTTGCCGGTGTTTATGCCGATGTGTTTTTTCAATGTTTGACTTTCGCTGTTGCCGGGCTTCGCGGCTGGGTGAGCATCACTTTGACCGGCGTTAATGCAAAATCGGATCAGTGCGATAAGACGGGTTATCATGCCGTCCGTACTTATCGCATATTCGTCCACCGCCTTCCGTACGCTATCGCACATTAGGAAAAGTTTTTGGAAAGGAACCGTATTTGAGATGCAACCGGCGTTCCGCCGATGTGGGTAACCAATTAATTTGGTTATGCGGTATGAGCGGGCGCAGAATGTTTAATGAAGGAAAGAAAACATGACATTTTTCGCTCTCCTTATATCCGGTGAATCCAGGACGGAATTATTCAGAGCTTCCTTCTTAATAGTGGAAACGCCTCTGGGTGAGTGGATGCAAGAGATTGAGGCATGTCTCACCGAGGCTGTCGTGAAGACGGGTAACCTAGTATTTCATCCCGCACTGCGCATGCAGACTTCATCCATCCATCAAGATATGGCGGGCGGGCTAGCCCATGATGCGGGTGTACGTTGCCTTGTCGGCCTGATAACACCCGCAAGAAGCGGCTTCCAGGCCGCCGCGGTTGAGAACCGTGATGGTGCCGCGGCTATAGTTGATCAGTTTGCGTTTTTGCAGTGAGCCGGCGGCCTTGGTGATGCCGACCCGACGCACGCCCAGCATGGAGGCGAGAAATTCTTGGGTGATATGCAGTTCGTCCGAATGCGCTCGATCGTGGGTCATCAACAGCCAGCGGGCGAGACGCGCCTCGACCACATGAAAACGGGTGCAGGCCGCCGTCTGCGCGAGTTGGCTCATTTGCACATAGATGTAGCTGTTCAGACCCCGTTGCAGCGCCGGGCTGTGCTGGAGTTGACGGCGAAACGGCGCGGCGCTGATGCGCAACGCGGAACCATCGCCCTGCACCAAGGCGTGCAGCGGTGAAATATTCACTCCCAGTACCAGGGCAATCCCGTGCATGCCTTCATTACCTACCAGTGCCACCTCCAGGCGGGTGTCGCGATCGATCGGATTAACCAAAGAAATATAGCTGTCGGTGGGGAAGTAAACGTGACGGATAGGGTCGCCCGGTTCGCAGAGCACGTCGGCGAACACGAGTTCGACTTGTTCGCAGCTCGCAAGGAAGTGTTTCCGATCCTGGGGGGCAGCGCGGTAAGCAGACGATTGGTATGAGGAGCGTGCATAGTGGGGGTAGGAATCTCCTGTAGCGTCGGGTCTAAAGCCAACGGGCGGTGCGGGCCATGTACGCGATGTAATCCTGATTTCGGATGGAGTTTGCCGGATAAAAGGGTCTCCGACCCGATGCGCAATATTTTGGTAAGAGGGGCCGACTAGCAATTTGATCGGGAAGCGTGTAATTCGGTCTTATCTGAATTTACGCTTTGTTAAAAACGGAGCGTCCTTTATCGGCCCCCCATGCGCCCGTGCTGCTATTAGCAGCCTCAGCGGTGCCGCCTATATTAGCCTATATTAAGAGAGACTCTCCCGCGCGCGAAAAGGCGGCGCACTTTTTAGAATACATCCTGGTTCGCTAACATAATCCTCGCTAAGCTTGAGCCGAAGCGGCGGTAAATTCTGTACGCTGTCGAACATAGCGCGTAATTTCTGCGAGGTGGGTGGGTCAGGGTGAGAGTGTGCAACGCTTGGTAAGGAATTACTCGGCCATCAGGTCGGGGAGCAGGCGATCAAACTCCTTTTTGACCACTTGATAGCACTCGCAGGCCTGCGCCTCCAGTCCCTGCCGATCGAGAATGGTGATTTGTCCGCGACTGTAGAGTATCAACCCGGCGTTTTGCAATTTACCGGCGGCTTCCGTAACTCCCTCGCGGCGCACGCCGAGCATATTGGCGATCAATTCCTGAGTCATGGTCAGTTTGCTCGAAGGCAGTCGGTCCAGGCTCAACAGCAGCCAGCGACACAGTTGTTGATGTACGGAATGATGCCGATTGCAGACCGCCGTCTGCGACATCTGGGTAATCAGCGCCTGGGTGTAACGCAGCAATAGATGCATCATCGGTCCGGCACGATTGAATTCATCCTTGAGCAACTGCGCCTTGAGCCGGAATCCGTGGCCTTCGCTCTGTACGATGGCCCGGCTCGGGGTGGTTTCACCGCCCATGAAAATGGCGACGCCGAGTATGCCTTCCTTTCCCACCACCGCAATCTCGGCCGATGCGCCATCTTCCATGACGTAAAGCAAAGACACGATGGAGGTCGTGGGGAAATAGACGTAGTGCAACTGGCAGCCGGATTCGTAAAGGACCTCGCCAAGCGGCATCTCTACTAATTCCAAATGCGGAAACAGCCGCCCGCGTATGGGCTCGGGCAGGGCGGCGAGAAGATTGTTGTGCTCTGGTTTTTGTAAAGCCATACGACACCTCCATGCTGTCAGATTCGTTCCATGAGGCGATCTCGACAATAAGGACCATGGGTTGATATGGGGATGGACTTACGCCGTCGCAGTATATACCCCTCCTTCCTGGTATGTCCTCTACCGCACAGAACATAATCAGCCAGAAGATTATATGAGTAAGCGTCGGCATGAGGCAGCGTCAATCTGCCGCCTCTGTGCGTCAGCGTACAGAACGTATTGTGGGAGGGGTGTATAAAGTTGGCAGTGAAGGTTGATCTTAGAGTCTGCCTGCGCAGCCGGGTCCTCTCTCGAGATGTTTAAATCACAAAAAGTAAGGCTCATTTAACTCTGATTTATCCGCCACGTGGCTGAAGGTGTTTGCCGGATAACTCAGATGGCATACCTGGCCATGCTCATATTGAGTATGAAATTCCAAGCCGCTCTAAAAATTTTTAATGTATGTCGTCTTCTGTGGTATAGGGCACTTGCTAAAAATGCGCAGGCAGATCCCGAGTGTCTATGTTTATTTAAATTAAGGAGTTGGATATGAGTAAGCAAATGTTGGCGGTTCGCCCCATGAAAGGGGCGGGTATGTTTTTAACGGGCGCCATTTTCTTTTCGACAATGACGCTGGGGACGAGTGAGGTCATCGCCGCTTCCGATTCAAGTCGACAAGGAAAAGTTCAAGAGGGCGTGGAAGACGGGCGTCGTGCCCAAGAGCTGGAACAGGGCCACAAATTTGTAGAAGCGTCCGACATAATTGGAAAAAGCGTTACTGACAACAAAAAAAATAAGATTGGAGAAGTGAAGGATTTAGCCATCGATTTGAACGGCGGTCGAATCAGCTACGTAGTAGTGTCCGCAGGTGGTTTTCTGGGGATGGGCGATAAATTATTAGCCATGCCGCCGCAAAGTTTCGGTTTGTTTAATGACGGAGCGAGTGTCGCGACCGGCCAATCTCTTATTCTTAATTTATCAGAGAAGATTATTAAGGAATCTCCGGCACTTCCGAATTCTGAGTGGAACAATTCTGTAAATCAGCAAGCCTTAAACAGCATGTATCAGCGTGCAGGCGTACACATGCCGGCTGAGTTAGCAAAGACCAAAAAGATCAGCAAAGCCAGCGATATTATCGGAGGAAAAATCATTACTGGTCAGAATGAGGATGTTGGCAAAGTGAAAAACTTGGCCGTGGATTTTGAAGGCGGCCGCGTACCTTACGCCATTCTTTCAATTGGAGGATTTGCGGGCATCAATGACAAGGTGGTTGTTGTCCCTACCAATACGCTTTCCATGGGCGAAAAGAAAGATAAATTACGGATTTCTTCTACCCTGGACCAGCTTAAGAATAGTCCTGAGATAGCCCAGGGAAACTGGAGGCAGTCGTTAAAAGAGAGTATGACCGGTGCTCCCCAGGAACCTAAACCCGAAACCGTGGAACGTCGGCCGTGAGTAGGCGGGTTACTGATTTATAGTTCTATGGTTAAAGCGGTATAGACGACATATTCTCCCTTCAGCCTTGCGCCCCCTCGCAGGGCCTTTTTTTGGTCTGATAAATCCACGACAAGAAATTAACGGACTCTGTCCTTATCAGGGTTGTATTTTCATGGTGATGGACGCCGCGAACCACTGTCCTCCGGTTGAGACCGGCTACAACCTTATGTTCGTTAGCGAACAGAGCATGCCAACCTTCTCGCTGTATCGTAATCATGGCGATTGACTTGCCCGATGGATGAGCAGCTTAAGAACAGCAGTGGGTTCGACACCCTGCACTCTGCGTCATTTAGCATTTAAGGGAGTTTACGAGCATGGGCAATATCAATGAAAGGGTTCTACTCATCGAAGGTGATCCCACTGCTGCCAAATCGATTCGGGATACGCTCGTTGACGCAAGATATGGTCCATTCACGATCGAATGGGTTACAACACTCGCGGACGGCATCGCACGCATCAATGATGGAGGGATCAAGGCGGTCTTACTCAATCTATTCCTGTCCGATAGTCATCGTATCGAGACCTTCGATAAATTATATGCGATCGAGTCTCAGGTCCCGATCCTGATTCTCAGTGATTTGGACCAGGAAGACGCCGCACAGCAAGCCATACAACACGGCGCGCAGGATTTCCTCCTCAGAAGTCATATTGACGGCTACTCCTTGTCTCACGCCCTGCGCAACGTGATAGCGCGCAAGGTAGCGGAAGAGGCGCTGTTTATCGAGAGAGAGCGTGCTCAAGTCACGCTCGACTCCATAGGTGATGCCGTAATCAGCTCCGACATTCTCGGCAATGTCACCTACCTCAATCTGGTCGCCGAACGCATGACCGGTTGGTCGCGGGAAGAGGCAACCGGTCGGCCGCTTGCCGACGTGCTCCACATCATCGACGGCATTACCGGCGAACCTGCCCGCAGTCCTATCGAATTGGCCGTGCTGCGAAATAAAGCCGTCGGACTCAGTGCAAACAGTAGCCTGATCCGGCGCGACGGTGTTGAAGTACCCATCGAGGATTCCGCTGCCCCCATTCGCGACCGGGGCGGTCACGTGATCGGCGCCGTGATGGTTTTCCATGATGTCAGCGAGGCGCGGACAATGGTACTCAAAATGTCGCATTTGGCCCAACATGATTTTCTTACTGGGTTGCCCAACCGCGTGCTTTTGAGTGATCGGCTTACCCAAGCGATCTCGCATGCCCGGCGGCGGCGAAAACGACTGGCAGTACTGTTTATGGACCTGGATATGTTCAAAAACATTAATGACTCGTTGGGGCATCTGATCGGCGATAAATTACTGGAGTCGGTGGCGGAACGCTTGACGACATGCGTCCGCGAGTCGGATACCGTCAGCCGCCAGGGCGGGGATGAATTCGTGGTGTTGCTTTCCGATATCGAGCGTTCGGAAGATGCGGCGCACCGCGCGGAAAAGATCATTTTGGCGCTGGCGGACCGTCACCATATCGCGGGACACGACCTCCATATCACCCTCAGCATAGGCATCAGCATTTATCCCGGTGACGGCGAAGATGCGGAAACCCTAATCAAGAATGCCGACGCCGCGATGTATTACGCCAAGCAAAATGGCCGCGACAATTTCCAGTTCTTTATGCAGGACATGAACGACCGGGCCGTGGAGCGGCAATCTCTCGAAACCGGGCTGCGGCGTGCCGTGGCAGCACAGGAATTCGTCTTGCATTATCAACCAAAAATCCATCTCGAGACCGGCGAGATTGCTGGCGCCGAGGCACTTATCCGCTGGCTGCATCCCAAGCGCGGCCTCCTCCATCCTGGGCAATTCGTATCCATCGCCGAAGAGTGCGGCCTCATCGTACCGATCGGGCGTTGGGTATTGCGCGAGGCATGCCGGCAAATTCGCGCGTGGTTGGATGCCGGCCTGCAGCCAGCCTCGGTGGCTATCAATATCTCGGCAGTCGAATTCCGCAGCAAGCATTTTCTCGAGGGTATTCGCGACGCCCTGGAGGAAACTCGCCTGGAGCCGGCTTATCTCGGGATCGAGCTGACCGAGAGCGCGCTCATGCAGGATGGTGAATCCACCGCCAGCGTGTTGCAGGCGCTCAAAGCCTTGGGCGTGCAGCTGGCTATCGACGACTTCGGTACTGGTTATTCCAGTTTAAGTTATCTGAAACGCTTTCCGATCGATACCCTGAAAATCGACCAGTCGTTCGTGCGTGACATCACCACCGATCCGGACGATGCCATCATCGTTAGTGCCGTGATTGGCATGGGCAATAGTCTTCATAAGCGGGTCAGCGCCGAGGGTGTGGAAACTCAAGAGCAACTCGACTTTCTCCGAACGGCACGCTGTGGAGAGGCGCAAGGGTATTACTTCCACCGGCCGATGGTTGCCGAGGAGTACACCGAACTACTGAGAACCGGTATGCCAGGCAAAGTAATCGTGGATAAGGTCTGGGATGAGCTTAGGGCCAGTATGAAGCGAGCCCTTGCTGAATTCAAGTGAGGCGCCGCCAGGTCATAATGCTTGACCCGTTTTACTATCCTTAAGATGCAAGATCGGTTTTTATTCGACCGCGGCCTTGATCTGAAAGAGGACGGCGGATGCCGTGACAATAAAAATCAAAGCGTGTTGTAAACTGACAGCCCTGTTATCCCTCAACTGATAGTATCCTGATCTGTGCTTGTTAAAGGTGTGGGACTTTAGGGTTTCATGGGAGGAGCGATCAATGGATATATCGGCCGAAGCTGCCTTGGTAACGCGTTACGATAGGGTATTCAAGCTGTTTCAGGATCGCTTGGCCGATCAGATAAAGATTCCCTTCGAGATTCGCTTATGGGGAGATCGCAGCTATCGCTTCGGCAAAGGAGAACCCGCGCTCAAGGTCTTGGTCAAGGATCGCGACGGTTTGGCCGCTCTCAGCGGACTGGACGAACTGAGAATCTGCGAAGCTTACATGGCGGGTAGCCTGGACGTCGTCGGGGATATGCTGGGTTTCGTCAGTCTCCGCGGCGTGCTGAGCGATAGCCATCCGCTGCACACCCTGTGGCGGCGGATCGCGCCGCTATTCGTCGGACGGGTGCAAACCGACCGCCGGGCGATTGCCAGCCACTATGATTTCAGCAATGAGTTTTATCTAAAATTCATGGATCCGACCCGCTGTTATTCGCAAGCGGTGTTCGAGCGCGACGACGAGACCCTGGAAACGGCGCAGTGCCGCAAACTGGACTTTGCCATCGATGCATGCCGATTGCGGCCGGGATGTCGCGTGTTGGATGTCGGCGGTGGATGGGGCGCCTTTACCGAGCATGCCGGCCGGCGCGGTATAGCGGTCACCTCGCTGACGATATCGCGCCACTCGGCAGAGTTCCTGACGGATCTGATTCAGTGCTTGCAGCTTCCCTGCCGCGTGCTGAACCAGGATTTTTTGGAATACACCTCGCCTGAACCTTATGACGCCATCGTCATATTGGGCGTGATGGAGCATCTTCCCGATTATCCGGCCGTGTTGCGGCAGTTACAAAACCTATTGAAACCCGGGGGGCGAGTGTATCTCGACGCCAGCGCTTTCCGCGAGAAATATTCCAAACCCACCTTCGTCTCCCGTTATATCTTTCCTGGGGATCATAGCTACTTCTGTCTACACGAGTTCCTGAGCGAAGCGGCGAAAACTCCGTTGGAGGTGTTGGCGGTTCACAACGACCGCCACAACTATTACCTCACATGTAAGGCGTGGGCCGAAAATCTGGATGCCGCGAGGGAGGAGATCATCAGCCGCTGGGGCGAGATGCTCTACCGTCGCTTTCGCCTCTATCTCTGGGGATCGGCGTACGCCTTCCTCAGTCGCGGAATGGATGCGTACCGATTGGTACTGCAACGACCCGCGGATGCTTGAGCGAGCCTGTGGAAAATTTTGGAAGAGGCCTAATTTAGTCTGATCAACGTAGTCGTTATATTTACGATGGCGGTGTCTCGGCCTCGGCCGAGGCGGCGGGTACGCTGAGTCGATCGAACCGGTCTCCGTCGCTCTGTTTCGCGCCGAACCGCCTGGTCAATCCGCGTTCGGACATCCTTAACGATTCATGCAGAGTTGAATGGTCGCTCAGCCCGCCTGGGGATCATCTACCCTACACGACCATTGTCTGTCTTATGTGCGTCACCGTACCGACCGCGCTCAGTGTTGAGCCTAAGCTGCCTCTCACCGTTTCAGAATGGCGAGGTACGGTGTGATTGCGTCGATGCGTGAGCTTGATGGCGATGGCAGCCAGCGGGTTCGGTATGGCGACGGTGCTTTTTATAGATGCGCATTGACAATCAGACAGGCAGCTTTCAGCACCGGCCGCAGCATCGCACCGCGTTGAGTGGTCGTCAGTAGGAGCGGCTCATTATAAATTCGAGCGAGAATTAGAAGTATTATTTCAATAGCATCAGGAGAGCATGTCCGTGAAAACACTGAAACACATTGCCGCATTGTTTTTTACCGTTGTGTTAGCCTCCGCCCTGGGTTGTGCGTCATCGGCAAAGCACGCAGGGACTGGCGAATTCATTGACGATACTGTCATTACCACCAAAGTGAAGGCGGCGATTTTCAATGACGCTGCGTTGAAGTCGGCCGAGATCAACGTTGAAACCTTCAAAGGCGTGGTTCAATTGAGTGGCTTTGTGCACGACGCGGGCGACAAACGCAAGGCGGCGGAGATTGCGCAAGGCGTCAAGGGCGTAAAATCCGTCAAGGACGACATCCTGCTCAAATGAGGGGTGGATAGTTAGGATGCGGCCCACTGTCGGATATAAATTTCAGTAGTGGGTCCAGCTTTTGCCGTGCTGGCGAGTGCGAGATGGTTCGCTGAGCGCCGCTCCGTTCAATTGATGAGCATTCTATTGTTCAGGTATCAGATCCGATTGATGCGCATAACTCTCCATCAGCTTTGGCCTTGAATACCTCGCCGAACAAAACCCTACCACAGGCCGCATGCCGGACAGGATATTGGCGACGGAGGAGCACATGCTTACGCGTTGACGGACCTGTTGCGGGGTTTGCCGATGCAATTGAAGGAAAAAACCGTCCGTGAGATGGAGATGATGTGCTTGCCTCTTGTGCCGCGTCGCCGTGAGAACCCGCTATTCCAAGATAGAGGATGGCGGAGAATATCTTGCCAATATCGGCTATGTCAGATGCGTCGTCGCTAACCTCTCCGCGGACCTGGATTTACGGCAGTTTAATAGGAGGATAGAAAATGCTCGAGACAATAGCGGTCATCTTAATTGTATTGTGGTTACTTGGCTTGGTCAGCTCATACACCATGGGGGGATTCATTCATATTCTTTTGGTGATCGCCATCGTGGTGATACTGATTCGTCTCATTCAAGGTCGTCGAATCGTCTAGTGGTCTTGGATAGATCGCTACAGTTTGACAGTAGACGATGCGCCCCGCTGTTATGGGTCGCTATTTTACGGGGCATTCGCCGGGGGGGTGACGGCGCTTGGTCAAGGCGGTTCAGTGGCCGCGTGCCGTAGAACAAAGGCAGCCACGACCCGAAATTTCCCGCGCTCATTTTCCAAATAATAAAGCGAGTATCCCGAACAGCATGGCGGCTATCCCGGCGGCGAACACCAGCCAATCGCCGCGTCCCAGGCCGGGTTCGAGGGTGATGTGTTCGGGATGGGCGGGATCGTAGTGGACTTGGATACGGGCGCCCGCCGGAAATTTTTCGAGATGCCTGGTCGTGACCGCACCCACGGACGGCATTTCGTCCGGCAAGGTTAATGCCTGGCGGTAGGCGTGGCCGTTCACCGAGTAATTCACGTAGGGGATCGGCATCTTGTCATCGGTTTGCGTTTCGTTTTCGACGATGCCTTCGACAGTTGGCCAGCGCCGGGTCGCACGACCCTGGGCGATCAGCCGCCAGCCCCAGACGGCGATGGCCAGTCCGGCGAGGGTGAAGAGGGCGAGTATGATTACATAAGGATTGAACATCACATCTCCAGTATCAAATTTATACGATAGCCGTCGCGGTGTGTAAACGCGCAGCGTGTACCGCCGGGTGAAGGGCGATTCTTTTACTAAATCGAAGACCCCAGGCCGCATTCATGGTTGCGACGGCGACACGATAAACACGCTGCGTTTTCCGCGTGTCGTCGGACGTTGCGTGGCCGTTTGCGTTGGCGGATCGATTGCGGCGTTTGCGTAATTCGCCCGTGCGAGGACATCGCCCATCATTATTTCTTTCGTGTATAGCGGTGCTTCACTCCCGCCGGAAACCACTCGGGATCGCCGGCCGGTTTCAACGTTACTTGCGGCGGTTGATATTCCGCCGGCACGTAGTTGGCGAATTCGCTGTTGAGCCGCCGCAACTGGGCTAACACCGCCGCGGCGATGGTCCCGCGTTTCGCATCGTCGGCGGTGACGCCCGGCAACAATTCCACCACGATGCTCAGCGTCTCGTTGAGATCGGCGGCCTCGCTCACTTGCAGCACGAATTTACCGCTCACCCAGTCGCGCACCTCGGCCTGTTCCAGGCCGACGCTGATGTTCTCGGGATAGATGTTGGCGCCGAAATAGGAGACGGTGAAGTCGGCGCGGCCGAACAGGTAGACGAAGGGCAGCGGCGGGGCGTCGTTGCCGGTCAAATTATCGAAGGCGTCGCAACCCGCCGTGCGCGCGATATTACGCATCTCGTCGTAGGAAATGAGGCCGCCTTGGTCGGCGATGTGGTAACGGAGCAGCGGCACGCCGCCGTCACCGCTGACCACCAGGGTGCCGTCGTCGTGCAGTTCGAAATAACGGCTGCGCGGGTCGTATTGCACCAGGGTCGGCAGCCGCGATTCGCCGAACACCTCGCGCGCCAGCGCGGGGCGCGCCGCGAAGAATCGGCGCAGCGCGATGCTGAGCGGCGTCTCGTTGCCGAGCACGCCGCCGTCGGCGGTGCCGTACAGGGCAGCCGTGGTCTGACAGGGATCTTCGGCGCCGACGCGTTCGCACACCAGCGCGCGCCATTCTTCGCTGAACACCTCGCCGGCGAACACCAGCTTCGGCCGGTAACGCGGCCAGTCGATCCGTTGCGCGCGGCCGGAGTCGATCACGTCCTTGATGAAGGGCGGATAACCCAACAGCACGATTTGTTCATAACTCGGTCCGAGTTCTTCCACCGCGCGGAAAATCTCTTCTTTTTTATTGCCCGGCGTGACCACGGTGACGGGATAACCTTTCAGCGCCAGATAACGGCAGCAGGCGGCGGTGAACATGCCGCCCACCCAGGTACCGAGGGCGAAACACACCACCGCCAGCGTGCGGTGCTGTTGGGCGCGGAAGGCGTGAAACACCTGTTCGAAACGGAAGGCGATGTCGAGCTCGTGCGCCACCGTGCGCGGCCACACCGTGGGCGTGCCGGTGGAGCCGGAGGAGACGGCGAGCATGTCGCATTCGTGCAAGGCGCCGTGACGGCAGCGTTCCGTCAGCGGATAGGCGCGCATATAGTTTGGTTTGGTCATCAGCGGCAGGGTTTGAAAATCGGCGAGGGAGGTGATCCGTTCCGCGGCGATGCCGTGTTCGGCGAGAAAACGCCGGTAGGCGGGCACCTCGGCGGCGGTGTCGCGGAATAACGCCAAAACACGTGCTTCGACGGCCGCGGGATGGGCGCCGGCGAGCCGCGCGGCCAGCGGCGTATCGAGAAAGCTGTGCAAGGCGGTCAGGGTATCTTGCGCGCGGCTGGGCATGACGACTCCATCGGTCAGCATCAAAAAACGAATAGTAATCACTTTAGCAGAGGCGGCATCATGCCGTCCGTGCTGCTATCTTAAATTAAGGGACCTCTGATTTATTCAGAGGCCCCGCGGCACATGGATGTGCCCGTGCTCTGAAATTCCAGGATGGAATTATTCAGAGCTTCCTTAAAGAGGATGCGGATCACGGCGGACAAGCACCGAGAGGGGGGGCACTATGGGACCGGAAATCGAAGCCTGGGTGCACGATCATGCCTTCGGCGTGTTGCTGGGGGTGGAAATATTGTGGGTGAGCGGTTTTCTGGCGGTGTTCGTCCTGTACTTTCTGCTCAAGCGCTGGGTCAAGAAACAACCCAAGTCGACGGACGACGCGCCGGGTCCTCATGAATGAATGGGAGGCTGAAACGGCCGGCGCCCCGGTGCGGAACGCGCCGGTAAAGATCGGTTTCAATAGCGGTCGACGGGTGTTTACCCTCCGGCAATTCCTTATGAATTAATCGTTACTTAACAGGGGTGAAAGCGCGTCGGGTCGGCCCATGGAGTGCTTTCCGGCCCCGGTTTTGTTATCGTTGTCGTCTCTTGTTGTGAACCATCATCGAGACGCCCATGCCCCAATACCGCTCACGCACCACCACCCACGGCCGCAACATGGCCGGCGCCCGCGCCCTGTGGCGCGCCACCGGCATGAAGAACGACGACTTCGGCAAACCCATCATCGCCGTCGCCAATTCCTTCACCCAGTTCGTGCCCGGTCATGTGCATCTCAAGGACATGGGGCAACTGGTGGCGCGCGAGATCGAACGCGCCGGCGGCGTCGCGAAGGAGTTCAACACCATCGCCGTCGATGACGGTATCGCCATGGGCCACGGCGGCATGTTGTATTCGCTGCCGTCGCGCGAGCTGATTTCCGACGCGGTGGAATACATGGTCAACGCCCATTGCGCCGACGCGCTGGTGTGCATCTCCAACTGCGACAAGATCACCCCCGGCATGCTCAACGCCGCGCTGCGGCTGAATATCCCGGCGGTGTTCGTTTCCGGCGGACCGATGGAGGCGGGCAAGGCGCGGGTGCAGGGCAAGATGGTGAGCCTGGATCTGGTGGACGCGATGGTCGCCGCCGCCGACGACAAATACAGCGATGACGAGATCGCCTCCATCGAGCGCTCGGCCTGTCCCACCTGCGGTTCCTGCTCCGGCATGTTCACCGCCAATTCCATGAACTGTCTCACCGAGGCTTTGGGCCTGAGCCTGCCCGGCAACGGCAGCCTGCTCGCCACCCACGCCGACCGCAAGGAATTATTTTTGGAAGCCGGTCGCGTGATCGTGCAGTTGGCCAAGCGTTACTATGAGCAGGACGACGCCTCGGCGCTGCCGCGCACTATCGCCAGTTTCCAGGCCTTCGAAAATGCCATGACGCTCGACATCGCCATGGGCGGTTCCACCAACACCGTGTTGCATTTGCTCGCCGCGGCGGAAGAGGCCGGTGTGAACTTCACCATGCACGACATGGATCGCCTCTCGCGCAAGGTGCGCCATCTCTGCAAAGTGGCGCCGAGCAGCCAGCAATATCACATGGAAGACGTGCATCGCGCCGGCGGCGTGATCGGCATCCTCGGCGAGCTGGACCGCGCCGGCTTGCTGCATCGCGACGTGCCGACGGTGCACGCCGCCACTCTCGGCGCGGCGCTGGCGCAGTGGGATGTGATGGTGAACGACGATCCCAAGGTGCGCGACTTCTACCGCGCCGCGCCGGGCGGCGTGCCCACCACCCAGGCCTTCAGTCAAAACAAACGCTACACCGAGCTCGACCTGGATCGTGAGCAGGGCTGCATCCGCGCGTATGAACACGCCTACAGCCAAGAAGGCGGACTCGCCGTGTTGCACGGCAACCTCGCCCTCGACGGTTGCATCGTCAAGACCGCGGGCGTCGACGAGAGCATTCTCAAATTCTCCGGCCCGGCGCGCATCTTCGAGAGCCAGGACGCGGCGGTGGAGGCGATCTTGGCCAATCACATCAACAAAGGCGACGTGTTGGTCATCCGTTATGAAGGCCCGCGCGGCGGACCCGGCATGCAGGAGATGTTGTATCCCACCAGTTATTTGAAATCGAAGGGCCTCGGTAAAGCCTGCGCGCTGGTCACCGACGGCCGCTTCTCCGGCGGCACATCGGGTTTGTCCATCGGCCACGTCTCGCCGGAGGCGGCCGAGGGCGGAGCCATCGGCCTGGTCGAAGAAGGCGACATCATCGAGATCGACATTCTCAAACGCAGCATCGGTATCGCGATCACCGCTGGCGAACTGACCCGCCGCCGCGCCGCCATGGAAGCGAAAGGCGCCGCGGCCTGGAAACCGGTGAATCGCCAACGCGAAGTCTCCGCGGCGCTCAAAGCCTATGCGGCCATGACGACGAGCGCGGCGCGCGGCGCCGTGAGGGATGTGAGTCAGTTGGAAAAGAAGTAAGCGGCGGGCCGCGCCGCGCGCGGAGAACACGGAAAAAAATTATTCATTCGGTGTCCATTTGATCCTCTCTCGATGGGGGTGATTGAAGCCGTTAATCCTTCCCATCAAACCCCTCTCTCCCGCCAGGGAGAGGGGGCGTTCTAAGTGGAAAGGTTGGGACGGGGGTGAGATGGCGGGAAATGCCAGCCGTTCTACCCTCACCGCAACCCTCCCCCTAAAAAGGGAGAGGGAATTTTTAAGATCATCATTTCAATCGCCGGATTAACAGCGCGCGATAACCCTACAACGAATCCCAGCTCGATCTGCGGCGGAATTTCAGGCGCGGCACGATGAGCCCGATGAGGATGCCGATGACCACCACGCCGGCGCCGCGCACGAACCATTCGCGATCACTGCGATCTTTCAGCGCTCTGGTTTCCTGCTGCAGGATTTGCAGCTCGCTCTGCAGGCCGAGGTATTGCTCCTTCAACCGTTTGTTGTCGCTTTCGAGCGCGAGGGCGCTGCCGGCGGTGGTGCGGATCTGCGCCAGCTCCTGTTCGAGCCGGCGATTGCTGTCATCGAGATTTTTTTGTTGCTCGCTGATGGTTTTTTGTTGTTCGCGCAACGAACCGCTGCGTTCTTTGAGTTGGCGGTTTTCGGTTTCCAGGGCGGCGAATTTGCGTTGCAGTTTCTCCAATTCTTCGCGCGCGCCGGGCGTGCTCGTCAGATAACGGCTCAACACCCAGCCCTCGGCACCGTTGCTGGCGCGTACTTTGCTGTAGCCGCTGGCGGCGTCGGTCTCCAAGACGTCCACCGGGCTGCCGCTCTTCAGCATATGCAGGATCCTGTGCGAGTTGCTTTGTCCTGACCGCAGGTTGATCTCCAGTTGATCGCTGACGTAGCGGGTTTGCGCCGCCGCACCTGTACAGAACCAGCACGCCAGCGTGGTGAGGATGAAGAAATAGGGAATGCGTTTCATGGCGTGCATGGTCGGTTTACCTCGTGATTGAAAACAGGGCGGCTGGCTGTCAGTCCGCCGCGTGATTGGCGGGGTGTCAAAGAAGTTTTGAAATACCCTCGCTGGATTTCAGGGGTGAAAACTAAAAGGCGATTTTTGTTTTTTGCCCTTTTCCGGTCAGAAAAGCGCTTGGAAAAGGCGGCGCATCCTTAGAGTCGGGCCGCCGATAAATCCATGTTCCTTAGAGCCGGCGTTCCCAGGCCAGGGCATGGGCGACGATGCCTTGCAGGTCGTCGTGACGCGGTGTCCAGCCCAGCAGCGCGCGTATCCGCTCGGCCTTGGCGATGAGGGCGGGCGGATCGCCGGCGCGGCGCGCCGCCTCGCGGATATTCAATTTGACGCCGCTGACTTGCTGCACCATGTCCAGGACTTCGCGCACGCTGTAGCCGTGACCGTAACCGCAGTTGGCGGTAAAAGACTCTCCGCCGTTGCGGAGATGATCCAGCGCCAGCAGGTGGGCGCCGGCCAGGTCTTCGATGTGGATGTAGTCGCGGATGCAGGTGCCGTCCGGCGTGGCGTAGTCGGTGCCGAAGACGTCGATGTGGCCGCGTTTGCCCAGCGTCGCTTCGCAGGCCACCTTGATGAGGTGGGTGGCCTTGGGGGTGGATTGACCGATGCGGCCGCCGGGGTCGGCGCCGGCGACGTTGAAATAGCGCAAGACGCCGTAGCGCAAATCGCCGGCCGCGGCGAGGTCTTGCAGCATCCATTCGCTCATGAGTTTGGAGCGGCCGTAGGGATTGATGGGCGCGAGCGGGCTGTCTTCCGCGCATTCCATATCGGGCGGGATGCCATACACGGCGGCGGTAGACGAGAAGATGAAATGTTTGACGCCCGCGTCGGCGCAGGCCGCCAGCAGTTCGCGGGTATTGCAGGTGTTGTTGCCGTAGTATTTGAGCGGGTCGCTCACCGATTCGGGCACGACGATATGCGCGGCGAAGTGCAGCACCGATTCGATGCCGTGGTCGCGCAGCAGTTGAGTGACGAAGGCGCGGTCGCCGGTGTCGCCTATTACCAGTTTGCCGTACAGCACCGAGGCGCGAAAACCGGTGGAGAGATTGTCGAGTACGACGACTTCGTGACCGGCCTCGCCCAGTTGACGTACGACGTGGCTGCCGATGTAACCGGCGCCGCCGGTCACCAGGATGGGTTGCTTTTGCATAAAATCCGTCTCGTCTCCCGCAAAATGGGGCACAGCATATCATCATCGCCGCCCATGTTGAGCTTCGCGGACGGCGGGAAAACCCAGGGCGCCATGATTACGGTCGTCGTGCCGGGTAAGTCCGTTTCGGGGCGCTGGTTGTGGGCCGAGCGCTGTGCGTGCCGCGGGCCCGGCGCGGCGGCGATGTGATGGCGCGGGTCTGGCTTGCCGGTCCCCGGCCGCCTACAATAGCCGATCTTAAAATTTACCTACCCCGAGAGAGCGGATCCATGAAACAGCTTACCCAACCCCACGGCGGCCAGTTGCAAGTTTTGTTCGCCGAGAGTGCGCGCATCGCAGAGCTCAAGCAGGAGGCGCTCTCCTTGCCATCGTTGGACCTCGATCCGCGTCAGCAGGCCGAACTGGCCTTGTTGATGAACGGCGCCTATTCCCCCCTGCGGGGTTTCATGGGCCGGACGGATTACCGGTGCGTGCTGGAGGGGATGGCGCTGGCGGACGGTACTTTGTGGCCGCTGCCGGTGGTGCTGGACGTGAGTGAGGCGCTGGCGGCGCAGTTGGCGCCGGGGGCGGCCTTGGCATTGCGCGACCTCGAGGGTGTGCTGCTGGCGGTATTGCGAGTGGACGAGGTTTGGCAGCCGGATCGTGCCGCCGAGGCCCGCGCCCTTTATGGCGAGGCGGATGCGGCGCAGCCGGAGGTCGACCGACTCCTCACCAAAACCCAGCCTTATTACGTGGGCGGCCGCGTCGAAGGTGTGGAGGCGCCCAGCTATCACAGCTTCAACGCCCTGCGTCACGGCCCGGCGGAGCTGCGCCAGGAATTTGTCAAACGGGGCTGGGGCGCAGTGGCGGCCTTTCATACGGCCGAGCCCCTGTATGTCGCACAACAAAAATTGAGCGCACGGATCGCCCGCGAACTCGGCGCGGCGTTGCTGCTGCACCCCGTGGTGGAAGAGGGGGATGACTATTATTACCGGGTGCGTTGTTACCGCGAGGTTTTGGGACGAGCTCCGGCCCAGACCACCCTGCTGAGCCTGTTGACCATTCCCGCCCGCGGCGGCGGTTGGCGGGAGTTGTTGCTGCACGCCATCGTGCGTCAAAACTGCGGTTGCAGCGCCATGGCGTGGGAGACGGGCGCTTATGGCTTGGACGCGCGCGCGCTGGCGGAGGCCCGGCCCGATATCGCCCAGCAACTCGCCATCCATTTGGTGGCCTGTGAACCCTTGGTGTATGTGGAGGAGCGGGCCGATTACCTGCCGCCGGGCGAGGTGCCGGCCGGGGCGCGGATTGGCGATTTCGGCGCCGAGGAGTTGCAGCGCCGTTTGCGCGAGGGCTTGGAAATCCCCGAATGGTTTTGTTTTCCCGAGGTTGCCGCCGAATTGCGCAACCGATTCCCGGCCCGCGCCAAGCAGGGGTTTACGTTGTTTTTTACAGGCTTGTCCGGTTCCGGGAAGTCCACCGTCGCCAAGGCGGTGTTGGCCAAATTATTGGAGCTGGGCGGCCGGCCGGTCAGCGTGCTCGACGGCGACGTGGTGCGCAAACACCTATCCAGCGAACTGGGGTTCTCCAAAGAACATCGCAATATCAATATCCGCCGTATCGGCTACGTGGCCAGCGAGATCACCAAAAACGGCGGCATCGCCATCTGCGCGCCGATCGCCCCTTATACCGCGCTGCGGCGCGAGGTGCGGCAGATGATCAGTCCGTATGGCGGCTTCATCGAGATTCATGTCTCCACCCCTCTCGAGGTCTGCGAAGGTCGCGATCGCAAAGGCCTTTACGCCAAGGCGCGCGCCGGCGTGCTCAAGGAGTTCACCGGGATCAGCGATCCTTACGAAACGCCGGAAAACCCGGAGCTGCGCGTTGACACCAGCCAGCTTACGGTGGAAGAGGCGGCCCAGCAGGTATTTCTTTACCTGAAACGCCAAGGATATATCGCCTGACGAAATTTGAGGCGGGAGGCGCGGGCGCCGCCGGCAATTTCTGGGCCGGTTAGCGTTGACACATGTCTTCCGATCTATCAAAATACGCGGCTTGTGTCTTGAGGAGGGGTTCCCGAGCGGCCAAAGGGATCAGACTGTAAATCTGACGGCTCTGCCTTCGGAGGTTCGAATCCTCCCCCCTCCACCAGTGTTTTGCCGATGGTGGAGCTTTCTTAATCGGGGGTGTCTTCATTGGTCCGTGATGAGAAGGCGGGTGTAGTTCAATGGTAGAACTTCAGCCTTCCAAGCTGATAGCGTGGGTTCGATTCCCATCACCCGCTCCAGTGTGAGAGGAAAGGGGTAAAGGGAAGGAATTGGAAGTAAAAGCATTTGGCTTTATCTCTCAATGCCGTTCGTTTTGCCCTGAATGCAGGCCCATATAGCTCAGTCGGTAGAGCACTTCCTTGGTAAGGAAGAGGTCACCGGTTCAAATCCGGTTATGGGCTCCATAAGTATGATCAGGTAGCGCGGGTCGCCGCCGCTTTAAAATGGCGCGTTGTGAGATGGATGTGAGTTGCGGTCCTCGCCGGCGTGCTCTTGGGTTTTGGTGTGTGATGGGCTCATTCCAGGTAAGGGCCATCCATTTGCGTTGAGGAGACTTTAGCGATGTCCAAGGGAAAATTTGAGCGAAAGAAGCCACACGTCAACGTTGGGACGATCGGTCACGTCGACCACGGCAAGACCACATTGACGGCGGCGCTGACCAAAGTGCTGTCGGAAAAGTTTGGTGGCGAATTCAAGGCCTACGACCAGATCGACGCGGCGCCGGAAGAGCGCGCGCGCGGCATCACCATCTCCACCGCGCACGTCGAATACGAATCCGCCAACCGCCACTACGCCCACGTTGACTGCCCGGGCCACGCCGACTACATCAAAAACATGATCACCGGCGCCGCGCAAATGGACGGCGCCATCCTGGTCTGCTCCGCCGCCGACGGCCCCATGCCGCAGACCCGTGAGCACATCCTGCTCGCCCGCCAGGTCGGCGTGCCCTACATCGTCGTCTTCCTCAACAAAGCCGACATGGTCGACGACAAAGAACTGCTCGACCTCGTCGAAATGGAAGTGCGCGAACTCCTCGACAAATACGAATTCCCGGGCGACGACACCCCGGTCGTCATCGGCTCGGCCCTCAAAGCCCTCGAAGGCGACCAGAGCGACATCGGCGTCCCCGCCATCTTCAAACTCGTCGAGGCCATGGACAGCTACATCCCGCAGCCCGAACGCGCCATCGACGGCGCCTTCTTGATGCCCGTCGAAGACGTCTTCTCGATCTCCGGCCGCGGCACCGTCGTGACCGGCCGCGTCGAGCGCGGCATCATCAAAGTGGGCGACGAAGTCGAAATCGTCGGCATCAAAGACACCCAAAAGACCATCGTCACCGGCGTCGAAATGTTCCGCAAACTCCTCGACCAAGGCCAGGCCGGCGACAACTGCGGCATCCTGCTGCGCGGCACCAAGCGCGACGACGTCGAACGCGGCCAAGTCCTGGCCAAACCCGGCAGCATCAAACCGCACACCAAATTCGAAGCCGAAGTCTACATCTTGAGCAAAGACGAAGGCGGCCGGCACACCCCGTTCTTCAACGGCTACCGCCCGCAATTCTACTTCCGGACCACCGACGTCACCGGCTCGTGCGACTTGCCGGAAGGGATCGAAATGGTCATGCCGGGCGACAACGTGCGGATGAAAGTCACCCTGATCGCGCCGATCGCGATGGAAGAAGGCCTGCGCTTCGCCATCCGCGAAGGCGGCCGTACCGTCGGCGCCGGCGTCGTCTCTAAAATTGTTGAGTAGCGACTGAATATGGTCGAGCGGGTGGGCGATGCCTGGGTGTCGTCCACTTCGTTTTTTAAAGATCAAGAGTTAAAGGCCAGTAGCTCAATTGGCAGAGCGGCGGTCTCCAAAACCGCAGGTTGGGGGTTCGATTCCCTCCTGGCCTGCCATCTGGCAGCTGGATAGATAGATTTTTAAAGTAGCGAGTATGGTGGATAAACTTAAATGGCTGGCAGCGGCGCTGTTGTTGATCGGCGGCCTCGCCGGTTTTTATTACCTCGCTGATTATGCCTTGTGGATGCGTGTGATCGCGTTGCTGGTGGTGGTCGGCCTGTGTATCGCGATCGTGTTGCAGACCGAAAACGGCGGCCAGCTCATCGGTTTTTTCCGCGAGGCGAGCATTGAGCTGCGTAAAATCGTCTGGCCCACGGGCAAGGAGACCAATCAGACCACATTGATAGTGATGGGGATGGTGGTGCTTGTCGCGTTGATTCTGTGGGGCTTGGATACGTTTTTGGTGTGGTCCGTTAAGCTGTTGACTGGTCAAGGGGGCTAAGGATACATGGCGATGCGCTGGTACGTAGTCCACGTCTATTCCGGGTTTGAAAACCAGGTGGTGCGCTCCATGCGGGAGCGGATCAAATTGCATAGTATGGAAGAGAAGTTCGGCGAGATTCTCGTGCCCACCGAAGAGGTGGTGGAGATGCGCGCCGGACAGAAGCGTAAGAGTGACCGAAAATTCTTCCCCGGCTATGTGCTGGTGCAGATGGAGATGGACGACAACACCTGGCATCTCGTCAAAGACGTGCCCAAGGTGATGGGTTTCATCGGCGGCACCAGCAACCGCCCCGCGCCGATCTCCGAGAAAGAGGCGGAAAAGATCCTGCAGCGCGTGCAGGAGGGGGTGGAGAAGCCGCGGCCCAAGGTATTGTTCGAGCCGGGCGAGGTGGTGCGGGTCACCGAAGGTCCTTTCGCGGATTTCAACGGCGTGGTGGAAGAGGTCAACTACGAAAAGAGTCGCCTGCGGGTGGCGGTGTTGATCTTCGGCCGCTCCACGCCGGTCGAGTTGGAGTTTGGTCAGGTAGAAAAAGGTTAAGTTTTAACGATTATTTCGGGCGCCGGGTTCCGGGCTCACCATGGGTGTGGCTTGGAACCTGTCGCTGTTGTCCGGGGAGCCGCGAGGCGCTAGCACCCACTGAGGAGTGAAACATGGCAAAGAAAATTCAGGCATACATCAAATTGCAGGTGAAGGCCGGTCAGGCCAACCCCAGTCCGCCGGTCGGTCCTGCCTTGGGCCAGCACGGCGTCAACATCATGGAGTTCTGCAAGCAGTTCAACGCCGCGACCCAGAAGGTCGAGCAGGGCCTGCCCCTGCCGGTGGTGATCACGGTTTATAGCGACCGCAGTTTCACGTTCATCACCAAGACCCCGCCCGCGTCCATTCTATTGAAGAAGGCCGCCGGGATCGCCAGCGGCAGCAGCACCCCGCACACCGTCAAGGTGGGCAAGGTGACCCGCGCTCAATTGGAAGAAATCGCCAAGACCAAGATGCCCGACCTCACGGCGGCGGATATGGACGCCGCGGTGCGCACCATTGCCGGTAGCGCCCGCAGCATGGGCCTGACCGTGGAGGGTGTGTGATGGCGAAACTATCTAAACGTATGAAGGCGATCAACGCCAAGGTGCAGGCCGGTAAACTGTACGGCATCGAGGACGCGCTCAACCTGGTCAAAGAATGCGCGAGCGCCAAATTCAGTGAATCCGTCGATGTGGCGGTGAACCTGGGCATCGATCCCCGTAAATCCGACCAGGTGGTGCGTGGCGCCACCGTGTTGCCCAACGGCACCGGCAAAAGCGTGCGGGTGGCGGTATTCGCCCAGGGCGCCAATGCCGAGGCCGCCAAACAAGCCGGCGCCGACATCGTCGGTTTCGAAGACTTGGCGGAGCAGGTGAAGGCCGGCAATCTCAACTTTGATTTGGTGATCGCCACCCCCGACGCCATGCGTATCGTCGGTCAGTTGGGCCAGATCCTCGGCCCCCGCGGCCTGATGCCCAACCCCAAGGTAGGCACCGTCACCCCGGACGTGGTCGGCGCGGTGAAAAACGCCAAGGCCGGTCAGGTGCGCTTCCGCGCCGACAAGGCGGGCATCATTCACTGCTCGATTGGCAAGGCCAGTTTCGAGACCGCCGCCTTGCGTGAAAATCTGCAAGCGCTGATGACGAGCCTGGCCAAGGCCAAGCCCGCCACCGCCAAAGGCGTGTATGTGAGAAAAGTGACCTTGGCGAGCACCATGGGCCCGGGCGTGGCCGTGGATACCGCCACGGTGGTGCAGCAGTAATTCGTTTGATGACGATGGAGGCGCGCCGCGCCTCCATCGGTGATGGCTTTGGGCTGTCGGCCTGGTCCGGCAGCCGTCAAAGACCGCAGGTGTTCGCTTAATGGGTTGTAAAAACAACCGGCCTGCGTAGACGGTCTGGCCCGAGACAGGATTTTCCTGGCAAAGGTAGCCGTAAGGGGGTGTGTCCACGGGGTGGACGCATCCGTGTAAGGCGGAACGGCAGGCGGCCGCAAGGCGCGCGCCGTTCCAATGAAGAGGAGATGGACTCTTGTTAACGAGACAGGAAAAAGAGGCCATCGTCGCCGAGGTCGCCGTTGTGGCCCGCGACGCTCAGTCCGCCATTGCCGCGGAATACCGTGGTTTAAGCGTGGAGAAGATGACCAAATTGCGTGTCGATGCGCGCAATGCGGGCGTCTATGTCCGCGTCGTCAAGAACACCTTGGCGCGGCGAGCGTTGATGGGTACCGGTTACGAGTGCATGGGTGATTCCTTGACGGGGCCGCTGGTATTGGCCTTCTCCAGGGACGAACCCGCCGCCGCCGCGCGGATTATCCGCGATTTCGCCAAGGACAACGACAAGTTGGTGGTGAGGGCAATCGCCCTCAGCGGCAAATTGCTCGTCCCCGGTGATTTGGCGGCCCTCGCGACCATGCCGACCCGTGACGAAGCGATCAGCAAGCTGATGGCCGTGATGAAAGCCCCGGTTGAAAAACTGGCGCGCACCATCAAGGCCCCGGCCGACAAGCTGGTACGCACCATCGCCGCGGTACGCGAACAGAAACAATCGGCGGCCTGATACGGCGGCGATTACGCCCTCCGTTTGGCCGGGAAAACTGCATAGACTATTTTTTAGGAGTTAAGACCATGGCTGTTGCCAAAGAAGAAATCTTGGAAACCATTGCTAACATGACCGTGCTGGAAATCGTCGATCTGATTTCCGCCATGGAAGAGAAGTTCGGCGTGTCCGCGGCCACCATGGCCGTAGCGGCCGGTCCGGCGGTCGCCGCCGCGGCCCCCGCCGAGGAGAAGACCGAGTTCAATGTGGTCATGACCAGCTTCGGCGAAAACAAGGTGAACGTGATTAAAGTCATCCGCACGGTCACCGGTTTGGGTCTGAAGGAAGCCAAAGACATGGTGGAAGGCGTGCCCGCCACCGTGAAAGAAGGCATTCCCAAGGCCGACGCCGAAGCCATCAAAAAGCAATTGGAAGAGGCTGGCGCCAAGGTGGACATCAAGTAAGCGGGTCGCTTTTATTAGGACGGTACTGCTGAACGATATGCCCAATGGCATGAAGGTGCGCGGCTCATCGGCGATCGCGGAGAAGAAGTTTTTCCGCGGCCGGCCCGGGCGCGCACTGGTGATGAAAGGCGCGGGGTCCGTTTTGGGACGCCCGCGCGGAATGGGCTGGCAGCATTAAGCTGCCGGCCTTTTCCTGTTACGACTGATAGACCCGCACGCGATGCGGGGGCGGTTCGCGTTGCAGCAGGCCTGGTGTCCTGATGTGCGAGCCAGGTAACGGTTGCGAGCAATACCGTTTGTTGAACTACTCCTCGAGGAAGATTAATGGCCTACTCCTTCACTGAGAAAAAGTCTATCCGTAAGGATTTTGGCAAACTCCCGATAGTTCTGGAAGTGCCTTATCTACTGGCGATCCAAGTGGATTCCTACAAGCAGTTTCTGCAAGTGGACAGAACCCTGGAGCAGCGGCTCGACCAAGGTCTGCATGCCGCGTTTAAGACGGTTTTCCCCATCACGAGTTATTCCGGCTCGGCGATGTTGGAGTATGTGAGTTACCGCCTCGGCACGCCCACTTTCGACGTGCGCGAGTGTCAGCAGCGCGGCATGACCTACGCCGCGCCGCTGCGTGTCAAGGTGCGCCTGGTCATTTATGACAAAGAGGCCCCGGCCGGCACGGTGAAGGACATCAAGGAGCAGGAAGTCTACATGGGCGAAATGCCGCTCATGACCGACAACGGCACCTTCGTCATCAACGGCACCGAGCGCGTGGTGGTGTCGCAGCTGCACCGTTCGCCCGGCGTGTTTTTCGAGCACGACAAGGGCAAGACCCATTCGTCCGGCAAACTGCTGTTTTCGGCGCGCGTGATCCCCTATCGCGGCTCCTGGCTGGACTTCGAATTCGATCCGAACGATCTGGTGTTCGTGCGCATCGACCGCCGCCGTAAATTGCCGGCGACCATGCTGCTGCGCGCCCTCGGGTACAGCACCGAGGAGATGCTCGCGCTGTTCTTCGAGACCAACACCTTCACCTTCGATAAAGACGACGTGAAACTGGACCTCATTCCCGAGCGTCTGCGCGGCGAAACCGCGGCCTTCGACATCAAGATCAAGGGCAAGGTCATCGTCGAGGCCGGCCGCCGCATCATGGCGCGCCACATCAAGGAGATCGAGAAGGCCGCGATCAAAACCTTGGTGGTTCCCCAAGACTATTTGTTCGGCAAGACCCTTGCCCACAACGTGGTGGACGTCAACACCGGCGAGGTCATCGCCAACGCCAATGACGAGATCAATGCCGCCTTGCTGGAAAAGATCATCGACAGCGGTGTGACCGGCATCCAAACCCTGTTCACCAACGACCTCGACCGCGGCCCCTACATCTCCCAGACCTTGCGTGCCGATTCGACGCGCACCGAATTGGAGGCGCTGGTGGAAATCTACCGCATGATGCGTCCCGGCGAGCCGCCCACCAAGGAGGCGGCGCAGGCCCTGTTCCAAAATCTGTTCTTCAGCGCCGACCGCTACGATCTGTCGGCGGTGGGCCGCATGAAATTCAACCGCCGCGTCGGCCGTCAGGAAGTGACCGGTTCGGGCGTATTGGCCAAGGACGACATCATCGACGTATTGCGCACCCTCATCGCCATCCGCGACGGTAACGGCACGATAGACGACATCGACCACTTGGGTAACCGCCGCGTCCGCAGCGTAGGCGAGATGGTGGAAAATCAATTCCGCATCGGCTTGGTCCGTGTCGAGCGCGCGGTTAAAGAGCGTTTGAGCCTGGCGGAAACCGAGGGTTTGATGCCGCACGAATTGATCAACGCCAAACCGGTGTCGGCGGCCATCAAGGAATTCTTCGGTTCTTCGCAGCTCTCGCAGTTCATGGACCAAAACAACCCGCTGTCGGAAGTGACCCACAAGCGCCGCGTCTCGGCCTTGGGGCCGGGCGGTTTGACCCGCGAACGCGCCGGTTTCGAAGTGCGCGACGTGCATCCCACCCATTACGGCCGGGTCTGCCCGATCGAAACGCCGGAAGGCCCGAACATCGGTCTGATCAATTCGCTGGCCACCTACGCGCGCACCAATCCCTACGGCTTTTTGGAAACGCCGTACCGCAAGGTGGTGGACGGCAAGGTGACCGACGATATCGAGTTCCTCTCCGCCATCGAGGAAGGGCAATACATCATCGCCCAGGCCAATGCCACGGTGGACGCCAAGGGCAAATTGACCGACGACCTGGTGTCCTGCCGTCATTTGAACGAGTTCAACATGATCACCCCGGACCGGGTGAATTACATCGACGTGTCGCCGCGCCAGATCGTGTCGGTGGCGGCCTCGTTGATTCCGTTTCTGGAGCACGACGACGCCAACCGCGCCTTGATGGGTTCGAACATGCAACGTCAGGCCGTGCCGACCTTGCGCGCGGAAAAACCGCTGGTGGGCACGGGCATCGAGCGCGTGGTCGCGCAGGACTCCGGCGTCACCGTCAACGCCCGCCGCGGCGGCGTGGTGGATTCGGTGGATGCCAGCCGCATCGTGGTGCGGGTCAATGATGAAGAGACCCTGGCCGGCGAAGCGGGTGTGGACATTTACAACCTCATCAAATACACCCGTTCCAATCAAAACACCTGCATCAACCAGCGGCCGCTGGTGAAGACCGGCGACGTGATCGCCCGCGACGACGTGTTGGCCGACGGCCCTTCCACCGATTTGGGCGAGCTGGCCTTAGGACAGAACATGCTGGTGGCCTTCATGCCGTGGAACGGCTACAACTTCGAGGACTCGATCCTGATCTCGGAGCGGGTGGTGCAGGAAGACCGTTTCACCAGCATCCACATCGAAGAGCTGACCTGCGTCGCGCGCGACACCAAACTGGGGCCCGAGGAAATCACCGCGGACATCCCGAACGTCGGTGAAGCCGCGCTCAACAAGCTCGACGAATCCGGCATCGTCTACATCGGCGCCGAAGTGGGGCCGGGCGACATCCTGGTGGGTAAAGTCACGCCCAAAGGTGAGACTCAGCTCACCCCGGAAGAAAAATTGCTGCGGGCCATTTTCGGTGAGAAGGCGTCCGACGTGAAAGACACCTCGATGCGGGTGCCTTCCGGCATGAACGGAACGGTGATCGACGTGCAGGTGTTCACGCGCGAGGGCGTCGAGAAAGATCAGCGTTCGAAAGACATCGAAAAGGCCGAGCTCGAACGCTTCAAAAAAGATCTCTACGATCAATTCCGCATTTTCGAAGAAGACATTTATAACCGCGTCGAAAAGCTGCTGCTGAAACAGGCGGCGGCGGGCGGTCCGAAGAAACTCAAGGCCGGCGGCGTGATCGCCAAGGATTATCTCGACGATGTGCCGCGCGAGAAATGGTTCGAGATCCGCCTGCAGGACGAAAACGCCGACAAGCAGCTCGAGGCCTTGGCCGACCAGCTCAAGGAGCGTCGCAAGGAATTCGATCAGCGTTTCGACGAGAAAAAGGCCAAGATCACCGCCGGCGACGACCTCGCCCCCGGCGTGCTGAAAATGGTCAAGGTCTATCTGGCGGTGAAGCGTCGCATCCAGCCCGGTGACAAAATGGCCGGCCGCCACGGTAACAAGGGCGTGATCTCGATGATCGTGCCAGCGGAAGACATGCCGTACAGCGCCGACGGCCGGCCGGTCGACGTGGTGCTGAATCCGCTCGGCGTGCCGTCGCGTATGAACATCGGCCAGATCCTCGAGGCCCATCTGGGCTGGGCGGCCAAAGGCATAGGCCAGAAGATCGGCGAGATGCTGGATGCCCACGTCAAGATGCAGGAGCTACGTAAGTTCCTCGATCAGGTCTACAACACCAGCGGCAAGCAGGAGGACATCGACAGTTTGAGCGACGCGGAAGTCATCGAATTGGCCGGCAATCTGCGCCGCGGCGTGCCGATGGCCACGCCGGTGTTCGACGGCGCTTCGGAGAAAGAGATCAAGGGCATGTTGGCCTTGGCGGGTCTGCCGCCGTCCGGGCAGACCACGTTGTATGACGGCCGCACCGGCGACGCCTTCGAACGTCCGGTCACCGTGGGCTATATGTACATGCTCAAGCTCAACCACTTGGTCGATGACAAGATGCACGCGCGTTCCACCGGCCCGTACAGCCTGGTCACCCAGCAGCCCTTGGGCGGCAAGGCCCAGTTCGGCGGCCAGCGCTTCGGTGAAATGGAAGTGTGGGCGCTCGAGGCCTACGGCGCCGCGTACACCTTGCAGGAAATGTTGACGGTGAAATCCGACGACGTCACCGGCCGCACCAAGATGTACAAGAACATCGTGGACGGCGACCACCGCATGGAGGCCGGCATGCCCGAATCCTTCAATGTATTGGTCAAGGAAATCCGCGCGCTGGGTATCGACATCGAACTTGAGCAGGATTGATAGGGTAAAAAATGAGGGTGGGTTGGACGCGTGGTATGCGCCAATCCGCCGAATGGAAGGTGCGGCGGCGTGAGTTGCCGCACCCGCCATCGACCCGAAACTCGTAACTCGAAATCTTTCGAGCAGGAGACACGATGAAAGATCTATTGAGCATTTTGAAGCAACAGGGCCAGGTGGAAGAATTCGATGCGATTCGTATCGGGCTCGCCTCGCCCAACAAGATTCGTTCCTGGTCCTTCGGCGAAGTGAAGAAGCCCGAGACCATCAATTACCGGACCTTCAAGCCCGAGCGCGACGGTTTGTTCTGCGCCAAGATCTTCGGGCCGGTAAAAGACTACGAATGTCTGTGCGGCAAATACAAGCGCCTCAAGCACCGCGGCGTGATCTGCGAAAAATGCGGTGTGGAAGTGACCTTGGCCAAGGTGCGCCGTGAGCGCATGGGCCACATCGAACTGGCGAGCCCGGTCGCGCACATCTGGTTCCTGAAGTCGCTGCCCTCGCGCATGGGCCTGCTGCTCGACATGACGCTGCGCGACATCGAGCGCGTGCTCTATTTCGAATCCTTCGTGGTCATCGATCCGGGCATGACCCAGCTCGAGCGCAACCAGATGCTCACCGACGAGCAATATCTCGACGCCATCGAGGAATACGGCGACGAGTTCGACGCGCGGATGGGTGCCGAGGCGGTGTACGAACTGCTGTCGCGCATCGAGTTGGAAAAAGAAGTGGTCAGGCTGCGCGAGGAGATCGTCACCTCCGGTTCCGAAACCCGCATCAAAAAGCTCACCAAACGCCTCAAGCTGATGGAGGCCTTCATCGACTCGGGCAACAACCCGCAGTGGATGGTGATGACCGTGCTGCCGGTACTGCCGCCGGAATTGCGTCCGCTGGTGCCGCTCGACGGCGGCCGCTTCGCGACCTCCGATTTGAACGATTTGTATCGCCGCGTCATCAACCGCAACAACCGCCTCAAGCGTTTGCTCGATTTGAACGCGCCCGACATCATCGTCCGCAACGAAAAGCGCATGTTGCAGGAAGCGGTCGATGCGCTGCTCGACAACGGCCGTCGCGGCAAGGCCATCACCGGCACCAACCGCCGTCCGCTGAAATCCCTGGCCGATATGATCAAGGGCAAGCAAGGCCGCTTCCGTCAGAATCTGCTCGGCAAACGCGTCGATTACTCCGGCCGTTCGGTGATCGTGGTCGGTCCGACCTTGCGCCTGCATCAGTGCGGCTTGCCGAAATTGATGGCGCTGGAGCTGTTCAAGCCCTTCATCTTCTCCAAGCTGCAACACCGCGGCCTCGCCACCACCATCAAGGCCGCGAAGAAGCTGGTCGAGCGCCAGGGTCCCGAGGTGTGGGATATTTTGGAAGAGGTGATCCGCGAACATCCCGTGCTGCTCAATCGCGCGCCGACCTTGCACCGTCTCGGCATCCAGGCCTTCGAGCCGGTGCTGATCGAAGGCAAGGCCATTCAGCTGCATCCGCTGGTGTGTACCGCCTACAACGCCGACTTCGACGGTGACCAGATGGCCGTGCACGTGCCGTTGTCACTGGAGGCGCAGATCGAGGCGCGCGCCTTGATGATGTCGACCAACAACGTGTTGTCGCCCGCCAACGGCGAACCCATCATCGTACCGACCCAGGATGTGGTGCTGGGTCTGTATTACATGACCCGCGAGCGGATCGGCGCCAAGGGCACCGGCGCCTTGATGGCCGACGTCAACGAAGTGCATCGTGCCTATCAAAGCGGCGCGGTGGACTTGCACGCCCGCATCACGGCCCGCGTCGTGGAATATCAGGGCGAAGGCAAGGAAAAAGAACGCGTCCTGCGCACGGTGTCCACCACCGTGGGCCGCGCGTTATTGTCCGAACTGTTGCCCGAAGGTTTGTCCTTCGATTTGATCAATCAGGATTTGACCAAGAAGGCCATCTCCCGCTTGGTGAACATCTGTTATCGCAAGGCCGGCTTGAAGGCCAGCGTGGTATTTGCCGACCGTTTGATGTACACCGGTTTCTATTACGCCACCCGTGCCGGCGTGTCGGTGGGCGTCGACGACATGGTGGTGCCGGCCCGTAAGCGCGGCATCATTAGCGCCGCCGAAAATGAAGTGAAGGAAATCGAAAACCAGTACGTCTCCGGTTTGGTCACCAACGGCGAACGCTATAACAAAGTCGTCGACATCTGGTCCCATGCCAACGACCAAGTGGCCAAGGCCATGATGGACGAGCTGGGCTCCGACCTGGTGAAGGACGCCAACGGCAAAGAGGTCAAGCAGGCTTCGTTCAACTCAATTTATATGATGGCCGACTCCGGCGCCCGCGGTAGCGCGGCGCAGATCCGTCAGCTGGCCGGTATGCGCGGCCTGATGGCCAAGCCCGACGGCTCGATCATCGAGACGCCGATCACCGCCAACTTCCGCGAAGGCCTGGACGTATTGCAGTACTTCATCTCGACCCACGGCGCGCGTAAAGGTCTGGCCGATACCGCGCTCAAGACCGCCAACTCCGGTTACCTGACCCGCCGCTTAGTGGACGTGGCGCAGGATTTGGTGGTCACCGAAGTCGATTGCGGCACCACTAACGGCGTGTTGAAAACGCCGCTCATCGAGGGCGGTGACGTGGTCGAACCTTTGCGCGAGCGGGTGTTGGGTCGCGTGGTGGCCGAAGACGTGCTGGCACCCGGCAGCGGCGAAATCGCCGTACCGGCGGGTACCTTGCTCGACGAGGCCTGGGTGGACCAGCTGGAAGCCATGAGCATCGATCACGTGATGGTGCGTTCGCCCATCAACTGCGAAACCCGCTACGGGGTGTGCGCGACCTGTTACGGCCGTGACCTGGCCCGCGGCCATCGCGTCAACATCGGCGAGGCCATCGGCGTGATCGCCGCCCAATCCATCGGCGAACCGGGTACTCAGCTCACCATGCGGACCTTCCACATCGGCGGCGCCGCCTCGCGTTCCGCCGCGGTGAACGCGGTGCAGGTGAAGTCGAAGGGTCGTATCCGTCTGCACAACATGAAGATCGTCAAACACGCCAGCGGCAACAACGTGGTGGTGTCCCGTTCCGGTGAATTGACGGTGCTCGACGACGCCGGCCTCGAGCGTGAACGCTACAAAGTGCCTTACGGCGCGGTGCTCAGCGTCGACGACAGCGACGGCGTCGAGCCGGGCCAAGTGGTGGCCAACTGGGATCCGCATACCCATCCGGTCATCACCGAGGTGGCGGGCCGGGTGCGCTTCAGCGATTTCGTCGAAGGCGTCACCGTGGTGCGCAACACCGACGACGTGACCGGTTTGTCGAGCTGGGTGATCACCGATCCCAAGGTTCGCGCCGGTGTGGCCAAGGACCAGCGGCCGATGGTCAAGCTGGTGGACGACAAGGGCAAGGATCTGTGTATCGCCGGTACTGAGATTCCCGCGGCTTATTACCTGCCGCCGGGCGCCATCGTCAATCTGGAAGACGGTTCCAACGTGGGGGTGGGCGACGTGGTGGCCCGTATCCCGCAGGAAACCTCGAAGACCCGCGACATCACCGGCGGTTTGCCGCGGGTGGCGGATTTGTTCGAGGCCCGCAAGCCCAAAGACCCCTTCGTGCTGGCGGAATTGACCGGCACCGTGAGTTTCGGTAAGGAAACCAAGGGCAAGCAGCGGGTGATCATCACCGCCAACGACGGTACCCAGCACGAAGAGCTGATTCCGAAATGGCGTAACGTCACGGTGTTCGAGGGTGAACACGTGGAGCGGGGCGAGGTCATCGTCGACGGCGCGCCCAATCCCCATGACATCCTGCGCCTGCTGGGTGTCGAGCCCTTGGCCAATTACATCGTCAACGAGGTGCAGGACGTCTACCGCCTGCAGGGCGTGAAGATCAATGACAAGCACATCGAGGTGATCGTCCGGCAGATGTTGCGCAAGGTGGAAGTGGCCGACGCCGGTGACACCCGTCTGCTCAAGGGTGAGCAGGTGGACAAGGCCCGCATCTTGGATGAGAACGAGCGGGCTCAGGTGGACAACAAGCTGGTCGCCACCCAAACCCCCTTGTTGCTGGGTATCACCAAGGCCTCCTTGGCCACCGAGTCCTTCATCTCGGCGGCGTCGTTCCAGGAGACCACCCGGGTGCTCACCGAGGCGGCGGTCAGCGGCAAGATCGACGATCTCCGCGGTCTGAAGGAGAACGTCATCGTCGGCCGCTTGATCCCGGCCGGTACCGGGCTCGCCTATCACACCGAGCGGCGGCGCCAGCGCCAACAGGCGAAGGACGAGGCGAATATGGAGCCGAGAAAGACCACCAAGGAAGACATCGAGCGGGCGCTCACCAAGGCCCTCACCGCCTCGGAATAATTAAAAGTAAGTCCACGCCCCAATAGGGATCGCGAACCTCGCGGTCCCTATTGACAGCGTGGGGTGGCGGCCCTAAAATGCCGCTTCTTTCGTGGGGCGACATACGTTTGCCGTCTGTCACCTAACTAAATCATACAAATATAAGCGTTCTACCGAGAAGTGGGTGCCACTGCCGTGGGACAGTGGACGCTGAAGGGTGGACGTTTATGTTTTTTGGGCTGGAGTCGAGCAATTCATGGCAACGATGAATCAATTGGTGCGCAAGCCACGAGCGCGCAAGCAGGAAAAAAGTAAAGTGCCGGCCTTGGCGAACTGCCCGCAAAAGCGCGGCGTGTGTACCCGGGTGTATACCACGACCCCGAAAAAGCCCAACTCGGCCTTGCGTAAAGTCGCCCGTGTGCGTTTGACCAACGGCATGGAAGTATCCACCTATATTGGTGGCGAAGGACACAATCTTCAGGAGCACTCCGTGGTATTGATCCGCGGTGGGCGTGTCAAGGATTTGCCCGGTGTGCGTTATCACACCGTGCGCGGCAGCTTGGACACCGCCGGTGTCGCGAAGCGCCGTCAAGGGCGGTCCAAATACGGCGCGAAACGGCCTAAGGCCTAATTTCAGAGAGCGGTGAAAGTGTATGTCACGTAGAAGAGAAGCGACTAAACGTGCGGTGTTGCCGGATCCCAAATTCGGTAGCGAATTTTTGGCCCGCTTCGTCAATTCGTTGATGCAGAGCGGTAAAAAGTCCGTGGCCGAGCGCATTGTGTACGGTGCGCTGGACCGCGTGACCGAAAAAACCAAAGGTGATCCGCTGGCGGTTTTGAATCAGGCTTTCGATAACGTCAAGCCCGCCGTCGAAGTGAAATCCCGCCGGGTCGGCGGCGCCACCTACCAGGTTCCCGTCGAAGTGCGTTCCGATCGCCAATCCGCCTTGGCTATGCGTTGGATTATCGACGCCGCCCGTGCCCGCGGTGAAAAATCCATGGGATTGCGGCTGGCCGGCGAAATCCTCGATGCCGCTGAAAAACGCGGCAGCGCGGTGAAGAAGCGTGAAGACACTCATCGCATGGCGGAAGCCAACAAGGCGTTTTCGCATTACCGCTGGTAAGCGGTTTGCGTCTGTATACAAGCTGATCGTAAGTTAAGGATTAAGTCGTGGCACGCACTACCCCCATCGAGCGTTATCGGAACATCGGCATCATGGCTCACATCGATGCCGGTAAAACGACGACGACTGAGCGCGTCCTGTTCTACACCGGTGTCTCTCACAAGATAGGTGAGGTGCACGACGGCGCCGCCATCATGGACTGGATGGAGCAGGAGCAGGAACGTGGCATCACCATTACGTCCGCGGCCACCACCTGTTACTGGTTTGGGATGGAAAAGCAATTCCCCCAGCACCGTATCAATATCATCGACACCCCCGGCCACGTCGATTTCACCATTGAAGTCGAGCGTTCGCTGCGCGTGCTCGACGGCGCCTGCGCGGTATTCTGCGCCGTGGGCGGCGTGCAGCCCCAATCCGAGACCGTGTGGCGCCAAGCCAATAAATATAAAGTGCCGCGTCTCGCCTTCGTCAATAAGATGGACCGGGTCGGCGCCAATTTCGGCCGCATCGTCGATCAGATCAAAAAACGCCTGGGCGGTAATCCGGTACCCATTCAATGGCCGATCGGCGCCGAAGAGAATTTCAAAGGCGTGGTCGATTTGATCAAGATGAAGGCCATCTACTGGAATGAAGAAAACCAGGGCATGACCTTCGAGGAAAAAGAGATTCCCGCCGAGCTGCGCGCCGAGTGTGAAGAGTGGCGCGAAAAGATGGTGGAAGCCGCCGCCGAAGGCTCGGAAGAGTTGATGGAAAAATACCTGGACGGCCAGGCGCTCACCGATGTGGAAATCAAGCAGGGCTTGCGCGCCCGCACCGTGGCCAACGAAGTCGTGCCCATGTTGTGCGGTTCCGCCTTCAAGAATAAAGGCGTGCAGGCCATGCTGGACGCGGTGGTGGAATACATGCCGTCGCCGGCGGATGTGCCCGCCATCAACGGGATGTTGGACGACGCCAATCATACTCACGCCGAGCGCCATTCCTCCGATAGCGAACCGTTTTCCGCGCTGGCGTTCAAGATCGCCACCGATCCGTTCGTCGGTACGCTGACGTTCTTCCGCGTCTATTCCGGCGTGTTGAATTCCGGCGACACGGTCTACAATCCGATGAAGAGCCGCAAGGAGCGTATCGGCCGTATCGTGCAGATGCACGCCAACAGCCGTGAAGAAATCAAGGAAGTGCGCGCCGGCGACATCGCCGCGGCGGTCGGTCTGAAAGACGTCACCACCGGCGACACCTTGTGCGACCTCAATAACGTCATCATCCTGGAGCGCATGGTATTCCCCGAGCCGGTGATTTCGGTGGCGGTGGAGCCCAAGACCAAACCCGACCAGGAAAAAATGGGTATCGCGCTGGGCCGTCTCGCCCAGGAGGATCCCTCGTTCCGCGTGCATACCGACGAAGAAACCGGCCAGACCATCATCTCCGGCATGGGCGAGCTGCATCTTGAAATCATCGTCGACCGCATGAGGCGCGAATTCAAGGTGGAGGCCAATGTCGGCAAGCCGCGCGTCGCCTATCGCGAGACCATCCGCAAGTCGGTCGAGCAGGAAGGCAAGTTCGTGCGCCAGTCCGGCGGCCGCGGCCAGTACGGCCATGTCTGGCTCAAGCTCGAGCCGCAAGAAGCCGGCAAGGGTTATGAATTCGTCAACGGTATCGTCGGCGGCGTGGTCCCGCGCGAATACATTCCCGCGGTGGACAAGGGCATTCAAGAACAGATGAAGAACGGTGTGATCGCCGGCTACCCGGTGGTCGACGTCAAGGTCACCATCTTCGACGGTTCGTACCATGATGTGGACTCCAACGAAATGGCGTTCAAGATCGCGGGTTCGATGGGCTTCAAGGAAGGCGCCCGCAAAGCCGGCGCGGTCTTGCTCGAACCCATCATGAAGGTCGAAGTGGTCACCCCGGAAGATTACATGGGCGACGTGATCGGCGACCTCAACCGCCGTCGCGGCATGGTGTTGGGTATGGACGACTCGGTGTCCGGCAAGATTGTGCACGCCGACGTCCCGCTCGCGGAGATGTTCGGTTATTCCACCTCCTTGCGTTCGGCGACTCAGGGCCGCGCCACCTACGCCATGGAGTTCACCCGCTACAGCGAAGTCCCGGCCAATATCGCCGACGCCATCATCAAAGAAGCGTCAGCTTAAAATCGGTTATTGAATCAGTTATTGCGAGCAGATCGAGAGAGGTAGCTACCGTGTCCAAGGGAAAATTTGAGCGAAAGAAGCCACACGTGAACGTTGGGACGATTGGTCACGTCGACCACGGCAAGACCACATTGACGGCGGCGCTGACCAAAGTGCTGGCGGAAAAGTTTGGTGGCGAATTCAAGGCCTACGACCAGATCGACGCGGCGCCGGAAGAGCGCGCGCGCGGCATCACCATCTCGACCGCGCACGTCGAATACGAATCCGCCAACCGCCATTATGCCCACGTTGACTGCCCGGGCCACGCCGACTACATCAAAAACATGATCACCGGCGCCGCGCAAATGGACGGCGCCATCCTGGTCTGCTCCGCCGCCGACGGCCCCATGCCGCAGACCCGCGAACACATCCTGCTCGCCCGCCAAGTCGGCGTGCCCTACATCGTCGTCTTCCTCAACAAAGCCGACATGGTCGACGACAAAGAACTGCTCGACCTCGTCGAAATGGAAGTGCGCGAACTCCTCGACAAATACGAATTCCCGGGCGACGACACCCCGGTCGTCATCGGCTCGGCCTTGAAAGCCCTCGAAGGCGACCAGAGCGACATCGGCGTCCCGGCGATCTTCAAGCTCGTCGAGGCCATGGACAGCTACATCCCCGAACCCGAACGCGCCATCGACGGCGCCTTCCTCATGCCCGTCGAAGACGTCTTCTCCATCTCGGGCCGCGGCACCGTCGTCACCGGCCGCGTCGAACGCGGCATCATCAAAGTGGGCGACGAAGTCGAAATCGTCGGCATCAAAGACACCCAAAAGACCACCGTCACCGGCGTCGAAATGTTCCGCAAACTCCTCGACCAAGGCCAGGCCGGCGACAACTGCGGCATCCTGCTGCGCGGCACCAAGCGCGACGACGTCGAGCGTGGCCAAGTGCTCGCCAAACCCGGCAGCATCAAACCGCACACCAAATTCGAAGCCGAAGTCTACATCTTGAGCAAAGACGAAGGCGGCCGGCACACCCCGTTCTTCAACGGCTACCGCCCGCAATTCTACTTCCGGACCACCGACGTCACCGGCTCGTGCGACTTGCCGGAAGGGATCGAAATGGTCATGCCGGGCGACAACGTGCGGATGAAAGTCACCCTGATCGCGCCGATCGCGATGGAAGAAGGCCTGCGCTTCGCCATCCGCGAAGGCGGCCGCACCGTCGGCGCCGGCGTCGTCTCTAAAATTGTTGAGTAAACATACATGGCCAATCAAAAAATACGCATCCGCTTGAAGGCGTTCGATCACCGCTTGATCGACCGCTCGGCGCGCGAAATCGTGGAAACGGCCAAGCGCACCGGCGCCCAGGTCCGCGGCCCGATCCCGCTGCCGTCGAAAAAGGAGCGCTTCACCATTTTGATCTCGCCCCACGTCGATAAAGACGCGCGCGATCAATATGAGATCCGCACCCACAAGCGCCTGATGGACATCGTCGATCCCACGGACAAAACCGTGGATGCGTTGATGAAGTTGGATCTGGCCGCCGGCGTCGACGTGCAGATTAAATTGCATTAATTAAAAAAATAGCGAGCGGCAAGATCGAGGTGCGGTGCGCCTCTGCTTTAAAAACTTGAACTTGCCGCTTGAAACTTGCTACTGGAGTGTTGGATATGGCAATCGGACTAGTTGGTCGCAAATGCGGAATGACCCGCGTCTTCACTGAAGATGGGGTGAGCATTCCGGTGACCGTGGTCGAGGTCGAACCGAATCGCGTCACGCAAGTGAAGAGCGCGGAGACCGACGGCTACGCGGCGGTGCAAATCACCGTGGGCACGCGCCGTCCGTCGCGGGTGACCAAGGCCATGGCCGGGCACTTCGCCAAGGCCGGGGTCAATGCGGGTCGCGGTTTGTGGGAATTTCGTTTGGGCGAAGGCGAAGGTGCCGATCTGGCGCCGGGCAGCGAACTCAAGGTGGATATTTTCCAGGCCGGACAAAAAGTCGACGTCACCGGCGTGTCGCTCGGTAAAGGTTTCGCCGGTACCGTCAAGCGTCATCACTTCACCATGGGCGACGCGACCCACGGTAACTCGCTGTCGCATCGCGCGCCGGGTTCTATCGGTCAGCGCCAGACCCCGGGCCGGGTGTTCGTCGGCAAGAAGATGGCCGGTCATCTGGGTAATACCCAGCGTACCCAGCAGAATCTGGAAGTGGTGCGGGTGGATGCCGAACGCAATCTGCTGCTGATCAAAGGCGCGGTTCCCGGTTCGGAAGGCCGCGACGTGATCGTGCGTGCGTCGGTGAAGTTCGCCGCGAGAGGAGAGAAGTAATGGAACTCAGCATACTCAATGCGGCCGGCGCCAGCGCTGGCAGTGTCGCGGTGCCGGATGAGGTGTTCGGACGCGAGTTCAACGAAAGCCTTGTCCATCAAGTCGTGACGGCCTATTTGGCCGGCGCCCGCGCCGGTACCCATGCGCAGAAGACGCGCGCCGCGGTGCGCGGCGGCGGCGCCAAGCCTTTTAAACAAAAAGGCACGGGCCGCGCCCGCGCCGGTACCATCCGCAGCCCGTTGTGGCGCGGTGGCGGCAAAGTGTTTGCCGCGGTGACCGCCGACTATTCGCAGAAGGTCAACAAGAAATCCTACAAGGTCGCCCTTCGTTCGATTTTTTCGGAACTGCTGCGCCAGGACCGCTTGGTGGTGGTGTCGGATCTGGGGCTAGAACAGCCTAAGACCCGCGATCTGGTGGCGAAGCTGAAGGCGCTGGGCATGGACAATGTGTTGATCGTCGCCGACGACGCCAGCGAGGCCTTGTATCTGGCCGCGCGCAATCTGCACAAGGTCGAAGTGCGCAACGTGCTCGAGATCGATCCGGTGTGTTTGATCAAGTTCGACAAGGTGCTGCTTACCGCCGGCGCCGCCAAACAAATCGGGGAGAGCCTGGCATGAGCAATGAACGTTTGATGAAGGTGCTGCTGGCGCCCCACGTCTCGGAAAAGAGCACGATGGCGGCGGACAAAGATCGCCAGTTCGTGTTCAAGGTGATGCGCGACGCCAGCAAGGATGAGATCAAAAAGGCGGTCGAGCATTTGTTCAGCGTGGAAGTGGATCAGGTTCGCGTGGTGAACAGCAAGGGCAAGGTGAAACGCTTTGGCCAGATGCTCGGCCGCCGCTCCCATAGCAAAAAGGCTTACGTTAAGTTGAAGCCGGGTTTCGATATCGAGTTTGCGGGTGCCCAGTAAGTCCTCCCGCGCTGGCTGAAAAGAAGGATGTAATCGATGGCACTGGTTAAAGTGAAGCCAACTTCCCCGGGCCGCCGCTTTGTAGTCAAAGTGGTGGAGCCGAAGTTGCACAAAGGCGGGCCCCACGAGGCGCTGGTCGAACGTTTGAACAAGAACGGCGGCCGCAACAATCTGGGCCGGGTTACCGTGCGCCATCAAGGCGGCGGTCACAAGCAGCATTACCGCGTGGTGGATTTTCGCCGCGACAAGCTGGGCATCCCCGGCGTGGTCGAGCGTTTGGAATATGATCCGAATCGCAGCGCTCACATTGCATTATTGCTGTACGCCGACGGCGAACGCCGCTATATTATCGCGCCCAAGGGTGTCGAGGCGGGCGCCAAGCTGATCAGCGCGGTGGATGCGCCGATCAAGGCCGGCAATTGCCTGCCGCTGCGCAACATCCCGGTGGGTACCACCGTTCACTGCCTGGAAATGAAGCCGGGCCGTGGCGCCCAGTTGGCGCGCAGCGCCGGCGCCGGTGTGCAGCTGATGGCGAAAGAAGGCGCGTACGCCACGGTGCGCTTGCGCTCCGGCGAGATGCGCAAAGTGCACGTGGAATGCAAAGCGACTATTGGCGAAGCGGGCAATACCCAGCATAATCTGCGGTCCCTGGGTAAAGCTGGCGCCAAACGCTGGCGCGGTATCCGTCCGACCGTGCGTGGTACCGCCATGAATCCGGTGGATCATCCGCACGGTGGTGGCGAAGGGCGTACCAAGGGCGGTCGCCATCCGGTGAGTCCGTGGGGCATGCCCACCAAGGGTTACAAGACGCGCGGCAATAAGCGTACCGACGGCATGATTTTGCGGCGCCGCGGTAAGTAATGAAGATTTTTATTCAGGCTTGGGAGACTTCCAGTGCCACGTTCAGTTAAAAAAGGTCCATTCATTGATCTCCACTTGGCTAAAAAAGTGGAGGAGGCTGCGGCGACGAACAGCAGAAAACCCATCAAGACGTGGTCACGGCGTTCTACCGTGCTGCCGCAAATGATCGGTTTGACGTTGGCCATCCACAACGGCAAGCAGCACATACCGATTTTGATCAGTGAAAACATGGTCGGCCATAAGCTCGGTGAGTTCGCGGTGACGCGTACCTTCCGTGGTCATGCCGGCGCGAAAAAAGCGAAGTAACGGGGACGATAGAGATGGAAGCAGCCGCAAAATTACGCTATGCCCGCCTCTCGGCCCAGAAAGGCCGTTTGGTCGCCGACCAAGTGCGTGGCATGCCCGTTGATCGCGCCTTGAATCTTTTGGCGTTCAGTCCGAAGAAGGCCGCGGGTATTTTCAAGAAGGTGCTGGAGTCGGCGATCGCCAATGCCGAGCACAACGAAGGCGCCGACGTGGATGAGCTCAAGGTCACCAAGGTCTTCGTTGATGAAGGTCCCAGTCAAAAACGTATCCGCGCACGGGCCAAAGGCCGGGCGAATCGGATCCTCAAGCGGACCTGCCACATCTCTGTGGTGGTCGGTGATAAGTAAAGCGAGGCGGTAATGGGTCAAAAGGTAAATCCAACGGGTATACGTCTGGGGATCGTCAAAGATTGGACCTCGACGTGGTATGCCGATTCCAAGCAGTACGCGGACTATTTGTTCACCGATCTCAAGGTGCGGGAGTTTTTGCGTAAAAAACTCGCCAGCGCCTCGGTGAGCCGCATCCAGATCGAGCGTCCGGCGCGCACCGCGCGCATCACCATACACAGTGCCCGTCCCGGCATCGTGATCGGTAAGAAGGGCGAGGACATCGATGCGCTGCGTAAAGAGGTCTCCGCCATGATGGGTGTGCCGGTGCACATCAACGTGGAAGAGATTCGCAAGCCGGAACTCGACGCCCAGTTGGTCGCCGAAAGCATCACCCAGCAGCTGGTGCGCCGTATCATGTTCCGTCGCGCCATGAAGCGCTCGGTGACCACCACCATGCGACTCGGCGCCCAAGGCATCAAGGTCAACATCGCCGGCCGTTTGGGCGGCGCTGAAATCGCCCGCACCGAGTGGTATCGCGAAGGCCGTGTGCCCTTGCACACCCTGCGTGCGGACATTGATTATGGTTTCGCCGAAGCGCACACGCCTTCCGGCGTCGTCGGAGTAAAGGTGTGGATCTTCAAGGGTGAAGTGTTCAACCAAGCTACCGAGGCTGCCGAACCGAGCGCCGAGAAGGCCGCTGCTAATTAAGAGGATATGCGGTTATGATGCAGCCAAAAAGGACAAAGTACCGTAAGCAACACAAAGGCCGTAATCGGGGCTTGGCCCAGACCGGCAATGAAGTGAGCTTCGGTCAATTTGGATTGAAGGCCGTTGCGCGCGGCCGGATTACCGCCCGCCAGATCGAAGCGGCGCGCCGTGCCATGACCCGCCACGTCAAGCGCGGCGGCAAGATCTGGATCCGGATTTTCCCCGACAAACCCATTTCCAAAAAGCCGTTGGAAGTGCGGATGGGCAGCGGTAAGGGCAACGTCGAGTATTGGGTGGCGGAAATCCAGCCCGGCCGGATGTTGTATGAAATGGAAGGCGTGACCCCGGAAATCGCCCGTGAAGCCTTCAAGCTCGCGGCCGCGAAATTGCCGCTGAAGACCGCCTTTATTACCCGGACGGTGATGTGATGAACGCGAACGAACTCAAGCAAAAAAGCGAAGTGGAGCTCAAAGAGGAGCTGATGTCCCTGCTGCGCGAGCAATTCAATCTGCGTATGCAGAAGGCCTCGGGACAACTCTCCAAGGGTCATCTGATCCGCAACGTGCGCCGCAACATCGCGCGCGTCAAAACCGTCCTGAACGCGAAGAAGGCAGGGTAAGGGCAATGACTGAACAGCAAAAAGCGATGCGCACCCTTACCGGTCGCGTGGTCAGTGACAAGATGGACAAGACCATCACCGTGTTGATCGAGCGCAAAGTGCCTCACCCGGTGTACGGCAAATATGTGCGGCGGTCCACCAAGGTTCACGCCCATGACGAAAACAACGAGTGCAAGGCCGGTGACTTGGTCATGATCACCCAGTGCCGGCCGTTGGCCAAGACCAAGGCCTGGCGTTTGGTTAACGTGGTCGAGCGGGCGATAGCGGAATAACGCAGCGGATTCGATCTACGCTCTCACCCCGGCCTTTTCCCGCCAGCGGGAGAGGGGATCGGCAAGACATTTTTTACAGGGTTGGAGACAGACAATGATCCAGATGCAATCAATATTGGACGCGGCCGACAATAGCGGTGCCCGCAGCCTGATGTGCATTAAAGTGTTGGGTGGATCGAAACGCCGCTACGCGGGTGTGGGCGATGTCATCAAGGTCAGCATCAAAGAGGCGATTCCCCGCGGCAAAGTGAAAAAGGGCGAGGTGTATAACGCGCTCGTGGTGCGGACCCGCAAAGGCGTGCGCCGTCCGGACGGTTCGTTGATCCGCTTCGACGGCAATGCCGCGGTGTTGTTGAACAACCAGCTGCAGCCGATCGGCACCCGTATCTTCGGGCCGGTGACGCGCGAACTCAGAACCGAAAAATTCATGAAGATCGTCTCGCTCGCGCCTGAAGTGCTGTGAGACGGGTGTGACGAAAAAGCGAAGGTGGTCTAGCAATGCGTAAGATCAAAAAAGGCGACGACGTCATCGTCATCGCCGGCAAAGACAAGGGCAAGCGCGGCACGGTGTTGAGCGTGGGCGAAGACCGGGTGGTGGTGCAGAACATCAATATGATCAAGCGCCACACCAAGGGCAACCCCATGCGGGGCACGCCCGGCGGCATCGTCGAAAAAGAGGCGTCTCTCCACGTGTCCAACGTGGCGCTGTTCAATACCGCCACCGGCAAGGCCGACCGGGCCGGGGTGAAGACCTTGGAGAACGGTAAGAGAGTTCGCTTCTTCAAATCCAACGGCGAAGTCGTCGACGTTTAAAGTAACGGGTAGCAGACAATGGCGCGTTTACAAGAGTATTACCGGAACGAAGTGGTCAAGAAGTTGATGGACCAGTTCGGCTATGACAGTGTCATGCAAGTGCCGCGTATCACCAAGATCACCGTGAACATGGGTGTCGGTGAAGCGGTCGGCGACAAAAAGATCATCGACAACGCGGTGGGCGACCTGGTGAAGATCACCGGTCAAAAACCCTTGGTCACCAAGGCCCGTAAGTCGGTCGCGGGTTTCAAAATTCGTGAAGGCTGGCCGGTGGGCTGCAAAGTGACCTTGCGCCGCGAGCGCATGTACGAATTTCTCGACCGTCTCATCTCGGTCGCCATCCCGCGTATCCGCGACTTTCGCGGTTTGAGCGCCAAGAGTTTCGACGGCCGCGGCAGTTACAATATGGGCGTGCGGGAGCAGATCATTTTTCCCGAAGTCGATTACGACAAAATCGACGCCTTGCGTGGTATGAACATTACCATCACCACCACGGCGACTACCGACGAAGAAGGACGCGCCTTGTTGACCGCGTTCAGCTTTCCATTCAGGAGTTAGGAAGCGGATATGGCTAAATTGTCTATGTTGATGCGGGAAGTGAAGCGCGAGCGCACCATCGAGCGCTTTGCCGCCAAGCGTGGCGACCTCAAGGAAAAACTGCGGGACCCCAACCTGGGCCAGGAAGAGCGCGATGATTTGCGCCGCCAGTTTCAATCGCTGCCGCGCGACGCCAGTCCGACCCGTTTGCGCCGCCGGTGCCGGCTCAGCGGCCGTTCGCGGGGCGTGTACCGCAAGTTCGGTTTGGGCCGCAACAAGCTGCGCGAGGCGGCGATGCGGGGAGACGTCCCGGGCCTGGTCAAGGCCAGCTGGTAACCGCGCCGGTCCCGTGCAAAAGACGAAACAGCCGAGTATTAACAAGTGGGCATGAATTTATGAGTATGACCGATCCTATCGCCGATATGCTGACCCGCATCCGCAACGCCCAAGCGGCGCAAAAGGCGGACGTGAGCATGCCGGCGTCGAATGTCAAAGAGTCCATCGCCAAGGTGCTGCGCGATGAGGGTTACGTGAGCGCGTACAACGTCAGTGAAGAAGGCGCCAAGCGCACGCTGACCATCGCCCTCAAGTATTACAACGGCGCCCCGGTCATCGCGCACATCGAGCGCAGGAGCACGCCGGGTCTCCGCGTTTATAAAGGTAAAGACGAGCTGCCCAAGGTTCAGGGCGGTTTGGGTGTCGCTATCATCTCCACCTCGCATGGGGTGATGACCGACCGGGCGGCCCGCGCGGCCGGCCATGGCGGCGAGATACTGTGTTACGTCGCATAAGGGTAGGTGTCTCATGTCCCGAGTAGCTAAAATGCCCATCAATCTGCCCAGCGGGGTTGAAGTCTCCCTGAAAGGGCAGATCTTGACCGTCAAGGGCAAAAATGGCGCGTTAAATATGGATTTGCATCCGCAAGTAGAGATGCAGAATGATGGAAAAGTGGTACACTTGGCGCCGCGCAATAACAGCAAATCGGCTGATGCGCTGGCGGGTACCTTCCGTGCGTTGATCAACAATATGGTGACGGGCGTCAGCGCGGGTTTCGTGCGTAAGCTGGACCTGGTGGGCGTCGGTTATCGCGCCCAGGCTCAAGGCAGAGTGCTTAATCTCACCCTCGGTTATTCCCACCCCGTGGCCTATGCGGTCCCGGAAGGTATTACCGTCGAGACTCCCAGCCCGACTGAAATTCTGGTCAAGGGCGCGGACAAGCAGCGGGTAGGGCAGGTGGCGGCCGAAATTCGTGCGTACCGTCCGCCCGAACCCTACAAGGGCAAAGGCGTCAAGTACTCGGACGAAGTAATCGTTCGTAAAGAGGCCAAGAAGAAGTAATAGGTGACTTCCGTGGATAAAAAAGTTTCTCGTATCCGTCGGGCGCGACGTACCCGCGCCACAATTAAACGGTTAGGCGTGCATCGCTTGAGCGTGCACCGCACGCCCCGGCATATTTATGCGCAAATCATTGCGCCGGCCGGTGCGGTGGTGATGGCTTCGGCCTCCACCGTCGATCCGCTGGTGCGCGGCGAAGTCAAAGCTACCGGCAATGCCGAGGCCGCGGCGCTGGTCGGCAAGTTCATTGCCGAGCGGGCCAAGGCGGCGGGGATCACGGAAGTGGCCTTTGATCGCTCCGGATTCAGGTATCACGGGCGCGTCAAAGCCTTGGCTGATGCGGCGCGCGAGCATGGGCTACAGTTTTAAGCTTTAAGGATGGTCAACATGGTTCGTTTTGAAACACCCGCCGAAAGCGGTGATGAGCTTCAAGAGAAATTGGTCGCGGTGCGCCGTGTCTCCAAGGTGGTGAAGGGTGGCCGGATCTTCGGCTTCTCGGCATTGACCGTGGTAGGCGACGGCAAAGGCCGGGTCGGTTTCGGTCGCGGCAAGGCGCGCGAAGTGCCGGCGGCCATCTCCAAAGCGATGGAAGACGCCCGCCGCAATATGCGTAACGTCAAGCTGAAAGGGGTGACCCTGCAGCATGTGGTCACCGCCCGCCATGGCGCGGCCAAGGTCTATATGCAGCCGGCTTCGGAAGGTACGGGCATCATCGCCGGCGGCGCCATGCGCGCCGTGTTGGAGGTGATCGGCGTACGCGACGTGTTGGCCAAATGCATCGGGTCCAGTAATCCGGTCAACGTGGTGCGCGCCACGGTGAAGGCGCTGACCGGCATGGCCGACGCCGAGTCGGTGGCCGCCAAACGCGGTAAACGCGTCGAAGACATTTTAGGCTGATACCTCATGACGACCGCAAAAAAACTCAAATTGACCCTGGTGCGCAGCCAGTTCGGCAGGGCGAAAAGCCATCGCGCCTGCGTCTTGGGCCTGGGCCTGCGCCGTATGCACCATTCAGTGGTGGTGCAAGATACCCCGGCTATTCGCGGCATGGCGGACAAGATCGCCTACCTGCTCAAGATCGAGGAAGCTTAATCATGCGTTTGAATACTATCAAACCGGCCGAAGGCGCCAAGCAGTCGCGTAAACGCGTCGGGCGCGGTATCGGTTCCGGTCTCGGCAAAACCTGCGGCCGCGGCCATAAAGGCCAAAGCGCGCGTGCCGGCGGATTCCATAAAGTCGGTTTCGAAGGCGGACAGATGCCTTTGCAACGCCGTTTGCCCAAGGTCGGTTTCCGTTCGCACATCGCGCGCGAGACCGCCGAGGTGCGCCTCAACGAGCTGGCCAAGGTCAATGCCGACGTCATCGATCTGATGGCGTTGAAGGCGAGCAACGTGGTCCCTCAGCAAACCCAGCGCGCCAAGGTGATTTTTTCCGGCGAACTGGCGGGCAAAGTGAATTTGCGCGGCTTGGCGGTTACCAAAGGCGCGCGGGCGGCGATCGAGGCGGCCGGCGGAAAAATTGAAGATTAAACGAGCCGATTCGATCTATCATGGCTAACCCCCTCGGTGACATTACGAAATGGACTGAAGTCAAGCAGCGTTTGCTGTTTGTACTCGGCGCGCTGGTGATTTTCCGCATCGGTGCGGTGATCCCCGTGCCGGGCATCAATCCCACCGCCTTGGCGGCCTTGTTCGATCAGCAGCGCGGCACGATCCTCGACATGTTCAACATGTTTTCGGGAGGCGCGCTGGAGCGGGTGGCGGTCTTTGCGCTGGGGATCATGCCCTACATCTCCGCGTCGATTATTATTCAGTTGCTGACCACGGTATGGCCGCGGCTCGAGCAGCTGAAAAAAGAGGGTGAATCGGGCCGACGCAAGATTACTCAATACACCCGTTACTTTACCGTGGTGTTGGCGTTGTTCCAGGCTACCGGCGTGGCCCTCGCGTTGCAGCGTCAAACCGTGGGCGGCGTGTCGGTAGTGATCGAGCCCGGGACCGCGTTTATGGTTACCGCGATCATCACCTTGGTGGCGGGTACGATATTTTTGATGTGGCTGGGTGAGCAGGTCACCGAGCGCGGGATTGGTAATGGTATTTCCATCATTATCTTCGCCAGTATCGTAGCGGGTCTGCCTTCGGCCATTGGCGGTTCGTTGGAATTGGCGCGGACGGGTGAGTTGTCACCGTTCATCGTTCTGTTTTTGTTCGTGCTGGCGGTCGCGGTGACCTGGTTCGTGGTATTCGTGGAACGCGGTCAGCGGCGGATCACCGTCAATTACGCCAAGCGCCAGCAGGGGCGGAAGGTCTACGCCGGGCAGGCCAGCCATTTGCCGTTGAAGGTGAATATGGCGGGTGTGATTCCGCCGATCTTCGCCTCAAGTATCATTTTATTTCCCGCCACCATCGCCGGCTGGTTCGGCACCGGTGAGGGAGGTAGCTGGGTGCAGGACATCGCGACCATGTTGTCGCCCGGTCAGCCGGTGTATGTGATTTTGTTCGCCGTCGCCATTATCTTTTTCTGTTTCTTTTATACGGCGCTGGTGTTCAATCCGCGTGACACCGCGGACAATTTGAAAAAATCCGGGGCCTTTATTCCCGGCATCCGTCCCGGTGATCAAACCGCCCGTTACATTGATACCGTGATGACGCGTTTGACCTTGATCGGCGCCATATATGTGACGGCGGTCTGTTTGCTGCCGGAGTTTTTGATCGTGTCGTGGAGCGTGCCTTTTTACTTTGGAGGCACCTCGCTGCTGATCGTGGTGGTGGTGGTGATGGACTTCATCGCCCAGTTGCAGGCCCATCTCATGTCGCACCAGTATGATGGCTTGCTGAAAAAGGCGAATCTCAAAGGGCATGGCCGCTCCGGTGTCTTGCGCTGATTCAGCGGTGCCGCCCTCCCTTCTGGGCTTAATGGCCAGTAGCGGGGGACCGATTTTGTAAAGGGGATTGAGTATGAAAGTACAAGCGTCAGTAAAAAAAGTGTGCCGTAACTGCAAGATCGTCCGCCGCAAGGGTGTGGTGCGGGTCATCTGCGCCGAAGCCCGCCATAAACAACGCCAAGGTTGAGCGGGTGTCGGGTCTGGTCGTTGGCGGAGTGGACTAGACCGCGGTTGTTGTAATTTTGACGTGAAAACGGTAGAGTTACGGGTTTTCGCGAAGCGCCTTAGGGTTTTTAGGAGAGTATTTGAATGGCCCGTATTGCTGGGATCAATATTCCGGTTCAGAAGCATGCAGTCATCGCCTTGACGTCCATCTATGGTATCGGCCGCACGCGCGCCCGTGACATTTGTCAGGCGGCCGGTGTCGCCCCTGAGATGAAGGTGAAGGAACTGACTGAAGCGCAGCTCGAATTGCTGCGAACCGAGGTTGGCAAGTTGAAGGTTGAAGGTGACCTGCGTCGTGATATCTCCATGAACATCAAACGTTTGATGGATCTTGGGACCTATCGCGGGCTACGCCACCGCCGCGGCCTGCCGCTGCGCGGCCAACGTACGCGTACTAACGCCCGCACCCGTAAGGGCCCGCGCCGCGCCGTGCGTAAGTAATGTTAACGGATAGTCGATCACTGGGAATTTCTTAATATGGCGAAAGCGACTGCGCGCACGCGCAAGCGTGTGAAAAAGAATGTCGTTGATGCGGTGGCGCACATCCAGGCCTCCTTCAACAACACCATCATCACCATCACCGACCGGCAAGGTAACACCTTGTCCTGGTCTTCGGCCGGGGCCTGTGGCTTCAAGGGTTCGCGTAAAAGCACGCCCTTCGCCGCTCAGGTGGCCGCCGATAAGGCCGGACAAGTCGCCAACGAATTCGGCGTCAAAAACGTCGAGGTGTTCGTGAAGGGTCCGGGTCCGGGGCGTGATTCCGCAGTGCGCGGTCTGCATAGCGTGGGTTTCAAAATTAACAGCATCACCGATGTGACGCCGATCCCCCACAACGGGTGTCGTCCGCCGAAGAAGCGTCGTGTCTAGGCTGGGAGGTTAGCGTGGCTAAGTACATTGGTCCTAAGTGTCGTTTGTGTCGCCGTGAGGGTGAAAAACTCTTCCTCAAAGGCGAAAAATGTTTTACCTCCAAGTGCGCCGTTGAAAAACGCGCCTTCCCGCCCGGCCAGCATGGCCAGCGCCGGACGCGTTTGTCGGATTACGCCGTGCAGCTGCGCGAAAAGCAAAAGCTGCGTCGTATCTACGGGGTCTTGGAACGGCAGTTCCGCGGTTACTACAAAGAGGCGGATCGCCGCAAAGGCTCCACCGGCGAACGTTTGTTGCAGTTGCTGGAGTGCCGTCTGGACACCGTTGCCCATCGCATGGGTTTCGGTTCCTCGCGCAGCGAGGCGCGCCAATTGGTTCGCCACAATGGTTTGATGGTGAACGGCCAGAAGGTCAACATCCCCAGCTACCAAGTCAAACCCAGCGACGTGGTTTCGGTCGCCGAATGGGCCAGGAAGCAATTGCGCATCCAGGCCGCTTTGGAACTGGCCAAACAGCGCGGCTTCGCCGACTGGCTGGACGTGGATGTCGAAAAGATGCAAGGCGTGTTTAAGGCGGTGCCTGAGCGCGGTGACCTGCCGCCGGAAATCAACGAGCACTTGGTCGTCGAGTTGTACTCGAAGTAAAGCGATCGGTTTTCAGATACGGCAAGGTTTCGTTGCGAAGTGATTCGCGCGTAAAAGAGAGGGCGTTTCATGCAAGGCTCAGTTGCTGAGTTTTTAAAACCACGTTCGGTGGACGTGCAGGCGGTTGATCCCAATCGGGCCAAGATCACCATCGAGCCTTTGGAGCGCGGCTTCGGGCATACTTTGGGTAATGCCTTGCGCCGGATTCTGTTGTCGTCGATGCCCGGCGCGGCGGTGACCGAAGTGGAAATCGAGAACGTGCTGCATGAGTACACCACCATTGAAGGTGTGCAGGAAGACGTCATCGAAATCCTGCTGAACCTGAAGGGTCTGTCGCTGCGCATGGCCGGCCGCGATGCGGCGACTCTGACCCTCAAGAAAAAGGGTCCCGGTGCCGTGTTGGCCAAAGACATCGAGCTCAGCCACGACATCGAACTGGTCAACCCCGAGCATGTCATCGCTCATCTCACCAAGGTGGGTGAGTTGAATATGACGCTGAAGGTCGAACGCGGCCGCGGTTATCAGCCGGCCGTGGGCCGCGTGGTGCCCGGTGATCGCGACCGTCCCATCGGCAAGTTGCAGTTGGACGCGTCCTTCAGCCCGGTGCGCCGCGTCTCCTACGTGGTGGAAAGCGCCCGTGTCGAGCAGCGCACCGACCTGGACAAGCTGGTGCTGGAGTTGGAGACCAACGGCAGCATCGACGCCGAAGAGGCGGTGCGGCGCGCCGCCACCATTCTTCGCGAACAGCTGTCGGTGTTCGTGGATTTGGAAGGCAAGGAAGAACACGCCATCGCCACCCATGAGGCCGAGATCGATCCCATTCTGCTGCGGCCGGTGGACGATCTGGAGCTGACCGTGCGCGCGGCCAATTGCCTCAAGGCCGAGAACATCTATTTCATCGGCGATCTGATTCAGCGTACCGAAGTGGAATTGTTGAAGACGCCTAATCTGGGCAAGAAATCGCTGACCGAGATCAAAGATGTATTGGCCTCCCATGGCCTGTCGCTCGGCATGCGTCTGGAAAACTGGCCGCCCGCCAGTTTGCAGGACAAGGCGATTAAAGAAAAAGCACCGGTCTGAAACCCCTGTCCGGCGCCCAGTTGCCGCCGGACATCGGTGGACGAGTTTGAATTGAAGTAAAAGGATAATCGACGATGCGTCATCGCAATATAGGCCGGCAGTTGAGCCGGAACAGTAGTCATCGCAAGGCGCTGATGCGCAATATGGCCGTTTCGCTGCTGCGTCATGAAGCGATCAAGACCACCTTGCCCAAGGCCAAAGAATTGCGCCGGGTCGCCGAGCCCTTGATTACGATGGCGAAGAGCGACAGCCTGGCCGGTCGTCGCCTGGCCTTCGATCGTATTCGCGATCGCGAGATGGTGACCAAGCTCTTCAACGAGCTGGGCCCCCGTTACAAGCAGCGCCCCGGCGGTTATCTGCGCATCTTGAAGTGCGGCTTCCGTGCCGGCGACAGCGCGCCCATGGCCTATGTCGAATTGGTGGATCGCCCGCAGTCGGAGGCGGCGGAACCGCCCACCGCCGAATAAAGCGGAGCTCATGAAAAACGAAAAAGCCGGGCATTGCCCGGCTTTTTCGTTTTTCATTCTAAAAACCGCGGATCCGAATCACGGAGGGCACGGAGAAGCGGGAGATTGTCGCATTGGAACCGCCTACCGCTGAATAACAAGGACCTCATGTGAACCAAAAGTGGGACATTGCCGGCTTTTTATTTCATCCTAAAAGCCGCGAATACAAACTACGGAGGACATGAAGGGCACGGGGATTCACCCGTAGTGTGACGTCGATCAGTACACAGTCATTGGTTTTCCTCCGTGATCTCCGTGTCCTCCGTGTCCAACCGCTTTTTTCAGATTGATGAGCGGGCTCGCCCGCGCTTGGTTTAAAATCGCCTGGGGTGCGCACGCGCATGCCGACCCAGCGGACGCAGGATGCCAGTTCCATGATCGTGACCTTCACCGATTTCGGCGGCGACGGGCCTTATCTCGGCCAGATGAAGGCCGTGCTGCAACGGGACGCGCCGGGTCACCCCGTGATCGATCTCTTCACCAACGCGCCTGGTTACAATCCCCGGGCGGCGGCCTATCTGCTGGCCGCCTACGCCGATGAATTTCCCAATGACGCGGTATTTTTAGCCGTGGTGGACCCGGGGGTCGGCGACCCGGAGCGCCGTCCCGCCGCGGTGCAGGTGGACGGGCGCTGGTTCGTCGGACCGGATAACGGTTTGTTCAATGTGGTGGCGGCGCGCGGCACGGAGGTGGTGTGGTGGGATATCGAATGGCGGCCGGCGCGTTTGTCCGTCTCGTTTCACGGCCGCGATGTGTTCGCGCCGGTGGCGGCGCGCTTGGCGCGCGGCGAGCCGCCGCCCGGTGTGCGCCGCGAATTGGCGGAGCGTTTGTTGCCCGATTGGCCCGCCGACTTGGCGGAGATCGTCTACATCGACCATTTCGGTAACGCCATGACCGGCACCCGCGCCGCCGGCCTCGGCGATACGGTCCGCGTGCAGGTGCGGGGCAGCGGCGTCGGCCGGGCGCGCACCTTCTCCGCCGTCCCGCCGGGCGCGGCGTTCTGGTATGAAAACGCCAACGGCCTGGTGGAGATCGCGGTCAACCAGGGGCGGGCGGACCAAGCCTTGGAACTGGCGGTGGGTGACCGGGTGGCCTTCAGCGAGGAGTGAAGTAGCGCGGGCCGGCAGGCGGGTCGGGGTGCGACGCCCCAATCCGCCGTTCCCGGCACATCGGGGTAAGGCGGCGCGAGGAAAATTGGTGCTAGTATAGGGCCGTGTTGCCGATCTGAATTGAAAAAAACATAAGATTCCGGGTGTGGGGTTTGCTGACCAGCATGGGGGCTTGTTATGGTTGCCGCTTTATTACGCCGATGGGGGGTGTTGGCCCCGCTCGTAGTCATCCTCTCGTTAAGTGCCTGTATCGATTATCACGATCACGATCGTAACGCCCGGACCCCGGACGACGAGGTCCCGGGCCCCTCCGAGGAGATCGACAGCGTCGCACCCCGCGTCGTCGCCACCCTGCCGCCGCCGGGCGCCCGGGGCGCGGTCCTCAGCGGGCCGGTGGTCGTGGTGACCTTCAACGAGGCCCTCGCGCCGGCAACCGTCAATGTCAACAGTTTTACCTTGACCGGCCCCGCCGGCCGTGTCGACGGCGACGTGACTTTGCAGGGCACCCAAGCCGCCTTCACCCCGCGCCAACCCTTGCTCGTGGGTGGCGATTATACCGCCAGTCTCAGCGTCGCCATCCGCGACCCCGCCGGCAATCCGCTGACCGCCGCCCACGAGTGGCAATTCAACACCGGCGGCAACCGCTTGGCCGCCGGCGGGGGCCATACCTGTCTGCGCGCCGATTCAGGCACGGTCAAATGCTGGGGCGACAACGTCTTCGGCCAGCTCGGTCTGGGCGACACGCAAGCCCGCGGTGATCAAGCCGGTGAGTTGGGCGACAACCTGCCCGCGGTAGCCCTGGGCGGACCGGCGGTGGACGTGGTGGCGGGCGATTACTTTAATTGTGCCCGGCTCGAAGACGGCTCCGTCAAATGTTGGGGGCTCAACCGGGTCGGCGAACTCGGCGTCGGCAATGATCAAATTCAAGGTGATGCGCCGGGTGAAATGCAGAATCTGCCCGCGGTGAACCTAGGCACCGGCCGCCGCGCCGCACAAGTGGTGGCGGGCAGCGGTCACGCGTGCGCGCGCCTCGATAACGGCGCGGTGAAATGCTGGGGCAATAATAGCTTCGGCCAGCTCGGGGTGGGCGACACCGCCCATCGCGGCCGGCTGGCAACCGATCTGGGCGACCGTTTGCCGGCGGTGGATCTGGGCGCGGGACGTCTCGCCGTCGAGCTGGCGGCGGGCGGTTTTCGCACCTGTGCCCGTCTCGATAACGGCGCGGTGAAATGCTGGGGTCAAAACGACCGGGGCCAACTCGGGATAGGCGACACCCTCAATCGCGGCGATGCCGGCAACGAGATGGGCGACCGTTTGCCCGCGGTGGATTTCGGCGCGGGCCGCACCGCCGTGCGCTTGGCCGCCGGCCGCGATCACACGTGTGCCGTCCTCGACAACGGCCAGGTCAAATGTTGGGGCCTCAATAATTCAGCCCAGCTGGGCGTCGGCGCTACATTTAACCGCGGCGACGAGACCGGCGAGATGGGCGACGCGCTGCCGGCGGTGAACCTCGGCAGCAACCGCCTTGCGCTCGCTGTCGCGGCCGGCTTGCAGCACAGCTGCGCGATCCTCGACGACGCGACGGTGAAGTGTTGGGGCGCCAATTTCGCCGGGCAACTTGGTACAGGCGATGTGTCTCCGCGCGGCAGCATCGGTTTCGAGATGGGCGATGCCTTGCCTGTAGTGGAGTTAGGCACGGGGCGCAGCGCACGTGACGTGGTGTCCGGCTGGAATTTCAATTGCGCCTACCTCGACAACGGTACCGTCAAATGCTGGGGCCTCAACGAGTTGGGTCAATTGGGGCTCGGCGATACCGCTAACCGGGGCGACGGGCCGGGCGAGTTGGGCGACAACCTCGGCGCGGTGGATCTGGGGACGATGTGATGAGCCGCCCGCGCCGCGTTGCCGGCGCGGGCGGTTTGGCTGACCGCCCTTTCGTGATAGACGGCAATGGCGGGAATAACGACGATCTTACGGGTGCGTGGCCGGGTCAATCCGCGTATGGTTTGAGGTTGGGTGTTGCGGAGGCTTCGTCTTCCGCTGTTTGCTCCGCTCGCCGCGCCGCCGTCTTGCGCAGCCACTTCACCAGTTGATAAATCGCGATGCCCACGATCAGGGCCATGCCGAGCAAGGTCAGAATATGTGCCGTTGACGGCGTGTGCAGTACGGCGTCGATCCGTTCCACCAGCAGCGTGATCGCGAGTACGCCCGGCATCATGCCCAAGAGAGTGCCCAGCATGAAATCGCGCAGGCTGACGTTGGATGCGCCGGCGACGAGATTGACGACGGTGAACGGCGCCACCGGCAAGAGGCGGACGATGAAGACCGTCAAGATCCCTCGCTGCGCAAGTTGGCGGGTGATGCGATTGAGCCGCGAGCCGGCGAGCCGTCTCACCCGCGCGCGGCCGATCAACCTGGCCAATCCGTAGGTCGCCAGCGCGCTCAACAAGGAGCCGGCGAGCGCATAGAAAAAACCGTAGCCCGCGCCGAAGCTGATGATGGTGGCGGTAACCAACAATGTCACCGGTATCATCACCAAACCCCCGATCACAAATACCGCGATTACCACGATGAACGCCAGCGGCCCCGACCGCAACGAGGAAAATTCCTCCGCCAACATCTGCGGATTCACCCACTCCGAAAGCGGCGTCCAGCGCCAGGCGGCGGCGAGGCCCAATATCAAGATCAACAGCAGACTCCACATCAGTATGCGTCTGCGCAACGACGGGCGTTCCTCATCCGGCACCAGCCGGCGGACCACCAGGGCGGGATCGTAGGGATATTCGGGATCGAACACCTCGGGGGAGGCCCACAGGTCATTGGCCGGTTCCGGCAGATCCAGCGGCTTCAAGGTTCGGTCCGAAGTGCGCAAACTCTCGATGGCGCCGATCAAGGAATTCTTTTCACGCAAGGCGAGGGCGACCTGCCCAACCTCCGCGCCCAAATGTTCGCCCAGCAAACGATGACGAAAAGCGGCGATACCTTCGCTCAAGCGCGGATCGCCCGCGGCCTCGACGGCGAGATCGCATTCGGTATCCAGCAGCATGGATCGGTTATTTAAATTCGCGGAACCGACGCGGACGAAGTCGTCATCGACGATGATGAGTTTCGAGTGGACGTTGATGGGCTGCTCTTCCAAGCCCGGCATGTCCGGATAAAACACCCGCAACCGCCCGGCGTGATCGGCCTTCGCCAACTTCTGCAAGAGGCGCAGCCGGATCACGTCCATGGTGACGTTGGCCAGCCAACCGTCGGTGCGCAGCGGCAGGACGATGACGATTTCCGGACCGTGGGGTTCCCGCAGGCGCGCCGCCAAGGCCTCGGCGATGGTGGCGGAGGTGAAATACTGGTTCTCGATGTAGATCCAGCGTTCGGCCCCCGCGACGGCGTCGAGATAAAGTTGTTCGCCTTCGCGTATCTCGGCGTTGTTGCCGTATTCGGGGACGGTGCGCACGATCGCGACATCCACCGCGTCGAGGTCGGTCGTCAGATAATCCGGCCAGGGATCGCCGCTCACCGCTGGCGCCCGCAATTTTTTCCCCGTGGCGCAATACCAGCGTTCGCGACTCAGATCGCCCAAGGCGCGCGCCGCGGCACCCGTTACCGCCACTTGAATGTCGTGATAGGGCCGTCCGGGTTCGTGGTTGAGTTCGATACGGCGCGGATCCTTGGGCCGGTGTTCCGGCGTGTCCCAACGCCCCAGGGTGAGATCGAGGCCGCCGGCAAAGGCGATCCTGTCATCGATCACCACCACCTTCTGATGGTGGGATCCGCCCATGGGATGACAATCGTCCATATGAAAATGCAGCCGGCGCTGGGCATTCCAATGCTGCTGGTAAAGCGGCAGCCATTCGCGGTCCAGCGCGAAGATCATCGCGAAGTCCCAACTCAAAATATGTGTATGCAGTTTACGTTTGCGGCGCACTAGCTCGTTGAAGAATTCGCCGAGCGGCGCGGGCCAACCGTCGTCGAAACCGTCGTCGCGCATCAAACGAAATCGGCTGTCGATGTCCCAAGACAGGACCAAGATCGACTTCTCGGCGCGCGTCATCGCATGACGCAGCGCGCGAAAATAGGCGGCGCCGTCGACTAGAAAAGCGAGGCGGTCCGCCCGTTCGACGCGCCAGCAATTGTGTCCCGGCCGAAGTATGCTTTTCATCGCGTTCCCGTTCTATTCGTTGTGAGGTATATGGAAAGGTAGCTGCGATGGCGGTTAGCCCGCTGAGCGTCCCAAACTACGGATATAGACGTTGAGCACACAAAAGCCATGCCATGCAAAATGGCTAGTTCACAAACCGGCCAATAAAAGCCGATTGTTAAAAAAGGCCGTACTTGCATTGCGAAGGATGCAAGTTTGCCCTGGAAATAAGTGAAATTTTCGGAAAATCGCGAGTGCGCCCGGGTGTCGAATTATCTTTCCATCCCGTCGTTTATTTATTTATGACGCGTCAAAAAAAGGAAAAAAACACCGCCACTTTGTAAATTTAACAACGCCGCCAACGAATGGACCCCGGGTCGGTTAGCCTTTTTTGGAGACCGTATTCAAGCTCGGATAGTGGCCGCGCCCCGTGGTATGTCGGTTGCAACGCATGTGAAGTTGCCACCCAAGGAGTACGTGATGATACTTGCCACCTACAATATCCATCGCTGCAAAGGCGGCGACGGCCGTGTCGACCCGGATCGCGTGGTGGGCGTATTGAAAGAACTCAAGGCCGACATCATCGCCTTGCAGGAGGTCGAATCCAATGCCAGCGCCGGTTTCGACATGCTCGGTTATCTGGCGAGATCGATGGACATGGCCTTCATCGCCGGACCGACGCTCCAAAGGAACATCGGCCATTACGGCAACGGTCTGCTGACGCGTTTCAAGATTCTCGAACAGCGGGGCACCGATTTGAGCGTGCCCGGCCACGAGCCGCGCGGCGCCATCGAGGCGTTGCTCGATTGCGGACGGTATCGCCTTTGTGTCGTCGCGACCCATCTCGGCCTCTTTCCGTCCGAACGGCGCACTCAGGTTCAGCGGCTACTCGAAATCTTTCAACCGGAACTCCAAGGTCCGGCGGTCTTGTTGGGCGACATCAACGAGTGGTATCTGTGGGGTCGGCCGCTGCGCTGGTTGCATGTCTATTTCAAGCAAACGCCTTCACCACGCACTTTTCCCGCCCGCTGGCCCTTGTTCGCCCTCGACCGCATCTGGGTGCGGCCGCGCGCCGCCTTGCGGCATCTGGAGGTTCACGACAGCCCGCTGGCGCGTCTCGCCTCCGATCATTTGCCGCTCAAGGCCTATCTCGCGGCCGAGGCATTGGACGAATTCAGCGCGGGCGGGATGTCATCGCGATTCAAGACGCAGGGTGAGTGGCGTAGGACGCGGCAAACCAAGTGAACCGCATCGTTCGCGATCGACACGGTTCTCATTATTTTCGACATCCCGGATATCGGCCCGCGCCGGTGCGCGCCGCAACTCGCCGCTCACAGCGCCTCCGCCGCATAATCCGCCAGGCGTGAGCGTTCACCGCTGCGCAGGGTGATGTGGCCGCTGTGTTCCCAGGCCTTGAAGCGGTCCACCACATAGGTGAGGCCGGAGGTGGTTTCGGTGAGGTAGGGTGTGTCGATCTGGCCGACGTTGCCGAGCACCACCATCTTGGTGCCGGGGCCGGCGCGGGTGATCAGGGCCTTCATTTGTTTGGAGGTGAGATTCTGCGCCTCGTCGATGATCACGTATTTGTTGAGGAAGGTGCGGCCGCGCATGAAATTCATGGAGTGGATTTTGATGCGATTGCGCAGCAAATCGTTGGTCGCGGCGCGGCCCCAGCTGCCGCCGTCGTTGCTGGCCAGCACCTCCAGGTTATCCATCAGCGCGCCCATCCACGGCACCATTTTTTCTTCCTCGGTGCCGGGTAGAAAACCGATGTCCTCGCCCATCGGCACGGTGGCGCGGGTCATGATGATTTCCTGATAACGCCGTTCGTCCAGCACTTGCGCCAAGCCCGCGGCGAGGGTGAGCAGGGTTTTGCCGGTGCCGGCGTTGCCGAGCAATGACACGAAGTCGATGGCCGGGTCCATCAGCATATTGAGCGCGAAGTTCTGTTCGCGATTGCGCGCGTTGATGCCCCACACGTTGTGATGGCTGCTGCGGTAATTGGTGCACACTTCGATGGTGGCTTCTTGTTTGTCGATATGGCGGACGATGGCCTCCAGGCTGTTGTCCTTGCCGTCGTGTACAAAAGTGTTGGTATACCACTTCTCCACATCCGGCCCGTTGATCTTGTAAAAGGTCTTGCCGTCTTTTTGCCAGGAGGTGAGATTTTTGCCGTTGCGTTCCCAGAATTCCTCGGGCAGGGTGACTTGGCCGGTGGTGAGCAGGCTGAGATCGTCCAGCACTTGGTCGTCGCGATAATCTTCCGCCTGGATGCCGAGCGCCGCGGCCTTGACCCGCAGGTTGATGTCTTTCGACACCAGCACCACCATGCGATCCGGATTGGTGGTCTGCAAGGCCAGCACGGTGGCGAGAATGGTGTTGTCCGGTAGATTGCTGGGCAGGTCGCGCGGCAGGTCGTAATTCAACGTGCGGGTTTGAAAGAACAGGCGTCCGCCGGCGCTATCGGCATCGTTGAGGGCGGGCAGCGGCAGGCCTTTTTCGATGTCCTGCCGCGAGGCGTTTTGCACCAGCTCTTCCATGAAGCGGCTGGCCTGGCGCGCGTTGCGCGCCACCTCCGAGTGGCCGCGTTTATTATTGTCGAGTTCTTCGAGCACGATCATCGGAATGAACACGTCGTGTTCTTGAAAGCGGAAGAGGCACGAGGGATCGTGCATCAACACATTGGTGTCCAGAATCATCAAGTGGCGGCCGCGCTGCCTTTTCTTGGGCGACATAAGGTACTACCTATGTTGGGGAGGAGAGGAATGAGGCAATGACGCGCCCCCAGTGGAGGCGCGGAGGAAATGCGGGAGGTGTCGAGCTGATGCGCGCAGCGTGAATTACAGCGCTTTGATGGCCGCCAGGACCGCGTCGGCGTGGCCTTCGACTTTGACTTTACGCCATTCCTGGCGCAATACGCCGGCGGCGTCGATGAGAAACGTGCTGCGTTCAACCCCGATCACCTCTTTGCCGTACATGTTCTTCGGCTTCATGACATCGAAGAGTTTGCAGACCTTTTCTTGTTCATCGGCCAATAAGTCAAAAGGAAAAGACTGGTTCTCCTTAAAGGTTTCGTGCGAGTCGACGCCGTCGCGTGAAATGCCGAGAATGATCGCGTTCATCTTTTTGAATTGCGGATGCATGTCGCGGAAGTTCTGGCCTTCCAGGGTGCAGCCGGGGGTGTTGTCCTTGGGATAGAAATAGAGGACGACGTTTTGCCCCTTGAGGTCCGAGAGCCGGACGGTTTGATCGCCGGTGGCGGGGAGTTCGAAATCCGGCACGGGTTTGCCGACGGTGACTTTGGTCATGGAGATTCCTTTGCGTAATGGCGTGGAGCCGTGTTCCCGCGGGCCGCCGATCCCGGGTCTTGGCGGGCCCCTCATGTTGCGATCCGCGACCCCGGATGTTTTGTTATCATACGGCACTTCCGGCGTGGTAGGAACACGGGTTCCGCGCGGCTTGTCACCGCCCGCCGTGGTCAGTACCATGCCCATTCCCGGTCATGGATATTCATGGAGATTCTTTCCGATGTTTCACGGTAGCATGGTGGCCCTGGTCACCCCCATGCAGGCGGACGAGAGCCTCGACGCCGACGGTCTGGCGCGGCTCGTCGAATTTCACGTCGAGCAGGGCACCGACGCCATCGTCGCCGTGGGCACCACCGGCGAGTCCGCCACGCTCGACATGGAAGAACACTGCAAGGTCATCCGCCAAGTCGTCGAATTCGCGCGCGGCCGCGTACCGGTGATCGCCGGCACCGGCTCCAATTCCACCCGCGAGGCCATCGACCTCACCCGCAGCGCCATGGAGAGCGGCGCCGACGCCTGCCTGTTGGTCACGCCGTATTACAACAAGCCCACCCAGGAGGGTTTATACCGCCATCACAAGGCGGTGGCGGAGGCCGTGCCGATACCGCAGATTCTTTATAACGTGCCGGGCCGCACCGCGGTCGACATGTTGCCCGAGACCGTGGAGCGCCTCGCGGCGGTGCCCAACATCGTCGGCCTCAAGGAGGCCACCGGCAATCTCGAACGCGCCCGCGACCTGGTGCGCCGCTGCGGCGATCGCCTCGACCTCTACAGCGGCGACGACGCCACCGCCATGGAATTCATCCTGCTCGGCGGCAAAGGGGTGATCTCGGTCACCGCCAACGTGGCGCCGCGCGGCATGAGCGAGATGTGCGCCGCCGCGCTGGCCGGCCGGCGCCTCGAGGCCGCCGCCATCGATGCGCGCCTCGCCGGTCTGCACGAGACCTTGTTCGTGGAGGCCAACCCCATCCCCGTCAAATGGGCCTTGTATGAAATGGGGCTCATCCCCCCCGGTATCCGTTTGCCCTTGACCCCGCTGTCCGAGCGTTATCACGACGCCGTGCGCCAGGCCATGAAGCAAGCCGGTGTTCTTTAAATCCCTCTCCGTAAAGGTGCCCATGTCTTTCATACGACGTTTCTCCTCCGCCGGAATCGTGGTGCTGTGCGCGGTCCTCGCCGCCTGCGCCACCAAAAACGACGAATATAAAAACAGCAAATCCCTGCCGCCGCTGGAGGTGCCGCCGGACCTCATCAATCCGTCCAAGAACAGCGCAACCGCCGTTCCGGTGTTGCCGCCCGCGGCGCCCGCCGTCGAAGAGGCCGGCGCAACGACCGGCGCGGTACCCGCGGCGGCCACGGCCGTCGCCGCAACCGCGACGACGTCCACCCTGCGGCTTGAACGCGAGGGCGCGTTACGCTGGCTGGTGGTGCCGGGCGGCGCGGACGCGGTGCGGGCGCGGATCCGCGATTTTCTGCTGCAAGAGCGTTTCGAGATCGCCGGTGAAGACGCCGCGCGCGGCGTGCTGGAGACCGACTGGCGGACCGCCGAGGCCCAGGGCGGCGAATTGAACCAGGCCTTGGCGGCGGGGCTGCGCGATAAATTCCGGGTGCGGGTCGAGGCCGGGCGCGCGGAGGGTACCGCCGAGGTGTACGTGAGCCATAGCGGTTTGCAGCGGGTGACCGCGGCCGGCGCCGAGACCTGGCAGCCGCGCGCCGCCGATCCCCTGCTGGAGGCCGACCTGCTGGACCGCCTGCAAGACTTCCTCGCCGGTGAAACCGCGAGCGCCGAACCGGCGCCGGACTTGCCCGGCGTGCGCAGCGTTATCGAGACCGGCCCGGACAGCGTGACCACCCTGCGCCTCGCCGAAGACTTCGAGCGGGCCTGGCGCCGCATCGGTTTCGCGCTCGGGCGCGGCGGCTTCGTCATCGAAGACCGCAACCGCGCCGAAGGGGTGTACCTCATCCGGCTCGGCAAGGCGTTTAAAGAAGATGCCAACGCCGGCTTTTTTAGCCGTTTGTTCGGCAGTAACGCCGGCGATCCGGAGGCGCAATACCGCGTGCAATTGCAAGGCCGCGGCGACGCCACCGTGGCGGTGGTGCAACACCCGGGCGGCGCGGCGGTGCGCACCAGCATCGGCGAGCGTATTTTGGAGCGACTGAAAGAGAAGATGGAATAAGGCGTGCGCTTCACGGTGCTCGGCAGCGGCAGCCGCGGCAACGCCACCCTGGTGGAGGTGGGCGCCACCAGCGTCTTGCTCGATTGCGGATTTTCGCTGGTGCAGTTGGAACAGCGCTTGGCGCGGGCGGGTAAACGGGCGCGGGACTTGACCGCGGTGCTGGTCACCCATGAGCACGGCGACCACGCCAGCGGCGTGGCGACCCTGGCGCGGACCCACGGGGTGGCGGTGTGGGCGACGCCGGGGACGGCGCGGGCGGCGAAGCTGCTGGAGCTGCCCGAATGCCGCGAATTCGACTGCCACTCCCCCTTCGCCATCGGCGACGTGGAGGTGAGTCCGTTTCCGGTGCCGCACGATGCGCGCGAGCCCTGCCAGTTCGTGTTCGGCGACGGGGCGCGGCGGCTGGGGATACTCACCGACGTGGGCGCCGCCACCCCGCATATCGTGGCGAGTCTGAGCGGCTGCGACGCCTTGGTGCTGGAATGCAACCACGACGCGGACATGCTGGCGGCGGGGCATTACCCGCCCAGCCTCAAACAACGGGTGGGCGGGCGCCACGGCCATTTGAGCAATGCGCAGGCGGGGGCTTTACTGGCGGAATTGGACAGCCGCCGCTTTCAGCATGTGGTGGCCGCCCATTTGAGCGAGAAGAACAATCACCCCCGCTTGGCGCGGCGCGCCTTGGCGGAGGTCATGCACTGCGACGACGAGTGGATCGCCGTCGCCGATCAGGAACAGGGTTTGGAATGGCGCGACCTGCGTTAAGGCCGCGCGTTACGGGATAGGTGAGTTATGCAAATCGGCAAAGAACTGTACACGGGCAAGGCCAAATCGGTGTTCGCCACCGACGATCCCGCACGCTACGTCATGCGTTTTCGCGATGACACCTCGGCCTTCGACGGCGGCAAAAAGGCCAGCCTGGCCCGCAAGGGTGCGGTCAACAACAAGTTCAACGCCTTCATCATGGGCAAGCTGGCCGAGGCCGGCATACCCAGCCATTTCGAGCGGCTGTTGTCCGACACCGAGTCGCTGGTCAAGCGCCTGGAGATGATTCCGGTGGAGTGCGTGGTGCGCAATATCGCGGCGGGCAGCATGTGCCGCCGTTTGGGTATCAAGGAAGGCACCGAACTCGATCCGCCCACCTTCGAATTCTTTCTCAAGAACGACGCGCTGCACGACCCCATGGTCAACGACTCGCACATCCGCACCTTCGGCTGGGCCAGCGAGGAAGAAGTCGCGCGCATGAAGGAACTGACCTTCCAGGTCAACGCGGTGCTGAAGCCGCTCTTTCTCGACGCCGGCATATTGCTGGTGGATTACAAACTGGAATTCGGCCGTTATCAGGGCCAGGTTTTATTGGGCGACGAGTTCAGCCCCGACGGCTGCCGTCTGTGGGACGCCAAGACTCGCGAAAAACTCGACAAAGACCGCTTCCGCCAGGACCTCGGCAACGTCATCGAGGCCTACGAGGAAGTGGCGCGGCGCCTGGGCGTGGACCTGTCTTAAGGGACGCTCATTTATTCAGAGGCTACGCGGCGCATGGATTTGCCGCCCGTGCCCTGCAATTCCGGGACGGCATTATTCAGAGCTTCCTTAAATAAACTAGAATTCTCCCGCGTGGACGCGACGGGGGATGATAAAATGAGCGCCTTTCGCGCCTAAGCCTGGGGAGAATTACATGCTCTATCTGCGCGGCCGCACCGCCTGGTCTTCTTTTCGTTTGGAAAAGCTCATCGCCGCCGCGCGGGCCGAGGTGCCCACCGTCTCGGGTATCCACGTCGAACAGGTCTATTTCATCGACGGCGAACAGCGTTTTGACGAGGCGGAGCAGGCGCGGCTGACCGCTCTGTTGATCGCCGATGACGTCCCCGTCCCCGCGCCGCCCGGCGCCGGTTTGCTGCTGGTGGTACCGCGCTTCGGCACGATTTCCCCCTGGGCCAGCAAGGCCACCGACATCGTCCACAATTGCGGCCTGGCCACGGTGCGGCGGGTGGAGCGCGGCACCGCCTACTACATCAGTTTCGCCAACGGCGAGGGTTTGGATGCCCACGCCGCCGTCCTCGCGGCTTTATTGCACGACCGCATGACCGAAACCGTGCTCACCAGTCTGGACGAGGCGGAAGGCCTGTTCGCCAGCGCCGAGCCCGCCCCGCTGAAAACCGTATGACCTGCTGGGCGGCGGCCGCGCGGCCCTGGAAGAGGCCAACCGGACGCTGGGACTCGCCCTCAGCGGCGAGGAGATCGACTACCTGCTGGAGAGTTTCGCCCAGCTCGAGCGCAATCCCAGCGACGTCGAGCTGATGATGTTCGCCCAGGCCAATTCCGAACATTGCCGCCACAAGATCTTCAACGCCGGTTGGCGCATCGACGGCGTGGACCAGGACAAAAGCCTGTTCGACATGATACGCAACACCGCCGCGCGCTGGCCCGACGGTCTGCTGTCCGCCTATCGCGACAATGCCGCGGTGATCGCCGGGCCGCGCGCCGAACGGTTTTTCCCGCGCCCCGAAAACCACGGCGAATACGCCCGCTGGCGCGAGGACGGCCACATCGCCATCAAGGTGGAGACCCACAATCATCCCACCGCCATCTCGCCCTTTCCCGGCGCCGCCACCGGCTCCGGCGGCGAGATTCGCGACGAGGGCGCCACCGGCCGCGGCGCCAAGCCCAAGGCGGGTTTGTGCGGTTTTTCAGTATCCAATCTGCGCATCCCCGATTTCATGCAACCGTGGGAGACCGACTACGGCAAGCCGGAGCGCATCGCCTCCGCCCTCGACATCATGCTGGAAGGCCCGATCGGCGCCGCCGCCTTCAATAACGAATTCGGCCGGCCCAATCTCTGCGGCTATTTCCGCACCTTCGAAGAACAAGTGCCCGGTGTCCACGGCAGCGAACTGCGCGGTTATCACAAACCGATCATGATCGCCGGCGGCATGGGCACCATTCGGCCGCAGCATGTGGATAAAGGGCAGTTGCCGCCCGGCGCCGCAGCTCATCGTGCTGGGCGGCCCGGCCATGCTGATCGGCCTCGGCGGCGGCGCGGCCTCGTCGGTGACCAGCGGCGCCAGCCACGCGGATCTCGACTATGCCTCGGTGCAGCGCGGCAACCCGGAGATGGAGCGGCGGGCGCAGGAAGTGATCGACCGCTGCTGGCAGCTCAACGATAAAAATCCCATCATCTCCATCCACGACGTGGGGGCGGGCGGATTGTCCAACGCCTTGCCCGAACTGGTCAACGACAGCGGCCGGGGCGCGCGCATCGAACTGCGCGCCGTGCCCAACGACGAACCCGGCATGTCGCCCATGCAGCTGTGGTCCAACGAATCCCAGGAACGTTATGTGCTGGCGGTGAAGCCGGAAGACCTGGAACTGTTCGAGGCCCTGTGCGAACGCGAGCGCTGTCCCTACGCGGTGGTGGGCGAAGTGACCGAGGTACAACAGTTGGTGGTGGGCGACGGGCTGTTCGACAACACGCCGGTGGACATGCCGATGTCCGTCTTGCTGGGCAAGCCGCCCAAGCTGTTCCGCGACGTGCGCCGCCACACCCACCCCAAACCGGAGTTCGCGACGGCGGGCTTGGACCTGCGCGAGGCGGCGCTGCGGGTGTTGCGTCTGCCGGCGGTGGCGGACAAGAGTTTCCTGATCACCATCGGCGACCGCAGCGTCAGCGGCCTGGTGACCCGCGACCAGATGGTCGGTCCCTGGCAGGTGCCGGTGGCCGATTGCGCGGTCACCGCGAGTTGTTTCCACGAATACGGCGGCGAGGCGATGGCTATGGGCGAACGCACCCCGGTGGCGTTGCTGCATCACGCCGCCTCGGCGCGGATGGCGGTGGGCGAGGCGGTGACCAACATCGCCGCCGCCGGCATCGAATTCATCGGCGACGTCAAACTCTCCGCCAACTGGATGGCCGCCGCCGGCCATCCGGGCGAAGACGCCGGCCTGTTCGACGCGGTGAAGGCGATCGGCATGGAGCTGTGTCCCGCGCTCGGCCTCGCCATTCCGGTCGGCAAGGATTCGCTCTCCATGAAAACCGTGTGGGAGCAAGACGGCGAGCGCCGCGAGATGGCCGCGCCCTTGTCGCTGATCGTCAGCGCCTTCGCCCCGGTGGAGGACGTGCGGCGTACCCTCACCCCGCAATTGCGGACCGACCGCGGCGACACCGATCTCATCCTCATCGACCTCGGCAAGGGCCGCAACCGTCTCGGCGGTTCGGCGCTGACTCAAGTTTATAAACAGCTGGGCCATCACCCCGCCGACTTGGACGATCCCAATGTCTTGCGTGAGTTCTTCGACGCCGTCCAGGCCCTCAATCAAGAGGAGCTGATCCTCGCCTATCACGACCGCTCCGACGGCGGCCTGTTCGTCACCCTCTGCGAAATGGCCTTCGCCGGCCGGGTCGGCTTCACTGTCGCGCTCGACGACGTCGGCGAGGACAACGCGGCGGCCTTGTTCAGCGAAGAGCTGGGCGCGGTGCTGCAAGTGCGTCACTGCGACACCGAGGAGGTGCTGGCGGCGCTGCGCGAGGCGGGCTTGAGCAAACACAGCCACGTCATCGGCACGCTCAATGACGAGGACCGGATTGTCTTCACCCGCGGCCACAAGGAAGTACTGGCCGACGCGCGGGTGAATTTCCAGCGCGCGTGGTCCGAGACCAGTTATCGCATGCAGGCGCTACGCGACAACCCGCATTGCGCGCAGCAGGAATACGACCGGATATTGGACCGCGCCGATCCCGGCCTCAACGTGGCGCTGCCCTTCGACATCGAGGACGACATCGCCGCGCCTTACATTGCCAGCGGCGTGCGGCCGCGTATCGCCGTGCTGCGCGAACAGGGCGTCAACGGCCAGGTGGAAATGGCGGCGGCCTTCGACCGCGCCGGCTTCGCCGCGGTGGACGTGCACATGAGCGATATCCTGGCGGGGCGTTTCGATCTCGCCGATTTCCAGGGCCTGGCCGCCTGCGGCGGTTTTTCCTACGGCGACGTGCTGGGCGCCGGCGGCGGCTGGGCCAAATCCATATTGTTCAACAGCCGCGCCCGCGATCAATTCGCGGCGTTTTTCCAGCGCGCGGACAGTTTCACCCTCGGCGTGTGCAACGGCTGCCAGATGTTGTCGCATTTGAAGGAACTCATCCCCGGCGCCGAACATTGGCCGCGTTTCCTGCGCAACCGTTCCGAACAATTCGAGGCGCGTTACTCGCTGGTGGAAGTGGTGGAGTCGCCCTCCTTGTTCCTGCAAGGCATGGCCGGCGCGCGTCTGCCCATCGCCGTCGCGCACGGCGAAGGCCGCGCCGAGTTCGGCGAGGGGCACAATCCGCATCAGGCCTTGGCCGCCGGTCTGGTCAGCCTGCGTTATGTGGATCATCGCGGCGCACCCACCGAACACTATCCTTACAATCCCAACGGCTCGCCCTTGGGCATCACCGGACTCACCAGCGCCGACGGCCGCGTCACCATCATGATGCCTCATCCCGAACGGGTGTTCCGCGCCGTGCAAAACAGTTGGCATCCCGCCGAGTGGCGGGAAGACGGGCCGTGGCTGCGCATGTTCCGCAACGCGCGCAAGGCGGTCGGTTTCATCACGCCGGGGAGGACCACGGCGGCGGCGAGTCAGACGGCGGAAGCCAAGGGTTATACACCGCCCGATATTCATTAGAGCCTGTCTCGAGATTGGAATAGGGACACCAAACCGGACTGACCCCTTCCCGCGGGCGGGAAAGAGCAGGAATAGTTGGCCCCTTTGTTCGCTTAGGTATTGCCCCCCTCTCCCGCGAGCGGGTCGGGGTGAGGGAATGGAAAGATGAGAAAGGCGCTCTTGCGGAGTGATGACGGTCATTCGGGCGCTTGGCTACGACTCCGCGCTCCCGCCCGCGGGAGAGGGGATATGTTCCGGGATTTTTTGTATCGAACGGACGAGGCCGGGCGTAGCCGATTATTCAACCTCCCTCGAAACCGCAACGGGGTTTTCAAGCCGATTAACGGTCCGTCGGTAAATAAACCATCGTCATGGGCGATCGCAGCCACCCACTACTCTCAAAGTCGATTTTGAAATAGGTTCTAAACGCGTGCGGCGCGACCCATGCCCGGGGCCGATCCGGTCTGTTTTGCCGCCGGATGAATCGCGTCTGACATCCCGTGCCGGCGTATCACCCTCGCCATAAACGATAGGTGCCGCGCCCGGACTGTTTGGCCTGATACATGGCCTGGTCGGCTTGCTGGACGACGGTCTCCAGCTCCTCCTTGCCGGGCGCGGGGTCCTGTGTGGCATCCCAATGGGTGATGCCGGCGCTGGCGGCGATCTTGATTTCATGCTGTTCGATGTGGAAGGGTTGCGACAGCGCGTCGAGGATTTTCTGCGCGACGGGGACGGCGTTCTCCAGGCGCGGCACGTCTTGCAGGATCACCAGAAATTCATCGCCGCCGAAGCGGGCGACGGTGTCGATGTTGCGCACGCAGGCGAGTAGCCGGCGGGCGGTTTCCTGCAACAACTGGTCACCGCAGGAGTGACCGTAGGTGTCGTTGACCGGTTTGAATTCATCGAGGTCGAGAAAGATCAAGGCGAAACCGTTTTTGTCGCGCAAGGCCAGTTCGCGCGCCTGACGCAGGCGGTCGTAGAATAAGACGCGGTTGGGCAATTGGGTCAGCGGATCGTAGTTGGCCAGATAGCGGATCTGTTCTTCGGCGTTTTTGCGCTGGGTGATGTCGCTGAAGATGGCCATGTGATACTGATTTTTGCCCGCCTCATTTTTAATGGCGCGTATCGACAGCCATTCGGGATATATCTCGCCGTTCTTGCGCCGATTCCATATTTCGCCGCTCCAGGAACCGCTGCGGGCGATATCTCCCCACAGGGTTTTGTAGAAATCGGGTCCGTGCCGGCCTGAACTGAGAATATTGGGGTTTTTCCCGGCGACGTCTTCCGGCGTATAACCGGTGATGCGGGTGAAGGCCGGATTGACTCGCATGATGCGGTTGGCGTGGTCGGTGACGAGGATGCCTTCGTTGCTTTCGCGGAAGGCGATTTCGGCGAGTTCCAGTCGGCTCGCGGTCCGGGCGAACTGGTCGCGCGACCGCTGCAGGGGCCGCAAATAATAGAGATAAATCACCGGGAGCAGAAAGGCGCCGAGCACCAGCGCGTCGATCAAGGCCTCGACGGGGGTCGATTTCGGCGGCAGATAATTCAGGAGCAGAATTACCGCGGTCTCGGCGGCGAAGATCGCAGCGGCGGTAAAAAGCAGTAAGCGTAGCGGCTTATCCATAGGCCTCCTCATCTCCGGCTATAGTATCGAGTGGGGGATGGCTAATAAAGGGAAATCTCGGCGATCGAGGGTGCAGGTGCCGGCAGGCGTAAGACACCTTGAGGTCTCTGTTCGCCGTCCGCGCGGTCGGCGGCTGCCGCGCAAGGGAATGAAACGGTTTCAACATGCGTTGCGCTGTTGTAAAGTGCGGCCGATTCACGGCGGCTGAGACGGGGTGCGCGATGAATTTCATGGGCGACCACCGTGCGTTGCGGTTGATAGAATGGGAAATGATAGATCGAGTGTCGAGGAATTGTCATGAGTATTGATGCGGCGCATCGCGGTCGCTGGCGGTCGGCGGATTTGATCTTCGCCGCGAGTTTGTTATTGGGGCTGGTATTGGACCATTTTTTTCCGCTGACTTTTCAAGAAGTGATACCCCGTCTCCTGTTGCATCTGCTCGGTGCGCCCTTGCTGATAGCCGGCACGGCCCTCGTGTTTCTCGGCAAAAGGGAACTGGCGCGTCGCGAACAGCCGTCGGAGCCCGGCCAGTCCACCACCCGATTGGTGAAAAGCGGGGTGTTCGGTCATTCGCGCAATCCGTTATACGCCGGTATTTCACTCGCCTTCGCGGGCTTGGCGATCGCGACTGACATGCCGTGGTGGTTGTTTCTCGCGATCCCCGCGCTGTTGGTGGTTCAATGGTGGCTGGTGATCCCGGAGGAACGCTATCTGGAAAAAAAATTCGGCGAAGAATATCGGGCTTACCGGCGCGCGGTGCGGCGTTGGTGTTGAGCCGCCGCGATGCACGGCGCGGATAGAGCGCCGGCGGTAGGCTCGGTGTCCGCCGGCGGTGTTTATTTTCCCGCTGGACGCGGATGGGGGCACGAGGCGCGGGCACGCCGTTTAATAGCGGATTTAATCGCGAAATTCCCCGCGGTTTGTCGCCGGGACCGGGCGATGGGGATTTTCAAGGAGGGGGAGCATGGCGAGGCGCGATTCTTCCCCTTGAGAAAGCGAGGGGATTCATCCCCCGTGCGCAGCCCGCCCGCCGATGTAATCCCAACCCAGGGGCGCGGGCCGGTTTCACGCTTCCCTCGTCGGCCGTTCCGGGCTACCATCCGCGCGGTATATTTTTAAGAGGTAATTTGTTCGATGGAATGGATCAATGATCCCCAAGCCTGGATCGCCTTGGCCACCTTGACGGCCCTGGAAATCGTGCTGGGTATTGACAATATTATTTTCATTTCCATTTTGGTCGGCCGTTTGCCGCCCGAAAAACGCGAGCTGGCGCGCCGCCTGGGTTTGGGCCTGGCGATGGGGACGCGTATCCTGCTGTTGTTCTCGTTGGTGTGGATGATGGGACTGGTGGAGCCGCTGTTCAGCGTCGCCGGCCACGCCATTTCCGGGCGGGATATAATCCTGGTCGGCGGCGGTTTGTTCCTGTTGTGGAAGAGCGTACATGAAATTCACAACAGCCTGGAAGGTGTCGAACATACCCCTGATGTTAAAACCACGGCGGCGGTGAGTTTTGGCGGAGTGCTGATACAAATCGCCATCATCGACATCGTGTTCTCGCTGGATTCGGTGATCACGGCGGTGGGCATGGTCGATCATTTGTCCATCATGGTGATCGCCATCGTCATCGCGGTCGGCATCATGATGGTGTCCGCCAAATCCATCGGTGATTTCGTCGACAAGCATCCCACCATCAAAATGCTGGCACTGAGTTTTCTGATTCTGGTGGGTATGGCCTTGATCGCCGAAGGTTTCGAGTTCCACATTCCCAAGGCTTATATTTACTTCGCCATGGCCTTTTCGGTGGCGGTGGAAATGCTCAACATCCGCCTGCGCGCCAAACGCGCCGTGCCGGTGAAGTTGCACAAGGCGCTGAAGGAAGATAAAGAGTCCGCAGAGGACTGAGCGTCCTTGCCGTAAGGGCCGCCCCGCCCCGAGGCGGGTGGGGCGGTTCCGTCAAACCGGCGCGTTGTCTATACAGCGGCGCGGCGCGCGAAGAAATCCGGTGTCTTGTCGGAGCGGCCGCGTTTCATCTCTCCGCTCGGAAAGAGAAACCGTGCCGGTACGCTCTTAAGTCGCGAATTAATCGTTCAGGCCCCGAGGTGGCGGCGCTGGCGTTGCGGCCCGCCCGTCCGCGCGCCGACGGCGGAGCGGTCGCGCACGGCGGGGATGATGAAGCTCAGTTCGGCGCGGCCGCCGCTGTTGGCGTAGTCCGCGCCGAGGGTCGCCGCCGCGGCGGCGGGGGCGATACCCAGGCGGTTTACCATGCCGCGATAGACCAGCTCGAATAATTTATCCAGGGCGATTTGATGAGTCTTGCCGGTCTCGCTGTATAACCAGTCGCTGAGGGCCATGAAGCGTGCGAAGGGCGCATCCCCCAGCAGCGCGGGGCGGCTCAAGCGGAAACGGCCGGAGTTGCCGATCAGATCCCAGTAACGCGCGAAGCGATTGAGGCGTTGCACGGTCGCGAAGTCGAGGCGGTCGGTGGCCAATATGCTGTAAGGCGGATAAGGGTTGTAACGCATGGCGTGACCGGCGGTGTGGCGGTCGATGGGCGCGCCGCGCAGACGCTTGAGTATGCCCACCTGGATTTCATGCGGTTCGAGCGCCACCAGTCGGTCGAAGCCGGCGCCGAAACTGGCGAGGTCTTCGCCGGGCAGGCCGGCGATGAGATCGGTGTGCAAATGGGCCTGGGTTTCCCGCCGCAGCCAACGGATGTTGTGTTCCGCTTTGTCATTGTCCTGGCGGCGGCTGATGCGGGCCTGCACCTCGGGATTGAAGCTCTGCAAGCCGATTTCGAACTGCAAGCTGCCGGGCGGAAAGCGCAGAATGATTTCCTGCAGACGTTCGGGCAGGTGATCGGGAATCAGTTCGAAGTGCAGAAATAATTTTTCGTCGAGCCGTTCCAGGAAAAATTCCAGGATGCGCACGCTGGTGTCGATCTTGAGATTGAAGGTGCGATCGACGAATTTGAAATGCCGCACGCCGCGTCGATGCAGTTGATCCATCTCTTCGAGAAACCGCGCGAGTTCGAAGGGCCGCGCGGTCTTGTCCAGCGCCGACAGACAGAATTCACATTTGTAGGGACAGCCGCGCGAGGCCTCGACATAAATGAAGCGGTGGGCGACGTCTTCGTCGTTGTAATAGCCGTAGGGCAATTTCAGCTCGGACAAACGCGACTGCGCCGCAGCGATGATCTTTTGCGGCGGCCGCTCACCGGCCAGCACCTGCCGGCACAAGGCGGCGAAGGCGAGGTCGCCGGGCCCGGCGATCACATAATCCGCGAGGCGGCAGATCTCCTGCGCCTCCTGTTCGTAACTCACCTCCGGCCCGCCCACCACCACCACGATATCGGGGCGCACCTGTTTGATGAGCGCGACGATCTGGGTGCTCACCTCCACGTTCCAGATGTAAACGCCCAGACCGATGATGCGGGTGTCGCCCTGCAGCAGGTTTTCCACGACGTCCGCCGGCCGCGCGTCGATGATGTATTCCACCAAACGGGTACGCGCCTCCAGTTCGCCCATATTGGCGAGCAGATAACGCAGGCCGAGCGAGGCATGGAAATAACGGGCATTGAGGGTGGTAATGATGATGTCGGTCATGACGGGGCGCCGCGGGTATCGAGGCGGTGATTATAACGGAAGCCGCCGGCCGGCGTTGGCGGTCGGGGTCGTGATGGCGTGTGTGCGATAACGCAAAAAAAACTGCCCCGGGGAGGGGGCAGTGCTAAATACAACCGAGTGAAGGAGAGGGGAAGGGGGATCTCAGTTGTTGGTCGCTAAACGTTTTTCAAGCAGATGAGGCATGCGGGCGGCGTAACCGGCGATGGCCTCGGCGGCGTAGTAATTGACGCGCGCGGTCACGGTGTCGCCCTTTTTTTCGGCATCGCGGGCCTGGACCAGCATTTGTTTGGCCAGCGCGATGGACTGGCGGATGATCGCCAGTTCATCGGCGCGATTTTTAAACAAGCCTTCCTCTTCGTGTTCGGCCAGCTCGGCTTCCGCCCAGGTGTTGAGCCCTTCCACCGTCTGCGCCAGTTGCTGGGAAGAAGTGTGTTTGCCGTAACCCAGTTCGGGGCCTTGATCGTCGGCTTGGCTCGCCGCGGTGGCGATCGCGAGACCCAAAGCCAACAGACAGGCGGCGAGTTTGGTGGAGTACATGAGATGTCCTTGTTAATTTAACCGTTGTTTATCGGGTGGCCGGGATGCTTTCACCCGACACCCCGCCCGTTGATGCAAATAGTAATAATTCTCATTAGCAAAGTCAAGCCTGGGTGAACGGTAAGCCGAGCCGGGTCGGAATGGGTATTGCCAAGCGCGGACGGATGTCCATGAACATCGAGATAGCATCCGGCACCCTCAACAAGCCTTGAGCCTGCTCAACGACGCCGATGAGATATAAGGCGCGGCCTTCGATCCGGAAAAAGTGAGGTCGTCTTTATCGGCGGCGGCGTGATTCCGCTAGACGAGCGCATCGACATGGACGACCTGGTGACGGCGATCAAGTCGGTCTCCATCATCCAGGGCAATCCCGGCGCCATTTTTCACACCCCCGACATCGCCAAGGCCTATCAGACCGTGCGCTGGGACGTAAGCTACTTCGGTGCCCCCCAGGCCACCCCATTCGGCAAGATTTTTTTCGAAGCGGACTATGTTTTAAAACAAATCACCTTGGGGATAGATCCCAATGGCGCGAAGTTGAGTTGAGGGCGAGACTGCAATCGTCGCCGTTTTAATGAAGTGCTGGCGGGTTATTTCTTGAGTAAATCGCGAATTTCCGCAAGAAGAACTTGTTCCGCCGAGGGGGCGGCGGGTGCCCGCGGGAGCCGCTTCTTCCTTTTTCTTGAGCGAATTGATAAGCCGCACCACCATAAAAATGACAAATGCGATGATTGTAAAATCGACGACGGTCTGGATGAATTTTCCGTAAGCGATTACCACGGCGGGCGAGCTGCCCACCGCCTCTTTCACGGTGATCGCAAGATCGGAAAAATCTACGCCTCCCAAGAGGACGCCAATCGGCGGCATGATTACGTCGGCAACAAAGGATGAAACAATTTTTCCAAACGCCACACCGATAATAACGCCGACGGCCATGTCGATCACATTGCCTTTAACCGCAAATTCCTTGAATTCTTTTATTATGCTCATGATCTTGTTTCCTTTCTGTTGCTAAAGGGGTTCAAAAAATTGCCTCCGCATAAGGTTGCAATCTCGTTGCGCGGCGTGAGGTCTTGGCGCGATCGAGATATTGACCGAAACCCGGCGCGGAAGAACGGCAGGCGCGGGTAAAGTGTGTGTTGCGCATGATCTCCTCGTCGCTTGCTTTTTCATCGTGCCGCTCGGGGGCGGAGACTCGATGATGAAATGCCGTTTACTCCAGCGCCGCGCGATCAAACGCGCGGCGGTTATTCCCCTTTCAGGAAAAGATAGCCGGCGACGGACAAGGTGATCAATAGAATGACCCAAGCCAGGCGACCCCGGCCCTTTTCCGCCTGCGCCGTGGTCAATCGTTCTTGCAGTGCCGGTTGCGCGCGCAGGTAGGCGTCCACGGTATCTTTACTGGTTTTGAGATCGCCGCCGCGCTCTTGCCGCAGCAGCTTGATGGCCTCGATCTTGTTGCCCTGTCGCAAGGCGGAAATCACCGCGGCGGGTAATTCGTCGCTGGAAAGCGTGGTCGGATCGCGGCTGTCGCGGCCCAGATGTTCACTCATCGGCGGGTTTCCTTTCACGGGGGGCTACGTCAATCACTTTCAAAGCGGCTCTCACCTGTTGTTCGATGGACGATGCAAACAACCCCCCGTATCAGCGGGACCATGCAGGCCGTTCAATGCGGGGCATGATGTATTTATTTTCTGCATTGTAGTTCAAAAACTCGGGGAGCATGGGCGGGAGCCGACTGGTGGCGGGTGGCTCGTGCGACTTAAGCCGCATACCTGAGCACCGCGAAGAAATGGCAGGCGGTGCCCGCCATCACGAACACATGCCAAATGCAGTGACCGTAGCGCAGGCGCCGATGCATCCCGGCTGAGGGGTCTGAACCGCCCCGTGTTTTGCGGAGGCTGTTTGGTTTAAGTCATGCTGCAATCGCAGCATGACGGCGGTATTGCCTGTAGTAGTTTGCCTCAGCTTCTGCTGGAGGGATATACCCCAGAGGCTCTAATAGCCGGTGGTGGTTAAACCACGAGACCCATTCCAGGGTCGCCAGCTCCACGGATTCCCGGGTTTTCCAGGGTCCCCGACGATGGATCAGCTCGGCCTTGTACAGCCCGTTGATCGTCTCGGCCAATGCGTTATCGTAGCTGTCGCCCTTGCTGCCGACCGAAGGCTCGATGCCGGCCTCGGCCAGTCGCTCGGTGTAGCGGATCGAGACGTATTGCGAGCCCCTGTCGCTGTGATGGATCAGGGCATCCTCTGGTTCGGGCTGCCGGGCGTACAGAGCTTGCTCCAGTGCGTCGAGCACGAAGTCCGTGGCCATGGTGCGGCTGACCCGCCAACCGACGATGCGCCGGGCGAAGACATCAATGACGAAGGCCACATACAGCCAGCCCTGCCAGGTCGACACATACGTGAAATCCGACACCCAGAGCTGGTTGGGCCTGTCCGCCTTGAACTGTCGATTGACCCGGTCCAGCGGGCGTGGCGCCGAGTGGTCAGGCACGGTGGTGCGAACCGCCTTGCCACGGCGCACACCCTGCAGGCCCAGGCGCTTCATCAGACGCTCGACCGTACAACGGGCCACCTCGATGCCCTCGCGGTTCAGCTGCCGCCAGACTTTGTCGGCGCCGTACACCTGCAGGTGGGTGTGCCAGACACGCTGAATATGCGACATCAATACCTCATCGCGCTTGGCCCGGGCGCTGCGCAGATCCGGATCGCGCCGCCGGGCCGCATGGCGCCGGTAGGCCGATGGGGCAACCTGCAACACCTTGCAGATCGGCTCGACCCCATAAGCATCCCGGTGCTGGTCGATGTAGGTATTTACGACTTCAGTTTGCGGTCGAGCTCCGCCTGTGCGAAAAAAGCGCTGGCGGTACGCAGTATCTCATTGGCGCGCCGCAACTCCTTGTTCTCGCGCTCCAGCTCCTTGATGCGCTGTGTCTCGGACGTGGTCGTGCCAGGACGCGCTCCGGCATCGGCCTCCGTACGCTTAACCCACTCCAGCAGCGTCCCGGGTACACAGCCAATCTTCGGGGCGATCGACTCCACGGCCATCCACAACGACGGGTATTCCCCGCGATGCTCCTGCACCATTCGAACCGCACGTTCACGGACTTCAGGTGAAAACTTGTTCGACTTTTTCATGGCTCCATTCTCTCAAATGTTGGAGCCTCCTCAAAACCAGGGGCGGTTCAGTCCGTGGCGGTGACGACGTTGTTATTGAACGCGGAGTCGATGCTCATTAGGCGAAAACCACGTATAACACGACAACCAGCGATGCCACGGATAAACCGGCCGCGGTAACGCAAAGCAGGATCGCCCGCTGAAGTTTGGCTTGCGCGATGGCAGCCGCTTGCTCCAAGGCCGCGACGGTGTCTTGCAGCTGCTCGGCAAGTTCCTTGATATGGCCGGCGTTCTGCGCGGCGGCGGATTGCAGCTCGCTGATCTGCTGCTGTAACAAGGCCGCCTCATTGACGTTGGCCATCACCTCGATTTTTTTCTTGGTGAAGGCCGGCGCCGCGGCGGAGACGATGGTGCCGACATGAGGGAGTACGGCTTTTAGGGCGGGGATCAACCAGGCGGCCATAACGGTGTCCTTGCAAGTGGTGAATTCTTGAGCGGAATCGTCTAAGCGGGGTGCAGGCGTTGTGTTGACTCTGTCGCTTAAAGGGTATCGATTCTCCGGGCGTTAAGCAACGGCCGTCGGCCAGTCGCCACAAAAGAAAGTACCTCGCCCGCGGGGGCGAGACCCCCCGTCCACTACCCAGGTTATCCATGTGCATGAGGCACCTGGTTTCATTCTTGCGGCGGATCATCCTGCTCGAATTGCGTGCCGCCTTCCGGCGATTGGATGGCGAGGGTTTCGACGGCGCGGCCGCGCAAGGTGAGGCTGCCGCGCAGACGCTGTTGACGGTCGAGGCTGTATTCGAAGTTGTAGGTGCGGCGCCATACGGCGTTGCCGCGGCCGTTGCGGGCGATGCCGATGCGGCGGAGGGCGACGGTGTCGTCGAGGAGTTGGGCGTTTATTTTGGCGCAGGCCTGGGCGCAGATGCGTAACGCCAGTTCGCGGGCCCGCAGGCTGTCGGCCCAGAACCAGGCCAGCAGACCGAGGGCGGCGAGGACGATCAGGGTGATTAAATCGTCCATGTCATGGTGTCGGATGGGTGGCCGGTGATCATGTTTCGCGCTCGGCTTGTTCCAGCGCCTCGCTGGCGTGCAGCCATTGTTCTTCCGCGGCGGCCAGGGCTTGAATCACCTGGGTCTGAGTGTTCAAGGCTTCGCGCAGTGAATCTTTGTTGCGCGCCTCGTAAAGCAGCGGATCGGCGAGTTGCTGTTCCACCCCTTTTTTTTGCGACTCGAGTTTCGTCATCGCGGCCTCCCAGCGTTCCACCTCGGCCCTGAGCGGTCGTAACTGTTTGCGGCGCTCGGCGTCGTCGCGGCGTTTGGCCTTGCGCGCCTCGGCGCTGTGTTCGCCGGATACGCGGTTGTCTTCGGTTTTCGCGCCGTTGTCGCGTTGCAATATCCAGCGCCGGTAGTCGTCGAGGTCGCCGTCGTAGGCGACGGCTTGGCCGTCGGCCACCAACACGAAGGCATCGCAGACGGTGCGCAGCAGGTGGCGATCGTGGGACACCAGCACCAGCGCGCCCGGAAAATCTTGCAGCGCCACGTCCAGTGCGTGGCGCATTTCCAGATCGAGGTGATTGGTGGGTTCGTCGAGCAATAGGAGATTGGGGCGTTGATACACCAGCAGCGCCAGCACCAGCCGGGCCTTTTCGCCGCCGGAAAAGGGCGCGACCGGGGCCAGCGCATCGTCGCCCATGAAGCCGAAGCCGCCGAGGAAATCGCGTAATGATTGTTCCGATGCGGCGGGGTCGAGGCGCAGCAAATGTTGCAGCGGACTTTCATCCAGCTTAAGTTGTTCCAATTGATGCTGCGCGAAGTAGCCGATGCGCAGGCCGGTGTTTTCTTCGCGGTCGCCCGCCAGCGGCGCGAGTTCGCCGGCCAGCACTTTGATGAGGGTGGATTTGCCCGCGCCGTTGGGGCCGAGCAGACCGAGCCGGTCGCCGGGGGCGAGACCGAGCTTGACGCCGCTGACGATCGCGCGTCCGCCGTAACCGGCGGCGAGGCGGTTGAGTTGCAGCAAGGGATGCGGTAATTGTGCCGGCGCGCGGAAACGGAAAGTGAACGGCGAATCGACATGAGCCGGCGCGATCAGCGTCATACGCTCCAGCGCTTTCAAGCGGCTCTGCGCCTGGCGCGCCTTGGTGGCCTGGGCGCGAAAGCGATCGATGTAGCTGCGCATGTGCGCCACTTCCCGCTGCTGTTTTTCATAGATCGCCTGTTGGCCGGCCAGTTGTTCGGCGCGGCGGCGCTCGAAGGTGGAGTAGTTGCCGCTGTAGAGTTTCAATTCCTGATTGGCGATGTGCAGGATGTGGCCGGTCACGGTGTCGAGAAAATCGCGGTCGTGCGAAATCAGCAGCAAGGTGCCGGGATAGGCGCGCAGCCAGTCTTCCAGCCACAACACCGCGTCGAGGTCGAGATGGTTGGTGGGTTCGTCCAGCAGCAGCAGATCGGAACGGCACATCAGGGCGCGGGCGAGATTGAGCCGCATGCGCCAGCCGCCTGAGAAGCTGCGCACCGGCGCCGTTTCCTGCGCGGCGGTGAAGCCCAGGCCGTGGATGAGTTGCGCGGCGCGGTTGCGGGCGGTGTAGCCACCGATGGCGTCGAGCCGCGCGTGCAGTGCGGCGATACGCGCGCCGTCGTCGGCGGCCTCGGCCTGTTGCAATTCGAGGTGCAGCCGCGCCAGTTCCTCGTCGCCCGCCATCACGTAATCGACGGCGGCGGTGTCCACCGCCGGCATTTCCTGCGCCACGTGGGCGATTACCCAGCCGGGCGGCAGACTGAAATCGCCGTGGTCCTGTTTGAGTTCGCCGCGGATCAACGCGAACAGGCTGGACTTGCCCGTGCCGTTGGCGCCGGTGAGTCCGACCTTGTGCCCGGGAAAAATGGTGAGGCTCGCCCCCTTGAACAATAGCCGGGCGCTCCGATATAGAGTGAGGTCGTCGAGGATTAACATGGTCGCGCAGTGTATCAGCCCCCCGGGGTGTGCTACCATGCGGGCCTGACGATTAGAGGACGCATAAGGTCGCGTCCCCCCGCGTGGTGTATCCCTCCTGGTTTTACCCCCCGCCTTTAACATAAAAATCACCGCCTGGACCTTCCTGAGCTTTGCTCCGGGCAGACGGTTCTTGGAGTATTCAAAACAATGTCATTTTCCGAACTCGGCCTGAGTGCCGAACTCCTGCGCGCGATCGACGAGCAGGGCTATACCCAACCCACCCCCGTGCAGACCCAAGCGATTCCGGTGATCATGGCGGGCCGCGACATCCTCGCCGGCGCCCAGACCGGCACCGGCAAGACCGCGGGATTCACCTTGCCTTTGCTGCAACGCCTCACCGCCTCGACGCCGCAGGGCCAAACCAAACGGGTGCCGCGCGCCTTGATCCTCACGCCCACCCGCGAGCTGGCGGCGCAAGTGGCCGAGAGCGTGGCGACCTACGGTAAATACCTGGCGCTCAAATCGGCGGTGGTCTTCGGCGGCGTGGGCATCCATCCCCAGATCGACGCCCTGCGCCGCGGCGTGGACATCGTGGTGGCGACGCCGGGCCGGCTGCTCGACCACGTCGGCCAGAAGACGGTCGATCTCAGCAAGATCGAGATACTGGTGTTGGACGAAGCCGACCGCATGCTCGACATGGGCTTCATCCACGACATCCGTAAAATCCTCGCGCTGTTGCCGCAGGGCCGGCAGAACCTGCTGTTCTCCGCCACCTATTCCGACGAGATCAAACAGCTGGCCGACAAGCTGCTCAACAATCCCGCGCTGGTGGAAGTGGCGCGCCGCAACATCGATGCCGAAGGCGTGACCCAGGTGGTGCACCGCGTCGACCGCGAGCGCAAGCGCGAGTTGTTGTCGCATTTGATTTCGACGAACGACTGGCGCCAGATACTGGTATTCACCCGCACCAAACACGGCGCCAACCGCCTGGCCGAGCAATTGGAGAAAGACGGCATCACCGCCGCCGCGATTCACGGCAACAAGAGCCAGGGCGCGCGCACCCGCGCGCTGGCGGATTTCAAGGCCGGCAAGGTGCGCGTGCTGGTGGCCACCGACATCGCCGCGCGCGGTCTCGACATCGATCAATTGCCGCATGTGGTGAATTTCGAATTGCCCAATGTCGCGGAAGACTACGTGCACCGCATCGGCCGCACCGGCCGCGCCGGCGCCAGCGGCGAAGCGGTGTCGCTGGTGTGTGTCGATGAATTGGAATTGCTGTCCGGCATCCAGCGCCTCATCAAGCGCGAATTGCCGGTGGTGAACGTGCCCGGTTTCGAACACGACCCCAGCATCCGCGCCGAACCCATCCCCAACGGCCGCAACGGCGCCCGCGCCGGACGGGGTGCGCCCCGCGCGCCGCGCGGCGATCACGCGCCGCGTCGCGAGCGGGCCCCCGGTGAGCAACCGCGCCGCGATGCCGCACGGAGCAATCAATCGCCACGTGAGCGCACGCCTCGCGATCAGCCGCGCCGCGAGCAGACCGCGCGTCCGCCGCGGGCCGATGGCCGACCCGCGGGACGTTCGGGCCAGGAGCGTCATGGTCAACATTCCGCACGGCACGAGTCCCCGCGCGGCGAGGTGAATGGCAATGTGCAACACCCGGCGCCGCGCCGCGAACAGGCGGTGCGTAACGCCGTCCCGCCGCGTCCGCGGGCGGAGCAGGGCCAGCGCCGCGAGGGCAATTCGAACGGCAATTATGTCTCGCCGCAACGTCATGACGGGCCGTCCGGCAACCGCGCCGTGCCCGCCCATCCGCAACGGCGCCCCGCGCAACGCGAAGTGCCCGCGCTGTTCGGCCGCCGCAACGCGGAGAGCGACGATAAGGCCGGTTGATTGCTGAGTTGCCGCCGCGGATGATCGCGTAAACAAACCCCGCTGATGCGGGGTTTGTTTTTTGCGCGGACCAAGAGTGTGGGCGAAATTGCCGATGATCAACCGGCCTGATCCTGAGGCGGGCGGTTTATCGGATTAGAGGTTGCGTGAACGTCGGTCAGCGGTCATCGCGAGGGTGCCCGCTCACTTCGAGGCGTTGTCGCCGTCGATGATTTCGCTATTGAGTATCTTGAATTTACCCGATGCGCGTTTGTGGTCTTTTTTCGATACGCACTCTACTTTGACGTCATCCACATCGAGCCGCCATACGCCTTCGGTGACGTAGCTGTTGTCCTTGAGGTAAGTGCTCGCGGTCCAGTTGTAAGGCGTATAGCCGCGGCCTTCCAAATAATTCAGGGTTTTTTCTTTGCACCAGGCGCGGGCCATGCCGGTCTCCGCGAAACCCGCATGGCCCGCCGGGACTGCCGTCAGCCAGAGCAAAACCAAGCCGGTTATTTTTCCACGCATTGGATGCCCTCGTGGTTTGGTGCGGATAGGGTTCGGCTATACATGAATCGTCATGCGCCGAACGCGGCCGGAATAGTGTTTAACCGGCTGAGCAGGGATACCTGCTTCGTCCGCGCTCAGCCGGTTTTCCCCGTTATTTGAATATTTTTCCGAAGAAATTCTGCATTTCCTGCCAGGAGGCTTGATCGGCCTCGGCGTTGTAGGCCAGCGGCAGGTTGAATTCCTTGCCGCGTTGATCGGCCTCGGGATTGGTGAAGCTGTGTTGAGCGCCGGGATAGGCGATGAGCTGATAATCGACCTTGGCGGCGTCCATTTCTTGCTTGAATTGCGTCACCTGTTCGGCGGGGACGAAGGGGTCGTCGGCGCCGGTCAACACCAAGACTTGGCCTTTGATGCCGCCGGCCTGGGCGGGGTTGGTCGTGGCGAGGTTGCCGTGAAAGCTGACCACGCCGGCGAGCGGGATGCCGCTGCGCGCCATTTCCAGCACCACGCTGCCGCCCATGCAGTAGCCGATGGCGGCGATCCGCTCCGGATCGACGGTGGGTTGTTTCTGCAATGCGTCATAGGCCGCTTGAAAACGCGCCTTGGCTACGGCTTGGTTGGCGGCGAGTTCGCTGGAGAGTTTGTTGGCGTCGTTGGGGTGGTGGACGTGTTTGCCTTCGCCGTACATGTCGAGGGCGAGGGCGGTGTAACCCAGCTCGGCGAGCATGCGCGCCCGTTTGCGGGCGTAGTCGTCGTGGCCCCACCATTCATGCACCACCAGCACGCCGGGACGCTGACCTTCGATCGCGTCATCGTAGGCCAGATAGCCTTGCATGGTGACGCCGTCAACGACGTAATCCAATTCTTTAGCGACGATGGCGGCCTGGGCTGAGGCGATGCTGAGTGCGAATAGTAGTGCACTGTTCCAAAGTGTGCGCATGAGGCTCTCCTTACGAGTTGATGGATGGCGTATTGCCCGGAATTCGGGTCGCGCCGCGCCGGGCGGCGCACTGGTCGCCGGTAATTATGTTCGTTTTTCCTGGAGCTAGTCTATGGTTGTAATGACGCGGTGCCGGTCGCTTGCCGCTGCGAGGCGGGTTTGTGTATAAACACCTTGGTGGAATTGCGGTATATCCTTGCTGGAGCGCGGCGGACAGGGTCGCGCCGCCCGGTCGATATGCTGGTTGCCGCCCTGGAGCGACGGGAGGATGGGTGATGCTGATCAAGATCAAACGCCGTAGCGATATTTTGCCCTCCGAGATCACCCCGCCCGACGTGTATGAGGCGCGGCGGCGTTTTTTGCGGCTGGGCGCGGGCGGTTTGGTGACCGCGACGGGACTGGCCGCGTTGTGGCCGGCGGCGGCGCGGGCCAACGCGAAATTGCCGAACGTGAGCAAGGGACCGTTCAGCACCCAGGAGGAGTTGACCCCTTACGAATCGGTGACCACGTATAACAATTTCTATGAGTTCGGCACCGACAAGGAAGATCCGGCCCGCTTGGCGGCCAGCCTCAAGCCGCGGCCCTGGCAGGTGGCCATCGACGGCGAGGTGGCGAAACCGGGCGTGTATGAGGTCGATGATCTGATACGGCAACACGCGCTGCAAGAGCGGGTCTACCGGCTGCGCTGCGTGGAGGCCTGGTCGATGGTGATCCCCTGGGTGGGCATCCCGTTGAGCGAGGTGCTCAAACGGGTCGAACCGAATTCGCGCGCCAAATACGTGCGCTTCGAGACCCTGCTCGATCCCCAACAATTTCCGGGACAGCGGCGGCGGGTGCTGGACTGGCCCTATGTGGAAGGGCTGCGCATCGACGAGGCCCTGCATCCCCTCACGTTGTTGGCCGTGGGTTTGTACGGCGAGGTGCTGCCCAATCAGAACGGCGCGCCGATCCGCCTGGTGGTGCCGTGGAAATACGGTTTCAAGAGCATCAAATCCATCGTCAAGATCAGCTTGACCGAGCAGCAGCCTTTAACGAGCTGGGCCAAGTCGGGACCCAATGAATATGGTTTTTACGCCAATGTGAATCCCCGGGTGGATCACCCCCGCTGGAGCCAGGCCAGGGAACGCCGCATCGGCGATTTATTCAAACGCGATACGGTGATGTTCAACGGTTACGCCGACGAAGTCGCCCGGCTCTACGCCGGCATGGATCTCAAGAAATTTTTCTGAGGCCTAATGACGCCTGTCACGCCGTGGAAGGATAGGCTGATCAAGCCCGCGGCATTCGTGTTGTGTCTGCTGCCGTTCGCGCTGCTGCTGTGGGATTTATTCCATAATCAACTCGGCGCCAATCCGGTGGAGAAACTCACTCACCGCAGCGGTGAGTGGGCCTTGCGGTTTTTACTGATCACCCTGGCGGTTGCGCCGCTGCGGCGGATGACCGGCTGGCACGGCGTGCTGCGGCTGCGGCGGATGCTGGGCTTGTACACGTTTTTTTACGCGGTCCTGCATTTCGCGATCTGGCTGGTATTCGATCATTTCTTCGATCTCAACGCCATCGTCAAAGACATCATCAAGCGGCCGTATATCACGGTGGGGTTTACGGCGTTTGTGTTGTTGATACCCTTGGCGGCCACCTCGACCAACACCATGATGCGCCGTCTCGGCCGCCGGTGGACCACGCTGCATCAGCTGGTTTACGTGGCGGCCACCCTCGGTGTGATGCATTACCTCTGGTTGGTGAAGGCCGACGTGCGGGAGCCGGTGGTGTACGGGATGATTTTAATCGCGCTATTGCTCGCGCGGGTGTGGCATCAGCGGCGGCCCGCTCCGCCGGCGCGCGGCACCCTACCACCGTGAAGGGGAAAAACGCGCCTTAACGGGCGCAGGCGGCGCGCACTTGAATGAGGTCGGTGTGGCCTTGCAGCACCTTTTCGATGCCGTCTTGTTTAAGGGTTTTCAAACCGCTGCCGAGGGCGGCGCGCAGGATGGCCGCGGCGCCGGCGCCGTCGACGATTGCCCGTTTTACCGGCGGGCTGACTTCCAATAATTCATGGAGGGACAACTGCCCGGCGTAACCGGTTTTTTGGCAGTGTTTACAGCCCGCCGCCCGATGCAGCATGAGCTGCCCTTTATTGCCGCCCCAGGTTTTCTGCCACTTTTCCAGGATCTTTTCGCGCGAGGTATCCGTCCGCGGCGCCGCTTCGTCCGGCGCGTCGCCGAAATATTCCGCGGCGAGGCCGCGCAATTCGTCGGCGGTCGGCACGTAGGATTTTTTACAGTGCTCGCACAGTCTTTTCACCGGCCGTTGGGTCAGCACGGCGCTGAGGGCGTCGGCGAGTTCGTAACGCGGCACGCCCATGTTGGTGAGCCGTTCCACCGCTTCGCCGGAGCTGCGCGCCGGCAGACCGGCCAGGATCTGCGGGCCGGCCAGCGCGCCGCTGACCGCCTGTTTGGCCAGCCGCGGCTGCGACAGCGGATTGATCATCACCAGGTCGGGATCGGCGCCGAGCAGGGCCTCGATGGGGTCGTCATGGGGCGCGTCCAGTCCGTTGCCCAGCCGCACATGGCGGATATTGGCCGGCATATTGCGTTCGGTATTGTCGAGCATCCAGATTTTTTTGCCGCCGTGGTTGAGATGCAGCAACAGGGCGTGCAGCAGCGTGGTTTTGCCGGAGCCGGTCGGGCCGCAGACCAGGAACAGGCCGTGGCCGTCCAGGGTGAGTTCGTCGATCCGCTTGAGATTGCCATCGCTGAAACCCAGTTCGGTGAGGGCGCGCTGGTGACTCAGCGAGGTGATTTTGAGCACCACGTCGTGTTCGCCGTCGAAGGTGGGGATGTAGTAGACGCGCACTTCCAAGGTGGTGGGATATAAAAAAGACCGTTCGATGAGGCCGATGTGCGCGCCGTCGTCTTGCCGGGCGTCGAAGTGGGCGAGCGTGCGCAGCTCGCCCAGCAGCTTGGGCCATAATTCGGCGGTGATGGCGCCCTGCTCGATGAGTTCGCTGTTTTGGCGCAGGCGGATCCGCGCGCCGTGCTGCGGCACCGATTCGAGGTGTATCGCGTTGCTCTCCTCACGGGCCGCGCCGAGTATCAGTTCGCGCAGAAAATCGGCGGCCGCCGTGTCGCGGTTGGCCGCTTCGGGCGGCACGGCGGTTTCAGCGCCGAATTTATCCGCCGCCGCATTGGCGGATACGGCGGCGCTTACCGCGGGCTTCTGCCGCGGCGTCGCCGCGGCCGGCGGCGGGCCCGGATCAAGTTTGGAGATCGGCGGCGTGTCGGCGGCGGGCGCCGGCGCGGCGGCCGTCTCCGGCGGCGGGCTGGTGTGGCCGTCGCGGTAATAATAGTCGATGGCCCAGCTCAAATCGGCGCGCACGGCCATCACCGGATCGATGGGGTGGCCGGTGATCGCGTGCAGGGTGTCCATGGTTTCCCAGTGGGTGGGGTCTTCCATGGCGACCACCAGCTTTCCTTGATAACGCCGCAGCGGCATGACGGTATGGCGGATGGCGATGGTTTCATCGACCAGCTTGAGCACCGCCGGGTCGAGCGGGAATCGGCGGAGATCCACGAAGGGGATGCCGAGTTTGTTGGCCAGACTTTTTTGGATGTCTTCTTGTTTGATCACCCCGCGCGCGGTCAAGAGCTCGCCGAGGGTCGTGTGGCGTTGGCGTTGTTGCTGGCTGAGCGCCGCGTCGAGCTGCTGTTGGCTGATCAGCCGGTCCTGCACCAGGATTTCACCGAGTTGCAAATGCGGCATGGTTTGCTGGTGTTTGAGCGCGCGTTCCAGTTGTTCGGTACTGACAATGGCGGTGAGGACGAGTTGTTCGCCCAATGAGCGGGAGCGGTATTCCTGCTGTTCGAGCAATACGATGGCCACGTCTTGGTCGCTGACCACCCGGTCTTTGACGAGTTGCTGGCCCAGGTGCTTGCCGATGCGGTGTTTGGCGATGGCGTTGTTGGGCACGAAGAGGTGGGTATATTGATCGCCGTCCTGCACCGGAAAGAGATGAATGCCGTGCCGGCCGTTGCGAAAACCGAAGCTGGTGCCGTCGATGGTGCTGTGATCGGTGAATTCGATTTCAAATTCCAGCGGCTCGGTGGAGACGCGCACCCCTTTGGCGGTGGAGAGGATGGAATCGTCGTCGCGTTGCCAGCGGCGCGGGTGCGGTATCCGCATGAGCCGGATTTCATGCATGCCCAGTTTCTTGGTTTTTTCCTGGCCCTCGATGAGGATGCCGATCTTACCTTTGTCCGAATCGAAGCTGTCGAGTTTGCCGATGAGTTTGCGGCCGTCGATCAATTCCACCACGGTGCGTTCGCCTTGATGGATGGCGGTTTCCGCGCTGAGCGCGCAAAGGGGCGGGACGGGTAAATCGAGGGCCGCTGCCATCATCATTTCCGCGGCGATGGGCGCCGGCGTGGGGCTGGGGTCCGGGCCGCCGCGCGGTGTGGAACCCGGCGGGGCGGTCGATGCTTGATGGTCCGTAACGGCATGCAACTGTTGATTTCCCAGTGATTTTATAGGCCGGACGCGCCCAGCGGATGCCCATTTCGATTTACGTAAGGGGGTTATCGGGAGCTGAATGGAAAACTTTTAGTAAGATCGGGCGGCAATCCCGGGGATTGAGAACGGGTTAACTTTGGGGATGTGACGACTTAAGCGGCCGGGGCTCAGTGTTCCCGCTCGCATTCATGAGTGGTTTCGATCTTGCCGTCCTCGCCGGCGGTTTCGAGCTTCACGGTGAATCCCCATAGCCGGGTGAAATGGCGCAGGACTTCGTTGATGTCGTCGGCGAGGGGTTGGCGGTGGTGCTGGGTGTGGCGCAGGGTCAGCGAGCGGTCGCCGCGCAGGTTGACGCTGTAGATCTGGATATTGGGCTCGCGCATGCTGAGATTGTATTGACCGGCCAGCACCCGCCGCACCCGGCGGTAACCGTTTTCATCGTGGATGGCGGAGATCTCCATGTGATTGTCGGTGTCGTCGTCCAGCACGCTGAAGAGCTTGAAGTCGCGGATCAGTTTGGGCGAGAGATATTGGGCGATGAAACTCTCGTCCTTGAAATTACGCATGGCGAAGTCCAGCGACTTTACCCAATCGGTGCCGGCCAGTTCGGGAAACCAGTGGCGGTCTTCTTCGGTGGGATTTTCGCATAGGCGCCGAATGTCGCTCATCATGGCGAACCCCAGCGCGTACGGGTTGATGCCCGAATAATAAGGGCTGTTGAAAGGCGGCTGGGAGACTACGTTGGTGTGGGTCTTCAAAAACTCGATCATGAAACCGTCGGTGACCAGGCCTTTTTCATAGAGGGTGTTGAGTATGGTGTAGTGCCAGAAGGTCGCCCAGCCCTCGTTCATGACCTGGGTTTGCCGTTGCGGATAGAAATATTGGGCGATTTTGCGCACGATGCGCACCAGCTCCCGTTGCCACGGTTCCAATAAAGGCGCGTTTTTTTCGATGAAGTACAGCATGTTTTCCTGAGGCTCGGGGGGGAAGCGCGCGGCCTTGGCGGCATCGGCGGCGGAATCCGTCCTGGGGATGGTCCGCCATAGATCGTTCACTTGAGATTGAAGAAACTCCTCGCGTTCACGCTGCCGCATTCTTTCTTCTTGCGCCGAGAGGCGCGGCGGGCGCTTGTAACGGTCCACGCCGTAATTCATCAAGGCATGGCAGGAATCCAGGATCAGTTCCACTTCTTCTTCGCCGTGGCGCCGCTCGCATTCCGCCACGTATTTTTTGGCGAATACCAGATAGTCGATGATCGAATCCGGATTGGTCCAGGTGCGGAACAGGTAATTGCCTTTGAAAAACGAATTGTGGCCGTAGGCGGCGTGGGCGATCACCAGGGCCTGCATGGTCATGGAGTTTTCCTCCATGAGATAGGCGATGCAGGGATTGGAGTTGATCACGATTTCATAGGCGAGGCCCATCTGGCCGCGTTTGTAACGCTGTTCGACGCTGAGGAATTGTTTGCCGAAGGACCAGTGGTGATAACCCACCGGCATGCCCACCGAGGAATAGGCGTCCATCATCTGTTCGGCACTGATGACTTCGATTTGATTGGGATAGGTATCGAGGCGGTATCCCGCGGCGATCTTGGCGATTTCTTCGTCGTAGCGCTGCAATAACTCGTAGGTCCACTCCGAGGTATAGGGCAGCTTGTTGTCGCTCATGCCGCGGCCTTTTTCTTAAAGAGTTTGCGGAAAACCGGGAAGATATCGGCCGCCTTCTCGATGCGCTGCATCGCGAAATTGGGACAGGCTCGTTTGACGTTTTGAAATTCGCGCCACAAGCCGCGCGGCGTGTCTTCGGTGATTTCGATGTAGGCGTAATACTGCACTCGCGGCATGATGGATTTGGTGAGCACCTCTTTGCATAAAGGCGAGTCGTCGCTCCAGTTGTCGCCGTCGGAGGCCTGCGCGGCATAGATATTCCACTCCGAGGGCGAATAACGCTTATCGATGATCTCCTCCATGAGCTTGAGCGCGCTGGAGACCACCGTGCCGCCGGTTTCCCGCGAGTAGAAAAATTCGTTTTCATCCACTTCCTTGGCGATGGTGTGGTGGCGGATGAAGACCAGATCGATGTGTTCGTAGGTGCCGGTGAGGAAGAAATACAGCAGCGTGAAAAAACGCTTGGCCATATCCTTTTTGCCCTGGTCCATGGAGCCGGAGACGTCCATCAGGCAAAACATCACCGCCTGGCTGGAAGGATAGGGCTGTTTGACCCGGTTGTTGTAACGCAGATCGAAGGTGTCGATGAAAGGCACTGCCTTGATCCTGGCCTTCAGGTGAGCGATCTTTTCGCGCAACACGGCGATCCCGGGACCGGACTCGCCATGCAACAACAACAGCGCCTCCAGTTCCTTTTCCGCTTCGCGCAATTGACCCTGCAGCGGCGAGCGCAGCGCGATGCGCCGGCTGAGCGCGCCTTTCAGCGAACGGATGATATTGATGTTGGTGGGGACGCCGTCGTTGGTGTAGCCGGCGCGCACGGTCTTTTCCCGCATGAGTTTTTGCAATTGGGTCTTGACCAGATCGGGCAGTTCCAAATCCTCGAAGAACAGATCGAGGAATTCCTCGCGGGAGATTTGAAAGACGAAGTCGTCGAGGCCTTCGCCGCTGTCGCTGGCCTTGCCGCTGCCACCGCCGCCCGACCCGCCCAGCGGACGGGGCAGGCGGTCGCCGGTCACGAAATCGGTGTTGCCGGGATGGACGGTCTCGCGATGACCGCCCGGCCCATGGTGGATCACCGGTTCCGAGATGTCTTTCGCCGGGATGTTGATTTTTTCACCCCGGTTGAGATCGGTGATGCTGCGCTCCGCGATCGCATCGGACACCGCCTTTTTTATCTGGTTTTTGTAGCGCCGGATAAATTTGTGGCGGTTGACCGCGCTTTTGTTTTTGCCATTGGGCCGTCTGTCGATGAATTGCGACACGCTATATGCCCGTCCTGTATGGTTAAGACGATTTACGGGTACGCAGGTGCCACTCGCATAACAGGCGAACCTGCTTGGGCGTGTAGCCCTTGGTCACCATACGGTTGACGAACTCCTCATGCTTCTTTTTGTCGTCCGACGTCGATTTGGCGTTGAATGAAATCACCGGCAACAGATCCTCGGTAGTGGAGAACATCTTTTTCTCGATCACCTCGCGGAGTTTCTCGTAACTGGTCCACGAGGGATTTTTGCCGGCATTATTGGCCCGCGCCCGCAGGACGAAGTTCACGATCTCATTGCGGAAATCCTTCGGGTTGCTGATGCCCGCCGGTTTTTCGATCTTTTCCAGTTCGCTGTTGAGGGCCGCGCGGTCGAGGAATTCGCCGGTATCCGGGTCGCGGTATTCCGAATCCTGGATCCAGTAGTCGGCGTAGGTGACGTAGCGGTCGAAGATGTTTTGCCCGAACTCGGAATAGGATTCGAGATAGGCGGTCTGAATTTCCTTGCCGATGAATTCCGCGTAGCGCGGCGCCAGATAACCTTTGAGGAAGGAGAGATAACGGTCCTTCACTTCCGGCTGGTACTGCTCCTGCTCGATCTGTTGTTCGAGGATGTACAGCAAGTGTACCGGGTTGGCGGCGATCTCCGAATGATCGTAATTGAACACCTTGGAGAGTATCTTGAAGGCGAAGCGGGTGGACAGGCCGGACATGCCTTCGTCCGGGCCGGCGAAGTCGCGGTATTCCTGATAGGACTTGGATTTTGGATCGACGTCCTTGAGATTTTCGCCGTCATAGACCCGCATCTTGGAATAGATGCTGGAATTTTCCGGGTCCTTGACGCGGGACAGGATCGCGAACTGGCCCATCATTTCCAAGGTGCCGGGCGCGCACGGCGAATTGGATAGCGACGAGTTGGTCAGCAGTTTTTCATAGATCTTCATCTCCTCGTGGACGCGCAGGCAATACGGCACCTTGACGATGTAAATGCGATCGAGGAAGGCCTCGTTGTTTTTGTTGTTGCGGAAGGCCTGCCACTCCGATTCATTGGAATGCGCGAGGATGATGCCGTCGAAGGGGATGGCCGCGAACCCTTCCGTGCCTTTGTAGTTGCCTTCCTGAGTGGCGGTCAGCAAGGGGTGCAGCACCTTGATGGGGGCCTTGAACATCTCGACGAATTCAAGCATGCCCTGATTGGCCAGGCACAGGCCGCCGGAGTAGCTGTAGGCGTCGGGGTCGTCTTGTGAAAATTGCTCGAGTTTGCGGATATCGACCTTGCCCACCAGGCTGGAGATGTCCTGGTTGTTTTCGTCGCCGGGTTCGGTTTTGGCAATGGCTATTTGACGCAAGATCGAGGGCAGACGCTTCACTATCTTGAACTTGGTGATGTCGCCGTTGTATTCGTGCAGGCGTTTGACCGCCCAAGGCGACATGATCTTGCCTAGATAGCGTTGCGGGATGCCGTAGTCTTCTTCGAGGATACGACCGTCTTCCTGGCGCGAGAACAGTCCGAGCGGCGATTCGTTCACCGGCGAGTCCTTGATCGCGTAGAAGGGGATGTGCTCCATCAGCGATTTGAGTTTCTCCGCCAGCGAGGATTTGCCGCCGCCCGGTGGGCCGAGCAGGTAGAGAATCTGTTTTTTCTCTTCCAGACCCTGGGCCGCATGGCGGAAGAAGGCGACGATTTGCTCGATGGTCTCTTCCATGCCGTAGAAATCGCGGAAGGCGGGATAGATTTTCATGACCTTGTTGGCGAAGATGCGGCTAAGGCGGGAATCCTTGCTGGTGTCCAGCAGTTCCGGTTCGCCGATCGCCATGAGCAGACGCTCGGCCGCGGTGGCATAAGCGGCGGGGTCGGTTTTGCAAATTTCGAGATATTCGTTGAGGGTCAGCTCTTCTTGCCGAGCTTCTTCATATCGCGCCTGGTAACTATCGAAGATACTCATAATCAGTTCTCTCCCATGCTTTGCGGGGGCGCCGCCGCCCAATGCCGAGGGTGTCGCTTTGACGCTGTCTATCCTATGTATTGGCACTCAGACGAGAATTTGCAACTATCAGGCCAATACTCTTACACGGTTTCAGTGTCGGTCGGCATCTCCACGGAATCGGACTGCACTCCAATTATCACAGTACTTATCCGATTATAGACAATTAGTTAATCAGGTCCATGCCCGCCGGATACCGCCGGACGCGACCGCCGTCCGGCCGGTCCCAATTTCAGAATTTCCCTAGCTTAAGTCTTTTCGGTAGTCATTTTTTCGACACTCGAGAAAGAGTGGAGGTTTCATCACATTGCGGAATTATTTATTTGTTTACGTGTGCCGCCGACCGAGGGCGTGATGGACGAGATGGCGTGTGGCGCCATGCGCGCCGGAGGGAAGTGTCCGCCGGGACCGGCGCTGTCTTGCCGGTTTCAGGGAAGCGAGCCCGCTGTGTATAATGCGCAACCTTTTCAGTCAACGTCGTTATAAAGAATTTCATGGCAAGTATCGCAGCAGAGGCGGCGCGGCGGCGCACGTTCGCCATCATTTCGCACCCGGACGCCGGCAAGACTACCCTCACCGAAAAACTCCTGCTCTATGGTGGTGCCATCCAATTGGCGGGCGCGGTGAAAGGGCGCAAGGCGTCCCGTCACGCCACCTCGGATTGGATGGAGCTGGAAAAACAGCGCGGTATCTCGGTCACCACCTCGGTGATGCAGTTCCCCTATCAGGGCGTGGTGGTTAATCTGCTCGACACCCCCGGTCACGAAGACTTCTCCGAGGACACCTACCGCACCCTCACCGCGGTGGATTCGGCGCTGATGGTGATCGACAGCGCCAAGGGCGTGGAGGAGCGCACCATCAAGCTGATGGAAGTGTGCCGCCTGCGCGATACGCCGATCATCTCCTTCATCAACAAGCTGGACCGCGAAGGCCGCGAGCCCATCGATCTGTTGGACGAGGTCGAATCGGTGCTCAAGATTCAATGCGCGCCCATCACCTGGCCCATCGGCATGGGCAAGGGTTTCAAAGGCGTGTTCAATCTCTACACCAACAGCGTGCATTTATTCAGTTCCACCCACGGCGGCCGCATTCAGGCGGGCGAGGTGATCGAGGGATTGGATAATCCGCGGCTGGACGATTTGTTCGGCGGCATGGCCCGCGAGTTTCGCGATCAAGTGGAGTTGGTCAAGGGCGCCAGCCATGAGTTCGACCTGGCGGCCTATCGCGCCGGCCGGCTGACGCCGGTGTTTTTCGGTTCGGCGGTGAATAATTTCGGCGTCGAGGATTTGTTGAACGCCATGGCGGAATACGCCCCCGCGGCCTTGCCGCGCCATGCCACCAGTCGCGACGTGTCGCCCGATGAAGAAAAATTCACGGGTTTCGTATTTAAGATCCAGGCCAATATGGACCCGGCGCACCGCGATCGCATCGCCTTCATGCGGGTGTGTTCCGGCGCCTACAGCAAGGGCATGAAGCTGCATCAGGTACGGTTGGGCCGCGACGTGAAAATCGCCAACGCCATCACCTTCATGGCCCGCGAGCGGGAGCAGGTGGAAGACGCCTATCCCGGCGACATCATCGGTCTGCACAATCACGGCACCATCCAGATCGGCGATACCTTCAGCGAAGGGGAGGTGTTGAAGTTCACCGGCATCCCCCACTTCGCGCCGGAGTTGTTCCGCCGCGCGCGGCTGCGCGATCCGCTGCGGATGAAGGCCTTGCAGAAGGGCCTGGAACAGTTGTGCGAAGAGGGGGCCACCCAGTTGTTCCGGCCGCTCAATAGCAATGATTTGATCCTGGGCGCGGTGGGGGTGTTGCAGTTCGACGTGGTGGCGCAACGGCTGAAAGATGAATACGGCGTGGAATGCATTTTCGAGGCGGCGGCGGTGGCGACGGCGCGCTGGGTGCTGTGCGACGACGCCAAACGTCTTGAGGAATTCCGCCGCAAGGCCCACGACAACCTGGCCTTGGACGGCGGCGGCGACCTTACTTACCTGGCGCCGACCCGGGTCAATTTGAATCTGACCATGGAGCGTTGGCCGGAGATTCAATTCCTGGCGACGCGGGAGCACTAAAAGTCCCGCGACGCGGCGGAGTCTAGAAGGCGGCTTCCTTGAAGAGGCCGGGTTCCAGATGATGACGGCGCAGCAATTTATAAAACTCCGTGCGGTTGCGTTTGGCCAGCCGCGCGGCCTGGGTGACGCTGCCTTGGGTGATTTGCAGTAATTGCACCAGATAATCGCGCTCGAAGCGATTGCGGGCGTCGGCGAAGGAGAGGATGTCTCCCGACTCGTTGCGCAAGGCTTTATTCACCAGCGACGCCGGCACGATCGGCGTGGTGGACAGGGCGACCACCTGCTCCACGACGTTGAGCAATTGCCGCACATTGCCCGGCCAGGGCGCCCCTATCATCAATTCCAGGGCCTCTGGCGAGAAGCCTTCGATCTCGCGCCGGTTCTTCGCGGCGAGCCGGGCCAGGAAATGGCTGGCGAGCAGCGGAATGTCTTCGCGGCGTTGGGCCAGCGCGGGGATTTCCAGGGCGACCACGTTGAGGCGGTAATACAGATCTTCGCGGAAATGGCCCTGGAGCATCGCTTGTTCGAGGTTGCGGTGAGTCGCGGAGATCACGCGCACATCCACCTTGACCGCCTCGGTGGCGCCGACCGGCCGCACTTCGCGGTCCTGCAGCACCCGCAACAACTTCGCTTGCAGCGAGAGCGGCATATCTCCGATTTCATCGAGGAATAAACTGCCTTTATCCGCGGCCTGAAACAGGCCCTTGTGGTTGCGGGTCGCGCCGGTGAACGAGCCTTTGCTGTGGCCGAACAATTCCGATTCGAGCAAGGGTTCGGGGATGGCGCTGCAATTGATGGCGACGAAGGACTGATCGTGACGCGGACTGGCCTTGTGGATGGCGCGGGCCAGCAGGTCTTTGCCGGTGCCGCTCTCGCCGTGGATGAACACGCTGATGTCGCTTTCCGCGACCAGGCGCGCCTGATGCAGCACGTCCTCCATCACCGGATTGCGGGTGATGATTTCGCGGCGCCAACCGGTGTCGCCGGTGGTTTCGGTGTCGGCGATCTGGCTGTTGCCGCTGATCTCGATGGCTTTGTTGATTTGGTCGAGCAGCGTCTTACTCTCGAAGGGTTTGGTGAGAAAACCGAACACGCCACGCTTGGTGGCGTTCACCGCATCGGGGATGGTGCCGTGGGCGGTGAGGATGATCACCGGGATCATGGGATAACGTTGATGGACGGCCTCGAACACCGCCATGCCGTCCATACCGTTCATGCGCAGATCGGTGACCACTACCTGAGGCCGATGGATGGAGAACTGGGCGAGCGCTCGTTCGCCGCTGTCCATCGGGATGACGTCATAACCGGCGGTGTTGAGCCGGATCGAGATCAGCCGCAGCAGACCGGGGTCGTCGTCAATCAGTAATACTTTTCCTTTGGCGCGGTTCATTGTTTATTGGTCACCTCGACTTTGCGGCGTTCGTAAATGCTTCGTTCGATTTCCTTCAAGGCATCCAGCTGCTGCTGAATGGCCGTGTTGTTATTTTGCAATTCCTTAATTTTACCCGCGAGGGTTTGAATCTTTTTCTGATCCTGCAGTACGGTGAGAATATTCGATTTCACCAGGACGGCGGCGTCTTGAATTATTTTGGGTTGCCCGTCGGGCTCGTCGATGAGCTCGTTGAGCAATTTGAGCGCCCGTTCCGGGTCGTAGAAAGGGGCGTCGCGCAAACTGAGCAGGGTGATCATGCGCAGGCGGTTGTGCAGGGAGTTGTCGGACGACCAGGCCGCCGCCGCGCTTTTGTATTCGGCGGTCAGCGTGTTTGGCAGCGGGGCGTGCATGTTGCGGTGGTAATCCAGCCACCAGCGGGTGGTGACCAGCGCGTCCAATTCAAGATCGGGCTGCACCGGTTCTGCGGCCCGCGCCGCCGGCGGGGCGCTTACGGACGGTTGAGTCTTTACGCCGCTACAGGCCGTGACGCCCAGCGCGGTGATAACAAGGAAGAAGGTTCGCCAATTATGCAGCATGGGTATGTTTGATTTGTTTGTGGGGAAGCGTGACCCGTAAATGGGCGCCCTCGCTGTCGGGCAGGGCTTCGATCCGGCCATCATGGGCAAGCGTGTGTTCCCGTGCGATGGATAAACCCAGGCCGGAACCCTTGATGTAACCGTCAACCGGCGCCTGGCCTTGATAAAACGCCTCGAAAATCTTCGACGACTCCTCGGGACCGATACCGGGTCCCGAATCGTGCACGTCGAGGATAACGTGCTTGCCCTGTTCCCGCAACGCGAGGCGGATGGTGCCGCCGTGAGGCGAATATTTAACCGCGTTGGAGAGCAGGTTGTCGACGATTAGCCGCAACTTTTCCGGCTCGCCCTCCAGCGTCACCGGCGGGATATCCATTTGCAGGTGGATGCCTTTGGCGACCATGCTGAGTTTGTGATCGTTGGCGACGTTGACGATGATCCGGTCGAGCCGCAGCGGTTCGCTATGGTTGTAGGCCTGCGGCCCGGCGGCGACGTTGAAGTTGAGCAGATCTTCGATGAGTTTCTGCAGCTTGATGCTGTTTTGCTGGAGGATGCTCACCACCTCCTTTTGTTCGCCGCGCAGGCCGCCGACCACTTCGTCGGCCAGCAGCTCCGCGCCTTCGCGCAAGGCTGTGAGCGGAGTTTTCAATTCGTGCGAGACATGGCGGATGAAATTGGTTTTTTGTTTTTCGAGGTCGGCGAGCTGTTGGCGCAGCCATTCGAGGCGCTGGCCGAGGTATTCCATGTCGCGCGGACCGGTGACGGTGACCGGGGTCGAGAATTGCCCGCCGCCGAGCTGGCGGATGGCCTGGTCGATTTGTTTTATGGGGCGGTTGAGCAGGACGACGAAGACGCCCGCGAAGATCACCGCCGCCGGCCCCAATGAGAACGCCAGCCACAAGAACGCTTTTAAGGTCCGCTCGGTGGCCTGATGCATGGCGGCCACCTCTTCATCGATGACCTGGTTGCTCTCGGCCAGAATGTTTTGGGCGATCGCGGTCAATTCGATGAAGTGTCCGATCGCGGCCTCAGCCCGCGCCGAATCGGCGTTGCCGCCGCTGAGCAGGTGAAATTGCCGCCTCTCCTTTTCGGCGAGGGCATGCAGTTGCGCGGTCACCGACGGATTTTGAATCGCCTCCAACAACACATTCACCGTCACCTGAAAATTTTGATGTTTCTCGGCGTATACCTGAAAAAGCGCGGCATCGCCCAATACCCGGTATTGGCGGGCCGTGCGTTCCATGGCGGTCAGTTGTTCCAGCAGCATGCGGGTGTGTTGCGTGGTCCGCACCGCTTTATAAACCGTGGTTTGGCTTTGAGTGGCGAGCCGGTCGACATGGATGGCGCCGTAAATCAGGGCGAAGGTCAAAGGCAGGGCGACCACGCCGAAACCGATCAAGACCAGGGTCAGGAAAGACTTGGGGCCATAAAAGTACAGTGACTTGGCGGTGGGTTGGCTGCTGATGGCTGGCATCGTGTTGTTATCCCGTAAGACGTCGTTTATCCCCTGGCGCAAGGTCATTGCCGGGGCCGCTGGCGGTGCCTGGCGGCCGCTTGGGCGATGTGATGCCTCGATTTCACCCGCGGCGCGGGCCGCTCGCCTGGTTCCCCCCGAAGGAGGGTTGATTATAGATCACCGTCGCCACCCTCGGGCGGTCTTCCGTCGGAGAATGATCGGACAATAGAGTAAGGCGCCACGCCGTTTATTTCGCGTAATGTCTCTAAACGGAGACGTAAAAAATGGTTGGATTCGTTGACATAAATTTCGATCACGGGCTATTGTCTCCCCCATTGAGAGGGTAGGGTTTCAAAAGGGAGCACTCTAAGATTAACCGATTGTATTTAAGAATTAAAATTCACTCTGCGCCAGGGTTGCTCGAGGGGTTGTCAGCCCTGTTTTCGTATCGTGAAGCTTCTTTACCTAGTGGGTCGGCGAGGCGTTGAGAAAATCGTCTTGGATAGGCGCGTGCGTCAGCGGGAGATAGACCTATCTCAAGTCAAACCAATGTAACACTCGGGCGGCAATCTGTCGGATGTGCGCCATGGGTGGTGAAGGATCAGCAATAGAGGTTTGGGGCGGGCGTCGTCATGCCCGGCATGGATAGAATTTTGGATGGCCCTCATCCATTAAAAGGGATAGGCCAGGGAGACAATCATGTTTAAGGAATCTTTTGAAGTCGTTCTGGCGGACGACGAGTGGAGCCGCCGTGTACATTATCAACTCCGTTATCAAGTGTTTTGTGTGGAGACGGGTTTCGAGGATCCCGCTTATTTCCCCGAGGGGGAGGAAAAAGACGAGTGGGATGACCAGGCGGCCCACTTTTTGGTGCGGGAGCGGGGCACCGATCAATGGGTCGCCGCGATGCGTATGGTCTTTCCCCGCGGGAAGGCCTTGCCCATGGAGACGCGCACCACGATAGAAGAGGGGCTGCGGCCCCCCGCCGATCAAGTATTGGAAATCTCCCGCTTATGCATGATCGGTCATTACCGCCGTCGCGTGCCTAGTCAGGTCTTGCCTTGTGAAACGCCGAGCCCCCTGTCACCGGTGAGCGCCGAGGGGGTGATCGGCATGGCGCCGTCCGAGTTGCGCAAGCGTTTACGTACCGCCGAGATCCTCCGGGTATTGCTGGATGCGGCGGTGGCTTATAGTCATGAGTCCGGCGTCCAGCATTGGTATATGTTCATTACCAAGGCATTGTCCAAAGTGATAACGCATATATTGCCTTTAGAGTTGCAGCAAGTGGGGGAGCCGGCCTGGCATCGCGGCGAACGATACCCCTTCTTGGTGAACGTCGAACACCTGTTCGAGCAATTCGCCCAGTCCGTCATGGGCGACAAGACCGCGGAGCGGCGCTCCACTTTCCATTTACACAGCGAGCTGGTCGCGGCCGAGATGCCCCGCGCCGTGGGGGCGAGATAATAATCGTCAAGCCGGCTACCCGCGCCGAGCCCAATTGAATTTCCGTAAAGGCGGTCTGCGTCCGCGCCGAGGCGCAGGCCGATTGCATGAAGCCCTCACCGCTTGAGCCCGGAGGCTCATGTCCGCGGCGGTCTTGCGTCATGTCTGCCGAATGAGGGCGGCCGGCCCATGAGGCGCTGATGGCTTGGCATGATGTTTAATCGTGTTTTTAAGCCATTTTATGCAAGCGCGCCGCCAAGTCGCGGCCCGCTTTTCCGCGTGATCAGGGATGGGTCCGCCCCGATCGCCGTGAATACCGCCCCTTTTGTGCGCTCAAGATTTTGCGTGTAATATCCTCTCTCAATCGAATGATAATAAATCGGGCTAGATTCTCGCTCCGGTGATGCGGCGCGGGCATGGGGATGAACAAGATGCGTATTGCATTACTTGAAGACGACCCTGAACAGGCGCATTACATGCAAGCGTGGCTTGCAGCGGCGGGACACGCCTGCATCCACTTTAGCCTGGGTGAAAAATTCCTGCGCGCGGGGGTCACCGATAGCTTCGATCTGGTGGTGCTCGATTGGTTGTTGCCCGATATCAACGGCGATGAAGTGCTGCTCAAACTGCGTGAACAGTACGATTGGCACATGCCGGTGTTGTTCGTTACCGGGCGCGACAGCGAGCAGGATGTCGTCTACGCCTTGGAGCAGGGCGCCGACGATTACATGATTAAGCCGATCAAGCCCCTGGAAATGCTGGCGCGTATCACCGCCTTGGGGCGGCGTGCCGGCATGCAGGACGCGAAGAACGAGGTTTTGGAGGTGGGCGCCTATGGGGTGGACAACCTGCGCCGCTCCATTACCCGCGACGGCCAGCCGCTGGAATTGACGCATAAAGAATTCGATCTGGCGGTTTTTTTGCTGAGAAACGTGGGACGTTTGATTTCGCGCAAACACATCATGGAAAGTGTCTGGGGGCAACGCTCCGATCTCAACACCCGCACCGTCGATACCCATATCAGCCGCATTCGCGGCAAATTGGGCTTGATCCCTGACAACGGCTGGCGCCTCAGCGCGGTATATCAGCACGGCTACCGTCTGGAACGCATCGATGAGGCCGCCGAAAAACAGGCCGGCTGAGGTCGCCCGCGGCTTGCCGATTTCCGCAACTTAAGCGATACGTCCATCCCTTCGCGGAGAGTGAACGCCTTTCGCCGACGGCCCACTCAGAAGTCGTTGCCCCGCGTTCCCGCCCCCCGTGCGGGGGACAGGGTGGGGGTGGAGTAAAGAGCCCTCTTCACCCCGGGGTCGGAAATCGAGCGCTGTTTCCTTGTTTTCCGACCCCGGGGTAAACGGCCACGAGCTGGCGCGGTTCGCCTGCCGTCATGACATGGCGCTGATGCGCCGGTGTTGCTCTTGCAGTTTGCCGAGAGAAGAGCGCACTTCGTCCATGCGCTGCCGTTCCTTGGCCACCACCTCGGGCGGCGCCTTGTCGGCGAAATTGGGATTTTGCAGTTTCTGTTCGCCGCGCTCCAAATCCTTGCTCAGCTTTTCCATCTCTTTATTTAAGCGCGCCAACTCGGCCTCTTTGTCGATCAGCCCCGTCATCGGGATCAACACCTTCATCTCGCCCACCAGCGCGGTGGCGGAGTCGGGCGCGGGCTGGTCGGCGGAAAGAAAAGTAATCGATTCCAGCGATGAAAGAAAACCGCTGTAATTGCGCGTCGTTTCTGCGCGGCGGCGGTCCTCCTCGCTCCAGTTCTGCAACAGCACCGGCAGCGGTTTGCGCGGCGGGATGTTCATCTCGCCGCGGATTTTGCGCACACCGAGGATGAATTCCATCAGCCAGGCCATCTCCTCCGCGACCCGGTGATCGACGAGTTTTTCATCGGCGTCGGGATAGGGTTGCAGCATGATGGTCACGCCCTGTTTGCCGGCCAGCGGCGCGACGCGTTGCCATATCTCTTCGCTGATGAAGGGCATCAGCGGATGGACCAAGCGCAGTATGGTTTCGAGCACCTGCACCAGGGTGCGGCGGGTGCCGCGCCGCGCCGCCGCGCTGCTGTCGTCGGCGTTTAGCACCGGCTTGCTGAGTTCGAGATACCAGTCGCAGAATTCATTCCAGGTGAATTCGTAAATTGCCTGAGCCATCAGGTCGAGACGATAGGCCTCGCAATGTTCCCGCGCCTGCTGGGTTACGAGCTGCAACCGCGAGAGTATCCAGCGATCGGCGAGGCTGAGTTCCACGTCACCCTCGAGACCGCAGTCCTGGCCCTCGGTGTTCATCAACACATAACGGGTGGCGTTCCACAGCTTGTTGCAGAAATTGCGATAGCCCTCGATGCGGCCGAGATCGAATTTGATGTCGCGGCCGGTGGTGGCCAGAGAGGCGAAGGTGAAACGCAGCGCGTCGGTGCCGAAGGCGGGAATGCCCGCCGGGAAATCCTTGCGCGTCGCCTGTTCGATTTTCTTGGCCATCTCCGGTTGCATCAGACCGCTGGTGCGCTTCTTCACCAGCGATTCGAGATCGATGCCGTCGATGAGATCGATGGGGTCGAGCACATTGCCTTTCGACTTCGACATCTTCTGGCCGTGGGCGTCGCGCACCAGGCCGTGGATGTAGACCTCGCGGAACGGCACCTCGCCGGTGAATTTGAGGCCCATCATGATCATCCGCGCCACCCAGAAAAAGATGATGTCGAAGCCGGTGACCAGCACGCTGGTGGGATAAAAGGTTTTCAGCTCCGCGGTCTGTTGCGGCCAGCCCAAAGTGGAAAACGGCCACAGCGCCGAGCTGAACCAGGTGTCGAGCACGTCCTCGTCTTGTTGCAAATCGACATCTTTGCCGTGGCGCGCGCGCGCCTGCGCATGGGCCTCGTCGCCGCTGCGCGCGACATAGATATTGCCCTGATCGTCGTACCAAGCCGGAATGCGATGCCCCCACCAGATCTGCCGCGAGATGCACCAGTCCTCGATGTTGCGCATCCACTCGAAATAGGTGTTCTTCCAGTTGTCGGGGACGAATTTGATGGCGCCGCTCTCGACGGCCTCGATCGCGGGTTGCGCGAGGGGGGCGACCTTCACGTACCACTGATCGGTGAGCAACGGTTCGATCACCGCGCCGCTGCGGTCGCCGCGCGGCACCTTGAGTTTGTGCGGTTCGATCTTTTCCATGAGCCCCGCCGCGTCGAGATCGGCGACCACGCGCTTGCGCGCCTCGAAGCGGTCGAGGCCGTGATATTTCACCGGGATGATTTCGTCAGGAAACTTACCATCAGGTGCGTCATCGACCAATACCTGGCGTCCGGGTTGATGTCGAGTATCAAATTCGAAATTAGAGAGTGGGCCGATGATCTTTGCATCCTTTGTGAAGATGTTAATCAGCGGCAAACCGTGGCGCTGCCCCACCGCATAATCGTTGAAGTCATGCGCCGGCGTGATCTTCACGCAGCCGGTGCCGAATTCCTTGTCGACGTAGTCATCGGCGATGATGGGAATCAAGCGTTCGGCCAACGGCAGTTTCACCTGTTTGCCGATGAGGTGCTTGTAACGTTCATCCTCGGGATGCACCGCCACCGCCGCGTCGCCCAGCAGGGTCTCGGGTCGGGTGGTCGCGACCACCAGATGGCCGCTGCCGTCGGCGAGCGGATAACGCATATGCCAGAGGCTGCCGTTCTCCTCCTCGGAGAGCACTTCGAGATCGGACACCGCGGTGTGCAGCACCGGGTCCCAGTTCACCAGGCGTTTGCCGCGGTAGATCAAACCTTCTTCATGCAGGCGCACGAACACTTCGCGCACCGCGTCCGATAAACCCTCGTCCATGGTGAAGCGTTCGCGCGACCAGTCCAGCGAGGCGCCGAGGCGGCGCAATTGGCGGGTGATGGTGCCGCCCGATTCACCCTTCCACTTCCACACCGCATCGATGAAGGCCTCGCGTCCCAGGTCGTGGCGGCTTTTGCCTTGCGCCGCGAGCTGGCGTTCCACCACCATTTGCGTCGCGATGCCGGCGTGGTCGGTGCCGGGCTGCCACAGGGTGTTGCGGCCGTTCATGCGCTGATAACGGATCAGCGCGTCCATGATGGTGTCTTGAAAGGCGTGGCCCATGTGCAGGCTGCCCGTGACATTGGGCGGCGGGATCATGATGCAATAGGTGCCAGTCAATTCACTCTTTACATACTCCCCCTCTCCCGCAGGCGGGAGAGGGCCGGGGAGAGGGGAGTTGTTTAAAGGACCAGGACCGACACCTTGCGGGGCGAAGTAGCCGTTTTGTTCCCAGGTCTGATACCAATGTTGTTCGATGGCGTGAGGATTGTACGTCTTGTCCATGGAGGGTCCGGGTTGAACGAAAAAAAATATGTGGGTCGCTGCTCGCGGCGGCGCGGATTAATCAATGGTCTTTTTGTTTGAGCTGTTGTTGCAGCGCGGCCTGTACCAGTTCGGGGAGCAGTTGCTCCAGTTGTTGATGAAGATTCTGTTTCACGCTGCTGGCCACCTCTTCCATCGCCACCCGCAGGCGTTCGTACACCGCGCCGTCGATGGCGTAATTCAACTCGCGGGTGAGCGAGAGTTGCAGGGTGTCGGCCAGCTCCGCCACCGCCTCCGCCGAGAGGAAGGGCAGGGCCTCGGCCACCGCCTGGGATGGGTCGAGTACCGGAATGGATTGGTCTGGTCCGGGCACGACAATGTCCCGCAACACCGGCGGGATGCCCGCGGCGGTTGGGGAGACTGCGTTCGGATCGTCACTCATCCTCGGCCTGTGCGCTCAGTGTGTGAGTTTGCAGAGCATAACCCCGGTCGCGGTAAAAACGAAACCGTTCCCGTCCGGCCAGCCGGTGCGCCTCGGTCTGGTCCACGGTCTCCATCACCCGCTCGAAGCGGCTGAAGAAGCTCGGCACCTCGTCGGCCAGGTTGATCAGCAGTTCGTGGTGATCGTCCGGCACCTCGCCGTGGCCGATCAGCACCGGGCTGGCGGCGCCGCCGTCCTTGCCGTGTAAATCGTGGGGTACGAAACTGCCCTGGCGGAAGGTCCACAGCAGGTCGTCCAGCGCCGCCGCCTGTTCCCGCGAGCGGGTGTGGATGTACACCCGGTGGCCGAGGCGGAAGGCCTTTTCCGTCAGACGGCAGGCCAGCCGCTCCCGCGCTTGCGGGGCGCTGTCTTCCAGTACATAAAAATCGACGCGGGTCATGGCTGCTCGGGTTGACTCTTATTTTTAAAGTCTCCGCGCCTGCCGCGGGGACCTTAGCCTTGGGGTTGCCAAGGAGAGTCGTGCCGTTCCCTCCTTTGGTTGTCGGCGAGGTTGTTTCGCCGACGCTCTTTATTATTGATCCGGCAACATACTAAAAATGAATCGAACCACTCCCCCTTGCAGGCGGAAGGTTGGAATGGGGGGCGATACGGAGGAATCCGCCTTCGCCCCCCCACCCTGGCCCTTTCCCTAAAGGGGGAGGGCACTTTGCCGGGTTGATAATAATCCGGCGCCGCCGTCCGCGGACATCGCCTATTTTTTATTTTTAGCGGCCGGAGTCTTCGCACCCCGTTTCGCCGCCCGCGCCATCAAGAATTGGGTGAGCAGCGGCACCGGCCGGCCGGTGGCGCTTTTTTATCGCCGCTCACCCAGGCGGTGCCGGCGATGTCGAGGTGCGCCCACTGGAATTTCTTGGTGAAGCGCGACAGGAAACAGGCGGCGGTGATGGTGCCGCCCTCGCGCCCGCCGACGTTGGCCATGTCGGCGAAATTGGTTTTGAGCTGGTCCTGGTAGTCGTCCCACAAGGGCAGTTGCCAGGCGCGGTCGCCGGTGTCGTTGCCGGCGTCGAGCAGTTCGTTGATCAGCGGGTCGTGATTGCCCATCAGGCCCGAGGCGTGTTTGCCGAGGGCGATGACGCAGGCGCCGGTGAGGGTGGCGATGTCGATCACCGCCGCCGGGTCGAAACGTTCGGCGTAGGTGAGGGCGTCGCAGAGGATCAGCCGGCCCTCGGCGTCGGTGTTGAGGATCTCGATGGTCTGCCCCGACAGGCTGGTCACCACGTCGCCCGGTTTGATGGCGATACCGCTCGGCATGTTTTCGGTGGCGGGGATGATGCCCACCACGTTGATCGCCAGGCCCAGCTCGGCGATGGCGGCGAGGGTGCCCAGCACGCTGGCGGCGCCGCACATGTCGTATTTCATCTCATCCATGGCCGCGGCCGGTTTGATGGAGATGCCGCCGGTGTCGAAGGTCACGCCTTTGCCGACCAGCGCCACCGGTTTGTCGGCCTTGGGGCCGCCGCGATACTGGGCGACGATGAGTTTGGGCGGTTCCTCGCTGCCGCGCGCCACTGCCAGCAGCGAGCCCATGCCCAGTTTTTCCATGTGCGACCGGTCCAGCACCTCGACCTTGATCGACTTGTGGCGCTTGGCCAGGGCGCGGGCCTGGTCGGCGAGATAACGCGGCGTGCAGATATTGGCGGGGAGGTTGCCGAGGTCGCGGGTGAGTTTGATGCCGTGGGCCACGGCCTTGCCGACCCGCAGCGCTTCTTCGGCGGCGGCGAGTTCGCCGCGCTCGGCGACGTTGATCACCAGTTTACGCAGCGGCCGGCGGGCCTCGTCTTTTTTGCTCTTCAATTGATCGAAGCGGTAAAGGCCGTGTTCGGTGCTCTCCACGATCTGGCGTACCTTCCAGGCGCTGTCGCGGCCTTTCACCGGCAGGTCGGTGAGATAACTCACCGCTTCGCCGGCGCCCATCTCGTTGAGGACGGCGGCGGCCTTGGCGACGACCTTGCGATAATGGCCGTCGGCCAATTCCTTGGCCGGCCCGCAGCCGATCAGCAGCACCCGCTCGGCGGCGAGGTTGGGCACGTTGTGGAGCAACAGGGTCTGGCCGAGCTTGCCGTCCAGGTCGCCGCGTTTCAGCAATTGCGAGATGAAACCGCCGGCCGCCGCGTCGGCTTGTTCACCCGCGGCCGAGAGGTGGCGCGGCTCGACGACCCCCAGCACGATGCACCCGCCGCGTTGTTGGTCGGGAGTGCCGCTCTTTACCGTAAAATCCATGTCTGCTCCTAATGGGATGTACTCACTGCCGGGATTCGCCTTCAAGTCCGAGCCGCCGCATAACGCATCGCCGGTTAAATCATCGCAAGCCCCGCCGGTTTTGCTATGGTATAAGCCTTTGCGCGGCGGGGACGTTTTCCCTCCAAGACCGCGACGATAAAGGACCGCTACATGGTTTCACAGTGTACCGTAAAAGACGCGATTTTCCAGCGTGGCGCCCCCCGCGCGCGCCGAGAGGGACGGCGTCGGTGATCATCAGCCGCTATCTGCTGCGGGAAATCGTGCTGGCCCTGCTGGTGGTCACCGGCGTGCTCTACGTCATTTTCGTGAGCAACCGTTTCGTCCGCATGCTGGCCGCCGCGGAAGGCGGCAACCTGCCCGTCGAGGCGGTGGTGCAGCTGCTGGCGTTCAAATCCATCAGCAGTCTGGAAACGCTGTTGCCGATGGCCTTGTTCTTCGCGGTGCTGATCGCCTTCGGCCGCTTATATAAAGATAACGAGATCGTGGCGCTGGCGGCGTCGGGGGTCGGCATCGGCCGCCTGCTGGGCACCGTGTTGTGGGCCGCGTTCGGTTTCGCCGGGCTGGTGGCAGGCATTTCGCTCTACGCCGGGCCGTGGGCCGAGGAGCAAAGTTCTCAAATCCTCGATGCGTTGAAGACCGACGCCGACACGCGCGGCGTGGCGGAGGGCCGTTTTCGCGAATTACGTGACGGCAAACTGGTGTTCTATGTCGAACGTCTTAGCGAAGACGGCCGCACCATGGAAAAGGTCTTCGTCGAAACCCAGGGCAAAGAGGGGATACGCAACGTGCTCTCGGCGGAGCGCGGTTACTACTTCGTGGAAGAGAGTACCGGCGACCGTTATTTGATTCTGCAGAACGGGTACCGCTACGAAGGCCGGCCCGGCGACGCCCAATTCAAAATCATCCAGTTCAACGAACATGGCCTGCTGATCGAAGAGCGGGCGCTGGTGACCAGCGACCGCAAAGTGGTCGCCTATCCCACGCCGGCGCTGATCGGCGCCACGCAACCGTGGGAACGGGCGGAGTTGCAATGGCGCATTGCCATGCCGCTGGCCACCGTGCTGCTGGCGGCGCTGGCGGTGCCGCTCAGTCGCACTACCCCGCGCCAGGGACGCTTCGCCAAGCTGTTCGTCGCGATCGTGGTGTACGTGGTGTATATGAATCTGCTGGTGGTGTCGCGCTCCTGGCTGGAGCAGAGCGCCGTCTCGCCGTACATCGGCATGTGGTGGGCGCACGGGTTGTTATTGGTGTTGGTGGCGGTGCTCGTTGCCCGGCAATCGGGCGTGAAATGGCGGCTGCCGGTCGGTCGCGCCGGGGGTGGTCATGAACCTGCTTGACCGCTACATCGGGATGACCATCGCCGGCAGCACGCTGATCGTGTTGCTGGTGTTGCTGGCGTTATTTTCCTTCGGTGCTTTGGTGACGGAGCTGGACGCGGTCGGCAAGGGCGACTACACGCTGATGCGCGCGGCGCAGTATGTCTTGCTTACCTTGCCGCGTCTTACCTACCAGCTCTTTCCGATAATCGCCTTATTGGGCAGCGTGATCGGCCTCGGTATGCTCGCCAGCAATAACGAACTGATGGTGATGCGGGCGGCCGGCGTTTCGGTGTTGCGCATCGCCTTCGCGGTGATGAAGGTGGGCATCTTGTGGATGATACTGGCGCTGATTCTCGGTGAATACGTGGCGCCGCCGGCGGAAAAATACGCGCAGGGCATGCGCAGCACCGCCTTGGTCGAGCGCTTCGCCATCACCAGCGACAACGGGCTGTGGGCGCGCGACGGGCAATACTTCATCCACATTCGCGAAGTGCCGTCGCAAAATCATGTGAGCGGCGTGAGTATTTACGAGTTCGACGGCACGCTGCGCCTGCGCACCATGACCACGGCGCGCAGCGGCCGTTACAGCGGCGGCCAGTGGTTGCTGGAAGAGGTGTCGCGCAGCCGCATCGACGTGAACGGCGTGGGCACTGAACGCATCGCGCAACTGGCGTGGCATTCCTTGCTGACGCCGGAGATGATCGAGGTGGTGGCGGTCAAACCCACCAGCCTGTCGGTGCAAGGGCTGGTGAAATATATCGGCTATCTCGAGGACAACGGTTTGAGCGCCGACCGTTACAATCTGGCGTTGTGGAACAAACTGGTGCTGCCGGTCACCACCCTGGTGATGGTGTTTCTTTCCATCCCGTTTATCTTCGGGCCGCTGCGCTCGGTGAGCGTGGGGCAACGCATCTTCGTCGGCATCTTGATGGGCATCAGCTTTTATCTGATCGATCAAACCTTCAGCTACGTCGGATTGATATACCAGTTTCCCACGGCATTGAGCGCGACTTTGCCCACCCTGCTGTTTTTCATCCTGGCATGGGTGCTGATGGCGCGGGTGCGTTAAGGTGTTTGTGTAAGCGGGTTAACCGCCAAGGACGCCAAGCAGGGCAATGATTTGACCGGAATTTGCATCGCTATCTTTCACTCCCTCTCCCGCGGGCGGGAGAGGATAGGGTATCTAGATGCGGCTGCGCGGAGAATGTATCCCCCTCTCCCGCGGGCGGGAGAGGGTAGGGGTGAGGGCGCCAAGGAGATGCCCCTTGACTCTCAGAACCTCTCACAATGAATGAGATAGGCTCCAGTAAAAGCGCCATGCTCATTCATACAGCGCGGGTGATGGCGCTGCCCGCGGGTTCCCGCGCCTATTGCTTGGTGACCCGCACCGGGGCCGCCGCGCCGGCGACGGTGCCGTCGCCTAACTGGCCGCGCGTGTTATCGCCCCAACTCCACACCGTGCCGTCTTCCGCCAGTGCCATGGAATGCAGCTGACCCGCGGCGATGGCCGCCACCTTGTCCATCAAGGCCACCGGCACCGGCGTATTGCGATTGACGGTAGTACCGTCGCCCAATTGGCTGTTGCTGTTCTCGCCCCAGGCCCACATCGCCCCGTCCGCGGTGAGCGCCAGCGAGTGGCGGTCGCCCGCCGCGACGGCGGTTACATTACTCAAGCCCCGCACTTGCACCGGCACTGCGCTGTCCGCCGTGCTGCCGTCGCCCAATTGACCGCTGCCGTTGGCGCCCCAACTCCACACCGTACCCTCGGCGGTGACGGCCAGGCTGTGCGCGCCGCCCGCGGCGATCGCCACCACGTTTTTCAGACCGGGCGCATCTTTGTCCAGCCGGCCGCCGCCGTCGCCGCTCCAGTCGGCGTCCGCCATCGACAAGGCGCGGACGCTTGCCGCGGAACGGGAGAGTTGGGTGGGTATTCCGCTGTTGCTGCCATCGGGCGGGACGAAAAAGGCGGTAAAGGTTCTTCCTTCGGTGCGGCGTTCGATCAACACGCGATATTGTACGCCAGGGGTGAGGGTGGGCTCGGTACCGCCCACCGATTGGGAACCGTTGGGCACATTATCGCCATGGGTGACCGGGGACGGCACGAGGTCGCCGGTGAATACACTGAAGCCCCACACCGGAGTGGTGGGATTGGAGGTGCGCACCACCGTGAGCGACGCGATGGGGCCGACATTCCAGGCATAGACCGGATTGACGCCCAGACCCACGAAGACGCCATCGGGACGGCTGACATTTTGCTCCGCCGGGATCAACTCACTGCCGTCGCTGAGACAACCGCTTAATGAGAGTGTGAGCAAAAGACCGGATAGCAGTGTTGGAACGGACTGATACCGCTGTTTCATCGTCATGTTGTTTAAACCGAATGCATGAATGGAGATTCCTGTCGCCCCCGCTGGGACGGAATGACCGGCCGGCCTCCCTGTGGACAGCCAATATATCACAGACCTAAACCCATCCGGTTTGGTGCGATAAACGGCCGGATGCACGTCTCTTAAGGAGTCTCTGATTTATATCACTGTTCCTGGTTCCCAGTTTCCCGGCATCCGTGTACATTGCCAAAGCGCCCATGAGAAGAGGGGTGGGCGCCGAATTCATCACGATACGGCGGTTTGTATCGGCATGGCGGGGAGACATGTCAGATGGACCGGTTTGATCGCATTTATGCCTTGCATGGCCTGCTGCGCGATGCACGCCGACCGGTGGCGGGCAAGCTATTGCAGGAAAATCTGCAATGCTCGCGTGCCACGCTGGCGCGCATTATCGAGCACATGTGCGCCTATCTGCACGCGCCCATCGATTACGACCGCCGCGCCAACGGCTACTACTACGCCCGCAACGGCGAGCACCCCTACGAGCTGCCGGGCCTGTGGTTCAACGCCTCCGAGCTCTACGCGCTCCGCGCCGCCCACGAGCTGCTCGCCACCGCCCAGCCCGGCCTGCTCGACCACCATCTCGCGCCGCTGCGTCAACGCATCGAGGAAATATTGGACAAGCAGCAGCTCGGCAACGGCGAGCTGCTGCGCCGCGTGCGCATCCTCAATATCGCCGCGCGCGGCGGCGCCGAATATTTTCAACAGATCGCCGGCGCCGTCATGCAGCGCAAGCGCCTGCGCATCACCTATCACGCCCGCGGTGAGGATCAAATCACCGATCGCACCCTCTCGCCGCAACGCCTCATCCACTACCGCGGCAACTGGCATCTCGACGCCTGGTGCCACCTGCGCAACGATCTGCGCAACTTCTCGGTCGACCGCATCAAGACCTGCGCCGTACAAGACACACCTGCCAAAGAAATAGACGATGCCGTTCTGGATAAACACTTTGCGACCGCCTACGGCATCTTCGCCGGCGAGCCCACCCATACCGCCATTTTGCGCTTCACGCCCCAGGCCGCCCGCTGGGTGGCCGACGAACACTGGCATCCCGAGCAACAAGGCGAGTGGCTGCCGGACGGCCGTTACGAACTGCGACTGCCCTACAGCGACCCGCGTGAACTCATTATGGATGTATTGAGGCATGGGCCGGCGGTAGAGGTGGTGGGGCCGCCGGAACTGCGCGCGCAGGTCATTCAACGAGTGAGGGAGGCGGCGGCGAGGTATGGGGAGGGAGAAGAGTAATTTTTTGGGGGACTGCTGCACGATTTGAGACAGTGGGTGTGGCAGGATGTAAAAAATTAAAATCAGGAGTAGCAGGTTATGGGTGTTTCTTACATTGCGCATCAGAGAGATTCTGATCGAGCTATACAAAGCTTGGAAGAACACCTATTGGGCGTTGCCGATATAGCCATGTCGCTCGCCGCTAAAATTGGCCTGAGGCAACATGGAGAGCTGATTGGGTTGGTTCATGATTTGGGTAAGTACAGTGACGAATTTCAGACATATATTAAGTCTGCTGTTGGCCTGATCAATCTGGATGAAGATGATTTCGTCGATGCCCAGGGGCTCAAGGGCAAGGTCGATCACTCCACAGCAGGGGCACAGCTTGTATGGGAAGAACTGTCCCAGCAAGAAGTCATGGGTAGGATTTCTGGTCAATTTCTTGCGTTATGTATTGCCTCTCATCATTCTGGCCTGATCGATTGTTTGTCCTCCGACGCTAATAAACCCGTTGAAGATGTTTTCACGAGGCGGATTGGCAAGCGGGACGATCGAACCCACCTCCTGGAAGCCAAGAGCAGAATGGATCCATCGATCGACAAGCGGCTCCGCGAGTTGTTGAATAATCAAGGACTGATTGACACTCTTAAAGAATCCATTCGCCAGGTAATGCTGCGCGACAATATCAAAGGACTAGATCCAAGTAAAAACAAGATCACGCAGTTCAAGTTAGGTCTGCTCGTCCGTTTCCTGTTCAGTTGCCTGATCGACGCAGATCGTGTCGATACGGCTGATTTCGAGAAGCCAAGAGCGGCGAAACATCGACCCGGCGGCCAATACACCGAGTGGCCTCTATTGATAGAGCGCCTTGAAAATCGCCTGCAAGTATTCCCTCTCCGGGATCCTATTGATGAGATTAGACGGAGTATTTCCGACCATTGCCGCAACGGTGGTAGTCGAAAAAAAGGTATTTATACTCTGACCGTACCCACTGGCGGCGGCAAAACCTTGGCCAGTCTGCGCTTTGCGTTACACCACGCGAAATGTCATCAGATGGATCGGGTGATTTACGTCATTCCCTTCACATCCATCATCGACCAGAATGCCGAGGTGGCTCGCGAGATACTCGAGCCTAAAAAGGGCGACCGTGGTCGCGTGGTGCTTGAACATCACTCCAATCTCACGCCCGAGCAACAGGGCTGGAGGGAAAAGATGCTGACGGAGAATTGGGACGCCCCCGTCGTATTCACTACCAGCGTGCAGTTTCTTGAAACCCTATTTGGCGGTGGCACACGCGGTGCGCGGAGGATGCATCAGTTAGCCAATGCAGTGCTCATCTTCGACGAAATCCAGACCTTACCTATCAACTGTGTGCATCTGTTTTGCAATGCGATGAATTTCTTAGTGGAGCACTGTGGCAGCACGGTTGTTTTATGTACCGCTACCCAGCCCTTGCTGAACCAAGTCGATTCAAAGAAAGGCGCGCTGAAGTTCACTAGTGACGATGAACTCATGCCTGATGTAAAGGGGTTGTTTGATAAGCTGAAGCGCGTGGATGTGTTGAATAGACGTAAGCCGGGTGGGTGGGCAGAAGAAGAAGTTGCCCGGCTCGCCCTGGACGAGGTCCAACATGCTGGAAGTTGTCTCGTGATCGTCAACACCAAGAAGTCCGCTCAGGAGCTTTACAGGCTATGTTACCAAACGCCGGGAATACAGACCTTTCACTTGAGCACCAACATGTGCCCTGCGCACCGAAAGGATATACTCAATAAGATTAGGGCTCTGCTAGATGACGAGTCACCCGTGATCTGCATTAGCACCCAGTTAATCGAGGCTGGCGTGGATGTGGATTTCGGTTCAGTCATCCGCTACACGGCCGGTTTGGACTCCATTGCCCAGGCTGCCGGGCGCTGTAACCGCAATGGTCGTAGAAAGACAGGCCGGGTTCATGTGATCAATCCCGCGGTAGAGAAGCTGGATATGCTCAAGGACATTCAGTGTGGCAAAGGCATCACCGAGCGATTATTCGACGATGTCGAAGCGGGTATTGAAAATTTCGGCGACACCCTGCTCGCGCCGCAGGCAATGGCGAAATATTTCGATTATTACTTCTTCGCACGTAGCGAGGAAATGGACTATCCCCTCGCCGCGCAGACGGTGGGACGAGATGACACGCTGTTAAATCTCCTCTCCACAAACTTTCTGGCGATGGACGAATATGGGCGTAATCACGGTAGCGCGCCCAACATTTATCTCCGGCAATCCTTCATGTCCGCCGCCCGCGCATTTAAAGTCATCGATGCGCCAACACGAGGCATCATCGTGCCCTACGGTGACGTTGGGCGTGAGTTGATTAACGACCTTTGTTCGGCCTTCGAAGTGGAAAGGCAATTCAAGCTGCTGCGTCGAGCGCAGCAATATACCGTCAACATATTTCCTCACCAGTTGGAAAAGCTTCAGGAGGAAAATGCCTTGCATGAAATACAGGAGGGTGTGGACATTCTCTACCTTGCGGATGCCCGATACTACAACAAAGATTTCGGGCTGGGTTTAACTCCCGAAGGAAAAATGGAGGTGCATTGTGTCTGAGTTTGACTCGCGAAAGAATGGTATCGAATTTAAGGTATGGGCTCGCCATGCCTTATTCACCGACCCGTTGACACGCATTGGTGGAGAGAAATGCTCCTACCACATCCCGACCTATGAAGCACTGAAGGGTATCGCCAAATCCATTTATTGGAAGCCTACCTTCATATGGGTTATCGACGAAGCGCGGGTGATTACTCGCATTCGCACCCAGACAAAAGGCACTAAACCTTTGGAATTCAGCGGTGGCAATACCTTAGCCATCTATACCTTTCTGGCGGATGTCGAATACCAGATTAGGGCGCATTTCGAATGGAATCCATATCGGCCCGAGTTGGCAGATGACCGGAACGAATCAAAACATCATCTAATTGCCAAGCGCATGCTTGAACGTGGTGGTCGCCAGGACATTTTTTTGGGTACCCGCGATTGCCAAGGCTACGTTGAACCCTGCGAATTCGGTTCCGGGCTAGGGCATTACGATGGCTCTGGAGAGCTGGGTTTTGGCTTGACCTTCCATGGATTCGACTACCCAGATGAAACCGGCGAAGACAAACTTCAAGCTCGATTCTGGCGACCAACGATGATCGATGGCGTTATCCGGTTTGATTCACCTGAGCAATGTATAACCCGGAAGTTCATTCGGGATATGCAACCGAAGCAATTCACCATAGGGAAGAACCTTATCAACGTCGATATCGAGACGGCAGGTCTGGAGTATTGATATGAGCTGGATGCAAAAATTATATGATACCTACGAACAATGCTATGGCGCACCACAGTTTTCCAACCATCCTCTGTTGCCAATTAGCCATGCGATTCAGCAAGCACACGTCGAAATCACTATAGATGGAAATGGCGAGTTCAGGCGTGCCGAGGTCATCCAAAAAGTAGAGACTGTGTTACCAGCAACGGAGAAATCCGCAGGACGCACCAGTGGTGAAGCGCCACATCCCCTGTGTGACAAAGTGCAATATTGTGGCGCTGACTATCCGCAATATGGTGGCAAAAAGAAATCCTACTATCCTAGCTATGCCGAGCAATTAACGAGATGGTGTGAATCGAGTTTCTGCCATCCCAAAGCTAAGGCTGTGCTCGAGTATGTCTGTAAAGGCACTGTGGTGGCCGATCTAGTCCGAGAGGCGGTTCTTCATGTGGATGACGACGCGGTTCTTCTGACTCTCCCGAACCCCAATCAGCCGATGCCGGAGATATTCAAGTATCTCACTGCCAAGGAGGGAATGCGCGATCAAGGGGATGCGCTGATCCGCTGGCGCGTGGAGATGCCGGGAGACCCAGTGCCGGAAACCTGGAAAGACCAAAGCCTAATGGATGCATGGGTCGGATTTGATGCCAGCCAAAACCAGAGCCATGGTTTCTGCATGGTGACCGGTAAGAACATGGTGCTGGCTCAAAGTCACCCAAAGCGGCTTCGCCATGCAGGTGATGGCGCTAAGTTGATTTCTTCCAATGATCTCAGTGGATTTACGTTTCTTGGCCGACTCACGGACGCAGATCAGGTTTTAGGAGTTGGATTTGAGGTAACGCAGAAATCTCACAATGCCTTGCGCTGGCTGCTTGATAAAAATCGGAAACAAGCATTCCAGAATGGAGATCAAGTTATCGTGGCATGGGCTGTATCTGGCACATCATTACCCGATCCGTTTGCTAATTCCGCCCAGATGTTTGGTCTGGAATCCGAGCAGGAAGATGTTGTGCCCACGTATCAGGGGGATGCAGGCCAAGCCTTCGCCGCCAGACTGAATAAGCGTCTAGCTGGCTATCGTGCCCAACTAGGTTCAACAGAAGAAATCGTGGTCATGGCGCTCGACTCGGCGACGCCTGGGCGCATGGCCATTACCTATTACCGGGAACTGACCGGCTCCGAATTCATTGAACGCCTCCAAGCATGGCACGAATCGTGTGCCTGGCATCAAAATTTTAGTAAGGATTTTCTATTCGTGGGCGCTCCTTCGCCCAGAGACATCGCTGAGGCCGCATATGGGCGTCAAGTGGAAGGCAGGTCTGGCGAGAAGCTCCGCAAGGCTACAGTGGAACGCCTGCTTCCTTGCATCATTGATGGGCGCCCCATTCCTCGGGACCTTGTGGAATCCACCGTACGCAGGACGGCCAATCGATCGGGGCTAGAAAAATGGGAATGGGAAAAAAACCTCGGCATCGCCTGTGCCTTGTTCAGAGGACATTACAAGCAAAGGAGCTATCAAATGGCGTTAGAGCTGGACAGAACTTCAAGGGATTACCTCTTTGGACGCCTCCTTGCGGTGGCTGAACACATCGAGGGGCGAGCATTGTATTTCGCTGGGGAGAAGCGGGACACCAGCGCCGCGAAACTCATGCAACGCTTTGCCGACCATCCCTATTCGACATGGCGGACCATCGAGCTATCGCTGACGCCCTATAAGACCCGTCTCCGTTCCAGATCGGCAGGCTTTCTTGTCAACATGGAGAAGCTGATCGACGGGATCATCTGTGCATTCGACGGAAAGGATTTTATGAGTGAGGCAAGACTTTCGGGGGAATTCCTTCTGGGATACCACTGCCAAAGGCAATCGCTGCGATTCAGGACGGAAGTGGATGAGACTGAAGACACCACCGAAAACCAAACCAACCAAGGAGAATGATAATGGCCGTGTTGCAAAATAAAATTGATTTCGCTGTTGTATTTCGTGTTGAACGAGCCAATCCGAATGGTGACCCGCTTAACGGAAATCGACCCCGCACCGACTACGACAACTACGGGGAAACGACTGATGTTTGTAATAAGAGAAAGCTTAGAGATCGGCTGTTAGAAAGATGGGTTGCTGATGGCAAGAAAGAGGACGACGGCAACATGATTTTCGTTCAATCGGATGACCGGAAAGTCGATGAGTACAAAAGCCTTAAAGCAAGGGCCGAAGGTTTCTTGGGAAACAAGCTTGGCTCCAGCGACACCGCCAAGTTGGCTTGTGAGAAATGGTTTGACGTGCGTGCCTTTGGACAATTGTTCGCATTAAAAGGAAAACAAAAACCCAAAAAAGGCGAGGAAGCTGGTAGTGAAGGCGATACCGGCATTTCAATCGGTATCCGCGGCCCAGTTACGGTACAGTCCGCGTTCAGCGTGGCGCCTATCGATATCTCCAGCAATCAAATAACCAAGAGTGTGAGTGGAGAAGACACCAAAGATGGAAAAAGAAGTTCTGATACGATGGGAATGAAGCACCGCGTGGATAAGGGTACCTATGTTTTCTTCGGGAGTATGAACCCGCAATTGGCGGAAAAAACGGGGTTTAGCGATGTGGATGCTCAAGCCATTAAGCAAGTGTTGCCAAGACTATTCGAAAACGACGAATCCTCAGCCCGCCCAGCGGGCAGTATGGAAGTTCTCAAGGTGATTTGGTGGAAGCATAATTGCAAGTCAGGGCAGTATTCTTCTGCTAAGGTTCACCGCACACTATCTGTACAGCCTGATGGCAGTGTAAGTCTTGATCAGCTTGATGGCCTGACCCCAGAAATTATTGAGGGTTTTTGAGAACTATATACGGAGAGAATGCGGTGAGGAGGCATAGCTCAATTGACGAACTGTCCAATGGCTTTTCCGGCGTCACGCTTCAGCATATAGTGGCGCCGTAGGCGTAGCGGTGGCGGACCCCCTTCGGGGTCCTTGCCCTCACTGTGCAGGTGGATGATCGAGCGAGGGGGCGGTTATGAACGAAATATTCTTTGTCGTCGAGGAGGCGCCCGAAGGCGGGTATGTGGCCCGCTCGTTGGGAGAGTCCATCATCACCGAGGCCGACGATCTCGACCAGCTGTACGAGCGGGTGCGGGATGCGGTGCGTTGCCATTTCGACGAAGGCAAGGTACCGCGCATGATTCGCCTGCATTTCACCAAGGAGGAGGTCATCGCGGTATGAAGATGCCCCGCGATTTGTCGGGGGCCGAGCTGATCAAGCGACTTGCTGTATTGGGGTACAAGCCGTCCCGGCAGACCGGCAGTCATATCAGGTTGACCTGGTGACTCTCCAAGTTCGCACCATCTCACCGTGCCGAAGCATGACCCGCTGCGGGTTGGCACCTTATCAGCGATTCTGGCCGAGATCGCTGCTCATCATCGCCTTTCCAGGGATGAGTTATTGCAACGCTTATTCGGGGAGTAAACGGTGAACGAATCACCGCCGGACCCCATTTCATTGTCTGCGCTACAACACTACAGTTATTGCCCTCGCCAGTGCGGCTTGATTCATCTGGAGCAGGCCTTCGAGGAAAACGTCCATACCCTGCGTGGCCGTGCGGTACACGCGCGGGTGGACGAACCGGCGGTGGAGGAGATGGCCGGTGTGCGCATCGAGCGGTCGTTGGGGCTGCGGTGTGAACGGTTGGGCCTGGTCGGTAAAGCCGATGTGGTCGAGTTCCTGCCCGATGGCACGCCTTACCCGGTGGAATACAAGCACGGTCCCCGGCGCATCCGCGCGCATGACGACATCCAGTTGGCCGCGCAGGCGCTTTGTTTGGAAGAGATGACCGGCAGAGAGGTGCGTCGCGGCGCCATTTATCACGCCACTTCCCGCCGCCGGCGGGAAGTCGAAATCACCCCGGCTTTGCGGCATGCGGTAGAAGAAGCCGTGATTGCCGTGCGCACGATGCTAACAAGTGGTGTGCTGCCACCGCCAGTGAACGATGACCGTTGTCGCGAGTGTTCGCTCAAAGACATCTGCCAGCCAGAGGCGCTGGCGGCCAAATCAAAACTACATGCCTTGCGTCGCTCGCTGTTCAAGCCGGAGCCGGAATCCTCATCATGAAGCAAATCCTCAATACTCTGTATGTGACACTGCCCGAGGCCTACGTTCGGCTGGAGAACGACACCTTGTGCATTCAGGTGGAGCGCGAGAACCGTCTGCGGGTGCCGTTGCATCACCTCGGATCATTGGTCTGTTTTGGCGAGGTGAGTGTGTCGCCCATTGCCTTGCATCGTTGCGCGGATGAGGGCATCAGCGTCGTATTGCTGGACCGCAATGGACGCTTCAAGGCCCGGCTCGAAGGCCCCGTGAGCGGCAATATTCTTTTGCGGCAGGCACAGCATCGCGTGGCTTGCGATGAGGCCTTTGCGCTGGATGTGTCGCGCGCCATCGTTGCCGGCAAGATCAAGAACGCGCGCCATGTGTTGTTGCGTGGCGCGAGAGATGCCAAGGATGAAGGGGATGCCACGGCCTTGCGGCGCACGGCGGATGCCCTGGCCGATGCGCTGCGGCGTTTGGAGTACGCGGGTGACCTCGATACGGTGAGAGGTATCGAGGGTGAAACCGCGAAGAATTACTTCGGCGCATTGCGTTACCTCATTCGTTCTGACGCAAGAGAGGCCTTCGCCATGAACGGGCGTTCGAAGCGACCGCCGCAAGATCGTATCAACGCCCTGCTTTCGTTTTTGTATGCGCTGGTGATGAATGATTGCCGTTCGGCGGTGGAGGCCGTGGGGCTCGACCCCCAGCTTGGGTTCCTCCACGCGGTGCGGCCCGGTCGCGCGGCGTTGGCGTTGGACATGATGGAAGAATTTCGCGCCGTCGTCGCCGATCGTTTGGCCTTGACGTTGATTAATCGCGGCCAGATCGGGGTTGGTGATTTCATCATGCGAGAAGGCGGTGGCGTCCATCTCGGCGACGACGGGCGCAAGAAAGTGCTGGTTGCCTACCAGGAGCGCAAGCAGGAAGAGCTGATTCATCCCTTGCTGGAGACCCAGATCAATATCGGCCTCTTGCCCATGCTGCAAGCGCGGTTCATGGCCCGCACCATTCGGGGAGAGATGGAAGGTTATCTTCCATTTCTGGCGAGGTAGGCATGCTGATCATCGTCACCTACGACGTCTCGACAGAAACCCGCGAAGGCCGGAGGCGGTTGCGCCGCGTCGCCAAGGTGTGCGAAGGCGTCGGTCAACGGGTACAGAAGTCGGTGTTCGAGTGCAAAGTGGATCAAATGCGTTATGAGGAGCTGGAGCGCCGTCTGCTCGCGGAGATCGATGAGAAGGAAGATAATCTCCGGCTATATCGCCTTACCGAACCTGTAGAGCTGCATGTCAAAGAATACGGTAAATTCCGGGCAGTAGACTTCGACGGGCCGCTGATCGTTTAATCCACGCGAACCCCAAGCGATGCCGGAAAAGCCGGGAGGTTCGCGTTTGTTCTAACTATTTAAGTAGAAAAGGTAAAGATACTATGGCATGTGAGTCTAAAAATCTTTTCACCATCATAATTTGTAGGTTCGCGCTTAATAGTAGTAAAGGGCTTTGTTATTATTTGTTTGTGAAATGACAGTTGCGCCCGCTCATCCGAGCGGGCGAGGATTGAAACTGCCTGCGGGACCCCGAGGCGCGGGAGGTAACTAAAGTTGCGCCCGCTCATCCGAGCGGGCGAGGATTGAAACCCTTCCCACGCGTGCTCATGCCCGGGCGGCACGCGGTTGCGCCCGCTCATCCGAGCGGGCGAGGATTGAAACAAAACGACAAATGGTCAGCGACCGTCGGCGCGCTCGTTGCGCCCGCTCATCCGAGCGGGCGAGGATTGAAACGCGGAAGGCGACAGCCGACGACAAACATTACTGCGTTGCGCCCGCTCATCCGAGCGGGCGAGGATTGAAACTGGATCAGCGGGGGGCTTAACGCATCCACCTGGTGTTGCGCCCGCTCATCCGAGCGGGCGAGGATTGAAACATGGACCGCGTGGTTGCCGAGACGGAGGTGGTAAAGTTGCGCCCGCTCATCCGAGCGGGCGAGGATTGAAACACGCTCACCGCCGGCAACGCCTGATCACGTGCGCGTTGCGCCCGCTCATCCGAGCGGGCGAGGATTGAAACTTTCATACCTGCGCCCCTCATTCCCCCTCACTCCCGTTGCGCCCGCTCATCCGAGCGGGCGAGGATTGAAACTGCTGGCTCGACGGCGAGAACTATTCGCCCGACCGTTGCGCCCGCTCATCCGAGCGGGCGAGGATTGAAACAGTACGCAGCACTCGTAAAATGGCTCTATAGCGTGTTGCGCCCGCTCATCCGAGCGGGCGAGGATTGAAACTCCCGCGCGTGGTACGTGTGCGGCGACACCGAGGGCGTTGCGCCCGCTCATCCGAGCGGGCGAGGATTGAAACTCCGTTGTATCTGTCGCCGTCACGCCACTCTCTGAGTTGCGCCCGCTCATCCGAGCGGGCGAGGATTGAAACTCTTTGTGTCGCCATCATCCTCACCCTCCCGCGCGTTGCGCCCGCTCATCCGAGCGGGCGAGGATTGAAACTGGCGCGCATGGCGCGATGGCGAGATCGATGTGGTTGCGCCCGCTCATCCGAGCGGGCGAGGATTGAAACGGCCGACGGCCTGGTGATGGTGGATGAGACCGACGTTGCGCCCGCTCATCCGAGCGGGCGAGGATTGAAACGTCACCATCCGTTATGATGGCCCACGCTTCCGCGTGTTGCGCCCGCTCATCCGAGCGGGCGAGGATTGAAACGCAATGCGCCCCCTGATTTGCGCCGCGCTGAAAAAGTTGCGCCCGCTCATCCGAGCGGGCGAGGATTGAAACCATTAAGGAATCCCGGCATACCGTGACCCAAATTGTTGCGCCCGCTCATCCGAGCGGGCGAGGATTGAAACCTCGAGCGCGGGTTGAATGGCAACGCGCAGCCCATGTTGCGCCCGCTCATCCGAGCGGGCGAGGATTGAAACAAAATACCCGATTCGCCGCAGCCGTTCCCACAACCGTTGCGCCCGCTCATCCGAGCGGGCGAGGATTGAAACACCCAGTCATTCAGGCAAAAAAAATGCCCCTCATGTTGCGCCCGCTCATCCGAGCGGGCGAGGATTGAAACAACTTGCTCACCAAAGACGACGCCAGGGCGACACGTTGCGCCCGCTCATCCGAGCGGGCGAGGATTGAAACATAAATCCCTCCACGATTTTTCGATTGGCTCGCTGTTGCGCCCGCTCATCCGAGCGGGCGAGGATTGAAACGGATTAGCCTTGATCCAGTTGCGCGGATCGGTCCGGTTGCGCCCGCTCATCCGAGCGGGCGAGGATTGAAACCGCCGCCACCTCCATAGATTTATATTTAACGCTGGTTGCGCCCGCTCATCCGAGCGGGCGAGGATTGAAACGTGTAGTACGCGCGGCCCTCATCCCCACAACAGCGTTGCGCCCGCTCATCCGAGCGGGCGAGGATTGAAACATGATGTACCCCTTGTTCAGTAGATGGCCCCGCCGGTTGCGCCCGCTCATCCGAGCGGGCGAGGATTGAAACATGGGCGCGCTCATGTTCTGCACTGTCTGCCGTACGTTGCGCCCGCTCATCCGAGCGGGCGAGGATTGAAACACGACTGGTGGGCGGTGCACGGCCGCCACGGCGAGTTGCGCCCGCTCATCCGAGCGGGCGAGGATTGAAACTCCTCAGGTTGTTGGTTAAATGGCCCCGCCGGAGTTGCGCCCGCTCATCCGAGCGGGCGAGGATTGAAACCAGTGCGGGCAATCAACCGCCTGCCGGTGTAGTGGCATAGTCGATTTGGCCACCTGATTCTGGGTGATATTATTACCCGCAAACGAAGACAGGTGACAAAATGGCGAAGAAGAGAAAAACGTTCAGTCCGGAATTCCGGTTGGAGGCGGCGGGTCTGGTGGTCGACCAGGGCTACACCGTCAAGGCGGCGTGTGACGCGATGGGCGTCAGCAAGACTTCGATGGAGAACTGGGTGCGCCAGCTGCGGCAGGAGCGGCGAGGGCAAACGCCGAAAGCGACCGCGATGACGCCGGACCAGCGCCGCATTCAGGAGCTGGAAAAGCAGCTGCGCCGAGTCGAGATGGAGAAAGAAATTCTAAAAAAGGCTACAGCTCCTTGATGTCGGACTCGTTGAGCAGTTCACGCTAGTCCAGCGGCTTCAAGAGAGTTACCCGGTGCAGCAACTGTGCAGCCTGTTTGGCGTTCACCGCAGCAGTTACCGGGCCTGGCACGACAGGCCCAAGACGCTTGCACCTGAGGAGCGACGGCTGCGCGAACGCGTGAAAGACGCGCATACGCTTAGCAACGGCTCGGCTGGGGCGCGGACGATTGCGAAGATGCTCACGGCGGAAGGGCTGCCCCTAAGCCGTTACCGTGCCGGCCGGCGCATGCAGGTGCTGGGGCTGGTGAGCAGCCAACAGCCGACGCACCGCTACAAGAAAGCCGAGCAGCCGCACCTGAACATCCCCAACCGGCTGGATCGGCAGTTCGATGTCGATGCGCCGAACACGGTTTGGACGGGCGACATCACCTACGTCTGGACCGGTCGGCGTTGGGCGTATCTGGCGCTGGTCCTGGATCTGTTCGCGCGGCGACCGGTGGGATGGGCGTTGTCGTTGGCAGCTGACAGCGAACTGGCAAAGAAGGCGCTGACGATGGCTTATGAGTCGCGCGGAGAACCGAAAGGTGTTCTATTCCATTCCGATCAAGGTTGCCAGTACACCAGCCTGGCGTTCCGGCAGCAGCTGTGGCGGTATCAGATGGTGCAGAGCATGAGTCGGCGCGGCAACTGCTGGGACAACAGTCCAGTGGAGCGCTTCTTCAGAAGCCTGAAAACGGAATGGATCCCCGAGATCGGTTACGCATCGTTCGACGAAGCGAAACAGCGCATCACGCAGTATGTGATCGGGTATTACAGTCAGTTCAGGCCGCATGCACATAACGCCGGACTGACGCCCAATGCGGCTGAGCAACGGTACTGGAGTGCCTATAAACCCGTGGCCAAAATGACTTGACCACTACACGGCGGCCAGTGTTGCGCCCGCTCATCCGAGCGGGCGAGGATTGAAACCAGGCAACGCAGTTCGCGACGGAAACGTTAGAGGGTTGCGCCCGCTCATCCGAGCGGGCGAGGATTGAAACATCTCTCCATCCGCATACCCGGCGTTATACGTCGGGTTGCGCCCGCTCATCCGAGCGGGCGAGGATTGAAACTTTGTATTCTGTCTCGAACGGCCACAGCACGGCGGTTGCGCCCGCTCATCCGAGCGGGCGAGGATTGAAACTTTTGGGTATCGGTGGAAGGAGTTACGCCGCATGGTTGCGCCCGCTCATCCGAGCGGGCGAGGATTGAAACCCAGCTACGCGTCCAGTTGCCCGCGGCGCTGAGGGTTGCGCCCGCTCATCCGAGCGGGCGAGGATTGAAACTCGTCGGCCGTCGAAAAATTGATGATCGGGTCAAGTTGCGCCCGCTCATCCGAGCGGGCGAGGATTGAAACATCATCAACGCGTCTTTCGCCCTGGGCTCCATGGCGTTGCGCCCGCTCATCCGAGCGGGCGAGGATTGAAACAGCGATTCATGACCGACTACGCCGGCACCCGGATGTTGCGCCCGCTCATCCGAGCGGGCGAGGATTGAAACTCGTCGATCTGGTAGTAAAACTGCACACCTCTACCGTTGCGCCCGCTCATCCGAGCGGGCGAGGATTGAAACGGCTACCTCTAGGGATGCCCACGCCGATGCTTCGTGTTGCGCCCGCTCATCCGAGCGGGCGAGGATTGAAACTATAGACCGCGCACAACGCATGCGCGGCGGTTGTTGTTGCGCCCGCTCATCCGAGCGGGCGAGGATTGAAACTAAGCTGCCTATGCGGCAGTGGGACCACAATACTGTTGCGCCCGCTCATCCGAGCGGGCGAGGATTGAAACCGGAAAAACATGCTTAGGAATGCCATCTGGCCTTAAGTTGCGCCCGCTCATCCGAGCGGGCGAGGATTGAAACTCGGCATCGAGCGCAATCATATGCGTCTGCCGCGTTGCGCCCGCTCATCCGAGCGGGCGAGGATTGAAACCTCATCGCCAGGCGTGATGGCCGTCCCATCGTATGTTGCGCCCGCTCATCCGAGCGGGCGAGGATTGAAACAGACCGGTGCACGCCTACGCGTACCGCGACAAGCGGTTGCGCCCGCTCATCCGAGCGGGCGAGGATTGAAACTTTGGTGGTGGGCGCGGGTGCGAAGGCGGAGACGGTTGCGCCCGCTCATCCGAGCGGGCGAGGATTGAAACTCGGCCGACTTCCCAGGCTCATCCCCATCACCATGTTGCGCCCGCTCATCCGAGCGGGCGAGGATTGAAACAGCGATGGCGCAGCAAAGCGCCAAGCAGGCGCGGGTTGCGCCCGCTCATCCGAGCGGGCGAGGATTGAAACCGTTCGTGGGGCGACACCACCGAATGCGATGCGGGGTTGCGCCCGCTCATCCGAGCGGGCGAGGATTGAAACTGCATGTAGCCGTGATGTGTTGTGGGACAAATTCGGTTGCGCCCGCTCATCCGAGCGGGCGAGGATTGAAACCTGCAAACGCGGCGCGTGCGCATCGATCTGATCTAGTTGCGCCCGCTCATCCGAGCGGGCGAGGATTGAAACGGTCCCGGAGCGTTGAATGTTGACGAGTGCAGGGGGTTGCGCCCGCTCATCCGAGCGGGCGAGGATTGAAACACGCGCGAGATCGCCGCGTCCCACGATCTACCGGGTTGCGCCCGCTCATCCGAGCGGGCGAGGATTGAAACGTGGAGCTGGCAGTTCAGCGCTCGCCTGCTCAATCGTTGCGCCCGCTCATCCGAGCGGGCGAGGATTGAAACATGGGTAAATCCTGGGACGCCTGGGTGCCTGGGCGTTGCGCCCGCTCATCCGAGCGGGCGAGGATTGAAACTCGACGGGCTGTCCCACAAAACGGGGTTTGTCCCACGTTGCGCCCGCTCATCCGAGCGGGCGAGGATTGAAACCGAGACCGCCGCGCGGGGCATTGGCGGGCCACAGGTTGCGCCCGCTCATCCGAGCGGGCGAGGATTGAAACGTTCGGCACAGCGTAAACAAGAGGAGAGAGTGACGTTGCGCCCGCTCATCCGAGCGGGCGAGGATTGAAACGCTTACTAGCTTCTGCGCAGCCGGTGAAATATCAGGTTGCGCCCGCTCATCCGAGCGGGCGAGGATTGAAACATCGCATTGTTCGCGCCGATCACCATCTTTTGTTGTTGCGCCCGCTCATCCGAGCGGGCGAGGATTGAAACGTCCGTCACCTCACCACCGCGAACAAACGCCTTGCGTTGCGCCCGCTCATCCGAGCGGGCGAGGATTGAAACGTTTCTTTGAGCCTCGGCGCGCACACGGCTCATCGCGTTGCGCCCGCTCATCCGAGCGGGCGAGGATTGAAACAACATCTCCGGCAGCGGACGGTACGAGAAATTCAACGTTGCGCCCGCTCATCCGAGCGGGCGAGGATTGAAACTTGCGTATCTCGGTCGTGACGCCGCGGAACGTGAGTTGCGCCCGCTCATCCGAGCGGGCGAGGATTGAAACCGCCTGGCGCAACGCCTGGCGGGCGGCGAATGCGGCCGTTGCGCCCGCTCATCCGAGCGGGCGAGGATTGAAACAGTTCGGCGGCGGGGTTGGCGGCGCGGGTGAGGGGTTGCGCCCGCTCATCCGAGCGGGCGAGGATTGAAACCGCACCGACAGGATATACATCGCCCGCCAGCCGCGTTGCGCCCGCTCATCCGAGCGGGCGAGGATTGAAACGATTTGTCGCGCTGTTACCGCAACGCCGTTTGTCGTTGCGCCCGCTCATCCGAGCGGGCGAGGATTGAAACACCCGCTGCATGGCGGTGTATATCTCAGCACGCGGTTGCGCCCGCTCATCCGAGCGGGCGAGGATTGAAACGCATGCTTTGCAATACTTGGGTCCCGCGCCATCGGGTTGCGCCCGCTCATCCGAGCGGGCGAGGATTGAAACGTAGCTCCTCGCGCTGGGCGGGCGTGATTTGCGGTTGCGCCCGCTCATCCGAGCGGGCGAGGATTGAAACTCCTCTGATCCATCTTTCATAACCAGAAATTGATGTTGCGCCCGCTCATCCGAGCGGGCGAGGATTGAAACATCGCTCAGCGGTTTGTAATTGCTGGCGACGCGTGTTGCGCCCGCTCATCCGAGCGGGCGAGGATTGAAACCGCTTGATCCCTTAATAAGGCGGGCCGGGTATCGGTTGCGCCCGCTCATCCGAGCGGGCGAGGATTGAAACATTTTCCGTGTAGCGGCCGAGCTGCTTGAGTATCGTTGCGCCCGCTCATCCGAGCGGGCGAGGATTGAAACGTGACGAGGGCAACCGCATCACGCCCGCCGCGCGGGTTGCGCCCGCTCATCCGAGCGGGCGAGGATTGAAACAACAACCTCGCAAAGCAGGCGCTGGCCGGCGACAGTTGCGCCCGCTCATCCGAGCGGGCGAGGATTGAAACGCCGCGAACCGTGCGCAGGTGGTGCGGATGTCTGGTTGCGCCCGCTCATCCGAGCGGGCGAGGATTGAAACAGTGTCGCCTGGCTGAACGATCCGCCGACGTCGGGTTGCGCCCGCTCATCCGAGCGGGCGAGGATTGAAACTGATCGTCCGAAGGTCGGCGGCCGCGGAATGCTGGTTGCGCCCGCTCATCCGAGCGGGCGAGGATTGAAACCCGGATGTGGACGCATCGAGCGCGCACACCTCAGGGTTGCGCCCGCTCATCCGAGCGGGCGAGGATTGAAACGTGCCGAACAACCCGCCGCCGGTGACGGCATTGAGGTTGCGCCCGCTCATCCGAGCGGGCGAGGATTGAAACCCGGATGTGGACGCATCGAGCGCGCACACCTCAGGTTGCGCCCGCTCATCCGAGCGGGCGAGGATTGAAACGAACCACACCTCGGCTTCCAGCTGGCGCTTGGTCGTTGCGCCCGCTCATCCGAGCGGGCGAGGATTGAAACTTTTACGATATGATCTTTCGCAACCTCAGGCAGGGTTGCGCCCGCTCATCCGAGCGGGCGAGGATTGAAACTCTCTGTCCCCGGCACCTTGATTACTCTCTGCCCCGTTGCGCCCGCTCATCCGAGCGGGCGAGGATTGAAACTATTCCGCCATCGGCGCGGAAAAATAGGGCGGAAGTTGCGCCCGCTCATCCGAGCGGGCGAGGATTGAAACTCGGTGCTGCCGCAGATCAAGCGCGCCGGCACGCGTTGCGCCCGCTCATCCGAGCGGGCGAGGATTGAAACACATAACGGGGGCCGGGGGCTGGCTCGGGATAAAGTTGCGCCCGCTCATCCGAGCGGGCGAGGATTGAAACGTCTACGCGCTCGCCGCCTCGCAACATCCCGACGGTTGCGCCCGCTCATCCGAGCGGGCGAGGATTGAAACACGCGCACCACCGTCGGCGCGCGCCGGCTCGATCGTTGCGCCCGCTCATCCGAGCGGGCGAGGATTGAAACGATGATGAGCACGTGGCTATTGCCGGCGCGGGATGGTTGCGCCCGCTCATCCGAGCGGGCGAGGATTGAAACCAGACCGCCGTGCGGCGCTTGCGCGAAGCGGAGGGTTGCGCCCGCTCATCCGAGCGGGCGAGGATTGAAACACGTATGATTTGGATGAGGCCGGAGTGATGTCGTGTTGCGCCCGCTCATCCGAGCGGGCGAGGATTGAAACTCGGTATGGAGAGGGCGGTGTCGCAAATCACCTCGTTGCGCCCGCTCATCCGAGCGGGCGAGGATTGAAACTTGAGGATACCAGCGGCAGCTACACGTATTGGATTCAACGTTGCGCCCGCTCATCCGAGCGGGCGAGGATTGAAACACTTCCAGCCGCTGCATCTTCGCGGCGTAGCCGTGGTTGCGCCCGCTCATCCGAGCGGGCGAGGATTGAAACAACCTCGCCAGCAGGGCCGGGTGCTGCGCGATCCCGTTGCGCCCGCTCATCCGAGCGGGCGAGGATTGAAACCGATTTGTGGCGGCGCGCGCCGGAGATATGCCGGGTTGCGCCCGCTCATCCGAGCGGGCGAGGATTGAAACTATCCCGACGCCGTACTCCGCGAAGCCACGCCGCGTTGCGCCCGCTCATCCGAGCGGGCGAGGATTGAAACAACCGATTTGCCTCGGGCATTGGCAACGCCTCCGCGTTGCGCCCGCTCATCCGAGCGGGCGAGGATTGAAACTCAGGTTCTCCGGTTTGTTTTTGTAGAACCTTTTGTTGCGCCCGCTCATCCGAGCGGGCGAGGATTGAAACACCGCCACCTCGGCCCGCCCATCCGGCAAAATCCGGTTGCGCCCGCTCATCCGAGCGGGCGAGGATTGAAACAACAGCACATTGTTGTCGATCACCTGCGCAATCGGTTGCGCCCGCTCATCCGAGCGGGCGAGGATTGAAACCTCGCCCAGCACCGTGTAATTGAGCTGAGACACGTAGTTGCGCCCGCTCATCCGAGCGGGCGAGGATTGAAACTCGCCAAGATCGAATCGGTCTATGGCACCGATTCCGTTGCGCCCGCTCATCCGAGCGGGCGAGGATTGAAACGGTGGTATCGACGTGAACCTCGCGACGGGGCAATAGTTGCGCCCGCTCATCCGAGCGGGCGAGGATTGAAACACCTCGGATTATTACCGCGCGCGCGATCTCTGCGGTTGCGCCCGCTCATCCGAGCGGGCGAGGATTGAAACGCCCTCCCACACACGCACGCCCGCCAGCGCATCCGGTTGCGCCCGCTCATCCGAGCGGGCGAGGATTGAAACATTCAGTTCTTTTGCCCCTAGCCCGTCCTCCCTCGTTGCGCCCGCTCATCCGAGCGGGCGAGGATTGAAACTTCGTGCTCTGTCTGATTTGTCATTTCCGCATTGTGTTGCGCCCGCTCATCCGAGCGGGCGAGGATTGAAACTGCGCCGATCATCATCAACGAGCGCGTAATCGTCGTTGCGCCCGCTCATCCGAGCGGGCGAGGATTGAAACGGTTAAATAGCCCCGCCGAAGCGGGGCGGGTGTTGGTTGCGCCCGCTCATCCGAGCGGGCGAGGATTGAAACAGGATCGATATACACCGCCACGGAGGGCACGGTGGTTGCGCCCGCTCATCCGAGCGGGCGAGGATTGAAACATCGGCAAAGCAAAGGCCAAGGGCTACACGTACCTGTTGCGCCCGCTCATCCGAGCGGGCGAGGATTGAAACGGCGCTGGGGTGTGGAACACGGCAACACGATTGCGTTGCGCCCGCTCATCCGAGCGGGCGAGGATTGAAACTGGAGGACTTGGAAAAGATACGGGCGGAGAATACGGTTGCGCCCGCTCATCCGAGCGGGCGAGGATTGAAACTCGGCATCCAGCGCAATCATATGCGTCTGCCGCCGGTTGCGCCCGCTCATCCGAGCGGGCGAGGATTGAAACATTGCGGATCTGGCCGACGAGATTGACGAGAACGGTTGCGCCCGCTCATCCGAGCGGGCGAGGATTGAAACACCGGCACATCCTCGCCGGCCAGCAGCACCGGCGGTTGCGCCCGCTCATCCGAGCGGGCGAGGATTGAAACATTGTTCAACCGGCTGGTGCTCGACGCCAAGTTAGTTGCGCCCGCTCATCCGAGCGGGCGAGGATTGAAACTGCAGGCGGAAGGCGCCGATGGACTGCGCGCGCGGGTTGCGCCCGCTCATCCGAGCGGGCGAGGATTGAAACACGGGCAGCGCGTCCCAGTGCGAGCGCAGCCCGTTGTTGCGCCCGCTCATCCGAGCGGGCGAGGATTGAAACTCTAACCTCGGCTAGTAACTCAATTTTGTCTAGCGTTGCGCCCGCTCATCCGAGCGGGCGAGGATTGAAACCAGCACAGCCCCACAAAATTGGCCGCGCTCCGCCCGGTTGCGCCCGCTCATCCGAGCGGGCGAGGATTGAAACAAAACGTTGGTTGATCTGTCCACTTTGCCTATCACGTTGCGCCCGCTCATCCGAGCGGGCGAGGATTGAAACACGGCGCTGTTGCGGCTATCCAGCAAATCCGCATCGTTGCGCCCGCTCATCCGAGCGGGCGAGGATTGAAACACCTTTGACGTGGACAACATCGTCGGCGAGTGGAGCGTTGCGCCCGCTCATCCGAGCGGGCGAGGATTGAAACACCGGCTCGCCGCTGATTCCCTGCAACATCCCCGGGTTGCGCCCGCTCATCCGAGCGGGCGAGGATTGAAACGGGATGTATTACGACTTTGAGCGCGGGACAGTGCGGGTTGCGCCCGCTCATCCGAGCGGGCGAGGATTGAAACTTAGGAGTTGTTTCGATGAACGAAAAGCAATCGGCTGTTGCGCCCGCTCATCCGAGCGGGCGAGGATTGAAACTGACGGAGTCCCCACGATCACCACCACCCCGACGGTTGCGCCCGCTCATCCGAGCGGGCGAGGATTGAAACTCGGGCATAGTCGTCAGGAAGCTCCAAAGAGACCGGGTTGCGCCCGCTCATCCGAGCGGGCGAGGATTGAAACAAGGCCACAACTGCTACGGCACCGACGATCTACTGTTGCGCCCGCTCATCCGAGCGGGCGAGGATTGAAACTTTTTTCCACTGTCACTAACGCGGCTGGACTCGCTGTTGCGCCCGCTCATCCGAGCGGGCGAGGATTGAAACAATTTTAAGTGTCGCGATGAGAACGGATTCCCTAGTTGCGCCCGCTCATCCGAGCGGGCGAGGATTGAAACGCTGCGGTCATGGGTCATTGCTATTACATCCTGGTTGCGCCCGCTCATCCGAGCGGGCGAGGATTGAAACGGGAGCCCCGATTGCACTCGTAGCCTACGGAGATGTTGCGCCCGCTCATCCGAGCGGGCGAGGATTGAAACAGCGTAATATTTGCGGATGGTGTCGCCTCAGGCGGTTGCGCCCGCTCATCCGAGCGGGCGAGGATTGAAACCGTGGCACTCGACGCCGAATGAGCGCTCAAACGTGTTGCGCCCGCTCATCCGAGCGGGCGAGGATTGAAACGTTGTAACCCTCGCTTTGCAAATTAGCGTAAGCGGTTGCGCCCGCTCATCCGAGCGGGCGAGGATTGAAACACCGCATAGCTCAATTAATAAATCCTCGCGGGCGGTTGCGCCCGCTCATCCGAGCGGGCGAGGATTGAAACCCAAGGCCAGGGAAGAGGGGGCAGGCGCTAAAGAGCTGTTGCGCCCGCTCATCCGAGCGGGCGAGGATTGAAACGTCACAGACTGTTACTATAGTTAACTCCAGATGAGGTTGCGCCCGCTCATCCGAGCGGGCGAGGATTGAAACCGATGTTCATTTTTACTCCCCTTTACTAGATACCGTTGCGCCCGCTCATCCGAGCGGGCGAGGATTGAAACTAGCTCATCGCGGGCACGTTGCATATAATCTGCAGTTGCGCCCGCTCATCCGAGCGGGCGAGGATTGAAACAGGCAATAGCCCACGTGCGTGGCGCTTCTTTTGGCGTTGCGCCCGCTCATCCGAGCGGGCGAGGATTGAAACCTCGTCAACGGCCTGGTACCGGCGAGCGCCCCGCGTTGCGCCCGCTCATCCGAGCGGGCGAGGATTGAAACCGGCGCATCCAGGGCATGCACAAAGCCGTATGCAGGTTGCGCCCGCTCATCCGAGCGGGCGAGGATTGAAACATCCCATCCGGGCTCAGTGTCAGGTCGATTGCACGGTTGCGCCCGCTCATCCGAGCGGGCGAGGATTGAAACCATTAGGCCCCGTGACTTTGATGGCGATTGGGTGGTTGCGCCCGCTCATCCGAGCGGGCGAGGATTGAAACGGCTATGTCGGACGGCACCTCCGGGTATTCGACCGTTGCGCCCGCTCATCCGAGCGGGCGAGGATTGAAACAAGATGCGCGAGGAAGAGCCCGCCGGCATCCTCACGTTGCGCCCGCTCATCCGAGCGGGCGAGGATTGAAACCTCGCCTCGGCGATGGCCTTGGCGCCAGCCTCAGGGTTGCGCCCGCTCATCCGAGCGGGCGAGGATTGAAACGAAAACTACAACATCCAGCACCACAACCATCAGAGTTGCGCCCGCTCATCCGAGCGGGCGAGGATTGAAACGCCATCTCACACGCTCCTGTTTATTGCCGTTCTCGGTTGCGCCCGCTCATCCGAGCGGGCGAGGATTGAAACTGTCAATAAAATCTTTTTGCCGGCTTGATTCGTTGTTGCGCCCGCTCATCCGAGCGGGCGAGGATTGAAACGCATGACGAAACCTCCTGTTGAGTTGATAAAGCGGTTGCGCCCGCTCATCCGAGCGGGCGAGGATTGAAACCTGATATTCAGGGACGGCGACGTATTGAAACCTCGTTGCGCCCGCTCATCCGAGCGGGCGAGGATTGAAACGTGAAGAGGTTGTAATCGCACCACTCCCTCAACCGTTGCGCCCGCTCATCCGAGCGGGCGAGGATTGAAACTTGCGGCGCCTGCTCGGGTTGTGTTTGCTTCTTGGTTGCGCCCGCTCATCCGAGCGGGCGAGGATTGAAACTTCTGCCGATGCGTTGCGCGGCGGCTCGATGCGCGTTGCGCCCGCTCATCCGAGCGGGCGAGGATTGAAACCTGCGTCTCCACGCGGAGGCGTGAAGGGACGCGCGTTGCGCCCGCTCATCCGAGCGGGCGAGGATTGAAACTGTACAAAAAATAGACAAAATGACGTCCGCCAAACGTTGCGCCCGCTCATCCGAGCGGGCGAGGATTGAAACTGCGCTGGCGAGGTGCGCGAAGAGGGGCAGATTAAGTTGCGCCCGCTCATCCGAGCGGGCGAGGATTGAAACCCCAACGCGGCCGGCGTGGCGGTCACGGCCAGCACGTTGCGCCCGCTCATCCGAGCGGGCGAGGATTGAAACGAGAACTACAACATCCAGCACCACAACCACCAGACGTTGCGCCCGCTCATCCGAGCGGGCGAGGATTGAAACTCCATCACCTCCGGCTTAATCTCCACCGGCCGCCGTTGCGCCCGCTCATCCGAGCGGGCGAGGATTGAAACTACGCGAAGGCATTGGGCGCCGGCGGCGCGCCGGGTTGCGCCCGCTCATCCGAGCGGGCGAGGATTGAAACCTCGCTTACCAATTCGGCGTGCAGCACGGACACGCGTTGCGCCCGCTCATCCGAGCGGGCGAGGATTGAAACCAAAACGTAAAGTGAAGTCATTACACTTCTTCCATGGTTGCGCCCGCTCATCCGAGCGGGCGAGGATTGAAACATACCCGCAGACGCCGCCCGCAAAGATGAAAACCGTTGCGCCCGCTCATCCGAGCGGGCGAGGATTGAAACTTCGCATCCGCCATCAAACCCCATTCGCCGCGCAGGTTGCGCCCGCTCATCCGAGCGGGCGAGGATTGAAACTCGGGCGAGAGCTCATGCGCGGTGATGGCGGCGGTGTTGCGCCCGCTCATCCGAGCGGGCGAGGATTGAAACACCGCGCGCACCCGCACCTCGTAGGTGCTGCCGTGTTGCGCCCGCTCATCCGAGCGGGCGAGGATTGAAACCCGGCGTTGTACTTGCGCAAACCCATACGCTTACGGTTGCGCCCGCTCATCCGAGCGGGCGAGGATTGAAACGATGCGCAGGGTGCATAGATCCGCCACGCGGCCGGTTGCGCCCGCTCATCCGAGCGGGCGAGGATTGAAACTATGCTGTAGATGCGATTATGAGTGGGTTGCTGAGTTGCGCCCGCTCATCCGAGCGGGCGAGGATTGAAACATCGCTCAGCGGTTTGTAATTGCTGGCGATGCGTTGTTGCGCCCGCTCATCCGAGCGGGCGAGGATTGAAACGCGTAGCCGATCGCATCGCGCAACTCGAGCCCAGTTGCGCCCGCTCATCCGAGCGGGCGAGGATTGAAACCGTAGCCGATCGCATCGCGCAACTCGAGCCCAGGTTGCGCCCGCTCATCCGAGCGGGCGAGGATTGAAACAGTTAATGGCCCCGCCGGGGGCAACCAGCGTGTTTGTTGCGCCCGCTCATCCGAGCGGGCGAGGATTGAAACGATACCATGCCGCCACTTCGCTTTATGAAGCCGTGTTGCGCCCGCTCATCCGAGCGGGCGAGGATTGAAACCGCCTGCCGCTGCGCCAGGCGGGCGGCGAATGCGGTTGCGCCCGCTCATCCGAGCGGGCGAGGATTGAAACATGATCGGGACAGGCGGCGGAAAAGGCACGGGCGGTTGCGCCCGCTCATCCGGACAGTGATCACAGCAGATTCCAACCAATACGCCAATCACACTGACGGCATGATCAATGGTGAGAAGTCGGTGGATTGATTAACCACCAGACCGTCCGCAGTATGCCCCAGATGAAGTAGCCGAAGGCGGGCGCGAACACCATCCACATCCAGGTGGTGGGACCAAGTCCCCCGGACACCCATAAGGCCATGCCCAGCCAAAACCAGGTACCCAGGAAGTTAAACATGGGATGAACTCCTAGTCGGTTACGAATAGCCCACCGTCGATTGCTCATCAGTATCAGCGCGCTGATCTATGGAATCAAGAGCCTCGTATCCCGCCCGCGGAGATCAAAGATCAGCCGTAGGGTCGGCTCTTTTGGGATATTGTATTGCTCGGCGGCCAACAGGGTATCGGACCGCAATGCGGGGTAATATTTATTCTAGGCCGCGCTGCGCGGCTCGCTATTTAACCCGGATAGATTGATTGCGTAGAGGGAACAAGCGCGGTGACTTTTATCAAAGCTATGGTGCGTTGGTGTCTGATGAGCCTGTACGGCGTCGAGTTGCGCGGTTTGGAGCATTGCCACTCGGCGGATGAATGGGTGTTGATCGTAGCCAATCACTCTTATCTCGATGCCTTATTGCTCTATGCCTTTATTCCCAACCGTTTGAGATTTTCCGTGAACCTCCTGGCCACGCCGACCGCCGTCTTGATGAAGGCATATCAGAAGCCGGGATTGGTGGCGGACCGCTTCAGCGGCGTGTTGCCGGCGCGCATCTACGGCGCGCAGTGCAGGTCATTTTCGCGGCGGGTGCGCCTGCTCGCGGCGCGAAGATTGAATCATCAGGAAGGAAGTCCGCAATGAAGCGCCGCGCCTTTCTCGGTGTGTTGGGATTGAGTGCGCTGAGTACGGGCTGTGTCCGCTGGTGGCCGGACGATGGTTTGTGGAATCCCTGTCCCGCGACGGTGTTGCCGCCGCACTTGGCGCAACATCCGTTATTACGCGCGGCGTGGGAAGATGTGGACCCCGCCGCTTGCTGGGACATGCACGCGCATTTGCTCGGGGTGGGCGATCAGGGCAGCGGCGCGTGGGTGAATCCGGATATGCGCAGCCCGTGGCATCCCGTGCAATCGGCGCAATTCCGATTTTATCTCAACGCCTCGTGCGTCACGGACGACGGGGCGGTGGACGCCGCGTTTTTGAGCCGGTTGCGCGCCTTGTGCGAGGGTTTGCCGGCGGGTGTGAAGCTCATGTTGCTGGCCTTTGATTATCGTTATGACGAGGCGGGCCGGCGCAGGGAGGATATGAGCGCGTTTCACGTGCCCGACGCCTATGCGGCCTCGGTGGCGGCGGCGTTTCCCGAGCGCTTCGAGTGGATCGCGTCGGTGCATCCCTATCGCGCCGATAGTGTCGAGGCGCTGGATTGGGCGGTGCAACACGGCGCGCGCGCCGTGAAGTGGCTGCCGCCGGTGATGGGCATGGATCCGGCGTCGCCTGCTTGCGATCGTTTTTACTCCGCGCTGGCACGTCATGACCTGCCGTTGTTGAGTCATGGCGGCGATGAATCCGCGGTACATGGCGGCACCGACCAAGGACTCGGCAATCCCCTGCGGCTGCGCCGTGCCTTGGAGCGGGGGGTGCGGGTGATCGTCGGGCATTGCGCGACGATGGGTGCGAGTGTGGATCTGGATCGCGGGCCGGACGGGCCGCGGGTGGAAAATTTCACCTTGTTCGCGCGTTTGATGGACGAGGAGGCTTATCAGGGCCGGCTGTTCGGCGACATCTCCGCCATCACCCAAATCAATCGGGCCGGGCCTTATCTGCGTACCTTATTGCGGCGCGACGATTGGCATGACCGCCTGGTCAATGGTTCGGATTATCCTTTGCCGGGAGTTTTGCCGCTGTTTTCGCTGCGCGGCTTGGCGCGCGATGGGTTTATCGACGAGGCCGAGGCGGTATGGCTGTCGGAACTGCGCCGGCATCACCCGCTGTTGTTCGATTGGGTGTTGAAGCGGCGGCTCACGGCGGACGGACGGCGTTTTGCTCCAAGGGTGTTCGAGACGCGGCGGGTGTTCGATGCGCGGTGGGGGGATGGGCGCGTCACTTGAGACAGGAAGTGCAAAGGGCGCGTTGATTGTTTCGCATCATTATTAACTCGGCAGCTAGAACCTATATCAAGAACTCCCCCGCTTCCGGCAGGGACGAACGCCCTATTTAAAATAGCGCGGTGATTCATTATGAGAGGGGCTCCAATAAAGAGACATCGATAGTCCTTCCCCCTTGCGGCAGAAGCTTGAGATGCGGCTGACGGGTTTGGGCATTCGCCGCTTTCGATCCTCATCCACCCGTCCAGCCTTCTTCGGAGACGTTGTCGCCCCCGAAAAGGGGAGGGGTATATTTCAGCCGGTGAATCACCACTTCAACCGCTGATTTGATAAACCGCGGGGACATTAAATTTTTTCTTTTCATCGAGTCTGCGTTATCTTGGCGCACTGGGTGATTCATGGTTTTTTACAGAGGCCTTCGCGGCGTGGAAAACAAAAAGAAAGTCATTTCCTGGGCCTTTTACGACTGGGCCAATTCCGCCTTCGCCACCACGGTGATGGCGGGGTTCTTTCCGATCTTCTTCAAAAATTATTGGAGTGCCGGCGCGGATGTGGCGGAGAGCACCTTGCGCCTGGGGGTGGCCAATTCCTTCGGCAGCCTGGTGATAGTGGCCTTGGCGCCGGTGTTGGGCGCCATCGCCGATCAGGGCGGCGCCAAGAAAAAGTTTTTGCTGTTCTTCACCGCCATGGGGGTGGTGATGACCGGCGGGTTGTATTTCGTGGAGCAGGGCGCCTGGCAGTGGGCGGTGCTGCTCTACGTGCTGGCCTCCATCGGTTTTTCCGGCGGCAATGTGTTTTACGACGCCTTACTGGTGTCGGTGGCGCGCAAGGAGAAATACGACGTGGTGTCGGCGGTAGGTTATTCGTTCGGTTATCTCGGCGGCGGTTTGCTGTTCGCGCTCAACGTGGCGATGACCTTATGGCCGCAGAGTTTCGGCCTGGCCGATGCCGCGCAGGCCGTGCAGGTGTCGTTCGTGATGGTGGCGCTGTGGTGGGCGCTGTTTTGCATTCCGGTGATGTTGTTCGTGCACGAGCCGCGCGGGGCCGAAACGCGGCCTGTCGCGCAGTGGGTGGTCGGCGGTCTGCGGCAGTTGAAAGCCACTTTTCATGAAATCCGCCAATTGCGGGTGGTGCTCACTTTCCTGATCGCGTATTGGTGTTACATCGACGCGGTGGACACCATCATCCGCATGGCGGTGGATTATGGTTTGTCGCTGGGCTTCAAGGCCGAGAGTTTGATCGTGGCCTTGCTGATTACGCAGTTCGTGGGCTTCCCGGCGGCGCTGGTGTTCGGCAAGTTGGGCGAGCGTTTCGGCGCCAAGAGCGGCTTGTTCATCGCCATCGGCGTGTATATCGCGGTGACGCTGTGGGCGATGAGGATGGAGCAGGTGTACGAATTCTACATCCTGGCGGCGGTGATCGGTCTGGTGCAGGGCGGGGTGCAATCGCTCAGTCGGTCCTTGTACGCGCGGCTGATTCCGGCGGACAAGGCCGCGGAGTTTTTCGGGTTCTACAATATGCTCGGCAAATTCGCCGCGGTGCTGGGCCCGGCGCTAATGGGCGCGGTGGGTATGCTCACGGGCAGTCCGCGCGCGTCTTTGTGGGCGGTGGTGGGGTTGTTCGTGGTGGGGGCGGCGGTGTTGTATTTCGTCGATGAGGAGGAGGGGCGCCGCCGCGCCGCGGCGTTGTGAAAACGGTGCAGCTAGGCGAGGATGTCGATGATGCTGCCCAGGGTTTCGTCCGCGGCCTTCATGACCTTGGCCGCCGCTTCGACTTGCAGGCGGTTGCTTTGCAGCTCCACCATGGCTTGAGTGAGATCCGTCGCCGGGTCGCCGCCGTTGGATGTCCCGGCGCTCGCCACCTGGGCGGCGTTGCGCTCCATGCCGCCGAGTCCTTTCTGAATGCCGAGGAGCGCGCTGTTCATGGCGGAGTCGATTTTCATGGCCTCACCTCGCGGAATGCGGGTTGGACGGGATGCCTGATGAGGCTATCGGCGCCGGGGAGGTTTATTAAACCGGCGGCCGAGGGTTTTATTGGAAGCGATTCCCCGGGGTCGATCGGTCCGCGACGATCCGGGTCATGCCCGGCCCGGCCGCGGAATGGGTGGGCTGGCGGCTGAAAATGGCGCTCCCTAGGGGACTCGAACCCCTGTTCTCGCCGTGAGAGGGCGATGTCCTAGGCCACTAGACGAAGGGAGCGATGATGCGTTGCGGCTGAGCGCGAAAAGCGGATATTATACGCGGCGTCACAAACTACACAAGTTCTTGAAAAGAAGCAGTTAGCCATCGCGCCTGGGAAGGTCATCATTAACACACGGTCACGCATCATACCCCGCTCGGAGCACGCGATCTCGCGGTCCAACATCAACCCCAACGCCTTGAAGGTGTTGTACCGGTTGAAGGGTGCCGGCTTCGACGCCTATCTGGTGGGCGGCGGCGTGCGCGACCTGTTGCTCGGCCGCGAGCCCAAGGATTTCGACATCGCCACCAACGCCCTGCCGGAGGAGGTGAAGAAGCTCTTCCGCAATTGCCTGCTGATCGGCCGGCGCTTCCGCCTCGCCCATGTGCGCTTCGAGCGCGACGTCATCGAGGTGGCGACCTTCCGCGGCCAGGGCGACGGCGACAGCGAGGACGAGGCCCGCACCGAGACCGGCCGCATCCTGCGCGACAACGTCTACGGCACCGTCGAGCAAGACGCCTGGCGGCGCGACTTCACCATCAACGCCCTCTATTACAACATCGAGGACTTCTCGGTGGTGGACTTCGTCGATGGGATGAAGGATTTGCGGGCCGGCGTGTTGCGCATGATCGGCGACCCGGAGCAGCGTTTCCGCGAAGACCCGGTCCGCATGCTGCGCGCGGTGCGTTTCGCCGCCCGGCTGGGCTTCCGCATCCACCGCGACACCGAGGCGGCCATCCGCGCCCACGGTCATTTGCTGGAGGAGATCCCCGCCGCCCGCCTGTTCGACGAGAGTCTCAAACTCTTGCAGACCGGCAACGGTGTGGCGACCTTCGAGCAACTGCGCCGCTACGGCCTGTTCGGTTATTTATTTCCGCAGACCGAGGCCTGCCTCGCCCAGGAAGAACACGGTTTTCCCAAGACCCTGGTGGTGCGCGCGCTGGCCAACACCGATCAGCGCATCGCCGAGGGCAAGTCGGTGACGCCGGCCTTTTTATACGCGGCCTTGTTGTGGGAACCGGTGCGGCAGGCGCTGGCGCAGCGCGAAGTCGCCGGCGAAGGGGAGTTGCAGGCCTTGCAGGAGGTCGCCAGGGATGTGGTGGACGGTCAGCTGGCCCGCATTTCGTTGCCGAAACGCTTCAGTCTTCCCATGCGGGAGATCTGGGCGATGCAGCCCAGGTTGAAGAAGATCACCGGCTTACGGCCGGTCAAGTTATTGGAACATCCGCGTTTCCGTGCCGCCTATGATTTTCTGCTGTTGCGCGCGGAAGCCGGAGATGACGTGGGGGAATTATCCCGGTGGTGGACAGAGTTTCAGGCCTTGGATGAGAATGGGCGCCTGAGTCGGGTCCGCTCGGAAGAAAAGACAGGAAAAAAGCGTCGTGCTCGTCGGACCAAAAGGAAGGCGGTCGTTCAAGACAAACCAACAAGCAACGACTGACTTCGGGTGAGGGGTTGCCAAAACACAAGGGGGATAACATGAATTCCAGTCTGGTTCGTGCTTATGTGGGGCTCGGTAGTAATCTCAATAATCCGGTGCGGCAGATTCGCAGCGCGTTAGCCGCGTTGGACGCCATCGCCGGTACCTGTTGCGTGGCCTATTCGTCCTTGTACCGCAGCAAACCTTTAGGCGACATGGTGCAGCCCGATTACGTCAACGCGGTCGCCGCGCTGGATACCCGCCTCCCCGCGCATGAGTTGCTGCAGGAGCTGCATCTCATCGAAGCCGAACATGGCCGGACCCGCACCGAGCGCTGGGAGCCGCGCACCTTGGATTTGGATCTATTGCTGTACGGCGATCAGCGCCACGAAAGCAAGGCCCTCACCGTGCCCCATCCCGGTTTGCCGGAGCGGGATTTCGTGTTGTTCCCATTGCATGAGATCGCCCCCGAGTTGCATATCCCGGGCGCCGGCAGCCTGCGCCGTTTGATGGAGGGCTGCCCGCCCCCGGCCTTGCAGGCCATTTCCGCCGCGGTATGAGTCAAGACGCGCCAGGCTACATCATCGTCGAAGGACCGATCGGGGTAGGCAAGACCAGCCTGGCGCGGCGGTTGGCGGCGACCTTCGGCAGCGAGATGCTGCTGGAGCGCGCCGAGGACAATCCCTTTCTCGAGCGGTTTTACCAGAATCCGCGCCAGGCGGCGTTGCCCACCCAGCTGTCGTTTTTGTTTCAGCGGGTGCAGCAGGTCGAGCACCTGCGGCAGGGCGATATGTTCCGCGGCCGTCTGGTCAGCGATTTTCTGTTGGAGAAGGACCGGCTGTTCGCCCAGCTCACCCTGGACGACGATGAGCTGCGTTTGTACGAGCAGGTCTATGCCCACGTCTCGGTGGCGGCGCCGCGGCCGGATTTGGTGATCTACCTGCAGGCCCCGGTGGACGTATTGCTGGAGCGCATCAAACGCCGCGGTATTTCCTACGAACGGCTGATCGAATCGGCCTATCTGCAACGCCTGGCCGACGCCTATGCCCAGCTCTTTTATCACTACGACCAGTCGCCGCTGTTGATCGTCAACGCCTCCGACATCGATTGGGTGGAGAACGAATTGGATTATCAATCCCTGGTCGAACACATCCGCCGCACCCGGAGCGGCCGCCACTACGTCAATCCCCTGCCGACGGACATCCTGGCATGAGCGGCGAGGTCTCGCCCGCGGGCTCGGTCACCGTCACGAGCCTGCGCAAGATGAAACGCAAGGGCGAAAAGTTCGCGTGCCTCACCGCCTACGACGCCAGCTTCGCCGCGCTGCTCGACGCGGCCGGCGTCGAGGTGCTGCTGGTCGGCGACTCGCTGGGCATGGTGGTGCAGGGCCGCGAGACCACCGTGCCGGTTACCATGGACGAGATGGTGTATCACGCCGCCGCCGCGGCGCGCGGCCGGCGGCGCGCCTTGTTGATGGCGGACATGCCCTTCATGAGTTACGCCACGCCGGAACAGGCCTTGCGCAACGCCGCGCGGCTGATGCAGGAAGGCGGCGCGCACATGGTCAAGCTGGAGGGCGGCGCCATTCAAGTCGAAACGGTGCGCCAGCTCACCGCGCGCGGCATTCCGGTGTGCGCCCACCTGGGTTTGCAGCCACAGTCGGTGCACCGGCTGGGCGGCTACCGGGTGCAGGGCCGCGACCCGGCCGCGGCGCGGCAGATGTTGCAAGACGCCCAAGCCCTGCAGGCGGCGGGCGCCGATGTGCTGGTGGTGGAGAGTATCCCCGGCGCCCTGGCCGCCGAGATCACCGGCGCGGTGGACATCCCGGTGATCGGCATCGGCGCCGGCCCGACCTGCGACGGCCAGGTGCTGGTGTTGTACGACATGCTGGGCATCACCCCCGGCCACCGGCCCAAGTTCGTCCGCGATTTCATGCAGGGCCAGAGCAGCGTGGCGGCGGCGGTGGAGAGTTATGTACTAGCGGTGAAGAGCGGGGCCTTTCCCGCGCCGGAACACGGGTTCAACTGATGCAGACCGTACACACGATCGCCCAATTACGCGCCACGGTGGATCAATGGCGGGGCCGCCGCGAGCGGGTCGCCTTCGTGCCGACCATGGGCAATCTCCATGCAGGCCACTTGCAATTGGCCAAACGCGCCGGCCGCGCCGGCGATAAAGTGGTGGTGAGCATCTTCGTCAATCCCACCCAGTTCGGGCGCGGCGAAGATTATGAGACGTATCCCCGCACCTTGAAACAAGACAGCCTCAAACTGGCGGAGAGCGGCGTGCATCTGTTGTTCGTGCCCGAGGTGAGCGAGATATATCCGTTCGGAGTCGAGCGCACCACCCAAGTGGAGGTGCCCGAGCTGTCCACTATTTTGTGCGGCGCCGCGCGGCCCGGCCACTTCACCGGGGTGGCTACGGTGGTGACCAAGTTGTTCAACGCGGTGCGGCCCCATGTCGCGGTGTTCGGCGAAAAGGACTATCAGCAGCTCTTGCTGGTGCGGCGCATGGTGGCCGACCTCTGTTTGCCCATCGAGATCATCGGCATGCCCACCCTGCGCGAACCCGATGGTTTGGCCATGAGCTCGCGCAACGGCTATCTCTCCGCCGAGGAGCGCGAACGGGCGCCCGCCCTCCAGCAGGCCCTCGCGCGCGGAGGCGAGGCCTTGCTGGCGGGCGAGCGCGATTACCCCTCCCTTTGCGCGCGAATCAGCACGCTGCTGCTCAAGAGCGGGTTCCGTCCGGATTACATCAGCATTCGCCGCGCCGAGGATCTGGCCGAGCCTCAAGCGGCTGATTCGCGTCTGATAATCCTGGCGGCGGCCTGGCTCGGATCGACTCGGCTCATCGATAATCTACCCGTGACATTGAAGAATCCCGACTAAATCCCCATAATCACTTGTCGAACGATCAAGCACCCGCCGCGAGTGCGGCGGGTGCCGATGCCATCTGTTGAGGATAAGCGGTTTATGCAGTACACGATGCTCAAATCCAAACTTCATCACGCCCGGGTCACCCACTCGGAGCTGGAATATGAAGGCTCCTGCGCCATCGACGGCGCCTTGCTGGACTTGGCGGGCATCCACGAGTACGAGCAGATTCAAATCTACAACAAGGCCAACGGCGAACGTTTCACCACCTATGCGATCCGCGCCGAAGCGGGTTCGGGCGTGATCTCGGTAAACGGCGCGGCGGCCCACAAGGCCCGCCCCGGCGACCGGGTGATCATCTGCACCTACGCCGTGCTCAACCAGCACGAGCTGGCCAACTTCAAACCCATCCTGGTTTATCTCGACGAAAATAACCTGGTGGTGCGCACCAGCAACGCCATCCCGGCGCAGGTCGCGTGACGCGTTGAAGTGGTTTGCCTGGTGAAGTGAAAACGGCCCGCGCAGGGCCGTTTTGGTTTACGGGGTGGCGACTCTTTCAATTTTCACTAGAACCTATCTCAAAATTGGAACAAAAATCCCAAGCCGGACTGAGGCGTCATTCCCCCTCTCCCGCGGGCGGGAGAGGGGAAGGGGTGAGGGTGGCCGGACAACCGCCGTCACGATGCAAGGGTATCCTCCTTCCCTCTCTCCCCTCACCCTATCCCTCTCCCGCCCGCGGGAGAGGGTATCTGTTCTGAATTTTTCCTGTGCCTAACTGAATATTGCTTGCCCCAGTTGTCGGTCTCTCGTAAAAAATCGCAACGGGGATTGCAAGACAGCACTCGTCGGCAAATAAGCCATCGTCATGGGCGACCCCGACCGTCGAATATCCTCACGATCGATTTTGAGATCGATTCTAGAACCTATCTCGAAATGCATCTTCGCGCTTTTTGAATGAGGCGTTCGCCGTCCCCCTCTCCCGCGGGCGGGAGAGGGGAAGGGGTGAGGGTGGTCGGACAACCGCCGTCACGATACCAGGGCATCCTCCTTCCCTCTCTCCCCTCACCCTATCCCTCTCCCGCCCGCGGGAGAGGGTATCTGTTCTGAATTTTTCTGTGCCTAACTGAATATTGCTTGCCCCAGTTGTCGGTCTCTCGTAAAAAATCGCAACGGGGATTGCAAGACAGATAGCGCTCGCCAGCAAATAAGCTATCGTCATGGGCGACCCCGCCCGCCGGATATGCTCACAGCCGATTTCGAGCTCGATTCTAGAACCTATCTCGAAATGCATCTTCGCGCTTTTTGAATGAGGCGTTCGCCGTCCCCCTCTCCCGCGGGCGGGAGAGGGGAAGGGGTGAGGGTGGTCGGACGACCGCCGTCACGATACCAGGGTATTCTCCTCCCCTCTCTCCCCTCACCCTATCCCTCTCCCGCCCGCGGGAGAGGGTATCTGTTCTGAATTTTTCCTGTGCCTAACCGAATATTGCTTGCCCCAGTTCTCAGTCTCTCGTAAAAAATCGCAACGGGGATTGCAAGACAGATAGCGCTCGGCGGCCCTACGGCGTTCCGTCTTCGATCGGTCGTTACGCGGGAATCTCCGCCTCGACGAGTTGCGCGAGCAGCGTGAGCGATTCCTGCCAGCCAAGATAACAGGCCTCGGGTGGAATGACGTCGGGTATGCCTTCCTGCACGATGTTCAACTCGGTTCCGCAGAATACTTGCCGCAACGATATCGTGACCTGCATTTCGCCGGGCAAGTTCGGGTCGTCGAATTTGTCCGTGTGCCGAATGCGCTCGAAGGGCACCAGCTCGAGATACTCTCCGCCAAAAGAGTGGCTGTGACCCGTGGAGAAGTTCGTGAACGACATCTTGTAAGTGCCACCGACTTCGGCCTCCAAATGATGAACCTTGCCGGTGAAGCCGTGCGGCGGCAGCCATTTGCACATCGCGCCGGCATCAAGAAACGCCCGATAGACTCTTTCAGGCGGCGCACGCAACACACGGTGAAGTCGGACGGTGTTTGTAGACATGATGATTTGGCCTTTCGATAGGTGGAATGGTGGGTGGTTTTAAGGGGCAAGCATGAAAATGCCGCTGAATATGTCGATGGCCGCGTTTCATAGATGACTATAAAACGCCGGAGCGCTCTGCCATTTGTCATGCAGTCCGTCAATGTAGGTGATGGGGGCTTTTGAAATTTCGGTAGGGCGCAATAACCGCAGGGCATTGCGCCGGATGCGAGGCCACCTTCACCACGTGCATAACTCACCCATCATGGTTCTTGTTTCCATCCGGCGCAATACGGCTATCGCCTATTGACGCCCTACCAGTCCGCCTTACGCTCGTTAGGGCAAGGCATTGCCGCGCAACGTGTGGCGGGTTTCGCGCGGCGACCCCGCCCTGCATTGAACAAGTCCCGGAGGCCGCCGCTATTGGCCGGACCCGGACAATCAAGGTGACATCGTGATGTCGGCTGAATCCGACCCAGACCGCCAAATCAAATCGAAGCCATCGCCGATGAATCGAGATCGTCTTAACACTTCGCGAACTCCGCGCCGCGCTCCCTCAAATCCGATTAACCGGTGTTACGCATCCCGGCGGCCACCGCGTTGATGGAGCGCAGCAGCGGGTCCAGCCACAACACCCGTTCCGCCTCGCTGAGTTGGGTGTCGCGATAACGTTCGAGCAGGGTGATTTGAATGTGGTTGAGCGGATCGAGATAGGGATTGCGCCGCGACAGCGAAAAGGCCAGCGTCGGATTCTCCTCCATCAAACGCTGCGCGCCCACCACGTTGAGCACTTGAGTGATGGTGCGCTGATATTCTTCGCTGATCTGTCCGAACACCTGCGCGGCCATGGCCTGGTCGCCCACCAACTCGGCGTATTGCCGGGCGATGGTCATATTGGCCTTGAACAGCGCCATCTGGGTATTGCTGAGCATGGAGCGGAAGAACGGCCACTCCTGATACATGCGCTGCAATTTCGCCAGGCGGTCGGGTTCATGGGCGCGCCAGTTCTCCAAGGCGGTGCCGATGCCGTACCAGGCCGGCAAGGTGTGGCGCGATTGCGCCCAGCCGAATACCCAGGGGATGGCGCGGATCGAGGATTTCGAGCGGCTGCTCTTGTTGCGGTGGCTGGGCCGCGAGCCGATGTTGAGCAGGCCGATCTCGCTCACCGGGGTGGCCTCGTAAAAATAATCCAAGAGGCCGGGGGTGCGGTCGGTGAGATTGCGGTAGGCGTTTTCGCCGCTGGCCGCCAGTTCATCCATGATGGCGAGATAGTCGTTGCGGTCGGTGCCTGTTTCGCCGATCAGATTGCGGCTGGCCTGCATCAAGCCGGTGATGCCCATGGTGAGTTCGTACATGGCGGTTTCGCTGTTGCTGTATTTGTAGGACAGCACTTCGCCCTGTTCGGTGAATTTGATCTGGCCGTGCACCGTGCCTTGCGGCTGCGACAAAATCGCCTCGTGGGTGGGGCCGCCGCCGCGGCCCACGGTGCCGCCGCGGCCGTGGAATAAACGGCATTTCACGCCGCGCGCGGTGGTGATGGCGACGATTTTCTGCTGGGCGTCGTAGAGTTTCCACGACGAGGCGACGATGCCGCCGTCCTTGCACGAATCGGAGTAGCCCAGCATGATCTCCTGCTGTTTGCCCGAGGCCGCCAGCAAGGCCGCGTAAGTGGGATTGTCGAGCAGGGTGGCGAGCACCTCTTCGCTGCGGGACAGGTCGTCGATGGTCTCGAACAGCGGTGTGACGTTGAGGTGACAATACCAGCCGCGCGGATTGCGGCCCACCAGGCCCGCGATCCGCGCCAGCAGCATCACTTCCAGCACGTGGCTGGCGTGATGGGTCATGGAGATCACGTAATTGCCGAAGGCATCGACGCTCACCTCCTCGCGCATGCGCGCCATCACCTCGAACACTTGCAGGGTTTCGCGGGTCTCCGGCAGCAGGCTGTGCCTGTCCACCGCGGGTGTTTGATCCTGAGCGATCAGCGCGGCGAGTTGCGCGAGCCGCGCCGCTTCATCCATCGCCAGATAATCCGCCTGGCCGGGCAGGTGGGCGAGGATGTCCGCCACCGCGTGGCCGTGGCGGGTCGATTCCTGACGAAGGTCGAGCCGGACCAGGAAGAAACCGAACGTTTCCACCAGGCGGATGATGTCCTGCAATTCGCCGCCGGCGATGGCGAGGTCGCCGTGACTGGTCAGCGAATCGCGAATCAGATAAAGGTCGTTGAGCAATTCGTCGGCATCGCGATAACGGTCGGCGTAATCGTCGTTCCGGTCTTCCAGGCGGGCCTTGATCAACATCAGATTGTGTTCGAGGCGGTGGCGCATCAGATACAGCTTGCGGCGATAGGGTTCGTTGCCGAAGCGTTCGGGGTTGTCGTGAAAGGCCTTGGCGTAAAACGTCTCGTCGCGGCGCAGGCCGCGCATGAATTCGTCGGACGGCCGGCACAGCAGGCTGGAATGGGTGAGGATGCGGCTCAGTTTCGCGACGCGGGTGAGATAGGTCAAGATCGCGGTGCGCGCGTGCAGGCGCACGGCCAGCACCGTGGTCTCCGCCGTGACGAAGGGATTGCCGTCGCGGTCGCCGCCGATCCACGAGCCGAAGCGCAGAAAACTCGGCACGCGCACCGCCGCGCCGGCGTCGTCGCCGTAGATGCGTTTGATGCCTTTTTCGAGGCCGCGATACAAACGCGGCACGGCGTCGAACAGGCTCTCCTGAAAATAGAACAGCCCGTTGCGGATTTCGTCTCTCACCTGCGGCCGGTTGGCGCGCACCTCGTCGGTCTTCCAGAGGATTTGAATTTCGCTTTCCAGCTCGCGGATGACCCGCGCCTCTTCTTCCTTGCCGATGCGCGGGTCGTCGAGTTTCTCGCTGGTGAGGAAGATGCGGCGCAGCGCCTCCATGATGGTGCGGCGTTTGGCCTCGGTGGGGTGGGCGGTGAACACCGGCATGTAGAACAATTGATCGAGCAGGGTCTGTAATTGTTCGGCGCTGATGCCTTGGCTGTGAAAACGGCGCAAGGTGTGGTCGAAGGAACCCACCCACAGCGGGCCGCCTTTGCGGATCTGCGCGTAGCGCTGTTGATGCTGATAGGCCTCTTCCGCCAGATTCACCAGGCTGAAATAGGTGCTGAAGGCGCGCACCACGTGGGTCAGGGTGTCCGGGTCGAGTTTGCTGATGAGCTTGTCGAGACGCGCGCGCTTGTGCGGACTGTCTTGTTCATGCAGGCTGATATAGCCTCGGCGCAACGCTTCCACGGCGGTATAAACGTGATGGCCGGCCTGGGCGCGCAACACATTGCCCAGAATTTTCCCTAACAGTTTGACGCGCGCGCGCAGTTGTTTGTCGCTCATTTCACTTCACTGATTTTTAATTGGCCGGCGAGTGTCCCCGCTCGGCGGGGACGCGAAGGCGGGCATTATACCGGTTTATGAGAGTTTGCCTGCCCCCGCCTGCGCGATGGCCCGCTGATAAAGATCGAGGTAGGCCTTGGCGCTCTGCCGCCAACTGTAATCGCGGGCCATGGCGTTGCCGATGACCTGCCGCCAGCCGGCGGGATCATCGCGATAAAGCCGCACGGCGCGCAGCAGGGCATCGAGCAGGGCGGCGGGCGTGGCCTCGTCGAAGACGAAGCCGGTGGCGCGCTCGGTGCCCGCGCTCCAGTCGGTCACCGTGTCGGCCAGCCCGCCGGTGCGCCGCACCACCGGCAGGGTGCCGTAACGCAGGCTGTAAATTTGATTGAGCCCGCAAGGCTCGTACCGCGAGGGCATGAGGAACAGGTCGGCGCCGGCCTCGATGCGATGGGCCAGCCCTTCATCGAAACCGATTTTGACTTGGCAACGTTGCGGATAATGACCGGCCAAGGCGGTAAGCGCCGTTTCGAAGGCCGGATCGCCGTTGCCGAGTATCACCACCTGCACCGGCTGTTGCAGCAGGGCCGGCAGGATCGCCAGCACCAAGTCCACGCCTTTTTGTTCCACTAGGCGGCCGACCAGGCCGATCAGCGGCACCTCGGGCGCGCGCGGCAGGCCCAGCTCCCGCTGCAAGGCGGTTTTATTGGCGGCCTTGCCTTGCAGGGACGTCGTGCTGTAGTGATGCGGCAAGTGGCGGTCCTGTTCCGGGTCCCACTCCCGGTAGTCCGCGCCGTTGAGTATGCCTACCAGCCGCTCGGCCCGGCGTTGCAGCAGTCCTTCTAGTCGGCAGCCGAAGGCGGGGGTGCGGATTTCTTCCGCGTAGGTGGGACTGACGGTGTTGATCATGTCGGCGTAGGCCAGCCCGCCTTTGATATACGAGGCCTGGCCGTAAAATTCCAGGCCTTCCACCGACCACAACTCCGCCGGCAGGCCCAGGCGCCGGTAGTCCGCCGCCGCGAACACGCCTTGATAGGCCAGATTGTGAATGGTGAAGACGCTGGCCGGTCGCGTCGGCGCCAGGGACAGCAGCGCCGGCACCAAGCCGGTCTGCCAATCGTTGCAGTGCACCACGTCGGGTTGCCAGGCCAGGCCCATTTGATCGAGGGCGACGGCGCTGACGGCGCGGGCGAAGAGCGCGTAACGATCGGCGTTGTCCGGCCAGTCGCGGCCGTCGGCGCCGAGATAGGGATTGCCGGCGCGGTCGAAGTGTCGCGGCGAGTCCACCAGCCACACCGGCAGGCCGCTGCCGGGCATTTTGCCTTCCAATAGCCGCAGCGGATAAGGATCGTTCTGCATGCGCAGGCTCACCACTTTCAGTTCACCGATGTCCTGCATGGCCGTGCGGTAGGCCGGCAGGATGAGGCGCACATCTTGCTTCAAGTCGTGCAGCGCGGCGGGCAGGGCGCCCGCCACGTCGCCGAGGCCGCCGGTTTTGATCAGCGGATGGGCCTCGCTGGCGGCAAACAGGATTTTTTTATTTTTTTTCACGGGGCGCGATGCGGTTTTGGCCACGGGGGTCCTTCCTTAACAGCAGACTGACGGGAAAACGCCTAACATATAAACCATGAGGCGGATTACCTTAACATACCAAACAGATGGCGCGCTCGGCGCCGAGCGCCGGAATTAAAGGCGTAGCACCTTGGTGGCGATATAGTGAAGACCCGCCGCGCGGCGAAACGCGGGACACGACGCAAGGAGAAAGGAATTTTATGCGCATAGCGATAATTGGTTTGGGGAAAATGGGCGGCAACATGGCCCGGCGTCTGTGCCGGGGCGGGGTCGAAGTCATCGGTTATAACCGTTCACCGGATATCGTGCGGACCCTGGTCGCCGAAGAGGGCATGATCGCCGCGACTTCGCTGGCCGATGTGGTGAACAAGCTTCAGGCGCCGCGGGTGGTATGGCTGATGCTGCCCGCCGGCGAGGCCACCGAACAGGCCATCCGGGAATTGATGCCCATGCTGGCCAGGGGCGATGTCCTGATCGACGGCGGCAATTCCAATTTTCACGAGAGCGAACGCCGCGGCAAGTGGTGCGCCGAGCACGGCATCGGTTTCATGGACGCCGGCACCTCCGGCGGCGTGTGGGGTCTGGCCAACGGTTACTGCCTGATGGTGGGCGGCGAGCCGGAGGTGGTGAAACACGTGATCCCCTTCCTGAAAGTACTCGCCCCCGCCGCCGATCGCGGCTGGGCCCATGTCGGGCCGGTGGGCGCCGGCCATTTCACCAAGATGATCCACAACGGCATCGAATACGGCATGATGCAGGCCTTCGCCGAAGGCTTCGCGTTGTTGCGCGGTAAAAAGGAATTCGATCTCGACCTCGCCCAGATCGCCGAGTTGTGGCGCCACAGTTCAGTGGTGCGCAGTTGGCTGCTGGATTTGTCCGCCGAGGCCCTCAAGCACGATCAGAAGCTCGAAGGCGTCGCGCCTTATGTGGCGGATTCCGGCGAAGGACGCTGGACCGTGCAGGAATCCATCGAACAGGGCGTGCCGACGCCGGTGTTGACCCTGGCCTTGCAGATGCGTTTCGCCAGCCAGGATAAGGAGGGCTATCCCTATCGTCTGCTGTCGATGATGCGCAACGCCTTCGGCGGTCACGCCGTGAAAAAGGCGGGAGAATAAAAATGATGCAGCCTTGCAGTCTGGTGATCTTCGGCGCGACCGGCAATTTGGCCCGCCGCAAACTGATGCCTTCGCTCTTTCAACTGGAAGAGGCGGGCCGCCTGCCCGACAAGATGGTGATCGTCGCCTTCGGCCGCCGGCCCTGGGGCCGCGACGAATGGATGGAAGAGGTGGCGGGCATGCTGCGCGAGAAATGGGGAGAGAATTTCCACGCGCAGACCTTCGCGCGTTTCAAGGAACGCCTGCATTATTTGCAGGGCGACCTCCACGACGAGGCGTCGGTGGAGAATCTGAAAACCACCTTGAACGACGACCCGCGCTTCCCCGGCAATATGATTTTTTACATGGCGATCCGCCCCAGCGATTTCGGCGAATCCATTCAGCGGCTGGGCACGGTGGGCCTGCTCAACGAACAGAGCGGCTGGCGGCGGGTGGTGATCGAGAAACCCTTCGGCTACGACCTGCTCAGCGCGCAGATTCTGCAACAGGGCATGCACAAACACCTCAAAGAAAGCCAGATCTACCGCATCGACCATTATCTCGGCAAAGGCACCGTGCAAAACGTCTTGGTGTTCCGCTTCGCCAATTTGCTGCTGGAGCCGGTGTGGAACCGCCAATACATCGACCACGTGCAGATCACCCATTCCGAGACCCTCGGCATCGAGGGTCGCGCCGATTATTACGAGGGCGCCGGCGCGCTGCGCGACATGATCCAAAGTCATTTATTGCAGCTGCTGACCCTGGTGGCGATGGAGCCGCCGGCGATGATGGACGCCGAATCGCTGCGCGACGAAAAGGTCAAAGTGTTGAAATCGATCCGCCCCATCACCCAAAACGCCGTGCACGCCCACGCCTTCCGCGGCCAATACACGCCGGGCATGGTCAACGGCCAGATGGTGCCGGGTTATCTCGAGGAAGAACACGTCGATCCGCGCAGCACCACCGAGACCTACGCGGCGGTGAAGTTGTACGTCGACAACTGGCGTTGGAAGGGTGTGCCCTTTTATCTGCGCACCGGCAAACGCATGGCGGAGGGCGCCTCGGCGATCAACATCCGTTTCAAACACCCGCCGCATCACCTGTTCCGCAATACGCCGCTCGAGCAGTCGCGGCCCAATTGGATGCTGCTCGGCCTGCAACCCAAGGAATGCCTGCGCATGGAATTGCAGGTCAAGGTGCCGGGCTTGGAGATGCGCACCCGCACCACCAGCCTGGACGCCAGTTACCGCCATGAAGGCGATGATGAGTTCGATGCCTACGGCGATCTGCTGCTCGACGTCATCGAGGGCGACCGTACGCTGTTTTTGCGCTACGATGAAGTGGAGTGGGCGTGGCGGGTGGTCGATCCCATCGTCAAGGTGTGGTCCATGGAACGGGACTTCATCAACACCTACGCGGCGGGCACCTGGGGACCGCGCGGCACCTACCGGCTGTTCGAACGCGAGGATCAATTCTGGCGGCATTCCCTGGACGTCAAAGGCGCTGATTTGGAGGCGTATTGAGTGGGGCGCGCCAGACAAGCGTAGCGCCTCGGTACGGTTGCTTTTCTCGGCGGCGCATTGATTGGTCCACCGCCGGGTCAACAACCATGAACATAGATTTTTGCATCGACGTAATCGAAGAGGTACAAGGATGTCCGCTCTTACCCAATCCATGACTTGGCAGGCCTTGCAGTCGCATTATCAGAAGATGCGGCAAATTCATATGCGGGAGCTGTTCGAGGCCGACCCGCACCGTTTCGCGACCTTCTCGCTGACCTTCAACGATCTGCTGCTCGATTATTCGAAGAACATCGTCACCGACGAGACCATGGCCTTGTTGTTCGACCTGGCGCGTTACGCGCGGCTGCGCGAGTGGACGGCCAGGATGTTCAGCGGCGAGCACATCAATCTCACCGAGGATCGCGCGGTGCTGCATGTCGCCTTACGCAACCGCGGCAATCACCCGATACTCGCCGACGGCGCCGACGTGATGCCCAAGGTCAACGCGGTGCTGGCGCAGATGCGCACCTTCAGCGAGGCGGTGCGCGGCGGCGAGTGGCGGGGCTACAGCGGCAAACGGCTCACCGACGTGGTGAACATCGGCATCGGCGGTTCCGACCTCGGGCCGGCGATGGTCAGCGAGGCGCTCAAACCCTACGCCAGGGACGGGCTGCGGCCGCACTTCGTCTCCAACGTGGACGGCACGCATATCGCCGAGACGCTGCGCGCCCTCGACCCCGAGACCACGCTGTTCATCATCGCCTCCAAGACCTTCACCACCCAGGAGACCCTCACCAACGCCCACACCGCGCGCGCCTGGTTTTTGAATCAGGCCCAAGACGACGCGGCGGTTGCCAAACACTTCGTCGCCTTGTCGACCAACACCAAGGAAGTCGCGGCCTTCGGCATCGACCCGCGGAACATGTTCGAATTCTGGGATTGGGTGGGCGGCCGTTATTCGCTGTGGAGCGCCGTCGGCCTGCCCATCGTGCTGGCGATCGGCATGGATCATTTCGAGGAACTGCTGAGCGGCGCCCACGAGATGGACCTCCATTTCCGCGATGCGCCCTACGAGCAGAACCTGCCGGTGATCCTCGGTCTGCTCGGGGTGTGGTACAACAATTTCTTCGGCGCGCAGACCCATGCCATCCTGCCTTACGATCAATATCTGCGGCGTTTTCCCGCCTATTTTCAGCAGGGCGACATGGAGAGCAACGGCAAACACGTCACGCGCGACGGCGAGCGGGTGGATTACTCCACCGGCCCGGTGATCTGGGGCGAGCCGGGCACCAACGGCCAGCACGCCTTCTATCAGCTCATCCACCAGGGCACCAAGTTGATCCCCTGCGATTTCCTGGCGCCCATCGACAGTCACAACCCGCTCGGCGAACACCATCCCATTTTGCTGTCCAACTTTTTCGCCCAGACCGAGGCGCTGATGCGCGGCAAGACCGCCGGCGAGGCGCGCGCCGAACTCGCCGCCGCCGGCATGAACGAAGAGGAACTGCAAGGCCTGCTGCCGCATAAATTATTCCCGGGCAACAAACCCACCAACTCACTGCTGTTCCAAAAACTCACGCCGCGCACGCTTGGCACGCTGATCGCGCTTTACGAACACAAGATCTTCGTGCAAGGCATCATCTGGAACATCAACTCCTTCGACCAATGGGGCGTGGAGCTGGGCAAACAACTCGCCAAGGCGATCCTGCCGGAGCTGCGCGACGAACACGTGGTCTCCAGCCACGACACCTCCACCAACGGGCTGATCAATTACTACAAGGCCCACCGCGCCGGATGATCCTTGTCGATACCCCGCAGTCGCCGCGGGGCTCCCCGCCTTGGGGTTTTTAAAAAGGCGCGGCGCGGCCTCCTTTGAATTCGTCCGCGACGGCGGCCGCGCCGCGCTCGATGCCGGCAAGCGCCGGCGGATCTCGCCCGGAGCGGCGGCCAATCACGGCCGCGCTTGACAAACCCTACGCGCGCCTTTATTAACACGGTGGCAGGACATCACTATGTACCCGTCATTTTGGTTCATTCAACACGAGAGAAGGACATCATGAAAAACAAACTCATCATTGCCGCATTAGTCACTCTATTCCCGCTCGGTACCGCCATGGCGGCGCCCAACAACGTCGGTTGCGGCGTCGGCACCATTATTTTTGAAGGCCAAACCGGCGTCGCCCCGCAAGTGCTGGCGGTCACCACCAACGGCACCCTGGGCAATCAGACCTTCGGCATCACCTCCGGCACCTTGGGCTGCGCCAAAGACGGTGTGGTCGCCAATCCGGTGAAGGTCAGCATGTTCCTCGATACCAATCTCGACAAACTCGCCTATGACATGGCGGTGGGACAGGGCGAAACCTTGGAGTCGCTGGCCAATCTGATCGGCGTGGACAGCGCCCACAAGGCCGCCTTCTTCGCGGCGACCAAGTCCAACTTTGCCGAGATCATTTCCTCCGAACAGGCCAATACCCAGGACGTGATCGCCGGTTTGAACCGGGTGCTCGCGCAAAACGGCGAATTGGCTCAATACGCCCGTCTCGTTTAATTGATTTATCGTTGATTCAAAAGACACCCGGCCTGATCCGCTGGGTGTCTTTTTCTTTGTGTGTAATTCGCATGTCGCGCTTCGTCGGCTTATTACTGCTATTGAACGTCCTCGGTTGGACCGCGCCGGCGGCGGCCGACGACGACTACGCGCGGGAACTCATCGCGCAGGCCCGCGCCGAAAACCTGGCCGACAGCCGGCAGTGGCGTGCCTTGCTGCATTACCGGGACAATCTGCTTTTTCCCGGCGTCACCGGCCAGGCCGACGATCCGCGGTTTTACCTGGCGGCCGGCGGCAAGACCGATCCCCATGCCGAACTGGACGCGACTTTAGCGGCCTTTTTCGCGCCGCCGATCATCGAGACCGATACCGAGCAACACCCGCAATGCCGATTCATCGCCCGTTATCAGTGGCTGGACGAAGTCCTGCGTTTCGACGCGGCGCGCCTGCCGCCGCAACCCTGTCAACGTTTCCGCGAATGGCGCGCCGCCCTCAACGCCAGCGCCTTGACCTTGGTGTTTCCGTCCGCCTACATCAACAACCCGTCGTCGATGTTCGGCCACACCTTGCTGCGGGTCGATGCCGCCGATCAGGACGAACGCACCCGCCTGCTGGGTTATGCCATCAACTACGCGGTGAGTCCCGGCGGCGATAACGGGGGCCTGTTCATCCTGAAAAGCCTGATCGGCGCCTATCCCGGCACCTTTTCCCTGTCGCCGTATTACGTCAAGGTAAAGGAATACAGCGATATGGAAAATCGCGACATCTGGGAATACCGGCTCAACTTCACCCAACAGGAAATCGACCGGCTGTTGATGCACGCCTGGGAACTGGGCCCGACGCGTTTTGATTATTACTTCTTCGACGAGAACTGCGCCTATCACCTGCTTTCTTTATTCGAGGTGGCGCGGCCCAGCCTGGAATTGACCGGCCGCTTTCGGGGCTGGGTGATACCGGTGGATACCGTGCGGTCGCTGGCGGAGCAAGCAGGCATGTTGGCGGAAGTGGTGTATCGCCCGGCCAATAACACACGATTGCGCGATCGGCTGGCGCGGCTCACCGTCGCCGAGCGGCATGCGGTCGACCGTTTGCTGGAAGACGAGTCGCCGGACGCCGTGTTGCAAGATTTTTCGGCGGAGCGGCGGGCGCCGCTGCTGGAGGCGGCCTATGCCGTGCTGCGTTACCAAGACGGCGAGGGACGGCGGGAACACGCCGAGGCCGCGCGGCTGTCGCGGCACTTGCTGCTGGCGCGCAGCCGCCTGCCGGCGGGCGAAGAGGCCGTCGCGCCGGCCGTGCCGGCGGTGCGTCCCGATCAGGGGCACCCGACCCGGCGCTTGGCGGTGAGCGTGGGCCGCGACCATGGCCGCGATTTCCAGGGCCTGGCCTTCCGTCCCGCGTATAACGACCTGCTCGATCCCGCCGGCGGTTATACCGAGGGCGCGCAGATCAATTTCATGGACGTCGCCGTGCGCCATGAGCCGGGCCGCGGCCATCTGAGCCTGGAAAAGTTGACGCTGGTGGACATCTACTCCCTGGCGCCGCGCGACGGATTTTTCAAACCGGTGTCGTGGAAGATCAACACCGGTCTGGCGCGGACCCGCCTGAACGAACATGAACGGGTCGCCGTTTATCGCACCAACGGCGGGGCGGGATTGGCGCTGGGGAACTGGAATCGGGCGGTGGTGTACGGTTTCGTGGAAGGCACGCTCGACGTGAGCGGCGAATTGGAAAGGAATTACGCCTTGGGCATCGGTCCCAGCGCCGGCCTATTTTTTCATTTCTATCCGGCTTGGAAGTTGAATCTCTACGCGCGCTGGCAGGATTATCAGCTCGGCGACCGGCACCGCGAACGTGAAATCGGTTTGGAACAGAGCGTCAGCCTGAATCGCCGGCATGCCCTGCGCCTTGCGCTGAGCGAGGGCCGCGAACGGAAGATTGAATTCACGAGCGCCAGCCTGGCCTGGCACTGGTATTTTTGATGCGCCGCTTTCTTTTTATATTGCTGGCGTGTGCCCTGCTGCCCGGTTGCGCCGCTATGTTTTTTCATCCTCAGCGTGCGCTGGTGATGACGCCGGACCGTGTCGGCCTCGATTATCGGGATGTGTATATCGAGACGCCGGACGGCGTGCGCCTGCATGCCTGGTATCTGCCGGCGCGGGGCGAGGCGCGGGGCACGGTGTTGTTCCTGCACGGCAACGCGCAAAACATCAGCACGCACATCGCCAGCGTCTACTGGTTGCCGGAACGGCAATACAATGTGCTGCTCCTCGATTACCGCGGTTACGGCTGGTCGGCGGGTGCGCCGTCGCTGGATGGGGCGCTGCTGGATGCCGAGGCCGCCATCGCCTGGCTGGCCGCCCGTCCCGAGGTGGAGCAACAGGGCATGGCGGTATTCGGACAGAGTCTGGGCGGGGCCTTGGCGGTGTACGCGGTGGCGCATTCCGCCCATCGCGACCGCATCAAGGCCCTGATCATCGAGGGCGCCTTTAGCGATTACCGGGTCATCGTCCGGGAAAAGTTGGCGGAGTTCTGGCTGACCTGGCCCTTGCAATGGCCGCTGTCGCTGGCCATCGACAATCGGTACAGCCCGCTTCGCGCTATAAACGCTATCAGCCCCATGCCCTTGTTGATCATCCACGGCGACCGCGACCCGGTGGTGCCGGCGCACCACGCGGAACGCCTGTACGCGGCGGCGGGCGAGCCCAGGATGTTGTGGCGGATCGCCGAGAGCGGGCATATCCAGGCGCTGACCAGTCCGGAACGGCGCGGGCATTTCGCGGATTACCTTGACCGCCTGTTTCAATAAGTGCGGCCGATTTAGCCTGAGGGCGCCGCCGGCCGATATAAAACCGCGGGCGCGTATCTTATGTTCGCCGGTGTAATTGGTTATGATCGGCAGGATTATTTCGGGAGTGGGACGTATGCGGCGGACGGGTTTCTTCGGCGGGATTAAGGCGGGGTTGGCGGGACTGTGCTTGGTCGCGGCGTCACTAGGCGTGTCGCATGCGGAGGGCGCCGGCGCGCAAGCCTTGGTCGAACAGATCAGCGCGTCGGACCTGGCGCGTTACGGTGCCGCCCGCGCGATCGATCTACGGTCGTCCTCGGCGCTGGTCTTGGATCAGCGCGAAGGCGTGATGTTGTACGGAGTTAACATCGATCAGCAGCGTCCCATCGCCTCGGTCACCAAACTGATGACCGCCATGGTGACGCTGGATGCCCAATTGCCCATGGACGAGGAAATCGCCATCGTCGCCGAGGATCGCGACAGCCTGCGCGGCTCGAGCTCGCGCCTGCCGATCGGCACGGTGCTGACCCGCCACGATTTGTTGCTGGCCGCGCTGGCCGCGTCCGACAATCGCGCCGCCTCCGCCCTGGCGCGCAGTTATCCCGGCGGGCGCGCTGCCATGCTGCGCGCCATGAACGCCAAGGCCCGCCAGCTCGGTATGAAACACACCCATTACGCCGACCCCACCGGCCTCGACAGCGGCAGCGTCTCCACCGCGCAGGATCTGGCGATCATGGCCGTGGCCGCCGCCAAATACCGTCAGATACAAGATTTCTCGACCGCCGGCACGTTCACCGTCACCGATCATCGCCAGCGCGGTCGCGCCATCGAATTCATCAATACCAACCGGCTGGTGCGTTCCTCGGCCTGGGACATCAATCTGAGCAAGACCGGCTACATCAGCGAGGCGGGCAATTGCCTGGTGATGCAAGCCGTGATCGGCGATCGGCCGGTGATCGTGGTGCTGCTCAATTCCTGGGGCAAACTCAGCAAATACGGCGACGCCAACCGCATCCGCGACTGGTTGATCAAAACCGAACGCCGCGCCCTAATAGCCCGCGCCGACGCGCCGGCGTAAGACGCACCGAATCAATCGCTCAAAACTTTTTTCTCGGTGATATCCCGAGATGGGGTGCGTTGTCTTTCGGGTGAGGGCGCCGTGCCGGCTTATGCCTGTTTGGACCGATCTTTTCCCGCAGCAAGCTAAATTATTATTGGTCAGCGTCATCAACATAGGCGAGACCGAGCGCAAGGTTTTGTGTAGAAGTGTCCGGCCGGTTGAAATAATGTTTTTCTCTTCGATGCGACTTTTTCTATAACCATCCCGGTATTTGCAATGTGGGAAAGTTCGAATAGCGAATGTATCCGTCCTGCCCGGTCCATTCTGAAGTAAAATAATCGACCTTTCTCGGACCGACATTGGATTATGCGCATCGCCCTGGGTATCGAATACGACGGCAGCGACTTCGCCGGCTGGCAGTTGCAGGACGGCGAGGTGCGCACGGTGCAGGGTTGCGTGGAGCAGGCCTTGTCGAAGGTGGCGGATTATCCGGTGCGGGTGATCTGCGCCGGGCGCACCGACGCGGGCGTGCATGCCACCGCGCAGGTGGTGCATTTCGATACCGGGGCCGAGCGGGCTATGCGGTCTTGGGTGTACGGTGCCAACGCCAATCTGCCCAAGAGCGTCAGCGTGCAGTGGGCGCGGGTGGTCGATGACGACTTCCACGCGCGCTTTTCCGCGGTGCGGCGCCGTTATCGCTACGTGATACTCAATCGCGAGGTGCGTCCCACCTTTCTCGCCTGGCGGGTGGCCTGGGAATACCGGCCGCTCGATGAGTCCTTGATGCGGCAGGCGGCCGGCCATCTGCTCGGCGAGCAGGATTTCTCCGCTTACCGCACCTTGGCCTGCCAGGCCAAGAGTCCGGTGCGCACCCTCTACGAACTCGCGGTCAGCCGCGACCGCGACTTGGTGTTTCTCGACCTGGAGGCCAATGCCTTTCTGCATCACATGGTGCGCAATATCGCCGGGGTATTGCTGGATATCGGCGCCGGTAAACATCCGCCGGTATGGGCGCGCGAGGTGTTGGAGACCCGCGACCGCACCCTGGGCGGGATCACCGCGCCGCCCCATGGTTTATATCTCGCCGGGGTGACTTATCCCGCGCGCTTCGGCCTGCCGCCGCTTTCCCCGTCCGGGGTGGTCTGGTAACCTGTGGCCCTTTCGCCCGATGTCACTGAGTGTATGCGTACGCGTGTGAAAATCTGCGGTATCACCCGGGTGGAAGACGGCTTGGCCGCGGCGCGCGCGGGGGCCGACGCCATCGGTCTGGTGTTTTACGCCCGGAGTCCGCGGGCGGTGAGTGCCGCCCAAGCGCGGACGATAGTGCGGGCGTTGCCGCCCTTCGTCACCACCGTCGGCCTGTTCGTGGACGCCGCGGCGGAGGATGTCCGCCACGTGTTGCAGACCGTGCCGCTGGACCTGCTGCAATTTCACGGCGACGAGTCTCCCGAGCAATGCCGGATTTACGGCCGGCCTTATCTCAAGGCCTTGCGCATGCGCGAAGGCGTGGATGTGGCGGCCGCGGCCCGCACTTATAGCGACGCGGCGGGGCTGTTGGTGGATACCTATGTGGAAGGGGTGGCGGGCGGCACGGGACTGGCCTTCGACTGGTCGCGCCTGCCGCATGATTTAGCCCGCCCCGTGATACTCGCCGGCGGCCTGACGCCCGACAACGTCGCCGCCGCGGTGGCGCAGGTGCGGCCCTGGGCGGTGGACGTCAGCGGCGGGGTGGAGGCGGCGCCCGGTTTGAAAGACGCCGCCAAGATCGAGGCTTTTATACGAGGTGTGAAGAGTGTCCAAACTGATTGACAGCCTGCCCGACGCCAACGGCCATTTCGGGGTCTACGGCGGACGCTTCGTGGCGGAGACTTTGATGGAGCCGCTGGAAGAGCTGCGGCTGGCCTACGAAAAATACCGTAACGATCCGGCCTTTCTCGCCGAGTTCGACGCCGACCTCAGTCATTACGTCGGCCGGCCCTCGCCGCTGTATTTCGCCGAGCGCTGGAGCCGTGAACTCGGCGGCGCGAAGATTTATCTCAAGCGCGAAGATCTGAATCACACCGGCGCGCACAAGATCAACAACACCATCGGCCAGGCCCTGCTCGCCAAACGCATGGGCAAGACCCGCATCATCGCCGAGACCGGCGCCGGCCAACACGGCGTGGCGACCGCGACGGTGGCGGCGCGTCTCGGGCTGGAGTGCGTGGTGTACATGGGCGCAGAGGACGTGCAGCGGCAAGCCGCCAACGTGTTTCGCATGAAGCTGCTCGGCGCGCAGGTGGTGCCGGTGACCTCGGGTTCGAAGACCCTCAAAGACGCGATGAATGAAGCGATGCGCGATTGGGTCACCAACGTCGATCACACGTTTTACATCATCGGCACGGTGGCGGGGCCGCATCCCTATCCGGTGATGGTGCGCGATTTTCAATCCATCATCGGCCGCGAGGCGCGCGCGCAGATTTTAGCGATCGAAGGGAAGCTGCCGGATGCCTTGGTCGCCTGCGTCGGCGGCGGGTCCAACGCCATCGGCCTGTTCTATCCCTTCCTCGACGATGAAAGCGTGCGCATGATCGGCGTCGAAGGCGGCGGCGACGGCATCGCCAGCGGCCGTCACGCCGCGCCGCTCACGGCGGGCCGGCCCGGCGTGTTGCACGGCAATCGCACCTATCTGATGGAAGACGCCGACGGGCAGATCATCGAAACCCATTCGATCTCCGCCGGCCTCGATTATCCCGGCGTCGGCCCCGAGCACGCCTGGTTGAAAGACCTCGGCCGCGCCCAGTACGTCGCCATCACCGACGACGAGGCCCTCGCCGCGTTTCATGCGCTGACCCGCATCGAAGGCATCATTCCCGCGCTGGAGTCCAGCCACGCGCTGGCGCAGGCCGCCAAGCTGGCGCCGGCCATGGGCAAAGATCAAATCATCGTGGTCAATCTCTCCGGCCGCGGCGACAAAGACATCCACACCGTGGCGGCGCGGGAGGGGATCACCCTATGAGCCGGATCGCCGCTTGTTTTACCCGCCTGCGCGCGGCCGGCCGCAAGGCGCTCATCCCCTACGTCACCGCCGGCGACCCCCATCCCGCGGTGACCGTGCCGTTGATGCACGCGCTGGTGGAGGCGGGGGCCGACATCCTCGAGCTGGGCATTCCGTTTTCCGATCCCATGGCCGACGGCCCGGTGATCCAGCAGGCCTGCGAGCGGGCGCTGCTGCATCACACCGGCCTGCGCCACGTGCTGGAGATGGTGCGCGAGTTCCGCGCCGACAATGACACCACCCCGGTGGTGCTGATGGGTTATCTCAACCCCGTCGAAGTGATGGGCTACGAAACCTTCGCCCGCGCCGCGGCGGCGGCGGGGGTGGACGGCGTGCTCACCGTCGATCTGCCGCCGGAAGAGGGCGGTGAATTGATGGCGTGTTTGCGCGAACATCGACTCGATCCGATTTTCCTGCTGGCGCCCAATTCCACGCCGGCGCGGGTGAAAAAGATTTGCGCCGCCGCCAGCGGTTTCGTTTATTACGTGTCATTGAAGGGCGTCACCGGCGCCGCCAGCCTCGATACCGAGGCGGTGGCGCGGAAGCTGAAAGAGATCCGCGCCGTCACCGATCTGCCGATCGGAGTGGGCTTCGGCATCCGCGACGGCGATTCCGCGGCGCGGGTGGCGGCGGTCGCCGACGCGGTGGTGGTGGGCAGCGCGCTGGTGAGCAAGATTGGCGCCTTGGCCGGCACGCCTGATAAGATTCCGGCGCAAGCCGCGGCGGTGATCGCCGAGATGCGGCGGGCGATGGACCATCACCCAGTTTCAGGTGACCGGTAGCGGACATTAAAGAGAGTGCCGCCTCAGGAAACGTCGGAAAATTTTTTAGCCGCCAAGGCGCGCAAGGACGCCAAACAATCTCTGCGACGAAACAGAAAACTTTTGGCGCCCTCGGCGCCTTGGCGGTTCAAGGTAAATTCATCAGTCGTTCTCAAGTGCGGGCTACTTGCGACTCGGGGTATAGATAGTTATGAGTTGGTTTGAAAAACTCCTGCCTTCCAAGATTCGCACCGAAGGCAAGCCTAAAAAATCCATACCGGAAGGTTTGTGGACCAAGTGCGAGGCCTGCAGCGCGGTGCTGTACCGTTCCGAGTTGGAGCGCAGTCTCGACGTCTGCCCCAAATGCGGCCACCACATGCGCATCGGCGCGCGGCGCCGCCTCGACACCTTTCTCGATCCGGAGCCGCGGGTGGAGCTCGGCGCCGATATCGAACCCAACGACGTGCTGAAATTCCGCGACAGTAAAAAATACCGCGACCGCATCATCGCCGCGCAAAAGGCCACCGGCGAAAAAGACGCCTTGATCGTAATGCACGGCAAGCTCAAAAATATGCCGATCGTCGCGGCGGCCTTCGAGTTCGGTTACATGGGCGGTTCGATGGGTGCGGTGGTCGGCGAACGTTTCGTGCGCGGCGTCGATCTCTGTCTCGAAAAACGCATGCCTATGGTGTGTTTCTCCGCCAGCGGCGGCGCGCGCATGCAGGAGGCCTTGTTCTCGCTGATGCAAATGGCTAAGACCAGCGCCGCCCTCGCCAAACTCAGCAAAAAAGGCCTGCCTTTCGTTTCGGTGCTCACCGATCCCACCATGGGCGGCGTGTCGGCCAGCCTGGCCATGCTGGGTGACATCAACATCGGCGAACCCAACGCCCTGATCGGTTTCGCCGGGCCGCGGGTGATCGAACAAACCGTGCGCGAGACCTTGCCCGAGGGTTTTCAGCGCAGCGAATTTTTATTGAAGCACGGCGCGATCGACATGATCGTCGATCGCCGCGAGATGCGCGACCGGGTCGCCAGCATGTTGTCGCTATTGACCCACCAAGCGCCACCGTGAACGCGGCATGAGGCGCGCCGGTGAGCAGCGGCGGGGAAAACGCGATGACCGTTGATCAACTCGTCGCCGACGCGCCCCCTCGTTCCCCAGATCCGACCGGGCGTTTTACCACCCTTGAGCAATGGCTGCGCTGGCAGGAGACACTGCATCCCAATCCCATCGACCTGGGCCTGGAGCGGGTGGCCGCGGTGTGGCGGCGCCTGCGCGTGGAGCCGCCGCCGTTCGCGGTGATCACTATCGGCGGCACCAACGGCAAGGGTTCCTGCGTGGCGATGGCGGAGGCGATACTCGCCGCCGCCGGTTACCGGGTCGGCGCCTATACCTCGCCTCATCTCCTGCATTACAACGAACGGGTGCGGGTGGCGGGCGGGCCGGTCGGCGATGACGCCTTGTGCGAGAGTTTCGCGCGTATCGACGCGGCGCGCGGCGACACCAGTCTCACCTATTTCGAATTCGGCACCTTGGCCGCCCTCGATATTTTTTACCGCGCGCAACTCGATGTGGCGATATTGGAAGTGGGCATGGGCGGCCGCTTGGACGCAGTGAATATCCTCGACCCCGACGTGGCGCTGGTGACCACGGTGGACATCGACCACAGCGCCTGGCTGGGCGATGACCGCGAGGCCATCGGCCGGGAAAAGGCCGGGATTTTCCGCGGCGGCCGGCCGGCGGTGTACGGCGATACCGATCCGCCGCGCAGCCTGGTCGAACACGCCCGCGCCATCGGCGCCGAGCTGTATCTGGCCGGCCGCGATTATCACGCCGAGTCTGACGCGGCGGGCTGGCGCTGGGAAGGTAGCGCGCGCACGCGTTACGCCTTGCCGTATCCGCGCCTGCGCGGCGCCTATCAGCGTAAAAATGCGGCGGCGGTGGTGATGGCGCTGGAATGCTTGGCGGCGCGTCTGCCGGTGGGGCAGCAGTCCCTGCGGCTGGGCTTGATGACGGCGGATGTGCCGGGGCGCTTTCATGTGCTCGACGGCCAGGGCCTGCGCATCTGCGACGTGGCCCACAATCCGCAGGCGGCGCGCAGCCTGGCCGCGCAGTTGGCGACCCTGCCCCGCGCCGGGCGGACCCACGCGGTAGTGGCGATGTTGGCGGACAAGGATCAAACCGCGGTGATCGAGGCCATGGCCGGTGCGGTGGATCATTGGCATGTGGCGGGATTGAGTGTGGCCCGCGGCGCCACCGCCGCGGCCTTGGCCGCCGTCGCGCGCGCGGTGGCCGGCGCGGCGGCGGTGAGTGAATACGCGGAGGTCGCCGCCGCCTTGGTGGGCGCCCGCGCGGCCGCCGCGGACGGCGAGCGCATCGTGGTGTTCGGCTCGTTTTATACGGTGGCGGAGGCTTTATCGCCCGAGCGGCGCGCCTGGTGGGATCCCGCCCGTGCCGCGGCGCCGAAACAGCAGGCGGGGTGAAGGTGGAACGCGGCTTACTCAAACAGCGGATAGTCGGTGGTCTCGTGCTGGTAGCGGTGGCGGTGATCGTCATCCCCTTCGTCCTGGATTTCGGCCACGAGCGCGAATGGTGGGGACATCACGACAACCTGGCCGCGCCGCCGGAACAAGGCTTCGTGACGCGGGTACTGCCGCTCGAAAATTGGGCGCAGCAGGCCGACACGGAATTGGCCGCGGGGATGGAGTCACTCGATAAGCCGGTCGCGCCGCCCGTATCCGCGCCCGTGGCGGTAGCCCCGGCGAGTCCCGCCACGGCCAAGCCGGCGCCGGCGATGCCTCCCGCGCCGCCGGTTGCCCCCGTGCCGCCGTCAGTGCCGGCCGCTCCCGCCGCGGGCGCCGCCGGGGGCGGGGCCTGGGTGGTCCAGCTCGGCAGCTTTTCCAGCAAAAAGAACGCGGACGATCTGGCGGAGTTTCTGATCAAACGGGGCTTCCGCGCCTTCGTCGAACGTAATGCGCAGGGCGGCGACGCGGTCTACCGGGTGCGCATCGGTCCGGAAAAGGAACGGGCTCGGGCCGATACGCTGCGCGAGCGGGTGGAGCGCGAGACCCAGTTGCGCGCCATCGTGCTGCACTATCCGTGAGCGCGCTGCTTGCTGCCGAGGCGCGGCCGTTCTGGTAAAATGCCTTCCCTCTTTCACTATCAGTCCGGCCTTAAGGCCGCTAGCCCATGCCCCTTGCTGGTCTTTCGTTGAAATGGATTTTTTTTGCAGACGGCGGCCCGCCCGCGTTGACGGGGCGGACGGCGGGGTTATTGCCGTCGCGCGCGGCGGACGGCAGGGTGGATATTGATGAATTGGGTTGATGTCGCCATTTTAGGGGTCGTGGCGTTTTCGGCGGTGATCAGTGTGATCCGCGGTTTCGTGCGCGAGGCGGTGTCGCTGGCGGTGTGGATCGGCGCCTTTTGGCTGGCGCTGCGGTTCAACCCCACGCTGGCCGACTTCTTGAGAGGCGTCATTGATTCTCCGTCGGTGCGCATGGCCGTCGCCTTCGTGGTGGTGTTCCTGGCCGTGCTGATAGCGGGCGCGCTGATCAATTATTTTTTATCGAAGCTGGTGAAGGGCGCCGGCTTGAGTATCAGCGACCGGATATTGGGCGTGATCTTCGGCGTATTGCGCGGCGGTTTGGTGGTCGCGCTGGTGCTGGTGGTGGTCGGTATCACGCCGCTGGTGGAGACGGAGGCCTGGCGGGATTCGGCGATCATCGATTATGCGGCGCCGTGGCTGGCCAAATGGCAACAGTGGATGCCGGATGACCTACGGCAATCGGTATAAATTCAACTGGCGGGCCGCCGCGACGAAGCGGCGGATTTCGATGGCGGACGGGCGCGGCGGTGAGGTGAGATAACGATATGTGCGGGATTGTGGGCATTGTGGGCAAAGAGCAGGTCAATCAATCCATCTATGACGGATTGACCGTGCTGCAACACCGGGGTCAGGACGCGGCGGGCATACTCACCAGCGACGGCAAGCGGGTTTATCTGCGCAAGGACAACGGCCTGGTGCGCGACGTATTTCATACCCGCCACATGCGCGATCTGCACGGCAACATCGGCATCGGCCACGTGCGTTATCCCACCGCCGGCTGCGCGTCGTCGGCGGAGGCCCAGCCGTTTTACGTGAACTCGCCGTTCGGCATCGCGCTGGCGCACAACGGCAATCTCACCAACGCCGACGATCTCAAACGCGATCTGTTTCTGGAAGACCGCCGCCACATCAATACCGAATCCGATTCCGAAGTATTGCTCAACGTCTTCGCCCACGAATTGCAGGCGCAGGGCAAGCTGCGCCTCAACGAGGACGACATCTTCGCCGCGGTGGCCGGCGTGCATCGCCGCTGCCGGGGCGGCTACGCGGCGGTGGCCTTGATCGTCGGTTACGGCATCGTCGCCTTCCGCGATCCGCACGGCATCCGGCCGGTGGTGTTCGGCAAACGCGAGACACCTCAAGGCATCGAATACATGGTGGCCTCCGAGAGTGTGGCGCTGGACGTGCTGGGCTTCCAACTGGTGCGGGATATTGCGCCGGGCGAAGCGCTGTTTTTCAGTCTCGACGGTGGTATTCAAACCCGCCAGTGCGCCAAAAAACCGGTGTACGCCCCGTGCATTTTTGAATATGTATACCTCGCCCGCCCGGATTCCATCATCGACGACGTGTCGGTGTACAAGGCGCGCTTGCGGATGGGCGAGACCCTCGCCGACAAGATTTTGCGCGAGTGGCCCGATCACGACATCGACGTGGTGATCCCGATTCCCGATACCAGCCGCACCTCGGCCTTGCAGCTCGCCAATAAATTGGGCGTGAAATACCGCGAAGGTTTCATCAAGAACCGCTACATCGGCCGCACCTTCATCATGCCCGGCCAGACTCAGCGCAAAAAATCCGTGCGCCAGAAACTCAATGCCATCGACCTGGAATTCCGCGGCAAAAACGTCTTGCTGGTGGACGATTCCATCGTGCGCGGCACCACCTCGCGGCAGATCATCCAAATGGCGCGCGACGCCGGCGCCCATCGAGTATATTTCGCCTCCGCCGCCCCGGCCGTGCGTTATCCCAACGTCTACGGCATCGACATGCCGGCCGCCACCGAGCTGGTGGCCCACGATAAAAGCGACGACGAAGTCTGCCGCGAGATCAGCGCCGATAAACTCATCTATCAAGACCTCCCCGATTTGATCGGCGCCGTGCATCACGGCAACCGCAAGCTCGAACAATTCGACGATTCGGTCTTCACCGGCCACTACGTCACCGGCGATATCGGTCCGGAATACCTGGCGGAGCTGGAGCGGCGCCGCAACGACGGCGCCAAGGATACGCCGACCCGCGCCAATGTCGCGGCGGCGGCGGCGGATATCCATAACCTCTCTTGAGGCGCCGCGCGCCGCGGTGGATTTACCGGGCGGCGCGGTTACCGTAACGCGCCGGAGTCGCCGGTTTGGATGATTGACAAGCCGAGCCGGGATTTTTTACTCTGTAGTCGTGCGCCGATTTGATATCAGCTTGCGGGCGCGTAATAAATACAGCTAAAGCGAGGGCGACCCGCTTTGGTGAAGAATCACGGTGGGTTTTTTTATGCCCGCCATCTGACGAGGAGAGGCGGCATGTCCGACGAAATTCATTATCAGCCGGAAACCCTGGCGGTGCACGGCGGCCAGCGGCGCAGCGCCGAGGGTGAGATGAGCGAACCCATCTTCGCCTCGACCAGCTTCGTGTTTTCCAGCGCGGCGGAGGCGGCGGCGCGTTTCTCCGGCGCAAAACCCGGCAATATTTATTCGCGCTTCACCAATCCCACCGTGCAAGTGTTCGAGCAGCGCATCGCCGCGATGGAAGGCGGCGAGCGGGCGGTGGCCACCAGCTCGGGCATGGCGGCGATCCTCGCCACCTGTCTCGGTCTGTTGAAGAGCGGCGACCACATGGTGGCGAGTAACGGCATCTTCGGCAGCACGGTCATCCTGTTCAATAATTACCTGGCCAAGTTCGGCATCGAGACTAGCTATGCGCCGCTCACCGACATCGCCGCCTGGCGCGCCGCGATCCGTCCCACCACACGCATCCTGTTTTTGGAGACGCCGGCCAATCCGCTTACCGAAGTGGCCGACATCGCCCAACTCGCCGCGCTGGCGCACGAACACGGTTGTTTACTGGTGGTTGATAATACGGTGTGCACCTCGGCCTTGCAGCGGCCTCTGCAACTGGGCGCGGATCTGGTGGTGGTCTCCGCCACCAAATATATCGACGGTCAGGGCCGCGCCATCGGCGGTGCGGTGATCGGCCGCGAAAAAGAAGTGGGCGGCGATGTGTACGGCGTGTTGCGCACCACCGGTCCCTGCCTGAGCCCGTTTCACGCCTGGGTATTTTTAAAAGGTCTGGAAACCTTGGGCGTACGCATGCGCGCCCACTGCGCCAACGCGCTGGCCCTCGCCGAGTGGCTGGAGCGGCAGCCGGCGGTGGAGCGGGTGTTTTACCCCGGTTTGGTTTCGCATCCGCAATACGACTTGGCCAAACGCCAGCAGCGCGGCTTCGGCGGCCTGCTCTCTTTCGAAGTGAAGGGCGGCCGGGAGGCGGCGTGGAGGGTGATCGACAACACGCGGCTGATCGCGATTACCGCCAACCTCGGCGATACCAAGAGCACCATTACTCATCCCGCTACCACCACCCATGGCCGTTTGACGCCCGAGGCCCGCGCGGCGGCGGGTATCAAAGATAATCTGGTGCGGATCGCGGTGGGTCTGGAAAACGTCGAGGATTTGAAAGCGGATTTGGCGCGAGGTTTGAAGCTGTAATCACCGAAGTCGTGGTGAAGCATCTAAAGAAAATTGCTGTATTCGTAGATGCGAGAAATGACTTTTGCTGTTTTTTTATGATTTCAAAGTAGGTGCTGTGCGCATTAAATATTGATGAGGCCGCCTAGGGCGGCGGCCTCATCACCGATCATTACCAATCAGCCTTCCCGTTCCACGCGGCGGCTTTCCTTGTCTTTGTCCTTGCCACGTTGATTGATGTCGCGTTTATCCTGCTCACCTTTGGGGCGACGGCCGGGATTGGTTTCATTTTCGCGTTGTTCTTTGGGTCGATTGGGGTTGAACATGGTGGGTTCCTTCCTTTAATAATAATTGAGTTCGCGCCGGGCGAACCATGGATGCTGACTAAAGAAATAAGCACGGGAGTTTGGCAGCGAGCCGTCCTTATTGCCGTCGGGAATTGCAATCCGCGGGCCAGCGGTGACCAGCCTGGCCGTTAGATGAATATCGACGAGGGTTTTCCAACGCTCTGCGTCCAATCAAGAATCAATCCACGTCAAGCCCGGCGGCCGGATAAATTTTAGAAGCCACTAGGATTTCTGAAACTTTTCAGGACTGAATTTTTCCTCTCCGCTGTCGAACCGCATAGAGATCGTTGCGTGAGATTCGGGGTTTGACTCGCTAAAAGTCGAGGCGGTGGGTGCCGGGTTCTTTGCGCGATTTCATGTAAAGCTTACAAGCAGGCTTAGGAATTACAATGAGGCCGCGGCGTGCGATTAATTTGGCCCGACTGCGCACGGGGGATGAATCGCGCGGGTACTCGAGGTAGGGAATCGCGCGCTTCGCTACGCCCTCCCTCTCCTTGAACGGCCCCATCGTCTGGTCCCGCGGCTCGCCGAGGAGAATCTCAAGATTAAAAATCCAAACTTCATGCCCTTGGCCGAATGGATCGGGCGCGCCCATCGACAGAGTCAAAAGGCTCGGTTAAAGTGCGTTACCCGCGGACGAAACCGATTCGGCGGCTGTCAACTTCCTATCCTTCAATAAGGAGCTTCGAATGAAAAAGATCGCCCTGGGCGTCGCCGCCCTTACCCTCTCGTTCATGTCCTGGTCCGTTGTCGCCGGCGAAGGCCCCACCGAAGAACAGTGCAAGGCCATGGGTGAGCAACATGGCATGTCCGGTGAAAAATTGGATGCCTGGATGAAGAGGTGTCTTGATCATTCGATGATGAAACACGACAAGGATGAGAAGGCCGGGATGCACGGTAAAGAGGGCAAACACGGCAAGGAAGGCAAACACGACAAACATGACATGAAAGAAGACGGCGCGGGTTCCGACGGCAATATGTGAGTGCGCAGCTGGCGCTTATAACATGGCGTTGTACAACGACCCCGCCGCGCCGGCGGGGTCGTTTGTTGGGGGCCGCATTTTTTGATTGAAGAGGACCGGCGCTGAAAATGCCGGGAGGTGCCGCGGAGCATCGTGTTTCTTAAATTGGCACCCTTCCAATCTTGCTCCGCAACAGATTCAAGGAACCTCTGATTTATTCAGAGGCTCCCGTGCCCTGAAATTTCAGGATGGAATTATTCAGAGCTTCCTTAAAGACACCGTTATCGGGCATCGCTTCGCGCTCGGTAAAACAAGCGGCGCTGCTGTATGATGGCCGGCATTCCGGCCACGTAGAACCCATCATGATTCCTTGGATACTGCTCGGCAGCGCGGCGATACCCGGCAACGGCGGCGAGCTCAGGTTATATCGGCGGGCCGAGGAGTTTTCGATCCGTATCGTCGGCGGCGGCGAGCTGATGAACAGCCGGATGCACGGTTCGGAGGAGGCCTTGGCGGAACTGGCCTGCGCCCGGCTGGCCGACCAGGCCCGGCCGCGGGTATTGATCGGCGGTTTGGGGATGGGGTTCACACTCGCCGCCGCGCTGAAAAACCTTGGGCCCGCCGCCGAAGTGGTGGTAGCGGAATTGGTGGCGGCGGTGGTGGAATGGAATCGCGGGCCGCTGGGGGCGGAGGCCGGTCAACCGCTGGACGATGCGCGCGCCCGAATAGAGGTGATCGACGTGGCCCGGCTCTTGAGAACGGCGGCGCAGGACTACGACGCCATCTTGCTGGACGTGGACAACGGCCCCGAAGGTTTGACCCACAAGGGCAACGACTGGCTTTATTCCGCGGCGGGGTTGAACGCGGCGTATTCGGCGCTGCGGCCCGGCGGGGTGTTGGCGGTGTGGTCGGCGGGCCCCGCGCCGGATTTCGCCGACCGCCTGCGCAAGCAGGGTTTTGACGTGGAAGAGCAGCGGGTGCGCGCGCGCGGCGCGGTGCGCAAGGGCGCGTGGCACACGCTTTGGTTCGCGGCGCGCGTTTTGTGAGGATGCATGGGTCAACGCGGGTAAAATGAATCTGGTGATCGCCGGGGCGGCCGTGATCGCGAAACATCATGAATCGCCGTGTCAGGCGCGCTTAATAAGGCGTAGTAAAGCGTAGTGATGAACGGGGGCACAAAATGGTTATTAAAATGAACAGGTCCGTGGCCGCGATAATCGCCGTCGCCGTCCTCGGCGGGTGCGGCCAACAGGGCGCGGGTGTGGAAGACTCGCGGGGGGAGAGGGAGAGCGAATTGTTCAAGCTGGCGCATATGAACGGTTGCATCGAATGCCATACGGTCAGCGTAAGCACGGTCGGGCCGTCCTGGCAGGCGATCGCCGATCGTTATAAAGACGCGCCGCGGGCGGAGGCGCGGGCGCTGTTGATCGAAAGCGTCAACAAAGGCAGCAAGGGCAAGTGGTTCAGCTGGAAGGCGCCCGACGGCATGCCGCCGCTGGAGAAGCGGGTATCGGCGGAGCACATCGAGCAATTGGTCGATTATATTTTGTCGTTGGCCCCCTCTCAGTGAGTCCGTCCGCGAAGGCGCCGAGGTCTTCGCGCGGCGGCTATGGCGGCACATCCGTGTGCCGTAGGAACCTCTGAATAAGCCCCTTGGCGGTGAGCATGAACGTCCAGGAGACGGTGGATCGATGAAACCTTATTCCGAGGCCTGCGAGCGTAACCGCGATCCCATCTTCGCGGTGATTCAACCGCTGCTGGCCGCGCGGCGCGCGGTGTTGGAGATCGGCAGCGGCACGGGACAACACGCGGTGTATTTCGCCGCGAAACTACCACATTTGATCTGGCATACCAGCGACCGCGAGATGTATCACGCCGGCATTCAGCTGTGGCTGGATGAAGCCGCCCTGGAGAATGTGCGTCCGCCTCTGGCGCTGGACGTGACGCAAACACCGTGGCCCGCCATGACGGTGGATGCGGTGTATTCCGCCAACACCGCTCATATCATGCACTGGCCGGAGGTGGAGGCTATGTTCGCGGGCGTCGGCGCCTTATTGCCCGCGGGCGGCATCTTTTTACTGTACGGCCCATTTAATGATCACGGATGTTACACCAGCGACAGCAATCGGCGCTTCGATGAACAACTCAAATCCCGCGATCCCCTCAGCGGCATCCGCGATGCCGACGCGCTCGACCGGTTGGCGCAGCAGGCGCAACTGCAGGCGCGGGGCGATGTCGCCATGCCCGCCAATAATCGTATCCTGTGGTGGGAGAAGCGGACGTAAATACCGCCGCGATGCCCGCCGCTTTCGACGGAACGGGGAGGCGGGCCGAGGTCAATCGATCTTCATCCCCATCGACCCCGGGCACGAAGAGTCCCGGTCGCGTCACTTGCGGCAGGCATGACGAGCCGGCGTTTTTTTAAAGGAGATCGCCGGCTCTTGGCCGTCCCGCCTTATTGAAACAAGGCCGCGTATTGGGCGCAACCTTCCTTGGCCAGCGCGTCCTTGGGAATGAAGCGCAAGGCCGCCGAGTTGATGCAATAACGCAGGCCGGTGGGCGCGGGACCGTCCTCGAAGACGTGGCCGAGGTGCGAGTCGCCGTAACGGCTGCGCACTTCGGTGCGCGGGATGAACAGCACGAAATCGAGTTTCTCGACGATCAGCGAGGTATCCAGCGGCCGGGTGAAGCTGGGCCAGCCGGTGCCGGAATCGAATTTGTCGGCGGAGGAGAACAGGGGTTCGCCGCTGACGATGTCCACGTAAATCCCCGCGCGCTTCTCGTCCCAGTATGGGTTTTTGTAGGGCGGTTCGGTGGCCTCGTGCTGGGTGACGTCGTATTGCAGTTTGGTGAGGCGCTTGCGCAATTCCGCGTCGGCGGGTTTGTGATAACGGGCGGTGTCGGCGGGCGTGTATTGCCGATAGTTCACTTTCAGCTCCTTGCCCCAGGTCTTTTCCAGATACTGGTCGCGGCCCGAGCGGTGGCGGTAAAAGGTGTAGCGGACCGGACTCTTGGTGTGAAAGTCCTGATGATAATCTTCCGCGGCGTAGAACTTTTCCGCGGCGAGAATCGGCGTGACCAGCGGGGCGCGGTAGCGGCCGCTGGCGGCGAGGGCCGCGCGGGATTTTTCGGCGGCGAGTTTCTGCTGTTCGGTGTGATAGAAAATCGCCGTGGTGTATTGCTGGCCGCGATCGACGAATTGCCCGCCGCCGTCGGTGGGATCGACGCTACGCCAGAAGGCCGCCAGCAGTCCTTCATAACTGATGCGTTTGGGGTCGTAGTGGACTTGCACGCTCTCCAAGTGGCCGGTGCCGCCCGCGGAGACTTGCTCATAGGTAGGGTCGGCGAGGTGGCCGCCGGTGTAGCCGGAAATGGTTTTGACCACGCCGGGCACCTTGTCGAAATTGGCCTCCACGCACCAGAAACAGCCGCCGGCGAAGGTGGCCAGCGCCAGTTCCCCCTGGCCCGCCGCCGGTGACGTGGCCTGGTTGGCGGCGGGATAGAGTAGCAACGCGGCGGTGCCGGCCAGGGTAAACGCCAATCCGAATAGTGTTTTTTTCAGCATGGTCATGCACTCTTAAGAAATGGGATGGGGACTGCCTCGATCCGTAGCCGCCGCTGGTCCCGCTCTCTCCTCTGACCTCGCCGCCGCCGAGACATTGCAAGCGGCTACGAAATACCCGGGCCGTGTAATAATGCGCGCGGGAACAAGATGTCGGTTGTTAGTCGCCGCCGGGGACGGAACCTTACAGCGGCGAATCGTTGAAATCTCGATCGAGATTGAGGACATCCGGTACGCATGATCGCGCACGACACGACACGTCCCTCTCCCGCTTGCGGAGGAGGGTTAAGGATGATGGATCGGCAAGAAGTAGCTTTGTCTCTACTGAAGATGCGCTCAAATCCATTTTGAGACTGCGGACCCGCAAACGGAATCGAATGATGTTGCGAATTTCCAATAACGTGAGTATCGCCGAGGCCGAGATCGAAATCAGCGCGATACGGGCGCAGGGCGCGGGCGGGCAGAACGTCAACAAGGTTTCGACCGCCATTCATTTGCGTTTCGACGTCGGCGCCTCGTCTTTGCCGGATTTTTATAAACAGCGGTTGCTCAAACTCAGCGATAAACGCATCAGCAAGGACGGGGTGATCGTCATCAAGGCGCAGCAATACCGCAGCCAGGAGAAAAACCGCGACGAGGCGCTGAGCCGGTTGCAGGAATTGATCAGGAGCGTCGCGGTGGTGAATAAAAAGCGCGTCGCCACCGCGCCCAGCAAGGGCGCGCGGCAGCGGCGTTTGGATGAAAAAGGGCAACGCGGTAAAGTGAAGTCCTTGCGCGGCCGGGTCGCGGATGAAGGTGATTGACGCGCGGCCGGTCATGCGGGGATTCGATGAGCGGGTTGAACGGGAGTAGGAAGTGAATCCGGATTTATCGCATTACGCCCGGCTGGGCGGTGAGCAGGCGGTGCGCCGTTTGGTGGACCGCTTTTATGATTTGATGGAGACGTTGCCGGAGGCGCGAAAGATACGCGACCTCCATCCGGCGGACATGGCGGGTTCCCGCGATAAATTGTTCAAGTTTCTCTCCGGCTGGTTGGGCGGCCCGTCTTTGTATATCGAAGAGTACGGTCACCCGCGCTTGCGGGCGCGGCATCTGCCGTTCCCCATCGGCGCGGCGGAGCGCGACGCCTGGATGGCGTGTATGCGGCAGGCGCTGGTGGAACTCGATATCGATCCCCTGCTGCGGCAACAATTATTGCAGTCATTGAGCAATACCGCGGACCATATGCGCAATCGTTAGGACCTATCTCAACATCGGCTTTGAGAATAGTCGGCGGGTGTGATCACCCATGACTACGTCCGTCCGCTACTGAAAAAACTTCAGAACATGTCCCTCTCCCGCGAGCGGGGAGAGCGCAGCGAGGGGGGCGCAGCCGTCAGGGTGAGGGAAGGGAGAGATGGGAAAAAGCGTTCTTGCGGAGTGATAACGGTCATTCGGGCGCCCTCACCCCCACCCTCTCCCGCCCGCGGGAGAGGGAGTTAAGAACGATGCGTCAGTCCGGTTTGGGAGCTATATTCCAATTTGAAGCCGGGTTCTAGCTTGATCAGCCGATGCTCGCCGCGCCTTGCCTGTTATGGTAAAGAGGAATTTAACCGCCGAGTGTTTTCGTTATTCATGTACATGGTTTTTCTTGGCGTCTTCGCGCCTTGGCAGCTAATGATTTTTGCCGACGAGTTCTTCGGCGCACTGGAGTAACAGCATGACCCAAATCAATCTCATGGCCTTGCGCCATTCGGCGTTTTACAGCCCTTATTTGCTGACCATCGCGGGCGGGTATTTGCGCGACGAGGGGCTCGAGCCGCGTTATTCCGTCGCCACGTCCGAGCGCGGTGTGATAGACGCCATCCGCGCCGGGGAGTGTCACGTCGCGCAATCGGCGGTGGCGACTTCGTTCGCGGCGCTGGAGCGCGGTGAGACGCCGGACGTCGTGCACTTCGCGCAGATCAACGGCCGCGACGGTTTTTTTATAGCGGCGCGCAGGCCGGATCCGCACTTCACCTGGGACAAACTCGCCGGCCAGCGGGTGCTGGTCGATCACTTTTTTCAACCGCTGGCGATGTTCAAGTACGCCCTGCATCGCGCCGGCGTGGATTACGCGGCGCTGGAGGTGATCGACGCCGGCGATGTGGAGGCGATGGAGCGGGCCTTTCGCGCCGGGGCGGCGGATTACGTCCATCTGCAAGGCCCGCTGCCGCAGCAACTGGAGCACGAGGGCAACGCCTTCGTGGTCGCGGTCGTGAGCGATCTGGTGGGACCGGTGGCCTTCAGCAGTTTGTGCGCGTCGCGCGCATGGCTGGCGTCGGACCTGGCGCGCGCCTTCATGCGCGCTTATCGCAAGTCGCTGGGTTATGTGATCGCCGCGCCGGCGGAAGAGATCGCGGCGCGTCTGCACGACGCGGGATTTTTCACCACCATCCACCGCAATGTGTTGACGGAGACCATCAATGCCTATCAGCGGCTGGGTTGTTGGAACGCCGAGCCGGCCATCCCGCGCGGCGATTATGAAAACCTATTGCGGGTGTTCCGCCATAGCGGCTTGATCAGCCGCGACCATGCCTATGAACTGGCGATCGTGCCGCCGCCGGGCTGAGCCCGGACGGCGCGCGGCCGCCGAGCGACGCCGCGCGGTTAATAACGGCCGTGGGTCTTGTTGATGTAATTGCTGAGTTGCTGGGTTTCCTGATTCATGCGCATCAAATTGCTATGGGTGATGCGGAACAAGGCGCGCATGACCTTGTAGACGATGCGCGGGTGGTCTTCCAGCAGCGATTCGAAGGCGTCCGGTTCCAGGGTGAAGACCGTGGCGGGACCCAGGGCGCGCAGGGTGGCTTTGCGCGGCGCGCGATCGACGAAGGCGCGGGTGCCGGCGCATTCGCCCTCGGTCATGGTGTAGACCGGTTGATCGACGCCGTCGATATTGCTGAGCACGCTGAGCTTGCCCTCGGCGAGCACGAACAGGGTTTGCGCCGCGCCGCCTTCGGCGGTGAGCAGTTCGCCGTCGCGCAGACGGCGCACGCCCATGGTCTCCGCCAGCACTTTGGCCTCGTCCTCGTGGAGTTCGGCCCCGAGAGCCGAGGTGCGGACTTTGTTGTACTCCGGTTGATCGCTCATCGTCGTCAGTCTCCTTTGCAGTGGCTGGGTCGAGTTCATTCTACTGCAATTGGACGGCGTCCCGCCGCCTCGCTTGCCTATAATATAGCCGCCGCTTTCCCGGCCGGCGATGAGATATCGACCTGATCCGGATCGGCGGGCCGATAAGCATGCCCCGGGTGGCGGCCGAATGGTTTGATCAATCCGGCCCCGCCGGGCCGCCGTGACCCTGGCCCCGGCGAGCTGCTACACTAGCCCAATTTTCCAAATCCCCAGGATTTTTGAGGCAGGCATGGCAGGGCATAGTAAATGGGCCAATATCCAGCACCGCAAGGGCGTGCAGGACGCCAAGCGCGGCAAGCTGTTCACCAAACTGATACGTGAGATCACCGTCGCGGCCCGTATGGGCGGCGCGGACGCGGCGTCCAATCCCCGGCTGCGCACCGCCATCGACAAGGCCCTCACCGCCAACATGACCCGCGACACCGTCGAGCGCGCCATCAAACGCGGCGCCGGTGAGCTGGAAGGGCAGAATTACGAAGAAGTGCGCTACGAGGGCTACGCCCCGGGCGGGGTGGCGGTGATGGTGGACTGCATGACCGACAACCGCCACCGCACCGTCGCCGACGTGCGCCATGCCTTCAATAAATGCGGCGGCAATCTCGGCACCGACGGCTCGGTGGCCTATCTGTTCACCAAGACCGGGGTATTCGGTTACGCGGCGGGCAGCGACGAAGACCGCATCATGGAAATCGCCTTGGACGCCGGGGCCGACGACATCGTGAACAACGAAGACGGCTCGGTGGAGGTGCTGGCCGCGCCGGAACGTTTCGAGGCCGTCAAGGCGGCGCTGCTGGCGGCGGAACTGATGCCAGAGTCCGCCGAAGTAACCATGCGCGCCGCGGTCAGCGTCGCGCTCGGCACCGAGGACGCGGCGAAGATGGTGAAGATGGTGGAGATGCTGGAAGACCTGGACGACGTGCAGAACGTCTATTCCAACGCGGACATTTCCGAAGAGGTGTTGGATCAATTGTAATGTCCGAGTCGAGAGGGCAGATGATGGAAAGCTTGTTACCTTTTAACTCGGCACATGACCAGTCAATTTCGGTAATCGGGCGATGACCCGCATCCTCGGCATCGATCCGGGTTCGCGCGTCACGGGTTACGGCCTCATCGAGCTGCGCGGCCGCCAGGCGGTGTACCTCGCCAGCGGCTGCGTGCGCATGGAGGATGAAGAATTCCCCGAGCGATTGCGGATCATTTTTGAAGGCTTGGGGCGCATCGTCGCGGAATACCTGCCCGACGAGGTGGCGATCGAAAAGGTCTTCGTGCAGCGCAATGTGGATTCCGCCCTCAAACTGGGCCAGGCCCGCGGCGCGGCGTTGTGCGCGGTGATGAATCGCGAGCGGCCGGTGGCGGAATATTCCGCCACTCAAATCAAGCAGGCGCTGGTGGGCCGCGGCGGGGCGAGCAAGGAACAGGTACAACACATGGTGACGACGCTGCTGCAACTTTCAAACACCCCGCAGGCCGACGCCGCCGACGCGCTGGCCTGCGCCCTTTGTCACGGCCACACCCGCCAAACCCTGGCGGCGTTGCCCGCCGCGACACGCGGCATGCGCGCGGGGCGCTGGCGATGATCGGCCGGCTGCGCGGCAAACTGCTGGAGAAGCAGGCGCCCCATGTGCTGATCGACGTGCAGGGGGTGGGCTACGAAGTCGAGGTGCCGCTCACCACGTATTTCCAATTGCCGGCGCTGGGCGACGAGGCGGTGCTGCACACCCACCTCATCGTCCGCGAAGACGCCCACATCCTCTACGGCTTCGCCGGCGAGAGCGACCGCGCGCTGTTTCGCGACTTGATCAAGGTCAACGGCGTGGGCGCTAAGCTGGCGGCGGCGATTTTGTCCGGCATCGCGGTGGATGATTTCGTGCGCTGCGTGCGCGACAACGACGTGGCCCGCCTCACCCGCTTGCCCGGCGTCGGCAAAAAAACCGCCGAACGTCTGGTGATGGAAATGCGCGATCGGCTCAAGGCCAAGGCGGAAGGCCTGTCGCTGACTAAGGCCGAGACGGCGGTGGGCACCGCGCCGTCGGCATCCACCGCGGTGAACGACGCCATCAGCGCTTTGGTGGTGCTGGGCTACAAACCGCCCGACGCCAGCCGCATGGTGTTGCGCATCGATACCGAAGGTTTAGAGTGTGAAGAGATCATCCGCCGCGCCTTGCAAAGCGGCTTGAAAGGCTGATGCTCATTGAGGTACTCCGTCTCGATCGTACTGAATCTTGATTTAAATTTGTTTAAAGGTCGTATAGGTTTAAAGGTCGTATAAATGGCTACTATTTTTACCATAGGCTACGAGGGGCTGGACATAGATGCGTTTATATCACTGCTGATCGAGCACGACATCGACATGATTGTTGACGTCCGCGAGCTGCCCCTGTCACGCAAGCCGGGTTTCTCGAAAGCTTTGGAGAATCTGCTCAACCTCACCGGCCGCGAGTACGTTCACATGGTGAAGCTCGGTTGTCCTAAGCCGATCCGCAACCGCTATCGCGAAGACGGGAACTGGAAGCGCTACACCGAGGACTTCCTCAAATATTTAAAAACCCAAGGGGAGGCTGTCGCTGATTTCTCGTCATTGGCAGCGTCGTCGAACTGCGCGCTACTCTGCTATGGGGCTGACTCCAATTTCTGCCATCGCTCGATGGTGGCCAACGCGGTCAAAGACTATTGCGGTATGCGGATCGCCCACATAAAAGCCGCCCACGCTAAAACAGCGAGCCCTGCAACGCGGCGCCTGGCTTACGCTTAGGTGGATATTTGACGAAACTATCTTCCATAGCGCGCTCCAGAAGATAATCCATCACCACGTTCTTAAACGGCACGGACTCGCGCGCGGATTCCACGAATGGTGTCGCCCTGAATTCCAGGCCGATGAGCGGCTTCAGCTCGTTGATCGCCCGCCCCCGGCGCTGGCGCGATAGCGGTGTGACTCGTCCATCAGCAGCACCAAGTCCGGCAGGCCCGCCAAGTAGTCGAAGTAGCTTTCGCCGATATACTCGAACAGGCGCTTGATGCGGGGCGACTTGCCGCCGCGCACCTCGGAATTGATATTTGGAAATATTGAAGATATTCACGACCACGCCGCCGAACAATGTGCCCGAGGCGGGATCGCGTTGTTCGTCATTATTGCCGGTAATAATGGCCGGCACATTCACGGTGAATTCCGCGATTCCCTTGAACACATATTTCGGCGTATTGGGCATGAAGTCTGTGATCAGCTTGTTATAGATAGTCAGATTCGGCGCTAGCGCGAAGAAATTATTGATGCCATGCGCCAGGTGCAGATAGCTGATAAAGGCCCCATCAAACGGGTCTTGCCAACGCCGGTCGCCAACGCGAAACACAGCGACGGGAACTCCCGCTCAAAATCGGTGACCGAGGGAAACTCGCTGCGGATGGCCGCCAAGGCCGATTCGAGGTCGGCCTCCTTCCGGGGGCGGGGTAATCTCCGTAATGCGGTTCAGGATTTCCAACGACAGCCGCTGAGGTGGACGCAGGCTCAGGCGGCCGGCAATTGGATTAACATATCGATTCATTCGCAATTCCCCGAAAGCGCTATCTGCTATAATTCGCCCATGAGCAAAAAACTATCAAAAGCCAATCCCTATATGCGCAACCCCGATTCCCGCAAGCGGGGTGTTATCAAATCCGTTGTCAGTTCTTCCTCCATTGAAGGCATTAACGTGCGCTTTACGAAAGTAGAAACTCTCAACGCACGATCAGCCTCAAAAGTTGAGACGCTACGCAAGAAGGGCGGTTCTCGCGTCAAGTCACGCCCTCCGACCTCAAAGTCCGCCCGATAATACGGCGAAACACCGCGATCATCGGAGCATAGTCTCCACCTAGGCCAGCATGAATCGCCGCAATATAGCGCTGCTTCTCTTTCCCACGTACACCACTGAAATCCAACGCCGGCAATCCCGCCTGCAGCCCCATTAAAACTGCCAACAGGCGAGCGCAACGCCCATTCCCGTCACGGAAGGGATGAATTAAAATCAACTCCGTGTGCACCACGGCCAAAGCACGGGCCTGATCCTCAATATTATTAAAATGGCAGGGCGTGAACTCCCTTAACGGCCCTTGTTCAAGCTGACGCATAAGTCTCCCAATTTGTCCCGCTGCGGCAAACATGAAACCATTTCTTGCGAGATTCACCTGCCGATCTTCTCCCGCCCACGGGTAGATATCCTCCAGCCAGAGTCTGTGCATGCGCCGAATATCATCCGCCGTGAATCGCTTATTCACGGACGTTTCATCAATCAACCTCTGCGTCGCCGCCAACAGCGCTTCGGATTCACGCTGGCCCATTTCCCGAACTCGGCGTATACCCAGCAGATTGCGCAGCACCCTCTCCCGCGAGCCGGGCTCAAACTCAGCTTCAATGCCTTGCGCCTGGTATCGATTACTCATGCGGAATCTTAGTCCCAATGTGTTATACGTAATCAAAGCAGTTCTATCTGTTCCGTCTTATCCTCTCTGCCCACGGAAGAGTAACCATCTTCTTTACGGCGGCGCCGCTCGGCCCAGCACTGCGAAATGACGAGACCGGCTTCGATGGTCTTTCCAAGTCCGACCTCGTTGGCGAGGATCACCCCGCGGGAGAGGGGATTCTTGCAAGCGAACAGCGCGGCCTCGACCTGATGGGGATTGAGGTCCACCTGCGAATTAACCAAAGTGGAGGCAAGGGATTCGAGCGTGTCGCCCCCGGCGCGGCGGGTTAGCAGCCAGGCGTAGTATTGGCTCTGGTGGGGCGTAAGCCAACGGCGCGACATTAGGTAATTAACTCTAAGTTAGGCGCGTGCAGTTGCCTCAGTCCATGGTGAACTGAGATGGTTTGTTTATGCGCCAGGCTTGAGTGCAGAGTTTCCCCCTCTTTAGAACGGATTCTACAATCCATCGACTCGATTTTGCTCTAATGTAGAGGTCGTTTTCTTTATATGTGTCCGCATGCTAGCGCGGGTGCGTAAACAGGCTTCTTCGTGTTGGTTCGACCGCGGCCAGACACACGTTAACCGGGTTGTTATAGCTATACAAGAGGTAAGTGTTTTTGCCCAAGGCTGTCACCGAAATGCCAGATGCACGTTGCATCATGCTGGGGGAGCAGGGTCGAGGTCCGCGCTTCGCGGGGCGGGTTTAAAGGCTGATATTTCTCGGCGATGCGGCCGCCAAGACTTGCGACACGCAGGGTGACAGGGCATCATCCGTCACAGACTTGGACCTCGATACTATGATTCAGCAAGACCGTCTTACCGCAGCGCAAGCCCGTCCCGAAGACGAGGTCATCGACCGCGCCATCCGTCCCAAGCAATTGGCCGATTACGTCGGCCAGCCGGCGGTGCGCGCGCAGATGGAGATATTCATCCACGCCGCCCGCAAACGCGGCGAGGCGCTGGACCATACCCTCATCTTCGGGCCGCCCGGCCTCGGCAAGACCACCCTCGCCCACATCATCGCCAACGAGCTCGGCGTGAATCTGCGCCACACTTCCGGCCCGGTGCTGGAACGGGCCGGCGACCTCGCCGCGCTGCTCACCAATCTCGAACCGCGCGACGTGTTGTTCGTCGATGAGATTCATCGCTTGAGCCCGGTGGTGGAAGAGGTGTTGTATCCGGCCATGGAGGACTACCAACTCGACATCATGATCGGCGAGGGCCCCGCCGCGCGTTCGATCAAGCTCGATCTGCCGCCCTTCACGCTGGTGGGCGCGACCACCCGCGCCGGCCTGCTCACCTCGCCGCTGCGCGACCGCTTCGGCATCGTCCAGCGCCTGGAGTTTTACAACACCGAGGATTTGATCTCCATCGTGCAGCGTTCCGCCGCGATTTTGGGCCTCGGTCTCGACCGCGAGGGCGCGACCCAGATCGCCCGCCGTTCGCGGGGCACGCCGCGCATCGCCAACCGCCTGCTGCGGCGGGTGCGCGATTACGCCGAGGTCAAGGCCGACGGCCGCATCAGCGGCGGGGTGGCGGACCTGGCCTTGAACATGCTGGACGTCGATGGCGAAGGCTTCGACATGATGGACCGCAAGCTGCTGCTCACCCTCATCGACAAGTTCGACGGCGGCCCGGTGGGCATCGACAGTTTAAGCGCCGCCATCGGCGAAGAGCGCGGCACCATCGAGGACGTGCTCGAACCTTTTCTCATCCAGCAGGGATTCCTCATGCGCACCTCGCGCGGCCGGGTGGCGACCCGTCATGCCTATCTGCACTTCGGGCTGCGGGTCCCCGCCGCGCTGGAGCGGGAAGAGGCGACGCCGCTTACGTTGTTCCCCGACGACACCCTTTCCCGCTGACGGGGCTGCGGCCCGCGGCGTTTACGGTTAGAATAACGCCGGGCTGGGGGCGTAGGGCGCGCGGCGATTTTTCATCAGGCGACATTCTTGAACGCCGAACATGAGCGGGAAAGCCGGGTATTCGTCTGGCCGGTGCGGGTCTATTACGAAGACACCGACAGCGGCGGCGTGGTGTACTACGCCAACTATCTCAAATTCATGGAGCGCGCCCGCAGCGAATGGCTGCGCCACTGCGGGATCGAGCAAGACGAACTTATCCGGCAGCATGATGTCCTATTCGCGGTTCGCGCGGTGCAGGCGGATTATCTGCGGCCCGCGCGTTTCAACGACCTGCTGGCCGTCACGGCCGAGGTGAGCGAGCGAGGCCGGGCCAGTTTGAGTTTCATCCAACATGTGCTGCGTCTCGGCGCGGCGTCTTCGAATTTAGCGGGTTTCATCACTCCGGCCGCTTACCAACGCATGCTCGCGGACAACGAAAACAGACTATGCATGGGACAGATCAAAATCGCCTGCCTGAAGGCCGCCACCCTGCGGCCTTGCCCCATCCCTACTCATCTAATCGCGGAGATAACACGTGTCGGCTGATTTATCCTTCATCCATTTGATCGCCAACGCCAGCCTGCTGGTGCAGCTGGTGATGCTGCTGTTACTGATCCTGTCGGTGTTGTCGTGGTTCGTGATCTTCCGCAAACGCAACGAGATGAAAGCCGCCCGCGAGTCCGCCCAGCAATTCGAGACCCGCTTCTGGTCGGGCGGCGATCTGGCCCAGCTCTATCGCGAGGTGTCGTTGCGCCAAGGGCAGATGAACGGCATGGAAAATATTTTTCACTCCGGCTTCAAGGAATTCCTGCGCATCCGTCAGCAAGGCAATGTGGACAGCCGGGAGTTGATGGACAGCGTGCAGCGCGCCATGCGGGTGGCGCTCAACCGCGAGACCGAGCGCCTGGAACTGCACCTGCCGTTTCTGGCGACGGTGGGTTCCACCAGCCCTTACGTCGGCCTGTTCGGCACGGTGTGGGGCATCATGAATTCCTTCCGCGCCCTGGCCAACGTCAATCAGGCCAGTCTGGCGATGGTGGCGCCCGGCATCGCCGAGGCCTTGATCGCCACCGCCATGGGCCTGTTCGCCGCCATCCCGGCGGTGATCGCCTATAACCGCTATTCCACCGACCTGGAGCGCATCGTCAATCGTTATGACAATTTCCTCGAGGAATTCTCCTCGGTGTTGCAGCGCCAGGCGCGGGCCTGAGTCGTGGCCGGTTCGTTGAGAGGACGCACATAATGGCAGCCGGCAAACGCCAGAAAAAACGCCTGATGGCCGAGATCAACGTGGTGCCCTACATCGACGTGATGCTGGTGCTGTTGATCATCTTCATGATTACCGCGCCGTTGCTCACGCAGGGCGTGAAAGTGGATTTGCCGCAGGCCGCCGCGCAACCCTTGGAGGAGCAATCGAAGGAACCGCTGGTGCTCACCGTGGACGCGGCCGGCAAATATTATCTCGACATCGGCGGCAAGGAAGACGAACCGGTGAGCGACGAACAGGTCTTACAGCGGGTGGCGATCGTCTTGAAGCGCCAACCCGGCATCCCCGTGCTGGTGCGCGGCGACAAAACGGCCAACTACGGACAGGTGTTACGCGCCATGAGCCTCTTGCAACAGGCCGGCGCCCCCAGCGTGGGTTTATTGACCGAGCCGCCTCAGCCCGCCAAGCGCGGCTGAGGCCGGGCGACGATGAACGGTGAACGAATAACGCCATCATGCTGAAAGACCTGTTAAGTCATCCGCGCGCCTTGCTGTTCGCGCTGTTAGTGCACGTGGTGCTAGTCCTGTTGCTGGTGGCCAGCGTGGAATGGGTGGACAACCCCCCCAAATTGCAAGGCAGTGAAGAGATCGTGCAGGCAGTGGTGATCGACGAAAGCAAGCTGCGCGCGGAAAAACAGCGCAAGCAGGACGAAGAGGCCGCGCGCTTGAAGGCCGTCGCCGACGAGGAACGCCGCCGGCGCGAGGCGGAACAACAGCGTCTCGCGGAACAACAACGCCAGGCCGAGGCGGCGGAACGCCAACAACGGCAAGCGGCGGAGCAGCAGCGGCAAGAGCAGCTCAAGGCCGAGCAGGCGGCGCAAGCGGCGCAGGCGAAAAAGCATCAAGCGGAACAGCAGCGGTTGGCCGAGGCCGAGGCCAAACGTAAAATGGCAATCGAGCAGCAGCGCAAGGCCGAGGCCGACGCGAAACGTCAATCCGAAGCCGAGGCCAAGCGCAAGGCGGAAGAGGAGGCCAAGCGCAAGGCGGCGATCGAGGCGAAACGCCAGGCCGAGGCCGACGCCAAGCGTAAAGCCGAGGAGGCGCGGCGGCAGCGCGAGGCGGAAGAGGCTTTGCAGCGGCAATTGGCCGAGGAGCAGCAAGGGCGGCTGTCGCAATCGGCCATTGATCAGCAGGTGGCGATCATTCGGCAAAAGGTGGCGCGTAATTGGATACGTCCGCCCAGCGCCCGCGCCGGCATGTCCTGCGAAGTGTTCGTGCGATTGATTCCGGGCGGCGAGGTGGTCGAGGCGCGGGTGGTGAGGAGCAGCGGCGACGCGATGTTCGATCGCTCGGTGGAGGCCGCGGTGCTGAAGGCGTCGCCCTTGCCCATGCCGTCCGATCCGAGTTTGTTCGATCAATTCCGTCAACTGCGATTTGTGTTTAAGCCGGAGGGTTAAAATTGAGACCGATAACGCGCGTCATATCGATCATGGGCGTGGTTTGCATGCTGGTGCTGAGTGCTAATGCCCGCGCCGCGCTGACCATCGAAATCACCAAAGGCGTGGACACCGCGTTGCCCATCGCCGTCGTGCCCTTCGCGGTGGGCGGTGATCCGCTGTTGCCGGTGGACGTGGCGGAGGTGGTGGCCGCCGACCTGAAACGCAGCGGCCGCTTCGCGCCCTTGCCGCGGCAGGACATGTTGTCGCGCCCGTCGGAAACCGCGCAGGTGAATTTCCGCGATTGGCGGCTGGTCAACGTGGAGAGTCTGGTGATCGGCCGGGTCAATCGGACCGGCGCGGGCTACACCGTGCAGTTCCAATTGTTCGACGTGTTCCGCGGCGTGCAGTTGGCGGGCTACAGCGTGCGCAGCGACGCCGACGGCCTGCGCCGCGCCGCCCATCAGATCGCCGATATCATTTATGAAACCCTCACCGGCGAACCGGGCGCCTTCAATACCCGCATCGCCTACGTGACGGTGGCGCAGCTCGCCGACGGCAGCCGGCGTTACGCGCTGGAGGTGTCCGACGCCGACGGCTACGATCCCAAGGCCGTGGTCCATTCCAAGCAGCCGCTGATGTCGCCGTCCTGGTCGGCGGACGGCAACCGCTTGGCCTATGTCACTTTCGAGAACAAGCGTTCGCAGATTTATCTGCAAAATCTGCTGACCGGGCAACGCGAGTTGCTGACCTCGTTCGCGGGCATCAACGGCGCGCCCGCCTGGTCGCCCAACGGCCGCGAGTTGGCGCTGACCCTGTCCAAGGACGGCAATCCGGAAATCTACGTCATGGATATCGCCAGCAAGCAGCTGCGGCGGGTGACCGACAGCCCCGGCATCGACACCGAGCCGGCGTGGTCGCCGGACGGGCGGACGATTTATTTCACCTCGGATCGCGGCGGTTCGACCCAGATCTACCGGGTGGCCGCGACCGGCGGCCGGCCCGAGCGCGTCACCTTCGAAGGCAGTTATAATGCGCGGGCCACGGTCTCGGCCGACGGCAAATCCTTGGCGATGATCAACCGCGATAACAGGGGCGACCACATCGCGGTGCTGAATCTGCAAAGCGGCGCCTTGAAGGTGCTCACCGACGGCCGCTTCGATGAGTCGCCCAGTTTCGCGCCCAATGGTAGGATGATCATCTACGCGACCAGGACCGCGAACCGGCGCGGGGTGTTGGCGGCGGTGTCGGTCGACGGCGGCGTGCAACAGCGTTTTTCGGCGCGCGAAGGTGACGCGCGCGAGCCGGTGTGGTCTCCCATGCGGCAGTAGTGACCGGCTTCGGTAAGCGGGATATTGAATTTTACCGGGCCTTTTTCGGGCGGCGTCGCCCGAGATGAGGCACGGAATTTCGTAAGTGAGTTTTACTCGGGTTTTATACTTTAATTCTTTAATTGCTTGGGAGCGCAGACAGATGAACAAATGGCTGAAGGTCGGTTTGATTTTGGTGCCGGTGGTATTGATGAGCGCGTGCGGGTCCACCGGCGCGAAAAAAGGCGCGCCGGTGACGGGCGGCGCTACCCCGCCGGCGGATACGGCAAGCACCTCGCCTTTCGATTCCGGCAGCGGCGCGGGCATCACGCCGTTGTCGGAAGGCGGCGGCATGGTGAGCCAGACCATGGACCCTTTGAACGATCCCGCCAGCCCCCTCGCCAAACGGGTGATCTATTTCGATTACGACAGCAATACTATCCGCGCCGAAGACCGCGCCACCATCGAGGCCCATGCCCAATATCTGGCGCAGCGCGGCAACCTCAAGGTGACGCTGGAAGGCCATGCCGACGAGCGCGGTTCGCGGGAATACAACATCGCCTTGGGCGAACGCCGTTCCAACGCGGTGAGGGACATGATGAGCCTGCTCGGCGTGTCCGCCGGCCAGCTGGCCAGCGTGAGTTACGGTGAAGAACGTCCTGCGGTGTTGGGCGACGGCGAGTCGGCTTGGAGCATGAATCGCCGGGTCGAGATCGTCTACACCGGGCAATGAGCATGTCCCGCCTCGTGCTGAGCGGCATGGTATTGGGCGCGGCCTGCGCGGCGGCGCTGCCGGTGTGGGCGGCGGAGCCCCGCTCCGGCGGCGCGCCGGTGGTGGCGGCCACCCAGCCCAATGCCGGCCCGGCCTTGGAGGCCCGGGTGGCCAAGCTGGAACGCCTGCTGGAAGGACCGGCGTTGACCGACCTGTTGCAGCGCGTTCAACAGCTGCAACAGGAGGTGCGAAACCTGCGCGGTGAATTGGAGGTGCAGGCCAACGACATCAACGGCCTCAAGCAGCGGCAGCGGGATTTGTACCTCGACATCGACCGGCGGTTGCAGCAGCTGAGCGTGGCGGCCCCCGCCGCGGCGCCGGCGGCCGCGCCCGCCGCGATGACGGCGGCGACCCCGGAGCAGGAACAGGCCGCCTATCAGCAGGCCTTCGACAAAATGAAGGAGGGCCGTTACGACGAGGCCATCACCCTGTTCCGCGGCCTGCTCGCCAATCATCCCAACGGCAAGCTGGTGGACAATGCCCAATACTGGCTGGGCGAGGCCAATTACGTGACCCGCCGTTATCGCGAGGCGGTGGACGAGTTCGGCAAGGTCATCAGCGCGTATCCGCAAAGCCCCAAAGTGCCGGATGCCTTGTTGAAGCTGGGTTTCAGTTATTACGAACTGGGCGAATGGGCCAAGGCGCGCGAGACGCTGGAGCAGTTTTTGGCGCGTTATCCGCAGCACTCGGCCGTGGCGCGGGCCAATGAGCGTTTGCAGGCCTTGAAGGCGAAGGGGCGCTGAGCCGCCCCGCTTCGTATTTCCGTGGAACAACGTCTGCGCATCACCGAGATTTTTCTCTCACTGCAAGGGGAGAGCCGCACCGTGGGCCTGCCCACGGTGTTCGTGCGGCTGACCGGCTGTCCGCTGCGTTGCCAGTATTGCGATACCGCCTATGCCTTTCACGGCGGTGAATACCAATCTCTCGCGGCGGTGCTGGAGCGGGTCGCCGCGTTTCAAACGCATTATGTGTGCGTCACCGGCGGCGAGCCCCTGGCCCAAAAGGCCTGTCTGCCGCTGCTCACCGCTTTGTGCGACGCCGGCCATGAGGTCTCGCTGGAGACCAGCGGCGCCTTGCCCGTGGACGAGGTGGATGCCCGGGTGGTGAAGGTGGTCGATATCAAGACGCCCGCCTCGGGGGAGGTCACCAAGAATCGTTTCGAGAATCTGCCGCTGCTCACCGCCCGGGATCAAGTCAAATTCGTGATCTGCGACCGCGCCGATTATGACTGGGCCAAGCAATGCATGAGCGAGCACGGCTTGGCCGCCCGTTGCGAAGTTTTATTTTCACCCAGCCATCAGCAGGTGCCGGCCCGCGAGTTGGCGGACTGGATCGTGGCCGATCGCCTGCCGGTGCGGTTTCAATTGCAATTGCATAAATACCTGTGGGGCGATGAACGCGCCCGCTGACCAAGCCGCCGCCGCGCCCAAGGCGGTGGTGTTGGTGTCGGGCGGGCTGGACTCCGCCACCGTTCTGGCCATGGCCCGCGCGGCGGGTTACGCCTGTTACGCCTTGAGTTTCGATTACGGCCAGCGGCATCGCGCCGAATTGATCGCGGCGGCGCGGGTCGCCCGCGCCTTGGGCGCCGTCGAGCAGCGCACGATGGTGTTGGATATGGCCGGCATCGGCGGCTCGGCGCTCACCGATACTCGCATCGCGGTGCCGGACACCTCGAGCGAGGGCATCCCCGTCACGTACGTACCGGCCCGCAATACGGTGTTTCTGTCTCTGGCCCTGGCCTGGGCCGAGGTGCTGGGCGCGCGGGACATCTTCATCGGCGTCAACGCGGTGGACTATTCGGGCTATCCCGATTGCCGGCCGGCCTTCATCGCGGCCTTCGAACGACTGGCCCAGCTCGCCACCAAGGCGGGAGCGGAGGGGGCCGCTTGCTCGGTGCGCGCCCCCCTCATTCAGATGAGCAAGGCCGAGATCATCGCCGAGGGGGTGCGGCTGGGGGTGGATTACGGTTTGACCGTTTCTTGTTACCAAGCTGACGCGGAAGGCCGGGCCTGCGGCCGCTGCGACGCCTGCCGGCTGCGCCAGGCGGGTTTCCGCGCGGCGGGGGTGGCCGATCCCACGGATTACGGGCCCGGCGGCTAGATAAAACCCAGACTGGCAACCAGGCGGGATTAATTCACGGCCGGTCATAGAAATCGTCATGGTCTCGCTGAAGGCGCATCGCGGCGTTGAAATCGCCCTAAAGCGTTCACGCACCGCATCGCATGTATGCCGCGCTTTCCGGTCGCCTTTATGATGAGCGGCCTTGTACTGCATCCCTGGATCAAGCCCATGGACGGGTTCTAAGCGGCATTCCTCTTTCGCGAGTTTGGGGCAGGATGCGCCTTGATCCCCGGGTTAAAAAACACCGGCTTTGATTAGGCGTTGAATCGAAGCCGCTAATGTGGGTACAATGCCGCCCTTTGTTGCGGGCCGTTAGCTCAGCCGGTAGAGCAGCGGACTTTTAATCCGTTGGTCGTAAGTTCGAATCTTACACGGCCCATATTTCCCTTCTTTTACCGTGCCGCTTAAATCCTCCTGATTCACCATTCATGCCGCCCCCGCCCGGCCGCTTGTGGGTTGTCCGGTGATGTCCCACCGATGCCGATATGGGCCGCGCGTCGCCCCGCGGTTCGGCGCTATCCCTCCGCGTTTAATCCTCTCCCTTATGGTTTAGTAAAGTAGCCGAGACTTATGGTCGATATTTTCTTGGCATAACAATGATGCAAGCAAAACTTCATTCTTATTGTTGTTATTGTAAAAAATTGTGAAAAACCCGCGCCGACGCCTAGAATGCTTAGGATGTACGACGCACATGCCTGTTGGGAGAGGGCAAGCATGGCTGTAAGGGAGCAGGATAAGTTACATGGGAGCGCTGGCCGCGACGATCGCCGCCACCGCGCCTATCTCCCGTGGCTGATCGTGACCGTGGGCGTCGTGTTGTCCATCGCCGCTTATTTTCTGGTGCGGGATTGGGAGAAGGCGATCATCCGCGCCGATTTCGAATTTCTTTCCGCCACCCATGCCGCCGCCGTGCATCGCGAATTGATCCGCCATATGGATTCGTCGATCGCCGTGACCGGTTTTTATGCCGCCTCGCGGGAAGTCGATCGCCAGGAATTTCATCTCTTCACCAAGGGCCTGTTGAGTCAGCATAACGATACACAAGCGTTTATGTGGGTACCGCGCGTCGCGGCGGCTGAGCGTCAGGCCGTGGAGCGGCAGGCGGTGGAGGAAGGTTTGCGAGACTTCCATTTTCGCGAATTGGGCCGTACCAGCGTGGGGCAGCGAGCCGAATATTTTCCGGTGGTTTATCTGGAACCCTTAACGCCCAACGCCGATTTACTGGGGTTTGATTTGATGATGGACCCCGCTTATCGCGCGGTGTTGGAGGTGGCGCGCGACACCGGGGAGGTGACGGCGTCTCAACCTATACCCGTGGCCGCCGAACAAGACTTGAAATACGGCATTTTACTGGCGCGGGCGATTTATCAAAAAGGCGTGCCTTTGAATACCTTGCTCGAGCGCCGCGCCGCCCTGCAAGGTTTTGTGTTGCAGTTGTTTCGAGTCGATGATTTCATCGACGAGTCGCTCAAGAGTAGCGCGGTGCTGGGTTTGGATGTGGCGGTCTATTATGAAAAGACGCCGGGCGATCGGCAGCGTATTTATTTTCATTCGTCCCGCTCCCGCGACGAGGCGTCCTCGTCCCCGGCCGAGTTTTCCGATGAAGACACGCGGTTGATGTGGCGGACGTCGCTGGGGATAACGGACCAGCCCTGGGAATTGGTGATGACGCCGGCGCCGAAATTCTGGGCCGGTCATCCCATTTGGCGCTCGTGGGTGGTGTCGGGGACCGGTTTGTTGATTTCAATTTTACTCGGCGCTTATCTATTCGCCTTGTCGCGGCAATCGCACCGGGCGGAGTCCTTGGCCCGCAGCCTGGCGCTGACCAATCAAAATCTCGAGCAGGAAATAGTGGAGCGCACCCAGTTGGAGGCGCAGTCGGTGAAGTTGTCGCGCGCCATCGAGCAGGCCGCCGACGCGGTGATGATCACCGACCGCAACGGCATTATCGAGTATGTGAATCCCGCCTTCGAGGTGATGACCGGCTACACCCGCGGCGAAGCGATCGGTAAAAAACCCAGCCTGATGAAATCCGGGCAACATGATGCCGGATTTTACGGCCAGTTGTGGGGCACTATCAGTCGCGGCGGGGTATTTCAAGACGTATTGGTCAATCGCCGCAAGAACGGTGTGATCTATTACGAGGAAAAAACCATCTCGCCTTTGAAGGATCGAGCCAATAACATCACTCATTACATCGCCACCGGCAAGGATATCACCGACCGCATGCAGACTCAGGAACGTCTGCATTATCTCGCCTACAACGATTTGCTCACCAATCTGCCCAACCGTTTGCTGTTTATCGAGCGCGTCAGTCATGCCTTGAAGGGACGGCGCGGACAGGAACACCGGTTGGCCATCATGTATCTGGATCTCGACCGCTTTAAAGTGATCAACGATACCCTGGGTCATCAAGTTGGAGATAACTTGCTGCAGAAAATCGCCGTTCTGTTGCCGTCAACGGTCGGGGCGGGCGATACCGTGGCGCGTCTGGGCGGCGACGAATTCGGCATCCTGCTCGAAGAGATTCCCTCGCTCGACGGCGTGGCGGCGCTGGCGCGCAAGATATTGGCCGCCTTCGGCCAGCCTTTTCAGATCGGCGGACATGACTTGTATATCGTCCCCAGTATCGGGATCAGCGTCTATCCCGAAGACGGCGACGATGCCCATGTTCTATTGAAGAACGCCGATGTGGCGATGTATCGGGCCAAGGATCACGGCGGCGCCAATTATCAGTACTACTCCGCCGACATGAGCTCGAAGGCCTTCGAACGCCTGACCCTGGAAACCAGTTTGCGCCGCGCCTTGGAACGCGAGGAGTTCCGCGTCTATTTTCAGCCGCAGATCGACTTGGCGTCGGGCCTGGTGATGGGGGCGGAGGCGCTGATCCGCTGGCAGCATCCGGATCTCGGTCTGGTGAACCCCTTGGAATTCATTCCGCTGCTGGAGGAGACCGGTTTGATCATCCCGGTGGGGGAGTGGGTGTTGAAACAGGCTTGCGAATGGGCGGTGACTTGGCAGCAGCATCAACCGTTGCGGATATCCGTCAACCTATCGGGCCGCCAGTTCCGCGATCCGCGCTTGAGTAACCAAGTGCTGAAGATTCTGGAAACCACCGGGCTCAAACCCGAGATGTTGGAAATGGAGATTACCGAAAGTATTTTGATGCAAGGCGACAAGATTTCGACCGATAATCTGATCGCGCTCGATCGGATCGGCGTGCGTTTGGCGATCGACGACTTCGGCACCGGTTATTCGTCGCTGAGTTATCTGAAACGTTTTCCCATCAAGACCCTCAAGATCGACCGGGCCTTTATCCGCGATTTGATCACCGATCAAGACGACGCGGCGATCGTCACGGCGATCATCGCCATGGCCGGCAGCCTGCAAGTGGATGTGGTGGCGGAAGGCGTCGAGACGACGCAGCAATTGAATCTGCTGCGTGAGCTGGGTTGCGGCGCCATTCAAGGCTTCCTCATCAGCAAGGCCTTGCCGCTGGTGGAGATCAACCGCTTTTTGGCGCGCGGCCATCAAGTGTTGAGTGTTGCGCAGTCCCCGCTCCGCTGACGGTGCGCCGCTTGAAAGCGGGTTGCCCTCTTCCCGTGCGGCTCAGCCGGTGACGCTTACGCTGTGGCAACACAGCGCCTTGCCGGCGTCGCTTTGCGCCTCGTCGAAGGCGGCGCATTCTTTGTCGAAGTGATAAGCCAGGTCGCTGTTGCAGCTAAACTCGTTGACGTTTTCAGGTATGGCCGGCTCATCGTGTTCGGGTGAATTGGTGAGATTGATGGCGCGGGTATCGCGTTGGGTCGCGGTTTCGGACATCGTCGGCGGGGCCGCCAAGGCGGTGAAAAGCGCGGTGATAACCATGAACTTATATGTGGTTTTCATAGGCTCTCCTCTGGCCGGGACCTTTTTTCCAAGTGTAGTCTAAGCAAAGGCGGCTGATGAGTCCCGCCGCCTGCTGTTTGTCGGCTTCTCCCGGAGCGGCCTTTAACCGGCCGGATGCCGCGGCTCATTCCGCGGAAAAATACAGCTTGCCGTAATAGGCGGTGGCCGTGCCGCCGGTATCGTCGCTATCGGTCATCACCGCCACGGCCTGGATGCGGGTAATGTCGGCGCCGAACAGCCGGCGCAGATCCTCGCGGACGTTGCGGCGTTCCTCCCGCCAGCGGCCGAGTTCGCCGTCGCCGCTGCGCACGGCGATCATTTTGGCGTTGCCGGTGTAGGCGTTGGGCCAGGTGCTGCCGACCGGCCGATTGCTGGACCACACGTAATTCACCGCCCGGGTACGCCAGAAAAATACCCCACCCGACACCACCACGTAAACCCGGGCCGGGTAATCGTCGCCGCCCTTGGTGGTCTCGTCATGATCGCCGAGGGTATTGTCGATCCGCCAGCTCCAATGCAGATAGGGTGTTTTGGTCAAATCGATGTCGATCTCGCGGAACAGGCCGGAGGCGCTGGCCCGGCTGCGGGCGAGCAGGGCGGGGCGGCCGTCGGCGGTGACCAGGCTGTATTGAGTCCGGCCTTTGAATTCCTTGGGTTGCCAGTCTTGCAGATTCGCGCCGTCGAAAAGTTCGATAGGTTGATCCGCGGCGGCGGGGCCGATGCGCAGCGCAATCAAGGCGGCGGCGATGAAGTAAAAGAAACGGGGGAGGCGGGGCATGGCGGTTGCCTTTGGTCGGGGAGCGGCGGATGTCATAATGCCACGGCGCGGGGCGAGCCGCCGCCGTTGAAACGGCTGGGGGAAGGATGCGGCGGCTGGCTCGCTCGCGGCGGTCTTCTCGTCCATGGGGTCATAATATTGGTGTCGAGTTCATCATGATTCACGATACGTCCGCCGCGTCGTCCCCGCCCGATAGAATCCGTATCGGCATCAGCAGTTGCCTGTTGGGGGAGCGGGTCCGCTACGACGGCAATCACAAACAGGATAACTTCATCCGCGAGACCCTGGGCCGGGTGTTCGACTTTATCGCGGTCTGTCCCGAGGTGGCGATCGGCATGGGCGTGCCGCGTCCGCCGATCCGTTTGACCGGCGACCCGCAATCACCGCGCGCGGTCGGCGTGCAAGACCCGGCCTTGGATGTGACGGCGGCTTTGACCGCCTACGGCCGGCGCATGGCGCTGGAGTTGGACGGGATCAGCGGTTATATCTTCAAAGGCAAGTCGCCGAGCTGCGGTCTGCGGCGGGTCAAGGTCTACGGCGGCGGCGCGCCCAGTATGCGGGGGACGGGCGTCTATGCGCGGGAGATCGTCCAGCGCCGGCCGCTGTTGCCCGCCGAAGAGGAAGGCCGGTTGGGCGATCCGGTGTTGCGCGAGAATTTCATCGCGCGGGTCTTCGCCTACCGGCGCTGGCAAAGCCTGTTGGCGTCCGGCTTCAGCGTCGGCAAACTGGTGGAATTCCACACCGCGCACAAATTGAGTTTGATGTCGCACGGCACCGAATATTATCGGGCGCTGGGGCATCTGGTGGCGGACGCCAAGTCGCATCGGCCGGCGGTTTTATGCGAGCGGTATGGCGCCGCATTCATGGCCGCCTTGCAGCGGTCCGCCACCCGTAAGCGCCATACCAACGTCTTGATGCATGTCATGGGTTATTTGAAGACGCGCTTGGAGAAGGGCGATAAAGCGGAACTGCTGGAGGTGATCGAGTCCTATCGGTTGGGCCATGTGCCCTTGATCGTGCCTATCACCTTGCTGCGACATTATTTCCGGCGGTTTCCCGATGAGTACATCGCCAAACAGGTTTATCTCAACCCTCACCCGGCGGAGCTGATGCTGCGCAACGGTATTTAAGCCCGGTATTTCCTGCTCATCAAACGCGGGTGCGCAGGCATTGCATGATTTTTTATGCGAAGCCCGCGGAGATTAACCAGCCGCGCAAGGCGTTGAAGAGGTCGCGTTCTTGCAGGGTATTGATGAAGGTCATCGCCACCAGCAGGAACAGCAGCAGCTCGCCGTATTCCAGATTGTGGCGCAGCTGATCGGCGGCATAGCGGGTATCACCGCCGTGCAGGAGATAGGCGATGCCGACCAGCGCCCAGATCACGCCGGCCGCCACGACCACCGGTTTGGATTTGCGCAGTTTCAAAAATTCTTCGGCGATGACCAGGGCGTAGGCCGTGATGAAGGCCACCAGCGCGGCGATGCCGAAGACGTTATGGGTAAGGTCGATGGCCGCGCCGCCGCTCGCGGCGGCGAATACCTTGCATGGTGACAGGAGGCCGGCTAATGTCAAAAGACCGAGGAAATTTTTATTCATGGTGAAGTGTTTTTTCGGTTCCACCGCTATCGAATTGGCGGACGCCGCGAGTCTGTCCGTTTCGAGGCGCAAATTCTCCCATGCCGCCGCGCCAGGGGGTCCAACTCATGGCAACGGCAAGTGCGTGTCAGGTGCCGGCAGGAGACGTGCCAGCACATCGACATTAAAGTTAAATTAGTGCGCTGAGAGAACGCCGAGTGGAGCGGGGATTTTCTCTTGTATTCAAGCGGCGCCGGGATTAGGGTAAGAGCCCGGGTTTTGGTGCGGAATGTTACCGATGCACTCGGTCGGTGAAGGAGGTCTCATGACGACGCGGATGGAATCACATCGACATCGGATCAAGGAACTCGCGGAAATTCACCGCGGGCAAGACGCCGCCTTCGCGGAATGGGCCGCGGGTTACGGCGTGATACGCCATGAAGACGCCACCCAGGTGCGGATTTATGACATGGCCGACCTGCTGCAACAGCGCGGCGCGGTGCGCGAGAAGGCCGAAGTCTACCGCTGTCTCGCCGCCGCCGACCGCCTGGCCAGCGCCGCGATGTGGCTCACCGTGCACATGAGCTATGCCCGCAACGTCTATCTCGACGGTCGCGATCTCGCCGAAGAGGATTTCAAACCCGAACCGGAAGGGCACACCGGCGGTGCGTTGAATATGGTGCCGGCCTACGCCGGTTATCTCGCCGTCAACGCGCTCACCGGCATCACCCGCGCCTGGATGATGGGCCAAGGCCACTGCGTGGCCGCCATCGATGCGCTGAATCTCTTGGTGGACAACATGAGCGCCGTCCACGCCGCGCGTTATGAGTTGAGCGATGAGGGACTCACGCGCTTGGTGCGGGATTTCTATTCCTACGCGGTGCGCGCCGATGGGCGGCCCGCGTCGCCCCTGGGCAGCCATGTCAATCCCAACACCGCCGGCGGTATGTTGGAGGGCGGTTATCTCGGTTTCGCCGAATTACAGTACGTGCACATGCCTCTGCCCGGCGAACGCCTGGTGGTGTTCCTCAGCGACGGCGCCTTCGAGGAACAGCGCGGCAGCGATTGGGCGCCGCGCTGGTGGCGGGCCGAGGACAGCGGCCTGGTCGCGCCGATCATGATCGCCAACGGCCGGCGCATCGATCAGCGCACCACCATGTCGCAAGAGGGCGGCGTGCATTGGTTCCGCGAACATCTGCGCCTCAACGGTTTCGATCCCATCGACCTCGACGGCCGCGATCCCGCCGCCTTCGCCTGGGGCGTCTTCGAGATGGAGGAGCGCCTGCAATCCTTGGATAAAGCGGTGGCGGCGCGCGAGGCGTCCTATCCCGTGCCCTTGCCCTACGCCATCGCCGAGGCGCCCAAGGGTTACGGTTTTCCCGGCGCGGGCACCAACCGCGCGCACAATCTGCCGCTGGCCGGCAATCCGGCGCGTGACGCGGCGGCGCGCGGCGAATTCAACGGCGGCGCGCGCGCGTTGTGGGTGCCGTTGCCGGAATTGCGGCAGGCGGCGCAGGCGCTCAACCGCCACGACGCGCAGCGGCGCGTCAAAGAGCGCGCTCATCCGCTGATCGCGCGGCCGTGCGCGGTGCCGGTGTTTCCCGACGCGGACTGGCGCAAAGAGGGTGAACAGGTTTCGCCCATGGCCGCCTTGGATGACTATTTTTGCCGGCTTTTAAAGGCCAATCCGGCATTGCGGCCGCGGGTGGGCAATCCCGACGAGATGCGCAGCAATCGTCTCAACGCCACGCTGGATTATTTGAAGCACCGCGTCACCTCGCCCGAGGCCGGCGGCGCGGAGGCGGTGAACGGCGGGGTGATCACCGCCCTCAATGAAGAAGCGGTGGTGAACGCGGCGCTGGCCAACAAGGGCGGCATCAATCTGGTCGCCTCGTACGAAGCCTTCGCGGTGAAGATGCTCGGCGCGATCCGCCAGGAGTTGATCTTCGCCCGCCATCAGGCCGAGGCCGGCGACGCGCCGTGCTGGTTGGCGTTGCCTGTCGTGCTCACTTCGCATACCTGGGAGAACGGTAAAAACGAGCAGTCTCATCAAGACCCCACCTTGAGCGAAGCCCTGCTCGGCGAGATGAACGATGTGTCGCGGGTGGTGTTTCCCGCCGATGGCAACAGCGCCGTCGCCACGCTGCGCGCCTTGTACGCCAGCCGCGGCCAAATCTGGTCGCTGATCGTACCCAAACGCGATTTGCCGGTGTATTGCGATCGCCGGCAAGCGCAGCAAATGGTGAGCGAAGGCGCGTTGACGCTGCGCGACGAAGGCGCCGACGACGGCAAATTGTTATTGATCGCGGTCGGCGCCTATCAATTACAGGAGGCCGTGCGCGCCGCCGATCGTTTGCGCGCGCGCGGCGTGGCGCATCGCGTGGTGTATGTTTACGAACCCGGCCGCTTCCGTATGCCGCGCGACGAGCGTGAGGCCGCGTACGCCGCGGGCGGCGAGTTGCGCGAGCGGCTGTTTCCCGCCAAGGCTAAGGCGCGGGTGATATTGAGCCACACCCGCCCCGAGCCCTTGCTGGGTGCGCTGCGCGTGCTCGACAGCGGTCCCGCGACGACCCGCGCGCTGGGTTATATCAATCGCGGCGGCACCCTCGACGTGGGTGGCATGTTGTTCGCCAACCGCTGTACCTGGGCCCATGCGCTTGACGCCGCCGCGTCTTGTTTGGATCGGCCGGTGCAAGAGTGGTTGTCGTCCGAAGAGTTGGCGGCCATCCACGGCGAGGGCGATCCGCGGCTGGTGATGCGCGCGCCGGCGTGAGCGGCATGCTGCGGGTGCTGGCGGTCAATGTCGGTTCCTCTTCGCTCAAGCTTGACGTGCGCGAGCTTGGAGTTGCCGCCGCGCTGATTAAACTGGAAGTGCGCGGCATCGGCCGCGCGCGGGGCGTGCTGGTCGAAAATGGCGTCGAGGTGTCGGAACAGGTATTCGCCGATCATGACGCCGCGTTCACCGCGCTGGCGGCGCGCCTGCCCGAACCGCGACGGCTGACGCGCATCGGCCACCGCATCGTGCACGGCGGACCGCGCTATCGCGCTACGACCTGGATCACCGCCGCGGTGTTGGATGAACTTGAAGCGCTGGTACCTTTGAGTCCGTTGCATCTGCCGCCCGCGCTGGCGGTGGTGCGCGCCAGCCGCGCGCGTTTTCCCGAACCGCCGCACGCGGCGGTGTTCGACACCGCCTTTCACTCGACCCTGCCTGCTCGCGCCTACACCTACGCGATACCCGCCGCCTGGCGCGACGCCGGCATACGGCGTTACGGTTTTCACGGCATCGCCTGCGCGGACGTGGTGGCGCAATTGGGTACGGCGTTGCGGCCGCGCGCGGTGCTGCTGCACCTCGGCGCCGGTTGTTCGGCCACCGCGCTGCGCGACGGCGTGAGCATCGACACCACCATGGGCCTCACGCCGCTGGAAGGATTGATGATGGCTAGCCGCAGCGGCGATCTCGATCCGGGCGCGTTGCTGTACGCGCAGCGCGCGTTGGGTTTGTCGGTGGATGAAGTGGAGCGCGCGCTCAATCAAGCCAGCGGCCTGTTGGGCGTCTCGGAATGCTCGCCGAATATGCGCAGCGTATTGCAGCGGCAGGACGATCCGCGCGCGGCGCTGGCCGTGGAATTGTTTTGTTACCGCGCCGCCAAGACGGTGGGCGCGCTGACCGTCGCCTTGGGCGGCCTCGATCAACTCATCTTCAGCGGCGGCATAGGCGAACACGCCGGCGCGATCCGCGCGCGGATCATGGCGCAACTGGCGTTCCTGGGATTGCGCGCGGCCGACCCCGCTCAAGGCGGCGATGACGGTGTGATATCCGCGCCGCTCAGCGCGGTGGAGGCGCGCATAATCCGCGTCGATGAAGGGCGGGCCATCGCCGCGGAAGCGGCGGGGTTGTCTTTGCCGAGTCATTGAGCCGCGTGATGATGTCGAGATCGATATGCCTGTTCGCACCCTTTCCCGCCGGCCATTTACCCTGCGCTGATGAATCAACCAGTGGATTCTCCCTTTCATTTGGCCGACGCAAAACATTCAATTGGCCGCGCCATAATTTACTTGGCCGCTATGGCCGACCCCGCCTTTCACCCCGTCTCGTACTTCCGCGCCCGACCGAGGCGAGGCGCTGGAAGATACGCCGAATGTGCTGATTCACGGCCCGCGTCAATGCGGCAAGACCACGCTTGCCCGCGCCGTGGGCGATGCGGCGGGCTCTGCCCATATTAGTTTTCGACGACGATATGGGGCGCGAGCTCATTCATAAGCGGTATATATCGCAAAATATTGCGATTAAGTGGCATTTAAATCACTATCTCGCTATTTATTACGACTTGACCAAAGAAAATTATTAGGCTATATATCGTAATAACTGACGATATATGGCAATCCAGCCGACATATTCGCAATATATAACGACTATGAAAATTACTGGTTTACTCACAGATGACGCCGTGCTGGCCGAATTGGGCGCACGGATTGCCGGTCGCCGGGTTGAATTGCAGCTGACCCAAGCGGCTGTGGCCGAACAGGCGGGTATCGCCAAGCGCACCCTCGAGCGGATGGAGGCGGGGCAAACGTCACAGTTGGTCACTCTGGTTCGTGTGCTGCGGGTGCTGGACGCCGCATCAGGGCTGGATAGCCTGATTCCGGAGTCCGGGCCCAGGCCGATGGATTTGTTGAAGCGCAAGGGCAAGGCCCGACAACGGGCGTCGGGTCGACGTGCCGCGAAGGCGACCGGCAAACCCTGGCGCTGGGATGAGTAGCCGTGAGCACGCTTGCCGAAGTCAGGCTGTGGGGTAAAACCATCGGCGCTGTCTCGCTGCAGGAGGGGGAGGACGTCGCGAGCTTTGAATACGATGCGGCATTCGCGCAGAGCGGCATTCAGGTCGCGCCGATTGTGATGCCGCTTTCCCGGCGCGTGTACCGCTTCCCCGAACTTTCTCGACAGACGTTTCTCGGGCTACCCGGCCTGCTGGCCGACTCGCTGCCCGACAAATTCGGCAACGCGCTGATTGATGCCTGGTTGGCATCGCAGGGGCGGCAACCGGGTTCCTTCAACGCGGTCGAGCGGCTTTGTTATACCGGCGAACGCGGCATGGGTGCGTTGGAATTCGCCCCCGCCATCGGTCCCAGGGCGGAGCAGACGACACACATCGAGATCGGCAGGTTAGTTGAGCTTGCCTCGGAGGTATTGACCCACCGGCATAACCTGCAGGCGACGTTTGCGGCTGAAGGCAGAGAAGATGCGCTAAAGGATATTCTGCGCGTGGGTACATCCGCCGGTGGCGCGAGGGCGAAGGCGGTCATCGCATGGAATCCGAAAACCAATGAAGTGCGGTCCGGCCAGGTCAAAGCCGGTGAGGGATTTGAATACTGGCTGCTGAAATTTGACGGTGTCAGCGGCAACAAGGATAAAGAACTGGAAGACCCGAAAGGCTACGGGCTGATCGAATATGCCTATTACCTGATGGCGCTTGAATGCGGCATTGAAATTAGTGAATGCCGGCTGTTTAAAGAAAATGGCCGGTCGCATTTCATGACGCGCCGCTTTGATCGTCTTGCTGGCGGCGAAAAACTTCACATGCAGTCACTCTGCGCCCTGGCGCACTACGATTTCAATATGGCAGGCGCATATAGCTACGAGCAGGCGTTGCTGGTGATGCGGCAACTGCGGTTGCCCATGCAGGCCATCGAGCAACTCTTTCGGCGCATGGTATTTAACATCGTGGCCCGCAATCAGGATGACCACGTGAAGAATATTGCCTTCCTGATGAATAAATCCGGTGAGTGGTCGCTATCGCCGGCCTTTGATATGACCTACAGTTTTAATCCCGCGGGTGCGTGGACGGCAAGCCATCAGATGACGATGAATGGAAAACGCGACCATTTCACGATGGAGGATTTCAATGCCTGCGCAAAGACGGCTTCGATGAAACGGGGGCGCGCGGCGAAGATCGTTGCCGAGGTGCAGGCGACGGTATCGCAATGGGGATCGTTCGCGGAAAAGGCGGGCGTGCCTGATGCCGTGCGCGAAAAAATTCAACGCACGTTGAATCTGAAACCCTATTCATGAAGCCAGGCGAACACAAAACCGTCCAGGCCCGTATCCTCGAATACGCCGAGGCGATCGGTTGGATGCTTGTGTCCCGCGAGGAAGCTGAGCAGCGGCGCGGGTTCGAGGAGAAGCGCGAGCGCGACCTGATACTGATTGATTATGACGACCCGGCGCACAACGTTTTTGAGGTCACCGAGGAGTGGATCTTTCATAACGGCCATCACGGTACGCGGCAGGATGTCATCTGCTTGCCGAGGCGCGACTGCTCGGCGTTGATCGCGTTGATGACCGCGGCGTCGAACGGGCCTTTAGATGGTGGGCGGTGCAGGGATTGAACCTGCGACCCCTGCCGTGTGAAAGCAGTGCTCTACCGCTGAGCTAACCGCCCGAGGGCGCAAATTCTACGGGTTGTCGCCGCGGTCGTCAAATGGTCCTGTCGGCCCGGGCGGGGCCCTGTTAGAATAGCCGCCCTCGCTGCATTCGACGGAGCATAGACGTTCAATCATGACGGTCCGCACTCGTTTCGCCCCCAGTCCCACGGGTTATCTGCACATCGGCGGCGCCCGCACCGCGCTGTTTTCCTGGTTGTACGCCCGCAAGCACGGCGGCACCTTTATTTTGCGGATCGAGGACACCGATCTGGAACGGTCCACGGTGGAATCGATCAACGCGATTTTGGAAGGCATGGCCTGGCTGGGCCTGGATTATGACGAGGGGCCGTTCCGCCAGACCGAACGATTCGACCGCTACGAGCAGGTCAAACAGGAATTGTTGGCCGCGGGCAAGGCCTATCGCTGTTATTGTTCCAAGGAGCGGCTCGAGGAGTTGCGCGAGGCGCAGATGGCCAACAAGGAAAAGCCGCGTTACGACGGCCGTTGCCGTGATCTCGGCGCGCCGCCGGCCGGAGCGGATGAGTATGTAGTGCGTTTCAAAAATCCGGCCGACGGCGTGGTGGTGGTCGAAGATCAAGTGCGCGGCCGGGTGGTGTTTCAAAACACCGAGCTCGACGACCTCATCATCGCCCGTTCCGACGGCACGCCGACTTATAACTTCACCGTGGTGGTGGATGACTTGGATATGCGCGTCACCCATGTGATCCGCGGCGACGATCATCTCAACAACACGCCGCGCCAGATCAACATCCTCCAGGCCTTGGGCGGCACGCCGCCGGTGTACGCCCATCTGCCGATGATACTCGGCGAGGACGGCAAGCGTTTGTCGAAGCGTCACGGCGCGGTCAGCGTGATGCAGTTTCGCGAGGAGGGGTTCTTGCCGGAGGCGGTGTTGAATTATTTGGTGCGGCTGGGCTGGTCGCACGGCGATCAGGAAATTTTCTCGAAAGACGAAATGGCGATGTTGTTCGATATCCCCGATATCAACAATTCGGCTTCAAGCATCAATCCGGGCAAGCTGCTATGGCTGAATCAGCACTATATGAAGACCGGCGATCCCGCCCATGTGGCGCAGCACCTGAGCTGGCATATGGGCCAGTTGGAACTCGATCTCACGCAAGGTCCGCCTTTGACCGCGATAGTGGAGGCGCTGCGCGAGCGCACCAAAACCCTCAAGGAGATGGCGGAGCAGAGCCTGTGTTTTTATCGCGATTTCGCCGCGTATGACGCGGCGGCGGCCAAGCACCTCGGCGCGGCGCTGGCCGAACCCTTGACGGCGCTGCGGCAGCGGTTTGCGGCCTTGCCGGCATGGAGCGATGCCGAATTGCATCAAGCCGTGGTGGATACCGCCGAGGCCTTTTCGTTGAAATTGGGCAAGCTGGCCCAGCCGCTGCGGGTGGCGGTCACGGGTGGCAGCGTGTCGCCGCCCATCGATATCACGCTGCGTCTGATCGGCCGCGAACGGGTGTTGCGCCGCATCGATCAAGCCATTGCCTTTACGCGTGAAAATAGCGGCGGAAACCTGCCGCTGGAGTCTTGACAGGGCTGGGTGGTTCGCGGAAAATGCGCCCTTCGCTCGGGGCTATAGCTCAGCTGGGAGAGCGCTTGCATGGCATGCAAGAGGTCGGCGGTTCGATCCCGCCTAGCTCCACCAAAATCAGTATCACGGCCGGCGCCGCCGGTTGATTGATAAGACGTTTACGTCCCCATCGTCTAGAGGCCTAGGACACCGCCCTTTCACGGCAGTAACTGGGGTTCGAATCCCCATGGGGACGCCATTTCCTTCAAAGGGTTGCAGCGATGCAACCCTTTTTTATTGAGCTGCGATTCCTCTTCCGCGATGAGATCACGATTTCCGGTCTCTCGTTTCAACATGTAATGCCGCTTGATGCGCCCAAGGTTCGAACCGGGTTGGCGCGCCCAGCCAACCAGTCGTCTTGGCCTGTTCGATTACCGCGTCCCATCATATCGACGACAAGTTGCGCAGCGGCCATCGGCGTTCAGTTCAGTGACCGCCACGAGTTCGACGTGATTGCACAACTCGGTTCGTTGCCGCAGTCCCGTAGGTCGAATTCCAGCTAAGCCACCTATGCATGAACGAACCGGCGAGGTAGATAAAATGATAACCGCACCAATCACGGCAATGGGAGGGTGGCGATAGGGCTGGGTTTGGCTACCCAGCCCGCGGCGCTTCAGTTTTATGATTTTCTCGCGCGTCAGTGTCCATGCGTTGCATAACAACGCGACGCCGTGGATATATTCATTCGGCGAAACGACGTCCGAAACTGATGGCGTAAGCCGCGGGCCGCGCGGCCAGGATCGGATCGGCCGAACCCGCTATTCCGTCCGGTAGATTCAAGGGGCTAAACATGATGGTTTTCTCCACTTGCTGGCTGTCGGGCAGCGCCGCTTCCAGCGTCAACACGCCCAACTCCACCTGTGGCCTGCTGTCCGGCCATATCACGGTGGGGTCATCGATCACGTCGCCTTCTTCGGCCAACTGGACCAAGAGGCGAAATTTTACCTCTCCTTGTTTTAGCCGCGCCGGCAATTCATCCATTAAATAATTGGGCGCCGCGTTCGCCGCTTGTTCTTCGGTAAGGGCCTGCGCGCCGGCCACCGGCACGATGCGATAACGGCCGAAACGGGTTTCGCCCTTGGCGTTGCTGAAGGCGAAGGCGTTCACGCCAAAAAAGGTCTGCGTCGCGAAACTGACGGGGGCGGGTTTGGGTGTCGTGACGAATCTCAGCGCGGCGGGATGAGTCTCCAAGAACGTTTCGATCGGGGCGGGTTGCGTCGCGCCGGAACCGCTGGCGGCGACCGCGCTGAGCAAACCTAAAAATTCCTCGGGCGTCGCGACGGGAAAGCCGTTGACCGAGATGGCGACGATGTCGGTATGGCCGCCATCGGCGAGTTGAAAGCGAATGGCCATGCCGCGTGGATTGGCGTTGGGGCTGGCGTCCGGGATGGTCGGTACGCCGGTGGCGTTCGAGAAGCGGACGATGACCGGACTGCTGGCCGTTTGTAAATGCGGCGCTTTGCTCAGGCCGGCGGCGGTGGCCGCCGGAGTAAACGTGCCGCTGGCCATGATGCCCTTGGCGTGGTTGGAGCGAAAGCCGGCATGAGGTCCCTTGGCCAGTTTGGTTTGAAGATCGACGATCTGTTCCACGACCGGTTTGTCGGATGAGGCCGGCGGCACCTCCTCGGCATGAACGAGGTGAACCGCGCTGAAGCAAAATGCCGTCGTAATCATTCCCGCCGCCATCCGCCGGGTTTTGTGAATCCGCATCATGTTGTCGCCCTCCTTAGTTTTAAAAATGACGGACGCTACATTATCGTGTCGGTTCGAGCCGCGTACCGCCGGCCGCCACTAAAGCAGGATTTTGATCGCCTGTCACCAGGCGCGGCCGCGTGATCTATCTCGACGACCTCGGACATGGTAACCCGCGGCGCCGAATGACCAGGGGAGGCCAAGCCGCGCCGTCAATCGGACAGGTGGCGCGCTCGGTCCGTTTCGCTCATGGCCAAGGTAATTTACGGCGCCTCGGCGGCAAGTCGCAATGACGGCGGCGGTTCGCATTCGACGACGAGCCGGCGTCCCGTGCCGGGATGGCGGAAGCTCAGCTCGGCGGAATGGAGTTGATAACCCGGATCGCCCGGCAGGGCCCGGCTGTCCGGCGCGGGTAAACCGCCCGCGTTATACAGCGGATCGCCCGCCAGCGGGTGGCCTGCCGCCGCGAGATGGATGCGAATCTGATGCGGCCGGCCGGTCTCGATCCAGACATCGCCCAGAAAGCCCTCCGCGCGATATTCAAGCACCCGCACCCGCGATACGGCCGCTTTGCCGGCGGGGGTGGCGGCGTGCAGCGTGCCGAGCACGGGGTGCGGCACGGGCCCGATGGGCGTGGTGATGATCCGTTCTCTCCACGCCGGCCGCCCGCCGGCGAGGGCGCGGTAACGCTTGCCGATTTCTTTCGCCGACCATTGCCGCATCAATTCGGTCCGGGCGGCGTGGTTACGGGCGCACAATACCAGCCCCGATGTCCAACGGCCCAGGCGGTGGAGCGGGGCGGCATCGGGCGCATAACGCTGTACCTGATAAAGCAGCGTTGTTTGCAGAAAATTGGCGCCGGGCAGCGTCGGCAAACCGGCCGGCTTGCCGACCGCGAGCAAATCGCGGTCTTCGTAGAGCACGGTGAAGGAGGTCGGCGCGGTGGGTTCGCTCCACGGCGGACGGCGCCAGACCAGCTCGCCGCCGCTGCGCAATACCTGGTCGGCCTGCGCGGTTACCGCGTCGATCGACACGAAGCCCGCGGCAATCCGCGCCGCCCACTCCGCCGGCGAGGAATGGCGATAGTGGCAACAGAGGTAATCGAGCAAGAGTTGGCCGTCCGCCGCGGGGCCGAGCCGTTCGCGGTATTCACAGCCTTGGTTAAGCGGCGGCGTGGCGGCGGGCGAGGATGTGTCCGAGGTCATGGCCGTTTGTAAACTCATAGGGTGATTCGCCGTTGTGACCGCTGAACCGCGATGGCGTTTCCGGCGGCGGTATATCGCGCCGGCCCGACGGTATGGTATCCGCATTGCGGATTTTTTATCCGATGCAGCCATACCTCGAAACCATGCGCCGTCAGTAAAAAAGAGAACATCTCAGTCATGACCCTTACGGTGTCGGTAATTATTCGGTTTGATCATCGTCCGTCCCTTTTTTATGCGACAACACCCGCGCCAGCACGTCGATGAAGGCGCGGGTATTCACCGGCGGTTTGCGGCCGGGCGGATAGACGGCATAAATACCGATTTCACGCCGGCAGTATTCTTCCAGCAGGTGGACGATGTCGGGGTCGCGGGCTTCGTCCAGCACGAACAGCGGCTGCAGGGCGATGCCGAGGCCGGCCTTGACCGCCCGGTACAGCGGTACGCCGTTGGCCGCGCTGAAGTTGCCCGACACGGTGACGGTCTCGCTGCCGGACGGCCCCTCGAAGCGCCATTCGTTGGGACCGCCGCGCATGTGATGGTAGACCAGGCAATTGTGGCGGCGCAGGTCCTGCGGCGTGAGCGGCGTGCCGTGTTTCTCCAAATAATCGCGATGGGCGAATACCTGCAGGCGGGTCGCGCCGACCTTGCGCGCCTTGAGGGTGGAGTCGGGCAAGTCGCCGATGCGCACGGCCAGGTCGTAACCGCCTTCAATGAGATCGACGTATTGGTCGGCCAGGCTGAGTTCCACCCTGACGTCCGGATATTCGCTGAGGAAGGCCACGATCGCCTCGGGGAGCGCCAGTTGGCCGAAGGTCACCGGCGCATTGATGCGCAACAGCCCGCGCGGCGCGCGGCGGATCTCCGCGAGTTCGGCCTCGGCCTCGTGCCAGGTCTGTTCGATCTGCTTGCAATAACGGTAGAGGGTCTTGCCGGCGTCGGTCAGATCCACTCGTCGCGTGGTGCGGTTGACCAGGGGCACGCCCAGCCGGTGTTCGAGTTGGGTGATGCGCTTGCTGACCAAGGAGCGTGACAATCGCGTGGCCTCGGCGACCGCGGTAAAACTTTTCAGGTCCACCAGCTTCCCAAACAACAACATATCGTCGAAATCAGCCATTCGATTAGTCTCTTTATAGAAACAATATTTTTCTATTATGCCGATTTATCCGGCTAATACCCAGCCGTTATCATGCGTCACAAGAACCTGCCTCTCCCGGCAGACCGTTAAACGCTTCACTCATTCAACCCGCAAACCAGGAGATTGTTCATGCGTAAATTGATTGCCGCCGCCGCTTTTATGTTTCTGCCGTTGAGCGCGTTCAGCGCGCCGGAGTCGTACACCATCGACCCGACGCATACCTATCCGCATTTCAGCATCAACCATCTCGGTTTTTCGACGATGCACGGCCGTTTCAACACGACCAGCGGCAAGCTTACCCTCGATCAGGCCAATAAGACCGGTTCGGTGAATGTCACCATCGACGCCGCCTCCATCGATACCGGCTTCAAGAAACGCGACGATCATCTGCGTTCGCCGGATTTTCTTAACGTGGTGGAATTTCCGGAGATCACCTACAAGTCGAGCAAGGTGACTATCCGCGATAACAAGACCGCGACGGTGCAGGGTACGTTGACCATGATGGGGGTCAGCAAGCCGGTACAGCTCGAGGTGGCCAGCATCAATTGCGGCATCAATCCCATGGACCCGACCAAAAAGGCCTTCGTCTGCGGTTTCGATGCCAGCGCCAAGATCAAACGTTCCGATTTCGGCGTGAAATACGCGTTGCCGGCGATAGGCGACGAGATGGTGTTGAAGTTCGAAGTCGAGGCGATTCGGGATTAAGATAGGGAAAAACCGGTGCGCGTTGCGGCGGTTCGCATGAGCCAATGGACGCGCACTTTCTCTTTTCCACAACTAGGTGTACTTATGGGAAAACAGACGCTGAATCTGAACGAAACCCTCTATGAATACTTGTTGTCGGTTTCCATGCGCGACACGCCCTTGCATCGGGCCTTGCGCGATGAAACCAACCGGCTGGAGATGGGGGTGATGCAAATCTCTCCCGATCAAGGCCAGTTCATGGCGTTGCTGGTCAAGCTCATCGGCGCCAGGCGCATCATCGAGATCGGCACCTTCACCGGCTACAGCGCCTTGCTGATGGCCGAGGCCTTGCCCGAAGAGGGGCGTTTGATCGCTTGTGATGTCAGCGCGGAGTGGACGGCGGTGGCGCGGCGTTATTGGCGGCAGGCGGGTGTTGACGGGAAAATCGAGCTGCGTTTGGCGCCGGCGCTCGACACCCTGAATGAGTTGCTCGGCGACGGCGGAGCCGGCACGTTTGATTTCGCCTTTATCGACGCGGATAAGCTTAATCTGCGCAACTACTACGAACACTGCTTGAGTTTGCTGCGGCCGGGCGGGCTCATCGCCGTCGATAATGTCTTGTGGGGCGGCAGCGTCGCCAACCCGGATGACCGGCGCGAGGCGACCGTGGCGATACGCCGCTTCAACGAATTTATCTTCGGCGATGATCGCGTCGATCTCTGCATGGTGCCGATCGGTGATGGGGTGACCCTGGCGCGTAAGCGCGGGTAAGCGCGGCCGCACGGGATCTTTTTTCATCGCGGGCGAAGTGGTCAATAAAGCCGTCCTTATCTCTTGTAGAGATTAAATAACTGGCTTTATCAGTGGGAAGGGTATAAGATCAGCCCAGTTGCAGCTTTTTGTCTTGTAGCAGTTTCGGTAGTTCCTCGCAGTGTAGAGTGTAATCCCTCCGTAATTTCTCAGCAGCAATCTGCACACTAATACATTGTTCATTTATTTTTTATAGAGGTAATCAGAATGGCTACAGGTACAGTTAAGTGGTTTAACGACAGCAAGGGTTTTGGATTCATCGCGCCTTCCGACGGTAGTGCCGACGTATTCGTCCATCACTCCGCGATCCAGGCCAGCGGCTTCAAATCCTTGGCGGAAGGGCAGACCGTGAGCTTTGAAACCGAGCGCGGCGCCAAAGGCCCGAGCGCGGTGAACGTCGTTCCCCAATAAGTTCGCCTGGTATCAAATAAAAAAGCCTCGCTATTTAGCGAGGCTTTTTTTTGTCCGAATGACGGCGATTGCCGTCAGCGGAGCGGCGATGTTCCGCCGTTAATTGGAGGTGTGTTGCCGTGACGATGATTTGCGGCGGCGGATCAAGGCCATTCCCAGCAGGCCGCCGCCGATCAGGAGCGCGATGTTGGGTTCGGGCACGGCCAGGGGCGGTACGGGCGGATCGTATGAAAAATCCCCCGTGGCGAAACCGCTGTCGGCGGTGGTTAACTTGCCGATTTTGGATGTAGTCAGACTTTGCAAATGCGCGCCCACCTGGGAATTGAAGCCGGCGCTGGTCGTGGTTTTGGGCGCGTTGATGAAATCGAGCGGGTTAAAGTTGCCGACCACCTTGGTCATCTTGAACGTGAGCAATACGCTGTTGGTAATATCAACTTTGGGACCACCCTGCGGATCGAGCGCTTCAAATAAAAAAGTCGAACCGCCGCTGCCGGCGCCTTTCACATTGTCGTTGAGCTGTACGCTCCAGGATGCCGGCGAGAAATTGCTGAAGACATAATCGCCCGCCGATCCCAGCATATTGAAATAAAGCTCATGTAATTTCATGTTGGGATGGGCCACCGGGGAGTTCAGGTCCACGGTCCAGGTGGCTTGATTGGAGGTGGTATCGGCATCAACGGTGATGTTCACCACGATTCCATCCGGATTTTCCAGGCGCGGGTCACCAGTGAGCTGGGAGGTGATTTGAAAGGGGATGGCGTGCGCGCCGCCGGCGAATACCGCCAAGCCGGCCGCCATGCACATGCTATAGACCAGTGATTTACAACTTAACATCGGGCGTCAACCTCAATTCACGGCTTATTTCAAACATCCATTTCGAGGTTTAAGCCCAAAAAATATTCAATGCCATCATTGGCCAATCTTTTTAATAGCAAATTCAATGCCACAAATCTATGTATTTCTGGGCTCTACCTTTATTGGCGCCGCTCTCGGCATGGCCGGCCCAATCGTCGGAAAATTTTACGGATTATCCCAACCGATACCGGTATATATGACGTCATCGCGAAAGAGTACTTGAGCGGCGGTGATCCATTTTTTCAAGGCATACCGGTAAGCGCCGCGGCATAGGGCGGTGTGGTGACCCTGGCCGCGAACCAAGTCAAGGCCTTGCCTTCGTGATTGCTGCGCCAGGCGGCGGCGAGCGGAAATGAGATGGGGCCGTTTTGGGTTTTTTTGATGATTAAATGCCCCGCCGCCGCTTCTTGCTCGGCAATCCACCTGGGCAGATGGCCGACCCCGAGTCCGGCACGTTGCGCGGCCACCTTCGCGGTGAAGTCCGCTACCGTTAACACGTCCTGCCCCGACAGCAGGCCCGAGGTGCGTGGGGGCAGGGTTCGTGAACTGTCGGCGGTGGCCACGGCGCGATAACACCGGATGTCTTCTTCGGAGAGCGGTTCAGGCCGGTCGGCCAAAGGGTGGTCGGGCGCGACGGCGAAGACCAGCTCGGTACGTCCGAAAGGACGCGATTTATAACCGCCGCCTGGCGGGGCGTCACCGGCGGCGCCGATGACCAGGTCGGCGCGGCCGGTGAGCAGCGCGTCCCAGCTACCACCGTATATCTCCCGGGCCAGGCGCAGCCGTGTGCCGGACTCGGTGGCGTAAAACTCCGCGAGCAGCGGCAGCACGGCCTCGAAGCGAATGACATCGTCGACCGCGATGCGCAATTCCGCTTCCCAGCCGGTAGCGACCCGCTTGACCCGGGCCTCCAGCGCGTCGATGGCCTGCAGCAGGTGACGACCTTCCTTCAGGAGTTCACGGCCCGCGGTGGTGAGAGTCGCGCGGTAGCCCTGGCGATCGAACAGGGTGATCCCCAGGTCGTGTTCCAATTTTTGGACGGTATAGGTGATGGCGGACGGTACGCGATGGAGGGCCGAGGCCGCGGCGGCGAAACTGCCTTTGCGATCAATGATGTCGAGTATGGATAAGGCGTCGAGGGTGAGTCGCATATTGAAATAATTTGAATGTGTCTGCCAGATAATTCCAATTTAATGCGGAGGGTGTCAAGTATATTGTTACTGCAATCAATAAGTAGTAACTAATGAAGTGTCCTGTAGGAGTTGTAACGATGATAAGCCTGCGAAAGGCGCGGCAGCGCGGCCACAGCCGCTTGGATTGGCTGGACAGTTACCACAGCTTTTCATTTGGTGATTATTACGATCCCCGCTACGAAGGATTTTCGGCGTTGCGGGTGATCAACGAGGACAGGGTGGCGCCGGGCGGGGGATTCGCCAGCCACCGCCACCGCGACATGGAAATCCTCAGTTATGTGATCGAGGGCGCGCTTGAGCACAAGGATAGCTTGGGCACGGGTTCGATCATCCGTCCCGGCGAGGTGCAGCGAATGAGGGCCGGCACCGGGATCGTCCACAGCGAATACAATGCCTCACGGGAGCAGCCGGTGCATTTTCTGCAAATCTGGCTGTTGCCCACTCAGCGGAATTTGCCGCCCGGTTATGAACAAAAGGCCTTCGCACCCGAGGAAAGCCGCGACCGCTTGCGTCTGGTGGCGTCGGCCGATGGGCGCGAGGGATCGCTCACCATCGATCAAGACGCCTCGGTATTCCTGACCCGGCTGCACAGCGGTAAGCGGGTGAGTTATCAAGTACGAAGCGGCCGTAACGCCTACCTCCATGTCGTGCGCGGCAAGCTGACCCTCAACGGCCATCCCTTGGCCGACGGCGACGGCGCGGCACTGCGCGAGGAACCCGACATCATCCTCACCTCCGAGTCACACGGCGAAGCGCTCTTTTTCGATTTACCCTGATTCGCCGCCGCGGCGCGCTCGGCTGCCCCGAGGTCATGCCGCGGCGTTCCGCGATTTGGAGCAATCCGCCGGGCTGAATGCGGTCTGGGCGCGGCAAGATTTTAAAATTTTAAATTTTAAGGAAGCGCTGAATAATTCCATCCTGGAATTTTCAGGGCACGGGCAGCGAAAATGTGATTTTCGCTGCCCGCCATTTTCAATGGTTAACATCATTGAAAATGGCGGCACATCCGTGTGCCGCGGGAACCTCTGAATAAATCAGAGGTTCCTTAAAAATTAGCCACCGGGCGATTCAAATCCGCCGATGCCGGATGGAGATCGCCGCCGGCACCGGCGTCGCGCGCCCCGCGCGAAACCCTGGGTGGTCAACGTCACGGCTTCCGCCATGAGCCGCGAGGGTCGGCAGCAAAAGTAATGTGTCGATCAATTTTTTCAGTGACGTGATGGCGGCAAGCCCAATTTAATGCAAGCGCCGCCGGCCTCTCTCCGGGAGGGCATGATCCTGCGAGGGATGCGTCGTCGCGGAGCGTCATCATGCCGGATTGGGCGATAACAGTGCAGGGGTATCCCGGCCGCGGTCAACGCTGTAGCGGGATGCGCGCTTAATCCCTTGATGCGCATTAGCCTCGAAGCCGGATCGCGGGCCATGGCATAGGCCTTGCAAAATGCACTGCGTCACGATGAGGCAAGGGCGGGTGTTGAATGTTGCGGGTGTTGGTGGTGGACGAAGACGTGACGCGGTCGTCGCAGGTGGTGCAAGCCTTGACGACGGCCGGTTATAACGTGACCGCCGTATTGGAGTCCGGCACCGATCTCTACGCCAAGGTGCGCGAGGCGCAGCCGGACGTCATCATCATCGACATGGAATCGCCCGATCGCGACATGCTCGAACATCTGCATGTGATCAGCCGTAATGATCCGCGCGCGATCGTGATGTTTTGCCAGGACGACGCCAAGGAGACCATCTCCGCGGCGGTCAAGGCCGGGGTGAGCGCCTATGTGGTGGACGGTTTGCAGCCGCATCGCATCAAGCCGATCCTGCAAACCGCGGTGGCGCGCTTCGAGGAGTTTCAAGAATTGCGCGGGGAACTGGCCAAGGCCAAGAGCAGTCTCGCCGAGCGCAAACTGCTGGAGCGCGCCAAGGGCATTTTGATGAAGCGGCGGGGTTACGGTGAAGACGAGGCCTATCACGCCCTGCGCAAGCTGGCGATGAATCGCAACAAACGTCTCATCGAGGTGGCGGAGAGCGTCATCGAGGCCGAGGAGTTGCTGGGCTGACACCGATTATTTGAGCTCTCTCCGCGACGCTGGAGAGAGAAATAAAAACAGCGGGCCAACGCCGGTCCGCGCCGGGACAAAGACGTCCAATCAGCGCCGCGGCAACGCGGCATGGTTGGGCGTTTTTTTTTGAAGATGTACTAACGCTTATCAATTATAACGAGGAGTGGCTAATGAAAAACGGGGTTTCTTATCGGGTAACTTACGGTGCGGCGTTGCTGGGCGGGATCGCCGCGATCAGCGGCCTGTCGCCCACGGCGCAGGCGGCGGCCACCTTCAGTGAATCGCTGACCGGCGGCAAGGTAGCGCTGGACGTGCGTTATCGTTATGAATATGTCGACCAGGACAACGCCCTGGAAGAGGCGACCGCCTCGACCGTGCGCAGCCGCCTGGGTTATCTGACCGATCCCTTTCACGGGGTCAGCGGCTTTCTGGAATTCGAGAACATCACCGCCGTCGGCGACGACGATTACAACAGCGGCGCCAACGGCAAGACCCAGTATTCGTCGGTGCTGGACCCCGAGGGTTCCGAAGTCAATCAGGCCTATCTCAGCGTGAGTGCCTTACCCGCGACGGTGGTGAAATTGGGACGGCAGCGTCTGCTGTTGGACAATCAGCGCTTCATCGGCAACGTGGGCTGGCGGCAGAACGAGCAGACCTTCGACGCGGTTGCGCTGGTCAATAAATCCTTGCCGGACACCACCGTCACTTACGCCCACTTGAGCAACGTCAACCGCATCACCGGCCTCAACGTCGATATGTCCTCCGATCTGCTCAACGCCAGTTACGGCGGTTGGGCCGCCGGTACCCTCAGCGCCTACGTCTATTTGCTGGACTACGCGCAGGGCGCGGGTTCATCCACCCAAACCGCCGGCCTGCGTTTCACCGGCGGCAGCAAACTCGGAGAACAAGCCAAGCTGTTGTACACCGTGGAGTGGGCGCAACAGAGCGATTATGCCGACAATCCCGCCAGCTATGATCTCAACTACCTGTTCGCCGAGTTGGGCGGAACGTTGAATGGCGTGACCGCCAAGCTCGGTTATGAACTGCTGGAAGGCGACGGCATCCGCGCCGTGCAGACCCCCCTCGCCACCTTGCATGCCTTCAACGGCTGGGCCGATCAGTTTCTCACCACGCCGGCGGCGGGTTTGGAAGACGTCTATTTGAGCGTGGGCGGTGCGCTGCTGGGAATCGATCTGCTCGCGGTCTATCACGACTACAGCGCCGACAGCGGCGGCGGTGACTACGGCACCGAACTCAATTTTCAAGCCGCCAAGAAATTCGGCAAGCTCTATACCGTCACCGCGAAATACGCCAGTTACAGTGCCGGTGATCTGGCCGGCAAAGTAGATACCGACAAAATCTGGCTGATGGGACAAGTCGCTTTCTGATCTTGACGGTTTTGGTGCGCATCAGACTCCGCTATTGGGGCATGCTCGATTGGGCGTGCCCTTTTTTTATGACGGTTTATGGGGCGTAAACAGGTTTATCACCGTATCCCAATTCAACGCGGGCGCACTACAAGAGGACCGCGCCGCGAAACGGGGCGATATTTTGGTGCAAGCCCGATACGAACCGGATTCGATATCGCGGCACCGTACCGGCTCCGGCCGACGTAAGCCGCTGTTATTCAGCTTTTTGAACGGTATGTGGAAGATTGGTATAGCTCTTGCTCTTTCATGAATGACGCGGCGCTTTATGCCCGCGATCAACGAATACTACGGCGGACCAACGGCGGTGCGCCTCACAGACAAAGGCGTCTATCGGCATGGGATGTATTTCGTCATGCGGATCGACGCCTTTTATTTTGACCAATATTTTAAAACTAATCGAGGTGACAACGGTGAGTGACAAACAAGATCAAGACAAGCGGGGATTATCGCGGCGCGGTTTTTTGAAAGGGGTGGGCGTCGCGGTCGGCGGCGCGGCGATGATGGGCGCGGTGCCGTCGTGGCTGCGTTCCGGCGCCTGGGCGGCCGGCTCCGACAAACCGGAGAAGACCAATCTCACCATCGGCTTCATTCCCCTCACCGATTGCGCCAGCGTGGTGATGGCCCATGAACTGGGCCTCTACAAGAAATACGGCCTCAACGTCACCGTTTCCAAAGAGGCGAGCTGGGCGGCGGTGCGCGATAAATTGGTTCACGGCGAACTCGACGCGGCGCATGTCCTGTACGGCCTCATCTACGGTGTGCATCTCGGCATGAGCGGCCCGCAGAAGGACATGGCGATACTGATGAGCCTCAATCACAACGGCCAGGCCATCACCCTCGCCAATCAGCTCAAGGAAAAAGGCGTGACCGACGGCGCCTCGCTGAAAAAACTGGTGGACGGCGAGAAACGCGAATACACCTTCGCCCAGACCTTTCCCACCGGCACCCATGCCATGTGGCTTTATTACTGGCTGGCGGCCAACGGCATTCATCCCTTCAATGACGTGAAGACCATCGTGGTGCCGCCGCCGCAGATGGTGGCGAATATGCGGATCGGCAACATGGACGGCTTTTGCGTCGGCGAACCGTGGAACGCGCGCGCCATCTTCGACAAGATCGGTTTCACCGCCGTCACCACCCAGGAGATATGGAAAGACCATCCCGAGAAGGTGCTGGGTACCACGGCGGAGTTCGTGCAGAAATATCCCAACACCGCGCGCGCCATGCTGATGGCGGTGATGGAAGCGTCGATGCACATCGATGCCACCGTCAACCGGCCCAAGGTCGCGAAGATCATCTCCAGCAAATCCTACGTCAACGCGCCGGAAGGGGTGATCGAAGGCCGCTTCCTCGGCCGTTACGACAACGGCATCGGCAAGAAGTGGGATGACCCCAATTACATGAAGTTCTACAACGACGGCGCGGTGAACTTCCCTTATCTGTCCGACGCGATGTGGTTCCTCACCCAGCACCGCCGCTGGGGCCTGCTCACCGCCGATCCGGATTATCTCGCGGTGGCGAAGAAGGTGAATCAGATCGATTTGTACAAGCAGGCCGCGGCCCAGCTCAAGGTCCCGGTACCCAAAGACGCGATGCGTTCCGCCAAATTCATCGACGGCGTGACCTGGGATGGTAAGAATCCCGCGCAATACGCGGCGAGTTTCAAGATCAAGGTGTAAAGGAGAACAAGATGACGGTAATCGCGATGAAAAAGACCTTGGAGACGCCGCCGCCCGATCGGCCCGAGACAACGGCGGTGATCATTCCGCCGGCGCCTCTGCCGGCGCCGCCGCGGAGCTCGCGACTCGCGGAGGGTAGCCGCTGGCTGGTGCGGGTGGCCGTGCCGCCGGTGTTGGGCCTGGTGTTGTTCGTGTTGCTGTGGGCCTTGGTCAGCAAGGGCAGCGAGGGTCTGCCGGGTCCGCACGAAACCTGGATCGCGGCGGTGGCGCTGTTCAGCGATCCTTTCTATGTCAACGGTCCCAACGACCAGGGCATAGGCTGGAACATCCTGCATTCGCTGGAGCGGGTGGGGCTGGGCTTCGGCATGGCGGCGCTGATCGGCATACCGCTGGGTTTCATGATCGGCCGCTTCGCCTTCTTCAACGGCATGACCGCGCCCATCATCTCGCTGCTGCGGCCGGTGTCGCCGCTGGCTTGGCTGCCCATCGGTCTGCTGGTGTTCAAGGAGGCGCAACCGGCGGCGGTGTGGGTGATCTTCATCTCCAGCATTTGGCCGATGATCATCAACACCGCGGTGGGGGTGACCAAGGTGCCGCAGGACTACATGAACGTGGCGCGGGTGCTGAATCTCTCCGAGTGGAAGATCTTCACCAAGATACTCTTCCCGGCGGTGCTGCCTTATACGCTGACCGGCGTGCGCCTCGGCCTCGGCGTGGCGTGGCTGGTGATCGTCGCCGCCGAAATGCTCACCGGCGGTGTCGGTATCGGTTTCTGGGTGTGGGACGAGTGGAACAACCTCAACGTCGCCCACATCATCATCGCCATCTTCGTGGTCGGCATCATCGGTTTATTGTTGGAACAGGCCCTGCTGCTGCTGGCGCGCCGTTTCAATTACGAATGATCGAGCAGGGGACCGACGCGCGCGATCACGCGCCCGGTCCGCTTTGACAACTTAACTAGAGGTGCATCACCGTGAAATATCTGCAACTGGAAAAGGTGGAGATGATCTTCGACACCAAGCGCGGCCGCTTCCATGCCCTGCGCGACATCAACCTGTCGGTCGAACAGGGGGAATTCGTCTCCATCATCGGTCACTCGGGCTGCGGTAAATCCACGCTGCTCAATCTGGTCGCGGGGCTGATTTTGCCGAGCAGCGGCGCCATGTTGTGCGCCGGCAGGGAAATCGCCGGACCCGGTCCGGAACGGGCGATGGTGTTTCAAAATCATTCGTTGCTGCCCTGGCTGACGGTGTATGAGAACGTGCGGCTGGGCGTGGACAAGGTATTCGGCGCCACCAAGACCAAACAGCAACGCGATGAATGGACGCGCGAGAACTTGGCGCTGGTGCATATGGAACATGCTTTGAACAAACGCCCCACCGAGATATCCGGCGGCATGAAACAGCGGGTAGGCATCGCCCGCGCCCTGGCCATGGAACCCAAGCTGCTGCTGATGGACGAACCCTTCGGCGCGCTCGACGCCCTGACCCGCGCCAGCTTGCAGGACTCGGTGATGGAAATTCATGCCCGCCTCAAGAACACCGTGCTGATGGTGACGCATGACGTGGACGAGGCGGTGTTGCTTTCCGATCGCATCATCATGATGACCAACGGCCCGGCCGCCACCATCGGTGAAATCGTCGACGTCAAGTTGCCGCGGCCGCGTAAACGGGTGGATCTGGCCGATGACGCCGCCTACAACCAGCATCGCGCCGCCGTGCTCAAGTTTCTTTATCAGCGCCAGCGCCGGCCGGAAGAGGCGGCGTGATGGTCATGAGCGGGTTTCGTCAATGCCGGTTTTGTTAAACACGTCCCCTCTCCCCGGCGGGAGAGGGTCAGGGAGAGGGAGCAACGCGCCGGCGGATCGTTCATTCTCTCCACTTGCCTCCATCGTCGCGCCCGAGGGGATAAAGAGATCGATAGAGATCGATCAAGATCCCTTGCTCGTCAGTGCCAGCGACAAGGCGGGCCAATAGGTGATGATGAATATGCTGCCGAGCAGGATGATCAGAAACGGCAAGGTGGCGCGGACCAGTTCCATCACCGGTTTTTTAAAGCGGTAACTGGCGATGAAGAGATTGAGGCCCAGCGGCGGGAAAAAATAACCGATCTGCATATTGGCGATGAAGATGATGCCGAAGTGGACGGGATCGATGCCGTAGGCGACGGCCACCGGCAATAATAACGGCACGACGATCACCAGCGCCGAGATGTCGTGCAAGATACCCAGACACAGCAGCAGCAGATTCAGCAGCAGCAGAAAGGTCAACGGATCGCTCACATAGTGTTTGACCGTGGCGAAGATCCGCGCCGGAATATCGGCGTCGATGAAATAATTGGTGAGGGCCAGCGAGACGCCGAGAATGATCAGCAACGCGCCGACCAGCACCATGGCGTCGCGCATGATGCGCGGCAGTTTCCGGAGCGGGATCTCGCGATAGACCAGCACTTCCACGATCAATACATAGAGGGCGGTGACCGCCGCCGCTTCCGATACCGCGAAATAACCGCTATAGATACCGCCCAAGACGATCAACGGCAGCGGCAGTTCCCAACGCGCGGCGTAAAGCGCGGCGCCCGCCTCGCGCCAAGATACGGGATGGCGCGGCAGATGGCGGTTGACCCACAGGCTCCAGGCGGCGAGCAGGCTCAGCATGAGCAGGCCCGGCAACAGTCCGGCGATGAACATCTCGTCGATGGTAAAACTGCGGCCGACGTTGAGTTGCTGCGCGATTACCGCGTAGAGGATCAAGGGCACGGCGGGCGCGAACAACATGCCGAGGCTGCCCGACGTGGTGATCAGGCCGAGACTGAAACGCTCCGGATAGCCGGCCTGCACCAGCGCCGGAAACAGCAAGGCGCCGAGGGCGACGATGGTCACGCCCGAGGCGCCGGTGAAGGCGGTGAAAAACGCGCAGGTGACGAGGGCCACCACGGCGAGGCCGCCGGGCAGCCAGCCCAGCAAAGCCTGGCTCAGTTTCACCAGGCGCGCCGGCGCCTGGCTTTCGCTCAACAAATAGCCGGCGAAGGTGAAGAGCGGAATGGCGACCAGCATGGGCATTTCGGCGAGCCGGTAGAATTCCGCGGCGATCACCGCGAGATCGGTGTCGGCTTGATAAAACGCCAACAGCGCGCCGCCGGCGATCACCGCGAACAGCGGCGCGCCGAGCAGGGCGAGCAGGACGAGGAGCAGGGCGGCGGCGACGATCATGATTTTTTCGCGGTCATCAAACTGACGGCGTCGCTCAGCGCCAGCACGGCGTAACGCAAACCGATGACGCCGAAACCGAAGGGGATGATCAATTCGCAGACCCAGGTCGGCACGGTGCCGAAGGCGACGGTCGCCGCTTCTTTGTCGAGCAGCACCAGACGCCCGGCGTGATAAGCGAGCACGCCGCAGACCGCGGCGGCGAACAGCGAATTGAGCGCTTCACTCGCCGCCTTGGCGCGGGCCGGCAGGAAACGCGACAACACGTCGATATGAATATGGTTGTTCTGGCGGCTGGCGACCATCGCCCCCACCAGGCCGATCCACAACACCAGCACCTTGGTGAGCGGGTCGCTCCATATCAGGCCGCTGTCCCAGACATTACGCAGCACGATCTGCGCGGTGGCGGTGCCTATCATCACCGTCAACAAAAGAACCAGCACGCCGTCTTCGATACGGGCGATGATTTTTTTACCGTGCTGCAACCAACTGCTGGGGGAACGGGTGTTGGGCATGGCCGTTAGCGGCGCCGCTTCAGGGTGCGGCCGTCTGCCGCTGTTTATTGAGATGGGTCTTCAAACTCTCCATCAGTTCCGGCGAGAGAATGCGTTGTTGCAGCAGGCGCTGTTCCACTTCGGCGCGGATCTTCGCCTCGTTTTGCAGAGACTCCGCCGTGGGCGCCACGTATTTTATGCCCTGCGTCTTCAAGGCTCGATGGGCGGCCGCGTCGTCGCTGCGGTTTTGTTGATCGAGTTTACGGAACACGCCGCTCATGACTTCGCGCACGATGGCTTGATCGGCGGCACTGACGCGCTCGAAGGCCTTGCGGTCGACCGCCATGGTGGCGTAGAGATACACCAGCGGTTCATCCACCAGGTACTTCACCTGCGGCTGCCATTGCAGCGCGACCACGCCGATCGCCGAACCGGCGATGGTATCGATGAGTCCGGTCTGCAAGCTGGGCAGGACATCGGTGAGCGGCAAGGGGATGGGCGTGACGCCGAGCGATTCAATCGCGATACGGCTGATGCGGTCGTCATCGGGCACCCAGACCTTTTTGCTTTTCAAATCGTCGAGGCTGCGCACCGCTTGATTGGACATCAAATAAGCGAAGCCGCCCTCGCTGAAGCCGAAGCTGACGAAGCCGCGCTCCGCCAGGCCCTGTAACAACAAGGGGTCCATGCGTTCGCGCACGTAATCGACTTCTTGATAGGAGCGGAAGAGGAAGGGAATATTGTACAGCGCGATATCGGGGTAGACCTCGGTGAGGCCGCCGCTCACCAGCACGCCGCCGTGTAATTGGCCGAGACGGATTTTGCGCAATACGCTTTTATCGTTGCCCATCACCCCGCCGGGGAAAAAACGCAATTTCACCCGGCCCTCGGTGCGTTTGGCGATGTCGTCCCCGCCTTTGCGCAGCGCCTGCATCCAGCTGGTGCCGTCGGGGGCGATGGTGGCGATTTTTAATGTGGTCGCCGCCCCGCTGGGTTGACTGAGGAAAAGCAGGCACAACGCGGCGGCGAAAATCCCTTTCAACATGACTTATTCCTCAAAATAATCGGCGGAGCCTTCCAGCAGTATTCGTGCCTGTTGTTGCGCCAGCACGTTGCCGAGGGTGTAGCCGGGGGCGGTGGGATCGGCGGTCAAGATTTCGTTCAGCAGGCGGTCGTGCAGTGCTCGGTCGAAGACCAGCCGCGCGTAATGGCGCGCGTATTCCAGCTTGGCGAATAGATTGCGTCCTTCGGAAATGGCGATGGCCTTTTCGAAATGCCGCTGTCCGATCTCGGGACGTCCGCCCAGGGCCGGCGGAATCTGGCTGCGCAAAATGCCCAAATAGAGTTGCGCCTCACCGCGCGCATAACTTTCGTCCAGCTCGACCACCCGCGCCAGCATCGCCTCGACTTTCGGTACATCGGCCAAGGCCAGCGGTTCGCCGCCGCGCGCCTTGATCCAGGCCGCCCAACTGGTGGCGTAGGCGTACAAGGCCGGCAGCCGTGATGACGTGACGTTCTGGAGGCCGGCGGCGAAGGGCGGCTGCGGGCCGCCGTCCAATTCGCAAAGCCGCGGCTGATCGGCGCAGAAGGCGCGCCGCGCATAAGCTCGCGCTTTAGCGGTCATGACCTGCGCCCGCGCCGGGTCTTCGACAAACACCATGGCGTAGGAACTATAGAGTTGCGCGGCGGAGATCAATAAGCCGCGGTCATCGGGCCGGTCGGCGATCAGTCCATCCACCAGCAGCAGATAAGCAGGCGCACCGTCGCGCACCGTGGCGGGGTCGTCTTGATTGACGATCGCGTTGCCCAGACTGGCGCCGAGGCGCTGAGTCACCATTCCGGAACAGGCGGTCAGGAACAGAGCGAAGGCAACGATAGAAACGCGGTACTGAACAGGCAAGGTGAACAACCGGCTTGGTGGATTGCGGAGTTCAGCATACGTCACTCATCACGGGCTTATCAAGACGACGTTTCTCGGCTGTTTGCACCTCCTGCCAGGGAGGTGACGACAGTGAAACGCGATGCACACCGTGGTCAAGCCTTGACGGTCAGGCCCTTTGCGCCGCTGAGGCGCGGTGTGTCCGGCGCGACGAACTTACAGATGGAGGCCGCATTCGGTTTTGGGGGTATCCACCCAGCGCCCGCCGCGGTCGTCGCCCGGCTTAGTGCAGTGGGAGCAACCGATGGAGGAATAGCCGTGGGCCACCAGCGGGTGGAGGGGCAGGTCGTGTTCGCTGATGTAGGTGTCGCGCTCCGCTTTGCTGACGTCGATCATGGGGTAAAACTTGATGATGCCGCCGCGCTCCTCGAACACATTGAGACCGGCGCGGTGTTCGGTTTGCCAGCGCATCAGGCTGGAGACCCAGACCTTGAAATTCTTTTTCACCTCTTCCAGCGGTTCGACCTTGTTTATCGAGCAGCAGAAATCAGGATCGGTCGCATAGGTTTTTTCCTTGGCGGTGAATTCGTGTTTCCACTCCTCCGGCGTTACGTCCGTGACCTTGAGATGGTATTGCCGGATCAACGCGTCTTTATAAGTCAAGGTTTCCGGGAAGTGATAACCGGTGTTGATGAAAAAGATGGTTTGCTCCGGACGGATGCGCGAGATGATGTGTAGAAAATAGGCCGAGGTGGCGGCGAAGGACGAGGTCACCATCACCTGGGCGGGATCAAAATCCTGATAGAGGGCGCGAATCCGCGCTTCGAAGCTGAGTGGTGCGTATTTTTCGTTGAGGGCCTGGATGTCCACGGTGCCGGGAACCGGGGGGGTGGATACTGACTGCAGGTTGTGCGCCATGGTGCGTTGATTCCAGGTTGAGTCCAATAGGGTTGTGGCCGCGGCGATAAGCGCCGTTCACGATTCTATGACTCGAAATTATAATAAAAATCTCGTGGCGTTAACGGGAAATTTTAGACGAATTAATTCTAACGGTCTGCCTGAATCGTATAAGCCCGCGGCCGATGGTTCAATCCGAATAACCCAGATGACGGGACAAGCGCCTGCCGGCGGTTTGCAGCAAAGGGATCCAATCCTCTTTTAAACGCTCCCGCGGCGCGGAAATGGATAAGCCGGCGACCGCCTCGCCCCGGGTGTCGCGTACCAGCACGCCGACGCAGCCCACGCCGAGCTCCGCCTCTTCGTTATCCCGGGCATAACCGCGGGCGACGCACTGTTTGATGTCGGCCAGCAGGCTCTTTTGGCTGACCAGGGTGTTGGCGGTGTATTTCGGCAGGCCGGTGCGGCGGGCGTAATCGCGGCAGGCCTCTTCGCTGTCTTCGCCGAGCAGGAGTTTGCCCACGGCGGTGACGTGCAACGGCGCGCGGCTGCCGATGACCTGCTCGACCCGCATCATGCGATTGGGCAACACGCGTTCCACATACACCACTTCGTCGCCTTCGCGCACGGTGAGATTGACGGTTTCTCCGGTGCGGTCACGCAGTTCATTCATGATGGGTTTGGCCAATTCCCGCAGGTCGGGGCGGGCGGGCAGCCGTTGCGCGAGGCGGGCGAGGCCGCGGCCCAGGGTGTAATTGCCGTCGGGGCCTTTTTCCACCAGTTCGTGTTGCTGCAAGGCCGCCAGGATCCGGAAGGTGGTGGAGGGGTGCAGGCCGGTGTCCGCCGACAGATACTTGAGGGAGACCGGCCCGCCGGCGGCGGCGATGGCCGCCAGCAGGCGAGCGGCGCGGTCTATGACTTGGATGCCCGAGGGGGTTTGGTCTTTCATGGGGTCTAGCATAAAGCATTTTTCATATTATGAAAAATATTCTGTATTGTGGGATTTGCGGCCGCCGGGTATGGTGTGTCCATCCCCACCCTGGGGTGAGATCGATTTTCCAGGAGATGCAGTCATGAGCCGCGCCACTACCGAGATTCTTGCCACCGCCGCGCCCGATTTTTGCGCGGGTATCCAGTATTTCGGCGAGCCCTGGCCGGACCATGGCCGGCACGCCGACGGCGCCGTGATCGGCGAGGGTGCGACCGCGATCGCCGACACCGCCGACCCGCGCGCGATTTATCAGACCCTGCTCGGCGCCGACGCCCTGCGCTATCTCACGCTGCAAGTCTGTGGCGCGAAGGCCTCGGGCCACCCGGGCGGCTTCGCGAGCAGCGCCGAGGCCTATGCCGCGCTGGTGATGCTGGGCCACACCAACATCGTCACCGAGGTCGGTCATCACGCGCCGGGTTTCTACAGCGCCATGTTCCTCGACACCTCGCTGGAGGCGATGGGCATCAAGACCGTGCAACAGCTCCGCGACCGCTTCCGCGAGAAACACGGCCTGCTCGGCCATCTGTCGGGCGCGATCCCCGGCATCCTCGCGCCCGCGGGGCCGCTCGGCCAGGGCCAGCACTTCGCGATGGCCGGCGCGCTGTTGCACCCGGGCACGTTATTCCCGTTCACGCTCGGCGACGGCGGCATGGGCGAGCCCTATATTTTGTCGGCGATGATGCACTTCAACACCGCGTATCCGCGCGCCACCAATTTCCTGCCGACCTTGATCTGGAACGGCTACAGCCAGGAACATCACTCCATGGTCTCGACCATGAGCGACGACGAGATGATCGCCTACTGGCGCGGCCACGGTTTCAAAGAAGTGATTCTGGTCGATGCCAAGACCTACGACGACAGCGGCCAGCAGGGCGCGTACGTCGACAGCACGCGCTTCTCGCTGCCGCAGCGTCTGGCCTTCACGGCCGCGGTGCTGCGCGGCATGGACCGCGCGGCGAAGTCGGCGCTCGGCGGCACGCTGACCTGCTTCATCATCAAGCAGCTCAAAGGCGCGGGTGTGCATGCGCTGGGCGCGAAGTCGCACAACCTCTATCCGGCCGACACGCTCGACAAGCAGCACATCATCGACGGCCTGCAACGCCGCGCCCTGCCGCCGCAAGCGTGGAGTATCGTGCGCGACAACTTCCGCCGCGCGGGCGGCGGCCCCGCGGTGAAGACCTCGGTGACTGAACACATGCTCGACATCGCACCGCTCGGCACGCTGCCCGCGCTCGAATACGCGCTCGGCGACAAGGCCGTGCCATCCACCGCGATGGGCGCGCTGGTGGCCGAGGTGGGCCGGCGCGATCCGCGCTACGTCGTCACCAACGCCGACGGCAACGAGGCCTCGGGCATGAAGAACATCAACGACGCGCTCAAGATCCGCCACCCGACCAATGACGAGCTCTACAATCAGAGCGCCGCGGGCCAGGTCTACGAGCCGCTCAACGAGGATGCCTGCGCGGGTCTCGCCGCCGGCCTCGCGCTGTTCGGCTCGCGGGCGCTGTGGCTGTCGTACGAGAGCTTCGCGATCAACGGCTGGCCCATCATTCAAACGGTGACCCAGGCCATGGCCGAGCTGCGCCGCCGGACGCCGTCCATCGTCTGCATGTTCACGGCCGGCGCGCTCGAGCAGGGCCGCAACGGCTGGACCCATCAGCGCCCCGAGATCGAAAACTATTTCGCGGCCATGATGCGCAACGGCAACGTCTATCCGCTGTTCCCGGTCGACGCCAATATGATCCAGGCCGCGTTCGAATGGGGCACCAACAGCTACAACAAAGGCGTGGTGATCATCGCCTCGAAGAGTCCGCTGCCGGTCTACACCACGCTGGCGCAGGGCGAGCAGGCCGTCGAGCGCGGCGCGATCATGTTGTACGAAAGCACCAGCGGCACGCGCGGCAGCGTGGTGCTCGCGGTGACCGGCGACATGGTGCTGCTGCCGGTGTTCGAGGCCAAGGTGCAATTGGAGCAGGCCGGCTATCGCGTGCGCATCGTCGCGGTGGTGAATCCGCGCCGTCTGTATCGTCCCACCGACGTCGCGTGGAACACCGTGTCCGAACCCGATAATGAATTCATGGATGACGATCAGTTCAACGCGCTATTCGACGGCGATGCGTTGCTCGCGGTGAGCGGCGGCCCCAGCGCCTCGCTCGAACCGGTGTTGCTGCGCACGCGCGCGCCGCGCCGCGACGTGGTGTGCTGGCAGCGCGGCGAGACCACGGCCTCGCCCGGCGAGATCATGGCCTTCAACGGCATCACCGCCGAGGCCATGACGGCGCGCGTGCAGGGCTTGATGGGGCGCGGTTGAGCTCGAGCCAAAGGGCTTGGGTTCATGTTTGTGAACGTACCCAACGCTGCATTGCTTTTCACTCTCCCGCACGCGGAAGAGGGTAGCTAAAGAGGGCACACCGCTATCGCGCTGCCCCTCTCCCGCGGGCGGGAGAGGGTGGCCCGCAGGGCCGGGTGAGGGACGGAAAAGAAATGGTGCTCCTCGCGCAGTGAAGATTCTTTCGGAACCCTCACCCCGCCCCTCTCCCCGCCCGCGGGAGCGGGGGGAGTTGGAGAAGAGTGATTTATCCATGAGCGAACAAACAAAGATCATCGTCCTCGATGACGACCCGACCGGCTCGCAGACCGTACACGGCTGCCTGCTGCTGACGCGCTGGGACGTGGCCACGCTGCGGGCGGCCTTGCTCGACGCCGCGCCGCTGTTCTTCGTGCTCACCAACACCCGCGGCATGGATGCGCCGCGCGCGGCGGCGGTGACGCGCGAGGTGTGCCGCAATCTCAAGACCGCGCTCGATGGCTTGCGCGGTGAGGGCCGCGCGATCAATCCCGTGCTGGTGAGCCGTTCCGATTCGACCTTGCGTGGCCATTATCCGGTCGAGACCGATGTGATTGCCGAGGAGCTCGGCCCCTTCGACGCGCACTTCCTGGTGCCGGCGTTTTTCGAAGGCGGCCGTATCACCCGCGACAGCATTCACTATTTGATCGTCGATGGCCGCCCGGTGCCGACCCACGAGACCGAGTTCGCGCGCGACTCGGTGTTCGGCTACACCACGAGCTATCTGCCGGCCTACGTCGAAGAAAAGACCCGCGGCCGCATCGCCGCGCAGGACGTCGAACGTTTTCTGCTGGCCGACGTGCGCGGCGGGCTGTTGCCGCGGCTGCTGCAATTGCACGGCAACCGCTGCGGCGTGGTCGACGCCGAACGCCAGGCCGATCTCGACCACTTCGCCGCCGAGATCAAACGCGCCGCGGCCGAGGGCAAGCGCTTCTTGTTCCGCAGCGCCGCGAGCCTGCTCACCGCGCTCGCGGCGCTGCCGCCGCAGCCGGTCGCCGCCGAGGCCATGGCGAACTACGTGCGCGGCGGCCGCGCGGGTGCGGTCGTCGTCGGCTCGCATGTGCGCAAGAGCACCTTGCAGTTGGAACAGTTGCTGAAGGAGCCGGACGCCGTGCCGATCGAGATCGACGTCGCGCGCATCGACGGCGAGCGCACGGCCCTGTTGCGGCAGGTCGAACAGGCCGCGGCGGAGGCGCATCGTTCCGATCTTACGCCCGTGATCTACACCAGCCGCACCGAAATGCGCTTCGCCGATACGGAGACGCGTCTCGCGTTCGGCGAACGCGTCTCGGCCTTTTTGATGGACGTCGTGCGCGCGCTGCCGGCCGAGCTCGGTTTTTTGATCAGCAAGGGCGGCATCACTTCGAACGACGTGCTGAGCAGCGGCCTCGCGCTCAAGAGCGCGCGCGTGCTCGGCCAGATCCTCGCGGGCTGCTCGGTGGTGCGCTGCCCGGCGGATCACCCGCGGTTTCCCGACATGCCGGTCGTGATCTTTCCGGGCAACGTCGGCGACGAGCAGGCACTCGCGACGGTGTTCCGGCGGCTGCGGCCGCCGCGGTGAACCGCCGGCCGCGGACCTTTCACGCTGCGCCGATGCGGCGGCTGAGGCATAATGCGTCCAATGCCGATCTTTAAAGTGCGCGATAGATGAGCATGCATGAACAGCCGACGGTGAAATACACGGGCGCCGAGAAGGATGCGTTGCTGGCGGCGCTGCGCGCATTGCTGCCGCGCGAGGCCGTGCTCTGCGACGAGGAAGACCTGCGTCCCTACGAATGCGACGGCCTCTCGGCCTATCGCCGTTTGCCCATGATCGTCGTGCTGCCGAGCACGATCGAACAGGTGCAGGCCGTGATGCGGCTCTGTCACGCCCGCGGCGTGCCGGTGGTGGCGCGCGGCGCCGGCACCGGCCTGTCGGGCGGCGCGTTGCCGCACGAGCACGGTGTGGTGCTGAGCCTCGCCAAGTTCAAATCCATCCTCGCGATCGATCCGCTCAACCGCACCGCGCGCGTACAGCCCGGCGTGCGCAATCTCGCGATCTCGCAGGCCGCGGCGCCGCACGGCCTTTATTACGCGCCCGATCCCTCGTCGCAGATCGCCTGCACCATCGGCGGCAACGTCGCCGAGAACTCGGGCGGCGTGCATTGCCTCAAATACGGGCTCACCGTGCACAATGTGCTGAAGCTCGAGATCGTCACCGCCGAGGGCGAGCGGCTGACCCTCGGCGGCGACGCACTCGATGCGCCGGGTTATGACTTGCTCGCGTTGTTCCACGGCTCGGAGGGCATGCTCGGCGTCATCGTCGAGGTGACGGTGAAGCTGCTGCCGCTGCCCGAACGCGCGCAGGTCGTGCTCGCGGCCTTCGACGACGTCGTGAAGGCGGGCGCGGCGGTGGGCGAGATCATCGCCGCGGGCATCATCCCGGCTGGCCTCGAGATGATGGATCGGCTCGCGATCAAGGCCGCCGAGGATTTCGTACATGCCGGATACCCGCTCAACGCCGAGGCGATTCTGCTGTGCGAGGTCGACGGGACCAATGAAGAGGTGTCCGAGCACATCATGCACATCCACGACATTCTCGCGCTGTGTGGCGCGGTGGAAGTGCGCACGGCGCGCGACGAGCACGAACGCGCCATGTTGTGGAAAGGCCGCAAGGCGGCGTTTCCCGCGGTGGGCCGCCTCGCGCCCGATTATTATTGCATGGACGGCACCATCCCCCGTCGGCATTTGCCGGCGGTGTTGCGGCGCATCGCCGAGCTGTCGCATGAATACAATCTGCCGGTCGCCAATGTGTTTCATGCCGGCGACGGCAATCTGCATCCATTGATCTTGTACGACGCCAACAAGCCGGGCGAGCTGCAACGCACAGAGGAATTCGGCGGCAAGATACTGGAGCTCTGCGTCGCGGTCGGCGGCACGATCACCGGCGAGCACGGCGTCGGCATGGAGAAGATCGATCAGATGTGCGTGCAGTTCCGGCCGGCGGAGTTGCAGCAATTTCACGCGATCAAAGCGGCGTTCGACCCGGCGGGCTTGCTGAATCCGGGCAAGGCGGTGCCGACGCTGCATCGCTGCGCGGAGTTCGGGGCGATGCATGTGCATGCCGGGCAGGTACGCTTTCCGGAGTTGGATAGATTTTGATGCAAGCGCTATGTAAACGTATTCTCGACTACGCCGTTCGCACCGCGAGCGATCTGCTTTTCTTTGCGTCCCCAAAAAACGTTGACCAGAAGGCATTATTTAATGCGGTTCTCGCACCGCGGGCGAGTTACTTTTCTTTGCGCGGCCAAAGAAAAGTAACCAAAAGAAAGGCCGCCCGGAGACTTGCCCTGCGGGTACCCTGCGCTTCTCGATCAGGAGAGGGGTTTTCCGACAGGCCCTCCCTGGCCTGTCGGAAAACGCGCGGCATCCTTGCCGCGCCCCTGCGGGCCTGTTCTCTCCTGATCTGCGATGCTCGGCTGCGTCTACGGGGGATGTGGATCGCACGTCCTGCTGTGTGCTCATGTACAAGGATTTGACCTCCCAGCTTGAGACGCAGGTGCGCGATGCGCTCGCGCGCGCGGCGCCGCTGCGCATCGTTGGCGGCGGGACGAAGGCCTTTCTCGGCAGCGCGGCAGAAGGCGAGCCGCTCGATGTGACGGGTCATCGCGGCATCGTCCATTATCAGCCGACCGAGCTTGTGCTCACGGCGCGCGCGGGCACGCCGCTGCGCGAGATCGAGGCCGCGCTGGAAGAGCACAAGCAGATCCTCGCCTTCGAGCCGCCGCATTACGGCGACGCGGCGACGCTGGGCGGGACCATCGCCTGCGGTCTGTCGGGGCCGCGGCGCGCGTATGCGGGCGCGGCGCGCGATTTCGTGCTGGGAATGGCCATCATCAACGGCCGCGGTGAGGTGCTGCATTTCGGCGGCGAGGTGATGAAGAACGTCGCGGGTTATGATGTGTCGCGGCTGATGACGGGTGCGCTGGGCACGCTCGGCGTGATCCTCGATGTGAGCTTGAAAGTATTGCCGCGGCCCGCGTACGAGCTCACCCTCGCGCTGCCCGGCGTCGACGCGATCGCGCAGATGAATCGCTGGGCGGGGCGGCCGCTGCCGGTCTCGGCGACCTGTGTGGCCGCCGGTGTGTTGTACGTGCGGCTGTCGGGCGCCGCGTCGGCGGTCGAGAGTGCGCACCGGCAGATCGGCGGCGAGATCGTCGATGACGCCGCCGAGTTCTGGCAACGGGTGCGCGAGCAGCGCCATGCGTTTTTCGATGATGCTACGCTGCTGTGGCGGCTATCGGTGCCGCCCGCGACGCCGCCGCTGGCCCTCGCCGGTGACTGGCTGCTGGAGTGGGGCGGAGCGCTGCGTTGGTTGAAAACCGCGGCCGACGCCGCTACTGTGCGCAAGGCCGCTGAACAGGCCGGCGGCCATGCGCTGTTGTTTCGCGGCGGTGCGGGCGATGAACGTTTCCATCCCTTGCCGCCCGCGCTGCTGACCTTGCAGCAACGGGTGAAGCAGGCCTTCGACCCCAAAGGGATATTCAATCGCGGGCGGATGTATGCGGCGTTGTAATCACCAGTCATTAGCGATCGTGTAAAGCTTAAATTATGCAGACGTCACTCAGCGATGCGGTAAAAGACACGCCCGAAGGCCGGGAGGCGGATGCCATCCTGCGTTCCTGCGTGCATTGCGGTTTCTGCACCGCCACCTGTCCCACTTATCAATTGCTCGGCGATGAACTGGATAGTCCGCGCGGCCGCATCTATCTCATCAAGCAGGTGCTGGAGGGCGGCCCGGTCACGGAGAAGACTCAGCTGCATCTCGACCGCTGTCTCACCTGCCGCTCCTGTGAAACCACCTGTCCGTCGGGCGTGCGTTACGGCCGGCTGGTCGACATCGGCCGGGCGATGGTGGAGGAAAAGGTACCGCGCTCGTTCGGCGCACGCGCGCGGCGCGCCGTGTTGCGCGCGCTGATTCCTTATCCGCAACGTTTCGCCGCGCTGTTGCGCATCGGCCGTGCGCTGCGGCCTTTTTTGCCGGCGGCCTTGCGCAAGAAAATACCGGCGGTGCAGGCCGCGGCGGCTTGGCCGGTCGCGCGCCACGCGCGCAAGATGCTGGTGCTCGACGGCTGCGTGCAACCCGCCGCGGCGCCCAATACCAACGCGGCGGCGGCGCGGGTCTTGGACAAGCTGGGCATTAGTTTGATCCGCGCCGTGGATGCCGGCTGTTGCGGCGCGCTCAGCCATCATCTCTCGGCGCACGACGATGCGCGCAATTTCATGCGCCGCAACATCGATGCGTGGTGGCCCCACGTCGAGGCGGGCGCGGAGGCCATCGTGATGACGGCGAGCGGGTGCGGTGCGGTGGTGAAGGATTACGGCGCATTATTGCACGATGATCCTGTTTACGCGGCCAAGGCCGCGCGTATCAGCGCCTTGACCAAAGACCTCGGCGAGATTCTCGCGGGTGAGCAGGTGGAAACGCTGACCGTGAACGGCCGCGGCCGCAAGGTGGCGTTTCACGCGCCCTGCACTTTACAGCATGGACAACAAGTCAACGGCGTGGTCGAAGATGTGTTGCGCCGTTGCGGGTATCAACTCACCGCGGTGGCGGACGGACATCTCTGCTGTGGCTCGGCGGGCACCTATTCGATCCTGCAGCCGGAACTCTCGCAACAATTACTCGCCAATAAACTCACCGCGCTGCAAGCCGGCGCGCCCGACCTCATCGTCACCGCCAACATCGGCTGTCAGCTGCATTTGCAAAGCGGGGCCGCGGTACAGGTGCGGCATTGGGTGGAATTGCTCGACGGTGGTTGTTGATTAAACCTAAAAAAGCCGTTGACCACGGGGCGCGGAGATTACGGGGAGATCAACTACCGTGTCGAAGTCACGCTGCGGATTGGCTCGCCCAATGCCACACTTTCCTGATTTCCGTGTCCTCGTGATCTCCGTGTCTGGTCTCTGCGGTTTTAAGATGAAGACGCCGCCGACGGCGTTTCAATTATTCGGAGGCCGGGTCGGTGTGTTCAGCCATATCATGTTCATCATGGGCCGCCGGTGTCTGTTGCGAGAGCGCGGCGGCGAAGGCGAGTACGCCGATCAGCAGGGCCGCTTCCACGCGCAGGCTTTTGAGGAAGTGTTTTGGAGAGCCGGCGTTGTCATGGGTGTGCATGAAGCGCGGCAGAGGCAGCAGGATGCGCGGTTCGGGCAATCCGGCGTGGCGCTGAATGGCCGGAACGTACACATAGCGATTGAGCGCGCCCAGGCCGGCCATGGCGCCGGCCAGTACGATCTTCGCCAGCAGTAATTGCCCGTAGAGATTTTCCCATAAGCCCCGCCAGCTGCCGACCAGCAGCCAGGCGTTGTATATGCCCGGCACCAGCACCATGGCCAGGGCGATGCCGGCCAGGGTGGACAGGCGCAAGCTGGTCAGTGCGATGAGTTCGCGCGCGGCCGTACGGTCGCGCAGCAGGGCGGGCAGGATGATCACCATCATGGCGATGATGCCGCCGCCCCACAAAAAGGCCCCGATGATGTGCAGGGTGTTGGCGAGATTGGCGAGGGACAGCAGACCGTCGTCGCCGGGGTGACCCGAGCCGCTGAGCGTGAAGATGATGGCGGCCAGGGCGATGAATCCGCCGGCCGACAGGCTGCGTGATGACGGATTACGTCGTTGCAGCGCCCAGATGATCCACAGGCCCAGCAGCGCCGCGGCCCGCCATAACCACAGTTCCCCGAAATGGGTTTTGAAGAGTACCGTACCCAGCGCCGGGAAGGCGCTCCACACCGGCAGCTCGCTCATGCTGGCGGTGCGCAGCAGCAAGCCGGCAAGGCTGGTGAAGGTGAGGGCGACCAGGCACAAGCCTAACAACGTGCTAAGCCGGCGATACAGATGCGGCGGATTTTGTGGCGATGAGGTGTTGTTGCCGGCGGGTAATATCCACAATGCGCCGGCCACGGCGCCCATGGCCGCGGCGAGGATGACCAACTCGATCGCCGTGACGGCGACGGAGACGGGATTGTCGATCACCGTGGGCGGCCTTTATTTGACGGTGAAGCTGTATTCGCCCTTGGACTTGTGCCCGTCCATCGCCACGATGCGCCAAATGACTTTATAGGTGCCCGCCGCCAGGGGGGGCAGACTTGTTTCCAGTAGTTTGGCGTCTTCGCCTTTGACCGCGCCATCGCCTTTGTCCACCGTCTTGCCTTGCCCGTCGACGACGTTCACTTTGCTGAATGACGCTTCCAGAGGTTTGCTGAACCAGAGTTGCACCACGGGCGGCGAGGCGACCGTGCTGTTGGCGGCCGGGTCCGAGTGATGCAAGCTGGAGTGGGCGGCGGCGTAACCCGACCAGCCGAGGAGCAGGACCGCGTTCCAGAACATGGCGAGCATAGGACGTTTAATCATGGTGGTACTCCTTCGAGTTGGCGTTGAAGAAGCCGGGGTCATGCTCTATTGTCGACCCGGCTTGAGACCAGTATAGGAAACCGCGGGACGTTTGGCTCGGCGAGATGTTTATCGGCCCCGCCGAGCCAAATGTAGTATGACCTATTTCATATTGTGGGTCTTGACCCACAGCAGGGCGCCGATTTCCACCGGGTAGTCCTTGCCCTCGTGCTTCATTTTCTTTTCATCTTCATTCAGCGCGGCGAATCCCCACCAGCCGGCCTTGGGCATGGCGTAGGTGAAGATACCGTTGGCGTCGGCCTTGATCACTTGGGTGATCAAAGGCCCCGCGGATGCCTTCAATTTGCCGTCTTCGTTGTAATACTCCACTTCCACTTCCGTGAAAGGCACGGGCTTGCCGTTGACCTTCACTATTCCCTGGAAGACGTTGCCGGCATACAGGCCGTAAGGACGGGTGAGCGGTATGATTTCGGTTTTGAGACCGAGTTCTTCATCCCACCCTTCTTCCAGGCCCATGCCGTTGACCACGACTTTGGTGTAATGAACGATGAAGGCCTCTTCCGACGGTTCCCAATAGGGTTTGGGTTCGATGAAGAAAATGTGATCGCCCGGTTTTTTAAGGCTGTAGTCGGCATGGAAACCCTTATGCTTCTTCCCTTCCACGTCGGTGTAGGTCTGTGGCTTCAGGCTATTGCGCAGATCCACGGTTTCGCCGTCGATCCATACACCGAATTTGGCGGGTGATTCCATGTCCATGCCGTGCCCTTCGAAGGGATGCCAAAATTTCACGTCCAGGTTGAGCTTCCGCTCGGCGGGGGTGCTTACCATGTCGCTGGAGGGGATCACCATTTGAAAATGCGCGCTGGCCGCGCCCGCCATGGTGATGCCGATAAGGCCGGACAGCGCCTTTGCCACGGTCATTTTTCTCATATTAATAGTCCTCGCTGAATGAACATTCGCCGGTTATTTCAAGTTTAAAAATCGACCTGGCCGCGGACACCGTAAACGAAGACGTCATCGTTCGCGCTGTTGAAACCGGGGTTGCTGATCGATTGCAGGTCCAGTGTCACGTGCAGATTTTTATTCACGGTATGGCTGTATATAGAGTTCAATCTGCGACTCGTCGTCCGGGCCGGCGAGGCCGGTGGTGGTGAGCAGCGAATAACCGGCGCCGAGGGTGTTGTCGCCCAAGGCCAGTTGTCCACCCAGGCTGAAGGCGTTGTCGAAATCCTGTTCATCGTCCTGATTGCCGTAACGCGCGAACAGCGTCACGCTGTCGCTGACGCTTTGGTCGACGCTGAGGGCGTAGCCTTTATTTTTAGTGGAGTCTTCAGACCAGCTGGTGAGGCGCAGATTTCCCGGCCGGCCGGCGAGTTCGTTGGCGAAACCGACTTCGCCGATGATGAACGAGTTGCCCAATGAACCGTCGAAATCGCCGCTGGATTCGAATACACCGACGTTGACCGACCAGGCCTCATTGGGGGTGATCGCGAGATTGATGCCGCCGGTGTAGCCGGGGAAGGCGATGGCGGCATTGTTGACGAAGGTGTCGGCGAGAAACTGGGTGGTTTCGTCGTTGGCGACCATATTGCCGTCGTAGATGCCGGTGGGGTCGATCTTACCGAAACGTACGCGGGTCATCTCATTGAGCGGGAGTTCATACCAGGCCTCGGCGATGCGGGTTTCGCTATAACCTTCCGCGGCCAAGTCGCCGGTTTCATTGTCGGCGTTGGGGCCGGTGGCCGCGCCGGTATCGATGCCGGTGCCTTGCGCGGTGTTGATGTAGATAAATGCCGTGCCGCGATCACCGAAATCGCCGGTAAAGGCGAGGTCGGCCGAGTAGGTGAGGCCGGAATCGTCGGTGTCGCCGCGCATGCCCTGGCCTACCATGGTCAAACCGGCGCCGAAGGTGATGGGGTTTTCGCCCGAAAGTTGCAGAACCTTCGCTGTATGCCCGACGGATTGATCCGTTTCCCCCTCTTGAGCGCCGACTAACCCAGATTGCAGGGCTAATCCTAACGCCGATATTCCGCCGATGAGTTGTTTAACGACAAGATACGTTTTTTTGCGAGCCATGGCGCCTCCCTAGTAGTGTGTTGGATAATAGCCTGCTGAAACCGTATGTATTTTTTGAATAGCCTCCGCAGGGGCGTTCACTCTACCATTCCGGGTGCTATTTGGTAAATTATCGTGTTATTCGTTCGGCGGGGCACCCTCGCCAACTAAAAGGCATTGAAACCTGTTATGGAGATGGGCCAAGTCAGGATGAATTCTTATAATCGCGGATAATTTAAGGCCTTGGCCTCGCGTCATAGATTTAAGATGCTTTGAATTTTTAATATTGCACTTTTACAAGAAGACTACCGCGTGCCCCGTGTAGGGTGTGGCCGGTTGGAATGCAGCGTTGCCGGCGCACCGGCAGGCGTTTTCATGATTGATTTTTGCCCGGATTCCCAACGCCCTGACGCAAAAGGGACGACCTTCCCTGGTCTACGCTCTTCCCGGTTTAATGGGGAATCTGTCCATTTTGTCGGGGCATGACAATTTGCTTCTCTCGCTCTCAATAAATCTTGGACCATGCGTTCAAAGGCGGCTTTAATTCGCGGGCCACGATAGTTTGGGGTGGTATCACATGCCATAAGATGCTCCTTCCCGGATAAGTCGTGACACAGTAATTTTTAAGATAGCACTCAAGTATTACTAAATCAATATCGGTAACACAGGAAATTGCTTTAGGCATAGACGGCACTCTTGGTTAAAGTTTCGATTACGTCGGCGAGTCTGAATGGCCGGAGATTACGGGGATCGCCGGCTTAGATGGACGATATCGCGGCAGCGTTCATATATCCGCTCTCGGCACATTGCGTGCCCTACCCGAAGAGGACATATATGTCATCCCGCGATGTATTTATCGCTGATGTTTAAGAACGCATAGCCCGTGTGTCCGCTTTCAGTGTGATCGAGACGCGCCGTCGACCTTTATCCGCCCGCCTACCCATAGCCGCGCGGCACGGGACGCCCTACAATGATCCGCCGCGAAATACGGATGTTTGAGAAAATTATTTTTACAGTGCAATGAGGTGGTCAGTCATGGCGGGTGCCAGCGAAACGCTTGAATTCATTCCTATCAATATTGCGGTGCTTACCGTCTCGGACACCCGTACCGAGGACACCGATACCTCCGGGCGTTTGCTGGCCGAACGGCTCGGCGCCGCGGGGCATCGGCTGGTGGAGAAGGTGATACTGCCGGACAATGTTTATCAGATTCGCGCCCTGGTCTCGCGTTGGATCGCCGACGCGGCGGTGCAGGCGGTGATCGTCACCGGCGGCACCGGCTTGACCGACCGCGATCGCACCCCGGAGGCCATCGCTCCTTTACTGGATAAAATCATCGACGGCTTCGGCGAAGTATTCCGTGCCGTTTCCCATCGAGAGATCGGTTCCTCCACCGTGCAATCCCGGGTGATGGCGGGTATCGCCAACGCCACTTTCATTTTCTGCGTGCCGGGTTCCACCCACGCTTGCCAGGTGGCGTGGGACGCCATCCTCAAAGATCAATTCGACAGCCGCCACAAGCCCTGCAACTTCGTGCAATTGTTGCCTCGCCTGCGCCGCGAGTGAATGAGTAGCCCCTGTACTTGAGCCCGCATGATCCCCCGCGATGACATTACCGGCCTCATCCTCGCCGGCGGCCGCGGCCGGCGCATGAACGGCGCGGACAAGGGTTTGCTGATGTTCCAAGGCCGGCCGCTGATCGCCCATGTCATCGAGGCGCTGGCGCCGCAAGTGGGGACGTTGCTGATCAGCGCCAACCGCCATCTGCCCCGCTATCGGAGCTGGGGCCGGCCTGTAGTAGTCGATCACCATGCTGATTATTGCGGGCCGCTGGCCGGCATCGCCAGCGGCCTCGCGCAGGTGAAGACCCCTTATTTGATGGTGGCGCCCTGTGATACGCCGTTTCTATCCGGCCACTTGGTGGGACGTCTCGCCGCCGCTTTGGAGGCGGAACCGGCCGACGCCGCGGTGGCTTTCGGCGCGGGACGGATGCAACCCCTCTGCGTCTTATTGAATCGTGACCTTGAAGCCGACTTGAGCGCTTATCTTGCGAACAGTGACGGATCGGCGATGGGTTGGTTACAGCAATGCCGCCATGTGCCGGTGGATTTCAGCGATGAACCCCGCGCCTTCGTCAACATCAATACCCCGCAGGACTTGGCCGCGGCCGGGTGAGTTGCGCGAGCTGTCGGCCGCGCGCGGATAGATCGGCAAATCAAACCCGGCCCGCCGCCCGCGCCCGCACCCGGGCCAGCCAGGGTAGATAAAACGCCTCGGCGATGGTCTGCAAGTTTCTCGCGCGTTCCTCCGCCGCGGCGACGATCGCCTCGTAGCTCTGCACGCTGGCGCTAGGTTTCGCCAAGCTTTCACGACCGAGGTCCGCCCACTCGCGCACCATGGGCGCGGTCATTTCCACATGGCACTGGAAGGCCAGCAGCGAGTCGAGGGTGAAGGCCTGATTCTCGCACCAGGCGCTGCGCAATAAACGGGTGGCGCCGGCGGGGATATCGAAGGTCTCGCCGTGCCAATGAAACACCTCGAAGCGAGGCGGCAGACTCGTAAGCCATGCCGAATCCGCGGCGGTTTTTTCCACGGGGTGCCAGCCGATCTCCGCTACGGCATTGGCGCGTACCTGGGCACCGAGGGCCTTGGCGATCAATTGTCCGCCGAGACAATGGCCCAGCACCGGCATGCCGTTTTCATGGGCTTGTTGAATCAACTTGAGCTCCGCGGCGATCCACGGCAAGGGATCGTTCACGCTCATGGAGCCGCCCATGAACACCAGCCCGCTCATCGCGTCGAGATTGGTTGGGACGGCTTCGCTCTGATCGATGGCGACGATCCGGTAAGGCATCTGTTGCCGTTCGAGAAACTCAGCGAAATAACCGGGGCCTTCGCAGACGAGGTGCCGGAAGATATAAATCGGTTTCATGTTCTTTGGTCTTAAAAATTTATAACGCGGTGCGCGTATCACCATGCCACAGTGCGCGGCGCGGCGTCCAGGCGTTAACGGCTTGTAAACCGGGCGCACTAAATGTGGGCTCGGCTCACCCCTCGGGTAGCCATTTGGTGCATACGCCGATGCGATGTTGGTGCATGCCGGGCGAGCACAGCGCTTATTTAGCCGGCCTCGTTAATAGCCATCAACGCCTTAGCCGGCTTGCGGGCCTTGCCCCAATTGCTGGCATGCATGTTGCTCCCTTAAGGGCAGATGCCGGTATTTTTGTGAGCGGGGAACAGATGTCGAAAGAGAAGTTGGTATTGATCGGTAACGGCATGGCGGGCGTGCGGACCTTGGAAGAGCTGCTGGCGCTGGCCCCCGAGCGTTATGAGATTACTGTGTTCGGCGCCGAGCCGTACGGCAATTACAACCGCATTTTATTGTCGCCGGTGCTGGCCGGCGAGAAGACCATCAACGACATCATGCTCAACGACGAGCAATGGTATCGCGATAATCAAATCACCTTACATAAAGGCAAGAAGGTGGTGGAGGTGAATCGCGCACGGCGCCAGGTCATCGCCGAAGATGGCACGGTGGCGCCTTATGACCGCCTGCTGCTCGCCACCGGTTCCAATCCCTTCATCATCCCCGTGCCGGGGCACGAGTTGCCGGGCGTGGTCAGCTTCCGCGATATTCACGACGTGAATGCCATGTTGGCGGCCAGCCGACAGCAGCGCCGCGCGGTGGTGATCGGCGGCGGTTTGCTGGGCCTCGAAGCCGCCAACGGCCTGCTTAAGCAGGGCATGGAAGTCAGCGTGGTGCACCTGCTCGATACCTTGATGGAAAGACAATTGGACCAACCCGCTGCCATGCTGCTCAAATCGTCGCTGGAACAACGCGGCCTTAAATTTTTGATGGGCGCGCAGACCGCCGCGATCATCGGCGACGACCGCGTGCGCGGCGTGCGGTTTAAAGACGGCAGCGAGGTCGAGGCCGATCTGGTGGTGATGGCGGTGGGTATCCGCCCCAACGCCGAACTGGCGAAAAAGATCGGCCTGCATTGCGAACGCGGGGTGATCGTCAACGACACCATGCAGACCTACGATCCGCGGGTCTACGCGGTGGGCGAGTGCGTGCAGCATCGCGGCACCTCGTATGGTTTGGTGGCGCCGTTGTTCGAGCAGGCCAAGGTCTGCGCCAACCACCTCGCCGGTTTCGGTTACTCCCGTTACCGGGGGTCGGTGACCTCGACCAAACTCAAGGTGACCGGCATCGACTTGTTCTCCGCCGGCAATTACGTGGGTGGCGAAGGCTGCGAGGACATCGTCTATAAAGACCCCGGCCACGGCGTCTATAAAAAGTTAGTGCTCAAGGACAACAAGATCGAGGGCGCGGTGCTCTACGGCGACACCGTGGACGGCGCCTGGTATTTCCAGTTGATGCGCGACGGCGCCGACGTTTCGGACATCCGCGCCGGTCTGCTGTTCGGCCAGGCCCATCTCGGCGACTCCGGCCACGGCGGCCAAAGCGCCGTGGCGATGATGGCGGACAGCGCCGAGATCTGCGGCTGCAATGGCGTGTGCAAAGGCGCCATCGTCAAGGCCATCACCGAGAAAGGCTTGTTCACTCTCGACGACGTGCGCGCTCACACCAAGGCCTCGGCATCCTGCGGTTCCTGCACCGGCCTGGTCGAACAATTGCTCGCCAACACAGTGGGTGATTATTCGGCCTCGCCGAAAGAAAAACCCATGTGTGGTTGTACCGATCACACCCACGAAAAAGTGCGCAAAGCGATCGGCGAGCAACACCTCACCAGCATCCGCGCGGTGATGGATTTCTGCGAATGGCGTTCAGCGGACGGCTGCGCCAAATGCCGCCCCGCGCTCAATTACTATTTGATCGCGGCCTGGCCGAACGAAGTGCAGGACGACTATCAATCGCGTTTCATCAACGAGCGCGCCCACGCCAACATCCAAAAGGACGGCACCTATTCGGTGGTACCGCGCATCTGGGGCGGGGTGACCACACCGGCGGAACTGCGCGCCATCGCCGAGGTGGCGGACAAATACCAAGTGCCGACGGTGAAGATCACCGGCGGTCAGCGCATCGATTTATTGGGCGTGAAAAAAGAAGACCTGCCGCGGATGTGGGGCGATCTCAATCAAGCCGGCTTCGTGTCGGGTCACGCCTACGGCAAATCACTGCGCACCGTGAAGACCTGCGTGGGTTCGGAGTGGTGCCGCTTCGGCACCCAGGACTCCACCGGTCTCGGCATCAAGATCGAAAAGATGACCTGGGGCTCGTGGACGCCGCACAAATTCAAGATCGCCGTGTCGGGCTGTCCGCGCAATTGCGCCGAGGCGACCATCAAGGATTACGGCGTGGTGTGCGTCGATTCCGGTTACGAGCTGCACGTCGGCGGCAACGGCGGCATCAAGGTGCGCGTCACCGATCTGCTGTGCAAAGTGCAGACCGAAGAAGAAGTGATGGAATACTGCGGCGCCTTCATGCAGGTCTACCGCGAAGAAGCGCAGTATCTCGAACGCACCGCGCCGTGGATCGAACGGGTGGGATTGTCGTATGTGAAACAACGCGTGGTGGAAGACGCGGCGGGCCGCAAGGAATTGTACCGGCGCTTCCTCGACTCGCAGAAATTGGCGCAGGTGGATCCCTGGGCCGAGCGCGCGGAGCATGGCGTCGATCGTCACGAGTTCGTACCGCTCAAGCAGGTGGCGCAATAGGCAAGCGCCGACACGATGTCGGATTGGATTTTGAAAGCAACGTCCATCTCCCAAGTGCCGAGGGGAAAAAACTCCACAGTCACTTAAATGCATCCCCTCTCCCCTAGCGGGAGAGGGGTAGGGGAGAGGGGAAAGGGCCCCGTCGGCAGAGGGATGCCCTAAATCAGATGTATTTGATGCCGGATCAATAGTAATGAAAGGTGTGATGTGAGCAGTGCAGCAACGGTGTTGACGATGGACGATTGGTTGGAAGTGGGCAGGCTGGAAGACATCCCGCGCCTCGGCGCGCGGGTGGTGCGCACGGCGCGCGGCGACGTGGCGGTGTTCCGCGCCGGCGACGATCACGTCTTCGCCCTCGACGACCGTTGTCCGCACAAAGGCGGGCCGTTGTCGCAAGGCATCGTCTTCGATCATAAGGTCGCCTGCCCGCTGCACAACTGGTGCATCGAGTTGAACAGCGGCTGCGCGGTGGCCCCCGACCAAGGCCAGACTGGTTCCTATCCCGTCAAAGTGGAAGACGGCGTGGTGTATCTGCAACTGGCCGGCGCGCGCGCCGCGCGTTGAGGAGTTGCCCATGGCAGCGGTGCGCACGACCTGTCCGTATTGTGGTGTCGGCTGCGGCGTGTTGGCCACGCCGGGAGAGACTTATCGCGTAGGCATCAAAGGCGACGAGCAGCACCCCGCCAATTTCGGCCGTTTGTGTTCCAAAGGTTCCGCCCTGGGCGAGACCGTCGATCTCGACGGCCGCCTCCTGTATCCGCAGGTCGGTGGTGAACGCGTGAGTTGGGATGCGGCGCTTGAACATGTCGCCGCCGGCTTCCGCCGCATCATCGACCGGCACGGGCCCGACGCCGTGGCCTTTTACGTTTCCGGGCAACTGCTCACCGAGGATTATTACGTCGCCAACAAGCTGATGAAAGGTTTCATCGGTTCGGCCAACATCGACACCAATTCGCGTTTGTGCATGTCGTCCAGCGTGGCCGGCCATAAACGCGCCTTCGGCAGCGACAGCGTGCCGGGAAATTATGAAGACCTGGAGCAGGCCGAGTTGCTGGTGCTGGTGGGCTCCAACACCGCCTGGTGTCATCCGGTGTTGTTTCAGCGTATCCGCGCCGCGAAAGAGCAGAATCCCAAACGCAAACTCATCGTCGTCGATCCGCGCCGCACCGCGACCTGCGACATCGCCGATCTGCACCTGCCTCTGAAATCCGGCAGCGACGCGGTCTTGTTCAATGGTCTGCTCGCCTATTTATTCCAGAACGGCCGCGCCGATTTCAATTTTCTCGAAGGCCACACCGAAAATTACGGACAGGCGTTGCAAGCGGCGCGCGACGGCGCCGCGACCATTCCCGCCGTCGCGGCGGCCTGCGGCTTAAATGAAGAAGCCGTGGCGGAGTTTTACGGCCTGTTCGCCCGCACCGAAAAGACCGTGACGGTCTATTCGCAAGGCATCAATCAATCCAGCAGCGGCACCGACAAGGTCAACGCCATCATCAACTGCCACCTCGCGACCGGCCGCATCGGCCGGCCCGGCATGGGGCCGTTTTCGGTGACCGGTCAGCCCAACGCCATGGGCGGGCGCGAGGTCGGCGGCCTCGCCAATCAACTCGCCGCGCACATGGATTTCGCCGAAGCCGATGTCGATCGCGTGCGCCGTTTTTGGCAGGCGCCGCGCATCGCCACTCAAGCGGGCCTGAAGGCGGTGGACATGTTTCAAGCCATCGGCGACGGCCGCATCAAGGCGGTGTGGATCATGGCCACCAATCCGGTGGTGAGCATGCCCGACGCCGACCGGGTGCGCGACGCCTTGCGGCGCTGCGAACTGGTGGTGGTGTCCGATTGCATCGCCCGCACCGACACCACCGCGCTCGCCCATGTCTTGCTGCCCGCGCTGGCCTGGGGTGAAAAAGAAGGCACGGTCACCAATTCGGAGCGGCGCATCTCGCGCCAGTGCGCCTTTCTGCCGCCGCCGGGCGAGGCCAAAGCCGATTGGCGGATGGTCAGCGAAGTGGCGCGGCGTTTGGGTCACGGCGCGGCCTTCGACTATGACAGCGCGGCCGCGGTGTTCCGCGAACACGCCGCCTTGAGCGGTTTTGAAAATCACGGCACGCGCGACTTCGATCTCTCCGGCCTCGCCGAGTTGAGTGACGCGGCCTACGCCGACTTGCAGCCGATCCAATGGCCGGTGAGCGCGGCGCAACCGGCGGGCACGTCGCGGCTGTTCGGCGACGGCCGCTTCTTCACCGCCAGCGGCATGGCCCGTTTGGTGGCGGTGACGCCGCGCGCGCCGGTGCATGCCACCGACGTTGAATACCCCTTCGTGCTCAACACCGGCCGGGTACGCGATCACTGGCACACCCTGACCCGCACCGGCAAGTCGCCGCGGCTTTCCGCGCATACCTTGGAACCCTACGCGGAATTGCATCCGCGCGACGCGGCGCGTTTGCGCGTCAAAGACGGCGCGCTGCTTCGTCTGCGCAGCCGCTGGGGCGAGATGTTCGCCCGCGCCGTCTGCAACGACGGACAACAGGCGGGCCAGGTGTTCGTGCCCATGCATTGGACCGACCAGTTCGCCGCGCGCGGCCGGGTGGACGCCCTGGTCAACCCCGAGTCCGATCCCGTGTCCGGCCAGCCGGAGTTGAAACACACGCCGGTGCAGGTGGAAGCCTACCAACCTAAATGGCAGGGCTTCATCTTGTCACGGCGCCGGCTGCAACTCCCCGCGCTGGAATATTGGGTGATGGCGCCCGGCCAGCAATTCTGGCGTTACGAACTGGCCGGTGAAACCGTTGCCGACGATTGGGGTCGTTGGGCGCGCGCGCTGCTTTGCAGCGAAGAACAGGCCGGCAAGGAATGGGTGGAATACCTCGACGCCGGCGCCGGACGTTATCGCGGTGTGCGCCTGGTGGGGCGGCGGGTGGAGAGTTGCGTGTTCGTCGCCCCGGGCAACGAGCTGCCGCCGCGCAGTTGGCTGGGGCAATTATTCGCGCAGGAAACCTTGACCCCGCAGGATCGGCTGAGCCTGCTCACCGGCGTGCCGCCCAAGGACCGCCCGGACGCCGGCCGCATCGTGTGCAGTTGTTTCGGCGTGGGCAGCAACACCCTCAGCCGCGCCATCCGTCAGCAGGGTCTGGTGACGGCCGAGGCCATCGGCCAGGCGCTCAAGGCCGGCACCAATTGCGGTTCCTGTATCCCCGAACTCAAGGCCTTGATCGCCCAGCAGGCCCAGGCCACGGCGTGAGCCGGCCGATTCGTCGTTTTCACCGCGGCCGGCGCCGATTTTAGTAAAAGCCCTAGCCGTCCCAAGCTAAAGATTTTCATCCCCCCGCCGTTTTATGACTTACGGTTACATACGCCATGTCGGGACGTGGCGCCTCAGCGCCTCAGCGCAGCTCGGATAAAGGACCACACTCGTGAAAAAAGCCCTCAAGTCTCGCTACGATGGCATAGTCATCATTAATGATCAGGGCGCCATCGAATCGCTTAACGCCGTTGCCCAAGAAATCTTCCGTTATGACTTGAGCGATGTGAAGGGCCGCAATATCGAATTGCTGATACCGGGGCTGTACCTGGCCGCCGAACTCAGCCAGTCCTCGCGGCCTTTGGAGAACAGCTACGAAGCCAAGGCCCATCGCCGCGACGGCACCACCATCCCGGTGGAGGTGGTGTTGAGCGAGTCCTTGTGCGATAAAGGCAGTTTTTTTATTTTGCTGATTCGCGACGTCGGCGAACGGGTCACCAAACGCGCGGCCTTGGAATATCAGGTGGTCTACGATTCCCTGACCGGTTTGCCCAACCGCATCTTGTTTTACGACCGCCTGCACCAAAGCATACTCACCGGCAAGCGTCTCGGCAGTCCCTTCACATTGTTCATCATCGATCTCGACGATTTTCACGACGTCAACGATCAATACGGCCACTACGCCGGTGATTGGGTGTTGCAGCAATTGGCATCGCGCCTGTCCGGCGAACTGCGCGAATCGGATACCGTGGCGCGGCTGGGCGGCGATGAATTCGCGGTGCTGTTGCCCACCACCGAATCCGTCGATCAGGCCAGACAAGTCGCCGCCAAGTTATTGCAGGCGGTGCGCGAACCTTTGGAGGTGGAGGGACAGCGGATACAGCTCAGCGCCAGTCTCGGCATCGCGCTGTATCCGGCCCACGGCAAAGACGCCCAGGCCTTAATCCAGCACGCCGACCTGGCCATGAGCACGGCCAAGGATTCCCACGACTCGCAGGCCACCTACCACCCGGAACAGCCTCGCAGCCCCAATAATCTCAAACTCAAAAGCGAACTGCACCAAGCCCTGGAAAATAACGAACTGGTGCTGCACTACCAGCCGAAAGTGGACATGAAGTCAGGCAGGATGATCAGCGTCGAGGCCTTGGTGCGCTGGCAACATCCCCACTATGATTTATTGTCGCCCGACAGTTTCATCCATCTCGCCGAACAGTCCGGCTTCATCCGGCCGTTGGGTTTGTGGGTGACCCGCACCGCCATGGCGCAATGCGCGAAATGGCGGGCCAGCGGTTATCCCTTGAACGTCGCGATCAATCTCTCGGTGTGCAATCTGCAGGACGAGGATCTGCCCGATCAATTATTGGATGTACTCAGCGGTTGCAGCGCCAAACCCGAATGGCTGGATTTGGAGATTACCGAGAGCGCGGTGATGACCGATCCGCAGCACGCCCTCAAAGTGCTCGATCAATTGCACGGCTTCGGCATCAAGCTGTCCATCGACGATTTCGGCACCGGCTATTCGTCGCTGACCTATCTCAAGCAATTGCCGGTGCATGAACTCAAGATCGACAAATCCTTCATCCTCAACATGAGCGAGGATAATGATGACAGCGTGATCGTGCACGCCACGGTCGATCTCGCACATAACCTCGGTTTAAAGACCGTTGCGGAAGGCGTGGTGTCTTACAAGACTTGGTGTTTGTTGTCCGCCCTGGGCTGCGACTTCGCGCAAGGTTATTACATCAGTCGGCCCCTGACCGCCGAACAGCTTACCCGCTGGCTGGAGGAGACCGGTCCCCAGGTCGATTGGGCGCATTTTTAAAAAGTACTCTGAAAATTCAGGGCGCGCGTGCTGCATTCCTCCATCGTATTACAGCGATGATGCGCTTCCTAAGCGGAATTACTCGCCGCGCCGGTGACCCAAACGGCCCTGGTTCAACTGCCGGGCCATTTCCACGCTGTTGAGCGCGCCCGTGCGCCCCATGCCGCCGAACACGTAAACCCGATCGCCATTCGTCGCCAGCGCGGTCGCGCTGCGGCCCTCGATGAGCGGCGCCGCCGGCGACCATGCGCCCACGCCGCCGCGCGCGTCCAATTGCGCGAACTCCACGCCCTGCAAACGGTTGCCGCCGTCGTGGCCGCCCAGCATATAGATGTAACCGTTCATGGCGAAGGCGGAGGCGATGAAACGCGGCGTCCGCAAGATGGATTTTTGTATTTGCCAAGGCGAAAGTCCGCCGTCCGCGTTAAGCGAACTCATCTCCACATCGCCATAACTCATGGTATCCGCGCCCTGCACGTGGCCGCCGAGCAAATAGAGTTTGTCGCCGTAATGCGTGGCGGAGTGGATGTAGCGATCCACTACCGCTTGCTGCGGGTCCAACCGCCATTCCATCAGCCCGCCGTCGGCGGTGATTCGCGTGTGTTCCGTGGATTTGAGAAAGGCGCCGTTGTAGCCGCCGATGGCGTAGAGCCGATCGCCGTAGGCCACGGCCTGCAGGCCGCGCCGCGGTGTGGTGAGATAGGCCGCGCGCCGCCAGGGACCGAGGCTGCCGTCGGGCAGGATACGGGCCTGTTCGACCGTGGCGCTGGGGATGTTGTCTTTGCCGCGTTCGCCGTTGGCCCCGCCGATGGCGTAGAGATAACCGTTGTGCACCGCCGCCGCGAGATAAAAACGCGGTTCGCCCAGCGGTTCCGTGTAGCGCCAAGGACCCAGCCGCCCGTCGGCGAGGATGGGCGCGTATTCCACTTCCGCCACGTAGCGGTCCTCGTCGTCCATGCCGCCGATGACGTAGACGTGGCTGGTGGTGGCCGCCGCGGCCAGGGCGCGGCGCGGGATCTGAAACGGCGTGGTGGCGCGCCAGCCCTCTTGTTCGACGACGGGGTCGGTGTCGGACCGGCCCTTGCCGAGCAACAGGGCGGCGATGATCGCAACCAGGATCACCAGCCCCAGCAGGGGCAGGGCGGGATTGGAGTCGGAGGTCTTCATGCCGCGCTAGAGTCGATGGATGTTGAGCATCCGCTTAGTGTACCCGCTGCGCCCGGTTTAGGGGATGAGCGATGGGGCCGATAGCGAGTGGGCGATAGTTTTTTGCGCGGGAGCGCCGCGCATGACGGTTGACCGGTTGGAGAAGACAACGATGCATAAAATAAAAATGAGTGTGTTGATCTTGAGCGTGGCCGCCGGCGCGGCCTGTTCCCAGCGCGGCAGCGCGCCCGCCGCCGAACATGCCAATCCCGTGGCCGAGAAAAAATCGCCCGAGCATGTATGGACTCAACAAACGCAGGCCTTGGACAAGAGCAAAGGGGTCGAGGCGGTCTTGCTGGATTCCGCGCGCCAGCGCGATCAGGCGCTGGCGCGGCAAAGCCGGTAAACCATTCGCCGGCCGGTTTACCGTGGAATCGCGGCGCCGGGCATGCGGGCCAGGATGACCGTGGTGCGGTACTGCAAATATCGGGTTTGGCGATGGCGGTCGTAGTAGCGGGGATTGGGGATCATCGCCGCCAGGCGGGCGGCCTGCCGGGGCGTAAGCGCGGCGGCGCCCACGCCGAAATAATGCCGCGCGGCGGCCTCGGCGCCGAATATACCGTTGCCCCATTCGATGATGTTCAGATAGATTTCCAGGATGCGGCGCTTATCCATCATCAGCTCCAGCAGCACGGTGATATACGCCTCCTGCGCCTTGCGCCACACGGTCCGTTTGCCGGACAGGAATAAATTTTTCGCGAGCTGCTGGCTGACCGTGGACCCGCCGACGACGATGCGGCCTTTCTTTAAGTTTTTATTCAAGGCTTTCTCCAGCGCTTGCCAATCGAAACCGCCGTGTTGGGTAAAGGTCGCGTCTTCGGAGGCGATCACCGCCCGTTTGAGGTGGGGCGAGATTCGTGCGTAAGGCACCCAGCGCTGTTTGAGTTCGGCCCGCGGATTTTTCTCGCGCAACACCGCGTGCCGGTCTTCCATGAAGGCGCTGGACTGCGGATTGTGTTTGACCCACCAGGCCACGCAGGCCGCGACCCACAGTTCGTAGCCGACGAAGGCCGCCGCCAGGATCAGCACCGGGATTTTTAAGAAGCGAAGAAAGCGTTTCCACATGAGTCGAGTTGTCGATGTCGCCGAGGCCGCGCGCGTTTGTTTATATAGTTTATAGAGAGTCCCGCCCGCGCCATGGCGGCGGGGTATGGTACCGATTCCCGCGCCGCTTGGGTAGCGGACGCGGGTCCGCTTTATCGCGGTGAGCGGGAATAGTTGCCGGAAATAGGCGCCGGAATGACATGAGGGACGGCGGATCGCCGCCGCGCGGCGCGAGAGTCGGGCAAAATCACTAAATCGGCGTGATTTCTTGCTCAGGGTCGTGATGGCGCTGCGGCAACCAGATCCGGAACCGCGCGCCCTTGCCCGGTTGGCTATCGACCTCGATCCGTCCGTGGTGTTTGGCGACGATGCCGTAAGAAAGCGAGAGCCCGAGTCCGGTACCCTTGCCCACCGGTTTGGTGGTGAAGAACGGGTCGAAGATCCGGCTCAGATTTTCAGGCGCTATCCCCTTGCCGCTGTCTTCGATTTCCACCCATACCCAATCGGCGTCGGCCCCGGTGCGTATCCAGATGGTGCCGCGGTCGTTGATGGCATGGGCCGCGTTCATCAGGAGATTCATGAAGACCTGGTTGAGCTGGGACAGGCGGCATTGAATCTGCGGGATATCGCCGTATTCCTTGATCACTTGCGCCTTGTACTTGAGTTCGTGGTGGGCGACGTTCAAGGTGCTGTTCAAACCATCGTGCAAATCGCTCCACAGCCAATCCTCCTCGTCGACGTGGGAAAAACTTTTGAGATCCCTCACGATCTGTTGTACCCGGTTTACCCCTTCCTTGGATTCTTTTAGCAATTCCACGACGTCGTTCTTGAGATAGTCCAGCTCGATGCTCTCCTTCAGACGGTGGATGGGTTCGAATAGCGACCGGTGGGTGTTCAGCATGCCTTCCGTTTCGGTATAGGCGTCCACTATCCGCAGCAGCTGGCTGACATAATTCTGCAAGGTGTCCAGGTTGGAGCGGACGTAACCCACCGGATTGTTGATTTCATGGGCGACCCCGGCGGCCATTTGGCCGATGGCGGCCATCTTTTCGGCCTGCAATAATTGATTGTTGACCTCTTCGAGGCGGCGGTTGGTGGCCATGAGTTCCTCATGCCGGCGTTGTAATTCTTCCTGCGCCTGCTTGCGCTCGGTGATGTCGTTGCCGAAGGAGATGGTGGCGATGATTTCGTTGTTGGCTCTCACTTGGTTGTTCTGCCACATGATGTGGCGTTCTTCGCCGGTTTTGGTGAGGATGGGATTCTCGAAGACCTGGGGTATGCCACCGCTGGTGAGGCGGCTGAATTCTTCCCAAACCCGCGGATAACGTTCCTTGGGGGTGAGAATCTCAAACCAATTTTTGTGTTTCAATTCCGCGAGGGTATAACCGGTGATCTTTTCGGCGGTCTCGTTGAAGATGTCGATGTTGCCGTCGATGTCCAGGCCGAGAATGATCACATTGGCGGTTTGAATCAGGGTCTCGGAAAACTCCTTGGCATTACGCAGTTGGTCTTCCGCGAGCTTGCGGTCGGTGATGTCTTGGGCGATACCGGTGACCCGGTAGACCCGTCCGGTTTCGTCCTTGATGGGAAAGGCGCGGTCGCGGATCCAGCGCAGCGTGCCATCGGGCTGGATCACCCGGTATTCCTCATCGTAACTGCCCAAGACCTGCTTGGTCCTCGCCGCCCCCATGACTCTTTCACGATCGTCCGAATGTATCGCTTCCATCCACGCGGCGGGGTTCGCATACAAATCTTCACAGGTCCGTCCCCAGATTTTCTCGTAGCCGGGGCTGATATAGAGGATTTCATTTTTGGCGGGATCGGTCATCCAGAACACCTCGGTGATACTCTCGGCCAACTGGCGGAAACGTTCTTCGCTCAAACGCAAATTTTTCTGCGCCTGTTGATATTCCCGGCGTGCGGCGGCTTCGCGCATACGCAGCTCGATACTGGGTATCAATCGCTTCAATTGACCTTTCATGATGAAATCATGGGCGCCGGACTTCATGGCCGCTATCGCCAAATCTTCGCCGACGGTGCCGGATACGATGATGAAGGGCAGGTCTATTCCGCTTTTCTGCAGCAGGGCCAGTGCGACCGGCGCACTGAAACCGGGCATGGAATAGTCGGAAAGGACGATGTCCCAAGTGTGCTCGGCCAATGCGGCCGTCATCGCCTCGGCGGTTTGTACCTGGGTGTAAACGGGATCATAACCGCCGCGCCGCAACTGGCGCAGCAGCAATTCCGCGTCGTCCTCCGAATCTTCCAGCAGCAGTACGCGGAGCCGGATCGCCATGTATTACTCCTCTCGCCGTGCTTCGTACCAAATCGGGTTTATTCGCAATAGCGGTCTGGCGAACAGAACTCAAACCAGTTTTCGTCGCCGCTGTGTTGATTATAGTATTCGATCTTGTAAACGGATTTTATTCGGGGAGTCTGACCGCCGCGCGCGACGCCGGTCGTTATCGATGATCAGGAAATGAATTCGCGCGGCGGCCAGCCGCTCGCGACCAGATGAGTCACTTTGGGCGATTCGGTACCGAGGTGAAAAGTACGCACCCGGTTGCTGATGTCGCGATCGGCGAACGTGACGCGTTCGTGCTGACGCAAATGTTCGATCCACGATTCGACCATGAAACATTCTACTTGGCGGCCGGGGTCTTCGATATCGCTGAACAGTTCCCACATGAAGGCGCCGTCGCGTCGCCGGGCCCTGCGCATTTGCCGCATGATGCGGCTGAACTCGCCGATTCGCGCCGGATCGATGCGGTATTCCACCGTCACCATCACCGGGCCGCGATCCATATCGAGGGTGTCGGCGGTCGTGGCGGTAGGCCAGTGCAGCGACGGCGAAAGGTCGGCGATGTCGTGTAGTCCGATGCGGAAGCGCCAGGTCGCGGCCATTCCGATCACCGCGCCGAGTGCGGCCAGGGTCAGCGCCGCGGGGATGCCGAACCAGGAAGCGACCTGCCCCCACAAGGCGCTGCCCGCCGCCATGCCGCCCATGAAGACCACCCAGAACAGCGCGAGGCCGCGCGCCCGCACCCAGCCCGGCAGGGCGGTCTGGGTAGCGGTCATCAGCGACGATACCACGCTGATCCAGGCCAGTCCCGTCAACAGCATGGCCAGCGCCGCTGTGTACACATGGCCGCTGTGAGCGAGCGCCAGCATGGCCAGGGCATAGAGTAGGGTGGCCCCGGCCACCAGGTGGTCCCGCGACAGCCGGCCGTGCACTTGCGGCAGCAGCAGCGCGCCGGCGATGGCACCGATACCCATGCACGCCAGAAACAATCCGTAGGTGCCGGGACCGCTGTTGAGTTCCTGGCGTACGATCAGCGGTAGCAAGGCCCAGGAGGCGCTCGCGAAGACAAAAAAACCGGCGCCACGGCACAACACCGCCCGCAGTTCGATGGAATGCCGCGCGTAACGCAGGCCGGCGCGCACCGCGCCGAACAACCGTTCGGCGGGCAACTCGCTTTGCCGCGGCGCGCGCCGCCAGCTCTTCAGCGCGAAGATCACCGCAAGAAACGACAGGGGATTGAGTACGAAAACCGCGCCCGGCCCGGCCGCCGCGACGATCAAACCCGCCAACGCCGGACCGATGGTGCGCGCGATATTCATGCCGATGGTGTTGAGGCTGATGGCCGCATGCAGCTCGGCGCGCGGCACTAACTCCGGCGTGACCGCGCCCCAGGCCGGCATCATCATCGCGGTGCCCATGCCGAGGGCGAAGGTAAATAACAATAACAGCGGCGCGGTCGTCAAGCCGGCCAGCGTCAAGCCGCCCAGCAGCGTCGCGGTGGTCATCATCCAAATCTGGGTGACGATCAAGTACCGCCGCCGGTCGATGATGTCGGCCAGCGCCCCCGCCGGCAGCGCCAACAGGAACACCGGCGCGGTGGTGGCGGCTTGCACCAGCGCCACCATCAGCGGCGTGGGCGCCAGCGATGTCATCAACCAGCCGGCACCGACCTCATGCATCCACGAGCCGATGTTGGAGACCAGCGAGGCCAGCCACAACATCCGGTACACCGGATTGCGCAGCGGCGCCCAGGCGATGGCGGCGGAGATTTTTTGGGATGGATCACTCACACTGTTCAGCGAAAAAAATTAACCGGTTCACGAGTCAAGAGGCAACGGACGAATGATCGGAAGATACTACGTAACGCCGCTTGAAGTACATCGGTGACGCCAGTCCGGTAAAGTCCGGCAAAACGGTCTGCTTAAAAAGCCGTTGCGATATCGGTATTGCTAAAGTGTATACGGCTGTGAAGTCCGGATACGCGATTTCCTTGAGGTTAGGTTTGCGGGCGCGAGCAATATGAAGCCGCGGTGGAAGGGGTGGACTCAAGTCCATCTTGAGTCCACCTGCGCCGGTCAGACAGGAGGCGCCAGTTCGGCGGGTAACTTGCCGTCGGTGGGAGGTGTGTCCAAAATCATGGCGGTGGGATCGAAGGCGGTTGGATTGAAACCGGTGGGGTCGGACGTGGTTGGATTGCCGTTGTTGCCGGTCCCGCTCGGGACATTGTTGTCGCCGGACGCTGCATCCTGCGAACTATTACACGCCGTCAGCACCACGCCAAACAAGGCGCTCAAAAGGATTCGAGTCATGACTGTCTCCTTACGATCAATATTTGACCCAGAATTCCGCGCCGAGCGGGATCGTGGTCAATTTATTGGTGATCAGGCCCGCGGTCACGGCGTTGGCGCTGTAAGAGGCGCCGTTGGACCAGACGATGTGGGCATCGGCGAAGAACGCTTTGATGGTGGCCTCGTCGATCGTGGTCTGGGCGGTGTATTTATTCCAACCCGCGGCGCGTGCGGGCAGAATGCGGAGTTTGGGTACGTCGGCGCCTTCCCAGATTTTGGTGGTGTTGCCGCCGCAGGTCTGGGTGGTGACGAAATCCAGCGATTGCAGCGGCGTGTTCGGCAAAGTGCCTCTGAAGCTGACCTGATAAAAATGGCTGTCTTCCGCTAGGGCCGCCGCCGTTTTGGTCCATATCAATTTGCTGACGTTGCCGTTGGCGTCTTTCTCGATAACGGCGGGGCCGAACGTCGAATCTTGTGGCCGCGTGCCGGTAAAACCCGCGGGGATGTTGATTTCGATCTTGACGGTATCATATGCGGTACCGTTGAGATCGGTGCAACCGTGGGGAATATTGGCGGTGGCGATATAACTCTTGCCGGCATAAGCATTGTTCGCGACGAAAGTTACGTGGGCCTCGGCAGACTGCGTGCCTGCCAACAGTAGCGCCACCGCAGGAATGAACGCGATCGGAAATTTCATCTGGTTTACCCCTTCTAGGTTAGTTATGGAGCCCAGCAGCGTATTCAAGCGCAGTCACGCTGGGAATGCGACATGTTGTCGCAACCCGACATCAATCGGCGGAAAATCGCCGAGAATAATGATATTCAGCTCGCGCTGCGACAACATGTCGCATTCTCAAGAGCGGCGGGCGCGACGATAATGCGCGCCATCATCCGATGGGGTGGCACGACGTATCTCGGTGGAGATAAACGAGGCCGCGGGTCACGCTTAATCGGGGTCATCAATAAAAATCAGGCGAATGTTATGCCGCGTCGTTTTATCGTTATCGGCTTAGCCGCGAGCGCCTTGTTGCAGACGCAAGCGGTTCTTGCTTGTGCAACCTGCCTTTGCGGCGATCCAACCATCACCACCATGGGTACTGAAAAACCCTTCGCCGGCCGTATGCGCGCGAGCGTGGAGTATCTCGAACGCAGTGAAAAAGTCGGTGAGCCCGCGGTCAGCGAGCACGTCATCGACGAGCGGCGTCTCACCTACAGTTTCAGCTATGCGCCGAGCAAAACCTGGATGATCGCCGCCAGCCTGCCGCTGGTCACCAAGGAGGTGCGGCGCTACGATCTCTCGCGCGAGCAGGCGAGCGGCGTCGGCGATCTCGATCTGTCCGCGCGCTGGTTCATCGGCGGGGGCGGGGGATTTCCGGTGCGGAATCTCTGGGGCATGCAGTTCGGCGTGCGTTTGCCGACTTCTTCCGAGCAGCGGAGCCATGGTGAACCGATAGATTTCGACGCGCAACCGGGCGCGGGTGCGACCATCCCGAGTGTCGGCGCCTGGTATGGCCATTATCGGATGCCGTGGTTTTTTTACACGAGCGCGGTCGTCCAACACGCGGTGAGCGACGGTTATCAAGGTTATCGGGCCGGCGACGTAATCTTGCTCACCGGCCATACCCAATATGCACTGCATCAGCGCTTCGCTTTGCAATTCAGCCTGGACGGCCGTTGGAAAGAGCAGGACCAATATGACGGTGTGACTGATGCCGATTCCGGCGGCGTGCTGGTCATGGCGAGCCCGGGCATCGCCTGGACACCGGTCGAGGATTTGGTTTTCAACGCGAGTTATCAGATTCCCGCCATCGAAAATCTCCATGGCCGGCAGGAAGAAGAGTCTATTTTACGGGTTGGGGTGGCTTATGACTTTTAATCGCCGTAGCGGCTATCTCGTGATGTTCATCACCGTGCTCGCACTGGCCGGCTGTCCGGGCGGTGATGAAGAGGGCATGCAATCCGGTTTGGTCCTCCATCTCGCCGAGGTACATGGCGAAACCGAACCGGGCGGCGTACCGCTCGATTCGACCGGCGTGCAAAACAGCGCGGCGGTACAGGGCGGCTATGATCAGACCCAGCTTGAACACCACGATATACGCGATGAAAACGGCCGGTTCCTTTCGCTGTATCGTGCCTACCTGGTGCTTGACCGGTTGGAATTGGTGCCGTGTACGAGCCTGGTGCAATTGCCGCGTCGCATGGTCGACACGTTGATCGGCACGGCGGAGGCGCACGCCGGACACGGCGCCGAACCGGTGGGTGGGCGCTCCTTGGACAAACCGAATGTGATCGACATCGTCACCCAGGACGGATTCATCCTGCCGCTGGGCGACCTCGCCGTGGCGCCGGGCCGCTACTGTGGATTACGGGTATCGCTGGTGCGCTTGGCGGGCGATGCCTACGGTAAGCCGGCCTTCGCCGCCGCTTCGAACGATGACCCTATCACTTCGCCCGAAGTGCCGGATCTCGCCGGTAAAATCTTTTCGATCAAGGCCGATTATTGCGCCGAGGTTGATGGCGTTGGCGAATGTACCCGCCGCGTCAAAGTCGATGTCGATGATAACGCCTTAAACGAACCGGCGGCGCGGACGCTGGATTTCGATCGGCCTTTGGACGTCAATGCCGATCTGCGCGAGGTATACATCGCCGTCGGCATCGCCTACGGCGACTGGATGCAGGACGTAAATGTCACGTTACTCACCAGCGATATCGCTGAACGTCAGAAGGTGTTGGACAATATCGCCGCGTCGCTCCATATCCATTCCCAGGGTTTGGGCGAACTGCCGGCGAACATAGCGCAGTAAGGTATCGATAGAGCGTTTATTCGAGCCCTGTTTCAAGGGCGTGATTCCCGCGCGGTCCGACAGATGCGGCAATGCGGCGCTATGCCTCGCGACCGCCTATGGTCATTTCTCCAGGAGATGTTCGATCAGCGCGCCGGCCTCGGCGCCGGCCCAATCCTTGCTGCCCAGTACGCTGGCGACGATGTTGCCCTGCCGGTCGATCAAGTAGGTCGCCGGCAAACCGGATACCTGGTAGCGGGTCGCCAGCTCGCCGTCACGATCCACTGACACGGTATAACTCAGCCGGTGCTTGGCGACGAAACGGGTCACCGATCGGGTATCGCCGCCGTCCTCGGATACCGCCAACACCACCAATCCTTTATGCCGGTATGTTTGCCACAGCCTTTCCAGATCCGGCATTTCTTTGCGGCAGGGCTCGCACCAAGTCGCCCAGAAGTTGAGCAAGATCAGTTTGCCTTTCAAATCAGCCAAGCGTGTTTCAATGCCATTGAGATCGGTCAAAACGAAACTGGGCGCCGGCCGCGGAGTCTCGGTCGGTGTGATACCCATGGCCGCGTAAGCGCCGGCCACCGACGAGGCATGACTCGCGAGCGACGACGTGCTCAACAACACGATGAAACCGATGAGCTTGTATATGCGCATGTATGAGGCGGTGAGTTTGGCGTACGGATATGCTCATCGCTATTGCATGGGCTGTCAATCACTACAGCGGGACGGCGGATTCGGTTCCGCGCAGCGGAATTGCTATATATATAATACAGTTTTCAGTAGCCGCTCTTGCTGTCAAACTATTTTGAATGATCCCCTTCCGTCGTGCGCGTGGCTGGCGGATTGACGGTTATTGCGATGTCTGAATCACGGGATTTTGCCGGCCGTCGCCAAACAATCCGGTTACTCGCCTTGTGAAAATCACTCAGCTACACTAATGAGCCGCGGCCACCCCAAACTAGGGAGGTTGGAAGGGAAAGTTAGATCTCGAATTCGAGTCATAGCTTGGCGATGACTGCTTCTCAATAACTATGTTATGCCAGTCGTGAGTAAAGGAGAGATCATGGGCGAAAGGATTGTCGAAGAGTCCTCACCGGAGGCGGGCAAGCGTGGGCCGGCTTATCCGTTCGCGCAAACCCCGCTTGATTCGGAGCAACGTCTTCGCTTGTATGAGACGATATTGTCGAATACGCCGGACCTCATCTACGTATTCGATTTGAATCATCGTTTCACCTATGCCAATGAGGCGCTGCTCGCGATGTGGGGGCGGCCCTGGAGCGAAGCGATCGGCAAGAATTGCCTTGAGCTCGGTTATCCCCCGGAGCATGCGGCGATGCATGATCGGGAAATCGAGCAGGTCATCATAACGCGGCGGCCGATACGCGGCGTTGTTCCTTTTACGGGCACCCACGGCCGGCGTCTTTACGATTATATTTTCGTGCCGGTGTTCGCCGAGGATGGGCGGGTGGAAGCCATCGCCGGGACCACCCGCGATGTCACCGATTCCAAACGCGTCGAATTGGAGTTGCGGGATTCGGATCGCCGTAAAGATGAATTTCTCGCGCTGCTCGCCCACGAGTTGCGCAATCCCCTCGCGCCCTTGCGCAACGGTCTGGAATTGTTGCGGTCCGCCGATAACGATCCGGAGACGCTCCAACAACTGCAGGCGATGATGGATCGCCAGTTTTCCCATCTGGTGAGGCTCATCGACGATTTGCTCGATGCCGCGCGCATCCGTCAGAACAAATTGGCTTTGCAGCGCTCGCGGGTCTCGCTGAATGAGGTGATAGCCTCCGCCTTGGAGACCGTGCGGCCGATCAGCGCGGCGCGAGGGCACGAGCTCACCGTAAGCTTGCCGGAAACGCCGGTGTTTATCGACGGCGATTTAATGCGCCTCGCCCAGATTTTTTCTAATCTTCTCACCAATAGCGTCAAATACACCGAGCCCGGCGGCACCATCTGGCTCACCACCCGCTTATGCGGCGCCGAGGTGGAAGTCTCGGTACGTGATACCGGCATCGGCATCGATCCGCAGGCCTTTCCTTATATCTTCCAGATGTTTTCCCAGGCCGAAGGTTTGGTGCAGGGATTGGGCATCGGACTCGCGCTGGCCAAGACCTTGGTCGAGATGCATGGGGGTATCATCGAGGTGACGAGCGAAGGAATAGGTAAAGGCAGCACTTTCACGGTCAGGCTGCCGGTGCTGGACGGCGAGCGGGGAGAGACGCCTACCGCCGAATCCGCCACCGTTAAAAATCAAACGGCGAGCCGCCAAAAGCGCATCCTGGTGGTGGATGACAATCAAGATTCGGCGCAGTCGATGGCGATGTTGCTGGAAATGATGGGCCATGATGTCCGTACTGCTTTCGACGGCCTCGAGGCCGTCGAAAAGGCCGAGCAATTCCAGCCCAATTTGATTTTGATGGACATCGGCATGCCGCGGCTCGACGGCCGTGAAGCGACCCGGCGCATCCGTGCCCAGTCCTGGGGGAAGTCCATGATGATCATCGCCTTGACCGGCTGGGGCCAGGAAAGTGACCGACTCGCATCGCGGCACGCCGGGTGTGATGGACATCTGGTCAAGCCCGTGCGTTTGCCGGAATTGGAAAAGCTGTTGCAGGCGTTGGATGCGGAGACCTAGCGGTCAGGTCGCACCTATCCGCTCGAATCGGCGTTGTGATACGTGGCCGAGGTAGTGGACCCTCCACGCGGGACGGCCACTGCCTCGGTGTACGTACAGGCCGGGGCGGATAGGCTCAAGAGGATTTTTTACAAGGTCAGCATGAACGCCACCAGCGACTCTTTCTCTTCGGCGGTCAGGCCGAGACCCAGCACCAGGTTGAAAAATTCCACCGTATCCGCCAACGTGAGCAAGCGGCCGTCGTGCAGATAGGGCGGCGAATCTTTTATTCCGCGTAAAGTGAAGGTCTTGATCGGTCCCTCGGCATGGAGACGCTGGCCATTGATGGTTTGTTCCTTGTAAAAACGCTCCACCTTGAGGTCATGCATTTTGTTGTCGAGGTAAGCGGGCGGCGTGTGGCACTCCGCGCAGCGCGCTTTGCCGAAGAAGAGTTCCTGGCCCTTGAGTTCCCGGGCATCGGCCTTGGCCATATCCAGTTTGCCGAACACATCCAGCTTGGGCGCGGGCGGGAAGTCGAGGATATTTTGCATCTGCGCCATCAGCGCGACTTGGTCGGCCCGGTTGGGCAGGTGCACGCCCTTTTTCTGCGCGGTCACTTGATCGCCGTCGAAATACGCCGTGCGCTGTTCAAACTCGGTGAAGTCCTCCACTGAGCGTATTGAGCGTTTGGAGCCGTGGATCTGCTGATTGAACATGCCGCGCAAACTGGGTGTCTCGATGCGAAAGCGGGCCTCTTGCGGCCGGTTGTCCGGGTTGAGATGAAAGGCGGCATTGGTGTGGCCATTGGCATGGCAATCCAGACAGGCGACGCCCAGGCTCGGTCTTTCGACTTTTCGGTCGCCGGTCTGATTGAATTGTTGTTGAGGAAACGGGGTCAGCAACAGCCGCAAGCCCTCTATCTGAACCGGGGTCAAGAATCCCCAGCATCAAATCGAAATAATTGTCGATCGAAAGCAGTTTGCCTTGCGAGACGTCGCCCAATTCAGGGCGCGTGGTCAGAAAAATCGGTGGCGGAAATTCCGGAGTGAACTGTTCCGGTAGATCGAATTCGACATCGAAGCGTTCCAAGGAGCGCCCTTCGAGGTCCTTGATCGCTTTGATCTCGTTTTTTGGAAACACCATGCCGCCTGCCGCATGTTTGACGTGGGGCAGCGGCAGAAAGCCTGCGGGAAAAACGCCTTGATCGCGGATTTCCTGGGGTGTCATCTGGGTCAGGCGATCCCAAGTCATGCCATCCGATAATTTTACGCGGACGCCGTCCTGCACGGCCTTGCGTCCGCCGGACATTTTCGCCTGCCCCAGCGGCCGGTCGCGTAGATCGTAACGCTTTTCCAGCAGACCGCTCTGGGTCTTCATGATCTTGGACTTGGCGGCCTTGTCTTCGGCCATCACGTCCTTGAAGGGTTTATCGGAGATCACCGGTAGATAGGTCTGGCTATCATCACCGGCGCGGGCGGTTAACGAGCAGCAGAGCAGGAGGGTGAACGCGGTCGCGCGGCGCAGTGGCGTCAGCATAAGTACACTCCTTGTAACGAGTCCCTCATTCGGGGAAGCTAAAATCCATTGGTAAATCTAGGCAACGACGCGTTAGGCATCAGCAATATCCATTCCATGACTCGCTCATCGCAGGACGATGAAAATACGGTCTGATTTTTTTCGCCGCGGTATTGTTGGCATGCCGAGCCAAGTAATTTTTACATTGGCTTGCAACTTTGACCGGCGGAAAGGGGATGGCGGAAGGATAAGCGTGAGTTGCAACCGGGGTCGTGCCGGTTCGCCGCCGGGTAATGAATCGCGCGCTATAACAATGTGAAGACTTGCACTTCCACCACGGCGCCGGCGGGGAGGTCGCCGCATTCCGCGGGCAGTACGATGAAGCAGTTGGCCTTGCTCATCGAGCTCAATATCGCCGAACCTTGCGCGCCGGTGCTGCGCACCACGGCCTGGCCGTCGGCGTCGCTGGTTAAGATGCCGCGCTGAAATTCCATTCTGCCCGGCGCCTTTTTGAGCGCGGTGATGCAGGGTACGCGCAGCCGGTAACCGTGGGTGCGCTGTTCGCCCATCAGGTGGCGCAAGGCCGGCTGCACGAATTGCAGGAAGGTCACCATGGTGGAGACCGGATTGCCCGGCAGGCCGAAAAACCAGGTTTGTTCGATGCGGCCGAAGGCGAAGGGCCGCCCCGGTTTCATGCCGACCCGCCAGAAGTGGATTTCGCCCACCGCGCCCAAGGTGTCGCGCACGAAATCGGCCTCGCCCACCGAGACGCCGCCGGTGGAAATGACGACATCGGCCTCGGCCGCGGCGCGCAGCAAGGTGTCGCGCAAGGCCTGGCGCTGATCGGGCACGATGCCGAGATCGACGGGAACGACGCCCAATTGCTGTAGCAGGCCGTAGAGCGTGTAGCGGCTGCTGTCGTAGAGGCAACCGGTGGACAGCGGCTCACCCAGCGGGCGCAGTTCGTCGCCGGTGGAGAAATACGCGACGCGTGGACGGCGCAATACCTCGCAATGGGTGAAGCCCAGCGAGGCGAGCACGCCGAGATCGGCCGGGGCGAGGCGTTTGCCGGCATCGATGACCGGATCGTGCTGGGCGATGTCTTCGCCGGCGTGGCGCACATGTTCGCCGGGCTTATGGCCGGCGCGGATCACGGCGATGTCGTCGATGCGAATAACCTCTTCCTGCATGATCACGCTGTCGGCGCCTTCGGGCAGGACGCCGCCGGTCATGATGCGCACGCATTCGCCGGCGCCGAGGGCGCGGGCGTAGGGTTTGCCCGCCAGGACGGTGCCAACGATGCGCAATTCGCGTTCGCCCTCGGCGGGGATGTCGGCGCCGCGCAGTGCGTAGCCGTCCATCGCCGAGTTGTCGAAGGGAGGCACGCCGCGCGGGGCGCGCACGGTGTGGGCGGTGATGCGGCCGAGGCTGTCGTAGAGGCCGACGGTTTCCCGTTCGGTGATCGGCGTCAGCAGGCTCAGGATCCGTCGTTGCGCCTCATCGACGCTGAGGATGTGTCTCGCTTCGGGGGCGGCGCAACTGGCGGCGGGCGGGGCGGGCGCGTCCACGGCTAGCGGGCCAGGACTTCGGGGCGGGGCGGCGGCAATACTTGAAAGCCCGCCGCGTTGCTGTCGCCCGCGGCGATGATCATGGCGAAGATGAAGGGCGGAAAGGGGGGCGCCTGCCGGCCGTTGATCACCAGCAACGGCGTGCCTTCGATGCCATGCCGGTTGGCGAGTTGAATGTCGCTCCGCAAGGTGGCGGCGGTCTCCGGCGAGGCGACGCATTTTTCCAGCGGGGCGCGTTGCGTCTGGTGCTTCGCGGCGATCTCCCAAACCCGCTCCGTGGTGAGTGTGCGTTGATCGTCGAAGAGAGCGGTGCGCACCAGGTTGCCTTGGGGCGAGCCGGCCAGGCAGATCAGCAATTTCGCGCTGAGGCAGGCCACGCCGCTGCCGTCGCTGCGCGAGATGCCGGGGTTGCATTCGCTGTCCAGGGGAAAATGCCGGGATTCCTCGGTCCAGCTGGTGTTGGGGGTGACGCCGCGGATTTCATTGAGTGCCTCATCGAGGCTGCGGCAATGAGGGCAGCGGATATCCACCCAATCGATGAGATGCACCGGCGCCTGCGGATTGCCGGAGACGATACGGTCGATGTCCACCGGCGTTTCGATGCGGGGCGCGATGCGATACAAGGCGTGGGTGTCGCTGACGATTTGCCGCACTTGCGGTTCCAGGTCCCGCAGGAATTTGGCCAGCGGGTCTTGCGACAAGTCCACGCCGTGGTGGCCGGGGGAGGCCGCGGTGATTTTGGCGAGGGTGGCCGAGGCCAGATCTTGTTTGGGGGTTTGCAGGCCGGGGTATAACAATACCGCGACGATGACCAGTAACAGTCCGAGATCATGCAGCGCGGCGCGCGGCCAAGGGTATTGCCCGGGACGCAGCCGGACGAAGGCGAGATAGGCGCCGATCGCGACAAAGACGTAGAACAACAGGCAGGTAGGGCAAAAAACGCCGAGGGTGATGCTGTAGATCAGCAAGCCGATGGAGAGTAAGCCACCGGCGCCGGTGACCAGGCGCAAGGCGAGGATGGTTTCCGCCGCGGGGATTTGCCGCCGCGTCAATTGCAGTGCCAGGATCAACACCAAACCGCCCCAGGCTACGCCCCAGGCCGCGAAAGGCAGGCCGGTGTAGCCATGTACGGCGGTGGCCAGCGGTGAAGTCCACACCGCGGCGCAATCGAGGTTTTCGGACACGGCGCACAGCGGGCTGGCGCCGCTGGTGCGCATTTCATACAACTCGTACCACTGATAACTACCCAGTAACAGGGCAAGCAGGGCGACGCCGATCAATATGACGGCGCTGGTGCCGGCCGGTTTTACGGGGGTTTGGGCGGTTTGCGGATCCATACTAATAGGCGGTGCCCGTCACGATGTAGGTAAACCGAAAGTTAATTTCAAGACTCTCCGCGGCTTGCCGCGGTGTCAAGGCGATGGGATCCATTTCCCGTGTGGTCGGAACAATTTAACAAGTTCGGCCCCGCTTCACAACGGAAGCGGGGAGGCACGGCGCGGTTGGGCAAGCTCGATCGCTTGTGGTATACCGTCAAAGGGCGGAGGGCATGTTAATGCGACGATTCGCGATATGGATGTCCATTTTGGCCTGTTGCTGGCCGCTCTGCTCGCAAGGGCAGGAGACGGGCGGACGGGCCGTGTTGTTACAAGTCACCGGCGTGATCGGTCCCGCCACCCGCGATTATATTCAACGCAATCTGCAACGGGCCGCCGACCGCGGCGTGGCGTTGGTGATTCTGCGGTTGGACACCCCCGGCGGATTGGATGTCTCGATGCGCGCCATCATTCAAGACATCATCGCCTCGCCGGTTCCGGTGGCGGCCTATGTCGCGCCGCCGGGCGCGCGCGCCGCCAGCGCCGGCACCTATATTCTGTACGCCAGTCATTACGCGGCCATGGCGCCGGCCACCAATCTCGGCGCGGCGACGCCGGTGCAGATGGGTATGCCCGCCGCGCCGGCGGGGGGTGAAGCGGACGGTAAACCCGCACAGGGTGATGACGCCATGACCAAAAAAATCGTCAACGACGCGGTGGCCTATATTCAATCATTGGCGAAGCTGCGGGGACGCAACGCGCAATGGGCGGAGCAGGCGGTGCGCGAGGCCGCCAGTCTGGCGGCGGAAGACGCCCTGCGCTTGGGCGTCATCGACATGGTCGCCAAAGACCTGGATGATTTGCTGGCGCAGATCGACGGCCGGCCGGTGAACGTGCTGGGCGTGGCGACCCAGATAGATACCGCCGATATGGCGATGGAAGAGAGGGAGCCCGATTGGCGTTCCCGTCTGCTGGCGGTGATCACCGATCCGACCATCGCCTACGTGTTGATGCTGCTCGGCATCTATGGCTTGATTTATGAATTCGCCAATCCGGGGATGGTGCTGCCCGGCGTGGTGGGCGCGATTTCCCTGTTGCTCGCCCTGTTCGCCTTTCAGACGCTGCCGATCAATTACGCCGGGTTGGCGCTGATCATGCTCGGCATGGCCTTTATGATCGGCGAGGCGCTGTTGCCGAGTTTTGGCGCGCTGGGCATCGGCGGGGTGATCGCCTTCGTGTTCGGGTCCATCATTCTGCTGGAGACGGATGTGGCGGGTTACGGCATATCGCTCCCGGTGATTGTCCTGTTCTCAATTGTCAGCCTCGCTTTTTTGATGTTGGTGGTCGCGTTGGCTTTGAAGGCGCGCCGGCGTCCGGTGGTGAGCGGCCGCGAGGAAATGATCGGCAGCGTGGGTACGGTGGTGGAGGATTTTGAGCAAGAGGGACCCATTCATATTCATGGCGAGCGTTGGACCGCCCGTTCAGATCAGCCCTTGCGCGCGGGCCAACGGGTGCGCGTGATGGCGATGGACGGCCTGATTTTGCGGGTGATGCCGGCCGAGTAAATAACGAAGGAGTAAATCATGGTAACTTCGTACCTGTTCGTCCTGTTGATCGGTGTGATCATTGCCTTGTTGGCGACGGCGTTTCGTGTTTTGCGCGAATACCAGCGCGGCGTCATCTTCATGCTGGGCCGATATTGGAAGGTCAAGGGCCCGGGTCTGATTCTGGTGATTCCGGTCTTGCAGCAAATGGTCAAGGTCGATTTGCGCATCATCGTGATGGATGTGCCGAGCCAGGACGTGATCTCCCGCGATAACGTGTCGGTAAAGGTCAACGCGGTGATTTATTACCGGGTGGTGGACCCCCAGCGGGCGATCATTCAAGTGGAGAATTTTGAATCGGCCACCAGCCAGTTGGCGCAAACCACCCTGCGTTCGGTATTGGGTCAGCACGATCTGGACGATATGCTCGCCAGCCGTGATAAGCTCAATGCCGATATCCAGAAAATTCTCGATGCCCAGACCGATGCCTGGGGGATCAAAGTCACCAATGTCGAGATCAAACATGTCGATATCGATGAAAGCATGATACGCGCGATCGCCCGCCAGGCCGAGGCCGAGCGCGAACGGCGTGCCAAGGTGATTCACGCCGAAGGCGAATTGCAGGCTTCGGAGCATCTATTGGCGGCGGCGCGGGTGTTGGGACAGGCGCCGCAAGCCCTGCAACTGCGCTATCTGCAGACCTTGAATGCCATTGCCACCGAGAATAATTCCACGATCATTTTTCCCGTGCCCATGGATTTGCTCCGGCCTTTCCTGCAAGGCCGGGACGGCGATGGGGCGGCCGGATCTAAATGATGACGTCGGAAAAGTCGATACTAACGATGAAGGCGTCCGATGCGAGTGTTATTGGAAAGCGGCATGGTATGATCGACGCAGGGTGATTCACAACAAGAAGGTTTGCATGTGATGTATGTAATGCAGAACACGCTTGGTCTCTACGAGGAAAATTTCTCCAGGCTGATGGCGTTATTGCCAGGCTTGGAAGGCGTGGACGGCGCGGCGGTGTTGGTCGCCGAATCGATCAGCGGTATCGAGGTGAGGGTGTTGGAGCGCAGTCCTTATACCACGACGATTTGTATTGTCCATTCGATGAACATCGATAAGCGTTTCGTCCCCGCGCTCAACATGAAAATACGCATCTATCGAGACGCGCGGGTGGCGGAAGTGCTGGCTTACCAAAGCTCCGGACGCTTTCAGCCTTTGTATCCCTACCCGAATCCGAACATGTTTCAGCCTTATGAGAAACGTCGTGTCAATCAGTTTTTGCGGGAATGGTTGACCCATTGTTTGAAAAGGGCGTATCGATTTAGAGCGCACTCCAATGGTGCGTCTTCGCCCGGGTTTGCCGCGAGTGATTCAAACGGTTGCCGCGAGGCCTGATATCGCCGACCCGCCAAGAGTTTATGATTTTTTTAAGGACGAACTGTGATGGCATTGACGTTTTGTCGTTAAAGCCGTATCGAGACCGGGTCGATAACTAGAGTGAGCGGTGATGGGTATTTAAGAGGCTAGTTGCCGCGGTGCTCCGGATCAAAGGCGATGAGGAGGCGGTTATGAGTAATCGGCGTAAATGTGGTCAAGACGACGATTTGCAGTTGAGGTTGCTGGAAGTCACCGAAGATCCGACTTATGGTAAAGCCAAGCATCAAGAGCCCCGTATGGGGATATTGATTGACGAAACGCCTGGCCAAGTCCCCGATCAAACACATGGCCTGCGCAGGACCCTGCATTAATCGTCGCGATGGAATCGGGGGCGGTATTCGCACCGCCCCCTTTCCGAGTCACTCGCAATCTCCAATTAAAAAATTGTTGGGGGGCTACCACTTTTAAAATTGTGTTTATTCTTCCGAAGCCCTACAATCCTCATTGCCTCAATAGTGAGGTGATCGTTTCCAAGATTGATAATCCCGCCCCAGAATTTATAGATAGCGAATGGCCTTTTTTTCGTTAGTGAGGATGGCAGTATTGGCAAGTGTAAGCTTGTTAATAAGTTTACCATTCTCTGTTTCGCAGGCGGCCATCGCCGTTTTATATCCCGATATTCGCGACCCCTATCGCGAGGTCGTCACCGCGATTATGGAGGGCATCAAGCAGGGCGCCACCCGCGAGATTAATTTTCATGCAATCGGCGACAACTACGACCGCGATCTATTACGAGAGATCTTACTCCGTCAAAATACCGAAGCGGTGATCGCGCTTGGACGAGGCGGCTTTGCCGCCGCGCAAAAATTACAATTAAACCGTCCGATCGTGGTAGGGGCTTTGATCATCGCGCCGGAGGATATTTCCGCAGGTGTTTCGGGTATCAGTTTGGCCGCCGACCCCGACATGATGTTTGCCAGGCTCAAGGCGATCTTGCCCGACATTAAAAATGTGAGCGTGGTTTATAACCGCGCCAACAGCGAATGGCTGGTGAGTCTGGGGCATGCCGCCGCCAGGCGTCATGGGATGAGGTTGCTGACGTATCCCGTGGAAGACAGCCGGGGCGCCGCCAAGGTATACCGGGATATTCTGGCCAACAGTAGTCGGCAATCAAGCGATGCCATTTGGCTGCTGCCGGATGCGACGGTCGTGGAGGATCGAGTCATACTGCCTCTGATCCTGAAGGGGGCTTGGGATAATTATCTGGCCGTATTTTCTTCCAATCCCGCCCACGCCAAAAGGGGTGCGCTGTTCTCATTGTTCCCCGATAATAAGGCGATGGGAGTGAGTATCGCGAAACTGGCGCAACGGGTTTTGAGCGAGGGAGGCAATGGCGCGGCCTCATCCATCGTGCCTTTGACGGATTTACAGGCCGCATTGAACAAGCGTACCGCCGATCATCTGGGTTTGACCATTTCCATTGAACAGCAGCGCGAGTTCGCGCTTGTTTTTCCGGCGCCATAATAGATGAGCATGGATATCCTTGATCGTCTATTGCCGCCGTCGTGGAGTTTCCGCAAACAACTTTTATACACCGTGTCGCTGGGTGTCGCCTGCATGGCATTGTTGGCCTCGCTGGCGACCGCGGTTTTGCAGAGCATGAATATGCGCGAATCGCTGGTGCGGGAGGGCGTGCAAATCACCGATAATTTCGCGACGCAAAGCGTGTTGGCGCTGTTGCTTTCCTCTCAGGAGAATGCCGCCGATTCCGCCAAAGCGACGCTGGCCTTTCCCAATGTCCGCTACGTCTCTATTTATAATATGGAGCATAGCCTTTTACTGAAACAGGGAGAAACGGTGGATTGGGCGCCTGCGCTGGAGGTAATGACGGCGACCGACCCCCCTAATAAAGCATCCTTGATGGAGGAAACCGGCTCATCTCTGCATTTTCTCGCGCCGGTGTATTCCCGGCCGGAGGGCGGAGAAGGGATAGAGTCACAATTTCACCTGCAAGATCCGCGGGTCGAACAATTGGGTTTCGTACATGTCGCGGTCAGCAAGGCCGAGTTGCGCAAGACTCAAGCGACTATTTTCATAAACAACATCATCGTTGCGTTGGTCTTCGCCGCAGTGTTGCTTTTGCTGTTGCGCAGCATCGTCAACCGCGCCACCTCGCCCCTGCAGGCCCTTGCGGTGGTGATGCGCAAAACCGGAGAAGGCGAAGGTCATTCCCGTGCGTTGATTGAAGGTCCCGCCGAGGTTAGAACCATCGCGCGCGTCTTCAATAAAATGATCGCCGCGCTCGAAGAGCGGGATCGGCAGTTGCGCGAGCAAAACGATAATCTGGAAGCCTTGGTGTCTTCGCGCACCCGCGAATTGGTGGAGGCACGCGACGAGGCGCTGCTGGCCAGTCGGCACAAATCGGAATTCTTGGCGAACATGAGCCATGAGCTGCGCACCCCGCTCAATGCCATCATCGGTTATTCGGAGATGGTGATCGAAGAGATGGAAATTGAAGGCAATGACGAGGTGGTGACCGACCTGCGGCGGGTGCATAGCGCCGCCAATCATCTGCTGGTGATGATCAACACCATCTTGGATCTTGCGAAAATCGAAGCCGGTCGGATGGATGTTTGGCTTGAGGCAACCGACATACGGGAGTTGGTCGCCGAGGCGGTGGATACGGTGCGGGTGCTCGTCAAGAAAAACGACAATCAACTTTCGGTGCGGGTTGAAGGCGAGCAGGATATGGTATTGATCGACGCGCAGAAGCTTCGGCAAATTTTACTGAATTTGTTGAGCAATGCCAGCAAATTTACCAAGTGCGGCCACATCGAAATATCGGTGAGTATCGCCAAAGAATTGCTGGTGATCGTGGTCTCCGACACCGGAATCGGTATGTCTGAAGATCAGCAGGCCCATATTTTCGAAGAATTCCGCCAGGCGGATATGAGTACGACCCGCGAGTATGGCGGGACCGGGTTGGGCCTGAGCATCACCCAAAGACTGTGTCATCTGTTGGGGGCGACCATCACGGTAAAAAGCGTGCCCCAACAGGGGTCGGTTTTTTCAGTGAGGATACCTCTCCCAGTAAAAGGTATTTTGCTGACGGGAGGTTTACTGCCGCGCGCGGTGGATGGAAATCAAGCGGGCCGGATATGAATCGGAAAAATGTTTCTTAGTCCGTGTTGCGCGGCTTAGAAAAAATATTGTGCCTCGACATAGAAATTTCGTCCCGCCATGGGCAGATCATTGGGAATTTGACCAGGGCTAAGGCTGGGTTCGTATCCATCTTCATCCAGCAGATTACGGATCGAACCGGCCAGCGCGAACTTATTAATATCCTGGGTGCGGCGAACGGTTAGATCGATGGTGAGGTAGTCGTCCACCGGAGGCCGCGAGTCGGCGGAGACCCGCTGGCGTTCGCCAACCCAGGTGATCTGCGGGCTGATATTCCAGTTGTTTAACGGGCGCCAGTTGACGCGGGTATAAATTTTATGATGCGGCGCGTTGCCGGAATCCGAGCCGGTGTTGTCGTCTTCCGAACGTTGCAGCGCATAATTGCCGATGAGACGTACAGTGTTGGTGATACTCCAGTTCACTTCCCATTCCAGCCCGTAACCGGACTGGCGTCCACTGTTTTGCGCCGTTACGGTAGTGGCGGGGGCGGGGTCATTGATGGGGCGAATGATGTCTCGCATCTGGTAATAAAAGAGATTTAATCCGGTGCGCGCCTTGCCGGATATTTGATAATCGAAGGCGAGTTCTATGGTGTCGATGGTTTCCGGCTCGAGATTGGCGTTGCCCAGCGCGACAGGATTGTTGATGTTGTAAAGTTCGGCAAACGAGGGCGCACGAAAGGCGCGGCCGTACAAAAATTTGCTAGTGAGGTCGAAGGACGTTTGCCAGACGATGGCCGCACGCGGATTGATGGTGTCGCCGAAGTCCGAATAATTGTCGTATCTTATTCCGGCGGTGAGACTCCAATCCCGCGCGAACATCCATTCATCTTGAACGAATAGATAGGTTATTTTGCGGTCTTCCTCTCGCACAAAGGCGGCTGAATCGCTAACGTCAACGACGCTACCCAGGGGGACGGGGATGCCGCCCGGCGCGAAAAAATAATTTCTGCTTTCTGTAACTTTGTATAGATCGCTGAAATTGTAACCGGCGCCCAAACGAATCCGGTGTTTCTCCCAGCCCGTATAAAAGCTGGATATCCCAAAGCGGGTATGCCGCTCATAGACGTTCGGATTGCCGATCAGCCCTTCCGGAAACGCCCCGCCGAAGGCGCCGGGTGGAAACAACACCAGCTCGGAACGGGCGCTGGTGTCGAAATAACTCAGTTCGATGCTGGTGTCCCAATTCTCCACGCGCGTAAAGCGGTAGGTGAGGTCCGCGTTGAACCGATCGCTTTGATTGTCGCCGACGGGATCGAGCGCTTGCGCCACGCCAGCCCCGGTTTCCACATCGCGCCGACCTTGATAACCCAGGCGCAGCCGCCAAGCGGTGATGCTTAAGTCAACGCGGGTATCCAAATATTTTCGTCCCAAGTTCACTGGGCCGGGGGCCAGCGAGGCGCTCGTTGCGAATAAGCCATCCAGGCCGGTTTGAGCGTCGGCTTGAACAGTTTCCCGCTGGCCGTCGGTCACTCCATATTCAAAAGAGAAGGCGGTGCTTAAACCGTTGTGTTCGCCGCCGTATTGTAGCCAAGTCTCTTTTGTATCAAACGAACCGACCCGCGCACCGATTTCGGTGCCATCGATATTATTCGCGTCTTTGGTGATGATGTTGATGACGCCTGAAAAGGCGTCCGCGCCATAAACCGCCGAGCCCGGGCCGCGGATGATTTCAATGCGGGCGATATTATTGACCGGCATCCCTCCCCAAACTTGACTGCGGTCGCCGGCAAAGATGTTGGTGATGGGGATGCCGTTGATAAGAATCAGGATCTGTGGATTCGTTTCGGAATATATTCCCCGTATCGTGTATACAGGGTTATATAAACGATTTGATCTTGCTACGTGTAGTCCCGGAATGGTTTCCAGGATTTCGTCAAGATCTCTGGCGCCGATTTCCTTAATACTTTCTGCTGAAATGACCGAGGCTACGGCGGGGGCGTGGGCTATGGTTTGTTGTACCCCTGTCGCGATGGTGACGAACTCCGTATCGCCATACATGAGTGAAAAATCATCTTCTACTGCTACAGCGGCGGTCCCGAAAGCATTAAAAATGAAGCTGAGAATCACGGGAGTTCTATAAGTGCTATTTTTCATAATTACATTTTTGACGCATTGTGTTGAGTGCCCGCGCTCGTCCATGCCCGTCTTTGTGGCCCGATATAATTGATGCCGCTACATCGGATTGGCAAAAAAGTACCCTCAGGGTGGGACGCACTTTCGACATAACAAGGAAGCATACCTGCTGTGAAACATTGGATCATATAAAGGTAATGTTCTCGTGCTTTGATGCCTTGGTCGGCCACTAAGGCCGCGATCAAACTCGCCGCGTTCATGTGAAGCCTCCAACGTCCATCAAGCAAAGTCTTTTCTATGTCAAAGGCGAGCTTCACATAGGACCCGTTCGCATAGCCAAGCTCTTCGGCGAGAGACATCATTACGGGAATCCGTTCATCGGTACCAATGAGTGGGCGTCCGTACCCAGGGATTACACGCTGCGTTTTTAGCTCATGGGTGATCAAGGTTTTTAAATTATGTCCCTTGTCGAGGTTTTCTTGGGTGCGAATTAAGAATTCTATGCTTTTAATTGCCGGTCTTTGGCCATAGATACTTGCCTCGGAGGCGGCAATCGCGGCTGCAATACCTAAAGAACCCGTGGTCCTAACGGTGCCGGCCAGGGCCGCGATCCGGTTATTCCATAAGCGGGCCTCGGGATAACTCGTGCATATAACCCAGATGCCTTCAAGGAGCTTGATTTGTTTCTCGTCAAAAGAGCGGCCGGTTATTCCATACATTAATAACTGCAGCCAGCGGGAATCCTTGAGGTCCTTAAAAAGATCTTTGTCTCGATATATGACGGGTTGTCCTGGTAATGCCGAACCGGCGGTCGTGTGCCAGTTGTTTTCATTGCTGAGCAGGGCGGATGGCGAACGCAATGTCGTATACTCCTACAAAATCGCAGCCGAGCTTCGCGTGTCAGGGTTGTTGTTCATTTTTATGGCGCCAGCAAAAAACGGAAATCGTCGCCAGCCATATTCCTTCTGTTCTAACGCGTGAACGGCGGCGCCGGGCAGACGCAGCAGTAAATAAAGCATCTCCCCTTGGTCCGCGCTGAGGGAGAGATCCATGAAGGTAGCGGCCGCCACCCCGCTCATCGCAAGGGGGGCATCGGCGATTTTTTCGAGTCTCTCCCGCTGTTCTTGCAGCCAAGCCAAATGCGGACCGGGGCTACACCCGCTGAGGTAGGCCAAGGTTTGGCGGACCGGTGTGCTGCAACTGGCGCCGTGAGGATCGAACCCGGGGGGATGTTCCATGGGCAGCCAGATATCGATCCGCTCTTCCTGCGGTGGATTGCGCAGCAGGGTTTCCCAGGCGGCGGAATCGAGGCCGCCGCTGTGCCAGTATTCCATCGCCCGATACACTTCGTGTGCGCCGCCGAGTTGTCCCGCGCCGACCGCGAGGGCCGCCATCAAACAGGCGGCGCTGGTGGAGCCGCCAACCCCGCCGTTCATTGCGGCATGAACGCTATGATCCCGTATGCCGGGATTGGCGAGGGCGACGGCAATACCTTCCAATAACGTGGCTTGCTGTCGTGAGGGAGGTTCACCGAGAAACAAGAGATAGAGGTATTCTATCCAACCGGCTTTGCCGAGCAGGTCGCCGTACACATTATAACCATGACAAAAACTGGCGGCGGCGGCGAAAGGGTTGTCGGCCTCGGGCACTTCGTCCCAAATCCGGGTGTTGAATTTATCGCTTTTGTCTGTCATGACCTCGATCCGCTGCTTGGACTATGCGTTGGCATCGACATTGAGCATTTTGATACGTTGTTCCAAGGGCGGCCGTTCATGCGGATCGATGTGGACATCGAGTACGGTGGGGCCGGCGCGGTTGCAGAGCGCGGCGATGTCGAGAGCCGCCATGTCCTCGGGCGAATCGATGCGGTAACCGTCCGCCCCCATGGATTTGGCGTAGGCGACAAAATCGATGGGAGGCAATTCAAAGGCGATGGGTTCCGCGCCGGCCATTTGTTGGCCATGTTTGACGGTGCCGAAGGCGGCATCATTGAGGATGACGTAAATGATAGGCAGTTTTTCCTGCACCGCGGTGTTCAATTCCTGGCCGCTCATCAGCACGGCGCCATCGCCGGCGATGCAGACTACCGGATTGCCGCGACAGGCGACCGCGGTGCCCACCGCGGCGCTGATGGCCCAACCCATGGAAGCGAAGCCCATGCCCAGCCGGATCAGGCCGGAGGCGAGGGCGCGGTCACCGATGATTCGGCGGTCGTAGGGGTGCAGATAATGGATGACCCACAGGAAACTATTGCCGATATCGGCGAGAAAACGGGTGGTGGGTGGGAAGAGCCGGGATAAATCGTACATCAGCCGTTGCGGTTTGATGGGGACGGCGTTGGAGATATATTTGTCCTCGTCTTTTAACGCGAAGCGGCGCGCGGTCTGCGGGATGGCGAGGTCGCGGCGCCGGTCCAGCGTTTGGCGGTTTTCCTTGGTGCGCAGCGGAGTGACGCCTTCCGAAAAATGCGGCCGAGGCGTGAGGTGGCGGCGGTCGCTGGCGCGGCGGTCGAATTGCACGACCGGAAAATTGCGCGGCCGATTATGTTCGGAAAATTGCCAGAACACGTCCTGCTGATCTTTGCGGTTGCTGTATAAACGGCCGATCAGTCTTTCGAACAGGCTGCGCAGATTGCCGCTGATGTGTTGACGCGCCATGGGCGAACGGGAGAAATGCTGAGGCGTGGAGTCGATGAACACCACTTTTTTACCCATCAGGGCGCTGTGGTCCCAACTGTTGGTCGCCTGTTCGTCCAGGTCGGTGCCGATCGCCAGCACGACGTCCACGCTGGGATCCTTGAGCAGACCGTGCGCGGTGGGATGGCCCGCCAGCCCATATACGCCCCGGTATTGGGGATGATAAGCGCTGATCAGGCCTTTGCCGTGAGGAGTGGTAATGACATGCGCATTGAGCAGTACGGCGATTTCAAGAATGGTACCCACCGCCTTGCCCGCGCCGGCGCCCAACACGAATACGGCATTGCGGGACGTGCGCAAGGTATTCTGCAGCTGATCGACTGCTTCGTCATCCACGGCAAAGGAGGGATAAAGCAGGGATTTGAGATTATGGCCGGGTTGGATGTTCACCGGTTCGCGGAGTACGTCCAGCGGAATGCTCAAATGCACCGGACCGCAAGGCGGCTGCATGGCGATGGTGATGGCGCTGATCAATTTGCGCTCCAACTGATCGACGTGCGAGACCAGGGTGTTGTAGCGGGTACAGTGTTCATACATGGCCACGGTGTTGATGCCGGTGCAGCTGGATTCTTGCACCGCGCCGCGGCCAAAGGTGCGAAGCGGCGTTTGGGCGGTGATCGCCAGAAGGGGGATTTGGTCTTGGTAGGCGGAGGCCACGCCGGTGAGCATATTGGTGGCGCCGGGGCCGGTGGTGGCGCAACACACGCCGAGCTTACCGGTCTCGCGGGCGTAGCCGTCGGCCATGAAGGCCGCGCCGGTTTCGTGGCGGGCCACGACCGGGCGGGGCCCACCGCGGCGTTGGCTGCGGGCCAAGGCATTATATAAAGGCTCGATGCTCCCGCCGGGGATGCCGAACACGAAATCGATGTCGAGTTGTTCCAGGTAATAAAGTATCAGGTCCGCGGCACTGAAAGGCTGTGCTCGGGAGGTGTCATGATATTCGTTATTCTTATTAAGAGCATCGCTAGGGGTGATAGACGACATCAACGTTCTCCCGGATACAGATACACACAATAATAGACTGTCGGATTGCTTGCAACAAATTGTATCGAGTGAATATTGCGAATTGTCGATCGGTCCGCCGTTTATCGTTGCACGCAGGATGAGCGGGCGCGACGATTTTAAGCGGAGTAAAACTCCAGGGGTAAGGCATGCCCTATGCCGTGTCCTTGAACGTAGTCCACGCCGATTTCTCGCAGACGATGCAGGACGGCCGGTGTTTCGACACATTCCGCAATGGTTTTTTTGCCGAGGATGTGGGCGATGTCGTTCATGGAACGCACCATGGCGAAGTCGAGGTCGTTATCGGCGATGTTTTTGATGTACGAACCGTCTAATTTCAGAAAGTCGGTAGGGAGATGCCGCAGGTAATGGAACGAACAGAAGCCCGTGCCGAAATCGTCGAGGGCGAAGCGGCAACCCAGGCTCTGTAGCTGGTTGATCATGCGCTGGGTTTCATTGATATTGGCCACGCTCGCGGTTTCGGTGATCTCGAAGATGATCCGCTTGGGGTCCACTCGCTGGCTATCCAACTCGTTTTGGACGAAGCCGAGTAGATCGGGATCGGCGAAGGCGTGGCCGGAGAGGTTGATCGCCAGTTGGGACAACCGGTTTTGAGTGGACAACATTTGAATGGCGCGTTTGATGACCCAGCGGTCGAGCATGTGGATTTGCCCGGCCTTTTCCACGGCGGGGATAAAAATGCCCGGCGTGATGATGTCGACGGGTTCGCGGGTGCGCAGGCGCAACAGCGCCTCGTAATGATTGATCTTGCCGGTGGCGAGTTCGAGGATGGGTTGGACATAGAGTTCCAAACGATCCTCGTTGATGGCCTGCCGGACCCGGTGGGCCCAGTCGATGCTCTGCCGTAATTCGTCGCTGTCCTTGTCGGCCGGATTGTAGATATGGACCAGATTGCGGCCGCGGTTTTTCGCCGAGAAACTGGCCTTGTCCGCTTGCATGAGATGGACCGCGCCCGACGGTTGACCGCCGTCGATCAGGCTGATGCCGATGCTGCATCCCAAGGCGATTTCGAGCCCCTCGTGGCGGTAACGGAAATTGTTGATGACTTCGACGAGGCCGTAGGCGGCGGCCGTGGCTTGCTCGGCATCGGCGTGGGTGAGCAGGATCGCGAATTCATCGCCGCCGATCCGACATAGCAAGTCGGCCTCCCGGGTGCGGGAGGATAATAAAGTGGCGATTTCCTTGAGCACCATGTCGCCTTCGCGATGGCCTATCGCGTCGTTGACTATTTGGAAGTGGTCGAGGTCGATGTAGAGCAGCGCGTGGGAGCCCGCGGAGCGGGCGCTGCTGGCGGCCATATGTTCCAGACCGATTTCGAAGTAGCGGCGGTTGTATAAGCCGGTCAGCGAATCGTGGATGGCCAGATGCTCCAATTGGGCCATGGCCAATTTGCGCTCGGTAATGTCGGTAAGGTGGCCGAAAATCGCTTCGATACCCGTGTCCGGATGCGGTTTGACGTTGAGGGTGATTTCGGTCCACACCGTCTCACCGCGTTTACTGAGCAGGCGGACTTCCTGTTCGTGGTGCTGTTTACGGCCTTGCGCCAAGGCGCGGATGACGCTGCGGCATTGGCCGCGGTCCAGTGGCGCCAGAAAGTCGTAAAGAAACCGGCCGATGCTCTCGTGGGTTTTGAAATGACTGAGCTGTTCCCAGGCACGGTTGAGAAAACGCAGCCGGCCGTCGGGGTCGAGTTCAAATACCACCGAGCTGAGATTGTCCAGCAAGCGCTGATGGGCGTCGACGATTTTGTGGTAGTGGCTTTGCGCGGTCTTGAGGGCGCGGGTGCGCTCCGAGAACTGATGATTGCTGACCAGGCAGTCGGCCCGCCGTACCGCGATTTCACAAATTTGGCGCAATTGGTTGGCGTGAAATGGTTTGGACACGAAATCGACCGCGCCCTCCAGCATCAGCGATTCACAACGTTCGGCGCTGCTGTCGGCGGTCATGATAATGATGGTCTGCTGCGGGTCTTCCGCCAGTATCGTGCGCAGCACTTCCGGCCCCGCCATCTTGGGCAGCATGACGTCCAGCAACACCAGGTCATGGTGCTGTTTACGCCACGACGCCAGACCCGCGTCACCGTCCCCCACCGTTTCGATGTCGAAGCGGCCGCGCAACATCCGTTCCGCAAGTATCGTGGTATCCGGGTCGTCCTCGATGATCAGCAGTCGAGGCTTTTTAAGCATGGGGTTGGAGTCGGCGAGGAGGGTCTCTACGGAACGCACCAATTCACCGCGGTCTGCCAGCGGCAGGGATAAGAAACGATTGACCTCGAATTCGCGGGCGGTGGTTTCGGCGATGCGTTCGCTGAAGGTGGCCGAGGCCACGATGATCGGCGTGGTGGCGGGACAGTTGAATAGACCGGAACGCACCATGCGGGCCAGCCGCCAGCCATCCAACCGGGGCATATGAATATCGGTGATCAGCAGATCTATCGGTTCTCCGCGGAGCCGGCGGATCGCTTCACCGCCGTCGCGGGCCTCGCTGATCTGAAAATGACCTTCTTTGGTCAGGATTTTCGATAACAGGTGAAGAATATCGTCTTGGTCGTTGACGATGAGAATGCGGGCTTGTCGCCGCGGCTCCGGCGCGCGCGGTTTGGGTTTGGGAAACTCAATAACGTCTTTATTGAGCCCATTCATGGCGGCCATCCTTGCCACTCCGACGATGCGTTGCCGCACCAATATAAATTTATGATGAACAATTGCCGAGAAATGGGAAACCAGACCCGCGCCCCTAAGTCAGGGTCGCGAACGGTGCTGAAATATGTGAGCACCACTGTCATTTGTGGAATCGATGTCCCTACCCAAGTACCAACCGAGCGCGTGTTTATAAAAGCTAAAAATTTTTAATAGTCATATTCCCGCGCAAGGTGGATTTTTAACAGGGTTTCTCCGTAACGTCAATAAAAATATGGTGTTTCTTTCCTGTGACGGTCAATTTCGTCGCCAAATTTTGGCGGCGAAGGTTGGTTTTGTCGGTAAAGGGGTCCGGCAGGGAATGTGTGCGGCGCTGGTTAAAGTTTTAATGCCCTTAGCCGTTGATAGCAATGGGTTCACGTGAGGTGTGCCCGTTTGCAGTCAGGTCCCGCAAGGAACGGCGAAGTGATTCGATGGCCATTCTAAAAGGGGCGTTATTAAAATGACATATTAGTCAGGCCATTACATTCACCAGATTGTTCGGTGGTGCAATGAAAAAGGATGCATACCATGCAAACCATCGTTAATCGGCTTCCCTTCGCCAATCGTTTATCCGTGCGCGCAAAAATCAATTTCACCGTGGCCATGATCTTCATACTGGTCGTTGGCTCCGTGACGATTTATTCCGGTATCCGCCAAAAAGAAGCCATTCTTCTGTTGGCGGAAACGCAAATCAAAGACACCTCGACATTGTATTTCGACAGCCTCAATACCATGATGCTGACCGGCACTATGGACCAGAGAAATATCCTGCGCGAAAAAATGCTGCGCCGTACCAATGTCCTCGAGGCGAGAGTCGTTCGGGGTTTACCGGTAAAAGCACAATTCGGCGTCGGTTTCCCCGAAGAGCAGCCCATGGACGATCTCGATCAAAGGGCCTTGATGGGGGAAGACATCTTGGTGGTGGGCAAGAACGAAAAGGGGCGCACGGTCACCGTCATGACGCCCTTTCGAGCCACCGCCGATACGCGCGGCGTTAATTGCCTGCAATGTCATCAAGTCCCCTCGGGGTCGGTGAACGGCGCTATCCGTTTGACCTATTCCTTAGCCGATATGGACGCCGGCGTTGAAAAGGAATTGTGGGTCGGCGCGCTCGCGAATGTAGTGTTGCTGATGGGCGGCTTGTTGGTCGTCAATCTTCTGTTCCGCGGCTGGATATCCCGCCCGCTGCAAAACTTGATGGATACCTTGAACGCGCGCACGAGCGGCAATAACAGTGTGCGGGCGGTGGTCCACAACAACGATGAGCTGGGCAAACTCGCCATGGCCTTCAACTCCATGGCGGATAATGTCGATTCATCGACTCAACGGGAGCGCGAACACCAGGAACGCGAACGGCAGATTGCGGAGGAGTTGGCGAACAAGGTCAACATCCTTTTGGATGCGGTGGACAAAACCGCGTCGGGCGATTTGACCAGTAAGGTCCCTTTTTCCGGCGAAGATGCGATCGGCAAGCTTGGCAAGGGCTTGCAGAAGATGATCGACAATTTGCGCGAACTGATTGAAGACAGGCGCCGGGCGATGGATGATCTTCAGCAAAAGGTGGACACCATACTCGGCGTGGTGATCCGTGCCGCGGAGGGCGATTTGACGGGACGTTTGGAAATCCGCGGCGAAGACACCATCGGCAAATTGGCGAACGGTGTACAAAAAATGGTCGACAACCTGGGCGGGCTGGTCAATCAAGTCCAGCAGTCGGGTATCCAAGTGACTTCATCGGCCACTGAAATCGCCGCCACCGCCAAACAACAGGAGGCGACCGCCGCCGAACAGGCCGCCACGGTCAACGAGATCGTCGCGACGTCCACCGAAATTTCCGCCACGTCGAAAGAGCTGGTCAGGACCATGGAGGAAGTGGCGCGGGTGGCGGAAACCACCGCGACCGCCGCCAGTCACGGCCAGGCGGGCCTCGACAAGATGGAATCGACCATGCACCAAGTGGTGGAGGCATCCGCCTCGATCGCCTCCAAACTCGAAGTGCTCAACGAAAAGGCCAGCAACATTAATACCGTGGTCACCACCATCACCAAGGTGGCCGATCAGACCAACTTGCTTTCTCTCAATGCCGCGATCGAGGCTGAAAAAGCCGGCGAATATGGCCAAGGCTTCGCGGTGGTCGCCACCGAGATTCGCCGTTTGGCCGATCAGACCGCGGTGGCCACCTGGGACATCGAGCAGATGGTGAAGGAGATGCAATCGGCGGTCACCGCGGGGGTGATGAGCGTGGAGAAATTCTCGGAGGAGGTGCGGCGCAGCGTCGCGGAAGTGGAGTCGGTCGGTACTCAACTCGTACAAATCATCGAGCAAGTGCAAGCCCTCACGCCGCGTTTTGAAAGCGTGCATGAGGGCATGCAATCGCAGTCGCAAGGCGCCGATCAGATCAAGCAGGCGATGATCCAGCTCAACGAAGCCGCGCAACAGACGGTGGATTCCATACGGCAATCCAATTCCGCCATCGAGCGCCTCAACGACGCCGCCCATGGCCTGCAAACCGGGGTGTCGCGCTTCAAGGTGCAGAAACGCACGCATGAATCCGGGTCGTGGTTCGCGAGTGCTTAATGTCGCCGCTGCGAGGTAAATATCATGTTGCTTCTCTTCACCGTCGGGGAAGATCGCTTCGGGTTGGACGTCAGGCACGTCATCGAAGTCATACCGCACGTTAATCTAAAACGCCTGCCGAAAACGCCCGATTACGTGGCGGGATTGTTCAATTACCGCAGTGTGGCGGTTCCGGTCATCGATGTCTCGAAAATGATCAGCGGCGACACGGTGCGGCGTCATCTCAGCACCCGCATCATCGTGGTTGACTATCCCTACGGCGGCGGCGGCCAGCACATGCTGGGCCTGCTGGCCGAACATGTGACGGAAACCGCGAAATTCGCTCGATCCTCTTTCATCTCTTCGGGACGTGGGGCGCAGAGCGCCGAATTTCTCGGCGAATTGGCCATGGATGAAAAAGGCATGGTTCAGTGCATCCGCCTCGATAAACTCTTGCCAGCCGACTTGCGGGATAGCTTATTCAGTCCCTTGGAAGACGAAAAAATACAGGCCGAGGCCGGGCGATGAATATCAGCGCTATAGAAAATCTTCTGTTGGAAGCGATGGGCCTCGACAGCGAGTCCATCGGCAACAACACCGTGCAGAGGATCGTTCGCCAGCGCATGGATGAAGTGGGCGTGGAGCGGGCCGAGGATTATTTCGCCAAGGTCAAAAAAGATCCGGTTGAGCTCCAAGAATTGATCGACGCCGTCACGGTACCGGAAACCTGGTTTTTCAGGGATCGGGATCCCTTTCGCTTGTTGACCGAAGTGGTGCGCCGCGAATGGTTTCCTCCGTCCCGTGAAAAAGTGTTGAGAATATTAAGCATCCCTTGCGCGACCGGCGAGGAACCTTATTCGATTGCCATGGCGTTAAAAGACATGGGGTTCAGCGCCGAGACGGTGCGGGTCGATGCGGTAGACATCAGCGTTCGCGCGCTTAATCGGGCGCGGCGCGCGGTTTACGGTCCGAATTCTTTTAGGGGCGATGAAGGCAATTACCGCTCCCGGTATTTCAATAAGACCGAGGAAGGTTACGTGCTGAACGATGCCATTAAAAAGATGGTTAATTTACAGCACGAGAATTTATTGAACCCGAAATATCTGCCGAGTTCGGAGCTGTACGATGTGATTTTTTGCAGGAATGTCCTGATTTATTTCAGGCGCGACCAACAAGAAGAGGCCGTGGATAAATTGCATCGGGTGCTGGCGAAAAATGGCTTGTTATTCGTCGGTCATGCCGAGGGTGCCAGGCTGCCTAACGACCTCTTCTTATCCATGAAGCAATCGGGAACCTTCGCCTTCCGTAAAAGATCGCCGGCCGATCACGAAGCCGTCCCGTCGGCGGACACGGCCGGTGCTCCGCTGAAAAAACGCGAATCCTCCGCCAAGCCGCTTCAGCAAAAACCGACTAATAACCATGTCGTGGAAAAAAAGGTTTTTTCCGGCGAGACATCGGCGCTGGAAGCGGGATCGGCCCACAACGCCAGGCCGCCGGGCCATTTCCCCGGTAGATTATCGCCGAGCCATAACGATGACGATGCGGATTTGAAGGAAGTGAGAAGGCTGGCGGATAAAGGCGAATTGACGGAGGCGGCGGAGTTTTGTGAAAAGTTCTTGGCCAGAAACAGTGTTTCCGCGGAGGGTTATTATTTACTGGGTTTGATTAGACAGGCGGAGGGAAAAGATTCTTCCGCCGGCGAATTGTTTCGCAAAGCGGTGTACTTGGATCCTCGCCACTACCAGGCCTTGGTGCACCTTGCCACGCAGGCTGAATTGCTGGGAAATTGGGCCGCGGCCGCCGTTTATCGTTCGCGGGCGTCTCGCGTCATGGAAAAAGATAAATAGTGATGAATCATGACGTGAGAGATGCGGCGATGCATAGAGGAATGGACCATGAGTAATGTCAAGGAAAACGTCAAGCCGGCGGACGGTATCGTCATCAACGATTGTTGGAATCGGATCGGCGTGTGGGGCAATGAAAAACCGCGTTGTCCCGAGTTGGATAAAGTCATTCACTGCGCCAATTGCAAGGTCTATTCGAGCAGCGGCCGTTTGCTCCTGGATAGGGCGGCGGATCCGGAATATATAAAAACCTGGACCGAGCAGCTTAAGCAGATCAAAAAGAAAAAAGATCAAAACTCGCTATCGGTCGTCGTGTTCCGGATCGCCGAAGAGTGGCTGGCGCTGCCGGCCCGCCTGTTCCAGGAGGTGGTGGATATGCGCGTAGTCCATCGCGTCCCCCATGCCAAGAGCAGCGTCCTCAAAGGACTGGTCAATATTCGCGGCGAATTACAGCTGTGCGTTTCACTGGGCCGTTTGCTGGGCGTGGATAAAAGGGCCGTTTCCAGCGACGATGCCACGCAGGGGATTTATGCGCGTTTGGTGGTGTTCTCGGATAAGGAAAATAGATACGTGTTTCCCGTCAGCGAGGTGAAAGGTATCTATCGTTACGGTTCTATTGATTTGCAGAATGTGCCTGCGACCGCGGAACACAGCGCGACAAACTACATGAAAGGCATGTTGGATCTCGGAGATAAGCATGTCGGTTGCCTGGATGAGAAATTATTATTCTCCGCCCTCAAGAGGGTGATGACATGAGCAAAAAAGAGCCGAAGAATCTTGCCGACGCATCGATGCTCGAGTTATTCCGCCTGGAGGTTGAACAGCACGCCGCGGTATTGACCGAAGGTCTTTTGCGCTTGGAGGAAGATCCGGGATCCTCTGAAAAAATAGAGCCTTTGATGCGAGCGGCGCACTCGATTAAAGGCGCGGCGCGTTTGGTGGGTTTGTCATATGCGGTCGGTTTGGCGCATAAGATGGAAGATTGTCTGGTTGCCGCGCAGGGCGGAAAACTGTCTCTGACCGCCGATGATATCGACTTGCTTTTGAAAGGCGTCGATATGTTGACGCTGATTTCCGATCTTACTCATGACGAAACGGTGGAGTTGCCGCAGATACGGCAAACCGAGTTATCGAATCTGGAAAAAGCGCTGGAAGAAGTAATCGCGGTTGACAAAAAATCAAAAGAAAAGCCGGTGGGCACCCCGCCGCCGGAGAAATCCGGCGGTATGAATTCGCCTAACCAACCCGGTGCCGATGAAAAAATTTTAGCGGAGGGCCGCCAGCCGGCGAAGAAGGGTGTTAAGAAAACCGCCTCGCGTAAAACGACGGCCCCGTCCAGTGAAGAGCACCCCGCGGCCTTGCCGGCCGAGATATATTCGGTCGGCAGTCTGACCGATCCTTCCATGATGGAGTTGTTCCGTCTCGAAGTGGATCAACAAGGCCAGGTCTTGACCGACGGTTTATTGCAATTGGAAGAAGATCCAATTTCCCCGGAGCGAATTGAACCCTTGATGCGCGCCGCCCATTCCATTAAAGGCGCGGCGCGGTTGGTCGGTGTCAATTTGGCGGTGGGCCTCGCCCATCGCATGGAAGATTGTCTGGTCGCCGCGCAAAGTGGAAAGCTGCGTTTATCGCCCGATGACATCGATGTGCTGCTTAAATCGAACGATATGTTGTGCGCCATCGGCCAGCTTACCGAGCACCCTGATTCCGCGCTCAGCGAAATGCAGCAGGAGACCTATAATCAATTGCTGGAAGCCTTGTCGGCTGTATTGGCGGGACACCGCCCCTCCGTTAAACAGGTGATGGATTCGGAATTACCCACGGAAAAAACCCTGGACGATAACCGTGACGAGATGGAGGCGCCCGCCGCCCAAAAAATCCAGGAGATTAAATCCAAACAAGCCCCGATCGAGCCCATTAAAAAGGAAAAGGAAAAGGAAAAGAACGTCGCCGCGCTTGCCGCCGATCGGGTGCTGCGCATCAGCGCCGAACAGCTTAATCGTTTGATGGGCTTGGCCGGCGAATCCATGGTGGAGGCGCGTTGGTTGCGGCCTTACGCGGAAAGTATGTTGCGGCTGAAACGCCGCCAGGCTGAAATCGTTACCTTGCTCGACGGCTTGCGTGAGCAGCTCGATGAAAATCTGGATCGCGATAAATTAAGGCGGATGTTGCGGGACGCACAAGGCAGGGCGGCGGAGTGCCGGCAAATTTTGGCGGACCGTTTGGCGGAATTGGAGTCGTATGACCGCCGCGCCGTGAATTTATCGAGCCGTTTGCGCCGCGAAGTGGTAACCAGCCGGATGCGGCCGTTCGGCGACGGCGTGCAGGGTTTCCCGCGCATGATCCGCGATCTGGCCCGCCAGCTCGGAAAACAAGTGCAATTGCAGATCGACGGCCAGGCGACCATGGTCGATCGCGACATCCTCGAGAAGATCGAGGCGCCGCTCAACCACCTGCTGCGCAATTCCATGGATCACGGGATTGAGCCGGCCGAGCAGCGCGAAGCGGCCGGCAAACCGGCGCGCGGCACCATTCGGCTCTCGGCCTATCATCAATCGGGCATGCTTTCGGTGGTGGTGGAAGACGATGGGCGCGGTGTGGATACCGAGCGGCTCCGCAAAAAAGTGGTCGAGCGCAAACTGGTCACCGAGGAGATGTCGGCCAACCTCAGTGAAGCGGAGCTGATGGAATTTTTATTCCTGCCGAGTTTCAGTACCAAGGATGAAGTGACGGAAATATCCGGTCGCGGAGTCGGCTTGGACGTGGTCCACGATGTGGTTCAGGAAATGCGTGGCATGGTGCGCGCCACCTCGCAATTGGGCAGCGGTACCCGTTTCCAATTGCAATTGCCCTTGACGCTGTCGGTGTTGCCGGCACTATTGGTGGAAATCGCCGATGAACCTTATGCCTTTCCCCTGGCGCGCATCGAACGGATCATGCATGTTCCCAAACAATCGCTGCGCGAGGTCGAAGGCCATCAATACATCAGCGTTGAAGACCATCACGTCGGCCTGGTGTCGGCGTACCAGGTCTTCGGTTTTAATGAAGTGAACTCGCAACGCGACGAATTGCCGGTCGTGGTGCTGGGCGAACGCAAGAATTCCTATGGGCTGGTGGTGGATAAGTTTCTCGGCGAACGGGATTTGGTCGTGCATGTCCTGCCGCCGCAATTGGGGAAAATTAAAGATATCAGTTCGGCCGCCTTGATGGAGAACGGCGCGCCGTTGCTGGTGGTCGATGTCGATGACATGTTGCGCTCGATAGAAAAGATCGTAACCGTCGGCCGTCTCAACCGGGTCGGCGATCCTCAACAGAAAGACGAACAGGTCAAGAAGAAGCGGATTCTGGTCGTCGACGATTCGATCACGGTGCGCGAGGTAGAGCGCAAATTGCTGACCGCGTCGGGTTATTTGGTGGACGTGGCGGTGGACGGCATGGACGGCTGGAATGCCTTGCGCGAAGGGAACTACGATCTGGTGATCAGCGATATCGATATGCCGCGGATGGACGGTATTGAGTTGGTGAGAATGATCCGTCAGGACGACAAATATAGAGATATGCCGGTGATGATCGTTTCTTACAAGGATCGCGAAGAGGACCGTTATCGCGGCCTGGAGGCAGGCGCCAATTATTACCTGACCAAGGGCAGTTTTCACGATGAAACGCTCAGGGAAGCAGTAATCGATTTGATAGGTGTAGCGGCGTGAGGATAGCCATTGTCAACGACATGACGCTTGCGGTGGAGAGTTTGCGGCGGGTGGTGAACAGCGCCGGTCAGCATCAAGTCGCCTGGGTCGCGCGCGACGGCGCTGAGGCGGTCAAGCGTTGCGCCGAGGATCGGCCGGATTTGATCTTGATGGATTTGATCATGCCGGTGATGAACGGCGCGGAAACCACCCGGCAAATCATGATCAATACCCCGTGCCCGATTTTGGTGGTGACCAGTTCGGTCGGCGGCAACGCGTCCCTGGTGTTCGAGGCCATGGGCGCCGGTGCCTTGGATGCGGTGCGCACCCCGATACTCGCCCAGGAAGGCGAGCAGGGTGCGGCGGGTTTGCTGGCCAAGATATCGACCATTGAAAAATTGACCAGGACTACCACGGTCCGCCGTTCATACGGTTCGGTCGGTGAAAAGGTGGTCGGCGCATCGAGTGGAATAAAACTGCTCGCCATCGGTTCGTCTACCGGCGGTCCCAAGGCCTTGGCGACGATATTGTCGCGACTGCCCGCCGATTTTCCCGGCGCGGTCGTGATCATCCAACACGTCGATGCGCAATTCGCGGGTGAATTGGCCGAATGGTTGAACGCGCAATGCGCGCTCCCGGTGCGCCTGGCTCGCGATGGCGACCGGCCCGCGGTCGGCACCGTGCTGTTGGCGGGGACCAACGATCATCTGGTCTTGACCGATATGTTGCGCCTCACGTATACCGCGGTGCCGCGCGACTTGGTGTATCGACCGTCGGTGGATGTGTTTTTTGAAAGTGTCGCCAACTATTGGCGGGGCGGAGTGGTCGGGGTCCTGCTGACCGGTATGGGGCGCGACGGTGGCATGGGGCTGCTGCGGCTGCGCGAGCGGGGACATCATACTATCGCGGAACACGAATCGACCTGCGCGGTGTACGGCATGCCTAAAACGGCCGTGCAGCTCAAGGCGGCGGTGGAAGTGTTGCCGGTGGGCGATATCGCCCAGGCGTTGTTGAAGGTTTTCCCAGGCACCGCCGATAAAGGGAAAAGAGGCGTCATATTATGAGCAAGGATAAAATCATCCAGAATGACGATGCCCCCAACGAGGCGTCGTTCACCATGACCCGGGTACTGTTGGTGGACGATCAGCCTATCGTCGCCGAGGCGATCCGGCGCATGCTGGTGACCGAGGAAAACCTCGAATATCACTACTGCACCGATCCGGCGCGGGCCATCGCCGAGGCGGTGGAATTCCAGCCCACCGTGATCCTGCAGGATTTGGTCATGCCCGACATCGACGGCATGATGTTGTTGCGTTTCTTCCGCGCCAATCCCGAGACCAAAAATATCCCGATCATCGTGATGTCTTCCAAGGAAGACCCCAAGATCAAAAGCGAGGCCTTCGAGCTGCAGGCCAGCGATTATCTGGTCAAAATCCCCGACAAGATCGAATTGATCGCCCGGGTGCGCGCCCATACCCGCAGTTATCTGGCCCAGTTGCAGCGCGACGAGGCCTATCGGGCCTTGCACGATATGCAGATCGAACTGGAGAAGACCAATAAGGAATTGCAGAGATTGACCAGCCTCGACGGCTTGACCGGCATCGCCAATCGCCGCCGTTTCGATGAATATCTGGATCAAGAATGGATGCGCGCGGCGCGCGGTAACAAGGTGGTGTCGCTCATACTGATAGATATCGACCACTTCAAAACCTATAACGATAACTACGGACACCAGGGCGGCGACGACGTGCTGCGGCGCGTGGCGCAAGCCATCGATCAGGGCACCAATCGCCCCGGCGATTTGGCGGCGCGTTACGGCGGCGAAGAATTCGCGATCATTCTGCCCGATACCGATCCCGACGGCGCCGAGATCGTCGCCGAGAAAATCCGCCAAGCCGTGGAGAAGCTCGGCATTCACCACGCGCATTCATCGGCGGCGGACTATGTCACCATCAGCATGGGGGTGGCGAGCATTATTCCGCGCGAGGGGATTTTACCGTCGATGTTGATCGTCGCGGCGGACGAGGCCTTGTATGAGGCCAAACACACGGGGCGCAATCGTTTCGTCAACGCCCACGACGTGAAGAAAGCCGGGGCCGCGGCCAAGAAGGGTGAAAAAGAGCCGAAGGAAAAAAAGACGGTCGATGCCGTGGCCAAGCCTGCCAAGAAGAAAAACGTCAAGGACAAGGTACTCCGCGCCGCCGGTTGATCCGCGTCGGCCGTTAAGGTCTATTGCTCTTCCGATGTGACGCGGCGTAACGCGGGATAAATTTTCGCGGTCTTGATCGTGCTGGCGCTGGTTTGGACGACCTCGATGGGGTAGCCCGCGATCATGATGCTGGTGCCCGTTTCGGGGATCGATTCCAAGTGTTCGATGATGAGGCCGTTGAAGGTTTTCGGACCGTCGGTCGGCAACTGCCATTCCATCAGCCTATTCAATTCGCGGATATTGGCGCTGCCGTCGATCAGAAAACTGCCGTCATCCTGCGGGTGGACTTCGCGCACGGTGGCCGCGGCGTCGGAGGTGAATTCGCCGACGATTTCTTCGAGGATATCCTCAAGCGTCACCAGGCCGAGGATGTCGCCGTATTCGTCGACCACCAGGCCGATGCGGCGTTTTTGCCGCTGGAAATTCAAGAGTTGGGTATTGAGGGGCGTGCCTTCCGGTACGAAGTAGGCTTCGCGGGCGATCTGATTCAAGGCTTCCCGGGTGAGTTTGCCTTGGGCCACCAGATGCAGGGCGTTGCGCAGATGGATGATGCCCACCACGTTGTCGATGTTCTCGCGGTAGACCGGCAGCCGGGTATGCTGGCTGGTGGTGAGCAGGCGCATGGCATCGTCGAGATCGCCGTCGATATCGATGCCGATGATCTCGTTGCGCGGGACCATGATGTCTTCGACCGTGACATTTTCCAGATCGAGGATGCTGAGCAGCATGCGTTGATGGCGGCGCGGGATGAGCGCCCCCGCTTCATTGACCACGCTGCGCAGTTCGTCGCGGCTGAGCTGGTTCATGGCCGGCTCCTTGGGCGATACGCCGAACACCTTCAGCAGCGAATTGGCGATGCCGTTGGTGAGCCAGACGATGGGATACAGCAGCCTTAATAGCGGGGTAAGGATATAAGCTACCGGCAGCGCGATGCGCTCCGGATGCAACACGGCCAGGGTCTTCGGCGTGACTTCGCCGAAGATCAGGATGAGGATGGTGAGCAGGCCGGTGGCTACCGCGATACCGGGTTCTCCCATCAGGCGCAGGCCGATCAAGGTCGCCAAGGCCGAGGCGGCGATGTTGACGAAGTTGTTGCCCAGCAGGATGAGGCCGATGAGCCGGTCGGGGCGCGCCAAGAGGGCGCTGGTCAGCATGGCGCCGCGATGTTTGGATTTGGCGAGATGGCGCAGACGGTAACGATTGATGCTCATCATGGCCGTTTCCGACGCGGAAAAGAAGGCCGAGAGCATCATCATCACGATCAGCGCGGTGAACAGGACGCTTAGCGGAATATCTTCCATGGTCTGTCAGCGCAGTTTCCGTGATAAAAAAGTCCGCTGTCCGCTGGGGAGGCCGACCCGAACCGCTGTGCCCGCCGTCCACGCGTTCATCAACGGTTGAGCACGATTTCCAAGACCCACTTGCTGCCGAGATAAGCGAGCAGCAACGCGGTGAATCCGCCCAGGGTCCAGCGGATGGCGACGCGTCCGCGCCAGCCCGAACGCCAGCGGCCCAGCAGCAAAATCGCGAAAATCACCCAGGCAATGATGGAGAACACCGTCTTGTGGACCAGATGCTGGGCGAACATGTCCTCCAAATACAAGATGCCGGTCAGCAGCGACAGGCTCTGCAGAATGAAGCCGATGCCGATCAATTGGAATAACAGGGTTTCCATGGTTTCCAGCGGCGGCAGGGCGCGGATGTAGCCGCCGGGGCGTTTACCGTGCAGATGGCGGTCTTGAATGGCCAGCAAAATGGCCTGAACGGCGGCGATGCTGAACAGGCTGTAGGCGAAGATGGAAATGGCGATATGCAGGCGCAAGGCGATGGCGGCTTCGCCGCTGACCAGGTGCGCCGAGGGGAAGATCTGTTCCAGCAGCAGGGCGATCGCGGCGAGCGGTAATACCGCGATGCCGAGATTTTCCAGGGGCTGGGTGAGGGCGGCCAGCAACACCAGGAGGGCGATCAGCCACGATAGCAGCGATAAGGCATTAAAAAATCCCAGGTTCAGTCCGCTAACCAAAAAGAGATTTTGGTACAGGATGGCGGCGTGCAGGGCCGCAGCCACCAAACCGAGGGCCAACAGAGGTCGTTTGGCGCCGGGGTTTTGGGTCCCTTTGGAGAGCCGCAGGCCGAGTTTGATGCCCGCGGCGAAGTAAAGAATCATGGCCGGGATGGCGATATAGAGTGTGGTCATGGACTGATGAGTGTCACGCAACAGCGCGAATGATGGCATACCTCGCCAGACGAGAGAAGGGGTAATCCGTAAGCGCTTGATCAGGCCATCGTCCGCCAATGGGCCCATGTTATAGTCGGGCGGGCGAAAATAAGGATGTCGCTAAGGAGATCTATGCAAATTCGGGTTCTGGGATGCAGCGGCGGCGTCGGCCACGGATTGCGCACCACTTCGTTGCTGGTGGATGACGACATCCTCATCGACGCCGGCAGCGGCGTAGGCGATTTGAATCTCATCGAGATGGCGAAGATACGCCATATTTTTCTCACCCATTCCCATCTCGACCACATCGCCTTCATTCCCCTCATGCTCGACAGCATCTTCGAAGAACGCCAGGAACCGCTGATCGTACATGGCCTGCCCGAGACCTTGCAGGCCCTGCAGCAGCATATCTTCAATTGGGTGATCTGGCCCGACTTTAATAAATTACCTACCCCCCAGCAGCCGGTAATGAAATACGCGCCCATGTCCCCCGGCGAGGTGGTGACCTTGGCGGGGCGGAGTTGGGAGATGATCCGGGTCGCCCATGCCGTACCCGCGGTGGGTTATCGGGTGACCTGCGCCGGCGGGGCGCTGGCCTTCAGCGGCGACACCTTTACCAACGACAGTTTCTGGGCGGGCTTGAACGGCCACGACCGCTTGGATGTATTAATAGTGGAAACGGCCTTCGCCAACGCCGATCTCGCCATCAGCCGCATGGCCAAACATTACTGTCCCAGCCTGCTGGCCGACGACATCAAGAAGCTCCGCCACCAGCCGGAGATCTACATTACTCACAACAAGCCGGGCGAAGAGGACACGATTTTCACCGAATGTCAGGCCGCCCTGGCCGGACGCCGTATTCACCGCTTGAACAGCGGCGACATCATCACGTTATAATCCCCCTCCATCAATGTAATCGGCGCGCCGCTCGCCGGGACGGGCGCGACTAGGGGATCTCATGTTTGAAAGCCTGACCGAAAGGCTGAGCCGCACCTTAAAGACGCTGCGCGGCCAAGGGCGACTCACCGAGGACAATATTAAAGAGGCCTTGCGCGACGTGCGTATGGCCCTGCTCGAGGCCGACGTCGCCTTGCCGGTGGTCCGCGATTTCATCGAACACGTGCGCGCCCGCGCCGTGGGCAAGGATGTCTTGGAAAGCCTGACGCCCGGCCAGGCCCTGATCGGCGTGGTGCGCGACGAGTTGGTGGCCCTGATGGGTCAGGCCAACGAAGACTTGCAGCTCAATGTCACCCCGCCGGCGGTGGTGCTGATGGCGGGCTTGCAGGGGTCCGGTAAAACCACGACGGTGGCCAAACTCTCGCGCTTTTTGAAGGATCGCCGCAAAAAGACCGTGCTGGTGGCGAGCTGCGATATTTACCGTCCCGCCGCCATCGATCAATTACAAACCCTGGCCGGGGAAGTGGGCGCGGTGTTTTTCCCCAGCACGCCGGACCAGGACCCGGTGGCCATCGCGCTGGCGGCGGTGGAGTCGGCGCGCAAACAATTCATCGACGTGGTGATCATCGACACCGCCGGCCGCCTGCATGTGGACACGGAGATGATGGACGAGATCAAGCGCCTGCATGCGGCGCTGCGCCCCGTCGAAACCCTGTTCGTGGTGGACGGCATGACCGGCCAGGACGCGGTGAACACCGCCAAGGCCTTCAGCGAGGCGCTGCCCCTCACCGGCGTGGTGCTGACCAAGGCCGACGGCGACGCCCGCGGCGGCGCGGCCTTGTCGGTGCGCCACGTCACCGGCAAACCCATCAAGTTTCTCGGCATGGGCGAGAAGACCGGGGCCCTCGAACCCTTTCATCCCGACCGGCTCGCCTCGCGGATTTTGGGCATGGGCGACGTGTTGTCCCTGGTGGAGGAGGCGGAGCGCAACCTCGACCGGGGCAAGGCCGAGCAACTGGCCAATAAGCTGAAAAAAGGCAAAGGTTTCGACCTGGAGGATTTCCGCGAGCAGATGCAGCAGATGCGGCAGATGGGCGGCCTCGGCGCCCTGATGGACAAACTGCCCGGCATGGGCAACGTGCCCGACGCGGTGAAGCAGCAGGTCAATGACAAGGAGATGCTGCGCATGGAAGCCATCATTGGTTCGATGACTCCGCTGGAGCGGCGCACTCCCGATTTGATTAAAGGCTCGCGCAAACGGCGGATCGCCGCCGGGTCCGGCACCCAGGTGCAGGACGTCAACCGCCTGCTCAAGCAATTCGACCAGATGCAGCGCATGATGAAAAAGATGTCAAAAGGCGGCTTGAGCAAGATGTTGCGGGGCTTGGGCGGCCGCCTGCCGGGCCGTCTGCCTTTTTGAGGCGTGGCCCGCGCCGAGATTGCCCCTTCCCATTTCGGGAAAATTGCGTAAAATAACGCGCTTTTACCGCTACCTTGCCCGGCGAGGGATGCGGCACATGAATTTTAGGGGACAGGTACAGACATGGTAAGCATTCGTTTGGCTCGAAGTGGCGCGAAAAAACGGCCTTTTTACCACATCGTGGTGACCAATAGCCGCAGCGCGCGGGGTGGCCGTTTCATCGAACGCGTCGGCTTCTTCAACCCGGTCGCCCAGGGCGCCGAGACCAAGTTGGAAGTCAACGCCGAGCGGGTCGGCTACTGGTTGTCGAAAGGCGCCCAACCCTCCGACCGCGTCGATCAATTATTGAAGAGCCAGCCCAAGCCCTGATCCCGGTCCGTGTCTCATCCGAGCGAGGGGCTATGGCGGTAGAGGCCCAGCGGGTGGTGATCGGCCGGATCGGCGGGCCTTATGGCGTACGCGGCTGGGTCAAGGTGTATTCCTATACCGAGCCGCGCGAAGAAATACTGACCCATCGCCAATGGTGGGTGCACATGGCGGGCGAATGGCGTCCCCTGGCCTTGGCCGAGGGGCGGCCCCACGGTAAAACCATCGTGGCCCGTCTGGCGGACTACGATGACCGCGACGCGGTGCAGGCCCTCACCGGCTGCGAGATCGGCGTCCCGCGCTCGACGCTGGCGGCCTTGGCGCCCGACGAGTTTTATTGGAGCGATTTGCAAGGCTTGCGGGTCCTCACCCAAGACGGCGTGGAGCTGGGGGTGGTGGACCACTTGCTGGAGACCGGCGCCAACGATGTGCTGGTGGTGAAGGGCGAACGGGAACGGTTGATCCCTTATGTGCGGGGCCAGGTCGTCACCGAGGTGGATCTCGGGCAGGGTGTGATGCGGGTCGAGTGGGACCCGGAGTTTTAAGCGGTGCGTTTCGACGTCATCAGCCTGTTTCCGGAACTGTTCGAGATCGCGACCCGTCACGGGGTCACCGGCCGGGCGGTGCAGCGGGGAATAGTGAATCTCGCGCTGTGGAATCCGCGGGATTACACCACGGATCGCCACCGCACGGTGGACGACCGGCCTTACGGCGGCGGTCCCGGCATGGTGATGCTGGTCAAGCCGCTGCGCGACGCCATCCGAGCGGCGCGGGCCGAGGCGCCGGCCAGCCGGGTGATCTACCTCAGCCCGCAAGGGCGGCGCTTGGATCAGGCGGCGGTGATGGAGTTTGCTCAACGGCCCGGCGTGATTTTGGTGGCGGGCCGTTATGAAGGCATCGATCAGCGGGTGATCGACGGCGAAGTGGATGAGGAATGGTCGATCGGCGATTACGTGCTGAGCGGCGGCGAGTTGGCGGCGATGGTGATGATGGACGCGGTGATCCGCGTATTGCCCGGGGTGCTGGGCCATGAGCAGTCCGCCGAACAGGACTCCTTCATGGCGGGGTTGCTGGATCATCCCCACTACACCCGCCCGGAAGAGATCGACGGCGCGACGGTGCCGGCGGTGTTGGTGCAGGGCGACCATGAGGCGATCCGCCGCTGGCGCTTGAAACAGGCGCTGGGCCGCACCTGGCTGGAACGCCCGGACCTGCTGCAAGGTTTACCGCTGACCGGGGAGCAACAAACCCTGTTGGCAGAATTTAAACGCGAACGCGGTATATGAGCGGACGTTCGTTTCGGTGAAAACATAGTTATTTTTTTGGGGTACTAGTGTATGAGCAACATCATCCAGCAGCTTGAAGCCGAACAAATGAAGACGGAGATCCCGGCCTTCGGTCCCGGCGACACCGTGGAAGTGCAAGTGAAGGTCAAGGAAGGCAATCGCGAACGTCTGCAGGCCTTCGAAGGCGTGGTCATCGCCAAGCGCAACCGCGGCCTCAACTCCTCCTTCACCGTGCGCAAGATCTCCCACGGCGAAGGCGTGGAACGCGTATTCCAAACCCACAGCCCGGTGGTGGCCGGCATCAAAGTGGTCCGCCGCGGCGACGTCTGCCGCGCCAAGCTCTACTACTTGCGCGGCCGCCAAGGCAAATCCGCCCGCATCAAAGAAAAACTGTAACTTCTACGCAGCCATGCCCGCTGCGCGCAACGGACTGTGGAACGGACTTCTCCGCTTCCGCGGTCCGTTGCTATTTTTCCCGCGTTTAAATCCGCGATCTATCATGCGGGCGCTGGCCCTGTTGCTGGCGGGCCTGGCCGGCAATCTCGCGCACGCCGACGGCGGCGATGACGACATCACCACGCTGATCCGCCACGGCGCGCCGCAACTCGCGCAAACCCTCATCGACCGTTATCAAACCGAGACCGACGGCGACGCCGCCGGCTGGGCGCGTTGGGAAAAGCAGCGCATCGCCTTGCATTTAGCCCTGGAGGAATGGGAAGACGTGGTGAAGCGGGCGGAGGCGCTCCCGCCCGACACCGCCGACGACGTGCGCAAATGGGCGCAGACCCGCGCCGCCGAGGCCGAGCTGGCTTTGGGAAATCCCGCCGCCGCGCGGGAACGCCTGGCTCGCTTGATCTGGGCCCCGGAAGAAAGTCTCAGCGCCGCTCAGCTCGCCGAGTGGCGGCGCCTGATCATCGAGAGTTATCTCGCCGAACAACGCAGCGAGGACGCGGCCGTCGCGCTGCAACGTTATCAGCAAGACACGGCCCAGCCCGATGAGGAAGAGACCCGGCTCATCGCGCGGGGGTGGCTCGCCGAGGGGCGTGCCGCCGAGGCGGCCGATCTGCTTGCCGAAAAGACTGATTTGGAGAGCCGCGCCCTGGCGCTGCTCGCGGAATTGCGCAGCCAACGCGATTCACCCGACCGCGTCGCCGCGCAGGCCCGCGCCCTGGCGCTGGCCGACGGCGGCCAACCGGCCGCGCGGCGAAAATTGTGGGCGGTGGCGGCCGAGGCGGCGCGTCTCGGCGCCGACGACGCGACGCGTATCGATGCCTTGGAACGCGCGCTCGCCCTCGGTCACGGCGGGGCGGGCGACGAGCTGTTGGTCAATGCCGACATTTTGTGGGACGCCTATCTCAATTACGGCATGGTCCTGGCACAACGCGCGCAGTTGAGCACCGATGATTATCCGCCCTGGTTCGAGATCGAGCAGCGTCTGCGCGACGTCAAACCCGTGGAGGCGCGGGCCTTGTTGGCGTTGCTGGCCTGGCATGACCCGGCCCACCCCCTCGCCGCCGCCGCGCATCGGCAGGTGGTCGATTCGTTTGAAAACCACCCAAGCCGCGGCGCCTTGTTGCGGAGCCTTTATCTCCGCTCCGCACGGTTTCCGAGCTTGGAAACCATCCCGCCCGGGGTGCGTTACAGTCTGGCGGCCGTGGCTTTCGACGAAGGTGATTCACCCGCCGCCACCTCTTTGGTCGGCGATTTGCCGGTACCCGCGGCGGCTACGGAAACGCTGGCTTGGCAAGTGGCGCGGGCGCGGGTGTTGCTCGCTACCGGCAGCGACGAATTGGGGATCAGCGTGCTGAAGGAGTTGATGGGGCAGGTCGCGAGTTTTACCCCGGCGCAACGGCGGGAAGTGATGCGCGCGGCGGGGGTGGTGCAGGGCTTGGGGCATTCTCAGGCCGCGCTGGATATGTTGCACGGCCTGGCCGCCGCCACCCCGGAAATGGAGACGCAGCGCGAGCTGCAATTCTGGGCGGGCCAGGCCTACGAGGCCTTGGGCGACTATCAGCGGGCCGCCCTCAGCTATCTGCGAACGGCCTATCTCGCCGGCGAAACCGGCGCGACGGATGATTGGGGCCAGCTCGGCCGTTATCATGCCGCCGCGGTGCTGGCCAAGGCCGGGCTGCGCGCCGACGCCCGCCGTTTGTACGCCGGCCTGCTGGGGGCCGATACTGATCCCGCCCGCCGCGCCTATGCGCTGCGGGCCTTGGATCAACTGGAGGGTAGGCCATGAACCGCGCGCCAATCAGATTGACTCCCGGTCCGCGGGTCACTTCCGCGCCGTCGCCGCTCGATTACTACGACGTCATCCTCGCGAGCCCGGTGCCCGGCGTGAAGATAGGCTTGCGCGAGGAGAACGGGGCCTTGTGCGATGTGAGCTTCATCGACGACGGCGCGCCCGACCGGGCGCCGCGCACCGCCTTGGGCAGGCGCGCCGCGGCGCAGTTGCGGGCCTATTTCGCCGATCCTCGGCGGCCCCTCGATCTACCCCTGGAGCTGGCGGGCACGCCGTTTCAAAAACGCGTGTGGGTCGCGCTGCGTGCCATCCCGGCCGGGGAGACCCGCCGATACGGTGTACTGGCCGAACGGCTCGGCAGCGGCCCGCGGGCGGTGGGCGGCGCCTGCCGCGCCAATCCCATCCCGCTGTTCGTGCCCTGCCATCGGGTGGTGGCGGCCGGCGGCGCCGGCGGTTTCATGGGCCGCGTCGAAGGCCCGGCGCTGGCCCTCAAACACTGGCTGTTGCAACACGAGCGGGCCATGCCGTGAGCGCCGAGGCGCTGAGCGAGGAACTAATCGTTAAGAACGGCGCCGCGCCGGCCGGCGATCACATGGCGGTGATCGAGGCCTTTCTCGACGCGCTGTGGATGGAACAGGGTTTGAGCGGCAACACCTTGGCGGCCTATCGCGCCGATCTCAAAGGCTGGGCGGCGTGGTTGGCCCGGCAGGGACGCGACCTGTTCAACGCGCGACGCGACGACGTGTTGGAGTATCTGGCGCAGCGGGTATACGGCGGCGCGCGGCCGCGCACCACCGCGCGTTTATTGTCGAGTCTGCGGCGCTTTTATCAATATCAGGTACGCGAACGGCGTTTGAGCGTCGATCCCAGCGCCCTCGTTGATTCGCCCAAACTGGGCCGGTCTTTGCCCAAGGCGCTCACCGAAGCGGAGGTGGATGCCTTGCTCGGCGCGCCGGACGTCAACCAGACCTTGGGCCTGCGCGACCGCGCCATGCTGGAATTGCTGTACGCCTCGGGATTGCGGGTCTCCGAATTGGTGGGTGTGGAAGTGACCCAGCTCAATCTCCGCCAGGGCGTGGTGCGGGTGGTGGGCAAGGGCGACAAAGAGCGGCTGGTGCCCCTGGGCGAAGAGGCCGCCAACTGGCTGGAGCGTTATTTACGCGAGGCGCGGGCGGAGTTGCTGCACGGGGCGCAGAGCAAGGCCTTATTTGTCACACAACGCGGCGATGCTATGACCCGCCAGGCCTTTTGGTATTTGATCAAGCGCCATGCGCGGCGGGTGGGGGTGCGCGCCAGCCTGTCGCCTCATACCTTGCGCCATTCCTTCGCCACCCATTTGCTCAACCACGGGGCGGACTTGCGGGCGGTGCAGATGTTGTTGGGTCATCACAATCTGTCCACCACCCAGATTTATACGCACGTGGCGCGCGAGCGTTTGAAACAGGTGCACGGCGAGCATCACCCGCGAGGCTGAACGGGAAGGAACCTCGCCGCCGCCGGGGCCTCCAACAAAGACCGATTTTCTATAACGAGCGATGTGACGATGAAGAGCAAATTGATTTCCTGGACCGTGGGCGCGCTGGCGGCCGCGGGTATGTTGGGGCTGGCCGCGGCGGACGATGTCGAAACCATCGCCAAGGCGATGCAGAAACTGGTACCGGGCACGGCGCCCGATCGCATCGTCGAGAGTCCGGTGCCGGGTTTGTATGAAGTGAGTTTCGGGCCGGAAGTTTTGTATGTCACCAAGGACGGCCGTTTCGCCGTGCAGGGCGACCTCATCGACGTGGCGAACAAGGCCAATCTCTCGGAGGAGCGCCGCGCCCAGGGCCGGGTGCAGCTGATCAAGGGCCTCAACCAAAAGGACATGATTATCTTCGCCGCGCCGCCCAAGCAGGAGAAACATGTGGTCACCATCTTCACCGACGCGGATTGCAGCTATTGCCGCAAGATGCACGGCGAGATGGCCGACTACAACAAGGCCGGCATCACCGTTCGTTATCTGGCCTTCCCGCGCTCGGGGGTGGACACGCCTTCTTATTCCAAGATGGTGAGCGTGTGGTGCGCGAAAGACCGCCGGGCGGCGATGACCCGCGCCAAACTCGGCCAAGCCGTTGAACAAAAGACCTGTGACAATCCCGTGCAAAAACACCTGGCCGCCGCGGAACGGGTCGGGGTATCGGGCACGCCGACCATGGTAATGGAAGACGGCACCGTGGTGCCCGGTTATATGCCCGCCGCGCGTTTGAGCCAGGTGCTCGATCAACTCGCCACCGCCGCGCGTTGAGTTTTCAAACTTGGCCAATCCGCCGAAAGTGCGATGAATGGTTTCCCCTCTCCTCTCGCGGGAGAGGGGAACGCCGTCAAGCTTGTTTCGCCGGCGCCGGCTAATCGTTCCTCTTGCCGCGTTAACGGGTAAAATGGCGCCGCCCCGACGGCTGACCACGGACCCTGCGATGTTACGACTCACGGAAATCAGACTCCCCCTCGGCCACCCGGCGGATGCGATCCGCACGGCGATCCTGCAACGGCTGAAAATCGACGCGTCTGAATTACTCGGCTATAACATCGCCCGCCGCGCTTATGATGCGCGCAAGAAGACGGAGATCGTGTTCGTCTATTCGCTGGATGTGGCGGTGGCCGACGAGGCGCGGTTGTTGAAGCGATGCGGCGGCGATCAGCACATCAAACCCACGCCGGATACCGAATATAAATTCGTCGCGCACGCGCCGGTCAATCTTAAAAAACGCCCGGTGATCATCGGCACAGGGCCCTGCGGTTTCATGGCGGCGCTGCTGCTGGCGCAAATGGGTTTCAAGCCGCTGATCCTGGAGCGGGGCAGGGAGGTGCGGCAACGCACCAAGGACACCTGGGCGCTGTGGCGCCATCACCGGCTCGATCCGGAATCGAACGTGCAATTCGGCGAGGGCGGCGCCGGCACCTTTTCCGACGGTAAACTGCATACCCAGATCCAGGACCCGCGTCATCTGGGCGTGAAGATCTTGCGCGAATTCGTGAAGGCCGGCGCGCCGGAAGAAATTCTCTACGTCAGCAAGCCCCATGTCGGCACCTTCCGTTTGGTGAGCATGCTGGAGAAGATCCGCGAAGAAATCATCGGTCTCGGCGGCGAGTTCCGTTTCGAGAGCCGCGTCACCGACATCGACATCGTCGCTGGCCAAGTGCGCGGAGTGGTGCTGGCCGGCGGCGAACGCATCGCGTGCGATCACGTCATCCTCGCCATCGGCCACAGCGCCCGCGACACTTTTCAAATGCTCCATGACCGCGGTGTCTATGTGGAGGCCAAACCCTTCTCCATCGGTTTTCGTATCGAACACCCGCAGTCAATCATCGACCAGTGCCGTTTCGGCAGGTTTGCCGGTCATCCCGATCTCGGCGCGGCGGACTACAAACTGGTACACCATTGCAAGAACGGCCGCAGCGTCTACAGCTTCTGCATGTGTCCCGGCGGTACGGTGGTGGCCGCCACCTCGGAAGAGGGACGCGTCGTCACCAACGGCATGAGCCAATATTCGCGGAACGAACGCAACGCCAACAGCGGCATCGTGGTCGGCATCACGCCGGCGGATTTCCCCAGCGCGCACCCGCTGGCTGGGATCGAGCTGCAACGCGAACTGGAGTCGCGCGCCTTTAGGTTGGGCGGCGGTAACTACGAGGCGCCGGGGCAGCTGGTCGGCGAATTTTTGCAGGGCAGACCGTCAACCGCGTTGGGCAGTGTGCTGCCGTCGTACACGCCCGGCGTGCATCTCACCGATCTCAGCAGCGCGCTGCCCGACTACGCGATCGCGGCGATCCGCGAGGCGCTGCCCGCCTTCGAGCGGCAGATCAAAGGATTCGCCATGCACGACGCCGTGCTCACCGGCGTCGAAACCCGCACCTCATCGCCGGTGCGCATCAAACGCAATCGCGACGATTATCAGAGCATCAACACACTCGGACTTTATCCGGCCGGCGAAGGCGCCGGTTATGCCGGCGGCATCCTCTCCGCCGCGGTGGACGGCATCGAAGTGGCGGAGGCGGTAGCGTTGAGCATGGCGGCGAAGTTTGGGGCGTGATTTTTTTAAGATCAGGCGCGATCAGGCATTGAGATGAGACCCACATTGAAACAGATTACCTCCGCCGACAACGTCCAATACAAACAGCTGAAGAAGCTGGCGGACAATCCCCGCGAGCGGCGCAAGCGCGGTGAGACCTTGCTGGACGGTGTGCATTTGTTGCAGGCGTTGGCCGATGCCGGCGGCCGCGTGGAGTTGCTCATTCTGCGTCACGGCAGCGGCGGCGACCGCGAAATTCAGGCCTGTCTGCGCAGATTCGCCGACACGCCCGGCATCGAACTCAGTGCGACGTTGTTCGATGCGCTCTCGCCGGTGGAGACGCCGGTGGGCATACTCGCGCTCTACCAGGTTCCGCGGCATGAAGAGCGCCCGCCCATTTGCGCCGTGCTGCTGGAAAATATCCAGGACCCCGGCAATCTCGGCAGTCTATTGCGCACGGCGGCGGCGGCCGGTGTCGATGCGGTTTATCTGTCCAAGGGATGCAGCGAGGCCTGGTCGCCGAAGGCCATGCGCGCCGCGATGGGCGCCCATTTCGCGCTGGCCATTCATGAGCAGCAGGATTTACCCGCGCTCTGCGCCACGTTGCCGCGGGTGATCGCCACGCGGCTAGAGGCACCGCAATCACTTTATGAACTCGATCTGCGCGGGCCGCTGGCGTTTCTCTTCGGCAATGAGGGGGCGGGACTGAGTGAGGAGCTTGCGGCCTGTGCCACGCAGCAGGTCCACATCCCGCTGCCCGGCAAAATGGAATCGCTCAATGTGACGGCCGCGGCGGCGGTGTGTCTGTTCGAACGGGTGCGACAGATAACCTGATCTAACAATGGTCGGTGAAGGAGGGCGGTCGTCCCAATTGAGCACTCTATTATAAAAAAATTAACATTTGCCGCCGGTTATTCTAAGATTCTTAACAATTCCCGGACCTGGCCGCCTGTTAATGCGAAAAATCCAACAGCCGCCCGCGCAAGAGATCGTCTACGGTAGCGCCACGCCGAAAGAATCCGTCGCCATTTCGCGCGAAGTCCGGGCCGGACGGTTGCGCCGCATCGCCCCCAAGCTCTACACCACCAATCTCAAAGACTCGCCCGAGAGCATCATCCGCCGGCACCTGTACCGCATCCTCGCGCGCTACTATCCGGGCGCGGTGGTGAGCCACCGATCTCAAGGTCAGCCTCGAATAGGAGATCAAGGATATCGACCCCCAGATTAAAGAGGTCCGGCGCACCGCGCCGACGCTGGAAGAAGAACTCCATTGCCAGAAGCAGCAGCGGGAGTTGGAGCAGAAACGCAACAAGCCGCGGCGGGAATTGTTTGATCGGCAGGATGAAGTGGAGGCGAAGCGTAACGACCTGATCGCGCAGCTTGAGATGCAACTGAAACAACAGGTACAAGAGCGCACGTTGTACACTATCGAGTGGGAGCTGCCATGAACTGCAAGCACCGCATCTTTCCCGCGGTCGCCGGCGCTAGAACCATAAGGAGAAGACGATGACGCGATCACGCGCCCTTGAACTGCTCGCCAAGAGCAAACCGACACTAACGGCTCGTTACGGGGTCACACGTCTGGCCTTGTTTGGCTCCACCGTGCGCGATGCGGCGCGTAGCGACAGCGACATCGACATTCTGGTGGCCTTTGATGGCCCGGCCACCTCGGAACGCTATTTCGGCGTGCAATTCTATCTGGAGGATTTGCTGGGCTGCCCGGTCGATCTGGTGACGGAAAAAGCCCTGCGCCCGGAGCTGCGTCCGTTTATCGAAAAGGAGGCCGTACATGTCTGATGCCGCACCGCGCGAGTGGCGATTCTACCTCGACGACATGATCGGCTTTGCCGAAAAAGTCATCGCTTACACTCAAGGGTTGGATCAAGACAGCTTCGTCAGCAGCGGTTTGAATTACGACGCTAGGCGTGAGTTGTCTCACGGCTTCCCTAATGAGCCGGTCAATAGGGTAAAATTACAATAATTGGGAGGTGCATCATGGCCAGCGGAAAGATACTGAGACAGTTAGTAAAAGCCGGAGCAGCCGGAGATACGTCTGCCTTTCGCCAAGCGTCCGAGGCCATCATCCGGGAAGAAAGGCAGAAGCAACATCATCTACTCGCCAATGACCTGGAGCAGATTTTATATGGGCACGCTAAGCCCCTCTCATCAAGCGCGCTATCGCGCCTGATGCCTGCTATACCTACGGATAAGGAGCGTGGCTTACCCCTCTTAGATGTTCGGCAACCACAGCGTACCTTGGAAGAATTGGTCACTTCACGGGCGGGGCAGGCTGCGATCGATGAGTTGTTGGAAGAGCATAGACGCCAGGATGTACTTCATACCTATGGCTTGCAGGCCTCCTCTAAAGTGCTCTTCTTTGGTCCGCCGGGTTGCGGGAAGACTTTGGCGGCAGAAGTCATCGCCTGCGAATTGGACTTGCCGCTTGCTATTGTTCGGCTTGATGCGCTTGTTTCCTCCTACCTCGGCGAGACAGCGGCAAATCTCCGCAAGGTCTTCAACTTCATCGCCCAGTACCCGCTTGTAGCCTTATTTGACGAGTTCGATGCTCTAGGTAAGGAGCGCGCGGATAATGCGGAGCACGGCGAGCTTCGGCGCGTGGTTAATGCTGTTTTACAGATGATGGATGCCTATCAGGGCAAAAGTCTCATCATCGCGGCCACCAATCATGAACAAATTCTGGACAGCGCAGTGTGGCGGCGGTTCGATGATACCTTGGAGTTTCCGCTTCCTTCAGCCGAATTGTTGACCAAAGTTCTTCAATTGAAACTGCGCGGTGTTCGCCGTCAGTTTGAATTGGATTTGCCCGATGTCCTTGAGTTATTCCAAGAACTGAGTCCTGCCGACATTGAGCGGATTGTCCGTCGCGCCATCAAACGCATGATCCTCCGAAATCAGCAATTTCTTGGACTGAAAGATTTAGCTCAGGCTCGAGAAAGGGAATTACGACCCGCTAACTAAGGTGCGAGGGGAAAGTCAATGACAGGCGTCTATGAACACCTGCGCATCGAGAAAGAGCGGCTCATCAATGACCGGCGAAGGATTGATCGCAATATTCCACCTGTAATCAGGGGCAACCCACGCTCACACGGGCAGTATCTCGGAGAGGCTTTAGCCGCAGCCACAGAAAAGGCTCGCGCCCAGCCTGGCGCGGAAGACGGCCGAGTTATTCTCAAGCTCAACTATTCCGGTAACCTCGATTTCAGAAACATCAAAAAACACGGCGTTGAATTTATAAGTCAGGAAGACAAGACGATTTGCGTGGTTTTTGCGTCGGAACAGGGGTTAGCCGAATTTGCTGACCATCTGTCAAAACTTGGTGCGGCTCAGGACGATGAATTGTCTTACCGTCAGATACTGCTCGCACTGGAAGGCGTGGGCAATTGGAGCAGGGAAGATCGTGAAAGCTGGGCGCTAAAACAATTCAGGCTGCCGGTAACAGAACCGTTCTTTCTGGATGTGGAGTTGTGGCCGCACGGTTTCGAGCATAGCCCTGAGCGGTTACAAATAATTCAGAATTTCGAACAATGGTTATCTGCGCAAACGATCCGCCGAGTGGATCGGATAAGCCGCGATAGTCTGGTCTTATACCGTGTAGAAGTAAATCAGGCCCAGGCCAATCTGTTACTTGAACATATTTATGTTCGGCAGGTGGATATGCCCCCGCGGAGTGGCATCGCCTACCAGCAATTGGATGTTGCCGTAGACCTGCATTCAGGCGAGATTCCTGCCCCGAGACCGGGTGCATCGAGGATTTGTGTCCTTGATAGTGGCGTTAACAGCAATCATCCCTTGTTGAGACCAGCCTTTGGCGAAGCAGCAAGTTATATCGATGGGCAAGGTCCGGAAGACGATGTCGGTCACGGCACCGCCGTAGCGGGTATCGTACTTTATGGAAATCTGGAGGAGTGCCTTGCCGCGAACCGCTGGCAACCGGAAGTCTGGCTGTACAGCGGTAAGGTCATGACGAAAGCACCTGATGCCGACGACGAGGCAGTATTCGATATCAAGACCATTGAACAGTCTCTGGAAAGAGCGGTTGCCTACTTTGCTGGGGAGCAAGGTTGCCGGATATTCAATATCTCGCTCGGAAATGAGTGCGCCCCATATACCGGACGACACATTCAGGGCATGGCCTATACGCTTGATCGTCTGGCCCGCGAGTACAACGTATTGTTTGTAGTGTCAGCAGGTAACTTTCGTGGCACCGAAAACTTACCCAGGACCGACTGGCGATCTGAATACCCAGAGTATCTTCTTGCCGACGAGTCACGCATCATCGATCCAGCCCCTGCATTGAATGTATTGACGGTGGGTGCGTTGGCAAATCACAACGCTACAGCAAATGAACAACGCCATGGCGACCGCGAAGTAAATGAATTATCTCCCGCTACGGAAGATCAGCCGTCGCCGTTCACGCGGCACGGTCCCTCTTTAAGAGGGGCTTTCAAGCCGGACCTGATGGCCCATGGCGGAAATCTTGCTTCGCCCATGAGGCGCGAAGGCGAACAGTGGCATAAAATAGATAAACGCCTCGGGGTATTGACCCTCAATCATCATTTTCTCGGATCCACTCTGTTCAAGGATATCTCGGGCACAAGTTTCTCTGCGCCTTATATCTCCCATCTTGCCGGCCGCCTGCTGAACCTCTACCCCAATGCATCAGCGAATCTGCTCAGGGCCGTGCTAGTTAATCATGCCGATGTCCCGGATGCTTGCCGAGCGCCATTTGCGGAGAAGCTGCATGACCATATACACGACGTGGTCGGCTACGGCAAAGTGAACGCCGACACCCTGTTTTGCTCGACGGATTATGAAGTGGTGCTTCTGGCGGAGGACACCATACTGAACGACTCGCACCAGTTCTATGAACTACCGCTGCCAGAATCTTTCTTGCGAAGTAACCGCGCGACGCGACAACTACGGGTCACCTTGGCTTATTGCCCACCAGTCAGAACAACGCGCGTGGACTATGTCGCTACAAAAATCAGCTACCGATTAGTTAAGGGGAGTTCATTGGTGGAAGTACAGCGCCATTTCAATCAAGCGTTGAAGAAGGATGTGGAAAAGACTATTCCCGACGCGTCCCAGGCTAACCGCAAAATTACATCACAAGAGCGTGAAAAAGGCACCGTCCAATCGTCCATATGGGAGTTCCGGCAATTGTCACCAGATGTCAAATGGTTCGTTGTGGTCACCCGTCAAGACAAGGACTGGGGGACACCCCTGTGCAAGGAATCAGAGGATTATGCCTTGGTTGTCACGGTCAGTGACCGCGAGAATCAGGAAGTTCAATTGTATGCACAGATACAGGCACGAATCCGAGAGCAGGCGCATGTCCGCGCTCGTCTCGGTGTTTGAAACAAAGGCATCAGATGACTAAGAAACAAAAGCTCGAACTCACCTGGATCGGTAAGGATGCGCGGCCAAAGTTGGAGCCGCGATTTTGTTGGAGGATCGGGAGAGGTAGTATCACGCGAAGCAGCGGGTGACGGAGAGCGACATTTTCGACAACTAGCTGATCTCTGGGAATAACCTGTTGACGTTGAAGGCGTTGAAGGCGTTGAAGGCGTTGAAGGCGTTGAAGGCGTTGAAGGCGTTGAAGGCGTTGAAGGCGTTGAAGGCGTTGAAGGCGTTGAAGGCGCTGGAGGCGCTGGAGGCGGAGTTTACGGGCAAGGTGAAGTGCGTGTTCATCGACCCGCTGTACAACACCGGCAGCGCGTTTACACTCAGTGCGTTCGCGAATGAGTTTGACGGCTCTGTGACAAATAATCAGTATGGAACCCATTCCGGGAATGTCGTGGTTCTTAACCAAAATGATTTTTTGGTGGGCGGTGCAAGGTTCGAACTTGCGACCCTTGCCCGTTTGAATGTTGCGGCATTGGGTTCACCTATGAGCGACTTCGATAAAGATATGTAGCATTTATCTTCTCTGTATTGTCCGTGGTTAATTGTTTTCCTCCCGCCGAGGATTATCTATCGAGTCGCTCCATACGGCCGCTGGCGGTGAACAGCAGATAGGCGTCAATGGTTTTTTCCGGCCACAGCCGCGCCACGCCTTGCGCGTACAAATGCAATTGTTCGCGAAAAAGCGCTGCGTAATCATGCGGTGCGTCGGCGGCGCCGCGATGGGTTTTGTAATCGATCACCGCGCAGCGGTCGCCATGCACCACCAGCCGGTCGATCACGCCGTAAATCACCGCGTCACCCTGTTGATATTGAATGGGCACTTCATTGTAGGCCGCATCGTAGTGCGTGGGGTCGAACCAGGGACGCAGGTCCGCATCGCCATAGACTCGCGCCGCTTCATTCCACCAGGCATCAAGCCGCGGATCGTTGGAATTTAAATTCAATTCGGCGGCGACGCGCGCGCGCGCATCCTGCGGCGTGTGGCGCGGCTCGCCGCATAACAGTTCCAAAAAATGATGAATGGCGCGGCCCCGTTCGCGGCCGTCCTCATCGCCGTCGTAGCTGTCGTCGTCGCTGGTGGCGTGGCGGCTGGGGGCGATTTCGATATCCGGCGGCGGCGCGACGAGCGGCGCGTTCAAGCGGGGATCGATGTCCGGGACCAGCGGTGTTATTCGCGCCGCGAGCGGCGCGGCGAGCGGCGGCGTGCCTTGTTGCCGATGCCAGCCTTCTTGGCAGACGCGCGTCACCTCACCCAGCTGCGCGGCGATGAGTCCGTACCAGCCCAATTCCTCGCCGCGTTGAGGCTGGCAGCCAGAGATGAATAAGAGCTGTTTGGCGCGCGTCAGCGCGACATAGAGCAGGTTGGCCTGTTCGCGTCGTTCTTCAGTCTGCTGCTCGTCGATCAAGGCCGCGCTGATCCGGTCCAACTCGGCGCTTTTGCCGGTGAGTAAAAAATGGGTGGGTGCGGCGGCCAGGGTGGGCCAGCGCACTAACGCTTGATAAGCGCGATGGGCGCGCCCCGCGCCGGCCGCGTCGGCGAGGAACACCACCGGCGCCTCCAAACCCTTCGCCGCGTGGATGGTGAGGATGCGCACGCCGCCTTGGGCGTGGGCGATGGGCGCCTCGTCGGGGGCGTCGTCGTCGGCGCTTTCGACGCTGCGCAGGCGGTGGAGAAAAGACGACAGGCTGGGATAACGGCCGCTATCCACTTCCAGCGCCAGTTCGATGAAGCGGGTGAGGTTGGCGCGCACCCGCGGCCGCAGATGTGCGGGAAAGGCCGCTTCAAAACGGGCCGGCACATTGCCTTCGACGTAGACGCGATCCAGCAGATCGTGCACCGGGCGCTGGCCCGCGAGATTTTGCCAGTGTGTCAGCCAGCGAGCGGCGCGGGCCAGCGGCGAACCCGCCGCCAGGGTCGGGCCGAGTTCGCGCAGGCGTTCGAACCAGCTGACATGTGTTTCGTGGCGCGCCAGGGCGATTAAATCCTCGTCGCTGCAATCGAACAGCGGGCAGCGCAATACCTGCGCGAGCGCGAGATTGTCGTAAGGCACGATGAGCGTGGTGAGCAGGCTCACCAGGTCTTGAATCTCCGCGCAGTGCAGCAAGGTGCCGCGATTGGCGCTCGCATAAGGGATGCCGGCGGCGCGTAAGGCCTGTTCGTAATCGGATAAATGCGTGCGATGCCGCACCAGGATCATGATGTCGTCGTAACGCAGCGGGCGCGCCTGGCTCGCCTCACCCACGGCGACGCAATCGTTTATCAGACCTTGAATGCGCGCGGCGATCGCATTGCCTTCTTGAAGATGGCGCCGGTCTTGATGAATCACGCGCGGTTGTCGCAAAGGATTGCGCAGTTCCGTCGCCGCTGCGGGCGGGGTTTCGTCCGCGGGGATGACCAAGGGCAAGATTTCGACACGCCCCCACAATTCCGTGCGATGAGTGCCGTGGCGGGGAAACTCGGCCAGCGCGGCGCCCAGCGGACCGCTTTCAAAAACCTGATTGACGAAATCGATGACCGCCGGCGCCGAACGCCAGGAGGCGGCGAGGCCATGAGTATCGGCGCGCAGATGTTCCGCCAACCAGTATTGCGCGGCGGGAAATAAATTGGGATCGGCGCGGCGGAAGCGGTAGATCGATTGTTTGGTATCGCCCACCAGAAACACGCTGCGCGCGCGTTCCTGCCCGCCGGCCGCCAGCTCCTGCAACAGCGGATATAGCAAATGCCACTGGGTGGGATTGGTGTCTTGAAATTCATCGACCAAAATATGTTCGATGCGCTGATCGAGTTTGTATTGCACCCACTCCGCGTGATCGCCGTGATTGAGCAGACGATAGGCCTTCCACTCGAGGTCGGCGAAATCGAGCATGCGTTGTTCGGCCTTGATGCGCTGGAAGTGATCGAGCAGGCGCGTGCCGGCGTTGAGCCAGGCGTGGGTGAGCAAGAACGTTGCGCGGCGGCGCACTTGATCTTGAATTACCAGCAGCCGTTCGGCCCACAGCGTATGTAATTCCAGCAGACGATCTTGTCCCGCCGCGCCGAGTTTGTCGGCGAGGGCCTTGCCGGCTTTGCGGACCAGCGGTGTGTCTTTTTGGGTGAGGAAGGCGCGTTTGAGCAAGGTCAACCGCGCGTTGCCGTCACCCGCGCCGTCAAGGGCGTCGACTATGGCGCGGGCTTGGGCAACGGAGGTGTCGGTGCCGTGGCGTCCGAGCAGCGCGGCGACTTCGCGCAGTTCCTGTTGAGCACGTGATGATAGGGCGCCGGCGAGCGGATCACTCGTCGGGTCCACTTCCAGCGCGGCGGCGAGTTGCCGCAAAGCCCACTCGACGGGCGCGTTTTGCTCGCGGGTGTAGGCCCACCAGTCGCTGCGGTAGTTGATGAATTGCCGCAGCGCGGCGCGGGCGTTGTGCAGACCGTTGCATCGGTCGAACAACAGGGCGAGGGCCTGCCCGGTGGCGGCGTCCGGCGCGGCGGTGGCCTCGTTGAGCAAGGCGTCCCAGGCCTGTTGTTCGAGCAGACCGGGGCCATCCAGCACCTCGAAACCCGCCGGCACTTGCGCCTCCAGCGGAAAACGCCGCAGCAAATCTTGGCAGAAGGCGTGAAAGGTGGTGAAGCGTACCTGGCGGGTGTGACGCAGTTGCCGTTCGTAGAGATCGGCGGCGTTGCGCAGCAATTCGTCGTTCGGCGCGATACCCATGGCGGCGAGCGCGGCATGGCGGCCGTGGACGTCGAGGCGGGCCAGTTCGGCGAGGCGTTGGGTGAGCCGCGCCGCCATCTCCGCCGCGGCTTTGCGGGTGAAGGTGACGGCCAGGATGGCGTCGGGGGCGGCGCCGTCCAATAACAAACGCACGACGCGGGTCACCAGCAGCCAAGTCTTGCCGGTGCCGGCCGAGGCCATCACCGTGGCACTGGCCGCGGGTGCGCTGGCGGATGCGATGACATTCATGGGCGCAGGATAAAGGCTGAGGAACGAGGGGTAAAGTCGAGGATGTCGCAGGGCGTGCGGCAGAGGAGAAGTTGAGCTTTCGATATGGCCATAGTTTCTTCTTATATCGCATGCATGCGAGACTGATGTCGGATCCCGACGAGTGATATGTAGGCATGAGACGAAATGGGCGTCATCGTCATGATAACCGGCTCCTGTCTAGAGGTCGGGCGGGCGGTTAGGCTCATGCTGAAAAGTGCGTTATTGAAAGAGGTTGATGCGTATGGTCTTGATACCGATGGCGATCTATTTGGGCAGTCTGTTAGTCAGCGTTACCGCGATCATACTTTGGCGGAAACGACTGACGCAAGTGCGCAAACACACGCCGTTGACGCGAGACTTGTTGCGCAGTCCGGGAGAATCTTTGCGCGATACCATTGACGACATGCGGCTGGATGCCTTCGGCTATCTCATGGCACTGCCCGGAATACCGCTTTTGCTCTACGCGATGTATTTGGAACAACTGAGCACGGGGTCTCGTTTCGGTGTCGGGATAATGGGGCTTTATTTGCTGGCCGGTATTGGTGCCGTCGCCTACCTTACGTTGAAAATCACTCAGAAGATGTCCTCCCTCCAATCGTATCGACTCGGCCTTGATGCCGAACTAGCAGTCGGCCAGGAACTCAATCAGCTCCTGCGCGATGGCTACCGTGTCTATCACGACCTGCCGGCGGAAGGCTTCAACATCGACCACGTGGTGATCGGGGAAGGCGGGGTGTTTGCGATCGAAACCAAGGGCCGCGCCAAGCCGATGAAGCACGACAACAAGAAGGAATGGCAAGTCGATTACGATGCCAAGACGCTTCAGTTTCCAGGCTGGTGCGAGCGCGCGCCGCTGGAACAAGCGCAACGGCAAGCCCGCTGGCTGAGCGAGTGGCTGAGTTCGGCGGTCGGCGAGCCGGTGAGCGCACAACCCGTGGTGGCCTTGCCGGGCTGGTACATCAAACGCACTGCGCCGGGCGGCGTGGCGGTTTTCAACGGCAAGAATCCCGGCGCAACACTGCGTGCCATCGGCCGTGCTTCGTTGAGCGAGCCATTGCAACAACGTATCGCCCATCAGCTCGACGCACGTTGCCGCAATATCAAGCCGCGTGCCTACGCCTCGACAAGGAAACGGTGAGTAAAACCTGATCTTGACAAGCGCCGCGCGGGGCTGTGCACATGAGTACCGCTCTGCTGTGGTCGCTGGATGAGAGAGCGCACCGGTAGGGTGTCAATAGGCGATAGCTGTATTGCACCGGAAGGAAACGACAACGTTGATTGGTGGGCTATGTAAATGGCGATAGTGAAAATGGCCTTACTACGCAGGCTGGCCGCTCTGGCACTATCCCAAGCCACGCGAGTGTCATGCAATTTATTGTAAGAAATGGTGCCCCGGGCGCGATTTGAACGCACGACCTTCCCCTTAGGAGGGGGATGCTCTATCCAGCTGAGCTACCGGGGCTCGGGTTCGATTACGGTGTGTCGAGAAAAAGGGACCGCCGTCAGATGATCCGCCGTTCCCGCAAGTCGCGGTTGTTGCGCGAACTTATCCCAACGGATCGTCCGCCGGCCGTTGCGCCGGTAGTATAAACAAAATGTCGATGCGCGGTTCACCAAACTCGCCGCACGGTTTTCAGATTACGGTGATGTGGCAGATTTAACTCACAGCGGGGATGGCCGGGATCGCTGAGCGGGGATGTTTAGCTAACAGGTTGACGAATATAGATAATAATCGTAATTATTACTATCTCTTCGCGCTGTTTATCTGTCCACAGCTCATGCGTTCTATCCGTATCATTTTCGCCGGTGTGCTCACCTTTGGCGTGACGCCGCAGGTTTTCGCGGACAGTGAAGGCTACGAAATCGTGATCCTCAATCATTGATTCGAGCCCACGGAACTTACGATACCCGCCGGCCAGAAGGTGAAACTGGTGGTCGATAACCGCTGGAGCGCCGCGGTATGGAAAATCAGGCCTGTTGAGACAGATATATATACATCACCGCATTAATCAGCGACAAAAACCCCATGACCCGGATGAAGTAAATAATCCCGCGGCCCTGCAGCCAGACGGGTCCCTCGGGGTTTCCCGGATTTTTCAACGCGCTCGCCAGCCAGGCTACGATGCGTGCCGGTCGGTTGATGCACATCACGCCCGCCAGCAGGAACATAAACGCCATCAATAAACTCATGAAATTATCCGCCGCGTCGGTGATGGGGATGAATCAATTCTACGGCCAGCGTACCGCAGATAAAGTTAAAGATGAAGGTGGTTTATCACCATCGCCTTTGATTCGCCCGTCACGTTGCGTTTTAACCCGACAGCCGTTTCATCCCGCGTCGGCGCAGTAAGGAAGTGAATTCCGCCGCCGGCATGGGTTTGCCGAGCAGGTAACCCTGAAACTGATCACAAGAGAGGCGCATGAGTTTTTGCAGTTGGGAGTCGGCCTCCACGCCTTCCGCGACCACTTCCATTTTCAAGGCGCGGGCCAGGCCGATGATGGCGGAAACGATCGCGAATCCTTCGGCATGATTTTTATCCAGGCCGGCGACGAAGAATTGGTCGATCTTGATCTGGCGTACCTGGAATTTCTGCAGATAACTGAGACTGGAATAACCGGTTCCGAAATCGTCGATGGCGACATCGAAGCCGACGCGCTGCAACTGATTTATAGTCGCGACATTTTCTTCGGCATCCTCCATGACCGCGCTCTCGGTGATTTCCAGCATCAGCAGTCCGGGGTCGAGTTGATATTCTTGAACGATGGCCAGAATCAACGTGCCTAAATGACGTTGCCGGAGATGTTTCGCCGAGAGATTGACGGCGATTTTTATCGGTTCGATGCCGGCCTTGATCCATTCGACCTGTTGCCGGCAGACTTGCCGGATCACCCATTCGCCGATCTCGAGAATCAGCCCCGAACGTTCGGCAATGGGAATGAATTCGCTGGGGCTGATGTCTCCCAATTCTTTATGTTTCCATCTCAGCAACGCCTCCGCTCCGTTGAGTTCGATGCTGTCGCCGATGAATTTGGGTTGATAATACAATTCGAGTTCTTGAGTATCGAGGGCCTTATGTAAATCGGCTTGAATGCGCAAGGTGCGCAAGGCATTGGTGTTCATGGCCGGCTCGAAATAACGGTAGGCGTTGCGGCCGCTGCGTTTCACTTCATACATGGCGGCGTCGGCGTTGTGCAGCAGGGATTCGACCGAATCGCCGTCTTGGGGGAAGATCGCGACGCCGATACTGGCGGTGATGTGTAATTGAGTTTTGCCGGCCTCCAGCGGGAGGCGCATCGCGGCCTGGATTTGTTCGCAGATATGCAAACAATTTTCCGGTTGAACGAGATTTTCGACCAATAGGACGAATTCATCGCCGCCGACGCGGGTGAGGGTGTCTTCCTTGCGCAGTATGCTCAGCAGGCGCTGCGTCACGGATTTGAGCAGGGCATCGCCGACCAGATGACCTAGCGAGTCGTTGATCATTTTAAAACCGTCGAGGTCGATGTAGATCACCGCGAACGGCCGGTCGTTGCGCCGCGCGAGGTGGATCGCCCGCTCGATACGCTCGGCCAACACTAACCGGTTGGGCAGATCGGTCAAGGCATCGTGAGTGGCGAAGTGCAGCAGTTTGTCGTTGGCGGCTTGCAGCGATTGGGTGAATTTGCTGTTCTGTGAATCGAACCGCGCATCCAGCATCGACAGGATGATCGCGATGGTCAAAATGCTCAATGAGATGACCGAGACGGTGATGATAAGCCAGGTGCCGTCAACTTGGGCCGCCAGGCTGACGCTTTCCGGCGCGAATCTGGCCGCGGCCATCCCCGTGTAATGCATGCCGGTGATCGCGAAACCCATCACCGCGGCGGCCGCGATCTTGCGCGTGAAGGCGTATTGCCGCCCGTCGGCGCGCAGCGAGAAGGTCATCCACAGCGCGACGATCGACGCGGTGATGGCGATCAGCACCGACGCGGTGAACAGCCACGGATCGTGACTCATGACGGGATGGATGGCCATCGCCGCCATGCCGGTGTAGTGCATGGCCGCGATCCCCATCCCCATCAAGACCCCGCCGGCCAATAAATGAGTCAACGACAGTTTTTTCATGGTCGTCAAATAGAGGGCGAACCAGGACACCACCACCGCTATCGCCAAGGACAACAGCGTGGTCCACAGGTCATATCCCATCTTGATCGGCATGTGGAAGGCCAGCATGCCGATGAAGTGCATCGCCCAAATGCCGACCCCCATCGCCAAGGCCCCGCCGACCAGCCAGAAGTGACGATGACCCGAGGCCTGAATCCGACCGATGCGTTTGGCGAGATCGAGCGCCGTGTACGAGGCCAGGATCGCCACCAGCAATGAAAGCGCCACCAATCCGAACGAATAGGTGCCCGTCATTTTTCAATTTCCGAGGTGAAGACGAAGGTCATGGCCATGTCCCGCCCGCCGTACGACAGGTCGTGAGAAAAGGGTGGGAAGGCGTTTGCGCACATAACATTCAATATCGGTAATGCGGCCTCGATACTTAAAAAATCATTTATCAGGCGTCGACTTATTCCTGTACTGAGGTTGATGTTTTTAGCGGGCCCGCCGCGAAGCGCGAGGGGCCGGACGGCCATGGTGTCGATGCGATCGTGATATTTTATCTTTGCCATTCATCCAATAAGCCCTCTTCGCCGATGCTCGACGGACCCACTGAGAACGTCTTCTCCCTTTCGTTCCGCGTGGCCACGGCCGGCGATGCGGCGGCCATCTGCGATCTGGTCAATCTGTCCTATCGCGGCGTCGCGGGCGGGCAAGGCTGGACCGACGAAGCCGATTGGGTGGCGGGTCCGCGCACCAGCCTGGTGGAGTTGAGTGATCTGCTGGTCCATACAGATACGGTATTCATGGTGGCCACCGGTGGTGGCCGGATCGTCGCCTGCATGCGTTTGGAAAAAGACGGGACGGATGTCCAACTCGGCATGTTTGCGGTCGAGCCGGCTTTGCAAGGCCAAGGTATCGGCAAACGGCTCTTGGCGGAGGCCGAGCGGCATGCCTGGCGGGCCATGGGGGCGCAACGGCTGGTGATGACGGTGATCAGCCAGCGGCATGAGCTGGTGGCCTTTTACGAGCGGCGGGGTTATCGCCGCTTGGGCGATGTCTCCGACTACCCCGTGCATTGGAATGTCGGTGTGCCCAGGCCCGCCGGTCTGACCATCGAACGCCTCGCCAAGTGGCCGGTCGCGGCGGAGGAGACCGGCGGCGAGTGAGCGGCGGTGCCGAGTCGGCCGGGCCCTCTGATCACGGAGTCCGTCGGCGCGTCATAACGTGCGAGAAGGACGCCCGCCCTCGACGAATACCGGTGTCGCGTGGCCTTGGCTTTCCAATAGCCGAGTGGATTACTGGGTTGTCGACGCCGCGCGGTGGATTTTTCCGCGACGCCGTTGGCGCGGCGCCTTGTCGATTGAAAAAATCACCGCTTGAGTTACATTAGCCGGGCTTGAGGGCGTAAGCAGGCGGCCGGCGCGCCGGGGGTACCGGCCTTGAGAAAACAGGGCCAGGCTCGACGGGTGATTAAAAGGCCGCGCGATCGAATGGGGGAGGGGGTCAAGGATGTCGCCGTTGGGTATGCTGGACGCGCTGATCGGCTTGATGTTCGTTTATCTCGTACTCAGCCTGATCGTCACCGCCCTGGTGGAGGCCTGGAACGAATGGTATGGCTTGCGCGGGCGAAATCTGCGCGCGGCCCTTGGCCGCTTGTTGTGCAGCGAAGCCCTCCTCGCGGCCTTTTATCAACACCCGCGCATCCTGGCCCTGCAGGATAAAAATGACCGGGATCCTTCTTATATCCGCGATAAACTGTTCGCCGAGGTGCTGCTCGATGTCATGACCGGCCGGCGTTACGCCGAGTTGCGGCACTCGCCGCATCAGATCGCGGTGGCCATGGCGATCAAAGGTGAAGAGTACGGGGCCGCGACGGCCACCGCCACGCTCACGGATTTTCTGCGCGAGGCGGGCGGCGATACGCAGCGTTTGCAGCAACTGATCGCGCTCTGGTTTCGCGACACCCAGGAACGGGCGGTCGGCTGGTTCCGCAGAAAACTCTCCTGGCGTTTGCTGGTCGTGGGCCTGGTCGTCACCCTGGCCACCAACGCCGATACCTTGCACATCTTTTCGGTGTTGACCGCGGACCCGGCGCTGAGCCAGCAATACGTCAAGGGCGTCGAGCGGGCGCTCGCGGACCCGGAATTGCGCGGCTGTCTCGGCGCTGATGAAATGAACAAGGCGGCGACTGCATCCCAAGATGGCGCGCCGGCAGCCGGCCCGGCCGATTGCGCGTGGCTGGCTACCGCGAAACGCGAGGCGGTGCAGCTCACGCCCTTATTGGGTTGGCAAGACCGTGTGCCGGCGGGTTGGGGTTGGTGGTGGGCGATGATCGGCTGGGCCTTGACGGCCGTCGCGCTCTCGCTGGGCGCGCCGTTCTGGTTCGACATGTTGCAGAAGGTCATGCGGGTGCGCGGTTCGCTGCGGCCGGCCACCAGCGGGGAGGCCCAGGCCGGCGAGGGCCAGGCGCCGGCGGCGCCGGGCGCGGTTACCCCCGCCGGCCTGCCCGCGCCGGTGGTTGCCGCGAAGGCGATCGATCTCGACGACTTCGCCGGCTTCCTGCCCGAGGCGCGCCGCTACGAACCGGTCAACGCCTTTTGGATGGCGCGTTTCGCCGAACTCGCCTATCGTTCCGAAAGCGAGATCAGTCAGCGCTGCCGGGCCTGGGGTCTGCAAACGCAATTCATTTCGGTGTCGAGCGGCAGGATCGATACCCAACTCTTCGTCGCCTGGTCGGAGCGGATCCTCGTGGTGGCCTTCCGCGGCACCGAGCCGCTCCAGGCCGGCGACATCCTCACCGACCTCCAGTGCAAACTCGAAGACTCTGCGTGGATGCCGGCCCTGCAAGTCCATTCGGGATTCCATCAAGCGCTGAACGCGGTGTGGCCGCCCCTGCGCCAGCTGATCGAACAGCACCATCCTAATCGCTCGGTATGGCTGACCGGTCATAGCCTCGGCGGCGCGCTCGCGGTGCTGGCCGGCCACCGTTTGCTGGTGGAGTCCCAGGCCGCGCCGGCCGGTAATCCGCTCGCCGGGTTGCGGATCGGCGGCCTTTACGTGTGCGGGCAGCCGCGGTGCGGCGACGCAAGTTTCGCCCGCGAGTTGGAAACAGGGCTCGGCGCGCGTTTCGTGCGCATCGTCAATAATCGCGACGTGGTGCCGCTCTCGCCCCTGGCGGCCATGGGTTATGCCCACGCCGGCACGGTGCTCTATATCGACGAATTGGGCCGGCTGGTGCTCGATCCGCCGGTCTGGTACAAACTCCTCGACAAACTCGAACTCGATCCCGACGAATTGCGCGCGCGGCTCAAGGAGACGGTGGGTGATCACGGCGCCGCGCTGTATTTCAAATTGTTGAGCGAGGCCTTGCGGCGCGACGGCCGGATGAACTGAGCCGCTCGCGGTGGCGGATGGCCGCAGCGTCATCCGCCGAATTGCCTGTTGAACGAACCGGACGACCGATATGCTGACCGCCACCCAAAAGAAAACCGCCGAGGCCATCGTCAATATTTTCGAGACCGGCGAGGTGCTCGGCGATTACAGCCAAGTCACCCTGATCGCGGGCGACACCGGCCGGCTCACCTTCGGCCGCTCGCAGACCACGCTGGGCTCGGGCAATCTGCACGGCCTGCTGCAGCGATATTGCGCGAACGCCGGCGCGCGTTTCGGTGAACGGATCGGCGTCTGCCTGCCGGATTGCGCGGCGCGTAAAGAAACCTTGGATAGCGATCTCAAACTGCACAATATCCTGCGCGCCAGCGCCGACGACCCGGTGATGCGCGACACCCAGGATGCCTTCTTCGACGAGGTCTATTGGCAGCCGGCCGCCCGCACCGCCGAACGCCTGGGCATCGGCAGCCCTCTGGGCGTGGCGGTGGTGTACGACAGCTTCGTGCACGGTTCGTGGAAGGCGCTGGCGGGGCGCGTCACCCGCGAGGTGGGCGATGTCGCCGCCGCCGGTGAACGGCCGTGGATCACCGCCTATGTCGCGACCCGCCGCGCCTGGTTGGCCGGCCATCCCCGCGCCGATCTGCGCGCGACGGTGTATCGCATGGACGCCTTTCAGCGTTTGATCGAGCAAGCGTATTGGGGACTGGATTTACCGCTGGTGGTGCGCGGCAAGGAAATCTCCACGGCCACGTTGTGCGCCACCCCACCCGGTTGTTACGACGGCCCGCAACCGGGCACCCGCGCCTTGGCGCTGCAAGCGCCGATGCAGCGCGGCCTGGATGTGCGCCTGCTTCAGATCGGCCTCTCCGAGCGGGGTTGGAGCGTCAAGGCCGATGGGATTTTCGGCCGGACCAGCGCGCGTTTGATCAAGGAATATCAAACCGCGTGCGGTCGGCCCGCCACCGGCGCGGCGGATGCGGCGCTGATCGCGGAGCTGGTCGGGTGAAAAATGTGGCGCGACCTGCGCGGTGTATCGCCGGCACGCCTGAACAACCAGCGGGACATTCAAGGAACCTCTGATCTATTCAGAGGTTCCCGCGGCACACGGATGTGCCGCCATTTTCAATGGTGTCAGCCATTGAAAATGAAGGGAGGCGAAAATCACATTTTCGCTTTCCGGTGCGCTGAAAATTCCAGGATGGAATTATTCAGAGCTTCCTTAAAATTGCGCTGAGTGTGCGCGGCAAGGATGCGGGATAACAGGCCAGCAAGGAGCAGGATCCATGAAATCCTCCAAAGAAACGCGGCGGATGGAAGATCATTCCCGGGCCGGCGCGCCGCGCCGGACTCGCGGGACGTCCGTCGCCGGACAGTCTCGCCGTGCGGCGGGTTCGTCTCCGCCTTCATTCATCGACCGGCGCGACGAGGCCGTCCGCCAGAGGCAAGTGCAACTCATGAGCGAGCGCGGTCCGCAAGGGTCGCGACTCACTCAATTGCAAAACCGTATCGACGAGCATCTCGCCGCGCGAGCGCGTCACGGGCAACCGGCGGCCGTTGCGTCCAATGCGGCCGACCTGCCGGGTGCGCTGCGAGCCGGTGTCGAAACGCTGTCCGGCGTCGCGATGGACGACGTCAAGGTCCATTACAACTCGCCGCGTCCCGCCCAGTTGCAGGCCTCGGCCTACACTCAAGGCGCGGCGATTCACGTCGCACCCGGCCAAGAGCGTCACCTGCCGCATGAGGCCTGGCATGTGGTGCAGCAAAAGCAGGGACGCGTGCCGGCGACGACGCGGTTTGACGGCGTCGCGATCAACGATGACCGTGGACTGGAACACGAGGCGGACGCGAAGGGCGCGGCGGCCTCCCGTTTGGGCGCGCGCCCGTTTCAATTGCTGGCCCCGCGAAATGTTTCTTCGGTGCCTTGGGTCACGCAACGCATTCGTGATGCGGGCGGCGCGGTCGTGCAACGCCGGATTACCATCGGCGGCGAGGCCTACACGCATGCCTCCCGGCGGGTCAACACGCTCTTCGACGAAGTCGTCACGCCGGCCTTGGAAAAAGAGGGCTACAAACTCTACGGCATCAAATCCTAACTGGTGGAATTCATCCGCCAGTATCGCGAAGCGCCGCGCGCCTTCGCCGACGGCGGGGAATTTCTGCGGGCCTTTTTCCCCTGGCTGGGCGACCGTGTTCGTCCCACCCGCGGCAGCCCCACGCCGGTGCTGAAAAAATTCGAGGTCGGCCGCATGTCGCGTCCCGCCTGGCCCAAGGATTACAGTTCCAAACTCGGCGCGCAGTCCGGTGACAATATCCGCCATGTGGTGCGCAACGCGACCTTGAAGCGCGCCCTGGTCATCGAAGCGGCGCGCCTCAAGTCCGCGCCGCTCGCCGTGCAGAAAAAATACTTCGCTGCGATGGCGGGCCTGCTGGGCGTTTCGCTTTCGGAAGGCGCCAGCCTCGACGTCATCCTCCCGGCGATTTATCGGGTGTTGTATCTCAACGAGGACAATCTCTTCGCCGGCGACGGTCCCACCAATCAGATCATCGGTTTCGCCGCCGACGGAATACGCGTCATGGGTGAAGAGTATCTCGGCATGGGCGATGCCTTGGTCGACATGATCGAAGTCAACAAACGAATCTCGTATCACATCTACGCCCAGGCGGAAAAGGTGCGAGCCAATCCCTATTACAAGGAATACATCATCTCGCGCCTGCAGGAAACCATACTTGAATCGCTGAAGTCGCTGGTGGACGCCAATAACGGCGGCCTGCAGGTACCCGCGGAAATCGTCGGCGACCTGGTTGCGGACATGGGCCTCAATTTCGGTTTCGATTTGATCGACGGCCGCCGCGACGAGGACAGCGTCGGCATCGGGGAGCGGCAGGCGCGTTTGCTGAAGGTGGAGAGGGCATTACAGGGTTATATCGAACGTGGCGGACAGGGTGCTTCACTGTTGAAGATTTTCGGAGAGTTCCTCGGCAAGCGCATCGACATCGATTTGGGCGCCTCCATGGGCAAGGGACTGATGGAAATGCTCAAGGGCATGGACTCGGTGGCGCTCGAAAAACTGGCCGAACAATACGGCGCATCCAATCCGGGCGAACTGGTCGAAAAACTCAAAGGCACCGGCCGCGACCAACTGGCGATGATCGGCAAAAGTGTGGCGCAAGCGCCGCGCAAACGGCTCGATCCCGTCGCCGTCGATACCGCCCTCGGCCACCTCGGTTTCGTCCGCGGCGGCTCCGACGCCTTCGAGTTCGTGTGCCTGATCGATTCCATTCATCAGCAGCTCAATTATCTCGGGCTGGGCGTAGACCGGGCCTTGTTGATTCAGCGGGTGCGCGAAGCGACCGGCACCGACGCCTGGCAGATGCTCGATATCCTCGGCGCGCAAGGCGCGCATGTGCTGCGGGCGGTGGAGAACGTCGTCCATGCCACCCACGGCGCCCATGTCCAGTTCGACGTCAATGTCTTCATGACCATGCCCGACAGCTCGGTCGTGCCCTTTCTCGATGCCAACCAATTCCGCGGTCCTCATGGAGGCGCCGTGCATGTCCTCAATCTGCTCTTCATCAACAATAATCACTACGAGCCGCTGTTCGGCGGCTGAGCGGGCCGGCATGGGATCCGGCGCGGCTTGGCGCGATGCAGGTCCGTGAAATATCAATCGTTTTCACAAATCCCGGCGGTCTCTTCAAGATTTAATTCCAACCGCCGCTACACGCCCATGTGATAGAAGGGTTTTTAAGCCTTAGGAAACTTGGTTTTTTACTAGGGAATGATTCGTGTCGAGCAGCAACTCATCCAATGACGGTTCCACCATCGCGCTGAAGATCGTTTTCGGGTATTTCGTGTTGAGCGTGCTGTGGATCGCGGGATCCGATCAATTGCTCAAATCACTGGTCGACGACGTCGAACTGTTGATCTTGATACAAATGGTGAAGGGCTGGTTCTTCGTCACCATTACCGCCGGCTGGCTCTATTGGCTGGTCAAGCGTTATATGTGTGCTTTGGGTGAAACCAACCAGGCGCTCGGCGAGCGTGACGCGCACCTGACGCGGCTGAATAGCATCCACAGTATGTTGAGCGCCAACAACGGGGCGATCCTGCGGATTCGCGATCCCGCCGAACTGCTCCATGAGGCCTGCCGCATCGCGGTGGACATCGGCGAGTTCCGGATGGCCTGGGTGGGTTTGCTCGACGTCGCTACCGACGGCGTGAATTGCGCCGCCCACGCCGGCGTGGGGCTAAACTTCATCGAACGGGTCAATCTCACCCGGCGGGACGATCAGCCGGAAGGGCGGGGTCTGGTCGGCCGGGTATTTCGCGAAGGTAAGCACCAACTGGCCGACGACATCGCGACCGATGCGCGTATGGCGATGTGGAACGCGGATTTCGCGGCGTTGAATATTCACTCGGCCGCTGCGTTTCCCTTGCGGGTGCAGGGCCGGATCGTGGGTGTGCTGGCCTTGTATGCGGACGAACGCAACTTTTTCAGTGAGGACGGCATGCGGTTGCTGGAAGAGGTGGCGGCCGACGTATCGCTGGGTCTGGAATACATCGAGGCCACCCGCCAGATCGACTATCTGGCCTATTACGATCCGCTGACCAGCTTGCCCAATCGCCGCCTCTTCGAAGATCGTCTGCGTCAGGCCGTCGCCACGGCGCACCGCAATCATTTTCAATTCGCGGTGCTGGTGTTCGAGGTGCGGGGACTCGGTGAAATCAGCGATAGCTTTGGCCGGCACGTCGGTGATCGCGTCTTACAGGAATGCGCGGCGCGTTTGAGCCAGATGATCCGCGAGAACGACAGTCTCTCCGCGCTGGGGGTGAGCACCGCGGCGCGCATGAGCGGGCATGAATTCGGCTTGCTGATCAGCGACACGGCCGGCGCGGTCAACGTCGAGGCGGTGGCGGCGCGTTTGCGCGCGGCCCTGGCCCAGCCGATCTCGATTGATCAGGCTGAAAATATCTTCATGCAGGTGCGGGTCGGCGCCGCGCTGTATCCTGCGCACGGCAGCGATGCGGTGACGCTGCTCAGAAATGCCGAATTGGCGGTGCATAGCCAATGCCAAAAATTGCCGGAGAGCCTGGTGATGTACAGTTCGGAGCTGGATCATCTCGCCCAAGGCCGCCGTGATATGGAGCGCGCCTTGCGTCAGGCCCTCGAAGAGGGCGAGTTCTTTCTGGAATATCAACCCAAGGTGCAGGCGGCCACCGGCAAGATCGTCGGCGCCGAAGCACTGTTGCGCTGGCAGCGGCCGCAGGTCGGGGTGGTGGCGCCCAATTCGTTTATTTCCATCTTGGAGGAAACCGGTCTGATCATTCCGGTGGGACTCTGGGTGATTCGCGAGGCATGCAATCAATACCGGCGCTTGGCCGACCAAGCCGGACGGCCGATCACCTTGGCCGTCAATCTCTCGGTCAAACAACTCGCCGCCCCGCAATTCATCGAGGAGGTGACGGCGATTCTCAAGACCTCGGGCGTGCCTCCCGAGCATATCGAGTTCGAGATTACCGAATCCAGCTTGGCGGAAAACGCGCAAGTCACCCTTGAAATACTTCACGCCTTGAAACGGCTCGGCCTGCGCCTCGCCATCGATGATTTCGGGACCGGTTATTCTTCGCTGAGTTATCTGCGGTATTTTCCCTTGGACACCTTGAAGATCGACCGCTCCTTCGTGCGCGACATGGTGCAGAACCCCGAGGCGCATTGCATCGCCCGCACGGTGATCGCGCTCGCCGCCAGCCTGCGGCTCGACGTGGTCGCCGAAGGGGTGGAGACCGAAGGCCAGTTGGGCATGTTGTTGAAGGAAGGTTGCGGCGTGATCCAGGGTTATTTTTTCAGCCCGCCGGTCAGATTGGATGTCCTGCTGAATATGTTGCGAACCGGCTTTCCGGTCTCCGCCGTCCGGTCGCTCGGCAGCGATGCGCGCCCCAGTCTGCTCATCCTGGACGATGAGCCCGGCATACTCTCCGCGTTGAAGCGGGTGTTGCGCGGTGAAGACTATGAGGTCATCGCCACCACCGATCCCGACGAGGCCTTCGCCATTCTGGCCACCCGCCGTATCGGCGTGCTGCTGTGCGATCTGCGCATGCCGGCGATGAGCGGTACCGAATTTCTGCGCCGCGCCAAACAACTGCATCCGAACACCGCCCGCTTGATCCTGAGCGGGTACCTGGATTTAAAAACGGTTACCGAGGCGGTCAACACCGGTTTCATCTCCAAGTTCCTGTCCAAGCCCTGGCGGGACGATGAACTGCGCAGTACCTTGCGGGAAGTCTTTCGTGCCCAGGAACCGGGTGCCCCGACGGCCACGGTCGTCGCGCCGCCGCCGCGAGAGTCCGCGGCCGGCTATTGATCGGCCCGCTGTCCCGCCGCCGCGCATCGGCGTTGATCCGCGTGGCGCGCGAGTCCCGCTAAATTTTATGTTCACATTCATTCGGCGGGCCGTCGTCTAGGTTTGTCCTCATTAGAGGATGAAATTTGGAAATCTCGCCTCTTTGCGCCCCACGCGTTTTACACGTCCCAACAGTGTTCTATGGTTGACGGGATGATGAATTTCGATTACACCTTGCTTCGAGCTTTACATACAGTCATGACTGTATATAATTGCCCCAATTCCCTACCCAATCCCTACATCGATCGGACCCCTTTTTATGGCCTTAATTTATTTAATGAAATATCGGGGCGGTTTTAGTCACGGTCCCCGCTCCTTCCTCCATACCCTGGGCGCGCTGGCGTTGATCGCCGGTCTGGCCGCCTGCGGCAAGCAGGATGAGGCCGCGGGCGGTCCGCCCAATCCGCCGCCTCTGCCGGTCTCGGTCGTCGAGGTCCAGCTTCAGAAGGTGCCCACCTTGATCGAGGCGGTCGGCCAAGTCGAAGGGTCGAAAGACGTCCAGGTCCATGCGCGGGTCTCCGGCATTCTGGAGAAGCGCCACTATCAGGAAGGCGCCACGGTGAAGGAGGGCGCCCTGTTATTCACCATCGAACGCACGCCCTTCGAGATAGCGCTCGAACAAGCCCGCGCCGGTTTGATACAGGCCCAGGCCAATTTAGAACAGGCCAAGCGCGAGGCCGGCCGTCTGCAACCCTTGGTCACGGAAAAGGCGGTCAGTCAAAAAGAACTCGACGACGCCACGTCCACCTTCAAAAGCGCCGAAGCGGCCGTCACCGCCAGTGAAGCGGCGGTGCGCAACGCGGAATTGAATTTGTCCTACACCAAAGTGACCGCGCCGATCTCGGGCGTGACCGGCCGCGCGCAATATTCGGAGGGCAATCTGATCGCCACCAGCGGCGATGCGAGCCTGCTGACCACCATGCAGGCCGTCGATCCGATCTGGGTCAGGTTCTCGTTTTCCGAAAGCGAGCTGGGAAAACTGCGCCAGGCGGCCGGCAAGACCCAGGTCAAATTGATCCTGCCCGATGGCTCGCCCTATGACGGGGTGGGCAAACTGAATTTTACCGCTTCGACCATCGATTCCCAGATCGGCACGGTGGCGATGCGCGCCGAGTTCGCCAATCCGAACCTGCGTTTATTGCCCGGCCAATTCGTTCGCGTCCAGGCCGTGGTCGGCGACCGCGAGGCCTATCTAGTGCCGCAAGCCGCGGTGTCGCAGACCGAACAGGGCAAAGTGCTGTTCACGGTGTCCGCCGACAACACCGTCGAGCCTAAGCCCGTCGAAACCGCCGGCTGGCTGGGACATGATTGGATCGTCACCCAGGGGCTGGCGCCCGGCGACAAAGTCATCACCAATAATCTGATGAAGCTGCGGCCGGGTGCGCCGGTGGCGCCCATGGCGCCGGGCGCCGCCGGGAACGACGATCCCGGCCAAGCCGCCGCCAAGTAATCAGTCATGAGCGGTCCTTCGCATTTCAACGGCACGGCAACCGAGCGGAAAGAATTCCATGTCTAAATTTTTTATCGAACGGCCCATCTTCGCGAGCGTGCTGGCGATCATCCTGGTTCTGGCCGGCCTGGTTTCCGCCTCGATCCTGCCGATCGCCCAGTACCCCGAGATTTCACCGCCGACGGTCACGATCACCGCGAGTTATCCCGGCGCCTCCGCCGAGACCTTGGCGAAGACCGTCGCCGCGCCGATCGAGGAACAGCTCTCCGGCGTCGAGAATCTTCTGTATTTCAATTCGACCTCGGCCTCCAACGGCCAAATCACCATTACCGCGACGTTTGAGGTCGGCACCGATATCGACAAGGCCACCTTCAACGTCAACAACCGGGTGCAGCTCGCCACGCCGCGCCTGCCCGACGAGGTCAGGCGCAACGGCGTCACGGTCGCCAAGCGCTCGCAAAACTTTCTGCTGGTGGTGGCGCTCAATTCGCCCAAGAGCACCTACGACATGCTCTACCTGTCGAATTACGCGACCCAGAATATCGTCGATGAACTGAAGCGGATTCCCGGCGCGGCGGACGTCATCGTCTTCGGCGCGCGCGACTATTCGATGCGCATCTGGTTGCAGCCCGACCGCATGGCCCGGCTCGGTCTCACCACCGGCGATATCACCGCCGCCATCAACGCCCAGAACGCCCAATACGCCGCCGGTAAAATCGGCGCCGATCCGGCGCCGGCCGGCCAACAATTGGTTTACACCGTCACCGCCCGCGGCCGGATGCTGGAGGCCGAGGAGTTCGGCGAGATCATTCTGCGTTCGGGCGGACCGGAGGGCGTGTTGCGGCTCAAGGACGTGGCGCGTATCGAACTGGGCGCGCAAAGTTACGATCAAGCCAACACCGTCAACGGCCAGCCGGCCATCGCCATCGCGGTCTTTTTGCAATCGGGCGCCAACGCCCTCGAGATGTCCGAGGCGGTTCGGGTGACAATGGAGCAATTGAAAAAAGACCGCTTCCCCGAGGATGTGGATTACCTCATTCCCTACGACACCACCCGCTTCGTGTCGGCCTCCATCGAGGCGGTGATTCATACGCTGATCGAGGCGGCGATCCTGGTATTGCTGGTGGTCTTCCTCTTCCTCCAGACCTGGCGGGCGACCTTGATTCCCATGATCGCGGTACCGGTGTCTCTGATCGGCACCTTCGCCGGTTTGTGGCTGTTCGGTTTCTCGATCAATACCCTGACCTTGTTCGCGATGGTGCTGGCGGTGGGCATCGTGGTCGACGACGCCATCGTCGTACTGGAAAACGTCGAACGTCTGATGCGCGAACATTTGATGAAGCCGTTCGACGCGGCGCTGGAGGCGATGCGCGAGGTGCAGAACGCCGTCATCGGCATCGTGCTGGCGCTGGTGGCGGTGTTCATCCCGGTGGCGTTCCTCGGCGGCATCGCCGGTCAGCTTTATCGACAATTCGCGGTGACCGTCGCGGTCGCGGTGGTGTTATCCGGCTTCGTCGCGTTGACCCTGACCCCGACCTTGTGCGCCTTGTTTCTCAAGCCGCGCGACCGCAGCAGCGGCGGCGTCATGAGCAGGTTCATATTCAATCCCTTCAATCGCGGCTTCGGGTGGGTGACCGAACGCTTTTTGCAGGCGGTCAAACTGGCCTTGAGCTGGCGCGTCACCGCGCTGGGGATATTCGCGGTCTTTCTCGCCCTGGTCGCCTTTTTGTTCTGGCGGATCCCCGGCAGCTTCGTGCCTCCGGAAGACCAGGGCTACATCATCAGCGGGGTCGCGCTGCCCGACGGCGCCACCCTGGCGCGCACCATGAAAACCACCGAACAGCTGCGCGGTATGATGACCGAAAACGAGGCGATAGAGAATATTTTCATCGTCAACGGTTTCGATCTGATCAGCAGCGCGAATAAGAGCAGCGCGGCGACGATTTTCATGCCGCTCCATCCTTGGGATGACCGCGAGCAGACCGCCGAGCAGCTGGTGGAGGAGGTGAACGGCAAGGGTTTCATGCTGGAAGACGGCATCGCCTTCGCGTTTAATCCGCCGGCCATCCGCGGCCTGGGCGCGACCGGCGGTTTCGAAGTCTACGTGCGCGGGCGCAGCGACCCCGATCCGCAACGGCTGGCGCAAGTGACCAACGACTTCATCGCCGCCCTCGGTCAAAACCCGGCCTTGGAGGGACTGCGCACGCTCTATCGGCCGACCGTTCCCCAGTTGCTGGTCGAAGTCGATCGCGAGAAATCCTTGGCGCTGGGCGTTCCGGTCAACGACGTCTTCGCCGCTTTGCAGGCGCAGATGGGTTCGCTGTACGTCAACGACTTCAACAAGTCGGGCCGCACTTACCGGGTGACCATTCAAGCCGATGCGCAGTACCGCGCCAAACCCGAAGACCTCGGCAATATCTACGTGCGTTCGGCGACCAGCGGCACCATGATCCCCCTGAAGGCCTTGATCCAGGTCGAAGAGATCATCGGTCCGGAACAAATCGAGCGTTATAACGGTTTCATCGCCGCCAAGGTGCTCGGCGGCGCCAAGCCCGGTTTCAGTTCGGGCGAGGCGATCAAGGCCGTCGAGCAGACCGCCAAACAATCGCTGCCCGCCGGTTACGATATCGAGTGGACCGGCCAGGCCTTCCAGGAAAAACGCACCGGCAGCGCCTCGATATTCGCCTTCGGTTTCGCGCTGATCATGGTGTATTTGATCTTGTCGGCGCTCTACGAACGCTGGGGCGTGCCGGTGGCGGTGGTGCTCGCCGTGCCATTCGCGTTACTGGGCGCGCTGGGTTTCACCTTTCTGCGCGGTCTGGAAAACGACATCTACTTCCAGATCGGGCTGGTGGTGCTGATCGGCCTGGCGGCCAAGAACGCGATCCTGATCGCGGAATTCGCCATGCAAGGCATGGAGCAGGGCAAGAGCGCGGCCGAGGCGGCGATCGAGGCCGCGCGCCTGCGTTTCCGGCCCATCGTGATGACCTCGCTGGCCTTCGTGTTCGGCGTGCTGCCGCTGGTGCTCGCCACCGGCGCCGGCGCGGCGGCGCGGCAATCGATGGGTACCGGCGTGTTTGGCGGCATGATCGTCGCTACTTTCATCGCGCCGATCTTCGTGCCCTTGTTTTTCACCTTGCTGGCGCGCAAGCCGCGGCCCTCGCATCAACATGCCGCCGCGCCACATCGCGACCCGCTGTTGGAGGACAAATCATGAATTCGCAGGTACTGTCCGTGTTTCGCGCGGGGCTGACCGGTTTTGCCATGCTGGCGACGCTTGCCGCGTGCGCCGTCGGTCCCGATTTCAAGCGGCCGGCCGTCGAGTTGCCGGCCGCCTTTCCCAGCGAGGCCGAGGCGGCCGCCCAAGACGCGCTGGCCGCCGACTGGTGGACGCTTTACAACGATCCGCGCCTCAATGAGCTGGTGGCGGCGACCCTGCGGAACAACACCGACATCGAGCGTGTGCTCGCGCAGATCGAAGAGGCCGAGGCGCTATTGGATGAAACCGGCGCCAGTCTCTTTCCCGAGGTGCAACTCGGCGCCTCCAGCGCCCGTTCGCGCAGCAGCACTTTAAACGCCCAAACGTTGCCCGCGGGCACGCCGCCCATTTCCAATTCGCACCGCTTGGCCTTGTCGGCCTCGTTCGAACTGGATTTCTGGGGCAAATTGAAACGCGCCACCGAGGCCGCGCGCGCCCAGGTGTGGGGTACCCGCTACGCGCGCGACGTGACCGCGCTGACCTTGGCCGGCACCACGGCTCAGGCCTATTTCGCGCTGCGCGCGCTCGACGCCCAGATCGCGGTCACTCAACAAACCCTGACCTCGCGCGACGATACGCTGACGGTGATGCAGAAACGCGCCGAGGGCGGGCTGGCCTCGGAACTCGAACTCAATCAGGCGCAGGGCGCGCGCGCCGACGCGGCGCTGCAATTGCGCGAATTGCAGCGGCAGCGGGCGGTGGTCGAACATCAATTGGGGAGGCTCACCGGTAATCTCGATTTAAAAATTGCGGCGGGAGATCTGGCCGCGCTGTCCTTGCCGCCGACCCCGCCGGTGGGTCTGCCCTCGAGCTTGCTCGAGCGCCGTCCGGATATTCAACTGGCGGAGCAGGAATTGATCGCGGCTAACGCCCGGATCGGTAGAACCAAGGCCGAGCAATTTCCCACCCTGTCGTTGACCGGCGATTTCGGCGCTCAAAGCGCGGAGTTCGGGGATTTGTTGAAGTCGGGCGCCCGCATCTGGTCGATCGGCCTCGACGCGGCCATGCCGATCATCGATTCGGGCCGTTATGCCGCGCGGACCCGCCAGGCCGAGGCCCGCCACCGCCAGTCGCTGGCCGACTATCGCAAGAGCGTGGAGACCGCCTTTCAGGAAGTGGCCGACGCCTTGACCAATCTCCAACAGACCCAGGCCGCGGTGGCCGATCAGCAGGCCAAGCTCGACGCGGCTCGGAACGCGCTGCGCCTGTCCGACTTGCGTTATAAGGCGGGTTATTCCGCTTATCTCGAGGTGCTGGACGCGCAGCGCGGCGCGAACGCCGCTGAATTGGCCCTGGTGCAGAACCGCCAGGCGCAGTTGGCCTACAGCGTCGATTTGATGAAGGCGCTGGGCGGCGGCTGGTCCCCCGCCGCGGCGCCGCTGGTGCGAAGGTGAGTCGCCGATTACACGCGGCGCGGCTGGAAACCCTAACCGTGTCCGCCCGTTCGGCGGAAAGATTTAATTCTAATAATTTTAAGAAAGCGCTGAATAATTCCATTGTGAATTTTCAGAACGGGGGAAAGGGAAACAGGTGATTTTCGCTTGCCGCCATTTTTCAAGGGCTGACGCCATTGAAAAATGACGGCACAGCCGTGTGCTGCGGGGAATCTGTTCCATAAGATACCGAGACTCCGCAAACGGGGCGGCACCGATCTCGTGTTACATCCGAGGGGCCTTGCAATGCCGGGTTCCAATTATCGAAACGTGATTTATAAACATTTGACGTCACCCGCGGTGCGCGGGCGACGCCTAAATATCGAGGTGTATCTTGGTTCGTCGTACTAAAGCAGAAGCCTTGGTCACCCGCGCTCAGTTGCTGGATGCCGCCGAGCTGGTTTTCAGCGAAAAGGGGGTGACCAATACGTCGCTTCAGGAAGTGGCCGACGCCGCCGGCGTCAGCCGTGGCGCGCTCTATCATCATTTCAAGAATAAAGTCGATCTCACCGACGCCTTGTTGGATCGCGTCATGCTGCCGTTAAATGAGATGCGCATGCGCGCGCCGCTGACCGCGCCCGATGATCCGCTCAGCCAGATTCGTCTGCGCGCCATCCATGTCCTCCAGCAAGCCGCCAACGACCATCATACCCGCGCGGTGTTCACCATTCTTTTCCATAAATGCGAATACGTCGATAAGATGCTGCCGATCAAACTCCGCCATCTCCAAACCCGCAACGAATGCGCCGAGGACGTAAGCCGGGTATTCGTCGCGGCGATGGCTGCCGGGCAATTGCCTTCCCACCTCGACCCCAACGACATCACCATGGGTTTGTTTAGTTTCATCGACGGCCTGGTCTACAACTGGCTGCTCGATCCCGCCGGTTTTTCCCTGGAAAAAAACGCCGCGTTGTTCGTCGATATTTATTTGGATGGTTTGCGACAAGCCAAGCCGAACAGGTAATGCGCCGGGCGTCCATCTATCCTGACTGGAATGGAGCCATGATAAGACGAGCTTGACGCAAATCTGGGCGAGATATATTTTCGAAACTCAGTTTACCCCGCTTAGGATCAGGCGCCATGAACACCCTTTCAGCTCCAGACCCCGCGCTTCCTGAAAGGAAGGATGACGCTGATCCTGCCGGGGCATCCCAGGCTACTCAGGGGGCGGCAATACCTGAGCCCCCCGCTGTCCGCATACCGGTAGAGCCGTATAATCTCACGCTCGTGGTGCTCACGCTGATCGCGGTTATTTTCATGCTGCATTGGGCCAGCGCGGTTTTCATTCCGCTGATGCTCGGCTTGATAATCAGCTATGCACTTTCCCCGCTCGTCAATGTATTGCAGAAATGGCGCATCCCGCGGGCGATCGGGGCCGCCGTGTTATTGATGGCGATCATGGGCGGGCTAAGTTCTCTGGCCTATTCACTCGGCGACGAGGCCGCCGCGACCATAGAAAGCTTGCCGGAAGCGGCGCAGAAGATCCGTCAAGCCCTGCGCAACGAAAAAGGTACGTCCGAAAGCGCCATCGAGAAAGTGCAAAAAGCCACAGCCGAACTTGAGCAGGCGGCGAACGATACGGTAACCCCCGCCCCCAGCGCGCCGCCGGGGGTGACGCGGGTACAAATCGAA
>CAVSNY010000005.1:0-274117 GCA_963729605.1 uncultured Gammaproteobacteria bacterium | reverse complement strand
GATCGAGCCGGCCGTCGCGTGCGCGTACTTGGCCACATTGGCCAGTGCTTCACAGGCGACGAAGTAGAGCGCGAGCTCGACGGCTGACGGGACTTCCCCGGTGGGGTCGCACGAGACCGCGGTGGGCACCGCCGAGCGCGCCGCCAGCGACGTCAGCGCCTGCGGGAGCCCGTGCTCGAGCACGGCGGGGTGGATGCCGCGGGCGAGCTCGCGCAGTTCGTCGAGCCACCGCGCCAGCTCCGCCGCTCGCGTTTGTGACCAGCGCCTCGGCGCCCGCGGGGTCACGGTGAATGTCGTCCTGAATCAACCGCAGCTGGAAGGCCAAAGCATCGTCAGCCGCTGCTGCGCCCCGTCGTGCAGGTTGCGCTCGAGCCGCCGCCGTTCGGCGTCGCCGGCAGCGATCAGACGCTGCCGCGAGGCCTGCGACTCGTCCCGCAGCCGCTGGTGCTCAAGCGCGATCGCAGTCGCTGAGAGAAACCGCCTCCATCAGGCCCGGGTCCTGATCGAGCGAGCTGTCATAGAGGAGCGCCGCCCCATCGAGCTGGGCGAGCGAGCGTCCGGCCGCGGGCGGGCAACGACACGGGTACGCCCTCCGAGTCGGCGTAAGCGCTGTCGCGCGCGTACGCGACCACCAGGCTCGGGTCCCCGACGGCAGCCGGCCAGGCGTGCCTGCAACTCGGTCCCGCGCAGCATCCGCGCAGTCCCCCGAACAGCCCGGTTCAGGTCGCCGCGGGCCAGCCGCGAGTGCAGCATGCTCGCGAGAAACACGGCCGGGCACGAGCAGGAGCGCCGCGAGCACGAGCCAGGTCACCAGATTCCAGGTCGATGAGGGCTGCGCCAGTGCGGCGAGAAACAGTGCGGAGATGCCGGCCACGCTCGGCAGCATCGCCCGCCGCTGCGGCGCCCGACGCGCGCTTGAAGCGGACACCGATCACCACCGCCGTGCCCAGGCAGGCGAAGACGGCCAGAAGGCCGAACGCAGTTTCGAGCGCGCCGACAACGGTGCGATCCGGGTGGACGAGCAGGAAGTTGCCTTCGTGCGCGAGGAACAGTTCGCGCGCGATCTGCAGGATCAACAACAATCCCCATCGCGCCGACCAGTACGCGGTCCGCGGTCCGCTCGAGCCGCCCGCTGCTCATGAAGGTGAGTAGGATCGCGATGATCGCGATGGCCCAGAAATCGTCGAGGACGTCGTTGAACTCCTGAACGGTCGGCGACTCGAACCCGGCGAGGAGCGGTCCGACGAACAGCCCGAAGCCGGTGGCGACCATCCACAGGCCGCTCCGGCTGTCGGGGCGCCGACGCCAGGCGATCAGCCCGCATCCCGCGAACGCGCCGGCGATCGCCCCGGCGGCGGCGCGCTCTTTCACGTCCTGAGCCCCGGCGATGGCCGGCAGCACGACCGTGACGACCACTGCCGCGACGGTGACCGTCCACAGCGCGATCCAAAAGGCCGTCCGGTGCGTCGGGGGCGCGAAGCGCCGAAGCACGTCGGTGCTGCCAAGGGGATGCGATTCCGTCGCGAGACCCGTCGCGACCATCCGAGGCTCCTCGCCGCTGCTGGAGCCCGACTCTACTCCTCCCAGAGCAGCGCCATGGGATGCGCTGCTAGACGACGCCGGCCGCGATCAGCTTCGCCCAGATCGCCGCCTGGTCGACGACCTCGACCTCGAGCTTCTCCGCCTTGGCGGTCTTGCTCGCGCCGACGCCGTCGCCGGTGATCAGCAGGTCGGTGTCGGCCGAGACGGACGACGCGCTGGTCGCGCCGGCCTGCTCAGCACAGCCGCAGGAACGCGGGGCGCGCGATCTTCTCGCCGCTGCGCGGGTCCGCGATCGCGCCCGGCGACGACGACGTCTTGCCCGCGAGCGGCGCGTCGGCGGCGACCTGCGGCGGCAGGTCCTCGTCGCGCACGTCGAGGTCGACGCCGCGCTCGCGCAGCCGCTCCAGCTCCGGGCGCAGCGCGCTCGAAGTACTCGGCGATGCTGCGCCGCGACCTTCGGGCCGATGTCCTCGACCTGCGACGAGCGCCTCGGCCAGGCGTCGGCGACCTCCTCGAGGCTGGCGAACCCCGCGCGGCACAGCCGCTCGGCGGTGCCCTCGGACGCCATCGGGATCGAAGCCCGATCAGCGCGCGCCGCAGGCCGACGTCCTTGCTGGCCTCGATCGAGTCGACCATCCGGCCCGCTGACACGTCGCCGATCCGCTCGTACTCGAGCAGCTGTTCCTTCGTGAGCGTGTAGAAGTCGGCCGGGATCGCGCAGCAGGCCGGCTTCGGCGAGCCGCTCGATCCACTCGGGCCGACCGCCTCGATGTCCGCCGCGGCGCGCGAGGCCCACTGATCAGGCGGCGGACCGTCTGCGCGGGGCAGGCGAGGTTCGGGCAGTACAGCTCGCGGCTGTTGCCCTGCTCGTCAGCGGCTCGCCGCAGCGACGGGCACTGGGCGGGGCCGATCTCCGCTCCGCGCCGGTGCGCTTGGACTCGTCGAGCGCGCCGGCCACGAACGGGATGACGTCGCCGGCGCGGCGCACGAGCACCGTGTCGCCGACCTTGACGCCGCGCGCCCGGATCACCTCCTGGTTGGCGAGCGTCGCGCGCGGACCGTCGTGCCGCCGACGAACACGGGCTCGAGCACCGCCACCGGCGCGACCTTGCCGCCCGGGCCGACGTCCCAGAGCACGTCGCGCAGGACGGTCGTCTCCTCCTCGGCCGCGAACTTGAACGCGAGCGCGCCGCGCGGGGTGTTCGCGCGCGTGCCGGCCGCGGCGTAGGCGTGCGGTCGGCGAGCCGCATGACGGCGCCGTCGAGGTCGTAGTCGGCGGTCGCGGCCGGCCTCGATCGCCGCGATCACCTCGACCGCTTCGGCGTCGTCGCCGTGCTCCATCGTCGCGGCCTCGAAGCCGAGGTCCGCAGGCCGCCTCGAGGTCCGCGTCGGCGCCTCGTCGGCGTCGAGGTCGAACGCGAAGAACCGCAGCCGCCGCGCCGCGACGGCCTTCGGGTCCTTCGGCGGGACCGTGCCGGCGCCGCCGTTGCGCGGGTTGATCAGCGGCTTGTCCGGGTGCGCGGCGTTGTAGGCGGCGAACGTCGAGCGCAGCATCACCGCCTCGCCGCGGACCTCGATCCGGCCCGGGTGCCGGGATCTTCAGCGGGAGGCCGTCGACCAGCGCCCGCACGCAGCACGGTGACGTCCTCGCCGGTCGTCCCGTCCCCGCGCGTGACCGCCCGCGCCGAGCCGCCCTCCTCGTAGACGATCGACAGCGAGACCCCGTCGAGCTTCGGCATCACGACGCACCGGCTGGCCCGGGAAGCGCTCCAGGAACGCCGCGACCTGCTCGGGCTTCGTGACCTTCTCGAGCGAGAGCATCGGCCGGCTGTGGCGGACCGGCGCGTGCAGCGCGGCGGGCGCGCCGACCTGCTCGAGCGGGTTGGGGTCGGGCGTCAGCTCCGGGTGCTCGGCGAGCAGCGCGCGCAGCTCGTCCTCGAGCGCGTCGTACTCGGCGTCGGCGACCTCCGGCTCGCCCTCGTAGTACGCCTCGCGCAGTTCCGTTAGCCGCTTCGCCAGCTCGTCAATCCGCTCTTTCACGCATCCGTACGCTACGCGTCCCGCCGGTCAGCAGCGGCGAGACGAGCAATACGTCGGTGCCAAGGTACAGGACATAACACTGCTGTTGGACAGGCTGGATGACCAGGGCAGATCGTCGCGCTCGGACGCACCACCTTGCGGCGCACCCGGCCCGGAATCAGTCATGGGCAACAGTCTGACTTACCGAACGGGGCACTCGGCGCCGGTCCATCCCTGCACCCGGAGGGCCCGCCGGATCAGCCGATCAGGCCCAGCGCCCGGACCGCGTCGCGCTCCTCGGCCAGCTCGGCGACGCTGGCGTCGATCTTGCCGCGGGAGAAGCGTTGATCTCCAGGCCGGGCACGATCGCGTACGCCCGCCGGACATGGTGCACGGGAAGGAGGAGATCAGGCCCTCGGCGCACCCCGTACGAGCCGTCCGAGGGCACCGCCATCGACACCCAGTCGCCGTCGGGCGTGCCGAGCACCCAGTCGCGCATGTGCTCGACGGTCGCGTTGGCCGCGCTGGCCGCCGAGCTGGCCCCCCGCGCCTCGATGATCGCCGCGCCGCGCTTCTGCACCGTCGGCAGGAAGGTGTTCTCCAGCCAGTCCTGGTCGCCGACCAGCTCGGCGGCGTTGTCGCCCGCGACCTGGGCGTTGAACAGGTCGGGGTACTGGGTCGCCGAGTGGTTGCCCCAGATCGTCATCTGGGTGATGTCGTTCACACTGACCCCGGTCTTGGCGGCCAGCTGGGCCTTGGCCCGGTTGTGGTCCAGCCGGGTCAGCGCGTTGAACCGCTCGGCCGGGATGTCGGGGGCGTTGCTCATGGCGATCAAGGCGTTGGTGTTGGCCGGGTTGCCGGTGATCAACACCTTGACGTCGTCGGCCGCGTGGTCGTTGAGGGCCTGGCCCTGCGGCTTGAAGATCGCCCCGTTGGCCTCCAGCAGATCGCCGCGCTCCATCCCCTTGGTCCGCGGGCGGGCGCCGACCAGGCAGGCCAGGTTGACCCCGTCGAAGACCTGGTTCGGGTCGTCGCCGATCTCCACCCCGGCCAGCAGCGGGAACGCGCAGTCGTCCAGCTCCATCACCACCCCCTCGAGCGCCTTGAGCGCGGGGGTGATCTCGAGCAGCCGCAGCTCCACCGGCTGGTCCGGTCCGAGCATCGACCCGCTGGCGATGCGGAACAGCAGGCTGTAGCAGATCTGGCCGGCGGCTCCGGTGACGGCGACCTTGACGGGTGTGCTCCACGATCTCCCCTCATCGGTGGTGGCTTCGTAGGCTGACGCTAGCAATGCCGGTCGCGCTCGGTCGTGGGAGGTGCTGGTGCCGGAGACGATCGCGCGGTCCGCGGCGCCGGACTGGGTCGCGGGATCGGTTGACCGGGCGGACCGGCACCTGCTGGGTCGGTATCGACGGGTTCGGGGCCGCCGGCAAGACCACCCTGGCGGCGCGAGATCGCCGCCGCGCTGCCCGGAGCGGTGGTGGTCTCCGTCGACGACTTCGCCCGGCCCGGCGTACGCGGCTGGGACCGGGAGCTGTTCACCGCCCAGGTGCTGCAGCCGCTGCTGGCCGGGCGGCCGGCGCGCTACCAGCGCTGGGACCTGGCTGACCGACACCGGCGCGGACTGGGTGGAGGTGCCCGCCGGTGTACCGGTCATCGTCGAGGGGGTCTCGGCCACCGACGTCCGGGTCGCCGTGCCCTGGGACGTCACGCTGTGGCTGGACGCGCCGGCCGACGTCCGCTGGCAGCGGATCCTCGCCCGGGACGCCGACGTGCTCGAGCGCTGGCGGACCGACTGGATGCCCAGCGAGCAGGCGTACGCGGCCGAGCAGCGCCCGCATGGGTGCGCGTGGACTGCGTCGTGGTGGCGTAATGGTATGCGGACAACCATCGACATAGGCAGGACGCGTTAGTGCTGCCCAAGGTGCGTCGGGACCAGCTCGGCGTCTACAGCGGTCGTGGTGTACGTCTGGCTGGCGGCGGCGTGACCATGACCGAGGACGCAGTTGCGAGGAATTCCGGCTTGCCGACCAGCGCTGAGGACCTGCTGTCGATTCGAGCGCGGCACTCGCGTACGTGAGCCGCAGAATCGGCATCGCCACGCGGTCGAGCCGAACCCGAGGTCATCCGCTCGGGTTGGCCGGACACGCCGCGCTTGAGACCGTACTCAGTGCTGACCAGGCTGCCGACGCCAGCTCGGGTGAGGCGCCGGCGCATAGCCGCTGGAACGTGTCCGACCCGGTCTGATGCGGACGTCGTCCGAGCTCTCGACGCCACCGGCCCGGCATCGTTGGCGCGGTCTACGACGGGCTCGTGGCCCGACGGCCAGGCGCATGGTCGCTCCGTGAGCTGCGACCGGCGCGCGGAGCTCCTCTGGCGTCGGTGTCCGGCGAGATTCTACTCGGTTGCTCAGTCGCCGCCGTCGTCGGCGCGCCGTACCGAGCTCGCGTGCCAGTTCGGCGCTCGGACGGCGCTGGAACCGCGCGCGACCGGCGCAACGGAAGACCGTGTTGCGCGTCTGACTCGCTGCATCGTCGGCGCGCCGTACTCGTACGCTCGCGCCGCACTGCTGGGCGCTCGCGCGAGCGCTAGCCGGCCAGCGAGGCGATCACGGCGTTGAGCGTCGCCGACGGGGTCATCACGGCCGTGGCCTTGGCCTCGTCGGGTCGGTAGTAGCCGCCGATGTCGGCCGGCGAGCCCTGGACGGCCGAGCAGTTCGCGGTGATGGTGCTCCTCGTGCCGTCAGCTGCTCCGCGAGTCTCGGCGAAGGCCGCGGCCAGCTCCGGCGTCGTCGGTCTGCCGCGGCCAGCTCCTGCGCCCAGTAGAGCGCCAGGTAGAAGTGGCTGCCCCGGTTGTCGATCCCGCCGACCCGCCGGGCCGGGGACTTGTTCTCGTTGAGGAAGGTGCCGGTGGCCCGGTCGAGGGTGTCGGCGAGCACCTGGGCCCGGGCGTTGCCGGTGGTGGTCGGCCAGGTGTTCCAGGCTGGCCGCGAGGGCGAGGAACTCCCCGAGGCTGTCCCAGCGCAGGTAGTTCTCCTTGACCAGCTGCTGGACGTGCTTGGGGGCCGACCCGCCGGCCCCGGTCTCGAACAGCCCGCCGCCGTTGATCAGCGGGACCACCGACAACATCTTGGCCGAGGTGCCCAGCTCGAGGATCGGGAACAGGTCGGTCAGGTAGTCGCGCAGCACGTTGCCGGTGACCGAGATGGTGTCCTCGCCGCGGCGGATCCGCTCCAGCGAGAAGCGCGATCGCCTCGACCGGCGGCATGATCTGGATGTCCAGGCCCTCGGTGTCGTGCTCGGCCAGGTACTGCTCGACCTTGGCGATCAGCTTGGCGTCGTGGGCCCGGCCGGCGTCGAGCCAGAACACGGCCGGCGTGCCGGTGGCCCGGGCCCGGGTGACGGCGAGCTTGACCCAGTCCTGGATCGGCGACGTCCTTGGTCTGGCACATCCGCCAGATGTCGCCCGGCCGCGACCGCGGTCTCCAGCACCGCGGTGCCGGCTGCGTCGACGACCCGGACGGTGCCGGCGGTACGGGATCTCGAAGGTCTTGTCGTGGGAGCCGTACTCCTCGGCCGCCTGGGCCATCAGCCCGACGTTGGGCACCGAGCCCATCGTCGTCGGGTCGTACGCGCCGTGGGCCCGGCAGTCGTCGATGACCACCTGGTAGATGCCGGCGTACGAGGAGTCCGGGATGACCGCGAGGGTGTCGTGCTCCTCGCCGTCCGGACCCCACATGTGCCCCGAGGTGCGGATCATGGCCGGCATCGAGGCGTCGACGATGACGTCGCTGGGCACGTGCAGGTTGGTGATCCCCCGGTTGGAGTCGACCATCGCCAGCTCCGGGCCCGTCGGCCAGCCCCTGCTCGATCGCGGCCTTGATCTCGGCGCCCTCGGGCGAGCGCGTCGAGGCCGGCCAGGATGCTGCCCAGGCCGTTGTTCGGGCTGAGCCCGGCGGCGGCGAGCGTGTCGCCGTAGCGTGTCGAACACCTCGGGCAGGAACGCCCGGACGACGTGGCCGAAGATGATCGGGTCGGAGACCTTCATCATGGTGGCCTTGAGGTGGACCGAGAACAGCACGCCCTCGGCCTTGGCCCGGGCGATCTGCGCGGCGAGGAACTCCTCGCAGCGCGGCGACGTGCATGCGCGGTGGCGTCGACCACCTCGCCGGCCAGCACCGGCACCGACTCGCGGAGCACCGTGATGGTGCCGTCGTCGCCCGACCAGCTCGATCCGCAGCGTGCCGTCCGACTCGACGACCGCGGAGGTCTCGTTGGAGCGGAAGTCGTCGGCGGTCATGTGCGCGACGTTGGTCTTGGAGTCCGGCGACCAGGCGCCCATCGAGTGCGGGTGGTTGCGGGCGTACTGCTTGACCGAGGCCGGGGCCCGGCGGTCGGAGTTGCCCTCGCGCAGCACCGGGTTGACCGCGCTGCCCTTGACCTTGTCGTAGCGGGCGCGGACGTCGCGGCTCCTCGTCGGTCTCCGGGCTGTCGGGGTAGTCCGGCAGGTCGTAGCCCTGGCCCTGCAGCTCGGCGACCGCGGCCTTGAGCTGCGGCACCGAGGCGGAGATGTTGGGCAGCTTGATGATGTTCGCCTCGGGCGTCTTCGCCAGCGCGCCGAGCTCGGCCAGCGCGTCGGGCTGGCGCTGCTCGTCGGTCAGCCGCTCCGGGAACTGGGCGATGATCCGCCCGGCCAGGGAGATGTCGCGGGTCTCCACGCGCACGCCGGCCTTGGCGGTGAACGCGGGGATGATCGGCAGGAACGAGTACGTCGCCAGCAGCGGCGCCTCGTCGGTGTGGGTGTAGATGATGGTCGCGCCGGTGGGCCCGTTGAGATCGGTGTCGGTCACCCTCCGAACGCTATCGCGCTGTGATCAGGTCGCTGCCAGGGTCGGCCCAGCCCGACCTGTGGAGCAGCGCCGGGTCAGTCGAAGTGCAGGCCGTCGGTGCGCTCGCGCTTGAGCTCGAAGAAATACGGGATAGCTGGCCAAGGCGACGCTGGCGTCCCACAGCTTGCCGGCATCCTCGCCCCGGGGGATCCGGGTGATGACCGGGCCGAAGAAGGCCACGTCGTTGACGTGGATGGTCGGGGTGCCGACACCCTTGCCGACCTTGTCCATGCCGGCATGGTGGCTGGCCCGCAGCGCCTCGTCGTACTCAGTCGAGGTGGCGGCGTCGGCCAGTTCCGGCGGCAGACCCAGCTCGTCCAGCGACTCGCGGATCACCACCGCCATGTCCTTGATGCCCTGGTTGTGGATCCGGGTGCCCATCGCCGTGTAGAGCGGCGCCAGGATCTCCTCGCCCTTGAACTGCTCGGCGGCGATCGCCACCCGAACGAGACCCCAGGTGCTCTTCAGCGACTCGCGGTAGCTCGTCGGAGATCTCGGTGTCCTCGTTGAGCACGGCGAGGCTCATCACATGGAAGTGCACGTCGATGTCGCGCACCTTCTGGACCTCGAGGATCCATCGGGAGGTGATCCAGGCGAAAGGACAGCGGGGGTCGAACCAGAAGTCAGCGCGGTCCCTGGTCGGGGAGGCCTTGGTGGCGGAGGCCGTCATGTCAGTGTGGTCCTTGGGCTCGATGGTCGTAAACATTATTCAACTATCTATGTCAGCACCAGGTGCGGGGTGAGTATTCCGCGACCACGCGGTTTTTGGCCATCGCCGGCAACGGACGGCGCCTCAACCGGGACGCGGAATGGCGGCGGCCCGTCGGCGAGATCGTGGTGCTCGAGCCAGATGCTGAGGACGCGGGAGGCGTCAGAGGGAGGAGGCGCGGCCGATCTGGACGAGCTTCCAGCCGGCGTTGCGCCAGGTGGGCGCGTGCAGCTTGAGCCGGCCGTCGATGATCACCTTGGTCTTGACCAGCGTCGCCGAGCTTCTCCGGGTCGAGCTGGCGGAACTCGGGCCACTCGGTGAGGTGCAGCACGACCTCGGCGCCCAGCAGCGCCTGCTCGACGCTGGCCACCTGGGTGAAGCCCTCCCGCGGCGGCAGCCGGGCCTGCGGGTCGTAGATCCGTACGTCGGCGCCGCGGGCGTGCAGGCGGTCGGCGACGGTCAGGGCGGGGGAGTTGCGGGTGTCGTCGGTGCCCGGCTTGAAGGCCGCCCCGAGCACGGCGATCCGCTTGCCCTGCACGTCACCGCCGGCCTGGTCGATGGCCAGGTCGGCCAGCTCGGTCCGCTGGCCGTCGTTGATCGCCTCCACCGCGTGGATGAAGTTCGCTCAGCACGTGCACGCCGAGCTCGTCGGCGCGTACGGCCAGCGCCTTGATGTCCTTGGGCAGGCAGCCGCCGCCGAAGCCCAGCCCGGCGTTGAGGAACTCCCGGCCGATCCGCTTGTCGAAGCCGATGGCGTCGGCCAGCAGGGTCACGTCACCGCCGGCGGCCTGGCACATCTGGGCCATCGCGTTGATGAAGCTGATCTTGGTGGCCAGGAACGAGTTGGCCGCGACCTTGATCAGCTCGGCGGTGGCGATGTCGCAGCGCACCACCGGCGTCCGGTCGGTGATCGGGATCGCGTAGATCTCCTCCAGCACCTCCAGCGCGTGGGCGGAGTGGGTGCCGAAGACCAGCCGGTCGGGGCGCAGCGTGTCCTCGACCGCGTACGCCTCGCGCAGGAACTCCGGGTTCCAGGCCACCTCGATCTCGTCCCCGGCGGGCGCCTGGGCCCGCAGCCGCTGCTCCAGCTGCATGCGCCGTGCCCACCGGGACGGTCGACTTGCCGACCACCAGGCATGGCTCGGTCAGCAGCGGGGCCAGCGATGTCGATCGCCGCGTGCAGCTGGGACAGGTCGGCCGCGCCACCCGGTCCCGACGGCGTGCCCAGGGCCAGGAAGTGCACGTCGGCCCAGTCGGCGATCTCGGCGTAGTCGGTGGTGAACCGCAGCCGCCCGGACGCGGTGTGCTTCTCCAGCAGTGGCTCCAGCCCGACCTCGAAGATGTGCGACTGACCGGCGTTCAGTGTCTTGACCCGATCCACATCGATGTCCACCCCGATGACGTGGTGGCCGAACTCCGCCATGCCGGCCGCATGGGTCGCGCCCAGGTAGTTGGTGCCGATCACGCTCAGCCGCAAAGTCACCGGCTGATTTTCGCCACAGTCGCGTACGCGCGTCTCGCGGGATTTTCACGATGCGCCGCTGTGAGCAAGATTACGGACTGGCGTAGAGCACGAGGTCGGCCAGCGTGCCGTCACCCAGCGGTTCGGCGGCCGGCAGCACGCCGACCTCGCGGTAGCCGGCGGCCTCGGCGACGTGCCGGGAAGCCGTGTTGCCGGCGGCGCAGCGGATCATGATCGAGCTGGCCAGGCCGGCCGTCCGGGCGTAGGCGCTGACCAGCCGCACGGCCTCGGTGATCAGCCCACGCCCGCGGGCGTCGGGATGGGCCCAGTAGCCGATCTCACCGCGCGGCGCGTAGCTGCCCAGCCCCTCCAGCCCGATCGACCCGAGCAGCGGCCGTCGGCGGGGTCAGCGACGCACCAGACCAGGCCGGTGCCGCGGGCGGCCAGCTCCCGGGTGGTCTCGATGATAGTTCAGCGCGTCGGCGCGTCCGTAGGGATGGGGCAGCGAGACCAGCCAGTGCCGGGTCCGCGGCGTCGGAGCAGGCCTCGATGATGCGCGCGACGTCGGACTCGGCGAACGGCCGCAGTCCACTCCCGGGCCGGCCAGCTCGACGGGCTCCAGCCAGCGGACCGGCGTACGCGGGTCGTCGCGGTCATCGTGGCCAGCCAGCCGTCCACCAGCTTCGCCGCGTGCTCCAGCAGCCGGCGCACCGACCCGTCGAAGACGAACCCGGCGGCCGCGGCCACCCGGCGGGAGGCCCAGTTGCCGGCCCGGCCCGCCAGCGCAGGGTGGTCAGCCCCAGCACGTCGAAGGCGTAGTCGCGGACCAGCCGGACGGCGGTGCTCATCACGCGAGCGGCCGCGGGCTCCGGGATGCAGGACGAACCCGATCTCCGCCCAGCCTCGCCGGCTCAGCCGCAGGCTTATCGCGCCGCAGTACTGGCGGACGCCGTCGCGCTCGGCCTCGACGGCCCAGGTGAGCCGGCTGCCGTCCTGCCAGCCGGCCCGGACCACGCCGAGGAACTCCCGGGCATCGCTGAGCTGGTAGCCGCCGGCCGGGCTGGGGGATCGTGGTCCAGCGCATCGTCTCCGGGTCGCGGCACTGCTCGACCATGCGCCGGCAGGTCGGCCTCCTCCGTGGCCCGCAGGGTGACCCCGGCGACGGCGTCGACCAGGATCGGCACGCCGTCGGGAAACGGGCGGGCGGTCCGCCACGATGCTGCGCGCTGGCGCGATCATGGCGTTCATCCAAGCCGCCGCGCGGTGGCTCGGCAACGCGTTTATCGAATTTCGGCGATTCGCCGCTGCAGGAGGGGTTCACTACGCTTGCGCCGTGAGCGGCACCGCCGACAGCCAATACCGAGGACGACCTGTATCTCATGAGCACGGTGCTGCTCAACATCTTGTTGATCTTGTGTCTTCATCGTCGTCGGCGGCGTCTTCGCTGCGGCCGAGATGGCCCTGGTCTCGCTGCGGGAGAGCCAGATCCGCCAGCTGGCGCATCGCGGCAAGCGCGGCGAGACGGTCGCCCGGCTCGCCGAGAACCCGAACCGGTTCCTGTCCGCGGTGCAGATCGGCGTCACGCTGTCGGGCTTCTTGTCGGCGGCCTTCGGGGCGCCAACCCTCGTCCAGCGACCTGGCTCCGTACCTGGAGCGCCTCGGGCCTGTCCGCGCTCGGTGGCCGAGAACGTCGCCACGGTGTTGATCACCGTGGTGATCGCCTACTTCTCGATCGTGCTCGGCGAGCTGACCGCGAAGCGGCTGGCCCTGCAGCGGACCGAGGGCGTCGCCCTGATGCTGGCGCCGCTGGTCGACTTCACCGCGCGGATCGCCCGACCGGTGATCTGGTTCCTCGGGCGCGTCCACCAACGTCGCGGTCCGGCTGCTCGGCGGCGACCCCAAGGCCGGCCGGGAGGAGGTCACCGACGAGGAGATCCGGGCCCTGGTCGGGGCCTCGACCACGCTCGGCGACGAGGAGCGGCGGATCGTGGACGACGTCTTCGCCGCCGGCGATCGCAGCCTGCGCGAGGTGATGGTGCCGCGGACCGAGGTCGACTTCCTGCCCGGCGACATGCCGGCGCACCGGGCCGTACGCGAGCTGACCAAGGCGCCGCACTCCCGCTACCCGGTGACGGGGGAGTCCGCCGACGACATCATCGGCTTCGTCCACGTCCGCGACCTGCTGGACCCCGACATCAGCAGCCGGACCGTGCCGGTATCCGAGCTGGCCCGGCCCGTGCTGTCGATGCCCGACACCGTGCGGGTGCTCCGGGCGCTGAGCGACATGCGGCGTACGTCCTCGCACCTGGCGATCGTGCTGGACGAGTACGGCGGCACGGCCGGCATCGTCACCATGGAGGACCTGGTCGAGGAGCTGGTCGGCGACATCACCGACGAGTACGACGTGGTCGTCGAGGAGGTGGTCAGCGTCCGCGGCGATCTGGTGGTCGACGGCCTGACCACGCTGGACGAGTTCGCGGAGAAGACCGGGCTGGTGCTGCCCGAGGGGCCGTACGACACGCTGGCGGGCTACTTCATGGCCCAGCTCGGCCAGCTGCCCCAGGTCGGCGACGTGGTGCAGGCCGACGTGTCCGAGACCGATCGCCGACAACGAGGAGCCCGGTTCGGGTCGAGCTGCGGGTCAGCGAGCTGGACGGCCGCCGGGCGGCGACCATCGTCGTGCACCGGGTGGGCAGCGACGACGAGCTCCGACGCGCGGCTAGCCCCGAGCCAGCTTGTCCGGAGCCCCCTTTCGACGGGCCGTGGAAGGATGGCGCGCATGTCCGAGACCGCCGCCCCGCATCGACCGCGGGTCCTCTCCCTCGCGCAACCCACCGCCGACTCGCTGCATCTCGGCAACTTCTTGGGTGCGCTCCGGCAGTGGGTGCCGCTGCAGGACGACCACGAGGCCTTCTACGGGGTCGCCGACCTGCACGCGCTGACCGTGGAGGTCGAGCCGGCCAAGCTGGCCGACCGGCGGCTGCGCAGCGCGGCCCAGCTGATCGCGGCGGGCATCGACCCGGACCGGTCCACCGTGTTCCTGCAGTCGCATGTGCCCGAGCACACCCAGCTGAGCTGGATCCTCGGCTGCCTCACCGGCTTCGGTCAGGCCCAGCGGATGGTCCAGTTCAAGGACAAGGCCGCCAAGATGGGCGCGGAGAGCACCAACGTCGGGCTGTTCACCTATCCGGTGCTGATGGCCGCGGACATCCTGCTCTACCAGACCGACCAGGTGCCGGTCGGTGAGGATCAGCGCCAGCACCTCGAGCTGAGCCGCGACCTGGCCACCCGGTTCAACTCCCGCTACGGACCGACCTTCCGGGTCCCCGAGCCCTACATCGTCGCCTCGGTCGGCAAGATCCGGGACCTGGCCGACCCGGAGTCCAAGATGAGCAAGTCGGCCTCCTCGCCCAACGGGATCATCGAGCTGCTCGACGATCCCAAGATCAACATCCGCAAGATCAAGTCTGCGGTCACCGACTCGGGGCGGGAGATCTCCTTCGACGAGGTGGCGCAAGCCGGGAGTGGCCAACCTGCTGACCATCCTGGCCGCGCTGACCGGCCGCGACACCGCGGCGCTGGTCACCGAGTTCGCCGGGTCGCGGTTACGGCGATCTGAAGACCGCGGTGGCCGATGCGGTGACCGAGCTGGCCACGCCCTATCGGCAACGCACCCTGGAGCTGATGGCCGAGCGGGGGGAGCTGGAAGCGATCCTGGCCCGCGGGGCCGAGCGCGCCCGGGAGGTGGCCAGCGCCACGCTGGCCGACGTCTACGCGAAGGTCGGGTTGACCTGACGCGACGGAGCGCGGCTGACCGCGAGCTCAGAGCTCGATGGTCGGGCTCAGCACCGTGGCGGACTCCCCGTCCGCCTTCGGCAGGTACAGGGCGAACTTGGCCAGCCCGGTCGGCACGTCGTCGAACACGAACCGGCCGTCGTCGTCGGCGTACGTCTCGCGCGGGCCGTCGGCCAGCAGCACCTCGACCCGGATCCCGGCGCCCGGGGCGGCCCAGCCGTCGATGCGTAGCGTGCCCGCCGGCTGGGGGGTCAGGGTCACCATCGTGGTCAGCGATTCGCTGGTGAAGGTGATCGTCCGCACCGCCTCGGTGGCGGTGCCGCGGGCGCCCGACGCGGCGAGGTCCAGCTGGGTCAGCGTGGCCACCTCGGCGTGCAGGGCATCCAGGGTGATCTCGAACTGGATCCGTTCGACCAGACCGTCGGGCACCGGATCGGTCTCGTCGTAGAACGCGCGCAGCGAGTTGAGGATGGCGTAGTCGCTGGGCGCGAGCTTCTCGGCGGCCAGCCGCTCCTCTTCGAGCTCGATCTCCCGGTCATCGGATCTGTTCATCAGGTCTCCCAGCTGGGGTCTTGGGCGAGGGCGATCCGCAGTTTGGCCAGGCAACGGCCCCGGGTGGGGCCGATGCTGCCCTGCGGCATCGCCAGCGCTTTGGCTAACTCGGCGTAATCGGGTCGGTCGGCGAAGGCTATGACCCGGAGCAAGGTGCGGCAGCGCTCGGGCAGTGCGTCGATGTGCTGCCAGAGCCGATTCCCGGTCTCGGCGCGGAGCACGGAGTCCTCCACCGACTCGGCGTGGTCCCTCTCCAGTGTCCCGCCGGCTTCCAGGTCTTCGGGTCGTACCTTGGCCTGCGTGCGCGACACCCGCCAGGCTTCGCGCTTGGTGGTGACCACCAGCCACTGCAGTACGGCCAGCGGTTCGGTGATGCTGTCCGCCTTTCGCACCAGGGTCAGCCAGACGGTCTGCAGGACGTCCTCGGCCGAGGCCGTGTCCAGCCGCGACGACCGCGCGGTGTGCCACAGGATCGGGGTCAGGATCCGGACGAGTTCGGCCATCTTGGCCTCCTCGCCGTCGCGGTACTCGGCGAACAGCCGGCCGGCCCGGGTGGCCAGGCTCTCCTCGACCGCTTCGCCGGTCATCGGGCACCGGCGGCAAAGTCGTGGCCGAGCGGAATGGATGGTGACGTCATCGGAGATGGCTCGCTTTCTGCCTGGCGCGGTCGTCGTAACGACCCTTCCCCCGCGCGCGTCAGTCCATTCATACCCATCAAGAGGCCCCCGGGGCAGTCCTGATACCCGTTGTCCACCCGATGTGTGCGGGTTGTCCGGGCGTTGTCCGGGTTGGCTGGGCCGACGCCCGGCGGGCGGCGAACTGTGTCAGCCGACCCGTTCGTCGAGGTAGCACCAGCGCCAGGACTCACCCGGTTCGAAGCTGCGCATCACCGGGTGCTGGGAGTTGCGGAAGTGCCGCTCGGAGTGGCGTCCGACCGAGGAGTCGCAGCAGCCGACGTTGCCGCAGGAGAGGCAGACCCGGAGGTGCACCGTACGTGTGCCCTCGCGTTCGCAGTCCAGGCAGGTGCCCGGTCCGTCGGGGGCGATCTCCGCCGGGCTGGTGTCCAGGTGCAGGCAACTGCCGCCGGGATCCTCGGGGGTGTTCACGAACTCCTCGGTCAGCTCGTCGGCGCGCTCGGTCGCGATGGTCAGCATCGACTCCTCGATGTCGAAGCTGGCCAGGACCTCCTCGAGGACGTCGTGGTCGATGGTCCCGCTGGACCGGATCTTGAGCACCTCGTTGCGTTCGACGTCGAGGGTCTTCAGCCGCAGTCGCCGGTACTGCTCGGACGGGGTCTCGCCGGCATCCCGGCGACCCAGGACCTCCCACATCGCCGCCGGGCGGGCGGCGATCCGCTGCCGAAGCAGGTCGACGGTCTCCGGCGCGTCGGACTCCGCGACGATCTCGGGCAGTGCGCCGAGGGCCGCGTTGGACGAGGTCTGCAGCACCGTCGCGGCCTGCAGCGCGTCCGAGCGGGCGTCCGGTCCCCGCAGCCCGCAGCGCGCGGACCAGCGCCGGCAGGGTCAACCCCTGCAGCAGCAGCGTGCCCGCCGTCACCACCATCGCGCCGAAGATCAACAGCCCCACCTCGTCGACGGTCTCCGGGATCAAGAAGGCGGCGGCCAGGGTGACGACCCCGCGCATTCCGGCCCAGCCGACCACCACGGCGTGGCCCCACGGCGGGGCGTAGTCCGGGGTGTGCCCCGCCGTCGGAACAGGAAGAGCCGGGCCACGCCGACCCAGAACATCCGGATGACGATCACCCCGAGCGAGCACGGCCACGCAGAACACCGCGATCCGCCCGCCGGACAGGTCCGAGTCGCCGACCGCCTCCACGATCCGTCGCGCCTGCAGACCGATCAGCAGGAAGACGGTGTTCTCCAGCAGGAACTGGATGGTCGCCCAGTTGACCCGTTCGCTGAGCCGCGACTGACCGGTCTGGATCACCGGCGACTTGTGGCCGAGCATCAGCCCGGCGATGACCACCGCGATCACCCCGGAGCCGTGGAACTCGCTCATTGCCCAGCTTCTCGGCGGGCAGGTAGGCCGCGAACGGCACGATCAGCGAGATGGCCGTGTCGAAGACCGGCTGGGTGACCCGGCGCCGGATGGGGATCACCACGAGCGCCACGACACCAAGCCGACCGACGCGCCCCGCCGACCGCCGCGATGAGGAACCCGACGCCCACCTCGCCGGCGCGAGACGGTCACCCCGATCGCCGCGATCGCCACCCGCAGGCAGGTGATCGCCGTGGCGTCGTTGACCAGGGACTCGCCCTCCAGGATGGTGACCAGCCGGCGCGGCAGCCCGACCCGGCGGGCGATCGAGGTGGCCGCCACCGCGTCCGGCGGCGCGACCACGGCCCCGAAGGCGAAGGCGACCGCGAAGGTGGGCGCCAAGCATTTCGGGGTCGATCATTACGGCACGGGCATTAAACACGCCGCCGATTACAGCAATACCAAGGAACTCGGCAATGTGCTGTACACCGTGTATGTCTACCCCTTCGAGATCGCCGCGGCGATTTTGCTGGTGGCGATCATCGCGGCCATTGCCTTGACCATGCGCCGCCGGCCGCAGACCAAGTATCAAGATCCGGCCGAGCAGGTGCTGGTAAAACGCGGCGACCGGGTGCGCATGGTGAAAATGACGTCGGAAAGAAAAAACACCGCGGGCGAATAACACGGCTCGCGAAATGGCCGCGTCGCTCAAGCGCGCGGGAAACGGGGATTTACGTGAGGGGCAAGGGGAGGACATGATCGAATTGTCTGATTTCCTCATTCTGGGGGCGCTGTTGTTTTCAATCAGCGTGGCCGGGATATTCATCAATCGCAAGAACGTGATTATTTTGCTGATGGCCATCGAGCTGATGCTGCTGTCGGTGAATATGAACTTCATCGCCTTCTCCCATTATCTGGGCGATCTCAGCGGTCAGGTGTTCGTATTTTTCATACTGACCGTGGCGGCGGCGGAGGCGGCCATCGGCCTCGCGATCCTGGTGGTATTGTTCCGTAACCGCCGCACCATCAACGTCAACAACCTGGATAGTTTGAAGGGATAACGATGGAAACAGTTTATCTCTGGATCGTCCTGGCGCCCTTGATCGGCGCCATCATCGCCGGGTTGTTCGGCCGCCAGATCGGCCGCGCCGGCGCGCATTGGGTGACCAATATCAGCGTGGCGGTGTCCTTCGTGCTGTCGCTGGTGGTGTTCAAACACATCGTGCTGGACGGCAACCCCGCTTTCAACGGCGCGGTCTACACCTGGATGGTGAGCGACGGTATCCGCTTCGAGATCGGTTTCCTCATCGACCGGCTGACGGCTTTGATGATGCTGGTGGTGACCTTCGTCTCGCTGATGGTGCACATCTACACCATCGGCTATATGCGCGACGACCCCGGTTATCAGCGTTTTTTCTGTTATATTTCGCTGTTCACCTTTTCGATGCTGATGCTGGTGATGGCCAACAACTTCCTCCAGCTGTTCTTCGGCTGGGAGGCGGTGGGCCTGGTCTCCTATCTGCTGATCGGTTTCTGGTACAAGCGCGAAACGGCGATCTACGCCAACCTCAAGGCCTTCCTGGTCAACCGGGTCGGCGATTTCGGTTTCCTGCTCGGCATCGCCGCGGTGCTGGTGTATTTCAATACCCTCGATTACGCCGAGGTGTTCGCCGCCGCGCCGCAGATGACCGACTTGACCATCCGCATCTTCGCCGCGGATGAGTGGAACCTGATTACGGTGATCTGCATCCTGCTGTTCATCGGCGCGATGGGTAAATCGGCGCAGGTGCCGCTGCATGTCTGGCTGCCGGATTCCATGGAAGGCCCGACCCCGATCTCGGCGCTGATCCACGCCGCGACCATGGTCACCGCCGGCATCTTCATGGTGGCGCGCATGTCGCCGCTCTTCGAATTGTCGGAGACCGCCTTGAGTTTCGTGATGATCATCGGCGCGATCACCGCCTTGTTCATGGGATTCCTCGGCATCATTCAAAACGACATCAAGCGGGTGGTGGCCTATTCCACGCTGTCGCAACTCGGTTACATGACCGTGGCGCTGGGCGCTTCGGCCTACGCGGCGGGCATCTTCCATCTGATGACCCATGCCTTCTTCAAGGCCTTGCTGTTCCTCGCCGCGGGTTCGGTGATCATCGCCATGCATCATGAACAGGATATCCGCAAGATGGGCGGCCTCAAGAAATACATGCCGATCACCTACATCTGCATGTTGATCGGCTCGCTGGCCTTGATCGGATTCCCCGGTTTTTCCGGCTTCTTTTCCAAAGACGCGATCATCGAGGCGGTACATCATTCCGAACTCGCCGGTTCGACTTTCGCCTATGTTTGCGTACTGCTCGGCGTGTTCGTGACCGCGCTGTATTCGTTCCGCATGTTCTTCCTGGTGTTCCACGGTCAGGAGCGCATGGATCATCACACCAAAGAACACCTGCATGAATCGCCGGCGGTGGTGACGATACCGCTGATCCTGCTCGCCATCCCTTCGGTGGTGGCGGGTTGGATGTTCGTCGGGCCGGTGCTGTTTCAGGGGTATTTCGCCGAAAGCATTTTCGTGTTGCCGCAACACGATGTGCTGGCGCGGCTCGGCGCGGATTTCAGCGGGGCGATGGGTTTTCTGCTGCACGGCATGATGACCGCGCCGTTCTGGCTGGCGGCGGCGGGGGTGGGTACGGCGTATTACCTGTATATGCTGCGTCCCGAATTGCCCGGCCGGATCAAGGATAAGTTTCAATGGGTATATAACCTCCTTGACCGCAAATACGGTTTCGATGATTTCAACGATTCGGTATTCGCCGGAGGAGGGCGCGCCGCCGGGCGCGCGTTGTGGAAGATGGGCGACGTGACGATGATCGACGGCGTGATGGTGAACGGCACCGCCCGCACGGTGGGCTGGCTGTCGGGCGTGATCCGGGTTGTGCAGTCCGGCTTCTTATATCACTATGCCTTCGCGATGATCATCGGCTTGTTGCTGTTGCTGAGCTGGTTTGTGCTCGCTTAACCCATAAAACGAACAAGGCCTGGAACGCATGTTGTCTGAATTGCCCCTGTTGAGTCTGGTCATCTGGCTGCCCATCTTCGGCGGTTTGGCGGTGCTGGCGGCGTCCAATGTCGTCGGCAACGGCGCGGTGCGCTGGTTGTCGCTGCTGGTCGCGGTCTTGACCTTCCTGGCCTCGCTGCCGCTGTATACCCAGTTCAATAACGCCACGGCGACCATGCAGTTCGAGGAGCTGCGGCCCTGGATCAGCGCCTTCAGCATCAATTATCACCTCGGCATCGACGGCATCTCCCTGCTGCTGATCCTGCTGACCACCTTCACCACGGTGCTGGTGGTGATCGCCGGCTGGGAATCGATCCAGAAAAAAGTCGCGCAGTACATGGCGGCCTTTCTGATCATGGAAGGTTTGATGATCGGCGTGTTCGCGGCCTTGGACGCAGCCTTGTTCTACGTGTTCTGGGAAGCGATGCTGATCCCCATGTTCATCGTGATCGGCGTGTGGGGCGGCCAACGCCGGGTCTACGCCGCCATCAAGTTCTTTCTTTACACCTTCCTCGGCTCGGTGTTCCTGCTGATCGCGGTTCTTTATCTGTTCTTCCAGAGCGACAGCTTCTACATTCTGGATTATCACCGCCTGTCGTTGAGCATGACCGAGCAGATCCTGCTGTTCCTGGCCTTTTTGCTCGCCTTCGCGGTCAAAGTGCCGATGTGGCCGGTACACACCTGGTTGCCGGACGCCCACGTCGAGGCGCCCACCGGCGGTTCGGTGATTTTGGCGGCGATCATGCTGAAACTCGGCGCCTACGGTTTCGTGCGTTTCATGCTGCCGATCACGCCCGACGCCTCCAGCGAACTCGACTGGCTGGTGATCACCTTGTCGCTGATCGCGGTGGTGTATATCGCGCTGGTGGCCCTGGTGCAGGAGGACATGAAAAAACTCATCGCCTATTCGTCGATCGCCCACATGGGTTTCGTCACCCTGGGCTTCTTTCTGGTCTTCAGCATCTTCGAGCAGACCGGAAGCATTCAGGGCGCGGCCTTGGGTTTTGAAGGCGCGGTGGTGCAATTGATTTCCCATGGCTTCATCTCCGGCGCGCTGTTCCTTTGCGTGGGCGTGATGTACGACCGCCTGCACAGCCGCAACATCAGCGACTACGGCGGGGTGGTCAACACCATGCCGAACTTCGCGGCCTTGATGGTGCTGTTCGCGATGGCCAACGCCGGCATGCCCGGCACTTCCGGTTTCGTCGGCGAATTCATGGTGATCATGAGCGCGTTCAAGGCCAATTTCTGGCTGGCCTTCCTGGCCGCGACGACGCTGATCTTCGGCGCCGCCTACACCTTGTGGATGGTCAAACGCGTGTTGTTCGGCGAAGTGAAGAATCCGGGTGTGGCGGACTTTAAAGGATATCAACGGCCGCGAAGGGCTGGTGCTCGGTTCGCTGGCGATCCTGGTGTTGCTGATCGGCGTGTGGCCGGACCCGCTGGTGGACGTGCTGCACGCCTCGGTGACCAACCTCCTGCAACACGTCGTAGCGTCCAAACTGTAACGATAACGATAGCGTGGCTGATTTAAAGGCGAATTGCTGATGAGCGAACAACTGGCGAATTCCGGGTTTGTAATGCCAGACCTGACTCCGGCCCTGCCGGAGATCTTCGTGCTGACCATGGCCTGCATGATCCTGGTGGTGGACCTGTTCCTCACCGACCGCAACCGGGTGATCACTTATTTAATGTCGCTGGCCACCCTGGTGGGCGCGGCGATGCTCACCTTCACGCCTCCATACGCCGGACCGGTGCTGACCTTCTCCGGCACCTTCGTCAGCGACGCGCATGGCCGACGTGCTGAAGTTTTTCGTTGTATCTCACCACCGCGGCGGTGTTCATTTATTCGCGCCAGTATCTGATCGAACGGAAATTGTTCAAGGGCGAGTTTTACGTGCTCGGCCTGTTCGGCGTGTTGGGCATGATGGTGCTGATCTCGGCCCACAATCTGCTCACCGTCTATATTCGGGTCTGGAACTGCTGTCGCTGTGCCTCTACGCGATGGTGGCGCTGCAACGCGACACGGCATCGCCTCCGAAGCGGCCATGAAATATTTCATCCTCGGCGCCCTGGCTTCCGGTTTGCTGCTGTACGGCATGTCCATCCTCTACGGCGTGACCGGCAGTCTGGACCTCGGCCAGATCGCCGCCTATCTTCGCAAGGCGCCACCGAGAACGTGGTGCTGATGTTCGCGGCTGGCCTTCATCGATGGTGGGGGTGGCCTTCAAGCTGGGCGCCGTGCCTTTCCATATGTGGATACCCGACGTCTATCACGGCGCACCGACGGCCGGTGACCTTGTACATCGGCAGCGCGCCCAAGATCGCGGCCTTTGCCATGCTGATGCGCCTGCTGGTGGATGGGCTTGGAAGACCTGCACGTGCATTGGCAGGGCATGTTGATCGTGCTGGCCGTCCTGTCGATGGCGGCCGGTAATATCATCGCCATCGCCCAAGGCAATCTGAAACGCATGCTGGCCTATTCGACCATCGCCCATGTCGGTTTCCTGCTGCTGGGTGTGCTCACCGGCGCCGCCACGGTTACGCCGCTTCGATGTTCTACGTGATCGTCTACGCGCTGATGAGCGTGGGCGGCTTCGGCATGATCCTCCTGCTCAGCCGCGCCGGTTTCGAGGCGGACAAGCTCGAGGATTTCAAAGGTCTCAACGAACGCAGCCCCTGGTTCGCCGCCATGATGGCGATATTGATGTTCTCGATGGCCGGCGTGCCGCCTTTCCTCGGCTTCTGGGCCAAGTTCGCGGTGCTCGAATCGGTGATCCGTTCCGGCATGGTGTGGCTGGCGGTGGTGGCGGTGATCTTCGCGATCATCGGCGCGTATTATTATCTGCGCGTCGTCAAGCTGATGTATTTCGACAAGGCCGACGACAAGACGCCGCTGACTTCGACCGCCGACATGAAATGGATCATGAGCATCAACGGCCTCGCCGTGCTGGTGCTCGGCATTTATCCCGGCGCGCTGCTGACCTTGTGCGCGGCGGCGATCGCGGCGTCTTAGTCGAGGTCCCCTTCCTCGCAGAGGGAGGGAGTTACTCGCTGAGACGGCCAATGCAGCGGCCGGTGTTTTGAAGTGCCTTTGAGGCGTTCATGTTATAAGCCCCGGCTGGGGCGGGGTCACTTCAGGAAGCTCTGAATAATTTCATCCTGAAATTTTCAGCGCACGGGAAGCGAAAAGGTGATTTTCGCTCCCTTCATTTTCAATGGTTAACACCATCGAAAATCGCGGCACATCCATGTGTCGCGGGAACCTCTGAATAATTCACTTAATCGCCGCCCGACGCGGGTGATTCAATCGCCGGCGTGGATTATCGGTTTGACGAACTTCAAGGTCATGCGATCGCTTTCGCCGATGGCGAGATAACGCTCGCGGTCTTGCTCTTTCAGACGCAGGGTGGGCGGCAGGGTCCAGACCCCGCCTTCATAGTCCTTGCTGTCCTTGGGATTGGCGTTGATCTCCGATTTTTCCACCAGTTCGAAACCGGCCTTTTTCGCCAAGTCGATGACATAGGCCTCGTTCACATACCCGGATTTCGCCTTGGGGTCCTGCTCGACCTCGGGCTTGCCGCGATGCTCGACCACGCCGAGGATGCCGCCCGGTTTGAGCGCCTGGTACATGGCGGCGAACACCTGATCGGCGGTGCCCGCCGCCAGCCAGTTATGCACGTTGCGGAAGGTCAACACCATGTCGGCCGAACCGGCCGGCGCGATGGCGGTTTTGTGCGGCGGCGCGAGTTCGGTGACGATGGCGTTGCCGTACAGTTCCGGGTGTTCCGCGAGCTTGGCCTTGAAACGCGCCGCGCCCGCGCGCACCGATTCCTGCGGCGATTCCGCGTCCGCGCCGGCGCCGTAATATTGTCCCCGCTCGTTGACGTAGGGCGCGATGATCTCGGTATACCAGCCGCCGCCCGGCGCGATCTCCACCACGTGCATGTCGTCGCGCAGGCCGAAGAAGAGCAGGGTGTCCAGCGGATGGCGGTAGACATCGCGGGCCTGGTTGGCGGCGGAGCGGTGTTCGCCGTCGATGATTTGCGCCAGTTTATTTTTTGCCGCGTCCGCGTCGTTATCAGCTAACAGCGGAGATACCGCCAAAGACAAGGCGAGACAAGCCACGCCTCGCTTCCAATCAACGAATTTACTGTGCATGGTGGTCATCCTTGTTGGTTAAACCGGGAATTGAAGTGATAAATACGCCGATTAAACGGGGCTGACTGCCCACGGGAATGCATCCCCGCGCCTGCCCAAGGGGAAGAATCGCGCGCCCTCGCCACGCCTTCCTTTCCTAAGAATCCCCCATCGCCTTGTCCCTTCTGCAAGCCGCGGGGAATTTTAAAATTAAAACAAATCACCCCCTGCAAGGGCAGATAGGTCGGGGGTCGAACGCGGCGGATTGCCGACCCTGCCCCCCGCCCCGGTTTCCTGCTGTAGGGGCCGTGTTGCGCGATCATTTTTTAGTGAGGCGAGTTGACCTCAGGCGACGGCCTCGGCCTGCCGTTTGAGGCTTTTTTCGAGGAACAGGCAGCCGAAGGGCAACACGCCGGCGATGATGACCATCAAGGTATAACGGTCGCTCCAGGCATGGCGCTGCCCCACCATCACCGCCATGAAGAAAAACAACATGAATAACAGGCCGTGACCGAGCCCGGCCACCGATACCGCCTGCGGATAACCGAAGTGGTATTTGGCCGGCATGGCGATGAACAATAATATGAGGAAGGAAAGTCCTTCCACCATGCTGATGACCCGAAAGGTGTTGATGTTGAGCATGAGTCCGCCTTATGGGTAATGAGGGATAGCCGAAGAATAAAACACCTCCCTCATGAAATCTACCGCTGATACCGTCAGCGCGCCGGGTAGTGATCCTTTGCCACCCTGGAACGGTTTTTGATTGGGACGGCACCGCGTTGTCCGCGGGGCTTCGGTGGGCGATGCGGGGCCGTGACCCAGGGTCGTCATGACCTGCGGCATGAGCGGTCCGCGGCGGGCCGCGACGCGGTGCTTGCATCGAGATGAGAGCCAGGATCGATGCGCGGACGTTTCAGGCCGCGCGTGAGAATAATACGCATCATGCCGGGTTCGGAAGGGTCATCCCGCATCCCACAGCCGTGATTGACAGCCAGTCAAAGATCGGGTTTTATGCCCTATACTCTGAGAATGCTTTCTATTAGTGCCGGGACGAAGGAACCGACCGGTCCGGCAGATGCGTTATCAGGGAATCGGCGATTAAATTGAAAACATATATCGCTGTCATGGCGCTGCCCGCTCCGGAGCGGCCGTGAAACGCGGATCGAGTCAGCTTGGAGGCTGACCCTCTTCGCGGGATAAGGATGCCCAGTATGGGTCCCGGGTGTGGCGTGGATCGATGATGCCCGGTGCCCTGATAACGCCGTGGTTCGAGAGAGGCGGGGCATGATTGTCCATACAAAAATCCGAGAAGCAGGGCTGCACGAAAAGGAGCTGCTGCTGATGCTGCGGCAGCTCGGCGATAGCGGCGGCTGGCGGATCGACTGTGGCAGCGGCGCGGTCGTCTGGACCGACGAAATGTATCGGATTCATGGACTCTCTCCCGATCGCTTCGAGCCTAGCGTAAAAAATTTTCTTGATCTGACCCACCCCGACGACCGCCCGGCCTTGGAGGCTTGGCTCGACGCCGCCTTGCAAGGCGGCGAGCCGCCCGCCCTCGAATACCGCATCGTCCATCCTGACGGTGAACCGCGCACTATCGCCGGCCGAGTGTCGTTTCAGCGCGCTGCCGAGGGCAAGCCCGGCCATGTAGTGGGGACCGCGCGGGACATCAGCGCAGGCAAGCGCGCCGAGTCGGAATTACAACGAAGCGAAGCCGACTTGCGCGCCATCATCGATCAATCCCCCGTGCCTTACGCCCTCTACGACGCACAGCGGCGTATCGCGCATTTAAATGCCGCGTTCATCGCCAACTTCGGTTATGACGCGCAAGATATACCCACCTTGGACGACTGGCTGGCCCAGGTGCATCCCAATTCGAAATACCGGTTGCGGACCGCGGGCGCGCCGCCGGCCGATATAAACGGACATGTCCGTTCTCAAGGATCGGAAATCACTATTCGCTGCAAGGACGGCACGATCCGCACCGCCATGACGAGCGAGATCCTGTTGGGTGATGGTGCGGGGGACCGGCTTTTCATTTTTTACAATATCGCCGCGCACGGCCCGGACGAACTCGCTTTGCGCGACAGCCGGGATCGCCTGGTACAGGCCGCGCGGGCCAGCGGTATCGGGGTGTGGGATTGGGATATCGCCAGCGGTCAACTGTTGTGGGATGACAGTATGTTCCTGCTCTACGGTATTCGCCGCGAGGATTTTTCCGGTGCCTATGAGGCCTGGCGGCAGTGTCTGCATAAGGATGACCGGGCGCGGCTCGAGGCCGAGGTACGGGCCTCCATCACCGAGAAAAAACCGTTCAATACGGAATTCCGCGTGATGCGGCCGGACGGCGAAATCCTCCATATCAAATCCTATGGCGAGGTGTATTGCGACGAGCGCGGCGAAGTCCGGCGCATGCTGGGGACCAATTGGGACATCACCGAACGCAAACGCGGCGAAGACGCGTTGCGGGAGAGTCACGAACGTTTACAGAGCGCCTTGGAGGCCAGCCGTACCGGGACGTGGCGGGTCGATTTGCGCAGCGGCATGGATACCCGCGACGCCTCGCTGAACCGGATGTTGGGATTGCCGGCGCAGCCCAGCATGCAGGTCTTGGACGATTGGTTTCAGTACATCCACCCCGACGATCTGCCGGTCATGCGCCTAGCCTGGGAAGAAGCCTTGGTGACCGGTCTCTATAAAGTCGAACACCGCTTGATCCGCCGCGACGGCAAGGTGCTGTGGGTGCACGATCGCGGGATCATGGTGCGCGACGCCGCCGGTCAGCCGCTGTACGCCATCGGCGCGGCGATGGACATCACCGAACGCATGCTCGCCCAGGAAAACATGAAGCTGGCGACCTCGATTTATCAGGCCAGCTCCGAAGCCATCATGGTGACCGATGAAAACAATCTTATCGTCGACGTCAATCCGGCGTTTACCCGCATCACCGGCTATGAACTAGCGGAGGTGATGGGTCAGGATCCCAAGCTGCTGCAATCCGGACGGCACGACCAAAAATTTTACCGGGAGATGTGGCAGACCATTCTGAGCGAAGGGCGTTGGCAGGGAGAAATATGGGACCGCCGCAAAGACGGCGAGCTGTACGCCAAATGGGCCAACATCAGTATCATCCGCCATCCGGACGGCAGCGTGTATCGCTACGTCGCGCAATTTGCCGACATCACCGAAAAGAAACAGAAGGACGAACTGATTTGGAAACAAGCCAATTACGACGTGTTGACCGGCCTGCCCAACCGCCGTTTGTTGCAGGATCGCTTGGAACAGGAGATCAAGAAGGCGCACCGCAACGGCTCGTCGCTGGCCCTGTTGTTCATCGACCTGGACCACTTTAAAGTCATCAACGATACCTTGGGACATTCCGCCGGCGATTTGATGTTGGTGGAAGCGGCGCGCCGCATCGGCGGTTGCGTGCGCGAGGCCGATACCATCTCCCGGCTGGGCGGCGACGAATTCACCGCGATCTTGCCTGAATTGGGCGATAGGATGCAGGTCGAACGTATCGCCCATCACATCATCCAGGAATTGAGCCGGCCTTTCTATTTTGAAAACGACGAGGTGAGTTACTACATTTCGGCCAGCATCGGCATCACCCTCTACCCCGAGGATGCGCAGGATAAAGAAGGTCTGTTGAAACGCGCCGATCAGGCCATGTACAAGGCCAAGGCCGAAGGGCGTCAGCGTTTCAGTTACTTTACCGAATCCATGCAGCGCGAGGCGCGCGAGAAGCTCGCCTTGATCCATGACCTGCGGCGGGCCTTGGCGCGCGGCGAACTGCACGTTTATTACCAGCCGATTCTCGAACTGGCGACCGGCCGGATCGTCAAGGCCGAGGCCTTGTTGCGCTGGAAACATCCCGAACGCGGCCTGGTCAGGCCCGATCTCTTCATTCCCTTGGCTGAAGAATCCGGCCTGATCTACGAGATCGGCGATTGGGTATTTCAACAGGCCATCGCCGGTGTCGAGCGCTGGCGCAAGCAATTCGGGCGCATCGTGTCGGTCTGCGTGAACAAGTCGCCGGTTCAATTCGAATACCCTAGCCAAAAACTGACTTGGCCGATCATGCTGACGAGCCTGGGATTGCCCGGAAACAGCATCACCGTGGAAATCACCGAAGGATCTTTGCTCAAGGCCTCGGCCAAGACCGCGCAGCGTTTGCTGGAGTTTCGCAACCAGGGCATCGAAGTTTCGATAGACGACTTCGGCACCGGCTTCTCTTCGCTTTCCTATCTCAAGCAATTCGACATCGACTATCTCAAGATCGACCGGTCGTTCATCAGCAATATCACCGATGACGAAAGCGATAAGGTGTTGACCGAGGCCATCATCGTCATGGCGCACAAACTCGGCATCAAGACCATTGCGGAGGGCGTGGAACAGGAACTGCAACGCGACATGTTGATCGCCTTCGGTTGCGATTACGCGCAGGGCTTTCTGTATTCGCCGGCGGTGCCGGCGGAGGAATTCGAGAGGATGCTGGAAAAAGGATAGCCGGGATGAGGGTCCTGATCGCTTCCTTGATCGCGATCGTCCCGCGCTACCGGTCGAGGGGCGTGGCGGCGCGGCGCGGATGGAATACGGCGCGGTTGCTCATCCCAACAAAAGTCTCTCCACTTCCGCGATGTCTTCCCGCGCGTCTTCGAGGATTTGCACGCTCATACGCGGGCTGAGTTTGCCTAAGGCCAGTTTGTTGAAGGCGGGCACTTGATCGATCGCGGGTAATTTGGCCATGCGCGACGTGCCGATGTAACTGTGCATTTGGGCGATGATCACCAAGTCGGCATAATCGGCTTTATCGGGATTGCCCATGCGGTCCCAGTTTTCGGCCTCCAAGGCCACGTTGATCAACTCGTCGTCGAATTCCCAACGCCGCAACACCAGGGCGCCGATCTGGCCGCGCAGGCGGGCGACGATGTTGTCGAAGACCGCCGCGTCGCTCACCAACTGCGGGTAGCGTTCCGCGTAGGCCATGATGGGCAGGACGCCGATGTCGTGGATCAGTCCCGCCAACAGGCCGCGGTCCACTTCGAAACCGGGTGTGAGTTTGGCGAGCACGGCGGAGATGGCGGCCACCGACGTGGTGTGCTGCCACAGGAGGATCATGCGTTGCCGCAGCGCCGGCAAGGTGGAACGGAACAATTGCTTGAGGGCGAAGCTGTAAACCAGATTGCGGGTTTGTTTTAGGCCCAGCCGGGTGACCGCGTTGCGGCAACTGTTGATGGGTCCCTGGCCGCGGTAGAGGGGACTGTTGGCCACTTGCACCAGCCGCGCGGTCAGCGCCGGATCGGCCTGCACGATCCTGGCGATGTCTTCGATGTCCTTGGTTTGATCGTCGATGGCGCTGCGCACCCGCAAGGCGATGTCCGGCATGCTGGGCACCAGCATGTTGTCTTCCATGTAATCTTGGTAGAGCCGTCCGAACAAGCGTTCTTCTATGACATTGGGATCCATGGCTTGAGGTTGGGCCGGTTGCGCCAGATTGCTGGTGTTGATCATCAGCTCCAGCAGTTTGTCCTCGATGCGGATGACGGCGGCCTCGGTGAGCGCGGTGGCGGTGGCGTTGCGGGGTTTTTGCCCGCTCAACGGGCGGCGGGCGGTGGCGCTGCCGGCGTCGATCCGGCTGGTCTGTCCGTCGCGGTCGCGCAGTTCCACGCTGCCGGCGATCAGGTATATCGTGTGCGGATCGGTTGCGCCCTGGGTATACAGCAGGCTGCCGGCCGGCAGGGTTTCAATTTGGGTTTTTTTCGACAAATCGTCGAGGTCGTCCTCCAGCAGCGTGGACAAGGGATGGAGTGTCCTTAGCACCGCTTTGTCGATGAGGGGTTTTTCTTGAGGCATTTCCTAATCCCTATGAACTACAGTGAAGGGTCATTTTCCGTTTTGGTATCGAGGACGGGCCGAGTCCGGTCATCCCTCGCTGTGTTCCGTGCCGCGCCACGCGGGCACTTCGGTATTTGTACACGTTTGCGCGGGCCAAGACCACCCGGCGGGCATTCGCCGAAACGGATAAGTCGCCGATAGCGGCCGGCGTGCGCCGCGCCGTTGAAAGTATTCGGCCGTCGTTGGTTCTCGCCGGGCGGGCACGGCGACCGGCGCGCGCCGTTTCGGTGAGATCCGGCGTTTTGTCGCGTGTCCGCGCGAGGATGTCTGGCATGCGAAACCGTATTTTCACGCGGACGCTATCAAAAGGTTGAAGATGAATTTCTTGGCCCATGCTTCCCGCCCTTGACCGGCGCCAGCGCGCGTCTTGCAACTGCATAGCGTAATCGCCGGGAACGGTCAAGTAATGGCAGGCTGGAGGGCGTGCCGCCCGGCGGTCGGCCGCGGGTTATCGCGCATGCCCGCGGTGTGATAAATAATGGGTTTCCAGTATATTGTGGCGATTTGCTCCGCGGATGACGGGCCGTTTGCGGCCGGGATGTATATGGCATGAAAATTCTGGTGAGTAACGACGACGGTTACCGCGCGCCGGGTTTGGCGGTGCTCGCGGCGGCCCTGGCCCAGTTGGGTGATGTCACCGTGGTGGCGCCGGACCGCAACCGCAGCGGCGCGAGTAATTCGCTGACCCTCGATCGCCCGGTGCGCGCCGCCTTGGGCGACAACGGCTTTACCTACGTGGACGGTACGCCCACCGACTGCGTGCACCTGGCCATCACCGGCCTGCTGGACGAGGAGCCCGACATGGTGGTGTCCGGCATCAACGCCGGCGCCAATCTCGGCGACGATGTCCTGTATTCGGGCACGGTGGCGGCGGCGATGGAGGGGCGTTTCCTCGGCCTGCCCGCCATCGCGGTGTCGCTGGTGGGCGAGGAGCCGCAGCACTATCACACCGCGGGCGAGGTGGCCAAACGCCTGGTGCTGCGTTTGCGGCATCACCCCTTGCCCGCCGACACCATTTTGAACATCAACGTGCCCGATGTGCCCTGGGAGCAACTCGCCGGTTTCGAGGCCACCCGCCTCGGTCACCGCCGCAAGGCGGAGCCGGTGATCAAATCCCGCGACCCGCGCGGGCGCGCGATTTATTGGGTGGGCCCGGCCGGGCCGGAGGAAGACGCCGGTGAGGGGACCGACTTCTTCGCCATCCGTCAGCGGCGGGTGTCGATCACGCCGCTGCAAGTGGATTTGACCCGCTACAGCGCCTTGGATTCGGTGGCGGGTTGGGTTAAGGGAATGGGGGATGAATGAATAATAAACAGCATCGCGGTATCGGGATGACTTCGCAACGCACCCGCGACCGCTTGATAGGACGTTTACAAGAAGGGGGCATCACCAATAAGTCGGTGTTGGAAGTGATCCGCAACACGCCTCGCCATATCTTCGTTGACGAAGCGCTGGCCAGCCGCGCCTACGACGACACCGCGCTGCCCATCGGTCATGGCCAGACTATTTCGCAACCCTTCGTGGTGGCCTTGATGACCCAGGCGCTGTTGCGCGACGGTGTGCCGCAACGGGTGCTCGAGATCGGCACCGGCTCGGGTTATCAGGCGGCGGTGCTGGCGCAGTTGGTGAAAGAAGTGTTTACGGTGGAGCGCATCGAAGCGCTCATCACCACGGCGCGGCGGCGCTTTCAAGATTTGCGCCTGCGCAATATCCGCATCAAATACAGTGATGGCACCTTGGGCTGGCCCGACCACGCGCCGTATGACGCCATCGTCGCCACCGCCGCGCCGGAGGGCGTGCCGATCGCGCTGCTGGAGCAATTGGCCGTCGGCGGCCGGCTGGTGATTCCGGTGGGCGGCAGCGGCGCGCAAAGTTTGTTGCTCATCACCCGCACCGAGTCCGGTTACAGTGACGAGTTGTTGGATAAAGTCAGCTTCGTGCCGATGCGGGCGGGGATGCAATAAACGATGCACCGGCTATCCGCGTTACCTCATCGGGTCCGGTATGAGTTGGCGCGTCCTCTCGCCCCGCGGAATTAACGACGATGTTGGGTTTGTTGCCGCTTTATAGATATCCGGGAGCCATTCCGTTGTGAACACCGCGGCGAGCAGCCTTGCTCGCGATGAGCCGCGGTGGGCGAGTTATGGCACGCGCGGCGTGTTCTTGGTGTGGTTGGTGCTTGCGTTGAACGGTTGCGGCAGTCTGGGTTCTCACCGCGTGCAAGTCGGCGAGACCTTGTACTCCATCAGTTTTAGTTACGGCTGGGATTACCGCCAAGTCGCCGAATGGAATCAACTCAAACCGCCTTACACGATTTACGAAGGCCAAGTATTGATAGTGGCGCCGCCGGTGGGAACGGCGGCGGTGGCGTCGCGTGAGCCGGTACGCGCGGTGCCGCCTCCGCCGCCGCCGTTGGCGACGCGGCCGCCGCCAGCGCCGTTGCCGCCGCCCGTCCCCTCTAAATCCCTGCCCAATCCCAATCTGCCGATTCAATGGCGATGGCCTACCGAAGGCAGACTAGCTCAGGGTTTTTCCGGTAGCACCAAGGGCATCGATATCGCCGGCAGGGCCGGCCAGGCGGTGCGCGCCGCGGCACCCGGCCGGGTGGTGTACGCCGGCGGCGGAATGCTGCATTACGGCAATTTAATTATTATTAAACATAATGATGTTTTTTTAAGCGCCTATGCCCACAATCGTCAGTTGCGCGTGCGGGAAGGTGCCGAGGTGACGGCTGGACAACACATCGCCGACATGGGTCAGAAGACTGACGGTGATACCGTGCTGCACTTCCAAATCCGCCAGGATGGAAGGCCGGTTGATCCCCTGCGTTACTTGCCGGCCTTGCGTTAAATGATGTCTATCAAAAATATCAAAATTTAAGATGTTAATTTAAAGACACGAAATTTTTTCAATTTACCCCTTGCAAGTTTCTTTTAAGAGGGGCAGTCTTGTATTCCGCGCCAAAGCTCTGGAAGGAGGTCCCCGGTGGACGAGTACGAAGAGCCGATGCCAATGGAAGGGCGACGTGGACCCCATCTTTACGAGGAGTGGTGGGGAGAGACGGAAGGGCTGGAGACGGCCGCATCCCCACCGGAGGATGTGCCCGAGGTCGTCAAGCCTGATCGTACCGTGCTGGATCCCACGCGCATCTACCTTAGTGAAATCGGTTTTGCTCCCCTCTTAAGTGCCGAAGAAGAAGTTTACTTTTCACGCCTGGCCCAACGTGGCGATATCAGCGCTCGGCAGCGCATGATCGAAAGTAATCTCCGGCTGGTGGTCAAAATTGCCCGCCACTATGTCAACCGTGGTTTGGCTCTCCTGGATCTCATTGAAGAAGGCAATCTCGGTTTGATCCGCGCGGTGGAGAAGTTCGATCCCGAACGGGGTTTCCGCTTCTCGACCTATGCCACCTGGTGGATACGCCAAACCATCGAGCGGGCCTTGATGAATCAAACCCGCACCGTTCGCCTGCCCATCCACATCATCAAACAGATCAACGCCTATTTGCGCGCCTCGCGGCGTTTGGCGCAAGGCTTGGATCACGACCCCAGCGCGGAAGACGTGGCTTTGGTGATGAACCGGACCACCAGCGAAGTGGAACACATGCTCAGCCTGAATGAGCGGGAGGTGTCCATCGACGCCGCCGGTGCGCAGGATCGCACCTTGTTGGATACCCTGCCCGATGAATCCTGGACCGATCCCAGCGAGGCCTTGGAGGACGCGGAAGCCAACGAGTGTATCGAGACCTGGCTCAACGCCCTCAACGATAAACAACGCGAGGTGGTGGAGTGGCGTTTCGGTTTGCATGGCCAGGAGGCCGCCACCTTGGAAGAGGTGGGCAATCGCATCGGCGTCACCCGGGAGCGGGTACGGCAGATTCAGGTCGAGGCCTTGCGCCGTTTGCGGGAAATGATGGAGCGTTCCGGCGCCTCGTCGGACACCTTCTTCGGTTGAGCTGACTTGCCGGTGGACACAAGGCGGTGCCCCGCCTTGTGTCTACTCATTCCGACCGGCGGTTAAATCATCATCAAGGCCGCCGCCACCCGGCGGCCGTCCGACATCAAAATGTTGTAGGTTCGGCACGCGGCGGCGGTATCCATCAGCTCGTAGCCGATCCGCGCCTGCATCAGCGGGGCCAGCACCCGCGAGTCCGGCCACTGCAGCCGGGCGCCGCAACCCAGCAGCACGACCTCCACCCCCAATTCCGTCAAAGCCCGGGTATGGTCTTCCGCCAGCTCTTGCAAGCGTTGCGGCGGCCAGTCGCGGATGAGCCGCTGCGGGGTGATGATCAGACTTTGGGTGACGACCTCCTGGCGAATGCGCTGGGCGGCCGGACCGATGGCGTCCACCGCCGCGGGAGCGGGGTCGTCGCTGTCCGGCGGGATGGTGACCGTGACGCTGCCCGGTCCATAGGCGCGGATCGTATAAGAATGGTGGTTCAGGTCCAGGTTGAATTGCATGAAAAAGTCCGTCTTGAGTCCGGAAAAGGGCTGCCCGCCCTTTTTAACCGGTGTCGGGACGGCGCGCAAGCCCGCGCGATTGACAGGGTTTGGGGCGGGCGGGTAATGTGTAGCGCTTTGGTGCGCCTACGGGGCGCGTTTTGTGCTGGTTCCGCCGTGATTTTTCCCGGTTTCAGTTTTCCGGACTAACTACCTTGAACGACGAATTTTCCAGAATCAAGCGGCTCCCCCCTTATGTGTTCAATATTGTCGGCGAGCTGAAGGCCAAGGCGCGCGCGCGGGGAGAGGACATCATCGATTTCGGCATGGGCAACCCCGACCAGCCCACGCCCCAACATATTGTCGATAAGATGGTCGAGGCCGCCCAGCGCGGCGACACCCACCGCTATTCCGTCTCGAAGGGCATACCGCGCCTGCGTCGCGCGATCTGCAACTGGTACAAGAAACGCTTCGACGTCGATTTGAACATGGACAGCGAGGCCATCGTCACCATCGGTTCCAAGGAAGGACTCGCCCATTTGGCGCTGGCCACCATGGGGCCGGGCGACGTGGCGCTGGTGCCCAATCCCTCTTATCCGATCCACCCTTACGGTTTCGTCATCGCCGGCGCCGATATTCGCCACGTGCCGCTGGTTCCCGGCGTGGATTTCTGCGATGAACTGGAAAAGGCCATCAAGGCCTGCTGGCCCAAACCCAAGATGCTGGTGCTGAATTTCCCCGGCAATCCCACCACCCAATGCGTGGAGCTGGATTTCCTCGAGAAGGTGGTGGCGATCGCCCGCGAGCATGAAATCTGGGTGGTGCACGACATCGCCTACGCCGATATCGTCTTCGACGGTTATGTCGCGCCGTCGATTCTGCAAGTGCCGGGCGCCAAGGACGTCGCCGTGGAATTCTTCACGCTGTCGAAGAGCTACAACATGCCGGGCTGGCGCATCGGCTTCATGTGCGGCAACCATAAACTGGTGGCGGCGCTGGCGCGCATGAAATCCTATCTCGACTACGGCATGTTCACGCCGATCCAGATCGCCGCCATCACCGCGCTCGAAGGGCCGCAGGATTGCGTCGATGAAATCCGCGAACTCTATCGCCGCCGCCGCGACGTGTTGTGCAAAGGGCTCAATTCCATCGGCTGGCAGGTGACCCCGCCCAAAGGCGCGATGTTCGTTTGGGCCGAGATACCCGAGCCCTATCGTCATCTCGGTTCGCTGGAGTTCTCCAAGCGGTTGCTGCAAGAGGCCAAGGTCGCGGTATCGCCCGGCGTCGGTTTCGGCGAACAGGGCGATGACTCACGTGCGTTTCGCCCTCATCGAAAACGAACACCGCACCCGCCAGGCGATCCGCGGCATCCGCGACATGTTCCGCCGCGACCAAGGCCAGCCCGGCGCGGCGCAGGTCGGCGCTTAATTGATATCTGTAATTTCCGCGCGTTGATTGATCGTATGACGCTGGATGATCCAAGGAGAAGAATATTGAATCCGGTAAAGGTAGGGCTGCTGGGTATCGGCACGGTGGGCGGCGGCACGGTGAGCGTGCTCAAACGCAACGCCAAGGAAATCGAGCGCCGCGCGGGCCGCGGCATCGTCGTCACCCACGCCGCCGCCCGTGATTTGCGGCGCGTGCGTAATTGCGACATGGCCGGCATTCAACTCACCGACGACCCCTTCGCGGTGGTGAACAATCCCGACGTGGACGTGGTGGTCGAATTGATCGGCGGCACGCTCGCCGCGCGCGAACTGGTGAGCAAGGCCATCGCCAACGGCAAACACGTGGTCACCGCCAACAAGGCGCTGATCGCCAAACACGGCAACGAACTGTTCGCCCAGGCCCAGGAACAGGGCGTGATGGTGGCCTTCGAGGCGGCGGTGGCCGGCGGCATTCCCGTCATCAAAGCGATACGCGAAGGGCTCGCCGGCAACCGCATCGAGTGGCTGGCGGGCATCATCAACGGCACCGGCAATTTCATCCTCAGCGAAATGCGCGACAAGGGCCGCGACTTCGCCGACGTGCTGGCCGAAGCCCAGCAGTTGGGATACGCCGAGGCCGATCCCACCTTCGACGTGGAAGGCATCGACGCCGCGCACAAACTCACCATCCTCGCCTCCATCGCCTTCGGCATTCCGCTGCAATTCGACCGCATATATACCGAAGGCATCAGCAAGATCACCGCCGAAGACGTGAACTATGCGGAAGAGTTGGGCTATCGCATCAAACACCTCGGCATCGCGCGTCGTACCGAACAAGGGCGTGGAGCTGCGCGTGCATCCCACTTTGATTCCCTATCGCCGTCTGATCGCCAACGTCGATGGCGTGATGAACGCGGTGCTGGTGAAGGGCGACGCGGTGGGACCGACTTTGTATTACGGCGCCGGCGCCGGCGCCGAACCGACCGCCTCGGCGGTGGTGGCCGATCTGGTGGACGTGGTGCGCGCGTTCACCGCCGATCCGGAAAACCGCGTGCCTCATCTCGCCTTTCAACCCGACGCGCTGGTGGACATTCCCATCCTGCCCATGAGCGAAGTGGAGACCGCGTATTATCTGCGCATGGAGGCGGAAGACCGTCCCGGCGTGTTGGCCGATGTCACCCGTATCCTCGCCGATGCCGGCATCAGCATCGAGGCCATCATCCAAAAAGAACAGGCGCCCGAAGCGCAACACGTGCCGGTGATCATGCTCACCCATCGCATGCGCGAGCGGCAGATGAACGAAGCGATTCAACGCATCGAAGCCCTGGGCTCCATCAACGGCGCGGTGACGCGGATTCGCGTGGAGTATTTGAATAAGAATTAAGCACGGGGGAGGAGACGGAGGATGCGCAGCGGGTTCATGTGTCACGCCTGGTTCTCACCACCCCGCCCCTATGGGGCACCCCTCCTCGAAAGAGGAGGGGAGAAATGCGTTCTCTCCTCAATGAGCGGGAAGGAGTGAGGCTGCTCACGGAAGAGAGTGAAGCTTACCCTCCGTGGGAAGGGGTGAAACTCATCCTTGCGGAAGGCAGTGAAGTTAAACGCCGGGCTGCACATGCAAACGCTGGTCATCACCTGTGAAGCTCATCCTTAAGGAAGGCAGTCAAGTTAAGAAGGCAGTCAAGTTAAGAAGGCAGTGAAGTTAAGTAAGGCAGTGAAGTTAAACCTCGATGGGAAGGGAAAGAATCAGCTCCCCTCCTTTTCAAGGAGGGGTGGCGCGTAGCGCCGGGGTGGTTGCGTCGCGGCACAGGGCTTGGTCGATACGGCCATCGGTAGCCAGGTTCGTGATGAGCGCTTGAGATAGTGTGCACTGCGCCGCGATGCAGATTCACCAAGAGCAGGGCCCGAATTAATTGAAATATCGTTGGCCTTTAAATTAAAAATTACTGCGAGGGCATTCAGTGTAGTTCAATTGAACTTCTGTGTGTCCTTCATGGTTAAACGTTCTTAAGGAGTTGTCCATGCCGTTCCGTTCCCGCTACACCGGTTTGATCGACAAATACCGTGACCGCCTGCCGGTGCACGACGACACCCGCATCATCAGTCTCGGCGAAGGCAACACGCCGCTGATCCGCTTGAACAACATCCCCCGCGACGTGGGCAAGGACGTGGACATCTACGTCAAATACGAAGGCCTCAATCCCACCGGTTCGTTCAAGGACCGCGGCATGACCATGGCGGTGACCAAGGCGGTGGAAGAGGGCAGCCGCGCCATCATCTGCGCCTCCACCGGCAACACCTCGGCGTCCGCCGCCGCGTATGCCTCGCGCGCCGGCATCGCCGCCTTCGTGCTGATCCCCGACGGCAAGATCGCCATGGGCAAACTCGCCCAGGCGCTGATGCACGGCGCCTGCGTGATCCAGATCAAAGGCAACTTCGACGACGGTATGGAACTGGTGAAACAAGTCGGCAAAGAGGTGCCGGTGACCATCGTCAACTCGATCAATCCATTTCGTCTGCAAGGGCAGAAGACCGCCGCCTTCGAGATCATCGAAGAACTGGAATGCGCGCCGGATTATCACTGCCTGCCGGTCGGCAATGCCGGCAACATCAGCGCGCATTGGATGGGCTACAAGGAATACAAAGACCACGGCATCGTCAACAGCCTGCCGAAGATGATCGGCTATCAAGCCGCCGGTTCCGCGCCCTTCATGCGCGGCGGCCCGGTGGATAATCCCGAGACGGTCGCGACCGCGATCCGCATCGGTCATCCGCAAAGCTGGGACAAGGCCTGGGTCACCCAAAAAGAATCCGGCGGCTGGTTCGACGAATGCAGCGACGCGGAAATCCTCGCCGCGCAGGGCCTGCTGGCGCGTAAAGAAGGCATCTTCTGCGAACCGGCATCCGCCGCGTCGCTGGCCGGTGCGCTGCGCGACATCAACAACGGCAAGATACCCGCCGGCAGCAAAATCGTCTGCACCCTCACCGGCCACGGTTTAAAAGACCCGGACATCGCCATCAAACAAAATCAGGCCAAGATGATCAACGTCGAGGCCACGCTCGACGCGGTGAAGAAGGCGTTGTTGGAGAATATGGCGGGGTGAGTGTTTATGGCGGGCGGTGAGAGCTTGGGCTTCGAGAAATCGCTCCAACCGGCCGAGCTCCACACACACACACACATCGAATAATTAGGCAACCCTTTCCAGGGCCACACAATGTCACATCTTAGTCAGCGTGATTACGTCGGATTGGTTGCAGTCGGCCTTCCAAGTTTCTTCCGTGACGTTAAAGTTTTGGAAATAGGCTCACTAAATATCAACGGTAGTGTGCGAGACTTTTTCACCAACTGCCAATATCTGGGAATAGATATTGCGCCCGGCCGAGGTGTTGACGTTGTTTGCGAGGGACAACGTTATGATGCGCCTGATAACTCGTTTGACCAGGTCATCTCGTGTGAAGTAATGGAACATAATCCATTCTGGAAGGAAACTTTCAATAACATGACACGCGTGTGCAGGCCCGGGGGGCTAGTCACCATGACGTGCGCCACCACAGGTCGTCCGGAACACGGGACGACAAGGTCAACACCGACTAACTCACCACTGACCGTCGAACAAGGATGGGATTACTACCGCAATCTGACCGGCCGCGACTTCGCCGGTGAATGCGATCTGGAAAAAGCCTTTGCTCATTACCGGCTCTGGGTGAACTGGGCTTCCTTCGATTTGTGCTTTATTGGTTTGAAACGGGCGCCGAACATCGATGTCGATACCCTCGCCGCGTGGAATAATACTACTCGCGCCATAGACGCATACATCACCAAAGCCAACAACCTAAAAATCTGCAAATACCGTGCATTGATGGCGCGCATGGTCGGGGACAAGTGGTTCGAGGCAATGCGGAATTTAACACGCAGACTGCACTATATTCATAATGGTTGAGCGAGTAGCCCGGATGGAATGAAATGAGATTGGGGGATGGCTTGTGATGATCTCTTCACTTTCGCTGCGGAAATCAACCGTCACGATCCAAGACCAGTTAAGGCTGCCCAACCAAGTGCTCCAAGGAACGCGTCAAAAGCGGCGCGCCCCTGAGCTAGACTTTAGGCCCTTTGAGAGCAGCCAATGATTGAACCGCCAGACCTGTGGGAATGCGATGGCTCGCTTCGGGATGCATACATCGATAAAACAGACATAGCTGATTGGTGCGTCTTGATCGAGGTTGCCAGTCGCAGGCCGCATGTGTATACCTTCGATGGTGCTCCTAAAGAGCTTCCTCATCCGCACAGCATCTTTGCGAACCGAGACGGTAGTCATTTGTTGACAGTGAACGTTGGCAATGCATCCATCAACTGTCACTTCTTCACCACCGACGAAATCGAGCTTGATATTGATCCCCGACAAGTGACTGACCTGTCCACTCATGAGCTCGTCCTAGGCTTCTTTTCTGAGCTTTGTTCTCTAGTCGGTAAAGATCTCGTCATCACCGCAGAGAACGCTCCTGAAGCTGTGTATCGGAGGTATAACCCAGCGTTTTCCTCATGGACAATCTATCAGCCAAAATATGGGCGATGAAATCGATGTCCAGGGACCTGTCAACAGCGAGGCGTCACATGCAAGTGCAACACCGTGCCTTCGCTCTCCCGCCTAACTATGTAGTTGGGCGTCTATCAGACAATGAGCCTTAAACATATAGTTTTCCTCCTTTCTTTCGGACTGTTGTCCGGCTGTCTGTTTACGCTCGACACTACGCCCGAAGAAGTTGAAGTGGAAATTTCGTCCGCCCTGAAACCAGGTGACAACACCGAAGCAATCGAACAGTACCTCCGAAAACGAGGTTTAGAGTTCTCCTACGACAGTTTCGGAAATAGATATCAAGCAATCATTCGGCATCCGAAATCAAATTTTCATGCCATCACAATTCACATATTGCTTGACTCAAACAATAACTACGTTGGAGTAGAGGTAAATGACAGTTACAATTTCCTTTAAGGCGCCCAACAAGGCGCTCCAGCCGACGTCGCCGCTGCCGCGGCGCCGCGTCTGAGCTTGGTCGTTGTGTGTAAAAGGCATGCACGAGCACTATCGAATTAAGGAAGCAATCTGGCCTGTTTTAGAGAAGGCGGGATTCGGAATCGAATCTGACAATAGTCAGCTCGATTATTATGGTTCGATAAGAACTATATTCGTTCACGATGAAAAGCGGGTGCTCTTAGAGTGGGATGGAGAGGAAGGCTTCGGCTATGCCGCGGCGTGGAAGAGCGATGAGTGGGAGAACCTGCCCACAAAAGTACTTGAGGCTAAAGAAAGTGAATTTCAGTCGGCGATTCAAAGGCTCGTCACCGATCTTCATGGTTACATCCTGTGACCGCAATTCGAACACATAACAACCGCTTTGAGTCCGACGGATTACCCTTCCGCTGCGTTCCAGGGCAAGCCGTATCCAGTGGACCGCAAAAAGGCTGCGCTAAACGAGTAGTAGTTTGTGGTTGACGAGCGAATAAATAAATCTTTCCCACTTTTTATGGCCGAGCTGCTCAGGTGTATGATCTGCCGTATTAGCCATTTCTAATTAGGACATCCTAAATTTAATTTCTTGCTTATATGCAGGATACTTTTACAATGGGAAAAGATTTAGAACACATGATGACCCCTTATAAGACGTCAATTAGGACGTCTAATTTAAGTTAGCGTGTAGAACCTATCTCAAAATCACAAGCTGAGCAGAATCGCATATAATTTGCCGCATGCTACGGCTGAGCGACCAACACTGGGAACGCATCCGGGAACACTTTCCGGAGGAAAACATTGCGGCGGGGCGCGCAGGTCGCAAGCCGATTTCTTCCCGTCAAGTCCTCGATGCCGTTCTCTGGATTCTCAATACCGGCGCGCAGTGGCATATGCTGCCGCAATGCTATCCGAACTACAAAACGGTGCATCGCCGTTTTCAGAATTGGTGCCGCAACGAAGTGCTGCGTGATGTCATGACCTCTCTCGCCAACACGCTGCGCGATGAAGGCGCGCTGGATGAATCGGAATGCTTTATCGATGCCACGTTTGCCTCGGCCAAGGGCGGCGGCGCGGAGATCGGCCCGACAAAACGCGGAAAAGGCGTTAAAATCATGGCAATTGTGGATCGTCACGGCTTGCCGCTGGCGGTCAGTACGCATGCGGCGAACCACCATGAAGTCACGCTGGTGCAGCTGAGTTTCGAGTTCTACATGATCGAAGCGAAGCCGGAAAATCTGATTGGCGATCGTGCCTACGACAGCGACAAACTGGACGAGGAATTGCGGCAAGAGGGCATCGAGATGATCTCGCCGCACCGGCAGAATCGCGTAAAATCCAAGACACAAGACGGGCGTCGCCTGCGCCGATACGAACGACGCTGGCTGGTGGAACGCTTCTTTGCCTGGCTTCAATGGCAACGTCGTCTCCTGGTCCGTTGGGAATACTACGCCGAGAATTTTCTCGGGTTTGTGCAGCTGGCAACCATCGGTATCCTGCTCAGGCAATTTTGAGATAGGTTCTAGTAACAATCAAATCGTAATGGCTTGGGTAAAGGGGTTTGTATTGAGGCACACATTGAAATCTCGTTTGGGTTGGACATCTACCATTCCGTAAACAGCTTCATTGAAACGGCGACGGAGGTAATTATGAAAAACTTAAACGCCATAGTTCAGTTTGTTGTGGCATGTGTTTGGTGCGGAGCTGCGTTCCTGCGGAGCCTGGTGGAAAAAACTCCAACCCAAACGAGAGGTGGTTGTGTGATCAAATACATTCTTTCCAAGAGAGAACGTGGAGGGTTCGATTCCTTCCCTCCGCATCAGTTTTCAGGTTTGTTGGCGTATGCACGCTAATAACGCTATCAGAGCTCGTAGGGCGGAAGCCCAAAGGGCGTTCCGCCGCATGGCTTTGGCAAGATAGTTAGGAGTGCAGCCACGCGGCGCTCACATTCGGCGGATCGCGTTGCACGCATCCGCCCTACCGAGCTGCGGGTTCTAATTTACAGGAATCATCTCCAATCAAATCATGCGTCCGGCACACGAGCGTACCACCAAATTCGTAGGCTGGGATGAGGCGAAGCCGAATCCCAGCTAAGCCATTGGGTTTAAACCTACCCCTACGCCACTTAAACAGTTACAGTACACCAAATTGACAGTGTGTAGCCGTATGGATACATTCGGTTCATGATTGAAATCCGTAAGACGGAAGCCTATGTCAAGTGGCTCGATGGCCTGCCCGATATCCGCGCTCGGGCTCGTATTCTGGTACGAATCGAACGCTTGGTGGCCGGAAATCCCGGGGACGTTAAGCCCGTGGGTGAAGGCGTCTCGGAGATGCGCATCGATTACGGCCCCGGCTACCGGGTGTATTACAAGAAACATGGCCGCACGGTGTTAATTCTCCTGGCGGGCGGTGATAAACGGAGCCAGACCAGTGATATCAAAACCGCTTTGCGCTTGGCTCGTAACATGTAGGAACTCATCATGACTAAGACCCGTACTAGTCGTTACGATGTTGCCGAACACCTCCGCACTCCGGAAGAAATGGCGGCCTATCTGGAAGCTTGCTTAGAGGAGGCAAATGGAGATGCCGCTTTTATCGCCAAGGCGTTGGGTGACATCGCACGTGCCAAGGGCATGTCGCAAGTGGCACGTGACGCCGGTCTCTCCCGCGAAAGTTTGTATAAGGCACTCTCTGGAGAACGAAGCCCTGGTTTCGATACTATCCTCAAGGTCATTGAAGCCCTAGGCTTGAAATTGCATGCGCAAGCAGTACTAGCGGCAGCCCAACAAGGCGCCCCAGCCGACGCCCCTGTCGCCGCTTCGCGTCGCCGGAGACGCGGCTGAGCTTAGAAAAATAATTTGAGCCTGGCTCCTTTAGCTCGTAGGGCGGAAGCCCAAAGGGCGTTCCGCCGCATGGCTTTGGCAAGATAGGTTAGGAGTGCAGCCACATGGCGCTCACATTCGGCGGATCGCGTTGCACGCATCCGCTCTACCGAGCTGTCCCAATTTTTCTGGCCGAGCTACTCAGGTGGATGATCTGCCGTATTAGTCATTTCTAATTAGGGCACCCTAAATTTTATTTTCTTGCTGATATGCAGGATACTTTTACCCTGGGAAAAGATTTAGAACACATGATGAAGCCTTATAAGACGTCAATGAGGATGTCTAATTTAAGTTGGGCTGAAAAAGACTATGTGGCTAGCCGTAAGCATCGTTGGGCTCTTTGCGTTCTTCTATTTTATGCAACGTCAAAGCGACAAGACATATCGGCCGTCGGCTGAGGATATAAAAAATATCATTAACGCAAGCATCGAGGGTCGTTTGAGTCTGGCGGCATTTGATGAGTTTTCGTGTGTTCGCATCGCATACGACAAGCGCCTAGACAATATTCGCGAGCGATACAAACACATTGTGGAGAATCGAGAATACATTGAGGGCGAATTCACAAAAGACAATTCAACGCCGCTCAATGCTCAAGGCAAAGAAGAATTGAGGAAACTTATTCGTGAGCTTGAAATAATTGCAGCCCAATAAGGCGCTCCAGCTGACGCCTCTGTCGTCGCTTCGCGTCGCAGCTGAGCTTTGGTGTTCAGCGTCAACAAAATGAAATGAGCCTGCGTAGAGCGCAACAACCGAAGGGCATTGCGCCGGATGCCGATTGTCACGATACACATGAAGCCATATCTGACTCTCGACGTGCCTGCCATCCGGCATCACTACCAGCCAGCCAATTCTCGGAGATGTTATGGACGCAAACGTAGTTAGCTCATTGGCCAAAGCTACCTTGGATGGCTCAATGCCTTTTCCTCAAATCGTTGGCAAGCTCATTGCCGAAGGTGTTGAGTACTATCATGTGGATTACGCTACAAACTCCTTTACCTTTTACAGTGCCTCAGGTTCTGCAGTAACGGCCTCACTTCCATTCGAGAAGCTGCCGTTGATTTCCGAGGACTTTGACGTAACTGCTCTCAAAGCCGCAATCCTCGATAGCCAACAGCATGGGCAAAAGTTTCGGGCATTCTGCGAACGCGCTATTCGCGCAGGCGTTCAAGGATACTTCGCGTTCCTTCGTGGCCAGCGAGTTACCTATCTTGGCCGCCAGGGCGATCAGCACGTTGAATGGTTTCCGGGGGCAAAGCCGAGTGATGCCTAACTTTAGGTGCTGCGGACGGCTTCGCCGCCGCCGCTGTTACCCTGTGAGAAGATGCGCGGAGCAGCCCATGTTTCAATTATTGACTCGTTCACCACTTTTGCCCCGTCGATACAGCCGCAATGCCAGCGCGACCGCCGCGCCGCCGATCGCACCGTACAAATGCGCGTCGACGATGACGTTGCCGCCCGCGGCCTCGGTGCTGCCGGGCAGGGCGCCGTAGAGTTGTTCCCAGATCAGTTTGATCACTACCGCGCTCAGCAACAGCCAGTCGCCCCACGCGCCGGCGCGCAGTCCGACGATCAAGCCGGCCATGAAGAGGCCGTGCAGCACGCCGGATAAACCCACGTACCATCCGAGATCGGGATCGAATAATAAAAAGCCACCGCTCACCGCCAGGCTGCTCACCAACAACACCAGCCACCACGTTCCGGCGCTGAGTTGGCGGTGAAATAAAAACCAGATCAGCGCCAATCCGCCGAGGTTGAGCCACAGGTGCGACCAGCTGAGATGCACGAGGTGGCCGGTGATGAGGCGCCACACTTCGCCGGCGAGGATCGAATCGCGTTCATAACGCAACGCAACTGCCGCATTGTCGCCGAGCAGGGCGATCAGCAAGGATGCCAGCGTCAACAGCGCGGGCAGGCCATAGTCTTGCAACCAACGTAGCGGAGCGGCGGGCGCGGGGCGGATCATGCGGGCGGTCAGCGATCCTGCGCCGGGGTGTCGAGGTAACGGACGATGGCCGCGCGCAGACACTGGAATTGTTCGTCGCGCGATAGCGGTTTGTTGTCCTGATCGGTGATGTGGAAGATGTCCTCGACCCGCGCGCCGAACGTCGCGATCTTGGCGTTGTGCAGGCGCGCGCCGCATTCCATCAGCGCCTGGCCTATCCGCGACAACAGGCCGGGGCGATCGATGGTCATCAGTTCCATCACGGTTTTTTGGTTGCGCTCGTCGGCGCTAAAGGAAACTTTGGTGGGTATGGCGAAGTGTTTGAACTGGCGCGGCTGGCGGCGGGTCACGGCCGGCTCGCGGTCGAGACGGGTCAGACACTCGCGCAGTTTGCTGAAGATGTCTTCGATGCGATACGGATTGCTGATCGGCTGGCCGGTGTCTTCGAGCACGATGTAGGTATCGAGGGTCAGGCCGTCGCGCGAACCGATGATGCGCGCATCGACGATGTTGAGGCCCATTTGATCGAGGGCGTGGGTGGTGCGCGCGAACAGCCGGTCGTCGATCGGGGTGTGAATGAAGATTTCCGTGCCGCCGCGTTTGGTCTGGTGCCGTACCAGAATCAGCGGCAGTTCGGCGGGGACGCTTTGTATGATGCCTTGGGTATGCCAGGCGATTTCATCGGCGGTATAGCGCAAAAAATATTCTTCGGAGAAATTCAGCCACGCTCGTTCGATGGCTTGGTCATTGTTGCCGTAGGTAAGCAGCAGTTGCCGCGCCTCGGCGCGCATCGCGGCGACATGTTCGCTCTGGTCGATGTGATTGTCCAGGCCGCGGCGGATGACGCGCATGGTGGAGGTGTAGAGTTCCAGCAGCAGCGTGTCTTTCCAGCTGTTCCACAGCGAGGGATTGGTGCCGCGGATGTCGGCGATGGTGAGCAGGTACAGGTAATTCAGCTGCGTCGGGCTGCGCACGATGGCGGCGAATTCATTGATGACGTCCGGGTCGCTGATGTCCTTGCGCTGCGAGGTCATCGACATGACGAGGTGATGGCGCACCAGCCAGGCCACCAGTCGCGCGTCGTATTGGCTCAGGCCGTGATGCAGGCAGAATTGCAGCGCCTCCTGTTCGCCGAGTTCGGAGTGATCGCCGCCGCGGCCCTTGGCGATGTCGTGAAACAGCGCGGCGAGATACAACAGCTCCGGTTTGGGAATGTGCTGCTGCATGATCTCGCTGCACAGCGGAAATTCCTTGGCGTATTCGGGGCGGGTGAAGCGGCGCAGATTGCGGATCAGTGTAAGCGTGTGCTCGTCCACGGTATAGACGTGGAATAAATCATATTGCATCAGGCCGACGATCTTGCCGAAGGCCGGCAGGTAGGCCGCCAGCACGCCGTAACGGTTCATGCGGCGCAGTTGTTCGCTCACCCCGTGCGGCTGACGCAGGATTTCCATGAACAGCGTGCGATTGCGCAGGTCGTTGCGGAATTTGTCGTCGATGAGGTGGGCGTGATTGCGGATCAGGCGAATGGTCGCGGCGCGCACGCCTTTGAGTTCGCGGTGTTGTTCGATCAGCAGGAAGATTTCCAGCAGCGCGAAGGGATAGCGGTGAAACACCTCATCGTTCACCGCTTCGATGAAACCCTTGCGGCGCTGGAAGCGTTTGTTGAGCGGCGTCGGTTCGCCGGGATCGGCGGCGTAGAGTATCGCCTCCTCGAACAGCTGCAACAGCATTTCGTTGAGCCGGCTCAGCTCCATCACCGTGCGGTAGTACTGCTTCATGAATTGTTCGACGGCGAGGCTGGGGCCACCGTCGCGAAAGCCGAATTGATTGGCGAGGCTGCGCTGGTAGTCGAACAGCAAGCGGTCTTCGCGGCGGCCGGTGAGGGTGTGCAGGGCGAAGCGCACCTGCCACAAAAAATTCTGGCCCTCGATCAGGGTCTGATATTCGGCCTCGGTGAGAAACTGGTGATCGACCAGATCGTGCAGCGTCGCCGCGCCGAAATGGCGTTTGGCCACCCAGCCTATCACTTGAATATCGCGCAGGCCGCCGGGCCCTTCCTTGATGTTGGGTTCGAGGTTGTACGCGGTGTCGTGGTATTTGTGATGGCGGTTGATCTGCTCCAGCAGCTTGGCCTGAAAGAAGGCCAGGCTGGACCAGATGCGCGGCGGACTCACCGCCTCGCGCATGGCCTCGTACAAAGCGGCCGCGCCCGCCAGGTGGCGCGCCTCCATCAGATTGGTGGCGACGGTGATGTCTTTTTTCGCCTCTTCGGCGCACTCCGCCACGCTGCGCACGCTGTGGCCGACTTCCAGGCCGATGTCCCAGAGAAAGGTGAGGAACTCTTCCAATTGGCCGCGCAGGGCCGTGTCGCCGTCCGGCTCGACGAGGATCTGCAAATCGATGTCGGAGCCCGGATGCAGTTCGCCGCGACCGTAGCCGCCCACCGCCACCAGCGCCACGCCGTCGTCATAGGCCGCGAACCAATGAGGCCAGATTTTTTGCAGCAACCCATCCACGAGCGCGGCGCGGCGGGGCACCAATTGTTGCGCGGGCGTGCCGCCGAGAAAATCATTCTTGAGCTGCTGATTGGCGAGTTTGAGCGCGTCGCGAAAGAGTTTGATCGCCGCCGCGCCGCCCTCGGCGAGGGCCGCCGCCAGGGCGGGATCGTCAAAGACGGCGACGGGCGCGCCGGTCGCGGCGGTGGGATCGGTCAAATGTCGTCGTCCGGGCATTTGGTGAACACCTCGACACCGCTGTCGGTCACCAGCAGGGTGTGCTCCCATTGGGCCGACAGGCTGTGATCCTTGGTGACCACCGTCCAATTGTCGGGCAGCAATTTCACATGGCGTTTGCCGGCGTTGACCATCGGTTCGATGGTGAAGGTCATGCCCGCCTCCAGCGGCAGGCCGGTGCCGGGCTTGCCGTAGTGCAGCACTTGCGGGTCTTCGTGAAACTGGCGGCCGATGCCGTGGCCGCAGTATTCCCGCACGATGGAGTAGTTATGGGACTCGGCGTGTTGCTGGATCGCGTGGCCGATGTCGCCCAGCCGCACCCCCGGTTTGACCATCTCGATGCCGATCCGCATGCATTCATAGGTGACTTGCACCAGGCGGCGGGCGAGGGGGCCGGGTTCGCCGACGAAGAACATCTTGCTGGTGTCGCCGTGAAAACCGTCCTTGATGACGGTGACGTCGATATTGACGATGTCGCCGTGCTTGAGGCGCTTTTTGCCGGGGATGCCGTGGCAGACCTGGTGATTGACCGAGGTGCAGATGGATTTGGGGAAGCCGTGGTAGTTGAGCGGCGCCGGGATGGCCTGTTGGACCTTGACGATATAGTCGTGGCAACGCTGGTCCAGTTCCTCGGTGGTGACGCCGGCCTGCACGTAGGGGCGGATCATGTGCAGCACTTCCGCCGCCAAGCGCCCCGCCACCCGCATCTTGGCGATATCGTCCGCTGTTTTGATGGTTACGCTCATGGGAATTAACGATTTGTCATGTAAGTTGATTCAAGCGGGGCGAGCACGCTGCCCCGGCCGGGATGCCTGGGTGTGATCTTACCGTTATCCGCCCGCCAGTGTCAGCAATAACGGCGGCGCACGCCCGGGTGGCGGTTTTCCCGGCGGAACGGCTGTGAAACAATCCGCCGCTTCGAGGATTGGAAACGGGGGCGGCTCGCCGCCGCGGGAAGCCCGGATGAAGCAAGGGTCCCGTAAACTCGTTCCGATCCCAAGGCATGCATCTGCGTGCCCGGTCAAGGCGGAGCAGTCGCGTCCATGGATCATGCCCTATTGCCTAGACCCGGCCGCCGGCCGCGGCGGAGTCCAAGATTAATTTTATTGAGCGGGCGGGCGGGTTTATGGTATAAAGCGCGCCGGATCGCTGGGGATATGGTGATGTGTTTTCACCCCGCCGGCGGTACGTAAACTTAACGATACCTGCTGTGGCCGGATGGCCGAGGCGAATACTTTTCAAACCGGCGTCTTTGCCGGCGCGGGGTATACCGCCCAAGCCGACGTCCACGGTGTACTTCACACATACATCGGCACATGCATCAGGGTGCCCGCTCGTCGGGTTGCTGCATGGGATGTATGGAGGTTTAACCCTACCAGAGGAGTTTTACATGGCTACTGTTTCCATGCGCCAAATGCTTGAGGCCGGCGTGCACTTCGGTCACCAGACCCGTTACTGGCATCCCAAAATGGCCCAGTATATTTTCGGGGACCGCAACAAGATTCACATCATCAATCTGGAAAAGACCCTGCCCCTCTTCGAGGAGGCCACCAATTTCATCAGCGGTCTGGCGTCCAAGAAGGGCACCATCCTGTTCGTCGGCACCAAGCGTTCCGCGCAGCAGGCCATCGAGGAAGAGGCCAAGCGTTGCGGCATGCCTTACGTCAACCAGCGCTGGCTGGGCGGCATGCTCACCAACTTCAAGACCATCCGTCAATCGATCCGCCGTTTGAAAGAGCTGGACGCCATGCGCCAAGACGGCAGCCTGGACCGCTTCAGCAAGAAAGAGGCCCTGGGCCTCAGCCGCGAACTGGAGAAGCTGGAACGCAGCCTGGGCGGTATCAAAGACATGCCCGGCCTGCCCGACGCCCTGTTCGTGATCGACGTCGGCAACGAGAACATCGCGGTGGCCGAGGCCAAGAAACTGGGTATCCCGGTGATCGGCGTGGTGGACACCAATAACAGCCCCGAGCACATCGACTACATCATCCCCGGCAACGACGACGCGGTGCGCGCGGTGCAACTGTATGTGCGCGGCGTGGCCGACGCGGTGGTCAACGGCAAGGCGGTGGCGCTGCAAACCTCCCCCGGCGATGAGTTCGTCGAAATGGATGACCACGTCGCCAAAGGCCCCGCCGCCGAACCCGGCGTGAAACAAACCATCAAGAAACCCAAACGGACGGCCAGCGCGCTGCAACAGGCCGGCGCCGTCGACGCGGAAGACGCGGGGTAAATCGAACGACGCGCGGGGAGGGCCGGTCCCTTCCCGCGCGGTTTCGGATAATGAGTCGCGCCGGCGCCGATGCGCGGCGGGCGTGACGATGCGGACGGCGGTGGCGCCGCCGATCATCCCTTTTCAAAGATTTAAGCAAGAGAGGTTAGGACTATGGAAATTACTGCGGCGCTGGTCAAAGAACTGCGTGAGCGCACCGGGTCCGGCATGATGGAATGCAAGAAGGCCTTGACCGAAACCGGCGGCGACATCGAAGCCGCGGTGGAGGCGATGCGCAAGTCCGGCCTGGCCAAGGCCGACAAGAAGGCCGGCCGGGTGGCGGCCGAAGGCACGGTGGTGGCGGCGGTGAGCGCGGACGGTACGCGCGGCGTCATCGTCGAAGTGAACTGCGAGACCGACTTCGTGGCCAAGGCCGACGACTTCATCAAATTCGCCGGCGAGCTGACCCAGGCCGCGTTGGCCAAGTCGCCCGCCACCGTGGACGAGGTGATGGGCCTGCCCATCGGCGGCGGCAGCGTGGAGGAGGTGCGTCGCGCGCTGATCGCCAAACTCGGCGAGAACATTTCGGTACGCCGCTTCCATCTGCTGAACAATGAGGGCGGCAAGGTCGGCATGTACCTGCACGGCAGCCGCATCGGCGTGCTGGTGGGCGTCAAGGGCGGCGACGAAGCCTTGGCCAAGGACATCGCCATGCATGTGGCGGCGAGCAAGCCGGTGGCGCTCGGTCCCAACGACGTGCCCGCCGACGTGATCGCCAAGGAAAAAGAGATTTATACGGCGCAGGCCGCCGACAGCGGCAAACCCGCCGACATCGTCGAGAAGATGGTGATGGGCCGGATCGGCAAGTTCCTGCGCGAGATCACCCTGCTCGGCCAGCCCTTCGTCAAGAACCCCGATCAAACCGTGGAGCAATTGGCGAAACAGCACAACGCCGTCGTTACCGGCTTCGTGCGTTTTGAAGTGGGCGAAGGTATCGAGAAGAAATCGGAAAACTTCGCCGAAGAAGTCATGGCCCAGGTCCGCGGAGGTTGATGTCAGTGCCAGCAACGGAGAGTGCGCCACATTTTCGACGGATATTGCTGAAACTCAGCGGTGAGGCCTTGATGGGCGATGGCGAGGACACCATCAGCCCGGCGGTGATGGGCCGCATCGCCGATGAGTTGTGCCAATTGATCGAAGACGGCGTGCAGGTGGGCGTGGTGATCGGTGGCGGCAACATCTTCCGCGGCGCCAGCCTCGCCGCCTCCGGCGTCGACCGGGTCACCGGCGACCACATGGGCATGCTGGCCACCGTGATCAACGCGCTCGGCATGCAGGATGCGCTGGAGGCGCGCGGCGCGCAGGCGCGGGTGATGTCGGCGATCAAGATCAATCAGATCTGCGAAGACTACATCCGCCGGCGCGCCATCCGCCATCTGGAAAAAGGCCGGGTGGTGGTGTTCGCCGCCGGTACCGGCAATCCCTTTTTCACCACCGATTCGGCGGCCAGCCTGCGCGCCATCGAGATCGGCGCCGATCTGCTCTTGAAAGGCACCAAGGTGGACGGCGTGTATACCGCCGATCCCATGAAAGATCCCAGCGCCGAGCGCTACACGTCACTGACCTATGACGAGGCGCTCGACCGCAAGCTGGGGGTGATGGACGCCACCGCCATCGTGTTGTGCCGCGATTACGACATGCCCTTGCGGGTGTTCGACATCAACCGGCCCGGCGCGCTGCGCCGCATCGTCAACGGTGCCGACGAGGGCACCCTGGTACAACGGGGAGGCAATGCATGATCAGCGACGTCAAGACCCAGGCCGATGCCCGCATGCGCAAGAGCATCGTCGCGCTGAAGGATGAACTGATAAAAATCCGTACCGGCCGCGCCCAGACCAGCCTGCTCGATCACATCACGGTGTCGTTTTACGGCAGCGACGTGCCGCTCAGCCAGGCCGCCAACGTGGCGGTGGCCGACAGCCGCACCCTGACCGTGACGCCCTGGGACAAGAATATGGTCCAGCCGATCGAGAAGGCGATCATGACCTCCGATCTCGGTTTGACGCCCAACACCTCGGGCGGGGTGATCCGGATTCCCTTGCCGTCGCTCACCGAGGAACGGCGCCGCGACTTGATCAAGGTGGTGCGAGGCGAGGCGGAAGGCGCGCGGGTGGCGATCCGCAACATCCGCCGCGACGCCAATGGCGAATTGAAGAAACTGCTCAAGGACAAGCAGATCTCCGAGGACGACGACCGGCGCGCCCAGGACGAGATACAAAAACTCACCGACAAGTACATCGCCGAGGTGGACAAGGCGTTGGCGGCCAAGGAATCGGAGTTGATGGAGATTTAATCGAAGCTAACGGCGCGCGCGGGCGCGCCGTTCAAGGGCGCAGCGCGGCGGGACGGCCTGCGTCAACTGCAACCTTTCGCGGTGTAGGCCGCGTTGGCGGTCCCCGAGAGTGAAGGCGTACGAGTCCCTCCTGATATTTATGTCTAAAGAGCCGCAACACATCCTCCCCGGCAACGGCGTGCCCCGCCACGTGGCCATCATCATGGACGGCAACGGCCGCTGGGCCAAAAAGCGTTTTCTGCCGCGGGTGGCCGGTCACAAGGCCGGGGTCGAGACCGTGCGCCAACTGGTGCGCGCCTGCGGCGAAAAAGGCATCGAGGTCCTCACCCTGTTCGCCTTCAGCAGCGAAAATTGGCGGCGTCCCGAAAAAGAGGTGAGCCTGCTGATGGAGCTGTTCATCACCGCCCTGCAACGCGAAAGCAAAAAGCTCCACGAAAATAACGTGCGCCTGAAAGTGGTGGGCGAGTGCGGCGCCTTCGCGCCGCGTTTGCAGGAAGAAATCGCCGCCGCCGAAGCCCTTTCGAAAAACAACACCGGCTTGACCCTGGTGGTCGCCGCCAATTACGGCGGACGGTGGGACGTGACCCAAGCCACTCAGCGCATCGCCGCGAAGGTCGAGGCCGGCGAGTTGCGCGCGGCGGACGTCACCTCCGAACTGCTGGAGGCGCATCTGGCGCTGCACGGTCTGCCCGAACCGGATTTATTCATCCGCACCGGCGGCGAGCAGCGCATCAGTAATTTTCTGTTATGGCATCTCGCCTATTCGGAACTGTACTTCACTGACGTCCTGTGGCCGGATTTCGACGCCCGCGCCTTCGACGCGGCCTTGCTGTCCTACGCCGGCCGGCAGCGTCGTTTCGGGCGCACCGGAGAACAGGTGGAGCAGAGTTCAGGTGCTTAAACAGCGCCTGTTGACCGCCGCCGTCCTGATTCCCTTGTTCGTGTGGGGCGTGCTCGCCCTGCCCACGACCTATTTCGCGATGCTGCTCACCGCGGTGCTGGTGGTGGCCGCGTTGGAATGGGCGCGGCTGGTGGCCTTGCCGGTGGCGGCGCGCCGGATTTTCGTGGCGCTGATCGCAGGTGGTCTGCTGTTCGCCGTGTACTCCCCGCCGCCCGTCGAGGTCATCCGTGGGATCGCCGCGGCGGCTGTGCTATGGTGGGGCTGGGCGACGGTGTCGATATTCCGTTATCAAGCCGGCGCAAAGGTGTTGCCCGCCACGGCGCTGGGCGGGGCGCTGGCCGGAGTGGCCGTTTTGTTGCCGCCCTGGTTGGCCTTGACCGCGTTGCACCGCGATCCGGCCACCGGTCCTGCCTACGTGTTGTTTCTCTTCGTGCTGGTGTGGGCCGCGGACAGCGGGGCCTATTTCGCCGGCCGCCGTTTCGGCCGCCGCAAGCTGGCGGCGCGGGTGAGTCCGGGCAAGACTTGGGAAGGGGTGATGGGCGGCGCGGCCGCGTCTCTGCTGGTGGCGGTGGCCGCGGTGTTCATCCTTAATGTGTCGGCGGCGGTCGCGCCGTGGTTCGTGGTGCTGTGCGTGGTGGTGGTGGTGATCTCCGTGGTGGGCGATTTGCTGGAGAGCCTCTTCAAACGCGAGGCGGGCGTCAAGGACAGCGGCCGGTTTTTACCGGGGCACGGCGGGGCCTTGGACCGCATCGACAGCATCACGGCGGCGGCGCCGGTATTTTATGTGGGTCTGGCATTGATAGCGTGGTTGACATGATCGGCGTGACGGTATTGGGCGCCACCGGTTCCATCGGCGTGAGCACGCTGGACGTGCTGGCGCGCCACCGCGACCGCTACCGGGTGGTGGCGCTGGCCGCGCACGGCGACGTGGAGCGGCTCGCCGAGCAGTGCCGCGTCTTTCATCCCGAGTTGGCGGTGCTGGCCGACCCCGCCGCCGCCGAGCGCTTGCGCGCGCGCTTGCGCGGCATCGACACGGCGATCGAGGTGCAGGCCGGCGCGGAGGCGGTGGCCCGCGCCGCCGCCCATCCCGCCGCCGGCACCGTGATGGCCGCCATCGTCGGCGCCGCGGGCTTGTTGCCGACCCTGGCCGCGGCGCGCGCCGGCAAGCGGATATTGCTGGCCAATAAAGAAGCGCTGGTGATGTCGGGCCGCTTGTTCATGGACGAGGTGCGCGCCCACGGCGCCCAGTTGTTGCCGGTGGACAGTGAACACAACGCGATCTTTCAGTGTCTACCCACGGAACGCAACGGCGGTCTGGCGGCCATGGGTGTGAGCAATATTTTGCTCACCGCGTCCGGCGGTCCGTTTCGCGACACGCCGCTCGCCGAATTGCCCGCCGCGACGCCGGCCCAGGCCTGCGCCCATCCCAATTGGGTGATGGGCCGCAAGATCTCGGTGGACTCGGCGACCATGATGAATAAAGGCCTGGAGGTGATCGAGGCCTGCTGGCTGTTCGACACCACGGCGGAACAGGTGCAGGTGGTATTGCACGCCGAAAGCGTGATTCACTCCATGGTGGAATACGTCGACGGCTCGATACTCGCGCAACTCGGCAGCCCCGATATGCGCACGCCGATCGCCCATGCCCTGGCCTGGCCGGAGCGCATCGAGTCCGGGGTGCGGCGTTTGAATCTGTTCGACATCGCGGCCCTGCATTTCGCCGCGCCGGATCCCGCGCGGTTTCCTTGTTTGGGTTTGGCCTACCAGGCGCTGCAACGCGGCGGTACCGCCACCGCGGTGTTGAACGCCGCCAATGAAGTGGCGGTGCAGGCGTTTCTGGAGGAGCGGCTCGCTTTTACGGCCATCGCCGCCGTGGTCGAGGCGACCTTGAGCGATGTCCCGGCCCGCGACGCGATTTCGCTGGAGCGGATATTGGAAGACGATGCGCACGCCCGCGCCGTGGCGCGTGAAGCTGTGGCGCGGATCGGCGGGTAGACTTATGGGCGGCAGCATTCTTACTTCGTTATTCTTTTTCTTATTGGCGCTGGCGCTGCTGATCGCGGTGCACGAGTTCGGCCATTTTTGGGTGGCGCGCCGGCTCGGCGTCAAGGTGCTGCGGTTTTCCATCGGCTTCGGCAAACCGATCTGGCGCACCACCCGCGGCGCGGATCAAACCGAATACGTGCTGGCGGCGATCCCGCTCGGCGGATACGTGCGCATGCTCGACGAACGGGAAGGCGAGGTGGCGGAGCATGAAGTGCATCGGGCCTTCAATCGGCAATCCGTCGGCAAACGCTTCGCCATCGTGTTGGCGGGCCCGCTCTTCAATTTCATGCTGGCCATCGCCGTGTATTGGCTGGTGTTCGTGCTGGGCGTGGACGGGATCAAACCCATCATCGGCAGCGTGGCGCCGCAGTCGTTGGCGGCCGAGGCGGGTTTCACTCCCGGCGAAACGATTATCGCGGTGGACGGCGAGGCGGTGGACAGTTGGCAGAACGCGGTGATGGCCCTGCTCGAAAACACCATGAACGACGAACAGATCGACGTGCATACCCGCGACGAACAGGGCGTGGAGCGGGTGCATCAGATCCATCTGCGGGCGATACAAAAAGATTTGCAGCAGGGCAATTTGCTCGATACCCTCGGCATACAACCGGCGCGCCCCACCATTCCACCGGTGCTCAGCCATCTCGAACCCGGCGGCGCGGCCGAGCGGGCCGGTTTGCGGTCCGGTGACCGCATCCTCGCCAGCGACGGCCGGCCGGTGTCCGATTGGGACAATTGGGTGGAGTATGTGCGGGCCCGCCCCGATCAAGTGATTCGTACCGAGATCGACCGCGCCGGCGCGCGTTTGGTGGTGGATTTACAGCCCGGCCGGCGCGCGGCCAAGGACGGCGACATCGGTTATGTCGGCGCGGCGGTGGCGGTGCCGGAAGATTTGGGCAAGGACTACGTGACCCTGGTGCGTTATTCGCCGGTGGATGCCCTGGGCGTGGCCGTCAAAAAAACCTGGGACATGTCGGTGCTGACGCTGCGCATGTTGTGGGGTATGGTGGCCGGCGATGTGTCGGTGGCCAATATCAGCGGTCCGATCAGCATCGCCAAATACGCCGGTTATTCCGCGCAGGTGGGTCTGGTGGCCTTTCTGACGTTTCTCGCCATCGTCAGTATCAGTCTGGGCGTGTTGAATCTGCTGCCCATCCCGGTGTTGGACGGCGGCCATTTGCTTTATTACCTCATCGAAATGGTGAAGGGGAGTCCGGTGTCCGATGCCGCGCAAGCCATGGGGCAACGGGTGGGTGTACCGCTGTTGCTGATGCTGATGACCGTCGCCATCTATAACGACGTTGTCCAATTATTCAAGTGAGCATTCCGTGCCGTTGTTGAAAATAAGAATCGTGATTTTGATGATGAGTCTCGCCTGCCTGGTTTCCACCACGGCGCAGGCCTTCACCGCCTTCCGCATCCAAGATATCCGCGTCGAGGGTTTGCAGCGCATCGAAGTCGGCACGGTGTTCAATTACCTGCCGCTCGCCGTCGGCGACACCATCGACGACGGCCGCGCCGCGGAGGCGGTGCGCGCCCTGTTCAAAACCGGCTTTTTCACCGACGTGAAATTGCAGCGCGACGGCGACAGTCTGATCGTGGTGGTCGAGGAACGGCCGTCGATCGCCAAGGTCAGCCTCAGCGGCAATAAAGACATCAGCAGCAATGAACTGACCGAGGCCTTGAAGCGGATCGGTCTCGCCGAAGGCCGGATATTCGATCGTTCCGCCTTGGACCAAGTCGAACGCGAACTGGAGCGGCAATATTTCGCGCGCGGCAAATACGGGGTGAAGATCAGCAACACGGTGACCGCCCTGGATCGCAACCGGGTGGAGATCGGTCTGCAAATCGACGAGGGCCAGGTGGCCAAGATCCAGGAGATCAATCTGGTGGGCAACCGCCGGTTCACCACCGGCGAATTGCTGCGGATCCTGCAACTCGGCCCCTCCACCTTGATGTCGATGTTCAATCAAAACGATCAATATTCCAAGCAGAAACTGGCCGCGGATCTGGAAACCCTGCGCTCTTTTTATCTCGACCGCGGTTATATCGACTTCAATGTCGACTCCACCCAGGTGTCGATCAGTCCGGACAAGAAGAACGTCTACATCACCATCACCCTGATCGAAGGCGAGCAGTTCACCGTTCAGGAAGTGAAGCTCGCCGGCGAATTGAAGGCGCCGGAATCGGAATTGAAGTCGCTGATCAGCATCGCGCCCGGCGAGCTGTTTTCGCGGCGCGAGGTGACCGAGAGCGCCACCCGCATCAACGAGCGGCTGGGCAAGGAGGGCTACGCCTTCGCCAATATCAATCCGGTGCCGGACGTGAATCGCGAACAGCGCACCGTGAAACTGACCTTCTTCGTCGAACCGAATAAACGGGTCTATGTGCGGCGCATGAACGTCAGCGGCAATGCCCGCACCCGCGACGAGGTGCTGCGGCGCGAGCTGCGGCAAATGGAAGGCGGCTGGATCTCCACCGAACAAGTGAACCGCTCGCGGGTCCGTTTGCAGCGCCTCGGTTATTTCGAGGAGGTCAACGTGGAAACCCCGGCGGTGCCCGGCATCGAAGATCAGGTGGACGTGAATTACAACGTCAAGGAACGCTCGTCCTTCGGCAGTTTGATGGCGGGCGTAGGTTTCTCGCAATCGCAGGGCGTTTTGCTCAACGCCAGCGTCACTCAGGACAACTTTCTCGGCACTGGCAAACGGGTCAGTGCGCAGATCAACAACAGCCGGGTGAATACGATCTACAGTTTTTCCTACACCAATCCCTATTACAACTTGGACGGTTTGAGCCGCGGTTTCCGGGTATTCTCGCGCACCACCGACGCGGGTCAGGCCAATGTGGCCGATTTCACCGCCGACGCCTTCGGCGCCAGCGTGAATTACGGCTACCCCTTGAGCGAGTTCGACAGCCTGCGGTTTTCGCTGGGCTATGAACACACGAAAATCAATATCACTTCGCAGACGCCGCAGCGTTATATCGATTATCTCAACGCCAATACCGATGAGTTCGACGCCTTCAAGCTGACCCTGGGTTGGTCTTACGATACGCGTAACGAGGCGTTTTTCCCCACCGCCGGTCTGCTGGAAAGCTTGACCTTGGAGACCGCCTTGCCGGGCAGCGGCCTGACCTATTACAAGGCCACCAATCGCAGCACCTGGTACAAGGAGCTCTCGCGGCGTTTCACCTTCTCCGCCGACGGCGAGATCGCCTACGGCGAAGCCTACGGCGATACCACGGGATTTCCCTTCCTCGAAAACTACTACGCCGGCGGTATCCGCTCGGTGCGCGGCTTTCGTTCCAATTCGCTGGGTCCCAGGGAAAACAACAATGCCTTGGGCGGCGCGTTCCGCATGCTGGGTAGTCTGGAGCTGTTATTTTCACCGCCTTTCGCCGGCGACAATAATAAATCATTCCGGATGGGCGCCTTTTTCGACGCCGGTAACGTCTACGAAGATTTCGATCAATTCGATGCCGGTGAATTGCGTTATGCCGTCGGCGTGTCGGCGGTATGGTTGTCGCCGATCGGGCCGTTGACTTTTAGTTTGGCGAAAGCGTTAAATGACCAGGCCGGCGACGAGACGGAAATATTCCAATTTTCCTTGGGTGCCGGCTTTTAATCATTCATAGAGAGAGCGTTGAACGTGATGGCGAAACGGATTTGGTTGTTATTGGGATTGCTGGCGGCGACGGCGCCGGCGGTTGGCGCCGATTTGAAAATCGGCTACGTGAACGCGGCGCGCCTGCTGGAGGAATCGCCGCAGGCCGCCGAGGTGTCGAAACGGCTTAAGGAAGAATTCTCGGCCAAAGAGGCCGCACTCCAGAGCGACCAGAGAAAACTCAAACAGTTGGAAGATCAACTGGCCCGCGACGGCGCGGTGATGAGTGAAAACGAGCGGCGCCGGGTGGAACGGGATATCGATGCCTTGAAGCGCGATTTGCGCCGCGCCGCCGGTGAGTTTCGCGAGGACCTCAATCTGCGCCGCAACGAAGAGATCGGCAAGCTGCTGGAGTTCGTGCAACAGGCGATCGAGAACATCGGCAAGGAACAGAATTACGATCTGATCGTCTACGAAGGAATCGCTTACGCCAGCACCACCATCGACCTCACCGACAAGGTGTTGGACAAACTGCGTACTTCCGCGGGCGGCGCGGCGGTGAAGAACAAATAGCCGGCCGGGGATGCCGATGCAGACCTTGGGGCAGCTGGCCGAATACGTGGAAGGGCGGGTCCGCGGCGACGCCGCCTGCGTCATCAGCGGGGTGGCTACGCTGCAGAATGCCAAGACCGGCGACATTTCCTTTTTGTCCAATCCGCGTTACGCCAAACACCTGACCGCGACCGCCGCGTCCGCGGTGATACTTTCCGAAGAATATCTGGACGCATGCGACACCCATGCCTTGGTGGCGCGCGATCCGTATCTGGCCTATGCCCGCATCGCGGCCTTGCTGATGCCGATCCCGCCCCGCAGCGAAGGCCGGCATCCGCGCGCGGTGGTGCATCCCGGCAGCGAGGTGCATCCCAGCGCCTGGATCGATGCCAACGCGGTGATCGAGGATCAGGTGCGCATCGGCGCCGGGGTGACCGTCGGTCCGGGCTGTGTAATCGCGCGTGGCAGTGAGATCGGCGAAGGCAGCCGTTTGTCGGCCAACGTCTCGATCGGCGAGCGGACCCGCATCGGGAAACGGGCGGTGATCCACCCGGGGGTGGTGATCGGCAGCGACGGTTTCGGTTTCGCCAACGCCCGCGGGTCCTGGGTGAAGGTACCGCAGTTGGGCGCCGTCACTATCGGCGACGATGTGGAGATCGGAGCCAATACCACCATCGACCGGGGCACGCTGGACGATACCGTCATCGAAGACGGAGTGAAGCTAGATAATCAGATTCAAGTGGCTCACAATGTGCGCATCGGCGCGCACACCGCGATCGCCGGCTGCACGGGCATCGCCGGCAGTGCCCGGATCGGCGCGCGCTGCACCATCGGCGGCGGCGTCGGCATCGTCGGCCACACCGAGATCGCGGATGACGTGCACATCACCGGCATGTCGTTCGTCGCGCATTCCATCCGCGAACCCGGTTTGTATTCGTCGGGGACGCCGCTGGAACCCAATCGCGACTGGCGGAAAAATTATGCGCGGTTTCATCAGCTCGATGACATGGCGCGCCGCCTGCGGCGCTTGGAAAAGGTCTTCAAGGAACGCGGCGGCGAATGAGATTTCAGTTCAAGGACCATTATCATGACAGATGAAATACCGTTGAAAAACGGCGGCGCTGAATGCGGGGCCGGCGAAGCGAAACGCGCGGAGGGCGCGGACTGCGCGATGGATATCCACGAAGTGTTGAAATATCTGCCCCACCGGTATCCGTTTTTGCTGATCGATCGGGTGTTGGCCTTTACGCCGGGCGAATCGCTGGTGGCGTTGAAAAACGTCACCTTCAACGAACACTATTTCACCGGCCATTTTCCCCGCCGCCCGGTGATGCCCGGCGTGTTGATCCTGGAAGCCCTGGCGCAGGCCACCGGCATACTGGCGTTTAAAACCGCGCAGACCACGCCGGCCAGCGGTTCGACCTATTATCTTGCCGCCATCGACAACGCCCGCTTCAAACAGCCGGTCGAACCCGGCGATCAGATGATCCTCGAGGTCAAGCTGACGCGGGCCATGCGCGGTGTCTGGAAATTCAGCGGCGAAGTGAAGGTGGACGGCCGGATCGTGGCCAGCGCCGATCTGATGTGCGCCCACCGGGAAGTAGAAGTTTGATCGATCCGCGCGCGATTATCGATCCCAAGGCCGAACTGGCGGCGGATGTGCATATCGGGGCGTTTTCCATCATCGGCCCCGATGTGGTCATCGGCGCGGGCACTTGGGTAGGCCCGCATGTGGTCATCAACGGTCCCACCCGCATCGGCCGCGACAATAAAATTTTCCAGTTTTCGTCCTTGGGCGAGATGCCGCAGGATAAAAAATATCAAGGCGAACCCACCTTGCTGGAGATCGGCGACCGCAACGTCATTCGCGAGTTCTGCACCTTCAATCGCGGCACCGTGCAGGGCGGCGGCGTCACCCGCATCGGCCACGATAATTGGATCATGGCCTACGTGCATCTGGCCCACGATTGTCTGATCGGCAATCAGACCATCTTCGCCAACAACGCCTCGCTGGCCGGCCATGTGGTGGTGGAGGATCAAGTGATCCTCGGCGGATTCACGCAAGTGCATCAGTTTTGCACCTTGGGCGCCCATAGTTTCACCGCCTTCGGCAGCGGTGTCGCCAAGGACGTGCCGCCTTACGTGATGGTGGCGGGTCATCCCGGCGCGCCGCACGGCCTCAACGTCGAAGGCCTGCGCCGCCGCGGTTTCAGCAGCGAGACCATCGCCCAGTTGCGCCGCGCCTATAAAATTCTCTATCGCTCCAATCTCATTTTGAAAGACGCGATCGAACAGATGCGCGGCTTGGCCGAAGCGACGCCGGAGGTGGGCGAGATGATCCGCTTTCTGGAAAAATCCAGCCGCGGCATCGTCCGTTAACCGCCGTTCATGATCCTGAAAAAAGCGGTTGACCACGGAAGACGCGGAGATTACCGAGGGAAAGCAACGACCGTGCGCCCTTGTCGTCGTCATTCAATAGCTGCGCTCGCTCAACGCCACCCCGTCTTGCTCCGTGTCCTCCGTGGTTCACATCCCCGGTTTTTAGGATGATCCGTATCGGCCTGGTCGCGGGGGAGGCCTCGGGCGATCTGCTCGGCGCCGGCCTGATCGCCGCGCTCAAACAGCGTTATCCCGACGCGGTATTTACCGGCATCGCCGGGCCGCGCATGATCGCCGCCGGCTGCCAAGCGTTGTTTCCCTCGGAAAAACTCGCGGTGATGGGCCTCACCGAAGTGCTGGGGCATCTGCGCGAATTGTTCGCGATCCGCAAGGCGGTGGTGCGGCATTTTCTCGCCGAGCCGCCCGATGTGTTCATCGGCATCGACGCGCCGGACTTCAACCTGGGCCTGGAACGCCAATTGAAAACCGCCGGTATTCCCACCGTGCATTACGTCAGTCCGTCGGTGTGGGCGTGGCGGCAATACCGCTTGCGCAAGATCGCCCGCGCCGTGGACTTGATGCTGACCTTGTTTCCCTTCGAGGCCGCCTTTTACGAGGCCCATCGCGTCCCGGTGCGTTACGTCGGCCATCCCCTCGCCGACGCCTTGCCGCTGACCCCCGATCGGCATGCTGCGCGCGCCGAGTTGGGTTTGCCGCGGGACGGCGAGGTGGTCGCGATCCTGCCCGGCAGCCGCCTGAGCGAGGTGCGGGCCTTGGGCGACATCTTCATCGCAGCGGCGCGTGCGTGCGCCGAGCAACGGCCGGGGCTGCGCTTCGTCGCGCCGCTGGCGACGGCCGCCACGCAGGAATTATTCGCGGCCCGCTTACAGGCCTTGGCGCCGCGCTTGCCGGTGACCATCGTGCAGGGCAAGGCCCACGTCGCGCTCACCGCCGCCGACGCGGTGATGGTGGCTTCGGGCACCGCCACCCTGGAAGCCCTGCTGCTCAAGTGTCCGCCGGTGATGGCGTACCGTTTGTCGCCGCTCACCTATTGGCTGGCGCAGCGGCTGGTGAAGGTGCCGCATTATTCGCTGCCCAATTTGCTGGCGGGGCGTGACTTGGTGCCGGAGTTGATACAGGACGCGGCGACGCCGGCCAAGGTGGCCGCCGCCGTTTTGAATTGGCTGGATGATAAAGCGGGCCGCGTGCAACTCGCGGCGACCTTCACCGAGATTCATCGCACTCTGCGCCGAGACGCCGATCAGCGCGCCGCCGACGCGGTGGTGGAATTGGTGACGCAACGGCGGCGCGGTTCTCCGCTTGATCCGGCGAGTGAATCGCTCTGACCTGTGTGGCGGGCGGAGTGACGCGATAAAACGTGCAAGGGCGGATGATGCCTGGCGCGCACTATTTCGCCCCTCCGAAGAAGAGCCGAGAGTTGCCGGTGCGTCTAGTTGATTGTGGGCGATGATCGATGTGCGATGTCATCCCCTCCTTAGGTTTTAAGGAGGGGTGGCCCGCCGGGCCGGGGTGGTTGGCATCCGCTCTCTTTGGCGGCGGCGCGTTGTCCCCCGAATTAAGGACGCAAGCTGAGTTCGGCGCTGAGCGCGCCGGCGCGGGCGTGGCGCGCGCGCACCGTGATCACCGCGCCCGCCGGCGCCTGCACCAGCCACTCGGCCTTGGCGCGATGCAGGGTCGGGTCGCTCACGCTGCCCGCCCAGCCGAAAGTAGAGGACGGTTTGTGGGCGCGGCCTTCCAGCTGGCCGATCTCGATCCGCGGTTCGCCTTGCAGCAGGCGCGCGCCGTCGGGTAATTCCAATTCGCAGATCACGCCGCGCACCAGTTTCTTTTCGGCGGCGAGCTTGGTGACGTAACTCGGCAGCCAGCCGCTGTTGCGCACCACGGCGCGGATCAAATACACCTCATCGCCGACCGGCGTGGCGCTGAGGTCATGCCACTCCAAACGCGGCGAGAGCAGGGCGTGCCATACCAGCCATTTCGGAAAACGGGCGATCTCCTGTTCCAACAAGGCCGGCGGTGGATTCCAAAAGGTGAACAGCGAATCCCAGCCGCCCAATTCGACGCGGCCGAGTTGCGGATGATCGACGGCATACCAATCCACGAAGCCCGTGCCGTTCAGCACCTCGTCGTTCCACTTCAATAATTTCAAATCGTCTTCGACGGGATGGTCGCGATACCAGTCGATGTAGCGGTAGTCGCCGATGCCGGCCTGGCGTTGCGGACTCCAGATCTCCACGGTCCAGGCGAATACCCCCTGCTGTTCGTACAGCCAATCGTCCAAGGCGCCGGTGATGATCTCTTTGGGGTGATAGCGGAATTCGTGATAGGCCGACGCGGCGGGATAGCCGGTGAGCGTCGTGCCCTGGTCGCCGATCTTGCGGTACACCCACAGGTCTTCGGCGGGCATGTCCTCGTCGCTCTGATAAGACAGCGGCCGCAGCAACACGCCGCTGTAACAATGAAAGGCCACGCCGCCGCAGATGTTGGGGTGGTCGGCGATGAAACGCACCAGGTTTTGCACTTCGGGTTCGGAGGTGGGGAAGGGGCCGGCGCCGGTTTGTTGCGACTCTTCGCGCCATTTGGCCGGGAAGTTGCGGTTGAGGTCCAGGCCTTGGGCCGGCGGCGGGGTGTGTATCAAATGGCCGTCGTAATTTTCCAGGCGTCCCTCCGGCAACAGCCGGTAATATTCGCCGCCGGTTTCGATCGGTTCGCGCGGCACCAGCAGGCGCGTATCCCGCGCCGAGATTTTCCAGGGACCGTCGGGGTCGCGGATGCGCATGCTCAACACCCGGCCGTCGCCGTCGATGTCTTCGCGGATCAGGCCGCGCACCGTTTCTTCAGCGTAAGGATAGGGCCGGGTACTGGAACGGATGAGTTTGGGCGGGTCGGCCAGCGCCCATTCGGCGCCGTCCGGATTGACGCGCGGACAGATATAAAAGACGCGGCTGTCGAGGCAGCGGCTGATGTCCGGGTCGCGGCCGTAGCCGTCGAGCAGGTCGTGGATGAAATACAGGCAGGCGGTGGAACCCGCCAGCTCCGGGGCATGGATGTTGCCGTCCACCCAAAAGGCCGGTTTGTCACGATCGTCGCCGTGGTCGAAGGTGGTGACGGTGGCCAGCCAGACCTCGCGGCCTTCGTGGCTTTTGCCGATGCTGGCGAGCCGCATCAGGGCCGGGTGCCGGGCGGCGAGCGCGTGCAGCTCCGCGCTGAGCGCGGCGTAGCGGTAATACTGGTCAAAGCGTGTATCCGGCATGGCGGTCCTCCCTCGTCCCGCCGGCTAGTGTACCGCTGTTATCGCAAGAAATTAATGGCCTTGTAAGCGACGCTGCGGACCGGCCGGCTGCGCGCCATTTGCCTTTTTAGTAGGCGCCCGCCCCGTGATAGGATAGGCGCCATGATACGCCACGCCACACTGGATGATCTTGAGGAACTGGTCAGGATCGAGAACCGTTGTTTCGACACCGACCGTCTGTCGCGGCGCAATTTCCGTTATCTGTTGACCAAGGGTAATTCCGAAACCGTGGTGGACGTGGAAGACGGCGTGATGCGCGGTTATTCCATGTTGCTGTTCAACACCGGCACCTCGCTGGCCCGTTTGTATTCACTGGCGGTCGATCCCGACTTTCAGCGCCAAGGCGTGGCCGGTGCTCTGGTGCGCGCCTCCGAAGAGGAGGCCACCCGCAACGACTGCGTGACGCTGCGCCTGGAAATTCGTAAGGACAACGTGGCGTCGATCGCCTTGTTCAAACGCCACGGCTATCGTGAATTCGGTCTCTATTCCGATTATTACGAAGACCACATGGACGCGGTGCGCTTCGAGAAATCGCTGACCCAGGAGCTGGCGCCGGCCATGGCGCGGGTGCCGTTCTACGAACAGACCCTCGATTTCACCTGCGGCCCGTCCGCCTTGCTGATGGCGATGAAGGCCCTCGATCCCAGCATCGTGCTGGATCGCATGCTGGAGCTGCGGATCTGGCGCGAGTCCACCACCATCTTCATGACCTCGGGCCACGGCGGCTGCGGACCTTACGGCCTGGCCTTGTCCGCCTATCACCGCGGCTTCGACGTGGAGGTGTTCGTCAACGACGAACGCGCCCTGTTCGTCGACTCGGTGCGCAGCCAGGAAAAGAAGGAAGTGATGCGGCTGGTGCAGGAGGATTTCGTCAACGAGTTGCGCAGCGTGCCGGTGAAAATCCACTACGGCGTGATCGGCGTGGTTGCCTTGCAGCAGCAGTTCGAGCAGGGCGGCATTCCCATCGTGCTGATCAGCTCCTATCGCATTTATCACGAGAAATTCCCCCACTGGGTGGTGGTCACCGGCTTCGACGAGCGCTTCATCTACGTCCACGATCCCTTCGTCGATAAAGAAGTCGGCAAGACCATCACCGATTGCGTGGATATGCCCATCCTGCGCAAAGATTTCGAGCGCATGGCGCGCTACGGCAAGGCCGGGCAAAAGGCCGTGCTGATTTTGAAACGGCGCGTCGAGACACCAAAAGGCGTATTGGAAAAATTAACGCCGACGCGGGCGGTACAAGGACAGAAACCGACCCGTGCGGGCAGTCGCTAAAAAAAGCAGCGAGGATAGACCGGAAATCCAATGTCAACCCATACCATCGTCGTAGAAAACCGCAAAGATTGGGAACCGCATTTTCCCGAGGCCAATATCATCGAGGCCAAGGAATATATCGCCAATCCCGAGTATCTCAAGTCCAAGCACGAAAAAGTCATCAACCTCTGCCGCAGCTACCGCTACCTGAGTTTGGGCTATTACTGTTCCCTGCTGGCCGAGGCGCGCTGGCACCGGGTGATTCCCAGCGTCAAGACCTTGAGCGACCTCAGCAGCAAGGCGGTGTACAGCCTCAATCTCGAAGACCTCGACGACCGGGTGCAGAAGATTCTGGCGAAGCGCACCGATCCGGCCGGGAGCACCTTCCAGTTCCACATCTTTTTCGGCCAGGGTGAATTCGCCTATCTGCAAGACGTGGCGCGCCAAATCTTCGATCAGTTTCCCTGCCCGCTGCTGCGGGTGGAGCTGAAACGGCGCGATACCTGGCAGATATCGTCGATCAAACCGCTGTCGCTCAGCAACATCACCGCCGAGCAGCAAACCTTTTTCGTCGATACCTTGAGCGCCCACCTCGGGCGGCGCTGGCGCATGCCGCGCGCCTTCAAGATGTCGCGCTGCGATCTGGCGATACTGCACAATCCCAACGAGAGGCTGCCGCCTTCCAACGCCGCGGCGTTGAAGAAGTTCATCAAGATCGGCAAACGCCTCAATGTCGACGTGGACCTGATCGAGAAGAAGGATTACGCCAAACTCGCCGAATACGACGCGCTGTTCATCCGCGAGACCACCCAGGTCGATCATTACACCTATCACTTCGCGAAAAAGGCCGAGAGCGAAGGCATGGTGGTGATCGACGATCCGGACTCGATACTGAAATGTACCAACAAGGTGTTTCTCACCGAGGTGATGAAGGCCCACAATATTCCGGTGCCGAAGACGGTGATCCTGCGCAAAGGCAACACCAAACCTCTGGAAGGACAGATGCCTTATCCGCTGGTGATCAAGATCCCCGACGGTTCGTTTTCGCGCGGGGTGTTCAAGGCCGAGAACGAAAAAGACGCCAACGACATCGCCGAACGGCTGTTCAAGGAATCCGATCTGATCCTGGTGCAGGAATTCGTTTATACCGAATTCGATTGGCGTATCGGCATCCTCAACCGCAAGCCGCTATTCGCCTGTCAATACTTCATGCCGCCCAAGCATTGGCAGATCGTCAAGCACGATTCATCGGGCAATTTCACCCAAGGCGCCTTCAAGGCCTGGCCCATCGAACAGGTGCCGGGCAAGATCGTCGAGGTGGCGCTGAAGGCGGCCAACGCGATCGGCAGCGGTTTCTACGGCGTCGATATGAAACAGTTCGGCGATCAGTTGTACGTCATCGAGGTGAACGACAATCCCAACCTGGAGACCGGGGTCGAAGACGCCTGCCTGGGCGACATGCTGTATCAAACCATCATCGAGGAGTTCGTGCGCCGCGTGGAGCTGCCGATGGGATATGTGGCGGGGATGCCTTGAAGATGTCCGGCCGCTTTCGATAATCCGGCGCCGTGTTTGAGGCTTGGATGCAGCCTCTCCGAGGGGGAGAGGCTGCATAGCTATATCCTGAAAAATTCCCTGCTGAACCTCAGGAGAGCGGAAAACGGAACACGCCAGTTCGCCGCCCTTCATCTTCAATCGCCGGCGGCCATCGACGATGGCGGTGTCTCCGTATGCCGCGATCTCTGAATGGATCAAACGCCATTTCGTGTCTCGAATGCCAGCTGAGATCAGGCGCCGTCGAGCAACTCGTCCTTGAGCTGTTCACGCAGGCGTTTTTCTTCCCAGTACTGTTCGATATTGCGCCATTTCGGTGTGTAGCGCGCTGCCGTGGCGGGTTTTTGCGTGCCGCCGGTTTCGGCGTTGCCATCACTCCAAGTCTCACCCTCGGCAAAGTCCTCTACGGAAACAAGACCCTCGTCGTTCGCTGATTTTGGCATGGCCGTCACTCCTTATAATAATCAATTGTTCCTGCGCGGCTTGCGCCGCATGGCGTCCCCAAACGCGTTGCGCCGAAATATAAAGTAAAAAATTCCCGGCCGCCACAAGAATCATCGTCCCTCGTGGCGCACGATAATTCACGGCGGTGTTACCGGGCGAGCCGTTCGAGATTGTGCGCGGTTTGAGTGAGCAGCGATCGGATTTTTTTCTGCAAGAGATAAGGCCCGATCAGCGGCGGCACGAAGAAGTCGGGCACCAGTTCGGCCTGGTATTCCACGCGGGTGTGCGTATCGTCGCCGGTGATCCGCCACACTTCGCGGGCGTAGAGAAAATCACTCTGATCGGGCAGGGCGAGGGTGGTAATTTCCCCGGTGGGCAGTCGCTCCAAAAGCTCGGTCTTGACCAGGGTTCTGCAGATGAACAAGATGCAGCCTTCGAATTTCACGCCGACCTTTTTTTTGCCGTCGGGCAACTCGGCCAACACATGACTCTCGGTGATGATGTCCGACAGCCGCGGCCAATGGGCGGGATCCGTCATCAGGGGCAGGGCCCGGTCCACCGCCGCGTCCAGCATCACCTCGAAACGCACGGTGTAGCGGCCGGCGTCGTGGCTCACGTCGAGTCGGCGGATTTCATCGGCGCGGGCCGGGCCGATGCCGATCAGTAATAACAGTAGATACGCGCCATGTATGAGCCGGATTCGCGACATGCCGCACAGGGTGACGGCCCGGCCGATCGGCGTCAAGTCGCGCGGGGTCGGTGGGCGCACGCGAGGAAAGTCTGGTGTCCGCGCCGCGTAGCGGCTAGCCTATGCGCAGCAGGGAGACCATAACAATGACAGATGAGTTTTTGATCGCGGGGGTGGACGAGGCCGGGCGCGGCCCGCTGGCCGGACCGGTGATGGCGGCGGCGGTGATACTCGATCCGGCGCGGCCCATCGCCGGCTTGGCCGATTCCAAACAACTCAGCGAACGGCAGCGCGACGTCCTGGAGGAGGAAATCAAAAGCAAGGCCTGGGCCTGGGCGGTGGCGCGCGCCGAAGTGGATGAAATCGATACCTTGAATATTTTATGGGCCAGCATGCTCGCCATGCGGCGCGCGGTGCTGGCCTTGCATTGCGCGCCGGTGCTGGTATTGGTCGACGGCAATCGTTGTCCCGAGTTGCCGTGCCGCGCCGAAGCCGTCATCAAGGGCGACGAAACCGTGCCGGCGATTTCCGCCGCGTCCATACTCGCCAAGGTCGCGCGCGACCGCGAGCTGATAGTCATGGAAAACCACTATCCCGGTTACGGCTTCGCCCGCCACAAGGGTTATCCCACCAAGGATCACGTCGCCGCGCTGGAACTGCTGGGCGTCACGCCGGTGCATCGGCGGACATTCGGTCCGGTGCGGCGGCTGCTGGAGTAATACCAGGCACGCGCCGGATCCGTTGTCCGACGGCGCTGACGAATGCGCTGAGACCGGTCGCCGGGACTCAAGAAAGCGCTGAATAATTCCATCCTGGAATTTTCAGGGCGCGGGCAGCGGAAATGGGATTTTCGCTTCCGCCATTTTCAATGGCTGACTCCATTGAAAATGGCGGCACATCGGTGTGCCGCGGGAACCTCTGAATGAATCAGAGGTTCCTTAAATCGGTTTTCTTTATAATGCCGCGATCTCCTCGAGAGGCGGCCGGCGTTTGCTGATACCATCGCGCGATTCCCATGAACCCGCCCCACCTCGAATTGGATTTGCCCGTTCTCGTCGCCCATTTACTCTTGGCGGCCGGTGTCGTCAGCCTGTGGCTGCCGCGCGTGCCGTCCGCGTGGTCGTATCTATTGGCCGCCTCGCTGATGTGCGCCGCGTTCGCCGGCGTGGTGTCCGCGCTGGGTTTGCTGTGGATCGGCATCGCCGCGTTTTGTGTGTACGGTTTGGATTGTTTCGAGCGGCCCGGTCCTCTTTCCAGCCTGCCGTCGCGGAGCACGCTGTTATTGCAGTTCGTCTTGACGGGCGGATTTTCCGTCATCGCCGTCGGTGCGGCCACCGGCTTCTTGCCCGGCTTCGAGAAGGTGGTGTTATACCGAGACCTCCAGCTCAGCGCCGATGCCCTGCCTTATTCCCTGTCGCTGAATTACGGCAAGGTGGCCGTCGGAGTATTGATCCTGGGTTTTGGCGTGCGCTTGATCCGCACCCGCGCCGAGTGGGCGGCCTTGCGGCGGCCGCTGTTGATCGCGGCGCCGGTCGTTATCGCCGCAGTGGCCGCGTCGTCCGTCGCGCTGGGGTATACGCGTTTTGATCCGAAGTGGTCCCCCGTGTTTTTTATTTGGGCGGCGGGAAATCTGTTGTTCACCTGCATGGCCGAAGAGGCCTTTTTCCGGGCCTTGTTGCAAGGTCGCCTCACGGCGTGGCTGGCGCCGTTCAAATACGGCGCGGTGACCGCGTGGCTGATCGCCTCCGGTTTGTTCGGCATCGCGCATGCCGCGGCCGGGCCGGACATGGTGCTGCTCGCCACCGTCGCGGGGCTGGGTTACGGCTGGGTGTACATGAAGACCGGCCGGGTCGAGGCCGCGCTGCTGCTGCATTTTCTGCTCAATACCTTTCATTTTTTGTTTTTGACTTATCCCCGCTTGGCTTGAATCCCCGCCGTCGCCGAGCGCGGGCCGCGATGGCGAGTCCGCTTGCCGGGGGGAGGGTGATCGGCCCGCGTTTGCGCCGGCCGTGGACGTACCCGCGCCCCCCTAGACCGGCGGATGCACGCCCGCGCGGGCTGATGACGTGTCATACGCATCCGCCGCGCCGAATCGCCGCTTGTCAACGTCGCGGCGCGGGGAGGGCTGGGCTAGAATAGCCGCCATGAATCCCGGCTTCGTCCATCTTCGAGTACACACGGAATATTCCCTGGTCAACGGCGTGGTGCGCGTCAAGCCGCTGGTGAACGCCTGCGCGACGGCGGGCGTGCCGGCGGTGGCGGTCACCGACCAGGGCAATCTGTTCGCCATGGTGAAGTTTTACAAGGCGGCGCTGGCCGGCGGGGTGAAGCCGATCATCGGCGTCGATCTGTGGCAGCACAACGACGCGGACTCCAATCAGCCCACCCGGCTGGTGCTGCTCTGCCAGAATCGCGAGGGTTATCTCAACCTCACCCGCCTGATCACGCGCAGTTACATCGAAGGCCAGGAGCGCGGCGTGCCGATGATCCGCAAGGCCTGGCTGAGCGGCGCCAGCGCGGGTCTGATCGCCCTCGCCGGCAAATCGGCGGACGTCGGGCAGGCCTTGCTGGCGGGCAACCGCGCCGCCGCCGAGGCCGCCCTGGCGGATTGGATGACGCTGTTCCCCGAGCGCTTTTATCTGGAGGTGCAGCGCACCGGCCGGCCGCAGGACGAGGAGTATCTCCACGAGGCGGTGGCCTTGGCCGCCGCCGAGGGCGTGCCGCTGGTCGCCACCAACGACGTGCATTTTTTAAGGCGCGAGGACTACGACGCCCACGAGGCGCGGGTCTGTATCCACGACGGCCGCACCCTCGACGATCCGCGCCGGCCGCGGTTGTATTCCGAGCAGCAATACCTGCGCACGCCGCAGGAGATGGCGGAGCTGTTCGCCGACCTGCCCGAGGCGCTGGAGAACAGCGTCGAGATCGCCCGCCGCTGCAATCTGAAGTTGACCCTCGGCGAGGCGGTGCTGCCGGAATTTCCGATACCGGCGGGCATGACCACCGACGAATACTTCCGCCAGCAGGCGCGCGAGGGATTGGAGCGGCGGTTGCGGGTATTGTTCGGAGCGAAAGAATCGTTGCCGGGTCCCCCTCTCCCGCAGGCGGGAGAGGGTCGGGGTGAGGGCCTGGCCATCGGCGTGAGAGAGATCGGCGCGGAGGGCGCGGCAAATTATTTACCCGCCGACTTCGCCGAGAAACGCAAACCCTACGACGAACGGTTGGAGCTGGAACTCGGCGTCATCATCCAGATGGGGTTCCCCGGTTATTTTTTGATCGTCGCCGATTTCATCCGCTGGGCGAAGAACAACGACGTGCCGGTGGGGCCGGGCCGCGGCTCGGGGGCGGGTTCGCTGGTGGCGTACGCGCTGGATATTACCGATCTGGATCCAATACGTTATGACCTATTGTTCGAGCGCTTCTTGAATCCTGAGCGCGTCTCCATGCCCGACTTCGACGTGGACTTCTGCATGGACGGCCGCGACCGGGTGATCGACTATGTGGTGCAGCGCTACGGCCGCGAGCGGGTGTCGCAGATCATCACCTACGGCTCGATGGCGGCCAAGGCGGTGGTGCGCGACGTCGGCCGGGTGCTGGGTTATCCCTACGGTTTCGTCGACCAGATCGCTAAATTGATCCCCTTCGAGCTGGGCATCACCCTCGAAAAGGCGCTCGCCCAAGAAGAGCAATTGCGTGGCCGTTACGAGCAGGAGGACGATGTGCGCGAGCTCATCGACCTCGCCCGCAAGCTGGAGGGCATGGCCCGCAATGCGGGCAAACACGCGGGCGGGGTGGTGATCGCGCCTACCGCGCTCACCGATTTCACGCCGCTGTTCTGCGAGTCCGGCGGTGACGGCACGGTGACCCAGTTCGACAAGGACGACGTCGAGGCGGTGGGCCTGGTGAAGTTCGACTTCCTCGGCCTGCGCACCCTCACCATCATCGATTGGGCGGTGAAGATCATCAACCGTCAGCGCCGCGCCGGCGGCGAATCGCCTTTAGATATCGCCTTCATCCCCTTGGATGACAAGCCCACTTTCGATTTATTGAAAAGCTGCGCGACCACCGCGGTGTTCCAGCTCGAATCGCAGGGCATGAAGGATTTGGTCAAGCGTCTGCAGCCCGACTGCTTCGAGGACATCGTGGCGCTGGTGGCGCTGTTCCGGCCGGGCCCGCTGCAATCGGGCATGGTGGACGACTTCATCATGCGCAAAAAGGGCAAGGCCAAGATCACCTACCCGCACCCTTTGCTCGAGCCCATCCTCAAGCCGACCTACGGCGTCATCGTCTACCAGGAACAGGTGATGCAGATCGCCCAGGTGCTGGCCGGCTACACCCTCGGCGCCGCCGACCTGCTCCGCCGCGCCATGGGCAAGAAGAAGCCGGAGGAGATGGCCAAGCAGCGCGACATCTTCACCAGCGGGGCGCGGGAGCGCGGTATCGACGCGAAGATCGCGACACCGATCTTTGATTTGATGGAAAAATTCGCCGAGTACGGTTTCAATAAATCCCACTCGGCGGCCTACGCGCTGGTGTCGTACCAGACCGCCTGGCTGAAGGCGCATTATCCGGCGGCGTTCATGGCGGCGGTGATGTCGGCGGACATGCATCACACCGACAAGGTGGTGACCTTCATCGACGAGGCGCGCCACATGAAGCTGGCCATCCTGCCGCCTGACGTCAATCTGTGCAGCACCAGTTTCACCGTGAAAGACGACCGGGCCATTTATTACGGCCTCGGCGCCATCAAGGGCGTGGGCACCGCCGCCACCGACAATATGGTGGAAGAGCGCGAGCGCAACGGGCCCTATAAAGACCTGTTCGATTTTTGCAGGCGCATCGACCAACGCCGGGTCAATCGCCGGGTATTGGAGGCGCTGATCCGCGCCGGCGCGCTCGATAGCCTCGGCCCGCGCCGCGCCGTGCTGATGGCCTCGCTCACCGCGGCTTTGCAGGCCGCCGAACAACACGGCCGCGATTCCGCCACCGGCCAGGACGATTTGTTCGGCCACGCCGCCGCCAGCACCACCGATCATTCCGCGGTGCGTTTCGTCGACGCCCCCGAGTGGAGCGACCAGCAGCGCCTGGACGGGGAGAAGGACACCCTCGGCCTGTATTTAACCGGCCATCCCATCGAGCAGTACGAGCAGGAGCTCGCCCAGTTTGTGAAGACCCGGATCGCCTCGCTCAAGCCGGAACGGGATCAGACCGTGGTGATCGCCGGGCTGGTGGTGGGGATACGCGCGCGGGTCAGTAAACGCGGCGACCGCATGGCCTTCGTGATTCTTGATGACCGCAGCGGCCGTATCGAACTCGCTGTGTTCTCAGAAGCCTACAACCGCTTTCGGAACTATCTGGTGAAAGACAAATTGCTGGTGGTGGAAGGAACGGTCAGCGTCGATGAATATTCCGGCGGCTTCAAAATGAGCGCCGAGCGCATCTTCGACATCGACGAGGCTCGCGAACAATACGCCCGCCGGGTCGAGATCGGCGTGAGCGCGGCGCAGGCGGGCAACGGCTTTCCGCACTCGCTGGCGCAGGTGCTGGAACCGTTCCGCGAAGGGCGTTGCCCGGTGTGGCTGGACTATGCCGGCGACGGTGCGCGGGCGCGGCTGGTGCTGGGGCCCGAATGGCGGGTGCGGCCCAGCGACGCCCTGATTCACCGTTTGAAGGAATTGGCCGGCGCGGACAAAGTGCGGGTCATTTATGGCTGAGCGCGCCCCGCGACGTTAGAATAGGCGCCGCGAACCTATCCACCCACAAGTAACGGATATCATGAAACACAGTTTTCTCGACTTCGAACTCCCCATCGCCGAGCTGGAAGCCAAGATCGAAGAGCTCCGCTTCGTCAGCAATGACAACGAGATCAATATCTCCGACGAGATCACCAAGCTCGAGGCCAAGAGCCGCACCCTTACCGAGTCGATCTTTTCCAACCTGACGTCGTGGCAGGTCGCGCAACTGGCGCGCCATCCGCAGCGGCCCTACACCCTCGACTACATCGAACGCATCTTCACCCATTTCGAAGAACTGCACGGCGACCGCGCCTTTGCCGACGACCCCGCCATCGTCGGCGGCATCGCCCGCCTCGAAGGCCGGCCGGTGATGGTCATCGGCCAGCAGAAAGGCCGCGACACCAAGGAAAAGGTGCGGCGCAACTTCGGCATGCCGCGCCCCGAAGGTTACCGCAAGGCTTTGCGGCTGATGCAGACCGCCGAGCGTTTCAAACTGCCCATCCTCACCTTCATCGACACGCCCGGCGCCTATCCCGGCATCGACGCCGAGGAGCGCGGCCAGAGCGAGGCCATCGCCCGCAACCTGTTCGTGATGTCCACCCTCAAGGTGCCGATCGTCTGCACGGTGATCGGCGAGGGCGGTTCCGGCGGCGCGCTGGCCATCGGCGTCGGCGATCGCGTCAATATGCTGCAATACAGCACCTATTCGGTGATCTCGCCGGAAGGCTGCGCCTCGATATTGTGGAAGAGCGCGGCCAAGGCGCCGGACGCCGCCGAGGCCATGGGCATCACCTCGGCGCGCTTGAAAAAACTCGGACTGGTCGACCACATCATCAAAGAACCGCTGGGCGGCGCCCACCGCGACATCGAGACCACCGCCCAGCGCGTCAAAGAAGCCTTGCTCGAAACGCTTGAAGAGTTGAGCGAGGGCACCGCCGATTCACTGGTGAAGAAACGCTACGAACGGCTGATGCAATTCGGCCAATTCACCACGCGCAGTCCGTAAGCCGGTGGATGAGCGCCGCCGCCAGCCGTCTTTTTCCCCCGACACCCTGGCCGACATACTGGGGCGCTTGCCGCCGGTAGAACGTTATTGGCTGGCCTACAGCGGCGGTTGCGATTCCCACGCGTTGTTGCACGCGGCGGCGCAGCTACAGCGCCGCGGCGTAATCGCGCCCTTGCGGGCGGTGCACGTCGATCACGCCTTGCAGCCCGCATCCGCCGATTGGGCGCGCCACTGCCAAACGGTGTGCGCGGCATTGGAAGTGCCATTGCTGTCGTTGCGCGTGCATGCCCGGCCCGCGCCCGGCGAGAGCCCGGAGGCGGCCGCGCGCCGGGCGCGTTATCGGGCCATCGCCGAGGTGATCGAACCCGGCGACTGCCTGCTCACCGCCCATCATCAAGACGATCAGGCGGAAACCCTGTTATTGCAACTGCTGCGCGGCGGCGGACCGCACGGCCTCGCCGCCATGCCCGAACTCGGGTCTTTCGCGCGTGGCCGACACGCGCGGCCCTTGTTGGCCTTTCCCCGCGCGGAACTGCAAGCCTACGCCGAGGCGCAGGGTTTGCGCTGGATCGACGATCCGAGCAATGCCGACACCGGTTTCGACCGCAATTATCTGCGGCGCGAGGTGTTGCCGGTTTTGCGCGGCCGCTGGCCGGCGGTGGCGCGGGTGCTCACCCGCGGCGCGGCCCATCAAGCGGAGGCCGCGCAGCTGCTGGACGTCCTCGCCGCCCAGGACCTTGCAGCTTGCCGCACCGAACAGCCCGCGTGTTTGGACATTCCCTCTTTGTTGAAGCTGGATGAGGCGCGGCAGCGCAACGCCTTGCGTCATTGGTTGAAGAATTTGGGCTACCCACTGCCGGACACGGTGCGGCTCGCCCATGTGCAGCGCGATGTCTTGCACGCGGCGCAAGACCGCGTGCCGGTGGTGAGTTGGGAGGGCGTGGAGCTGCGCCGTTACCGCGAGCGTTTATACGCACTCGTACCGCCGGCGCCGGGCGATGCGAACGCGATTTTGACGTGGGATCTGCGCGGCCTTTTGCGGCTGCCCGACGGCACGTCGCTCAGCGCGCTGCCCGCGCTGGGTAAAGGCGCGAAGGCGGCGTTGTGCGATCAAGCCGTCACCGTGCGTTTCCGCCAAGGCGGCGAACACTGCCAAATTTCGCCGCGGGGAGCGACCCGTCCTTTGAAAAAATTATTGCAGGAGCGCGGCGTGCCGCCGTGGCTGCGCGAGCGCATCCCTTTGCTGTACGTGGGCGAGCGTTTGGCGGCGGTGGCGGACTATTGGGTGTGCGCGCCTTTTCACGCCGACGGGGATGAGCGCGGCCTAGTGTTCGAATGGACTGTCGCGGCGAGCGAGACGGAACGGGCGCATGAAAAAAACTAAGACGCGATCCTTGACCTTGCTCGTGCCCGGCTTGTTCGGTCCGGCGTTGCCGCAAGGCCGCGCGCCGCTGTGGGAAACCATGTCATTGCCGGATTTGGAGCGCTTCTTGACGCGCGCCGAGCGGGTGAGCGCGGCTGGGCAGGACATGGAACGCAGTTTGTTTGCCTTGTTCGGCATGCCGCTGGATAACGAGCGCGACGCGCCGGTCGCCGCGGTGACCCGCCAACTGGATAAACGCGATGCCGGCGGGTTTTACTGGCTGCGCGCCGACCCGGTGCTGGTGCGCGCCGACCGCGATCGGGTGGTGATGCTGGGCAATACCTTGCTGGACATCGCCGCCGATGAATCGCTGCAACTGGTGAGCGAACTCAACGGGCTGTTCCGCGAAGAGGGTTGGGAGCTGGAGGCCGCCAACGCCCGCCGCTGGTATTTACGTTTGAACGACGATCCGCACCTGTTCACGACACCGCTCGGCGAAGTGATCGGCCAAGACATCTTACCCGCCATGCCGCAAGGCGCCAACGCGCGGCGTTGGCGCAGCTTATTGAACGAAGTGCAAATGATGTTGCACGCCAGCGCCGTCAATCAGGCGCGGGAGCGGCGCGGCGCGGCGGCGGTGAACAGCCTGTGGTTTTGGGGCGGCGGCGTGCTGCCGGATATGCCGCGCGGCGTCTGGTCGCAGGTGTGGAGCAATGAGGGCTTGGCCGCGGGTTTGGCCGCCATGACCGGCGTGCCGCATTCCAGCGTGCCGGCCGACGCGGCGGAATGGTTGGAGGACGAAACGCCGGGTGCGCATCTCGCGGTGTTGGACGGCGGCCGCGAGGCCGCGCAAGGCGCGGACGTGGATACCTGGCAACGCTTCGTGCAGGGGGTGCAAGACGCTTGGCTGACGCCGCTGTATCGCGCGGTGCAACAAGGCCGGGTTGCGAATATCACACTGCATTTGGCGCAGAGCGGGAGTTTCATGCTCGACCGCCGCGCCGCGCGCCGCTGGTGGGTACGACGGCGGCCGATGGCGACGTGGTGCGGCGATAATTCATTGAGGTAAACCCTCGGCTCTGCCCGGGGCCTCATCGGAGTTTGACCGGTGCGGCGGTCGCCGTGATGTTATCCCCTCCTTGTCCTAAGGAGGGGTGGCCCGCAGGGCCGGGGTGGTTTGCTTTTTTGCTAAGAGGGTCGGCTGCGAAGCGGACGGGGTGTATTGATGAAAGATGCTAGGACGGGTGGGTCTTGAAGCGCACCACCCCACCCCCTTCGGGGGCACCCCTCCTCGAAGAGGAGGGGAGTGTCATCTTCCCCTCATTTTGGGGATAGGCCCCGGGGTGGTGAGAAACGGGTTTACCGAGAAATCAACAATCCAGCTAATGTAACAACTGCGGCGGTCGCCGTGATGTTATCCCCTCCTTGTCCTAAGGAGGGGTGGCCCGCAGGGCCGGGGTGGTTTGCTTTTTTGCTGAGAGGGTCGGCTGCGAAGCGGACGAGGTGTATTGATGAAAGATGCTAGGACGGGTGGGTCTTGAAGCGCACCACCCCACCCCCTTCGGGGGTACCCCTCCTTGAAAAGGAGGGGAGATTGTTTTTTCCCCTCCTCATTTTCGAGGAGGGGTGCCCCGCAGGGGCGGGGTGGTGAGGTTACTCCGCGAGGTGAAAGAGATCACGCCTGTGGTGCCCCCGCAGGGGCGGGGTGGTAAGAAACGAGGGTTTACCGAGAGATCAATAATTCAGCTAATGTAACAACTCCACGCCTTCGCAACTGAGATTTAAGTGGGACCCATGAGAAAAATCATCGTCCGGCGCGAGACGGCCGATAGCGGCCACACCTTGCCCGCTCATCTCCATCCGGTATTGCGGCGGATCTACACCGCGCGCCAGTTACGTAGCGAGCGGGAATTGGTCTGTTCCTTGGAAGGCTTGTTGCCTTACACCAGTTTAAAAGGTATCGAAGACGCCGTTGAATTGTTGGTGGATGCGTTGCGCGAGCGGCAACGCATGCTCATCGTCGCCGATTTCGACGCCGACGGCGCCACCAGTTGCGCGGTGGCGGTGCGGGCGCTGCGTCTGCTGGGCGCGCACGACGTGCGTTTCGTGGTGCCCAATCGTTTTGAATACGGTTACGGGTTGACGCCGGAAATCGTCGCGGTCGCCGCGGAACAGCAGCCGCGCCTGCTCATCACCGTGGATAACGGTATTTCCAGCGTGGAAGGCGTCGCCGCGGCCAAGGCGCGCGGCATGCGGGTATTGGTCACCGATCACCATTTGCCCGGCGCATCTTTGCCCGAGGCCGACGCCATCGTCAATCCCAATCAAACCGGCGATGGGTTTCCCAGCAAACATCTCGCCGGCGTCGGCGTGATTTTCTACGTGATGCTGGCCTTGCGCGCGCGGCTGCGCGAGATGCAGTGGTTCGCCCGCGCCGGCATCGCCGATCCCAATCTCGGACAACTGCTCGATCTCGTCGCGCTGGGCACGGTGGCCGATGTGGTGCCGCTCGACCACAACAATCGCATTCTGGTGAGCCAGGGTTTGGCGCGCATCCGCGCCGGCCGCTGCAACGCCGGTATCCGCGCGCTGCTCGACATCGCCGGCCGCGATCCGCGGCAATTGGTCGCCGCCGATCTGGGCTTCGCGGTCGGGCCGCGTCTCAACGCGGCGGGCCGTTTGCAGGATATGTCGCTGGGTATTAATTGTCTGCTCAGCGACGATCCCGCCGAGGCGCGCGCGATGGCGGCGCGGCTGGATCAACTCAATCGGGAACGCCGGGTCATCGAAACCCAAATGCAAGACGAGGCCCTCGCCGGCCTCGCCGAGTTGCAACTCTCCGATGAAGACACCGCGCTGCCGATCGGCCTGTGCATCTATCAGGAACATTGGCATCAAGGCGTGATCGGCATCCTCGCCTCGCGCATCAAAGACCGCTTGCACCGGCCGGTGATCGCCTTCGCCCAATCGGGCGAGGGCGAGTTGAAAGGTTCGGCACGTTCGGTACAGGGCGTGCACATCCGCGACGTGCTGGATGCGGTGGCCGCGCATCATCCCGGCCTGGTCAGCAAATTCGGCGGCCACGCCATGGCGGCCGGACTCTCTTTGGTGCGGGAAAATTTCGCCGCTTTCAGCGCCGCCTTCGACGAAGAAGTACGCCGCCACCTGGCGCCGGAGGATTTGCGCGGCGTCATCCTCAGCGATGGCGAGCTGGCGCCCGAAGACATGAATCTGGAAATGGCCGAGTTGCTGCGCGGCGCGGGACCGTGGGGCCAGGCCTTTCCCGAACCGCTGTTCGACGGCCATTTTGAAATCGTCCAGCGCCGCATCGTCGGTGAACGCCATCTCAAAATGGTGGTGAAGTCGCCGGGGCACGACGCCGTGTTCGACGCCATCGCCTTCAATACCCTCGACGCGGAGTGGCCGCCGCAAACCGCGCGTGTCCAACTCGCCTATAAGCTCGATATCAACGAATACCGCGGCCAGCGCAGCGCGCAGTTGCTGGTGGAACATGTGGATTTGTTATAAGAATGGGTGAGGCAGATACGAAGTCTATTTGTTAAAGCGAGGTAGGGCGGAAGCCCGAAGGGCGTTCCGCCGCATGTTTGTAAGATGATAAACGGAAATGGAGAGGGACGCGTATTGATCCAACAGCGGCACCTGCATGCGGCGGATCGCGTTGCACGCATCGGTCCCTGTTTTTGTAATTAATCCGCGAGCAAAGATGATCAATCTGCGCGAATCATTGGCCGTCTGGGGCACTCCCGCTTTCGAAACGCGGCTGCGCGGCGAGATCGAAGAACTCGATGCCGGCCTGCTTCCTTTGCAACAAGCTTTGTCGCAAGGCAGTTATGTCACTGACGCCAAGTTCAGGGCGATGCTCATTTCCGCCACAGAGGAAGCCGCGTTTTTGCGGGTGAAACTGGGGATTTTCTATAGCGCGATCATCGCCGGTTGCAGTTGCGCGGACGATCCTACGCCGGTTGGCGAGCTTCCCGAATATTGTCAAATAGAGTTGTTGATCGACAAAGCGTCGGGGGATACGGTGATACGGCTGATGACCGATCATTGAGGATATTTCAGTTGTAGAAATTACAACGGGGCTGGAATCGTTGCAAGTCGCGGCGGCGCTTGAATGGAGGTTCAAGGGCCGCCGTCGAGTGATCAGCCGTTGATGACTTGTCCTCCGTTGGGATGCAACACTTGACCGCTCATATATTTTGAATCCTGGGCGGCGAGGAAGACGAAGCACGGCGCCACTTCTTCAGGCTGGCCGGCCCGTTTCATCGGCGTGTTGCTGCCAAATTTCTTTACCTTTTCGGCATCGAACGACGCGGGAATCAGCGGTGTCCAGATCGGGCCGGGCGCGACGGCGTTGACGCGAATGCCGCGTTCGGCGAGATTGAGCGCGAGCGAACGGGTAAAAGCGACGATCGCGCCCTTGGTCGAGGAATAATCCAATAATTGCGCATGGCCGTGATAGGCGGTGATCGACGTGGTGTTGATGATCGCCGCGTTTTCCGACAAGTGTGGCAGCGCGGCCCGCGTCAGGTAAAACATGCTGAAGATATTGGTGCGGAAAGTACGTTCGAGCTGCTGGTCGCTTATCTCGGTGATCTGTTCGCACACGTGCTGTTCCGCGGCGTTGTTCACGAGCAGGGTCAGACATCCGAATTCTTCGACGGTTTTGGTCACCGCCTCCTTGCAGAATTGCGGGTCGCCAATGTCGCCGGCAATGGTAATGGCGCGGCGGCCTTCCTCCTCGACGAGGCGGCGGGTTTCCTCCGCATCGTCGTGTTCATTGAGATAGGCGATGGCGACGTCGGCGCCCTCGCGCGCGAACAAAATCGCCACGGCGCGACCGATGCCGCTGTCGCCGCCGGTGATGAGCGCGACCTGATCCTGTAATTTCCCGCTGCCGCGATAAAACGGCGCCATGCTTGCCGGATCGGGCTGCATTTTGGATTCTTTTCCGGGCTGTTGTCCCTGCTGCTGCGGCGGAAATTGCTGTTTCTGCTTGGCCATGACGAGCTCCTTTCGTGAATTGTAGGTCCACGGTACGATGCAAGAACCGTGCAGCTGCGTGAAACACGGCAGCGCCGTATACTCTTCTTTATTTTCATTGGCGCGATTACTAGGAGGCAGCAATGCGGGGCGTTTTTCTGGATCGCGATGCGCTCGACGGAGGCGACATCGATATCACCCCTTTGGCTATTACCTTACCCGACTGGGTGTTTCACGGGCGGACGCGCGATACCGAGGTCGGCGAGCGTATCGCCGAGGCCGATGTGGTAGTCAGCAACAAGGCTATGCTCGACGCCGCGGCACTGGCGCGCGCACCCAAGTTGCGACTCATCTGCATCTCGGCGACCGGTACTAACAACGTCGATCTCGAGGCGGCGCGCAACCGCGGCATTGTGGTCTGCAATGTGCGCAACTACGCCACGGCCTCGGTGGTCGAGCATGTCTTTGCATTGCTCCTAAGCCTGCGCCGGCGATTGCCGGCTTATCGCGACGCCGTGAGCGCGGGCGGCTGGCAGCGGAGTCCACAGTTCACGATGCTGGATTTTCCAATCGGCGAACTCCACGGTAGCACGCTCGGCATCGTCGGCTACGGCGAGCTCGGCCGCGCCGTCGCGCAGGTCGCCGAGGCCTTCGGCATGCGTATTCTCATCGCCACGCGCGACGGCGGTTCCGTTGGGCGGGAAGGCCTGCCATTGCACGCCCTGTTGCCGCAGGTCGACGCGCTTAGCCTGCACCTGCCGCTCAATGCGCAGACCCGCGGCCTCATCGGCGCCGCGGAACTCGCTCTCATGAAATCTACCGCAGTGCTGATCAACACCGCCCGCGGCGGCATCGTTGACGAACAGGCCCTCGCCGATGCGCTGCGTGCGGGGCGTCTCGGCGGCGCGGGCATCGACGTGCTCACTACCGAGCCGCCGGTCGCTGGGAATCCATTGCTGGCGGCGGACATTCCCAATCTCATCGTCACGCCGCACATCGCCTGGGCCAGCCGCGAGGCGCGGCAACGGCTGGTGCGGGAAGTCGCCGCCAATATCCGGGCTTTCCTCGCCGGGGAGATGCGTAATCGGGTCGCGTGATTCGTTGATGAACGTCCGGCGCCGGTGGGGCCCTTTCGCGTTTGACTTCATATCCGAGTGTGGCGTGGTGATCGATGTTGGAAGTGTCATCCCCCTTTGTCATAAGAAGGGAGGGGCCCCTAGGGCAGGGATGAGGGTTTCGACCCCCCTTCCTGAGAAACGCCGCGGTAGATTAGATTGCCGGTTCGACGAATGGCGCCACCGCCGATATTTTCATTTTCCAAAACGCAATAATTTGCGCGCTTTGTCCGACGTGCTGCTGACGTATTGGGCGAGATCGGTGCTCAGCAGCACGCCGGTTTCCTCGTCGTGGCGGGTGACGGCGAGTGACCAGCTGTTGCGGTAGTGCAGCATCACGCCGTAACCGACGTCGTCGGCGCCGGCGCGGTCGCTGTAGTTGGCGATGAGCGAGATGCCGAGGGCGTTTTCGATTTCACCCGCGGCGCTCCAGCGCCAGCGGTTGTAGCCGATCAGTTCGACGAACACGGTGGGCTCGAATTGATTGCCGTCCGCCGCGCCGCCGAGATATTCGAAACCCACGTTGGGATGGAAGATGATCCACTGCGCGCTGGGCGGGGGGAGAAATCCCAGGGGATTGCCCGCCGCGTCCCGCGGCCGTGGGTCGTGTTTGTTGATCCACAGGCCGTTGAGGACCAGTTCCCAGGGATATTGAAACAGCGCTTCGTCGAAATAGGCGTCCCATTGTTTGTCGCGTTTGAGCGCCTCGCGATAATTCATGTCGATGATCGGCGCGGCATAATACGTCAGCGTGCGTTCTATCAGGCGCGCGTCGCGCACGATTTGCTGGCTCGCCGCATAGGTGTCGGCGCACAAGGCACTGTCCCGTTCGACGCAGGCCTCGTCGAGGAAACCTCGATGCAGCGAGATGTCGATATGCGGCGCGCCTTCTTGCAGTTGTTTGAAGCCGCCGCTGTTGGGATCGAACTTCCAGTAGACGGGACGGTGCAGGCCTTCTCCTTCGCCGCCGGTCGCGATCTTGTCGCGCGCGGCGAGCAAGGCGTTTTGCAGAGTGCGCAGACGTTCGCCGCCGGCGGCCTCCACGCCGGCGGGCAAGGCGGTGATTTGCGCGGTTATCGCCGCGTTGATTTTGTCCAAGGCATGCAAGGTCGCGGCGCGGCGTTCCTCGTCGCTGACGCCGGGGCTGCGCGGCGCGCGGCCGTCGGGTAATCCGCTCACGATGTCGCGGGTGAGATCGGCTTTGTCCAGACCGCCGCCGAGGCAGTCGCGCTGTTCCAAGGCGTTGAGGCGGTCACGCGGCGCCACGGTGGTGGCGATGGGCGGCGCGTCGATGGCGGCGCAGGCGTCGTCTTGCGCCTGAGCGGCGACGGGCAGTAGCCACAATAAAAAAATGAATGCGCGGAATGGGGTGGCATGCATGGTGGATTCCCTCAAATGTCGCTCTTAACCAGTTCCTGGAATTTACGGAAGCAGGTGATGATTTCCTTCCAGCTCGCCTGTTCGTTGGGCCACAGCTGTTTAAGCTTGGTGGTCAAGCTCTGGAATTGGGCGAGCGGGGTGCTGGCCTCATATTGGGCGATGGCGCTGGCGGCGCTGGCCTCGTCGATGAGCTTGTTCCAGGTCAGGGCGCGGAACAGTGGGATATGCACTTTGGGATTTTTCAAATAGTGGGCGAAGTCGTGGACGTTCTTCGCCTCAATGGCGTTGATGGCCAGATTCTGGAAACGCTGCTCGCGGCGGGTCGCGAGGTCCGGCCAGTCGTCCACCGGTTTGAATTGTTTGGGCACCGGTATCGGGTCCCATTCGTGGCGGGCGTTGAGAAAATAATCGCAGATGCCTTTAGTCGGATCGATGCAGGCATGGACCTTGGAGGTGTAGACATCGGCGCCGGTCTCCAACACCCGGCTGACATTGGCGATCATCGCTATCACCTTGGGCCGGGTGACGCTGGGCGGCAAGCCACCGCCGCTGTACATGGCGTGCAAGGTGTCGTGAGTGACGGCGGTGCCGAGCGAGTGGGCGATGATCGACCAGTTGATGGTCTCGTTCTCGGGCTGGGCGGCGAGTGCCTGTAAAATCTGTTTTTGCACCGAGGTGCGGATCTGCTCGGCGATTTGCGGAATGAAGCGGTAGAGCAGCACGTCCAGCACATGGGTGGCGAGAAAGTTTTCCTTGCCGGTCTCCGCCGAATAGGTGGTGAGCAGTTTCACCGCCGGCGCGTCGAGCCCGCTTTGGGCGAGGGCGCTCAGCACGGTTTGCGCATTCTGCGCCCAGGCCTTGCGGCGGGCGTCGAATTTGTCGTTGTAATTGATTTCGCAAAAGCTGAATGTGTTGTCGAAAGGCACCAGCAGACTGAGACCGGGATAACACGCGTAGCTGTTGCGGATGACTTGTTGGATGTCTTGCGACCAGCCGGGCTGGGTGTCGCCCATGCCGTGCACGAGAAATAGGATGTGTTTGGCCACGCCTTGCCCCTCCTTGAGTTTTTTATGCCGGCCGCGCGTCGTTGCCGCCGATGTTCGCGGACCTAGTGTGCACTTTCGGTTTGACGCGGTAAAGCCGGCGTTCGGTACAGAAAAATCTCAACGCATTCCGCGGGCGGGAGAGGGTCAGGATGAGGGAGGGGTGTTTTCGCGTAGGGATGGCGGTTATCTGAACGCCTTCATCCCACCCTCTCCCCTTGTGGGAGAGGGTGGGCGGAAATGACGCCCGAGTCCGTTGGAGGTCAGTTGGACAGGTAATTGGACAAGGTGTGGACCAGTTCGCCGCAGCGCTGCACCGTATCGGCATTGGCCTCTTTTTTGTCGAGCAACTCGCCGTCTTTACCGTATCGGCAGGTGACGGGTTTGTCCTCGCGCCCATCGTTGCTGATGGTGAAGACTTGTTTGCCCGGGTTGTATTCCGCGTTGAATTGGCCGCCGACGTAGTAATTGTATTGCGCCTTGTCGCTCATATAGAGCACACGCGGGTGTTTGGTGAGTTTCCTCACGGTTTTGATGACGCCTTCGGGCGGCAGCGGCAACAGTTTCGCCGCGATCTGCGCGTCGCTGGGGGTTTCCGGCGTGGCGGCCGGTGCGGTGCTGGCCGGTGCGGCGGCGGGAGCAATGGCGGCGGGTGCCGCGTCCGCCGCGGGTTCGGTCGGGCTGGCGGCGGCGTCGGCGGTGTTGCCGGTGGCGTCACCGGCAGGGGCGGCGGCGGTGTCGGCAGGGGCGGCGGCGGTGTCGGCAGGGGCGGCGTCGGTCTCAGTCGACACCGGGTCGGCGGGTTCTGCGGCGGAGATGGCCGCCGCTTCGTCCGTAGTGGCCGGCTCGTCCGTCATTGCCGCTGAACTGGCGGGCGCCTCGCTCTGGTTTAATTTGGCCGTGCCCTGGCTGGTGCTACAGCCGGCAAGTATCACCGTCAATGATAAGAAACCGATCAATCCTAAATAGTTGTTGCGCATATGCCCCCCTTTTTGATTGTTTGCCGCATGCAGCGGTCTGAATTAAAGTCAATCCGATAGTACGACATCCCCTCAACCAGTCGAGTCAAGAGCGTACAAGGTAATGATTTTAGCCTCAGCGCTCAAGGGGAACGGGATATGGAGGGCCGGCGAGGGGTAGCGGACACGTCCCGCGCCGCGCGCGGATGGTACTATACCCCCCCGGGATGGGCGGCTTTGGCTCGCCGTCTTCGCCGGGCACGGCGCGGCATGGCAGTTTAATCTGTCCAATCATTAATTTATTTTTTGTAGGAGAGGCATTTTGAGCGCGAACCGGACCTATGTTGGTCTTGATAAGGATGAATACGGCGGCATGAACCCCACGGGCAATATCATCCGCGACGCCTGGGTATTTGGTTTGCTGCCCGAGAGTGAAACCTGCGAGGGCTGGAGCCTGGACCGGATTCAGGCCTTGTATGACCGCGTGACCGAGGCCTGGGCCCCTTATGGCCACATGGTGAACAAACTGCCCGAACCGCTGCGCGAACGCCATCAGGCGATTTACGACGCGGCGATAAAACGCGCCCGCGCCATGGGCTGGTCGCCGGAAATGCTGGACGATTGATACGCGGCCGCGACGGCGCGCGCGTGCTTGAGCGCCGCGAAGGGCGGGGGCTACAATGCCCCACTTTGTCAGGGTGCGGTTCCGGGTCCGGAGGCGGCCCTTGAGTTGGTAACAGGCGGAGTGAATATCATGACGACATTGTCCATTTACCGGGAAAACGCCGAACTGTTGGAAACCGCGCGCGACGTGGATACCATCGCGACCAAGCTGCACGGCATCGGCGTGTTGTTCGAGCGCTGGGAGGCCAAACGCGCCTTGAACAATAACGCCAGCCAGGATGAGATCATCGACGCCTATCGCGGTTCGGTGGACCGCTTGATGAAGCTGTACAACTTCAAATCCGCCGACGTGATCAGCCTGACGCCCGATCACCCCGACAAGGTCGCGCTGCGCAAAAAATTTCTCGACGAACATGTCCACAGCGATTTCGAGGTGCGTTTCTTCGTGGAGGGCCGCGGCCTGTTCTTCATTCACGCCGACGACAAGGTGTACGGCATCCTCTGCGAACGCGGCGATCTGCTGAGCGTGCCCGCTAACACCCCCCATTGGTTCGATCTCGGCGCCGAACCGCGCCTTAAATGCATCCGTTTGTTCACCACCCCCGAAGGCTGGGTGGCCGACTACACCGGCAGCGCCATCGCCAAGGCCTTTCCCACCATGGACGACTTCGTGACCGCCGCCTGATGAGCAAGGCCATCGTCACCGACATCGAAGGCACCACCACCTCGCTCTCTTTCGTGAAGGATGTCTTGTTTCCTTACGCGCGGGCGCATTTGGCGGCATTCGTGCGCGAGCACCAGCATCGGCCCGCGGTGCGCGAACAGTTACAGGCGGTGCACGCGGCGGTAGAACGGGATTTGAGTCTCGATGAGACCATCGCCCAATTGCTGCGCTGGATCGCCGAGGACAAAAAGATCACGCCGCTGAAGACGCTGCAGGGCATGATTTGGGAGGAGGGTTACCGCCGCGGCGATTTCACCGGTCACCTTTACGAAGACGCGGCGCGCCGACTCAAGCAATGGCATGGCCAGGGGCTGCGGCTGTATGTGTTCTCGTCGGGCTCGGTGCAGGCGCAGCGCTTGCTTTTCGGCCACAGCGATTACGGCGATCTCACGCCGCTGTTCAGCGGTTATTTCGACACTCACATCGGCGGCAAGCGCGAGCCCGACGCCTATTTCAAGATCGCCGCCGAGGCGGGTTTGGCCCCGGCGGAGATGCTGTTTCTCTCGGACATCGAGGAAGAATTGGATGCCGCCCGTGCCGCCGGTTATAAAACCATCTGGCTGGTGCGCGAAGGCGATCCGACACCCCATGCCGCCCATCCTCAAGTGCGCGGCTTCGACGAGATACAGGTCTAGCCGCCGCTGTCATTTCTTGGCCGCCAAGACGGGGGACGCCAAGAAAAAAAATCCCTTCGATCGAAAGACCAAAGGCCTGGGCGTCTTGGCGGCCAAATGATTTTTTCCGCGGCGCTACCTCTTCGTGTCCCACCACTCTTTCCCTCGGTCGGTAAGGTCGGGATGGGGGAGGGACTAGACGTGCACTTCTGAATCTATTTTCGCCAACGCCGCGCGCACTACTTCCGGACCCGCGCCCGCGCGGTGGCCGTGTTCGCTTAAGTAACGGCGCCAGGCGCGCGCGCCGCGCTGTCCTTGAAACAGACCGAGGACGTGGCGGGTGATGTGATGGAGTTGCGTCCCCGCCGTCAATTGCGCTTCAACATAAGGCAGTAATCGTTCCACCACCTCCCGCTGGGTCGGCGCGGGGTGGGGGTCGCGATAAAAGCGCCGGTCCACGTCCACCAGCAGGCCGGGATTGTGATAGGCCGCGCGGCCCATCATCACGCCATCGACGTGGTGGAGCTGGGTCTCGGCCTGGTCGAGGTCGGTGATGCCGCCGTTGATGATGATCTCCAAGTGCGGCAGTTCTTGTTTGATGCGGTGCACCAGGTCATAACGCAGCGGCGGCACGTCGCGATTTTCTTTGGGACTGAGGCCGTGCAGCCAGGCCTTGCGGGCGTGGACGATGAATGTCTTGCAACCGGCGGAGGCGACGGTGGCGATGAAATGCCGGAAGTGTTCGTAGCTGTCGAGATGGTCGATGCCGATGCGGCATTTCACGGTGACGGGCAGGGTCACCGCCGCGGCCATGGCCGCCACGCAGTCGGCGACGTGTTGCGGTTCCGCCATCAGGCAGGCGCCGAAGCGACCGGTTTGGACGCGATCGCTGGGGCAGCCGACATTGAGATTGATCTCGTCATAAGCGAATTCGGCGGCGATGCGCGCGCTGGCCGCCAAGTCGGCGGGATCGCTGCCGCCCAGTTGCAACGCCAGCGGGTGTTCGGCGGAATGAAAGCGCAAGGCGTGCGCCGCGTCGCCGTGCAGGATGGCGCCGCAGGTCACCATCTCGGTGTACAAATAAACGTGTTTGGACAATAGCCGCATGAAGTAACGGCAATGCCGGTCGGTCCACTCCATCATCGGGGCGACGCAGATACGGTGTGTGGGGAAGAGGGCGGTCATGCGCTGGGAGAAAGCCGGCCGCCGCGAGGTGGGCGACGGGCGCGGTTTACCGGTTGAGGTGCCGCTGGAGCCGGAGCACGAGGTTATTGCACCGGCTGACTTGGGTGGCGGCATCGGCCGCGCCCTGCGGGTCCACGAACAGCGCGCCGTCCGGCGAATATTTGCAGACGATGGCTTCGTTGCCGGCCAGGCTGGTCACGTCCAGCAAACGCGACAAGGGGTCGTATTCGGCGTTCAATTCCCCGCCGACGAAATAGCCGTATTTGCCGGTGGCGGAGGAATAAACCACCCGCTGGCTGGCCTTCAATTGCTGGCTCAAGGCCACGATACCGGCCGGGGTGGTCGGGTCCTGCGCGAGATGAGTCGTATTGCCTTTGGTATCGGCGGCCGCGGGCGGCTTCTTGGCGGCGCAGCCCGCTAGCAGGGCGAGGGCCATGGCGAGGATCAGCGCGGAGTTTAGATTTTTATTGGCGGGCATCACGTGGGATAAACAGGCCGGGCAATAGAAAAAGTGGGCTCATTATAGACACGGGAAGCGTTTCGCCTCAAGCCGCCGTCCGCGCGGCGGACATCGCGGGTGCGCGGCGCGGCGTTTTGCGCCGGACGGCACCGCGTTATCCGCTATAATGCCCGCCACTGTCGCCACCCCCGTTGCCCTCAAGGAAGGCCCCATGTCTTCGTTGTTCGATTTTGATAAGCCCGCCCTCTACGCGGTGATGGGCAATCCCGTCGGTCATAGCAAATCGCCGCGTATCCACGGTTTGTTCGCCGCGCAGACCGGCCAGCGTCTGAACTACACCGCGATCCAGGTCGATGTCGGCGGCTTCGACCAGGCGGTGAGCAATTTCCTCGCCCACGGCGGCAAGGGGCTGAACGTCACCGTGCCCTTCAAGCGCAACGCCTGGAGCCTGGCCGACACCCGCAGCCCGCGCGCGGAATTGGCGCAGGCGGTGAACGTGTTGGTGGTGAAAGACGGCGGCGGTTTGCACGGCGACAACACCGACGGCGTGGGTTTGGTCACCGACATCGTCGCCAATCATCACGGCGTCATCGCCGATAAAACGGTGCTGTTGCTGGGCGCCGGCGGCGCGGCCAGCGGGGTGCTGGGGCCCTTGCTCGAACAACGGCCGCGCGGCGTGCTGATCGCCAACCGCACGGCGGATCGCGCATATGACTTGGCGCAGGCTTTTTCCCATTTGGGCAAGGTGGAGGGCGGCGGCTATCCGGACCTGGCGGGGCGGCAATTCGACTTGGTCATCAACGCCACCGCCGCCAGCCTGCACGGCGAATTGCCGCCGCTGCCCGATGGCTTGTTGCGGCCGGGCGCCTGGTGCTACGACATGATGTACGGCGCGGCGCCCACCCCATTCATGATGTGGGCCGAAGGCCGGGGCGCCGCGGTGGTGCTCGACGGCCTGGGCATGCTGGTCGAGCAGGCGGCGGAATCGTTTTTATTGTGGCGCGGCGTGCGGCCGTCCACCGCGGAGGTGATCAACACCTTGCGCGGCGAACTGGGCCGGACTTGAGGAGCGCGCGCCCGTGATCCCCTGTTATGTCAGCGGCAAAGGCATGTACGCGGGCGGCGTCACCCGCGATTTCAAGGTCGCGGTGATCGGCCTGCTCGAGTCCAGCGGCCTGGGTTACGACACCCGCTACCGTTATTATCAACGGCAGTTTCCCGAGCTGACGCCGGAGGCCTTGGCGCGCCAGGTCTGCGACCCCATCGAATATTACGACCGCGATTGGCCGGCGTGGCGCGCGGCGCGGCCGGTGGATGAAGATGCGGACCGGCAGGTCACCCGCTTCTTTTTGGAACGCGACGGCGTATTTCGCGGCGAGGCCAGGGCGGCGATTTATTGTTTCGACGAGGCCGGTTTTGGTTCGGGCGTGAATGTCATGCGCTTCATCCATGATCGTAAACCGCTGCTGGGTTTTTACCGGCGCGATTTGGGCGCGCAGCGGGTCAACCTCGGCAACGTGCTGCAACTGGCGGAAGAGTTTCCGGATTTGGTGAACCTGCATCCCTATCGCAACGGCGATGAGATTTCCGGCGTGGTGCTCGCGTGGTTGCGGCGCTTGCGGGATGCGGCTCGGGGCTGAATCGGATCGAGTGATTTTCAGCGGCGCCTCAGCGGACGCGCCGGTGATTTTAAACAGCGGGCGGTAGCGGTGGACACGGCGATTAGAGTCAATGAAGTGCGCAAGCACTACGGCAAGGTGCAGGCCCTGCAAGGTTTGAATCTCAGCATAGCGCGCGGCGAATTCTTCGGCCTGCTCGGGCCCAACGGCGCCGGCAAGTCCACCCTCATCAACATCGTCGCCGGGCTGGTGCGCGCCGACAGCGGACGGGTAACGGTGCTCGGCCACGACGTGGTGAACGATTACCGCCAAGCCCGCGCCGGGCTCGGCGTGGTGCCGCAGGAACTGGTGTTCGATCCCTTCTTCACGGTGCGGGAGGTGTTGCGCATCCAGGCCGGTTATTTCGGGCTCGGCAAGGAAAACGACGCCTGGCTGGACGAGTTGATCGGCGCCTTGGATCTCACCGACAAGGCCAATAGCAATATGCGCTCCCTGTCCGGCGGCATGAAACGGCGGGTGTTGATCGCGCAGGCCCTGGTGCACAAACCCAAGGTGCTGGTGCTGGATGAGCCGACGGCGGGCGTGGACGTCGAGTTGCGGCAAACGCTTTGGCAATTCGTGAGGCGTCTGCATCGCGAAGGCATGACCATCGTGTTGACCACCCACTATCTGGAAGAGGCCGAGTTGTTGTGCGACCGCATCGCGATCATCGACCACGGCGCGCTGATCGCCCTCGACGGCAAATCCGCCCTGTTGAATAAACTCACCGGCGCGCGCAGCCGTTTGAAAGTCATCCTCGCCGCGCCGCTCGCCGCTGTGCCCGCCGCGTTGGCCGGCATATTGAAGCAACACGACGGCACGCATCTGGAATTCCATTTGGATAAAGGCCGCGACTCCATCATGTCCGTACTCGACGGTTTACGCGCCGCGGGCGGCGAGGTGGCGGATCTGCAAACCGAGGAGGCCGATCTGGAAGACATCTTCGTGCAACTGACCAAGCGGGGCCGGCCATGAATCTGCGCGGACTCAACACCCTGCTGTATAAAGAGCTGCTGCGTTTTTATAAGGTGTGGCTGCAAACCCTGCTGGCGCCCATCATCACCGCGCTGCTGTATTTTCTGGTGTTCGCCCATGCCCTGGAAGAACATGTGCAGGTGTACGACGGCGTCAGTTATACCGCCTTCCTGATTCCCGGCCTGATCATGATGTCGGTGATTCAAAACGCCTTCTCCAACAGCTCGTCCAGCCTCATACAGTCGAAGATCACCGGCAATATCGTCTTCGTCTTGCTGTCGCCGCTGTCCTATATGGAGTTTTACCTGGCCTTCCTGCTGGCGGCGATGGTACGCGGCATCGCGGTGGGCCTCGGGGTGTGCGTAGTGGCGGTGGCGTTCGTGGCGTTGCCGGTGCACAGCGTAGCGGTCTTGCTGGCGTTCGCCTTGTTGGGCAGCGCGGTGCTGGGTTCGCTCGGCATCATCGCCGGCATCTGGGCGGACAAATTCGACCAGTTGGCGGGGTTCCAAAATTTCGTGGTGCTGCCCTTGTCGTTTCTCAGCGGGGTGTTTTACTCGATACATTCCTTGCCGCCGTTCTGGCAGGGCGTGTCGCACTTCAATCCGTTTTTTTACATGATCGACGGTTTCCGCTACGGTTTCTTCGGCGTGTCGGATGTCAATCCCTGGTTGAGCCTCGGCGTGATCGCGGTCAGCTTCGCCGTGCTGGCCGCTATCACCCTGTTTCTATTGAAAGGCGGCTATAAATTGCGGCATTGACGCCCGTTGATCATAGGCTTAATCCGGCCCGGCGGCCGGTGTTATACTTCGGCCAGGGGTGGTAAAAGCGGGGGTGAAGCATGCGTGAGTATATTCGGCATCCATCCAATATTCCTCTCGAGATCAAGCTGGCGGAACATGACGCGGCCCGTCACGACCATTTGAATAACGTCAGCGTCGGCGGCTTGTCGTTCAATTCGCGGGAGCCGGTGCGGATGGGTTCGCAGATCGTGATTCGCATCCCGGTGATCAACCGCGATGTGGAAGTGACCGGCAAGGTGGTGTGGTGTAACGATCACGGCGGCGCGTTCGAGGTGGGCGTGGTGTTCACCGATTTCGCCGAGGCTTTCCGCACCCGGATGGTGGAACAGATTTGTCACATCGAACAGTATAAAAACGAGGTATTGCTGCGCGAGCAGCGCAGGCTGAGCAGCGAACAGGCCGCGGCGGAATGGATCAGCAAATTCGCCAGCAGTTTTCCGGCCTTGGAGCCAGAAAAATGAATCGATGCCTACTAGGTGAAAGCCATAGCATCGATTTTGGGACAGATCATTTTCGGTGGACATCCGGGCACCCTCACCCCCGCCCTCTCCCGCTTGCGGGAGAGGGGGAATGCCGTTCAGTGCCGGCTTCGAGATGGGGGTTTATGCACCAATTGCAAGATCTATTCGAACCGCGATCTTATGCGGCTGTGGATGCTGAATCTAATTTTTGAGATAAGCTCTAATCAACACGATGGGTGATGTGACGTTTTATGAGTGCCAAGGGGAAAAATCAACGGCAATTGCGCAAACAGGTGCTGCGGCATGTGGACGCCACCTTTGATCTGCCGCGTCTGGAATTCAAGAAGCGGGTAACGCCGCAGAAACACGCCGCCAAGCTGGTAGGCGTAATGGTCGCGGGCGCGGTGTACGCCGCCGGTTTCGGTCTGGCCTATTACGCCTGGCAGAGCGGTAAAACCGAGTTCGACACCTTCGCCAAATTCTCGTGGATGTTCATGCTGCCCTCGTCGGTGATCGGCGTGTTCGCCTATCTGTTGTCGAGCAACCGCCGCGAATACGCGGTGGCGAAAGACATCATGGGATATATGCTCGACCTGGAAGGACCGCATGGCCTGTTGTGGCGCTACGAGCCCATTCTGCGCGAGTTGCACAAGGACGACGTCATAGCCGAGCGTCTGGTCGATGCCTCCCGCCACGGCGACCTGGCCCGGGTCGAACCCGAGGACTATGCCGTGCTGATTCATCGTTTGCACCAAACCTTGACTTCGGGCGAGGGCACGTCGCTCAGCGCCGAAGCGGTGGATGCCTTTGAACAGAACCTGGCCGAGGCGCGTTCCGCGGCGTAGTGTGTCGTTGTCGTTGTCGTTGTCGTTGTCGTTGTCGTTGTCGTTGTCGTTGTCGTGGCGTGTCGCTGTCGGAAAGTAGAATACGGAAACCTGCTTCCCCTTGTATCAAGGAGGCGTGTCCCGGAGGGGCGGGGGTGGTTGATACACGGCGTGCCCGGGTGATCCGCTACGGTTTTTGCGGCAGTCCCCCTCCTCCTTTGAGGAGAGGAGTGATGGAAGATGTTCCGTCCATTGCGGCGCACTCCCTTAAGAAACCGCCGATCCATTCCCGGGTTTCCGGCCTACGAATGTGCCGCCATTTTCAATGAAAGAAGGCAAGATCACATTTTTCGCTTTCCGTTCTCTGCACATTCCAGGATGTCATTATTCATCGCTTTCTTAAGTTGAACATCCGTGCTCCCCGCGATGTCCCTGTTTCCCCGCCGCCACCGTGCGGCCCTGTGATAACCTAACGCCATCCAACGAGCGAGCGGGAATCCACGGCCATGGCCAAGGCGAAATCGGTTTATCGGTGCACGGAGTGCGGCGCGGAGTCGCCCAAGTGGGTGGGCCAGTGTCCGGATTGCGGGCAGTGGAACACCTTGATCGAAGGCGTCGCGGCGCCGGCGGCGGGCAAGGGTCGCGCGGGCCGTTTGACCGGCTTCGCCGGCGCGGCGGGTAGCGCCGAAGTGAAATCCCTCGCCGACGTCGCGCCGGATCACGAGGTGCGCATCGCCAGCGGCCTCGGTGAATTGGATCGGGTATTGGGCGGCGGGCTGGTGCTGGGCTCGGTGGTGTTGATCGGCGGCGATCCCGGCGTCGGCAAATCCACTTTGTTGTTGCAGACCGTGGCGACGCTCAGCGCGCAACTGCCGTGTCTTTACGTCACCGGCGAAGAATCCTTGGAACAGGTGAGTTTGCGCGCCAATCGCATGCAGGTGGACGGCGGCGCGCTGCGCCTGCTGGCGGAGACCCAGGTCGAACAAGTCATCGCCCATGCCGCGCACGAGCGGCCGCGGGTGATGGTGATCGACTCCATCCAAACCATTTACACCGACGCGCTGCAATCCGCGCCCGGCTCGGTGGCGCAGGTGCGCGAGAGCGCGGCGCAGCTGGTGCGTTACGCCAAGGCGACCGGCACCGCGCTGTTCCTGGTCGGCCACGTCACCAAGGAAGGCACGCTGGCCGGGCCGCGGGTGCTGGAGCACATGGTGGACACCGTGTTGTATTTCGAAGGCGACATGGGCACGCCGTTCCGGGTGGTGCGCGCCATCAAAAACCGCTTCGGCGCCGTCAACGAGCTGGGCGTGTTCGCCATGCACGACCGCGGCCTCAAGGAAGTCAGCAACCCCTCGGCGATTTTTCTTTCGCGCCACGAACAGGAGGTGCCGGGCAGCGTGGTGATGGTGACCCGCGAAGGCACCCGCCCGCTGCTGGTGGAAGTGCAGGCGCTGGTGGCGGAGAGTCATATCTCGAATCCGCGCCGCGTCACGGTCGGGCTCGATCACAACCGGCTCTCGATGTTGCTGGCGGTGTTGCAACGCCACGCCGGCATCGCGATGTACGATCAGGACGTGTTCGTCAACGTGGTGGGCGGCGTGCGCATCACCGAGACCGGCGCCGACCTGCCCACCGTGCTGGCGGCCTTGTCGAGTCTGCGTAACAAGCCGCTGTCGTCGGAGCTGGTGGTATTCGGCGAAGTTGGCTTGGCCGGCGAAATCCGTCCGGTGCAAGGCGGCCTCGACCGTCTGCGCGAGGCCGCCAAACACGGCTTCAAACGCGCCATCGTGCCCGCCGCCAACGCGCCCAAAAAGACATTGACGGACATCGAGGTGGTGGCGGTGAAGAGGTTGGAGGATGCGATCGAGGCGATGTAGCGGGGCGGGGTCAATTAATAAAATCGTCTAACTTTTGACCTTGACTTGAATGAAGGAACGCTGCCGTTTTGATTTGGCAATTTTTAAGAAATAAGAAAGTCATTGGTTGAGGTAGCCTTGGCTCTGCGGAGAGAGGAGAGTCATCAGCGCAATCGGGATAAGTGACTAACTCCCGCTAGCCATCCGTCTCCAACGGCACATGCCGCAACAGTTTCAAATAATCCGCCCTCACCAGCACGTCCAAAATGGTTTTGATCTGCCCGAAAGGCAGCGCCGCGAAATGTTGCGCCAGCGAGCCGGCGCGCAGCGGTCGTTCTTGCTGCGCCAGCCATTGAAAGACCGGCAGCATATTCGGCGGTATTTGCAATTGCAGTACGTCGCGGTCGCCGCCATCGAAGCGGCTGATACGCACCACGCCGGTCCACTGATCGCCGGATTGAGGAGGCGTGAGCAGCAGCCGGGCGTTGGGGATGCGTTGCAGCCAGCTGGTTTCGTCGAGTCGCGCCAGCCGCGCGGGTTCGGGCAAGGCGGCGTCGAGAATGTCGTTCGCGTTGAAGGTTTGGTTGGCGCGGGGCAGGTCTTCGAGCAGCGCCGCGAGGCGGGCGCGCATCTCGTCGTCGTGGCCGGTGCCATAAAGCGGGCGTCGCCAAGCGGGGTCGCGCAGCAGGGTGAGTCGGAGTTGTTCGAGCACGGTTTCGAAGGGGGCGGGCTGACGCACGATGATGCTTACCGAATAAGAGGTCGCGGTGGCCTCGGTGCGGTGCCAGGTGCCGCGCGGCATGAACAACACCGAACCTGGACGCATCTCGATACATTGAAAGTCCGCGTCGTTGACCTTGGGGATGCCCGCCGCCATTTGCGGATAGAGGTCGTCGAAGACTTCGTAATCGGGACCGAACTGCATGCCGTAGGGGTAGGGGATCTCGGACATGGGCGCGATGTAGAAACGCTTCTCCCCCTCCAGTTGCACGGAGATCACTTCCTCGGCATCGAAGTGGCTGGTGACGCCGTTGTGCGCGGCGGCGGCGAAGGCGCCGATGCGCGCCGTGCCCGCCTGGGCGCCCAACTCCAGTTCCAGTTCGCGCAGAAAGGCGTCGGTGCCGGGCATATAGGCGGCGAGGTCCGGCAGGTAAAGGCTCAAACCCATCTGACGCAGCAGGGCGGCGGGCACGTCCTTGGCGATGGCCGTACCCTTGGCGGCGGCGGCGTTGCCGAAACTGACGCTGCCGTGATAACGGGCGGCCAGATGGTCGAAGCGGCGCAAGGTCTCGCTCCGCAGGTAGTCGGGGAGGCGGTCGAGGCCGCCGTGGACGCTGAGCGCCCGGTCCGGCCAGTATTCGCTGAGCAAGGTCGCCTTGGAATAGGGCGCGAACAGGCTTTCCACTAGGCTTGGATTTACCGGCATGGCGACGGCCTCCTGGCAATCAGGGAATGGCATTGGCCCGGCCGCGCCGCCGCACTGAATCGGTATGAATGACGACATGGCGTCATTGGCGTTCTCATGACCAGGCCTTGCGTTGAATCGGCATGATAGCTTAAGGACGTTGCGGAAGGAGAGAGGGAGCTCGGCGTAATCAGCATCGATTTGAGCCGCCCTCTCCCCCTGCCGGCGTCGCCCCGTCGCTGCGCGCTCCCGTCGGAGAGGGGGATAAAAAAGCGGGTGAACGCGGCGTGTTTTGCCAAACGGGGAGGTCTTGGTTACCATCCACCCCGGGCCCAGGCTGAGATTCGCCATGAAGAAACTCAAGAATGAAACGGAGTTGGTGAAGGCGGCGATTCTGGTCGGTGTGAAATACGCCGAGGCGCGCGGCGCCGCCAAGTTCGAGGCGACCGACGCCGCGAGCGAAAAAATCCTCTATCTCTACCGGCTGTTCGTCCGCGACGGCCTGATTCAAGCCTTGCCGGAAGATCAAGTCTCGCAACAATCGATGCGGCATAAACTCGCCATCTGGTACGCCAACCAGCTGCCGAAGGATCACCCGTTGTTGAAATGAAAAGGGCGGGCAGCCGCGTCTGGGTTACGGCGGCCGGGATGCGCTTCAATGCCTAGAATCGATCTCAAAATCGACTATGAGCATATTCGGCGGGCGGGATCACCCATGACGATGGCTTATTTGCCGACGAGCGCTCCCTGTCTTGTAATCCCCGTTGCGATTTTTTGCGAGAGACTGACAACTGGGGCAAGCAATATTCGGTTAGGCACAGAAAAATTCAGAACAGATACCCTCTCCCGCGGGCGGGAGAGGGATAGGGTGAGGGGAGAGAGGGAAGCAGGATGCCCTGGTATCGTGACGGTGGTTGTCCGACCACCCTCACCCCTTCCCCTCTCCCGCCCGCGGGAGAGGGGGAATGACGCCTCCGGTTTGGGATTTTTGTTCCGATTTTGAGATAGGTTCTAATAATTCCCGCGATGGAATATTTGCTCTCCGGCGAGTGCGTGTTCAGCCGCAACACTTCTTATATTTTTTGCCGCTGCCGCAGGGGCAAGGATCGTTGCGGCCGATTTTCGGACCTTCGTTGCGCACGGTGACGGGTTTGGTGACTTTCATGTCGGTGTAATACCAGCGGCCGGCGTGACGGAGAAACTGCCCCACTTCGTGGTGGACATGGGTCGCGCCCTTTTGCCGATAGGTGGCGAGAAATTCCACGGTGCCTTCTTGATCGTCGGGTCCGCCGCCGCTGGTGTTGAGTATCTCCAGTTTGACCCACTCCGAATGGTCCGCCCAGCGTTGCACGGCGACCGGATCATAATCCGCGCGGTGCTCCGGGTGCACGCTGTCCGCCAAATAACCGGTCTCGCGTTTGACGAAGGCGCTGTAACGCGAGCGCATCAAGGCCTCGGCGGTGGGCGCGGTCACCGCGCCGCTGATGATGGGGCCGCAACAGGCGTCGTATTCTTTGCCGGACAGGCAGGGGCACAGGCTCATAACACTCTCGGGTAGTCTGAAAGTGGCGGAACATACCATGGATGGGAAAATTTGGCGAGGCGGCGGAGGCCGAACGGGCGGGGGCGGACCGGCGCTGAATAATCGCCGCGAATACCTGCCAGGTGTCGTGATAATCGGTATAGTGGGCGCTCTTTTTCGCGCGGTCTCGCCATCCCCGCGCGGCCTCGAGGTCTAGCCTGGAATGAAAGGCGCTGGGCCGCATTTGCCGGCGGCGTCCGCACGGCCTCATTAACCATTAAATCAGAAACAGCTTCGGGTATATGCCGTGACCACCACCTCCTTTTCCACGCTGGGTCTGGACGCCGCTTTAGTGGCCAATCTCGACGCGATGGGTTATCAGACCATGACGCCGATTCAGGCTGAGGGTTTGCCGCCGATTTTAGAGGGCCGCGATTTGATCGCCCAGGCCGAGACCGGCAGCGGCAAGACAGCGGCGTTCGGCATCGGTCTGTTGACCCGCCTCAATCTGCGCCACTTCAGCGTGCAGGCCCTGGTGCTCTGTCCGACCCGGGAATTGGCCGACCAGGTGGGCAAGGAGATCCGCCGGCTGGCGAGCTGCATGCCCAACGTCAAACTGCTGACCCTGTGCGGCGGCGTGCCCACCGGCCCGCAATTGAACTCGCTGGACCACGGCGCCCACATCATCGTCGGCACGCCCGGGCGGGTATTGAAACATCTCCGCAAGGGCTCGCTGAAATTGGATCAGCTGAAAATCCTGGTGCTGGACGAGGCGGACCGGATGCTGGACATGGGGTTTTACGACGACATCGCCGAGGTGGTCGCCGCCACCCCCGCTAGTCGGCAGACCTTGCTGTTCTCCGCCACTTATCCCGAGGCCATCCAGCAGATCAGTGCCTCGCTGCAAAGATCGCCGGTGCGGGTGCGGGTGGAATCGACGCATACCCAAACCCGGATCGAGCAGCTGTTTTACGAGGTGGCCAACCCCGGTCAGCGCCTGCACGCGCTGGTCGGACTCTTGGCGCATTATCAGCCGGAATCCTGCGTGGTGTTTTGCAATACCCGGCAACAATGCGAGGACATCGCCGATACGCTGCAAGCCAAGGGCTTTTACGTCCAGGCCTTGCACGGCGACTTGGAGCAGCGCGATCGCGATCAGGTGCTGTTGCAGTTTTCCAACCGGAGTTGTTCAATCCTGGTGGCGACCGACGTGGCGGCCCGCGGTCTCGATATCAAGGATCTGCCGGCGGTGATCAACTTCGAGTTGAGCCAGGACCCGGAAGTGCATATCCACCGTATCGGCCGCACCGGGCGCGCGGGCAAAGCGGGGTTGGCCTTGAGTCTCTACACCGCCGGCGAATCGCACAAGGTCATTGCTATCGAGGATTATCAAAAGAGTCCTGTCCGTCATGCCTCCAGCGCGAACTTGCCGGCGCAGGGCAATCCGCGTCCTCTCAAACCGCCCATGGTCACCTTGTGCATCGACGGCGGGCGCAAGACCAAATTGCGTCCCGGCGATATCCTTGGCGCCTTGACCGGTGAGTCGGGTATCGCCGGCAGCCAGGTAGGCAAGATCGACATCTTCGACAATCACGCCTATGTGGCGATCGAACGCTCCATGGTGGACCACGCCCTGCGGCAGCTTTCGACCGGCAAGATAAAAGGCCGGTATTTCCGGGCGAGAAGGCTCTAGGGAAAGGGCGCACCCAGATGACCTTAAGTTACGACGGATATTGCCGCGCTCGCCTGGCTTTCCGATGAAGCTGCGTACGCAGACCCAGCTCGATTTCACGCATCCTAAACACATCCCGGCCGTGTAGCTGACCCAAGTCCAGTGGGGCGCGGTGGCGACGCCGATTACCGCCGTGGGGCGGGCCGGCACGCCTTGATAGGACGGCGGTCCGGCACAACTTGGATCGGGTCGCCGCCCAAGTCGCCTTTGCGCCGGGAAGTACCCGACCCGCGCGGTTTTCTTTATTAACGCATGACTTCTTGTCACAATGGCGGCTTGGCGGGTCGCCGTCAGGGAACGGGATCGATGCCATTGACGGTGGGTGCACATTAAGCGCGGCCGCCTCCCACGACGAATTCGGATATTTTTACGGTGTAAGCATGAAAATCTTGGTGCGCAATTTGTCTCGGGAAACCACCGAGCAGGATGTGTTGGACATGTTGCAGACCTATGGCGCGGTGCAATATTGCAAGCTGGTGATCGACCATGAGACGGGAAAATCCAAAGGGTTTGGTTTCGCCGAAATGCCGCGCGCCGGCGAAGCCAAGGCGGCGATCAAACAACTCAACGGCCGGGAGGTGGACGGCAATAAAATCCGCGTGAAAAAGGCGGAGGTGGGCAAGAAGCAGGATGATTGACGGCGCCGGTAGGCTTAAACATTGATATTTTTCAGACGATGAATAAACCGAATCAAGATGGGAACCGGCAACCCAATAATATCCTGCATGGTGTTACGCTGGAAATGCTGGTGACTCGGCTGGTGGAACACTACGGTTGGAATGAGTTGGGTCGTATGATCAGTATCAAGTGTTTCACGCAGGAGCCGAGTATTAAATCCAGTCTGAAGTTTTTGAGAAAAACCCCGTGGGCGAGGGCGAAGGTGGAAAGTTTATATATGAATACCCGCGCCCTGACGGACTCGGCGGAAGGACCGCGGGAGATGGATGGAATCAGACCCGATTGATTCGATAGGATCGGGTCGAGTCTTAAAACAATAGAGGGACGCTGATGGGACCGCTTCTTAGTTCGGAAGAGAATTTTTGCAGGGAATTGTTCGGCGCCTTGAACGGCGGGGTCTGGAAATGGGATGACCGATTCGAGTGCCTGCTGGCCGAGTTTCGCGCGGCTGACCAGGATAAAATACGCGCGGTCATGCAACGCCATCTCGCCAACGCGTGGGATGTCTCCAATATCGACCGCGCGCCGGACGTCGTGCAGTTTCTCGATAATCATTTCGGGGGACTGCGGGCAGGGCAAATATTGTTCACGTCCGACCCGCGCCAGAACGATCTGATCTATTGTTCCTGGTGGCCGTGGGGCGATGGAAAAACCATCTCCATACGTTTTTCGCCATTTTACATCCTATTGCCGGACTCGAAGAAAATCGAACGCATCAAGCTATTCAAATCCTGGTTTGGATTGTCCAACGCTTGATGGGCCAGGATGCCGTTGGTTTGCGGAGGTTGGAACCCCGTAAGCTGACGGTCGAATCGTGGCGTTGATGGTGGCCGGCGCCGTGAGGAGTTCTGCGTTATGGTTCTTCTTTGCGCCGATACCGCCGATCCGCTGCAAACCGCCATCGACTATTATCAGACGGTCGCTGCTTATCAAGTCATTTTGAAATCGCTGAGCGCGGGCAAAAGCGAGGTCATCCGTTATTATTTCCAGAAACCCGGTTATGTCCGCCTCGAGTTCGAGACATCCTATAGAGGGGCGGTGCTCATCTACCATCCATTTATTCGGCGCGCCAAGCTTTGGCCGTTCGGCCATCGCAATTTTCCCGCCTTGAGCCTGAGTCCTGAAAATAGTTTGATTCAAAGTCCGACCGGACAACGGGTGGACCAGTCCGATGTGGGGACCTTGTATGAAAATATAAAAAAGCTGCGGGCGCGTGGTTATGCCGAGGTGACAGGCGTGGATACGATCGGTGGGCGGGAATCGCTGCATATGCGAATCAACGGCGGTGAGGATGCCTCGGTCGGAATCGTTTCCGGTTATCGGTTATGGCTGGATTGCTTGACCGGTTTCCCCAGCCAAGTGTCAAGCCTGGATAGGCACGGGCGGCTGCTTGAGACGGTCGAGATGGCGGATGTGCAGATCGACCCCGAATTTCCCGACGGCTTTTTCGATCACTAGGCGGCATGGCGCAATTCCAGTTTGTCACCGAGTGGAGGATAGAGGCGCCCATACAAGAGGTGTGTGATGCCATCTCGCAGTGCCGGCATTGGCCGGCATGGTGGCGGGGAGTGGAAAAGGTCGAGGAATTCGTTCCGGGCGGCGAGAACGGCGTGGGCAGTCTGCGGCGCTTTACCTGGCGGGGGCCGTTGCCTTATCGGCTCACCTTCGACATAGAGGTGACCCATGCCATACCGCTGACGCTGGTCGAAGGGCGGGCCAGCGGCGAAGTGGAGGGGATAGGGCGCTGGCATTTCGCCGATGAGGGTATGGTGACCGTGGTGCGTTATGAATGGCAGGTACGTACCAACCGCCGCTGGATGAATATCATCGCCCCCATCGCCCGGCCCGTGTTCAAATGGAACCATGATCAAATTATGCGCCAAGGTGCGGAGGGCATGGCGTGTTTATTGAATACCCGATTGGTGAGTCTGATGCATGGATGAAAGTCGGGGGTGGGACGATGCGCACTGCGGTGAATTGGAAAGCGGCGATTTATGCGGGGATCATCGCCGGGGTGATCACCACGCTGGTGCAGATCACTTTATGGTGGGGATTCTGGGATGTTCTGCCCTGGATACTCTACCGCGACGCTCGATTGACCGCTGCCCTGGTACTGGGAGTCGGGGTGTTGCCGCCGCCGGTCACGTTTGATTGGCTGGTGATGTCGGCCGCGACGCTGATCCATTTCTCACTGTCCATTGTTTGCACGGTGCTTCTGGCCTGCCTGATATCCCGGTGCGCCTTGCCGTGTGCGGTATTGGTCGGAGGCGTGTGGGGCCTTAGCCTATATGTGATTAATTTGCATGGGTTCGTCCAGCTTTTCCCTTGGTTTGAAGTCGCGCGTGATTGGATCACCTTTTTGACCCATATTGCCTTTGGCATTTCCGCGGCGGTTATCTACCGAATTTTAGCCGATCGTCGTTATGTCAAGCGGTAATGGGCTGAAATCTTGTGCCGTGTGCCGATAATTCGGCCCGATTTTGCGCCGGTATGTTCCCAATTCATGAAAACCTCAATAATATGGCGTTGCGCGCGACCATGAAAATAATTGGAGAGAGTCATGTTGGTTGAAATCAATAAAGTCGTCACCTTTCATTATCGTTTGAGCGAGCCGGGCCAGCCGGTTTTCGAGGATTCTCATGATAGCCAGCCGGTGGTTTATGTACATGGCCAACAAGGCATGCTGGCGGGATTGACCGAAGCCATGAAGGGTAAACAGGCCGGCGATAACTATACGATTACCTTGCCGCCCGAAAAGGCCTATGGACTGCGGCGGGAGGATGCGGTGCAAAGGGTGTCGATTAAACATGTAATCAATCCCACCAATAGAAAGGTTAGTTATAAACCCGGCATGACGGTACAGATAAATACCAACCACGGTCCACGCGATGTAACGGTAATCAAAGCCGGACTCAAGACCATTGATGTGGATACTAATCACCCCTTGGCCGGCAGAACCCTGAATTTCGAGATTGAAGTGATCGATGTGCGTGATGCCACATCAGAGGAAATCACCCATGGCCATGCTCATGGCGTCGGCGGTCATAACCATTAACTCTTGCTTGCGGCTTACCGCAAGGATAAACGCGATGGGAGGGGGATCAAGGACGGGTATTGCGATATACCCTCTTGATCAAGCGCGGGGTTCAGTTCTCCCATGAGTAACCAAAGCACTTTAATCCTTACCGTCATCAATAGAGTGTTGTTTCATGCCAATAAAAAAGCTATGCCTGTCTCCAGGCATAGCTTTTTTTGAAAATAGTAGTTGAAAATATCAATGATGCTTTTCAAATTCCTTGACTTGCCGTTCCGCTTCTTCACGGGTTATCCCATATTGTTTTTGGATTGAGCCGAGCAACTGGTCGCGGCGGCCGTTGATAATGTCGATTTCATCATTGGTGAGCTCGCCCCATTGCTCTTTAACTTTGCCTTTCATTTGTTTCCAATTACCTTTTGCTTGATCCCAGTTCATGATACTACTCCTGTGTTGGTTTTTGCCGCCGAAAATTTAAATACATCCGCATTAAAAAATATAAAGCTCTTTTTCATCATCGATAAGATTGGCCGCTTGATCGAGATTTGATGGAAGTGAAATTTCACGGCCTTCATAGGAAAGGCTTAAATGGGGATCTTCATAAGTAAGGATATTCATATAATCGTCATCTTCGATACCCGGGTCGAACCGATTGGTAACGGAGTCGTTGTCCAGCCAGCATACCGCGCCGCTTACGATGTTTGAGAGCGATTTGGAAGAATTTATGGTGTTCATAAATCAACTCCTTTTGAATGCTTGAATGTATTCATTAGCCGCGGATAAAGTTTTACCGGGCTTCAGCGGGCGTGATCTGTTTTAACTTCGATATTGTTTATTACCGACTTAACACCTTTGACACGAGACGCGACGGTTTCTGCCTTCTTGGCTTGCGTCGAAGAATCGACGAACCCGCTCAATTGAACTCGTCCTTTAAAAGTTTCGACTTCTATGCTCATGCCGGGTGTCATTTTTTCAGCTAACAAAGCGCTTTTTACGTTTGCGGTGATAACGCTGTCATCAATGAATTCCCCAGTGCTTTGGCTTGTATTTGTCGAAGCGCATCCAGCCAAGCCCATAAAAAAGGCTAGAAATAAAATGCCGATTGTATTTCTATAAGTTTTTACCATGATATTTCTCCTGGAAATTTAAGAAATCTGTGTAAGCGTGAATTCAGGATTTAAATTCCAACCAACCCGGTAGTTGGTCTTGTGGTGTGAAAAAGCAAGTCATATGCCAGTCTAATTTATATTTATTAATCAATAGCATGATGATATGTCGGCGATGACGATTTTTGAAAAAATAAGAAAATAATTCACGGATATTGTAAGGATTGCTCCTCTTCCCATGGCCACCGATTCAAGAAAACGCCTTTTAAGCGGTATGCATATTGCTGTACAGGCAATGTAAGAAAACCGGGTCGAAATTTAAAGATAAGCACATCCGGTGCTGAGGAATAATTACTGGAGGTCATACCAATGGAAACAAATCATTTTATGCTTGATATAAAAGAATTACGAAAACGCGCAAGACAACATATGGAAGAAGGAGCGGTGACCACAAGTTATAAGGGAGACCGAGAACTTACGATTAAACTATTAAATGATGCATTGGCGACGGAGTTAGTGTGTGTTCTTAGATATAAGAGACATTATTTCATGGCAAATGGAATCAATGCCAAAGGAGTAGCCGCCGAATTTCTTGAGCACGCCAACGAAGAGCAAACACACGCCGATAGTATCGCTTCACGAATAGTCCAGCTGGGAGGGGAGCCCAATTTTTCACCTGAAGGAATGCTGTCGCGCAGCCATTCTGAGTATGTTGAGGGTGGTTCCTTGATGGACATGATAAAAGAAAACTTGGTTGCGGAGCGTGTGGCCATAGACAGTTATAGAGAGATTATCGAGTTCTTGGATAAGAGCGATCCGACTTCACGAAGAATGCTGGAAGAAATATTGGCGGTAGAGGAAGAACACGCCGAAGATCTCGCCAGTTTGCTTAATAACATGGGAAATAACCAATATGGCCAGAATAAATTCTAATCTTAAGAAGCTTGAACGGGGATTAATTTTCCGCTCTCCTTCAGGACAAGATTTAATACATCTAAAAGTACTATGATGTGTAATTGTTACAGGTTGTTGTAAAAATTTTAGTAATTTTAAGAGTTATATCGATGATTTTAAAAATGTATGAGTTGAAAATGGTATTGAAGTAACAAATTAAACAATCTTAATTTTTATAATTAAGGATGGCGTGACCTTTGCACTCACCCTATCGCAAGCAACGATATGTGAAGATTTTAATTTGGAGGTTTTATTATGGAAACAAATATTCATAATTCCGGAAAAATTATCGGCGGAGGATCACCGTACCTGGATAACCCGGGTCCGGGGCCTACGCTGATGACTTCAGATTCTCTGACGGGGGATTCGGTAGTAAATGCGATAGGTGAAGATTTGGGAAAGATTGAAGCCATCATGTTGGATGTTCCCCGTGGCCGTGTAGCGTATGCCGTTCTCTCCTTCGGCGGCTTTTTAGGACTGGGTGATAAATTGTTCGCGATCCCTTGGGAAGCTTTGACGTTGGATGCCGAACGTGAATGTTTCATTCTCGACATAGAAAAAGATCGGCTTAAGAATGCGCCTGGTTTTGATAAAGATCATTGGCCAGCAATGGCTGATTTACAATGGGCGAGTAATATTCATACCTATTACGGATCTCGCCCTTATTGGGAATAGATAATTTATTTCATCAATAAAGAGGGGGCCAGAATGTGCCCCCTCAAGGATGAACGCTAATACTTATAAAAGGAGTTGACCATGGCTGATAAGTCTGATAACGAGTTGCGTAAGGAATTTGATACTTTGAAAGCTGATTTTTCCAAACTGCAAGCTGATACCTCTGGCCTGCTAGACGAGCTTCGCGAGGTCGCGGCTAAAAAAGCGAAAAACGCCCGGGTAAAAATCAAAGGACACATTGATGATGGTGAGGACGAAATAAAAAATAGATTACATGATGCCCGCATTAAAGGAAGAGAGTTAATGGGTAACATGGAAGGGCATATTTCCGATTATCCTGTTACCAGTTTGCTCGCGGCTTTTGGAGTTGGATTTGCCGTCGCGAAATTGTTTGGAAGTAGGCTGTCTGAGTAGTTTGGAGGAATGTTTGTCTCCGCCGCTGACTTTCTTGAAGACAGGTGTTCGGATAGGGGCGACTATGAGGTCGCCTTAAAAGTTATGGCAAGACTGTCGGCTGTTTTGAGGCTGAAGGCTTAGAGATTGTAGAGGCAATAACTTCATTATGCGTGATAAAAATATCTAATAATTAACCATAGAGTTTTATAAAAAATGGGTTTATTGAAAAGAGCGTATCTTTTCAATACGTTTTTATTTTTCTAAGCTTTACGCATGAAAAACGGTGTGGATGAACGGCTCGATATTATGGCGCGTGTCGTTAATCGCCGGCTGGGTTTATTCGATTCGTCCATGCAAAACTATTATTTAATCTTTGCTTTATTTTTATGAATTGGATCGAAATAAATGTAAATATTTCTGTTGCTAGTAATTTTTTCGACCTATTTTTATAAATTTAACTTTCCTCGATATTTTTCAACTCCTTTAACTCCTCTTAAATTGCTATTTAAGAACTTTTAACTCGATTTAATTTTTATGGCACATAACCTGCAACCATTAATTCATGGGTTGTGTTTCTTTCATATTTTTATTTTTATTAATCAAAGGAGATAAAAATGAACACTAGTAAATATATTTTAATGACTACGCTCGCAGGCGTATTAACAGTATCTCTGATGGGATGTGAGCAACAAGGACCCATGGAGGAAGCGGGAGAAAAAATAGACAACTCCATAGAGAACGCGGGCGACAAAATAGAAAATGCCGGTGATAGAGTCGAAGATAAGCTCGACAGATAGAATATTAATTTTTAAAAATTCCGCGTGAAATTCAGTTGTTGAAAGGAGATCAATTATGCTTGGCTGGGCAATTACATTTCTAATTATCGCCATCGTCGCGGGATTGCTGGGATTCACTGGAATAGCAGGCGCCGCGGTAGGTATAGCGAAAATACTTTTCTTTTTATTCTTGGTCTTATTCGTAGTTTTTTTAATATTTGGAAGAAGGGCTACACCCCCCTTGTAAGGTGTGTTGGGCGTCTCGATTGACTATTTTAAATAGTTGGTAATTTTTACTAATAAAGGAGAGATTCATGAAAAAATTCTTGTCCATTTGTTTATTTTTGAGCGGCGTACCTCTTTCTTCGCATGCGATTGACAGTTATGGGCCAGTAAAAGGAGACCGTGAGTTTACTCTGTCGGGTGCTGGAACCAGTAATAATGATTTTGATCGAGGCACGCTAGGATTGTCCGCCAGTTACGGTTCGTATCTTACCGACAATTGGCAAATGTCAATTAGACAAGGTGTGAATTACGCGGATCTCGCAGGCGATGACATGTGGAACGGCTCAACTCGCTTGGTATTTGATTATCATTGGAACCTAGGTAAATGGCGTCCCTTAGTGGGTGTGCAGGTGGGTGCAATTTATGGGGAAGGTGTCCAGGATACCGGTATTGCAGGTCCAGAAGTGGGCATTAAATATTATGCTACACCAAATACCTTCGTATACTTCCTAGAGGAATATCAATTCTTTTTTAAGAAGGCTGACGATGTGAATGATAATTTCAATGACGGGGCATTTGTTCACAATATCGGCGTTGGGTTTAATTTTTAGTATCCCTGATTATTTTAGAGTGACACAAAATGCGGAGAGGGTTATTAACCCTCTCCGCATTTTGTGTTATTGTTCAAGCATAAGATTAAGAACTCATCGGGGATTTTTGCCGTCAGGAGTGGCAGATAAAAATGATCGAATGCTAGTTAAGTAAGCGTAGTTTACTTTTAACGATGTGGTAGATACCGATGTGGTAGATAAAAGGTGCGAGATTGGTGATCAGACCAGTGGAGGGAGTATGTTGCGAGTATTGTTGGTCGATGACGATATTGAATTTAGGTCGCAGGGACAAGAGCTGATTGCACGGGAAGGATTTGAAGTCGTTGCTGTCGGAACTATGGATGAAGCGCGCTTTCAGCTGTCACATAATAAACCCCACCTTGTTTTGGTCGATTTGTTATTGCCCGATGGCGACGGATTAGATTTAGCTAAGGAAATTCCGAAATCTAGTTTTACAAAGGTTGTTCTTATTACGGGGCATGCCAGCGTAGACAGCGCGATAGGAGCCATGCGCAGCAATGTCTGGGATTACTTGACTAAGCCTATTGACGTTGAGCGATTACGGATATTGCTTATGCGGTTACGACTGCAAGAAGCTCATCAACATATGCCAATAATAGTGGACGCTCAAGGAAATTCCGCCGCATTTGGCCCATTAATCGGCGCATCGCCGGTAATGCGTGAATTGTATAATCTTATTGAAAAAGTCGCCCCGACCGAAGTGACAGTCTTAATTAACGGCGAAAGCGGCACTGGTAAGGAATTGGTTGGTTGGACCATCCACGAAATGAGCCGGAGAAGTCATAAACCTTATCTTACTCTCAATTGTGGCGCCCTTTCTCCCACCTTAATAGGCTCTGAATTATTCGGACACGAGCGAGGCAGTTTTACTGGGGCGGCGCATCAACATCGCGGTTATTTTGAGCGAGCCCATGGTGGAACACTTTTTTTAGATGAAATAACAGAAATGCCGATCGATTTGCAAGCCCATTTACTTCGAGTTTTAGAGACGGGGCGGGTGGTCAGATTGGGCGGAAGCCGAGAATTTCCGGTTGACGTAAGAGTTATTGCGGCGACTAATCGAAAGACCGATGAGGCGGTGACTCGAGGGAAATTCAGAAAGGATTTATTTTTTAGATTATCCGCTTTTCCGATAAATGTTCCTTCTCTTAGAGATAGAGAAGGAGATGTTGAAATTTTAACTAAGTATTTTTTAGGGTTGCTGAATCGGGCTAAGAAGAGCAATAAAAAAATTTCGGAATCAGCCGTGCAATATTTGGCAAAAGATATGGAATGGCGGGGCAATGTTAGAGAGCTCCGTAATGTGATTGAACAGGCTTATCTCCTGTCAGGCGAGGTTATAGAAGAAAAACACATCCCCCTGTTTTCATCCAAAGAGATGAAAACTGTTCACGATGTGATGGATATTTCGGTGGGCCGAACGTTGGATGATGTAGAGCGAGATCTGTTGTATAAAACCTTGGAATATATGCAAGGGAATAAAAAACGAGCGGCTCAGAGTCTTGGGATTAGTTTAAAAACCCTTTACAACAGGTTGGCGCGTTATGAAAATGGATATCGTGGTGATAATAATATAATTGATGAGGCTATCGATCACACATTCATTTGATTGCTATTTTAAATAAAGAACTTTTCAATGATGTTGTAGCCATAAAAAATTACTCTCTGTGCATCTTGCGATGCACATTAAAATCAGCGCATGCAACGCTTAAATCTAATTTATAAATTATTCCCTCGGTTTGATTGTCACATATTCAAATCATATTTGAATTTTTTATAAAATATTCAAAATATGTGTATCTGTTGCCATTCATTTTGTCCGATTAAAGTTTGATTTTAAAAAACGCATTCAATTTTATTTATATTTCATTAAGTTAATAGTTTTTATGGGTTAATTTAGTTAGGCATAAATATTGCCAATAAAATAATGAGCGATTGGATTTTTAAAAATAGTGTGCAGCAATAATTCATAAGAATACAAAAATTTTTATTCCCCATTTTTAAGGAGTATTGGACATGAAATCCATATATGGCAATGTCAGTTTTAATGATGATCCATTGACCGCAAACCCAGCGAAAATAGTAAGTACGGTGTTGACCGGTGTTATTTTCTTTTTAATTATGATTATTGGTTCGAGTGAGGCCGTTGCCGCACCCGAATCGGATCGACAAGAGCAGGTTCAAGATGGTCGGGTGACGGGTGGTGTAGAAAATGCGCGTCGTGCGGAAGAACTGGAACATGGAAATACATTTGTCGAGGCTTCCACGCTCATCGGACAAGATGTAGCTGACAACCAAAAAAATAAACTCGGAAAAGTAACAGATTTTGCCATCAATATAAAAACTGGACATATTAGTTATGTCGTGATGTCAACCGGTGGCTTTCTCGGGATTGGAGATAAATTGATTGCCTTGCCACCGCAAAGTTTCACTTTAAATCCCGTTCAAGATACCGTGTTAGGCTTCACCGGCGATAAACGAGTTCTTATCCTTAATATTTCTCCGCAAGTCATTAAACAATCGCCCACTCTGAAAAATGATAATTGGGAGAATTTAGTGGATCAACAGGCATTACAAAATATGTATCAACGCGCTGGCGTACGTGTACCAACGGATTTAGATAATAGTCAAAAGCTCACTAAGGCCACCGCTATTATTGGAAGTGATGTCGTCACTAACCAGAATGAAGATGTTGGCAAGATTAAAGATCTAGCCGTGGATATTCAGAGCGGGCGCGTACCTTATGCTGTGCTTTCCATTGGGGGATTCGCTGGTATAAATGACAAAGTCATCGCCGTCCCTACGAAGACATTGGCAATAGGAGACAAAAAAGATAAGTTGCGAATTTCCTCTACCCAAGATCAGCTAAAGAATACACCTGCAATTGATCAGAACAATTGGAAAGAAAGCTTGCAAAATAGCGCTGTCGGGGCACCCCAAGAACCGGTCCCTCAGACTCTGGAGCGTCAAGGTAAATAAAATTACCGTTTCTCATTATATACAATTTCTTAGCGGCAAATTATTTGCCGCTTTTTTATTTTTTATATGGAGTTTTGATAGTTATTTAAGCGATTGTAGAGTGTTTTAAGGCTAACACCTAAAACCTCCGCAGCGGAACGTTTGTCGCCATTGTAATGATCGAGTGTCGCCAAAATGAATCTTTTTTCAAACTCATCAAGAGAAGTGCCTACGGTAAATCGGAGAGGAGAGGCATTATCTTCCGCCATTGAAATAGATTGAGGAGGAAAGTGTTGTGGTTCAATCCGGTCACCAGCCAGGATGTACGCATGCTGAACGGCATTTTTTAGTTCTCTTATATTGCCGGGCCAGCGTGCTGTAGATAGAAATTCAAGTGAGTCATCGGAAAAGACCTTATTGCCGTTTTCTTTTTCATTTAAGGCGGATAAGAAATTCTTGGCGAGATGAATAATGTCGCCTTGACGCTCTCGTAGCGGCGGTAAATAAATTGGAAATACCATTAGACGAAACAGCAGATCTTCGCGAAGTTTCCCTTCCTCAACCGCATAATGGGGAGGGCGGTTAGTTGCCGCAATAATTCTAATATCGATATCGATTTCTTTAGTTCCTCCAACCCGCATAATACGCCTTGATTCCAAAGCGCGGAGAAGCTGCACCTGTAGGTCGATGGGCATTTCGGTTACTTCATCAAGAAATAAAGTACCACCCTCTGCGCGTTCAAAGCATCCTTTATGCAATGAATGCGCATCGGTAAAAGCCCCTTTTTCATGACCAAAAAATTCGGTAGCGATTAATTGAGGGGAAATTGCAGCACAATTAATGGCAATAAAAGGCTGGTTACTGCGCGCACTCATGCTGTGTATTGCATGGGCTACAAGTTCTTTTCCAGTTCCACTTTCACCGTATATGAAAACAGTGGTTTCGGTAGAAGATACTTTTTCGATAAGATTGTGAACCGTCTGTATTTGTGGGGATTGTCCCAGTAGACTATTGATCTCCATGCCCTCAGAAAGAGCGCTGGTGTTAGTATGGTTCGCCAGTTCATTTTTTGTAATACGCAGTTGTTTTTTTAGTTGATCAATATCGAATGGTTTTTGCAGATAATCAGTGACGCCGGCGCGAAGCGCGGCTACTGCGTTATCAACCCCCGCATAACCAGTGATGACTAAAACCTTGGTTGAACCAGTAAGCGTTAATTCTCGCACCAGTTGAATGCCATCCCCGTCGGGAAGCAATAGATCTATAAGGGCGACGTCCGGTATACCTTCCCGCAACTCCTGACGCGCTTCTTCCAAAGTTTTTGCAATACGAACACTGTATCCTTCTTGCTGAATGAGTCGTGCTAAAGAAGGCGTAAAGTCTACATCGTCATCGACTATCAAGGCGTATGGCATATGGGTCATCCATGAAACTTTGCAGTTAAAGTACTTTTATGCGCTGCCAATCAACATCATTGCAGAGAAATTTTGTGAAGGCGATTTTACCAGGAAGGGAGATCCTGGTATCTCAAAATTAGCCGGGTTAAGCAATCCGGTAAGTTAGCCAGGTTTGGCTTATCTGAGTTTCAGTGAAAAACATATTAAATTAAGTTGGGATAAAAATTGCTTTAAATTGAGATGCTGGCTGATTATATAGAATATCGATCTAAAAGAGTACGCAAGTAATTAATTATGATTTATATGGGTATATTTGTGAGCACGCATGGATGATACCGAAGGAATATATCCAATGGCATTAAAAGTGGTTCCGATTATCTCTAATGCCGGTCTCGTAAGGGCCGATGGAGGTGGAACGATAGCCGTCGGCCAAATTATATTGACTTTATTAAAAAAGGGCTGTCTTGACAATGATGGGACGGAACATTTTCAAGGCATTATCTCTAAGGCGGTGATTTTTCGTATCGTGGAAGCAATCGGTCACATGGCTGATAAGGGGTCTAATTATTCTAATTTCACGATGTTTGAAAACGATGCGGGTCTGCGGAATACATTTAGATGTCATCTATTTCGAATAGATGAATCAAGCGACCGTTATCAGTTCATGGTGGAGAAAAATGTAATTGATTCATGCATTGATATTACCGACTTATATCAGGCCGCCTGTTATAGGATATTTTCAAATGTATTTCCAGGGTTTGTACACGACATCAGGGGGCGTTTAAATAGCATCGTGGTGGATTTGGAGCTAACTAAGAGCGCCGTAGACTTAGCATACAAAAGAGCTCCAAGTGTAATTGAAGAGGGGTCGCAAAGTCTTTTAAGGATGCCGATCAAGCAAGTTTATAATCTTGACAAATCGTTGCAAATGTTACTCGAAATATTGGACCCTACGCCTGGCGTCCAGGAAGCTTACGATATAAGAGAAATACTTGAAGATGTGTATGGCCTTGTTAAAACAACGGCACGACTTAAAGGTATTAAATTTGTCTGGCGGCCATCTCAGGATTCAATGCCTGTCAAATGCGAAAAGTCTGCCATCCGCCGTTCATTATTTCATATTGTAATGGCGACTGTTGAGGCTACAAAAAAAGGTGGAACCCTATACGGAAGTGCCCTTATGGAGAATGATCATTATGTAGTATCAATGAACGGCGCTCGTAATGAATTTTCGGATAAAGATTTGGATATGATGTTTAACACCGTTCTTGCCGAATTCGCGATTGATCGAAATACGGTCGCCGTTTATATGGCTAGAAACGACCTGGCTAATCTGGGGGGCGTGACCTTGTTAAACCTTGATAGTGAAAAATTTGAATTGCGAATTAACATTCCAAAAATACAAGATGTTTAACTTGTAGTCTTGGCATGAATTTGAAGAGAAACAGTAAAAATTTACAATGGAAAAAACTACTGACCGGAGATGGCCATTTCGTTTAATACATGTCTGCCGTAATCCGACTTGAGATCAATGACGACATCGTCGCCGATCAATAAAAAGTCCGCCTTCAATCGGCATAGTTTTTTATATAGCGCCTTGTTATCTCTGCTATATAAAGTAGTCACGCCGTAACCGCTCTCTCGGAGAGCTTGTGCGATGAGAATAGTGCGTTCATTAGCGTCGTCAACAATCACAATTTGTTGATGCATCGTTATGTCCTCTCAGAAGCATAAAGTTGTTTTCAGCAATCTTGATGCCATGATCGAGTTATATCCTTTATTTGAAGATATCTATTTAATCGCATGATAGATTTTTTTCGAACGCGCCAAAAAATCTACTTGCTTTATGAAATTTTTTATGGAGAAGTCGGACAAAAATGGTGCGATGGCTGCCGATGCCGGTGTGATAACTACCGACGAGCCGAGGAGGCGAAGCGAGAACGACAAAAGTCGGACTAGGCACGAAGAGGGGCAGTCATCGTGATGCTTCCCGATACGTTACGTAGTCGCGCCCCGGGTGCATGCAGGATGTCCTGGGACAAAAAGGAAGCAAGGTCGCAAGACCGAGGTCGATTGTTAATACGGATGTGCGAATAATTTTCTGATGGAGCTGACACATCGCCTGGCTTAACGTCACATGAACACTTCCTTCATCGAGTGATTCATCGAGACCGGTCTCCACTTTTAATCTTAAAACTCCCCGCGGCTTGCGCGGGGATACATGCGATGGGTGTGTCCAAGCATGGAGAGCGTGTCGAGAGGTGCGATTCTCTTCTTAAGCTAGCGCAGGAATGCATTGTCCGTGCGCTATCACGCCGATTAATCCGTTATTCTTTCTTCAGATAAACACTGTTTTGGTGTTTCATAAAAAATGCCCTGTTCTTCGTCGTATCCCTACGCAGGGTGGCTCCGTAAACCTTCTACCGCATTTTTGCTATTCCCACGGGTGTGAATTAATCACAAGCTCGTGTGGCAATTCATCACAGCGCCTCGTTGGGTGGATCGCCTAACGTAGGCGGCGATGGTGTGCGGCCGGATCAAGCACGAATTGCCGCCGTGTACCGGGCAATTTTGTTAATTCATCAATTTAAGGAGAGCGTCATGTCAACAAAATTACGTGGTTCGGAACAATTGCGGATGCAGTGCGGCGATTACGAAACCTTGACTCGGGAAGAAATCGAGCAAGTGGCCGGCGGCGCCAGCGTTAGCGGTTGGTACACCGTGTTTCCGAAGGGCATCCCCTGGCCGGAACTGTTGGTGCAAAACCAATTCCCTGCTACCAACCCCGCCCAGCTGGGTGGAATGAAGCAACTGGCCAAATTGGGTTAAACCCGTTCTTGCGACAACGAGGAGGATAGTATGATGGGGCCGACCGGATCAACTCGAGTGGTACAGATTCACCCGACCAGACGTTGCAATCTGCGTTGTCTCCATTGCTATTCCTCCTCATCTCCAGATGAACGCGACATGTTGGACAGCGCGCTGCTGTTCAATGCGCTAAACGATGCCGTTGCAGCGGGTTACAACTGGGCCAGTATCTCCGGCGGCGAACCCGTGATGTATCCGCAATTGGCCGCGCTGCTGACGCATGCCAAGGTCTGCGGCATGCAGACGGCTATCGCCAGTAACGGCATGCTGCTCGACGCCCGCCGTCTCGATGCCTTGGCCGGGGTCACCGATCTTATCGCGATCAGCGTCGATGGCGTGCCCGAGTCGCATAATACCATCCGCGGCTCGTCGCGGGCCTTTGAACTCATGGCATCACGCCTGGAGTCTCTGCGTGAATATAAACTGAATTTCGGCTTTATTTTTACGCTGACCCAGCACAATCTCCACGAGTTGCAATGGGTCGTGCAATTCGCTCTCGAACAAGGCGCAAAGCTGGTGCAGGTCCACCCGCTCGACGAAGTGGGTTACGCCCAGAAACAGATGAAGGGCGCGAGCCCCGATGATATTGAGACTGCGTATGCTTGGCTGCTGGGACGGCGGATGCAGCAGATGTTGGAGGGCAAGTTGTCGATACAAATCGACCTGATTTCCAGCGAAGTTTTGCGGGCCAACCCGACCATGGTGTATGCCGCACCCACCACCGCCGCGGCGGAAACACGCTTCGCGGACCTCGTTTCTCCTTTGATCATCGAAGCGGATGGAACGGTAGTACCGATGCAGTATGGTTTTCCGCGGGCTTATGCGCTGGGCAACCTCAAACAGGCGCGCCTGGAAAATCTGATGGCGGCATGGCGTAGCCAGCGACAGGCCGCCTTTTATCAACTGTGCGGCGACGCCTATGCCAGCGTCACCCAGGCAAGCAAGCCCTTTTTTCTAAGCTGGTACGACCTGGTCGCGCGGATCGGCAGGCAGCAGGCGCAGTTGCCGCCGGGGTGGAACTCAATGGTATCCCGCGCGATTTCGGCCTGAGTCTTCGGAATCGCGGATGCGCGGCATTCAAGGAGAACGCCCGATGGCAATGCCCTTATTTCGTCACGAAGCGCTAGAGGCGCAAGGCGAGCGTAGTCTTGGTACGGTAATCGTATCGACGTCTCCCGGCACTTATATACTCACCGCGATCGCGCTATTGATCATGGGCGCCCTCATCGTTTTTGCCTGTTTCGGCCACTATACGCGCAAGGCCCATGTGACCGGATACCTCGCGCCCGACCAAGGGCTGATCAAAGTCTATGTCCCCGCCACCGGCACCTTGGTGGAGAAGCGGGTCAGCGAAGGACAAACGGTGCGGCAGGGCGATATCTTGTTCGTCTTATCCACCGATCACGGCAGTACCGATACCCCGGCTTCGCAACAGGCCGTCATCAGCAGTCTCAAACAGCGGCGCGACAGCCTCAATAGCGATTTGTTGAATCAAGACCGCATCAGCGTCAATCAAAAGCACCGTCTGCAAGAACGTCTGCGCGGTCTCGAAAATGAATTGGCGCAACTGGATAGCGTCTTGAATACTCAGACTCAACATCTGGCCAGCGTGGAGCAGACCGCGGCCCGTTATGGTGAACTCGCGGCCAAGCGTTTTGTGGCGGAGGTCCATGTTCAGGAAAAACGCGAGCAAGTCTTGGAACAAAAATCTAGGCTCGAATCCTTACGCCGCGAGCGCAGTGCGCTGGCGCGGAATCTCGGCGATGCGCGTCGTGAGCTGGCGGGTTACGACCCGCAGGCCGACAGCCGCCGCGCGGCGATTGAACGTGATGTCGAAGCCTTGAACCAACAACTCACCGAATATGAAGCGCGGCGCAGCATCGTGATCAGCGCGCCCGCCGCCGGCACGGTGACCGCCATCCTGGTGGATCGCGGCCAGACCGCCGGGCCGGGTGCGCCTTTGTTGACCATTCTCCCCGCGCGGGCGGTGTTGGAAGCGCAGTTGTTGGTGCCGAGCCGCGCCATCGGTTTCATCGAGACCGGGCAGCAAGTCGCGCTGCGGTATCAGGCCTTTCCCTATCAACGTTTCGGGAGTGCGCAAGGCCGTATCAAGGAGATCGCCAAGACCCTCATCGTGCCCGGCGAGGCCGTTTTGCCGGTGCCGTTGCGCGAGCCGGTTTATCGTGTGACCGTGGCTTTGCAGGAACAAAATATTAAAGCCTATCGCCAAGAACTCGCCTTGCAATCGGGCATGTTGCTGGATGCCGATGTGTGGTTGGACAAGCGGCGGATCATCGAATGGGTATTCGATCCTTTATTCAGCTTGACTGGAAAATTATAAGCATGGAAACGATCAGCATGCTTAATTTCGGCGGTAAATCCACGACACCGCTGTTGATGCAGACCGAGGCGGCGGAGTGCGGTCTCGCCTGTCTGGCCATGGTGGCGGGTCATCACGGCCATGATGTCGATCTCGCCAGCTTGCGCGGTCAGCACGCGATTTCCGCCAAGGGCTCGGCCCTGGCCCAGCTCATCCAGATCGCCGGGCGCTTGCAGTTATCGGCGCGCCCGGTGCGGCTGGAATTGGCGGCCTTGGCGCGACTGCCTTGTCCGGCGATTCTGCATTGGGACATGAATCACTTCGTGGTCCTGGTCGCGGTGCGCAAGAACGCGGTGGTGATCCACGACCCGGCGCGCGGTCGCCGTCAACTGAACCTGGCGGAACTCTCGCGCCATTTCACCGGGGTGGCGCTCGAATTGGCGCCCAGCCACGATTTCGTGCCGCGTACCCAGCGCCGGCGCATTTCACTCGCCGCCTTGCTGGGCAAACCGGTCGGTCTGAAACGCGCCCTGCTGCAAGTCTTATCCATCGCCCTGGTATTGGAGGTCTTCGCCATCGCCGCCCCCTGGTTCATGCAACTGGTGGTGGATCATGCCCTGGTGGCGCAAGACCACGACCTGATCACCGTGCTGGCGTTGGGTTTCTTGCTGTTGGCGCTGATGCAGACGGCGGTGACGGCATTGCGTTCCTGGGTGCTGATGGTGATCAGTTCACAGATCAATCTCCAGTTGATCGCCAATCTATTCCGCCACCTGCTGCGCCTGCCGATGGACTATTTTGAAAAACGCCACCTCGGCGATGTGGTGTCGCGCTTCGAATCGCTCAACGCCATCCAACGCACCTTGACCAGCAGCTTCGTCGAGGCGGTAGTGGATGGATTGATGGTGATCGCGACGTTGATAGTGATGTGGATATATAGTCCGCCGCTGGCGCTGGTGGTATGCGCGGCGGCCTTGTTATACGGCGCGGTGCGCTGGGTGTGGTATCGCCCCTTGCGCGAGGCCGAAGAAGAACAGATCCTGCGCGCCGCCAAGCAGCAGTCGCATTTTTTGGAGAGCGTGCGCGGCGTGCAAAGCCTCAAACTTTTCAATCGGGGACCCGACCGGCGCGCCGCTTATCAGAATCTCGCCGCCGATCACCTCAACGCCGGTATTCGTGTACAACGGCTGCACATTGTGTTCAAGGCGGTCAATGGTGTCTTGTTCGGCGCCGAGAACGTCGCGGTGATCGGCCTGGGCGCCGGCCTGGTGCTACAAGGCGGATTTTCGGTGGGGATGTTGTTCGCCTTCATCGCTTATAAACAGCAGTTCATCGCGCGCATCATCGGACTGATCGAAAAGGGCATAGAGTTGAAGATGCTGGGGCTGCACACCGAGCGGGTCGCCGACGTCGCCCTGACCGAGCCCGAGGACGCGGATGCCGATATCCGGTCTGCGCCCATGCCGCGGCGTTACGATATCGAGGTCAGGAATCTGAGTTTTCGCTACGCGGCGGCGGAGTCTTGCGTGCTTAATGACGTCAATCTGCGGATTGCGGAGGGCGAGTCGGTGGCGATCGTCGGTGCTTCCGGTTGCGGTAAGACGACCTTGTTGAAGATCATGCTGGGCCTGTTGCCGGCCAGCGGTGGCGAGGTGCTGGTGGGCGGCGTTCCGGTTTCGCGGCTGGGCGTGGAACAGTACCGCGGAATCATCGGTACCGTCATGCAGGAAGATCAACTGTTCGCCGGCTCCATCGCCGATAACATCGCTTTCTTCGACCCGCAACCGGAACTGGAACGTATTCATTATTGTGCGCAACTGGCCGCGGTGGCACAGGACATCATGGCCATGCCCATGGCCTATCACACCCTGATCGGCGATATGGGAACGGCGCTGTCGGGCGGTCAGCGTCAGCGCCTGCTGCTGGCACGCGCCCTTTATAAAAATCCCAAAATCCTTTTTCTGGACGAAGCCACCAGCCATCTCGACCTCGCCCGCGAACAGCAGGTCAACCAGGCCATCGCCCAACTCAAATTGACCCGCGTCATCGTCGCGCATCGGCCCGAGACCATCGCCAGCGCCGATCGCGTCATCGTGCTCGACGCGGTCGGGCAAGCAGACTGGGATACCGCTCATACTCATCACGGCCAGCCGCGGCTGCATCCAACCCGGCAATGCGCGGCCGCCGGCTAAAATTTATTCTAATGAGACGATGCGCCGAACCGGCGCTTGTTCAGCGGGGTGTTTTATCAAACCGGTGGAGACGAACGCAAGGTGATTTGGTGTACGCGTGACGCCACAGGCGCCGCTCAGCGCCCGTTGGAAGAGACGTTGCAGATATTGAAAATCAACGCGGAGAGTTCGCGGTTCATTTGTTCTTCGTCGCCGATGTTGAGTTCCAGCAGGCGGCGCAGATGGGTGATGCTTTCAAGATCGATGTGGGTGCAGCAGAAACCGATGCGTTGATCGCGGATGTGGGAAGTCGCCACATCCATGGTGATGTTGACCTTGCCCTCGCTCAGGCTGATCTCCAATTGGAAGGACTGCCCTATTTTGCCGGCCCACCCCTCGGGTTGGTCGATCAAGACGCCTTTGAGCGAAATGTCCACCAGGTTGCAGACCCAACGGCCTTCGTCGCTGATGAGGGTGACGCTGCCATTAAAAGGAATACGGGAGAACAGCCGCCGTTCTTTTGAGATATCGTCCTGTTCCATAGCCACCCTTTTGCGATATGTAGGATTACAGGCCACCAGCAGGGGTCTTACAGAGTTTTCGGACGCGACTCGAAAACCATTAGCCCTCATAAGAGTAGCCGGTCTGACCGCCTGCGTCACGCCCCGGCTAATAAGCGCTGCAATACGGCCTCGTATTGGCTGGACAGGGTATCGAGGTCCGCGGCCCGCACGCATTCGTTGAGCTTATGAATGGTGGCGTTGAGCGGACCCAGTTCAATGACTTGCGCGCCGGTGGGGGCGATGAAACGGCCGTCCGAGGTGCCGCCCGCGGTGGAGAGTTCGGTGTCGATGCCGCTCACCGCCCGCACCGCGGCGCGGGTGGCCTCCACCAGTTCGCCCTGGCCGGTGAGAAAAGGTTCGCCGGAGAGTCTCCAGTTCAGTTCATATTTCAGGCCGTGACGATCCAGCACGTCGTGCACTCGGCGCTTGATCGTCTCGGCGGTGAGTGCGGTGGAATAGCGGAAATTGAACAGCAGTTCCAGCTCGCCGGGGATGACGTTCTCGGCGCCGGTGCCGCCGTGGATGTTGGATATCTGAAAACTGGTGGCGGGGAAAAATTCGTTGCCGCGATCCCATTCGACGGCGGCCAGTTCCGTCAGCGCCGGCGCGGCGCGGTGGATGGGGTTGTCGGCGAGATGGGGATAGGCTACATGGCCCTGCACGCCGTGCACGGTGAGCCGGCCGTTAAGCGAACCGCGCCGGCCGTTTTTCACCACGTCGCCGACTTGGGCGGTGCTGCTGGGTTCGCCGACCAGACACCAGTCGATTTTTTCGCCGCGTGCCTCCAAGGCCTCCACCACCTTCACCGTGCCGTTCACCGACGGGCCTTCTTCGTCGCTGGTGAGCAGCAGAGCGATGGCGCCGCGATGATCGGGATGGGTGGCGACGAAGCGTTCACAAGCCGTCACCATCGCGGCGATGCTGCCCTTCATGTCGGCCGCGCCGCGGCCGTAGAGCATGCCGTCGCGAATCTCGGGTTGGAAAGGCGGTGATTGCCACTGATCCAATGGCCCGGTCGGCACGACGTCGGTGTGCCCGGCGAACACCAGCAGCGGCCGGGTTGCTCCGCGCCGCGCCCACAGATTTTTCACCTCGCCGAAGGGCATGTGCTCGATGACGAAACCCAGCGGTGCCAATCGTGAGGCGATGAGTTCCTGGCAGCCGCCGTCTTCGGGCGTGACCGAGGGGCGGCGGATCAGATCAAGGGCGAGGGCGAGGGTGGGAGAGTGGTTCACATTGCTCTCGTTGCGGTTCGGGTCGTGGGATTATTTTTTGAACAGCGCGGCGTAATCGGTTTCGGCAAAGCCGATATGCAATACGCCGCCGTTTTCAAGCACCGGCCGCTTGATCAGCGCCGGTTGCGTCAGTATTGCGGCGATGGCGCCGCGCGCATCGACTACCTGTGCGCGCTGCGCCTCGCTCAATCCGCGCCAACTCGTGCCGCGGCGATTGAGCACCGTTTCCCAGCCGAGTTGTTTCACCCAGCGCGCGAGCTGTTTTTCGTCGAGACCGTCGGCGCGAAAATCGTGAAAGCGGTAGGCGACGCCGTGCCCATCCAGCCAGCGGCGCGCCTTTTTCACCGTGTCGCAATTCTTGATGCCGTAGAGGACCATCATCTCAGATGCCGCGCAGCAGCTCGTTGATGCCGACCTTGCCGCGGGTCTTGGCGTCGACCTGTTTGACGATCACCGCGCAATACAAACTATAGGTGCCGTCTTTCGAGGGCAGGTTGCCCGACACCACCACCGAGCCCGCCGGGATGCGGCCATAGGTAATCTCGCCGGTCTCGCGGTTGTAGATGCGCGTGCTCTGGCCGATGTAGACGCCCATCGAAATCACCGAACCTTCTTCGACGATCACGCCTTCGACGACTTCCGAACGCGCGCCGATGAAACAGTTGTCTTCGATGATGGTGGGCGCGGCCTGCAAGGGTTCGAGCACGCCACCGATGCCGACGCCGCCCGAGAGATGCACGTTTTTGCCGATCTGGGCGCAGGAGCCGACCGTGGCCCAGGTGTCGACCATGCTGCCGCTATCGACGTAGGCGCCGATATTCACGTAGGACGGCATCAGCACCACATTGGGCGCGATATACGCGCCCTTGCGCACGGCCGCCGGCGGCACGACGCGCACGCCGGCTTCGCGGAAGTCGCGGCTGTTATAGTCGGCGTATTTCATCGGCACCTTGTCGTAGTAATGGGTGTCGCCGCCGCGGATGACTTCATTGTCGTTGATGCGGAACGACAGCAGCACGGCCTTTTTCAGCCATTGATTCACTATCCAGTCGCCGCCCTGTTTTTCGGCGACGCGGAGCTGGCCGCGGTCGAGTTGCTCGATGACGTCGTTCACCGCCTCGCGGAGGGCGGGGTCGGCGTTGCGGGGGGTGATCTCCGCGCGGCGTTCAAAGGCGGTCTCGATCAGATTTTTAATAGCGTCCATCATCCACTCCACTTAACGTTACGGCGGCCCGCTGGCCGCCGAAAGGGCGACATTATAACGGATTGGTCACTCGCTGCGTTTTAAAGTGTGGCGACGAATTCGCGGATGCGGCGGGCGGCCTCGATGCAGTCCGCCAGGGGCGGCACCAGGGCTATGCGGATCCGGTTGCGGCCGGGATTGAGCCCGTGGGCCTCGCGGGATAAATAGCTACCCGGCAGCACGGTGACGTGCTGGGCGGCGAACAGCCGTCGGGCGAAGTCTTGTTCATCGATGGGCGTGCGCGGCCAGAGATAGAAGCTGGCGTCGGGGGCGGAGACCTCCAGCACCGGTTGGAGGATATCCAACACCGCGCTGAATTTTTGCCGGTAGAGATCGCGGTTGGCGCGCACATGCCGTTCGTCGCCCCAGGCCGCGATGCTGGCCGCCTGCACCGGCGGAGGCAGGGCGCAGCCGTGATAGGTGCGGTAGCGCAGATAGTGTTTGAGTATCTCTGCATCGCCGGCCACGAAGCCGGAACGCAGGCCCGGCAGGTTGGAGCGTTTGGACAGGCTGTGAAAGACCACGCAGCGGCGGAAGTCGTCGCGGCCCATCCGTTGGCAGACTTCGAGCAGGCCCAGCGGCGGGCGTTGTTCGTCGGGATAGATTTCCGAATAACACTCGTCGGCGGCGATGATGAAGTCGTGCTGGTCGGCGAGGGCGATGAGCCGCCGCAGGGCGGTCTCGTCGGCCACCGCGCCGGTGGGGTTGCCGGGCGAACAGAGATAGACCAGTTGCGCGCGCCGCCACACCTCGGCGGGTACGGCGGCGAACTCGGGAACGAAACCGGTGTCGGCGGTGGTGTTGTGAAACCACGGCTCGGCGCCGGCCAGCAAGGCGGCGCCTTCGTAGATTTGATAAAACGGATTGGGCATCACCACCAGCGGTCGCGTGGCGCGGTCGATCACCGCCTGCGCGAAGGAGAACAGGGCCTCGCGGGTGCCGTTGACCGGGATGACATGGCGTTCGGGATCGAGGGCGCCGGCCGGCAGCGCGAAGCGCCGCGTCAGCCAGGCGGCGATGGCCTCGCGCAAGGCGAGCGTACCTTTGGTGAGCGGGTAATGGGCGAGGCCCTGCACATGATTGATGAGCGCATCGACCACGAAGGCGGGCGCGCTGTGCTGGGGTTCGCCGATGGACAGGGCGATGCCGGTTTTATCGGCGGGCGGCGTGAGGCCGGCCTTGAGCGCGGCGAGTTTTTCGAAAGGGTAGGCTTGTAATTTGTGCAGATCGGGATTCATGGTGGTTTATCAAAAGTTTTAGCTCAACAGGGCCGGCGGCAGTCCGTTATCATGTTCCGGGATGAGGAACCCTCGCCCGGCTCGCCGGTGCGCGGGACGGCCCGCCCCAAATTTGCATTCACCTCGGCATACGACGTCATGATGACGCGAGCCCGCCCAGTATAGGACATCCCTTGATGCCGACCAACCCGAGATCCGACTTATTGCCCGTGCTCGCCTTGCTGGTCAGCGCTACTTTTTGGGGAGTGGTGTGGTGGCCGCTGCGCTGGCTGGAGCAGCAGGGCATGCCGGGTTTGTGGGCGACCTTCGTTTTGTTCGGCGCGGCCTGCGTACTTGGTTTGCCCTGGTTGTGGCGGCAGCGCGAGCATATCGCGCGGCGGGCGGGTTTGTTGCTGGCCCTGGCCCTGGCCAGCGGCTGGTGCAACACCGCCTTCATTCTCGCCATCGTCGACGGCCAAGTGGTGCGGGTACTGTTGTTGTTTTATCTCTCGCCGGTATGGGCGGTGTTGCTGGCCCGGCTGTTATTGCGCGAGCGTTTGCCGGCGGGGGCGTGGGTCACCCTGGTACTGGCGCTGGGCGGGGCGCTGGTGGTTTTATGGGACCCGCAGTTGGGCATGCCTTGGCCGCAGGGCCGCGCCGATGTGCTGGCCTTGTCGTCCGGTGTCGGGTTTGGTTTGGCCAACGTGCTCATCCGCAAGGCCGACGGCGTGTCCATCGCCTTGAAGACCGTGGTGCCGTGGGTCGGCGTGAGTTTGCTGGCGGGGGGCTTGGCGGCGGCGGGCGTCGGCGGTGCGGCGGAGTGGCGCGGCGCGGCCTTGCCGGTGGCCCTGCTGCTCGGGATGTTCGGCGTGGCCTTGGCCAGCCTTTGTTTGGTGTATGGGGTGACGCGTTTGCCGGTGCACCGCTCCTCGGTGATTTTATTGCTCGAAGTGTTGGTCGGTGCCGTGTCGGCGCAATGGTTGGCGGGGGAGATGCTGGGTGCCCGCGAATGGATGGGCGGCGCCTTCATCTTGGCCGGGGCGTGGATCGCCGGCCGGCAGGGGATGGCCAGCAAAGCAGGGGCCGCAAGCTGAACTTGTGGGACGTCCGGTGGTCAGATCGGTTCGATCACGAGCTCGTTCATATTCCTGGGGATATCAGTATTCACACGAAGTTACCTTGAAGATGGGCGGGTTTTTGGCGGGCTGGGAAATTCGCGATGCCTGGCGGGTTGCGAGTCTGTCCCAAGCTGGTTTTTTGTAGCGAGCGCCGGTAAGCTAGGCCCTAATTGAATATCACATCGAGTCCACTAGGAGGTTATTTCACCATGAATCCTTATCAGCAATCCGTAGCCACCACGCGCGGCGGGGCTCAACTGGCCGCTGATACCAATAAGGTATTGCGTAATACCTACGCGCTGCTTGCCATGACGCTGTTGTTCAGCGCGGTCACGGCGGGTGTCTCCATGGCCTTGAACGTATCCCCCATCGTCAGCCTGCTGTGCTCGGTGGGAGCCTTAGCGTTGTTGTGGTTCGTCGTACCCCGCACCGCCGATTCCGCCGCGGGCCTGGGCGTAGTGTTCGCCGTCACCGGCCTGTTGGGTTTCGGTTTGGGGCCCATCCTGAATCACTACCTCGGCATGGCCAACGGCCCGCAGATCGTGATGATGGCCATGGGCGGCACCGGCGCCATCTTCCTCGGTTTGTCCGCCTACGTGTTGACCACCCGTAAGGACTTCAACTTTTTGGGCGGTTTCCTGTTCGCCGGCATCATGGTCGCCTTTCTCGGTGCCATCGCGGTGTTGGTGGCCTCGCTGTTCGGCGTGGCGCTGCCCGGCGTGGCCTTGGCGATCTCCGCGATGTTCGTCCTGCTGATGTGCGGCCTGATCCTGTTCGAGACCAGTCGCATCATCAACGGCGGCGAGACCAACTACATCCTCGCCACCGTTTCGCTCTACGTGGCCATCTACAATTTATTCACCAGCCTGTTGCACCTGCTGGGCGCGGCGAACAGTGATGAATAAGCTGTAAACGCAGCGTTCTAGTTCGATAATAAAAGGCCGGGGGAACCCGGCCTTTTATTGCGAGAGGGTTTGCTTTTCCCCTGCTTATGAAGAAATGTTTTAAGCGCGGCGTGCCGATCCATCGCCGCCGGCGCACGGCGGAGGCCCGGCATGATCGCGTTCCGACCCGGCCTTGCATGCCGTTTAAGTTAGAGCGTCTCCATTGAGTAAACCTCGCCATTCTGGTACTTTGTACCCCCATCGTGTGCGCTCATCCGTCGATTCTGGAAGTTCATGACTAAATTCATTTTTGTTACCGGTGGGGTGGTCTCTTCCTTGGGGAAGGGCATCGCCTCCGCCTCGCTGGCGGCCATCCTGGAAGCCCGGGGTTTGAAGGTTACCCTGCTCAAGCTTGATCCCTATATCAACGTCGATCCCGGCACCATGAGCCCCTTTCAGCACGGCGAGGTCTACGTGACCGAGGACGGCGCCGAGACCGACCTCGACCTCGGTCACTACGAGCGCTTCGTGCGCACGACCATGACCAAGGCCAACAACTTCACCACCGGTCGGATCTACGAGAACGTGATCCGCAAGGAGCGGCGCGGCGATTATCTCGGCGGCACGGTGCAGGTGATCCCGCACATCACCGACGAGATCAAGCGCTGCATCAAGGCCGGCGCCGACGCCGCCGACATCGCCTTGGTGGAGATCGGCGGCACGGTCGGCGACATTGAGTCGCTGCCGTTCCTCGAGGCCATCCGTCAGATGGGCGTCGAGCTCGGCCGCGAGCGCACCTTGTACATCCATCTCACCCTGGTGCCGTTCATCGGCGCCGCGGGCGAATTGAAGACCAAACCCACGCAGCACTCGGTGGCGCAGCTGCGCTCCATCGGTATCCAGCCCGACGTGCTGATGTGCCGCGCCGACCGGCCGCTGCCCGCGGACGAGCGCCGCAAGATCGCGCTGTTCACCAACGTGCCGGAAGAGGCGGTGATCTCCGCCATCGACGTGGACAATATCTACAAGATCCCGCTGTCGCTGCATGCGCAAGGCCTCGACCGCATCGTCACCGAGCGGTTGCGGTTGGAGTTGCCGCCGGCCGATCTCTCGGAATGGCGGCGGGTCATCGAGTCCATGGAGCATCCGGAAGGCGAAGTGAATATCGCCATGGTCGGCAAATATGTGAACCTCACGGAATCGTATAAATCACTTTCGGAGGCACTCACCCACGCCGGCATTCAAACCCGTTCACGGGTGCGCATCACCTACATCGATTCCGAGGATATCGCCCGGCTCGGCACCGACGCGCTCGCCGGCATGGACGCGATCCTGGTGCCCGGCGGCTTCGGCGAACGCGGCATCGAAGGCAAAATCAAAGCGGTGGAATACGCCCGCCGCAACCAGATTCCTTATCTCGGCATTTGCCTCGGCATGCAAGTGGCGGTGATCGAATTCGCGCGCCATGTCGCCGGTCTCGCCGACGCCCACAGCACCGAATTCAACCCCAACACCCCGCATCCGGTGATCGGCCTTATCACCGAGTGGAAGACCGCGGAGGGCGGGGTGGAGCGGCGCAGCAAGGAATCCGATCTCGGCGGCACCATGCGGCTCGGCGCGCAGCCCTGTCATTTGATAGCCGGTACCAAGGCCCGCGCGGCCTACGGTACGGACACGGTCATGGAGCGCCACCGCCACCGTTACGAATTCAACAATAATTATCTCGAGATGTTGAAAGAGGCGGGCCTCACCATCGCCGGGTGCTCGGCCGACGGCAAGCTGGTGGAGATGATCGAATTGCGCGATCATCCCTGGTTCGTCGCCTGCCAGTTCCATCCGGAGTTCAAATCCACGCCCCGCGACGGGCATCCCCTGTTCACCAGTTTTATCCGCGCCGCGCGTGCTCAACGCGCCGCCGCCGGGAGATAATCGCCATGAAACTCTGTGATTTCGAAGCCGGGCTGGACCGCCCGCTGTTCCTGATCGCCGGTCCCTGCGTCATCGAGAGCGAAGGCCTCGCGCTCGAAACCGCGGGCATGCTCAAAGAGCTTACCGGCAAATTGGGTATCCCGTTCATCTACAAATCGTCCTTCGACAAGGCCAACCGCACCTCGGTGGCGAGCTTCCGCGGCCCCGGTCTCGAAGGCGGCTTGAAGATACTGGAGAAGGTGAAGCAGCAATTGCAGGTGCCGGTGCTCACCGATGTGCATGAAGACACGCCGCTGGCCGAAGTCGCGTCCGTAGTGGACGTGCTGCAGACGCCGGCGTTTCTGTGCCGCCAGACTAATTTCATTCAAAACGTCGCGCGCCAGGGCAAACCGGTCAACATCAAAAAAGGCCAGTTCCTCGCGCCGTGGGATATGAAGCACGTCGCGGAAAAGGCCAAGGCGGTCGGTAATCGGCAGATCATGGTCTGCGAGCGCGGCGTGTCCTTCGGCTACAATAATCTGGTCTCCGACATGCGTTCCTTGGCGGTGATGCGCGACACCGGTTGCCCGGTGGTGTTCGACGCCACCCATTCGGTGCAACTGCCCGGCGGCGCCGGCGGCAAGTCGGGCGGCCAGCGCGAATTCGTGCCGGTGCTGGCGCGCGCGGCGGTGGCGGCGGGGGTGGCCGGCGTGTTCATGGAGACCCATCCCGATCCCGCGAAAGCGCTCAGCGACGGCCCCAATGCCTGGCCGCTGAGACGCATGGAAGAATTGTTGTCGGTGTTGAAAGAACTCGATCAAATCGTCAAGGCGCGCGGTTTCGCGGAGATGCACCTGGATTAACGACAGTGGCGCGCCATGCGCGCCCTTGTTTGGTGTCTGAAATGCACCTTAAATTTAATTTTGAGAGATGGAGTAACAGATGTCGCAAATTGTAGAGATCCATGGCCGGGAGATCATCGACTCCCGCGGTAATCCCACCGTCGAGGCCGACGTGACGCTCGAGTCCGGCGCCCGCGGCCGCGCCGCCGTGCCCTCCGGCGCGTCCACCGGTTCGCGCGAGGCGGTGGAGCTGCGCGACGGCGACAAGGCCCGTTTCGGCGGCAAGGGCGTGCGCAAGGCGGTGAGCCATGTCAACGGTGATATCCGCACCACCCTGCTCAAGCAGGATGCGCAGGACCAGGCCCTCATCGATCATCTCATGCTCGAGCTGGACGGCACGACCACCAAGGCCCGTTTGGGCGCCAATGCCATACTCGCGGTATCGCTGGCCACCGCCCGCGCCGCGGCGCAGGAAAGCGGCCAGCCCTTGTACCGCTATCTCGGCGGCGAGGGGCCGTTCCAGATGCCGGTGCCGATGATGAACGTCATCAACGGCGGCGCCCACGCCGACAATAATGTCGATATGCAGGAGTTCATGATCATGCCGGTCGGAGCCTCCTCTTTGAGCGAGGCGGTGCGCTACGGCGCCGAGGTGTTTCACGCCCTGAAATCCGTGTTGCACGGGCTGGGCATGAGCACCGCGGTGGGCGACGAAGGCGGTTTCGCCCCCGATCTGCCTTCCAACGAAGCGGCGCTGGAGGCGATACTCACCGCCATCGCCAAGGCCGGCTTCAAGGCGGGCAGCGACATCGTCATCGCCCTCGACCCCGCCAGCTCCGAATTCTACAAAGACGGCCATTATCATCTGGCCGCCGAGGGTCGGAAGCTGACCCCCGAACAGATGGTGGACTACTGGGCGCGCTGGGCGGACAACTACCCCATCGTCTCCATCGAAGACGGCATGGCCGAGGACGATTGGACCGGTTGGAAGTTGCTCACCGAACGGCTGGGCAAGCGCGTGCAATTGGTGGGCGACGATTTGTTCGTCACCAACACCACCATCCTCAAGGAAGGCATCGATAAAAAAATCGCCAATTCCATTCTGATCAAGGTCAACCAGATCGGCACACTCAGCGAATCGCTGGCCGCCATCGACATGGCGAAAAAGGCCAACTACACCGCCATCGTCTCGCACCGTTCCGGCGAGACCGAGGACGCCTTCATCGCCGACCTGGCGGTGGCCACCAGCGCGGGACAGATCAAGACCGGTTCCATGTCCCGTTCCGATCGCATCGCCAAATACAATCAGCTCATCCGCATCGAGGAAGAACTGGGTGCGGAGGCGAGTTTTCCCGGCCGCAAGACCTTCCACAATCTGGCCTGAAGTCCAAGCTTGCCGCGAACTCCCCGCCGCGTTAAAGTGACGCGAACCCGGGGAGGCCGCCAACCGCAATGAAGTGGATCGTCGTAACGCTCAGCGTGCTGCTGGTGCTGCTGCAAGTCAAATTGTGGGTGGGCGGCGGCAGCTTCGCCGAGGTGTATCAATTGCATCGCGCCATCGCGGCCCAGGAAAAGGAAAACGCCGCGCTCAAGGAACGTAATCTCGCGCTGGACGCGGAAGTCGCCGATCTCAAGCACGGCATGGACGCGGTGGAAGAGCGTGCCCGCCTCGAGCTGGGCATGATCAAACACAATGAAAGTTTTTTTCGGGTCATCGACCGGTGAGCCGGACTTTACTCCGGCCCGCCCGCTGAATATCACGCTGGACTGAGCCGTGTCTCCGCACCGACATTCCACTGTAATGCGTTTCTGGGCGGTGATCCCCGCCGCGGGGAGCGGCAGCCGGATGGGCGCCGCCTTGCCCAAACAATATCTCCCCTTGTCCGGCAAAACCGTGTTGGAGCACACGGTGCAGCGTATCGCCCGCCATCCGCTCATACAGGGGGTGATAGTAGTGGTCGCGCCCGGCGATCAATACGTTCGGCGCCTGACGCTGCCGGAACCGAAAATCGCGTTGAGCATGGCCGGCGGCGCCGAACGCTGTCATTCGGTGTTCAACGGCTTGGCCGTTCTGGCGGAGCAGGCCGCCGCCGACGATTGGGTGTTGGTGCACGACGCGGCGCGGCCCTGCGTGCGCGGGGCGGATATCACCCGGCTCATCGACGAGTTGCGCGCTCACCCGGTCGGCGGGCTGCTGGGTTTGCCGGTGGCGGATACCATGAAGCGTACCGACCGCGACGGTAATGTGCTGGAGACCGTGCAGCGCGACGGCCTGTGGCGCGCGCTCACTCCGCAGATGTTCCGTCTCGGGCTGCTGCGCGGTGCGTTGGAACAGGCCTTGAGTAAAAACCTGCTGGTCACCGACGAGGCGCAGGCGATCGAGGCGGCGGGTTATACCCCGCGCATGGTGGAAGGTCACGCCGACAATATTAAAATCACCCGCCCGCAGGATCTGGCCTTGGCCGAATTGTATTTGCAACAACAGGAGTCCGCGTGATGCGTATCGGTCACGGTTACGATGCCCACCGTTTCGGTCCCGGCCGCCCCCTGGTGTTGGGCGGCGTCACCATTCCCTATGAGCGCGGTCTGCTCGCCCACTCCGACGGCGACGTGTTGATCCACGCCTTGTGCGACGCCTTGCTGGGCGCCGCGGCCCTCGGCGACATCGGCCGCCACTTCCCCGATAGCAGCAAAGATTATGAAAACATCGACAGCCGCATCCTGTTGCGCAAGGTCGCCGTCTTGTTGCGCGGGCAGTCATTGCGGATCGGCAATATCGATATCACCGTCGTCGCGCAACACCCGAAATTGATGCCGTACGTGGCGGCGATGCGCCAGTGTCTGGCCGCCGATCTGACGGTGCATGAAGATCAAATCAACATCAAGGCCACCACCACCGAAGGCATGGGTTTCACCGGCCGCGGCGAAGGCATTGCCGCGCATGCGGTGGCCTTGCTCCTGCCCGCCGCATAATAAATTTTGGATTGGTCTCCACCATGAACGCCGTGCCCGAATTGCCTTATGCCTACGGCGCGCCGTCGCTCGGCGGCGTGCTGCGCGCGCGGCCGGAAGATTTCGTGGTCGACGAGCTGCTGGGTTTCGAGCCCTCCGGCGCCGGCGATCACGTCTTGCTGCAAGTGCGCAAGCGCGGCATCAACACCCCCGACGCCGCGCGTCTCATCGCGCGTCATGCCGCCGTCCCTTTGCGCGATATCGGCTATGCCGGACTCAAGGATCGCCACGCCGTCACCAGCCAATGGTTTTCCGTGCCCTTACCGGGCAAGCCCGATCCCGATTGGACGTTGTTGAACAGCGAACGGCTCACGGTGTCGGCGGCGCGGCGGCATAACCGCAAGCTGCGGCGCGGCGCGTTGACCGGCAACCGTTTCAATATCGTGGTGCGTGAGCCGCGCGGCGACGCGGCCGGGTTGCCGGCGCGGATTCAATCCGTCATCGAGGGCGGCGTCCCCAATTATTTCGGCGAACAACGTTTCGGCCATGACAACGTCAACCGCGCGCGGCAGATGCTGGCGGGTACCATTCAAATACGCGACCGCTTCGAGCGCGGCATCTATCTCTCGGCCTTGCGTTCGCATTTGTTCAATACGGTGCTGGCCCAGCGGGTGATAGACGGGACATGGTGCCGCGCCATAGCCGGTGATGTGATGATGCTCGAGGGTACCCGAAGTTTTTTCGTGGCCGAGACGATTGATGAGGTGGTATTGCGCCGGCTTGCCGAGCACGACATCCATCCCAGTGGCCCATTGTGGGGCCGGGGTGACTTGCCGAGCCGCGCGGAGGCGCGCCGTATCGAAGAAGAAAGTCTGGCCTCGTTGAGTGAAGATCGCGAGGCCTTGGCGCATGGCGGTTTAGAGATGGAGCGGCGGGCCTTGCGTCTGGTGCCGCGCGCCGTCGAGTGGCGGCAGAACGATAATATGCTGCAACTCGGTTTCGATTTGCCCGCTGGTTGTTATGCAACCGCGGTCTTGCGCGAGTTGGTGATGTCGCGGCCCGCATGATGAAATGAAACAGATGTCCGTGCGCGTAACGGGCGTTGGACTTTCAAGGTTTAATTAAGGAGACTCTGATTTATTCAGAGCTTTCTTAAAATAATTCTAGGTTGGGGCTTATTCGCATTGAGTGATGCGTGAACGATGCTTTGACGCATTGCGTAATACAGCATATACGCATATGCTATGGTGATCCATGTGGATCCATCCATGAGCGTATGCACGGTTAAGATAACGGGCTCACAGAAGCCCTCTAACGCGAGCAGCGACGCCCGGTTGCCGCAAATCGCCAAGACGTTGAATAATTGGCTTTTACTTAAACAGCGGCCGATAGCCGTTCCTCTGGCAAAACTTTATCAACCCCAATTCTTGCAGTGGAACTTCGCATCGCGAGAGTGCGTCAGTCGGATTGAATGCACAGAAAAATTCAGCGACGGCTCAAGGCGCTGCTGATGCCCTTATTACGGATAAGGTATAGCGGCAAGTGCCCGGCATGCGCAACACCTCCGCAGTTGAAAATCCTTCCGTCTCCACTCGAACCAACCATGTCTCGTACAATGGCGATCATGGAAAATTTTTTTAAATCTATGCGGCGGCCGATGGCCGGATGTCTTCGATCTCGTGGAGGACGAGGTGGTGATTTCGCCGCACGGAGTAGTATTAACCGGCTTCAAGACCGGCGGCGGGGTGGTGGCATTTCTTAAAACGAGATATCTGGGGCTAATGGCCGACTCTATGGGGGGATGAGATGTTTATAAAAAAATTATCTATTGCGTTTTTCACGGCCGACCGCCGGCCGGCACCTCACGAAAAAATATCGTTGGCGGAAACGGTATCTCCGCGGAAAGGTATCGTTGGCGGATACGGTATCCGCGCGAAAGGGTAGAACTCATCAAGCAATAGAAACGAGAACGATATGTTTGATGATACGCGTGATATGGAAGACTATTTACGCTCTTTGATGAACAACATTCCCGGTGCTATTTTTCGCGACGAATATCTCGGTGAAGATAATTGGCGGCTGGATTATGTCAGTGACCAGATCGAGACCATCACCGGTATCACCGCCGCCGATTTCGTTTACCGCGATAAACGCTCTTATATCCAGATGGCGCATGTCGACGATGCGGCGATGGTAAAAATCGCCAGACGGCAGGCCATCGAGCAAAGGTCCGAGTATAGCCTGGAATACCGGCTGGTCGACGCGCATGGCGCGGTGAGATGGGTGGCGGAGAACGGCCAGGCCAATATCAAAAAAGGGGCCCAGGCGCATTATCTGGATGGCATCCTCTCCGATATCAGCGAACGTAAAAAAGCCGAATCGCTGTTGGTGGAAAGCGACAAACGTTATCGAGCCTTCGTTGAATCCACGGAAAGCATCGTCGTCTATCTGGATCCTCGGGGTTTGCTGCTGGAATTCAATCCCGCCGCCGAAGATCTCTACGGGATGAGTCGCCAGGAGGTGCTCGGCAAAAACTATTTCAAACTTTTTCTGCCCGAGGAAATTCACGAAGCGGTCGCCGCCGATATGAAAAAGGTATTGGCGGGCACGCCGACCCGCGGGTTTGAAAATGAAATCATTACCCGCGCCGGGGTCAGGCGGGTGATCTCCTGGTATGTCATACGCACGCTCGATATAAACGGCGAACCTTCGGGGATCGTCGCCAGCGGGCACGATATCACCTCGCGCAAATTGGCCGAAGAGGCCTTGCTGGAATCGCAAAAGATGTTGCAGTTGGTATTGGATTCGATTCCGGTGCGCGTGGCCTGGAAAGACCGCAATCAGACTTATCTGGGTTGTAACCGCCTTTTCGCGCGAGACGCCGGTCTCGATTCCCAAGAGGCGATATTTGGTAAGAATGATTACGACCTCAGCGACCGCGAGCAGGCGGAGCTGTATCGGGCCGACGACAGGGAGGTCATGGAATCCGGTGTATCCAAACTCAATCATGAGGCCCGGCATACCTTGCCCGGCGGAAAAAACGTCTGGTTCAGCGCCAATCGGGTGCCGCTTACCGATCTCAAGAATAATATTATCGGGATGCTCAGCACCTATGAGGATATCACCGACCGGCGCAAGGCCGAACTCCAGGCCGCGGCGCGCAATTTACGCTTGAAGCGATTGACTGAATTGAGCCTGACCCTGTCCGGCGATCCGACCGATGTTTTTCAGAACGTCGCGCGCATGATCGGTGAGTTGCTGGACGTGCGGATCGTCTGCCTGTCGATTATCCGCGGCGAAGAGATGCACTTCGTGAGTCTCTATATCGATGGTGAAATGATCAGCAACCCCGGTTCCCATCCGCTCGCGACCACGCCTTGCGCGTCGGTGGTGGCGTCGAAAGATGTGCGGATTTACGACAACGTCATCGATAAATTCCCCGAGGCGGAATTTCTCAAGGATTACGAGGCCTATTCCTATTGCGGGTTTCCCGCGCTGGACAGCGATGGCAAGGTGGTGGCGATCACCTGCCTGCTGGACAGCAATCCGCATATCTTCTCCGAGGAAGATCTCGGATTACTGCGTATTTTCGGCCAGCGCATCGCCGTCGAGATCGAGCGCCAGCAACATCTCGACGAGCAGGCCCACGCCAAGGAGCAGATGAAGAAGCTCTCCAGCGCGCTTGAACAAACGGCGGATGTGGTGTTGATCACCGACAAGAATGGTCTGGTCGAATACGTCAACCCGGCCTTCGAGGTCATCACCGGCTATGGTTTTCTCGAGGTGAAGGGAAAGTCCAGCAACATCATCAAATCCTATAAGCACGACGACAAGTTTTATAAATATCTGTGGGACACCATCCTCAAGGGCGAGGTATTTCAGGACATCATCATCAATCGCAAGAAAAGCGGCGAGTTATATTACGAGGAAAAAACCATCACCCCGCTCAAGGACGCCAAGGGCCATATCACCCATTTCATTTCCACGGGTAAAGACATCACCGAGCGCATGCAGACCCAGGAGCGGATTTATCATCTCGCCTATCATGACCTGCTCACCCAGTTGCCTAACCGCGGCCTGTTCGTCGATCGTTTGAATCATGCCCTGGCCAGGCAGCGCGATCCCAATAAATTCCTGGCCGTATTGTTCATAGATTTGGACCGCTTCAAGATCATCAACGACACCCTGGGCCATGATATCGGCGATCGTTTGCTGAAGATGTTTTCCGAGCGCATCGTCAAATGTTTGCGTGAAGGCGATACGGTGGCGCGATTGGCCGGCGATGAATTCGTGATCCTGCTCGAGGATATTACCGCCAGCGAAGACGTCGCGCCGATCTGCCGAAAAATACTCGACAGCCTCACCTTGCCTTTTCAAACGGACGGCAAGGAATTGTTCGTTACAGGCAGTATCGGGATCAGCCTTAATCCCGCCGACGGGGTCGACGCGGCGACCTTGATTCGCAATGCGGATATCGCCATGTACCGGGCCAAGGAATTGGGAAGGAACAACTATCAGTTTTATTCGTCGGATATGAGCGTGAGGGCCTTTGAGCGGCTTAATCTCGAAACCAATTTACGCCATGCCCTGAAGCGGGATGAATTCTTGATTTATTATCAGCCGCAAGTCTCATCGACGACCGGTAAAATCGTCGGCGTCGAGGCCTTGCTGCGTTGGCGGCATCCCGAATTGGGCCTGCTTTTACCGGGTCAATTCATTTCCTTGTTGGAAGAAACCGGCTTGATCATCTCTGTGGGCGAATGGGTGCTGCAGGCCGCTTTATGCCAGGCTAAAAAATGGCAAAAAATGGGCTTTTCCCCGATTCGGGTCTCTATCAATCTTTCCAGCCGCCAATTTGATGCGACCTGTCTCAAAAAAATCGTGATGGATTTGCTCGAGGAAATCGATTTAAGTAGTAATTGGGTAGGGCTCGAGATCACCGAAAGCCTATTGATGAACAATGAAAACAATTCCCAGGAAACCTTGCGCGGCCTCAGCATGGCGGGAATCCAGATTTCAATCGACGATTTCGGTACGGGTTATTCTTCGCTGAGCTATTTGAAGCGTTTGCCGATCGACACCCTGAAAATCGACGGTTCGTTTATACGCGATGTCATCATCAACCCCGATGACACGGCGATCGTGCAAGCAATTATCGCCATGGCCAAGACCCTCAAACTGGATGTCATCGCGGAAGGCGTGGAAACCAGGGAGCAATTGGAGTTCGTGCGCGGTTCCTGCGTCGCGATACAGGGTTTTGTATTCAGCAAACCCCTGCCGGTCGACGCCGTCACCGAATTGCTGAGGCAAGACAATCACGGTGGCATCGATTGGGAACGGTTCTACTTGGCGAACGGCGAGGGGGCTGAATAAATCGTTCTGACCGCGCCCGGGGGATGCACCCCTCGCCGCGCTCCCCCTCGCGTGCTGAATGGAGAGAATCGCGCCGCGTCGCCGCCATCACCTGGCCCTCGCGGCAAGCCGCGGGAAATTTTAAGATGAAACGCGGCTCACGGGGTGAGTCATGTCGGCGGAAGGCCGGCGGCTGGCGGTAAAATTTCACTCGAAGGTTTTATCGGCCAGCCGCCGCAGCGCCTCCTTGTCGAGCAGGTCGATGTAGCCCCGATGCAGACGGACCCAGCCGTGACGCTCGAATTTTTTAAGCAGCCTGCTCACCACCTCGCGCGCCGAGCCCAGTTCGGCGGCTAAACCGTGATGGGTCATGGTGACGTTCTGTCCGCCATTGGCTTGCCGCAACAAGCAGTGGGCCAGGCGCGCGTCCATGTGGCCGAAGGCCACTTCCTCGACTAATGAGATCAATTCGCTGATGCCGCGTTCGACATGTTGATAGACCATGTCGCGAAAGGGCGGACAGTGCGCGATCAGCTCATCGAAATGGGGGCGGGAAATAGAGATGGCTTGCACCGCGGTTTCGGCGACGGCCTGGGCGGGATACGCGTGTTGACCGATGATGCACGCGGTGGCCAATTCGCAAGACTGGCCGGGGCCCACATGATGGAGCACGATTTCATGGCCGCCCGGCGTGATTTTCTGCACCCGGATCGACCCTTTCAGAATTAATAAATAGCGGTCGCAGGGGGCGCCGTCTTCAAAGACCCGGCCGCCTTTTTTGATGCGGATGGCTTGAGCGGTGGCCAGCAGTTTGAGACAGGTCTCGTCGCGCACCGCCTCGAGCGGCGGGAATTGCGTGAGCCACGCCAGGGATGGGTCTTGCTCGTTCATGGTGATTCCGGGTCGTCCGCCTCTTGTGCTGCGTAGCCGCATGTTTGAAATCGAGTCGTCGGATTGAAGGGTGGCGTGGGGCCGCTGCGAGCACGGCCGCTGGGTCATCGCAATACGCCGTAGGGTTAGTTGTAATCGTGGATGTGGCGGTTAACCCCCAGTTTGACCCGGTTGTGGAGATTGAGGCCGGGCCAGTTTCTTTCTAAGTCTCTGTCTATCCAAGTAGTGACGGTAAATATAGTTCATCTGAGGGTCTGAATGCCTGTCCGTGGTGGTTGCTCAGGCCGTGGTTTCGTAGCGCTTGACCAGGGCGGTGCGTGCCTCATAGGCCTGGCGCGCCAGTTGGATGTCTTCCAGGAAATAGGGCAGTTCCGGCAGGCGCAGGGCTTGCGGGCCGTCGACCAACGCCTTCTCCGGCGCGGGGTGGAAATCGACCAGGACCATGTTGGCGCCGGCGATGACGCCCTGGGCGGTGACATGGACGAGATCGAGGATGTCGTCGCACGAGCGATCGCGGGTCCCCACCGAGTGGGAGGGGTCGATGCATACCGGCATGCGGGTGAGCCGTTTGACCACCGGGACGTGGGCGAAATCCACCAGGTTGCGATGGGGGTCGCCCATATTGGTCTTCATGCCGCGCAGGCAGAACACCACTTTGCGGTTGCCTTCGCTGGCGAGATATTCGGCGGCGTTGAGGGACTCTTCCAGGGTGATGCCGAAACCCCGTTTGATCAACACCGGAAATTCCTGCTGGCGCCCTACGGCCTTCAACAACTCGAAGTTCTGGGTGTTGCGGGTACCGATTTGCAGCATGATCCCGGTGGGCCGGCCGGTCTGTTCCAACGCTTCGTTGATCTCGTGGATATGTTGTTCGGAGGTGACTTCCATGGCGATCACCTTGATGCCGTATTTACCCGCCAGCTCGAAGACATAGGGCATGCAGTTTTTGCCGTGGCCTTGGAACGAATAGGGATTGGTGCGGGGCTTGTAGGCCCCCATGCGCGTGCAGACCAGTCCGTGTTCCCGCAGGGCGCGCATCATGATTTCCACGTGTTCGGGCGTATCGACCGCGCACAACCCGGCGAAGATATTGAGAGTGTCCTGACTGAATTTGACGCCGTTGTATTCGAAGTGGCTGGAGCGGCTGTCGTTCTTGTGGCGGCCCAATACCCGGTAAGCGCCCGAGATCCGCACGACTTGTTCCACGCCGGGTAAAGACTGGATTTCATCCATCGGCAAGGCAGAGGTATTGCCGATCAGATACAGCTCGGTCAACACGTGTTGGGTGCCCACTTCTTCATGCACCCGGACCTGGACATTGGGCAGCTGGGAGAGACGGTTCATCAAGCTGGTGTAACGCTCGCCGTTTTTATCGATATTGGATTCCAAGATGACGATCATGACGTGTTCCTATCGGGCGGCCAGTGGAAGATGTGTTAAGTATAACGCCGCATGGATTAAAAGGGGCGCAGGAGAAAGTCGGCGAGATCCTCGCAGCGGAACCCGAGTTGATCGCGGTTTTGCCGCGTGCCGGATTTTCAAACGCGCGTCTTCAGCGCGGATCGCGATAACGCAGGGTGAGGGCCTGATAGGCGTCGATACGCCGATCGCGCAGATAGGGCCAGATGCGCCGCACCGCTTCGCTGCGGGCCATATCCACTTGGGTGACCAGCACGGCCGCCTGCTCGCCGGCAGCGGCGAGTAATTCGCCCTGCGGCCCCGTGACGAAGCTATTGCCCCAGAATTGGATGCCTTCGGTTTGAGCCGAGGGATCTGGCTCGTAACCCACTCGGTTGCAGACCAGCACCGGTAAACCATTGGCCACGGCATGGGCCCGTTGAATGGTGATCCACGCCTCGCGCTGGCGGGCCTTTTCCGCGGCGTCGTCGGGCGGATTCCAGCCGATGGCGGTGGGGTAGAGCAGCAGGTCGGCGCCGGCCAGGGCCATCAGCCGCGCCGCTTCCGGGAACCACTGATCCCAGCACACCAGCACGCCGAGGCGCCCGACGCTGGTGTCGATGGGTTCGAAACCGAGGTCGCCAGGGGTGAAATAGAATTTTTCGTAATAGCCGGGGTCGTCCGGGATGTGCATCTTGCGGTATTTGCCGGCGATGGCGCCGTCCCGATCCAGCACCACGGCGGTGTTGTGATACAGGCCCGGCGCGCGGCGCTCGAACAGCGAGGCGACGATCACTACCTGAAGTTCGCGCGCCACCGCGCCCAGCAGGTCGGTGCTGGGGCCGGGCAGGGTTTCCGCCCGATCGAAATAGTCGGTCTCCTCGTGCTGGCAGAAATAGGGGCCGGTGTGCAGCTCTTGCAGCAGCACCAGTCGAGCGCCTTGCCGCGCCGCCTCGCGCACGCCGGCGACGGTGGCGGCGAGGTTGGCGTCGCGGTCTTCGCCGCAGGCGTGTTGGATCAGGCCGACGGTAAGCATGCGGTGTTTCATGGGAATCCCCCTGGTGGCAGTGCCGTGGATTATGCGGCTACATGACGCCGGCCGGCAATTGCATGGTCACGCAATGCAGACTGCCGTTTTGTTTGATGAGCGGCAAACAGTCGACGCCGATCACCTCGCGGTCCGGAAAGCAGGCTTGCAGCCGGCGCAAGGCCTCGGCGTCGGCGGCATCGTCGTAGGTCGGGACCAGCACGGCACCGTTGATGATGAGGAAGTTGGCGTAGCTGGCGGCGAGACGCCGGCCGTCCTCGTCCCGTTTGGCGGCCGGCCAGGGCAGGGGCACCAGGCGGTAGGGCTGGCCTTGATAGTCGCGGAAGGCTTGCAGTTCCGCCTCCATCTGTTTGAGGTCGTCGTAGTGTTCGTCGGCCGGGTCGTCGCAGGCCACGTAGGCGATGGTGTGCGGATCGCAGAAACGGGCCAGGGTGTCGATGTGGCTGTCGGTGTCGTCGCCCGCCAAATGGCCGTGCTCCAGCCACAACACGCGGGTGGTGCCCAGCAGACCGCGCAGGGTCGCCTCGACCTGGCCGCGATCGAGTTGGGGGTTGCGGGTGGGGGTGAGCAGGCATTGGCTGGTGGTGAGCAGGGTGCCGTGGCCGTCCACTTCGATGCTGCCGCCTTCCAAGACCAAGTTGACCGGGCGCAGCTGGGCGGCGCCGAATATCTCGTTGCGATGGATGCGTTGAGTCGCTTCGTTATCCAGGGGCGCGGGAAATTTATTGCCCCAGCCGTTGAAGATGAAATCCAGCAACACCGGTTTGCCTTCCCGGAAGATGGTGATGGGACCGTAATCGCGGACCCAGGTGTCGTTGGTCGGCAGGATGTGCAGCATCACATTGGGAAAATAGGTGCCGGCTTTTTTCAATAATCGCGCGACATGATCGGCGTGGCCGGCGTCCCAGCAATTGATCAGGACCTTTTCACGCGCCGCGATGTGGCCGGCCAGTTGCACGTACACCGGCTCGACCGCGGGCAGGATATCCTGCCAATCGCTGTGCGGGTGGGGCCAGGTGAGGATGACGCCGCTCTGCGGCGCCCATTCGGGGGGGAGGAAACCACATATCGTACTGCTCATGAGTGTATTACCGCCAAACTGATAAAAATTAGATTGGTCTAGCCGCGGGCGGGGATGCCCCCCTCGCCGCGCTTGCTTAAAGGAGGCATCGCGATGCCCCCCTTTGAGAATTCCCATCACCCGGTCCCGCACAAGCCGCAGGGAATTTTGAGATTAAAAACAACGGCATTATCAGCCGAGAAACGCGCTGATGCAAATGAAAAGAATGGGCGCGGGTCAGGCGATTTCGGCGGCGTTATGCGTGAGATAACGCACACAGTTGCGGCCTTCGCTCTTGGCGTTGTAAAGCGCTTTGTCCGCTTTTTCGAACAGGGACTGCTGCGTGTCCGTCGGACCGAGAGTGGAAACGCCGAGGCTGACGGTGATGGGTACGACCTGATGCCCGATGCTCACCAGACTTTGCTCCACCGCCTGGCGGATGCGTTCCGCGAGCAAGACGGCCCCGGCGCGGGCGGTGTTGCTCAACAAGACCACGAATTCCTCGCCGCCGAAGCGGAATAACATGTCGCTCTTGCGGATCGCGGTGCCCACCACGGCGGTAAAGGCCTTGATGACCTCGTCGCCGGCGGTGTGGCCATAATTGTCGTTGATGGATTTGAAACGGTCGATATCCATCATGATCAACGACAGCGAGGTGCGGTGGCGGCGCGCCATGTCCACTTCACGGGCCAGGCTCGTGTCCAAGGCGCTGCGATTGTTCACCCCGGTCAGGGGATCCTTGTGGGCGGCCCGCAACGCGGAAAGATAGGTGAGGGCGTTGCGCAGCGGGTAAACCAGGGCGCACATCAGGTGTTCGATGGTTTGGGTCTCGAGGACGGTGAATTTACGGCGGCGGCTGAATCGCAGTTCCCCGAGCAGATCGGTACCGGCGATCAAACGATATGAACAGATGTTGCGCGCGCCTTTTCCCAGCTCCACCACTAAATCGTGGGCGGAAGAACTGTAACGGAGGGCGTCGAAGGGGACAAAGCGCTGCATTTCATCGGCGAAGATATTTATCAGCGCCTGGATGTCCAGGGTCGTTTGCAAATGGGTGTTGATGCGGACCACGGCCTCCAGGCTCTGGCTGTCCGCGGCGGATAAATCGGACATCAGTCCGAAAGCCGACCGTACCGATTCAGGGGTGGTCTGTCCAAGATGAAAATCTGCGTCCATGATATGTGGCGCCGTCATTTTTTTATCTCCGAGTAAAACGCCTTGCGCTGAAGATTATGCCAGATGTGTGCCAATCTGGTCGCGCTTGTCTTGGCCGTCGATTTGCCGCTAAAAATGGGGGGTTCACGGCGACCGCCCTGGCCGTAAAACCGCCAAGGCCTGATAATTTAACGGGGTTACGTCATTGACAAATGGCGGACTGGTCAAATAATTGGCAGATCGGATGGCAATTTAACTACGTATGAGTTGAAGGCGGCAGACTCTTGCCGCCGGCGGCGAATCATCCCACCCGCCTTACGTGACGATAACCCAGACGGTATTGATGTTGTTCAAGAGCCGGTCCTCGGATGAGGACCCGCAGGATCGAAGCGCCGCCGGCCGGCGGGTTGTCCCTCTCCGTTAATTTAGGAAAATGAAAAATGTCGGGATCAGGCAAAAACCACATCGTCAATTCGGTCCACGAATTAAAAGAGGTGCTGGACGAGACCCACCGCTCGCCGGATCTGCGGCTCGGCGAGATCTTCGTGGCGGAAAAGCTGGTCAGCCGCGAGCAGCTCCACGAAGCCCTGATCCGACAAAAGCACAGCAAGGGAAAACATCTGGGGCAAATCCTGCTGGACATGCAATTGGTCTCCCAGGAAGAGGTGAACGTGGCCCTCGCCAAGAAGTTGGGTATTCCTTTCCTCAATTTGCAGGGTTTCGATCTTCCTTCGCAAATGCTCTCGCGTCTGCCCGCCGATTTGGCCATTCAATATAACGTGGTGCCCTTGGGCGAGATGAACGGCAAGCTGATCGTCGCCATGGAGAATCCCCTCGACCAGACCGTGGTCAACGCCCTGCGCTTCAATACCAATGCCAACATCGAGGCGGTGATGGCCGCCGGCGCGGACATCCGCGCCTTGCTGCAGAAGTTTTACAGCAAATTGGAGGAGAGCGAGGCCATCGAGGACCTCCAGCTCGATCCGGTGGGCAGTTCCCCGGACAATTCCGATTCACTGTACGTCATGGAGCAGGAGGCCCAGCGCAAACCCATCGTGCGGCTGGTCAACGCCATCTTGCTGCAAGGCGTGACCAAGGGCGCCTCGGACATCAATATCCGCCCCGAGAAAGACCGGGTGAACGTGTATTACCGCATCGACGGCCGCCTGCATTATTCCCGCACCATGAGCCGGTCGCTGCTGCCGGCCCTGGTCAGCCGCATCAAGATCACCGGCCAGATGGACATCTCGGAACGCCGCCTGCCACAGGACGGCCACGCCCGCCTGGCTTGGGGCACCAAGAACATCGACCTGCGTATCTCGGTGGTGCCGACCGTCAAAGGTGAAAGCGTGGTGATCCGTATCCTCGACAAGGACGCCGGCGTGCGACCGCTGGAGTCCCTGGGATTGCAGGAACGGGAATACACCTTGATCAAGCGGCTGATGGTCCGCCCCCATGGTTTATTCCTGGTCACCGGTCCCACCGGTTCCGGCAAATCCACTACCTTGTACGCCATTCTCAACGAGGTGAAGAAACGCAACGTGCATTTGCTCACCGTGGAAGACCCGGTGGAATACGACATGGACGGCGTGGAGCAGGTGCAGATCTCGGTGGTGAAGGGTTATACCTTCGCCCAAGCCTTGCGGCAGTTTTTGCGTCACGACCCCGACGTGATCATGGTCGGCGAGATCCGCGACGAGGAGACCGCCCACATCGCCAACAAGGCCGCGCTCACCGGCCACTTGGTGTTCAGCACTCTGCACACCAACGACGCGGCCAGCACCGTCACACGTCTGGTGGACATGGGCCTCGAATCCTATTTATTGAGCTCCACCCTGTTGGGCGTGATGGCGCAACGCCTGGTGCGGGTCAATTGTCCGAAGTGCCTCGCCCCGGAAGAGGTGGAACCCTATATCCGTCATAGTCTCAACTTGCAGCCGGAGGAGGTGTTTTACCGCGGCAAAGGCTGCGAGGCCTGCAATCAAACCGGCTATCGCGGCCGCATGACGGTGTGCGAGCTACTGGTGGTCACACCGGAGATCGCCCAGCTCATCAACGACGGCGGCTCCACTCAGCAAATTCAACAAGCCGCCGTGGCGTCAGGCATGAGCAAACTGGGTGACAACGCGTTGACCCTCGCCCGCACCGGCAAGACATCCATCGAAGAAGTCTTCGCCGTGCAATTGGAAGGATGACGCTGAAAAAATATTGACTATGGAGGACACGGAGTTTACGGAGGAAAATCCGATTTCGCGTCCGACGTCATCCAAGGGCTTAACTCGCCCTATGCCACAGCATCCTGTTTCTCCGTGTTCTCCGTGTTCTCCGTGTTCTCCGTGGCCAGTATTCGCGGTTTTTAGAATGAGCTTGGGTACGGTGCCTCCGTGCCGTTACGCAGGGCGATGATGTCTTGCGCGCAGGACACGCCGCTGCGCACCGCGCCTTCCAAGGTGGCTGGATAGCCGGTCGCGGTGTGATCGCCCGCCAGCCGGCAACCGGCCAAGGCCGTATGCGGCGGGAGGCGCAACGCGTTGATTCCCGCCTCGCAGGAAAACGTCGCGCGTTTTTCCCGGATCACGAAACCTTCTTGATAACGCGCCGGCCCCGGCCACAACGCGGCGATTTCCGCGGCCAGCGCGTTCAACAGGCTTTCATTGTCCATCGCCATATGCCGGCCCGGGCCGCTGAGCACCACCGCCACCCAGCCCGGTTTGTCCATCACCGTCAAATCGAACAGCCACTGGCCGAGGCCGCCGGCCATGCCGGTCATGGGAACGGCCAGCGGCAAGCCGGGGGCGTAGCGCAGATACGCGGTGCAGATCGGCTGCGTGCCCAGCGCCGCGAGCGGCGCCAGCAAAGGCGCCAAGGCCGGGTGGCCCGCCAGCAAGGCCGCGCAAGATTCCGGCGGTACGGCGAGGATCACTTGTTCGGCCGGATAATCGGCGCGGCGGGTACGCACGCCGCCGATGCGCGCGCCGTCGCTGAGCAGGGCGTTCACCCGTTCACCCAATTGAATGTGTCCGCCGCGGCCCTGGATGAACGCGGCGGCGGGCGCGGGGAATACGCCGCCCAAATCGCAACGCGGGATCAGCAGATCCGAATCGGCGCGGCGTTCCAGAAAGGCATCGCGCAACACACGCACGAACACCTCCGCCGAGGCCTGTTCGATGGGGGTGTTGAGGGCGGCGAGGCACAGCGGCGACCACAAGGTGTCGATGACCCGCGGCGGTTGCCCGCCCTGTCGCAGCCAGGCCGCCACCGTGACGTCGCCCGCCGTGGCGGACGGCCGCAACACGCGGACGCAGGCGCGCAAGGCGGCGCGGCGTTCGGCAAAGTGATAACCCCGCGCCCGCAGCAGGGCCCAGGCCATGTGCAGCGGCGCGGGCAAATGCGGCGCGCTGATTTCCACGCTGGGTGCATTGGGATGACGCATCAACCAGTGCAGGGGACGGCGTAAAAATATCCGCTCTTCCGCGACGCCGACGATGGTCATCAAACGCAGCACTTCCCGATAAGCGCCGATGAACAGATGCTGGCCGTTGTCGAAGACCACGCCGCCGCGCGTCACCGCGCGGGCGCGGCCGCCCAATCGCGGCGCGGCCTCGATGAGGGTGACGTGAATATCATGACGGCACAACTCGACGGCCGCCGCCAGTCCCGCCCAACCGCCGCCCACCACCACGACCCGCATGCTCAGCCGGCCCCTTGAACAGGGCGCGTCGTTAATGACGCGGCAACTAAGAAAGATGAATCGAACGGCTCCTTCCCCCTTGCGGGAGGCGGATTGGAATGGGGGTGACAGGGCCGGACATCCGCCGTTTTCGTTTTCCCCTCGATACATTTCATCGAGCGGGAGAAAAGATCGTTCGCCGCGGGCTGTATTCCGCGGCGCCTTCCGGAATGCGCGTATGACGGCGGGTGATGATGGCTCACGGTGCGTCAGGTCTGAATGGACGGAGATTCAAACCGCGCGGGCGAGGTGCTGGCGTTTTTCCCGCCGTGCGGTCTGCCAGGCGATCCACATCTTGCGCGCCGGACTGAGGCGGACGCGCTCTTCGAAGATTTGAAAATCGCTGTCTTCGATGGCCTGCAACAAGGCCTGATAGACCGAGGCCATGATGATGCCGCTGCGTTGGTGGTAACGGTCGGTGTCCGGCAAATGGCTGAAGGCTTGCGTGTAATAGCGGCGCGCGCGGTCGGCCTGATGGCGCAGCAGCCCGCGCATGGCGTCGCTCATGCGGCCATGCAGGATGTCGTCGCGGGTGACGCCGTAGCGGGCCATCTCGTCCTCCGGAATATAGACCCGGCCGCGCTCGCCGTCTTCGGCCACGTCGCGCAGGATGTTGGTGAGTTGGAAGGCCATGCCCAGATCGTGGGCGTATTTCAAGGTGCGCGGGTCCTGGTAGCCGAAGATTTCCGCCGCGAGCAGGCCCACCACGGATGCGGCGCGATAACAGTACAGCGAGAGTTCGGTGAAACTGCGGTAGGCATTGCAGTCCAGATCCATCTCCATGCCGCTGATGATTTCGAGGAAATATTCTTGCGGCAACTTGTAGCGGCCGGTGGCCCATTGCAAGGCCTTGGTCACCGGGTGCTGCGGCTGGCCGGCGAAACTGCGGGCGATCTCTTCGCGCCACCAGGCGAGTTTGACGCGGGCGATGGCCGGATCGCTGCATTCGTCCACCGCGTCGTCCACCTCGCGGCAGAAGGCGTAGAGGATGGTCATGGCGCGGCGGGCGTCGGGCTCGAGAAATAAAAAGCTGTAATAAAAGCTCGAGCCGGCGCCGGTGGTTTTCTGTTCGCAGTATTCGTCGGGGGTCATGGCAACGACTTAAGGGTACGAGCGTTTATCATAGCAGAGCGGCGAGCCGCTTACGGAAGCAGCGCGCGCCGGAGGACGCGCAGCCAGTCGCGGCGGCGCAGGCGCGGCCGCGCGAAGACGTCGTCGCGCCGGCGGGCGAGGGCGTCGAGCACGCACAGGCCGCCGTGTATCGTCGCGCGGATCTCGATGCCGAGCCGGCCGCGCAGGCGCGCGCCCAGAGGCGCGCCGTCCAGCATCAAGCCCCGGCTGCGCTCGATCTGCTTATCCATCAAGGCGCGCAGCGCCGGGCTGTTGCCGCGCCGGCCCAATTGCTCCTCGGCGACGCCGTAGGCCGCCAGTTCGTCCTGCGGCAAATAGACACGATTGCTTTCCAGATAATCCTGTTCGAGGTCCTGCCAAAAGTTGATGAGCTGGAGCGCGGTGCAAATTTTATCGGAGTCGCGCAGATTGTCCGCGCCGGCGTCGCCCGCCAAATGCAACACGATGCGGCCGACCGGATTGGCGGAGTAGCGGCAATAGGCCAGCACTTCATCAAAATTGGCGTAGCGCGATTTGACGACGTCCTGGCGGAAGGCGGTGAGCAGATCGTAAAGCAATTGCAAGGGCAAGGCGTGACGTTGCACCACATCGGCCAGGGCGATGAAGATCGGATCGCCCGGCGTCCGCCCGGCGGCGATGGCGTCGAGCTGGCGCCAATACCCGTCGAGACGGGCCAGGCGTTCGGCGGGGACGAGTTCGCCTTCGTCGGCGAAATCGTCGGCGCTGCGGGCAAAGGCGTAGATCACGCTCACCGGTGTACGCAGCGCGCGCGGCAATAGACGCGAGGCCACCGGAAAATTTTCGTAGTGGCTGCGCGTCATGCGCATGCAGTGTTGATAGGCCGATTCGAGGGTGTCGGGCATGTGATGCGACGTGTCGTGCTGTTGGCCGCGCAGTATAGCCGGTCTTTTCTCGGGGATGCATCCATGCGGCGGGGATGATGGAGGCCGGGTCTATTTTCCGGCGTCCTCACCGCCGCGCTCCCGTTCGCGGGAGAGGCGCGGCCCGCGTTTCCCGTCGACGAGGATTTAAGGAAGCGCTGAATGATTCCATCCTGGAATTTTCAGGGCACGGGGAGCGAAAATATGATTTTCGCTCCCCTTCATTTTCAATGGTTAACACCATTGAAAATGGCGGCACATCCATGTGCCGCGGGAAACTCTGAACAAATCAGAGGTTCCTTAATGTTTGGCGGGCGGATCGGGTTCGCCGGCGGTTTCTTCGGGCGGTGCGGTCGCGGCGGCGTTCTCCATTTGCCGCACGCCTTTTTCGATCTGGTCGAGATCAGGCATCGGTTTGCGCGGGGTGATGCCCATTTCGGTGAACTTGCGCGCGCCGGGCATGACTTGCCGTTCGAAGGAACCCACCGCCTTGTTGTAGTGGTCGAGACTGCTGCTGAGATTTTTGCCGAGCTTGGATAAATGATCGGTGAAGGTGCTGAGGCGTTGATAAAGCTCTTCGCCGAGGTCGCGGATTTTTTCCGCGTTCTCCGCCAGGCTGAGTTGGCGCCAGCCGTAGCCCACCGCGCGCAGCAGCGCGACGAAGCTGGTGGGCGTGGCGAGCACCACTTTTTGGCCGAGGGCGTATTCGAGCAGGTCGCGGTCGACGTCCAGCGCGGCGCTCAAGAATTGATCGCCGGGGATGAACATCACCACGAAGTCGGGACTGCGTTTGAACTGCGCCCAGTAATTGCGGCCGGCCAGTTCGCGCACCCGGTCGCGCACCTTGCGGGCGTGGCGTTCGAGATGCCAGGTGCGCACCGTGTCGTCCGGCGCTTCCACCGCGCTCAAATACGCGTCGAGCGGGGTTTTGACGTCCACCACGATTTCCCGTCCGTCGGGCATGCGCACCACCATGTCGGGGCGCAGATTGCCGTTTTCGCCCTGCACGGTTTCCTGCTCGATGAAATCGCAGTATTGCACCATGCCCGCCAGTTCGGCGAGGCGCTTCAGCGTCATCTCGCCCCATTGGCCGCGCACCTCGGGACGGCGCAGCGCTTGTACCAGATTGCGGGTCTCGCCCTGCAGGAGTTGCTGGGTCTGCGCCATGCTTTCCAGGTGTTTGCTCAGCGAGCCGTAGGCCTCTTTGCGTTCTTTTTCCAGCTCGCGCAGTTGTTGTTCGGTGCGGGTGAGCGCCTCTTTGACGGGCTGCATCAACACGCCGATGGATTTTTCCTTTTGCTCGAGATCGCCCTGGGCGCGCACGTGAAATTGCTGCATGCCTTGCTGGGCGAGCTTGAGGAATTCTTCCGTGCTGTTGCGCAGCGCCTGGCTGGATAAGGCGGCGAAGGTATCGGTGAGCTGATTGCGGGCGCTCTCGATCATCGCGACTTTTTCTTCGGTGGTGCGGCGTTCGATGTTGACGGTGGCCTTGAGGCTGGCGTTCTCCTCCCGCAGGCCGGTGATCTGGCGTTGGGCGCGGATGTGGGCGAAGAAGGCGCCGCACAGCGCCGCCAGCGCGGTGAGCAGGGCCAGGGTGATGTAGGAGGCGGCTTCAGTCATGATGAAAGGTACTTCTCCGGTAAGTCTGGCTGGGGCAGTAGTGTATCCGCTTCCGCGCCGCGGGGGGCCTGCACTGTGTCGGCCGCCGGGGCGGGGAGATTGAGTCAGGGCGCGGCGGCGCGGGTGTCCAGCCAGCGGATGATGTCGGCCGGCTGGTGGACCAGGCCGTCGGCGCCCCAGGTTTCGGGCCGGTCGTCGGCGCCGAGGTAGCCGAAGGCGGCCACCAGGGTGGGCATGCCGGCGTCGCGGCCGGCCTGGATGTCCCGCTCGGCGTCGCCGATGTACAGGCATTGCGCCGCGGCGCTGCCGGCCAGCCGGCAGGCGTGCAGCAGCGGGTCGGGGTGGGGTTTGCGGCGGGCGGTGGTGTCGCCGCTGACGATGCAGATCGCGCGGGTGGCGAGATCCAGTGCCCGCATCAGCGGTTCGGTGAGGAAGGCGGGTTTGTTGGTGACCACCCCCCAGTTGAGGCCCGCGCCTTCAATGTGCCGGAGCACGGCCGGCATGCCGTCGAACAGCCGGGTCTCGCGGGCGACGTTGTATTGATATAAATCCAATAGCCGCTGGCGGAGGGCGCTGAATTCGGCGCTCTCCGGCGCCACCGCGAAGCCCAGCCGCACCAGCGCGGTGGCGCCGTGAGACACCACCGGCCGGATCGCGGCATACGGCAGCGGCGCGCGGCCCTGTTCGGTCAACAGGGCGTTGAGGGCGTAGGCGAGGTCGGGCGCGGTGTCGGCCAGGGTGCCGTCGAGATCGAACAGCACGGTGCGTAAACCCGGGAGGTGAGAGGGCGAGGTCATGAGGAGAACCGTTTTATTTAAGGAAGCCCTGAAAAATCCATCCCTGGATTTTTCAGGGACGAAAACCAAAAATGTGATTTTTATTTTTCTTCATTCTCGAACACTTGCGTGTTCGAGAAAGGGCGGCGCATCCCTGCACCGCACGGAACCTCTAATAAATCAGAGGTTCCTTAAATTTAGTCACGCCCCTGCCTCGATGAGCCGGGGGCCGGGACACGCGCACGAAGCCTATCGCCAGCTCAGTCGGCGCCACGCGGCTTCGTCATGGCCGCAACGGTCCGCCGCCGTTTTCTTTGACGGTGTGGGCCAGGTAATTGACCGAGACGTCGTCGTTGAGCTGATAGTGTTTGGTGAGCGGGTTGTAACTCAGACCGGCGAGGTGGTCGAGGTGCAGGCCGGCGCGGCGGGTCCAGCGCGCCAGCTCGGCGGGGCGGATGAATTTGGCGTAGTCGTGGGTGCCCCTCGGCAGGAATTTCAATAAATATTCCGCGCCCAATACCGCGAACACGTAGGCCTTTGGGTTGCGATTGAGGGTGGAGAAAAACACCTGTCCGCCGGGTTTGGCCAAGGCCGCGCAGGCGGCGATCAGCGAGGCCGGATCAGGCACGTGCTCCAGCAGTTCCATGCAGGTCACCACGTCGAAGGCGGCGGGATTTTGCGCGGCGAATTCTTCGGCGGTGATCCGCCGGTAATCGACCTTCACCCGCGACTCCAGCGCGTGCAGCCTGGCCACCGACAGCGCGCTGTCCGCCATGTCGATGCCGGTGACCTCGGCGCCGCGCGCCGCCATGCTTTCGGCGAGGATGCCGCCGCCGCAGCCGACGTCCACCACCTGTTTGCCGGCGAGGCCGACCCGCTGGTCGATGTAGTCGAGGCGCAGCGGATTGATGTCGTGCAGCGGTTTGTATTCGCTGTTGGGGTCCCACCAGCGCATGGCGGACTGATTGAATTTCGCCACCTCGGCGGGATCGATGTTGAGTTGCTCGGTTCATGGATTACCCGTTAATCGTATTTGCGAATCTTTTGCTGCCACGCCGCCGCCTTGGCCTTCAACTCGGTTTCGTCGAGGGTGGTGAGCGCGCGGTCCTTGAGCAGATGGCGCCCGGCCACCCACACGTCGCTGACCTTGTCGCGGCCGGTGGCGTAGACCAGTTGCGAGACCGGATGATACAGCGGCTGGGTCTCGATGTCGCCGAGGCGCACCGCGGTGATGTCCGCCGACTTGCCGGGCCAGAGCGAACCGGCCTCGTCGTCGATGCACAGCGCCTTGGCCCCGTTGAGCGTCGCCATGCGCAGCGCGGCGGCGGCGGGCAGGGCGCTGGCGTCGCCGGCCACCGCCTTGGCGAGCAGGGCGGCGGTGCGCATCTCGCTGAACATGTCGAGGTCGTTGTTGCTGGCGGCGCCGTCGGTGCCGAGCGCGACGTTGACGCCGGCGCTCACGAGTTTATGCACCGGGCAAAAACCGCTCGCGAGTTTGAGATTGGATTCGGGGCAGTGGATGACGCTGACACCGGCGCGGGCGCAGGCCGCGATCTCGTCGTCGCTGAGCTGGGTCATGTGCACCGCCAGCAATTGCGGGGTGAGCAGGCCGAGTTTTTCCAGACGCGCGAGCGGCCGTTCGCCGAGTTTGTTCACCGCTTCCTGCACCTCGAAGGCGGTCTCGTGCACGTGCATGTGGATGGGTACGTTCAACTGATCCGCCAGGGTCCGCATGTGCTCCAGCGGTCCGTCGGACACGGTGTAAGGCGCGTGTGGCGCGAACAGCGTGCGAATCAGCGGATGATTCTTGTAGTCGATCGTGCAGCGCGAGGCCCTTGTCGATGTATTCCTGCGCGTTCGCCGCCCAGGCGGTGGGGAAGTCGATGAGGATCATGCCGACCGCCGCGCGCATCTGAGCGGTATCGGCGGCGCGCGCGGTCTCGTCGGGGAAGAAATACATGTCGTTGAAGCAGGTGGTGCCGCCGCGCAACATCTCGGCCATCGCCAGCCGCGTGCCGTCGTAAACGAATTCGGGGCTGACCCAGGCGCCTTCGGCCGGCCAGATGTGATTAGTCAGCCACTCCATCAACGGCAGATCGTCGGCAAGGCCGCGGAACAGACTCATCGCCGCGTGGGTGTGGGTGTTGATGAGGCCGGGGATCAACGCGTGTTCGGCCAGATCAAGTTCGACGTCGGCGTGATAACGCCGCCGCGCCTCGGCGCCGGGGACGATCGCATGGATGCGGCCGTTTTTGATGGCGAGGCTATGGTGTTCGTGAACGGTGTCGTCGGGTTCCACCGGAATGATCCAGCGGGCGTGTATCAGCGTGTCGACCTGGTCCATAAGTCCGATGCGGTGAGGGCTTCGCGCGAGTATACCGCAAGCCATAACGCGCGCCAGTCCGGCGCGGTGATTCAAAGTGGGGGATGCGGGTGCGAAGTGGACGCAGAGTCAACGGCGTCTTGGTGAGGGCATCCTTTTACGCAAGCGGGTCTGGTGACGGCGAGGATGATTTAGCGCGCGGACACGGCGGCGGTCGGGAAAATGGCGAACATTTCTACCTGCCGGTTACGTGCCCGGCCGAGCCGCGTCCAATTTTCGTCGATCGGCGCATGTTCGCCGTGACCTTCCCAACGCACCTGTTCGAGGGGCACGCCCTGCTTGACTAGATAATCGAGCACGGCGGCGGCGCGCCGGTCGGACAAACCGTCGTTATAAGATTGGCGCCCGACTCGGTCGGTGTGGCCGCGGATCAACAGGCGGCTGGCGCCCGGGTGGTCGGCGAGATAACGCGCGGCCGTGTCGAGGGTGCGTTTGCTCTGGTCGGTGAGCGTCCATTTATCGAATATGAAGGTGATGCGGCCGAGGGAGACGAACTGCATTTCCGGTGTGGGCGGCGGAGTCATAACGGCTTCCGGCGCCGCGGCGGGGACGGCGTCATGACCGGCCGATCCCGTTCGGTCGTCGCCGGCGGCGGGCGCCGCGGCGGCATCGGCGGCATTGGCGGCATTGGCGGCCAGGATATTCGCGGCATGATCGGCCAGGCTGATGGGCCCGGCGGCCGCGGCTTGCCAGAGGACGGTAAGCAGGCTGAGCAATAAGGCGGCGATGGTGCGCATTTCCAGGCTGTCCTCGGTTTCACTGATTATCCATGACATGGCGCTGACGTCCCGTTGTCGTGCCGGTCGGTGCCAGACAGGGTGGAACGATCACGCCGTGTTTTATTCAAAACCTTGCCGGTAGCGGTCGAGTTACCGGCGGGTGTTGAATGTATCGGCCCGCGGCGCGGGGCTTGAACCGCCCTTTGCCGCCCCGGCGCCGGACCGTTATCATGCGCCCTTCATCAGCGAGAGGTTGGCCATGACAGAGACGCGCCACGATTCCATCCGGGCGGTGGAATGGACGGAACAGGGTTTGAAATTGCTCGACCAGCGGGTCTTGCCGTTGCGTCACGAGCAAGTATTGCTGGAAGACGCCGCCGGGGTGGCGGCGGCCATACGCGATATGGTGGTGCGCGGCGCGCCTGCCATCGGGGTGACGGCGGCCTACGGGGTGGTGCTGGCGGCGCGCGCGCGGTATGCCCGTTCGGCGGCGACCTGGCGGCAGGATATCGAACAGGATCTGCAACGTCTCGCCGACTCCCGGCCCACGGCGGTCAATCTGTTCTGGGCGCTGGAACGGATGCGCGCCAAGATCAATTCAATCCACGCTATTCACCCTCTCCCGCAAGCGGGAGAGGGTCTTTCCAGCGGAAACAGCCCCGCCGCAAGCGGCGACCCCGTGCCGGCCCTGCTGGCCGAGGCCCGCCGGATTCACGAGGAAGACATCGCCGCCAACCGCCGCATGGGCGAATTGGGCGCGGCCTGTATTCAAAGCCGTGGCCTGGTGTTGACCCATTGCAATACCGGTTCGCTGGCCACCGGCGGTTACGGCACGGCCCTCGGGGTGATTCGTTCGGCTTACGCCGCGGGCAAGATCGAACGCGTTTACGCCGACGAAACCCGCCCCTGGCTGCAGGGCGCGCGGCTCACCGCTTGGGAGCTGGTGCAGGACGAGATCCCGGTCACCCTGATCGCCGACGGCGCGGCCGCGCATTTGATGAAGCAGGGCGGCGTGACCTGGGCCATCGTCGGTTCGGACCGCATCGCCGCCAACGGCGACGTCGCCAATAAGATCGGCACTTACAACCTGGCGGTCGCGGCGCGGTATCACGGCGTGAAATTCATGGTGGTGGCGCCCACCTCGACGGTGGACATGAAGATCAAGAGCGGCGCGGAGATCCACATCGAGAACCGCTCGCCGGACGAGGTGTTGAGCCTGGGCGGCCAGCGGGTGGCGGCGGAAGGGGCGCTGGCCTGGAACCCGTCCTTCGACGTCACGCCGGCCGGGTTGGTGGACGTCATCGTCACCGAAAAGGGTGTGGTGACCGCGCCGAATGCGGAGAAGATGGCGGCGATGATGCGCGGCCGTCCTTGAGTCGCCGGTCCTCGGATTCCGTCCGCCCGCCTCGTGCGCCCGAGCTGCGATGCAGCCGCCGCCTGTGTTAGAATTTCCCGTTTGGACAAGAAGCTACTTGCGGCTGGGGCGCCGGCGGTGGCCTAGTCTCTGGAAAGGAATTGCGCAGTCATGACCGAATTCGCCAAAGAAGTCCTGTCCGTCAATATCGAAGACGAGATGCGGACCTCCTATATGGAGTACGCCATGAGCGTGATCGTGGGCCGGGCCCTGCCCGACGTCCGCGACGGGCTCAAGCCGGTGCACCGGCGCGTGCTATTCGCCATGAGCGAATTGAGCAACGACTGGAACAAGCCTTACAAAAAGTCGGCGCGCGTGGTCGGCGACGTCATCGGTAAATACCACCCCCACGGCGACACCGCGGTCTACGACACCATCGTCCGCATGGCCCAGCCCTTTTCGCTGCGCTACATGCTGGTCGACGGCCAGGGCAATTTCGGTTCGGTGGACGGCGACGCCCCGGCGGCGATGCGTTACACCGAGGTGCGCATGGCGCGCATCGCCCACGAGCTGCTGGCCGACCTCGACAAGGAGACCGTCGACTTCGCGCCGAACTACGACGAGTCGGAGCGCGAACCCACCGTCTTTCCCGCCAAGATCCCCAATCTGCTGATCAACGGCGCGGCCGGCATCGCGGTCGGGCTCGCCACCAACGTGCCGCCCCACAATTTGAACGAGGTGATCGACGGCTGCCTCGCGGTGATCGACGATCCGGCCATCGATATTTTGGGATTGATGAAGCTGATACCCGGTCCGGATTTCCCGACCGCCGCCATCATCAACGGCGCGCGCGGCATCCATGAGGCCTATCACACCGGCCGTGGCCGCATCTACGTGCGGGCCCGCACCCACATCGAGGAAGACGGCAAAGGCCGGCAATCCATCATCGTCACCGAGTTGCCGTATCAGGTGAACAAGGCCACCCTGCTGGAAAAAATCGCCGATCTGGTCAAAGAGAAACGCATCGAAGGCATCACCGAGCTGCGCGACGAGTCCGACAAGGACGGCATGCGCATGTTCATCGAGCTGCGCCGCGGCGAAATGCCCGAAGTGGTGCTGAACAATCTCTACCAGCACACCTCGATGCAAAGCGTGTTCGGCATCAATATGGTCGTGGTGATGGACGGCCAGCCGCGCTTGCTCAATCTCAAGCAAATTCTGGAAGCCTTCATCCGCCATCGCCGCGAGGTGGTGACGCGGCGCACGGTATTCGAGTTGCGCAAGGCGCGCGAACGCGCCCACATCTTGGAAGGCCTGGCGGTGGCGCTGGCCAACATCGATCCCATCATCGCCCTGATCAAGGCCGCGCCCAATCCGGCGGTGGCCAAGGAAGGTTTGATGGCGCGGGCCTGGGCCGCGGGTCTGGTCGTTGAAATGCTGTCGCGCGCCGGCGCGTCGGCTTCGCGGCCCGATAATCTCGCGCCGGAGTTGGGCCTCGTCGATGACGGTTATCGTTTATCCGATGCGCAGGCCAAGGCCATTCTCGATTTGCGCCTGCACACCCTCACCGGTCTCGAGCAGGAAAAGATCGTCAACGAGTACAAGGAAATCCTGGTCAATATCGGCGAGCTGCTGGAAATCCTCGGCAATCCCGACCGCCTGCTGCAAGTGATCCGCGAGGAGTTGCTGGCGATCAAGGCGCAATACGGCGACGCGCGCCGCACCGAGATCATGATCACCCACCAGGATCTCAGCCTCGAAGACCTCATTACGGAAGAGGACGTGGTGGTGACGCTGTCGCACGCCGGCTACGCCAAGGCCCAGCCTTTGACCGAGTACCGCACCCAAAAACGCGGCGGTCGCGGCAAATCGGCGGCGGCGGTGAAAGAAGAGGACTTCATCGACAAGCTGCTGATCGCCAGCACCCACGACACGATTCTGTGTTTCTCCAATCGCGGCAAGGTGTATTGGAAAAAGGTCTATGAATTGCCGCAGGCCAGCCGCAATTCGCGCGGCAAACCCATCGTCAACTTGCTGCCGCTGGAAGAGGGCGAACGCATCACCGCGATCTTGCCGATCCGCGAATACGCGGCGGACAAATTCATTTTCATGGCCACCGCCAGCGGCACGGTGAAGAAGACCCCGCTCACCGATTTTTCGCGGCCGCGCACCAGCGGCATCATCGCCGTCGAACTGCGCGAGGACGATCATCTGGTCGGCGTCGCGATCACCGACGGCAGCCGCGACGTGCTGCTGTTCAGCAGTTCCGGGAAATGCGTGCGCTTCAACGAGTCGCATGTGCGGCCGATGGGCCGTACCGCCCGCGGCGTGCGCGGCATTACCCTGGGCAAAGGCCATAAGGTCATCGCCCTGATCATCGCGGAGGAAGGTCACACCATATTGACCGCCACCGAAAACGGCTACGGCAAACGCACCGAATTGAATGAATATCCGCTGCACGGTCGCGGCGGCCAGGGCGTGATCTCGATCCAGACCAGCGAGCGCAACGGCGCGGTGGTGGGCGCCATCCCGGTGACGGCGGAGGATGAAGTGATGCTGATCACCAACGCCGGCACCTTGATCCGCACCGCGACCAGCGGCATCTCCGTGTTGGGCCGCAACACCCAGGGTGTTAAACTCATCGCCACCGGCGAGGAGGAAAAACTGGTGGGGATAGAGCGCATCATCGAGCCGGAATTGAACGGCGAAGAGGGCGGCGACGAGCCGCCGGCCGCACCGGAAGAGAATGAATAAACACAAAGGCGCGAACACGCGAAGGAACGCGAAGTAAAGAGGGATTATCGAAACGCGGGTAGACAGGCCGATCATTGATGACGCGTTGGCTAATCGGTGGCTAAGGGACATTCAGACTTTCGTGCATTTTCTCCGCGTCTTTGAGTTGAGGGTTTTGTAATTAACAAGAGGTCGATTCATGTCGCGGATATATAACTTCAGTGCGGGTCCGGCGGTGTTGCCGGAAGACGTATTGCAGCAGGCGCGGGACGAGATGCTGGACTGGAACGGTTCCGGCATGTCGGTGATGGAGATGAGCCATCGCGGCAAGGAATTCATGAGCATCGCCGAACGCGCCGAGGCCGATCTGCGCGAGTTGTTGGCCATTCCCGCCAATTACAAAGTGCTGTTTTTGCAGGGTGGCGCCAGCAGCCAGTTTTCCATGGTGCCGCTCAATCTGCTGCGCGGTAAAAAGTCCGCGGATTACATCAACACCGGCATGTGGTCGAAGAAGGCCATCGACGAGGCCAAGCGTTTTTGCGCGGTGAACGTCGCGGCCAGCAGCGAGGCGAGTAAATTCACTTCGATACCGGCGCGCGGCGAGTGGAAACTCGACGGCGACGCCGCCTACGTGCATTACACGCCCAACGAGACCATCGGCGGCGTGGAATTCCATTGGGTACCCGACACCGGCGCTGTGCCGCTGGTGGCCGACATGTCGTCGACCATCCTGTCGCGACCCATCGACGTGAGCAAATTCGCCGTCATCTACGCCGGCGCGCAGAAGAACATCGGTCCCGCCGGGCTGACGGTGGTGATCGTGCGCGACGATTTGCTGGGTGGCGCCCAGGCCGGCACTCCCGCGATGTTCGATTATAAAATTCACGCCGACAATGGTTCCATGTACAACACGCCGCCTACCTACGGCTGGTATCTGGCCGGCCTGGTATTCCAGCGTTTGAAGAATAAAGGCGGCCTCCAGGCCATGGCCGCCATCAATCAACGTAAGGCGGAGAAACTGTACAACGCCATCGACACCTCGGGCTTTTATAAAAATCCGGTGGAGAAGAGCGCCCGTTCCTGGATGAATGTCCCGTTCACCATCGCCGATGAGAAACTGGAAAAGACCTTCCTCGCCGAGGCCGGCCAGGCTGGACTCAAGACCTTGGAAGGCCATCGCTCGGTGGGCGGTATGCGCGCGAGCCTCTACAACGCCATGCCGGAGGCGGGCGTCGATACGCTGGTCGATTTCATGAAGGATTTCGCGCGGCGCAACGGTTGAGGAAAACACCCGACGCGAAGGCGCGAAGACGCAAAAGTTTGTTGTTTTAAAATTCTTGGGATTTTGCTTTGCGCCTTCGCGTCTTTGCGTTGAAAGGTTTTTGAAAGGAGTTGCATGTTCAAGATACTCACGCTGAACAACATCTCGGTGGCCGGGCTGGAACGCCTGCCGCGCGACCGTTACGAAATCGCCTCGGAGATCAAGAACCCGGACGCGATCCTGCTGCGCTCGTTCAAGATGCACGGCATGGAACTTCCCCCCAGCGTGAAGGCGGTGGGGCGCGCCGGCGCGGGCGTCAACAATATTCCCGTGGACGAGATGAGCACGAAGGGTATCCCGGTATTCAACGCACCCGGCGCCAACGCCAACGCGGTGAAGGAACTGGTGGTGGCGGGCATGCTGCTCGCCGCGCGCAACATCTGCCAGGCCTGGGACTACGCCCGCAAATTGGAGGGCGACGACGCCGCGCTCGGCAAACAAGTCGAAGCGGGCAAGAAGGATTACGCGGGTTTCGAGCTGCCCGGCCGCACCTTGGGCGTGGTGGGTCTCGGCGCCATCGGCGTGATGGTGGCCAATACCGCGCAGAGACTCGGCATGAAGGTGCTGGGCTACGATCCGCAGATCACCGTACAAAGCGCCTGGCGTTTGTCGGCGGACGTGCAGCAGGCGCGCAGCTTCGATGATCTGCTCGCGCAAGCGGACATGGTGACCTTCCACGTGCCGCTGGTGGACGCGACCCGCCACATGATCAACCGCGAGCGTCTCGCCTTCATGAAGAAGGGCGTGACTCTGCTCAATTTCGCGCGCGAAGGCATCGTCGACGAACAGGCGGTTGCCGAGGGTCTCGACAGCGGCAAGGTCCATGCGTACGTCTGCGACTTTCCGACGCAACGCTTGAAGAATCACCCGCGGGTGATCGCCCTGCCGCACCTGGGCGCCTCCACCAACGAGGCCGAGGACAATTGCGCGATGATGGTGGCGGATCAGGTGCGCGAATTTCTCGAGAACGGCAATATCACCAACTCGGTGAACTTTCCCGAGGTGGTGATGCCGCGCAGCGAGGGCCATCGCATCGCCATCGCCAACGCCAATGTGCCGAATATGGTGGGGCAGATCTCCACCGCCATGGCCGAGGCCGGGCTGAACATCATCGACATGCTCAATAAATCCAAGGGCGAGGTCGCCTACACCTTGACCGACGTCGACCGTCCGGTGACCGAGGCTGTATTGCAGCGCATCAAGGGTATCGCGGGGGTGCTCTCGGTGCGGGTTATGTAAGCGTGATGCAGTATTGAAATTAGGCTGGGCATTACCTTAACTCGCTTGGCGGGAGAGCTAAGACCGAGGAAGAGTAAAGAGTAATAGAGGTATCTTTAAAGAATACCCTTTGATTGGTTCGGCTCACGGTTGGCACAGGTAAAAATAGCGGACGGCGAATGCGCGTCGCATGACGGACGGATGATGGGCGAAGACAAACTCAAAGCGATACGCGATCGCATCGACGGCCTTGATGAGCAAATCCAGGCCTTAATCAATGCGCGCGCCCAGTGCGCCCAAGAGGTGGCGGAACTCAAGAACGGCGTTCCCGCCGCGAATTTTTACCGCCCCGAGCGCGAGGCCGAGGTGTTGCGCAAGGTGATCGCGCGCAATCCGGGTCCCCTCAGCGGCGAGGAAATGGCGCGGTTGTTCCGCGAGATCATGTCGGCCTGTCTCGCCCTCGAACAACCGATGCGCATCGCCTATCTGGGGCCGGAAGGTACCTTCACTCAAGCGGCCGCGTTAAAGCATTTCGGTCACTCGGTGGTGACGGTGGCCCATGCCGCCATCGACGAAGTGTTCCGCGACGTGGAGGCGGGTGCCTGCCACTACGGCGTGGTGCCCGTGGAAAATTCCACGGAAGGCGTCATCACCCACACCCTCGACATGTTTCTCAACTCGCCGCTCAAGATCGTCGGCGAAGTGCAGCTGCGCATCCATCACAATCTCTTGAGCAAGGGCGACGCGCTGGGAGCGGTGCGGCGGGTCTATGCCCATCAACAGGCCTTGGCGCAGTGCCGCGAGTGGCTGGACGAACATCTGGCCGGCGTCGAGCGGATCGCGATGAGCAGCAACGCCGAAGCGGCGCGGCACGTCGCGGGCGAGACGGACGCGGCGGCCATCGCCAGCCGCGAGGCCGCGGATATTTATCAGCTGCGGGTGTTGGCCGGTAACATCGAAGACGAACCCGACAATACCACGCGCTTTCTGGTGATCGGCCGCGAAACGGTGGCGCCTTCCGGCCGCGATAAAACTTCATTGCTGATCTCGGCGCCCAACCGGCCGGGCGCCTTGTACGATTTGTTGGCCCCGCTCGCCGCCCACGGCATTTCGATGACCCGTATTGAATCGCGCCCTTCCCGGCGCGGGATGTGGGAGTATGTGTTTTTCGCCGACATCGAAGGCCATGGTACAGACCCCAAGGTCGCCAAGGCCTTGGAGGCGCTGGCCGGCAAGGCGGCGATGTTGAAGGTGCTGGGCTCCTATCCGCGGGCGATTTTATAAAGGCGAACGAAGAGTAAAGTGAGACATATTAGGCAGGAAATGCCTTGTCGTGGGTTGTAGAGTGGTGTAGTTGTTTTTTTCTTTGCGCCCTGAGCGGTTAATTTTATAGGTAAGCGACCATGATCATCATTATGAATGCGGGCAGCACCGATGCGCAGATCGACGCGGTGTCGGACAAGTTGAAGGCCATGGGCATGGGCTCCCATGTCTCGAAGGGCATCGAGCGCACCATAGTCGGCGCCATCGGCGACGAGCGCCAGATCGATATCGAGGCGCTGGAGGTGTTGCCCGGCGTCGAGAACGTGGTGCGGGTGATGAAGCCGTACAAGATCGTCTCGCGGATATCCCATCCGGAAGATTCGGTGATCGACATCCGCGGCATCAAGCTGGGCGGCAATCAGATCCAGGTGATCGGCGGGCCGTGTTCGGTGGAGACCCAGCCGCAGATGGATTCGGCGGCGGCCTCGGTGGCGGCGGCGGGTTGCCGGCTGATGCGCGGCGGCGCGTTCAAACCGCGCACCAGTCCCTACACCTTTCAAGGCGTGGGTGTGGAAGGCTTGGACATGTTCCGCAAGGCGGCGGATAAGCACAACTTGCCTATCGTCACCGAATTGATGGACGTGCGCATGCTCGATACCTTTCTCGAACACGACGTGGACGTGATTCAAATCGGCACCCGCAATATGCAGAACTTCGATCTGCTCAAGGAAGTGGGCAAGGTGCAGAAGCCGGTGATTCTGAAACGCGGCATGTCGGCGACCATTTCCGAATGGCTGATGGCGGCGGAGTACATCGTCGCCGGCGGCAATCACAACATCATCTTCTGCGAACGCGGCGTGCGCAGTTTCGAGACCTATTACCGCAACATGCTCGACGTCACCGCCATTCCGGTGTTGAAGCGCGAGACCCATTTCCCGGTGATCGTCGATCCCAGCCACGCCGGCGGCAAGGCCTGGATGGTGCCGGCGCTGGCGCGCGCCGCGGTGGCGGCCGGCGCCGACGGCCTGCTGATCGAGATGCATCCCTGCCCGTCCGAGGCCTGGTGCGACGCCGATCAGGCCTTGAGCCCGCCGGAGCTGACCAAGCTGATGGGCGAGTTGCGGGCCATCGCCGTTTCGCTGGGCCGGACGTTGTAATCAGCCGGACCTCATTCACTCAAGTCCCACGCCATGACCCGCCGCCGCGTACCGCGCGCCTTCATTCCCGCCCCAAGCGGCCCGACCCGGCGCGCGCGGCGGGTGAGTGTGAAGGGTGAACGGGGGCGCGGCGAATTTATTCGGCATGTCGCGAGCAAAGCCGATTTTTCGGTGGAGTTATCGTGATCAACCGTCTCTGCATCATCGGCGTGGGCTTGATCGGCGGCTCCTTGGCGCGGGCCTTGAAACGCGCCGGCGCCTGCGCCGAGGTGGTGGGCTGCGGCCGCGATGAAGGCGCGTTGCGGCGGGCGGTGGAATTGGGCGTGATCGATCGTTATCAGAGCGATCCCACCTTGGCGGTGAGCGGCGCCGATGTGGTGGTGCTCGCGGTCCCGCTGGGCATGATGGAGCCGGTGTTGCGCCGCATCGCGCCGGCCTTGAGCGCGGGCGCGGTGATCACCGATGTCGGCAGCGCCAAAGGCAGCGTGGTGGCGGCGGCGCAAGCGGTGTTCGGCAAAGTGCCGGCGCGCTTCGTGCCCGGTCATCCCATCGCCGGCACGGAAAAGAGCGGGGTGGAAGCGTCTTTCGCCGAGCTGTTTCAAGGCCGCCGGGTGATCTTGACGCCCTTGTCCGACACCGATGCCGAGGCGCATCGAATCGTGCGGCGGATGTGGGAGCAAGCGGGCGCCGAGGTGGTGGACATGATGGTCGAACATCACGACGAGGTGTTGGCCGCCACCAGCCATCTGCCCCATCTGCTGGCCTTCGCGCTGGTCGATACCTTGGCGCGTATGCACGAAAAGGCCGAAATTTTCCGCTATGCCGCCGGCGGTTTTCGCGACTTCACCCGTATCGCATCGAGTGATCCCAAAATGTGGCGCGACATCTGTCTCGCCAATCGCGAGGCGGTGGTGGCGATGCTCGATCGTTTCAGCGACGACCTCGCCGGCTTGCGCGACGCCATCGACGCCGAAGACGGCGAGGCCATCGCCGAGGTATTTACCCGCGCCAAAACCGCGCGCGACCGTTTTTGTCGGCAGGAACGGGTCGAGTGACCATTCATAATCCGGCCAGTGAATAACAAGGTGTGTGACCTCCGATTCCGGCTGAAATCGGTCGGAGGTAGAGGGCAGGGCATGAGACGAGTTAAGGAAGCTCTGAATGTTCCATCCCGGAATTTTTAGGGCACGGCAGCGACATGTGATTTTCGCCGCCCTTCATTTTCAATGGCTCACACCATTGCAATGACGGCACATCCATGTGCCGCGGGAACCTTTGATTAAATCAGTCGATGACGAATAGTTTATTGAGGAATGAGCGAGTGCTATGAGCAGTAACGACAACATCGTGTTTCGCGCCGAAGCCGGCGGCGCCTTGCGCGGCCGGGTGCGGGTGCCCGGTGATAAATCCATCTCCCACCGTTCCATCATGCTCGGTGCCTTGGCCGACGGCGTGACCGAGGTCAGCGGTTTTCTCGAAGGCGAGGATTGCCTCGCCACCATCGGCGCCTTTCGCGCCATGGGTGTGCGTATCGACGGTCCCGACCACGGCCGGGTGACGGTGCATGGCGTGGGCCTGCACGGATTGCGCGCACCGAACGGACCGCTGTACATGGGCAATTCGGGCACCTCGATGCGCTTGCTGGCGGGCTTGCTGGCGGGACAGGCCTTCGATGTGGTGATGACCGGCGATGCCTCGCTGACCCGCCGGCCCATGAAGCGGGTGGCGGAGCCTCTGCGCAAAATGGGGGCGCTGATCGAGACCAGTCCCAGCGGCACGCCGCCCTTGCGGATCACTGGCAAACAGAATTTGCAAGGCATAGTCTATTCCATGCCGGTGGCCAGTGCCCAGGTGAAGTCTTCGTTGTTGTTGGCGGGCTTGTATGCCGAGGGGCAGACCTGGGTCACCGAGCCGGCGCCGACCCGCGATCACACCGAACGCATGCTGACGGGCTTCGGTTATGAAGTGGAACGGGAGGGACATACCGTAGGCGTGGAGGGCGGCGGACACTTGCGAGCGGCGAGCATCGACGTGCCGGCCGATATTTCCTCGGCGGCGTTTTTCATGGTGGGCGCGGCCATCGCGGCGGGTTCCGATTTGACCCTCGAGCACGTGGGCGTGAATCCCACCCGCATCGGGGTGGTGAATATCCTCAAGGCCATGGGTGCGGATATCACGCTGAGCAATGAACGGCTGGTGGGCGGCGAGCCGGTGGCCGACATTCGGGTGCGGGCGTCCCGGCTGCGGGGTATCCGCATCCCCGAGGACCAGGTGCCCTTGGCCATCGACGAATTCCCGGCCCTGTTCATCGCCGCCGCTTGCGCCGAGGGCGAGACCGTGCTGACCGGCGCCGAGGAGTTGCGCGTCAAGGAGAGCGACCGTATTCAAGTGATGGCCGATGGATTGCTGGCCTTAGGCGTCGAGGCCAAACCCACCCCCGACGGCATGGTGATACAGGGCGGCGTCCTGAAAGGCGGGCGTATTAACAGCCACGGCGATCACCGTATCGCCATGGCCTTCGCCATGGCGGCCTTGCGCGCCGGCGGGCCGGTGGTGATCGATGATTGCGCCAATGTACGCACCTCCTTCCCCAATTTTCTGGGCTTGGCGGGTGCGGCCGGTTTGCAGGTTGCACAGATAAGTTGAAGTAATATCTCCGACGGATCGAGCTATATATTTCAAATGGATGTAGATCATTTATAACAGGGTGGATTAACGAACGTGACGGAGCAAGGACGTGAACAGCAGGCCATCCCGGTGATCACCATCGACGGGCCCAGCGGTTCCGGCAAGGGGACGTTGAGCCGGTTGGTGGCGGGCAGATTGGGTTGGCATTTCCTCGACAGCGGGGCGCTTTACCGTCTGGTGGCGCTGGCGGCGCGGCATCATGCCGTGCCCCTGGAAGACGAGGTGTCACTGGCGACCTTGGCCGCTCATTTGGACGTGGAGTTCGAGGCGGTGGACGGCGGCGTCGAGAGCCGCATCGTCTTGGAGGGCGAAGACGTGGGTAACGCCATCCGTACCGAACAATGCGGGCGGGATGCCTCGGTGGTGGCGGCTTTGCCGACGCTGCGCCAGGCGTTATTGGAACGCCAGCGGGCCTTTCGGGTGGCGCCGGGGCTGGTGGCGGACGGGCGGGATATGGGCACGGTGGTGTTTCCGGAGGCCGATCTCAAGCTGTTTCTCACCGCGAGCCGCGAGGAACGCGCCCGGCGCCGTTATAACCAGTTGAACGAAAAAGGGATAGATGCTAACCTACAGCGCATTTTGAACGATCTGGAAATACGCGATGCGCGCGACAGCGAACGGAGCGTATCTCCATTGCGGCCCGCCGACGATGCGATAGTGGTCGATACGACCGGCATTCCCATCGATGAGGTTGTGAAGCAGGTGTTGGCTCTGTGGCGGGAAGCGGCGCGCAAAACAAGCTAAACTCAAGGGCATGGCATGGGTTTCACCCGTGCTGATTTTTTCTGGTTCCGTTTTGTCTCCGGGCAGGCGGGTTTTAACATAGCCGCATGATGCGGCATAACCGGTTTCGGCGTTCGCCGGACCGAAGGGTCATTCATCAATGAGCGAAAGCTTTGCACAACTATTTGAACAGAGTCTGGCGGCACAGAGAATGCGGCCGGGCGCTATCGTTACCGCCACTATCGTGGAAATCCGCCCCGATGTAATCATCGTCAGCTCCGGTTTGAAATCCGAGAGCGCCATTCCCATCGAGCAGTTCCGCGATGACAACGGAATGGAAAAAGTGGCGGTCGGCGATCAGATCGAAGTCGCGTTGGAAATGATGGAAGACGGTTTTGGCGAAACCCGTCTGTCACGCGAAAAGGCGCGTCGCGCCCGCACCTGGATTTATCTCGAGAAGGCATTGGAAGCGGGCGAGACCGTCAAGGGTATCCTCACCGGCAAAGTCAAAGGTGGTTTCACCGTCGAGATCGACGATGTCCGCGCCTTCTTGCCCGGCTCCTTGGTGGACGTGCGTCCGGTGCGCGACCCCAGCTACCTCGAGAACAAGGAACTGGAATTCAAGGTCGTCAAACTGGATCGCCGCCGCAACAACGTGGTGGTGTCCCGCCGCGCGGTGGTCGAGCAGGAGAGCGGCGCCGAGCGCGAAAATCTGCTGGAAAACCTCCAGGAAGGCCAAGTCATCAAGGGTATCGTCAAGAACCTCACCGATTACGGCGCCTTCGTGGATCTGGGCGGCGTCGACGGCCTGCTGCACATCACCGACATGGCGTGGAAACGCGTCAAACAGCCTTCCGAGGTGGTGAACGTCGGCGACGAGATCGACGTGAAGGTATTGAAGTTCGACCGCGAGCGTCAACGCGTCTCGCTGGGCCTGAAACAGTTGGGCGAAGATCCCTGGGTCGATATCGCCCGCCGTTACCCGGTCACCACCCGCCTGTTCGGTAAGGTCACCAACATCGCCGACTACGGCTGCTTCGTCGAGATCGAAGACGGCGTGGAAGGTCTGGTGCACGTCTCCGAGATGGATTGGACCAACAAGAATATTCACCCCTCCAAGGTCGTGCACCTGGGCGACGAGGTGGAAGTGGTGGTGTTGGACATCGACGAGGAGCGCCGCCGCATCTCGCTCGGCATGAAGCAATGCAAGGCCAATCCCTGGGATGAATTCGCCGTCACCCACAAGAAGGGTGATCGCGTGGTCGGCAATATCAAATCCATCACCGACTTCGGTATCTTCGTCGGCCTGGACGGCGGTATCGACGGTCTGCTGCATTTGTCCGACTTGTCTTGGAACATGCCCGGCGAAGAAGCCGTGCGCAACTACAAGAAGGGCGACGAAGTGGAAGCCGTGGTGTTGGCCATCGACTCCGAACGCGAACGCATCTCGCTGGGCGTCAAGCAGCTGGAACAGGATCCCTGGTCCAACTACGTGGCCGAGCATCCCAAGGGCAGCATCGTCAACGGTGTGGTGAAGGAAGTGGACGCCAAAGGCGCGATCATTGAACTCGCCGACGGCGTGGAAGGCACCCTGCGCGCCTCCGAATTGTCCCGCGACCGCGTCGAGGATGCCCGTTCGATATTGAACGTCGGTGATAAGGTGGAAGCCAAGTTCATGGGCGTCGATCGCAAGAACCGCAGCATCATTCTCTCCATCAAGTCCAAGGACAGCGATGAAGAGGCCGAGGTGCTGGAAGGTTACAGCCGGTCCACCATTGGCAGCGGCACCAATTTGGGCGACTTGCTCAAGGAACAGATGGGAAACAATAATAACGGCTAGAGGTACGCCTGGGTCCGGGCCTCCTTGCGAGGCCCGGACCGTTTTCCCGAGCGAAGGAATGCAAAAAAACAGGTTTGATCTTGAATGCGAACCAGGGGAGGCATCATGACGAAATCGGAACTGATCGAAAAACTCTCGCAAAAGCAGAGTCAGCTCACATCCAAGGATGTGGAGTTTGCAGTCAAGACCCTCACTGAACAAATGGCCCAGACCCTTTCCGGGGGTGGGCGTATCGAGATCCGCGGCTTCGGCAGTTTTTGTCTGCATTTCCGGCCGCCGCGCATCGGCCGCAATCCCAAGACCGGCGACGCGGTGGCGTTGGCGGGCAAATACGTTCCCCATTTCAAGCCCGGCAAAGAGCTGCGCGAACGCGTCAACGAAAACGATTAACCGGTTTGGCGATAGACGCGTTGCTGCTCGGCGCTATACGATCAAATAAACAGCGATCGCCGATTTACCGACGCATGCCGCTGTCCACCGGCAAGCCTTCACTTTACTGATTCCGCCACCCGCGTGGCGGATACCGCCGCCAAGACGCGAGTCCGCGTCGCCTCTCGGCTTCGCATGCGTCGCTAATCTTTCGCGTTGAACGGTGTTCCGTGGCAAGATATACCTCTTGCATGCTGGCCACATGGAGGCACTATGCTGCGTCTGTTCCGATTTGCGGTTTATTTCATCGTCGGCTTGGCGGGTCTGGTGTTCGCCTTGCTCAATGCCCAGGCCGTGCCTTTCAACTATTACTTCGGCAGCCGTGAAATACCCCTGGCGTTCATCGTCGCCATGGCGGTGGGCTGCGGCGCCTTATTGGGGATCGCGGCCAGCTTGACCATGGTGGTGAGGGCGAAGCGCGAGGCCGCCGGTTTGCGGAAGAACGTCAATGTGGCGGAGAGAGAGCTGGCGAATCTGCGCGCGATTCCTTACAAAGACTCGCGCTAGTGTCGGCAGGCCTTAGGACATGAATGAAGTCCTATGGCTGTTACTGCCGGTAGCGGCCGCCTCGGGTTGGATACTGGCCAAACGCAGCGCTCAACGCAACTCGGCGCCGCCGTTTTTGTCGCGCGATTATTTCACCGGCCTCAACTATCTTCTGAATGAACAGCCCGACAAGGCCATCGAATGTTTCGTCCGCATGTTGGAAGTGGACAGCGACACGGTGGAGATCCATCTCGCGCTGGGCAATCTATTCCGCCAGCGCGGCGAAGTCGATCGGGCCATTCGTATCCATCAAAATCTCATCGCGCGTCCCACCCTCAACGGCAACCAGCGCGCGCAAGCCCTGTTGGAGTTGGCCCAGGATTATATGCGCGCCGGTCTGCTCGACCGCGCCGAGGGCTTGTGCCGCGAGTTGATCGAGATGGATATGCATCTGCCGCGCGCGCTGGCCTTATTGAGCGATGTCTATCAGCAGGAGAAGGAATGGGAGCAGGCCGTCGAGGCCGCCCGCCGTTTGCAGGCGGTGACGGGGCAGGCGATGGAACCCATGATCGCTCAGTTTTATTGCGAACAGGCCGAACATGCGCGCGAACAGGGTGATGCCGAGTTGGCCTCGCGCCTGCTCAAAAAGGCCTTGGCGAGCGACGAACGCTGCGCGCGCGCCAGCATGATCCGCGGTGAACTGGCCGCGGCGGCCGGCGACGCCAAGGCGGCCATCCACGCCTATCAACAAGTGGAGCGGCAAGACCCGGCGTATTTGCCGGAGGTCATCGCGCCCTTGGTGAAGTGTTATCGCGCGCGCGGCGACAACCGGGAATTGTTCGGTTATCTGGAAGGCGTGTGGTCCCGCCACGGCGGCGTGACCGCGCTGTTGTCGCTCGCCGATTTGGTGAGACTGGAACAAGGCGAAGCGGCGGCCTTGACCTTTCTCTCCGCGCAACTCGGTCGCCGCCCGTCGTTGCGCGGGTTGGCCCGGATCATGGACATGGCGCCGGGCGACGCGGCCGCCACCGCTGAAAAACTCGATATCGCCCGCACGACGCTGGAACAATTGTTGGAGGAAAAACCGGTGTACCAGTGTGTACGCTGCGGTTTCGCGGGCAAGGCCTTGCACTGGCATTGCCCGGGTTGTAAATGTTGGAATACGGTCAAACCCATCACCGGTATCGAGGGAGAGTAGTTATGTCGAACGCAGCGCGGGGACCGCGCATCGTCGTGGCCTTGGATTACGCGGACCCGGCCGAGGCCTTGGCCATGGCCGGCCGGCTGGATCCCCGGCAGTGCCGTTTAAAAGTCGGCAAGGAATTGTTTACCCGCGGCGGTCCCGCCTTGGTGCGGCAATTGGTGGCCGGCGGTTTCGAGGTCTTTCTCGATCTGAAATTTCACGACATCCCCAATACCGTGGCGCAGGCGGTCAAGGCCGCGGCGGAGCTGGGGGTGTGGATGGTCAACGTACACGCCTTGGGCGGCCGTAAAATGTTGCAGGCCGCGCGTGCGGCGTTGGACGATATGCCGCGGCGTCCGCTGCTCATCGCGGTGACGGTGCTCACCAGCCTCGACGAAGCGGAGTTGCACGAAGTGGGGCTCGCCGGCGCGGTGGAAGACAACGTCAGCCGCCTGGCCGCGTTGACGCAGCAGTGTGGTTTGGACGGTGTGGTGTGTTCGGCGCGGGAGGCGCGTTCCCTGCGGGCGCGTTTCGGTCCGCGCTTCCAATTGGTGACGCCGGGCATCCGCCCCGGCGGCGCGGACTTGAATGACCAAAAACGCAGCATGACGCCTGTTGAAGCCTTGCGTGCCGGCGCGGATTATCTGGTGATCGGCCGGCCCATCACCCAGGCCGCCGATCCCCGGCAGGCGTTACAGACGATCGTCGGCGACATCGCGGTGCTTTGATTCGAGCTTGGCTGTGATTGGATGCTTGAGGCGACCGTCCCATCTCTTTGGGTTATAACCCCCCGCTTCTGTCGGCCCTTGCTTGGGATGTCCTGGGCAGAGTTGGGCGTGCGGCCCAGTGTTCGGCGCAGTGTGTTTCGGCGCAGTGTGTTTCGGCGTGGTATGTTCCGGCGTGGTATGTTCCGGCGCAGTAGTGTTTTCGGCGGAGTATTTGGGATTTATCCCCTCCTTTCATAAGGAGGGGTGGCCCGCAGGGCCGGGGTGGTTTTGTTTTTGTAAGAGGCATCGCATGTGAACGGCGGAATGGCTGAAGGAAAGGTACGAGGATGAGCGGTCCCTGAGCGCACCACCCCGCCCTCTGCGAGGGCACCCCTCCTCGGAGAGGAGGGGAGATGATGTGTGTCGTGGTATCAGGAACATTTCGTCGGAATCTGCCTCGGTACTGCTCAGGAGCCGGGGAAGAGATGGTGTCCCGGGACAGAGAGAGTGCTGGGATCAGAATGGTGTCCTGTGACAGAGAGAGTGTCCTGGAAATCAGAGTTGGGCGTGCGGCCCAGCGTTTCGGCGCGGTGTGTTACTGCGCGGTATGTTTTGGCGCGATAGTGTTTTCGGCGGAGTATTTGGGATTTATCCCCTCCTTTCATAAGGAGGGGTGGCCCGCAGGGCCGGGGTGGTTTTGTTTTTGTAAGAGGCATCGCATGTGAACGGCGGAATGGCTGAAGGAAAGGTACGAGGATGAGCGGTCCCTGAGCGCACCACCCCGCCCTCTGCGAGGGCACCCCTCCTCGGAGAGGAGGGGAGATGATGTGTGTCGTGGTATCAGGAACATTTCGTCGGAATCTGCCTCGGTACTGCTCAGGAGCCGGGGGAGAGATAGTGTCCTGGGGCGGAGAGAGAGTGCTGGGATCAGAGCGAGTGTCCTGGAAATCAGAGTTGGGTGTGCGGCGGAGTATTTGGGATTTATCCCCCCTATCATAAGGAGGGGTGCATCAGAGATGCGCGCGCTGGGTGGACGTCGCCTCAATTCGCTATACACCCGAAGTCCACCTCAAAGAGAAGAGTTATTAATTTGTGTATCCGAATATTTCCTCACGCTAATTTATAACTGATAAATTGCAGGGTTTTATGCGAGCTGCTAGGCTGAACGGCGGTGCGAGTTAGCGCCAGGGAGGAGATAGAAAGTTGCGCGGTTGTCTCCAAGGACACTTCCAAAACCTAATACATAATTGGAAGGAGACTCAGGATGAAGTTTATTCAAAAAACGCTGTTTGCCTTGTTGTTGAGCGGTGCCGCCATGGCCATGGCGGCAAGCAGTTCGGTGAATATCAATACCGCCGACGCCGAAACCTTGGCGAAGATACTCAAGGGTGTGGGGCCGGCCAAGGCGGAGGCCATCGTCGAGCATCGTAAGAAACACGGACCGTTTAAATCCCTTGATCAGTTGGCGGGGGTGAGCGGCATCGGCAAGAAACTCGTCGAGATGAACCGCGAGGTGATCACCGTGGGCGAGGCCAAGCCTGTTCGTTGATCCGTGATGGATATTTAAAATTGTTGTAAGCAGTTTATAGTTTGAAATTACACGGGCGCCCGCAGGCGCCCGTTTTTTTGTCCGCGCGGGTTTCCTTGAAGCGGGATTCGTGGAAAAATGCCGGAGGATTGGATTAAATAGGTCTGACCGCGCACGGGGAACGGATCTCCGCGCCTGCTCAAGGGGAGAATCCCCTATCGCCTTGTCCGCGCGGCTTGTCACGGGGAATTTAAGATTAAACCAACCCCTTCGTTTTGCCCTCTTGCCGGGCGGGGTTGCGGGGGCAAGAGCGTGTTTGACGCCTTTCGCCCGTTTCCTCCATTTTCCAATACGAGGAACGGGACATAAATTCAGCGGTTTCCTCATTCACCAAAAGGACCAGGGATTGTTCTCCATCGTGACCGGCGTACATTGCATCCGACGTTTACGCGGCGTCTCCGCGAGTTTATGGGTTTTACTTTGCGCTTGGGCCGTCGCGGTCCCGGCCACGCCGTGGCTCGATCCCGGCGATCCGGCCGTGCGTCACGATATTCAATTACTGAGCGACGCCGGCGTGTTGCGCGCGCCGCTCACCGCCTGGCCGCTGGCCTGGGGCGAGATCGGGCGCGATCTCGAGCGTCACGAAAATGTTTTGCCGGCGTCGCTGGCGAGTGCGCGCAGCCGTGTGTTGCGGCGTTATCGCGCCGAAGCGCGCACCCACGCCATGCGCCCGCAACTCCGCGTCGCCGCCGCGCACCACCCGCGGCAATATCGCGGCTTCGAGGACACGCCGCGCGAGGGCGGCGAACTGGAGGCGGGCGTCGATTGGACCGGCAACGTGTTCGCCTATCGGCTGCAAATGACCGCGGTGCTCGGGCCGGACGACGACAAGGCACTGCGCTACGACGGTTCTTATCTGGCGGCCATCGCGGGGAACTGGGCCTGGTCCGCCGGCGCGGTGGACCGCTGGTGGGGACCGGGTTGGGACGGCAGTCTCATCTTCTCCAATAATGCGCGGCCGATCCCCGCCTTGACCGTACAGCGTCACTACGCCGATCCCTTCGAAAGCGATTGGCTGCGTTGGATCGGGCCGTGGCAATTCCTGTTCACCCTCGGCCAATTGGAGAGTAATCGTGAAATCCCCGACGCCTTGTTCGTGGGTATGCGCCTGAATTTCCGCCCGACGCAGGCGCTGGAAGTCGGCATTTCGCGCACCGCTCAATGGGGAGGCGAAGGGCGACCGCAGGGTTTAAGCACCTTCAAGGATCTGATGCTCGGCAATGACAATCGCGATTCCAATGGCATTACCGCGGCGAACGAACCCGGCAATCAATTGGCCGGATTCGATGTGCGTTGGCAGTCGCCCTTGTTCGACGCGCCGTACGCCGTGTATGGCCAGATAATCGGAGAAGACGAATCGGGTGGATGGCCGTCCAAACACCTGGGATTGGTCGGCGTGGAGACCTGGGGGGCGTGGGGTGAACGTGGCGCCTCCTGGCGGGTGCACGGTGAATACGCCGACACCGCCTGCGGGTTCGAGACTGACCAGCCGGCCTTCGGCTGCGCCTATAACCATTCCATTTATACCGACGGCTATACCTATCGCGGCCGCGTCATCGGCCACAGCCTGGGCGGCGACGGACGCATGTTGTCACTCGGCCTTTTATACGTGACCGAGCACGGTCGGCCCTGGGAGATTTTACTGCGCCGCATCGAGCCGAAATACTATGACCCCGCCAGTCCCTCGCTGCTGAGCGCGGAACTGGGTCATCGTCTGACATGGCGCGAGCAGGAAATCAGCCTACGTTTGGGCGCGGTACGCACCGGCGGCACCGACCATGAAGGACAGCTGGATGTGCAGTGGCAATGGCGGTATTGAATGATTCGAGGGCGAATGATTTTGATGCGCACCACCCCGGCCCTACGGGCCACCCCTCCTCGGGGAGGAGGGGAGTTATCGGAGTTTGATCGCGCAAGTGCCGCACGGTGACGTCGAAATATTCCTCTCTTCGGAGGGGAGTTGTCGGAGTTTGATCTGCACCGCGGAATTAACGCTATTACAACGCGGCGGCCGGTTTCGATTCTCAGGGAGTTATCGGAGTTGATCCGCGCCGCGAATTAACTCCCGTGCGTGATCGCCGTTTGTAATGTTCTCCCCTCCTTGTTACAAGGAGGGGTGGCCCGCAGGGCCGGGGTGGTTTGCTCTTTGTTGAACCGGCGAGGGTCCATTCCGCTGATCGTTAATTCAGCCCGCATTATTTTCCGATGCGCCATTCATGCTCTTTTCCCGCAGATGAAGAGGCCATGTAACACCTGCCCTATCGGAAAAATCACCTGGATGTGCAGTAGCAATGGCGGTATTGAATGATTCGAGGGCGAATGATTTTTGATGCGCACCACCCCGGCCCTGCGGGCCACCCCTCCTCGGAGAGGAGGGGAGTCATCGGAGTTTGATCGTGCAGGCGTCGCGCGGGGACGTCGAAATATTTCTCTCACCCGCCATATCGGAAAATCACGTGGATGTGCAGTGGCAATGGCGGTATTGAGTGATTCGAGGGCGGATGATTTTGATGCGCACCACCCCGGCCCTGCGGGCCACCCCTCCTCGGAGAGGAGGGGAGTTGTCGAGCTTGATCGTGCGAGCGTCGCGCGGGGACGTCGAAATATTTCTCTCTTCGGAGGGGAGGGGGGTATCGGAGTTTGATCTGCACCGCGAACTAACCCCGTGCGTGGTCGTTGTTTGTAATGTTCTCCCCTCCTTGTTACAAGGAGGGGTGGCCCGCAGGGCCGGGGTGGTTTGCTCTTTGTTGAACCGGCGGGGGTCCATTCCGCTGATCGTTTATTCAGCCCGCATTATTTTCCGATGCGCCATTCATGTCCTTCTCCCGCAGATGGAAGAAGCCATGCAACACTCGCCATATCGGAAAAATCACCGTGCCGGGTATTTTATCTGCTTGTATTGTGGTAGATTTCTTCGGTCCTTACTGGCGAAGGAGATGCTGACGGCATGACTACGATGGCTATGAACAGAGGGGTTCCGCAGCTTGAAGTCTAGGAAAGTCTTTCAAGGCGTATTGGGAGTCGTGCTGACCTGCGGGTTCGCATGGGCCGTGCAGGCGGTGGAGCTCACCCCCGAACAGCGCCAGCTATTCCAGCAGTTGTCCCCGGAGGAGCAGGCCAAGGCCCAGGAGCTGCTCAACCAACGGGAGGGCGCGGGCCGGACCCAAGCCGCGCCGGCATTTCCCGAATTAACCAAACCGCGCACGACGCAGCCGACCTCTCCCATGGAGGAGGCAAGCAAAACGGCGGATGAGTCCTCGCTCAGCGAGAAACAAAAAACTCAAAAGAGTAGCCAGAGCCTCAAACAATTCGGCTACGATCTCTTCGCCGGTTCCCCCACCACCTTTGCCCCGGCCACCGACATTCCGGTGCCCGCCGAATACATCGTCGGTCCCGGCGACATGGTGCAAGTGCAATTATTCGGCAAGGACAACGCTGAATACACCCTGCCGGTGGGTCGCGACGGCACCTTGAATTTCCCCGGCATTGGGCCGGTGCCGGTGGCGGGACTGCGTTTCCCCGAACTCAAAGACAACCTCATGCAGCGGGTGGAGCAGCAATTGATCGGCGTGCGGGCGAACATCAGCCTGGGCCCGCTGCGCTCCATCCGCGTCTTCGTGCTGGGTGACGTGCAACAGCCCGGCTCCTACACGGTGAGCGGCCTGTCCACCATGACCAATGCCTTGCTCGTGAGCGGCGGCGTCAAACCCATCGGGTCGCTGCGCGACATACAACTCAAACGCAACGGCGAAATAATCACCCGCCTGGATCTTTACGATCTCCTGTTGCGCGGCGATACCCGCGCCGACGCCCGCCTGCAACCGGGCGACGTCATCTTCGTCCCGCCCATCGGCGCCACGGTCGGGGTAGCGGGTGAGGTGAAGCGTCCGGCGATTTACGAAATGAAACACGAAAAGACCCTCGGGGAGGCGCTCGCCTTCAGCGGCGGCCTGCTCTCCACGGCGTATCCGACCGGCGCTCAATTGGAGCGGATCAACAATCAGCGCGAACGGACCTTGCTGGATGTGAATTTAAGCGCGCCGGCCGTGCTCGCCACGCCGGTACAAAATGGCGATGTCTTACGAGTCCATTCCATATTGGAAAATATGGAAGGCGTCGTCTTGCTCTCCGGCCACGTGCAGCGCCCCGGCGGGTATCAATGGCGGGAAGGCATGCGCTTGAGTAATTTGATCGCCTCGCCGGACGAATTGATGCCCAAGCCCGACTTGGATTACCTGGTGATCAAGCGCGAGCTGAAGCCGGATCGGCGCATCCTGGTGTTCTCCGCCAGTTTGCGCAAAGCCTTGGATCAGCCGGGCTCGTCCGCCGACGTGCGGTTGGCCCCGCGCGATGAAGTGTTGGTGTTCGGCGCCACCCAAGCCCGGGGCGAGGTGATCGAGGAACTAGTGGACCAGCTTACCCAACAAGCGAGTTTGGAACAGCCGTCACCGGTAGTGACGGTAGATGGCAATGTGCGTTTTCCCGGCACATATCCGCTGGAAGCCGATATGCGCGTCAGCGATTTGCTGCGGGCGGGCGGACAACTGGGTGAGGCGGCCTACTCCCTGGAGGCCGAGTTGACCCGTTATGGCGTGGTCAACGGCGAATACCGCGAGGTGCAACTGCAAAAGATCAATTTGGGTGATGCTCTGGCCGGCAAGCCCGGCGCGGACGTGGCGCTGCATCCGCACGATCATCTCAATGTGAAGGAAGTGCCGCAGTGGGCGGCGCAAGGACAAATAAAACTCAGCGGAGAGGTGCGTTTTCCCGGCACTTATCCGATTCGCCGCGGCGAAACCCTCAGCAGCGTGATCGCCCGCGCCGGCGGGCTCACCGATTACGCCTACGCCGACGGCGCGGTATTCATGCGCGAAGAACTGCGCCGGCGTGAACAGGAGCAGTTGGACACCTTGCAGCAACGCTTGCAGGAGGATTTGGCGAGCCTCAGCCTGCAACAGATGCAGGTGGAGACCAAGGCCGATCAACTACAAGAACTGCAAATCATGAAAGACTTGTCCAGCCAACTGGAACGGGTCAAGGCCGCCGGCCGTTTGGTGATCGATCTGCCCGCCGTAGTCGCGGGCAAACCAGAAGCCGATGTGGTCTTAAAAGAAGGTGACACCTTGGTGGTTCCGCCTTTCACGCAAGAGGTCACGGTAATTGGCGAAGTGTTTCATCCCACTTCGCATCTGTACCGCGCCGGGCTTAAACGGGATGAATACATCAATTCCAGCGGCGGCCTGACCAAAAAGGCCGACGACGACCGCATTTATGTGGTGCGCGCCAACGGCGCGGTGATAGCGAGTAAGTCCAGCAAGTGGTTTCAGCGCAGTTCAGTGCACATAAAACCCGGCGATACCATCGTGGTGCCCTTGGATGTGGAACGCTTGCGTCCGCTCACTTTATGGACCAGCGTGAGCCAGATCGTCTATCAATTCGGCTTGGCCATCGCGGCCTGGAATGCCGTGGGTGTACTCTAGTGCTGTTCTTTCCCCTCTCGGGAGAGAGGCAGGGAAGTGGAACATAGCAATGCCTGGGGCGAAGCGCCTTGGCGAGATTCATTACTACGACATGACCACCGACACCGAACTAAACCAAACTCTGCTAGCCGTCTTAAGCGCGTATCCCCAAATACGCCTGGCGATCTTGTTCGGCTCATTGGCGGCAGGTAAAGGACGCGCGGACAGCGATCTTGATCTTGCGGTAGATGCGGGCCGTCGTCTTACGACGGAAGAAAAAATACAGTTGATTACCGAATTGGCGGGGGAAACCGGCCGTCCGGTCGACTTGGTGGACATCCGTGCCGTCGGCGAGCCCCTGCTTGGACAAGTATTAAAGTATGGTAAAAGAATCCTCGGCAGTGATACGCAGTATGGCGAATTGATTCGCAGACATGTCTTCGACCATGCGGATTTCCTGCCTTATCGCAACCGCATTCTCGCGCACAGGAGGCAACTGTGGATAGGGAAGTGATTGCGCAAAAACTCGAGTCCACGATGCTTCGATTTGATGTAGAACTACAATGCAATTATCTATGAGTTATAGACAAGATATACCCTGGATATGCAAATGAACGAGCAAGGCCCAACAAAGAGCGCTGAACCCTCTCAGGTGGTGTACTACCTTCAACCGCAGGAGGCAGTTGCGGAGGATGAGGTCAACTTGTTGGATTTGTGGCGCGTGTTGGTCTCGTTCAAGTGGCTAATTCTAGCAGTAACATTAGTTACGACGGCCGCGTCGGCGGCAATTGCCTGGTGGATGCCCCCTATTTATCGTGCTGAGGTTACTTTGGCACCAGTACTCTCCTGAAGAAGGTGGCCGGTTGTCCGCTCTCGCAGGGGAGTTGGGCGGAATCGCCTCATTAGCGGGCATTAACATCGGTTCGGGTGGTAATTCTGTGGACAGGGTTATTGCAGTTTTGAAGTCGCGAGCATTTACCGATGCCTTTATCCAGGACGAGAAGTTGTTACCAGTGTTGTTTAGTGACATATGGGATCCGCAGAATAAAACATGGCTAGTAGAGGATCCCAAAAATACACCGACATTGCGGAAAGCCTATCAAATCTTTGATAACAACATCCGTACCATCACACAGGACAAAAAGACTGGACTGATCACTCTGGCTATCGAGTGGAAGGATCCCCAGCAAGCGGCACTCTGGGCCAACCTCATGGTGGAGCGGTTGAACTGGCATGAGCAACAGGCCGCGATTACAGAGGCTGAGAAGAGTCTTGCCTATCTCAAGGATCAATTAGCTAAGACTAGCGTGTTGGAAATGCAGCAATCAATCTATCGACTGATCGAGGCTCAAACAAAAAACATCATGCTCGCCAACGCGCGGGATCAATATGCATTCAACATAATCGATCGGGCGGTGGTGCCTGAGACGAAAAGTAAACCGGATCGAAAAATGATTGTTGCGATGGGGTTTGCTGCGGGCTTGTTAATGAGCATCCTGTTCGCAGTAATATTTTCATCCATTAAGAGAAAACGCGCCGATACGACTATGTCCAACTAACTATGTATAGATATGTGAAAACATCACGATTGAACATTCTTATTTTATCCGGTATTTTTCCGCCCGATATAGGTGGCCCGGCCAACTTTGTGCCACGCATTTCTCATTGGCTAACGCAACGAGGGCATACGGTACAAGTTGTCTGCTGGAGTGACATCATCGATCATGATGACACCTGCTATCCTTTTAAAGTCCATCGCATTCTCCGTCGTGGGTCTCGGCTTAAGCGGTTGGTGACCACCATCTCTGCTATCTACAAGCTAGGAAAATCTGCAAATATTGTATTTGCTAATGGCCTTGATCTTGAAACACGTATAGCAGCGACGCTATTGCGGAAGCCAGAGTTGCACAAAGTAGTAGGTGACCGTGCTTGGGAAATCGCTCGCGTCCGCAAATGGTATTCTGGCACCATTGATGATTATCAGCATTTATCGAAATCATTGCGATTTCGCCTGCTCGATAAACTCCGTGACACTTCCCTTGCTCGCGCTTACCTCATCATCACCCCCAGTCATTACCTGGCCAAAATTGTCAGCGGCTGGAATACGAATAACAGGGCGCTTCAGATCATCTACAATTCAACCCAACTCGATCAGCCGGCAGATGAACTCACTCTTCCCGCGTACCATGGCAAAACAATCACTACTGTTTGCCGTCTAGTGCCATGGAAAGGCGTGGATCGACTTATAGAAGCTTTACACAATCTTCCCAATACACGATTGGTGATTGCGGGTGAGGGCCCCGAGCAGGCCAAGCTTCAACAGCAGGCTCTGAGTTATGGGATTGCCGACCGAGTTATCTTTCTGGGGCAGATATCCAAGTCAAAGGTGCGTGCTCTGCTGGAGACTTCTGACCTTTTTATTCTCAATTCTAGCTATGAAGGACTGCCGCACGTTGTATTGGAGGCAATGGCGGCTCGTGTCCCCGTCATTGCGACCGATGTCGGAGGTACTGGCGAAGTCGTCAAGCACGATCAAACCGGCTTGTTGGTTACTTATGGCGACAACGAAGGTCTTATGAATGCTATTCATAAGTTACTAAGTAACTCTGATACCTGTCATCGTCTGACAAGCAATGCTCGCCGTATGTTGGAGAAACATTTTGACGAAGAAGAATGTTTTCTCGCCTATGAGAATGCGCTAACGCGACTGCTAAATTCCAATAAGACAACCACACCAACTTCACAACATACTCGCGCTGCGTGAACTCAATGAACTCTCCTCTGCGTGTGCTCATTCTTTCGAAGATCCGACGCTGCTGGAAAACCAGAATGGATTCGGGGATACACTTCAACGTCACATTTACTACGCTGAGAGCTTAAGCCAATACGTCCCTGGCAGCGAATTGCGCATTCTCACTTATACCAAGAAGCTCGTGTCACAGCAGTTTATCAATCCAGTCTCAAACCTCAAAATATATGGTACCGCATCGGCTCATCGAGCCCTGTTTGTTATCGATGCTCTTCGTGCCTCGCGCGAGGTATGTGTTGATGGTTGGGCGCCTACGGTCATCACTACTCAAGAACCGTATGAAGATGGTCAGCTCGGTTTATGGCTGGCGAGACGATACCGCGCTCGTTTCATTCCTCAACTGCACTTTGATCTATTCTCCGCTGACTGGCTCAAAGAAAATCGTCTAAACGCGGTGCGCCGGCGTATTGCTTCGAGCCTACTGAAAAAAGCCGACGCAGTTCGGGTGGTATCGCAGGAGCAAAAGCGTAAGCTCGTCGAAAATATCGGAGTGCCTGTAAAATCTATACATGTCATTCCGGTTGGTGTCAGTTTTAGTCCGACTAAGGAAGAGAAAGAATTTTGTAAAGCTGCCATTCACCCGTCATTGTCTGGAAACAAGGTTGTGCTATTTGTCGGTCGTCTTTATGCTCCGAAAAATATGCACTTGTGGATCGATGTTGCTCAGCAAGTTTTAGCACGAGCGCCGGATACCCGTTTTCTCATTGCTGGGGATGGTCCACTGAGGAAAGAAATTCAAAATCGGGTGCAAAGCAAAGGACTGGCAGCGGCTTTCGTTTTCCTTGGTAATGTCGCTTATCAAAAACTTCCGGAGGTCTATGGCGCAGCTGATCTCTTTTTACTTACCTCTCATTATGAAGGCTTCGGTCGGGTCATCGTCGAAGCTAATATGGCGAGGCTTCCAGTGGTAAGTACTGCCTGTATTGGTCCTGAGGATATAATTGTGGATGGGAAAACGGGGTATCTCTGTCAGCCCGGCGATCGAGAATGCCTGGTGAGTAGAATCTTAGCCCTGTTGAACGATGGTTCGAAGCGTCACCAATTTGCCGAAGCAGCTTGCCAATATGTCAGAAAACTTTTTGGCAGAGAGCGTCTGGCTGATTCGCTAGTAAGAATGTGGGCGGCGAAATGAATCTCCTTATATTTAACCTAAAAACAGACGCTGACGATTCTGTTCTCGGGTTTACAACCGATTGGATTAACGCTCTTTCCAAAAAATGTGAGCAAGTTTTCGTTATTACGATGATGAAGGGGCGCTTGTCGGTGGCAGGCAACGTCAAAGTTTTAAGTGTTGGTAAAGAGAAAGGATATTCTGAGTTTCGCCGCCTGCTGGAATTCTACCGGATTCTTTGGCGCGTTCTACGTGCTGAGCGAATAGATGTCTGCTTCGCTCACATGATGCCGTTATTTGCAGTGCTCGGTTGGCCATTATTGAAATCTAGAAACATTCCGGTTGTACTTTGGTACACCCATTCGCACGTTTCTCTATTGCTACGTTTGGCCACGCAGTTGGTAGATCGAGTTGTGTCTGCAAGCAAAAGTGGATTTCAGATTAATACCCATAAGGTTCAGTTTATAGGGCATGGTATCGATGTTGCTCGTTTCTCTCCGAGTAAAATGGCGCGTAAGAATAGCGAAGAAAAACTCGTGCTACTCACTGTTGGTCGCCTATCACCGGTTAAACGGCTGGAAGTAGCTCTAGAGGCTCTTGCCATGCTGCCTTTCGAGGTACAGCAGAGATTGGAATTGCGCTACGTGGGTGATCCGGCAGGGAAAGCGGCGGAAGTTTACGCACGCCAACTACGTCAGCAAGCAGAGGAATTATCGTTCGCCGGGGTTGTCACTTTTCACCAAGCTTTTCCCTTCCATAGGGTCCACGAGGCATACCATGGTGCGGATGTTTTCATTAACAGTAGTGATACCGACAGTATTGACAAGGCAGTGTTAGAAGCTATGAGTTGCGGATTAGTGGTAATTACGAGCAATGCTGCTTTTCGAGATGTTTTTGGGCTGGCTTCTAGTGACCTCGTGATTCCCAAAAATGATCCCGCGACGTTGGCAAAAAAAATAGCGATGATTGCAAAGATGCCGGTCGTGGATCGACTAGCTTTAGGAGATGCGATGCGTTCGATTGTGGTGAAGGATCATTCACTCGATGCGCTGACTGGAAAACTTATTAACGCGTTTCCTTTGGATGGAAAATGACCGGATTAACGCATAAATTCCATTCTCCAATTGGTGTTGCTAGACAACTCTTGCACGGCAAAAGTTTGTCTCGAACGCTTTTTAATCTTTCTTTATCTAAATTCAGTGTTAATGGTGCCATCTTGGAGATAGGTGGAAAATCTGGGAAGAATTCTTATTTTAATTTTTTGCGGATTTCTTCTGATTCGACGCTATTGAAAACAGATTTATTTGCGAGCGAGGGTGTGGTTGCGCTCGATGTGGAAAAGCCGTTCGCTTTGGATTCCGATTCATTCGATGCGGTATTGGCGTTCCACCTATTCGAGCATGTATACGATTTGACGGTCGCGCCATTGGAGATCTACAGAGTTTTAAAGCCGGGTGGGCGGCTATTCGTTAGCGTGCCATTTATTCATGAGTATCATGGTGATCCAAATGATTATTGGCGGTTCACTCATAAGACCATGGAGAGGTTATGGTCTCGTTCCGGTCTTCAATGCATCCATATGGAAGCGGTAGGAGAGGGTCTTTTAACGTGGGTCGGTACTCGTTTGCCATCGATCTGCCTTCCGCCATTTTTAAGGCCATTAGGATCCACTGTCCTATATCTTTTACTGACACCTCTAGATCGCCTGATATCGATAAGACCACGCATCGACGGTTATTCCGTGCCGGAACGATATGCACTCGATATTCTCGCGGTCTTCGAAAAGCCACTGAAATAAATTCATTGGAGACGTGCGTGGCTAAATATACATCAAGAGTAGACTTTGTAATAGCGAGTATTTTCAGAGCCAATGCTAAATCACGTATCTTAGATGTCGGGTTTATTGGCGAATATGCAGAGCCATTTATCCATAATGCGATTTTAAATAATTTCTCGGCCCAATCTGAAATTGTCGGTATCGATACCTCTGAAAAGATTGGCAACTATATTAGTGATGGATCGATAATCTATCGGAAGAAATCAGTTTATGATCTGGGTGGTGACGCTCTTTATAAAGATATTTTCGATATTGTCGTGATGTGTGAGGTGATTGAGCATTTGAATAATCCATGGTTGGCGTTCGAAAATTGCTCCCGTTCGCTCAAGTTAGGAGGACGATACATCATTACTTTCCCGAATCCCTACGCTATTCAAAAACTAATCAGTTATTTACTTGTTTCGGATGTTACCGCTGGCAGTTTTATCAATAAGTTCTTGGGTGCGCGCGATCATTTGCATTTTCCACTTTTGCCGGGGATGCTTCGTCACGGGAACAACCTTGGTTTGGTTCCGATTGAGGTTGCTTTCATGAAAGGCCCTGGCATCTCACTGCCTAGGTTGAATCGACTATCAGCTTATGTCGGAGTTGTTTTCGAGAAGAGGAACGCACTTGGCTGACCTTATTTATATCTCGAATACTCAAATACCATCGAGAAAGGCTAACACCTATCAATCTTTCTGTATGTGCGAGGCTTTTGCAGGTCTGTTTAGTTCGGTTGAGTTTTGGCATCCGTCGAGGCGAGGGGACTACTCTGCGAAGAGCGCTTTATCTGACCCAGTTAATAATACTTTCCTTGATTATGGCGTTGTCCAAAATTTTAAATTGAAGCGCTTGTTATCCATTGATCTACCATGGGTTCGGCAAATATCTGATCGCATGTGGTTTCAAATCGAAGCCCTTTCTTTTTCGATAATTTGCTTTTTAAGTTTAATGAAGGCGCCGGAAGATCGCTATGTTTTCGTTCGTGACAGCATAACATTGTCTGCGCTTGCTTTCGGAAAAAAAGTTGGCCTGATTAAGCAAAAAGTATTTTTCGAGGCACACAAGTTCTCGGTGAGGGAGGCGCGGCACGCTAAACATGTGAACGGCATTGTGGTGATCAATAACCATTTAAAGATGCTCTACGAAGGATTCTCCACAAATGTACTGGTCGCGCATGACGGTGTGAAGAAAGATGAATTAATCTTCAGCGAAAAACAATCAAATCGTAGAAACAAGGTCGTTCTATATTCAGGCAACCTCTTTCCGTGGAAAGGTATTCATACACTTGCGGATTGCATTGAGTATCTACCGTCAAATTGTAAGGTCGTTTTTCTTGGCGGTTCACCCGATACCTTGCCCGCGTTCAGAAAATATGTGGAAGGGCGGAAAGGTATAGAGATTCTCGGTTACAAACCAAGGAGCGAAGTTCGTAGTTATTTGGATGCCGCCGATGTGCTGGTGTTGCCGAATTCTTCCAAAGATCCGATGAGCGCGTATACCTCACCGCTCAAGTTATTTGAGTACATGGCGGCACGAAAACCGATCGTTGCCTCCAGGATCCCGTCATTGCAGGAGATCCTCCGCGACGGTGAAAATGCCATTTTATTTAATCCAGATGATCCAGAAGATCTGGCAAAGAAAATTCAATGGATATTTGATAACGATTGCTCCGCTATCGTTGACCAAGCGTGGCAAGACGTTCACGCATACACGTGGAATAAGAGGGCCGAAAATATTTTTTCTTGGATGCACGATTGGAGAATGCTAACTGCTACCAAATTTGAGCAGAACGCTGATAAGGAAACACTAGCGTGAAACGTAGCCTTATCGATTCCCGGTTTAAAAGCAACGTTCTTTTTAGCTATGGCGCTCAATTGGCGACGCTTGGCGCTGGATTTGTCTCGATTACGATAATCACACGATACGCAGGTATTGATGTTTACGGTAGGATCGCCATGATGGCCGCGCTGGCTGGTGTTCTCACTAATCTCATAACGTTTCGTACCAATGAAGCTGTGATTAACTTTTATAAGCGAGGGCAAGTTGAGAATGATCCCGGACTGTGTCGGCTTTCACTTATGGTTGGATTGATGCTGGATCTGCTGATGGGTGGGATATTGTTCTTGGTGGTGCAAATAATGGCGCCAACGATCGCGCAAGTTCTTCTCAAGGAAATCAATTCGCAAGCTGGAGTCGCCATTTTTTCCGGCATCATGCTTGCAACGTTCTTGCGGGGAACGGCGCTTGGCCTGCTGGTGGCCGAAGAACGTTTCCGCTTTATAAATAGCCTGAATGTTGCAGAACAGATGTTGAAAGTCGTATTGCTGGCTCTTGCGGTCTATTTAGGGGTGGAGCTCAGCTTTGAGAACATCGTGTGGGTTATGCTGATTCCTTCGATATTTGTAACAGTTGTCGTTTATGGTTTTCCTCTTCATAAATTGTTCAGTAATTTGCGCGCTGTGCGTATACCAAGGCAGCATCTTGGTAACTACGCTAGATTCAGTCTCAGTACGTTTTTATCTTCTAGCTTGAAGGCAGGGAATCAGCACATTGATACGGTTATCCTGGGTTATTTGACCAATCCTACCAATGTGGGGATTTATAATTTATTTAAACAATTCCTTAGTCCCATGAGCATGCTCGCTGGGCCATATGCGGCTCAGATATATCCTCGCTTTGTACAGGCAATGATTGAGAATAAGGCGGAGACCATTCGAGATACTGTTGCTCACGCCAACAATTCATTGATGAAGGGATTTGCACTGTTGCTTTTTTTCATCGCACCTTTTCTTAGCCTTTATAGTGAATGGAATAACTTAAATCTAACAGGTGAACAGTATTTGGCTTTTGGTGTAATGGTGATTGCTTCTTTCATGGCTCAGCAACTCTGGTGGGGCCGCCCTTTTTCACTCGCAACAGATCCAGCTATTACGTTATATGCCAATGTCATTTCTATCGCCTTAACTGTTTCGTTTGTGTATATCTTCACCGAAGAGCTGGGTCTGATTGGTGCACCACTGGGAATATTAGTTAACTATTGTGGAGTATCGATGTATTACAGATTTATGCTGTGGAGATTCGTAAATGCATGAGAAGATTTCAGAATCTATTAGTAGTAAGCTCAACTTTCAATCAAGGCAGTATCTTTATCCGTATCACTATATCCCTTGGCTTGATGAAAAAGGTGCAGGTGTTCGATACAAAAGCCTGAACTGGGGTTTGGAATATCTTTGCTACCAGGAACATATAAGATTAATTGTTGAAAGCCTTTCGCCTCAGTCGGTCATAGACGTTGGTTGTGGTGATGGTAGATTCATTGGAAGCCTTAGCTCAATTAAGAAGAAAATAGGAATTGATCTTGAACCTAGAGCCATTAACTTAGCGAAGGCGCTCAATAGTGAGGTAGAGTTTTTGTGCGTGGGTGAAAGAGATATCAGCGATGTATCAGATGTTGCAGTTGCTATCGAAGTTCTCGAACATATTCCTGACCATGACGTTGTCGAATTTATAAAATATCTATTTACCAAGGTGAGGGATGGCGGACATGTGATTATTTCCGTTCCATCTACAGTTCTTCCATTAAATAAAAAACATTATCGTCATTACACAGAGGACCTGCTAAAACTTCAGTTGATATCGGCAGGTGTTGCCTATAGCGATCTATCAATGGATCGGATTTACAGAGAACCGTTGTGGCTGAAGTTATATTTAAAGTTGACAATTAATAAATATTGGGTATTTGAGCCGATATTTCTCAGGCGATTTGTGTGGCGGAGACTATGGGCGCGATGCCGTTATGCTGATAAGAGCAACGGATATCACATTGTGGCGGTTTTGAAAAAAGCATGAGTCACTGTGCCGCAGAGGTATCAAAGTTGGCGTCGCCAGAAAAGCGTAACACGAGAATGACTTTTCCATCTTTACTCATCTGCTTAATTGTTTTTTTCTCTTTTCTTCCAAAGAATAATTCGATGAGTGTCGGCTCTGGAAATTTCAACATAGGAGTAATTGATATTCTGGCATTTATTTGCCTTTTAATATTGATTCAGGAAGGTGGTAGAAATTTGCGTAGCATTGCTCCGGAGTTGAAACTTATTTTCTCATACTTTGTCGTGGCGATAGTCTCAGTTTCATTCAGTGCGTCGCCGATTGATACATTCAAATCTATACTAAAAATAGTAGAGGCATTTGTTATTTTTCTATTTGCATATTCTTACTCTGTTAAAACCTTGCCATTTATATTGGCGGCAATATCTGGTGCCGTTGTATCGATTTTTATGATCGACGCGTTTTCTGGAGATTCAAAAATATATTCTGCCGGCTTTTTTCTTGCATCTTTCTTTTTTCTTGTTTGCGCGATAATTGATGATCGATTTTCAAAGAAGACAAAGTTTATTTTTCAAGTAACATCTATACTATTTTTTCTTCTTGCGGTTATTTTTTTTCCAAAGAAAGGAGCGGTTATAGCCTTTTTTATTGCCTTTGGATATCTACTTGTCGCGCGATCACTAAGAGTAGACCGGCTTAAATGGTTTATTTTGATTTTGGTGGCCCTCATTCCTATTTTGCAAATTGCTTCCTGGGTAAACCCCGGCGTGTCATCCCAGCTTTCTGAAATTTCGCTATTTGCATCTGGTGAGAAGGTTGAGGACGCAAGCAACATGTATATGAGAGTTTTGCTAGTTATATCTACCCCCTTTGTTATGTTGAATTCAGAATACTTGGGGTTTGGTGCATCTGTCACAGTGGGCGGACTTGGTCATGGACTATTTAGTCTCATGACGTCGCTTTCGACATACGTTTTCGACTTTGTTCCAACCGATAGAATATTGCATCCCGGGTCGAATGCCTTTTCGGATAATTTGTACTTTACGCTGGCTGCGGAATTGGGGTTTTTTGTATTGCTGCCGGCATGCTTTTTAATCCTTCTATTGAAGAAACGGATTAGCAGCCCTGTTGTATTTTCTTATTGTTTATTTATTTTAATCTTTTCTTTTTCATCGATAGATATCGGTATATATCGTGGATTTCAAATTACATTTTTAAATGCGATATTATACGGACTGCTACTTAACGCGGGTTTGCGTCGAAGATCTTTTCAACTGATAATTGAAAGAGGCCTGGGGTGAGAATACTTCATGTTATTACCACCATAAACCGTGGAGGTGCGGAAAATCATCTTGTCGATCTCGTCCGTAATCAAAAGCTAGATGGTTTTCAGGTTTCCGTCGCGTTTCTTAAAGGTGATGGTTATTGGGAACGCGCCTTTAAGGAGATGGGTATTTCGGTTGAGTGCCTTGCGCTTCGTCGTTATGGTGAGCTAGGTCCAGCGCTAAGGTTGTGTCGTCTAATTAATCATTTTAATCCTTCTATCGTGCATGCGCACATGCCGCCAGCCGAGCTATATGTAAGGATTGCATTGATGTTACCAAGTTCTGGAAGGCCAGCCTTGGTAATCAGCAAGCATAACGATGAGCCATTTTATCGTGGCGTTGGGGCACGATGGCTTAGCCGGTTTGTTGCAGATCGTGCAAGTCGCATAATTGCTATTTCAGACGCTGTGAATGCCTATGTGCGGCAGTATGTTCGCTTGGCATCGGAACAAGTTGTGACCATTCGTTATGGCATCGATCCGGTGCCATACAAAACTTTCTCCAACGATGCGATTTTGGCGGTGCGTTCGGAGTGGGGCGTGCCATCCGATGCCTGGCTGGTCGGAACTGTTGCGCGACTTGTCCCACAAAAGGCTTTGCATGTTTTGCTCACGGGATACGCTAATTATAGAAAATATGCTACAAAGCCTGCTCGTTTGTTATTGGTTGGGCGTGGTCCTCTTGAGGAAGAGCTTAAGGAGTTGGCCAAAAAGTTGGGTATCTCGGATGAGGTGATTTGGGCAGGCTATCGGGAAGATATTCCTCTAGTGATGAATACAATCGACTGTTTTGCACTAACCTCTATCTATGAAGGATTTGGTCTTGTTTTACTTGAAGCTATGGCCGCCTCAAAACCAATAGTGGCGACGGCCGTTAGTGCGATTCCAGAAGTGGTAACGCATAACGAGACGGGTATTTTATGTGATGTGAATAATGCTCAAGCGTTGGGAGAGGCATTTCTGAGAATGGAAAAAGACGATATTAGGGAAGTTTTTGGTGCTGCTGGAAATCGGCGCGCATTGGAATTGTTTACACTGGAAAAAATGGTGTCACAGACCAAGACCATTTATCTGGAATGTTCATGAACAGAGATTGCAGAAAGCTATACTGGCATGGGAATGCCGCGAAGACACGTATCATTGAAGAAATCTTGTCTTCGCATGCATCTCAAGGTAGTGAAAATATTGTTGTGTTTGATTTTGGGTGTGGAGATGGGGGTGATTGGCCAACAATTCTTCGCGAAAATCTCCAAATCAAACTAATAGGCTTTGAACCTAGTAATGTAGCATGTCGTATCGCAAAGAAAAGGCTGCAAGATTGCGATGCCGAAATATTCGGAGGTAATGACATTAATAGACTTAGTATTTTAGCTAATTACATTGTTAGTTTTAGCGTATTCGAGCATGTAGTAGATAAGGTTGCATATTTGAAGGATGCAAAACGACTTCTGGCGCCGGATGGCGTTTTCTATCTAAATTATGATGATGGCCACTTTAGAAACGAGTTAGATTTATCGGATATAGGTTCGTGGTCGCCTGCTCTTCGCGCCAAAGTCCGCACCATTGTTTCACCGGCTATGGCTGCTTTAGGTAGGCAAGAAAAGTATCAACAACGCGTGATCGCATCCGAAATTGACCAATTGGTAAAAGATGCTGGATTTAAAATTAACCGAATTGATTACGATAATTTGGCGTCATTGAAAGCTTTGGCCAAGACAATGCCTGTTGATTTGCGTGAAAATTTTTCGCGTTGGTGGCTATGTGTTGAACGCGATTTGAATGAGCGGTTTCGCTGTGTGTTGCAGGACGTGTCGATGGGGGATGCGGTAAATCTTTGGCGGGAAATGGGGTCCCGAACACTTAGATTGCATCATTTGTGATGAATGGGGAAGCTTAAATGAGAAATAGTTTGAGAAAAACATCGTTAGTTACAGGAGGGGCTGGTTTTATAGGATCCCATTTATGTGATCGTTTGATTGCTGATGGCCACAATGTTTTGTGTGTTGACAATTACTTTACGGGTAGTCGAGAGAATCTGCTGCATTTGTTCGAGAACCCTCATTTCGAGGCAATACGACATGACATCACGTTTCCACTTTACGTAGAAACAGATGAAATTTGGAATCTAGCTTGCCCGGCATCTCCCATTCACTATCAGCTTGACCCAGTGCAAACGACTAAGGTGAGTGTGCACGGCGCAATCAATATGCTTGGGTTGGCCAAACGAATTCGCTGTCGTATCTTTCAGGCGTCGACCAGTGAAGTTTACGGTGATCCGGAAATTCATCCGCAGCCCGAATCTTATAAGGGTTCAGTTAATCCAATCGGCGTGAGGGCTTGTTATGACGAAGGAAAGCGCTGTGCCGAAACATTGTTTTTTGATTACCATCGACAACACTCATTGGAGATTCGGGTTGCACGTATCTTTAATACCTATGGTCCTAGAATGCATCCTGCCGATGGTAGAGTGGTTTCTAATTTCATCATGCAAGCGCTACGTGATGAGCCAATCACTCTCTATGGTGATGGTTTGCAGACCAGGTCATTTTGTTACGTCGATGACTTGATCGAAGGGATCATGCGGTTAATGCGGCATGACGGTTTTACTGGTCCAGTGAATATCGGGAACCCAAACGAATTTACAATCCGCGAGTTGGCCGAAATGGTCATTGATCTTACTGGGAGTCGCTCTAAGTTAATTCATCGTCCATTGCCAGAGGATGACCCTAAGCAAAGACAGCCTGATATCGAGCTAGCGAAATCCAAGTTGGATTGGAGTCCCCGCATTTCTTTGCAGGAAGGTTTGCCGCCAACAATTGCATACTTTGAGGATTTGATTCGTCGAGGGCTTGCATAATTGTGTGGGTTCGCTGGACTCATTGCCGATAGGATTGCGGATCATGCAGCACTGCGACGCTCCTTGAGTTGTATGGGGGATCGGATTGCTCATCGTGGACCGGACAGTGAAGGTATTTGGTGTGATGTGGCTGCCGGTATCGGAATCGTTCATCGTCGGTTGGCGATTCTTGATTTATCGCCTGCTGGCAATCAGCCGATGGTGTCGACCTCCGGTCGTTTTGTGCTGGCATTTAACGGAGAGATATACAATCACCAGGAATTGCGTAAGCAATTGATAGGTTTCGAATGGGGTGGACATTCGGATACTGAAACGCTGCTGGCGGGCTTTGAATTATGGGGCGTTGAGCGCACGTTAAAAAAGTGTGTTGGGATGTTTGCCATTGCGCTATGGAACAGGGAGCAACGCTATCTCGTTTTAGCTAGAGATCGTTTTGGCGAAAAACCCCTATATTACGGCTGGCAAAATGGCGCATTTCTTTTTGGTTCGGAATTAAAGGCACTGCGGACATACCAGGCGTTTGCTGGAGAGATCAATCGTGACGCGCTGACATTATTAATGCGCCACAATTGTGTCCCTGGACCATATTCAATTTACAAAAATATTTTTAAGCTGCCGCCGGGAACATGGTTGCGCATTGATCCCAGCTTAGGGGCCTTTGCGGCTGGGCAGCCAGTTCCTTATTGGTCTTTGCGGCAAGTAGCAAGCCAGGGGCAGAATAGCCCTTATGGCGGATCGGACTCTGATGCGGTATCTGCTCTGGATACGCTGCTGCGGGATGCGGTCCGACAGCAAATGATGGCGGATGTGCCGCTTGGGGCGTTTCTCTCGGGCGGAGTGGACTCGTCCACTATCGTGGCGTTAATGCAGGCGCAATCCGATCGGCCTGTGAAGACCTTTACCATAGGACTCCATGAACAAGGCTACAATGAGGCGGAGTACGCTAAGGCAGTAGCACAGCATTTGGGTACAGAACACACGGAGTTGTATGTATCGCCACAGCAAGCACTCGAGGTGATTCCGTCTTTGCCAGTTCTTTACGACGAGCCATTTTCTGATTCGTCACAAATTCCTATGTTTCTGGTTTCGAAGATGACGCGACAGCATGTGACTGTATCGCTATCGGGGGACGCGGGGGATGAGGTATTTGGTGGGTATAATCGCTATTTGATGGTCAGCGGAATTTGGAGGAAGCTGAGTGTCTTGCCTATGGGAGTACGGCGCAGTATGGCCTGCGCGCTATTGGCGGCATCGCCGGCAGCGTGGAATCGCTGGTATGGGTTGATCGCGTCGCTGTTGCCCGCCAAGGCGAGGTTTACACAGCCGGGCGACAAGATGCACAAGCTCGCGGAAATTCTGGGAGCGGCGAGTGTAGAGGAAATTTATCGCGGCGTGGTGTCGCACTGGAAGAACCCCACTGATATCGTTATCGGAGCCAACGAGCCGCCAACGGCGTTAACCTTGACGGATGCTTGGTCTGCTGTGGATGGCCTTGAGCACCGCATGATGGTTCTGGATGCTATAAGCTATCTGCCCAACGATATTCTGGTGAAATTAGACCGCGCTGCCATGGGCGTAAGCTTGGAAACACGCGTGCCGATGCTCGACCACCGGGTGGTGGAGTTTGCTTGGCGTTTGCCCTTGTCGATGAAAATACGCAATGGGCAGAGCAAATGGATTTTGCGGCAAGTGCTTTACAAGTATGTGCCCAAGGTGTTAATTGATCGCCCCAAGATGGGTTTTGGGGTGCCGATAGATAGTTGGTTGCGCGGACCGTTGCGTGAATGGGCAGAGAGCTTGTTGGCCGAAGATCGGTTGAAGAGAGAGGGCTATTTTCATCCGGGACCGATTCGGCAAAAATGGACTGAGCATCTTTCAGGGAAGCGTAATTGGCAGTATCACCTGTGGGATGTGTTGATGTTCCAGGCATGGCTCGAGGAGCAACGGGTCTGATGCCAAAGGTGATGATCGCGCTCAATGCGGCCTGGAATCTGGTGAACTTTCGCGCCGGTTTGATTCGTGCCCTGGTGGCGGAAGGGTATGAAGTCGTGGCTGTCGCTCCGTACGACGAATACGCACCTCGGCTTATTGAACTCGGCTGCCGTTATGTACCGTTACCCATGGACAACAAGGGCACGCATCCAGGGCGGGATATGTTACTGCTGTGGCGTTTTTATCGCCTGTTGCGGAAAGAGCGCCCGACCGTGTTTCTCGGTTATACAGTAAAACCCAATATCTATGGTTCGCTGGCGGCCCATACCTTGGGTGTTCCAGTAATTAATAACATTGCTGGGTTGGGCGCGGTGTTTATTCGAGATGGTTGGTTGACTAAAGTGGTATGCGGTCTTTATCGATTGGCATTGGGCCGTTCGGTACGGGTTTTTTTTCAGAACGAGGATGATCGGCGTTTATTTGTGGAGAGTGGATTGGTGCGGGCAGAGATGACGGATCGCGTACCCGGATCGGGGATCGATCTGGAGCGGTTTTCGATGGTGGAAATTCCGAACACTTTCACCCCCGACCTCTCTCCAGCTCGCGGGAGAGGGGGGAAGGATGGACCTTTCCGCTTTCTGTTGGTTGCGCGAATGTTGTGGAATAAAGGCGTGGGGGAATATGTGGAGGCGGCGCGGCAGGTCCGGCGTCATTATCCCGCGGTGGAGTTCTGTTTGCTGGGTTTTTTGGACGTGCAGAATCCGGCAGCGATCTCGCGGCAGCAAATGCAGGGCTGGGTTGATGAAGGCGTGGTGAATTATCTCGGTGTAAGTGACGATGTGAGGCTTTACATCGAGACCGCTGATTGCGTGGTGTTGCCGTCTTTTCGGGAAGGTGTGCCGCGCGCATTGCTGGAAGCCGCGGCGCTGAGGCGCCCTATCATCACTACGGATGCAGTGGGATGTCGTGAAGTAGTAGAAGATGAAATGAATGGTTTTTTGTGCGAAGTAAGAAATGCAAATGATTTGGCGGAGAAAATGATTCGAATGATAACGCTCTCAGCTGAGGCGCGGGCAGAGATGGGACACCGGGGACGAGAAAAAATGGAACGGGAATTTGATGAGCAGATTGTCATTGATCAATATTTGTCTGTTATATCCGATTTAAATATTAAAAAATATCAATAGCGATATTTTCTGGAAGTTTTGCAGTGTAGCTGACTAATTTTGAGTGGCATATGTTTTGCTCGATGTATGTGCCCGCCTTAGTTGTCTGTGAATGAGCGCTTACATTAACGTTCGGAAACCTCCTTAAATTGCTATTAATTAAGTTTTAATTCAGTCGTTTCTGCCATCTGATGTCTGAGAAGTAAATTTGTAAAATGGGTTATCTTATGACTTGTATGAGAACTTAAGTCCGTGTAACCTCCTGTTTGTAATACATGATTTTCTAGTTTGGGTGTTTGCAAAAAATTACACAAGATTGATTATGGTATTTCTAGAAACAATGCTTTTATGGAGTCGCCTGGACGCTACTAGGAATACTTAAGGAATTTAATAAACGGGATTAGGAGGCACAGTGGGGATAGTGTTTACTGCGCTGGTGGTCATGGCCGTGGTAATGGCTATGGTTTATGTTCTTCCCCTATTGGCCAATCGGATTGGCCTGGTGGACGAGCCGGACGCGCGGAAGCTGCATGTGGGGCAGGTTCCGCTGGTGGGCGGCCTGGCCATGTTCATCGGATTCTGTGTGGGCTTGAGCCTGATCTATGCCCCTTGGGAACGATTTCCAGCCCTTATCACCGGCGGATTTTTGCTGGTGGTCATTGGCATGTTGGATGATTTGCAGGAACTCAGTAAGCGTGTGCGCTTTCTGGCGCAGGTGGTTGCCGCTTTATTGTTGACCTTGGTGGGTGGTGTCGCGCTGGAGGATTTGGGGTGGTTGTCCTTCGGGGAGATACTCTCGTTGGGGGCCTTGGCCATACCTTTTACGATTTTTTGCACGGTGGGCGTGCTCAACGCGGTTAACATGTCCGACGGTTTGGATGGGTTGGCCGGGGGGCTGGTCCTGATCACGTTGGGTTCGCTGGCCTATCTGGCTTATGACGCCGGTATGTCGCAGGACTTGGATGTGCTCATGGTGCTGATAGCCTGTGTGGCCGGCTTCCTGGTGTTCAATGCCCGCAGTCCGTGGCGCAAGCGAGCGAAGGTCTTCATGGGGGATGCCGGCAGTCTGTTCCTGGGCTTCGTCATCGCCCGTTTCCTGATCGAGTTTTCCCAAGGCGACCATCGGATCATGCATCCGGTGATCGCGTTGTGGATATTCGCCGTGCCGCTGATGGATACGGTGGCGGTGATGTTGCGCCGGCTCATGGCGGGGCAGTCGCCGTTTTCCGCGGATAGGCAGCATCTTCACCATGTCCTGCTGGCGGCGGGTTATTCGGTGAAGCAAACGACCATGCTGATTTGGGCGCTGGGTTTGTTGTTCGCCATCGTCGGGATAGTCGGCCACACCGGGCAATTATCGGATGGGGTGATGTTGCTCAGTTTCTTGGGCCTTTTCGGGCTGTATGTGCTGGCCTTGAACTATTTGGCGAAGGTGGTCTGGGCCGAGCAGCAGCAGGTGGAAGCAAAGGCCGTAAACACTACTGCCCCCGCCGCCGAGTCGAGCGGGCAGGTTTAGTCGTTTCGCAATAGCTGAGTATTCTCTCCCGCCATTCTGCCCCGCCATCTTCCGCGATGAAGATCGTTTGTCTCCTCACTCCCCTCCTCAAGCGAGGAGGGGTTGTAGTGGCATAGTCGATTTGGCCACCTGATTCTGGGTGATATTATTACCCGCAAACGAAGACAGGTGACAAAATGGCGAAGAAGAGAAAAACGTTCAGTCCGGAATTCCGGTTGGAGGCGGCGGGTCTGGTGGTCGACCAGGGCTACACCGTCAAGGCGGCGTGTGACGCGATGGGCGTCAGCAAGACTTCGATGGAGAACTGGGTGCGCCAGCTGCGGCAGGAGCGGCGAGGGCAAACGCCGAAAGCGACCGCGATGACGCCGGACCAGCGCCGCATTCAGGAGCTGGAAAAGCAGCTGCGCCGAGTCGAGATGGAGAAAGAAATTCTAAAAAAGGCTACAGCTCTCTTGATGTCGGACTCGTTGAGCAGTTCACGCTAGTCCAGCGGCTTCAAGAGAGTTACCCGGTGCAGCAACTGTGCAGCCTGTTTGGCGTTCACCGCAGCAGTTACCGGGCCTGGCACGACAGGCCCAAGACGCTTGCACCTGAGGAGCGACGGCTGCGCGAACGCGTGAAAGACGCGCATACGCTTAGCAACGGCTCGGCTGGGGCGCGGACGATTGCGAAGATGCTCACGGCGGAAGGGCTGCCCCTAAGCCGTTACCGTGCCGGCCGGCGCATGCAGGTGCTGGGGCTGGTGAGCAGCCAACAGCCGACGCACCGCTACAAGAAAGCCGAGCAGCCGCACCTGAACATCCCCAACCGGCTGGATCGGCAGTTCGATGTCGATGCGCCGAACACGGTTTGGACGGGCGACATCACCTACGTCTGGACCGGTCGGCGTTGGGCGTATCTGGCGCTGGTCCTGGATCTGTTCGCGCGGCGACCGGTGGGATGGGCGTTGTCGTTGGCAGCTGACAGCGAACTGGCAAAGAAGGCGCTGACGATGGCTTATGAGTCGCGCGGAGAACCGAAAGGTGTTCTATTCCATTCCGATCAAGGTTGCCAGTACACCAGCCTGGCGTTCCGGCAGCAGCTGTGGCGGTATCAGATGGTGCAGAGCATGAGTCGGCGCGGCAACTGCTGGGACAACAGTCCAGTGGAGCGCTTCTTCAGAAGCCTGAAAACGGAATGGATCCCCGAGATCGGTTACGCATCGTTCGACGAAGCGAAACAGCGCATCACGCAGTATGTGATCGGGTATTACAGTCAGTTCAGGCCGCATGCACATAACGCCGGACTGACGCCCAATGCGGCTGAGCAACGGTACTGGAGTGCCTATAAACCCGTGGCCAAAATGACTTGACCACTACACTTCCCCCGCGATCAAGATCAAGTCTCCTCACTCCCCTCCTCAAGTGAGGAGGGGTGGCGCGATAGCGCCGGGGTGGTGTTTTTAAAGCACGGCGCAAACCACCCCGCCCCCTTCGGGGGCACCCCTCCTTGAGAAGGAGGGGAGATTCGGTCGCGGGGTTTATGACGCACTGTTACTTGTCCCCTTCAGCTTCAGACGCCCCGCGCGAAGAAGATTGCTTGTCTCTCACTCCCCTCCTCAAACGAGGAGGGGTGGCGCGATAGCGCCGGGGTGGTGTTTTTTAAAGGCGCGGCGTAAACCACCCCGCCCCCTTCGGGGGCACCCCTCCTTGATAAGGAGGGGAGATTCGGTCGCGGGGTTTGACGCAGTGTACTTGCCCCTTTCAGATTCAGACGGTGTTTTGTGATTTCAGGGGGTGTTTCGCAATTGCTGCGTTGAGCCTTCCCCCCGCGATGAAGATCGCATGTCTCCTCACTCCCCTCCTCAAGCGAGGAGGGGTGGCGCGATAGCGCCGGGGTGGTGTTTTTTAAAGGCACGGCGCGAACCACCCCGCCCCCTTCGGGGGCACCCCTCCTTGATAAGGAGGGGAGATTCGGTCGCGGGGTTTGACGCAGTGTATTTGCCTCTTCAGTACTCCCGCTCAAGTGAGTGTGATAGTGGAGGAGCGGTGGTTTAAAGCCTTGATGAAGACTTAACCGCTGTTGGTGTACGGCTTTGATCTTCTTTTGTTATAGTTGCGCTGTCGCCCTGGTCCGTTAGAGGCTTGGTCGCGTTGGCTTTGTGACTCATCGGAAAATAATATGAAGCTGCAACCCATCATTCTTTCCGGGGGCTCCGGCACCCGCCTTTGGCCCCTGTCCCGTGAACATTATCCCAAGCAGCTGCTGGCCTTTCTCGGCAGCCGTTCCCTGTTGCAGGAAACGGTGTCGCGGATGGAGGGCCTGGGAAAGGCGATCCCGCCCTTCGTCATGGGTACGCCGCTGCTGGTGTGTAACGAGGAACACCGTTTTATGGTGGCCGAGCAGGTGCGGGAATTGGGTGTGTCCGACGCTACCATCATCCTCGAACCGGCGGGCCGCAATACCGCGCCGGCGCTGACGCTGGCGGCCCTGGCGCTTGAGAAAAACGGCGATGAGGCGGTGATGCTGGTGATGCCGGCCGATCATGTGATTCGCGATCCGGTGACGTTCGGGGTCGCGATGGCCGAAGCGGTGGCCTTGGCCGAGGAGGGCGCACTGGTTACTTTCGGGATCGTACCCAGCGGGCCGGAGACGGGGTACGGTTATATTCGAGTGGGCGATACGCTGCGCCCTTCGCGCGACGGCTCGACGGCGGTCGCGCCCCGTGCGCTGGCGACCTTTGTCGAGAAGCCGGACCGGGCCACGGCCGAGGGTTATGTGGCGAGCGGCGAGTATTTGTGGAACAGCGGTATGTTCGTGATGAAGCCCGCCGTGTGGCTGCGGGCCATGGCGCAATACCGGCCCGATATCCTGGCGGCGTGCCGGCGTGCCGACGAGGGTGGGGTGCAGGACCGGGATTTTTATCGGGTGGACAAAAAGGCCTTTAGCCAATGCCCCAGCGATTCGATCGACTACGCGGTGATGGAGAAATTGACCAGCCAGCCGGTGGAGGGTTTGTGGGCCGCGGTGGTGCCGTTGGCCGCCGGGTGGTCGGATGTGGGGGCCTGGTCGGCGGTATGGGAGGTGGGCATGCCCGATATCGACGGCAATGTGACCAAGGGCGATGTGTATACCCACGCCACTCGCAATAGCCTGCTGATTTCCGAATACCGGATGGTGGCCGGGGTAGGGCTGGAAGACATGGTGGTGGTGGAGACCGCCGACGCGGTGATGGTGGCCCACAAAAGCCAGACGCAGGACGTCAAAAAAATTGTCGAGCGGCTCAAGGCGGAGAATCGCAGCGAACGCCTGACCCACCGCCGCGTCTATCGGCCTTGGGGCAGTTATGAAGGCATCGACGCCGGCGAGCGTTTTCAAGTGAAGCGGATCATCGTGAAGCCTGGCGCCACGCTGTCGTTGCAAATGCATCACCATCGCGCCGAACATTGGGTTGTGGTGCGCGGCACGGCGCGGGTGACCCGCGGCGAAGAAGTGTTTCTGCTCACCGAAAACCAATCGACCTATATCCCGCTGGGTGTGCAACACCGCTTGGAAAACCCCGGCAGCCTGCCCCTGGAGATCATCGAGGTGCAGTCGGGAAGCTTATCTCGGCGAGGATGACATCGTGCGATTCGAGGATGTGTATGGGCGGGGTGCGAGCAAGTAGGCGTGCGGCATCAAATTGCCGCCCTCGTTAGTTTGAGGACGCGACGGGGTGCGAACAAGTAGGACGATACGGCGAGAAAACCAACCCGCGTGACTGCTCCCGAGTGACGCGCTCCGTTTGAAGACGTGACGGTGGGAACAAGTAGGACGATGGCATATAGGCACGGCAGGATAAGAGATAAGCGTGCATGGTGGAAAAATGCATGGTGCAAGAATGCCGCAAGGATGATGGCGGAAGAATGATTGGGTACGGCCCAGATTAGTGTATGCATTTCTTCCGGGGTAAGGACGTGCATGGCGGAATGATGGTAGCTTGGCGCGGATTAAGAGACGAGTTAGCAGGTTTTGGGCGGTTCGCAAAGAAAGTTAAGCAGGTTTAGCATTGATCTAGAACCTATCTCAAAATTGGGATATAGCTTTCCAGCCGGTTAACCATCTGCGCTCCATATCATTATTTCTCGGGAAATAATCAATGTTCATAGACGCGGGGAGTAAAGACGAGAAGGGGAGTAAAGAAAAGAAGAGGAGAGGAGAGGAGAGGAGAGAGGAGTAAAGATGGCGCAGGAATCCTACTCCATCAATTCTCCCCTCCTTTTCAAGGAGGGGTGGCGCGTAGCGCCGGGGTGGTTTGCTCGAGTGCTGCCGTAATGCGGGTCTTTCCAAAGCGATTTAGCGGATAGAGCGGAATCATTCTGCTTTTACTGAACTATAAGTAGCCTGAAGACTTGAGAATGAAATGAAGATTCACAATCGACAGAGCTTAAAGCCAGTTCGTCGATTTTTGCGAGCCCAGCTCACGCCGGCCGAGGCGCGATTGTGGAAACAATTACAAGGTGGGCGGATTGCAGGTAGAAAATTTCGCCGCCAACACAGCATCGGACCCTATATCGTGGATTTTTACTGTCCTGGTGAGCGTATGGTAATTGAGCTGGACGGTGCGGCACATGATAGCGAGAAGGCTTGGCAGCGAGATAGCGCGCGGACAAATTATTTAATGACCCAGGGGCTGCGGGTGCTGCGGTTTGAGAATCGTGAGGTCATGGAAAATTTGGAAGGTGTATTGGTGGTAATTCGCGAGCACTTTACTTCGTAGCGCACCACCCCGCCCCTCACGGGGCACCCCTCCTCGTAGAGGAGGGGAGGATATCCGCTACAAAAAACACCATCGCGACAAACGCGGCTGCGGAAGCAATGGACATGAGAGCCATACAAAGAATAAACGATGAATGAGAAGCTGTGGTGTGAGCGATAAGTACAATGAGATCCCAAATTACTCCCCTCCTTCCCAAGGAGGGGTGGCGCGCAGCGCCGGGGTGGTTGAGCCTTTCCAGGCCGGGAAGACGGTGCGGAAAGTGCCGCCATGAGAGAAATAAATGGGAGACCAGCAACCGCGGCCGGAACGACATAAGCAGGTTGAGCATTGATGAGGCAATGCAGCCACAAATTACTCCCCTCCTTCCCAAGGAGGGGTGGCGCGCAGCGCCGGGGTGGTTGAGCCTTTCCAGGCCGGGAAGGCGATCCAGTGCGGAAAGTGCCGACATGAAAGAAATGGCCGAGAGACGAGCAGCCGCGGCCGGAACGACATAAGCAGATTTAGCATTGATGAGGCAATGCCACCACAAACTACTCCCCTCCTTCCCAAGGAGGGGTGGCGCGCAGCGCCGGGGTGGTTGAGCCTTTCCAGGCCGGGAAGACGCGCCGGTGCGGGAAGGTGCCGACATGAAAGAAATAGACGAGAGATGAGCAACCACGACCGGAACGACATAAGCAGGTTTAGTATTGATGAGACAGTGCAACCACAAATTACTCCCCTCCTTGCCAAGGAGGGGTGGCGCGCAGCGCCGGGGTGGTTTGGCCTTGATGAACGGCGTGGTTTAACTTTCCCAGAAATTACCCGAATGCCGGAAAGAGTGATTTGGATGAAAACGGTTTGAGGCAAAGCGGAGCACAGGCATGAACCGAAATAAAGAGATGAATTTGTGAAAATACTTATTACAGGTGGCGCGGGGTTCATCGGGTCCGCGGTCGTTCGGCAGTTGATCACCGAGAGCGAGGCCACGGTCATCAACGTTGACAAGCTCACTTATGCCGGCAATCTCGAATCGGTGGCGGAGGTGGCGACGAATCCGCGTTATCACTTCGAGCGGGTGGATATCTGCGACGCCCCGGCGTTGCAACGATTGTTTACGCAATATCAACCGGACGCGGTAATGCACCTCGCCGCCGAGTCCCATGTCGATCGATCCATCGATGGGCCGGCCCAATTCATCGAGACCAATATCATCGGCACGTACACTTTGCTGGAGGCCGCGCGGGAGTATTGGGCGGCATTACCGGCTGATCGGAAGCAGGGCTTCCGTTTTCACCACATTTCCACCGACGAGGTTTACGGTTCGCTGGGCGCGGAGGGCTTCTTCACTGAAGAGACGCCTTATCAACCCAATTCGCCTTATTCCGCCAGCAAGGCGTCCTCCGATCATTTGGTGCGTGCCTGGCATCACACCTATGGTTTACCGGTTGTCACCACCAATTGCTCGAATAATTACGGGTCCTATCACTTCCCCGAGAAATTGATTCCCTTGGTCATCATCAAGGCCCTGCGCGGCGAGCCGCTGCCGGTGTACGGCAAGGGCGACAATATCCGCGACTGGCTGTATGTGGACGACCACGCCCGCGCTTTACGCCTGGTGCTTGAAAAAGGGCGGTTGGGCGAGACCTATAACATCGGCGGGCACAACGAGCGCACCAATTTGGAAGTGGTGCAGGCGATTTGCACTTTGTTGGATGAATTGGTGCCCGGTTCATCGCATGCGCCGCACGCCAAGCTCATCACCTTTGTAACCGACCGCCCCGGTCACGACCGGCGTTACGCCATCGACGCCGGCAAAATCGAACGCGAGCTGGGATGGCGTCCCCATGAGACCTTCGAATCGGGTTTGCGTAAGACCGTGCAGTGGTATCTGGACCATCGCGGCTGGTGGCAACGTGTGCTGGACGGCAGCTATCGCGGTGAGCGGTTAGGGGTGGCGGGCGGCGAAGGGGTATAATCCACGATAGTGTGCTGAATGACTTTATCGCGAGCGCTCCAAGGTAATCGGCGAGTTGTGGATTTACCGAGGCGATCACGAGTCAGGACTGGCAAGAGGCGAGTATGAGTCGCGGAGTGACTTGGATGCCGATTTTTGAGAGGTAATACTTCTTGGCCTCTGTTCGCGCGTCATCTGAATTAGATGCGTGCATTCGACGAGCCAAGGAGGGCGAAGCGGGACGAAGCGAAGCGGGACGAAGCGAAGCGGGACGAAGCGAAGCGGGACGAAGCGAAGCGGGACGAAGCGAAGCGGGACGAAGCGAAGCGGGACGAAGCGAAGCGGGACGAAGCGAAGCGGGACGAAGCGAAGCGGGACGAAGCGAAGCGGGACGAAGCGAAGCGGGACGAAGCGAAGCGGGACGAAGCGAAGCGGGACGAAGCGAAGCGGGACGAAGCGAAGCGGGACGAAGCGAAGCGGGACGAAGCGAAGCGGGACGAAGCGAAGCGGGACGAAGCGAAGCGGGACGAGGCGAAGCGGGACGAGGCGAAGCGGGACGAGGCGAAGCGGGACGAGGCGAAGCGGGACGAGGCGAAGCGGGACGAGGCGAAGCGGGACGAGGCGAAGCGGGACGAGGCGAAGCGGGACGAGGCGAAGCGGGACGAGGCGAAGCGAAAAGCCCGCGGTAGGCCGCGAAGCGGCGTCAGTCATTGTGGTAGCCCTCTGACGTGCCGCGTAATAGCGCATCGGGGCGGACGCAGGATGTTGGGCAAAAGGAATCAAGATCGTGAGATCGAGTTCAATTCGCATACGGAGGTGCGAATTGTTTACTGAGGGCCGCGAAACATCGCGACACTTCCGGAATTGGATTCATGATCACGTTGTTGTTTGGGATTTTATCCCCTCCTTTCATAAGGAGGGGTGGCCCGTAGGGCCGGGGTGGTTTTGTATTTAATCCATCGGGCTTGGCCCGTTTCATCTCGACCCTCTTGAAAACAAGAGTGAAGGAAAAAGCATGAAAGGCATCATCCTCGCCGGCGGATCCGGTACCCGGCTCTATCCGTTGACGCAAATGATCAGCAAACAATTGCTGCCTGTATACGACAAACCGATGGTCTACTATCCCTTGTCCACGCTGATGCTGGCCGGCATCCGGGATATCCTGGTTATCACCACACCGCACGATCAAACGTTGTTCCAGCAATTATTGGGTGACGGCCGTCAATGGGGTATTAACCTTCAATATGCGGTGCAGGCAGTCCCCGGGGGTTTGGCGGAGGCGTTTATCATCGGCCGGCAGTTTATCGGCGATCAGACCTGCTGTTTGGTGTTGGGCGACAATATTTTTTACGGTCACGGCATGACCGAGCTTTTATTGTCCGCCGCGCAGTGCCGCGAGGGCGCCACGGTGTTTGGTTATTGGGTGAAAGACCCGCAGCGTTACGGCGTGGCGGAGTTTGACGATACCGGGCGGGTGACCGCCATCGAGGAAAAGCCCAAGCAACCCCGTTCCAATTATGCGGTGACCGGCATTTATTTTTATGATAACCAAGTGGTGGATATCGCGCCCACCCTCACGCCCTCGCCGCGTGGCGAGTTGGAGATCACCGACATCAATAATCACTATTTGGAAAAAGGCCAATTGAAGTTGGAAAAACTCGGGCGCGGTGTGGCATGGCTGGATACCGGCACCCACGAATCATTGATGCAGGCGTCGAATTTTATTGAAACCATCGAGGCGCGGCAGGGTTTGAAAGTTGCCTGCCCGGAAGAAATTGCTTTCAACGGCGGTTGGATCGACGCGGCACAGTTGGAACAGATCGCCACGCAATATAGCAAGAATGGTTATGGCGATTATCTCCGTAATCTTTTGCAGCGCGGTACGCCGACATGAAAATCATTGAAACCGCATTGCCCGGTGTAGTGATCATCGAGCCCAAGGTGTTCGGCGATGAGCGCGGCTATTTTCTGGAGAGCTACCAGGCCCAACGTTATGCCGAGGCGGGCATCGCCGGGCCCTTTGTGCAGGACAATATCTCGTTTTCCCGCCGGGGCATTTTGCGCGGGTTGCATTTTCAATATGAAAATCCGCAAGGCAAACTCGTACAGGTGTTGCAGGGCGAGGTGTTCGATGTGGCGGTGGACGTGCGGCTGGGTTCGCCTAACTTTGGCAAATGGGTGGGCGTGACATTGTCCAGCGACAACAAGCGGCAGATGTATGTGCCGCCGGGTTTCGCCCACGGCTTCGTGGTGACAAGTGACGTGGCCCTGTTTGTTTATAAATGCACCGACTATTATGCGCCTAAAGCCGAGGTAAGCATCATTTGGAACGATCCGGATATTGGTATCCAGTGGCCATTCAATGAGTCGCCCCAGCTGTCAGCCAAAGATTCCGCAGGTTTGCGTTTATCGGAAATCGCGGCTGAGCGTTTGCCGAATTACCGCGCCAGTTAATTATCGCGCCAGTTTATGATTTATTCGGGAACCAACATGGATAAAGCGATAGATTTTATCTTTCTCTTCATACCGTCCTATTCATGCGCGTCACTTTATTAGTACGTTCTTCCTCGAAGCGTATGCAAATATAGGAGAGCCTGAAAATATAAGAGCCTCGGGAAATAGAGGAGCCTCGGGAAAGAGAAAGACCTTGGGAAATAGAGACGTGCATGGGAATATCAATCTCCCCTCCTTTTCAAGGAGGGGTGGCCGCGCAGCGGACGGGGTGGTTAATCTTTTGACTAAACTTATACCCATGCCAGTGTCGATTTACGTGTGAATAAACATGTCTAATTCTCAACTTAAAATATTAGTGACCGGCGCCAACGGCCAAGTCGGCTGGGAACTGATGCGCCGCGCCGAGCGTTTCGGCGTGACCGCCATCGGCATGACTTCCACCGAGCTGGATATCACCGACGCGCAGGCCGTGGCCGCGCAAGTGCAAAAAGGTGCCTTTGATGTCGTCGTCAACGCCGCCGCCTACACCGCCGTCGACAAAGCGGAGTCCGAGCCTGAAAAGGCCTACGCAGTGAATCGCGAGGGCCCGGATAATCTTGCTCAGGCCTGCGTAGAAGCCGCTATACCGCTTATACACATCTCCACCGACTACGTATTCGATGGCAGCAAAAAAGGCGCTTACACCGAGGACGATCCCGTGTGTCCGGTCAGCGTCTACGGTGCCAGCAAGGAGGCCGGTGAACGAGCAGTCCGCGAACGACTGGCGCGGCATATCATCCTCAGAACCGCCTGGGTGTATGGCGTGCATGGTCATAACTTCGTCAAGACCATGCTGCGGCTTGCTAAAGAACGCGACGAGTTGCGCGTGGTCTCCGATCAGTGGGGCTGTCCCACGGCGGCGGGTGATATCGCTGAGGTGATATTGTCTATCGTCGCTCGCTACATGGATAACCAAGCAGTAGAGTGGGGCACGTATCACTACTGTGGTGACGGGCCAACCACCTGGCATGGTTTCGCCGAGGCCATACTTGCCGCAGCGGAGCCGTATGGTGGACGAAAAGTACCAGTGCGCCCCATCACCACAACCGACTATCCCACACCCGCCAAACGGCCCGCCAATTCCGTGCTGGATTGCGCGAAGATACGAGGGGCTTTTGGAGTAGCGCCACGTTTTTGGGGCGATGCTCTTCAAGAAGTCGTTCAGAAAATCGCACAGCAAACTCTGCCACAATGATCAGTTGAAATCTTTTGCCATTATCGCCAGCTCAATGAAGTCCATGATCTTCCTCTCTCCTTTGATGGGAAAAGAGTGGGGAAGAGTGTATCTGATATGGTCAAAGACTATTGACTCTCACCGCTCAAACCGCTTAAATACCGTCGTTCATCAATTGAACATGAGCCCATGCCGCCGCCACTTGACGACGAAACCCGCTACCGCCTCCTGAAGCTGCTTGAAAGCAAGCCCGAGCTAAGTCAGCGCGAACTGGCCAATGAGATGGGAGTGAGTCTCGGCAAGGTGAATTATTGTTTGCGTGCCGTCATGGACCGGGGATGGGTCAAAGTGAAGAACTTCACTAATAATCCCAACAAGCGGGTCTATGCCTATTACCTGACCCCCAAGGGTGCCGAGGAAAAGGCGAAGGTTACTGCCCGATTTCTCAAGCGCAAGCTGGCGGAGTACGAGGATATCAAGAGAGAGATCGAGCGCCTCCAGCGGGAAGCCGTGATGGCCAAGGTGACACCGGAAACGAAGGTGGAAAGTTGAGGTGTCAAGCGCATATGAATCCTGATTTCCCGAAATTGTACGAAAAGATTCGACATGCCTTGCCGGACGTAGTGGCGATCTATGTTTTTGGTTCCCAGGCGGTGGGCGTGGCCCTATCAGAAACTCAGCCTTCTTGTGATGCGCGCGATAGTGGAGCAGCGCTTGAACGATTTTCATGCGTTTGTCGCCGCGATGATGAAGGTTGAGAAATAGAGCCAAGATAGCCATGCATCAACAAGCCATCAACCCCCATGCGCCGCAGCCGACGTCGCCGATCGAGATGTTCGCCAGCCTCTGGCGCAATCGGGGCCTCATTCATGCCTCGGCAAAGCGCGAAGTGCTCGGGCGCTATCGTGGTTCGGCCCTGGGGCTGCTGTGGTCGTTTTTCAACCCGCTCTTTATGCTCGTGGTCTTCACCTTCGTCTTCAGCGTCATCTTTCAGGCGCGCTGGGGCGGGGGCAGCGGATCGAAAACCGAGTTTGCACTCGTGTTGTTCGCCGGCTTGATCGTCTTCAACCTCTTTGCTGAATGTATCAGCCGGGCGCCGGGTTTGATCCTCTCAAACACCAACTACGTGAAAAAAGTCGTCTTTCCGCTGGAGATTCTTCCTTTCGTTGGTTTGATGTCGGCGCTGTTTCACGCATCGATCAGCCTGCTGGTTTGGCTGGCTGCCTACGCATTGCTGTTTGGAATTCCTCACCCCACCGTGTTCTATGTGCCGCTGGTGCTGTTGCCGTTCTGTCTGTTCCTCATGGGCTTGAGTTGGGCCTTGGCTTCACTGGGGGTATTTCTGCGTGACGTCTCGCAGTTCATCGGGGTACTGACAACCGCGTTGATGTTCCTGAGCCCTATTTTCTACCCGGTCACCGCGTTTCCTGAGAACTACCGCTATTTGCTCTATCTCAACCCGCTGACGCCGGTGGTCGAGCAGATGCGCGATGTTCTGTTCTGGGGAAAGGCGCCGGACTTTTTTATGCTGGCTATCTACTGGATAGCGACTCTGGGTATTGCCTCGCTCGGTTTTGCGTGGTTTCAGAAGACAAGGAAGGGGTTCGCTGATGTCCTCTGAGATGAATCTTTCACCCTCTCCCCTGGCGGGAGAGGGTCGGGGTGAGGGAGATATGCCCGCAACGGGTACGGACGGCATTGCAATTCGTGTAGAAAACTTGAGTAAGTGCTATCAGATCTACGACCAACCCCGGGATCGGCTCAAGCAGTTTGTACTGCCGCGCCTGGAGCGCATTGTCGGCTTGCCGCCCAAACAGTATTTCCGCGAATTCTGGGCGCTGAAAAATGTCTCCTTCGAGGTCAAGAAAGGCGAAACCGTTGGCATCATCGGCCGTAACGGCAGCGGGAAGAGCACCCTGCTGCAGATCATCACCGGGACGCTGGCACCTACCAGGGGCTTTGTGGAAACCCGTGGCCGTATTGCCGCCCTGTTGGAGTTGGGCTCTGGCTTCAATCCGGAATTTACCGGGCGAGAGAATGTTTACATGAATGCCGCCGTGCTCGGCTTGAGTCGGGAAGAAGTGGATGCGCGCTTCAATGACATTGCCGCCTTTGCAGATATTGGCGACTTCATCAACCGGCCGGTGAAAACCTATTCGAGTGGCATGTATGTCCGGCTAGCCTTCGCTATTCAAGCCAATATTGACCCTGATATTCTGATCGTCGATGAGGCCTTGGCCGTAGGAGATGCCTATTTTGTGCATCGTTGCATGGCACGTTTTCACGATCTTCAGAGAAAAGGTACAACAATCATATTCGTCAGCCACGACGCCAGCTCCGTTAAGCGTTTATGCAGTAGGGTATTGTGGCTGAAAGATGGAAACTTAACTTTAGTTGGTAATGCTACGGCTGTAACAGATGCATACCTTCAATATTTGTTTGGTCTTAACGAAAAATATAGCAACTCAGATAGTTCTAATCATGCTGTGGTTATTCCGGAAGGAAAAAATCCAGCAACAAAATTAAGTCTACCAATAGGTGATGGTCGTTGTGGGGAGCAAAAGTTGGAAATGACCGGCATGAGCTTATCTAACGTGAATGGTCTGCCAACTAGCACAGTCGACTGGAATGAGGTGATTTGTCTACTGTTAGAGATAAAAAATAAAAATTTCCCGCCCGGACAAAATATTGGTTGTGGTTATATTGTGCGTGATAATAAAGGAATTGAGATCGCAAGTACGAGTACATGGTTTGACTCGGTAAAAATGCTTGCGCCAGCACAAGGTGACTCGCTTCGAGTTTCGATTGAGATCACAGTTCCCATGTTACATCCAGGCCACTATTCATTGACCCCTAGCGTTTCATCAATTCCAGAAAGCGATGGGCCTATTATTCAAGACCGTATCTTGAATGCTTTTGTTTTTGAAGTAACGACAACCCAGAAAATTTTTACACCAATTCGATTGGCAACGAAGTTTTCTATTTTGGCTTAAGAGAGCGCTGTGCAAAATTTTAGAGGTGGTTAATGAATCGCTTTTTTATTGCTGGCTGCCAGCGTTCTGGGACAACCATGCTCCGATTGATACTTGAGTCGCATCCTTCTATTCAGTGTTTCGACGAGGCCGCTGGTTACGACCTTCTTGTGAGTGAGTCAAAAGGCGAGAGTAGCGAATTCCTTGTTAAAAATGGGGCCGCGCTACTGGGGTTTAAAATTCCGCGTTTTACAGAGCAATTAACGTGGTCGGAGTTTAGCGATCCAGACTATGGCGCATTTCCTTCTTTTTATAAAGATCAAAAAGTTATTCATATCTATAGGAATGCTTTAGATGTCATTGGATCAATGATGAGGTTAAAAGCACTGGATGGAGCTTCTTGGATAAACCGATATGGCCGCAGTATTCTTCAGGCGTTGATTCAACGCCCAAGTATCAGTGCTTTATACAAGAAAAAATATATGGCTTTAGAGCGTCATGGACTACCTGTTCATTTGGTAGGTGCGCTTTATTGGGAAATCAAGAATCAAGGATTTTTTGATTTGCTTGATCGCAATAAACCCGCTTATGCGATCAGATATGAATCCTTGGTCGGGTCACCAAAAAGTGAGTTACTAAAACTTGTCCAGTTCTTGGGGGTGAGCTGGAGCGACTCGTTACTTAGCCATCCCGAGCATCCTCATGCAGAGCTTGATGAAAACGGAATTGCGATTGGTGAAACCAACCCGCGCCGCAGTATAGATACGCAATCAATAGGGGGGTATCGTAATTTAATGACTGAACAACAAATCCAAGAAGTTAGATATTACGTCGAAGATTTTTCAAATAAGATTAATCGTGTGCTGCCAGCATGATATTCGACCAATATAGCCGCTATAAAGCCTGCTCGGATTTGCTTCGCCAAACGGGCTTTGTTGCGGGCAATACCATTCTCGATATTGGCAGTGGTCCAGAGTGCTTGTTCGGCCAATTCATGCCGGATGCCTCGATGAATTACGTTGATCCTCTGATCCCACGGGGTTCCGGACAGGGGAAAATTACAGGCAACGTATTTGCCAGTGAATTAGACGGTCAATTATTTGATTGCGTGTCTGCGGTAGATGTTTTGGAACATGTGCCTTCCGAACATCGGAAGACATTCTTGGAGCGGATGTCGTCACTAGGCAAAAACACTTTAATTCTCGGTTTCCCCACTTCGGATTCATCTGATGCGTTAGAGACCGACAAAGCTATTGACGATCAATACCGCACCATTTTCGGACGTGATTATTCTTGGCTAGAGGAGCACCGCAGTTTTGGACTCCCTTCTCTTGCTGGGGTAGTTGAGCATCTTGGCCGATTAGGTTGGCATTGCCAAACAATCGGCCATGGTCATGCGCCTTGGTTGCAGGAACTTCTTGGCTTTGTGGTTTGTGCATGGAATGTTCCAGTTCTTAAAAATATTGTTTTGGAAGCAAGTGAAAGATTTAATTTGGATCTCTATGCGCTTGACTTCAATGCGCCCCATTATCGACAATTTGTAATTGCTACACGTGAGCACCTTTCTCCCATAAGCCCGCCAGTTAGTGAGATGGACCAATCCGCGGCTGACTTAGTTTTCCGTAAGTTGATGGATGAAACGTACCGCCATTATTATGTGGCGAGTTTGCGACAATTGGCAGAGCGAGACAGTGCTGTGGCAGAGCGAGACAGTGCTATGGCAGAGCGAGACAGTGCTATGGCAGAGCGAGACAGTGCTATGGCAGAGCGAGACAGTGCTGTAGCACTTGCTAGTTTGATCAAGCAAAGTGCCTCTTGGCGGCTTACCCGGCCCTTGCGATTTGTTGCTCGCCTATTTCGTTACGGGCTCACAAGCGAAGATCAAAGGCAGATAACCAAAACATTACGCAATCGGTACCACCAACTACCACTGTCCCCACCTGTAAAAAAACAGGTAAGTTTTTTCTATCATCAGTTGGTTCTTAAAACCATCCGGTCAATTCAAAGTAGTCCATCTCTGGTTTTGCAATTCAACGCCCCGACGCTTATTCCGGGCGTTCAACAATTCGACAAGCCGGACTATGTTGTTTGGGGCGTCATCGACTGGAATTTTCGTCATCAGCGACCTCAGCAATTAGCATTGGCTTTGGCTGCAGCAGGCCGGCGGGTTTTCTACATTTCACCAGCATTGGTGGATGACAAACGTGCCGGCTTTGAGGCTGAGGCGTTGGATGCTTCGGGCCAGCTTTTTCAGATCAAGTTGTTTGCCAAGGGGGCACCTCCCATTTATTCGGATGCCCCGAGTCTGGAAACCATTGCTCAGCTCAGACGAAGCATCGGTGAAGTGTTGGACTGGGCGGATTGTAGGCAGATCATTTCACTGGTTAATCATCCCTTTTGGTACGACATGGCTTCTGTGCTGCCCAACAGCCGACTGGTCTACGATTGCATGGATTATCACGAAGGCTTTGGCAATAATGCCGAATCCTTGCTGCAGTTAGAGAAACAACTATTGAGCGAAGCGGAACTGGCCATTACCACATCCACCTGGCTGGACGACGCCATCACTCCCCATGCCAAGTATCGTGCGCTGATCCGCAATGCAGGTGAATACGAGCACTTTGCAAAAGTGCCAGATAGCATCTATCACGATCCGTGGGGGCGTCGAGTTATTGGCTACTACGGTGCAATTGCCGAGTGGTTTGACCTGGATCTGGTTGAGTCCGTCGCCAGGCAGCATCCGGATTGTTCTGTGTTGTTGGTCGGTGCGGATACCGTTAATGCGAAGTCAAGGCTCGCAAAGCTAGATAACGTCACTTTCACGGGTGAAGTGCCCTACAGTGAGCTGCCGCATTATCTACATGGCTTCGATGTCTGTCTGTTGCCATTTAAGATTATCCCGCTTACCTTGGCCACGAATCCTGTCAAAGCCTACGAATATCTGGGCTCTGGTAAACCCATTGTCGCCGTTGATTTGCCGGAGATGGCGCAGTTTGACGGCCTGGTATACGCAGTGGCAGGTAAAGATGCTTTCCTCGCCGCAGTGAGTAAAGTATTAAGTCAACCGGAGCCCGATTCTCTAGTGCAAAAACGCAAAGTCTTCGCGCAAGGGCAAACCTGGCAACGCCGAGCCAAAGCGCTCATTGAGCAAGCCGAGTCGGTTACCCGCGACGTCAAAGTAAGCGTCATTGTTGTAACCTACAACAACATAGATCTCACACACGCGTGTCTTGAAAGCATCGATAAATATAGTCAATACGAACCTTTGGAAATCATTGTGGTTGATAATGCCTCCAATGATGGCACCCCGGAATTCTTGTCCGAGTGGGTTGCGAATGGACAGAACCGAAGGCTGATCCTCAACGACGATAATCGGGGTTTCGCTGCGGCAAACAACCAGGGGCTGGCTGTCGCTAACGGCGAGTACTTGGTACTGCTCAACAACGACACCTACGTTACGCTCGGCTGGATTCGTACTCTCGTTCGGCATCTTCAACGAGATAAAACCATCGGTTTAATCGGCCCGGTAACGAACAATATCGGCAATGAAGCCAAGATAGATATTACCTACGATGGCATGGACGAGATGCGCCTGAAGTCGGCTACCTACACGCGCCGACGTATTGGGCAAACCTACCCGCTAAGAACTGCCGCTTTTTTCTGCGTCATGATGCCCCGCGCAACCTGCGAACGCGTCGGCACATTGGATGAAGCCTTTGGCCGTGGATTCTTTGAAGATGACGATTACTGTCGCCGTATAGAACAGCTCGGTTTACGCGTGGTTTGTGCTGAAGATGTGTTTATTCATCACCAACTCTCGGCATCATTCGACAAACTGAAGCAGCAAGATCGGCAAAAATTGTTTGAAGACAACAAGAAAATTTATGAGGCCAAGTGGGGGGCGTGGGTGCCTCATGCTTACAAGGATACTAAGTCATGAAAATAAAAAATTTCCTTCGACGAACTTTAATTAAAGCGCTGACATTTATTGATACGCCTTCAGCCGCCACATCGAAGTTCCCTGAAAAAGGCTCCTTCCAGCGATTCCTGCGGATTCCGAGGAGTTTTATTTGGATGAGATATTAAATTTCAACATAGAGGGGACTCCAAGCGGGATTGCTTTTCAACATACGGTTTGGTTTCGCCTATTATGTGCGAGGTAGATCAACTCTTTTTTGTTGAAGATCGACAAAAAACTGCCAGATATTACCGCTGATTTGGGGTGTGGTTTTGGCGTATCGAACTATGGAAAAAACTACAAGCATTCTTGACGAGCTTGGGTTTTGAAGTCGGGTATGAGCGCGAGGATATACAATCCATCGGAGTTATGAATACAGAGCTTTTTTACCGCAGAAAGGTTGCCGTTGGTGAGCGTGCTTAGGAGTATTTTGGTCTTGATGTCCGTCATCATTGGGGTGACTGTGACCTTATTCGGCCTTTCGCAAATGCCCTGGCCAACGGCGTCGCCGTTCGCATGGGACTCAGTATTTCGTTATTTTTTCTTTCTTGCTGCTGGTCTTGTTGTGCTTGTCACATTTTCTTCTTGGCTAAAGGTTAACCGATTGGCCGCTGGCGTTGTAATCGCCTTCGCAATTACCATTTTTACCGGCACGATCTGGCCCCTACTGGTCACTATATGGTTTGCTTTTGCCTCTTTCATACTGGGCAGGGGCATACTCACTTTTTTGAAGATAGATAAAGAGCAAATTTCAGGCATCACCGCCGCCTTGGTTGGGGGAGCCGTATATGGGACAGCCGTGGGGCTTGCCGCGCATTTTCAGATCAATTATCCAGGCGTCTATGGAGTCGCGTTGGCCGCCCCAATTGTTTTGGGGTGGCGTTCCGTATATGACGCGATACATTCAATTAAGCTGAAGATGAACCACACGTCCGAATCAAAATGGTTTGATTTGGGTATCGCCGTCATTGCGCTTATCCACTTTACCGTGGCACTTATGCCGGAGGTTGGGCATGATGCGCTTGCCATGCATCTTTTCATTCCAGGACATCTGGCGACACGCCATGAATGGGGGTTTGATGTAAATACCTACGTTTGGGCGGTCATGCCGATGATGGGTGACTGGATATTTGCGATTGGTTACATGCTGGCGGGAGAGACGGCTGCACGCCTTATTAATGTCGGTTTCATCTTTGTGTTGGCCTGGCTCGTGCGTGACTTGGTGATATGGGCAGGCGGAACTGCACAAGGCGGGAGGTGGGCGGTACTGCTGTTTTTGACAACCCCGCTCACTTTCACAGAAAGCAGTAGCCTGTTTATTGAGTCTGTCTGGGCAACGTTTGTTGTTGCAGGATCACTATCGATTTTCAAGTTAATCCAGACAGGCGGGAACAAAGCAGCGCACCTGCCTGTAGCCGGCTTGCTACTAGGCGCTGCATCGGCAGCGAAGGCAGTGACACTCACGATTCTGCCGGTGCTCCTGCTCTTACTGCTATTGCGTTATCGTAATTGGGCGCAGCGCAGCTTACTCACCGCGATTACGTTGGGCTTGATTTTATTTCTGGCCGTGGGCGCCATCCCTTACATTACCGCGTGGTATCTGACAGGTAACCCTGTTTTCCCATTCTTCAACCAATTCTTCAGATCTCCATTTTGGCCTGCAGTGGCATTCGAAGCGCCTGCCGTCTTTGGTAAAGGGCTGACCTGGGATGTGATTTATCAAGCGACTTTCCATACCGAGAGGTTCTTGGAAAGTAGACCTGGAGCGCCAGGCTTTATTTGGCTGCTTCTCTTGTTCCCTGCGCTGTTGATTCTGCTTTTTTCCCGGCGGCGTAGAGGTGTCATCCTGCTTTTAGTGGCCGTATTTTGCATTGCATTGACCTTTCAATCAATTTCTTACCTGCGTTATGTCTTCCCTTCGTTTGCGTGGGGTGCTGCAGCTATTGGTGTGGCGTTGTCGACGGTACAAATGAACGCCGGATTCTTCAGAGAAATCCTGTACATGGTTGGAGGGGCGACAGTCTTTCTGAACGTGTTGTTTTTCAGGTCGGGGACATATTATGGGGATCTGTCACTACAGCCATTGTTGAGCCATTCGGGTCGAGAGAACTACCTCAGCAATCGACTGCCCATCAGAAATGCAGTCGAGCTGGTAAACCAGCTCAACACGGCGCGTGCCCCTGTCGCGGTTTTTGCTTCTCCCTTGACAGCAGGTCTTGGCTCGGATGGGCTTTACCCAAACTGGTACAACTACCAATTCCAGTCAAAAGTAACGGGGGCTACAACATCAGACCATGTGGCTGAACTGCTCATGGATAAAGGCGTTTATTACATAATTATCGACAGCAATTGGGGCAGCGCAGATAAGCGGATGATTATCGAAGATGCAACAGAAATCATTAACGCACAGGGGTCAGTTGCCGTTCGCAGGCTAAAAAGAAGCTTGTATTTTCAAACTGAGTTATTGAAGAACCCTGATTTTTGGTCTTATGAAGGGTGGTCGTTGCCATCCAATATGCATTCTGAGCAACAGGCCGGCAGTATTTCGGTTTCTGTGGGGGCGCCAGCATCGCAGTCGGTGTCTGTTACAGGGGGCCGACGCTATCAAGGTTCCGTAACGGCGCTTTGCAAGGACCAACCAACGCAGGGCCGAGTACAGGTGAACTGGCTTGACTCAAGATCTGCGTTCATAAGCACGGATATTCAAGTATTCGACTGCACGCCAACCGAGACAACGCACACAATGGAAATCGCTGCTCCGCTTGGTGCGATAACTGCGATTGTCTATGCAACGGGCCACACCGGCATACCCATCACTGTTAGCGAGGTGTCATTCAAACAATGAGTTCTAATTTGATAGAGAAGCCATTTTCAGGTGCGCGGATTGCCGTAGTCATTCCGTCATACAAGGTGACGCGTCATATTGCCGATGTGATAGCCGCTATTCCGCCCTTTGTTTGGCGTATATATGTGATCGATGACGCTTGTCCTAACGGATCGGGTAAATTTATCGAAGCTAACGTACGAGATGATCGAGTGAGTGTGCTGTACCACCCGCAAAATCAGGGGGTTGGTGGAGCGGTAATGACTGGCTACCGTGTAGCGATTAAAGATGGTGCGGAAGTTATTGTTAAGGTGGACGGGGATGGGCAAATGGACCCAAGCCTTATCTCCAATTTTGTTGAGCCCATCTTGGCTGGAGAAACAGATTATACGAAGGGAAATCGGTTTTTTGACCTCGAAGAGATTCGCGTTATGCCAGGCGTGCGCTTGTTCGGCAATGCCGTGCTGTCACTGATGGCCAAGATCTCAACCGGATATTGGGATCTGTTCGATCCTACCAATGGCTATACCGCTATCCATGCAGATGTTGCGCGGCACTTGCCGTTTACTAAGATCAGCAAACGTTATTTCTTCGAGACCGACATCCTGTTCCGCCTCAACACACTCCGGGCGGTGGTGGTCGATGTGCCCATGAGCGCGAAATACGGTGAAGAGGTGAGCAGCCTGAAGATATCAAAGATCATCGGCGAGTTCTTGTTCAAGCATGTGCGGAATTTCTTCAAGCGCATCTTCTACAACTATTATCTTCGTGATCTGTCGTTGGCATCCATCGAGCTGCCGCTGGGTTTGTTGCTCCTATTGTTTGGCTCGGGGTTTGGGCTGTACAGCTGGTACGACTCGGCGCAGGAGAACGCGGTTACGTCGGCCGGGACAGTAATGCTGGCGGCGCTTCCCATTCTGATGGGTTTGCAGTTTCTATTGGCCTTCTTGGGTCATGACATTGGTTCCGTGCCGCGCAGGCCAAGGCATAAAGCGTTCCGTGCGTGGGACATATCGGTGAAGGGGGCAGATAAATGAGATTGCTGCTCGATTGGCTGCGCGATCCGCTTCTCGATGGTATGGACGTTGATGGTGAAAATCGGCTGGAATTACATCGCAAGATGCTGGAGAAAAAACGCATGTTGCGCGAAGTGTTCATAGAATTTCATCATTTGTTTAGGAGGCTGGAGCAGCAGTTCCTCTCAGGTGAAGGTGCAAAAGTCGAGTTGGGCGCCGGGATCTCGCCGATGCGTGATTCCTATCCTGAAGTGTTGGCAACGGATATTGTGGATGCGCCTCATCTAGACAAGGTGGTGAATGCGGAAGCGATGGATTTTACAGACCAGTCTGTCAAGGTGATCTACGGGCAGAATTGTTTTCACCACTTCCCGCATCCAGACCGATTTTTTTACGAGCTGGATAGGGTATTGGTGCCAGGCGGAGGGGCGATCTTGCTTGAGCCATATTATGGGCCGTTCGCCACTTTTCTGTACAAGCGGTTATTCCGGACGGAAGGCTTCGACAAGACTTATCCCTCTTGGGAGACCCCAGCGATTGGTCCGATGAGTAGCGCAAATCAGGCGCTGAGTTATATCGTATTTGTTCGCGATAGAGAGCTATATGAGAAAAGATTTCCCTCTCTCAAGATCGTGCGTCAGGAACTCGCAGGAAACTATTTGAAGTATCTGCTTTCCGGCGGTCTAAATTTTCGGCAGCTTCTCCCGGATTCCTGCACTGGGATTGTCGGCTTGCTGGAAACGCTGATCTCGCCATTCAAAAGGTGGTTTGCATTACATCATGTGATTATCATTCGCAGAGTGGAGCTATGACTTTTCTCCGCTACATCGCAATTCAGCTGCTGGCCTATGGCATTGATATGGGTATGTTCTTGGTTGTGCTTTTCACAGGCGCGGTCGGGCCTGTTGGGGCCAATATCGTGGCCAAACTTACAGCTGGTCTTTTTGCTTTCGTTGCGCATAGGCACTTCACATTTCGTGTTACTGAAGGTTCTGCTGCAAGGGGGCAGGCCATCCGGTATGTTATACTTCTGGCGCTGAATGTGCCAGTTGCTTCGGCGATTCTTGCATTGTTGCTGTTGTGGATTCCCAAGCCAGTTACAGTAAAGTTCATTGCAGATGTCATTTGTGTCGGATTGACCTACTTGCTTAGCAAGCATTTCATTTTTGCCAGACAGCAGACTCAGTTGAAGAAAACAGACTCTGCCGGAGCCGGTTTATGAGAATGGTGATAACCGGTGCCACTGGCTATATCGGTAACAGCCTTACATCTTTGGCAGTTGAGCGAGGATACGATGTCGTAATGGCATCTCGCCAGCAGCCAGCATCTTCCGGCGCATCATGGCTTCATTTTGATCTGGCCTCAAGTGAAGTTGTTGCACTGCCTGCGGGTACGGATGTCGTTGTGCATTTGGCAGCGAATACAGGGGAAAGCAATTCGTTGGATGAGGTCGGCGAGGTGGCCGCTGCACAAAGGCTAATCAACTCGGCCCACAAAGCGGGCGCGAGATTTATTTTTGTATCTAGCCAGACGGCGCGCGCTGATGCACCTACTGCCTATGGGCGGATCAAATGGCGTATTGAGAACGATGTATTGTCTGCCGGGGGCTGTGTGATTCGACCTGGGCAGGTTTATGGCGGCGAATTGCGCGGGCTGTACGGTACGCTGGTTAAGATCGTGCAGAAATTGCCGTTGTTGCCGGCGTTCATGCCTGCACCCCAAGTGCAACCTATACATGTAGATGATCTTGCAGAGGGCTTGCTCCGCATTGCCGAGCGGGGTGAAGTTCAGTCCGTCGTGTATTATCTTGCGACATCGGTACCCATTTCTTTTTCAATCTTTCTTAGTGAAATTGCAAAGTCACGTCTGCGTTCCAGACGCGTTTTTGTGCCTGTGCCAGTCGTGGCTATCAATTTTTTTGTTGCTCTGCTAGGAGCGACATGGCGAGCACGGCTGGGACTAGATCGCTTGCGTTCACTATTTGATCTGCCAGTAATGGCAACTGCATCTGATCTCAATCAACTCGGACTGACGCTGCGTCCTTTACCGACCGGGCTGCACCCGTCTGGTAATGATAGAAGAAGGCGATTGTTGCGTGAGGGGCAAGCACTGTTGATTTATATATTGAAAGCACAGCCGGGTAGTGCCGTGTTGCGCCGTTACGTGCGAGCCATTGAAGCCTTGCGTGGGGGGCGAGAATTCGGATTGCCCAGAATCTTTCTGAGTTATCCGATCCTGTTGTCGCTGCTCAGCAAGGCATCGTGGTCTGATGCCGCTGCGGGTGAGGAATTCATCTGGCGACTGGACGCGGCGACCATGCTGGCCGAGGCAAGTCCGGCGGGGGCTGGCCGCTTTCTGGGACTTGGCCGCAGGCATGGGCTGCCACATAGCATGCTTTTGATAATGATTGCACTGGTGGGCGAGGCATTCTGGCGACTGACGCGTGTATTTGTCTCTCCAATGCTTCGTTTGTGCATGGTGCGGGCAAAGAGTGTTTCGTGAATCCTGACTTTGATGTCATCGTGGTCGGCAGTGGTCCGGCAGGTGTCTCGGCAGCCTTCCCGCTGGTCGAGGCTGGCTTGCAGGTGCTAATGGTGGATGGGGGCAAGCAGTCCGGCGTGCTGCCACTAGAGAAGGATTTTCTTTCGGCGCGTGCGCATGATGCTGAGCAGTGGAAGTGGATGGTCGGCGAGGACTTTCATGCACTGAAAAAGCGTGATGCTGTTTCGCCTAAGCTGCGGGCGCCTTCGCATGCCTATGCTTTTGAAGAGTTCGAGGTACGAAACCAAGTCGTAGGAAAAAATTTCATCACGGCTGGTTCGTTGGCGACAGGCGGATTGTCAAATGCCTGGGGGTGTGGTGTTGCGCGTTTTTCTGCTGAAGAAATGGCTGATTTTCCATTTTCCGCAACTGAGCTAGATGTTTCTTATGCAAGGATCAGTCAACGAATGGGCATCAGCGGCGGAGTTGATGATGATATGTCAGACTACTTCGGGCTAGATGAATACTCGCAACCGCCGATACCGTTGGATGCGCTGCATACATACCTATCTCAGAGGTATTTGAACTGCAGAATAAAACTTAATTCACTTGGATTCAGGCTAGGGCGGTCGAGAGTTGCTGTGCTAAGTGAAGACGTAGCTGGTCGTCAGGCCTGTAATCTCTCAGGGAACTGCTTATGGGGATGCCGGAGGCGCTCGATGTATTCCTCAACAGACGATCTACCAGAACTCCGCAAGCATGAAAATTTTAGCGAACTTTCTGGCTTTGTAGTGGATGGGTTGACCCGTTACGACGGCTATCGGGCTGTAGTGGGTCAAACAACTTCAGACGGCGAGAGAAGATCGATTTCTGCAAGCAAGATTGTTCTGGCCGCCGGCACACTGGCTACTACCCGAATAGTGTTAAAAACCTTGAATCACCGGCGTCCCGTTCCCTTGCTATCATGCCCGACTGCTGCGTTCTTGCTTTGGATACCGCGCTTACTAGGTGTTTCGAGGTCGCCTGGGTTTGGATTGGGGCAATTGTCTTTCTCATTGGATATCCAATACAGCACCACCGCTTTTGGCTCCACCTTTGCAACGACAGGTATTTCGTTATCGGAGTTCGTGCGGCACGTGCCACTTCGTCGGCGGTATGGTATTGATCTGCTGCGTGGGCTATTGAGTTCTTGTGTAGTGGGGAATCTTTTCCTGCCAGGCCATTTGACTGCTGCGGTGGCCGAATTACAGACGGATGCTTCCCTAGGCGTGACGGGTAAATATTGCGATACTGTCTCGCCACTTATGGATGAGGCCGCCAAGAAGCTACGCAAGGCATATTTAAGCCTGGGTGCCGTGTTACTTCCGGGCAGTTTTACGATTGGCCGTCCTGGGGGCGATATCCACTATGCGGGCACTCTTCCGATGCGAGAGTCGCCGTCGCCCGGGGAGACGTCGCCGCGTGGGGAGGTTGAGGGGCTTGACGGGATTTTTATTGTCGATGGAGCTTGCCTACCAACTCTTTCAGAGAAATCTCACACCTTAACAATAATGGCAAATGCGGACCGAATTGGTCGGATGTTAGCGATGGAACTGAGTCAAACTTAAAGATGGATACAAAGAAAATAATGTGTGTTGTCGGTACGCGCCCCGAAGCAATAAAAATGGCCCCAGTTATTCTTGCTTTGAAACAGCAGCCATGGGTCGAGGTTCGTGTGCTTGCTACCGCCCAACATCGCCACATGCTGGACCAAGTGTTGAGCTTCTTCGGGATCGAACCGGACATCGATCTCGATATTATGCGGCCCAATCAGGCGCTCACCACGCTGACTGCTCGTCTGCTTCTTGATTTGGATGATGTGTTGCAAGCCGAGAAGCTTGATGTGGTTCTTGTCCAGGGTGACACCACCACGGTGATGGCCGTGGCGCTGGCCTGTTTCTATCATAGGATCCCTATTGGTCATGTTGAAGCGGGTTTGCGCACTTGGGATATGCAGAACCCCTTTCCGGAAGAAGCGAATCGTGTGATTGCTGGTAGGTTGGCTCGCTGGCACTTTGCACCGACGGTTAACTCACGAAAAAATCTGCTCCGTGAAGGTGTTCCGGACAAGGATATTGTTGTTACCGGTAATACCGTGATCGATGCGCTCCTGATGGCAGCTGCTAGAAGTTTGGAACTGGGGATTGAGATGGATCCTGAGAAGCGACTTGTTTTAATTACATCTCATCGCCGTGAAAATTTTGGCGAGCCGTTCCGCAATATCTGTCGGGCATTACATACGCTGGCGACGCGTAATTCGGATGTTCAGTTCCTCTATCCGGTACACCCTAATCCAAATGTGAAGGAAGTGGCCTATGAGATGCTGGGAGGTTGTCCGAACATTCACCTTTGTGAACCACTGGATTACGCTCCGTTTGTTGCTGCCATGAAGCTGTCGTACCTGATCATCAGTGACTCAGGGGGGGTACAAGAAGAGGCGCCTGCCTTAGGGAAACCTGTGCTGGTATTGAGGGATGAAACTGAACGCCCTGAAGCCGTTGAGCAGGGTGTGGTAAAGCTGGTTGGCTCCAAGTACGACCGGATTGTGGAAGAAGCACAACTACTGTTGGACGATGAGCTAGCGTATCGGGCAATGGCACGGGGAATTTCTCCCTATGGTGATGGTCGCGCTGCGGAACGAATTGTGAATGTGCTGCGAGAGCACTTTGCATGATGCAGTTGGTTTATCTTTCGCCGGTACCATGGAGCAGTTTTGCTCAACGACCACATAAATTTGTTGAGTGGTTTCAGAGTAAGACTGGCGGCCATGTGTTGTGGATTGATCCCTACCCGACGCGGCTACCTGTGTGGGATGACATTGGTCGTCGAAGAGACGGCGCTTCGTTAGAATATGATGCGCCTGCCAATGGAATTACGGTCATTAGGCCCCGCGCGTTCCCCATTGAGCCATTCCCCGCATCTGGTGTTATCAATAGGCTTCTTTGGACGGATATCTTCGAGGCAGTGGAAATAATCTTGTCTAAAGGCCCAACTATCCTTGGTATTGGCAAACCTTCAGAAATGGCCTTGCGACTGCTATCAGCAGGTAAATTTGAGCGTTCTTTTTATGATGCCATGGATGACTTTCCGGCCTTTTACAATGGACTGTCCCGCGCTGCTATGGCGAAAAGAGAAAATCTGACCGTCGATGGCGTATCAGAGGTTTGGGTCTCTTCAACTCAATTGTTTGCGCGTTGGGGAGAGAAGAAAAATGTCTCGCTCGTGCGAAATGCATGCGACGTAGAAATGCTTCCATCAGTTGATGAGATTCTGAAGCCAAAACCGCACGAGATTCTCGGCTATGTCGGCACGATTGGGCAGTGGTTTGATTGGGAGTTGGTGTTTTCTATTGCACGAGCCAGACCCACGACGCAAGTTCGGCTAATTGGCCCTGTGTTTTCTCCAGCACCAGACAGCCTTCCTGAAAATGTGGAGGTTTTGCCGCCATGTGCACATGACGCTGCGATTGCCGCCATGCAGGAATTTAATGTTGGGCTGATCCCATTCAAGCAAACTCGACTGACTGAATCCGTCGATCCCATTAAGTATTACGAATATCGTGCACTGGGCTTGCCTGTGATCTCATCTTCATTTGGTGAAATGCGGTTTCACAAGAATGAACCCGGCGTATTTCATATTGACCAGCTTGAGAATGTTAATAAGGTTAATACACTAATTGACGTTGCACTGACATATCAGGCAGAGGTAAGTGAAATTCATGCATTCAGAGAAAATAACTCATGGGAGGCTCGATTTGCCGGAACTGGTCTCCTCGTCTGATTGCGAAGCCATCATTGTTAATTACAACGCCGGACCACTCCTGGCTGACTGTGTCAGCTCCGCCTTGCCCCAGGTGAGCGAAGTTCTGGTTGTTGATAATGCATCTGACGATTCGAGTATCGAAAACTGTGCGCGACAGTTTGCCGATGAACCACGGCTCAGTATCGTTCGAAACGATACCAATATTGGTTTTGCCGCCGCTTGTAATATCGGTTTCTCCCAAGCTAGGGGAGATTTCGTGTTGTTTCTAAATCCTGATTGCCGGCTGGATACTGGAGTAGTTTCCGAATTGTTAGAGGTTTTGGAATCTGATCCAATAATAGGAATGGTGGGAGGGTTGCTGGTCAATCAAGATGGTTCTGAGCAGGGAGGCGGACGTCGAGCTGTCCCAACGCCATGGCGGTCCTTGGTACGGGTTTTGGGTTTGAATCGCTTTTCAAGCCGCTGGCCAACATTGTTTTTTGATTATCATCTGCACAAGCAACCATTACCCTTGCACCCGGTCGAGGTCGAGGCCATTTCCGGCGCCTGCATGTTGGTTAAGCGTGAGGCTGTGGAAGATGTGGGCCTTTGGGATGAAGGCTATTTTTTACATTGCGAAGATCTGGACTGGTGCATGCGTTTTCGGCAGAACGGCTGGAAGATCATATTCGTGCCGGATGCTAAGGTGATACATTATAAAGGTGCATGCAGCAAGTCGCGCCCGGTATTCGTGGAATGGCATAAGCACAAGGGCATGATGCGTTTTTACCGCAAGTTTTTCCGCGATCAATATCCCGGTGCACTGATGTGGCTGGTGGCGGTGGGGGTGTGGTCGCGTTTCGCGGTGTTGGCGTCTTATCACGGCATGCGTCACGCGGGGCGCCGCTTGGGTTTGACTCGTGGATGAACGGCGAATTGGAGTGCTTGGGGCGACGAGTTTAGTCGGGGAATTCCTGTTGCCGTTGTTGGTTCGGGCCGGGTGGCAAGTGACCGCGTTTTCGCGGCGGCATGTTGATCGGATGGGGCCGGATATAGTCTGGAAACAGATTGCCCCCTCTCCCCAACCCTCTCACGCCAGGGGAGAGGGGGTTGGAAATTGGATCTGCGTCGCACCGATCTGGGTGCTGCCCGACTACTTCGACTGGCTGAAAGCGTCCGGTGCGCGGCGTGTCGTGGCGCTGTCCTCCACCAGCCGATTTACCAAGGAGGATTCCTCCGATAGTGAGGAACAAACCGTTGCTCGGCGTTTGGCCGCGTGTGAGGCGCGCCTGCAATCGTGGGCGGATGAAAATGGTGTCGAGTATGTGATCCTCCGGCCCACGCTGATCTATGGCCGGGGGCGTGACAAGAACATTGCCGAGATTGCGCGCTTCATACGCCGATTCAAATTCTTCCCCTTGCTGGGTCGGGCCACTGGACTACGTCAGCCGGTGCATGCCGAGGATGTGGCGGGGGCTTGTCTTGCCGCGTTGGAAACTGAAAGCGCGTCGTCTCGTGCGTATAATCTTTCAGGCGGTGAAACGCTGACTTATCGTGAGATGGTTAACAGAGTTTTTGCCGCCCTGGGGCGTCGGCCATTGCTGTTGAGTGTGCCGCTGTGGAGTTTTGGAGTTGCCGTAAAATGTCTGCGTTTGTTACCGCGCTATCGACATTGCTCGATAGCGATGGCGGAACGGATGAATCGTGATTTGGTGTTTGATCATGCCGAGGCGACCCGGGATTTGGGTTTCTCCCCGAGACCCTTCCGGCTTGAAGCCGAGGACCTGCCGTCATGAGCTTGGTGCTGTCGAGCTGATTGCCTGTGGAGCGTGGGGCCGGGCATCTCACCACGGTTATTGCAGCCACCTTTGCTTGTCTCGTATCATCGCGTCAATTGGCGCTGTCATGGGCCCGCCGCATTAGCAACGAAGATCGCTGGCGCTTCGAGGGCTGGCTTGGTGTGATTTCGTGGATAGGTGAACTCTTGGGCCACATATTTCTGTCATGATGATCACACTGCCCTTGAGTGCCGCCATCCTCTGTCTCGCCTTCGTTTCCTCGCTTCTAATGACCGCCGTCGTGCGCCGATACGCCCTGCGCTCCTTACTCGATGTTCCCAATGAGCGCAGTTCCCATGTGATGCCGACGCCGCGCGGTGGGGGCTTGGCTGTCGGCGTGGTGTTTTTATCGGCGGTGGCTTTGCTGGTGATGCTCGATATCCTGCCCGCGTCATTGAGCGCCGCCTTGATCGGCGGCGGGTTGCTGGTGGCCGGTGTCGGCTGGCTCGACGACCACCGTCCCGTGGCGGCGCGCTGGCGGATCCTGGTGCATTTCGCCGCCGCGCTGTGGGCGGTGTTTTGTTTGGGCGGATTTCCGAGTATCAATCTGGGACAAATCACACTGCCGCTGGGTTGGCTGGGCCACGTGCTGGCGGTGATCGGGGTGGTGTGGTTGATCAACCTCTATAACTTCATGGATGGCATCGACGGTCTGGCCGCCGGCGAGGCGGTGACGGTTGCGCTGGCGGCGGCGGGCTTGCTATGGTTGAGCGGGGCGGTGGAATTGGCGTTGGTGACGGCCTTGTTCGCCGCGGCCTGCGGCGGGTTTCTGTGGTGGAATTGGCCGCCGGCCACGATTTTCCTGGGCGATGTGGGCAGCGGTTTGCTGGGATATTGTTTCGCGGTGCTCGCCCTGGCCAGCGAGAAGGCCGCTGCCGTGCCGTTGATGGTTTGGATGATATTACTCGCGGTGTTCGTGTTGGATGCCACCTTTACCCTATTGAATCGGGTAATTCGCGGGGAGAAATGGTATAATGCGCACCGCACGCATGCTTATCAGCGCTTGATACAACTCGGATTTTCTCATGCGAGAGTGACGAGCGGCGTGTTACTGGTGAATCTTGTGTTGTTGGCGCCGATAGCCTGGCTTGTCGCGCGCCATCCAATGTGGATGGGCCTTGCCATACCGGGGGTGGTGCTCCTGGGTGGGTTCGTATGGAGAGCGATTCAGCATCGTTTTGGAAAAACGCAGTCCTGATAATTCATCATCCATGAAAGCCTTCACTCTTCGAGCCGCGGTTATTCTCCATGATCTGGGGATGGTCGCGCTGGCGTGGTTGTTCGCTTATTTGATCCGTTACAACTTCGCGATGGGGCCGAATGAATGGCTGGCCATGGGCAAGAGCCTGGTGGTGGTCCTCATCGCGCAGGGCTTTATGTTCTGGCGCTTCGGGCTTTACCGCAGCGTATGGCGTTTCGCCAGCCTCCCCGATCTGTGGAATATCATCCGCGCTGTATTGCTCGGTGTGCTGGCCGCGGGGTTAGTGCTGTTTCTCATCAATCGCTTCACCGGTATTCCTCGCGCCAGTTTCGCGTTGTACCCCTTGTTGCTGATCTTCCTGCTGGGCGCCCCGCGCGCGCTTTACCGGCTGTGGAAGGATTACCGGTTGAATATCAGCAAGGTGATGGGACGGCAGCGAGTATTGATCGTCGGCGCCGGGCGTGCCGGTGAAATGCTGGCTCGCGATATGCACCGCGATGATGACTATCTGCCCATCGGCTTCGTCGACGATCAGCGGCGCCTGCGGGGCGCCAAGGTGCATGGCCTGCCGGTGCTGGGCACGGTGGACGAACTGCCCGCGGTCGCCGCCCAGGTGGCGGCGGATATCATAGTCATCGCCATTCCCTCCGCCAATGCCGGTGAGATGCGGCGGGTAGTGGAGCGCTGCGAACAGGCCGGCCTGCCGTTCCGTACCCTGCCGCGTTTGGATGATTTGATGTTGGAACGCGCCAGTGTGCTGGAATTGCGTGAAGTGGCTTTGGAAGATCTGCTGGGCCGCGATCCCATCGCCCTCGACTGGCGGCAGATCAGCGCCGCGCTGGTAGGCAAGACCGTGTTGGTGACCGGCGCCGGCGGCTCCATCGGTTCGGAGCTGTGCCGTCAGATCGCGAAGGTGGGACCCACCCAATTGGTGATCTTCGAACGTTGCGAGTTCAACCTCTACAGCATCGAGTTCGAGCTGCGGCGTAACTTTCCGGAATTGATCATGAGCGCCCATCTGGGCGACATTACCGATCCCGCCGCGGTGGACTACGTATTCAACGGCCACCGGCCGCAGGTGGTGTTCCACGCGGCGGCCTACAAACACGTGCCGATGTTGCAGGAACAACCACGCGAGGCGGTGCGCAATAACGTCATCGGTACGCGCATCGTGGCCTTGGCGGCGGATAAGTTCGGCGTGGAGACCGTGGTGATGATTTCCACCGACAAGGCGGTGAACCCCACCAATGTGATGGGTGCCAGCAAGCGGGTGGCCGAATTGTATTGTCAGGCCCTCAGCCGCCGTTCCCAGACCCGTTTCATCACCGTGCGTTTCGGCAATGTACTGGGTTCGGCGGGCAGCGTGGTGCCGCTGTTCCAGCAGCAGATCGCCGCCGGCGGCCCGGTGACGGTCACCCACCCCGACATCACCCGCTATTTCATGACGCTGCCGGAGGCCAGCCAATTGATCATGCAGGCGGCGGCCATGGGCGAGGGCGGCGAAATATTCGTGTTGGAGATGGGGCAGCCGATCAAGATCCGTTATCTGGCCGAACAGCTGATCCGGCTGTCCGGCAAAACCCTGGGCAAGGATATCGACATCGTCTTCACCGGCTTGCGTCCAGGTGAAAAGCTCTATGAAGAATTGTTCTACTCTCAGGAGCAGCTCAGTAAAACCGCCAACGATAAAATCTTGCTCGCCCATTCGTCACCCATGGAATGGGAGCGCCTGAATCGCCTCATGGAGAAAATGGATGAGGCCTGCCAGGCCTATGATCAGGATGCGCAGCGCCTATTGTTGCAGGAATTGGTGCCCGAACTGTGGGCCGCCGACGAAAAGATCCGCACGGCATTCGTCGATGCGGCGCATGAGAACGTCATTCATCTCAACAGGTACAACGCATGACCCTGAAATTGCGCAAAGCTGTCTTCCCCGTGGCCGGCATGGGCACCCGTTTTCTGCCCGCCACCAAGGCCAATCCCAAGGAAATGTTGCCCATCGTCGACAAGCCGCTCATTCAGTACGCGGCGGAAGAGGCCATTGCCTCGGGTATTTCGGAATTGATCTTCGTCACCAGCAGCAGCAAGCGCGCTATCGAAGACCACTTCGATAAAAACTACGAAATGGAAGACAAGCTGGAGCGCGCCGGTAAACAGGAGCTGTTGAGCATCGTGCGCGAGGTGGTGCCGGAGGGGGTGTCCTGCGTGTACGTGCGCCAGCCCGAGGCCTTGGGTCTCGGTCACGCCGTGTTGTGCGCCAAGGCAGTGGTCGGCAACGAACCCTTCGCGGTGATTCTGGCCGACGATTTGATCGCGGTCGATGGCCCCTGTTGTCTGCGGCAGATGCACGACATCTATAACACCCACAAGTGCAGCGTGCTGGGGGTGCAGGAAGTCGCGCCCAGCGAGACTGATAAATACGGCATCTGCAAAGCGGTGCCGATGGAAGAGCGGCTCGGCCTGTTGGAGGGGATCGTGGAAAAGCCCCGGCCCCAGGACGCCCCGTCCAACCTGGCGGTGGTGGGGCGTTACATTCTCACCCCGCGGATATTCGATCTGCTGGAAACCACCCCGCGCGGCGCGGGTGGCGAGATCCAGCTCACCGACGCCATCGCACGCTTGTTGATGGAAGAGCAGGTGCTGGCCTACCAGTTCACCGGCAAACGCTACGACTGCGGCGATAAACTGGGTTACCTGGAGGCCACCGTGGAATACGCCCTCCGTCATCCGGTATTGAAGGAAGATTTCGCCCGCTATCTCAAAGGGCTCACGGCGAGCTTAAACGGCGGGTAAAGCCGGCGCGGCGGACGAGAGAATGGTCCCGGCGACTCGCCGCGTTTTGCCGGTTTTCGGTTACAATCCCGCCATGCACTTCCCGACCATAGAACACTTCATCGGCAACACCCCTTTAGTCCGTCTGCAGCGTCTGCCCGGCGCAACCACCAATGTGGTGCTCGCCAAACTCGAGGGCAACAACCCCGCCGGTTCGGTGAAGGATAGACCCGCCCTCAGCATGATCCGCTACGCCGAGGAGCGCGGCGACATCCGGCCCGGCGACACCTTGATCGAAGCCACCTCCGGCAACACCGGCATCGCCCTGGCCCTGGCCGCCGCCATCAAAGGCTACCGTTTGATACTCGTCATGCCCGAACACATGAGCGTGGAACGGCGCGCGGTGATGAAGGCCTACGGCGCCGAGATCATCCTCACGCCCCGAGCAGGCAGCATGGAGGCGGCCATCGATTTGGCGCGCAAGATGGAGGCCGCGGGCGAGGGCAAGGTGCTCGATCAATTCGCCAATCCCGACAACCCGCGCGCCCATTACGAAGGTACCGGTCCCGAAATTTGGCGCGATACCGGCGGCAAAATCACTCACTTCGTCAGCGCCATGGGCACCACCGGTACCATCATGGGCACCTCGCGTTATCTGAAAGAGCGCAAGCCCGAGGTGCAAATCGTCGGTGTCCATCCCGCCGAGGGCGCGCAGATTCCCGGCATCCGCAAATGGCCGGAGGAATATTTGCCTGCTATTTATGACCCGGCGCGGATCGACCGCATGCTCTACGTCAGTCAGCCGGACGCCGAGGAGACCACCCGCGCCTTGGCCGCGCGCGAGGGTATCTTCGCCGGGATATCGTCCGGCGGCGCGGTGCACGCCGCGCTGCGTCTCTCGCACGAGGTGCGCCACGCGGTGATCGTGGTGATCATCTGCGATCGCGGCGACCGTTATTTGTCCACCGGGGTCTTCCCGCCGTGAACGGGCGGCGAGTCACCGACTGACCGGATGGGTACAGCGCTTCGCACTGGATGGGATATTGGCTCTGCGATAAAGAGCAAACTATTTGTCACTCCCCTCCTCTTTTGAGGAGGGGTGGCGCGCGAGCGCCGGGGTGGTGGTCGCAGCGAGGTGCAAGAGCGGGCGTTTACTGCAACGCACCACCACCCCGCCCCTGCGGGGCACCCCTCCTTATTCAAGGAGGGGAGATTTCTGTTTCTGAATAGGCGAAGCACTATACTAGAATTTATCTCAACATTGATTTTAAGAGTATTCGCCCTGTATGACGCCTATGAACGTTGATTATTTACCGAGAAATACTGATATGGAACGCGGATGGTTAACCAGTTTGAAGTCCCAATTTTGAGATAGGCTTTAATAAGAAAAGAGGTCCACTGCGTCATGAACGTTTTAGTCTTCGACATCGAAACCATCCCCGACGTGGAAGGCGGGCGCCGTCTGTACGACCTCGACGGCCTGTCGGACAAAGAGGTGGCCGATGTCATGCATCACATGCGGCGGCAGGAGACCGGCGATTCGGATTTTCTGCGCCTGCATTTACAGCGAGTGGTGGCCATCTCGGCGGTATTTCGCAGCGCCGAGCAGCTCAAGGTATGGTCCTTGGGCGAATTGGACGCCTCCGAACAGGAAATCATCCAGCGCTTCTTCGACGGCCTGGATAAATACGTGCCCACCCTGGTGTCGTGGAACGGCGGCGGATTCGATCTGCCGGTGCTGCACTACCGCGCCTTGCGCCACGGTGTGTCGGCGCCGCGTTATTGGGACGTGGGCGAACTCGATCGCGAGTTCAAATGGAGCAATTACCTCGGTCGCTTTCATTGGCGGCATATCGATCTGATGGACGTGCTGGCCGGTTATCAGCCGCGCGCCAACGCGCCCCTCGATCAAATCGCCAGCCTGCTGGGTTTTCCCGGCAAGATGGGCATGAGCGGCGCCAAGGTGTGGGATCACTTCCTGGCCGGCGATCTCGCCGGCATCCGCAACTATTGCGAGACCGATGTGCTGAACACCTATCTGGTATATCTGCGTTTCGAACTGATGCGCGGCCATCTCGACCGCGAGGCCTATCAGCGCGAGTGCGCGCTGCTGCGCAGCACCTTGGCCGCCGATCCGCGGCCGCATTTACAGGAATTTCTCGCTGCGTGGCGTGAACCGTCCTTGTCTTCCCCGGCGCGCTGAAGCGCGCTCATCCCGCTTTATTTACGAAGAGAAGTCGATGTCCCGCAAGCGCAAACCCCTGCCCAGCGCCACCTTCCGCGCCACCATCGATACGCTGAATCACGATGGCCGCGGCGTGGCGCGCATCGACGGCAAGGCCACCTTCATCGAAGGCGGCTTGCCCGGCGAAGAAGTCGATTTCACCTTGGTGGCGCGCCACAAGCGCTACGACGAAGGCGTGGTCAGCGAGGTGATCCGCGCCGCGCCGGAGCGGGTGACGCCGCGCTGCGTTCACTTCGGTCTGTGCGGCGGTTGCAGTCTGCAACACCTGCATGCCGAGGCGCAGATCGGCATGAAACAGCAGATCCTCTTGGACGATCTCCGCCGCATCGGCGGTGTGACGCCCGAGGAAATCCTGCCGCCGCTCACCGGTCCCCATTGGGGCTATCGGCGCCGCGCCCGGCTCGGCGCCAAATACGTCGAGAAAAAATCGGCGATGCTGGTCGGTTTCCGCGAAAAGCGCAGCGCCTATCTCGCCGATTTAAGCCGCTGCGAGGTCTTGCATCCCCAGGTCGGCCAAAATTTAGTGGCGTTGCGCGAGCTGCTGCGCGGGTTGGATGCTTATCAACGCATCCCGCAAGTGGAAGTGGCGGCGGGTGATCAGGCGGTCGGTCTGGTGTTCCGGCATCTCGATCCCTTGAGCGAACACGACCTCAGCGCGCTGCGCGCCTTCGGCGAGCGGCGGGGTTTTTACATCTATCTGCAAGCGGCCGGGCCGGACAGTGTGACGCCGTTATGGCCGGCGGACCCGCGGCTCAGCTATCGCTTGCCGGAGTTCGATGTGGAACTGGAATTCCGCCCCACCGACTTCACCCAGGTCAACGGCGACATCAATGGCGCCATGATCAAACGCGCGCTGGAACTGCTGGACCTGCGCGGCGATGAACGGGTGTTGGATCTGTTTTGCGGGCTCGGCAATTTCACCCTGCCGATCGCGCGCCGCGCGGCCTGGGTGACGGGTGTCGAAGGCGATGCGCAGTTGGTGGCGCGCGCCCGCGACAACGCCCGCCGCAACGCTATCGAAAACGCCGAATTTCACGCCGCCGATCTCGGTGATCCGCTTTCAATGTGGCCGTGGGCGGCGCGGGGCTTCGATAAAATTTTATTGGACCCGCCGCGTACGGGTGCTCTAGAAGTGGTGCGGCGCATCGCCAAATTGGGCGCGGCGCGCATCGTTTATGTCAGTTGCAACCCCGCCACCTTCGCCCGCGACGCGGCGGAGCTGGTGCAGCAGCACGGCTATCGTCTGCGCAAAGCCGGGGTGATGGATATGTTTCCTCATACCACTCATGTCGAGTGCATCGCGTTGTTCGAACAGGCATGAGCCGGTTTAAATCTTATTGAAAGTCCCCGCGGCAAGCCGCTGGACCAGGCGAAGGGGATGCGAGGAGGGGAGAGCGTAGCGAGGCGGCCGCGATCTTCCCCCTTGAGCAAGCGCGGGGATTTCTTCCGCGCAATCAGCCAATTTAATTCATGGAGGTAGACCCCGATCCCCGCCGGGGGGTGCGCGACGAGTCAAGGGAGACGATGTCAGCGCGAGAAGTCCGAGATAGATGCGAAGCGGCGTCGGTCATTAGCGTAGCGAGGCGGTCGCGATTCTCCTCCTTGAACAAGCGCGGGGATTCCTTCCGCGCAGTCAGCCAATTTAATTCATGGAGGTAGACCCCGACCCCCGCCGGGGGATGCGCGACGAGTCAAGGGAGACGATGTCAGCGCGAGAAGTCCGAGATAGATGCGAAGCGGCGTCAGTCATTGATGTGTTGCGCGGCAGCGCATCGAACGCACGCAGGCCATCGGCGCACAAGAATCAACGTCGCGAGACCGAGGTCAATTCCCGCACCGAGGCGCGAATCGTTTCCTGAGGCCGCGACACCCGCAAGGCTGTTTACGTGGTGATAGGCGCGGTGAGGCGCGGCGATGGATGCGGCGATGGATGCGGTGATGGGTGCGGTGATGGGTGCGGCGATGGGTGCGGCGATGGGTGCGGTGATGGGTGCGGCGGTCGATTGTTTGGGAGCTTATCCCCTCCTTTCATAAGGAGGGGTGGCCCGCAGGGCCGGGGTGGTTTTGCTTTATCGCCACGAGGGGTCGGTCGCAAAGCGGAAGAAATGATAGCTGCGCACAAAGTGAGCGTGTGGCTGCTTTCTGGCGCGCCCTCTTCGGAGTCGCCGCTCATCAAAAATAGAGTCATCGGTGCAACGGCCGTCATGAGCGGCCGGTGTTTTAAAGCGCCACCAGTAGCCACCGGCTATGCCGGGGGCATTTGACGCAGCCTGTTCCATTGGCCAAGAAAATGGAGTTCTTCCATAGCCGCTCCAACCGGCCGCGGGATTAACGCCGTTGTGTCGCGAGAAAGGCCCGGTAGTTACCATGGCGGATGCGGGGACGACCGGTTACGACGGCACTGTAGAAATATACCCAGCAGGTAAATGGGCGGCCGCTCGGCAACTGGGTGATTTGGGTGAGGCGGCGGATGAATTCGCTGTGGTGATGGGCGTCCGGGCGATAAAGTTGGTAACGATCGATCCGGTCGAGAAATTCGGGGCGTCGTAGTCGGAATACCGTGCCGTACACTTTGTCGTTTTTTTGATTGGAGGTGACCGCCGCCGCATAGGTGCCGAAGTCGTAGAGCTGCGCCTGGATATAACCTTCCGACCAAGGATAAATCGCCCCGCGCAGCCAGGCGTCGAAGCGGCGGTCGCCGGTGCCGACCAGTAAGGATCCGTAAAAAAATACGAAAGGGACATTGTTGCTGATCATGCTGATCCTAGGCGCCGTTCACTCGGCGATGGTGAGGACGATTTTGCCGGTGACGCCACCGGCCTCGATGAGTTGATGCGCCTCCGCCGCCTGTTCCAAGGGCAGGGTGTGGCTGATATGAATATGCAATGTGCCCGCGTCGAACAACGCCGCGGCGCGACGTAAAATATCGGCGTGATGTTGTTGGACATTCATCAGGCCATATAACATGGGAGTCAACATCAGCTCGAAACTGACGCGTAGATTGCGCAGTCGCGCCTCTTTCCAATCTAGGTCTGCGCCCGGTTGCAGCAAGGTGACCAGATCGCCGTAGTGGCGCACGGCGCTCATCGTGCGGGCGAAGGTGATGCCGCCGACGCTGTCCAAGGCCATGTCCACGCCCCGGCCGCCGCTCCATTCATTCACCGCCGCGACGAAATCCGTCTTACGATAATCAACCGCCAATTCGGCGCCGAGTTCGCTTACCAATTCCGCCTTGGCCGGACTGGACACGGTGGCGCAGACCCGGGCGCCGTGCAACTTGGCCAATTGGATCGCCAGATGGCCCACCCCGCCGGCGCCGGCGTGGATCAATACTTGTTGTCCCTCTTGGATGTGAGCCCGGTCGTGGAGGGCTTCCCAGGCGGTGATCAGCGCCAGCGGCACCGCCGCCGCTTCGACGAAGCTGAGGGTGCGGGGTTTGGGCGCGGCCAATCGTTCGTCGATCACCGCGTATTCCGCGTAATTGCCCGGATGTCCGCCGATGCCGCCGTTGCAGAAATACACCGCGTCGCCGACTTGGAAATCCTGAGCCTCGGGTCCCGCGGCTTCCACCACCCCGGCGCCGTCGCAACCGAGAATGGCGGGCATACGCTCGGGAAAATAAGTGCCGCGGCCGCGCAGTTTGGTGTCCACCGGATTGACGCCGGCGGCGTGCAAGCGTACCAATAGCTGGCGTCCGCCGCTCAGCGCGGGGGTGGGGACTTCATGCAGCTGCAATACCTTCGGCGCGCCAGGCACCGTCATCACCATGGCCTTCATGAAGGGCTTCCTCCTGCCTATCACCTACCGCGAGTGTAGCAAGAGTGGCGGCGGAATGCGCAAGTCGGAAATGTTCAGCGCGCCGGGGGGTTTTTAGCGGCGAGACGATGTGCATCCGAGCCGAGCGCAACGCGGCCCGCATTTTTTCCGAGACGCGGGCGCGGTGCGTCTCAGCGCGCCCGCGCGGACTTCCCGTTGCGCGGCGATCACGTTGTTGATCCTGATTTCCGCCCCGTCTTGCAGGGCCTCGCGCTCGCGAGAGATCGAGCGGGCGTAACGGCGGCGCAATTCTCGGCATGCCCGCCGATCGCGGTCGAGCAGCGTTTGACCGCTGTAGCGTTTTTGCGGGAAGTCGATCACTCCGTGGACGATGATGCCATAAAGGCGATGGACGCCGGGTGGTGTACAATTCCCGACCATCGGCGCCACCGGTCGGTGGCGGTTGGAGAGAGGCGAGCATGGCGACCGAAATTGAACGGAAGTTTTTGGTGTTGGATGAACGTTGGCGGCCGCAGGCGGCGGCGGGGATTTTCATGCGCCAGGGTTATTTGAGCGGCGGTCAACAGTCTTCCATTCGCGTGCGTTTACAAGGCGCGCAGGCCTTCCTCAATATCAAGAGCGCGACGCTGGGGGTGAGCCGCCGCGAATATGAATACGCCATCCCGACCAAGGATGCCGACGAGTTGTTGGACCATTTTTGCGACGGTCCGCTGATTGAAAAGACCCGTTACGAAGTGGAATACGCCGGCCATGTCTGGGAGGTGGACGTGTTCGCGGGCGACAACGCGGGTCTGGTCGTCGCCGAAATCGAATTGGGCAGCGAGGATGAGGTTTTTGAGAAACCGCCCTGGGCGGGTGCAGAGGTGTCTTACGATCCGCGTTATTACAACGTCTGCCTGGTCAAACACCCGTATAAAGATTGGCGGCCTTGATGCCGGTGATGCGGGACGGCCGCTCTTGAAAAGGGCGATCATGACGGATGGCTTCCCTTGAACGTCATACGGCGATTGGTGTCGCGCCGTCTCGGCATGTTTCTCGTGTTGCTGATAGGCGCGCTGCCGTTGCTGAGCTGCGGCGGCAAGTCCGCGCCCGACAGCTTGCGTTTCGGCTTGGCCAGCGCGCCGGTGACCCTCGATCCGCGTTTCGCCACCGACGCCACCTCGGCGCGCATCAACCGGCTGCTCTACCGGCAACTGGTGGAGTTCGACGCGGCGCAGCAACCCGTCGCCGGTTTGGCGGAGTGGACGCGGCTGGCGCCGCTGCACTACCGTTTTCATTTGCTGAACGGCGAGGGCCGCCGTTTTCATGACGGCGGTCGGCTGACCGCGCGCGATGTGCAGGCGACGTACGACAGTTTGCTCGACACTAAAACCGCCTCGCCACATCGCGGCAGTCTGGAGATGATCGCGTCCATCGCGGTGATCGATGAGGATACCGTGGATTTTCATTTATCGCGGCCGGACGTGTTGTTCCCCGGCCGGCTGGTGATCGGCATCTTGCCCGCCGCGGCCATCGCCGCGGGCCATATTTTTAACCAAGCGGCGCTGGGCAGCGGCCCCTATGCTTTCGTCGCCTGGCCCGAGCCGGGCCGTCTGCAATTGCGGCGGGTGAGTGACGGCCAGCGTCTGGAATTTTTGCAGGTGCGCGACCCGACCGTGCGCATCCTCAAACTCCAGCGCGGCGAACTGGACATGGTGCAGAACGATCTGCCGCCGGAGATGATCCGCTACGCCGAGGCGCGGCCCGAGTTGCGCGTGCAACGCGGCCGCGGTTCGAATTTCGCCTACCTCGGTTTCAATATGGACGACCCGCTGGTGAGCCGGCACGCGGTGCGCGAAGCGATCGCCCACGCCCTCGACCGCGAGGCCATCATCCACTATGTTTTGGGCGACGCGGCGCGGCCCGCCAGCGCCTTATTGCCGCCGGAACATTGGGCGGGCAATCCGGCGCTGCCTTTGCTGGCTTACGATCCGGTGCGGGCGCGGGCCTTGCTGGCGGAGGCGGGTTACGGCGAGGGAAAACGGCCGCGCATCGAATATAAAACCTCCAGCGACGCCTTCCGTCTGCGCCTCGCCACCATCATTCAGCAACAGCTGGGCGAGGTGGGCATCGACGTCGAACTGAGCAGCTACGATTGGGGTACGTTTTACGGCGACATCAAGGCCGGCCGTTTTCAAATGTTCAGCCTGGCCTGGGTGGGAGTGAAAACGCCGGACATTTTTCATTATGCTCTTCACAGCAGCCAGGTGCCGCCGGTCGGGGCGAACCGCGGCCGGTTTCGCAGCAAGGCGGCGGATGAATTGATCGAGGCGGCCGCCGGTGAGGAGGACCCGGTGCGGCAGGCCGCGTATTACCGGCAATTGCAGGCCGTTTTGCTGGCGGAATTGCCCTATGTGCCCTTGTGGTACGAAGACCAGGTGTTCGTGGCGCGGCGCACCATCGCCGGCTATACGCCCGCCGTCGACGGCAATTATGATGGGTTGACCGTCGTGCGGCGGACGGCGGAATAACAACGTCCCTCGCCCCGGGCGGGAGAGGGACGAATGACAGTATCGTTGATGATTGACTCACCCTCTCCGCAAGCGGCTTCGCCCCTTTCGCCGCGCTCTCCCTTCGAAGGAGAGAGGTTCTTAATACGGGCGACGGCGATGATGCCGGGCCGATTTGTTTGCCGGCCTCTATCCCTCTCCCCTTGCGGGAGAGGGCGAGGGAGAGGGGTGGTGGATGGATAGAGTGACCATAAAGATGAGTAGCGGATGATGAATCAACCGACGCGTATCGAGATCAACATCGGCGAACAGCGGCTGCGTTATTGGGAGAACGGCGCGCTGGTGATGGACGTGCCGGTGTCCACCGCCAAGAACGGCGCCGGCGAACGGCAGGGCAGCGAATGCACGCCGCGTGGTGAGCACATCATTCGCGCCAAAATCGGCGGCGGTTGCGCCCCTGGCACGGTGTTGGTCGGCCGCCGGCCCACCGGCGAGATTTACAGCCGCGAACTGGGCGAGCGTTTTCCCGGCCGCGATTGGATACTGACCCGCATCTTGTGGCTGAGCGGTCGCGAGCCGGGCCGCAATCGCTGGGGCGATGTCGACAGCATGCGCCGTTACATTTATCTGCACGGCACGCCCGACCACGTTGTCCTGGGCGTGCCGGGTTCGCGCGGCTGCGTGCGCATGCGCAACAGCGATATCATCGCGCTGTTCGATCGCGTGCCGGCGGGCACGCCGGTCATCATCACCGAATAAGGCGCATCAACCTACCATGCCTGTCTTCATCATCTCCCGTTTGCTGAGCGCCGCCGTGGTACTGCTGGGCGTGAGCTGTCTGGTGTTTCTGCTGCTGCATCTGGTCCCCGGCGATCCGGTCGAGGTGATGTTGGGCGAATCGGCGCACGCCGCCGACCGCGAGGCGCTGCGGCAGGCGCTCGGTCTCAATCAGCCGCTTTGGGCCCAGCTGCTGCATTTTTTGGAAGGTCTGCTGCGATTGGACTTGGGTACTTCGCTGCATTCCAAACGCCCTATCACGGAGATGTTGTGGGAGCGTATTCCCGCCACGGCGGAATTGGCGGCGGCGGCTTTGGGCGTGGCGGTGCTCATCGCCTTTCCGCTCGGTGTGCTGGCCGCGGTCCGCAAAGATTCCGCGTGGGATTACGGCGCGATGGGCGTGTCGCTGCTCGGCGTGTCCATGCCCAATTTCTGGTTGGGGCCGTTGCTGATTCTGGTGTTCTCGGTGTGGCTGGGCTGGTTGCCGGTGAGCGGCCGCGATGAATTGAGTTCGCTGGTGTTGCCGGCGCTGACCTTGGGCACGGCGCTGGCGGCGGTGTTGTCGCGCATGGTGCGCGCGTCTTTGCTGGAGGTGTTACACGAGGACTTCGTGCGCACCGCGCGGGCCAAGGGCCTGCCCGAGCGGGTGGTGGTGTGGCATCACGCCCTGCGCAACGCGCTGCTGCCGGTGGTGACGATATTGGGTCTGCAATTGGGCGTGTTGCTGGGCGGCGCGGTGGTGACCGAGATGGTGTTCTCCTGGCCGGGCCTCGGCGAGTTGACCATCGAGTCGATTCAGCGCCGCGATTATCCGGTGGTGCAGGCCTGCGTATTATTGATCAGCGTCACCTACGTGTTGGTGAACACCGCCACCGATTTGCTGTATGCCTGGCTCGATCCGCGCGTGCGCTTGGGGACGGACAAATGATGCGGCTGTGGCTGCCGGCGGGGATCATGTTTGCCTGGGCCTTGAGCGCGCTGCTGGGGCCGTGGCTGGCGGCGGACCCCAATCACATCGAATTGACGCGCATCCTCGCCGGCCCCGGTCCGCAGGCGTGGCTGGGTTACGACGACCTCGGCCGGCCGGTGTGGGAACGCCTGGTGGTGGGCGCGCAGACCTCGTTCATTGTCGCGATAGCGGTGGTGACGGTGACGGTGCTGACCGGTACCTTGATCGGCACGGTGAGCGGTTATCTCGGCGGCTGGGTCGATCATCTGGTGGTGCGGATCATCGATATTTTCATGGCCTTTCCGGGTATTCTGTTGGCGATTGCGCTGGCGGGCGTGCTCGGCCCCGGCGTGAACAACGTGGTCATCGCGCTCAGCGTGGTGGGCTGGGTGGGCTTCGCGCGGCTGGCGCGGGCGCAGGTATTGTCGCTGAAACACCGCGAGCATATTCAAGCGGCGGTGGCGCTGGGCGTGCGGCGACCGCGCATCGTACTGCGGCATTTGCTGCCGCTGATGTGGGCGCCGCTGATCGTCGAGGGTACCTTCGCGGTGGCGGGCGCGGTGATCGCCGAGGCGGGCCTGTCCTTCCTCGGCCTCGGCGTGCAGCCGCCGACCGCCTCGTGGGGCAGCATGATCCGCGACGGCACGCGCTACATGCTGATGGCGCCGCACATGGTGCTGGCGCCCGGCGTGGCGCTGATGCTGGTGGTGCTGGCGGTGAATCTATTGGGAGACCGGTTGCGCGATCGCCTGGATGTGCGCGCACGGCCGTGACCGGCAAGTTGGGCGGATAAGGAGAAGGTTATGGCCTTGGGGCCGCTGATGGTGGGTGTGGCGGGTTGGGCGCTGAGCGCCGAAGAGCGGGAGATGCTGCGGCATCCGCTGATCGGCGGCGTGATTTTGTTCACGCGCAATTACGCCGATACCGAGCAGTTGCAGTCCCTGGTGGAGGACATCCATAAATTGCGCGAGCCGCCACTGCTGGTGGCGGTGGATCACGAAGGCGGTCGCGTGCAGCGTTTTCGTCCGGGCTTCATCGAGCTGCCACCGGTGCGGCAACTCGGCCATCTCTACGATAAAGACGCCAAGCGCGCTAAACACCTCGCGCAATTGCTGGGCTGGCTGATGGCGGCGGAGCTGCGCGCGGCGGGCGTCGATCTCAGCTTCGCGCCGGTGCTGGATCTCGATCGCGGCAACAGCCAAGTGATCGGCAATCGCGCCTTTCATAGCGACGGCGAGGTGATCGCCGATCTTGCCCACGCCTACATGATCGGGATGGACATGGCCGGCATGATGGCCACCGGCAAACACTTTCCCGGCCACGGCACGGCGGCGGCGGATTCGCACCATGTGGTGGTGAGCGATCCCCGGCCCTATGAGGACATCGCCGCCGAGGACATGCTGCCCTTCGAGCGCATGATCAACTACGGACTCGCGGCGATCATGGCGGCGCATGTGATATATCCGCGGATCGATCCGCGGCCGGCGGGATTCTCGCGCTTCTGGATGCAGGACGTGTTGCGCAAGCGCCTGCGTTTCCAGGGCGTGATTTTCAGCGATGACCTCGGCATGAGCGGCGCGGCGGCGGCCGGTGATATTCTCGACCGCGCCCGCGCCGCGCTGGACGCCGGCTGCGATATGGCACTGGTGTGTAATGAGCTGGCGGCGGTGCCGCTGTTGTTGGATGAGCTCGCGGCGGCGGCGAATCCCGCCAGTCAATTGCGGCTGGCCCGCATGCACGGCCGGGGCAGGGTCGCCCATAATAAACTGCGGCTGGAGCCGATCTGGCAGGAGGCCATGCAAGCGGTGGCCGAGTGCAGCCGTCCCGATGAACCACGTTTGGTGTGATAGTCCGCGCGATGACGGTTGGGGGACGACACTGAAAACCTCAGAACACGTCCCCTGTCCCGCGGGCGGGCGAGGGTTAGGGAGAGGGAGATGAGGAAGGTCGCTTTGCTGTAGTGATGGCGGCGTCCGGACACCCTCACCCTGCTCTCTCCGGGAGAGGGGGAATGACGCCTCGGTCCGGTTTGGGTCTTTATTCGAATTTGCGATAGGTTCTAATCAATGGGAGAGATGAGTACGATGTGTTGGGTGAGAAGTATTGTTGCGATGATCGCGATCTGCGCGTCTTCAACGGCCTGGGCCTTCGAGATGATGCAGGCCTTGCCCGCCGAGGTGCCGGTGCCCGCCGACAACCCGTTCACCGAGGAGAAGGCGGCCTTGGGCCGGCAACTTTATTTCGACAGCCGCTTGTCGGTAAATGGCAGCGTGTCGTGCAACAGCTGTCACGACCTCGCGGCGGGCGGCGGCGATCATCGTCCGGTCTCGGTCGGTGCGCTGGGCAAGCCCGGCACGCGCAACGCACCCACCTTATGGAACGTCGCGTATCAAACCGTGCTGTATTGGGACGGCCGGGCCCGCAGTCTGGAAGAGCAGATCCGCGGCCATTTGTTCGACAGCACGACCATGGCCATGCCGGACCTCGCCGAGCTGATCACGCGCATCAATCGGATTCCCGGCTACCGTGCCCAGTTCGAGAGTGTGTTCGGTGAAAAGGACGCGGTGACGCTCGACACGCTGGCCAAGGCCATCGCTACTTACATACGCACTTTGCGCACGCCCGACAGCGCGTTCGATCGTTATATCAAAGGCGATAAAAAGGCGTTGTCGGTCGAGGCGCAGCGCGGTCTGGAGACCTTTCGCGACATCGGCTGTATGTCCTGCCATTTCGGAGTCAATTTCGCCGGCCCGGCGCCGGGACCGTTTTTGAAAATGGGCGACGGCTTTTACGAATTGTTTCCCAATTATCTGGGCAGCCCCTACGATGAAGCCTATGACTTGACGCAAGACGTCGGCCGGGTGTTGTACAGCGGTGATCCCGGTGAGAAATACATGTGGCGCGTGCCGCTGTTGCGCAATGTCGCGCTGACCGCGCCCTATTTTCACAACGGCAGCGTCTCGACCTTGAGCGAGGCGGTGCGGGTGATGGGGCGGGTCGAGCTCAATCTCACCCTGAAGGACGACGAGGTGCGGGACATCGTGGCCTTTTTGGAGAGCTTGAACGGGGTGAGACCCCCGCAGAGCTTGCCGATCTTGCCGGCGACCCCGCATGATGTGGTCTGGCCCTGGCAGCGGCCGGTGGCGGAGATAGGCGCGGCCGCGGCGGCGAAGACCGCGCATCCAACCAAGTGACGGAGTTATGCAACGGTACGAAAAATTAGCCACGGTGGTTGGCCTCGCCGGCCTGTTCATTTGCGGCGCGGCGCCGGCCGCGGAGATACCGCGGAATTGGTATATGGGTATTTCGGCGGGGATCAGCACGTTGAATATCACCCCCGCCGATTGGGACGATGGCTCATTGACCAGCGGTCAAGTTGAAGAGAGCGGTGTCGCGTACAAGGTTTTGGCCGGTTATCGTTACACTCCCCACCTCGCTCTCGAACTCGCTTATATCCGCTTGGGCGATTCTTCATTCCGCGGCGTTGCCTCCGGGCGGGTGCCTTCGGTGTGGGAGCCGGGCAATGTGGCGGGCGACACCGAGGCGAAAGGCGTGAGCACCGAAGCGGTCGCGGGTTGGACGTTTGGCGGGCGTTTGAAGGTCTACGCCAAGGGTGGTTTGTTCTTTTGGGATTCCACCGTGATTTATGAACCGACCATCGCCGCGACCTCGGTGGTGGACGATCCCGATCAGTCCAACCGGTCGGTGGTGCACGATGACGGCGTGAGTTTCATTTACGGCCTGGGCGCGGACTGGCGTTTTTATAAGAATTGGTGGTTGCGCGCGGAATGGCAGCAAACCACCGTGGGCCTGGTCAAGACCGACGAATACACCGAGAGTTTCCCCTCGTTGGGCGTGTTATTGAATTTTTGAGGCGGGCGGATTGCCGTCCGGCCGGGCGTCCCCTGGAAAATTCACCGGCCCTATGCTACGGTGGTTCGAGTTTAAGTCGATCATGAATTGGCAGTGGGACGCACTGTCATCGTCGCAGGGAAGCCCCCCGATAACATATTGGTAGTGCAGCGAATAGGCTGTCGCGGTTTTTATTTGGGTAGTGAAAAGGCCGCGGCCGAAGGCGGGGTGTGTTCCGCAGGGGTTCACCCGACCGGCGTCCCCCCGGCGTGGAATACAAGACCGTCGGTCACCGCTGGTTCTACTCAATATGCCCGCCGCCAGTCCCGGTAATGACGAGAGGCGTGCTGCCGGTGTACATAATGACAACATCATCCCTCAATCAAATAGCGGTTTCCCATAAGGCCGCCCGTGCCCCCGGCCCTCGTGCGTTGCGCGTCGCCTCTCGATCGCGCACCGAGCCGACGAGGTTTGCGATGCTTTTTCCCTATTTGATTTTCTTTTGGGTATCGTGGGCGCTGGCGTTCCCGGCCGGCGCGGCCGCGCCGGTCGCTGAAAACGCGCGTTTTCCCTTCGCGGTTGCCGGCGTCAGCGGTCAACTCACGGCCAGCGATGACGACGATGATCCTCTGACTTTTACTATCGTCGCTGCGCCCAGCAGGGGCACGGCCACCATCACCAACGCCGCCACGGGTAACTTCACCTATACTCCAACCCCCGGGTTGAGCGGCACCGACAGCTTTACGTTCAAGGTGAATGACGGCACCGCGGATTCCAACGTGGCGACGGTGCGCATTTTGCCCGCGATCAACGTCTCGGTCGGGTCCTCGATCTTGATCGAAGGCCAGGCCGCGCAGTCGAATTCGGCGCCTATCACCTTTCAGCGGATCGGCGAATTGGACCCGGACGCGACGAGCGATATAGTCGTAAGTTATGTGATCACCGGCACCGCTACCCAAGGCGCCAACGCGGACTTCGATCTGAGCATAGGGCAAGTGCGGTTTGCGAGAAACTCCAATTCAACCACCGTGGGCGGCACGCTCAATATCATTACCGATCAAGTGATCGAACCCGACGAGACTATCATCGTCACCATACAAGACATTGGCGAGGATTACATGGTCGGTCCCGCCGGCTCCGTCACGGTGACCATCCAAGACCCCGAGGCGGTGATGCCCAGGGCGAATTTTGAAATCGATCAAATGGTGGGCGAGGGCAACGAGGTCGTGGTGCGGGTCCAGTTGGACTCGACGCCGTCCTATTATCCGGTGAGAATCCCCTTTACCTTGTCGGGCAGCGCCACCCGGGGTATCGATTATGAAGAGCCGGCGTCGCCCATCGTGATCGAGAGCGGTACGACGGGGCAGGTCACGCTCGCCGCCAAGGCGGACACTCTCGACGAGCCTACCGACGAAACCGTGGTATTCAACATGGGCCAACCCTTCAACGCGCGGCCCGGCAGCGTTCGTACTCACACGGTGACCATTACGGAACGAAACATTCCGGCCGCGGTGTCGCTCATTGCCCGTCAAGGCGGCATACCGACCCGGGTGGTGACCACCGACGGCGGCCTGGTGACGGTCAGCGTCGATGTGCGTGATGTCAACGGCGGCGATCCCGATACCTATCAATACAACTGGAGCGCGACCAATGAGGCGCTGGTGACGGGCACGCAGGGCAATTTATTTGTTTTCAACCCCAGCGCGCTCGGCTTGGGATATTACAAGGTGAGGGTGACCGTCACGGACGGCAGCCTCGCGCCTCAATCTACGCTGGCCGAACTGCAATTACGGGTGATTCAGACTCGGCCGCTGCTCACCGACGGCGACAGCGACGGCGACGGCGTGTCGGATCGGGATGAGGGCCTGGGGGACAGCGACAATGACGGTGTCCCGGATTATTACGACAGCAACCGGCTCGCCTCGAATTTCCTGCAGCAACAGACCCCGCGCAATGACATTTTCCTGATGCAAACCCGCCCCGGGCTGTCGCTGCGCTTGGGAGATATCGCCCTGGCGACCGGGCGCGACGGGGCCTTGGTCACCGCGCAAGAGATCGCCGCGCTGGGCGGCGGAGAAGGCAGGCCGGGTCCCAACGCCATCGACACCGCGATCAATTCGGGCGGTTTTTATGATTTTGAAATTCATGGTCTGCCGGTGATCGGCATGTCGGTGCAGGTGGTGATTCCGCAGACGGCGCCGATTCCGAAAGACGCGGTGTACCGCAAATACAGCCCCAGCGCAGGTTGGCGGGATTTCCTCCGCAATAATTTTAATCAAGTGTTTTCCGCGGCGGGGAGCGACGGCGTGTGTCCCCCGCCCGGCGACAACGCCTATGCCACCGGTTTGACCGAAGGGCACCGCTGCGTGCAATTGCTCATTCAGGACGGCGGTTTAAATGACGGCGACGGCGTGGCCAATTTCATTATTAAAGACCCCGGCGGCGTGGCGGTAGCGGTGGACGCGGAGAGCGAAACGCCGGTGCGCGGTTCTTGCGGCAATTTGTTTTGTTCAGCGGGCGGGGGTGGCGCATTGGGCTGGATCAGCGTATTGCCGCTGCTGATTTACACGCTGGCGGGCGCCGGCGGCCGGCGGCGCAGGGCGTATAACGCGGGCTGGTAATGGCGCGGCATCGCCCACTATAATCACGCCGGGAACATGCCGGGCAATTTATCTTCATGACTGACAGCCATATTCAAGCCATCCGCGAGGTGTACGCCCGCGCCGATCGCATCTATTCCCAACACGACATCGAGGCCGCCTACGATCGCATGGCCGCGCAAATCACCGCGCGTTTATCCGACAGTAATCCTCTGGTGTTATGCGTGATGGTGGGAGGGTTGATTCCCGCCGGCCAATTGCTGCCCCGCTTGGATTTTCCGCTGCAAATCGACTACCTCCACGCGACTCGTTACCAGGGCAAAACCCAGGGCGGACAACTGCACTGGATAGTCCGGCCCACCTACTCGCTGCAAGACCGGGTGGTGTTGCTGATCGATGATATCCTCGACGAAGGCGTGACCTTGAAGGCCTTGTGCGAGGCCTGCGCCGAGGCGGGCGCCCGCGAGGTGCTCACCGCGGTATTGCTGGATAAAGTCCATGAACGCAAGAGCGGGCTGGTCGCCACCTTCAAAGGCCTGGACGTCGAGGACCGCTACGTGTTCGGTTGCGGCATGGATTACCAGGGTTATCTGCGCAACGTGCCCGGTATTTATGCAATTGCCGAGAAATGAGTCTCAAATTAAAGGTGTAAATGGATATGACTGAACTGGCGATCATCGGTGGCACCGGGCTCACCACGCTGAAGAACCTCGATATCATCAAGCGTGAAGTGGTGCATACGCCGTTCGGCGAACCGTCCGGGCCGCTGACCCATGGCGTGCTGTCGGGGAAAGAGGTGGTGTTTCTGGCGCGGCACGGTTATGGACACACCATTCCTCCCCATAAAATCAACTATCGCGCCAATATCTGGGCCTTGCATCACACCGGGGTGAAACAGGTCATCGCGGTGGCCGCCGTGGGTGGCATCAGCGACGAACTCGAACCCGGCAGTCTGGTGATCCCCGATCAGATCGTGGATTACACCGCGGCGCGCGACAACACCTTTTTCGAAGACGGTTTGAGCCATGTCACCCACGTGGATTTCACCGAGCCCTACAGCGAAGAGCTGCGGCAACTGCTGATCCGCGGCTGTCAGGCGGCCCATTTGGATTTCATCGATCACGGTACCTATGGCACCACCCAGGGTCCCCGGCTGGAAACCGCCGCGGAAATCGACCGCATGGCCCGCGACGGGTGCACCGTGGTGGGGATGACCGGCATGCCCGAGGCGGCGCTGGCCCGCGAACTGGACCTGCATTACGCGACCTTCGCGGTGGTGGTCAACAAGGCCGCCGGACGCGGTACCGGGCCGATTTCCATGCATGAAATCGAACTGTCGGTGAAACAAGGCATGGACAAGGTCCGCGACGTGCTGGAGCACGTGGTGCCTTTATTGGGGACGTGAAGCGCCGCCGTCCAGCGGGCTGATGGTGATGATCACGCCGAATAAGGGGTGATCCAGGTAATGGACTTCGTTGTTGCGCAAACGGCGGGTCGTGACCAGGCGGACAGGCGGTATCGCGCCGCTGTTCGCGTCCGCCCCCGGTGTTGTACGGATGTAAATGAGGTCCACGTCGGCGTGCAGAAAGCGGCCGCGCCGCACGGCAACCGTGCCGTCGATTTTGCGGGCTGCGCCCGCGCCGGCGGAAGCCGCCTCGTTTTGCATCCCGCTGTAGACATGTACGCCGACCTTGCGGTCGGTGTTGTCCAAGGCCTGTACCCAGCCGGTGTGCAGGATCGGCCGGTAGCGAGGCGAGCCCCGTAGTCGTTGATAAACTCCGCCCATGGCCAATTCAGCGGGTTTCAATACCCGCCATGGGCTTTTTTCCGATGCGGCGGGTTGCGCCGCCAATTCCAGCGCGTTATCCAAGGCCGGCATGCCGGGATGCGCAGGCCAGTGTTCGGCCTTTTGCGCCGCCGGGTCTAGGTTTTCGAAGACGATGAGTTCAACCTTGTACAAGTCGTTCGCGGCGGCGGCGGACGCCAGGGCGGCGAGCAACCACCCGGCGAGGATTTTGGGCATACTCATGACTGGAATCTTATCCGGGAAAAAGGGGTCTTAACGATACCGGACCCATCTACGCTTGGCAAAGGGCGTGATTGCGATGGCCATACAAAACGTTTTACGGATGGGTGATGCCCGCTTGCTGCGAGTGGCGGAGCCCGTCCGCGAGTTCAACCACCCGGACTTGGATCGCTTGATCCAGGATATGTTCGATACCATGGCGGCCCTGGACGGCGCCGGCCTGGCCGCGCCGCAGATCGGCGTCAATCAACGGCTGGTGATTTTCGGTATCGAGGCCAATCCCCGTTATCCCGACGTGGAGCCGGTGCCGACGACGGTGCTGATCAATCCCGAGATCGAGATTTTATCGGATGAGATGGACGAGGCCTGGGAAGGCTGCCTCAGTGTGCCCGGCCTGCGCGGTCTGGTGCCGCGATATACCCGTTTGCGTTACAGCGGCTACGACGCCGCCGGTCGGCGCTTCGCGCGTGAAGTGACTGGTTTTCACGCCCGGGTCGTGCAGCATGAGTGCGATCATCTCGACGGCATTCTGTATCCGCGCCGTATCCGCGATCTTAGTCAATTCGGTTTTGAGGCAGACTTGTTTCCGGGACAAGCTTCGGAACGGAAATAGGCGCCTTTGCCACTGGCATTAGCGCACTAAGGAGGCTCTGAATAATTCCATCCTGGAATTTTCGGAGCACGGGAAGCGAAAATGTGATTTTCGCTTCCCTCCATTTTTCAATGGCTGCCGCCATTGAAAAATGGCGGCACGTCCGTGTGCCGCGGGAACCTCTGAATTATTCAGAGGTTCCCTAGATAAAACTGACAGAGTAGATAGTCCTTACGATGCCTTCCCCGCGGCGGGTGCAGGGCATGGTAATCAGGACGGCGGGGAATGGAATTATTGATTTTCTCGCGCCGACACTGCGTCGTAGATCGGTCCCATTTGAGGTGTTTGATTTATCGGCGCTGCTCGCGGCCAGGGAAGGGCGAAGCGAAGGGCCTTGCCGCCATTTTCATTGGCGGTCAGTCATTGAAATGAAGGAAAGTGTGAGGTCCCATTTTTGTTTTCCGTGTGCTCATGATTCCAGGATGGAATTATTCAGCGCTTTCTTAAATTAATTGCCGGCCTTCATGCCGGCGGAGGTCATGGTGATGAAACACGCGGCCTATCTGGCTGTCCTCGTTGTCTTGCTGAGCGGATGCGCCAGTCAAATTCCCCTGCAAATCCGTGAAGCGCCTGCCGGCAGTCCTGCTCTTGAGCAGGTGCGCGGGCAGGTCTCGCAATATCTTGGCGCCCGAGTGCGTTGGGGCGGCACCCTGGTGGCGGTGGAAAACCGGTCGGCGGAAACCTGGCTGGAGGTGGTGGCGCGGCCGCTTCAAGCGGATGGTCGGCCGGTGGAGGACGGTCCCAGCAGCGGGCGGTTTTTGGCGCGTTATACCGGTTTTCTCGATCCGGTGATTTTTACGAAAGGGCGGTTGATCACCCTGGTCGGCGCCATAGAAGGGGAACAGCAACGCCCAATCGATGAATACAAGTACAACTTTCCCGTGATGGGAATCGAAAGCCATTTTTTATGGGCGCCGTTGCCGAAGCCGTCATCTTATCCGCCGCCATACTGGGGCGGTTCCTGGTGGCCGTATTCGCCCTATCCTTATCCGCGATATTACCGCCATCGTTTTCCTTATTGGTAATAAATTGAGGTAACAAGATTGGTAACAAGGAGCGAACCATGTCTTCATTCGTAAAATCGATGTGCTTGTTGTGGGCGATAGCCTCGCTGAGCGCCTGCGCCACCGGCCCGAAGTTCGACGCGCAAGGCGTCGATACCAACTTGACGCCGCAACGCGCCGCGGCGGATATAGACTCGTTGCGCGATGGCCGCGTCATCTGGGGCGGCATCATCCTCGCCAGCACCAATCTGAAAGACGCTACCCAAATCGAAGTGCTCGGGTATCCGTTGGATAGCGCATTCCGGCCCGATAGCGACGCTACCTCCACCGGGCGTTTCCTGATTATCAAACCGGGCTATATTGAAACGGCGGACTACCAGGTTGGTAGATCCATCAGCGTCAGCGGCGTGCTGCAACGGGTCCAGGCGGGGCAGGTTGGAGAAGTATCCTATGCCTATCCCGTCATCCAACCGACGGACATCTATCTATGGCGTGACGGTAGCGAATCGCGGTCCAACGTACATTTCGGGTTTGGGCTGAATATTCTCCGCTAGGATGACGACGAGTATTCAGGAGCCTTGTCATCTCATCGGCGCCGCGTCAGCGGATGCCGGCTCGGATAATACGCCGGAGCCCGCAGTCGCGTCGCTCCTAATCACCCGTGAACTAAACCACGGCCTTAAATCCCTCGAACTGCGGCGGTCCGAGATAAATACTCTTGGTTTGGCCGCCGGCGTGGGCATGGGCCTTCCTGAATTGTTCCGATTTGGTCCAGTTGCTGAAATCCTGTTCCGATGCCCAGACCGAGTGGGAAACGAAGAGGGTGTATTGCTCCGTGCCGGGGCCTTGCAATAAGTGAAAAGACTGGAAACCGGGCACGCCGTCGAGATAGGTTTCCCGGTTTTTCCAGATGGTGATGAAATCGTCTTCTCGGCCCGGCGCGATCTTGAAACGGTTCATTGCGATATACATGCGGCGTTCTCCGTGTGTGCGGGTGGTGATTCTTACCTCGATCCGGCACCGTTATATGCAGGATGTCGGAGGGCGAGGCTGTTGCCTCCCAATCGCAACGATGACGTGGATCGAAGCCGGGCGGACGAGGCGCAGTATAAACCGCTCACGCCGCCTCTCGCACGGCCAACATATCCAATAATTTCTCGACCGATGAAAAGCGTGTTTCGCGGTCTTCCAAATTCAAGGTGAAACGCAGTTTATCCTGGCCGTCCAGTTTGTAGATCTTGGGCTGGGTCTGGATCAGGCGTATCACCATGGCCGGGTCGATCTTGGGTTCCTTGTCGAAGAGGAGGCGGCCGCCGTAAGGCCCGGCTTCGACCTTGCGCACCCCCATGGCCTGCGCCTTGAGTTTCAGTTCGGTGATGCGGATGAGATTTTTGGCGGGTTCGGGTAACAGGCCGAAGCGGTCGATCATCTCCACTTGCAGTTCACGCAGCGCGTCGTCGTTTTCGGCGCTGGCGATGCGTTTGTACATCACTAAACGGCTGTGCACGTCGGGCAGGTAATCCTCGGGGATGAGGGCGGGGATGCGCAGATCGATCTCGCCGCCGTGGTTGAGCGGCACCTCCAATTCCGGCTGCCGCCCGGCTTTGAGCGCCTTGACCGCGCGTTCGAGCAATTGGGTGTACAGCGTGAAACCGATCTCGTGCATCTGGCCGCTTTGTTCATCGCCCAATAACTCGCCGGCGCCGCGGATCTCCAGGTCATGGGTGGCGAGGGTGAAACCGGCGCCGAGATCTTCCAGCGCCTCGATGGCCTCCAGACGTTTGATCGCGTCGGCGGTCATCAATTTGCGCGGCGGCACCACCAAATAGGCATAAGCCTGATGGTGCGAGCGGCCGACCCGGCCGCGCAATTGATGCAATTGCGCCAGGCCGAAGTGATCGGCGTCGTGGATGATGATGGTGTTGGCGTTCGGGATGTCGATGCCGGTCTCGATGATGGTGGTGCAGACCAGCACGTTGAAGCGGTGATGGTAGAAATCCAGCATCACCTGTTCCAGTTCACGCTCGCGCATCTGGCCGTGGGCGATCCTGACCTGGGCCTCGGGCACCAGCGCCGCGATGTCACGCGCGGTTTTTTCGATGGATTTGACTTCGTTGTGCAGGAAAAAAACCTGGCCGCCGCGTTTCAATTCGCGCAGGCAGGCCTCGCGTATTAAACCCTGGTCCCATTCGCGGACGAAGGTCTTGATGGCCATCCGCCGCGACGGCGGGGTGGCGATGATCGATAAATCGCGCATGCCGGACAACGCCATGTTCATGGTGCGCGGAATCGGCGTGGCGGTGAGGGTGAGGATATGCACCTCGCTGCGCAGGCTCTTCAGCCATTCCTTTTGACGCACGCCGAAGCGATGCTCTTCATCGACGATGACCAGGCCCAGCCGTTTGAATTCGATGCGCGACTGCAAGAGTTTGTGAGTACCGATGACGATATCGACCTTGCCGTCGGCGAGCCCCTTCAATACCGCCTCCTGTTCCTTGGCGGAGCGAAAGCGCGACAGGCTTTCCACCTTCACCGGCCAATCGGCGAAGCGGTCTTGAAAATTTTGATAGTGCTGTTGCGCGAGCAGCGTGGTGGGCACCAGCACCGCCACCTGTTTGCCGTTATGCACCGCCATGAAGGCGGCGCGCATCGCGACTTCGGTCTTGCCGAAACCGACATCGCCGCACACCAGCCGGTCCATGGGCTGGGTCTTGCGCATATCGTCGAGCACGGCGTCGATGGCGGTCTGCTGATCCGGCGTTTCTTCGAACGGGAAGGTGCTCGCGAATGATCGGTAGTGCATATCCGGTTCGGGGAAGGCGTGGCCTTGCCGCGCGGCGCGCCGGGCGTAAATGTCGAGCAGTTCGGCGGCGACGTCGCGGACTTTTTCCGCGGCGCGGCGTTTGGCCTTGATCCATTGTTCCGAACCCAGCCGGTGCAGCGGCGCTTGCTCCGGCGCCGCGCCGCTGTAGCGGCTGATGAGATGGAGCGAGGACACCGGCACGTAGAGTTTGTCGCCGCCGGCGTATTCCAGGGTGATGAACTCGGTGGTGATGCCGCCGACCTCGAGCGTCTGCATGCCGAGATAGCGGCCCACGCCGTGTTCTTCGTGCACCACCGGCGCGCCGGGGTTGAGCTCGGTGAGATCGCGGATCAGCGCATCGGCGTCGCGGGTGCGCGCGGTCTTGCGGCGGCGGCGCTGCACCGCTTGTTCGCCGAACAGCTGCGCCTCGCTGATGATGGCCAGCGGCGGCGTTTCCACCAGCAGGCCTTGTTCCAGCGGCGCCACGGTGATGCCGAGACGGGCATCACCCTCGGCGAAAGCGCGCCAGTTGTCGAAGGAGCCCGGGTGCAAATCGTGGCCTTTGAGCAGATCGAGCAGGGTCTCGCGCCGCCCGGGGGTTTCCGCGGCGAACAACACCCGGCCGGAAAAGTCGCCGAGAAATTTCAGCAGCGCTTCGGCGGGCCGCTCGGCGCGGGCGACGATGGGCAGGGGCGGCGGTGGCGTGGTGGCGTAGGCGTAGGCCTGATGATCCGCGTTCAAGGTATTGACGCTGATCCAGGGATGGCGGGTGTTGCGCGCGTTGATATCGGACGGCGAAAAAAACGCTTGCGCCGGCGCGAGCAGCGGCCGCTCCAAATCGTGGCGCAGCGATTCGTAGCGGGTGTTGATTTCAGTCCAAACCTTGTCGAGCGCGTCCGCCACGCCGGGGGTGGTGATCACCAAGGTGTCGGCGGCCAGATAATCGAACAGGCTGGCGGTCTCGTTGAAAAACAGCGGCAGGTAATATTCGATGCCCGGCGGCGCCGTTCCCTCGCTCACGCCGCGGTAAATCGCGCTTTTTTGCGGATTGCCTTCGAAGGCGAGGCGGTAGGCCTGGCGGAATTGGCTGATGGCGTCCTCGTTGAGCGGGAATTCCCGCGCCGGCAACAGGCGGATGCTCTGCACGGTGTCGAGCGAGCGCTGATTCTCCGGGTCGAAGGTCCGGATGCTGTCCACGTGTTCGTCGAACAGGTCGATGCGGTAAGGCAGATCGCTGCCCATCGGGAACAGATCCAGCAGACTGCCGCGCACCGCGAATTCGCCGTGCTCCATCACCTGCGACACGTAGCGGTAGCCGCCGGCCTCCAGCCGGGTGCGCATGGCCTCGAGATCGAGGCGTTCGCCGCTGTCGAGCACCAGGCTGTGCCCCTGCAGATAACTGCGCGGCGCCAGCCGTTGCATGAGGGTGTTGACCGGCACCACCAGCAGTCCGCGTTCCAGCGCCGGCAGGCGATAGAGGGTGGCGAGCCGTTGCGAGACGATGTCCTGGTGCGGGGAAAAGTTGTCGTAGGGCAGGGTCTCCCAGTCCGGGAAGGTGAGCACCGGCAACGCTTCGTCATTGCCGGTGAAGAAACGCAGTTCGTATTCCAGCCGGGTGGCTTCGGGCGTATCGGCGGCGATCAGCAGCACGGGTCCGGCGTGGCGCCGCGCGGCCTGACTGACCGCCAGGCCCAAGGCGCTGCCGGCCAGCCGCCGCCAATGGAGGGTCGCACCGGCCCGGCGCGGCAGCAGCGGCTCAAACGGGTTGTGTTTATCGCGGACGGGCGGGTCTTCCAGCGTATTCATCATGACTCCAGGCAGGGTGCACCAACACAAACAGCGCCATCACCCGCGGGGCGGGCGGCGCCGGTGCGCATTTTCCCATATCCGGGGATTGCCCCCAAGCCGTTTCAACGGCCGAGCAGGATGTAGACCGCGCCGGTGCCGCCGTCCGTCGGCCGCGCCGAGCAGAAGGCGAGGATTTCGCTGCGCTGACGCAGCCAGGTGTTGAGTTTTATTTTGAGCACCGGTTGTTGATTCGGCGAGTTGTTGCCTTTGCCGTGGATGATGCGCACGCAACGTTCGTCGTGATCGAGGCAGTCCCTGAGGAATTCACTCAAAGTCTGCCGGGCCTGAGGTACGGTGAGGCCGTGCAGATCCAGTTGCCGGGTGATGCTGTAGTGGCCGCGGCGGAGTTTGCGCAAAATATTGCGTTGGAGTCCGGGGCGGATGAAGAGCAGTTCTTCGCCGGTTTCCAGGTCCGCCAGGTCGAGATCACCCGACAGCATGTCCTCGCGCACCTGCGTCTGTTCCCGCCACGTTTGCTGGGGCAGGGGCGCGGGCGGGACGCCTTTTACCTCGGCGCGGTTGTGGCGCAAGGGCGTTACCGGCCCCGCTTCGCGGCGGAACAGCTCGGCGTCTTCGGCGCTGATACTGGGTTTGCGAGGCATGGGTTTCTCCGTTTCCTAGTCTGGCGCCGCGCCGGGGCAAGCTATTGCGCGACATGCGGAAACCATCATAGCAGAGTGCCCTTTCTATTGACCGTGGTGCGCCCAATCAGTAGTATACGCAGCTCGTTGTATCCACCCTTCCCCAGTAGCTCAGCTGGTAGAGCAGGTGACTGTTAATCACCGGGTCCGTGGTTCGAGTCCGCGCTGGGGAGCCATAAAAATCGAAGGCTTAGGAGTTATCTCCTAGGCCTTTTTAATTTGTGGATAGGCCGGGAGAACCCCACCTTACTTGCGCCCCTTTAAGTCGGCGCGCCTCCATTTTCCATCCTCCTCCTTAACACACCGCGCGAACACACCGCGCGACGCTTGTTGAGTTCAAGTCTTACCGAACATCGCGCGCATGGCCGCGTGTTTTTCGAGACGCGCGGCGACCTGGCCGCACACCAGATCGCACAGGGCGTAAATACTGGGATCGGTGATCACGTAGTAGGCCGCCGTTCCCCGGGTGGTGCGTTCCACCAGTCCTGCCTGCGCCAGCTGACCCAGATGTTTGGAGATATTGGCCTGGCTGCCGCCGATCTGGGCGCAGAGTTCTCCGACATTGCATTCACCCTCCCGCAGGATATTCAGAATCTTCAGCCGCGTCGGTTCCGACAGCAGCTTGAAGTAATCCGCGACATGCTGGAGGGCCTTGTCGTCCAGTTTCGCCAGGGCCTTACTGGGCTTGGGCTTGTAGTTGGGCATGGCAATTCTCTTATTGACTACATAACTACATAGTTACATAATAACGACACAGAAGCAATCCTCCCGGGGCCGCCACAGGCGGGTCGCAGGGTCCTTGGGATGGCCGGTTGGAAAGGGGAGTCTCATGCGTATCTCGTATATCGCCGTCGTGAGTTTGATCTTGTGGGCCGGGGTCGTCCAGGCCGAACCGCCGCGGACCGCGCCCGTCGAACGCACCGGCGCCGGCGGCGGTTACCTGGCCGAGGGTGTGGTCGAGGCCGTGCGCCAGACCGTGCTGGCCGCCCAAGTGCCGGGCAGAATCACCGCATTATACGTAAAAGCGGGCGACCGGGTCAGCGCCGGCCAGCTGCTGGCGCGTATCGATGCCCGTGCCGCCGGCAAGACCGCGGCGGCGAGCGCGGCGCAGGTCAAGGCGGCGGAGGCGCGGCTGTTCGCCGCACAAAAAGAATACGAGCGCGCCGAACTGCTGGCGCGGAAAAACTACATCAGCCAGACGGCGCTGGAGCGGGCGCACGCGCAATTTCTAGCGACCCAGGCCGGCGTCGAAGCCCAACTGGCCGAGGCGGCCGTGGCCGAGGTGGGAACCTCGCTGCATAACGTGACCGCGCCGTACGCCGGCCGCATCGCCAGCGTCGACGTATCACTCGGCGACATGGCCATGCCCGGCCGTCCCCTCATCAGTCTGTTCGATCCGGCCGCGCTGCGCGTGACGGTGAACGTGCCGCAAACCGAGGTCGCGGATCTCCGGTTCGACGGCGCGGAAAAAATCGAGATTCCCACGCTGCCCGAGGCCGCGCGCTGGATCAAGCCGCGCGCGGTGACGCTGCTGCCGACCGCCGACGGGGCGAGCCACACCGCGCAAGTCCGCCTGGAGCTGCCGCCGACGCCGGCCGGGGTGATGCCGGGCCTGTTCGCGCGCGCGTGGTTGTCGGACGGCGGCGCGGCCGGCGCCCGCCTCAGCGTGCCCGCGAGCGCCGTGGTCCGCCGCGCCGAGCTTACCGCGGTATACGTGGTCGATGCCGCCGGCAAGGCGGCGCTGCGTCAGGTGCGAGTGGGCGCGGCGCGGCAGGATCGCGTCGAAATCCTCGCCGGTGTCAGCGAGGGCGAGCGCGTCGCGCTCGATCCCGTCGCCGCCGCGGCGGTGAGTCATTGAGGCGGCCGCGATGACGGAGCAAAGGCTCGGCATTTCCGGACGCATCGCCGCCTACTTTCAGGAGGCCCGCATCACGCCGCTGCTGGCGCTGGTGGCGCTGCTGCTCGGCGCCTTCGCGGTGCTGGTGACGCCGCGCGAAGAGGAGCCGCAGATCGACGTCACCATGGCCAACGTGCTAATCCCGTTTCCCGGCGCGAGCGTGGCGGACGTCGAGCAAATGGTGGCGCAGCCCGCCGAGCAGGTGCTGGCGCAGATGGCGGGGCTCGATCACGTGATGTCGGTGTCGCGGCCGGGCCTCGCGGTGATCACCGCGCAATTCAAGGTGGGCGTGCCGCGCATCGAGGCGCTGGTCGAACTGCACAATACCCTGCAAACCCATCGCGACTGGCTGCCGCGCAATCTCGGCGTGCTCGAGCCCATCGTCAAACCCAAGGGCATCGACGACGTGCCCATCGTCGCGTTGACCTTGTCGTCGCGGCGCGCGGACGGCGGTGCGTTTGATTTGGAACGCGTCGCGCACAGCATCGAAGCCGACATCAAGCGCGTGCCCGGCACCCGCGAGGTGACGACGATCGGCGGACCCGGACGGGTGATCAACATCGACATCGACCCGGGCCGTATGCGCGCCGCCGGCGTCACCGTGCAGGACATCAAACAGACGCTGGTCTCCGCCAATGCCGGTGCGCCGCTGGGCGAACTGGTGGCCGACAACCGCAGCGTGCGCGTCGAGACCGGCCCCTTTCTCGAGAACGTGCGCGATGTCGCGCAACTGCTGGTGGCGGTGCACAACGGCCGCCCGGTGTTTCTCGCCGACGTCGCCGAGCTGCGCGACGGTCCGCCGCCCGCGCAGCGTTATGTCTGGCGCGGCGACGGCGGCGGAGAGCCGCGCGAGGCGCCGGCGGTGACGCTCGCCATCACCAAAAAGCCCGGCGAGAATGCCGTGGATGTCGCGAACGCGGTTCTCGCCCGCGTCGCCGAGCTGCACAACACGGTGATCCCCGCCGACGTGCGCGTCGAAGTGACGCGCAACTACGGCCACACCGCCAACGAAAAGGCGCTTAAATTAATCGAAAAGCTGTTGCTCGCGACCGCACTGGTGGTGGCGCTGGTGTTCTTCGCGCTGGGCCGGCGCGAGGCCGCCATCGTCGGCACGGCGGTGGTGCTCACGCTCGCGGCGACGCTGTTCGCGTCCTGGGCCTGGGGTTTCACGCTCAATCGCGTCTCGCTGTTCGCGCTGATCTTCTCCATCGGCATTCTGGTGGACGACGCCATCGTGGTGGTGGAGAACATTCACCGCCATCGTTTACTTCAACCCGATCTGCCGCTCGCCGCCATCATCCCGCGCGCGGTCGATGAAGTGGGCGGGCCCACCATCCTCGCGACCTTCACCGTCATCGCCGCGCTGCTGCCCATGGCCTTCGTCTCCGGCTTGATGGGACCGTACATGAGCCCGATCCCGATCAACGCCAGCATGGGCATGTTGATCTCGCTCGCGGTCGCCTTCGTGGTCACGCCCTGGCTGGCGCGGCTGTGGCTCGGCAAGGCGCATCACCACGAGAGCCGTCTCGCCGGCCGGCTCGCGCATGGGTCGGAGCGCGTGTTCCGTCCCTTTCTCGACGATGTCCGTGGTCAACGCAACCGCCGGCTGCTCGGCCTCGCGGTGATCGGCGCGATTTTACTTTCGCTCGCGCTGCCGGTGTTCCAACTCGTGGTGCTGAAGATGCTGCCCTTCGACAACAAGTCGGAATTTCAGGTGGTGGTCGATATGCCGGCCGGCACGCCGCTGGAGCGCACCAGCGCGGCGCTGCACGAGATGAGCGCCTATCTCGCGACGGTGCCCGAGGTCGAAACCTATCAGGCCTACGCCGGCGTCGCCGCGCCGATCAACTTCAACGGACTGGTGCGGCAATATTATCTCCGCGCCGGCGGCGAGGTCGGCGACATCCAGGTCAATCTCGTCGACAAATCCCAACGCGGCGAACAAAGCCACGCCATCGCCACGCGCGTGCGTCCGGCCCTCGCCGAGATCGGCGCGCGTTACGGCGCGCGCGTGAAGGTCGTGGAGGTGCCGCCGGGGCCGCCGGTGATGGCGCCCATCGTCGCGGAAGTTTATGGTCCGGATGAAGCGGGGCGGGCCGCCGTCGCCGCCGAATTGCGCACGCTGTTCTCGAACACGCCGGGCGTGGTGGACGTCGACAGCAGCCTGCAAGACGGCGCGCCGCAATACACGCTCGTCATCGACCGCCGCAAGGCCGGTCTGCTCGGCGTGTCGCAGCAGGCCGTCGTCGAGACGCTGCGCACCGGGCTGGCCGGCGACGAGGTCGGCTATCTGCACGACGCCTCGAAATATCCGGCGGCGGCGCGGGTCGCTTTGCCCGCGTCCAGTCAAGGCGATCTCAAGGCGCTGCTCGCGCTCAACGTGCGCGGCGGCACGGGCCAACTCGTCCCGATCCGTGAACTGGTGACGGTCGAAGACGCGCTGCGCGCCCAGCCGCGTTATCGCAAAGACCTGCTGCCGGTGGTGTACGTGACCGGCGATCGGGCCGGCGACATCGACAGCCCGCTCTACGCCATGTTCGCCATGCGCGGTGAACTCGCCGACATCGCGGTGCCCGGCGGCGGCGAACTCGCCGAATACTTCATCAAGCAGCCGAGCGATCCGTACCGGGGATTCGCGCTCAAATGGGACGGCGAATGGCAGATCACCTACGAGACCTTCCGCGACATGGGCCTGGCCTATGCCGTCGGCCTGATCCTGATTTATTTATTGGTGGTGGCGCAGTTCGGCTCTTACCTCACGCCGCTCATCATCATGGCGCCCATCCCGCTCACCCTCATCGGCGTGATGCCGGGCCACGCGCTGCTCGGTGCGCAATTCACTGCCACTTCGATGATCGGCATGATCGCGCTCGCCGGCATCATCGTGCGCAACTCGATCCTGCTGGTGGATTTCATCAAACTGCAAGTGGAGGGCGGCGCGCCGTTCAAGCAGGCGGTGATCCGCTCGGTCGCGACCCGCGCGCAGCCGATCGCGCTCACCGCGCTCGCCGCCATGCTGGGCGCGCTGTTCATCCTCGACGACCCGATCTTCAACGGGCTCGCGATCTCGCTGATCTTCGGCATCCTGGTCTCCACCCTGCTGACCCTGGTGGTGATCCCGCTGCTTTATTACACCGCCTGGCGCCACCGCTGGCCGGGCTAATTCAAGAGGAGACATACCATGACATCCTGGCAAATCGTCCGCGTCGTCGCCGGCAGCTTCGTGCTGATCTCGCTCGCGTTGGGCGCACCCGCGAGCCCGATATTCGTGAGCGAATACTGGCTGTGGTTCACCGCCTTCGTCGGCGCCAATCTGCTGCAAAGCGGAATCAGTCATTGGTGCCTGATGGAGCGCATGCTGTTGAAGCTTGGCGTGCGGCCCGGCTGCTGAGTGTGGTGAGATGACCAAGCTACTCAACATTGCCCTCGCGCTGTCATCACTGGTATTCGTCTCGGCGGCGCGGGCGGAAGGTGACCTCGTGGCGTTGTGGCGTGCCGCCGCGGAACACAATCCGGACTACGCCGCGACCCTCGCCCAGGGCGAGGCCGATCAGCGGAAACGTGGGCAGGCGGCGGCACTCGATTCACCACAGTTGCTGCTCGGCGCCGGCGCGCGTTATCAGACCAGCGAACGCAATGTCAGCGGCGCACGCTTTTCGAGCCCGGCCTTCGGCACGCAGACCGGCGTCGATTTCGACACGCGCTACGCCGACGCGGTTGGCCTCGGCTGGTCGCTGACGCTGAGCCACAGCCTCTATGACGCGGACCGCGACGCCGCCGCGCGCCAGCTCGGTACGCAGGCCGAACTCGGCGGCGTGTCGATCGACGCGGCGCGGCAGGCGTTGATGCTGCACGTGGCGCAGGCCTATTTCGCCGTGCTGGCGGCGGAAGACGGTGTCGCGGCGCTGACCGCGCTGGAGGCGGCGGCGCGCGAGGCGATGGAGCAGGCGCATGCCCGTTATCAGGCCGGCGACGCGCCGGTGACCGACCAGAGCGATGCGCGGGCGCGTTTCGATCTCATTACCGCGCAGTTGGTCGGCGCGCGCAACGAGCTCGCGCTGCGCCGCGGCCGCCTCGCGGATTTAACGGGAAAAAGCGATTTCCGGCTGGCGCGGCCGGCGGTCGCCGCCGCCGATCCCATCGGCGGCGCCGCTGCGTTCGAGGCGTGGCAGCGGCGCGCCGCGAACAATAATCCCACGGTCAAACGCAGCCGCTTGCAGATCGACATCGCCGACGCCGATGTCGCGCGGCTGCGCGCCGCGCTGTCACCGACGGTCGACGCCTACGCACGCATCGAGGGCGACCGTCTCTCAGGCAGCGGTTATGGCGCGGACGCGGTGAATACAGCGTCGGATCGTGTGATCGGCGTGCAAGTGAACGTACCGCTGTGGACCGGCGGCATGCGCGGCGCGAAATCGCAGGAGGCGGTGCTGCTCAAGAAAAAATCACAGGCCGCGCTCGCGGCGGCGGAGCAGGAGGTGAACCGCGCGCTGCGCGAGGCCTGGCTGGCGCTGGTCGCGCGGCGCGCTGAAGTCGCCGCGCTCGAGGCGGCGCTGAGTTCGGCGCAGGCGCGGCTGGACGCGAACCAGACCGGCTTTGCCGTCGGCGAGCGGCCGGCGATCGACGTGCTGGACGCCGAGCAGGCCTTGCAGATCGTGCGGCGCGATCTCGCGGCCGCCCGTTATGCCTCGTTCATCGCCCGGCTCGACGTCTATGCGGCGGCCGGTGAACTCGACGAGGCCAAGTTGCAGGAAGTGAACGAGGCGCTGCGTGATTAGACCGGCGGCGAATTAGTTTTCAATCAACCGTATTTAGACAAAGGAGAGAATCATGGCCCATATCGTCGTCATCGGCGCAGGTATCGGCGGTATGCCCGCCGCGTATGAGTTGCGCAACAAGCTCGACAAGAGCCACGCCATCACGGTGATCAACGCCGTCGATTATTTTCAGTTCGTGCCGTCCAATCCCTGGCTAGCGGTGGGCTGGCGAGATCGCGAGGACATCACCTTTCCCATCGCGCCCTATCTCGAAAAGAAGGGCATCCGCTTCATCGCCAAACGCGTGGAGAAGATCGCCGCCGACGAAAACCGGCTGCTGCTCGACGGCGGTGAGTCGGTGAATTACGACTATCTGGTCATCACCACCGGGCCGCGGCTGGCCTTCGAGGAGGTGCCGGGCGCGGGGCCGCAGGGCGGTTACACGCATTCGATCTGCACCACCGAGCACGCGGCCGCGACCTGGGAACACTATCGCCGGCTGTTGCAGGAGCCGGGTCCGATCGTGATCGGCGCCATGCCGGGCGCGTCGTGTTTCGGTCCTGCCTATGAGTTCGCGCTGATCGTCGACAACGACCTGCGCAAGCGCAAACTCCGCAACAAATTTCCCATCACCTTCGTCACCAGCGAGCCCTACATCGGCCACCTCGGCCTCGGCGGGGTCGGCGATTCCAAGGGCATGCTGGAGAGCGAATTCCGCAATCACGACATCAAATGGATCACCAACGCGCGCACCACGCGGGTGGAGGAGGGCAGACTTCACGCCACCGAGCTCGACATGCACGGCAACGAAGTCAAGCAGCATGAGGTCCCGTTCAAGTTCGCGATGATGCTGCCGGCCTTCAAGGGCGTTGACGCCGTCGCCAACGTCGAAGGCCTGTGCAATCCGCGCGGCTTCGTGCTCATCGACGCGCACCAGCGCAGCAAGAAGCACAGCAACATCTTCGCCGCCGGGGTCTGCGTCGCCATCCCGCCGGTCGAGGTCACGCCAGTGCCGACCGGCGCGCCCAAGACCGGTTACATGATCGAGACCATGGTGACGGCCATCGTCGAGAACATCGCCGCCGACATCAACGGCAAGCCGGCCGAGGCCAAGGCGACGTGGAACGCGATCTGTCTCGCCGACATGGGCGACACCGGCGCGGCCTTCGTCGCCCTGCCGCAGATCCCGCCGCGCAACGTCAACTGGTTCAAGAAGGGCAAGTGGGTGCACCTCGCCAAGGTGGCCTTCGAGAAATATTTCATGCGCAAGATGAAGACCGGCACCTCGGAGCACATCTTCGAAAAATACGTGCTGAAGGCGCTGGGCATCGAACGGCTGGAGCGCTGATCCGCCTGGGCATTCACAGAGGTGGAAGGAATTCTTTTGCTTGGGTACATTAATCACATTAAAAGAGGAGTAATAGCCATGAAAGCGAATGTGGGGACGATAGATCGGGGCTTGCGTATCGGGGTGGGGGTTGCGTTGATCGCCGGCGCGGCGTCAGGTGTCTTGGGGGTATGGGCTTGGATAGGTATTCTTCCTTTGCTGACCGGGGTGGTGAAAATCTGCCCTCTGTATTCGATACTCGGGGTCAATACTTGCGGTAGCAAATGAGGGAATTGGCCTTAGGGAATCGCCGAATAATTCCACCCTGGGGTTTTCAGAGCACGGGAAACGAAATGTGATTTTCGCTTCCTTTGTTTTTAATGACTAATGGCATTGAAAATGGCGGTATCCGTGTGTCGCAGGAACCTCTGAATAAATCAGAGGTTCCTGGGTTCCGAACTTTAACCGGGGGATATTGCCCAACGGTTTCACCCGCCTCTGATTGTGGCGGCGTGGCGCTGGCCAGGAGGAAAACGTCCGACTCCGCCGTCGCGACTATCACATCCGCCCGGCCGGTGTATAATGCCGCCATCACAGCGAACGGAGTCTGTCATGTCTCGATTCATCCAATTGTTTCTCGTCACCCTGCTCAGCAGTAGTCTGTTGTTCGTCAACTACGCCGAGGCCAAACGTTTTGGCGGCGGCAAGAGTTTTGGCCAACAACGACAGAATATGGATCAGCAGATGGCGCCCAAGGCGCCGCCCGCTCAGTCGGCCGCTCCCGCCGCGGGCGCGCCCGCGGGTAACCGCTGGCTGGGACCCTTGGCCGGTCTGGCGGCGGGTGGTCTGCTGGCCGCGATGTTCATGGGCGGCGCCTTCGAGGGTATCAAGTTCATGGATATCCTGATGCTGCTCGGGATCGCCGCGCTGATCTTCTTCGTGATACGGGCCATGCGCCGCCCGCGTCCCGCGCAAGCCATGAATAATATGCAGTACGCCGCGCATGGACCGGCGCTGGACGCGTTGCCTGAGCAAACCGCTGGCGGTTTTGGCGGCGGCGGAGCACGGGCTTTTAACACGCGCCCGTCTTGGTTCAACGAAGAGAATTTCACGCGGCTCGCCAAGGGCCACTTCATCCGCCTGCAAGCCGCCAATGATGCGAAGGATCTGAACGATATCCGCGAATACACCACGCCGGAGGTGTACGCCGAGATCAGTCTGCAACTCCAGGAAAGGGGCGATGCCCCCCAACATACCGAAGTGCTCAGCGTGGACGCGCAGGTGCTGGATGTGGTCACCGCGGGCGATCTGGTCACCGCCAGCGTGCGCTACACCGGCCAGCTTCGGGAAGAGGCCAACGGGCCGCTGGAATCCTTCGACGAAATCTGGCACGTGCAGCGTTCACTGAATGAGTCCAACGCCAACTGGTATATCGCCGGTATTCAGCAGACCCCGTTGTCGATGGCGCTGACCAAGCAGTGATGTAATCCATTGGAGTCCCCGGCTTGGCCGGGGACTCGGTTGAGTTTGATCGCCGCATCAGGACTATCAAGGGTTGGCCCATGCGGCGGCCGCTGTTTATGATGTTATCCCCTCCTTGTTCCAAGAAAGGATGGCCCACAGGGCCCGGTGGTTTGCTCTTTAGCCAGGAGAAGCGACCGCGAAATCGGATTTTTCCCTTCCACCTCAACCTCACGGAAACCACGCGGCGATTTGCAGCCTCAGCGTATAGTTTAAATTTTTACCCCCAACTGCGTCGCGTGATGGCGCAGATGATCTTCGATGAAAGTCGAGATAAAGAAATAGCCGTGATCATAACCGGCATGACGGCGCAGGGTGAGGGCTTGGCCGGCGTCGTGGCAGGCGGCCTCGAAGACCTCGGGATACAACTGCTCGGCGAGAAATTGGTCGGCCAGACCTTGGTCGATCAGAATCGGTCCATTAAACCGGGCATGCCTCACCAGTTCGCTCGCGTCATAATCGCGCCACGCATCGCGATCTTCGCCCAGATAAGCGCTGAAGGCCTTTTGTCCCCAAGGGCAACGGCTCGGCGCGCAGATCGGCGCGAAGGCCGAGAGTGAACGGAACCGCTCCGGGTTACGCAACGCGATCACCAAGGCGCCGTGGCCTCCCATCGAATGACCGAAGAGGCCTAGCCGCTCGCCATCCGCTGGAAAGTGCGTGGCGATCACCTCCGGCAGTTCACGCGCCACGTAACTGTACATACGGTAATGGCGCGCCCACGGCGCCCGGGTGGCATCGACGTAAAATCCCGCGCCCGTCCCGAAATCCCAGGCGTCGTCTTCACCGGGAATCCGCGCGCCGCGCGGACTGGTGTCCGGCGCGACCAGCATCAGGCCGTACTGCGCGGCGATACGCTGGGCGCCGGCCTTGATCGCGAAGGTCTCTTCGGTGCAAGTCAATCCGGCGAAATAAAACAGCACCGGCACCGGGCGATCGCGCGCCTGCGGCGGCTGGTACACCGAGAAACGCATCGGCAAGCCGATCTCGCGCGAGTCGTGACTGTAATAGCCTTGCACGCCGTCGAAGCATTGGTGTTCGCTGAGGGTCTGTAGGGTCATGGCTATGTCTTCTCAAGTGCTATTACCCGGCATCGGCGAGCGCGTTTTTTCCATCGGAAGAGTGACGCCCTGAAGGATTTCTTCGCGTCTTTGCGTTGAAGTCTCTTTAGAACCTATCTCAAAATCATTCCCCCGCTCCCTATCCCTCTCCCGCCAGGAGGAGGGGGGACGTTTTTAACGACCACGCAGCCCTCTTTACCCCTCTCCCCTCGTGGGAGAGGGGTTGGGGAGAGGGGGGATGAGGGCGGAGGACCTATTCAAAAAACGCGGTGATTCATTGTGTGTGGATTCTAGTAAACCACCACCGAGCGTATCGACTTGCCCTCGTGCATGAGATCGAAACCCTGATTGATGTCTTCGAGTTTGAACGTGTGGGTGATGAGATCGTCGATATTGATCTTGCCGTCCATATACCAATCGACGATCTTCGGCACGTCGGTGCGCCCGCGCGCGCCGCCGAAGGCGCTGCCTTTCCAGACCCGGCCGGTGACCAGCTGAAACGGCCGCGTCGCGATCTCCGCGCCGGCCGGCGCCACGCCGATGATCACCGACACGCCCCAGCCCTTGTGGCAACACTCCAATGCCTGGCGCATCAGCTTGACGCTGCCGACGCACTCGAAGCTGTAATCCGCGCCGCCTTTGGTGAGATTGACGAGATAGGGCACCAGTTCGTTGTCGGCCATGTCCTTCGGATTGACGAAGTGGGTCATGCCGAATTTTTCCGCGAGCGCCTGGCGTGCGGGATTGATGTCGACGCCGACGATCATGTCGGCGCCCGCCAACCGCGCACCTTGAATCACGTTGAGGCCGATGCCGCCGAGACCGAATACCACGACGTTGGCGCCCGCTTCCACTTTGGCGGTGTTGATCACCGCGCCGATGCCGGTGGTGACGCCGCAGCCGATGTAGCAGACCTTGTCGAACGGCGCGTCCGCGCGGATTTTGGCGAGGGCGATCTCCGGCACCACGGTGTAATTGGCGAAGGTCGAGGTGCCCATGTAGTGATGAATTTTCTTGCCGCCGAGCGAAAAGCGGCTGCTGCCGTTGGGCATCAAGCCCTGGCCCTGAGTGACGCGGATGGCCTGGCAGAGATTGGTCTTATGCGACGTGCAGTATTCGCATTCGCGGCATTCGGGGACGTACAGAGGAATGACGTGATCGCCTTTTTTCAAACTCTTCACGCCGGGGCCGACCTCGACCACCACGCCGGCGCCCTCATGGCCGAGGATGGCGGGAAACAGCCCTTCGGGATCGGCGCCGGACAGTGTGTAGGCGTCGGTATGGCAAAGGCCGGTGGCTTTAATTTCGACCAGCACTTCACCGGCCTGCGGCCCGTCGAGTCGAACGGTGTCGATAACCAGCGGCTGGCCAGCCTCGTAGGCGATCGCGGCGCGGACGTCCATGTCTGTTGCTCCTTATGATGCTGAATTGCTGACAGGCAGTGTACTCGAAAAAAAACGGGGTAACGAAAGCCACCTAAAGGTCTTGGTACCGTCGCTGCTTCGCGATGTTACGATTATTCATCCGGCATCAAAATAGGTCTAACTGAAGTGTCCCCTCTCGGCGTCGCCTCATTTCCAACGGGATAGGGACGGCTTTTCACCACCGGGTTAATAATAAAAAAAGCCTCGGAGTTTCCGTACGGTTTTTTGTGAGCGGTGATTCATCACTAATCCTTTCTCCCGCAGGCGGGAGAGGGGGGCAAGAATGACACGCATTAATCCGGTTTGGGGCCTATATTCCAACTTTGAGATAGTTTGTCTTAGCGGAGGGCGGTCAAGAACCAAGTTTAGCAGTTATCCCCTATGCCTAGCTGCTCGGTACGGACCCGCCCTTGATTGGAGAGGACTACACGCCGAGTGTTTGCTACATTGCCGGTATCCCGAAAGCAGAAAGTGTCATTGAATCCTGCCGATTGACCATTGGGTTGAAAAGCGATTACGTTCCGGTTGCCGGTGACTTGAAAACGGGCGGGTAATACGGGATTTTGTTGCAGTACTGTATCGACACCATTGTCAAAGACATTGTTGCCATTGGTGTCGGCAAAGACCATCCAGCCTTGATGCCAATTGCTGTTATTGGCGCAGCTGGTTCCGTCGGTAGTGGGGCAGAGTCGAGCGCTTCGTAGGCGTTTTACCGATTCACTCCGCGCCAAATAAAGCGAGGCCACGAAATAATTGACTTCGGTGCTCATCCGATTACGCGTAACGAAGTCTTGCAGCGAAGGCACGGCCCAGGCGAAGAGGATGGCGGCGATGGCCAGGGTGATCATGGCCTCCACCAGGGTGAAGCCGTATTGTCTGCGATGACGGATGGTAGTTGGATTCGCCATGTTTCCCCCCTTGCGGGCCTGAGGCCGCTTTTAATTATTCAGCACGGTTTTGATTCGACGGAGTGCTTCCTGCAAGGTGGCCATGTCGGTGGCGAAGGACAGGCGTAAATAACCGGGTGCACCGAAGGCCGAGCCCGGTACCAGCGCCACCCCCGCCTCATTCATGAGATGTTCGGCCAATTCGACGTCATTATTCACCCCGGGGGTACGGTTAATCAAGCCCTCGACCTGGGGCAGGGTGTAAAACGTGCCCTGGCCGGGCAGGCAGCGCACCCCGGCGATGCCGTTCAGTTCGCCCACGATGTAGTCATGCCGTTCTTTAAAGGCCTTGCACATCCGGGGGATGAAGGACTGGTCGCCCTCCAGGGCCGCCTGGGCCGCGACCTGGGAGATGGAGGTGGGGTTGGAGGTGCTTTGCGACTGGATATTCTTCATGGCCTCGATCAGCGGGGCCGGGCCGGCGGCATAGCCGATGCGCCAGCCGGTCATGGCATAGGCCTTGGAGACGCCGTTGAGGACGATGCCGCGTTCGTATAAATCCGGGCAGGTATTGAGGATGTTGACGAAAGGCTGCTCGGTCCAGAGGACGTGTTCGTACATATCGTCGGTGGCGATTAGCACCTTGGGATGGCGGCGCAGCACCTCGCCCAGGGCCGTGAGTTCTTCACGGGTATAGGCCACCCCGGTGGGATTGGAGGGGCTGTTGATCACCACCAGCCGGGTCATCGGCGTGATGGCCGCCTCCAGTTGGGCGGGGGTGATCTTGAATTCCTGCTCGATGCCCGCATAAATCACTACCGGGATGCCGTCGGCCAGCAGCACCATGTCCGGATAGGACACCCAGTAGGGCGCGGGGATGATGACCTCGTCGCCCGGATTCAGCAGGGCCTGCACCAGATTGAAAAAGCTCTGCTTGCCGCCCACCGAGACCAGGATCTGGTTGGGCTTATAGTCGAGTTTATTTTCGCGCGCGAATTTGGCGGCCACCGCACGCCGCAGCTCGGGCGTCCCGCCCACGTCGGTATATTTGGTGAAACCGGACTCGATGGCCTTGATCGCCGCCTGTTTGATATGGTCGGGGGTATCGAAGTCCGGCTCGCCCGCGCCGAGACCGATGATGTCTTTGCCCGCCGCGCGTAACGCCGCGGCACGGGCGGTGATGGCGAGGGTGGGCGAGGGCTTGATGCGCTGCACGCGGGTGGATAATAAAACGTCCAATTTCTTTTCCAGTTCAGGTCCAAACAGGATGCGTACTATACTTGAATGCCGCTTTTCACTGAATCCCCATGACCAAAACTTTTGAGATTTCCGCCCATTTCGCCCCCGCTGGCGACCAGCCCGAAGCCATCCGCACCCTCGTCGAGGGCTTGGAGAACGGCTTGGCCGGCCAGACTTTGCTGGGGGTCACCGGCTCGGGCAAGACCTACACCATCGCCAACGTCATCCAGCGGGTGCAGCGGCCGGCGCTGATCCTGGCGCCCAACAAGACCCTGGCCGCCCAGCTCTACGGCGAGATGCGGGAGTTCTTCCCCAATAACGCCGTGGAATACTTCGTCTCGTATTACGACTACTACCAGCCCGAGGCCTATGTGCCGTCCTCGGATACCTATATAGAGAAAGACGCCTCGATCAACGAGCACATCGAGCAGATGCGCTTGTCGGCCACCAAGGCGCTGATGGAGCGGCGCGACGTCATCATCGTCGCCACGGTGTCGTGCATCTACGGTTTGGGCGACCCCGCGTCGTACCACAGCATGGTGCTGCACCTGTCGCGCGGCGACATCGTCAATCAGCGCGACATCCTACGCCGGCTCGCAGAGCTGCAATACGCGCGCAACGACGTCGAGCTGCGGCGCGCCACGTACCGCGTGCGCGGCGAGGTCATCGACATCTTCCCGGCCGAGTCGGAGGCCGAGGCCGTGCGCGTGGAGCTGTTCGACGAGGAGGTGGAAAACATCAGCCTGTTCGATCCGCTGACCGGCGAAGTGATTCGCAAACTGCCGCGTATCACGATTTATCCCAAGAGCCATTATGTGACGCCGCGCGAGAAGGTGCTCGAGGCGGTCGAGTTGATCAAGGCCGAACTCGCCGAGCGGCTGCCGCAACTGCGCGAGGCGAACAAGCTGGTGGAAGCGCAGCGCCTCGAAGAACGCACCAAGCTCGATATCGAGATGCTGGTGGAACTGGGCCATTGCCCGGGCATCGAAAATTATTCGCGCCATCTCGCCGGCCGTGCGGCGGGCGAGGCGCCGGCGACCTTGCTTGATTATCTGCCGCGTGATGCGCTGATGGTCATCGACGAAAGCCACGTCTCCATTTCGCAAGTGGGAGCGATGTATAAAGGCGACCGCTCGCGCAAACAGAATCTGGTCGATTACGGTTAGCAATACGATGAGTTCGGCGCGCCTGGAGAACATGTACGTATTGCTCAGGCTCGGCCCAGGACTCCAACGACTGGCCGCCGAGGACCCGACGCTGCGGGTCGAGCACAACGAAGGAGACCCACCAGGTCGTGCTGTGGACGATGGGCGAGGCCCACGCGGACGTGCTGCTCGACCGGCTCGCGACCCGCTACGGCGTCGGCGTCGAGGAGGTCGAGGTCCGGGTGCCCCTCCGCGAGACGTTCGTGGGGCCCGGCGACCGGCCACGGCCGGCACGTCAAGCAGAGCGGAGGGCACGGGCAGTACGCCGTGTGCAGCATCGAGGTCGAGCCCCTTCCGCAGGGCGGCGGGTTCGAGTTCGTCGACCGCGTCGTCGGAGGTGCCGTGCCCCCGGCAGTTCATCCCCTCGGTCGAGAAGGGGGTCCGGGCGCAGATGGGCCACGGGGGTCGTGAGCGGGTGCCCGACGGTCGACCTCAGGGTGACCCTGACCGACGGCAAGGCCCACAGCGTCGACTCCTCCGACATGGCGTTCCAGACGGCCGGTGGCCTGGCGCTGCGCGACGCCGCGACGCAGAAGCGGGGACGTGTCTGCTCGAGCCCGTCGACGAGGTGGAGGTGGTCGTCGCGGACGGTCTGGTCGGCACGATCATGGGGGACCTGTCCGCGCGTCGGGGAAGGGTCCTGGGCAGCGAGCCCGCGACCGCGCCCGGCATGGTCGTGGTGAGGGCGCAGGTGCCCCAGCTGGAGCTGCGCCGCTATGCCGCCGAGCTGCGCTCCCTCTCCCACGGCTCGGCGTGGTTCACCCGCGCGTTCGCCCACTACGAACGGGTCCCGGACGAGGTCTCCTCGAAGCTGCTGGTCCGACTCCGAGTAGCGCTTCCCTGCCACGTCACCGAGGCACAGGCCCGGGCACAGGCCCGGGCACAGACACGGGCCCGGACGCGGT
>CAVSNY010000004.1:0-351665 GCA_963729605.1 uncultured Gammaproteobacteria bacterium | reverse complement strand
GCCAAGACAGGAATTTTCGTGAAGGCCGTTTTTCCTTGGCGCCCTTGGCGTCTTGGCGACCAACCGGACTTTTTCAGATCGCCGGCAGGTCATTCACCGCCGGTTTGATCTCCTCCGGCACGGAAAAGACCCGTTCCCAAACATGCTCCGCGAAACCGACACCCACTTCGTCGTAGTTGTAATATACCTCGTCGCCGGCGATCACCTTCGGGATAGACGGCGGTGGCGCTGATGAACCCGTAATAACCCACGTCCGTGAACGGCTGGGACTCGATTCCGTTTTCAAGTATCTTCATACCTACCGAACCCGGAGATTGCGGCCCCCGATGATCGATCACTCTAGCGTCCACTCCACGGAACCCGTCCCGACCGAACACTGGCATACCCTCTCCCGGGAAGATATCCAGCAACGCCTGCAAACGGGACCGCGCGGCCTCGCGGAAACCGAGGCCCGCCATCGCCTTGTCCAATACGGCCCTAACCGGCTGGCGCCGCCCAAGCGCCGCGGCCCGCTGCTGCGTCTGCTGATGCAGTTCCACAATATTCTGCTCTACGTGATGCTGGGCGCGGCGCATGATCACGGCCTTTCTCGGCCACTGGGTCGATACCGGAGTGCTGCTTGCGGCGGTGGTGATCAATGTCCTCATCGGCTTCATTCAGGAAGGCAAGGCCGAAGCCGCGCTGGACGCCATCCGCGCCATGCTGTCGCCGCATGCGACGGTGCTGCGCGACGGCAGCCGGCGCGAGATCGACGCCGCCGAGCTCGTGCCGGGCGATCTAGTGTTGCTCGCCTCCGGCGACCGCGTGCCGGCCGATCTGCGCCTGATCGCGGTGAAGACAACTGCGCGTTGAAGAGGCCGCGCTGACCGGCGAATCCTTGCCGGTGGAAAAAATCACCGACGCGGCGGCGGTCGACGCGCCGCTGGGCGACCGCTACGGCATGGCCTATTCGGGCACCCTGGTCGTTCATGGCCAGGCCAGCGGTATCGTGACCGCCACCGGCGCCGCCACCGAGCTCGGCAAGATCAACAAGATGCTGCGCCGGCATCCAGAACTTGACCACCCCGCTGCTGCGCCAGATCGACCGCTTCGGCCGCGTGCTGGCGCTGGTGATCATCGCCCTGTCCGCCGCGACCTTCATGCTGGGCACCCTGTGGCGCGGCCATGCGCCCGCCGAGATGTTCATGATGGTCGTCGCGCTGGCGGCCTCGGCGATCCCCGAAGGGCTGCCGGCGATCATGACGGTCACGCTCGCGCTCGGCGTCCAGCGCATGGCGCGGCGCAACGCGATCGTCCGGCGCCTGCCGGCGGTGGAGACGCTGGGTTCGGTGACGGTGATCTGCACCGACAAGACCGGCACCCTGACCCGCAACGAAATGACCGTGCAGCGCGTGGTCTGCGCCGGCCATGTCGATCGATGTCGGCGGCGTGGGCTATGCGCCCGATCGGCGACTTCAGCCTCGACGGGCGCATCATCGATATCGAGCGTTATCCGGCGCTTGCTTTGGCGATCCGCGCCGGCGTGCTGTGCAACGACGCGCGCTGCGCGAGGACGAGGAGCTATGGCGGGTGGAAGGCGACCCCACCGAAGGCGCGCTGCTCGTGCTCGGCGCCAAGGCCGGCTTCACCCAGCCTACCGCCGACACAGCGTGGCCGCGGATTGATGTCATCCCGTTCGAGTCCGAACACCGTTTCATGGCGACCTACCATCGCGACGCCGACGGTGAAGCGCTGGATCTTCGTTAAGGGCGCGCCCGAACGCCTGCTCGACATCTGCGGCGGCAGATGAATCAGCCACGGCGAACATCCGCTCGACGTCGACTACTGGCGCCGCATGGCCACCGACACCGCCGCCCAGGGCCTGCGCGCTGCTGCGCGCTAGCCTGCAAGCGAGCCGCCCCGGCCGGCGACCGTCTGGACTTCGGCGACGTCGAGGACGGCTTATACCTTGCTCGCGCTGGTCGGCATCGTCGATCCGCCGCGCGAGGAGGCCGATCGCCGCCGTGCGCGACTGCCATCGCGCCGGCATCCGGGTCAAGATGATCACCGGCGACCACGCCGAGACCGCGCGCGCCATCGGTGCGCAGCTCGGCATCGGCGTCGGCAAGCCGGCGCTCACCGGCGCCGAGCTCGCGCTGATGGACGACGCCGCGCTGCGCCGCGTGGCGATGGGCGTCGACGTCTTCGCGCGCGCCGAGCCCGGAGCACAAGCTGCGTCTGGTGCAGGCGCTGCAGGACGACGGCCAGGTGGTGGCGATGACCGGCGACGGCGTCAACGACGCCCCCGCGCTCAAGCGCGCCGACGTCGGCGTGGCGATGGGCATGAAAGGCACCGAGGCCGCCAAGGAAGCCGCCGACATGGTGCTCGCCGACGACAACTTCGCCACCATCGCCAGCGCGGTGCGCGAGGGGCGCGCGGTCTACGACAACATCAAGAAATTCATCCTGTTCATGCTGCCGACCAACGGCGGCGAGGCGCTGGTGGTGATCGCCGCGATCCTGTTCGAGCTGACGCTGCCGCTGACCCCGGCACAGGTGCTGTGGATCAACATGGTCACCTCCAGCACGCTGGGCCTGGCGCTGGCCTTTGAACCGGCCGAGCCGGACATCATGCATCGCGCCGCCCCGGCCGCCCGGCGAGCGCGCTGCTGTCGGGCTTCTTCGTCTGGCGGGTGGCGATGGTGTCGGTGCTGATGATGACCGGCGCGCTCGGACTGTTCCTGTGGGAGCTGCAAAGTGGCACCGAGCTCGAGACCGCGCGCACCATGGCGGTCAACGCCATCGTGGTCGCCGAGATGTTCTATCTGCTGAACAGCCGCTACATCTTCGCCGCGGTCGCCAACCGCGAAGGGTTGACCGGCAACCGCTACGTGCTGCTGGCCATCGCCGCCTGCATTCTGCTGCAACTGGCCTACACCCACGCGCCGGTCATGCAGGGCATCTTCGGTTCCGCGGCCTTGTCGGCCGTGGAGTGGGTCAAGGTGCTTGGCGCCGGTCTGCTGGTGTTCGGCGTGGCGGAGCTCGAAAAATTGATCATCCGGCGCACGCGGCTGAGCCGCCGCCTCGGTCATACTTGAAACGGTCATCGCGATGAAAGGAGTCGACCCATGAATCAACAAGCCTGGATGAGCGGCCCGCCGGCCCGCCTGCTGTTGGCCACCGACCTCAGCGCCCGCTGCGACCGCGCCCTCGACCGCGCCGCGCAGTTGGCCGACGCATGGCGGGCCGAACTCGTCGTGCTGAACGTGCTGGAGGTGCCGGAGGCCCCCGACCGGATGCTGGCGTGGGCGGTCGCCAAGGGTGACGAGCAACATGCCCTCATCGCCCGTCGGCAGATCCATCGCGACCTCGCCGGTCTCGACATCCGCACGAGTGTGCACATCGCCCGCGGCGACGCGGCGAGCGCCATCCGCGAGACCGCCGCGGATACCGGCTGCGGCCTGATCGTCACCGGCATGGCGCGCAACGAAATATTCGGCCGATTCCTGCTGGGCGCCACCGTCGAGCGCCTTGCGCGCACCGTTCCGCAGCCGCTGCTAGTAGTGCGCAACCGCGCGCGCGGCGCCTACCGGCGTATCCTCGTCGCCACCGACTTTTCGGACTCCTCGCACCATGCCCTGCACGCCGCCGCGCGACTTTTCCCCGACCGGGAGCTGATCCTCTACCACGCCTACACGATCCCGTTGTCCGGCGCCGCGGACACGGCGCCCAAGGCCCGCGCCCCGGCCATCGAAGCGGGCGAATGCGTCGCCTTTATCGCCGCGAGCGAGCTGCCGGCCGAGGTGCGCGGCCGCCTGCAGGTGGTCATCGAGCAGGGTGCGCTCGAAACCACGCTCAGCCGCTATGTGCGGGAACACGACATCGAGGTGGTGGTGATGGGCACACACGGCCGCAGCGGCGTGATGAGCATCCTGATCGGCAGCACCGCGGCTCGCTTGCTCGACTGGTTGCCCTGCGACACGATGATCGTGCGCGAGCCACGCGCCACGAACCTCGGCCACGGCGCACCGCGATAGCTACCCTGGCCCACCCATACTTCGACTCATTTCCGCTGCGGAGGCGACGGCATGACATATTCAAGAGGAATTTTCTTGGCATCCTTGGCGCCCTTGGCGGCGAACCGGATTTTTTCAGATCGCCGGCAGGTCATTCACCGCCGGCTTGATCTCCTGCGGCAAGGAGAAAACCCGTTCCCAGACATGCTCCGCGAAACCGACGCCCACTTCGTCGTAGTAGTAATACACCTCGTCGGCGCCGGCGGCGGTGATCACTTTCACCTCTTCGGGATGGATCGCGGTGGCGCTCACGAAACCCGCGTAACCGGCGCGGCGCAATTGTTGAGCGGCGATGACGTTGGCCTCCCGGTCGGGCATGGCCAATAACACCGCGCGCACCCCGCCGAGGTCGATGTCCTGCTACAAACCCGGGTCCTCCGCGTCGGCGTACAACACCCGCCGGCCCTGCCCGGCGTGGCCTTCCACCTTGCCCGGATCGGAATCGAGGCCGATCACCCGTTGCTTGCGTTTGGTGAGGAAGTCGTAGGCGCCGGTGCCGACCCGGCCCATGCCCATGATGAGGATATTGGAAGAACCCACGTGCAAGGGCGTATCGTCGGGATGGCGCCGGCTGGATTCGGCGCGCATCAAATACCGTTCGAGCAGGCGATACAGGTCATGGGCGTAACGATTGAGCGGCGCGGCGATAACAAAGGATAGAGCAACCGCCACCGCCAGGATCACCAGCCACTCCACGCCGAACCAGCCGCGCGCCACCGCCATGCTCATCACGATCAAACCGAATTCGCTGTAGGTGGCGAGACTCAGGGAAGCGAGAAAGGAGCTGCGCGCCCGCAAGCGGAACAACACCAGTATGAAAAAAAACAGCAGGGCCTTGAACGGCAGGAGCAAGGCGAGCGCGACCGCCACCCACCAGCCGTCCCACGACGGCAGACCGGCCATGCCGATCTGCAAAAAGAAACCGACGAGAAAATCTCCTTCAGTCCCCACAGGGAATTGGCCAACTCCGAGGCGCGGCGGTGGCCCGCCAGCAAGGCGCCCATCAGCAAGGCGCCCAATTCCGAACTCAAACCCAGCTCTTCAAAACCGGCGCCGCCTACCACCAGGGCCAGCAGCAGACCGAATAGGATCAGTAATTCATCGTGGCCGCTCCATTCCAGCAGCCGGTGCACCGCCGGACGCAACAACGGTATGATGAAAACCGCCAATGCCCACGGCGTGGGACCGCCGGCCCCTGACATGCCCAGAATGGCGACGGCCAGCAAATCCTGCACCACCAGAATGCCGATGGCCGCGCGGCCGTGAAAGGCGCGTAATTCCTTTTTGCCCTCCAACACCTTGGCCGCCACCACGGTACTGGAAAAAGCCAGGGCGACGGCCAAAAAGAAGGCCATCCCCCATTCCAAGTCCAAGGCCCAGCGCAAGACGGCGCCCATCACCACGCCGGTGATGACCACGTGCAACAATGAACCGGCCAAGACCTCGGGGCGCACCAGGCTCTTCAAACGCAGTTTGAGTCCGACGCTGAACAGCAACAACAACACGCCGATATGGGCGACGTGGGATAAGGTTTCACCGCCCTCCAATGCGAAGCTGCTTAAAATAAAGCCGGCCGCCAGATAACCGATCAGAGGCGGCAAACCGAGATGCTTCACCAAAAATCCCAGGCCGAACGCAAACGAAATCCAGACGGCTTCCATTCAATACACCATTATTTATTATTAATCCGGCGCCGCGCGCTCTCGGCTCCCTAACACACGATGACCGTGCGCGATAAACCGGCATCACACTCAGTCTTACGGCGCGCGACGCCACGCCATTCTAGCAGGAGACCCGCCGATGGATGCCGCCCCGTTTAAGCCGGATAACTAACGGGCGGGCGCGGCGAGCGATGAAGGTGCGGCACGGTCGGCATAGGGCGCCAATTGCTGGCGCAGATTGTCCACCGCGGGCGGGACCGCCTTTTGCTGGGCCTGTTGCACGAAGCTGGCGTTGTCGAGCTGACGCAAGGCCTCGCCGACCTTGCCTTGCGCGCCGTCCAGCACCGCGAGATTGACCCGCGCATTGCCGTCGGCGGGTGCCATGCTCACCGCCTGCGCGAGCTTGCTCCGCAATTCCGTCAACGGCGCGCCTTGCCGCGCGGCGATCACCGCCTGCGCCGTGGGCACGGCGGCGTCGTAAGGGTTGAGTCTGGCGGCCAACCCGGCCTGTTGCCGCGCGGCGTTCAAATGACCCGCCGCCCGCGCCGGTTCCGCGTCGGCCAAACGCACGTAGGCGCGGGCGAGGTACAAATGGGCCTGCGACAAGGCGCCGCGATCCGCGCCCTCCGGCAGCGCCGCGACATAGGCCTTGAAATCGGCGATGCTGCCGTTCAACCAGCGCGCCGCCTCGCCGCCGCCGCGCACCGCGCCTTTGTAATAACGCGCCAGTCCGGAAAGATACAAGGCCAAGGGCGTGACATCATTTTCGACGGTATTGAAATCCACGCGCCATTGGGTGACCGGTGCGTCGATCACGCCGCGCACCCCTACCGGGAAACTGTGCGGGTCCAGCTCGGCGAGCTTGTTGTAATCGGCGCTGATGCCGGGCGGCGGTTCGACCAGCATCAAACGCGCGTTGATCAGCGGCGTGCCGGCGCGGTCCACCATGATCCGCCCCCACAACACCATTTGCGCCCGCTGCTCCTTCGCCACCCGCTCGGCCTGCACCCGGTAATTCTCGATCTTCTGCCCCGGCGGCGTGACGAAGGTGATGATGGCGCCGCCGTGCAGATCATGGATCTTGGCGAGAAATTGATTGTGCAATTCCTTGGCGCGTTGTTTACCGCGTTGATCGTCGCCCACCGCCTCGAACTCGAAGGTCACCAGCTTGACCTCGGCCTTGGGAAAGATCACCGCCTGCTGCTGCTCGAAGAAGCGGGGATCCCGCACCTCGACGACCATGCCGGCCTGCGCCGTATTCAGCCAGCCTAACGCGATCCACAAGACCGCCCAGCCATAAGCGCGGGTTTTCATGGCGTCAAACCCGCTTCGTTGAGGGACACGTTGATCAACTCGTCCACCTTGGCGCTGTAGAGCGTGCGTTGCAGAATAGGATCGTCGCGGCGATTGTTGACCAGCTCGCGCGCCTTGTTGAGTTGCTGCACCGCCTGTAAAAACAAGCGGCGACGTTCGTCGCCGGCGGCCTGCCCGGCCTGGCGGTGGGTGTCCAAGGCCATGCCGAGGGTGACCAATCCCAACAGGCGGTAATACCCGTCGCCGAACTGGTGTTCGCGACGGACGTCCTGGCCGAAGGCGAAATCGCGCAGCGGTATGATGGTGTCGAGGTCCTTGGCGAGCTGACGGGGGATACCCAGAAAGGCCTTGGCCTGGTCGCCCTGTTCGTGGACATTGCCCCACATGATCTCGAAGGCGTTGAGTTCGGTGATGACTTCCTCGAAATTTCCCTGACCGATGCCCTTGTGCCAAGGACTGCCGGAAGTGGGGATACGCACCACCCGCGGTTGACGGAAATCCTGCGGCAAATCTTCCAATAACACCTCCGACATGGCCGCCACCAGATTTTCCATGCGACCGAGATATTGCTGACGCGCCGTCGCATCGAGGTTGGCGGGCAAGGCGAAATCAAACACCAGCAGCCAGTGCTCCCCCGCCGGCACACGATGATCGGTAATGAAGGCCGTCCGCGCCCGCTCCGCCTGCACGGAACCGACATATTTGAGAAAAAAACCGCCGGAGGATAAAAACAGTAAAAGCGCGCCGAGCATCACCGCCGCGGCCGACAACCCGGCGTGCTGGGCGCGTTTGCGATAGAGGTGTATTCCCAGCAACAGCGCCCCCGCCACCAGCAAGACGCCCAGCAGCGGATAGGAAAAACCGCTGTATTCGTTCAACAGCTGCGGCAGCTTGGTCAGGTAGCTCCAGGCCGTGTCGGCACCGTCCACTGTCGGCATCCTTTAAATCGGGGTTGATTTCAGACTAGAGAACATTCCGGCGGGATGCAAGGTGAATAATGCACAGTTTCGAAACGTGGGGAGGGTGAGCGTTTTTTGCGTAACCACCACCGGTGCGCAGCACACTCCAGTATTTCAATGGGCGCCTAACGGCATGCTCGGTAGGTTACGGCGAAAAAACGAGCCTAAGCCACCCGCGATGACGAAGCCGCTTAAAATTAAGCGTATTCCACAGGTCCATTACGGCAGCAACGAAGCGGCCGGCACACTATGCCGGCAAGGTGGCTCAAGCTTGGGCGGACGGACGCGGCGCTTCGATCAACGCATCGACATGTTTGATGAGCACCAACAAGTGCGCGCCCTCGACCGCGGCATGCGCCGCCCACTCTTCCGCGTAGGCGTGGATGCCGCTCCGTGCGGGATAAGGTCCGCCGGCATCGACGAGCGCCTTCATGCGCGCCAGGAACAGCCATTGCAACCACTGCGGAAATTCCAAGGTGTCATAACAAAACGGCTGGGCGCTCATTAAATCTTGCACCGCGGGCGACACGCCTTCCCATAACTCCAAGCGGCGCAGCTCGGCCTCGATCTCCGCTAACGATTCGCTGATCTGGCGAGTGAGCCTATCCATACGCCATCCCTCCGCGCGCTTTCACCACCACACCGGCCGGCGTCATCGGCGGCATGATTTCACCGATCATTGCCTTTGAGTTTAGCGAAGGCCGCCGCCATCGCAGTGGCCGGCGCCGGCTGTTGTACGGGGCGCGATTCTTTGCCGCCCTTGCCCGCCGGCCGCGCGCCGGCCGGCGTCTGTATCTTGGGCGCCGCCGCCGCGTCGGCGCCGCTGTCGCTGCGCATGCTGAGCGCGATGCGTTTACGCGGCAAATCGACTTCGACCACCCGCACCTGCACCACATCGCCGGCCTTCACCACGCTGTGCGGATCGGAGACGAATTTATCCGCGAGCTGCGAGATGTGCACCAGACCGTCCTGATGCACGCCGACATCGACGAAGGCGCCGAAGTTGGTGACGTTGGTGACCACGCCTTCCAAGCGCATGCCGGGCTGCAAATCCTTCAAAGTCTCCACGCCATCCTTGAACACCGCGGTCTTGAATTCGGGGCGCGGGTCGCGGCCGGGCTTGTCCAATTCGGCGAGAATGTCCTTTACCGTCGGTTCGCCGAAACGCGAGTCGATGAAATCCTTGGGCGCGAGCTGGCGCAGAAAAGCGCGATCGCCGATCAGCGACTTCACCGCGCGGCCGCTGGCCGCGACGATGCGCTCCACCACCGGATAGGCCTCGGGATGGACCGCCGACGCATCGAGCGGATTGTCGCCGTTCATCACCCGCAGAAAACCCGCCGCCTGTTCGTAGGCCTTGGGGCCGAAGCGCGCGACGTTTTTGATTTGCTCACGATTGCGAAAGGCGCCGTGCTGGTCGCGAAAGGCGACGATATTGCCGGCGAGAGTGGCGTTGAGTCCCGCCACCCGCGCCAGCAACGGCGCCGAGGCGGTGTTGACGTCCACGCCCACCGCGTTCACCGCGTCCTCCACCACCGCTTCCAGGCTGCGCGCGAGACGGGTCTGGCTTACGTCGTGTTGATACTGGCCGACGCCGATGGATTTGGGATCGATCTTCACCAGTTCCGCGAGCGGATCCTGCAAGCGCCGCGCGATGGACACCGCGCCGCGCAGCGAGACGTCGAGTTCGGGAAATTCCCGCGCCGCCAATTCGGACGCCGAATACACCGAGGCGCCCGCCTCCGACACCATCACCGCGCTGAGCTTGAGTTCGGGATGGCGCTTGATCAACTCCTTCGCCAGTTTGTCGGTCTCGCGCGAGGCCGTGCCGTTGCCGATGCTGATGATTTCCACCTTGTGCTTCGCGGCGAGCTGGGCCAGCAGGCGCAGGGATTCGTCCCATTGATTCTTGGGCACGTGCGGATAAATCGTCGCGGTGTCCACCAGCTTGCCGGTGGCGTCCACCACCGCCACCTTCACGCCGGTGCGCAGACCGGGATCGAGCCCCAAGGTGACGCGCGGCCCGGCGGGCGCGGCCAATAATAAATCGTGCAGATTGCGGGCGAAGACCTTGATGGCTTCCTCCTCGGCCTGTTCGCGCAGGCGCAGATTCAATTCGGTTTCGAGGTGCAGCGAGAGTTTCACCCGCCAGGCCCAGCGCGCGGTGTCGAGCAGCCAGCGGTCGGCGGGCCGGCCGCGATCCTCGATATGGAAATGACCGGCGATCATCACCTCGCCGCGGCTGCGCTCCGCCAGCGGCTTGCCGTTTTCGTCGAGCGCGTCGAGCAGCAGGCTCAGCTGCAACACGCCTTCGCTGCGGCCGCGGAACAAGGCCAGCGCGCGATGCGACGGGATGTTTTTGATCGGCTCGGCGGCGTCGAAATAATCGGCGAATTTCGCGCCGTCCTGTTCCTTGCCCGTCACCACCTTGGAAACCAGCTTGCCCTCGTCCCAGGCGAACTCGCGCAGCTTGCCGACCAGCTCGGCGTCCTCGGCGAAATTTTCCATGAGGATTTGCCGCGCGCCGTCCAGCGCGGCGGCGGCATCGGCCACGCCTTTATCCGCGTCCACATAAATTTGCGCGGCGGTTTCCGGCACCAGCGGGGGTCTTGCAACAGCGCCAGCGCCAAGGGTTCGAGGCCCGCCTCGCGGGCGATCTGCGCCTTGGTGCGGCGCTTTTTCATATACGGCCGGTATAAATCTTCGAGGCGGGTCTTGGTGTCGGCTTCGTTGATAGCCGCCGCCAATTCGGGGGTGAGCTTGCCCTGCTCGTCGATGCTGCTGAGTACCGCGGCGCGGCGCTCTTCCAATTCGCGCAGATAACCCAGCCGTTCTTCCAACAGGCGCAACTGGGTGTCATCCAGACCGCCGGTGGCCTCTTTGCGGTAACGGGCGATGAAAGGCACGGTCGCCCCCTCGTCGAGCAGCGCCACCGCGGCGGCGACCTGGCTTTCCTTGGCGACGAGTTCCTGGGCTAAACGGGCGTTAATGCTGATCATGGTGGAAGACTTCCTGCGCTGCGTTGTTCGCCGCAGCGGGCGAGAATAAATGAACCGCGATGACCGAGCCTGGTGCGGCCGGCCGGGGGCTGCCATTGTAATCAAGCCCGGCGTACCGCGACACCCCTTGACGGCCACGGTAAACAATGCGTAGCCTGCTCACGCCGCCGCGCGCTATGCTCGCGCCGCCAAACATGCTAAAAAACCTTTTTCTAAAGCGGGAGCCTTTCATGCAACGAAAATATCTGGGATTGATCGCGGGCCTGGTCTGCCTCGGCGGCGTCTCCACCTTCGCCACGGCGGCCGAGCAAAAAACCGTCGAGGCTTTATTCGCCGAAAAGGCCAAACTCAGCGGCCATGAAGTGCAGGTGAAGGGCAAAGTGGTGAAGGTCAACAACGGCGTCATGAATCGCAACTTTCTGCACATTCAGGACGGCACCGGTAAACAGGGCAGCAACGACCTCACGGTGACCAGCGACGAGACCGCCAACGTCGGCGACAACGTGATCGTCACCGGCACCATCGCGGTGGACAAGGATTTCGGCGCGGGCTACACCTATCCGCTGCTGATCGAAAAGGCCAAGATCGCCAAGGCCAAATAGACCACGCCTAACACGCCGCAAACAGCGGGCGGCCGATCACCTCGGCCGCCCGCTTTTTTATTCACCGCGTTTTATTGCGCGACCATCCAGATCCGCGAGTGCGGCACGCCCTCGGTGACCGCGATCGTATCCAGCACCGTGTCCTCGCCGCCGTCCAGCACCACCAGCGCGCCGCTCTCCGGATCGGAGGAAAACACCAAACGGGTGCGGCGGCCTACGCTGTGAAACGCCACCGAACTGGAGGAGCCGACCTTGACCTCTTTAATCAGTTCGAGCTTGGGCAGCGCGGCCATGTCCAGCACCAGCAGCACGTCGGTCTTGAGGTGTCGCAACTGCTCGGGGCTGCCGGAGCTGGCGGTCGTGAAATAGAGTTTGCTGCCTTCCGGATTGAAGAAGTATTTGCTGAGATAGACGTCGCGCAGATCGAGTTTGTCGACCAGGGTTTTGCTCACCAGGTCGAGCACCGCGAACTTACCGATGACGTGTTCGGGGTCGGACTTGCGGTCGGCGCCGCGCGCGATCAGATAACGCGGGTCCGGCGAGGCGATCAGATTGCTATAACCTTTGCAGGCGATCCGCTCTTCGATGAGATTGGATACGGGATCGATCACCGCGATCGTGCCGTAGCCGTTGTTGAGATTGTAGAGCTTGCCGGTGAGCGGCGAATAGGCCAACCCATGGGGAAAGGATTTATTGGGCACGCTGGCCGCCGCGCCCTCTTCTTTGCCCGGTTCACACAGATCGATGGTAGTGATGATCTGTAAATAACTGGCGGCGTCCAGCGGATCGTTGCCGATCACCGAGATCGTGCCGTCGTTGAGGCTGCTGATGTAGGCGCGGCGCGGCACGTGGGGCCTCTCCGGCGACGGGTAACTGAAGGCGGCTTGATGGTGGCCACGGCCCACGCAAATGGTCTTGAGGAACCGGGCCTGCGCGCTACCGGCGTTTTCGATGACGGTGACCGAGGAGCCTTGATCGCCGCAGTTGAGCGTATCGTTGCCGGTCGCCTTGTCGCCGTCGTTCATGAACCAATCGCGGTCGGAATGGGGGTCGCTGTAAATATGAGCGGGAAAGGCGTCGGCGGGAAAGGCGGTCTGTACCCGCAATTGTTTGCTCTTGGGGTCGAGCAAGATGACCTGAAATTCTTCGCTCACACCCACCAGCATCGGTTTCAAAACCGGCTCCAAGGCACTTTCCGGTTCCACGGCCAAGGGCAACACGTTCACCCGTCCCCCCACGCAGCGCACCACCTTGATGGAACCGGTCTTGCGGTTGCCCGAATAATAGGCGAGGGAAAAGTCGGCGTTGTCGAAGGTCTGGGTCATAAGTCTCTCGCTTTGAATTATTTGATATCGGCGTATTATCGCGGCCGCGCCGGGGAGGGGCAATGCCGGACCGACCGCGCCGCCCGTCCGAACCCGCCGCGCCATACCTCGCGGGGTCCGCGCAGGGTATCATAGCGCGCCGCCGGCCCCCGCCGCGGCTCAGCCTTATCCGGACAGCCGAGAACACGCCATGAGTATTAGCAGCAGCCAGCCTTCCATCCCGCGTTCCACCGTGGCCTATGTCGCCGCGCCGGACACCCCGCCCGCCGAGGCGCAGGCCCTGGCGGCGCGACAAGGCTGGGGCGAGGCGGTGCTGTTGCGGCGGCGCGGTACGGCGCTGGCCTGGGTCGCGGAACGGCGGCGTCCGACGATGCCCGACGCGGGTGAACTGCGCCAGGCCTGGCAAGCGGCGCAACCGATGCCGCTGCCCGGCTTCGCGCCGGCGGAAGTGCAAGCGCAGAGCGCGCACATCCAACAGTCGCTCGCCTTGGTGCAGGCGATATTGGAAGGGGCCGAGGTAGCGGAATGTTTCGAACAGTCCCCTTACGCCGAACGGCTGGCGCCCGGTTTCGAGATGCTGGCCGCCTTCGAGGATGAGGGCGACCCGCAAGAAATCGAGACGCTGGAATTCGACGCGGTGCAAGACGGCGAGGTCATCGCGGAGAACCTGTGGGTGAAGGCCTCGTGGCTGTCCTTCGAAGACGACGACGCCTCGCTGCGCTTTCGTTTTTCCTTCGGCCTGGTCGGTTACGAAGACGTGGCGGCCGACCCGCTCCGGCAACACCACGCCGCCGCCCTCACCGAGGCCTTGTTTCCCGAATCCGCGGTGATCAGCGCCAATGCCCGTCTCGCCGTCTTGTTGCAAGCGGCCTTGGGCGTGGCGGCTTTGCATTACGTGGAACGCATCATTTATTTCAACGCGCCCAACGGCGGCGCGCAATTCCATCAAGACGTGGAGCGCGGCCATCTCGGCGTGGTATTCGCCCAGGCCCACGGCGGCACCGGCTGGCTGACCCTGCCCAAACAGATATTAATGGATGAGATTCAGCAATTCGCCGCCGGCCCGGCGGGCGCGGCCGCCCTGGCCGAGTTGCTCCCGCAAACCAAACTCAGAAAAGAATTATCGAACATCATCGGCGAGCGCGAGTCGCTGGCGCGGGTCCTCGACGCCGGCGACCACGACGCGCTGGAAGCCCTGCTCAACCGCTGCCCCGCCTTCATTCGCCAGTTGGTCGAACATGGGCATTGTTATTTATTGCGGCCGGGCGATCTCATCCTGCTGCCGCAACACGACGCCGAACACTGCGCTTGGCACACGGTGTTTTGTCTGGATGATTTCCTGGGCGAGGCCTTGTCGTTCGCGGTGCGGGCGGGGTGAAATAAGGATGGTTGGTCCGCGGGGCGTACCCCGTCAAACCGTCGCGCAGCGACTCTCCCGCAAAAATTTTCAATGTGCGCCTGACGGCGCGAGTTGGTGGGTGACGCTACGCTAAGCGCTCTACGCAGGGTTGGTTGGCGTGTGGAACAAACGTCGCACTCCGCTAGGCTCGATATTATTTCGCCTCGGTCTTGACCACGCCGCAACGCGCGCAGCGGTAAGCGGTCACCAGCTTGCCCTGTTTCACATCGAAGCGGCGTTCGCTGAGCACTTCCCATTTATGAAAATTGCTGCGGCACAAACCGCGGTTCTTGAACTTCTCGGAGGGGGTGGATTTTTTGAATTGAAGCACTTCGCCCATGACTTAACCTCTTCCCGTAGACTGTCCGTCCGCTGCGGCCCCGATGAAGGGATAGTACTCTTTCACCCGGCGGGATGGCACCCATGAAAACCGCGCCGACCGCGAAAAATTGCGTTTTTTCATCCATGGCGAAAACCTAGCCTCTAGGTCGGAATTAGGTCCGAATCAGGCTCACGGCGATGTATACCTTTGACTGCATCCCAAAAATACCGCCTGTCGCCCGGGCATCCAGTCGTGATCTGTAATAAGGTAGACTGCAATTCCGCCGCGAACCCAGCACAGGTTTTTCGTCCATGTCGCGTTACCGCCCGCCCCGGCCCCCAGCTTCGCCCTACATCACCGCGGAGGGTTACCGGCGCCTGCAACAGGAACTCGATGACCTTTGGAAACGGCGGACCGTGGTCACCCAGGCCTTGTCCGCGGCGGCGGCGGAAGGCGACCGCTCGGAGAACGCCGAATACATCTATCGTAAAAAAGAGCTGCGCGAACTGGACCGCCGCATCCGCTACCTGCAAAAACGCCTGCCCGACCTCCGGGTGGTGATGGACGCCCCGCCGGATCGCGGGCGGATATTCTTCGGCGCCCGGGTGTCTCTCGAAGATCCGCAGGGCCGGCAGCGGGTGTACCGCATCGTCGGCCCCGACGAGTTCGACATCAAAAACGGCGACATCAGCGTGGACTCGCCGCTGGCGCGCGCCCTGCTGAAAAAGGCGGTGGACGACGAAGTGAGCGTGCCCGCCCCCGAAGGCCCGCTGATTTATTATGTGGTGGACATCAGCTACCCGGCCGGATGATGAGGCGCCCTCACACCATGGCCGCCCGTCCCATTAATCAGTAACATCCCGTGACATGGAATTGATCGACACCCACTGCCATCTCGACGTCGCCGACTTCGACGCGGACCGCGCCGAGGTGCTGGCACTATGCCGCGCGCGCGGGGTGAACCGCATCGTCGTACCGGCGGTGGACGCGGCGGGCTGGGACAAGCTGATCGCGTTGTGCGCGGGCGAAGCCGGTTTGCATCCCGCCTTGGGCCTGCATCCGGTGTATTTGGAACGGCACCTTCCGCCGCATGTGACGGCGCTGGCGGAACGGGTGGCGCGGCAGCGGCCGGTGGCGGTGGGCGAAATCGGTCTCGATTATTTCGTCACCGACTTGGACCGCGCGCGCCAGCAAAGCCTGTTCGAGGCGCAACTGCGCGTCGCCGCCGACGCGCGGCTGCCGGTGCTGCTGCACGTGCGCAAGGCCCACGACGAGGTGCTCGCCACCCTGCGCCGCATTCCTGTCAAAGGCGGCATCTGCCACGCCTTCAACGGCAGCCTGCAACAGGCGCAGCACTACATCAAGCTCGGTTTCAAACTGGGCTTCGGCGGCATGTTGACCTATGAACGCTCATTGAAGCTGCGCCGCCTCGCCGCCGAGCTGCCGCTGGAGGCCATCGTCCTCGAAACCGACGCGCCCGATTTGGTGGTGGCCAGCCATCGCGGCGAACGCAACAGCCCCGCCTATCTGCCCGAATGCCTCGCCGCCTTGGCCGAGCTGCGCGGCGAGGATCCCGCCTATCTCGCCGCGGCGACCACCCGCAACGCCCTCGCCGTTCTCGATTTGCCGGCGGCGGCGTAACAGGCGGCCCTCGGTACGCCGCCGCGATTTGACTTGCGGGCGGCCGCTCTTCACCATAGGCGCGTTTTTCGGGCCCAGATCGCGCGGTAAATTTCATGTCGAGTTGTGACTACAACGAACGCTTCTCCAGCTTCCAACGCCTGTACGGCACGGCGCCCGCCGCCCTCATCAAAAATCTGCACGTCTGCGTGGTGGGGCTGGGCGGCGTGGGATCGTGGGCGGTGGAGTCGCTGGCGCGCAGCGGCGTCGGCCGCCTCACCCTTATCGATTACGACGTGGTGCGCGAAGGCAACATCAATCGCCAGCTCAACGCCCTCGGCAGCACCCTCCACCGCAAAAAATTCGCGGTGCTGGCGGAACGGGTGGCGGAGATCAATCCCGATTGCGTCTGCACGACCATCGACGATTTCGTGACCCTGCGCAACCTCGACGATTATTTATCGAAAGCGCGCGGCTACGATTACGTGATCGACGCCATCGACCGCATCCGCTTCAAGGCGGCGATGATTTATTACTGCAAGCGCAACAAAATTCCCATCATCACCACCGGCGGCGCCGGCGGCCTCACCGATCCCACCCAGATCAAAGTGGCCGATCTCAGCCGCACCTATAACGACCCGCTGGCATCCAAAGTACGCGGGCAGCTGCGCAAGAAATACGGCTACACCGCCAATCCGAAACGCTACTTCGGCGTGGAGTGCGTCTTCTCCGCCCAGCACCCGGTCTATCCCAAGGCAGACGGCACGGTCAGCCCGCAAAAACCCGGCATCCACGGCATCTCGCTGGACTGCCGCTTCGGTTACGGCTCGGCGAGTTTCGTCACCGCCGCCTTCGGCCTGGTGGCGGTGTCGCGGGTCATCAACAAGACACTGCAAAAAAGCCTGGAAAAAACCGGCGGAAACGCGGCGGCGGACCAGGACAATGAGATTAATCAATAAGCGGCTCGCTCAGCCGGAACACCCTATCTCGGCCAACACGGCAGACGCATGAAAATGGAATCCGGGACATGGCGGTGATGACGGCAACGGCGGTTGATATAAAAAAATAAATGATATTGAGTTGAGATGGACGGCTACTCGGATTCGCTACGCTGCATCCGGGTTACGATTTCCTGGTCAGCCGCGGCTGTCGATGCGGCATGAACATGTCGGTAGCCGTCGGACGCACCGCGATCTTTGGTTGAACTCGCCTTGTTCCAGGAATAAAAATGCCCCGCTTGGCGCCGGGGCATTTTTATTTTCAGCGAAGACCTTGCTCAAGAACCGATGATGCCGCCGTCCTTGCGGGTGATGACGATGGTCGCATCGCGCGGAATGGTAACGCCGTCGAAAGGCGCGGGGAAATTCGTCAACGCCGGATTGCCGTTGCCGGGATGCTGGAGGTTGACGAACAGGGTGCGGCGATCGGGCGTAACGGCGATACCGGTCACCTCATCGCCGCGGACGCCGGTGAACAAGCGGCGCAGGTCGCCGGTCGCGATATCGGCCACCAGCATCTGATTATTCAGCCCGTCTTTCTGACCGCCGTCGGTCTGGATAAACAAACGGCCGTCAGGATCGGCCCACAAACCGTCGGGATCGCTGAAGGTATCCTCCGTGCCGTGGGTGTCTTTGGCGATCAGGAAAATATCCCATTCGAAGGTGGTGCCGACGTGCTGATCGCTGTCGCGCCATTTAATGATGTGGCCGTCGGCGTTAGGCGCCAGTGGATTGGCCGCGTTCGGGGCCGTACGGCTGCTGTTGTTGGTCAAGGTGCAATACACGTCGCCGTTCGGGGCGACCGTGGTCCATTCCGGGCGATCCATCGGCGTTGCGCCGACGATGTCGGCGGCCACCCGCGCGAAGATCAAGACTTCGGCCTGATCGGCGAATTTAGCCGCCAACGCCGGATTGTCGATAGTCAGTTCCAACCATTCGCCGGTGCCGTCGTCGTTGAATTTGGCGACATAGAGTTTGCCGTGATCCAGCGGGCTTTTATCGCGGGCGAGCATGGCGCGCCAGTTATCATCGGAAACGAATTTGTAGATGTAATCGAAGCTCTCGTCATCGCCCATGTATCCTACAACACGCCCGCCGCGGCCAACGGTCAACGCGATGCCTTCATGTTTCAAACGGCCGAGGGCGGTGCGCTTGACCGGCGTCTGCTTGGCGTCCATCGGATCGATTTCCACTATCCAGCCGAAACGATTTTCCTCGTTGAGGTAATCGACGTCGGACAAATCGAAACGGCGGTCGAATTGGTACCAACCATAACCGAAGCCGTCGGCGCTGAATCCGTAACGTTGCTGCGCTTCGCTGGGCACCCAGGTGTTCTGATTGTTGGTGGCGCCGAAATAGCCGTTGAAATTTTCTTCGCAGGTCAGATAAGTACCCCAAGGCGTCTCACCATTGGCGCAATTATTGACCGTGCCCAAGGGGACGTTGCCGTTGGGCGTCTGCAACAGGGCATGGCCGGCGGCGGGACCGCTGAAGGCCATCGGGGTATTAACGTGGATGCGGCGGGCGCGACAACTGGCTACCGGACGCCACTTGCCACCGATTTTTTGAATCTCGACCACGGAGACGCCATGGGCGTGTTGCGATACACGCACATCGTTCAGGCTGGCGGGCGCCGATTTACCGAGCACGTGATTGTTGGTGCCGAATTCATGGTTGATGGCCAGCACGCCGTAGTCATCGCCGCCACGGCCGAACTTGCCGTGACGCATGGGGAAGAAGGTCATGCCGTCATGGCCGATGCCGATTTGCCGGGCCTGGTCCTCCGCTGTCGGCGGATAATTGAATATCGGGCCGCCGGGTTCGAGAGGCTCGCCCCACGGAATCAGCACGTCGAATTCATATTCCGGCGCGATGCTGGGCCATGGACCGCCGCCGTTCGCGATGGATACCGGCGTGAAATTGATCAGGGATCTCTTTTTTCCGCCGGGTTTGCCTTCTAACCAAGGCAGCGGCGCGGCGAGCGTGGAAGACGAGCCGGCGAAAAAACCGGTGGCTGCCGCGGCAAGACCGCCGGCGAGAACTTGGCGTCGTGAAATCAGGGTTTCAAATACATCGGCGAAGGGGCGATTGTTCGATACATTGCTGCGACCGTTGTCGTGATTCATGGGTACGACTCCTTGACTATGCGTGAGGGTGATGGACGGCATGTCGAGGAAAGTAGCAGGAGATTATTGCGATCCCATTACCAAACGATGACGGGGCGAGAATACAAGCCGTTTACGCCATCGCCGAATCCGTCCAGCCGTCCAGCAAGCCGGCGCTTGCCGCGCGATGTATCACCCTTCGCTTACTTTTCTGCGCTTGGTTTATCGTTTGCCTACCGCGCTATTTAGATTTATAGTCGTTCTTGAGCTTCACGTAATGCGCGGCGGCATATGCGAAGTAATTTATTTCCTCTTCGGTCAAAGAGCGTATCCGCCGCGCCGGGCTGCCGAGATACAAATAACCGCCCTCCAATTCTTTGCCTTCGGTGACCAGGCTGCCGGCGCCGAGCAAGACCTGGTCGTGCAGCACCGCGCCGTCGAGGAGGATCGCGCCGATGCCGATCAGACAGCGGCTGCCGATGCGGCAACCGTGCAGCACCGCGCGGTGGCCGATGGTGACGTCGTCGCCGATCACCACGCCGTGTCCTGCGGGCCGCGCCGGATGGCGATGGGTGACGTGGATCACCGTGCCGTCCTGTACGCTGACCCGCGCGCCGATGCGAATTTGATTGACGTCGCCGCGCAGCACCGCCATCGGCCATATCGAACTGTCGGCGCCGATGGTCACGTCGCCGATGACGCTGGCCCGCGGGTGCACATACGCCGAGGCGTGAATATCGGGCAGGCTATTTTTATATCTCTCGATGCTCATGCGCGCTCACTTGGTTTAAGGCGTAGCGTTCAATTCGATATCCGCTTGGCGTAGGCCGCATCGAAGGCCGCTTCCAATTGTGGATGCACGCCGCGCAGTTGATCCACCACCGCCTTGGACCAATCGAAGTAGGCCTGCCGGCGCGCCACGTCCCAGGTCACCGGCGGCGCGTCGATCATGTCGCGTACGTTGCTGATCTTGTCCGCCAGCTTCACCAGCTTGGCCTTGCGCGAGGCCGTGGCCGCGTGGGAAATCTGCCGTTGCTTGCATTCCTGCGGCGACAGCGATTTGTCATCGGTCACGTCCATCACGATGTCGCGGATGGCCTTGCCGAACTCGCGCTCCAATTCCTCGGGCAGGGTGTCGGTGTCTTCCACCGTATCGTGCAACAATGCACTGCAAATCACTTCGACATCGGTGATGTGGCCTTCATTGCACAAAATGTTCGCCAAGGAGATGGGGTGATTGATGTAGGGCGAGGCCTGCACATCCTTGCGCCGCTGGTCTTTATGTTTGCGCGCGGCGAAGGCCAGCGCCTTCAGCAGCAACTTCAGTTCATGTTCTTCGATAGTCACCGCCTGGACTCTCCCGCCGCCGACCGGACTATGATGCCTTATCTTTTCCGTCTCCGCCAAACAGGGCGTCCAAACCGGCGCGGGTCGGATCGGCCGCCGCGCCGCCCGCGGGATCGCCGCCGAACAGGCGCTCCAGCTCGGCGCGGGCGCGCGAGCCGGCGTCATCCCCGCCGTGATAGGCGGCGGGCCGCGCCTGAAAATAGCCGCAAAAATTGGCGCGGCTCTTGTCCTGCACCTCGTCGGCGATCGGCTCGCGGCATTGCCGGCTCACGCGCGGGTCGTAAAATTCGCAGAGCCGGCAGGCATGCAGGTCGGCATGACAGAGCGCGCACTCGGCGTAACGGCTCAGCGGCAACGGCTGATCCATCACCGCCGCGCCGCACTTCCAACACACCAGTCCTTCCAGCATGAGTCGTCCTTTCAAGCCAGGCGCCCAAGCCGGTATTACTCCGCGGCGCAAACGGCGTCAATGATTTTTTAAACAAAATTCCCCGGCCCGCGACCAAACGCGTTGCGCGGCCACGGCCGCCTCTTGTAGTATGACGCGATGCATCGCCCGGCACCTATCCGGAATCACGCATGAACCGATCGCCGATTTTCATCGCCAGCCTGCTCGCAGCCGCCTTAGCCGCCGGCGTAGCGGGCTGCTCCCGCCTCGCCCCACAGCCCGACCGGCCGATGGCCGAGGCCATACAACCCGGTTTTACACACGGCATGCCGGCCTCCAATCAAGGACCGGCGCCGGCCTGGTTCGCTCAGCGTTACAATCGGGCGCGCGGCGTCGGCGAGGCGATGCGCCGCGGTCACGTCACCCAATGGAACAAGGAATCCGGCAGCTACATGTATTACGTCGGCGGCGTGTTGTACGCCGAATATCAATCCTTACAGCATGCGCTGCTGATTCGCAGCGACCTGGGCGGCGAAACGGCGGAGACGGTTTGCCGCTGGACTGCAGACGGCAAACTCACCATTGAACCCGCGGGCGCCGAGGAAACCTGCCAGCAAATGCTGGATGAACTCGATAGACGCGTGGCCCGCACCGGCCAATTCCCCGCCATCGGCCCTTCAACATAACGCGTCGCATTTGTCATAGAACATTTTCTTCCGCGATGAACGTTCAGAGCGTTTCATCACTTCACTCCTCAACCGAGAGGGATGGCGCGTCAACGCGCCGGAGTGGCGGTTCAAAATTGCAGTAATTGTGTCCGGGTACACCTCGCCTCCATCACCCGCCCCTGCGGAACGTCCTCTTTAGTACAAGCAGTGGAGATCCACACAACTGCGAATTCCCCTTAACGCCATCGCACCGCCACGATGAATCCGAATGTTTTGACCGGCCTTAAAAACCAAAGGCCCGCCCTCTCGATACGAGAGGCGGGCCATGGCATTACCGGCTGAGAGACGCGCGAGCTACACGAGCTTAATCGGCGTAAGTCCGCTTGGCCGGCTTGGGCGCGTAGCCGCGGCCGGAACGGGGCGCCTCGTTGCCGCGGCGACCATTGTCGGAACGCGGACCATTATTATTGGAACCCGGCCGCGCGCCGTAACCGCCGCGCGGTTTGAAGCCGCCGGAGGGGCGGCGCTGGCCGGAACGGGGCTCGGGACCGCGCGGTTCCAAACCGGGGATGACTTCCCGGTTCAACTTGCTGCCGGTGAGGCGTTCGATCCCGGCCAGTTTGGACCAGTCGTCCGGCCCGATCAGCGAAACCGCGGTGCCGGTGGCGCCGCCGCGGCCGGTGCGGCCGATGCGGTGGATGTAATCTTCCGCGACCATCGGCAAATCGAAGTTGATGACGTGGCTGATGCCTTTGATATCCAGACCGCGAGCTGCCACATCGGTGGCCACCAGCAGACGGTACTTGCCGTTGCGCATCTGCTCCACCGTGCGGTGGCGGGCATGCTGACCCATGTCGCCGTGCAGCGGGGCGCTGGCGTGGCCCTGCTCGGACAACACTTGCGCCAAGCGGTCGGCGCTGCGTTTGGTGGCGGTGAAGATCACCGCCTGGGTCAGGTCGCCGCTGGCCAGGTAATGCGACAGCAAACGGTGTTTGTGGGACACGTCGTCGGCCTGATACGCACGTTGCTCTATCGAGGCGTGGCGTTCGTGATTGGCCGACAATTGCACCCGCGCCGGGTCTTTCAACAAGGCCTTGGCGATGCTCATGACCTTGCCTTCCAAGGTGGCGGAGAACAACAGGGTCTGCCGGCTGCTGGGGGTCGAGGCGGCGATCATGTTCACCGCGTCGACGAAGCCCATGTCCAACATGCGGTCGGCTTCGTCCAGCACCAACACTTCCAGCCGCGAGAAATCGACGCGACCCTGTTCCATGTGGTCCATCAAGCGGCCGGGGGTGGCCACCAGAAAATCGACGGGCTGGCGCAACAGCCGGGTCTGCGGCGGGTAAGGCATACCGCCCACCACGCTGCCGGCGGTGAAGCGGCAGAAACGGCCCAATTGACGGATATTCTCGTTGACCTGATTGGCCAACTCGCGGGTCGGGGTCAGCACCAGCACGCGCGGGCCGACGCCGGGCGCCTTGGCGGGGGTCAACAAACGTTGCATGGCGGGCAAAACGAAGGCGGCGGTTTTACCCGTGCCGGTCTGCGCCGAGGCCATCAAATCGCGGCCGGCCAGCACCACGGGGATCGCCGCGCGCTGAATCTCGGTGGGAGTGGTGAAACCGCTTAATTCGATCGCCTTGAGAAGATTGGAATCCAGATTTAATTCAGTAAAAGACACAATAACGCCTCCGGCCGCCGCTGAACGACAGACCTAATACAAATAAACAGAATGAACGTCAGCGGAATTACACGGAGTGCAGTTCATCGCCGGGTTCCCAAAGCGCATCCAGCTCTATGCCGGACAGCCGCAATACGTCGCTAACCAGGAAGCCAGTGATGAAACAACATGGAGAAAGGTCAGAAACGTCTCAATCCTCTTCGCAGAGGAGGCGCGACTATACCCGGCTTGCCCGGGAAAAGCCAGCGGTTTTCGTCATTGACCGGGGCCGCCGGCTTCGTCAGCATGCCTCCAAACCGCAATATGACGAGACGGCCATGGGCAAGTTGGACATTCTTTATCACGATGAGCACCTCATCGCCATCAACAAACCCGCCGGATTGCTGGTGCACCGCAGCGCGGTGGACAGGCACGAAACCCGTTACGCCCTGCAACTGCTGCGCGACCAGATCGGACAGCGGGTCTACCCGGTCCACCGCCTCGACAAGCCGACGTCGGGGGTCTTGTTATTCGCCTTGCATCCCGCCGCCGCGGCCCGGCTCACCGCGACCTTCACCGGCCGCGAGGTGGACAAACGTTATCTCGCGGTGGTGCGCGGCCACACGCCCGAACAGGCGCGCATCGATTATCCCTTGAAAGAAGAACTGGACGCCGCCAGCGACGAACGGGCGCTAAGCGACAAACCGGCGCAAGACGCGATCACCGATTACCGCCGGCTGGCCACCGCGGAACTGCCGATTCCGGTGGGCCGTTACCCCAGCGCGCGTTATTCGCTGATCGAGGCCACACCGCGCACCGGCCGCAAACACCAGATCCGCCGCCACATGAAACATGTGTTCCACCCGGTGATCGGCGACACCAGCCACGGCGACGGCAGACACAACCAATTCTTCCGCGACCATCTGCACTGCCGGCGGCTGCTGCTCGCCGCGACCCGGCTCACCCTCCCCCATCCCGACCGCGGACGACCAATGACCATCAACGCGCCCTTGGACAGGGAGTTCGCCGCGGTCATCGAGCGCTTGGGATGGCGTGAAAAAATCAGCGGCGATTTATTACGAAGTTAAACGATCACCGGCAAAACGGGAAATTTATAGTGTGAGCGCCTCAAAGGCGCCCGATAACCGCGCAGCCGCTTGGAGTTCACCTTCCCCTGCAAGGAAGAAGGCGCGCACTGACATGACCGTCGCACCCTGCCCCGGCTGATCGAATCCGCTTTCAATAGGTCTTGGGCGGCATCTGCAAATAATAGCCTTGCTCGCGCAACTGCGCGCGCACCTGCTCGGCGTCGGCGCGCGCCAGCTTGCGCGGCGGTGCGAGGTCCAGTTCCATGACGCGTTCCAAGCCGCCCAATAATTGCAGCAGCGAGTCCGGCACCCCGGAAAAATCGCCTTCTTTCTCGATGTAGAGATAGGTGTCGTCTTTTTTGGCTGATTTGTAGATCGTGCAACGCATAATGAGCCCTTCCGCTTCGCGAATTTTTAATGGTGAGACACCGTGGTATTACGCCCGCAGCCCCGCCACCGCGGCGAACTCCGCCGACTCGCCCAGCGAACTCAGCAGATCGGCTATCGCGGCCGAGGCCGGCGCCGACAACCGCTCGCGCGGCGGCTTGTCCTCGGCGCGTAAATAATATTCGATGAGGATGGCGCGCAGGTATTGCAGGCCGTGCATCACGTGGGTGTTCATATCGCTGATCAGATAAACGAATTTTTCGGCGAAGACCGGATCGCGCCGATAGAGAGTGAAATCGCCGCGCGCCAGCGCCCGCTCCAGGCGCATGAAGAAATCCCGCTGGCCTGCGTGCAACAGCGGATCGTGGAAATATTTGTACGCGTGTTCGAGGTCGTGAATCATGAACGCCCAGGCGTTGGGTTTTTTCAACACCGGCTGCAACAAACGCGGATAATCGGACAACACCGTCACCGGCCGCCGTCCTTGCACTTGCAGACGCAACACGTCCTCGGCATCCGGAATATACTCGCACAACAACAGCGGCCATTCGCCGCGCAACCACGCGCCCAAGGCGGCCGGCACGTTGGGAATCACACCCAGAAAATGATAACGCTCCAGATAATGCAGCAGCCGCGCCCGCAATGGCTCACCCGCCATCCGCTCGAGATCGGCGAGCCAGATTTCATGATCCGGGCGGGGATCACTCTTGAACCGACGCGCTGCGTAACGCCGGCCGTGGGCGGCCGTCTGGCCATAAATAAAATACAGGCTCGCATAAACCGCGCCGTCTATCTCACCGTCGCGGTAACGGCGCGCCACATCGGGCAGCAGGCGCCACTGATCTACAGCTTGCGTATTCACACGACCTCGCCGGGCTTGTTTATCTGCGCGCCAGGATTGACTAGAACCCATCTCAAAACCACGCCCCTCTCCCTGTCCCTCTCCCGCCAAGGGGAGAGGGGACGTTGATAACGCGACCATGCAGTCATCTTTATCCCCTCTCCCCTCGCGGGAGAGGGATTGGGGAGAGGGAAATGACGGCGAAGACCTTATTCAAGCGACGATTCATCGTGAGATAGGTTCTATACATCTTGAAGCGCCAAGGCGTCGGGCGCGCCAAGAATATTTTCCGATCATTAAAAATTTTCCGGGCATCCGCGCCGTCTTGGCGGTTGAACGATTTTTCAGTATTTCTTCAGACAATATTCTCGAACAAGATGCTGGAGAGATAACGCTCACCGGAATCCGGCAAGATCACCACGATCGTCTTGCCGGCGAACTCCGGCAGTCGAACCAGGCGCGCCGCGACCGCCGCCGCCGCGCCGCAGGAAATGCCTGACAAGATGCCCTCCTCGGTGGAGAGCCGCCGCGCATAGTCGATAGCCTCTTCGTTGCTGACTTGCTCGACCCGATCGACCACCGACAAATCCAAGGTGTCCGGGATGAAGCCGGCGCCGATGCCTTGAATCTTGTGCGGACCGGGCTGTAGCGGCTGGCCCGCCAGTTTTTGCGTAATCACCGGGCTCGCCGCCGGCTCCACGGCCACCGCGGTGATCCGCTTGCCGCGGGTGTTTTTGATGTAACGCGTCACGCCGGTGATGGTGCCGCCGGTACCGACCCCGGAAATCAACACGTCAATACTACCCTCGGTGGCGTCCCAAATCTCGGGGCCGGTGGTGGACTCGTGAATGGCCGGATTGGCCGGATTGCGGAATTGCTGCGGCATGAAATAACGGGCGGGATCACCGGCGGCGATCTCCTCGGCCTTGGCGATGGCGCCGGGCATGCCTTTGGTTCCTTCCGTCAAGACCAGATTGGCGCCGAAGGCCTTCAACACCTTGCGCCGTTCCAGGCTCATGGTCTCGGGCATGGTCAGCGTAATCTTATAACCGCGCGCGGCGCAGACATAGGCCAGCGCGATACCGGTATTGCCGCTGGTGGGTTCCACCACTTCCATGCCGGGCTTGAGCGCGCCGCGCCGCTCCGCGTCCAGGATCATCGAGGCGCCGATGCGGCACTTCACCGAATAGGCGGGATTGCGCCCCTCGATTTTCGCCAGCACCAGGGCCTTGTTCGCATCGACGATTTTGTTGAGTTTGACCAGCGGGGTGTTGCCTATCGAAAGCGCGTTGTCGTTGTAGTATTTCATCGTCTCCATCCTTTCTTGAGAAAATTAGGGACCGCAAATCATCCTTCGCTCGTTACGATTTTATCATCCAGCCAGGGTGCGGACTCCGCCGCTGAAATTCCATTCCGCTCCGCTCAAGCGCCCTTGTCAAGCTGGGTTTCCAAGGCCTCCCAGCGGGCATAACAAAGCTTCAACTCGTCGTCGAGCGCCGCGACGCGCGCCAGGGTCGCGGCCACATCATCGCGGCCCTGTTTATAAAACTCCGCGTCGTTCATCCGCGCCTGCCACGCGGCCTGCTCGGTTTCCAGCGCGGCTATCCTGGCCGGCAGCGCATCGAGTTCGCGCTGGTCATTGAAGGAAAGCTTACGGGCCTTGGCGGCGGGTTTTGGCGGCGGCGCGCTCGCCACCGGCGTTTTCACCCGCGCGGCTTCTTCATTCTTACGCGCCGCCGCGCCCTGCCGATGGCGCAGCCAATCGCTGTAGCCGCCGACATATTCGCCGATCCGCCCCTCGCCCTCGAACACCAGGCAGCCGGTCACCACATTATCGAGAAAGGCGCGGTCGTGGCTCACCAGCAGCAGAGTGCCCTGATATTCGGTCAACACTTCCTCGAGCAGCTCGAGCGTTTCCACGTCGAGGTCATTGGTCGGCTCGTCCATCACCAGGAGATTGGCCGGCCGCGCGAACAGCCGCGCCAGCAACAGGCGATTGCGCTCGCCGCCGGAAAGCGTGCTCACCGGCGAACGCAGCCGTTCGGCGGGAAACAGAAAATCGCGCAGATAACCGGCGACGTGGCGGGTCTGGCCGTTGACCGTCACGGTCTCGCGGCCCTCGCCGACGCTGTTCATCACCGTTTGCGCGGGATCGAGCTGCTCGCGCTGTTGATCGAAATAGGCGACTTGCAGTTTGGTGCCCCGCTCGACCCGGCCCCGTTGCGGCGCCAGTTCGCCCAGCAGCAGTTTAATCAAAGTGGACTTGCCCGCGCCGTTGGGACCGATGATGCCGATGCGGTCGCCGCGCATGATGCGCGCCGAAAAATTGCGGATCACCGGCCGCTCGCCGAAACCGAAATCGACGTCCTCGCAATCGAAGACGATCCGCCCCGAGGCCTCGGCGCCTTCCAGCTGCAAGTCGGCCTTGCCCACCCGTTCGCGGCGCTGACCGCGTTCGATGCGCAGGGCCTCCAAGGCGCGCACCCGGCCCTCGTTGCGGGTGCGGCGCGCCTTGATGCCTTGGCGTATCCACACTTCTTCTTGCGAGAGGCGTTTGTCGAACAGGGCGTTCTGCTGCGCCTCGGCCGCCAGTTGCTCGGCCTTTTTGCGCAGATAACCGTCGTAATCGCCCGGCCAGGAGTTGAGTTGGCCGCGATCCAGTTCGACGATGCGCGTCGCCAAGCGCCGCAGAAAGGCGCGGTCGTGGGTGATGAACAACAAGGCGCCGGAATACGTCGCGAGAAAATCTTCCAGCCAGCGTATCGCCTCGATGTCGAGATGATTGGTCGGCTCATCGAGCAGGAGCAGGTCCGGCGCGCACACCAGCGCCCGCGCCAGCATCACCCGCCGCCGCCAGCCGCCGGAGAGGCTGTGCAGGCTGGCGTCGCCGTCGAGCTCGAGTCGCGACAAGACGTTTTCCACCCGCTGCTCGAGTTCCCAGCCGTTGACCGCTTCCAGCTGTTGCTGCAACTCGGCGAGACGGTCCATGGCCGCCGGCGCGTGGTCGTGGCTCAGCTCGGCGACGGCGTGATGGTATTGCGACAACAAGCGCCCGCATTCGGGCAGGCCGCCGGCGACCACGTCGAACACCGTCTCGTCACTGTCGGCGCTCACCTCCTGCGCGAGGTGGGCGATACGCGCGTTGGGCCGCAGCCACACTTCGCCGCCGTCGGGCGCGATCTCGCCGGTGAGCAAACGCATCAACGACGATTTGCCCTCGCCGTTGCGCCCGACCAGACAGACCCGCTCGCCGCGCCGGATGTCGAGCGACACCTTGTCCAGCAAAGGACGCGGGCCATAGGCCAGCGATACTTTATCCAATCGCAACAGGGGCATCTTGATTATCCATTTTCAACTACATTGACTCGCAAAACCGGTGAAACATAAATGCCGCCCGCGCAAGCGGCGGTTTTTTCATCTATGCGGAAAACGCGTTCAGCCCGCCGCCTCCACCGCGTAATTCACCCACAAGCGATGTTCGGCGCCGGGCGCGAGGATCACCGTGTCGTCCGCCGCGTTGGCGCTCTCCACGCACAACATGCGCAGATAACCGTCGTCGCCGAGGTCGCCCATCTTCGCCGCCTTTTCGATCCAGGGATTCCACACCACCGTCGAGCGGCTGCCGCGTTTGCTGATGACGATGCGGCGCCGCGCGCCTGGATCTTCGATCACGCAATCAGCAAGCGAATCGAGATAAATGCGATCGACCTCGCCGCTGAAACTCACCGGCCCGGTCTGCCGTTTACGTTGACCGCCGTCGACTTTGTCGAGATAGGGACAGCCGTCCAGACCGGCGACGGTCACGCGCCGGATATCGCTCACTTCAAAATAGGTGTGCAAGGCCTGACCGATGGTGACGGACGCGGCGCCGGCATTGCGGGTCACCAGTTCGATCTCCAGGCTCGCGCCCACGGTGATGCGGCATTCGACCGGTGTCGCGTGCGGCCATTGGGCGCGGGTGGTTTCATTCTCCAGTAAGCGAAAGACCACGCGGGTGGCGCCGCCGGCCAGGGCTTCGCTCTGCGTCACTTCCCAAGGCGTGGTGCGCGCGTAGCCGTGGGCCGGCAAGGCCGCGTCGGCGGGGTGGGGCCCGAACCACGGCCAGCACACCGGCACGCCGCCGCGGATGGATTTGCCCGGCGCGAACTTGGCGGCCGGCGACAGCCAGATCACCGGCCGGGCGCCGCGCGGCGCCCAGCTCATGACATGCGCGCCCTGTAGGGCGATCATCGCGGTGGCCTGCGAATTGGCGACCTCCGCCACAGCCAGGCCGCCCGGCCCTTCTTTGAAACTCAGTTGGCCGGGAATGCCGAAACGCGCGTTCAACGCGGAAAAATCTGCCGTACTCATATCTGCTCCAATGTTTGACTGACCGTCGTCAAGGTATAAAAATCGCAAGCGCCTTCCGGGCGCGATACTCTCTTGGCAAAAAAGCAAAACCACCCCGGCCCTGCGGGCCACCCCTCCTTATGAAAGGAGGGGATAACATTACGCATACTCCCACCCTCGCCGCGCGCTCCCACCCTCGCCGCGCGCTCCTTGGCCTGTCGAATGAAATCATCCAATGAATCATCCACGGTGCGCCGGCGGACGGGGTTTTATATGCCGGGCTCCGCGCCGGACTCCAACACCTCCAGCCGGTTTTTCAGCCGCGCCACCTCCTCGCGCAACTCGCCGACCCACTGTTCCAATTGCACCAGCCGTTCCTGAGCGGATGCCGGCAAATCAGCGGCATCGTTCATGCGTTCCGACGCCGCCGGTTCCGGCGCCGCTTCACTGAACAATTGCATGTAACGCGACTCGCGCTTGCCGGGCTCGCGCGGCAGCCTCGCCACCAGCGGCCCGCCGTTGCGCTCCATGAGCCGCTGGAGCACCGCTTCCACCTCATGCACATCGCTGAATTTACATAGCCGGTCGGTGCGGGTGCGCAGCTCGCCCGGGGTCTGCGGGCCGCGCAGCAACAACACGCAAACAATGCCCAATTCCTGCTGCGATAACTTCAGATCGCTGAAATCGGTGTTGCAGAAACGGTGCTGGTATTTCACGACCCGGCTGCCGAAACCGCTCTTCTCGCTGACCAGCCGTTTCTTGACCAGCATATCCACGGTTTCCTGCACGGCGGCCTCGCTCAGTTCCAACACCGGCTCGCGGCTGCTCTTTTGGTTGCAGGCGTTGGTCAAGGCATTGAGCGAGAGCGGATAGTGCTCCGGCGTAGTGATCTCCTTTTCGATCAAACAGCCGATCACCCGCGCCTCGTAAAACGAAAGCTGGTTATCCAAGGCGGCACCTCATCAATTCACGGAGTCCCGGCGACCGGCCGTAAGTCGCCCGGCGCCATGAGGCGCATAGAATATCACCAAACCCGCGCGCGCCGTCTTCCCGCGGGAAAGAACACGCCGGATTCGATGGTAAAGGGACGGGGAGCAACGGCAGGGCCGGCGTTCCACACGACGGCGCCGCGCATCGGCGGCTAGCGTGGTGTTTCACCAGCGATGAAACAAGGGAACACGCTGTGTCGCGGACGTCCTGAGTCCAGGACAAAAAGAATCAAGCTCACGAGACGAGGTGAATTCGCATGCGGAGGTGGGAAGTATTTCCTGAGGGCCGCGACCATCGCCGGCACGGCCGGGGGCGGAGTGGTGCGCGCGCCTCAAACGCGCTTTAAAACACGGTCCGCCTCATTGCGGCCGCTACGCCGCTGATTCTCCCCTCCTCTCCGAGGAGGGGTGCCCCCACCGGGGGCGGGGTGGTGCGACGTGATGCTCGATCCGCTGGACGCAGTGAGTGGTGCCTCCGCCGGGGCGGGGTGGCGCTGAACCACCGCCACCGACAACTCGAGGCACCGTGCATCAACCACCCCGCCTTCGTGAGGCAGCCTCTTCGTACAAGGGGAGATGTCTGTTCCCTGGATTTACGAAGCACTACCCCGGCTGGGTGCGACCGGCGCGCGCTTGCGGGCCGCGGCCTGGAGCAAGCTGTCGATCTGCCTCGGGTCGAGCGGCTTGACGATGTAGTGATCGAACCCCGCCTGCGTCGCGCGCTGCTTATTGGACTCTTGCCCCCAACCGGTGACGGCGACCAGGAATAGTCCCTGATTGCCCGGCTGGGTGCGCAGACCTTGCGCAAGTTCGTAACCGGTGATGCCGGGCAGACCGAGGTCGAGGAAGGCGAGCGCCGGCTGGAATGTCTCCGCGACGCGCAGCCCGTCCAGACCGTTGTGTTCGACATGGACATGGTGACCCATGGCGCGGAGTATGGTCGCCAGACTCGTGGCGAAATCCCGGTTATCGTCCACCACCAAAATCCGTTGCGTGTTCCGCATAGGCTCGCCATCACCGGCCACTGCCTCCGGCGGGGTCAAGGCGGGGACGAGCAGCAGCGGCAAGCGCACCGTGAAACGGCTGCCCTTCCCGACCCCGGCGCTATAGGCCTGGATGGTGCCGCCGTGCATCTCCACCAGCCGCAAGGCGAGGGCCAGTCCCAAACCCAGGCCCGCCTGGGTACGGTCGGGCGAAACATGGGCCTGGGTGAACATCTCGAAAATCTCCGGCAGAATTTCCTGGGACATGCCTATGCCGTTGTCCGTCACCGAGACCCAGACCTCCTCCGCCGCGACCTCGACTTCGACCGCGATGGCGCCATTGAGGTCGGTGTATTTGGCGGCGTTGTTGAGCAGATTGGAAAACACTTGAGCGAGACGGGTTTCATCGCCGTTGAGATGGATAGTCTGCTCGGGAATCTTGACGGTGAGACGATGACCGCGCGCTTCGATCAAGGGCCGGGCGATTTCAACGGCGTTGTCGATAACCCTGCGCAGTTCGATCTGTTCCTTCTTCAATACCAGCTTGCCGGTGGTGATGCGCGAGACGTCGAGCAGATCATCGACCAGCCGCACCAGTTGTTTCAGCTGGCGGGCCATGATCCGCCGCGCGTTGGCCGCCACTTCGGGCCGGTCGCCGCCCTGTTCCAGCAGGTACAAGGCATTGCTGATGGGCGCGAGCGGGTTGCGCAATTCGTGGGCCAGGGTGGCGAGAAATTGATCCTTCATCCGGTCGGCGGCCAGCAGCGCATTGGCGCCGCGGCCGATTTCAGCGAGCATGTTGTTGAAGGCATCCATCAGATAACCGATTTCGTCGTCGGTGGTCTTGTGCACGCGCAGCGAAAAATCCCGGCTTTCCATCACCTGGCGGGCGACGTCGGTGATGTTCTTGAGGGGTGTGGTGATGACTTTCTGCAACCATGACCAGATCAAGAGGGCGGCGAGCATGCTCAGCACCATCACCACCGCCAGGATACCGAGGTAATCCAGCAACCGGTCGAGCAATTCATATTTGGCCCGGATGTAAACCGTACCCTGGAGCTTATCGCCTTCCACGATCTTCTTGAACAAGTGGATTTGATTGCCCGTGATGGTGATGCTCTCTGCGGAGGGAGACTCGGGGAAGGCTTTCGCGGCATCGCCGGCGCGGGTATAGGTCGCGAATAAGCCGCCGCTCGGGTCGTAGAGCGCGGCGGCGAGGATCATCGGCCGCACCCGCAATAAATTCAGATTTTCGTGCGCGGTCTTGGGATCGTCGAAGGCGACGGCCGCCGCGCTCGAACGGCCGAGGATCTCGGCCTGGGTACTGAGATCACTCACCCATTTCTCGCTGTAGTTGCGCACGTCGTAGACGGCGAGCACGAACAAGGCCACGATCAGGGCGACCAGCGTCGTCGACAGCATCAGCACCAGCAGCTTGGCGCGGACCGACTTCTGGATCGGCTTAAACATCAGGGAGTCCCGGTACGCACCGTCCGCGCCACGGCAAGCAGGCGCGAACTGAGACGCAAACCACGGCGTTCGGCGGCATCCAAGGCGATTTCAAAACGGACACGGCCGTCCACCAAGACGAAGTTGATGATGCTGCCCAAGGACAAGGCGCCGTTGGACTCGGTGACGATGAGCGCGCCGCGCGGCGCGGCGCGGACGACATGCGGTAAGCGCTGCCGCTGCTCGTCACTGACAAAGATGATGCTCTCATCGGTAAAGCCGCTGTCACCGCTCAGACGGCGGACCTCCACGGGGCGGTTCTGGACGGCCCGTCCGAAAACCACCTGGCGCAACCCATCGGCCAACGAATCGGGGCCGATCACCGCGATGACGAACGGCCGGTTGGGCGTCGGCGACACCTCTTCGGGCCAGGTAATGAATTCCGTGAAACGGTAGAGAAAAGCCGCTTTAACTTGCCGCTCCAATACCTGTTCCGATTCGGCCTGCACCCCGCCGCTGTGCAGCAAGAGGCCAAACACGGCGAGCATCACCACCATGGCCCACAGCCGGCCTGCCGGGGGGCGAGCGGCGCGCGCCAACACGGAAAAACGGCTAACTCTCATGGACGCCAAACGGCCTCGAAAAACACACTGCGGGGATATTCCACGGGACTGGCGGCGGTTCCCCATTCGGGATGCGCGGGGTCGAATAAATTTTGTATCAACAAGGAAAGCTGCAAATTTTCGCGGGCCTGCCAGCCCAATCTGGCGTCGACGGCGGTATACGCGGCGAGGCCGGGCGATGGAAGCGCCCCGACGTAGCGCGCCGTAATATCGAACTCATGTCTCGGCGTGATTTCCATGGTGGAACGCAATGTGATCCAGCGTCGCGGGTCGTTGCCAAGCAAGGCGCTACTGGGGCCGATAGTACTGCTCGCGCTCGGTACTGCGCAAATCCCGGCGCAGCTCGGTCCAACCGGCATGGAGATTCCAGGTGGACGTCACCTGGTAGGTACCCCAAGCCTCGACGCCGTAACTATCGCCTTTTATCTGATTTTCCAAAACGCGGGTGTCCGGATTGTAGCTGCGCACCCGGTCGTGCTGGTGATGGAATGCGGTAATCGAAAGCGAATAGGCATCGGCCGGTTGCAACCGGTAGCCGAGCTCGACGACCCGCGCGATTTCCGAACGGAAACCAGGACCGCCGGCCAGGGTATAAGGCGGAGTGCCGGGCACGAACAACTCCCGATCCAGACGCGACGGCGCACGTACCACCCGCGAGATGGCGCCCCACGCCAATTGATTTTTGCGAAATGCCCAGGCCAGGCGGAGATTGGGCAACCATTCCCAGCCGGTGTAATCATTGTGCTCGCCTTTGATGCCGGCGGTCAGCGCCAGGTCGGAACGCAGGTCCCATTGATCCTGGATGAACAGGTGATACCAGTGCAATCGTTGGTCCTCCGGCATGAAGGCCAAGGCGGCGGGATTCTGGTCTTCGAGATCATCGTAACCGTAGCGGTAACCGCCGCCCCACAACAGCCAATGGTCCTTGGCCGGCAGCAGGCCGTGCTGGAATTCCAGGTCGGCGATCTCCAAGGTTTTGTGGAAAACGCCCGGCTGATCGCGTTCGGACCGATCGTAATAAGTCTGGACGCGCAACGTAGAGCCGTCGGCGCGCTGTTCGGTCCAACGCGCCAGCAGATTGGCGCCGGCGAGATCACGGGAACCGCCGACTTGCTGTTCGATATCGGCCCGATAAGCATCGCCTTGTATCGTGAAGGCGCGGTGCGGACTGCCCCAGTCGGCGCGGAATCCCGCTTGACCCCGTTCGGACGCGTCTCGTACCGCGCTGCCGTCGGCCCGCTCCGCATGATCGCGCTCGAAGTATTTACCGTAAACGCGGAAATGGCCGTCGTCGCCGAATTTTCCGCCATAACGCGCCGCGCCGCCGTCGAGCCGGGAACCCGCGCCCAGGGCGACCAGTCCGCCTTGGGTATCGCCGGCGTGACGGGTAATGACATTGATGACGCCGTTCACCGCATTGGCACCCCATAAAGTGGCGCCCGGACCGCTGATGACTTCGATGCGGTCGATATCTTTGAGCATGACATCCTGCACGTCCCAGAACACCCCGGAAAAAAGCGGGCTGTAAACGGTGCGGCCGTCGATCATGACCAGCAGACGGTTGGCGGTCGGGTTATTGAAACCGCGGCTGCTGATCGCGTATTGATTGGCGTCGGTGCGGGCGACCTGGAGATTGGGAGCGAGCCGCAAGGCTTCGGGAAGACTGGTCACGCCCGCGCGGCGGATGTCCTCGGCGTTGATGACGTAAACCGAAGCGGCGGCGGAACCGAGCGACTGCTCGCGCCGCGACACCGAGGTGACTACGATGTTGCCCAACTGCTCTAGACTTAAATCGGCGAGTTCGTCGGCGGCGAAAGTCATTTTCGCGGTGACGCCGGTGTAAGTTTGCATAGCCATCAACAATAAAATACAAGCCCGACGATGCGGCATGGCGTTGCCCGTCTGGAGGGCACGCAGCAATTTGTTCGTCATTATTCTTCCCCCTACCCGCTTAGCCGCTGTCCTCGTTATCCAGCGGAGGATGCGCGACAGGTTCCCGTTTACGTTGATCATCGTAGCAGTCCGGCCATGGCGTGCCAACGTGAAATTCAGGATGGGATTTGTTTGCGGAGAAAAACAACGGGCGCGCATTTCGTCGCGCCGGGCTTTGTAAAATTTACAAAGAAGATCATCGCTTTTATGCGACGCGGTAAAACATAACACGGTTCAATAATTAAAGCTTGGCGAAAAATCAGGGCATTTGTATCTCGCGCGTACACTCGGCGAACAACGCGTAGCAATCGGGATCAAGCGCGGTGCCGACCATTCGTCCCATCATCTCCAAGGCTTGCGGCACCGGGATAGGGCCGCGATAAGGGCGGTCGGCGGTGATGGCGTCGAAGATGTCGCATAGGGTGATCATGCGGGTTTCGAGATTCAAGTCGGCGGCGACCAGATTATTGGGATAACCCTTGCCGTCCAAGCGTTCATGATGCGCGCCCGCCACCACGGCCAAATCCTGGAACGGCGCGATCAGCGCCAAGATCTGCTGAGTATAAACCGGGTGCATGCGCACCTCTTTCCATTCCTCGTCGCTCAAGGCGCCGGCCTTATCCAGCACCGAATTGCTGACGCCGAGTTTGCCGAGATCATGCAGCAGCGCACCCCGCTTCAGCCAGCGGCGGCGGGATTCGTCAAACCCGAACTTGGCGGCCAGCATATCGGTATACAGCGCGACGCGCGCGCTGTGGCCCGAGGTGTAGGGACTCTTGGCATCGATCACCTGGCTGAAGGCCTCGGCGATTCTATCCATGCTATCGTCGTCCACCGCCATCACCCGCGACTCGGGTTCGAGCGCCACGACTCTCGGGCGAATATCCTCGTCGTGCAACGCCGCCCAGAAGTCCTGCTGATGCTCAAAACTCAAGACGATATCCACCAGCTCCGGATCGAACCAGCTGCCGCGCCGCTTGCGCACCTCATCCAACGCGGTCCGCGCGCCGCCCATGTGATGAAATACATCGATGACTTGGGCGAGCAAGGCGATTCGGGCGTTGATCGGAATGTCCTTGCCCGCGAGCCGCTGCGGCTTGCCGCGGCCGTTCCAATGTTCATCCAAGGAAAAAATACCCGAGGCGACGGCTTCGCCGAAACCCAGTTGGCGGGCGATTTGCGCGCCGCGGTCGCAACGGGTTTGAATGAGTTCGGTGGCGAGGCGTTCGCCGTGCCGGGCCAGATGCAGCAGTTTTTTGAAACGCTCCGCCAATGGTCCTTTGACGCCGGTGTGGGCCAGGACGAATTGCACCAGTTGCGAAATATCGTCGGTATCGACGGTCTTGAAATCGTGTTTGGCAAGCCGGTCGTCGCTGCCATACAGTTCGCAGAGCCGCGCCGCGTTGCTGCTGCAACCCGCATCCTTCAACAATAACGTGTAATAGAGTTCCCAAAGCGCCGACGGCACCATGCCGAGTTTGCGGCCGACGTGGAATCCGATCCAGCAACAGCGCAGGGAATGCCCCGGCGGCTGACCCTCGGTGAGGTCCAACGCATAGGTCAACGCGCCGATCAGCTCCGAGAGTAAAAGCCGGGGCGTGTGTGGTGCCGGTATTGGATGTGCGGCCTGCATGGTAGCCCTGTAACAACGAATGGTGTTGATGACTGCATCGACCGCGGCCGGCGACTACTGAAGCGGCGACTTCCGGATGCCCTGCATGACGTCTGGCCGGGAATCTGGGATAAAGGGCTAAGGAATAAACCGCGGACATTGCAAGGGCCGGTGTATTCTCTATACTTCGTGGGGAATCGCTGCAATGCCCCGACCCACGGCGCCATGGCGGCGCTCTACTGTCCATCACTGCGCGGTTACTCATCATGCAAAAGATAGAAAAAATTTTAGAGGTACTCATCTTCAACAGCCGCTGGCTGCTGGCCCCGTTTTATGTCGGGCTGGTCTTGTCCATCGTCGTGCTGCTGGTGAAGTTCGTTCAGGAATTTCTGCACTTCGCGCCCGGCATCATCGAATCCAGCGAGAGCGCCACCATTCTCTCCATCCTCACCCTGGTGGACATGGCGCTGGTGGCCAATCTGCTGATCATCATCATCTTCAGCGGTTATGAAAACTTCGTATCGAAGATCGACTCCGCCGGCCACGTGGACCGCCCCGATTGGATGGGCAAGGTCGATTTCTCCGCCCTCAAGCTCAAGCTCATCGGCTCCATCGTGGCCATCTCCGCCATCGAATTGTTGAAGGCCTTCGTCAACATGGACGACATCCTGGCGAAAGACAACGGCCAGCAGCAACTGATCTGGAAGGTCGCCATTCACATGGTGCTGGTGGTATCCGGGGTGTTGTTCGCGGTGATGGACCGCATGTCGGAAGGCAAGAAAGACGCCCATTGATGCGGCCGCGGATCACGGTCGAGGATGCTTGCTTTATTTATACGTCTTCCGCTTGAACAAGTCATTGCGCCGGCTCACCAACCGGTCGAGAAACAGCAGGCCGTCGAGATGATCGATCTCATGCTGCACCGCGCGCGCTTCATACCCTTCGAACTTGAATTGCAGGCTTTCGCCGTGTTCGTCGCGCGCTTCGAGCGCGATGCGTTCGGCGCGGATGACGTTGCCGGTGAAGTCGGGTACGGACAGGCAGCCTTCGCGGCCGACGGCGAAGCCGTCCCATTCGGTGATCTCGGGATTGATCAGGATCATGCGGCCGTGGTCGGTGGCGAGATTTTTCTTGCCCGAGCAATCGACGATGACGATGCGCTGGATGCGTCCCACCTGCGGCGCGGCGATGCCGACCGCGCCGGGACCGGCGCGCATGGTTTCTTCCAGATCGGCGACGAAGGCGCGCAACGCGTCGTCGAATTCGGCGACCGCTTGCGACTCCTGAGCGAGCCGCGGGTCCGGGTAGGTGAGGATTTCCAATACCGCCATGCCTAGCCCACCAAGGTGTCGATGGCGGTGAGGCTGGTCTCGACGCCCTCGCCCGCCGCCACTTGCAAGGCGGAGCGCAAGGCGTCGAGACCCGCGCCGGCCTGCCCTTCGATGTGCATGATGTAAATAGGATGGACATCGCTGCCGCCGACGTCGGATTCCAGATTGAGGATGTGCAGGCCGGCGTTGGACAAGGCGCCGGTGATCTTGGCGACGATGCCGGGCTTGTCGGCGCCGAATACCGTAATGCGCACATCGGGCAGCAGGTGTTGGTGCAGACGGCCTTCGATGGCGTCGATGTGCATGTGCAGGTCCATGGAATCGATCACCGTCTCCAGTAGCTGCTCCAGGCTTTTGGCCGTGCCTGGGTGTTGCACCATGAGCATGATGGTGAAGCTGCCGCCGAGACGCATCATGGAGGCCTCGCCGAGATTGCAGCCACCTTCGTAGAGCGCGGCGGTGACATGGGCGACGATGCCCGGCCGGTCTTTGCCGACCACGGTTAACATGTACCAGCGTTTCATGGCGCTTTTCTCCTCATGACGGCTTGTCGATGTGTGCTCGTTACGCTACTGCAAACCGCCCGCGGCGGGCAATGTACTTTTTCGCAATTTGCAGAGAATACGCTGGAGGACGGCGTATGGCGCCGAACGCCAGGTGACGGCGCCGCGGCCCGTTGGGATTTCGCGAAGTTTGAATACTTGAGTAACCGGGTCAACCTAACCTCGTCCGTTCAACGCGGAAAAATCTCAGAATACCTTCTCTCGCGGGCGGGCGGGGACAATCGGCGGCGGGCGCAGGAAAATCATTTTTCCATTCCCTTGCGCGCGGGGAGAATTCGCGGATGCCCCATTCGATCTTGTCGAAGGTTGCTCCGTTCCCTTGCGCGCGGGGAGGACTCGCAATGGCCAGGGTGGCGAGGTCGGCGCGTAAGAGCGAGGTTGGCGCGTAAGAATAGAGAGGAGATAAAGCGTTTTTGCGTAATGATGGCGGTCATCCCGGCGCCCTCACCCCCTCCCTCTCCCGCCTGCGGGAGAGGGGGTTGCACGATCGCGCAAATCATTAACGCGATATCTCCTTCTCTCGCCCGTGCACGAGGGATTGCCAGGAACCGCAGGCGATCCATCGGATTGAGGCCCCTCTCCCGCCCGCGCGCGAGGGGTTGGTTAGCTGCATCCCGCATATCAATATCAGGCACCCTCTCCCGCCCGCGCGCGAGGGGTTGGTGAAAATCAGATATCAGAATTCATCGCCCTTTCCCTCCCCCGCCCGCGGAAGAGAGGTTGGCATGACGCGTCAGTCCGGTTTGCATCTATCGATTTCAATTTCGGGACAGGTTCCGGCCGGCCCTTTGAATAACCGAATCCAGCGCCGCCGCGCGATCAATGCAGCGTGCCGTGGACCAGATAAATCGTCAGCACACCCGCCGAGATCAAACTCACTTGCTGGACGGTCGCGGTCATTTCCATGCGTTTATGCAAGCCGGGTATCAGATCGGCGACGGCGACATAAATGAAACTCGAGGCGGCGATGGCCAAGGCGTAAGGCAATACCTGGTCGTAGTTCTGCAAGCCGTAATAGGCGATCAGGCCGCCCGCCACGGTCGCCAAACCGGACAGCCCGTTGAACAACAAGGCTTGGCCGCGGCTGAAACCGCTGTGCAGCAAGACCGCGAAGTCGCCCAGTTCCTGCGGAATTTCGTGGGCGGCGACGGCGATGGCGGTGACCACGCCGAGGTGGATGTCGGTGAGAAAGGCCGCCGCGATCAGGATGCCGTCCACGAAATTGTGCACGGTGTCGCCGATCATCACGATGGTGCCCGCCGACTTATTGGTGACCGGCATCACCGGGTCATGGGCCTCGCAGTGGTCGTGATGGCAATGCCGCCACAGCACCATTTTCTCCAGCAGGAAAAATCCCAGCACGCCCAGCAGCACGGTGAGGCTGATGTGATGGACGTCGGCCACCCCCGGGCCCTCCAAGGCATGGGGCAGCAGGGCGAGAAAGGCCGCGCCGAGCAGCGCGCCGATGGCGTAGCTGATGAAGTGAGGCAATAAGCGCGCGCGCACCTTTTCCGGGAACAACAAAAACGCCGCGGCCGCCAGCACGCTGACGACACCGCCTATCAGACAGAACAGGATGATCCAGGTGATTAAGCTCATGGAGATGATCGCAGCCGATAGCCGTGGCAAGGAAAGCGGGGCAGTTTACCTTATTCGCCCCGGCTGTCCAGCCAGATCAGACTCGCCATGCGGCCGGTCACGCGATCGCGGCGGTAGGAATAAAAACGCGCCGGGTCGCTCACGGTGCACCAATGTCCGCCGTACACGGCCTCGACCCCCACCTCGCTCAAACGCTGGCGCGCCAGTTGATAGATGTCCGCCAGCCAGCGGCCCGCCGGGGTAGGGCGAAACGCGGCGGCGGCGAGCGGGTCGCGGGCGACGAAGGCCGCGCGGACTTCATCGCCCACTTCGAAGGCCGCGGGGCCGATCGCCGGTCCCAGCCACGCCAAGATGCGTGAACCCGGCCGGTGCATGGCGCGCACGGTGTTTTCGATCACGCCGTCGAGCAGGCCGCGCCAACCGGCGTGGGCCGCGGCCACCACGCCGCCGTCCACGTCGCACAACAACAGCGGCAGACAATCGGCGGTAAGCACCGCGCACACCACGCCGGACTGCCCGGTATAACTCGCGTCGGCCTCGCATTCGGCTTTGCCGCAACGGGCGTCCACGGCGGCGACGCCGTGCACCTGTTGCAGCCACAAGGGTTCGGAAGGCAGCTGCAAAGCCGCGTGTAAACGGCGGCGGTTTTCCAGTACGCGCGCGGCGCCATCACCGACGTGGCCGGCGAGATTGAGCGAGGCGTACGGCCCCTCGCTCACCCCGCCCAAGCGGGTGGTGGAGCAGGCGCGCACCCGCGGCGGCGCGGGCCACTCCGGCAGCAGCCAGCTCATCTGTACCGCATCAGACCGACTCGGCGTCGTCACCCAGCACCTCCAACAGATTTTGCATGTCCGCCGGCAGCGGCACCCGCCAGTCCATCGCCTCGCCGCTCTCAGGATGCACCAAACCCAGCGCGCCCGCGTGCAAGGCCTGGCGTTTGAAAGCGTGCAGCGCCTCGCGTAAAGCCTCACTGCATCCGGCCGGCATGCGCAACCGTCCGCCGTAAACGGGATCGCCCAGCAGCGGATAATGGATATGGGCCATGTGGACGCGGATCTGATGGGTGCGGCCGGTCTCGAGCCGCACCTTGATGTGAGTGTGGGCGCGAAACCGCCGCACCACCCGATAATGACTCACCGCCTCGCGGCCGCCGCCCACCACCGCCATGCGTTTGCGGTCCACCGGATGACGGGCGATGGGCGCCTCCACCGTGCCGCCCGCGGTCATCACCCCCGCCGCCACCGCCTCGTATTCGCGCTTGACGGTGCGGGCCTGCAATTGCGCGACCAGGCTTTTGTGAGCCGCCAGCGTGCGCGCCACCACCAGCAGGCCGCTAGTGTCTTTATCGAGGCGATGCACCACCCCGGCCCGGGGCAGATTGGCGAGTTCGGGGGCGTAATGCAGCAGGGCGTTTACCAGGGTGCCCTCCCAGTTGCCGGCGGCGGGGTGCACCACCAGGCCCGCCGGCTTGTCGATGACGAGCAACGTCTGGTCTTCATAGATCACGTGCAGGGGGATGGCCTCGCCCGCCCACGGGGTCTCCACGCTCTCGACCGCGTTGAGCGCCAATGCCTCGCCGCCCCACAGTTTGTCGCGCGGCCGGGGGAGACGGCCGTCCACCGTCACCTGGCCGTCCTTGATCCAGGCCTGCAAACGGCTGCGGGAATAATCGGGAAATAACTCCACCAACACCTGATCCAGCCGCCGCCCCGCCGCCTCCGGCGGCACTTTGGCCGCCAACAGCCTGGCCGTCCGCGCTTTATTTACGTCAGTCACCTTATGCGTATCCGCCTGGGAAAAAGCCAGTATAATTCGGGGCGGGCATGAATGACTCAGGAACCTGCCTCCTCACCCACGGCCACCACCGCTAATGCACACGCTGACGACCACCGCTATGTCCCCTGTCGCGCGCGGCCTCATCGCGGCCTGCCTGCTCGCCGCCTTGAGCGGCGGCTGCGCGCATCATAGCGGGAAACCGGCCGGCGCGGACCCCGCCGCCCTCCGCCAAGGCTATCTCGACGGTCACCGCGCCCTGGAGGCGGGGGATTTCACCGCCGCCGCCGCTCAGCTCAAACGCCTCGCCGACGGCGCGCCGGAACCCTATGGTTCGCAGGCCGCCCTGGAACTGACCTATGCCTATTACAAACAAGGCGACTATTCCGCGGCTCGGGAGAGCGGCGACCAGTTCATCCAACGCTACGCCGCGCATCCGCGCGCCGATTACATCTATTACCTGCGCGCCTCGGCGGCCTTGCGGCAGGCCGTGCAACAGGACGGGGCCGCGCTCGAGCAACACGATCTCGCCCTGCGCGAGGCCTATGCGCTGTTTCAGGACATCTCCGAGCGTTTCCCGTCCAGCGATTTCAATGAAAACGCCCTGCACAACCTGGCCTTCCTCCGTCAGCAATTGGCGCTCACCCACCTCAAACACGCCAAGGCCGGACTGAGTCAACCTGATGACGCCGCCGCCGTGTCGCATCTCCATACGATCAGTGAAGAGTTTCGCGGTACCCCCGCCGCGGAGGAGGCCCTCGCACTACTCCAGTCGCCGAAACCGGCGGAGGCCGTTGCGTCGCCGGCCGCGACTCAACTCGCCAACGCCGAGGCCAGCGCGGGCAACCTGCCGCCCCTCGAACCGCCCATCGCCATACACGACCCGCGCTGGATATTGCAGCAGCGGCCGGAGCGCTACACCGTGGAATTGCTGAGCGCCGAGCCGGACACCGTGAACATCTTCGTCACCCGCCACCGGATCCAAGGCGGCGCCCGTTATCCCGCAACGAAGGGCGGACGCCAGACTTTGATCCACGGCCTTTATCCCGACGCCGAGAGCGCCCGCCTGGCGGCGCGGCAACTCGGCAAACGCTGGGGATTGCCGACACCCAAAATCCGCCGGCTGGGCGAGGTGCAGTCCGCCTTGAACGGGGACGGCGCCCTCAACGCCGCCACGCGCTGACACGATTTTATTGGCCCTATCTCAAAGGAATCATCGCGCTTTAAACAGGTGTCCGCCGTCATCCCCCCTTGGCGGGAGAAGGGAGTTGAGATAGGTTCTAGTCCTCCGGTAAAACATTTCTCAAGCCGCGAAAAACCCGCCTCGCGCGCCATGTCAAATCGCGAATCTACCGGCGGCCGGAGAAATTTTTCGAGCGCCCCTAACGCCCGGCGCCGTCAACGCGTATTATTTACCCTCGACAATCCAGTGGACGCCAGAATGATGATGCAACGTTTTTTCGTAGTGATGCTTGCCACCGCCCTGCTCTCGGGCTGCGCGATGTTCAGCAAATCCGAAGACAACCAGGATGCCTGGCCCGCCAGCCGTTTCTACGAAGAAGGCCAGCAGGCCATGTCGATCGGCGATTACAAAAGGGCCGTCGAATATTTCGAAAACCTGGTGGCCCGCCATCCCTTCGGCGTTTACGCGCAACAGGCCCAGTTGGACATCGCCTACGCCTACTACAAATTCGAGGAGCCGGAATCCTCCATCGCCGCCGCCGACCAGTTCATCAAACTCTATCCGCGCCATGAGCGGGTGGACTACGCCTATTACATAAAAGGCCTGGCGCGTTTTCCGAAAGAAGATTATTTCGAGAAAAAATTCAGCCTCGACCCGGCGCAGCGCGACCCGCGCGCGGTGCAGGAATCGTTTCAATACTTCTCCGAACTCGTTCAACGTTTCCCCGCCAGCCCCTACAGCGCGGACGCCGCGCAACGGATGATCTACCTGCGCAACACCCTGGCGCGCGGCGAGCTGTACACCGCCGAGTTCTACATGAAAAAGGCCGCCTACGTCGCCGCCGCCGGCCGCGCCAAATACATCATCGAACACTACGACCAAACCCCCTCGGTGCCCGATGCCTTGGTGTTGATGGCCGAGGCCTACGACAAATTGGGCGTGAACGACCTGGCCGCCGACGCGCGGCGGGTACTGGCGCTCAATTTCCCCGAGCGCGCCGCGAAAGAAAACCGGACGACGGAAAGCGGCGCGCCGTAACGGGACGCCGAGCCCCGACCGGCGTCAAATAAAAGAAGGAGACCCGCATGTGGGATTTTTTCGAGACCGTACGCCACCGCCACTCCGTCCGGAAATATCAGGCCGACCTCCCGGTGGAACAGGAAAAACTCCACGCCGTTTTGGAAATGGCGGTGGCTGCGCCGTCGGCCGGCGACTTGCAAGCCTACCGCATCAGCGTGGTGAGCGATCGCAGCCTGCGGCTCGCCTTGCAACAAGCGGCCGGTGACCAACCCTTCATCGGCCAGGCGCCGCTCTGCTTGGTATTCGCCGCCGACCCGGCGCGCTCCGCGCAAGAATTCGGTCCGCGCGGCGCGCAACTCTACGCCGTGCAAGACGCCACCATCGCCGCCGCCTACGCCCAACTCGCCATCGTCGCGGCGGGCATGGGCTCGACCTGGGTCGGTCAATTCGACGATCAGAAAGTCGCGAAGCTGCTTGCCCTGCCGACCGGCATGGTGCCGGTGGCCCTGCTCAGCGTGGGTTATCCGGCGGAGTTGCCGGAAAACACACCGCGGCGGCGCCTGGGAGAGATCGTCACCTTCGTGGATTGAACACAACTCAAGGTTCACTTGAAAGTAGCGCGGCGCTATTTCAGCGTAACTCAAAAAGCAGTGCTTGCCGGATTAAGGGTGATCAGCCGCCGCCAACGCCGACTTGATCATGAAGCGGCTTGCTTGGCATTCGGGATGGCGAGGACCGTGGGGTGCAATAGACGCAGTGCATTGCACCAAATAAACAAGGCTACGGCATTGTGTTCCGGGCAACGCTTGATGGGCTCCGCGATGCGAGCCCACCCTGCATTGAAAAGAACTCAAAGCTCGCTTTTGACCAGGAGTACGCACACAGCATGATGCCATAAAGCGGCCGCACGCCAAGTTACGTGCGGCCGCAAATTGTTGGCTAGATGTCAGTTTGCTCGGAAATATCCAGCGCGTCGTCTACCTCAATGCCAAGATATGGCCGCGTCGCGATTTATGTGCACGCGGTATTCACTTGAGCGGATACCATCTTTGGGCAACACGAGAGCGCCGACGATACTCTGGCAGCCGGAGAGGAGCATGCCGAGAAAGCCTATCGCTGCGACCAACTTTAGCCTACTCCGTGCTTGAGATAACGATCAGCAAGATCCGGTATCGGCGTCAAACCAAAGCCCGGTGACCGGTCAAGTCGCGCTGAAAGGATATCGAGCTCACCCTTTGCGCCGAACATGAGCATTGGTTGCACGGCATCGGATTCCAACAACATGGTACCGAACGCCCCTTCCTGCGCAATCACGCTGTCGCGCGCTGCCTGCGCCACAATCAGCGCTGCGCGCGTGAGCAGGCTCGCCCAGGTCAACGCCGAAACTTTTCAGGGCGGCAATCAGCGCTGCGCGCGTGAGCAGGCTAGTTTCGCCCACCTGAGCGCCGACAACCAGCGCGAGCCCCATTTCGCGGCAACGGTTCGCCACAGCGAGCGAGCGCAACAAGCCGCCCATTTTTGAAACCCGGAGATTGACGATCCACCGACCGGGCGGTGCCGGCAACTGCGCGAGCTGATTCTCCCGCGTGATGCTTTCGTCCAGCACGATGCGGGCCGCGAGGGAGTCGGCAAGCGTCGCCAGATCGGCGAACTGACCGGGCCGGAGCGGTTCTTCGATGGCGGCGAAGGGATAGTCTAGGGATTTGAGATAGTCTTGCGCGACATTGAGATCGGACCAGAGGTTATTCGCATCTGCCCGCACCTGCGCCGGTACGATGCCCGCGGAGTACAGAGCGGCAAGATTTCCGCGATCGCGGTCGACATCGCCTGAAAGCTTGATCTTGTAATCGCGCATACCGAACTTCCGGTAGCGTTCCAATATCTCGGTAAACCGTTTCGTGTCAGTGGCGCCGAGCACGGCGCTGTAAACAAACGGTCCTGCGAGCGGCGGCAAGCCCAGCAGCATTTCCATGGGAACATTGTCTTGCCGAGCAAATAGATCGAGCAGTGCCAGCTCTATCGCGCACCATGCCGCCGGGTTTTGATCGATATCCCGTTGATGGGCCCGTATCCATTCCTGCAGGCTCGACGAACCGACGATCTTGGCCGCGATGTCATCGCGATATCTGCCGAAGAACGCGGCAACGCTGGCATCGGTCTCGCCCGTGACATAGTCGCGCGGACAGCCTTCGCCGTAACCAAAGAAGCCTGCTTCTGAACGGGCGATAACCATAAAGCTCTGTGTGATGTTACGTTCTGCTGAGGCGTGCTTAAAGGATACCCGGAAGGGAATCCGCAACGGTGCCAGGTCAAGGCTCGCAATTTTCACGTACGCACTACTCCGTCATGAGTTGTGGATGGAAATCAAAATCGACCTCGTCCTTGTAAGCCAGGCACTGGACCTTAAACTGGCCTTCCTTCTGGCCGCGCTTCACTAGGTGCGTACGGAAATTCGTGGCCGTCCCCGGCTTGAGCTGCCACGCCATCAGCGGCTTAAGTCGGCTACTGGCGCGTTTCTGCATGTACTCGTCGTTCTGACGGCAGAGATTCTCATCGAGCAGGCGGCTTAGTTCCTCGATGTCCAACGCAGATGAACCGTTCAACTCGAAGTAAAATTCATAGCATCCGGCGAAGCGATCAGCGAGCACGATAAAAAACGGAAAGGTCAGTGAACATTGTGCCGCTGTATCCGCGGTGGCCTGTATCACCTGGGTTTCGTATATTTTCTCGCCAGTGATATTAGTCACGCCACGGCCCTTCTGGAGGAACTCGATCAGTGGGACGTCGTGGCGGCGGCCGGTCACGATGACAATGTCGTTCATGTCATAACGATAGAGTCCAGCTGTAGTCGTGACGAAAATGTAGTACTCCTTTCCCTGTTCCAGCCGGTCCAGCGTCAGGAATTCCGGCTTCTTATTGTCCCAGCGATCACGCTCGACGAACTCGAAGAAATAATCCATGAAAACCGGCAGGCCGGAGGAAGTGCCTGCTTCAACCGCCAGCGTAGTGCGACACTCGCTCGCCATAAGACCCAGGTCCATCGTAACGGTCTGTTCGGGCAATTGCGCCTTGATGGTCTGTAGTGGAATGCGGCAGTTGCCCCCCGTCCATGTTGCCAGCAGTGCAACATGGGGCCAGATGTCCCGTATCACTAGCTGTTCCTTTGCAGCGAACAATTCCCTCAACTCGGTGGCCCTAGCCTGATCCGGCCGGAGCTTGCGCTTCACCGCCTCGAAAACTTCGGGAGGTAGCGGGCGTTCGGCGGGCCACAGTCCCGTCTCAATTCCCACCAACAATTCGTCGCGATACTTGTGCGCCAACTCCAGCAGCAATACGAACGTGGACGGGTTGGCGGTGGCGATATAGGTGATGCCTCTTTCAGCCAGCGCCAAACGCAAAATCAACATATACTTCGTCAGATGATCCTTGATGGAGAACGTCACGGACGGCACGATGAATTTCCGTTTCATCGGCCAGGGCAGCATTTCGAACATGACTCCCGAGATAGCACCGACCACCTTTCCAGTAGCGGTTCTTTCCTCCTCGACTGCACCCGTGATGCCGAGCAACGCACCCAGGAATGCGCGCGGACAGGCGCGGTATTGTAGAAATCCGGCCACGGCCTGCTGGTGCTTGATTTGCGCGACCATAGTAGGCGTAACCGGTAAAAGTTTCGCTGTGCCGGTACTGCCGCTGGTCTTGGCGTAAAACAACGCCTGTTCCGCCGTGATGGCAGGTTTGCTGTCACTTTCCTGCTCATCGATGTACGGGCGCAGGCTGTTGTAGGTCTGCACCGGACACAGGCGTTGATAATCGGGGATGGAAAGGACCTCGGCGAAATGGTGGCGCTGGCCGAACACAGTCTCCCGGTTCTGTTGCATGATTCCTCGCAACACCCTATTTTGCGTCTCCGCAACGTCGTGCGTGGCCTTTTCTAGGTCGCGCCAATACGTACGATTGATTTTCGCGAAGCCTAGCCGCAGCAGGAGATTCATCGTGGCCTCGCGCAGCGTGGGCACAAACACGTCTCGACTTTCCAGATTTCTCATGAAGGGCCCGAGCAGTTGACGGCCGAAACTCATCGGGTAGCGATCATTTTGTATGCCAGCACGCGCCATATTGTGGTCACGCGGGCGGTAATACGTACCGAACACGATGTCCCAGAATATCGTGGTGTTGCTGTAATTGTGATTAGCTTCCCGCACGATTTTCGAGTGATGCCAGCGGTGCAATTCGGCAGTGCTGAAAATGTAACTGAGTGGACCTAGACGGAGGTAAACGTTGCTGTGCTGGTAAAAGCCGTTCACCGCGTAGCAGACGAAGTAGAATGCCAGGACGTATTCATTGACGCCCAAAAGAATGAACGGCATCGAGTCCAATGCAAAATGCAAGGTCTTCTCCAGCGGATGAAAGCGCGCCGTATTGAGCCAATAAAGCTTATCGGGCGAATGGTGCACCGCGTGCAATCGCCACAGGGTTGGATTGGTGTGTGCGAACCGATGCAACCAATAGCGCATGAGATCAACTAGCAGCACCATCAAAATGCCCTGGGCCAGTATCGGCCATTGATGCGGCCACAGGGAGGAATGCAGATACGGTTGGGTAAAATCGCTCAAACCAAGCACCACGAGCAGTGCGAGCAGGGGCGGCATAGCGATTTGTATGACGATGGTGTAGAGCGCATCGGTAAACCATTCCCGTCTGCCCGGCCGCCAGTCGCGGCGATGCGGTATAACACGCTCCAGCAAGGGCAATACCACCACCGCGCAGACAATCACCGGAAGATAGGCGCTAATCCATTTCGGATAGCCGTTTGCGTTGAACCAGAGAAACGCCGCGACAGCGAGAAAAAACGAGGCCGGGTAGGCGATCAGAGCAATAAATTCCTGCCACAGAGGACGCTGGGCATTTGATGGGGTCGCGGAAGCCGCGTAGCTCATAGTCGTTGCCCCGCAGCCTGGAGATGAAAATAACCCAATGCAATTAAATAGCCCGAAAGTACAAAATGGAACAGGGTAGGCAAATAACTATGGAACCAGTGGTGTTCGGAAAGACCGGTCAAACCAATGAACAGGCGCGCCACCATGACAAAAAAATAAATCAGGCCGATGATGAGAAATATCCATCCTTGCCTGCTGCTCGGTTGAATTTTATCCATCATGATACGCCGCAGAATCCACCCGTAGACAACAATAATCACCACCTGTGATGCGAATAAGGCATTGTAAGGCACGGCACCACTTTGCCATGCATCAAATGGTGGCAAGAAAGAAATCTCGATGTAACGCTGTAGCAACTGTGCTAGCACGCGAAAGCAGAATAGCGCCAGTAGGATGGATAGAGTGATAACGTAGAATTTCCGGTGACGCCTGGTTTGATCTAGAAAAATCAAATAATGTTCTCCCTCGAACAAAGGACGGGCTGGCTAGTGCCGCCAGTTCGTACCAATTTCTTTGCCCAATATTACCCCAACATAATTCTCTAGTGGGGCTAAAAGTGGTCAAGAGGGGAGCGAACCGTCCAAAACCCATGGGTAGAGCTGATTGTGCCGACTCTAAAAATCAGCACGGCTTTTTTGCTTCGCTGCATGTGTCGTGGCTCTTCTGCGGCGGAGCAAGGGCACACCAAAAAGGCCAGTGGGTGCCGACTAGACAACTTGGAATGGGGTGACTGCTTTTACGCTGCAGAACAGGCCTTAGACAGCTTGAGCGTAACTGACTGTTCGAGGTCGAAAGGGTGGGTAGGCATTTTCGACAAGCGGTCGTTCCGGCTGAAGACAACTAAGTTTTTCTTGGAAATGTGCGAACGGCTGGAACATGAAGATGAGCGGTCGCACAAGCTGCAAGCCTTCAATACCCGCTATGGCCAAGAGCGGTCACAGGGCTGCACGGTCACAAACTGTTGCTCCTGGCCGAACTCGGACAAGGCAAGCTCCAGGCTTAGCTCCATCTGACACAGACCGTCGGATCAAGTCGGAGCTGTTTACACGCCTAAGGCGATACTTCCAGCATGCGTTCCAAGGTAATCCGCGCGTAACGCGCTTCCTCCGGCGGCACCTTGATTTGATTCACCACCTTACCCTCCACCAGATTTTCCAAAACCCATAACAGGTGTTGAGGATTGATACGGAACATGGTGGAGCACATGCAAATGGTCGGCGACATGAAGTGCACGTGTTTGCCTTCGGCCTTGAAGCGTTCGGCGAGGCGGTTGACGAGGTTGAGTTCGGTGCCGACCAGCCAACGGCTGCCGGCTTCGGCGGCGGCGATGGTCTTGATGATGTATTCGGTGGAGCCGACGTAATCGGATTTCTGGCAGACCTCGAACATGCACTCGGGGTGGGAGATGACCTTGCCCTCGGGATACTTCGCGCGGAAGGCGTCGATGTGCTGGGGCTGGAACATCTGGTGCACGGAGCAAAAACCCTTCCACAGAATGATCTTCGCCTGTTTGATTTGCTCGGCGGTGAGGCCGCCCATGGGCCGCGTGAAGTCCCAGGTCACCATGTCGTCGAGCGGAATGCCCATGCCGTAGCCGGTGTTGCGGCCGAGGTGTTGGTCCGGGAAAAACAGCACTTTTTCGCGCTGGGCGAAGGACCAGCTCAATACTTGCTTGGCGTTCGACGAGGTGCAGACGATGCCGCCGTGGCGGCCGCAAAAGGCCTTCAAATCCGCCGCGGAGTTGATGTAGGTGACGGGAGTGATGGTTTGCTCGGCGTCGCCCAGCACTTCGTTCAATTCGCGCCACGCGCGTTCGACCTTGGCGAGATTGGCCATGTCGGCCATCGAACAGCCGGCGGCGAGGTCGGGCAATATTGAAATCTGTTCGGGCCGCGACAGGATGTCGGCGACCTCGGCCATGAAGTGCACGCCGCAGAACACGATGTATTCCGCTTTCGACTGCGCCGCATAACGCGAGAGTTTCAGCGAATCGCCGGAGACATCGGCGTGGCGGAATACTTCTTCGCGTTGATAGTGATGGCCCAAGATCACCACGCGCTCGCCGAGTTTCTCCCTCGCCGCACGGATGCGCGCCTCGATCTCGGCCTCGTCGATGTCGGCGAATTGTTGAAGTGCGAGTGCGTTGGCGGCCATGTTTATTACCTGTTCACGAGAAGTAAAGCGTATTGGCGGGTTACGCTGCGTTCACCCGCCCTACATCGATAGCGCTGTACGGCGAACCCCCGTCCATCACTATGGATTCACTCTAAAGCCTAATGTTCCACGCAGGCAAGGATTATGTGCCGGCCGGTTGGCCGGCCTTCTCCCCTTCCGCTTTGCGCAGGCGGATGCCGAGTTCGCGCAGATGAGTATCGGCCACCGGCGAGGGCGCGGAGGTGAGCAGGCAGGAGGCCGATTGGGTTTTCGGAAAGGCCATGACGTCGCGGATCGAACCGGCTCCGCTCATCAGCATCACCAGACGGTCGAGGCCAAAGGCGAGGCCGCCGTGCGGCGGGCAGCCGAACGACAGCGCGTCGAGCAGGAAACCGAATTTTTCCTTCGCTTCTTGTTCATCGATACCGAGCAGACCGAACACCGCCTGCTGCATTTCGGGACGATGGATACGGATCGAACCGCCGCCGAGTTCGGTGCCGTTGAGCACCATGTCGTAGGCGCGCGAGATGCAGTTGCCGGGGTCGCGCGTCACGTCGGCGATGTCGTTGACCTTGGGCGCGGTGAAGGGATGGTGCAGGGCGACCCAGCGATTGGCCTTGTCGTCGTATTCGAACATCGGGAAATCGACCACCCACAGCGGGCGCCAGCCGCGCTCCACCAGATCGCGATCGTGGCCGAGCTTCACGCGCAGCGCGGCCATGGATTCGTTGACGACCTTGGCCTTGTCGGCGCCGAAGAAAATCAAATCGCCGTCCTCGGCGCCGGTGCGCTGCATGATGGCGGCGATCACGTCGTCGGGCAGGAATTTGACGATGGGCGATTGCAAACCGTCGCGGCCCTTGGCCGCTTCGTTCACTTTGATATAAGCGAGGCCCTTCGCGCCGTAGCGCGCGACGAAGGCGGTGTAATCATCGATCTCTTTACGCGACAGCTCGCCGCCCTTCGGCAGGCGCAGCGCGACGACGCGGCCGTTCACATCGTTCGCCGGCGCGGAAAACACCTTGAAATCGACCTTGGCCATCACGTCCTTCAATTCCACCAGTTCGAGCGGAATACGCAGATCGGGACGGTCGATGCCGAAACGCGCCACGGCCTCGGCATACGTCATGCGCGGAAACGGGCTGTGCAGCGGCACTTCCAGCACCTGCGCGAACAGCTCGCGGATCATGTCCTCCATGAGGTTCATGATCTGCTCTTCGTTGATGAACGACATCTCGATATCGATCTGCGTGAATTCGGGCTGACGGTCGGCGCGCAGGTCCTCGTCGCGGAAGCAGCGCACGATTTGGTAATAGCGGTCCATGCCTGCCATCATGAGAATTTGTTTGAACAGCTGCGGCGACTGCGGCAGCGCGAAGAATTCGCCGGGATAGGTGCGGCTCGGCACCAGATAATCGCGCGCGCCTTCGGGTGTGGACTTGGTGAGCATCGGCGTCTCGATGTCGAGGAAGCCGCGATCGTCGAGGAAGCGGCGCAAGGTGCGCGTGGTCTGCGCGCGCATCTGCAAACGGCGCTGCATCTGCGGGCGGCGCAGATCGAGATAACGGTAGCGCAGCCGGATCTCTTCGTTGAGTTCGCTGTCGTCTTCCACCTGGAACGGCAACGGCTCGGAGCGATTCAGTATCTCCACCTGGCGGGCGATGACCTCGACTTGGCCGGTGGGCAGATTGGCGTTCTCGGTACCCGCGGGACGCGGCCGTACCGTGCCCTTCACCCGCAGCACATATTCGCTGCGCACGCGCTCGGCGGTGGCGAAGGTCTCGGGCGAGTCGGGGTCGAACACCACCTGCAAAACACCTTCGCGGTCACGCAAATCGACGAAGATCACCCCGCCGTGGTCGCGGCGGCGACGCACCCAGCCGCATACTTCCACCTCTTGTTCCGCCAAAGACTCATTGACATGCCCGCAATAGTGGCTACGCATCGATATGTGTTCCCGATTATTTTAGAAGGCCGCGATTTTGCCGCCGCGAAGGGGGCCAATGTTACTTTTTGAGCGGAATTTCCGCAACGGCGGCCGCGACGGCGAAGGGGATCGCCGTCGCCATTCGGGCACGATCACCCCAAGGAAATACGATTCAAAACCCAGGCCGTGAAGCTCGCTGATCGAAGAAGCGCGCCATGATTACGCCCCTGGCCGGAATCACGGAATCACCAAGACCAACAGCAGCGCCCCAAACCCGGAATGTGAAAACCCGGCACCTGTTCAGGAAGCCGCCCAAGACCTCATTCGGCCGAAGAGGGAGGAACGGGCGTGGGCTTCGCCGTCGCATCCGACGCGGTCTCCGCGGCGGCGGGTTTTTTGCCGCCGCCCTTGAAGTCGGTAGCGTACCAACCATTGCCCTTGAGCTGAAAACCGGCGGCCGAAACCAATTTGCGCAACGTGGGCTCATGACACTGAGGACATTCTGTCAGCGGCGCCTCACTCATCTTTTGCATGGTTTCCAAACGATGATGGCAGGCCGCGCACTCGTACTCATATATAGGCATGATAAATCTCCGGTTTTTCCATTTTTGGCACTCCGCATGACATCCGAACTAAAATTATCCTACTAATTTAATTAACTATTTTTTGAAAAATCGTACTTGCATAATTAACTTAGCGATACTACTGTTAATGCCGTAGCGCCTGTTATACATACTTAATGCCTGGGAATTTACTCAACAATCCCATCGATTCTTCACTATTAAATAGGGGATTACCATGACGACTGAAAGACTCGTTTCCCAAGACGACTGGCCCATCTGCGTAGGACTCATCGCCATCTTTGTGTTCCTAGGGTTCGTATTCAACGCAATCACTTTATAACCAGCTGCTCGCTTGGTTCTTATGTGAACCAGGCATAAAGCAGAGACTGACCCTCTAACACGCGATCCAAAAGTGGGGTTGCCACGGCAACTCCACTTTTTTACAAGGCGGTATCCATCCGGCGACTCATGCCGGCCTTACCCGCGGCTGGCCGATCGACCCCGACCACCCCTGCATACTCAAGTCCCGGCACCGGCCATCGCGGCCGCCATTCAATCCGGCTGAATGGCGTTAACCATCCCCTTTTTCAAGGGCGGCCAATTATAGCCCGCCGAGGGTTTCCACCAAGCATCTTGTTACGAGTACACTGCGGGCATGCGTCCCTCGAGTACCCCGACCCCAACCGGTCGCCACGACTGGCGGTCCATCCGCACCCTCCTACCCTACCTCTGGGAATACCGCACCCGCGTGATGTGGGCCATGGGTTGCCTGGTGCTGGCCAAGGTCGCCACCGTCTCCATCCCCCTCATGCTCAAGGGCATCGTCGACAATCTGGACGCGGCCCGCAATCCGCTGCTGGTCTTGCCCGTCGCCTTTCTCATCGGCTACGGCGCCATGCGGCTGGCCAACGCCGCCTTCAGCGAACTGCGCGACGCCATCTTCGCCAAGGTCACTCAGCGCGCCATCCGCCGGGTCGCCCTGCAGGTGTTCCGCCATCTGCACAACCTCGCCCTCAAATTTCATCTGGAGCGCCAGACTGGCGGCGTCTCGCGCGACATCGAGCGCGGCACCCGCGGCATCAGCTTTCTACTCACTTTCATGTTGTTCAATGTCATTCCCACCCTGGTCGAGATCGCGCTGGTGGCCTTGATCCTGTTCATCAATTATCAGGCCTCGTTCGCCATCATTACCTTCGTCACCGTGGCGCTCTACATCGCCTTCACCCTCATCATCACCGAATGGCGCATGAAGTTCCGCCGCCAGATGAACGACATGGATTCCAAGGCCAACACCCGCGCCATCGACAGCCTGCTCAACTACGAAACGGTGAAATATTTCGGCAACGAAGAGTTCGAGGCGCGGCGTTACGACGAAAACCTCGCGGTGTGGGAACAGGCCGCGGTGCGCAATCAAACCTCGCTGTCCTTCCTCAACTTCGGCCAGGGCGCGATCATCGCCGTCGGCATCACCTGGCTGATGTTCCTCGCCGCCGACGGCGTGGTGGACGGCAGTCTCACCATGGGCGACCTGGTGCTGATCAACGCCTATTTATTGCAGCTGTTCATTCCCATGAACTTCCTCGGCTTCGTCTACCGCGAGATCAAACACTCGCTGGCCGACATGGAAAAGATGTTCAGCCTGCTCGATCAAAATCTGGAAGTGCGCGACCAGGCCGACGCCCGCGACCTGGTCGTCGGCGACGGCGCCTTGCGCTTCGAACACGTCGCGTTCAGCTACAATCCCAACCGCCAAATCCTCTTCGACATGGATTTCGACGTGCCCGCCGGCCACAAAGTCGCGGTGGTCGGCCACAGCGGCTCGGGCAAATCCACCCTGGCGCGGTTGCTGTTCCGCTTCTACGACGTGGGCGGCGGCCGCATCCTGATCAACGGCCAGGACATCCGCGCCGTGACTCAAAAAAGCCTGCGCGCCGCCATCGGCATCGTGCCGCAGGACACCGTGCTGTTCAACGACACCATCTACTACAACATCCAATACGCCCGCCCCGACGCGCCGCGCGAGGAAGTCATTCGCGCCGCCAAGATGGCCCACATCCACGACTTCATCGAATCCTTGCCGGAAGGCTACGAAGCGATGGTGGGCGAGCGCGGCCTCAAACTCTCCGGCGGCGAAAAACAACGTATCGCCATCGCGCGGGTGATCCTCAAAAACCCGCGCATCCTCATCTTCGACGAAGCCACCTCGGCGCTGGACTCCAAATCGGAACAGGCCATCCTCGCCGAACTGCGCAGCGTCGCCACCGACCACACCACGCTGGTGATCGCCCATCGCCTCTCCACCATCGTCGATGCCGATCAAATCCTGGTGATGGACCAGGGCCGCATCATCGAGCGCGGCACCCATCAAGCCCTGCTCGCCGGCGGCGGCACTTACGCCCACATGTGGGCCTTGCAGCAGGAAGAGCGCCGCAAATCGGCACCGCCGGCCGCCGTTATGGAATGAGCCGCTTGCCCGCGGGGCAAGGTCCGCGCTAAGGTGTAGTTAGCGCTGAAAACAGAGGCCGTCCCATGGAAACCCGAGCGCCGGCACAGCTAATCCTCATCGACGAATACCTGCAAGACGAACTCGTGAGCGAGGTGCGTCACGAATATCTCGGCGGCAGGGTCCACGCCATGGTGGGCACCGGCGACCGGCACAATCTCATCTCCGTCAATCTCGCGACGGCCCTGCGCCCTCACGTGCGCGGCACCGCCTGTCAATTGTTCATGGCCGATATGAAAGTGCGTTTGAACGTGGCCGGACAGGATGCCTTTTATTATCCCGACCTGCTGCTTTGCTGCGACCCGGCGGATCGCGCGCCTTATTACCGCAGCCATCCCTGTCTGATCGTGGAGGTCTTGTCCGAGGCCACCGCCCGCATCGACCGCCGCGAAAAACTGCTGGCCTACACCAGCATTCCCAGTCTGCGTCAATACCTGCTGCTCTCGCAGGACAAGATGGAAGCGGAAATCCATTTACGCGAAGACAACTGGCACCGGCAGATCGTCAGCGAAGGCACCGTCGCCCTGCAATGTCTCGACATCGCCGTGCCGCTCGCCGTCATTTACGAGGACGTCCCGCCGCTTTGAGTACACCATCGCGGTAGACAACCGACGCACCCGCGACGGCGAACTCCATCCACACCGTGCATCACATCGCATTACTGCCGTCGGGGCGCCGCCGCCTCTTCATCTTTCTCCATTAGCGCCCAGATCACCAAGACCTGGAGGCTCGATCCGGCCGATCCGCTGGCGGCGGTGCAAATCGTCGAGTCCGACCGCAACCGTTTCTTGCCCGGCGCGCCGGCCTTCCTCGCCCAGAACGAAGAGAACTCCGGCGTCATCGTGGAAGATGCACACGGGGCCGAACCGCTGGAAGGCGGGCCGCTATATCTGACGGCCTTCCGCGCGGCCTGAGAAAAAACACTCAACCGTAACAAAATGCGTTTATGAAGGACGGCCTGCAGGCCGCCCTTTTTTGCGCGGCCCGATGCCGGTGCGAAACGCGATCGGTTCGCTGCATCCCCGCCAAAAAACCGTTCAACCGTATCGACGACGCGCTCAAGCGTGGGATGCGCGCGGCACGCCAACGCGGCCCGGGCTGTGTTAACGTAGATTCATGGACAAGTCCAACGCCCTCCCCCCCGGTGAACCGCTGACGCTGCGCCGCATAGCGATCGACACCTATCGCGAGAACGTCGCCTACTTGCACCGCGACTGCGCGGTATATCGCGCCGAAGGTTTTCAAGCGCTTTCCAAAGTGGAAGTCTGCGCCAACGGCACCCGCATCCTCGCGGTGCTGAACGTGGTGGACGACAGCGCCATCGTCACCGAACGCGAGCTGGGCCTCTCGGAACAAGCCTTCGCCCAGCTTGGCCTGCCGCAAGGCGCGCCCATCAGGATTGATCATGCCGAACCGCCCCGTTCCATGGACGCGGTGCGGCGCAAGATACTCGGCGAGCGTCTCTCCCCGGAGGACTTCCGCGCCATCGCCTTCGAGATCACCGACCACCGTTATTCAAAAATGGAGATGGCGGCCTTTCTGGTGGCCGCGGCGCAAGCCGGCCTCGACCGCGACGAGGTGTTGCACCTCACCCAGGCGATGGTGGAATCCGGCGACCGGCTGGACTGGCAGGAGCCGCTGGTGGCGGACAAACATTGCATCGGCGGCATCCCCGGCAACCGCACTTCCATGCTGGTGGTACCCATCGTCGCCGCCCACGGCATGCTGATTCCCAAAACATCGAGCCGCGCCATCACCTCCCCCGCCGGCACCGCCGACACCATGGAAGTGCTGGCCGAGGTGAATCTCACCCCCGAGGCGTTGCACAACATCGTGCGTCATCACCGCGGCTGCCTCGCCTGGGGCGGCACCGCCCGCCTCGCCCCGGTGGACGATGTGCTGATCTCGGTGGAACGGCCGCTCGGCATCGATGCACCGGGACAACTGGTGGCCTCCATCCTCGCCAAAAAACTCGCCGCCGGTTCCACCCACTTGCTCATCGACATCCCCGTCGGCCCCACCGCCAAGGTGCGCCACATGCGCGACGGCTTGCAATTGCGCAAACTCTTCGAATACGTCGGCGATCGGCTGGGGGTGCATCTCCAAGTGATCATCACCGACGGCCGTCAACCGATCGGCCGCGGCATCGGCCCGGTGCTGGAGGCCCGCGATGTCATGCAAGTATTGGAAAACCATCCGCAGGCGCCGGCGGATCTGCGGCAAAAAGCCCTGCGTCTCGCCGGAAGGGTGCTGGAATTCGACCCCGACGTACGCGGCGGCGAAGGTTTCGCCATCGCCCGCGACATCCTCGACTCGGGCCGCGCCCTGGCCAAGATGAACGCCCTCATCGACGCCCAGGGCCGGCGCGATCAGGTATTGCAAGCGGGCGCCATCACCTATGAAGTCAGCGCCGAACGCGCCGGCGTGGTCACCGCCATCGACAACTTCCTGCTGGCGCGCGTCGCGCGCATGGCCGGCGCGCCCATGGACAAGGGCGCGGGAGTGGACCTGCTGAAAAAATTGGGCGACGCGGTGGAACGCGGCGAACCGCTTTATCGGGTCCATGCCGAATTCAACGCCGACTTCAAATTCGCCCGCGCCTTCAACGCCGAACACGGCAGCGGCTACCGCATCGGCACGGCGGATCAGGTGCCGAAATTGTATGTGGAGTTTTAAATGAAGCGGGCGACGAGCCCCTCTCAAAATCGACTTCGCGAATATTCAGCGCGGGTGATCATCATGACTATGGATTATTTCCCGGCGGGCCGTTAACTGGGCCATGGTCAGGGGATTCATTCCCCGTGCGGTCGGAAAAATTGAGGAACCTCTGATTCATTCAGAGGCCCCTGCGGCACCCGGGTGTGCCGCCATTTTCAATGGCGGTCAGCCATTCAAAATGATGGAAAGCGAAAATGACATTTTTCGCTTTCCGCGCCCTGAGAATTCCAGGATGGAATTATTCAGAGCTTTCTTAAAATTAAATACGGAGCGCGACGAGTCACCATGCCAAAAACCTTGCTGCTGGGATTTCCCGACTATGCCGAAGCCGCCCAACGGCTGGCCGAACATCTGAACCTGCCTTGCGAAATCGTCGTCCTGCATCGCTTTCCCGACGGTGAAAGCAAATTGCGCCTGCCGGCGGTGTTGCCGGAACGGGTGATCGTCTGCCGCAGCCTGGATCATCCCAACGACAAACTCATCGAACTGCTGTTGACGGCGGAGACCGCGCGCGCCGCCGGCGTCAGGCATCTCACCCTGGTGGCGCCGTATCTTTGTTACATGCGCCAGGACATCGCCTTCGAGCCCGGCGAGGCGGTGAGCCAGCGCATCATCGCGCCGTGGCTGGGCCGTTTGTTCGATACGGTGATCACCGTCGATCCGCATCTGCACCGCATCGACGAATTACGCGAGGTGATGCCCGCGGCGCGGGCGATCACCCTCAGCGCGGGCGATCTGATCGGCGACTTATTGAAGGCACGGCTGGGCGCGCCGCTGCTGGTGGGGCCCGACAGCGAATCGCGGCAATGGGTGACGCGCATCGCCGCCCATGCCGGGCTCGATTTCCTCATCGCGGAAAAACAGCGGCGCTCGGATCACGAGGTGGACATCGCCCTGCCGCCGGGCGAGCTGCGCGGCCGCACGGCGGTGATCGTGGACGACATGGCCAGCACCGGCCGCACCCTCGCCACCACCGCCGCGCTGTTGTACCAGGCCGGCGCGACGGCGGTGCACTGCTGCGTCACCCACCCTTTGTTCGTCGGCGACGCCGTGGCGGTATTGCGCGCGGCGGGCGTACAACAGATTTGGAGCAGCGACAGCGTGTCCCACGCCAGCAACGCGTTCGCACTCGCGCCCCTGCTCGCCGCGGCGCTCGCCGATTAAGCCCGCCGCCTGCCGGCCAATCCCATGCAAATGATCTTGTTCGCCATCGCGCTGGGCTTGCTGCTGGCCTTCATTCAAGTCGGCGCGCTCACCGTGGCCTTTGAAAAACTCGGGCTCTCGGCGCAATCGGCCTTTTTGTTGCTGTTCTCCTCGCTGATCGGCAGCGCCATCAATTTACCGTTCATGAAGGTCAGCGCCGAACGGCCATCCGCCGACAGCATCCCCGCGCATCTGCGCGAGTTGGTCGAACGCAATCTACAGCGTTTTAACGGCACGACCCATATCGCCATCAACGCCGGCGGCTGCCTGATCCCGGTCATTTTCTCCTACTATCTGATTTATCATCACCCCTTGCCGATACCGGACGTGATCGTCGCCACGCTCATCGTCGCGCTGATCAGCCGCCTCACCAGCCGGCCGGTGCCGGGCGTGGGCATCGCCATGCCCATCTTCGTCGGCCCGCTCGCCGCAGCGGTCACCGCGCTCGGCATCAACCCCGACCAAAGCGCGCCACTGGCCTACATCTGCGGCACGCTGGGTGTGCTCATCGGCGCGGATTTACTGCGGCTGCGCGACATCCGCAAAATGGGCGCGCCCATCGCCTCCATCGGCGGCGCCGGCACCTTCGACGGGATTTTCATCACCGGCATCGTCGCCGTATTACTGGCTTAAAGCATCTACCTGGCCGGCCTGCCGTATTCGACGGCCGTAACGCGCATCGCGTTTAATCGAATCGGCATGATTTACCATGGCGCGCTTGTCAACCTACTCACGGCACAGCCTATAGCGCGCTTGGAATGGACGCTCATGGCCGGCGGACCCATCGTTGTAGAGACCACTCAATGCGTCATAGCGCTTTCTTGACCAGGCCTATTATTTATGCCAATTTGCCTTTCAAAGGCAGTGAATTCATCGTGCGTCCGTCCGCGGCGATGACTCCGTCGCGAGAACTTCTCCTCACCAAAGCGCGAACGTCACCACCACGACCCGTTCGCTGTTTATTCTGGTGGTGGACGACAACGGGACACGGCCCGCGGGCATGAGTATATTGTTACCACTCATGGGACGGATTTGAAGCGGCCCGCATCGCCGGGCAATTCCGCCCGAAGTAGTGCGACATCGTCACCGTGAGTCGCCGCACGCTGACCAGCAGTCGCTCTTTGAGCCGAGGATGGCGCCCCATTCATCGCTGAAGAAATACAGCATCGCAAGGATAGCGGGAGGTCCATATGCCCCAGAATAGAAAATCTCAACCGGTAGCCATTGTCACCGGCGCGGGTCACGGTATCGGTTCCGCCACGGTTCAACGCTTGGCGGCTGACGGCTGGCGGACGATCGCGGCGGACAAGGACAAGGCCGCCGCGGACCGGGTCGCGGCACGCAGCCGCGGTCACGCCGCGGAAGTGGACGTCAGCATCGCGGCGGACATCGAGTTGCTGATCGAAGCCACCTTGCGCAGCCACGGCCGCTTGGACGCGGTGGTTTCCAATGCCGGCGTCGGCCGTTTCGGCAGTTTAAAGGACACCACGCTCGGCGATTGGAACATGGTGCTCGCCACCAATCTGACCGCCGCCTTTCTGCTCGCCAAATACGCGGAAGACGCCCTGCGCGAGGCGCAAGGCGCGATGGTGTTGATCGCCTCCACCCGCGCGCACATGTCCGAACCGGACACCCACGCCTACTCCGCCTCCAAAGGCGGCCTGTTGGCCCTCACTCATTCCTTGGCGATCAGCCTCGGTCCCGACGTCCGCGTCAATTGCATCTCGCCCGGCTGGATCGATACTTCGGGCGAAACCTTGTCCGAAACGGATCACGCCCAGCATCCGGTCGGTCGCGTCGGACGGGCCGACGACGTCGCCGCCGCCATAACCTGGTTGATCTCGGAAAACGCCGGATTCATCACGGGCACGGAATTGATCGTCGACGGCGGTATGACGCGGAAGATGATCTATCTATAAACCAGCGGATGAATGTACCCAGCGCATGCGGCCTGCTTCTTCACCCGTCCGGCCGGGCCGCCGCCAGCATCCTTGCCAACTCACCGGTGTCGAGCAAGCGCGCCAGTTCGTCGGCTCCGCCCACCAGCACGCCTTTTACGAAGATCATCGGAAAGGTGGGCCAGCCCGTCCACAATTTGAGCGCCAAACGGCGGCGCCATTGGCTGAGATAACTGCCGTATTCCAGATACCGGTAAGCGATATCGCGCGCGTCCAGCGTCTTTCTCGCCTTGCGCGGGAAGGGATTTTGCCTCATGCCGATTATGACGATATCGTGCGCGGCGATCGCGGCCTGAACTTCGCGGATCAGGTCGAGCTGGTAAGCGGCGATCACCTCGCGAATCGCGGGATGAAGGTGGTTTTCATCGAGAATACTGCGCCTCATGACCTGTCCTCTGAATAGGTGTTTTCCAAAAGCGGATACTATCGACTCCTATTCAAACGGGGCAAGTCGGCAACGCCTTTTCTTTGCCTCTTCTTTTAACACGCGCCCGAATTCATGGAACTGCTCAATTATCGTCCCACCTGCGCAGCTTGCCGGGATCGACCTCGCTCTGCTGCTTCTTCGCCCGCCGATCGAGCTTGATCAAATAGAGAATGAAACCCACCCCGGCGAACGCCAGCACGCTTAAACCGATGACTATTTCCATCCCCATGACCCACCTCCGCGCACGCCGCCGCAACCGTGATTGGCCATCATCGGTACGGCGGATGGCTATTGCGTCTCGCTCTGCCGCCGATATTCACTGCGTTTCATTTCGAGATATTCATCGCGTTCCATTTCATGAAGTTGCTTCGAATAGACCGCCGACGCCGCGAACCAATCGCTCAGCCGCTTTTCGAGCCTATCCGGCGCGGGTACCGCCGCCGTATCGAAAAAACTTTCGATGGCCAGGTAATAACGCATGGTGTTGCGTTCCACCACCCCGCGCATGCCTTTGACGTAAATGGGTTGCCCGTCTGCTTGGCGGCCGGTGATGGTGAATCCCACCTTGTCCCGGCCGACCGTGCCGAGATAGGTCCGCATGGCCAGGCGGCTCATGAGGCCATAGGAATAAGAATAGGCAAAGTGAATGAGGGTGCGCTTGTCGTCCATCGCCACGGCCTCGATCATGATTCGATAATCGTGGGTACCGAGCGGACCGGCGTCGGCATGTAATTGCACTTGCAAATAATCGCTATTCTTCTCGGCGAGCTTATATTTGAAATTTACCCGCGAGGCCTCCTCCAGCGGCTGGTCGTACTTGCGGCCGACATACACGGCGATGTCCGTGGCGGGTTCGGCGGGCGCCGCGCGGCAATATTTGGTGTTGGGGTGCAGGATCAGGATGTCGCACCAGTTTTCCGCCTTGGCCAGCATCGCGGCCACCGTTGAAAACGGGTGATCGATCAGCGCATGGATATCGCCCGTCAGCTTATCCTCGGTCTCATTGGAATGCAGATAAAGCGGCTCATGAAACTGGTTATCCTTGGACTGATCGCTCAAGGCTTGATATTGACTGCGCAGCGCCGCGACCGGATCGGATTGCTCCGGCTCGGCCCGGGTCCAGCCCACGGCCGGATACAAGACCATAATTAACAAAAAACTCAGCACCGCCTGGTTGAACCGGCTAATCCAGCGATGCCGCGGCAAGCGAGAGTGAATACCCAAATCAATCCCTTCCAATTTATTCCGCCAATCTGGCTGGTGATAGCCGCGGACCGGCGAATAAAACTTACGGTTCGTCATAACCAATATGCCCAGATCTTCGCCGCCATTTCCTTTAAACGCAGGGTCAACGATCTGTTGCGCCATTGCTCGAGGGTGACTAGCCGCGACGACGCCAGGTCCTTTTCGAACATGGCCAACATCTGCTTACCGAAATTAGGACCGAGGACGACCGCGTTCAGTTCATCGTTGTGCAGAAAGCTTCGCCAGTCCAGGTTGGTCGATCCTATGGTCGACCATACCCCGTCGATCAGCGCGGTCTTGGCGTGCAGCAGGGCCTCATGGCGTTCATAAATTTTAACGCCGCTGCTCAACAGCTCATCGTAATAGGAACGTCCGGCATGGAACACCAAGCCGGAATCGGTACTGCTCGGCAGGATGATTTTGACATCCACGCCGCGCCGAACGGCCTGCTTGAGCGCGGCCAGCAACTGCGGGTCGGGAACGAAATACGCGTTGGTTAAATAGATGCTGGTCTCGGCGCTGCCGATCGCCGAAAGCAAGGTCGTATGAATCAGGCTATAGCCATAATCGGGCGAGCTGCCGATGGCGCGCACCACTTCCCGGCCCCGGTTGCTGAGCGGAGGAAAATAATTCCTCGGCGCGAGGGGCGCGCCCTGCTGTTTCTTCCAGGTCTCGATAAACAGCTTTTGCAGCTCGGCGACCACCGGCCCTTGAACTTGGAAGTGGGTGTCGCGCCAGGGCAGGCCGTCCGACCTGGGCGGTTTGGGGCGCTGACGGAACGAACTGCTCGAATAGACGCTGCTGATGTTGATACCGCCGAGGAACGCGGTCTCGCCATCGACGATCAATAGTTTTCGGTGATCGCGATGATTCACCTCCCAACCTTTTTTCGCCTTCAGCGGATTGACGGGGTTGAATTCCAGGAGTTGAACCCCGTTGTCGGCGAGACGCTGGAAAAATTCGCGAGGGGTATAAAGCGTGCCCACGCTGTCATAAATTAAATTTACCTGCACCCCCTGCGCCTGTTTCGCGATGAGCGCGTCGGCGAAACGCCTGCCCACCTCGTCATCGTCGAGGATATAGGTTTCCATATTGATATGGTCTTTTGCATTATGGATGGCGTCGAACATCGCCTTAAAAGTGGCCGGACCGTCCTCCAGCAGCGATACATCATTGCCGACCACCAATGGACTGCCGACGATCACTTCCTCCAAGGCCAGATGCCGCTCGAAAATATCGCTGTCTTTGTCCCGGCTTTTGAGCCCGTCGAGGATCATACGGCTTTGTTTGACCGAGAGCGGACCACGCGCGCCCTCGAGCCGGATGGGGTGGGACGGATGAGCGGCCATATCGGGCACCAGAACCGGCAAGGATGCGCATCCGGTCAGACTCACCGCCGCGATCATTCCCCAACAAGCGGCGACTCCGTCGCGCTTAATTCGCTGCTTAACGTGGGTGCCCATAGCGGAATCTCTCACCGCTGATTGAAACGCTTAGACGCTATCGTCCACAGCATACGTGGACGCGGATATAAGCCGTCATCCAAGAACATTATTCACCTGGTCGTGGATAAAAAAACCGTCGGCGGTTGCCTGTTACAGTCGTGCTTGAAACGGCACCGTTCTAAATAGAATTGATCAATGAAAATAAATCAGCCGAATCGGCCGCGGTTTAATTCATTAGAAAATAAATAAGGATCAAAACTATCCCCGGAACGCCGAGCAGCCACGCGATAAAATATTTTCCCACGTCGTTCTCCTTACAATTGAATCCGGACTTGCGCGACGGGTTTCAATATTTCCCTTATCCAGTCTGGAGATTCCACACAAGACTTTATCGCCAAATACCGCGAAAAAAAGTGGCTGGACGGCTGCACGCCGCCCAGCCACGCCCTGGAGCCCCTCGGGACTCTCCGCAACCCGGGGAGGGGGGAGGGTTGCGTCGGCACATCCTTATGCCATTAGCTGATCGCGTCATGCGCGTATCCGATCGACTTAATTCATGCCTCCGGTGTTCGGCCGGGTAGTCGAACCCGTACCATCACCGCGATTCATGGGATCGGCATTACGATCCAGCATACGGTCGCGATCGGCACCCGACGGGGCGCTGGTGCCATCGCGCGGAGCGGTCTCGAATCGAGCGAACTCGCCTTGCTCAAGTTTACCGTTGCGATTCTTGTCCAGATCGGAAAACTTGCTGGAGATCTGGGAGTGGCCCTGGGCCTCTTCTTTGCTGATGACACCATCGCCGTTGGTATCGAGGTCCTTAAATTGAGCTTGGCCTTGCACACCCACGCCGGCCTTGCCCGAGGCATTGCCCGACAGGGAATCCGCGCCGGCCGCCATGCTGAAACTCACCGCAAGAACGGTGATAGCGAGTTGTTTTTTCATGACATCCTCCTAATTGATTCAAATAAAATTTACAACCAGAATTTTTCATCAACGCTGTCGTTATCACAGTCGCTGCTTGTTGGGTTGCACATGGAATGCCACTTCAGTACATGGAGACGGAAAAATCCGGATCTTTAGCGCCACCTTCGAATATTTATCCCGCTCGGCAAAGACTTGAGTGAGTCGTGATCATTTAAAATAAAAAAGGCCATCGCCACTCATCACGCGCATCGCGTAAAGTTAACCGCGAGTCGGCTGTAGTGTTTGCCATGAAAGAGAAGTTTTTACACGGCAACCGGTAGTTTCACGATATCTTCGCCGCGACCATAATTTTCAGGTTGACGTGGCATGGCGCGCGGTAAGATCATCTCTTCGGGCGTATAAATCACCAGGGAATCGCCATGAAAACAGGCCAGGACCGGCAAACCGCCGTCGCCGAAAGCGGGATCGTTCACTCCATCCGTAACCGCACCGCCAACTCGTCGCCGGCCGCGCTTGCTTTTCAAGACCAGCGGCCCGCGTCCGTGGTCCAAAACAAATTGCGGTCAGGCCTCCCGAGTGGCCCTGATTTCCAACTCGCCGCCCGCGCGCAATCCATGGCGGATGTCAGCCCGGGCGCCACCTTGCAGCGTTCTCGCATAGAGGCACTACAGGATTCATCGCGGCGATCGCCTTCCAAAAGCGGCTTACCTCAAAAACTGCAAACCGGTATTGAACATCTGTCGGGCGTCGCCATGCACGATGTCAAGGTTCACTATCATTCTTCCAAGCCCGCGCAATTAAACGCCCATGCCTTTGCCCAAGGCCGCGACATCCATCTGGCGACGGGCCAGGAAAAACACCTGCCCCACGAAGCCTGGCATGTGGTGCAGCAACAACAGGGGCGGGTCAAACCCACCCTGCAGATGGCCGGCGCCCAGATCAACGATGATGCCCGTTTGGAAAGCGAGGCGGACAGGATGGGGGCACGCGCGCTGCAAGCCGGCGGCGAGAATTTACAAACCGGCGCGCTGACGCCTTTACAAAACCGCGGCACGCAGGATCACGCCGCTCCACTGCAAGGAGTATGGAAACCCTCGCCTTTTCACCAGGATTATTATCAGTGGCATACCACCTTGGCGGGGGTGAGATGGTATGCCGGCAAACACGCCGACGACATGTATTTCGTCATAGAACATCTTTCGGACGAGAACCGGGCCTTGCTGAAATTCCAAAAAATCGTCCGGCCTTATACGGCCTGGGTAGAACTGGGTTTCACCCCGCTCGACACCGACAACAGCATAGTCGAGCGCGATGAAACACCCGATGAACTCCCCAAGCACGACTATTCCCCCTTCATCATCACCACCGTCGCCCACCGGATCGAGAAAGGCCAGGTCACCACCCTGACCTCGCACAAACAAAAATTGAAGCAATCCGAATTCGAAGAGACCAGCGGCGCGCCCAAGGCGGGCGGCGTTTCGGTAGGTTATGCCCGGGAAGACAATATCGGGAAATACGTCTTTCATCTGACCACGCTGCGCAACATCCTGTCCCATCCCGAACTGGCCAAACCGGGCTCGGGTGTCCTAGGTTCCGGCCTGGATCCCAAACTCGGCGGTGGCAAGGGCGGCGCCAGCGAAACCAGCGAAGTTACCGGCGACCGAGAGATGATAGAAGGTTCACAAAAACACTCGGTGAGGAGAATAGCCACCACCTCCAGCCGCGACAACATCAAGCTGTATACCAATCAGCGCTTCGAATACACGGAGGAGCAATTCGGCAAAGGTCTTTATTCCGAACACGACGTCACCGAGCGGGAGCCGATCTTGTTGCGGTTCAAGATCGAGGCCGATCACATACCCGCCATGGAAATCGATCCGCAACATCCCAAGGATAAATACGTCAGATTGATAAAAGACATCCCCATCTCACCCGACAAAATCGAGGCGTTGACATCGGAGGGATGGGTGTCTTTGCGCAAGGTGGACTTGAAAACGCTACTGGAAATCATGCCCCGGCTGCATTAAACGCCGCAACATCCATATCAATCGAGAATTCCTGCGGCACGGATGTAGCGCTATCGAAAATGCGGGGAAATAAAATTCCGTATTGCGTTTTTGTATTCTGAAAATTTCAAGAGGAAAGGAATCGGCACTTCCCATAAATCATGGTCAAGCCATGCGCCGCGGCGATCGCGCGCGCAGTTCGCCCAATTGCCTTTCGAGATCGTGAATCCGTTCCATCAGCGTCAAGGCCACCGCCAAACCCTGACTATCGAGTTCGAAATCCTCGCGCAAGCGACAGGCGGCGCGGGCGGCCAACAAGCAGTCGGCGCCGAACCGCCACTCCGCGGCGGCGGGATCGGCCGGCGCCAGGACCCCGCACTCCACCAATGCGCGCAGCTCCGCTTCAGGCAATCCGGATAATTCAACGATATCCACCAGCGAAAAATCGCGCTGCTGATCCAGCCAGAGCAGCTCAGTCAGTTCGATGCGCATGGCCTGCCTCCTGTTCGAAATGCGCGCGCGGGTTGAACGCCGAGTTGTCGGCGAGTTGTTGAAATAGCGCCCGCTCCTGTTCGTTCACTACACCGGGCACGACGATCTGCGCGATCGCGAAGAGGTCGCCCGCTTCCCCGCGCGGGCGCGGCAGACCACGTTTGGGCAGCCGCAATTGTTGCCCGGCACGCGTACCCGGCGGCACCTTGAGCCGTACCGATCCACCCGGTGTCGGCACTTGCAGCGTGGCGCCGAGCACGGCCTCCCAGGGCGCGAGCGGCAAATCCAAATACAAATCGTGGCCACTCACGCGAAACAGGGGATGGGGATGCAGCACGATGTTGAGATAGAGATCGCCATCGCGCCCCCCGTGCAATCCTTTGCCGCCCTTGCCCGCCACGCGCAAACGTTGCCCGTCGGTGGCGCCTTTGGGGATACGCGCCTTGAAGGCGTGCGGCACCCGGTGCACGTAACCCTGCTTATCGTATTCGGGCACGGTCAAATCCAGATTTACCTCGATGCCGCGATAGGCCTCTTCAAGCGTGAGGTGCACCGAAACCTCGTAGTCCTGGCCGGACATACTGCCGCGTTCACGCCGCCCGCCGCCACGCAGGCCGGCGAACAGATCGGAGAGATCGATATCATCGAAGGAAAACGGTTGATCGCTATACTGCTGCCGCCAATCCGGCGGCGGTTTGAATTCTTGACCGGGCTGATAATTGCCCAATTGATCGTAGGCGGCGCGTTTTTCCGGATCCTTGAGGGTTTGATAGGCCTCGGCGATTTCCTTGAATCTTTCCTCCGCGCCCTTTTCCTTGGAGACGTCCGGATGGTATTTGCGCGCGAGTTTGCGGTACGCCTTTTTGATCTCCGCGGGCTCGGCGCCGCGCTCGACACCCAAGATAGCGTAGTAATCTTTATATTTCATCAGCGCCCTCCGGGGTCATGGCGGATCATTTTAAATTCACCCGCCGTGGGATTCATGCTACGCGCGGCGGCTTGATTTTCAAGCCCCGCGCGACGGACAGGCACACTGCGATCTTCATCCACGCCGCTTCAATTTAAATCCCGGCTCGTCAAAGTATAGTCTTGTCTTTGAATACTGCGTCAGTAAGGGATTTTTCCCGATCGGGCCATCCGCCGAGACTATGGCCATGGCGGGCGTGACCCATCTCGCGACCCGCCGTTATCCCAGCCTGTCGGGCGGCGAACACCAACGGGTGCATCTGACGCCGGATTTTCACCCCGACGTTTCTCCACTACCCTGTGGATCGCCGGTCAGCAGCTGAGGTTAGATCAGATCTCCGCCCAGCTCCGCAACAAATTATGGTAGGTGCCGGTGAGGCGGATGACCGGGTCGGTGTCGCCGTGCGTTTGGCGCAGCTGTAACAAGGCCATATCCATTTCATACAGCAAACGGCGCCGACCGGGGTCGCGCACCATGCTTTGCATCCACATGAAACAGGCCAGCCGCTGTCCGCGCGTGACCGGCGTGACTTGATGGACGGACGACGCGTCATACACCACCATGCTGCCGGCCGCGGGTTTGACTCCATGGGTACCGAAGGTATCTTCGATCACCAATTCACCGCCGTCGTATTCATCCGCTTCGGCGAGAAACAAGGTGGCGGAGACATCGGTGCGAAGGTAATCGCTGCCGTCGGGTAGCGGCCGCATGGCATTGTCGATATGGTTGCCGAAGGAGTTGGCTTCTCCTCCGTAACGATTAAACAGCGGTGGAAATATCCGCCGCGGCAACACCGCGGTGAAGAACAGCGGATTGCGATTCAAGGCACTCAGCACCATCCGGCGCAACGCCGGTAAATGCTCGGCATCCTCGGCCAACTGCTGGTTGTTTTTCACCTTGGCCGATTGGGTGCCGGCGGTGATCTCACCGTGCGCCCACCGCGAACGCTTCAGCAAATCCCGCATGGCCGCGAGTTCCGCGGCTGTCAACACCTCGTCGATGGTGATGAGCATGACCAACACTCCTTGATACCGCACCGCGCCACCTTCGCCCCGCCCCTGCGGAACGCCGGTGCGCTCGGCTTGCTTAAATAATTCCTGAAAAACCCATCCTGGACTTTTTCAGATTGCAAAGCAAAAAACTCGCTTTACCTGTCGTTCAAACACATTTGAACGGCGCCAGCACGTCCCTGTGCCAGCAGCACACGCTTAGAACTTGTACTCGCCGGACACGATCAGCCTGCGTCCCTGACCCGGCACGACCAGGGTGCCGTTGTCGTACAGGGCGTCGTAGTAGACCTCGTCGAACAAATTCTGCACGTTCAAGGTCAACGCATATTTACGCTGTTCGTAGGCCAGCATCGCATCCCAGCGCACATAGGCCGGGGCGGTGTTGGGGTGGAACGCGGTCTGGTTCGGCAAGGTCGGTATCGCGCCCGCGCCGCTCGGGTTGTAGCCGTAACGTTCACCCTTGGCCTCGGCACCGCCGCCGATCTTCCAGCCGCCGACCAATTTATAGGTCGTCCACACGTTGAACGTGTAGGGCGGGGTATTGCGCGCGCGCTGACCTTTATAACCGGGATTGCCGACCGTGGTCGCCCCGGTGTTGGGGTTGACGTTCTCGGCCACTTCCAAAATCTCCGAATCCATCAAGGCCAGTCCGGAGAAGACCTCCCACTTGTCGGTGACGCGTCCGGCGAGTTCGAGTTCCACGCCATCGGTGCGGCGTTCCTTGGTCAAGATGGCCGCGGTGGATTCGAGATCGTTGTTGCGTTCCCATTCCTTCTCGGCACGATAGACTGCGGCACGTACCGCCAAATCACCGTCGAACAGCATCCACTTGGTGCCCAGCTCCAGGACTCGGCTGCGTTCCGGCGGCTGCGGCACGACGGTGAGTTGATAGAGGTCCGCGGTCGGGCTGAAGGAATCGCTGTAGGCCACGTAATAGTGGGTTTCGTCCGCGGGGTGGAATGACAGCGCGGCGCGCGTGCTCCATTCGCCGTAGGAAAGCTGCGGCGAGGTGGTGCTGGAGAAATCCGCATCCAACTCGTCGCGGCGCGCGCCCAGCGTGGCCTTCCATTTGGGGATGAACTCCACGGTATCCTGCGCGTACAAGGCGTAGGAATTGGCGTCGAACTCGACCGGCGTACCCGCGCTGTTAATCTGATAGGGCAGGAAGAAAGGCGGATTATCGACGGTGGTGCCTCCCAAGTTTTGTAGACTGTGGCGGAAGCTGTCTTCCTTCAAATATTCGGCGCCCACCAGGAATTCGTGCTGCATGCCCAAGGCCTGGAACGCGTTGTTGAAGTCCGTCTGGAGGGTCACCGTCTTATATTCCATGGCGCGGGTCGGGCCGCCGTTCGGCGCGCCGTTGCCGCCCAGCACGGTGCCTTGCGCATTGGGGGCATCGGTCGCGCTCGGCGTCCTCGCCCAATAGCTGCGTTCATAATCGCCATAACGCAGTTGGGTGCGCCATGCACTGCGGGGCGATAAGTGATGGGTATAAGTCGCGGTCGAGATGTTGGTCTCGCTTTCGTCGAAGTGGCGATCGGTGCCCCAGAAGGTGCTCGCGGGAAAGTTGGTGCTCGGCTTACGCGTGTCCGTGTTGAATCTGATGCCGTAATCCGGAATATCGTCGGTACGGGTTAGGACGTGGCTGAGGATGAATTCGTTGTCGGTGCCGAGACCGAAGCCGATGCTGGGCGCGATGCCGTCACGATGGATATCGGGCCCGTCGCCGCTCGCCGGGTTGCCGCGCCAGCTGCCTTCGTCACGTTTCATCACGTTGAGACGCAGCGCAGTGGTCTCACCCAGACGCTGGTTGAAATCGCCGGTGAGCTGGTAATAATCGTCGGTGCCGACCGCGGCGCCGACCTTGCCGCGGTCGGCGAGGAAGGGTGTCTTGCTGACCTGATTGATGACACCGCCGGCCTGACCGCGGCCGAACAACATCGCCGCCGCGCCGCGCAGCACGTCCACCTGCTCCAGGTTGAATACCTCACGATTGTATTGCGCGGTGTCGCGGATGCCATCGAGATAGATGTCGCCGAAGGTGTAAAAACCGCGCAGCATCATGTTGTCGCCGGAGCGGCCGCCCTCCGCCGCGTTGAAGGTCAGGCCGGAGACGTTGCGCAGCGCCTCGCGCAGCGAGCTGGCCTTCTGCTCGTCCATAAGGGTGCGGGTGACGGTGGTCACGGCCTGCGGCACGTCATGGGGATTTTGCAGCACCTTGCCCACCCGGGTGCTGGTGCCTTGATAACCGTCCTGCGGAATCTCGCCGTCGGCCTGCACCTTGACGGCCGACATCACCTGTTCGTCCTGCGACACGGCGGCGGGTTCTTCCGCGTAGGCCGTCAACGACAGGCCGGCCAACATCATCGCCCCCAAAGGCAAAACACTCGTCATCGGCGCCGCCGGCGCTGTTTGCTTGGCTTTGCGCCGTTGTATGGATGGTTTTCTTTTCACTCGCTCGCTCCTCTTCTATTGATAGGCTGATAGGCCTTGCTTGTGGCGGGCTGGCGAGTTGAAAACAGGCGGGCTGGCTCATTGATTTCGATTAATTCATTTGCATTTACACCTCGGCGGACGGACCGCTCAGCGACATACACGGACTCTTTGAGTATCAGGACATGTTCACGGCGCATCACGCGGGTCGGTGACGAAACCCAAATGGGTGAGCCCGGCCTGCGCCGCGTCGGACATCACCTGCACCACTTTGCGATAGGCGAGTTCGCCGTCGGCGCGGATCTGCACCTCGGGTTGCGGTTGTTGTTTGGCGGCCTCGGCCATGCGGCTGCGCCATTCCGCCGGTTCGACCGGTTGATCGTTCCAATAGACTTGTCCCTCCGCATCCAAGCTCAGATGAATATTTTCGGGCTTGACGACATTGAGCGAGCTCGAGGCCTTGGGCAGGTCGATCTTCACCGCGTGGCTCAACAGCGGCGCGGTGATCATGAAAATCACCAGCAACACCAGCATCACGTCGATCAGCGGAATCATATTGATCTCCGCCATCGGCTGGCCGGTCTGGCCTTTGGTAAATCCGCCGAAGGCCATTACACGCCCCTCGCTAAAGGCGCATCGGCCGTCGACACGCGATGGTCGGTGCGGATGCCGGTGGACATAAAGGCGAAAAAGTCGTGGGCGAAGCCGTCGAGCTCGGCGAGGATCAGCCGATTCGAACGGTTGAAGGCGTTGTAGGCCAGCACCGCGGGTATCGCGACCGCGAGGCCGAGCGCGGTCATGATCAAGGCCTCGCCGACCGGGCCGGCGATTTGATCGAGGCCGCTCTGGCCGGACATGCCGATGGCGAGCAGCGCGTGATAAATGCCCCACACCGTGCCGAACAGGCCGACGAACGGCGCCGAGGACGCCACCGACGCCAGCACGGTCAAGCCGTATTCGAGGCGGGCGGTGTCCTGCTCGATGGCGCGGCGCAGGGCACGGGTGAGAAATTCATCGGCGGAACCCGACTCGATCATGCGGCTGCCGTCGCGCTTGCGGTACTGCTCGGCGGCGCGCAGGCCGTGGTGGGTGAGGTGCGAAAACGGATCGTGCACGCCGGTGTCGCGCAGATACTTGCTCACCTGGTCGAAGTCGGCGGCCTGCCAGAAATAGGAAAGAAAACGCGCACTGTGATTGCGCATTTGCCAATAGCGGTAGGCCTTGATGACGATGAGATACCAGGTGGCGATGGACATCACGATCAAAACGGCCAGCAAAAAGCGCGCGACGCCGTCGCTCTGGGTGAGAAAATGGGTAATGCCCAACGGTGACTCCATACTTCAACTCCTCAAACTAAATGAAATGGGAACGATGACCCAGCCCGCGACCGGCGCGCTGCCCTGCCGCGCCGGGACGAAGCGCCATTGCTGCACCGTGGCGAGCGCGACGTCGTCGAGGCGCCGATAGCCGCTGGAATTTTTCAGCTCGACGAGCGCCGGCAAGCCGTTGGCCTCGACGTAGACCCGTACCAGCACGGTCCCCTCCTCACGCAGGCGCTTGGACAACAGCGGGTACGGCGGCGCGGGGTTGTCGAGATAATCCGCGTCGAAACGCGGCGGGATGACCGCCACCGGCTCAACCGCCGGCGCGGGTGGCGCCGCGATGATCGGGGCAGGTTCCGGCGGCGCCGGGGTCGGCGGTTCTTCGACCGGCGCGGGGACCAGCACACGTTCGGGGGCCGGGGAGATTTCCGGCGCGGCCAGCACAGGCGGGGTGGGCGTGGGCTGCACCACCGGCCGCGGCTTCGCCGGCAGGGGTTTAGGCGGGATGATGACCGGCGCGGGGGCCTCGGGCTGTATCAGAGCGGCGACCAGCGCCGGACGCCACAACGGCTCGGGCGGCGGCGACGGCAACCACCACAGCAGGCCGAATACCAGGCCATGCAGGGCGATGACCGCGGCCAAGATCGCCCAGTCGCCGCGCCGCATGCGGGAGGCCATGAAAGGCGATGTGGAAGCGGCCATGCTTGCGCTCACTTGGTGAGTATCAGTTTGTTCAGACGGGTGATCCGCAGGCGATAAAGCTCGCCGGCGTGACGGATAAGAATCTCCCGACCCGCGCCGAACAATTGGCTACTCTCATATACCGGGGTCTGCGCCGGGACCCGGGCGGGGAACCCGGTCTCGGGCTTGTCGATACGCGGCGGATTCATGACCGCGACCTCACGGGAATCCCGCGGCGACGAGGGATTCCGCTGTGAAATGGTCCGGCAAAATCCATTGGGCTCTCCTGACAGTTCTCTTCTATGCGGGCTAATGAGACGGCGACACCAGTTAGCTGGCTAATACGCTTAAAGCACATTGCCACATTCTAAATGAGAATCATTTTTAATTTCAATGTAAATTTAATGGAGGAGATCCCACCCTGCCGGCAACCGTCGTGAACACACCGGTCCGGCCAACCCGGCGCGCCAGGGAAGTCCTCTTCGCCGCTCCCGCCGCTCACCCGGAACCGAGACCGGAAACCGGTGTGACCATGCAGCGCGGGGCTCATTGCAGGATGATGCTTAAATAAGGCGCTGATAATAAGCGGCATTCAGAACCCCCTCAAATCGATTTTGAAAATAGGGGGCGGGCGTGATAACCACGACGATGGATTATTTTTCCGAGGGCCCTCAACGGGCTTGAGGCCCTGTTGCGATTCTGCGAGCGATTGAATAGCCGAGTCGTCAAACTGATCTGTTTAATACAAAAAATCTCAGAACACATTCCTTCTTCCACGAGCGGGGAGAGTGCGGCGAGGGGTCGCAGCCGTCAGGGTGGGAAAGAATGAAAAGGAGGAAGGCGTTCTTGCAAAATAATGGCCGTCCTCTCCGCTAGGGGGAGGGCGCCGAGAACGAAGAGCGTGTTCAAAAAATACGCGGTGATTCATTTTTAGAAATCACATTTGATGACGTCTTCGCCGATGAAGGTGGTTTTCCCCACTTATTGTTAATCACTCGGCGACAAAACCGCTGGCGGTATGACTGCCGTCGCAATAAGGTTTGTTCTTAGACTGCCCGCAGCGACACAGCCAGGCTTCGGACATTTTGTTCAGCATGCGGCCGGTACCGCTCACCAATTCCAGGTTGCCGCTCACATGCAATGGCCCATTGGCGGTGGTTTGAACATTTAACGGCCCATCGCGCCGTTGCAGCGTCGCGGCCTCGACGGAAGGCGGTTCGCCGGTTGCGGCAAAGGCCGCCGGCCCATGGCTGCCGTCGCAAAACGGCTTGTTCTTGGAGGCGCCGCAGCGGCATAAGGTGACCCGATAACCGGATTCGACTCCGTTGATGGCCACATCGGCGTGTATCGCCAGCGGCCCGTTTTCCCGGACCCGTACGGTATTCACCAAGGGAGGCCGTTCCTGCGGCCCGCCGTCCAGGCGCTCATAACGGATCGCCCCGGACGGACAATGCATGGCCAAGTCCGCCACTTCTTCAGGCAAGGCGGCATCGGGATGGATCCACTCCCCCTTCACATTCGGCACGAAGACATCCGGCCGCGACAATACGCAGTGGCGGGCGTGAATGCACAGCGCGCCGTCGAAGTGAATGACCGCCGCTTTTCCCCGCACGATTTCTTTAGCCACGATCCATCCTCCCGGTTTATTTTCCCGCGCACTCGCGAGTTCACCCGAACAGAGTAATCCTTCCCGCGTAAAAGACAAGGCACGGCGCTCACGCGCTTCGCTGCGGCTCGGTTCATGCGCCAGAGTGGGTCAAGGAGGCCGGAATCCATTTTTTGGAAATGGGCGATTAAACGGGTCTGACGGCGCACGGGGGAATTTAAGATCTAAACGATGACAACCCAGCTTTAAAAATCGAACGGCGGGTGCAAGGCCGCGCCGGGTTTTTAATTCAGCCAGCCACTTCGACGCGATTGCGGCCGGCATTTTTGGCTCGATAGAGCGCGCGGTCGGCCTCGCGGACCAAGTCTTCCAAACCCACGGCAGGGGCTGCCCCGCTGGCCACGCCGATACTGACGGTAATCTTCAGCGCGGTGCCGGCATAAACGATCGAATGCGCCGTGAGCTTAGTCCGCAAACGCTCCGCGACATGGAATGCCGCCTGGGTGTCGCAGTGCGGCAGGACGACCATGAATTCTTCGCCGCCATAACGGCCGGCGATATCGATGCCGCGCAAATCGGATTTGATGCACAGCGCCGTTTCCCGCAACACCGCATCGCCGGCCTGATGGCCGTAACGATCGTTAATATGTTTGAAAAAATCGATGTCCAGCAACAGCAGCGACAGCGGCGCCTTGGTGCGCGTGGTGCGGTCCAGCTCGCGCGCGGCCAGCTCCATCAGCATCCCGCGATTAAAAATCCCGGTGAGTTGATCATGGCTGGCCTTGAGCAACAGCTCTTCCTGCAATTGTATGATCCGGGAACCCGCCCGCAATCTGACCTTGAGTTCCTCGGGGTGACAGGGTTTGACGATAAAATCGTCGGCGCCGGCCTGCAGGGCTTCGACGATATCGGCGGTTTCCGATTTTCCGGTCAGCATGATGATATAGGTGTAGCGCATATCCGGATCGGCCCGCACCCGGCGGCAGACTTCGATGCCGTCCAGTTTCGGCATTTCCCAATCGATAATCGCGAGCTGCGGCGCTTCCGGTTGCTGCAAAACCCGCCAGGCCTGTTCACCGTCGGTGTAGGAGATACATTCGTAGCCCCACATGCCCAACACCGTTTCCAGCCACAGCCGCATCAATTCTTCATCTTCGGCAATGAGGATTTTCACGTCTGCTCCAATCCCAGAGTCTGCAGGTCGGCGACCAGTCTATCGATTTCCAGGTCCAAACGCTCCAGCGAAGATCGCGCGGCGCCGAGATCGCCCGCGCGGCCCGCGGCCTCCACTTGTTTAGCCGCCTCGAAACAATCAGCGGCCATGAAGTTGCCCACCGAACCTTTCAAGGCATGCGCCGTCCTGGCAAGGGCGGTGGCGTCCCGCGCCTTGAGCGCGGCATGCATTTGCTCGCGCATCGGCGGCACGCTGCTTATGAAAACCGCCGCCAGCTTTTTCAGAAAATTTATTTGGTGCATGGAGCGCTCCAAGGCCGCGTCGAGATTAAAGCAGAGTCCGAATTTGGCCGGAGGCGCGGACAATAAGCCGGAGGGCCGGGTCGATAAAATCGGCGGGTCGACGGCCTCCGACGCATTGGACACCACCGCCAATAATTGCGCGGGACGAAATGGCTTGGAAAGATAACCGTCCATACCCGCCTGCAAAAGCCGCTGCTGATCCTCGACCAGGGCATGCGCCGTCAACGCCACGATACGGACATGCCGGCCCGTGCCGCGTTCGAGTTCGCGTATCGCCAGGGTGGCCTCTTCGCCGTCCATTTCCGGCATCTGCACGTCCATCAATATCAAATCGAACGCCTCTTTTTGATAAAGCTCGATCGCCTGCCGCCCGTTCTCCGCCAGTTTGACGCGGTGTCCGCCCTGGGACAACACGGCCAGCGCCAGTTTCTGATTGACCGGATGGTCCTCGGCCAACAGGATGTTCAAGGCTCGGCCCGCCGCGGCCGGCGCGACGTCCATCGCCGGCGCGGCGGCATGAGCGGTGGTCCCGCCGCTCAGCGCGGTGCGGACGGCCGTCAACAACTCCGACCGTCGAATCGGTTTGCGCAAATAAACGTCGATCCCGTTTTGCCGGCAATATTCCACGCTGTCGGCCGAATCGCCGGCGGACAACATCAATATGACCGGCAGTCCCGCGCCGTGCCGCCGCCGCAACCGATCGGCGATCGTCAAACCGTCCAAGCCGGGCATGTGCTGATCGAGCACGATCAAGGCATAGCCCTCACCGGCCGCTTCCGCGCGCGCCGCCTCCGCGAGGGCCGCCGTCCCGTCGCTATGTAAGCTGGGGCGCATCCGCCACGCCGCGAGCATCCCTCCCACCAATGCAAGATTGGCGGCATTGTCATCGACCACCAATACCGGTTGATCGTGCAAAACGTCGTCATCGTCCGCCGGGGGCGGGATTTCGCTTTGCGTCGCGGTTTCGAAGCGGAAGGTAAAGTGAAAGGTGCTGCCTTTCTCCTCCTCGCTCTCCAACCAGATGCGGCCGTCCATCAGATCGACGATCTGTTTGCAAATACTCAGGCCGAGACCGGTACCGCCGTAGCGGCGCGTCGTCGAGGTGTCGGCTTGGGCAAAGGCCTCGAAGATGCGGGCGCGCACCGCGGCGGAAATGCCGATGCCGGTGTCGCGCACGCTGAAATAAAGCTCGATGCCGTCGTCGTGACGCCGGTTGTCGACGTTGACCACCACCTCGCCCCGCTCGGTGAATTTGATGGCGTTGCCGACCAGATTAATGACGATCTGCATCAGGCGATCCGGATCGCCGTAGATCAAACGCGGCACGTCGTCGGCGACATGGAAAATCAGTTCGAGGCCCTTCTGGCCGGCGCTGGGCGCGATACGGCTCAAGGTGATCGCCAGTTTCTCCCGCAAATCAAAATCCAGCGGCGCCAATTTGAGTTTGCCGGCTTCCATTTTCGAGAAATCCAAAATGTCGTTGAGCAGATATAGCAAGGAGTCGGCCGAATCCTGCACCAGCGTGAGATATTCCCGCTGCTGGGGCGTCAAAGCGGTGTTCAATACCAGGGCGGTCATGCCCAGAATGCCGTTCATCGGGGTGCGGATTTCGTGGCTCATATTGGCCAAAAATTCCGCCTTGGCGCGCGCGGCGTTTTCCGCGGCCGCCTTGGCCTGTTCAAGTTGCAGTTGGTACTGCTTACGCTCGGTGATATCGAACACCATGGCCATGATATTGGCGCCTTGCGGGGTTTCAATCAGACTGAGTCCGACCTCCACCGCAAACTGTTCGCCGGTTTTTCTCAAGGCGTATAATTCCCGTCCGACCCCCATGCGGCGGGCTTGCGGGTCGCGCTGAAATTTTTCCCGGTATACTACGTGGCCGGCCCGCGCCGTTTCCGGCAACAAGTCCTCGGCCTGCAAACCGAGCATCTCACCGCGCCGATAGCCGAAGACGCGGTTCGCTTCGTCGTTGGCCATGCTGATCCGGCCGCCATGATCGAAAATCATGATGGCGGCCGGCGCGGTCTCCACCGCGCTGCGAAAACGGTCCTCGGCCAATTTGTTATCAGTCAGGTCGGCGGCGATGCCCAGAAAACCGAAAATTTGCCCGTTATCCCCGCGCAAGACGGTGACGGTCAACAACACCGGAAAGCGGCTGCCGTCCTTGCGGATATAAGTCCACTCATTGGCATCCGAACCGCCGCGGCGGGCCTTGGCGACGAAGACCTCGAAACCGGGTTCGATCGGCTCATCGAGTTCCATCGCCAGGGTTTGAGCGCGCGCCGCCACTTCCTGCGCGTCATGGATCAGCGCCGGCGTCATACGGCCGATCACCTCGTCGGCGCGGTAACCCAGCATCGCCTCGGCGGCGGGATTGAATAAGGTGATCGTGCCGTCCGGCAGGGTCGCGATGATCGAATAACCGGCGCTGTCGAGTATGGCGCGTTGCAGCGCGGTGTATTCGCGGAGTTTTTCTTCCTGCTGCCAGGTCTCGCTGAGATCGCGGGTAATTTTGGAGTAACCATAAAGCGCGCCGTTTTCGTCGTATAAGGCCGCGATCACCACATCAGCCCAGAACAACGTGCCATCCTTGCGCACCCGCCAGCCGACATCTTCAAAGCGGCCGTTGTCCCGCGTCTGCGCCAGTTCATATTCGAGCCAACCCTGCGCCACCAGTTGCGGCGGATAAAACACGGAAAAATTCCGGCCGAGAATTTCGTCGGCGCGATAACCGGTGATTTTCTGCGCGCCGGCATTCCAACTGACGACTTTACCGTCGGGATCGAGCATGACGATGGCGTAATCGAGCGCCGCCTCCACCAGCAGGCGGAACCGCTCTTCGCTGCGCCGCAACAAGGCAGTTTTTTCATCCACCAATCGTTTCACCACATCGGTTTGCGCGGTGAAGACCAACACGAACACGCCGAAGAAACCGGTAAACAACAGACCGCCCACCAGGGTCAACCAAACCGTCCAGTTCTGATCGGCGGCCGTGGCGGTCTGACTGCGGAAATACTCCACGGTCCAATGACGGCCGCCGACGGTGATTTGTTTACTCCAACGTTGATCCTGTCCCTGGCTCTTGGCCTTGGCCTTGGTCAAAGCGAGGTCTGCTCTATGGTCGGGGGTGCGGGAGTCATACAACAGCCGCGCCTCCGCCGGCGCGTCATCGTCGTATATGACGAAGCTGATCTGTCGCTTAGAAAATTCGGCGAAATTCACGGTGATGATCTCGGGGATGATCACGGCGCCGGCGACGTAGCCGTCGAGGCGGCGGCGACGCTCCTCCAGCGTGGCAGGCGGCGAGCCCTGATATAAAGGCATGAAATACAGCAATCCGAATTTGTCTTGGTCCTTTTGGATAATATTGATTCTGCCGGTGACCCTCAGCTCGCCGCTGTCGCGGGCGGCTTCGAGCGCGCGTTTGCGCTGTGCCTCCGAATTATTATCGTAGCCGTGCACCTGGGGATGATAAGGCTCGATATATGTCACCGGAAAATATTCGGCGCGCCGTCGAGCGCGAACGAATCGATTGTTCTCGTCGCGCTCGCGAATGAAAAAATCGGTGAATCCTTCGGCGCGCTGCGCCGTTTCATAAGCGGCGCGTTCCGAATCCGCGACCCGTTTGCTCCAGGACAACCGGATGCCGGGATAACGGGTCAGGATATCATCGGTGAATTTTTTAAAATCCTCCCGCGAAATCGGCCGGGAAATTTTAAACAGACTGGCCGTGTCATGCAGAATGTCGGCATATTGAGCCATCACGCCCTGCAGATTGGCCGCCGCGCGATCGTATACCTGCTCGATCTCGTTGAGCTGACGTTGGTGCTCCCGATCCCGCGCGTCGAAAAATATGGCGACCGCGATGGAGAAAATCAAAAACAACACGGCGCTGATCACCGCCTTGCGTTGGACACTCACCAAACCGCGCGGTCCAAACAATAAAAGTAAGATCGGCGTGAACACCAGCACCCCGATCACGTCGCCCGTCCACCAGGTCAACCACGTGAACGGCATCAGCTCGAACCCGATCTTGCCGAAGTAGGTCAGCGTGCCGGCGCCGATCAGGGAATTGATCAGACAGCTCACCGGCCCGCCGAACAACAGCAGCAGACTGATATCGCGCAATTGCTCCAGCGAATTGGGCAGTGCGACGAAACGCCGCACCAGCCAGGCGCCGACCACCCCTTGCAGGGCGGCACCGGCGCCGATGATCACCGCGATGATGCTCGAAAAAAGCATCGTCTCGTTATTGCTGGGATCGAATGAAGTGAATAGATTGACGCCGAACGAACCCAGCAACACCGCGGGCCAGTAGCGATAACCGAGCAACAATAATCCCGCCAAGGCAAACCCGGAGGGCGGCCACATCGCCGTGGCGTAACCCGGCGGCACGGCCAATAACAACCCCAAGCGGCCGGTGAGATAATAAGCCGCGGCGAACAACGCGACCTTGCCTAAGTAATTAACCGCCGCGTTCAAATCCCCACTCCGCGCCGCCTATGCCGTTGAAACATTGCGACCGCTGCAACCGGTATCCGCGCCGAGGTACTGACGTGGCTCGGTTCATCCACCGCCCACCGGCCGATCGAGCACGGCGGCGGCGAGGTAAACCTGGGGGCGAAGACGGACAGGGCGCGAGAAGGAAAACGCGCAAGGCGGAGAGTCGTCGAGGTCCGACTTGGATTGCCGCGGGCCCTGATCGAGGCGCGCAACCACGGCTGCATTATTTCCGATAGCGAAATAATAATGAAAAGAGGCATGGGCCGGTCGGCGAATACAAACATCCGTATTACAAACTCCACGGGAGGTGATAACCATATCCCTGCGCTTCATCGCCAGCGCTGCCGCCCCAAGCCGGGACGGGGCGGGAAAACCCCCGAGGCTTCCCTGCGCCGCTGATGCCGCTGCAATATTATCGGCCCCGCATCGAGAAGCTTAGCCAGCGCCGCCGGGGCGATCGCAGCCCCGTTTACGCCCATGTATTTATTAAGGAAGCTCTGAATAATTCCATCCTGGAATTTTCAGAGCATGATGTATTAGAGCCCTGGCATCACAGGCCGCATCGGCGGGCCGACGCATCACGCAAACCCGGGCCTGAGGCCAGAGGTACGCCGCGCGATTTCCTCACTCCCCACGCCGCCCATGCACTGGAGTGTGCTGAAAATGCTTTCTCACTCGCCCGGCCCCGGCCCACCTTCTTGTTAGAACGCACAAGGCAAAATGAAGGCGGCTTCGGTAACGGGGTTTCAGTAACTCATCGCCAGACCGGGACAACCGGGTTACCATATCCCGCTGACCCTGCCGCGGTCGGCGCTGTCCTAAATCGCGGTCGGTCTATAAAATCCTCACGGCAGTCCCGGCCACCGCCGGCGATCTGCCGCTTAGTCAAACCTCAATTCACATAGATAAATCGCGGGGACGCCGCCGCATCGGCCGCCGATCAGGACGTCCCGGCCAAGCGACGCGGCCGAAACCCGCCAGGAAGGAAGAGAAGTAATGCCTCACGACATCAACCTGATCACCACCATTGCAGCCGGGCTGGGGTTGGCGATGATTTTTGGCTACCTTGCGTCGCGTTTGAAGATGCCGCCGCTGGTCGGCTATCTGCTGGCGGGCATCATGATCGGCCCTGCCACACCCGGTTATGTCGCCGATATGGAACTCGCCGTGCAGCTCGCCGAGATCGGGGTGATGCTGCTGATGTTCGGCGTGGGGCTGCATTTTTCCTTGAACGACTTGCTCGCCGTCCGCCGCATCGCCATCCCCGGCGCCATCGTGCAGATCGCGGTGGCCACCGCGCTGGGCATGGTGACCGCTCACTTCTGGGGCTGGAACCTGGGCGCGGCGCTGGTGTTCGGCCTCGCCTTGTCGGTCGCCAGCACGGTGGTGCTGCTGCGCGCGCTCGAGGCCCGCGGCGTATTGGAATCGGTCAACGGCCGCATCGCGGTGGGCTGGCTGATCGTCGAAGATCTGGTGATGGTCCTGGCGCTGGTGTTGCTGCCGCCCCTCGCCGCGCTGCTGGGCGGCAAGCCGGATGCGGCCGATGCCGGCAATCTGTGGACGACGCTGGGATTCACCCTGGCCAAGGTCGCGGCCTTCATCGCCTTGATGCTGGTGGTGGGACGCCGGGTGTTTCCCCACATACTCTGGCTGGTGGCGCGCAGCGGTTCGCGCGAGCTGTTCACGCTGTGCGTGATCGCGGCGGCGGTCGGGGTCGCCTACGGTTCGGCGGTATTGTTCGATGTGTCCTTCGCGCTGGGCGCCTTTTTCGCCGGCATGATGATGCGCGAGTCGGAATTCAGCCACCGCGCCGCCGACGAATCCCTGCCGCTCCGCGATGCCTTCTCGGTGTTGTTCTTCGTCTCGGTCGGCATGTTGTTCGACCCCATGGTGCTGGTCGATGAACCGCTCAAAGTGCTGGCGGTGGTCGCCATCATCATGGTCGGCAAGACCCTCGCCGCCGTCGCCCTGGTGCTGGCCTTCCGTTATCCGCTCAACACCGCGCTCACGGTCGGGGCGAGCCTGGCCCAGATCGGCGAGTTCTCCTTCATCCTGGCCGGACTCGGCGTCGCGCTGGATCTGCTGCCGCTCGAAGGGCAAAGCCTGATCCTCGCCGGCGCCTTGATTTCCATCGCGCTCAATTCGCTGGTCTTCGCGGCCATCGAGCCGGCGCAGGCCTGGGTCCGCACCCGCTCCGGCCTCGCGCGGAAACTCGAGCAAAAAACCGATCCGCTCGCTGAATTGCCGATGTCGGTCGATCAGTCTCAACTGACCGGCCAAGTGGTGCTGGTGGGTTACGGGCGGGTCGGCCGCCGCATCGCCGAGGCGCTCACCGCGAGACATATTCCGTATGTCGTCGCCGAGCAGAACCGCGAGATAGTGGAAAAATTGCGCGCCCGCAACATCCCGGCCGTCTCGGGCGATGCATCGGATCCCGCGGTGTTGATCCAGGCCCATATCGCGCGGGCCGGCATGCTGGTCATCGCCACGCCGGACACCTTTCATGTCCGCAAGATGGTGGAGATCGCCCGCACCCTCAATCCAGCCATTGAAACGGTTTTGCGCACCCACAGCGAAGAAGAGGCGCAACTGTTGCAAAAGGAAAACGTCGGCAAAGTCTTCCTCGGCGAACACGAATTGGCGCAGGGCATGACCCGCCATGTGCTGGCCCGCATGGGCGCGGCGGTCGAAGATGATGCGCGTTAACTCGCGGCGCGGCCGCGTTAACACGGCATGAAAACCCTTTTGCTCTACCTCGCGACGGCCCTCGCCGAGATCGTCGGCTGCTACCTTCCCTATCTGTGGTTGCAGCGCCAAGGCTCGGTCTGGCTATTGCTGCCGGCGGCGGCCAGCCTCGCGCTGTTCGCCTGGCTGTTGACCTTGCACGACCACCCGGCGGGCCGGGTGTATGCCGCTTACGGCGGCGTCTACATCGGCGCGGCGCTGGTTTGGCTGTGGGCGGTGGACGGCATCCGGCCGACGACCTGGGACGTGGTCGGCGCCGGCGTCGCCTTGATCGGCATGGGCATCATCGCCTTCCAGCCGCGCTGAGCTTTCCGCTACGGGCCGGCGTCATCGATCCTGAAAAATGCGGATATCGATCCCGGAGGACACGGAGAATAAATAATGTTGTGGCATTGGCCTGGACGGCTTCGGCGTCGGCGGTCCCGCTTAACGAAAATTTTCGATGGACGCGGGAAGCCCGGCTGCGTAAAATCCCGCCCGTCATTGGGGAGTAGCCGCCCTTCGCACCGCGCGGAAGGGGCTTGCGTCAACACACTTGACCTCACGGTCATGGCGCAAGCGGTGCCTTTGCTTGGCAAGACCTTTGACCATACCGCCTCCGGATTTGGCCGGGGAGGCGTATGGTCATGGGATCGTGTCCGGCCAAGGAGCAGTCATTTTGGAAGCCTTCCTCATCTCGACCGGCGTGGTCGCCCTCGCCGAAATCGGCGACAAGACCCAACTCCTCGCCTTCCTCCTCGCGGCCAAATTCCGCAAACCCCTGCCTATCGTATTGGGCATCCTGGTCGCCACCCTGGCCAATCACGCCTTCGCCGGCGCGCTCGGGGCGTGGCTCACGTCCTTGCTCGCGCCCGAGACCTTGCGTTGGATACTCGGCCTGTCCTTCATCGCGATGGCGGTGTGGATACTCGTTCCCGATAAATTCGACGAGGGCGACGCCAAGCTCGCCCGCTTCGGTGTCTTCGGCACGACCTTGGTCGCCTTCTTCCTCGCCGAGATGGGCGACAAGACCCAGATCGCGACCGTCGCCCTCGCCGCGCAATACCAGGCCTTCTTCTACGTGGTCGCCGGCACCACCCTCGGCATGATGATCGCCAACGTACCGGCCGTCCTGCTGGGAGACCGCATCGCCCGGCGCATGCCCGTCCGCTTGGTTCACGGCATCGCGGCGGCCATTTTCGCGATACTCGGCATCGCCACGCTGCTGGGCGCCGGCCAGCGTATGGGCTTCTGAATGCAGGCGGCGGCAGCGCGCCGGTTTAGGTTATTTGAAAACCGTCGCGCTCACCGGCGCGGCGACATCGTCGAGCGCATCAACCCTGCGGCCGCTTCACTAGAAAGATGAGCTTCTCCGCCCGCTCGCTGAGGACGGCGGCCTCGGCTGCGGACAACTTGCCTTTGCGCCGCTGAGCCTCCACCGCGAGGACGAAACTTTTAAGCTTGTTGACGGCGCCCGCGTCATTGGCGGTACCGGCATCCGTCAGCAGCCGTCTGACGCCCTCCAATTTGGCGGCGAGCGCGGCCGTCACGCCCTTGGGCGCGGGCACGCCGTGCACGCGCTCGGCGAGGTCATCGAAGATATCGATCATGACGGCGGCATACAGGCGTTCCGCCAGCAGGGCATGGAAGGCCGCGGTGGGATGTTCATCGTCCCAGAACACGTAGCTGGCGGGGGTGGGACAAACCGTGGCGTCGGGTCCGCCGGGAGCGACGAAACCGGAGTAGCAGGGTAGCGTGGCATTGCTGAAGCCGAAGGCGGCGGGACGCGCGGCGACCGCGGACGACAGGGCATACATATCGAAGGGGATGATGTTCACCCGCCCCGTCCAACCGGCCAGCATGGCGGCGAAGGCCGCGTTGTATTGCCGCGCCAGGCCACTCGCGAGAGCGGCCACCGCGGGACCTGAGCGAGTGACGCGGGGCACGATCCCGAAGTTGGGGACGTTGGGCAGCAGCACGTCCCGCGCCCCGGCGGCCACCGCGGCGGCGATGGCCGCGTCGATATCCTGCACCACGTTCGCGATCACGGCATGGACATCGACCGCCGGGAAGGCCGGATTCACCGCGTGCGCCGCCACCATGTTGATCAGATCGGCGACGTCATTCGAACCCGTGAACACCACGTAGAGCGCATCGGGGTTGGAAACAGGACGGGCGGCGAACACGGCGCTCTGGCCATTGATGGTCCACGGGAAGGCGTCCTCGGGAAAGGCGCCGCCCTGCGGCAGCAGAGACACCGGAAAGGGTTTGACGACATCCGCTTCCACCACGTTGTAAGTCGGTGCGCGCGCCGCCGTAGGCGAAATTGTTGCCGCCTTCACTCGACGCCTTCAAATGCACGCCGAGTTTCCGCGCCAGCAGGCCCACGGCAATCTCGCCGTTGGAAAAGCGTCCCTGATAATAGTGATCGTCGGCCGGCACGCCGTTGCCGGTGCTCTGCTGCGTGGCGTTGAACAAGTTGCCCTGGTCGGACAAGCTATCGCCGATCACATATACGTCGTTGAAACCGTCTCCCCAGGCGCCGGTGGAGAAGACGGCAAGCACCGCCGCCAGAATTGTTTCGAGACTCTTCCGATAAGACATAGGTTCATCCTTCCCTGTGTTGAGGTGGCGAGAGCGCCACTCGCATCCGTTGCCGGTGCCTTGCTGATACGCCCCCGGAGTATACAAGATCGCGGCGGCGGAAGGCGCGGGCGTCGCGACGGCGGTCACAGGCGCGGTGTGTCCGCGTATTTTTACCAGAACGACGCTGGCCAAGGGGGATGCGGACAGTGACATTCAACCGAATGAGAGGACCGCCGGGCGTGCGCGAATGATGTCGCGGCGCTAGATCACGGTCTCCGGGGACTGCGCGCCCAAGACCCGCAGGACTTCTTCGAAGGTGGTCAAGCCGGCGTTGGCCTTGCGCTGGGCGTCTTCCAGCAAACTGCCGGCGCCGCGCCGGCGGGCGAGTCGCGTCAGATCCAGGACCGTGGCGCCACTACCGATCAGATGGCGCAATTCATCGTCGGGCACCAAGACCTCGTAGAGGGGCAAACGGCCGCGATAACCGCTGTTGTGACAATGGCCGCAGCCGCGACCACGGAAGCTGGCGGTCAGCTCTTCCGTGAACAACGCACCCAGCCGGCGCCGCAGGGTCGGCTCCGCCGCCGCGGGCTCGCGGCATTCGGGACAGATGCGCCGCACCAGCCGTTGGGCGATGATGCCTTCCAGCGCGGACGCCACCACATAAGGCTTGAGACCGAGGTCGAAGAGGCGGGCGATGGTGGCCGCCGCGGAATTGGTGTGCAGTGTCGAATACACCAGATGGCCGGTGAGCGCGCCTTGAAACGCCACGTCGGCGGTCGCGGTGTCGCGGATCTCGCCCAGCAGTATCACGTCCGGATCCTGGCGCAGCACCGCGCGGAGTATCCCCGCGAAATCCACGATTTTCTCGCGCACATGGACCTGGCCGGCCATGTCGAGGTAATACTCCACCGGGTCTTCGATGGTGATGTAGTTCTTGGTCGGCGTCGCGTCGTGCTGCAACAAAGAATACAAAGTGGTGGTCTTGCCGCTGCCGGTGGGACCGGTGGCGAGTATGATGCCCTGCGGCCGGGTGACCATGGCCAGCACCTTGTCCAGATCGTTCGCCGCGAAACCCAGTTCCTCGATGCGATGGATCGCCGAATTGCGGTCGAGGATACGCATCACGATCTTCTCGCCGTTGATGGTCGGCAAGGTCGAGATGCGCAGATCGACGATACGGTTCGGCGTCTTCACCGCGATGCGGCCGTCCTGCGGGCGCCGCCGCTCGGCGATGTTGAGCTCCGCCATGATCTTGATGCGCGACACCAGGGACGGATAGAGATAATGGGGTATCTGAATCTTGTCGGTGAGCACGCCGTCGAGGCGGTAACGCACCACCACGTTTTTGGTGCGGGGTTGAATGTGGATATCGCTCACCCCCATGCGCAGGGCCTCGAGGATCACCGCGTTTACTAGACGGATGGCCGGCGGCTCCTCGGTGCTGCGCAGCAGTTCGTCCAGCGCGACGTCTTCCTCGTCTTCAATCACGATCTCGATGGTGTCGAGCGGATCGCTCGATCCCACCACGGTATTCAGCTCGACGAGCGACGTGTCGTCGCGGTCGCCGTAGACCTCCTTGATCTTGGCCTGGATGGCGGCCACGTCGGCCATCACCGGCTGCACCTCCAAACCGGAGATGAAACGCAGATCGTCCACCAGGCCCTGGTCCATCGGATCGGCGACCGCCAGCATCAGCCGCCGTCCTTGCAGCTTGAGCGGGATCACCCATTGCCGTTCGCAAAAACTGCGCGGCAGCAGCACCGTCACCGCCGGATCGACCTGGAACTCGGCGAGTTGCACCTCGTCCACCATCAGGTCCTTGCGCAGAATGGCGCGTATCGCCCGCTCCTCCACCCAGCCCTTCTCCAACAGCAGCTTGATCAAAGGTTCTTTACGGACTTGATACAGCTTATACAGCTCCTGCACCTGGGCGTCGTTGAGCAGGCCGCGCTTGTGCAGCATGATCGCCAACTGGCTGCGGTTGGTGACCGTCAGTTTGCTGAGCCGGGTGATCTCTTGGCCCTGCTTGGTATTCTCGCTCTGCAAACGGCGATTGCGCTGGATCAGATCATATTGCTCCAGGGCCAAGGCCGTGGTCACCCGCAGATCGTCGTCGTTCCAGGGTTTGAGTATGAATTTATAGACCGCGCCCTCGTTGACCGCGCCCATCACCGCGCCGGCGTCGGCATGGCCGGTGAGCATGATGCGGATCATATCGGGCCGCATGTTCTTGGCGCGTTTCAGCAGCTCGGCGCCGTTGAGGCCGGGCATCATGTAATCGGAGATGATGAGCTGGAATTCCCGCTCGGCGAGCAGGGCGAGGGCCTGATTGCCGTCGGCGGCGGTGACGATCTCGTAATGCTCGCGATGAAACACCCGCCGCAGGGCGCGCAGCACATTGGGCTCGTCGTCCACCAGCAGGATGCGATAGGTCACGTCCGGCGGACTGGACTCGGGCGGCGGCGCCGAGGCGTCGGTGAATAAGGAGGCATAACGTGACATGGCGATCTCGAAATCGGTTCCCGATTGGCGTAGTAGTCGTAGTGCGGTACCGCTGTCGCGTTTCCGGCTGATTCAACCCGGCAGCGGTAAATACACCGTGAATTCAGTCCCCACGTTTTCACGGCTCTGGACGGTGATGCGGCCCCGATGGGCGTGCACGACATCGGTACACACCGTCAAGCCGAGTCCCGTGCCCTGCCCCACGTCCTTGGTGGTGAAGAACGGATCGAAGATCCGCGGCAACACCTCGGCGGGAATGCCGGGGCCGTTGTCCGCCAGCGTGATTACGATCTCTCCCCCGCGCTGGACGGTGGCGATCCGCAGACGAGCCGCCGGCTGGCCCTCCATCGCCTGCGCGGCGTTACTGAGTAAATTGTAGAACACCTGACCCAAGGCGGCGGCGTTACATTCCAGTATCGGCAGCGGACTCAGATCCAATACCAACTCGACCCGACCCTCGGTCTGACCGCGGCTGACATTGCACATCCCGCGGATGATCTCGTTGACGTCCGCCGGCGCGACCGCGGCGCTATCCACTCGCGAGAACCCTTTGAGATCGGCCACGATGCGCGTCACCCGGCGCGCGCCGTCCAAGGATTCTTGCATCAGCGCGGAAAAGTCCTTGAGCACATAATCCAGATCCGCCTCGCGCCAGGCCGTTCGCAACGGCGCCGTCCCGTGTTCGGCGAGGCGCCCGCCGAATTCATCGAGCTTGGTCAAATAGGCGAGGGCCGTGGACAGGTTGCTGCTGATGAAACCGATGGGATTGTTGATTTCATGGGCCACGCCCGCCGCGAGCTGGCCGACCGCGGCGAGTTTTTCCGATTGATAGAGCTGGCGGCGGGCGTTGTCGATGGTCTGCACCTGCGCGGCCACTTGTTGTTCCAAGGTCGCCGTCAAGGCGCGGTAGCGCGCCTCGGACATCTGCAAGGCGTCGTGGCGGCGTTGCAATTCGCGGTAATCCTCGCTCACCGCCTCGAGATGCAGGTCCGACGCCATTTGATAACGCGCCGCGCCGCGCAGAATGATTTCCAGCAACTGCGCGGCGGCGCGCAAGGCCTCTTCCGGGGCGAGGGCCTCCAGATAACCGAGCGGCTCCAGTTCACCCTTGATCACCACTCGCCGCGCCGCGGCGGGCACGTCGGTCCCCAACAACACCTGATCCTCGGTATCCACCAGGCGCAGCGGCGCCGCGAGCAGGATCTTCAACGCGTCGAACAAACGCCCGCCGTCCACGCCGGTCAGCAATTCACTGAGGGTCAGATCGCGGTCGAAACACCACTCGGTCAACCCGTCGCCCGCATCACGTACGCTCGCCATCGCTCTCCTCCGCCGCCTTCACGAAGGCGGTACCGCTCATGCCATGCGCCGTCGCCAGTTGATGTTGACGGTCGATAAGTTCATACACCTTGCCCAATAAGCAGCGAAAGGTCTCGCGCACTCCCAGTCCTTTGATGGCGGTGGCGTAAATCACCGGCCACGGCGTCGCCGCCCAGCGCGCCGCCACCTCCTCTTCGCTGACGCCGTCGAGCAGATCGCGCTTGTTGAACTGCACCACCAAGGGCAGGCTGGCGAAATCCAGGCCCACCCGTTGAGCGTTGTCCGCCAGATTCTGAAAGGCCTCGGCGTTGTTCACGCCTTGCGAACGCTGGGAATCGGCGACGAACACCACGCCGTCGGCGCGCGACAACACCGCCTTGCGGGTGCTGTCGTGGGCCACCTGGCCGGGCACGGTATACAGTTTGAACTTCACCAGCAAACCGGAAGGCGCGCGAAATCCCAAGGGCAGAAGATCGAAAAACAAGGTACGGTCATTGCGGGTTTCCAAGGTCATCATCTCGCCTTTCAACTCCGGCCGCAGCATGTCGTGCAGACGGATGAGATTGGTGGTCTTGCCGCTGAGGGCCGGGCCGTAATAAACCAGCTTGATGGTCAAACGCCGGGCGGCTTCGTCGAATTCCGCCATCGCTAGCGCTCGACCGCCGCACGGACAGCGCGCCGCTCGAGGCGCGGCGCGATCCGCCCCGGCCCGCGATACCCGGTTCGCGCTCGATCAACGGCACTCATCATTCACCTTTCCAATGCCTCGGGCGCCGTCACGCGGATTTCCTCGCCGGACGGACGGCAGCGGGATAAATAAATGCGAAAGCAGCTGCCTTTGCCCGGCGTGCTCTTCACGTCGATACGCCCGCCGTGTTTGGCGACGATGTCGTAGGAGAGCGACAGACCGAGGCCGGTACCTTTGCCCACCGGTTTAGTCGTGAAAAACGGCTCGAAGATCCGGCCCAGTTGTTCCGGCGAAATACCCTTGCCGGTGTCCTCGATCTCGACCCACACCGTCTCGCCTTCGACACCGGTCCGTATCCAAATGGTTCCCCGCTCTTCGATGGCTTGCGCCGCATTGACCAATAGATTCATGAATACCTGATTGAGCTGGGACAAACGGCATTCGATCAGCGGCAGGTCGCCGTATTCCTTGATCACCTGCGCCTTGTATTTGAGTTCGTTGTGGACGATGTTCAAAGTACTGTCCAATCCCTTATGCAGATCGTTCCATTCCCAGACCTGCTCGTCGACATGGGAAAAACTCTTGAGGTTTTGCACGATATCCCGCACCCGCGCCACACCCTCCTGCGATTCACCAAGCAGACTCACGACGTCTTCCATGAGAAAATTCAAATCCACCTCGTTCTTGACGGCCTGAAGGGCCCGCCACGCCTCGCCTTGCTCCGGCAAAGCCGGTTCAATCTCTTCATAGGCCCGTATCACCCGGAATAAATCATCGACATAATGTTGCAGGCTGCTCAGATTGGAACTGACGTAACCCACCGGATTATTGATTTCATGGGCGACTCCGGCGGCCAACTGGCCGATCGCCGCCATTTTATCCGATTGCAGCAATTGCAGATTCGCCATTTCCAAACGGCTGTTGATGCTTTGCAAAGCGGCATGCTGCTGTCGGAGTTCGGCCTCGGCCAATTTACGCTGAGTGATGTCTTGCTCGGAAATCACGATGCGCAGATCGGCGGCGTTTTGAAAACGCGTGGCATGCAAAGCGTACCAGCGTGCGCCGGAAACGGCCGCGTGCAGATATTCGAGATAATACTCTTGGCACTGTCCCGCCATCAGTGCCGAAAGACCCTGCGCCACGGCGGTTTCCCCGTCCTGAATCGCGATTTGGCCGGACCGTTGGCGCGCCAGCTCCAAATAATCGATACCGACGCAGCCGCCGCACCAAAGACTGTCCGGACTTTCGGCGCAGGCGCGCCACGCCGCGTTGACGGCGATGATTTCGCCACGCTCGTTGAGCAACACGATGCGGCTGGATAATCCATCCAATGTCGCCTGCGCGGAGGCTTCCATCGTACGCATCGCCTGTTCCGCCAATTTATATTCAGTGATGTCGGTCACCACCCCCAGAATTTCCACCGGCCGGCCGGCGGCGTCGCATACCACCCGCGCGTTATCGCGTATCCAGCAATATTCACCGTCGTTACGCAGCGCCCGGCATTCCAAGACCCTTTCCCCGTTCGCCATCAAGTCCTGCGACTTGGCCATCACCATCGGCAAATCGTCCGGATGCACGCGTTCCATCCACAAGCTGGCATCGCCGATGAAATCCGCCGCGCGGGCGCCGAAAATACGTTCGATATTGTCGCTCATATAAGTGAGCGCGAAGTCGTCGGGCCGGCAACTATAGATGAGCGCCGGACTGTTATCGATCAGCGATTGAATACGCGCCCGGGCCTGGGCCAGGCTGTCTTCGGCGACGCGGCGCTCGGCGTTGTCGCGTTCCAGCGCCTCCATCAGCCGCTGATGGTCCAGCACTTGGGTGAGTTCGCGCGCATACATGCCGAGGGCGATTTCGTCGTTATCGGAAAAAGGCTTTCCCCCTTCCACTAAATACAGGATTCCGAAAACCGTCTGCTTGACCACCAAGGGCACGCCCAGCAGACCCGGCGCCGCGTCCTCGGCGATGCCGTCACTCGCCGCCAGCGCATCCAGGCGCACGATTTTTTTCTCGCGGCAAATGTGTTCCCAAAGATCTCGACGCCGCAGCGCATCTTCAATATCGTTTATCCGCTCTTCAGGCATATTGCGGGAAAAAACCGCCGCGGCGCGGTCTTCGCCAGCCAGCAAATGCACCACGCCGCCGCGGGCGTCGGTCATCTTCATGACATCGGCGATCACCTCTTTATAAAAAGCCGGATAATCGCGATCCATGAATAATCGCTGGGCGATCTCCCGCAATTTATTAAAGACCTCGTCCATGGCGAGAATACGGATATTGGCCACACGCAAGGCCGCCATCTGTTCGGCATTATTGTCGAGGGCTTGTTGCAACTCCATGGTACGCCGACCCACCAGTTCATCGAGTTCCTGCGCGCGCGTGACGATACCCCGCTGATAACGCCGCCTGCGTAGCAGGATATAGGCGAACAAGGTCAGCAACACGAGCAAGGTAATCGCATTGGTCCAGATCAAGCGGCGGCCGTCTTTGACGATGACGGTTTGCACGTCCGCCGCCATGGCATCGACCAGGATCAGCAAATCGTCGGATAAGGAAATGTCGTCCGGCCGCGCCTTGTACAAGGCATTTTTCTCCGGCGCGAGCAGCGCCAGTCGATCTCGCCATGGCCTCAACAGATCGTGGATGTTTTTCAAGTCCTCGCGCAAATCGGCGTTGCGCACCGCATGCAGGATCACTTCGTCGGTACCGCCGCCCTCCAAGCCGATATGCACCAGCCGAAGCTCTGCGTCCACCAAAGCGAGCACACTCGCGTATTCATAACCGTCGCTTTCGGCGATGACCAGTCTGCGATAAAGCGAGTTCGCGTGATCGCGCATGCTTTCGCTGAGTTTCAAGAGCGCGGCATGGCGATCGACGATCGAAGTGGTCAGCCAGATGGAATAACCGGCCATGACCAGGGCGATCATGAAAATCAGGCACACGATTCCCCGCAGTGCCTTGGGAAGGGAGTGGCGCGGCGCCACCTCGAACATCACGAAGGGGTCGCCTTATCGCTCGCTATTTCAGCGACCGCGGTGCCGGCGCGGGGTAAACAGACTCGAAATCGGGATCCTTCTCCCAATACGCTTTTTACTTCGAAACACCCGCCGTGCCTGGAGACGATATTCCAGGATACCGACAAGCCAAGACCGGTACCCTTGCCGACCGGATTGGTGGTAAAGAAGGGTTCGAAGATGTGATGCACATGGTCGGGCGCGATACCTTTACCGTTATCCTGCACCTCGAACCAGATCCATGCGGATTCGACGCCGCTGCGCACGGTGATGACGCCCTGGCCTTCGATGGCCTGCAGCGCGTTCAGCAACAGGCTAATGAACACCTGATTGATTTGCGAGGGGATGCATTTCACCGGCGGCAGATCGCCGTATTCCTTGACGACGTCGGCCTTGCATTTGATCTCGTTGCGGAAGAGATTGAGGGCACTCTCCATGCCTTGATGCAGATCGACCCATTGCCAGGCGGTGCTTTCCGCTTGGGAAAATTGCTGAAGATCGCACACGATTAGTCGTATCCGTTCGACGCCTTCCTGGGATTCCCGGAGCAGATCGGCGCTATCGCCCTTGAGATAAGCGAGATCGATACGTTGCTTCAAGGCGTGGATCGCCTTCACCGCCTCGTGTTCGGGAAATACGCCGTCCAGTTCGGCGTAGGCATCCAGCAGGGCAAACAAGTCATCCATATAACCGTGCAGGGTATAGAGATTGGAATTGACATAACTCGCCGGATTATTGATTCCATGAGCGACCCCGGCGGCCAGGCGCCCGATCGCGATCATCTTCTCCGCGTGAGTCAGTTCGCTGTGGGCGCTTTCAAGACGGCGATTCATCGCGCTGACTTCGCCGTTCAATATTTCCAATTCGCGGATTTTCTGCTGCTGGACCGCCTGCGACCTGGCGTTATGCATCACCAGGGTCATGAGATTGGCCGCCGCTTGGCCGCGCCGGACATCCGCTTCGGTGAATGAGGACATGCCGCTGGACCGATTGAGGGTCACCACGCCGAACAGGCGCTGCTCCAATTGCAGGGGCAAACACAGCGCCGAGGCCGGCCGCGGCCGCTCACGTTTTTCGACCGCCTCCCTGTAGCGCGGGTCTTTGGAGATATCGCCCTCCAATAAAAGCGGCTGGCGGGACGCGGCGACCCGGCCGATGATCCCCTCGCCATGGCGAATGCTGTGGCCGATCAGATGCGGCGGCAAATCCACGCCGGCGACGATACTCAAACTCTGCTGATCTTCCCCCAGCAAGGCCAAGCAACCGCTGGAAGACTTAAAACCCGCGACGGTGTGCGACAGAAGCCGGCCCAATACCGTCGCTGGTTTTTCCCGGACCATGTCGGCACCGAGCCTGAACAGTTCTTCAACCCATGAAACTTCTATTTGATCGGTGTCCATGCTCTCCATCCTAATATGCCTGGATTAACAGCGTCTTCTAACCACAGTTAAGCATCCCGTCCCATCGGAAAACGGGTGATGCCCAGGACGGATAACGGCAATGCCGTCTTGAAGCTTTAAGCGCGGAGAAGATGATGAGAACTCTCTCAAAATCGACTTGAGCATCGGGGGCGCGAGCACCCACGTGCGATGATTTAGTTCCCGAGGACCGTTAAGGAACCTCTGATTTATTCAGAGATGCACGCGACACACGGATGTGCCGCCATTTTCAACGGCGTTAACCATCGAAAATGCAGGGCAGCGAAACCACATTTTCGCTTCCCGTGCTCTGAAACTTCCAGGATGCCATTATTCAGAGCTTTCTTAATCGGCTTGAAGTCCTCGTTGCGATTTGCGGGGGATGGAAGCGCCGGGCAAGCCAAGCCCCTCAGTCGATCCAGAAACGCACGGGGCGTTGCCAGATCGCCGGCATGATGCGGCCCTCGGCGCTGGTGACGCGATGCCTGGAAGCCGGTGGGCTGATCAGCAAGAAGCCACCGCGTAAGGGCCGTGCTCGCCGGACTGGCGCCGCCGCTCACTGCCAAAATATGTTCGATACCTTCGTGGACATGCAGTGGCGCCGTGGCGCCCGGCTGGTAACGCAACAAGGCCGCCAGCCCGTCGTCATGGCCGCCCTACAAACGATGGACATCGATGCCCTCGCGAAACGGCCGCCAGCTCAAGGGGGAGAATCGCGCCCCTCGCCAGACTCGCCCCTCCTTGAAATATCTCTCATCGCTTGCTCCCCGCGGCTTGCCGCGGGGAATTTTAAGATTAAAGCCGGCCGGGCGGTTCGGGTCGATCCGGTCCATGGCGATCCCACGGCGGCTGATCGCCGACCCGTTCGGCCAGAAAATCCACCAGCGCCCGCACCGGATGCGGCACGTAACGCCCACCGGGAAAGATCGCGTACAGGTTCATTTCGATGGGCGGATAGTCGGTGAGGATGGGCTCGACCTGTCCCGCCGCGATGGCCTGCGCGGCGATGAAGGTCGGCTGATAGGTGATTCCGAGACCGCGGATCGCGGCGTCGAGCAGGGCGTCGCCGTTGTTGGCCTGGATGCGGCCGTGGGTGCGCACCCAGGTCAGTTTATGATTGATGATGAACGGCCAGCTCGAACGTAAGGTAGGCACATAACCGAAACATTCGTGGTCGATCAATTCGCGCGGATGGCGGGGCCGGCCGTGGCGCGCCAGATAGGCGGGCGACGCCACCACCACCGAACGGCAGATTCCCAAACGGCGCGCGACCACGGTCTCGTCCAGCTCCGCCGCCACCCGCACGGCGAGGTCCATGCCCTCGGCGATCAAATCGATGCGGCGGTCGGTGAAATCGATCTCGACGTTCAGCCGCGGATGGAGGGTGGTGAATTCGGAGATCATCGCCATCAGATGACGCACGCCGAGACTCAGCGGCACCGACAGGCGCAGTCTGCCGCGAATTTCCCGCCGCGCGTCGGACAAATCGCCCTCCGCTTCCTCGACCAGCGCCAGGATCTCGCGGCATTTTTCCAGGTACGCCGCGCCGGCGGCGGTGAGCGCCAGCCGGCGCGTGCTGCGGGCGATGAGTTTGGTACCGAGCCGCGCCTCGAGCGCGGCGATCTGGCGGGTGATCACCGAGCGGGCGAGGCCGAGCTGGGCGGCGACGGCGGCGAAACTCCCCGCCTCTGCGACCCTGACGAACATCCTCATGGCGGCCAGTTGATCCATTGTTGCCGATTCTGCAACTGACAAGAGCCGATTGTCCACTATTTAGGTGCGCATCGGTGGCCTATAGTTAGTACACCCAACTCAAGGAGTACCGCCATGATTTTAGTCACAGGAGCCAACGGCCACCTCGGCCGCCACACCGTCGAACACCTGGCCAAACGGCTGGGCCCGTCGTCCCTCGAACAACTCGCGGTCAGCGTGCGCGATCCGGCCAAGGCCGACGAGCTCGCCGAGCGCGGCATCACGGTCCGCCACGGCGATTTCGATAAACCCGAGACCCTCGCCCAGGCCTTCGCCGGTGTCGAGCGGCTGGTGCTGATCTCCACCGACGGCCCCAAAGAACTGCGCATCGCCCAGCATCGCACCGCCATCCGCGCCGCCAAGGCCGCGGGCGTCAAACGGATCATCTACACCAGCTTTCTCGACGTGAAGGCCGATTCGCCGTCGGAGTTCGCCGCGGTCCACCACGCCACCGAGGCCGAACTGCGAGCCAGCGGCCTGGAATTGGCGATACTGCGCAATCCGCTCTACGCCGATTATCTGCCGATGACCGTCGGCGGCGCCTTGCAATCCGGGGTGTTTTATCTCTCGGCGGGTGAAGGACGCACCAGCTTCATCAGCCGCGCGGAACTCGGGCAGGCCCTCGCCGCCGTGGCGGTCAAAGACCGTTTGGAAAAAACCATCTACGAATTGACCGGTCCGGCCACGCACACCTTTCACGAGGTGGCTGCCGCGCTGGGGCGGGTCACCGGCAAACCCATCCGTTATCAGCCGGTCAGCGAAGACGACTACGCCCAGGCCCTCGTTGAATACAAAGTGCCTGAATGGATGGCGCGGGCCATCGCCAATATGTACACGGCGGTGGCGGTGGGCAACTTCGATCGAGTCACCGGCGATTTCGCCGCCTTGGTGGGCCACCCCGCGCCGCCGCTCGATAACTTGATCGAGGACTTTTTCGCGCGCTGAGCGGTAAGCGCCCTCCTCAATCGCAGACAGTTTGAAATCCACTCTCCCCCGCATGGGGGAGAAAATTCAAGCCGTAAATCCGCCTCGTGCGATATGCACGACGCTTCACAACGAAAGGAACAGTCATGAACACCCTGCAAACCGTCGGCCCCTTGGTGGGCCGTATTTTAATCGCGTTAATCTTCATCATGGCCGGCTGGAACAAGATCGCCGGCTACGAAGGCACCGTAGGCTACATCGCCAGCGTCGGTCTGCCGCTGCCGGCGATCGCGGCGGTGGTGGCGATCGTGGTCGAATTGGGCGGTGGATTGCTGATCGCCGCCGGTTACAAGGCCCGCTGGGCGGCGGCGGCGCTGTTCTTGTTCACCGCGACCACCGCGCTGGTCTTCCACAATTTCTGGGCGATGCCCGCCGAGCAGGCGCAGAATCAGATGATCCACTTCATGAAGAATCTGGCGATCATGGGCGGACTCTTGTACATCGTCGTACATGGCAGCGGACCGTTGTCGGCCGAACGCGCTACGTCGCGCGCCTGACATGGAAACCGGCGAACCCACATTCAATCGGGAAAGGAGAAGACGATGACCACACCGCCCCCGCGTATGCCGGCAATCTTCTTCGGCCATGGCAATCCCATGTACGCCATCGAACCCAACCGCTACACCGAGGCCTGGCGGGGACTGGGGGCGTCGCTGCCCCGTCCCGCCGCCATACTTTCGGTGTCCGCGCATTGGTATATCCGCGGCACGGCGGTCACCGCCATGGCGCGGCCGCGCACCATCCACGACTTCGGCGGTTTTCCCCGCGCCTTGTTCGAGGTCCAGTATCCGGCGCCGGGGGCCCCCGCCTTGGCGCACCGGGTGCAACAGCTGCTTGCCCCGGTGCCGGTGGCATTGGACGAGGACACCACCCAGGGCTGGGGACTCGACCACGGCACGTGGTCGGTGCTGGTACATGCCTTTCCGCAGGCCGACATTCCCGTGGTACAACTCAGTCTCGACGCGACACAATCCTCCGACTGGCATTACGCACTCGCGCGGCGGCTGGCGCCGCTGCGCGACGAGGGAGTGCTGATCATCGGCAGCGGCAACATCGTCCACAATCTGCGCCGCCTGACCTGGGCCGACGACACGCCGCCCTACGCTTGGTCGCAACGCTTTTCCGATTGGGTGCGCGGGCATGTGCTGGCCGGCGAACACACGCCCTTGCTCCATTATTTGGGCAACGGCGAGGACGCCCGGCTGAGTGTGCCGACCCCGGAACATTATTTGCCGCTGCTGTATGTGATCGCGCAACAGCAGCCGGGTGAAGCCGTCAGTTTTCCCGTGGAAGGAATAGAGATGGGCGCCATCGACATGCGCAGCGTCGCGGTGGGCTTAATGCCCAATCAATAAATCCATCACCCGTTTTTTACCTTGCGCAAAATAAGGAGATAAAAAATTTAACCCCGATTCGGTGCGACCGGTGCGACCGTGCGCCGCATCGCGAGATCAGCAAGACTTCGAATAATTTCATCCTGGGATTTTCAAAGCGAGGGAAGCGAAATGTGATTTTCGCTTCCCTTCATTTTCAATGACCGACACCCTTGAAAATGCCCATCCATATGCCGCAGGACCTCCGCATAAATCGCTCAGATTCCCTAGCCATTTTAATCTCAAAATTCCCCGCGGCCTGCCGCGAGGACAAGGCGATGCGAGACTCCCCTGTAAGCAAGCGCGGGGGTTCATTCCCCGTGCGCACTCGGACCGATTGAATCCCGCCGACTAAACATATATCCGTTACCCTGGTTTTCGGGTTAAGCTCGCACCACATCCGGGTTAGCTGGGTAGCGACTGGCGCGGCTTTTCGCATACCCATAACAAGTAACGCAACGAGCGACACCGATACGCTATCGCTTACGAGGGGGAACTGGTTCAGATAACGGCGACGACTGCCGTTGATGCCGCCGTCCGGGCATCGACTTGGCTTCGGGGAGTCGATAACAATCACCGCTGGAGGGAATTCCCATGGAATTACCGCCCTTCATGAGAATAGTGATTCTGAAAAAGAAGCTATTTTCCGAACTCCCGCCGCATCTGTTCCTTGAATGAAATATAAAAAACGCGTGACCTGAGCAAGGGGAAACCGAGCATGACGTCCAGCGAGCCCCAGTTACATTTCGACGGCAAGGCGTGGATTGCCGGCGAACGCAACCTCACCGAAGAAACCCTGCAACTGTTTTTGTCTTCCATAGAATATGCGCCGGAAGGCGTGTTCATCATAAGCAGCGGCGGCGGGTTCTTCTACGTCAATGAACAGGCCTGCCTCTCGCTCGGCCACAGCCGCGATGAATTAATGAGTCTTAAACTGTGGGACATCGACCCCGCCATCTCGGAATCCGGTTGGGAGGCGATGTGGCAACGGTTTCAAAAAAACAAGGTCCCGGTCCACCAGGTGGAGGCGACTCACCGCCATAAGAACGGCAGTCTCTTCCCCGTCGAAATCTCCGCGAAGCACCTCTGGCTGGTCGATGCCGATTATCACGTCGCCTTCGTGCGCGACATCACCGACCGCAAACAGGCCGAAGAGGCGCTGCACATGTATCAGTTCTTCATGGAGCACGCGCCGGACGCGGTGTTCTTGATGACCAGCGACGGCGGATTTTCCTATGTGAACGACCGGGCCTGCCGCTCGCTGGGATATACCCGGCAAGAGCTGATGGGACTGAAACTATGGGACATCGATCCGGTTTTCCCAAAGGCACGCTGGGACGAGATCATCGCCACCAAAGCCGACACGGTCTTCACCGAAACCTTGCATCGCCGTAAGGATGGGACGGTATTTCCCGTGGAAGTCTCGGCGAAACATCTCTGGCTCCCCGAAAAGGGCCACCACGTCGCCTTCGTGCGCGACATCAGCGAACGCAAGCAGGCCGAAGCCGCCATCCAAGAACGCGAAGCCCGCTTCCGTTCGCTCTTCGAAAAATCCGCCGACGCCATCCTGCTTTTTGAAAACGGCGTATTCACCGACTGCAATCAGGCCACCGTCGAGATGATGCGCGCCACCGACAAAAAACAATTCCTCTCGCTGCATCCTTCGGTCCTTTCGCCCGCCCATCAGCCCGACGGCCGCCCGTCCTACGAAAAGGCCGAGGAAATCATCCGCACCACCCTGGAAAAAGGCAGCAACCGCTTTGAATGGATGCACCGCCGCACCGACGGCGAAGACTTTCCGGTCGAGGTGCTGCTTACCACCATCACCCTCGGCGACCATCAGGCCATCTACACCGTGTGGCGCGACATTACCGAACGAAAACGGGCGGAGGAAGCGTTACAGATGTACCGCTTCTCGATGGAAAATGCCCCGGAAGGGGTCTTCTTCATGACCCGCGACGGCGGCTTCTCCTACGTCAACGAAACCGCCTGCCGTTCGCTCGGCTATACCCGCGATGAATTGCTGAGCTTGCATCTATGGGACATCGATCCGTTGTTCCCCATGGAAAAATGGCGACTGTTGTGGGCGCAACACCACTCCGAGGAAATCGACACCATGCACACCGAAACCACGCATCGCCGCAAGGACGGCGTGGTGTTTCCCGTGGAGGTGTCGGCGCGCCACCTGTGGCTCGGCGATCATGAACTCCATGTCGCCTTCGTGCGCGACATCACCGAACGCAAACGGGCCGAAGAAGAACTGCGCCAATTGGCCGCGGTGGTCAAGAACACCGCGGAAGCGGTGGTGGTCACCGACGCCAATAACAGGATTATCGCTGTCAACAAGGCCTTCACCGAAATCACCGGGTATGCGGAACAGGACGCTCTGGGGAATAATCCGCGCATTTTAAAATCCGATCGGCATGACCGGGATTTTTACCGGACCATGTGGGCGGCGATCGAAACCGCCGGGCTGTGGCAGGGCGAAATCTGGGACCGGCGGAAAAGCGGCGAGATTTTTCCCGCGTGGTCGACCATCAGCGTCGTACGCGACGTCGACAACAACATCATCAATTATGTCGCGGTATTTTCCGATATCTCGGCGATCAAACGTTCGCAAGAACAATTGGATTTTTTGGCGCATCATGATCCGCTCACCGAACTGCCTAATCGTTTGCTGTTCAACGACCGGCTTGAACACGCGTTAAAACGCGCCGAACGCGAAGGCCATCAAGTCGCGGTCTTGTTCCTCGATCTCGACCGCTTCAAGAACATCAACGACAGCCTCGGTCATCCGGTCGGCGACATCCTGCTCAAGGAGACGGCGAAACGCATCACGCGGCTGATCCGCCAGGAAGACACCGTGGCGCGGCTGGGCGGCGACGAATTCATCATTCTGATCGAAAAGATCGACGACGCGCAGGATGTGGCGCACTTGGCCAAAAAACTCACCGAGGCGGTGGGCAATCCGTTTTCAGTGAAAGGCCATGAATTACATCTGACGGTCAGCGTCGGCATCAGCCTCTATCCCGGCGACGGTGAAGAAGGCGCCACCCTGGTCAGGAACGCGGACGCGGCGATGTACCGCGCCAAGGAAGAAGGCCGTAACGCCTATCAGTTCTACACCACGGCCCTCACCGCCGCCGCCTTCGAGCGCCTGACCTTGGAAAACGCCCTGCGGCATGCCCTGGAAAAAAACGAATTAATACTTTTCTATCAACCCCAATACCGGCTGAAAACCGGTGAGTTGATCGGCGCGGAAGCGCTCATCCGCTGGCAGCATCCCGACATGGGGCTGATTTTGCCGTCGCGCTTCATTTCGCTGGCCGAAGAATGCGGACTGATCGAATCGATCGGCGAGTGGGTATTACAGTGCGCGTGCAAACAGATGAAAACCTGGTTGGACGCGGGCTTCCCGTTGAAGCGGATGGCGGTAAACCTTTCAAGTATTCAATTCCAAAGGGGTGACATCGTCGCCACCGTCGGTCGCGCGCTGGAAGCCAGCGGTCTCGGTTCGCAGTGTCTGGAATTGGAGATCACCGAGAGCCTGGTCATGCAGAAAACGGCCTGGACGGTCAACGTGCTCGACAAGCTCAAGCAGTTGGGCGTCACCATTTCCATAGACGATTTTGGCACCGGCTACTCTTCCTTGAGTTACCTGAAACGCTTGCCGGTGGATAAATTGAAAATCGATAAATCCTTCGTCCGCGACATTCCCCACGATCCCAATGACGAGGCGATCGCCCGCGCGGTGATCGCGCTGGGCCAAAGCCTCAATCTCGAGGTGATCGCGGAGGGCGTCGAGACCGAAGAACAACATCAATTTCTCGCCGCGCTGGGTTGCGACGAAGGTCAAGGACATTGGTACGGCCATCCGGTCGTGGCCGAGGAATTTGTAAACTCGATTTCCCCGCTCAAAATTCCCCGCTAAGGCGGCGCGCGGCCTGTCGCTGGAGGGATGGACGCCGCCGTCGCGGCGCGCCGGTCCCGGGCAAGAAAAGACTCACCTCTCAAGCGGCGATTATCCCCCGTTATCCGCGCCGCATGGCGGGCTTCGGGTTTGGCAACGAACACTATTAAGGTGTGCGAAAGATGCCGATATAGGGGTAAACCAGGCCCACGCGCCCTGAGGGCAATCGCCCGCCTCCGGCCGTAATGAGAGGAATTGTCAGTTTTGACGCCGCCAAAACAATTACATCCCTTCAAGGACGGGAGCGAAACACGCAAATCGGCGGATAAAGAAATCATCGCGTCGAACATGGATTCCTTGGACAAACATTCCGGTTCGCAAAACCACGCCAGGATCATGATCATTGACGACGATCAAACCGTCATTGATCTGGTGCGCCTGTTTTTAGAAACAGCGGGTTACACCCAGTTCATCACCACCACCGACCCTACCGCCGCCTTCAATATCATCCTCGATCAGCACCCGGACGTCATTCTGCTCGACATCAAAATGCCCAAGATAGACGGCTTCGAGATCCTGGTCAGATTGAGGGCCGAGCCCGCTTTGAAGCATGTACCGGTCATCATCCTGACCTCCGCCGTCGATACCGGCACCAAGCTGAAGGCCCTGGAACTCGGGGCCACCGATTTTCTGGGGAAACCGCTGGATTCCAGCGAGCTGATTCTGCGAATGCGTAACACGCTGGCCGCCAAGGCCTATCAGGATCGTCTGGCCTATTACGACGGATTGACCGGACTGCCCAATCGCCGCACCTTCATGACCCGGCTCGAACGCGCGCTCAGCCGAGCCAAACACGACGGAAAATACTGCGTGGTCCTGCATATCAATCTCGATCGTTTCAAACAGATCAACGATACCCTCGGCCACCGGGCCGGCGATTTACTGCTCAAGCTGGTGGCACAGCGCCTGGAAAGTTGCCTGCGGCCCGATGACCTGATCGCCAAATCGAACACCTATGAGGCCATTAATAACCTATCGCGGATCGGCGGCGATGAATTCACCATCTTCATCCCGCTGATCGAAAAGACCGACAACGCGCGGCAGGTGGCGACCCGCATCCTCGGCGCCCTGGCCAAACCATGCACCATCGCCAATCAGGAAATTTTCCTCACTTCCAGCATCGGCATCGCGGTATTTCCCGACGACGGCGAAGACTTGGACACGCTGATCAAACACGCCGACATCGCGATGTCGCACGCCAAGCAACAGGGCAAGAATACCTATCAATTTTATTCGGCGGAGATCAACGCCCGCTCCGAGCGGCGGCTCAGCCTGGAGACCCAGTTACGCAAGGCGATCGCGCGCGACGAGATCAGCCTGCATTATCAGCCCAAGATCAACATCGGCAACGGTGAGATCATCGGCGCCGAAGCCTTGATGCGCTGGAGTCACGGCGAATTCGGCATGATATCGCCCCTCGAATTCATCCCCATCGCGGAGGATACCGGCTTGATCACCGAGCTCGGCGCGTGGGCCCTGCATACCGCCAGCAGCCACTGCAAGAACTGGCAGACCCTCGGCCTCGGCGCACTGCGCATTTCGGTCAATGTTTCGAGTCAACAGTTTCGTCAATACGGCTTGGTGCAAATCATCCGCGGCACCCTGGCGCAAACCGGCTTGGATCCCCAACACCTGGTCATCGAACTCACCGAAAGCATGATCATGGCCAACCCCGTCGAAAGCGTGGCGGCCCTGCGCGAGATGAAGGAAATGGGACTCAAGGTTTCAGTCGATGATTTCGGCACTGGCTATTCGTCGCTGAGTTACCTCAAGCGCTTTCCGCTGGACGAGTTGAAGGTCGATTGCTCTTTCATCAAGGACATTCCCCACGACGCCGACGACGCCGCGATCACCGCCACCATCATCACCCTGGCGCACAGCCTGGGCTTGAACGTGGTGGCGGAAGGCGTGGAGACCGAGGCCCAGCTGGCGTTTCTGAAAAACATCCATTGCGACGAATTTCAAGGCTACTTTTTCAGCAAGCCCCTGCCGGAGGCGGAGTTCGTGGCGCTGCTCCAGGGAAAAAACAAAAAATCCGGCCTCTAATTACAAACCTTATTCTTACAAACCTTATTCCCTTTTATTCACCCCCTCTTTCCTTGCGCCGGCCGGGACAAAACGTCCACAGCCCGACCGGCATCCTTACCCGGGCCGTGACCGCCCCGCCGCCACCTACCCAGCCCGAAAAAGCTGTGTTATGGTATCGGCTGTTTATACGCCGGACGGGTTCCGGCCGTGATCATCAACGGGAGGCTAGCATGTTATCCGAAGCTCTTATTACGAATATGGTCATTGCGGTCGCCGTGGTCACTACGGTGCTGCTGACCTATCTCACGATACAGATTTATCGCGTCGAGGACGGCGCCCGCCTCCCCAGCAAACGCAAATAAACGCGTCGCCTGTTTGCGAAAACCTGAAACGCCGGCCTCCCGCCGGCGTTTTTTTATGCCCGGTTCACCCCGGCGGCCAACCCAACTGGCGCCCGCCGAGCACATGCAGGTGGAGATGGAACACCGTCTGCCCCGCGTCGGCGTTGCAGTTAATCACGGTCCGATAACCGCCATCGGCGATGCCCAGTTGCCGGGCCACTTTTTTCGCCGTCAAATACAACTCGCCGATCAGCACCTCGTGGTTGGGCTCGAGGTCATTGAGGGTGGCAATGTGTTTTTTGGGAATGACCAACACATGCACCGGGGCCTGCGGATTGATGTCTTTGAACGCCAGCACCGCCTCATTCTCGTAAACGATATCGGGCTTGATTTGGCCATTGGCCATTTTGCAGAACAGGCACTCGCCGCCCATATTCGTCACTCCTTCATTCTGCTGGGGGATTTTCGTTTTTGGCACGGAACCGCCGATTAATCGGCGGTTCCCGCGGCATACGGTGCCGCCATCTTCAACGGCGGTCAGCCATTGTAAAGTGAAGGAAAGCGAAAATGACATTTCTCGCTTTCCCCGCCCTGAGATTCCCGGATGGAATTATTCAGCGCTCCCTTAAAAATTCTCCGCCCTATTATGGGCCCATGGCGGCTTGGATCAAGCCCGCACGGCGGCCCATGCGGAACGCGAGGACCGCGGCGCGGGCCGGCTGAAACGGCCATGCCGCGCACCGGGCAACAGGCGCTGGAAATCATCACCCTGCACTTTCACCAGCTCACGGTGATCGCCCCCCTCGAAATACACATAAGACAGGCCCCAGAGGGTGTCGTCCACGACGACCTCCAGACCGTAGGCCGGGCCGAGGGGCGGCACCGCGCCGGGGACGCAATCCCAAAACAAACCGTTCACTTCGTTCTCGGTAGCCAAACCGATGGCGCGCTGGAGCTGCTGGTGCAAACGGCCCAGCAACACTCGGTTGGCGGCGGGCAATACCGCCAGCAGGTAACCGGTGTCGTCCTTCAACACCACGCTCTTCGCCACCTGGCTGCTGGACACCTGCGCCATGTGGGCGCTCGCGGCGCTGCACGCGGTCATCCGGTGAGTCACGACTTCATAACTCACGCCATTGCGGATCAAATATCTCACCAACATCGTGGCCAAGCCCATGGACCGTCCTCCTAGCCGCCGCGTATCGTCATGGACTCCATTGTTCCGATTGCGCACGGCGCATGTATTCCTTGTTTGATTTTAAAATTCCCCGCGGCTGGCCGCGGGAGTTACAAGATAAATATAGATCACTCCTCCCTGTGCCGGGACAAAACGCCCGGCGGGGCTTGCGCTGGGCGCGTGAAGCTTTGAAGATAAGGGCCTTTGCCGCGCAGGCCGATGAGCGGCGCTCGGCGCGCAACGGAGCCCGGTCATGCACCTCACCCTCGTTCAGGTTCATGCAAAACAGAAACATATCGCGGACTTGAACACCGCCTGGCGCGCCGATCACCAGGACTCGGTACGCGAAGTGGGTAATCCGCGCTTCGATATTCCGCAAGACGCCGCCCCCGCGCGCTCCGTGCCGCACGAGGCCTGCCGCGACGCCGCCGCCCATTATTCGCGCCGGCGCGAATGGGTCGCGCCGTGGATGGCCGGACCCCGGCTGGGCGTGAAATACATCGGCCTCTTCCCCGAGACGCCCTGATGACCGGCATCGCACCCTTCAGCCTTTCCCGCCTGCCGCGTATCGTCTTCGGCGCGGGCCGGCTCGCCGAGGTACCGCGGCTCGCCCGCGAATTCGGCCACCGCGCCTTGCTGGTGACCGGCCGACACGCCTTCATTGCATCGCCGTTCTGGGCGCCGTTCATCGACGGTCTGCGCCAACAAGACATCACCTGGGAACACGAGACCATCAGCGGCGAACCGTCGCCCGCGGTCATCGACGAGGCGGTCGCCCGGCAACGCGGCCACGGAATCGAAGTGGTGATCGCCGTCGGCGGCGGCAGCGTGCTGGACGCCGGCAAGGCCATCGCCGGTCTGCTGCGGCATAACGAATCGGTCATGCATTATCTGGAGGGCGTGGGCAGCGGCGAATATCAGGGACCGGCCGTGCCCTTCATCGCCGCACCCACCACCGCCGGCACCGGCAGCGAGGCCACCAAAAACGCCGTGCTCAGCGTGCAAGGCCCGCACGGCTTCAAAAAATCCTTCCGCCACGAATGCCTGGTCCCCGCCTACGCGGTGGTGGACCCCGAGCTGTTGCGCACCTGCCCGCCGGCCCTCATCGCCGCCAACGGCATGGATGCGCTCACCCAGTTGCTGGAATCCTACGTCTCCAGCAAGGCCAATCCGATTACGGACGCCTTGGCCTTGAGCGGCCTCCGCGCGGTGCAGGAAGGCTTCTTCCCCGCTTGGCGCGGCGACGGCCCCGACGCCGCCGACGGCCGCGCGGGCCTGGCCTACGGCGCGCTGCTGTCGGGCATCACCCTCGCCCAGGTCGGGCTGGGTTCGGTGCACGGCCTGGCCTCGCCGCTCGGCGCGTTTTTCCCCATCCCACACGGCGTGGTGTGCGGCACCTTGTTGGCGACCGCCAGCGAGGTGAACATCCGCGCCCTGCGCGCCCGCGCGCCCGACGGCCCGGCGCTCAAGAAATACGCCGAGTTGGGCGCGCTGTTGAGCGGCGCCGCGCACGGCGATGAAATGGCGGCCTGCGACGCGCTGATGGCGACGCTAAGCGCCTGGACGGAACAACTGGACCTGCCGCGCCTGCGCGACTACGGCGTCGCGCCGGCGGATTTCGACAAGATCGTCGCCCACAGTCGCGGCAACAGCATGAAGACCAATCCCATCCTGCTCGAAGACCGCGAGATCCGCGAAATCGTCGAACGGCGCTGGTAGCCCCGCCGCGAATCTTTAGCCATAGGCCACTACACCGATGTCGGTATCGTTTCGTTTCCGCCTTGTTCTAACCGTCGCCTTGTTAGTCGCCGCCGCGCCCAGCCGCGCCCAATCCCTGCCGAAGTGGGAAGTGGGACTGGGGCTGGGCGTGATCTCCGTACCGTTTTACCGCGGCGCCGACGCGGGCCGCAGTTATATCTTGCCGATACCGTATTTCAAGTATCGCGGCCGTTATCTGCAAGTGGACGAAGGTGGTCTGCGCGGCAAACTGTTCACCAGCGACCGGCTCCTGCTCGACATCAGCGTGGCGGCCGGCGTGCCCGTCCCCGAAACCAGCGACGGCGCCCGCGCCGGCATGCGCGAACTGCACCCGACCTTGGAAATCGGCCCGCAACTGGAATACCGGCTGCGGCGCGCCCGCCAGCGCGACGCCGCGCTGTGGCTGCGCCTGCCGCTGCGCGCCGCCTTCTCGGTGGACTGGAACGAGTTCGACGATCACGGCTGGGTATTCGCGCCCTATATCGAATACGAAACCCGCAACGGCGGCACGCGCGGTCCCTGGAAGGTCGGCGTCGGCGCCGGGCCGCTGTTCGCCACCCGCGGCTATCACGATTATTTCTATGAAGTGTTGCCCGGCCAGGCCACCGCCACGCGCCCCGAATACCACGCCGCCGGCGGTTACTCCGGCAGCCGGATCACCCTCACCGCGCAAAAACGCTATGGCGATTGGTGGATAGGCGGCTTCGCGCGTCTGGATAACCTCAGCGGCGCGGTGTTCGAAGACAGCCCCTTGGTGCGCGAAAATTATTACTACGCCGCCGGCCTGGCGGTGTCGAGATTATTGGCCACTTCGCGGGAAAACGTGGAGGTCGCCGTGAAGACGGGGGATGCGCGCCGCGAGTGATAAAACGTTAACCGGCACCGGCATCACACGCGCAGCGATTAGGCGGAGAAATCCTGCAAGCGCACCGGCCGGCGCCGCGCCCCCCACTCGCCCGGCGGACCGGCGTAGACACCGGGCAGCGGCGTGCCGCACGTCAAACAACGACCGTTGTCGGTGAGATGCCACGCGGTATGCACGTACCAATCGCGGCCGATCACCTTTTCTCCGCAGTGATGGCAATAGGTACTATCGCCGGTCGCGTAGTGCACGTTGCCGGTGTAGACATAACGCATGCCGTGTTTACGGGCGATGTCGCGCGCACGCAGCAAAACGGTCAGGGGCGTGGACGGTATGTCCAGCATCTTCCAATCGGGATGAAAGGCGCTGAAATGCCAGGGCACGTCGGGGCCGAGGTATTCCATCATCCAGGCGCTCATCGCTTCCAGCTCCGCTTCACCGTCGTTTTCGCCGGGGATGAGCAAGGTGGTGACTTCCAGCCATACCGAGCCGAGCTGTTTTAAATACATCAAGGTATCCAGCACCGGTTGCAAATGACCGCCGCAGACCTTGTGATAAAACCGTTCGGTGAAGGCCTTCAAATCCACGTTGGCGGCGTCCATGTGCCGGAAGAAATCCTCGCGCGCCTGCTCGGTGATGTAACCCGCCGTCACCGCCACCGACTTGATGCCCTCGGCGCGGCAGGCCTCGGCCACGTCCACCGCGTATTCCATGAACACCACCGGATCGTTGTAGGTGTAGGCCACGCTGCCGCAGCCGAGATCACGTGCGGCGCGGGCAATCAGTTCGGGCGGGGCGTGGTCGGCGAGCACGTCCATCTCGCGGGCCTTGCTCATGTCCCAGTTCTGGCAGAATTTGCAGGCGAGGTTGCAGCCCGCCGTGCCGAACGACAGCACCGGCGTGCCCGGCAGAAAATGGTAAAGCGGTTTTTTCTCGATGGGATCGACGCAATAGCCGCTGGAACGGCCGTAACTGGTGAGCACCATCCGGTCGTTCCGGCGCGCGCGCACGAAACACAAACCCTGCTGCCCCTCGTGCAATTTGCAGAAACGCGGACAGAGATCGCATTGCACGCGTCCGTCATCCAAACGATGCCAGTAATTGACGGGTACCACGCTTCGCGGAACTTCGGCCGGCATGTTGTCTCCTTGACATCGCAGCCGCTGTTTTGCGACGTCTTAGATCAAGTATAGTTCAACCCGGCGCGGCAACGGCGGAACTTGCCAAGCGTGCGCGCCGTACTATCTTTAAAAAAGACTGACACAGTACTCATAAACCAGTACTCATACATCGGCTTGTTAAGGCGACGTTTCCTTTGCATGCCATGCCTGTGTAGCGGTGTCACGAGGAGGCAGCATTCCGAAGGTGAAATTTTTACTCGGGTACCGCCCAATAAGCATTGTAATATCCGAGTCAGCGGAGGGTGATTATGACGACCATACGCGCGCCCGCCGTAGCGGGGAGTTTTTATCCAGGTGACAGCGCGCTCTTGCGCGAGATGGTGAGCGGGATGCTGGCGGCACATCCCGGCGGCACGGCGCCGCCTAAGGCCATCATCGTTCCTCATGCCGGTTATATCTATTCCGGGCCGGTCGCCGCCAGCGCTTACTCACAAGTGATGAGCGGTCGCGACACCATTCGCCGCGTCGTGTTATTGGGGCCTTCCCATCGCATTCCGTTTCACGGCCTGGCCACCAGCAGCGCCAGCGGTTTCACCACGCCCTTGGGCGTCGTGACAGTGGATCAATCCGCGGTGCGGCTGCTTGCCGCGTTATCGCAAGTACAGGTATTGGATCAAGCCCACGCCTGGGAACATTCGCTGGAAGTCCAACTGCCCTTTTTGCAATTGGCGCTGGGAGACTTCACGCTGGTGCCTTTGGTGGTGGGCGAAGCCAGCGCCCAGGAAGTGAGCGAAGTGTTAACCCTGCTGTGGGACGGCATCGAGACTTTGATCGTCGTGAGTTCGGACCTCAGCCACTATCACGATTACGCCACGGCGCTGGCCATGGACCGCGCCACCTCGAACGCGATCAGCGCCTTGGAAACCCGCGGCATCGACGCCGAGCACGCCTGCGGCAGCAAGGCGGTGAACGGACTGCTGGAGGCCGCCCGCCAACACGGCCTGCGCGGCGAGACCCTGGATCTGCGCAATTCCGGCGACACCGCCGGTCCGCGCAATCGGGTGGTCGGCTACGGCGCTTATGCGTTTCATTGACGCGCCGGCGATACAACGGTGAACGGCTTCGCGCCCCAGCTGCTAACCATCGCGCGGGAATCCATCGAACATGGCTTGCAGCACGCCCGTTGTTTCGACCTCGATACGGCGGTATTTCCCGAAGAATTGCAGGCGCCGCGCGCCTGTTTCGTGACACTCAAATCAGGGCAGGCCTTGCGCGGCTGCATCGGCAGTTTGGAAGCCGTGCGGCCGCTGGCGGCGGATATTCACGAAAACGCCTATGCGGCGGCCTTTCGCGACTCGCGTTTCGCGCCACTGGCGGCATCGGAATGGCCGGCGGTGCGGCTCAGTCTGTCGATCTTGTCGTCCCCCGAAGTCATGCCCGTGGCGGATGAAACGGCCTTGCTGACGGCGCTGCGTCCCGGCATCGACGGGGTGATCTTGGAATATGGACAACGGCGCGCCACTTTCCTGCCTGCGGTATGGGAGATGTTACCCGACCCCATTCAGTTCCTGCTCCAATTGAAATTGAAGGCGGGTTTGCCCGAAGAATTCTGGGCGGAGGAACTGCGCATCTACCGCTACACCGCCACGCAGATCGACGCGCATTCATGATGGACCACGAAGATACGGAGAGAGGGGCACTGAGTGAGTTCACCTATTAGCTGATTTCGGCCACGGCGCGCGGCCATTTATTTTTCTCCGGGTCCTCCGTGGTTTGCATCTGCGCTTTTTTTACTTGTAAAGGTCCCGGCGTACGCATGTATCGCCGCGTTTACTCGAAGCTGAACATCGCCGCCCGTATCGGAATTAGTTGCTGGAAGCAGATTCGCACCGGCCCAACGAAGCGGGCGCGCAGATCGTGCCGTCGGGCCAAATGGCATTGCCCAGTTTTGCATTGCTCAAATCCGCGCCGGCCAATTCGGCACCGGTGAGGTCGGCGTAAGAAAGATTGGCGCCATCGAACCGGACGTGGGCGAGATTGGCGCGGCGTAGATTGGCGCCCATCAAATCCGCCTGGCGTAAATCGGCATTGTCCAGATCGGCCAAACTCAAAAAGGCGTAAGACAAATTCGCACCGGCCAGGCGGCTGCCCCGCAAATTGGCCCCGGTCAACTTGGTACTGTACAGTTTGGCGCCGGCGAGATTGGCCCCCGTCAGTCGCGCACCCTCCAGGCTACAGTTGCTCCAATCGATATTCGGCGCGGGGGCGCGCGCGCACTCCGCCCCCCCTTTATCCTGCAAGGCCGGTTCATAAAAATACGCCATGGCGCCTAAGCCGATGACCAGCACGGCCACGACGCCCAATACGATCGCCCGTTGATGCGATTCTTTTTGTTCTTCGTGAGTCCGCACCGAACGCAGCAAACGATATTCCATTTCCTCGGGGGTTTCCGGTGTCCGCCGGTCGGTGCGGCGACGTTTTTCGATGCCGGGCGCGGCGTCATCGCCGCGGCGTTCGCCGTTACGTTCGTCGGCCCAGCGCCGCGCGGTGATCAGCCGGTCCTGCGCGGCGGGGTCGCCGGGATTTTCTTTGACTACGGCGGGGATCAGTTCGGGATGCTCGCTGACCCGCGACCACGTCTGGCCATCGGGGCTGATTTCATCGTCCTCGCGGACGCGGCCAAGCAGGATATGCCGGGTAACCAAGCCTGACGGAAAAGGTCCTTTGACCTCGCCATTGCGACGGATGTACCAGACATTGATGATCGACATGAAGGCTAATCTAACCAAGCGCACCCACAGCGTCAAACAGCGCACCGCCGAATGCCTCCCGCTGGGGTATACTCGCCGCATCCGCGGGGACTGAAACGGAAGCCGATATGCCTGTCGCACCCACCGCCACCACCTTTGCCGTTTTGCCGCCCTCCGCGGGCGCGGCCGCCCTGCCTGCCTGGCAAACCGGGCAACGTCTCAATGCCGTGGTGCTCGGCCACAGCGGGCCGCAGACCGTTTCGTTGCGCATCGGCGCGTTTACCGTGGAGGCCACCACCGCCACCCCGCTCGCGCCCCGCACCCCGCTGCAACTCGAAGTGGTGCGAGGCGGCGCGCAACCGGTATTGCGGATCGTACCAACCACGTCCAACCCGACCGTCGCGCCCGATCCGGATCCGCTCAGCGCCGCCCTGCGCGGCGTCCTCCCTCAACAATTGCCCCTGCAACAGGCGTTCGCCGCCCTCCAGGTCGTGTTCAACGCCGGCACCGCCGCCGGTTTACCGGCCCCGGCGCTGCAATTGCTCAAACAGCTGCTCGATCATCTGCCCGGCGCAGGCGCGGGTTTTCAGGCCGGCGCGCTGAAGCAGGCGCTCAACGATTCCGGCATTCTGCTGGAGAACAAACTCAGCCGCGGCGACGGGGCACGACTCGACGGCGATCTCAAAGCCAATCTGCTGCGGCTATTGGCCACGCTTCAAAAGGACGATCAGAACAACGGCGATCTGCGCCGATCGGTCTCCGCCGCCTTGGCCCGCATCGAGCTGCATCAACTGAGCGCCCTGGCCGAGCCCTCTCCCGCCACCGCGGTCAGCGCGGAATTACCGTTGCGCCGTGCCGACGGGGTGGATGTCTTTCAATTGCAAATCGATCGGGAGTCTCCGGCGCGCGACGGCCAATCCGGTCCGGTCTGGACGGTATGGCTGAATTTCGAGTTGCCGTCGCTCGGCCCCGTGCATGCCAAACTGACATTCGCTTCCGAACAGGTGTCCAGCCTGTTATGGGCCGAGCAAGCGGCGGCCGGCGAGCTGATTACCCGCCATTTAAACTGGCTAGAACAGGCGCTGACCGCGGCGGGTTTAACAATAGGCCAGTTACAATGTTTTATCGGGAGTCCGCCCCGCGACCCCTTCCCGAAACTGCCGTCCCAACTGGTGGATGTGCGCGCATGAACGATAAACCCACGCCGCCGCCCAAAGCCGTCGCGCTCCGTTACGAGGGCAAGGGCGCGCCGCGGGTGGTGGCCAAGGGCAGCGGCGAAGTGGCGAAACACATCCTCGCCGTCGCCGCGGAACACAATATACCGCTGCATACCGACCCTCAATTGCTGGTATTGCTGTCCCGCCTCGAACTGGGAGACGAGATTCCGGAAAACCTCTACCTGGCGGTTGCTCAAGTGATTGCGTTCGCCTATTTTCTCAGCGGCAAGGTCCCACCACCGCGCGGTTCCTAAAGAACCCATCGCGGGCGCCGATAGATGTTTTACGCGCCGTCCGTGCAGGAAGCGAAATTGGCCAGCCAAATGCGTCATTTTTGGCCTCTTCGAACGGCATAGCAGTTCATTACTCGGGATTTGGCACTGTATGGCAGAACGGCAGGAAAAGTCAGCGCTCCCTCCCCATTTAACACTCGGCGGTTTACCCCATCTCGGTTCCTTGCACTACGACGAACTGCGTTCGATGACGGTGCTGATCGTCGATGATGTGCCGGACAACGTGGATTTGCTCAAGGCCATGCTGACCAAGAGCGGCTTCACCCGCGTGTTGACCGCGGCGTCCGGCAAAGAGGCGATGACCCATCTGCGCGAAAACATGCGCAATCACATCAGCACCATCGACGCGGTGTTGCTGGATATCATGATGCCGGAAATGGACGGCTACGAAGTGTGCCGTACCATGCGCGCCTTCGAAGAATGGGCGGATATTCCGGTCATCATGGTGACCGCCAATGCCACCTGGCAGGAAAAGGTCGCCCGCGAAAGTTTCGACGCCGGCGCCACCGACATCATGTTCAAACCGATCCGCCGCGTGGATCTGATGCCGCGCATCCTGTCGTCGCTGGCCCTCAAAAAAGAACGCGACCTGCGCAAATCCCGCGAACAGGAGTTGGAAACCGAACTGGCCGAACGCCGCATCATGGAGACGCGGCTGCAACATTTGGTGAATCACGACGATCTCACCGGTCTGTTCAATCGCCGCCGCCTGGAACAGCAATTGGAAATCGCGGTGCTGCGTTCCCGCAAAAAACAGCGGTTCAGCGCCCTGCTCTACATCGATCTCGACCACTTCAAGGTCATCAACGACGCCGAAGGCCACATCACCGGCGATTGCCTGCTGATTGAAGTCGCCAATCTATTGCGCCGGGAAATCGGCCTCAACGATCTGCTGGCGCGGGTCAGCGCCGACGAATACGCCATCCTGATCGAAAACACCACGGAAGCGGCGGTGCTCGAAACCGCGGAACGCTTGCGCAAATTACTCGACGCCTATTATTACCGCACCGACAATCATTGTTATCACATCGGCGCCAGCATCGGCATCGCGCTGATTCAGCCCGGCGACGTCACCGGCGCCAGCGAGATTCTGGCCCGCGCCGATCAGGCCTGTTATGTCGCCAAGACCAACGGCCGCAACATCGTTCATCTCTTCAATAAAGAAGACACGGCGATGGTGACCCTGCGCAGCGCCATCCATTGGGTGCCGATCATCCGCGACGCATTGGCCAACAATAAATTCAAGCTGGTCTTCCAGCCGGTGCTCGACATCAAAAATAAACAGGCCAATCACTACGAATCGCTGATCCGCATGGTCGGCGACGACGGCAAGTTGATCACGCCCATTAATTTCATCCCGGTGGCGGAGCATATGGGTTTGATCCACGACATCGACCTCTGGGTGGTAAACCAGGCTATCGACGTCCTGCAGAATCTTCCCCCTCATCAATCTCACATCGCCATGAATATCAACTTGTCGAGCTACGCCTTCCAAGATAAGGCCTTGTTGCCGATGTTGCGCGAGAAGCTGGAGAAAACCGGGGTCAAGGCCGAACGGATCACCTTCGAAATCACCGAAACCGCGGCGGTGGCCAACTACGAGCAGACCCGGGAGATGATCATGAAGCTGCGCGAGCTCGGTTGCATGTTCGCCTTGGACGATTTCGGCGCCGGCTTCAATTCATTCCGCCATCTCCGCGAGTTCCCGGTGGATTACATCAAGATCGACGGCAGCTTCATCCGCAATCTGGCCAAGGACACCGTGGATCAATCCCTGGTTCGTTCCATGATCGATATCGCCCGCACCTTGGGCAAGAAAACCGTGGCCGAATTCGTGGAGGATCGCGCCACTTTAGAGATGTTGCGTGATTGGGGCGCGGATTACGCACAAGGCTACTACATCGGTAAGCCGCAACCCGAATTCACCGAACCCACATTAGATTATTAGAAGCCATCTCAAAAACGCATCGCCGCGCTTTTTAGAATAAAAAATATCTCTAAATTTGGAAAAAAATTCCATCCCGCACTGAGGCGCCGTTCTTAACGCTCTCGCCCGTCCGCGGCGGGGGGAATGTACTGCGATTTTTAGTGTTGAACGGGCCAGGCGTGCCTTACGTGGTTTAACTTCGGGAAGTGGACGCTTAGCGGAAAATAGCCATTGTACTCGCTGAGTTTAAAAATCGATTTGAGATAAGTGCTAGACGCTATCTCAAAGGCACTTGATTATTAAATTGGTCTGACCGCGCGCGGGGTGAACGCCGCGCTTGCTCGAAGGGGAGAATCGTGCCCCTCGTTACACCTTCCCCTCCTCGAGCGTACCGCTTAGCCTCGGCAAATCGCGGGGGAATTTCAAGATTCAAACGCGCTGACGGGATGTTTAATGTTTCTCTACGCTATGGAGACGCAACAACAATTCCGCTTCGCCGCGCGCCAGGCCGCAATTGGAAATCAACTCATCCACATCGGCACCGCGTTGCGCCAGCCGGATGGCATGCCCATAAGACTGCTGATCCGGATCGCGCAACTCTATCTGGTCCTGCCGCTCATGCAAACGCCGGACTCGCTGTTCCATGGCCGAGAGATGTTTACCCAGACTTACCGCGCCGGCGCAAAGGGCGGTGACATCCTTCTGAAGAGTTTGTACGGTAGCTTGCCATTGCCGCTCGCGTCGTGAAAAACGCACGATCCTGACTATTTCCACGGCAAATAAGCCGAGGATAGCGGCAAGGATGGCGATTTGGATCAGTAGCTCAAACATATTCATTCAACTCTAAATGTATTCATCGATCGAAGGGGGCTGCTCATCCCCTTCCGCGGGGGGCGGTTTCTCACCGCCTCGCGGCCGCTCTTGCTGCTCGTCCTTGCGCTCCGGCCGTCGTAACGGCTGCTTGGGCCAGATAGGCCCGAGTGGTTTGACTCCGTCGATTGCCGCCATGGTGATGACCCTCCATGTCCGTGCCCAGCCCTTTGATCAGAACCGCACGACTGATCGCCCCGCACTTTAAGGAGGCTCTGAATAATTCCATCCTGGAATTTTCAGAGCACGCGCGGCGAAAATGCTGATTTTCGCCGCCCTCCATTTTCAATGACTAAGACCATTGAAAATGGCGGTACCTCCGTGTGCCGCAGGAACCGCTGAATAAAATCAGAGGTCCCTTAAGTCTCCAGCATCTTAGCGAGATCCACCATGATCAGCAGCTCGCCGTCGCGATTACATACGCCTGAAATCAATTTATGATTATCGTCGGTACCTACCGAAGGCGGCATTTCGATTTGTTCTTTTTTTACGTAAGCCACTTCGGAGACACTGTCCACCAGCAGACCTATCACTTTCTCGAAGGCATCCACCACGATAATCCGCGAGGCCTCATCCGGCTCCTTGGGGGGCAGGCCGAAGCGATGGCGGCCGTCCAATACGGTTACTACGTTTCCGCGCAAATTAATGATGCCCAGCACAAACGAAGGCGCGCCGGGCACGGGGGAAATTTCCGTCACGCGCAGCACTTCCTGCACTTGCAACACATCGATGCCGTAAGTCTCGTCCCCCAACTGGAATGTCACCCACTGAGAAACCGATGTATCAACCGCTCTTTCAACTTGGCGCATGAATGCCGCTCCTCTGTGGGGTATCCGTCAGTCCTCTGACGCAACCTGGACTATTGTTGATAAATGCACGATCTCTGCCAACTTCCCGCCTATTTCAATGCCGGGGCGCCTCGGCGCGCGCGCTTTTGCGCCATTCCTTCACATCCAACACGGCGCATTTGGGATCGTTGAGCATGCCCGCCAACCAAGGCCGGCTACCGCGCTCCCGCCGCCACAGCACTTGATGGGAGGCGACCCGCACCACCTGCTCGATATCATCACAGGCCAAGGCGAACGTATCCGTGCCGAGTAAAATCAAAAAGCCGTAAGGACGGGTGTCATGGTGCGCGGGATGGCCTTCGGGAAATACCCGCCGCCGAGTATCGACGATATCCAGCGGCGACTGGCGGCCCGCTGCGGCCAGGCGCACGGGCCGCGCGTTTTCGTACTCCACGCCGTGGGCGGGAAACGGAATGACCGTCTTCACCTGCGCGGTGTCCAGGGCAAACTTCAGACCGCCGACTTGAAAGCTCATGAAAGTCAATTGCCCTCCCTCCGGCGCGGCCGCCGTTTCGCCCGGGTTCTCCGCCACGATCGCCGGATGCGCGGGAACGCCTTGAGTATCCGCGATGGAGGCAGGCTCAATATCCGCGATATCCGCCGCCAGCAAGGCGACGAGATAGGATTCCAGCGCACTGTGCTGCTCTTCGAGTTTATTCATAAGTCGTGACCTCCTTGCCGGTCCGTGCGATGGGGGAACCCATCATATCCATCAGCGTGTCGACCAGGCTCTCGTAAGCCAAGGCCCCGCGCGCGCCGGCCTGCAAGAGCGGCAGCGGAATACCCGCCTTGCTGGCGTCGCGGAACTGGGTATCCACGGGGATGATCAACTCCCATAAATCCTTGCCATGTGTTTCCTGTAAATAGGTCAAGGCGTCACGGCTGGCCTTGGTGCGCCTGTCGAACAGGGTCGGGACTATCATGAAGGGAATCGGCGTAGCGCGCGCCTTATTGACCATGGCCAGCGTCACCAGCATCCGCTCCAAGCCTTTCAACGCCAGGAATTCGGTTTGCACCGGCAGCACCAACAAATCGCCGGCGGCGAGCGCATTGACCATCAATATCCCCAGGGTGGGGGCGCAATCGATCAGGACATAATCGAAACCACCGCGAATTTTCGCCAGGGCCTGACGCAGCACGGTGCCTTTACCCAGCTGCGCGCCCAATTGGCGATCCAAGGTAACCAAGGCCGCCGAGGAAGGCATCAGCCATAAATTGTCGAAACGGGTGGCGCTTATCAACGATCCAACGGGGGGTCCGGCGTCTTGAAACAGGTTATACACCGAGGCATTGATGCCGCTCTCGTCCATGCCGAAATAGGTGGTGAGCGAACCGTGGGGATCGAGATCGATCATCAATACGCGCTGGCCGCGCCGCGCCAGCGCCGCCGCCGCCGACACCACCGTCGTGGTCTTGCCCACGCCGCCTTTTTGATTTGCCACTATCCAAGTTTGCATCGCCGATCCCTCATGCTGCCGCGCTGACCATGCGCCTTAGGGTCTGTTGAAGATATTTTACTGCCCGCCGGTCGCAGCCGCGGGAACGGCCGGCGTCTCCGTCACCGATTGCGCGGCGACGGGTTCCGGCTCGCGGGCGCTGAAGATGCGTTCGGCCTGCACGCTCTCCAAAATGATGATGACCACACGCCGGTTTCGGTTGCGTCCCTCCGGCGAGGAGTTATCGGCGACGGGGCGAAATTGCCCGAAACCTATCGCCGCCATCCGGGTGGGCTCAAGACCTTCGTTGCTGAATAGATGCACCACACTCGCCGCCCGCGCCGCGGACAACTCCCAATTGGACGGGAAGGCCAAGGTATTGATCGGCACGCTGTCGGTAAAACCTTCCACCCGCACCGGATTAGGAAATTCATTGAGGATATTCGCCAGTTCCTTGAGCACCGGCAGGGCATCGCGTTGGAGTAGCGCGCTGCCGCTCGAGAATAAAATACTGGTATTGATTTCCACTTCCACCCACAACGCGCCGCGCCGCACGGCGATCAGTTTCTGCTGGATGAGATTGGCCATCGCGTTTTCAATTTTATCGGATATCCGGGTGACGAATTCCTGGCTGGCGGCCTTCGCAAGAGATTGATCTTTACTGGCCTGAGCCTGGCCGTCCTGCTTCTGTTCCGGCTGACCTCCGTCACGGGCGGTAGCGCCGGTATCCTTGCTGGCGATGTCGGGTATTTGTTCCGGCGCGTTGCCGAGTTTTGCCACTACCGGCGGCACCAGCGTGGTCTGCTTTTGAGCCTTGGCCTCGGTGCCGACTTGAATGGGTTCCAGACTTTTATTTGAGGAGCGGAACGCGGCGATCATGGCATCCGACAACACGCGGAATTTACCTTCGTTCACGGAAGATACGGAGTACATCACCACGAAGAACGCGAAAAGCAGCGTGATGAAATCGGCGTACGATATCAGCCACCTTTCATGGTTTACGTGCTCCTCATGTTTCTTTTTTCTCGCCATGGATGATCCTAAATGTGGCGGCGCGAATCGGCCTGGACGGTTTTAGCGATCCGCCCTACAACATATACCCTTTCAGCTTGGTCTCGATATTGCGCGGATTCTCACCCTCGGCGATGGCGATGATCCCTTCGATGATCATTTCCCGAAACTTGGATTGCTTGTGAATATTACTCTTCAGCTTGCTGGCGACCGGCAGAAAAACGATGTTGGCCAGCCCCACGCCGTAAATGGTCGCGACAAAGGCCACGGCGATACCCGGACCCAGCTTGCTCGGATCGGCCAGATTGTTCATGACGTGAATCAAACCCATCACCGCGCCGATGATGCCGATGGTGGGACAATAACCGCCCATGCCTTCATAGACCTTGGCGCACTCGGTATCGGCATGTTCTATGGACTCGAGTTCGACTTCGAGTATGCTGCGGATGGTTTCCGGCTCGCTGCCGTCCACCAATAACTGCAAACCCTTTCTGGCGAACAGCTCCGGTTCGCTCTCGGTCAAGGGTTCCAGACCCAGCAAACCCTCTTTGCGCGCGATATTGCTCCAGTTGACGATTTTCTCGATGGCTTCGGCTTGCGCCAATTTCGGCGGAAAAACCGTCCACATGATCATCTTCAGGGACTTGACGAACGTAGGCAACGGCGTCTGCACCATGATCGCGCCGATGGTCCCGCCCATGACGATGATAAACGCGGTTAGCTGTATGAGGGAGCTGGTATGACCGCCTTCCATGATATTGCCGCCGATGATCGCTCCCAGCGCCAATACCATCCCGACTATGGTGAGCACATCCATGGCTTAAGTTCCGTGCGCCAGCGTTGCAGCAATCTCCGGAAGAGATAACACTCTATCGGCCAAACCGGCATCGACCACCGCCTGCGGCATCCCGTATACGACACAGCTTTCTTCATCCTGCGCCCATACCGACGATCCCTGCGATTTCAACGATGCGGCACCCTTTTTTCCATCCGCGCCCATGCCGGTCAGTACAATGGCCAACACGCCTTTGCCGATCACCGCGGCGGCCGAATTAAACCCCACATCCACCGACGGCTTGTACTGTTCCTCGGCCTTACTCTCCCTGATCACCGCCTTAAACCCGGCGCCGGCGCCGTGCAATTCCAACTGTTTTCCGCCCGGCGCGATCAACACCCGGCCCGGCTTCAGCAGATCGCCGTCTTTCGCTTCATCGACTTGCACCCTGCACAATGAATTCAAACGCGTGGCGAACGGACCGGTGAAGGCCGACGGCATGTGCTGTATGACCACGATAGGGACCGCGAAATTTTCAGGCAGGGAACACAAAATAGTTTGCAAGGCCGCGGGGCCGCCGGTGGATGCGCCGATCAACAACAATCGGCAATTTCTCAATGCGCCGCCGGCCGAAACATGCGCGGTCGGCGCCGATGCTTTCGCCGCGGGCATGGCCGGCGCGACTCTGGGAAATCCCAAGCGCTTACGCCCCAACATTTTCAAGCGGCGGCACAACTCGCGGGCGACTTCACCTTTATCGCGGGCGATGTCCTCGAAACGCTTCGGCAAAAAATCCAGGGCGCCCGCCTCCAAGGCGGCGAGTGTCGCCTGGGCACCCTCGGTGGTCAAGGATGAGAACATCAAAATAGGAGTGGGCCGCGCCTTCATTATCTCTCTCACCGCCGAAATCCCGTCCATTATCGGCATCTCAATGTCCATGGTGACCACATCCGGTCTCAGTGTTAAAACTTTCTTAACGGCCTCCGCGCCGTTTTCAGCCATATCGATGACCTGCAGTTCCCCATCGACGGCCAACATTTCGGCGACACGGTTTCGGTAAAAACGAGAGTCATCGACCACCAAGACCCGCAGTTGCATAAGCCTGATTACCTCTTGCCCGCATAGGCCGCCATTAGACCCGGCATATCCAAAATCAAGGCTATTCTTCCATCGCCGGTAATGGTCGCGCCCGCCAAACCCGGAATGCCTTGCAGCAATGCGCCGAGCGGTTTAATCACGACCTCCTCTTGCGTCATCAGATGATCGACTATGCAGGCGATCTGACTAGTGCCGAATTTCACGACCACGATGTAGCTGTTGGGGCTGCCCTGTTCCGTCCAGCCCGCCCTGACCAGCCAGCGGCCGAGATGAAACAACGGCAGCGGATGGTCGCGGATGATCGCCACCGCCCGCCCTTCCACGACATTGGTCTTCACCGAATCCTTCTGGATAATTTCTCTGACATTGGCCAGCGGAATCGCAAATATCTGTCTGCCCAACATCACCATCAAGGTAGGAACGATGGCCAGCGTCAAAGGCAGCTTGATGGTAATTTCGGTGCCTTTTCCTTCCTCTGAGTCAATCTCCAGGCTACCATTGAGCTGGGTAATTCTCGTCTTGACCACGTCCATGCCGACGCCGCGGCCAGACACGTCGGATATCTCGTTTTTCGTGGAAAATCCCGGAAGAAAAATCAGATTGTAACAATCCTTATCATCCAAGCGCGCCGCGGTTTCTTCCTCGATCAGGCCTTTTTCCAGCGCTTTTCGGCGCAAACGGTCCGCGCTCATGCCGGCGCCGTCGTCTTTAATGCTGAGCACAATATGGTCGCCTTCCTGCCTGGCGGACAACACGATAGTCCCCACCCTATTTTTACCAAGAGTGGCCCTGACGGCGGGTTCCTCGACGCCGTGATCGATGGAATTCCTGACCAGGTGCACCAAAGGATCGGCCAAGGCCTCAACCAGGTTTTTATCCAAATCGGTCTCTTCGCCGATCAACTCCAGATTGATCTCTTTATTCAGAGTCCGCGACAAATCGCGCACCACCCGCGGGAAACGGCCAAACACCTTTTTTATAGGCTGCATCCGCGTCTTCATCACCGCGGATTGCAAGTCCGAGGTAACCACATCGAGATTGCCGACCGCTTGCGAGACCTCTTCGTTGTCCATACTCGCCTTTAACGTGGCGAGGCGGTTGCGGACCAACACCAGTTCGCCGACCAAGTTCATAATGTCGTCCAAACGTTTGGTATCGACCCGCACCGTCGGATCGATTTGTTGTTGGCTCCCCTCCTTGGCCGGAGGCTTGGCAGCAACTTCCGCCGTGTCCGCGATGGCAGGAACAGCGGCGGCAAGCGGTTTTTTATCCTCCCTTCTTTCAGGAATCGGCGCGGCGCTATTGGTCGCTGAGGATTCAGGGACATGCGATTGGTGAACGGCGGCGGGTTGCGGGCTCGCCGGCAATATCGCGGCCGACGGACCGATACTTTTTCCCTTGCCATGCAATTGATCGAGTAAAGACTCGAACTCTTCTTCGGATATTTCCTTTTTATCCGCGTCCGACACCGCCGGCTCCGAAGCGGCGGGTGACCGGTCCTCGTCCGCGGCCGGCGCCACCTGGCCTTGCGGCGCCATTTTATTCAACAGCTCCTCAAACTCCCGGTCTATCTCATCGAGCGTGGGTTCTTGGGGTTTAATTTCTTCACTGACGGCGGCTGCCGGCGCGGGTGCGCTGGCCGGTTTCGCGAAGGCTTCCAAGGTGGTCAGCAAGGCGGCATCAACCGGCTTGGGCTCTTCGCCGGAACGGATCAGCTTCATCATGTTATTGACGATATCCACCACCTTTAACACAACGTCCATCAAGGCCGCGTCTATGGTGCGTTCACCCTGACGCAGAATATTGAAAACGTCTTCCGCACGGTGACAGATATCCACCAGGGCGGTGACGCCTAGAAAACCCGCGCCGCCCTTGACGGTATGGAAACCCCGGAAAACGGAATTCAATAAATCCTTGTCGGTGGGCCGATTCTCGAGTTCGATCAATTGTTCACTCAACGATTCGAGAATCTCACCCGCCTCGACGAGGAAATCCTGCAGTATCTCATCGTCCACGTTGATCGCCATGACTATCGCCTCAAAACCCTAGACTGGACAAAAGATCGTCCACATCGTCTTGTCCATTCACCCGCCCAGTGTCGTTCACGCCGGGAACATGCGGCCCGGTCCTGGTTTCCTCTTTAATGAGCGGTTGGGCGCCGGCGGTAAATTTTCCGCCGGTGATTTTGATCAAATTAACCAGGTTGGATTCGACATCCGCCACCAGGTCGATGACCTGTTTAAGCACCTGCCCGGTCAGATCCTGATATTCCTGCGCCATGAGCATTTCATTGAGGCTTCTGTGAATACGGTCGGAATCATCGGTGGCCGCGCCGAGAAAGCCTTCGATTTCACGGCTCATCAATCTGAATTCACCGACATCCATTTCGCGCCGGGTAAACTTCGTCCATTTTTCGAGCAGGTTGGCCGAGGCATGGTGCATATCCACCGAGATCGGCACGCTGTCTTCGATGGCGTTGATCACTTTTTGAGAGGCCTGTTCGGTGATGGCGATGACATACTTCAAACGTTCTTTGGCGTTGGGAATCTCGTTTTCGGCCAGATCGACGATCCTTCCGTCCACGCTAAAGGACGACAAGGCATCGTGCAGCTGGCGGGTGAGTTTGCCTATTTCCTGAAAAAGACTGGCTTCGTGTCCTTTCACGAATTCATCCAACATCCGCATCGCCTCGGCGTCCTCCACCTCATCCATCATGCCAAGGAGGGATTTAAGCTCAGATTTCTTAGCCGCCACCCGATTGGTTATGTCGTCCATTTATTCCCTTCCTATCCAGCACAGCCGCGTGTCATGCCGAGGCGTTGATACGCTCGAATATCTTCTCTATTTTTTCCTTGAGCGTGACCGCGGTGAAGGGTTTGACGATATAGCCGTTGACGCCGGCTTGGGCGGCTTCGACTATCTGGTCGCGTTTGGATTCGGCCGTCACCATCAGCACGGGCAGGGTTGCCAATTTCGGATCGGCCCTGACCGCCTTTAAAAGATCGATACCCTGCATGCCCGGCATATTCCAGTCGGTAATCAAAAAATCGAAACCGCCGTTCTGAAGCATGGGCAGCGCGGTGTTGCCGTCATCCGCCTCGGCGGTGTTGTTGAAGCCGAGGTCTCTAAGCAAATTTTTAATGATTCGGCGCATGGTCGAAAAATCATCGACGACCAGTATCTTAATATTTTTGTCCAAGACAGCCTCCTTGGCGCGGATCGGGCGTGTCCCGATCTTTTCTACGAAAAAAATTTATGGCGATTACTCGCCATCCAACTCCAACCAACGGCCCAAGCGCGCTTGCAGACGGATCAGGGCCTGACTGTGTATCTGGCTTACCCGCGATTCACTGACGCCGATGACGGCGCCGATCTCCCGCAGATTCAGCTCTTCGTCGTAATAAAGCGTCATCACCAAACGTTCCCTGTCGGGCAGGCTGGCGATCGCGTCGGATAAACTTTTCTTGAATGCGTCGTTTTGCACCCTGTCCACCGGACCGGGCGAACGATCCGCCAGCTCCGGCCCGATCGAATCTTCGTCGGCGCCGAGGTCGTCGAAACTCATCACCAGATAACCGCTGGCGTCTTGCAGAATCTGGTGGTAATCATCGAGGCTCAAGCCCAATTCCGCGGCGACTTCGTGATCGCGGGCGTCGCGCCGTTCGCGATGCTCGATTTGCCGGACGGCGTCGGCGAGCTTGCGGGCCTTGCGATGCACCGAGCGCGGCGCCCAATCGTTGCGCCGGATCTCGTCCAGCATGGCGCCGCGAATGCGTATCCCCGCATAGGTTTCGAAACTGGCGCCCTGCCCGGAGTCGTAATTGCGCGAGGCTTCGAGCAAACCGATCATGCCGGCCTGGATCAAATCGTCGGCCTGGACACTGGGCGGCAGCCGGCTCATCAAGTGGTAGGCGATCCGCTTTACCAGCGGCGCATGTTTGGTGATGATTTCGTCCTGTTTACGTGTCTTCATACGTGTTTGGCGTTCCTTGCTCAGGGAAGACGCTGCGGCACCGCTCATAGTGACGCCTCCATTTCGGGGTTGGATTGAATCAGCCGTTCGATGAAGAACTCCACGTGGCCGCCCGCATTTTGCGCTACAGGCCATTTATCGGCCTTCTGCGCCAAAGTTTTAAAGGCCAGGGCGGCCTTGCTGCGCGGATAGGCGTCCACTACGGCCTTTTGCCTTTGCACCGATCGTTTCAGGTAATCGTCGAATGGCACCACGCCCATAAAATCCAGCTGCACATCCAAGAATTTATCGGTTACATTTAACAGTTTGCAGTACAAGTCCCTACCCTCCTGTGCGCTTTGGACCATGTTGGCGACGATCCGGAAGCGATGGACGCCGTGGTCGCGGTTCAAAACTTTAATCGTCGCGTAGGCGTCGGTGATCGACGCCGGTTCATCGCACACCACCACCAGAATCTCCTGCGCCGCCTTGGTGAAATTGATGACGCTGTCGGAAATACCGGCCGCGGTATCGATCAACAAAACATCGATGCGATGGCTCAGCTCGCTGAAGGCGCGAATCAGCCCGGCCTGCTCCAAGGGAGGCAAACCCGCCATGCGCTGGAGACCGGACGAACCCGGTACGATCTTCACGCCGCTGGGCCCGGTCAAGATGATTTCCTCGAGTGTCCTCACCCCGTCCAGCACGTCGGAAAGCGTATGCGAGGCGTGCAGCCCCAGCAGGACATCGACGTTGGCCAAGCCGAAGTCGGCATCGAGGACCAACACTTCTTTACCGGCCTGCGCCATGGCGATCGACAAGTTGATCGACAAGTTGGTCTTACCGACGCCGCCTTTGCCGCTGGTCACCGCGATGACCTTGACCGGCCGCGGACGCACCATGCGACGCAGACCTTCGGCCTGATCTATTTTCGGCTTAGTGAGCATTTAACAGCGTCCTCCCGACACTTGCGTACCCCATTTCTTCCTCGCTCAAATTAATTGGTTGTTTCATCAATGCGACACCTTGGCTGACTAATTTCTCGGAGCGGGCCAGGTGAAGATCCTCCGGTACCCGCTGGCCGTCACTTACGTAAACCACCGGTAAATTACCGTTGATCACGGCATTGAGCGCCTGTCCCATCGAACAGGTCTCGTCGATCTTGGTAAGAATGCAGCCGTCCAGGCGGATTTTTTTGAAGGCGGCGATGGTTTCTTCCATGCCGCGCACTTGCGAATTGGCGGAAAGCGTCAGATAAATTTGGATGCGGGATTTGCCGTCATTCAACAGGGCCAGTTGTTCGGAAAGCCGGATATCGCGCTGGCTGATGCCCGCGGTGTCGATCAGCACCAGGTCTTTATCGGCGAGATCGTCCAATTGGGTCTGCAATTCGTCGGCGGTGGAGGCATTGCGTACCGGAATATTGAGCAGCCTGCCGTAATTTCTCAGTTGTTCGTGGGCGCCGACCCGGTAATCGTCGGTGGTCAGCAAGGCGATGCGGCGCGCGCCGTGACGCAAGACGTAACGGGCGGCGATCTTGGCGACACTGGTGGTCTTGCCGACGCCGGTCGGTCCGACCAAGGCCACCACGCCGCCTTTATCGAAGATGTCGTCGTTGACGATCGGGATTTCATCGGCCAGGGATTGCAAACACTCGGACCAGGCGGCTTCGACGTCCTGGTCGGGACGGACGCCTTCGGCGATCGAGAGAGAAAGGGCGTGGGATAAACCGAATTCGAGTAACCTATTTAAAATTTCCGCCTGCATGGGCGAGCGTTGTTTGAACGAACCCCAGGCGATTTCCGCGATGCGGGTTTCAAGGAAACTGCGCATGGTCTTGAGTTCCCGGCGGACCTCCAGTAACACTTGCTCGGTCGGCTCGCCGCGGGTGCCGCTCCATGAATTCGCCACCGAGGCGGGACGCGCCGCGGCCGGTTTGGCCGGGCTGTTTTCCGAATACTGTCTGAGTTTGTCGGCGGCGGGCGGCGCTTTGGGTGCTTCGCCTTTGGCGGAATTGGCGGCTTGAAATTGTCCGAGCAACGCTTCGTCGTAATCGGTGGCGGCGACGATCTCCACTCCGCCGTCGACCCGGCGATTGGAGATGATGACCGCATCGGGGCCTTGTTCCTCACGCACCATTTTTATGGCTTGCCGGATATCGGGAGCGAAAAATGTTTTGACCTTCATCTACTGCTCCGTATAGTGCCTGCGGGATATCCCGGCGTTGCGCCCGTTCAATCCGTCTATTTGTTCCCGACGCTGGCGACGACCTTGATCTGTTTGTTATCCGGCAATTCGTTGTATGACAACACGTGTAAATTGGCGATGGTCCTGCGCAGGAAGCGGGCCAGCACTTGCCGCAGGGGCGCCGCCACCAGCAGTACGCTCGGCTCGCCGTTCAGCTCTTGTTTCTGCGCCGCCTTTTGAATCGCCTGATGCATACGCTCCGCCAATCCCGGTTCAAACGCCGCTCCACCACTGCCGTCACCGGCCTGCAGGGAAGTTTGCAATATGTGTTCCAGGCCCGGATCCAAGGTGATTACCGGCAGCTCATTTTTTAAGCCGTTGATTTGTTGAAATATCATTCGACCAAGGGCGTTGCGGACATGACCGGTGAGTACGGCGGGGTCTTGACTCTCGCGACCGTACGCCGCCAATGTTTCGGCGATGGTCCGGATGTCTTTGAGCGGCACCCGTTCTTCGAGCAGATTGCGCAGGACTTTGAGCAGCGCGCCCATCGGCATGGTGTTGGGCACCAGGTCTTCCACCAATTTGGGCGTGGTCTTGGCCAGGTTGTCCAACAGGTGCTGCACCTCTTCCCGTCCCAATAACTCATGGGCATGGTCTTGCAGCAATTGGCTGAGGTGAGTCGCGATCACCGTGCTGGCGTCCACCACGGTATAACCCAAGGTCTGCGCCTCGTCGCGCAAGGCGGGTTCGATCCACACCGCCTCCAAGCCGAAGGCCGGATCGGTGGTGACGATGCCGCGCAGCGGGCCATACACCTGGCCGGGATTGATCGCCAGGTCCCGCTCCACGTGAATCTCCGCTTCGCCGACGTTCACTCCGAGTAAGGAGATACGGTAATAGTTGGCCGGCAAATCGAGATTGTCGCGAATATGCACCGCCGGAATCAGAAAGCCCAATTCATTGGTCAATTTCTTCCTGACGCCTTTGATCCGCGTCATCAACTGGCCGCCCTGATTTTTATCCACCAGGGGGATAAGGCGGTAACCCACTTCCAAGCCGATGGTATCGACCGGCGCCACGTCGTCCCAACTCAGCTCCTTGGGCTCGGCCGGGGGCGGGGCGGCTTGTTCCTCAACCCGCTCGACTACCTGCGTTTTACGGCGGCTGAGATAATAAGCCCCGCCGCCCGCGCCGGCCGCCAGGCTGAGAAACACCAGGTTGGGCATGCCGGGGATCACGCCCATGATGCCCAAAACCCCGCCGGTCACGGCCAGGGATTTGGGATTGGCGAACAGCTGACCTAGAATCTGCTGCCCCATGTCCTCGGAGCTGGTGACGCGGGTGACCATGATCGCCGCGGCGGTCGACAAGACCAACGAGGGGATTTGCGCCACCAAGCCGTCACCCACCGTCAACAGGGAATACACGCGCATGGCGTCACCGAAGGCCATGCCGTGTTGCAACATGCCGATCGCCAGCCCGGCGATGAGATTAATGAACAGGATCAAGATGCCGGCGATGGCGTCGCCGCGCACGAATTTGCTGGCGCCGTCCATCGAACCATAGAAGTCCGCCTCGCGGCCCACCTCTTCGCGGCGGGCCTTGGCCTCGGCCTGGGTGAGCAGGCCCGCATTCAAATCGGCGTCGATCGCCATTTGTTTACCGGGCATCGCGTCCAAGGTAAAGCGTGCCGACACCTCGGAAATACGCCCCGCGCCCTTGGTCACCACCACGAAGTTGATGATCACCAGGATCGCGAAGACCACCAGACCGACGGCGTAATTGCCGCCCATCACGAATTCGCCGAAGGCCTCGATGACCTGGCCCGCCGCCGCCGTGCCGTTCTGGCCTTCCAGCAGCACGACGCGGGTCGACGCGACATTCAACGCCAAGCGCAACAGCGTGGCAACCAGCAATACCGTTGGAAAGGCGGCGAACTCCAAGGGTTTTTTCGCATAGATACACGCGAGCAACACCACCAGGGCCAAGGAGATATTGAAGGTAAAAAAGATGTCGAGCAGCCAGGGCGGCAAGGGCACCACCAGCATCGCCAGCATCATTACCAGCAAGAGCGGCGCGCCCAATCCCGCGCCGGATAGATTTTTCAGACCCATCATCACATTGGCTTGGCTCATAAACATACGCCTTTGAATATCGCTACGGATGTTTTCATCGCTCGTCCACCCGCATATCGTCGGGGATCGGCAAGTCGTCGAAATTATTTGCTTGACCGGAAGTTTTGCCGCCGGCGTTTTTCAACTGATAGACATAAGCGAGAATCTGCGCAACGGCCAGATACAAGCCGGCCGGCACTTCCTTATTCAGATCGGTGCTGAAATAAACCGCGCGCGCCAACGGCGGGGCGGTGACGATCGGGACGTTATGCAGCTTGGCGACGTTCCTGATCTGCAGCGCGATGAGGTCGGCGCCCTTGGCCACCACCACCGGCGCGCCCATCTTATGTTGATCGTATCTCAGCGCCACGGAATAGTGAGTGGGGTTGGTGATGATGACATCGGCCTTCGGCACCTCCTCCATCATGCGGCGGCGGGCCAATTCACGCTGAATGCTCTTAATCTTGGCCTTGATTTCGGGATTGCCTTCGGTATCTTTATTTTCTTCCCTGACTTCCTGGCGGGTCATCTTCAGTTGACGCGAGTGATCCCACTTCTGAAAAAACACGTCAGGCGCGGCGATCAACACCAGGGGAACGCTTGCCACAACAAAACTCCAAATCAATACGTCCGCCGACAAACGGAGGGCGGATTCGATGGATTGATTTCCTAAACCGATGATTCCCCATTTTTCCGACCATAACCAAAGACCCGCGACTATCGCCACAAAAGCGAATTTGGCTATCGCCTTGATCAACTCCAACAAGCCGCGCCAAGAGAATATTTTTCCCAAACCTTTGATCGGATCGATACGCTCCCATTTAAAGGTGATGGCGTCGCCGCTGAACAACCAGCCGCCCAGCAGTCCCGGCGCCAGCAGCGCCACCACGAAGAAGAGCATCAGAATCGGCGCCAGCGCCCATAACGAATCGAGCATGGCCTTGAGGAGGATCTCGGGCAGGGAACTCGCGTCCTGCCAGGGGCTGCCGAGAAATTGAAAACTCTCGGTCATGATTCCGGTTATGGTGGAGACCACGGCGCCGCCCAGAAACAACAAACCGAAACCGGCGGTAAGCAACAAGATAAGCGTCGTCAATTCCCGCGATCTGGCGACTTGTCCCTTCTCCTTCGCTTCCCGCAAGCGTTTAGGAGTCGCCTCTTCCGTCCGTTCTTGACCACCTTCACTCTGAGCCATATTTCACCTCGACGGATTTACGCTACTTGCCGTAAGAAGGAAAAAAGCTCATCCAGAAGCTGATAAAATTTATCGACGAAATTGGGCAGCGTCAGCACCATCACCAGGAAACCGAACAGAATGGTGATCGGGAATCCCACCGCGAAAATATTCAACTGCGGCGCCGCGCGGGTCATCACGCCAAAGGCGATATTCACTATCAACAGGGCGACGATCGACGGCAAGGCGACCATGATCGCGCCGATGAACACCCACTTGCCCCACAAAGCCAGGCCCATGAACGATTCGCGAGAGAGCCCCACGCCGATCGGCAGCGACTGGAAGCTCGACACGATCATCTCGATTAACAATAAATGGCCATTTATCGCCAAAAAGATCAAGGTCGCCATCACCGTATAAAACTGGCCGACCACCGGGACCGACACGCCGTTCTGCGGATCCATCATCGACGCGAAGCCCAAGCCCATAAGCTGGGCGATGATTTGGCCGCCGGTGATCAAGGCGTCGAAAACCAGGGACACCGAAAAACCGATGAACGCGCCGATCAATATCTCTTGAATAAGCACCAATAAGCCGGCGAAGGACAGGGGATCGACGCCGGGGCCCTCGCCGAGCATCGGCACTACCGCCAGCGAAATGATCAACGTGAGAATGATCTTCACTCGTGCCGGAACGGTACGGGTGCCGAAGATCGGCGCCACCGCCACCATCCCGCCGATTCGGGCGAACACCCACATATACTGCCCCACCATGGCCACCAGCTCTGATCCTGAAAAATTCATTCATGCACGTCCGGCTAACCTATCAGCTGGGGAATTTCCCCGATCAAATTCTGGGTGTAAGTCACCAGAACGCGCAGCATCCATGGCCCGGCCACCACAATCACCAACATGGTGATGATCAGTTTCGGAATAAAACTTAACGTCATTTCGTTGATCTGAGTAGCGGCTTGAAAGACGCTCACCAGAAAACCGACTATCAAAGCGGGAACCAGCAGGACCAGGGTCAGCATGATGGTTACATAAAGCGCCTCTTTACCAAGGGTGATGATTGATTCGGGCGTCATCGCTGAACTCCTAGGTGTAAAAGCTGCTGGCCAACGTGCCTATCACCAAGGTCCAGCCATCCACCAAAACAAAAAGCATGATCTTGAAAGGCAGAGAGATGATCAGGGGCGACAACATCATCATACCCATCGCCATCAATACGCTGGCGACGACAAGATCGATAATCAGAAAAGGAATGAAGATCAGAAAGCCGATTTGAAAGGCGGTTTTCAATTCGCTGGTAACGAAGGCCGGCACCAAAGCGGTAAAAGGCACTTGCTCGGCGACGCTGGCGCCGGCCTTTTCCTGCAATTCCTTGCCGGATAATTCCATGAACAATTGCAGATCGTTGTCTCGGGTCTGATTAAACATGAATTGCGACACCGGCTTCTTGGCATTCTCCAGCGCCTCCTGAAACGATATTTTTTCGTCGAAATAGGGCGACAAGGCGGTCTGATTGACCACCTCCCACACCGGGGTCATCACGAAAAATGTCAGAAATAAAGCCAGACCTATCAAGGTTTGATTGGTCGGCGTCTGCTGGGTGCCCAAGGCCTGGCGCAGCAAGGCCAGGACGATGATGATTCTGGTAAACGACGTCATCATCAATAGACCCGCCGGCAGCAGGGTCAAGAACGTCATCAGCAACAGGACTTGGATGCTTAACGAATAGGTTTGCCCGCCTTGATTATCGGTGGTAACCGTGATGGCCTCCAAACCGGGCCCGGCCGCATGCGCCATGCCGCCGAACAACGAGATCAAGACGAAGGAAACGAAAAATATCTTACGCATTGCCTTTATGCCTGTGCAAAATTCCATTTAAAAACCCGTTAAAATTCGGCGTGGCGCCCTGAGAACGCTCCGGCTTGACGTGTTCTTCGAGTTGCAACAAATGCGTTATTTGATTGGGCGTCGCGCCTATCAAGATCTGCGTGGTGCCGACCTCGACAAGTAAGATTTTTTCCTTGGCGCCTATCGCCAAAGAACCGATGATTTTTATCTGGCCCGATTCGACGCCGCTGAACCGGTTTATTTTTTTCGCCATCCAGGCCACGAAAAAGATCGCGGCGATCACCAGCCCCAGAGAAATGACGGTCTTTACCACATATTCGGCCGGCGTACCGGCCACGGTTTCCTTGAGCGCCGGTGTATCCGCCGCTTGGCTTATCACCGGTAACAACGCGACCGACAATAAGAATAATATTTTTCCTAAAACTCTCATCATCCCACCTCTAATTGCCGAGCGCCGCGATCTTGGCCGATCATTTTAATTTCTTTACCCGCTCCGAGGCGCTGATCACATCGGTGAGCCGGATGCCGAATTTCTCGTTGACCACCACCACTTCGCCGTGGGCGATGAGGGTGCCGTTGACCAACACATCCATGGGTTCGCCGGCCAGCCGATCGAGCTCGACGACCGACCCCTGATTGAGTTGAAGAAGATTTCTGATATTGATGCGGGAACGGCCGATTTCGACGGACAAGGTCACCGGGATATCGAGTATCACTTCCATGTTGACGTCTTCATTCTGCGGAGAAACATTGTCTTTCTCCAGAGAATCGAACGATGCTTTTTTATAGTTGCTTGCCATAGTGGTCTTCACCGGTTTATTTTCCGAAACCGCGCCTGACTGTTTTTGCTCAGCCAATGCCGCCGCCCAATCATCACCCATATCGTCGCTAATTCCGTTTGTCTCATCGGTCATGTCACATCTCGCTCATCAATACGAACTTTTAATCGGTTTTATTATTTTTATCGCGTTAACACCTTCATGCACGCCGAAATAACCTTTGAATACCGGGATATCTTCCGCGCACAGTGAAACCGCGTCAGGCAAATCGATGGGGATAATATCCCCGGCCTTTATTTTCAGAATCTCGGCCAGCGATAAATCGACTTCGGCCAAGATGCTGGTTATTTCAACCTCGGCCTCCTTCATTTCTTCTTGCAGCGATATCGCCCATCGGCTATCGGTATCTTCCCGATCGCTTTGCACGCCGGCATCCAATATTTCCCGGATAGGCTCCACCATCGAATAAGGCATGGTGACATGCATATCTCCGCCGCCGCCGTCCAGTTCGATATGAAAGGTGGTAACGACCACCACTTCGGTGGGGCTGACGATATTGGCGAACTGGGGATTCACTTCCGAATTGATGTATTCGAATTCCACCGGCATGACCGGCGCCCAAGCCTCTTTGAAATCCTTGAAGGTCAGATTGAGCATCATCTCGATCACGCGCATTTCAGTGGGCGTGAATTCCCGGCCCTCGATTTTGGTGTGGAACCGGCCGTCGCCGCCGAAATAATTGTCGACCAGAATAAACACCAATTTCGGATCGATCACTACTAATCCGGTGCCGCGCAGCGGCTTGACTTTCATCAGGTTCAAACTGGTCGGCACGAACAAGCTGTGAATATATTCCGAGAATTTCAGCATCTGAATGCCGCCTATGGATATCTCGGCGCTGCGGCGCAGCATGTTGAACAAACTGATCCTGAATAATCTCGCGAATCGTTCGTTGATCATTTCCAGCGTGGGCATGCGCCCCCGCACGATGCGGTCCTGGCTGGAAAAGTTATACGACTTTACCTTGCCGTCGTCACCCTCGGCGTGCCGTTCGGTTTCGACGTCGCCGCTGTCCACGCCGTGCAGCAGCGCATCGATTTCGTCTTGGGTCAGAATGTCGTTGACGGACATAAGTTACTGCATCACGAAGCTGGTGAAATACAATTCTTCGACGCCGGGCTTGCCGGTGCGCTCAACCATGATTTTCTTTATTTCGGCCAACGCGTCGGCCCGCACTTTCAGTTTTCCCTCCGGCGTTCCCAAGTCGTCTATCGTCAAGCCGCTCAACATGAAAATAAGATTGTTTTTTATCACGGGCATATTGGCTTGGATTTGCGGCACTACGGTCGGGTCATAGGTCATGACCTCTATCGTGACTTGCAGGAATCGCATGCCCGTAGCGCCTTTGAAGTTCACCACGATCGGCGGTTCGAAGGCGAAATAAACCGGGGTCCGCTGTTCTTTTTTCGCCTCCGCGGGCGCTTGGCCATCAGCAGGGGCGTCCTTGCCGGCGAGCATGCTCTTCGCCATATACATCGATCCGCCGACACTGAGGGCCACCAATACCAGGGCGCCCACGCCGATCAACACATACTTCATGATCCCGCTTTTTTTGGCGGCCGGCTTTTCCGCGGCCTCGTCATTGTCTTCAGTATTTTTTTCCGCCTTGGCCATCATCCGTTCCTCCAGTGAGTCCTGGGACAGAGATAGCAATGCGTATGCCAGCAATTAACAATTATTAAAAACAAAGGCTTACATAACAAAGCGATTCAAGCGGCGGGCTTTTGACGGAGGGGAATGATGATCCCCGGCAGGATTATGTCGGCATGCGGGACGATACCGGACGAAAACAAATCTCACGCGCCCGGCCAAGTAGGCTTGCACCCCTCAGCCGGGCGGCTTCACGCGAAGGTCACGCGTAATAATCCACCAGACCGAGCCTGACCAGCGCGGCGTTCACGGCCTCGCCCTCGCGGGCGTCGCCGTCAAACTCGCCCGAGGATTGATAATCGCCGAAACCGGTGTTTTGTTGCTGACCTTGACCGGGGTTCTGGTGTTCGGAAAACGGTTTCGACACGTTGGCGTTGGCGAGCTGCAAACCGTTATCCATGAGCATATCGCGCAAACGCGGCATGGCGGCGTCGAGCGCGTCCCTTACCGTGGCATGATGCGAACTAAAGGTGACGCTGACAGCGTCATTGGCCATGGATACCCGGACTTCCAAAGGACCCAGATGCGGCGGGTTGAGTTTGATGTCCGCGGTTTGCACATCCTGTTTAACCATCCACATGACCCGATTCCCCAGGTCGGCGCCCCATTGCGGCTGCTGTATCGGCGTCGCGATGGGCAAAGGCGCGGGGATGCCGGGCAGCGCCGGCACGGCGGACTGGCCCGCCGACAGCGGCGACGTCAAGCCGACACCGGCGGGCTGATAGGTGAATTCATGAGCCGCGCTTGAAATCAAACCGGGGGTAGACAGCGACTGCAATTGCGTTTGAAACACATCGGCCGTGCTGGATTTTACGGCTGCCTCATACACCGGCGGGGGACTAAGCGCCGGCAGCGCGGCCGACGCGGCGGTTTGTAAAGACGCCGCGTCGCCCTGGAGTACCGGGGCCGTCATCACCGGCGCCGGTGCGGGTTTATTCAGCGCCCGCTGCAGCAGGTTCAACAAACCGCCGTCATGACCCTTGGTCAACGGCGCCGCCTCTTCCGATTCCATCAACGCCAGTTGGAGTTGGGGCATCATCTGCTGCGGTTGCTCGCCCGCGGCCCCGGCAATGGCTGGCGGCGTAACTAGCGGCTGCAGCGGCAAAGGTATGCCGCCCTCCGGCGTTACGATTGCCGGGTCCACGTTCAACACCGGCAACTCCATCATGCCGCCTTCCCCTTCATCCGAAACGGGCTCGGCATTGAGCACATCACCCATAATCGATTGGAAGCTAGCGGATTTTTTATCAGCCGGCAGGGTACCTGTGCCGGCCGGCGCGGGACCCTCGGGCGGACTTGCCGCCGGCAGGGTTGATACGCTGGTCATCATAAACTTGGGCTCTCCTATTCCTCGGTTTCGAGGATACAGCCTTACTAAGCAAGACAGATGCCAGCGCTCAGACCGTTATCGACACCCGCGAATCAACCGCTGGGTTTGTTACGACCCCAGCGTTGCGCCGATAAATCGTCGGCCAGTCCCTGTACCCGCTTATCTTCTATGCGGCTCAATGCCTGTTCTTTTCTCACGATCAAATCGGAGATGCCGTCCGCCTTACGTTTTGCCTGCAGCCAGCGTTTGCGGCACTCCTCCACCATGCGCTGCGCGGCATCCACCGCGGTTCGCTGCTGAATAAGCACCGTGTTGATCTGCGCCATGAAGTCACGGCGGCGCCGCAATTCCATGACCGGCAGGCCCTGCCCGCCCAAGGTCAGCAAGGTATCGGTATATTCCTTGAGATACATTTGCAGCTCATCGAGTTTGGCCTTTTTTTCCTCGGCCCGCCGCATGCTCTCCGCCAAACGCGCGGCCTCCTTGCGTTCGGCGTTCAAGGCCAACTTCTTCACCGTCAGCAAGCCGGAGGATTTCAGCGCCATCGCGGGTCTTCACTCATAACGGGCCGATCAACTGTTTGAGTTCGCGCACGCTCTCCGTCAGAGAGACCGGCTCGTGAATATTCTGCTGCAGGAAATCCATCATCCGGCCGCGTTGTTCGATGGCCTTGTCGAGCAGGGCATCGCCGCCGCGGGCATAGGCGCCGACGCTGATCAGATCGCGGTTTTGCAGATACAGCGAATTCAGTTTTCTAAACTGGCGGGCGGTCTTGCGATGGGGCTCATCGGCCACCGCCACCATCAGGCGGCTCACCGACGCCTCGATATCGATGGCGGGATAATGGCCGGCCTCGCTCAACTGGCGCGACAACACCACATGGCCGTCCAAGATCGCCCGCGACGCGTCGGCCACCGGGTCTTGTTGATCATCGCCCTCGGTCAGCACCGTGAAAAACGCCGTCACCGTCCCGTTACCCTCGCCGCCGTTGCCCGCCCGCTCCACCAATTGGGGCAGCTTGGCGAACACCGAAGGCGGATAACCTTTGCTGGTGGGCGGTTCGCCGATGGCGAGTCCGATTTCGCGCTGAGCCTGCGCGTAGCGGGTCAGGGAATCCATGAGCAGCAGGACATGTTTGCCGGCGTCGCGAAAATATTCGGCGATGCTCATGGTCAGCATCGCGCCGTGCAGACGCATCAGCGGCGGGCTGTCCGCCGGCGTCGCCACCACCACCGCGCGCGCCATGCCCTCTTTACCCAAAATATCTTCGATGAATTCTTTTACTTCGCGGCCGCGTTCGCCGATCAGGCCCACCACCACCACGTCCGCGTCGGTGAAGCGCGTCATCATGCCCAGCAACACGCTCTTGCCCACGCCGCTGCCGGCGAACAATCCGACCCGCTGGCCCTTGCCGACAGTGATGAGGCTGTTGATGGCGCGGATGCCCACGTCCAAGGGCCGCTTGATCGGCTGGCGGCTGAGGGGATTGACCGGTTTGCCGGCCAGCGGCACGCGCGCCGCGTATTCGATTTCACCCTTGCCGTCCAAGGGCCGGCCGCGGCCGTCCACCACCCGGCCGAGCAAACCCGGCCCCACCGGCGCATCGCACATCATGCCGGTCGGCACCACCCGCGCGCCGGGGGTGAGTCCCAGCACCGAGCTGGACGGCATCAAATAGGTGATGTCGTCGGCGAAGCCCACCACCTCGGCTTCGATCACCTCGCCTTGAGCGGGTACCACCAGGCAGCGCTCACCCACCGCGGCGGGACAACCCACCGCTTCCAAGGTCAAACCCACCATGCGGGTGACTCGCCCTTCGATCACCAAAGGCGCGGGCACATCGAACCGCTCGCGCTTTTCCTTCAAACGCGCCAGCCACGGCGTGTTGCCCGCGCGGTCCGCCGGACTAGGCATCGGAGTCCCGATCGCCGCCCAACAGGCCGGCCGCGATGGCGCCGATGCGTTTCTCCAACGTCGCGTCGATCTGCGAGGTGTCGGAGATCACCCGGCAATCGCCTTTGGCCATGCTGGGGTCCTCGACCACTTTCCAAGTCCTTTCTTCGTCCTCTTGCGGCATCAGCTTGCGGATCAAGGTCGCGTCCTCCGGATGCAAAAACACGCGGATGTTGCGGCACGACACCGGCAACACACCCAAGGCCTCTTTCACGACGGCCACGATCTGGCCGGGATTGATCGACAGTTCGCGGCGGATGACGAAGCGGCAAATGGTCAAAATAAACGCCAGCAATTCCTTTTCAACCGCCTCGTCCAAATCCGCCAAGGGTGTATTCAGCTTGCCGATGACTTGCGTCAGCCGCTGGACCTGCGTCTTGATTTTTTCCTGGCCCGCGGCCACGCCTTCCTTGTAACCGCGGGCATAGGCCTCTTCATAGGCCTGCTGCTGGATTTTCTCGATCTGATCGGCGCGCATGAAACGCTGGCCGCCGTCATGCGAATTATTGCCCTTGCTGGACGATACCTCCGGCAGGCTCCACTTCTGATAATCGGACAGCGTCTCGCCCGGGATGACTTTAGACATACTCCTCGCCGCCTTGGCCGCCCAGGTTGATTTCGCCGGCCTCGGCCATGCGGCGGGCGATGGCGAGGATTTCCTTCTGCGCCGTCTCCACCTCGCTCAAGCGCACCGGCCCTTTCGCCTCCAAATCCTCCTTCAGCATCTCCGCCGCGCGCTTGGACATATTTTTGAATACCTTTTCTTTCATTATTTCATCGGAACCTTTGAGCGCCAGTATCAGCGAATCGGACGCCACCTCGCGCAGCAGGGCTTGAATGCCCCGGTCGTCCAGCTCCTTGAGATTGTCGAAGACGAACATGAGATCTTCGATGGACTGCGCCAGCTCGGCATCCGTCTCCTTGATGCTGTCCATGATCTGCCCCCCCTTGGACGCCTCCAGAAAATTGAGGATGTTCGCCGCGGTTTTGGTGCCGCCCACCGAGGAGGACTTCACATTGTTGTTGCCGGAAAACTGCCTTTCCAGGATTTCGTCCAACTCCCGCAGCGCGGTCGGATGCACCCCGTCCAAGCTGGCGATCCGCATCAACACGTCGGAACGCAAGCGGTCCGGCAATAAAGACAGGACTTGCGCGGCGTGATCGCTGTCCAAATAGGCCAGGACGATGGAAATGATCTGCGGGTGTTCGAGCCGGATCACCTCGGCCACCGCCCGCGGGTCCATCCATTTCAGCGCCTCCAAGCCCTTGGAGGTCGTACCGGTGATGATGCGGTCGATTAAATTTCCCGCCTTGTCGTCGCCCAGCGCCGACTTGAGGACGCTGCGGACGTAATCCTCGTTGCCGACGCCCAGCGAGGTCTGGCCGTCGACCGTCTGCACGAAGTCACCCACCACCTCCTGCACTTGCGAGGTCGTGATGTTGGTCAGGGTGGCCATCGCCATGCCGACCTTCTGCACCTCTTTGGGCGTCATGAGTTTGAGAATTTCGGAGGCCGCCGCCTCGCCGATCGCCATTAAAAAAATGGCGGCCTTCTCCACGCCTTTACCTACTGCTTCAGCCATCGCTCGCCACCCAGGTCTTCACCACTTGCGCCACCCGTTTCGGATCTTCCTTGGCCAGGCCTTGCGCCATGCCCAGTTTTTGCTCGTAGGCTTTATTGTCCAGTAACGGCGGCGGCGGCGACTGCAAACGTTGTTGATTCATCTCCGGCGCGGACAACTGGCCGCCGGCCGCGGCGGCCGCGTACACCGGCGCGGGCGCCTTCTCGACCAGGTTGCGGAACAGCGGCTTCAAGACGCCGAAGATCAATATCAGCACGCCGATACCGGCCAAGACCTGTTTGCCCACGTCCCACACCCAGGGCTGGTCCAACAGGGCAGGCTCGGGCAGGGGATCGATCTTGGGGGCTCCGGTGAACGAGGCGTTGATCACGTTCAGGCTATCGCCGCGCTGCGGGTTGAAGCCCACTGCCTCCTTGGCCAGGGCGGTGATGCGGTTGATCTCGTCTTCGGTGCGCGGCGTACGCTGGGTATTGCCCTCGGCATCCGGGGTTTGCCGGTCGTCCACCACCACCGCGATGGAGAGCCGGCGCACGTTGCCGGTGGGAAACTGGGTATGACTGATGGTTTTATCCAATTCATAATTGCGCGTCACCCGTTTGGTGCTGCTCTGCGGTCCGGCGGCGGTATCCGGATTGGCGGCCTGCGCGCCGGTGACCGGCGGTTGATTGGTCAACGCGCCCGGCACCCCGCCGAGACCGCCCGCGCCACGCGACAAATCCTCGGAGGTCTGTTCGCTTCTGATCGCAGGCAGATCGGGATTGAAACTCTCCTGAGTCTGTTCGATGACGCTGAAATCCACGTCGGCGGAGACCTGCGCGCGCACGCCTTCCGTCCCCAAAATCGGCGTCAAAATATCTTCGATGCGATTGATGTAATACTCTTCCAGCTGCCGGCGGTAATCGAACTGATTGGCGGTAAGGCGCATTTGACTCGACGACTGGGCGCCGGTCAGCAGCTTGCCGGATTGATCCACCACCGTGATGCTGTCGGGCGAGAGATTCGGCACGCTCGACGCGACCAAATGCACGATCGCCCCCACCTGTCCGGCATCGAGTTGCCGGCCGCTCATCACATTGAGCATCACCGAGGCGGAGGGAAATTTTTTATCGCGCTCGCGCACGAACGAAGATTGTTTCGGCACCGCCAAATGCACGCGGGCGGTTTGCACCCCGCTGATGCTGCCGATGGTCCTGGCCAGTTCGCCTTCCAAGGCGCGTTGATATTGGGCGTTCTCCATGAACTGGCTCACGCCCAGGCCTTGCTCCTTATCGAGCAATTCAAAACCGGTGGCCGAGCCCTTGGGCAGACCGGAACCGGCCAATTGCAAGCGTGCCTCGTGCACCCGGTCGGCGGGCACCATCACGGTCCCGGTGCCGGCGCTCAATTGATGAGGGATGCCTTTACTGTCCAGCGCATTGGTGATCGCCAGGGTGTCCTGATCGGTCAGCCCGCTGTACAACATCCGATAACTCGGCTGCTGCGACCACAACACCACCATCACGCCCAAGGCGACACTGGCGGCCAGGCCCAGCATGACGCCGATTTGACGAAACACCGGGAGTTGACCCAGACCATCCACCGCCGAACCCGATTTTTTCGCTTTTTCGTCCGCCATTTCAGCTAAACACCCATTTTATTGATGACATCGATAGAATAATTTTCACGACGATTTTTAGATCGGCATGTTCATCACATCTTGATAAGCACTCACCAACTTATTCCTTACCTCGACCATCGCTTGAAAAGAAATCTTGGCCTTCTGCAAGGCGACCATCACTTCGGTCAAATCCACTTGCCCATCGCCTTTCTCAAACGAGGTGGCCAACTCACCGGCCTGTTGCTGGGTCTCGCTGACCTTGTCGATGGCCGATTTCAGCATGTTGGAAAAATCACCGCCTTCCGCGGCGGCGGGACCGGCGGCGGACTGGCCCTGCGCCACCGACGCCATGGACCGCAGCTGGGTTAAAACCTGGTTGATATCGATGTCGCTCATAAATTCTCCGTGTTCCTTGCGGCCGCTTAACCGAACTTGACGCTATAGCCGTCGGGAATATCGACGCCTTGTTCGCGCATCCGCGCCAGCTTGTAGCGCAGGGTGCGCTGGCTGATGCCCAGTTTCTCCGCCGCCGATTTGCGGCTGCCTTTGGTCAGGCGCAAGGCGTCAATGATCAACCGATGTTCATTGCGTTTCATGCCGTCGCTCAATTCACCGGCGTCCGCTTGCGGCGCCGCGGGCGCCGCGGCGACCTCGACCGGCATGGGCCGGTCGGGGGTCGTGTCTTCGAAATGCAGATCATCGGCGCAGATCGAATGGCCTTGCCGCATGATGATCGCGCGCTGAATGACGTTATCCAGTTCCCGCACATTGCCCGGCCAGCAGTGCGACAGCAGACGCGCCTCGGCGGACGGCGTCAAAGTGGGCGGGACACCCTGCCCGGCATAACGCTGCAGAAAAAAACGCACCAGCGGCAGCACATCGGCCATGCGTTCCCGCAACGGATGGATATGCAGCGGAAACACATGCAGGCGGTAATAAAGATCTTCCCGGAAGCGGCCGGCCTTCACCTCGTCGCGCATCACGCGATTGGAGGTCGCCAACACCCGCACGTCGAGGGGAATGGTCTTGCGGCCGCCCAGCCGTTCCACTTCCCTTTCCTGCAAGACCCGCAGCAATTTCGCTTGCAGGCCGAGATCCATTTCGGAGATTTCATCGAGCAACAAGGTGCCGCCGTTGGCCTGCTCGAATTTGCCGGGGGTGGCCTGATAGGCGCCGGTAAAGGCGCCTTTCTCGAAGCCGAACAAAACCGCTTCGAGCATATTCTCCGGGATGGCCGCGCAATTGATCGCGACGAACGGCCCTTGCGCCCGTTTGGACTGGCTGTGGAGATAACGGGCGAACACTTCTTTACCGGTGCCGCTTTCACCGCTGAGCATCACCGTGACGTCGGTCTCGGCCACGCGTTTGGCAAGTTCGACCAGTTGCCGGGTCTTGATATCCTCCGCGATCAAGCCGGCGGTCTCCTGCGGCGTGGGCGAGGCGTAGCGCTCCACCAGATTGACCAGCACGTCGGCCTCGAACGGTTTCACCAAATAATCCGCCGCCCCGTCGTGCATGGCCGACACCGCCTTTTGAATGGTGCCGTACGCGGTGATCAACACCACCGGCAGTGCCGGGTGGTTTTTCTTGATGTTCTTAAGGAGGGTGTGCCCGTCCATCGGTTTCATCTGGACATCGCTCACCACCAGGTCCATCTCGTTACGCGCAAGAATGTCCAAGGCGGCGCTCCCATCCGCGGCGCTGGCAACCGTATAGCCGGCGAGCTGCAAGGTGTCCGATAACGCCTCCCGTAGCGAATTGTCATCTTCAACGACCAAGACTCTCGCTTGATTCATAATGGCTCCTGCGGTTGCTCGTTCTGCGTACATATCGATCGCCCCGATTAAATTTAAGTCCGGTTATTTGTTGCCGTACCACAGCCCGCTGGCGAGGGCCTGCTCGGTATTCGGCGCGGGAAATTTCAAGATAAAACTGGCGCCGCGGCCCTCTTCCGATTGCAGGCTCACCGCGCCGCGATGCCCTTCCATGACCGCGCGGACCACCGCCAAACCCAGGCCGGTGCCGCTGCTGCGGGTCGTGAAAAACGGTTCGAAGATTTTGTCGTGCAAGTCCGGCGGGATGCCCGGACCATTGTCGGTGACCCGCACTTCGATAGCGCCGTCCGTCGCGCGGCGGGTCTCGATGATCAGCCGCACATCGCTGCCGGCGGCCTGAATGGCGTTGGTGGTGAGATTCAACAAGGCGCCCAGCAACACGTCGCGCACCCCTTCGATGGTCGCGCCGGGGGCGTGATCGATGATCTCGAGCCGACCATGCGATTGCTGGAGCGGCAGTTCCAGGGATTGCCGCAGGTCATCGAGCAAACCACTCAAGGCGATCGGTTGCGCGGCGAACTCGCCGCCGCGGGCGAAGACCAGCATGTCATTGACCATGCGTTCCAACTCGCGCAGGCGCGACAGGGCCTTCGCCGCGCATTGCACCCCGTCCGCCTGCCCGGCCGGCGCCTTGTGCAACATCGAAACATAGAGCATGGCCGACGAGAGCGGGGTGCGAATCTGATGGGCGAGCCGCGCCACCATCTCGCCCATCGCCGACAGGCGCTGATGGCGGCTCAATAAATCTTGCAGCTGGCGGGTCTCGGTGACGTCTTGAAAAAGCAGAATGCGGCCGGGTTCGGCCGCCAATTCGCACGTTGAAATACTCAGTTGGCGGCCGTCCTTGAGGGTCGCCTGATAAGGCCCCTGCCCGTCGGCGGCAAAGGCGCGCGCCGCCACCTCGCGCCAGTGCTCACCGAGCAATGGGCCGCTCAGCAGGGAGACGGCGACGGGATTGCATTCTTGAACGAGGCCCTGGCCGTCCAGCACGACCACGCCGCCGGGGAGGGTTTCCAGAAGGAGTTGCAGGCGGTTGGCCAGACGTTCCTTCTCGGCGAGCTGCTGCAGACGCTCATGCCGCGCGGCCGCCAATTCTTCGGTGAGCACCGCCACACGGTCTTCGAGTAAGCGGTACGATTCAGCCAGTCGTTCCGATACCTGGCTGAAGACGTGAAACGCGTCTTCCAGATCCTGGGAGCGGTTAGCTAACTTCGGCATCATGCACGCTCTCATTTCGCCTTTTACTATGAATGGATAGCGGACAGTCCCGCGCTCTCAGTAAAAGGCAAGAGTCGTGCCTAAGAGTCGATTCCTTTAAAAACAATAGGATGAAAAAACAGCATGGCGGACAACGACAAAATTACGTCACTTCATCGCTGCGTTGTAAACCGTATTTCCGCATTTTTTCCACCAAGGTGGTACGACGCAGCTTGAGGCGGTTGGCGGCATGGGCCACGACCCCGTCCGCGTCTTCCAACGCCTGCTTGATCAGGTTGTATTCCAGATTGTTGATATGTTCTTTGAGATCCATGCCTTCACGCGGCAAACGCGGCACGGCCAGCGGGTCGTAGCTCATGTCGAGCTCCGCGACCAATTCGCGGGGAAAATCACTCACTGTCCCGTTGCGAAATTTCTCGGGCAAGTCTTGAACATCCACGATACCGAACGGGAACATGATGACCAGACGCTCCATCAAATTCGCCAGTTCTCGCACATTGCCCGGCCAGTGGTATTCACAAAGAGATAACACCGCTTGCGGCGTGAGCCGCGCCGAGCCCCGCTTTTCATGCTCCAAGCGGGTGATGAGTTCGGTGATTAAAAGCGGCACATCTTCTTTACGCTCGCGCAAGGGCGGCATTTCGATAGGAAAGACGTTGAGCCGGTAATAAAGATCCTCCCGAAAATTGCCCGCGACGATCTGCTCTTCAAGCTTGTGATGCGTCGCGGCGATAATCCGCACATCGGCCTGTATCGGCTTGTTGCTGCCCACCCGTTCAAACACCCGTTCTTGAAGTACCCGCAGCAATTTGACCTGCATGTGCAGGCTCATATCGCCGATCTCATCGAGGAACAGACTGCCGCCCTCGGCCAACTCGAAGCGGCCTTGGCGTGTGGTAAGGGCACCGGTAAAGGCGCCTTTTTCATGACCGAACAACTCGCTTTCCAGCAGTTCGGCGGGGATGGCACCGCAATTGATGGGGACAAAGGGTTTATTGCGGCGCGACGAATGGTAGTGCAGATTACGCGCCACCACTTCCTTGCCGGTGCCCGATTCGCCCAGGATCAAGACGGTGGCATCGGTGCTGGCGACCTGCTCAATGAGCTTACGGACGTTACGGACACTGCGGCTGTTACCCACCAAGCTGCGGAACAATTCCGGCGACCGCCGCGACGAGGCCTCACTGCGGCTTTCCACGTACACCTCGGCTTGTTGCAGGGCATTGGTGAGCTGGCGATATTTCACCGGCCATTCGACTACGGTGAGCGCCCCCGCTTCCACGTTCTCCGGCAAACTTAGATTCGGCAAGCGCAAGGCGATGATCGGGGCTTGGATATTCGACTCCTTCATGGATCGAAACACGTCACTGCCCTGCTCCGTCGATCCACACTCCCCTAATAAAACCGCCAGCGCCGGCTGCGCCGCGGCCAATGTCTGCCGCCAGTTATCGCAATCCGTGACCTGCACGTCGCTATAGTCGAGAAACGCCAGAATAGCGCGCAGCTCATCGCGGCGTTGCGCATCGGCATCCACTACAATCACCGTCCCCACTGACATTCACACCCCCCTCGTCGCACCGCCCGCCGGCATAAGCCATTTATCTTTCGCCGAGACTATTGATACACGCTCGCAGACACCGGTAATCAGTAAATCACCGCGCCCGCAAGATGTCAAAATTTTGTCGTGCCGAGGGTTTAAGGGGGAGGCTCGTCGTGGCCTAATTCGCGGCGGGCATAGGCCACACTGCGGCGATGGTGGCGGAAAATCAATTTCTCCAGCCATTCCCGAGTACTAGCACCCATGCCATGAAATGGCAGCGTGACTTGGGTGACACCCGCGGTGGGCGTCACGTTCTGTACCCATCCGAACAAGGTAAGAGGCCGCGGATAACGGCCGCTAAGATAAAGCTCCACCCGGAGCAGGGTACCGACGGGGGGCGGCGCGGCATCCCGCCATTCAAGACCGCCCGCGCTGAGCTTGGTGGCGCGCGGCGGCGGCAGGGGGACATAGTGGCTGAGTACCTGGCTGACCAGATCAAAAAGCAGATTCAACTTGAATTCGACCGCGGCCAAATCAGGCGTAGCGCCGTACTGTTCCTCGGCGCCGTCGGGAAGCTGTTCGTCCAGTGTATAAATGATTTTCAACACGTCCTGATTGCGCGCATCGAGCAAGGCGAGTTCTTCTTCGCCGGGTGCGGCGTTCTCTTCTTGCCAGCGGAGGGGCAGTATCCCTTCACAGATCAAACCTGGATTATCATTGTGTGGCATAGTGGTTTTGCCGTTTCAGCCCGCCGCTCGGAGCGATCGACCCAGCCTGCGCTAAGTGCACTCTTTATACGCATCGCGCGCCTGCTGACCGCGCTGCAGTCCTTGCAACTGATCCGCCAGTTCTTGCCGCACAGTGCCGCTCAGTGAAAGCAAGGTTTCATAGGCCTGCAATACTTCGCTCAGCAAGGCGGCGAATTCTTGTTCTCGGCCCGCCGGGGGGGAAGTGGCCAACAGATGGCGCATGTCGGCGGAGAAAGCCTCCTCCAGCGCGGCCAATGCCGGCCAATCCTGGCGCTGAGCCGCCTCGCCCATGCTGGCGCACACGGCGAGCGGATCAAAAGAGGGTTTCATTTTTCGCTGACCTCGGCGGATTTCTGCACCTCGGGGGGGATGCTCTCCCATCCGTTCTTCAGCTCGCGTAGCAACACGGTCACTTCGTCGAGCAATTCCGGCCGATTATCCAGATTGGCTTGCACCAGCCGGCGGCACATGTAGTCGTAGAGATCATCGAGATTCTGCGCGATGGCGCCGCCCGCTTCTTTGTTGAGACTGCCGCGTAATCCACCGATGATGGCGATGGCCCAGGAAATATGGCTGCCTTTGTTGGCTATATCACGGTGATTCATATAACCCTTGGCCATGGTGATTTTGTTGATCGCCCCATCCAGCAGCATCTGGATCAGCCGGTGCGGGCTTACCCCGCTTACCGCGCTTTGCGCCACGACTTGGTTGTATTGCTTCAATCCTTTATTAACGGAGTAATTCATTAACGCTCCTTAAATATGTATGGCCCTGTGGCCGTGCCGATTATTTATCAATTCTCATCGCGGCCCATCGCGAAAAATGGTCTGGCTAAAACCTTCCCCTGCTCTAACTAGAGGATGGCTGTAACGCGGCCAGCTGTTGAGTCAAAAAATCCGACGTACTGCGTAATTGGCTCACCAACGCATCCATCGCCGAGAACTGGCGAGACAGGCGCGTTTGCAGCGCGGTCATGCGCCGGTCCAAAGCGATCCGTTCGTTGGCAATAGCGCTGATCTCTGTTTGCATGCCGCTACGCTTGGTATCCAGCAGATTTTGCGTGTTCAGCAAGTCATCCAGCACATTGCCAAGACTTTCACCGTAACCCCGCGAAAAATTCACATCACCGCGCGCACCGACGACCCCGCCGCCGATTTGCACGTTCAACCCTTGCGCCCCGCCGGCACCGGTCAATATTTGGCCGGCGCCGGTGGCCGGCAAGCCGCCCAAGCTGCCCGCCACATCCTGGCCTGCTTCCCCACTGCCGCCTTGGTCCAGGCCAAGACTGGCCATTAACGAGACCATGCTCACCGTGGAGGCGCTGCCATAACTGTTGGAACGGATCATGAAACGCTGCTGGTCGTTGTCGTAACTGACCGTAACCGATATTCCCGCGGATTGGAGGGCGGCCGCGCCATTAATCTTGCTGGTCATTTCAGCGGCCAAACTGGCCAGTTCGGCCGGGCTGTCGTAAGTGCCAGCGCTGAGAGTGAGACTGGCGGATTGCACACCGTCCACATTGACGGAGAACGCATTATTACTGGTGTCCAAGGTCACCGCGGCGATACCGGCGCGGCCGGAAAAACTACCCTGGGTGGCAAGCCGGTCGACCTGCAAACTATAACTGCCGGCGCGCGTATCCGCGCTTGCGCTGTGATAGGTGACCAAACTATCGCTGGCATGGCCGCTGGTGGCGAACAAACGGCCCACCGAATCAAAATCGCTATCGAGCGCACTCTGCAATTTATTCGCGTTCAGCGACAACGTCCCGTCTCGCTGCGTAGCGATGCCAATGTCGGCGAGAGAACGGTAAGCGCCACCGGTTCCCTCCACCACCTGGCCCAACACTTGACGCAAACGGGTTTCCACGCTGCGCAGGGCGGGATCGCCCAGCAGCACACCCGCGGTCTGAGTATCCGCTCTATAGTCGCCCAACGACTTCATGGTCGCGACCAATTCGTTATAACTGGCGACAAATTTATCCACCGCGGCATAGGCGCCTTGCTGATCGTGGTTTATTTCGACCAGCACCGGTTTATCCGGCGCCGTGCTCTGCAGATTCAGGGTGACGCCGGGGATGGCGCCGTCCACTACATTATTGGGGCGCGTCACGATCAGGCCGTTGATGCTGACCCGCGCATCTTGGGCGAGCTCGGTACGCGTTGCGTTTTTCACGCTCGCGGAAAAAACCAGTTGGGATAAACCGCTGAGATCCTCGTTAGCCGCCGGCGCGCCGCCCTCATCCACGGTGACTTCCAGAGCGTGGCTGGCGCCGCTCTCCGACGAGCTGAATAATAAACGATAACCACTGCCATCATTGACGATGGATGCGCGTACACCGATATCCGCGGCGTTCACCGCGTCTCTGATGCCGCTCAAACTGTTGTCGGCGTCGCCGATCACTACGGTTTTGCTGGGCACTTCACCACTCTGGGTAAACGTCGTTTCGGAGACATTGTAGCTGCCGAAACGGAACGTCAAACTGCCCGTGCCGACCGCCGTGCTCAAATCCTCGAAACCCGTTGTCGAGGCCAGGCTGTGGGCTTGCGCCATTTCAAGCACTTTTACGCTGTAGGCGCCTTCCTGAGCAATGCTGCTCGCGGTCGCCGTCATCACCGAACTGTCGCTGACCGAGGCGCTCCGCGCCTGAAAGGTGGTTAATGATTTAAGTGTGTTCGCCGCCGATTGAAAGGAGGACAAAGAACTTTTCAGCGTTCCATAAGCCGACAGCTTGGCTTGCAACTTGGCTTCTTTCACCGCCAGACGTTGCGTGGTCGGCGCACGCTCCGCCGCCACCAGCTGACTGACCAGGCCGTTGATATCCAAACCGGAACCAATGCCTGATGAAGTTATGGACGCCATTCTCTTTCCCCCAAGTGGAAATTCGAACTACTGGAACTACTGAATAATCTACTCAATCTTGATGCATATTGCAGTGCAATACTTGAGCCAACTCAAGCTTTGATCGGTAATAATAAGCCTTGTCCTTCTTCAAGACGCTTCACCAATATCTGCGCTTCTTCGGACGGAATCTGGCGTATGACCTCTTTGGTCTGAGAATCAATAATTTTAATTATAGTCCGACCACTTTGCTCATCAACGCTGAAGTGCAAATCACGCCGCTCCTGCTGCGCGTGCTCATTGAGGCGCTGGACTTCTTCATTCAACTTATCTTCATTTATCACGGCCGGCTGCACTTCCTGTGGCTGAGCCTTGCCGTTCTCGGTGGACGTTTGCCGCTTGGTTAATGTATTGGGTACGACGGCTTCAGTGGGCGGTTTGGAGAGAGTACGCCCGGTTGTACCCACCATGACATCGGAAACATGTAATGAGCTCATGAATTTTCACCCTCACTGTTGACGAAGAGAAACAGGCGCCCGGCAATCCGGGCGCCTATCCCCTTTGCGCTTACCGCAACAGTGCCAGTACGTTCTGCGGAACGGCATTGGCTTGCGCCAACATGGCGATACCCGCTTGCTGCATGATCTGGGCACGGGTCAATGCCGCCGTTTCAGCGGCGAAGTCCGCGTCCATGATCCGACTGCGCGCGGCGCTCAGATTCTCGGACATGGTGGCAAGATTGGCCACCGTGGACTCGAATCGATTTTGCACCGCACCCAGATCGGCACGCAGACTGCTGATCTGCGCCAGCGCGCCATCCGCCAGAGCGATGGCGGCATTGGCGCCCGCCACCGAGGAGATGTCGATGGTGCTGATCGAGGTCAGGGTGGCGGAAGCCGTGGACAGGCCCGCATTGCCGGGATTGTTGCCACCCACTTGATAGGTTGAGCTGGAATTCAGCGAAATCGTGCCGTAGGTGGTGCTGGCGGTGTAAGCGCCGTCGGTGGCATTGCTGAGGGTCTCAACCACGCCGGCCGCGATCGCCGTACCGGTCGCATCGACCGCTGAATTACCCGGCGTACCACGCACATCGGCGGTCACCGTCACCGTGTTGGTGGCCGCGGCGGCGGTGACATCGGTGGTGTTGGCGCCGTGGTTAGCGGTAATAGCCGCGGCAAGATCCGTCGCCATCGAGTTCTGGACCTGACGCATAGAGATGGTGTTGCCGGAGCTGGATGCCACATCAGAGAAGGTATACGTGGTGCCATCGACAATCACGGTCCCGCCTTCGGCGACACCGGCCGCCGCGACCGAGGCATTATTAATACCCCCCAGTGCGGTACCGGCGCCTACATTGGCCAGGTTATAACCATTCACCGTCTCCACACCACGCACATTCGAGGTCACGGTCTGGTCTGCGCCGGAACTGGTCAGCGTGACAGTTGTATTGTTTGCTTCGACGGCGGCCTTGAGGTTGGTATTAAGGCTGGCCTGACCGGTCCCTGAGCTCCATACCACCGCGATGACGTCGCCGCCGAGATCGGCACCGTTGGCCGGGCTGCCCATGCCGGCATAACCGACGTTATCGGAATCCACCAATTGGTAGGTAACCTCTTTCGCGCCCGTGCCCACCGTAAACTGCTGACCATGCAGACCGACACCGGAGGTCATGGTGGCAACCGCCACGCCCGCGGTGGCGGTGATCGCCAAGGCATTACTCGCCTGTACGGTACTGGCGGACAGTTCCAAACCCGTCGCGTTCTCCACCCGGGCGGCGCCCGCGGTGGTGTTGTTGCTGGTAATGGCAATGGTCTTGCCAGTGCTGGACGACAAGGTCAACGCGCCGTTGGAAGTGTTGACCGTGGCGGTCACACCGGTGGAGGTGGTCTTGGCGTTGATGGCATTAGCGATGTTGGTACCTTGGGTCGCCAGATTATAACTGCCGGTGACCGCGCCGATGTTCACGCCATTAATTACCAAATCGCCGGATTGAAGGTTGATTCGGCCGGAGGGGGCATTCGCGGCGGTAATCGACGACGTGGCGGTGGCGGTGACGCCGCTCTGGTTGGTCACGCTGTTAATGGCGGTGACGATGTCGTCCGCGCTGCCGCTGACGGAGGCGCCGACATTCACATCATTGATGGTGAGGTCACCGGAGGCGAGGGCCGTACCGCTCACCGCGCTGGAGGTGTTGTTGTACTGATAGGCGCCCAACGCGGTGGTCTGGGTATTGCCCATACTCACGCTGATGGTCTGGTTGGCGTTGGCGCCGACTTGGAACGACGCAGTGCTAAAGGTCCCGTCGATCATTTTTTGACCGTTGTATTCCGTGGTGGAGGAAATGCGCTGGAATTCAGACAGCAACTGGTTCACTTCCGAGTTCAGCGCCGCGCGATCCGAAGATGAATTGGTGGCATTGGCCGACTGGATGGCCAATTCACGTATGCGCTGCAACATGTTACTCATCTCGGACATGGCGCCCTCGGCCACTTGCGCCATGGAAATGGCGTCATTGGCGTTACGGCTGGCCGCATTCAAGCCATTGATTTGGGTGGTCATACGGGTTGAAATAGCCAGACCCGCGGCGTCATCCTTGGCGCTATTAATACGCATGCCCGTGGACAAGCGTTGCATCGCCGTTTGCATGGGTGATTCCGATGCGCGAAGATTTTTCTGCGCATTCAAAGACATAACATTGGTGTTAATACTAAGAGCCATTGCGTTACTCCTCATAACCCCGGGTTTAGCCGAGGTCAATATTTATACTTAGCGGATATACCCAAAGGGGTATTCACCGCTTCCAGCAAATGTATCGGTGCGAGAGGCGGCGGACTTTAGTCCTACCTAGAAAAAACAGCGTGACCGGCAGAGTGACCCAGAGGATGCGGGATGTCCTTACCGAAACGGCAGACGATAGTACTACGCGGAAAAATTGCCTGTATGTGTTCGACAAATCATGGGAAACCGTCATTTGATCAGAACCCATCTCAAATGGATTTTTGCCGCATTCGGTCCACGCGAGGCATGAACGACGTGATCCTCTCTCGAAAAATATTGATATCGGACACGGGGGTCGGGGCGTGATTCCCCCTGCTCCCGCGGGCGGGAGCGGCTACCCGGATGGACACCGTCGCCGCGTAAGAATGCCTTCTTCCTGTTGTCTTGGTGGACGCGGCGGGGTGAGGTTTGGCTTGTTACGCGAATTGAGCGATTGATAGAGAACGTTGAAATAATTTCATTCTTGAATCCGCAGAACACGGCACATCCACGCGCTGTTTTGAAAAACGGCTTCCATTGGAATCCTACGCCGAGCAGGAATGCATAGACCGGCAGCGGTAACGCCTCAGTGAAGAAGAGAAGATTTTTAAAAAAAGTTAAATAACGATAAGTTCTGCACGCGCATAAAGGATTGCTGCGCGGCCTGCAAAGCCAGTAATTGCCGGTTAAAAAGGCTGATGGCCTCCGCGTAATCAAGATCCTGCACGTCGGCCAAGGCCATTTCCGATATCAAGATAAAGTCTTCATTTATGCTTTCTTGATTGTCGAGCGCCTGGAGACGAGCGCCCACCGAAGCCTCCAAATTAGAAAAATTATCCAAGGCCTGATCCAAATTCGTCATGGCCCGATTGATGTCATTGGCCGCCTGGGCCTTGGCCGCCGGGTCCACGGGCGCGCCGCGCAATGCGTTGGCCAAATCCCGCAAGGTAGTAAACACATCCTGGTGAGTGCTTGGAGCAAGGGTAAACTGATCGCCGGCGGCGGGCGTACCGGCGATGGAGGTTTGTACGCCGTTAAAGGCGATGTCCGCATCCGCTTGATAAGTGCCGCTGCTTATCAGCGTCGCGCTGCTGTCACGCACTTCATAACTGGTCGGCGTGATGAAATTAATCGTATAGGTATCTCTTACCCAGGCCGCCGGATTCGTCACAGTGCCCGGATCGATCACGCCGCTGCCGGTGTTGGCCGCGTTATAGGAGGTCACGAAGGTGCCGTTGCCGTCCTTGATCGCTTGGAAGACTCTCATTCCCGAATCACTCATCGCCACTTGGCGAGTGGGGCCAATTTGCGCCAGTCGTTGACCTTGGTCGCCGGCGTAATTAAAACCGGTCGGGCTTTGACTAAAGGGTTTTCCGTTAGTGGAAAACCCGGCAAACAGATAATCGCCATTCGCGTCTTGGGTGTTGGCGATGCCTAGCAATCCCGCGAGATGTTCATCGATCTCCGCGGCCAGACCTTGCCTTTGCGAATTGCTCATCGAGGCGTTATTGGCCTGAATCGCCAAATCCCTCACCCGCTGCAGAATGCCTATTCCTTCACGCAAGCCCTGCTCTTCCATACTCAAGCTGACCCGCGTGGCGGCGATATTTTCTTGATAGCGTTTGGTTGATTCCACGTTTTTCTGCAGATCAAGCATTTGTACCGCGCCGATAGGATCGTCGCTGGGAACCACTATCCGCTTACCCGTCGCCAACTGATTTTGGGTTTTGCTGAGCAGCGACTGCTGCTCGAGCATCGCATCCACGCCGCGTTGATAAATTTGATTGGTCGATATCCGCATAGACGATTACCTGCGTACTGCATCCAACAAGGTCTGGAACAAACTATCCGCCATTGAAATCACCCGGGCCGCCGCCTGATAAGCCTGCTGCATCTTCATCAGATTCGCCGCCTCTTCATCGAGATTGACGCCGGACACCGAATCGCGGGCGTCGATCGATTGTTTGAGCAAGGTTTCGCGGGCACCGCTGGCGATATGCGCCTGCTGAGCTTTGGTCCCGATATCGGCGACGATTTGCCCGTACGCGTCCTGATAACTCGCGGTACCGCCGGCCAGCGTCGATTTTTGTTGCAGTCCGCTCAACAACAAGGCATTGCGATTATCGCCGACACCATTGTTGTTGGCGGACACCGTGAAGGTATCGCCTGCCGCCGGCGTGCCGCTGATGGCGAGATTCCAGCCGTTGTAGCTGATGGTGTCGCCGCTGGTGTAGGGCACGTTGGTGGTCGGGCTGCCGGTGGTCGCCCCCACGATGTTGTAACTGGTAGGGCTGGTGAAGACGATGCTGACACTATCGCGGAGACGGGGATCGGGCGGGCTCGCCGTCACCTGGCCGATCGTCGCGGCGCCGGTGTTGGCGCCGTCGGCGCCGGTGACCTTTTGATCGATATAAAAGCGGTCGCCGGCGGCGGGACCGCTGCCGCCGTCGGTGATCTGAAAGCTCAAACCGTTGAAGGCGATATTGCCGCCCGAGTTGTAACTCAATCCTTGTCCCAAGATCGCGCCGGTGGTCTCATCCACCACATCGTAACTGCCGGGCGCGGTGAACTGCACCACCAGCCGGTTGTCCGGCGAATTCACCGCGCCGGCGCTGATGGTGGCGTTACCGACATTGCCGAGGGACACCTGGGTGCGGATCGGCGCCGCGGCGGCGATTTTGGCCGGATCGCTGATCGCGACCTGTAAATTTCCCACCGCCGCGTAGGTCGGCCGCACGAGGAAACTGTCGCCGGCCGCCGCGCCGGAGGTTATCGTCAAGGCGATACCATCGACGGTGGCGGTCAAGTAAGGCGAATTGCCGCCGGTGTTGATGGCGAAGGCCTGGCCGTCGTTGATGCGGGTCAGGGTGTAACTGTCGGCGCCGTTGTATGACAACCGGTAATCGCTGGTAGTGAGGTCGTCGACGTTGACCAGCGCCGCGCTCACCGTACCGCCGCCGGTATTGCGCGAATCGGCCGACACCAGCGGCGCGGCGGTATTGAACAGTTTGCCGCCCAATGCGCCGTTGAGATCGACACCGAGTTGATGCTGGGTATTCATGGTCTCGGCCAACCCGGTCGCGACGCGGCCCAAGGCATTTTGCGCGGGGTCCAATACTTGGCTGCGGAAGTTGAGCAACCCGCCGACGCTGCCGCCGGACAGTTGATTGGTGATTTCGACGGTGTTCGAGCCGACGCTATAACCGATTTCATTGCGGGTCGGATCGTAATGATTACGGAGTATGCTCAATTGCTGGACCGTCGATCCCGCCACCAAGGTCTGGCCGGAACCGATGAAGATGTTCATCGAGCCGTCGTTCTGGGAAATGGAGGTTACCGACACCAGTTTAGAGAGCTGAATCACCGCGGCGTCGCGTTTATCCAGTAAATCGTTGGGCTGGCCGCCGCCGGCGGCGCCGAGGGCGGAAACGATCCGCTGATTGAGGTCGGCGATACCGGAGGCCAGGGCGTTGATTTGGCCTACCGAATTCGTCAAAGCGATATTGGATTGCTGGCGCAGCTCGGTAAAACGCTCGTTGACGTATTGGAAACGGTCGACCAGCGTCTCGGCCTGACTCAGCAATAATTGCCGCGCCGGTTGCGACGCGGGATCGCTGGACACCTCGTTCATCGCCGAAAAAAATGACTGGACTACCGCGTCTATCCCCGCCTCGGGATTGGCGAGCAGGTTATCGATGCGGCCCACATAACTGGCAAAAGTGTTGAGGCTTTCATAAGACGAGGTACCGGTGCGTACCTGTTCCACCAAAAAATTGTCGTAAAGCCGATTGACGGCGCCGACATCGACGCCATTGCCGATGTAGCTATTGCCAAACAGGTCGGGCAGACGGGTATTCAAATCCACCCGTTGCCGGCTGTAACCGTCGGTATTGACGTTGCTGATGTTATGGCTGGTGACCGACAAGGCGCGTTGCGCCGCCAGCAAACCCGACAATCCTACCCCGAGTAAACCACTAGCCATAATGTCGCCCCACTCTATTACCGCCCATGCTGCGCGGGCCTACCGCGGCGTGGCCGGCCAGCCATCGGCTCCCACGCCTGTTCATGCTATCGACTCGGCGCCGCCCGGCCTGAAGGCCGGCAGGCCGCTCAAGAGATCACGCCGGAGAATGGCGTCGATCTTTTCCGCATAGCGGGGGTCGGTGGCGTAACCCGCCCTTTGCAACTCGTTGACGAATTGCCGTGGATCACCGGCGTTGGCCAGGGCATCCCGGTAACGGGGCTGGGACTTAATCAATTCGACGTAGTCGGCGAAGCTGTCCTTGAAGGAATCATAGACGCGGAAATTGGCACGCTCCTTCATCGCCACGCCGTCGCGGTACTCCAGCGTGGCGACATTGACGCGGCCACCCTCCCAACTCTCGCCGGCCTTGATGTTGAATAAATTATGGCTGCTGCGGCCGTCGCCGTGTTGCAGCACGGAACGGCCCCAGCCGGTCTCGAGCGCCGCCTGGGCGATCAACACGCGCGGATCGACGCCCAATTCATGGGCCGACGCCTGCGCCGCCGGCCACAAGGCCGCCACAAATGCTTCCGGTGTCTTGAAACCGGATTGACTTTCATGTTGCGCGGCTGCACTCGGGCCGGCCGGCGCTGCGGCGGCGGGAACGGCGCGGGTCGGCAGCGGTAAAGCCTCGCCGGCCGGCGCCGAAGGCCGCAGCGGCATCGCCGCCGCGGCGGCGTCCGGGATATTTTTCGGCGCCACTTGCGCTTGTTGCATTTGGCGGACCATGGCTTCGCCGAGACCCAGCGCGCCCTTCGCCGACAAGGTCAAGGACATCTGTTTATCGAACATGTCCTGATACATATCCTGCCCGCCGCTGCCCATCAAAGAGTCGCCGGGGCTGGCGTCGCGCATGCTCTTCAGCATCATCTGAATGAACATGGCCTCGAACTGGCGGCCGGCGGTGCGCAATGTCTCTTCCGGGTTGGCCTGACCGTTCAGACGCAGTTCCGCCAGACCTTTGAAGTCGGTGTATACATCCGCTTTGGTTGCGCCTATCGTCATCACATTCACCTAATTTTAAAAATGCGGCCCGCCTTCCTTGACGGGCCGTTCTTTTTTCCATCCCTGCGGATGATCTTCCCTCTTTCCTATTTCCCCTGACACCCGCGACGGTTCCAAACCGTCTTCCTTGGCATAATCGGCGGACTGCCTTGTCCGCCGTCTTATAAAACGATCAGTTCGGCGCGCAAGGCGCCCGCTTCGCGCAATGCTTCCAGTATCGCCACCAAATCCCCCGGCGCGGCGCCGACCTGATTCACCGCGCGCACGATCTGCGCCAGCGTCACGCCCGGTTCAAACAAAAACATGCGGCTGGCCGCCTGGGTGGCCGACACCTCCGACGACGGCACCATTACCGTGGTGCCGGTCGACAACGGCGCGGGTTGGCTGACCCCGGTATTTTCGGAAATCGTCACGGTCAAGCTGCCGTGGGCCACCGCCGCGGCCGTCACCCGCACGTGTTCGCCGATCACCACCGTGCCGGTGCGCGAATTGATGATGACCTTGGCGGCGGTGACACCCGGTTCCAGCGTGAGATTTTCCAGCACCGAGACGAAGGACACCCGCTGGCCGCGGTCGCGCGGCGCGTGCACCGCGATCGACGCGGCGTCGAGCGGCACGGCCATGCCGTCGCCGAAGGTGTCGTTGATCGCGTCGGCCAGCCGCTTGGCGGTGGTGAAATCGGCGTTATTGAGATTGAGCACCAGACTGTCCTCGCCGCCGAGCGTGGTCGGCGCCGCGCGCTCCACGGTCGCGCCGTTGGGAATGCGGCCGGCGCTCGGCACGTTGACGGTGATCTTGGAGCCGTCGCTGCCGCCGACGCCGAAACCGCTCACCACCAGATTGCCCTGGGCGATCGCGTAGATCTCGCCATTGGCGCCTTTCAACGGCGTCATCAGCAAGGTGCCGCCGCGCAAGCTCTTGGCGTTGGCGAGCGACGACACCGTGATATCGATGCTTTGGCCGGGTTTGGCGAAAGGCGGCAATTCCGCGTTCACCGCCACCGCCGCGACGTTTTTAAGTTGGGGGTCCACCCCGGGCGGCACGGTAATACCGAATTGCGCGAGCATGCTCTTCAAACTCTGTACCGTGAAGGGCGCCTGGCTGGTCTGATCGCCGCTGCCGTCGAGACCCACTACCAATCCGTAACCTACCAATTGGTTGTGACGTACGCCGGCGACCACCGCGAGGTCTTTGATGCGCTCGGCGTTGGCCGCGGTCCACGGCAGCAATACGCACAGGACGAGCAATAAATATCGGGGCATGCGACGGTTCATGTTGCGTGTGTTTCCTTATCCGACCGCGTTAAAACGGCCACCATTTGCTGTTGAACAACCGTCCCAGCCAACCCATGGAATTGGCGTCGGCCAGCGATCCCTTGCCGGTGTAACTGATTTTGGCGTCCGCCACCAAGGTGGACAGTACGGTGTTGTCCGGGCCGATGTCGGCCGGCCGCACGATGCCGGCGAATTGAATACTTTCATCGCCCTGATTGATGGTCAGCGATTTTTCGCCGCGTACGATCAGATTGCCGTTGGGCAACACGTCGGCCACGGTAACGGTAATCTGGCCGCTCAATTGATTGCTCTGGCTGCTGTCGCCTTCGCCTGAAAAAGAACGGGTACCGCTGATACTCGTCGCCAAATTGAGATCGCGCCCATTAAGCGGCAAACCGCCGGGCATGCGGAAGGTGAGCGGCGAACCGAGCAGGGTGGGATTTTCCAGGCCCACTTGCTGATCCTTGCTGCTGCTGGTGCTGGCCTGCTTGCTCGCCTGCGTCCGTTCGACCAGAACGATGGTGATCATGTCGCCGACCCGCCGCGCCTTGGTGTCCTGAAATAAGGAGATTTCACGGCCGGATTGAAAAATCGCGCCCTCGGTCGCCGGCGGCAGTGTTTCCATCAGCGGCGGCGTGGGGGCGAATTTGGCACGCTCCTGAGGCGTGCTCGCGCAACCCGCCAGCAGCGCCAGGCCCAGCAGTAATCCCAGGCGCCCGCCGTGTGCCTTGCCTTTGCCATTCCAGCCGCTCACCGTTATCACGCTAGCCACTCCGTATCACTTAGGTGTTGTTGATGATGAAGCGCAGCATACCGTCGCTGGCTTCCACCGCTTTCGAGTTCATCTCATAGGCGCGTTGGGTTTCGATCATGTCCACCAATTCCTGAACCACGTTGACATTGGAGGTTTCCAAAGAGCCTTGCACCAAGGTGCCCAGGCCGCTGACGCCGGGTGTGCCGGTCTGCGGCGAACCGCTGGCGGCGGATTCGAGATATAAATTTTCGCCCATCGGCTGCAGGCCGGCGGTATTGATGAAATCGGTGAGTTGCAGATTGCCTACCTGGGTCGGCGAACTTTGTCCGGCGAGACGCACGCTCACCGTGCCGTCATTGCCGATGGTGATGCTTTGAGCACTGTCGGGGATGGTGATGGCCGGTTGCAGCGGATAACCGCTGGCGGTCACCAATTGACCTTGCGCGTCCATATGCAAAGAACCGTCGCGGCTGTAAGCTTGACTGCCGTCGGGCAACAACACCTGCAAGAACCCGCGGCCTTGAATCGCGACGTGCAAGGGGTTTTCGCTCTGGACGATATTGCCCTGGGAGAACAGTTTTTCGGTGGCCACTACCCGCACGCCGGTTCCCATATGCATGCCGGAAGGCAACTGGGTATCCTGCGAAGTTTGGCCGCCCACCTGCCGTACGTTCTGATATAACAAATCCTGAAACGCCGCGTAACTGCGTTTGAAGCCGGTGGTACTGACGTTGGCCAAGTTATTGGAGACGACGGCCATCTTGGCCTGTTGCGCTTCCAATCCGGTTTTGGCGATCCATAATGCTGGGTCCACTGTGACACTCCTCTACTTAAATTTTGATAATCGCTCGGCAACCGCTTAACCGAGACGCATCACCTGCGCCATCGCCGCGTCATTGTCTTCGGCTTGTTTAATAAGCTTCACCTGCACCTCGAGATGGCGCGACAGCTCGATCATGTTCACCAAGGCCGAGACGCCGTTGACGTTGCTGGTCTCCAAGACGCCGCTGGCCAGCGTCACGTTCGCGTCCGCGGGCTGCTCGCCGTTGCCGGTTCTAAACAAGCCCTCGGCGGTTTTGCTCAATTGTTCACGCGGCGGATTGACCAGTTTGATGCGATCGACCACCGCCAGGGTATTGGGGGCTTGGCCCACCGGCAACAGCGAAATCGTGCCGTCCTTGCCGATCTCGAGCTTGGAAAACGGCGGCACCGCGATCGGTCCGCTGTTGCCCAGCACCGGCTGTCCCGCCGCGGTGAGCAGCATGCCGGCGTTGTTCACCGTAAAATCACCGGCGCGGGTATACGCTTCTTCACCGTCGGCGGCTTGCACCGCGATCCAGCCTTCACCCTGCACCGCCACGTCCAATTCTCGGCCGGTGGTGATGAGAGAACCCGGGGTAAAATCCGAGCCGGCGGTGTTCGCCACCGAATTGATGCGGCTGGGATAACCCGCGCCTTCGATCGGCTTGCTTTGGAAGGCGGCGAGGTCGCCGCGAAAACCGGTGGTGTTGATGTTGGCGAGATTATTGGTGTTGACCTGATTGGCTCGCATGGTGTGCTTGGCGCCGGTCATGGCCACGTAAATTACTCTATCCATGCTTACTCCTGCCTGTCATTGACGGTCGATCACTAGCGAATGTTGATGATGGTCTGCGTCACGGTGTCGGCGGCGCTGATGACCTGTGAGTTGGCCTGGAAATTACGCTGCGCGGTGATCATCGCCACCAACTGCTCGGTAAGATCGACGTTGGAATCCTCGAGGGCTCCCGACTGAATCAAGCCCAGACTCGCGGTACCGGGCTGTCCGATCAGGGCCACGCCCGACTCGAAACTCTCCGCCCAGGTGGTATCGCCCAATTGCCGCAAACCTTCCAAATTGGCGAAGTTGGCAAGCGCTACTTGTCCGAGGGTGCGCGACTGGCCGTTGGTGAAACGCGCTTGGACTATGCCGTTATCCGAGATGTCGAGACCGCTCAAGCGGCCGGTGGTAAAACCGTCCTGATCGAGGAAATTCACGCCGAACTTACTGCCAAACTGCGTGGAGGGCGAACTGGCGGAATAATCCAGCACCACATTCAAATTATTCGCGCCGAGGATGGGAAAGCTGTTGTAGGCGACTTGACCGCCCGCCGGGGTGGCCAGCGTGCCGTCGGGATTAAACGTCAAATCACCGTTGGTGGTCGGAGTGACTTCAGCACCATCGATAAAGAGACGGGTCTCCCAGGTGTTGGCGGCGCTCTTGCGGTAAAAAATCTCCGACAAATGCGCGGTCCCCAACGAATCGTACACCGTCAACGAGGTGGAATTATTATAGGTAGTGGGGTCGGTGATATTAAAGGCCGGCGGAATCGGCGCCGTCGCGTCCAAATTGACGCCCACGGCGATCGATGTAGTCGGCTGAGGTGAAATATCGGAGGTATTCAATTGCAAATCGCCCAAGGCGCCCGTGACGTTGCCATTGTTGTCAGCCAGATAGGCGGTCAACCGCGCATTTTGCGGATTGACGATATAACCCTCGCGGTTGACGCTGAAGGCGCCGGAGCGGGTGTAGACCGTACTGCCTTGATCGCTGAGGCGGAAGAAACCCTGGCCACTGACCGCGAGATCGAGACCGTTATCGGTGAAGGAAATGTTACCTTGGCTGAACTGCTGCGACACCGCCGCCACCGACACGCCGCTGCCGATCGCGATACCGGCGTTACCGAGACTCGCCACGGAATAGATGTCGGCAAATTCAGTGCGCGATTTTTTGAAACCGGTGGTGCTCACGTTGGCGATATTATTGGCCACCACCCGCAACTCGGCGGAGGCCGCGTTCAATCCGCTTAAAGCAATACGAAAAGGCATCTTTACACTCCTCTACACTATATAAATTAGCGACTACATGATCTGCTTGACGTCGCTCATGCTGATATTGGATCCGCCCGCCAGGGTCAGCGACAACGCCTTGCCGCCGGAGGCCATGTTCACCGCCGCGATGGGTTCGGCCACCAAGGTATCGATCGCCACCGCCTTGCCGTCGACGATGGATTCGGCCCTCAACCGATACGCGCCGGGGGGCGCCGCCGCGCCGTTGGTCATGAGACCGTCCCAAGTGAAAGGCAGCGTGCCGCTGCGTTGAAAGCCTAATTCCATTTTTCTGACGAGCTGTCCGCTCTGATCGTATATGCCGACCACCACGTTGTCGGCGGCATTCGTCAATTCCACTCCGCCCTGTACCCCGTGCTCGCCGTCGTAAAACATGCTGTCGGCGGACGCCACCACGGTCTTACCCACCAGCGACGCCGCCTGCATGGTTTGATTCGATGACAAGGTTTCCACCAATTGCTTGACCGAGGCCTGCATTTCTTGAATGCCGCTCACGGAGGAAAACTGGGCGATTTGAGCGAGAAACGCGCCGTTATCCATCGGCTTGGTCGGGTCCTGATTTTTGAGCTGGGTCGTCATCAGTTTCAGGAAATCCTCCTGGCCGAGTTTATTGCTGGGCTTGCGGGCGCTCTGATTGCCGCCGAGGCCGAGTTGATCGATAAGACCTCTGTCAATCGTAGTCATGGTTCACCTCTTCATCACTGGCCGAGGCCGAGGGTGCGCAACAATAATTCCTTGGAGGTGTTCATCACTTCCACGTTGCTTTGATAGGAACGCGATGCGGAAATCATATTGACCATTTCCTCGATGGGATTGATGTTGGGGAGATAGACATAACCCTCGCCGTCCGCCGAAGGATGTTGCGGCATGTAGCGCTTCTGCGCCGGCTCGGTGCTTTCGACGATGTCCGACACCATGACGCCCGACGACGCCTTGTCTCCGGGATTCGCCGCATCGAGGAGGGTCTTGAATACCGGGTGTTTCGCCTTATAGGCACCTTGCGCGGTGCCGCTGACGTTGTCGGCGTTCGCCAAATTGCTGGCGACCACGTTGAGGCGTACGGTTTGCGCGCTCATGGCCGAGCCGGCGACATCGAATATTTTGAAAAGCGACATGGTTTATTGTCCCTTTAGTGCCAACAAAATGCCGTTGATGCGTCCATTGAGGAAGGTCAACGACGCTTGATGCTGTATCGCGTTGCGCGAGAACTCCGCTTTTTCAACCTGGGTATCGACGGTATTGCCGTCCAGCGCCGGCTGCAGCGGCACTCTATATTGAGTTTCGTAGCGCGCGTTGTTGCCGGACACGGTTTGTATATGTTGTGAATTGGAAGTGGCCATTGGCAGCTGTCCGCCGCCGGCGTTGGCCAAGGCCGTTTTGAAATCGATGTCCACCGCCTTATAGTTGGGCGTGTCGGCGTTGGCGATGTTATTCGCCAACAGTTCGGCGCGGTGCGCGCGCAACGACAAAGATTGCGCGTAGATACCGAATGCTTTATCGAGACTCAAGGACATCGTCTTCTCCAACTGATCCATCACGGGTTTACAAAAGCAACGAGCGTGCCATGACTCGCAACGGGGGAAGAACAGGGGGATAGCGTGTTTTCATTGGGCCGTTGCCCCGAGCGAGCGGCAAACTTCTGCCGCTGCTTGCCGCATCGGCCGCTGACACGGCGCGTTTGGAGAGAGCTTACGGCTTGAGGCGGAACACCATGCCGCCGTGGGAACGGGAGACTTCGAAGCGATCGCAGTAACGGGTGATCGATTCCGAACCGCCCAGGAACAAATAACCGTTCGGTTCCAGCACTTCGGCGATGCGGTTCAATATGTCGGCTTTGAGCGGATCGGAAAAATAAATCATGACGTTCCGGCAAAAAATCACGTGAAACTTGCCGAGCGATTTAAACGGTTGCATTAAATTGAGCTCGCGAAAACTGACCTGGCGCTTCACTTCCGGATTGACTCGCGCCTTGTCCTGCTCGGTGGTGAAGAAACGTTCACGCCGGTCAGGAGTGAGACCGCGGCCCAAGGCGATATTGTCGTACACGCCCTCGCGCGCCATTTGCAGAATGGTCGGCGAAATGTCGGTGGCCACGATTTGCACTGATCCTAAAGGACGGCTCGGATATTCGCGGCGATACTCTTCGCAGATCATGCTGATGGAATAGGGTTCCTGACCGGAGGCGCAAGCGGCCGACCAGATTCGCAAGTTCGGGCTATTGCCACGGACCAGTTCGGGAAGAATCATCCGTTTCAAGGCTTCAAACGGATACTGATCGCGAAACCACAAGGTCTCGTGGGTAGTCATGGCGTCGATGATACGTTGCCGGAGCGGGGTCCCGGCGGTACGGTCCACCATCGCCAGCAATTCACCGATGGACTTGACGCCGAGCTCGTTCAATAAAGACTTCAAACGGCTATTGACCAGATATTGTTTGTTTTCCCCCAAGACGATCCCGCTGGCATCCTCCAGAAAATCACGGAAGGCGGCGTATTCCTGCGGGTTTATGTCAACACTCATCGCCGCTCCTTGCGTTACGCTGCTCCACGGCTGCCCAATACGGCAGAGCATCGTTACGATCCCGCCTGCCACCGAGCTTGGCAACCGCCCCCTGCCGCATACTCCTTGCCCTCACTGACTGCCCAGTGTTTCCGACTCTTTTATTTTTATCCGTTCTATCACCGCCTGGGCCAAATCGTTGGCATCGAATTTCGGCACGAAGGCGTTGGCATCGACCTTTCGTATCAAATTATGGTTGAACAAACCGCTCAAGGAGGTATGCAGCATGACATACATGTCCTTAAGCCGGTCGTTGGCCCTAATCTTGGAGGTCAAGGTATAACCATCCATCTCCGGCATTTCGATGTCGGAAATCACCATGAGCAATTGATTCAGAATCGGATCTTTCTTTTCCACCCACGAATTGAGTATGTCGTAGGCCTCTTTGCCGTCTCTCGCCACCACCGTCTGCACGCCGACCCGATCGAGGGTGCGTTTCATCTGACCACGCGCGACCGAGGAATCATCGACCGCCAGCACCACATGCTGAGCCGGATGGGTGGTTTCCATGGAATTTACGGTTTGTTGCGAGACTTCTATTTCCGCGCCGCTGACGTTGCTCAGCACCTTCTCCACATCGATCATTTCCACCATCTCTTTGTCGACGTGGGCGATGGCGGTCAGAAAGTGATCATCCCCGGCGCCCTCCGGCGGAGGCACGACTCTTTCCCAATTGATATTCACGATGCGATCCACCGCCCGCACTAGAAAGCCCTGCACGGTACGGTTGTATTCGGTGACGATCACGATGCCGGCACCATCGCTGCCGATCGGCGGCTGGCTCAAGGCCATGCCCAAATCCAACACCGGAATGGTTTTGCCGCGCAAGGTCGCCATGCCGCGCACCACCGCCGGCGCATTGGGAATGCGCGTCAAAGGCGGACGCTGTATCACCTCATGCACTTTGAAGACATTGATACCGTAACGTTGCGTCCCATCCAGAAAAAACAACAACAACTCCAATCGGTTATGGCCAACGAGCCGTGTTCTGAGATTGACCCCGTCCAGTAAACCGCTCATGTGGTCCATCCTTTGTTAATACAACGCCGGTATCGGCTTGGAGACAATAAAGCTTAAGCCGGATAACGGCATAGACCTTGCTTGTTGTTCAACGACAATTAACGATCAACCTGCAATCGCGGAGAGATGATGAAGGACTCACTGCACATGAGTATTGGCCGTCCGCCAAAATCGCGCGGCCGCACCTGGTTGGCCTTCGCGCTGATCGTGCCGGCACTGTTCACCGACACCTGGGCCGATACGGAGCCCCATCAATCGCACAGCGCCATTGAGGCGGCGGCCAAACACTATATTAATGAGAATATCGGTAAGGATTTTTCATCCCATAAAGTCGAGATCGGCAAACTCGACCCGCGCCTGCAGCTCACGGCCTGTGAAAAACCCCTGCGGGCCTTCCTCCCCCCCGGCAGCCGCTTGCCGGGCAACACCACCGTGGGGGTCAATTGTGAGGGGCAAAAGCCCTGGACCCTCTATGTTTCCGCCGAGGTCAAGGCCAGCCGAGAGGTGGTGGTGACACAACGCCCCCTGCTCCGCGGTACGCTCATCGGCCCGGAGGATATCCGTCTCGAGCTGCGGGAAATCGGTGCCAACCAGGACTATCTTACTGACCTCAATGAAGTTATCGGCAAAGTGGCCAAACGCCCGCTGGCGTCGCGCACGGTACTCGGTCTCCAGGCCTTGAGTACCCCGCCCCTGATCCGCCGCGGCCAACAGATTGTGATCTTGGCCACGATCCCGGGGGTCGATGTCCGCATGCAAGGCACCGCCCTGAAGGACGGCGCGAAGGGAGACCGTATTACGGTACGAAATGTGCTATCCAAACGGACGTTGGAAGCCACCGTGATTCAGGCGGGCGTGGTTCAGGTTACCCTCTAACGGGTGAGCGTCGTCAATTAATTGGCGAGCATCGCCTAAAGCAGATAATTTGACGGCCGTTAGTATTAGCAGGCAGTGAAAGAGGTAGCAGTATGGCAATCGAGATAACCAGGCACACCCCTGCACAGTTATCGAGCGCCAGAGCCGATTCGCATGGCCAGACCAACCGTAACGAACCGACGGCCGCGCAAAAACAGACTGGGCAAGGGCAGACCACGGACACCGTGACCTTGAGCGATACCGCGTCCCAGCTCCATAAACTGGGAACCATGATCGCGACGCAACCGGTGGTGGACCTCGCCCGGGTCGACAACGTCCGGCAAGCGCTCAATGCCGGGCATTATGAATTCAATGCAGCCCGCGTCGCGGAAAAAATGCTGCGCTTTGAAAACGCGCGTCAACTCACCGAACTCAACCAAAGATAACGTTAGCCACCTATGAATCCAGCCGCGCGGGAACTCAAAACCTTACTCGATCGCCAACACCAGAACGTGTCGCGTCTCGCCGCCGTCCTCCAGGACGAGCGCGCGGCCTTGACCAGCGGTTCGCTACCGGGTATCGAAGCCGCCACCGAGGCCAAGCAAATTTGCCTGCAGGCGCTGGAACAAGACACGCGGATACACTCGGATTGGCTTACCCGAGCCGGGTTTGCCGTCAATGAACAGGGTATCGTGGCTTATCTGCGCCATTGCGATCCCGAGGGCCACTTCGACTTGGAACCCTTGTGGCGGAAAATAAAAGAATCGCTCTCCCGTTGCCGGGAACAAAATCTCCTCAACGGCAAAGTCGTCGTCATCCACCAGCGGCAAACCCAACAGGCGCTCGCCATCCTGCGCGGCGGTACCGCCCAGGACGAAGCCTGTTACAATCCCACGGGCCACGCACCCAATGGAGTCGCTTCGCGCACATTAGGCCGGGTCTAACCAAACCCATATCCGGCGACCCGACAACAACGCTCATTCCAAATCAATAAGGAATGACTTGGCTAACGTAACGTTCGCATGGAACACATCCGCTTTCGGCCACAAATCCTCAGCCTCTTGCAACGCCTCCATGAGGGACGGTGCCTACTGGCGATCACCCTGAACGGCGATGCGCATCAATTCAATAGCGCCCTCTTGGAAATCAACGCCGAACAAGCTTACTTGGTGCTCGACGAACTTAAACCCGACAGCGGCCACGACCTATTTTTGCAGCAACGACGCTGCCAGGTGCGGACCAGCCTCAAGGGCGTGACGGTTTCCTTCACCGCCACGCTCATCACCAGCGGCCGGCAAAACGACATCGCCTACTACCGGGTGGCCCTGCCCGACACCATCAGCTACGGCCAGCGTCGCGCCCACTTTCGCCCAAGAGTCAGCCGTGCCTTCAACACCGACGTGCAAATCGACCTGCCCGGGGGCGGCACGATCAGCGGCACCCTGCAAGACATCTCACTGGGCGGACTACGCATCAAGGCCGACGAACCCGAAGCCCTCGACCTCAACGTCGGCGCCTCCCTCACCTGCCGCTTTCAATTGCCGGGGAGCGACCCCATCGAATGCCGCATCGATCTGCGTTCCTCCACCCGCGGCGCCGACGGTTGTCAATTCGGCGGCCAGTTCCAAGGCCTCGATCCCCTTCAGCGCCGCATCCTGCAAAAATTCATCACCCTCCTGGAACGCGACGCGATTCGAAAAACCCCGCGTGCAGGGGCATGAGTAGCTAGCGGTTCACTGCGACAGGTGTTAGAATGTGCGCCCTGTCTGGGTCCAAATTGGATCCATACACTTTGAAAATCAAAACGTTGGGGCGGTAGCTCAGCTGGGAGAGCGTCGCGTTCGCAATGCGAAGGTCGGGAGTTCGATCCTCCTCCGCTCCACCAATTGCATATCCTAGAACATCCTACGAAGTCCAAAAACTTCCTTAAAATCAATAGAAACTGCCTCTACGACGTCCATAGCTGTCGCTACAGGTCTATTGAAATCCGGCAGTAACTGACGGTAACTCAGCCACCGTCAATATGAGTTACCGTCATGCCCCTTACCGACACCGCGATTCGAGCGGTCAAACCTCACTCCTGCCGGAGGCAGATGGTGGCGACTGGACTACCGCTTCTCAGGCAAACGTAAAACCCTTTCGATGGGAGTTTACCCCGAGGTCGGGCTCAAAGCGGCCCGAGAGCGGCGTGATGAGGCCCGCAAGTTATTAGCTTGCGGCATCGACCCCGGCGAAAACCGCAAGGCTGCAAAAGCATCAAAGACAGACCGGGCTACGAACAGCTTTGAGACCGTTGCGCGAGAGTGGTTCGCAAAATACTCCCCTACCTGGGCAACCTCCCATTCCGAAAAAATTATTCAACGATTGGAAAAGGACGTGTTTCCTTGGATTGGTAGTAAGCCGATTGCGGAGATAACGGCTCCGCAATTACTCAGCGTGTTACGCCGAATCGAAAACCGTGGCGCGCTGGACACCGCCCATCGGGCTCATCAAAACTGCGGTCAGATTTTCCGTTACGCCGTCGCGACTGGGCGCGCCGAGCGCGATCCTTCCAGCGATCTGCGTGGTGCGCTGGCACCGGTCAAGCACAAACATTTTGCTGCCATAACAGAGCCAGCCGCGGTAGGAGAATTGTTGCGCGCCATTGACGGCTTCCGCGGCACGTTCGTTGTGCAATGCGCATTGAAGCTGGCGCCCCTGTTTTTTGTGCGCCCTGGTGAATTACGCAAAGCGCAATGGCCAGAGTTTGACCTCAAAAAAGGTGAATGGCGTTATTTCATCACCAAGACCAAAACTGAACATCTCGTGCCGCTCGCAACACAGGCGGTAATAATCCTGCGAGAACTTTATGCCCTAACGAGTAATCGCCAATTTGTATTTCCTGGGCGAGATCCTCGAAAATCCATGAGCGAAGCGGCGCTGAATGCCGCCCTACGCCGTATGGGTTACGACACGAAAACCGAGATCACCGGCCACGGCTTCCGGGCCATGGCGCGAACAATCCTGCATCAGGAACTAGGCGTAAAACCGGAAGTCATCGAGCATCAACTCGCACACCGCGTGCCGGGTGCCCTTGGCGCCGCCTATAACCGCACCAAGTTCCTCGAGGAACGTCGCGACATGATGCAACGCTGGGCGGACTATCTCGATGAATTGAAGGCCGGAAGCAAGGTGGGTTTATAGCCGATATGTCAAACCTCACGAATGCGGAAATTGAAGATCAGCCCGAGGCCGTTCGGCGGAAACGACGATTCATACCGCACCCGCGCTAGCGCCAGCTCTCGTCGACGCAGGGCTGGGGCTCCTCGCCGCGCTGCTGCGCGAGTGACGGGTAGTCGGTGTAGCCGCGGGCGCCGCCGCCGTAGTACGTGGTGCGGTCGTCGTCGGTCAGCGGCGCGCGCACGCGCAGGCGCTCCGGCAGATCGGGGTTGGCGATGAACTTGCGGCCGAACGCGATCACGTCCGCCCGTCCCTGCTCGAGCCACTCCTCTGCGCTGTCGCGGTCGAAGCCGCCCGCGAGCATCAGCACGCCGCGATAGCGCTCGCGCAGCAGCTCGACCAGGCGCAGCGCGCGCAGCTCGGGCGCGGCCTTGTTCTCGAGCGCGGTGATCGCCGGATTGACGAGGTGCAGATACGCGAGGTTGCGCAGCGTCAGCTGCTCGGCGACGTAGCCGTGGGTCTGCTCGGGATCGTCGTCGCGGATGTCGTTCATCGCGCCGAGCGGCGACAGCCGCACGCCGACGCGGTCGGCGCCCCAGACGCCGGCCACCGCGTCGACCACCTCGAGCAGCAGCTGCGCGCGGTGTGCGACCTTGCCGCCGTACTCGTCGTCGCGCCGGTTGGTGCCGGTGCACAGGAACTGGTCGAGCAGATAGCCGTTCGCGGCATGGACCTCGACGCCGTCGAAGCCCGCGTGCATCGCGTTGCGCGCGGCGCGCACGTACTGCTGCACGAGATACGGCATCTCGATCAGCTGCAAGCCCCGCGGCGCGACGAACGGCACGAGCTCGCCTTCGCCGCGCTCGTTCTCGATGAAGGCCTGGCCGGCCGGTTTGATCGCCGACGGCGCGACCGGCGGCATGTGGTCGGGCTGCAGCGCCGGATGCGAGATGCGGCCGACGTGCCAAAGCTGCATGAAGATGCGCCCGCCCGCCGCATGCACCGCCTCGGTGACGAGCCGCCAGCCTTCGACCTGCTCGCGGCTGTGTATCCCGGGCGTCCACGCATAGCCCTGGCCCTGCATCGAGATCTGCGTCGCCTCCGAGATGATCAGCGCGGCCGAAGCCCGCTGCGCGTAGTAGCAGGCGTTGAGCGGACCGGGGACGTTGCCGGGCTGGCGCGCGCGCGAGCGCGTCAGCGGCGCCATCACGATGCGATGCGGCAGGTGATAACGGCCGAGCTGGATCGGCTCGAACAGCAATTCCTTCGAGCCCTGTGCCGGCGCAGCGCGCTCGGTGGATACGGCGGATACGGACATGGCGTTCTCCGATCGGGACGTTACGGCCGCGCGCCGGCGGCCATCTTCATCGCCGGCGCGCCGAGGTCAGTGAATCTCGACGCGCCGGGCCGGGCCCATGCCATCGGCGGCGGTCGCTACTGCGCGTATTTGAACGACGGCAGCTTCTTCAGCTCCTCCTTGCGGGCGCCGGGCAGCACGGCCTTGGGTGCGAATTTGGTGAACTGCCGCACCGGAACCGCGACGAGATGGCTACCGAGGCCGAGGAAGCCCCCCACCTGCACCACGGCGATGGTCAGGGTGCCGTCGGGGCTCACGACGAAATCGTCGATCTCGCCGACCTTGTCGCCGGCGTCGTTGAGGACCTCGGCGCCGATCAGTTTGCTTGCGCGCCAGCCCGTGGCGATGAGCTGGGTCTCGGCGATCGTGACGCCCAGCGGCACCACGCCGGCGACGGGCGCGGCCGCCGCGGTCGGCGGCGTGTCCTTCTGCGCCGTCGCCTCGCCGATCAGCAGCAGGCCGCAAAGCGAGGTAACGATGACTGTGCTGGTGAGGGTCCTGTTCATGGGATGACTCCTTTTCATTCGTCTGGTCGGGCGGCACGGCGCTACGCGCCGCACCATCGTTTTAAGCAGAGGCCCGCCGCGGGCCGTGCGCATCATTCATCGTTTGTGCGGTCGATTTGCGCCGCCGTGCCGCCTCAGGTGCTGCCGGCGGCGAGATTGCCGGGCGGAACGGCCCCCGGCGGCACGGTGCTGCCCTTGGTCCAGCCGCGGGCGCGGAATGCCAGCGTCAGGAACAGTGCGCCGGTGATGATCGCGTAGGCGCTGATCAGCCACACCAGCGCGAGCGCGCCCGCCGCGGGAAACAAGAACACCAGCACGCCGAATACGACGGCGAGGATGCCGTTCATTATCAGCAGCCATTCGCGCCTGATCGTCTTGCGCAGCTGGACCGCGAGCGCGATATCGAGGACACCGGACATCAGCATGTAGGCGCCGATCAGCAGCACCAGCACCAGTGCCGAGAGGTGGGGATGCAGCAGCGCTATCGCGCCGGCACCGACACCGACCAGGCCGAGCATCAGCGTGAGCCACCAATCCTGCTCGGTCCGCCGCTGCGTGACCGCGGCGGCGATCGACACCGCGCCTGCGACGATCGCAAACGCGGCGAACAGCACGGCCAGCCATAACAAGGTGATCTCAGGCCACAGCACGGCGGCGACACCGAACAACACGGCGACGACGCCGCGCAACGCCAGCATCCACCACGGCGGCAGATGCCGGTCATGCATCTCGGCACCGCTGGTCGCGGTGCCGGTAGTAGCTGAACTTTTCATCGCAATACTCCTTGTTTAATCTTAAATACCAAGTCCCTGGCACCTCGCGCGTACATGAGATTTGCGGCGGGCGCCGCCATGCGTCGCGATGCAGCGCGACCGCGACGAAGCTTACGGCTAGACGCCGGCCGCCGTATTCGCGGCCCCGGCTTCTAGCTGCGGCAGTATTTCCTGGCCGATCTCTTCAAGCACTTCGGCCGCGTCGCGCGTCCCGTATTTGAAATTGAGAATGACGTGATTGACGCCGATCGCCCGCAAGGTGTCGAGAAAACGCAAGAGGACGTTGCGGCCGCTGCGAAAGCCGAGGTGGATCGGCGTCGCGGGCGTATCGGTATCGTCGACGAGGTCGAGGTACAGCGACTGCGCGAACGGCTTGAACTCGCCGGGCGCAGCGACGTCGACCGCCGCACGCCAGTGCGCCGCGACCTCGGCCTGGCGCTCGAGCTCGCGCGGATAGGTGATCCAGCCGTCGGCATGCTCGGCGATCCACTCGAGGCGCTGGCCGGCGTGGCCGGTCACGAGCATGCGCAGCGGCGCGGGCGGCTTGGGCACGAGATCGGCCGTCCCGGCCAGCGTGCCGTACAAAGAACGCAGGCGCGGAAACTCCTCGCTCAGCACCGTGCGCATCACGCGGAAGTTCTCGCGGAACAGCTCGGAGCGCCGCTCGTAGTCGACGCCGAACGCCGGGAACTCCACGGGCCTGTCGCCCGACGCGACGCCGAGCACAAGCCGGTTGTCGGACAGCCGGTCGACCGAGGCCGCGGCCTTCGCGGTGTGCAAGGGATGGCGCAGCGGCAGCACGATCGAGCCGGTCGCGAGCGAGATGCGGCGGGTCTGCGCGGCGATCCAGCCGAGATAGACCCACGGATCGTACAGTTGGCCGACGTCGCCGAAGCTCGGATCGCGCAACGGCACATCGCGGAACCACAGCGCCGCGAAGCCGAGCTCCTCCGCGCGGCGCGCGCGGCGCTCCTGGTTGTGCATCGTGGGTTGATCGCCCTGGAACGCCTCGATCGGAAAAAATACGCCCAGCGTTAGGCGGCGCGGCGCGAACATCCGTGTGAACCCGTTGGACGCCTTCGACATGTAGGACATGACCAACTCCCGCGCGTATCTCATCCCAAGGATTGGGCGTCAACGGGTCGAATACCTCATCGGGGGGAGCGCGTGACCGGAATCTAACGACGAGACATGCGCGAGTAAACGCCATGTAGAAAGCGTAGTGGTCGTAAGCGTAATTACAAGTTAGGTGAATTTTCTCGCGGGCACAGGAAATATCCGAAGTATAGGAAGTATAAACCACCTTTTCATTGAACAACTACCCCGCCCACCCCGAACCAACCCGACCATTTCGCGGCCAGGCATTCTCAATCTCAGCTATTGCAGTAGCCTAACCGGTAAAGTCGGCCTTGTGATCCGCCCAATCTGAACCGGCGGCCGAGCGCGACACTTGCCGGGTGTCGCCGGCAACGTCCTTGTGTTTCTCGAACGAATTTTCCTTACCCAAATAAGCTCGGTTGTGGTGGACCGCGACTCTCGGGCAATCGAAACGCATCCTGGTACTCACCTTTTTCCTTCAGGTGATTCAGGATCTTCTGAATCACCACCGGGTCTTCAATGCAGGAAATGACTTTCATGGCGCCACCGCACTCACGGCATGTCTCGATATCGATGTTGAAAACACGCTTGAGTCGCTGCGCCCAACTCATCGACGCTCGCCGTTCGGTGGCTGTTGGCGGTTCATCGGCCAGCTTGGCTTTGTTGCCTCTGCCACGCTTTGCGGGTGTCACCAACGCCCGGTGCCGGCTGTTAGGTGCAAACACACCGTGGAAGCGGGTCAGATTGACTCTGGGCTTCGGCACCAGCGCGGCCAGTCTTGCGATGAAGTCGAGCGGCTCAAAGATCACGTGCGTGGTGCCATCCCGGGACGGCGTCTTGAACCGCCCCGTGTTTTGCGGAGGCTGTTTGGTTTAAGTCATGCTGCAATCGCAGCATGACGGCGGTATTGCCTGTAGTAGTTTGCCTCAGCTTCTGCTGGAGGGATATACCCCAGAGGCTCTAATAGCCGGTGGTGGTTAAACCACGAGACCCATTCCAGGGTCGCCAGCTCCACGGATTCCCGGGTTTTCCAGGGTCCCCGACGATGGATCAGCTCGGCCTTGTACAGCCCGTTGATCGTCTCGGCCAATGCGTTATCGTAGCTGTCGCCCTTGCTGCCGACCGAAGGCTCGATGCCGGCCTCGGCCAGTCGCTCGGTGTAGCGGATCGAGACGTATTGCGAGCCCCTGTCGCTGTGATGGATCAGGGCATCCTCTGGTTCGGGCTGCCGGGCGTACAGAGCTTGCTCCAGTGCGTCGAGCACGAAGTCCGTGGCCATGGTGCGGCTGACCCGCCAACCGACGATGCGCCGGGCGAAGACATCAATGACGAAGGCCACATACAGCCAGCCCTGCCAGGTCGACACATACGTGAAATCCGACACCCAGAGCTGGTTGGGCCTGTCCGCCTTGAACTGTCGATTGACCCGGTCCAGCGGGCGTGGCGCCGAGTGGTCAGGCACGGTGGTGCGAACCGCCTTGCCACGGCGCACACCCTGCAGGCCCAGGCGCTTCATCAGACGCTCGACCGTACAACGGGCCACCTCGATGCCCTCGCGGTTCAGCTGCCGCCAGACTTTGTCGGCGCCGTACACCTGCAGGTGGGTGTGCCAGACACGCTGAATATGCGACACCAATACCTCATCGCGCTTGGCCCGGGCGCTGCGCAGATCCGGATCGCGCCGCCGGGCCGCATGGCGCCGGTAGGCCGATGGGGCAACCTGCAACACCTTGCAGATCGGCTCGACCCCATAAGCATCCCGGTGCTGGTCGATGTAGGTATTTACGACTTCAGTTTGCGGTCGAGCTCCGCCTGTGCGAAAAAAGCGCTGGCGGTATGCAGTATCTCATTGGCGCGCCGCAACTCCTTGTTCTCGCGCTCCAGCTCTTTGATGCGCTGTGTCTCGGACGTGGTCGTGCCAGGACGCGCTCCGGCATCGGCCTCCGTACGCTTAACCCACTCCAGCAGCGTCCCGGGCACACAGCCAATCTTCGGGGCGATCGACTCCACGGCCATCCACAACGACGGGTATTCCCCGCGATGCTCCTGCACCATTCGAACCGCACGTTCACGGACTTCAGGTGAAAACTTGTTCGACTTTTTCATGGCTCCATTCTCTCAAATGTTGGAGCCTCCTCAAAACCAGGGGCGGTTCAGTTTCTAAGCTGCCTGCGCGGCAGTGAACCGTTCGGGGCGCGATGTAAAGCCCACGGGGGGTTTCTAAGCTGCCTGCGCGGCAGTGAACCCAGGGGATCACGGTCCCGGGCATGTTTTCTAAGCTGCCTGCGCGGCAGTGAACGCGCGTTGCGGTGGATCGGGGCGAACCGGCGCTTTCTAAGCTGCCTGCGCGGCAGTGAACGGCAAATTGATCCCACGCAGCCCGCCCCATCCTTTCTAAGCTGCCTGCGCGGCAGTGAACATGCTCGATGACATCGCGGCGGCGGCGGCGATTTTCTAAGCTGCCTGCGCGGCAGTGAACACAGCGGTTCCACCATCGGTAAACGCCTCAAGTTTCTAAGCTGCCTGCGCGGCAGTGAACCTGTGCCAGCTTGAGGCCCGTTCCGCGAAATATTTCTAAGCTGCCTGCGCGGCAGTGAACGATTTCGTTGACTGCCGGCAATTCGTCGTGTTTTTCTAAGCTGCCTGCGCGGCAGTGAACAAAATCGCGCTGATCGTAGTGGGTGTGATGGCTTTCTAAGCTGCCTGCGCGGCAGTGAACACTCCGGGCGAAAAATCAAAGCCGGTCGATCCCTTTCTAAGCTGCCTGCGCGGCAGTGAACAACTTCCAATCGTTGATCACAATGCCTGCTGTTTTCTAAGCTGCCTGCGCGGCAGTGAACCGTAGCCCCGGAGACCTCTTACGGCGCGGTCTTTTCTAAGCTGCCTGCGCGGCAGTGAACTCGTTCACCACTCGTACGGCGTTCTGCCCGATTTTCTAAGCTGCCTGCGCGGCAGTGAACGATTGTGATGCCGCGCTTCCCGATCAGCCCATTTTCTAAGCTGCCTGCGCGGCAGTGAACGTGGACTGGGTACCTCGGTTAAGGTCTTTATGTTTCTAAGCTGCCTGCGCGGCAGTGAACCTTCAATTCGCGCTCCTCGCTGGCGTCGGTGATTTCTAAGCTGCCTGCGCGGCAGTGAACCATCTCCCACCTACCCGAACCCGACCGATAATTTTCTAAGCTGCCTGCGCGGCAGTGAACCCGGCGCTTCTTGCCATTGCTACGGACGCAAATTTCTAAGCTGCCTGCGCGGCAGTGAACGCCGATATTGCTGGCCGCGTCTAAACCGCTTTTTTCTAAGCTGCCTGAGCGGCAGTGAACACGTGACAATTACAAAGCTTTCGCAAGTGATGTTTCTAAGCTGCCTGCGCGGCAGTGAACCTCGCATTGCTGCGCTTGAGGCTGGCGGCGGTTTTCTAAGCTGCCTGCGCGGCAGTGAACAATACCTTAGAGTTTTGGGCATTCGACCCTGATTTCTAAGCTGCCTGCGCGGCAGTGAACCCCATCGATCCACGTCCGTCCGCCGACTGGTTTTTCTAAGCTGCCTGCGCGGCAGTGAACGGCTGATTGGAATAGCGGTGTCGGCTGGCTCTTTTCTAAGCTGCCTGCGCGGCAGTGAACGACAGTATCACGCTCGACGCAGGCGCCAGCGCTTTCTAAGCTGCCTGCGCGGCAGTGAACATACATCGCAGCGCCGATGGCCGCGCGCACCATTTCTAAGCTGCCTGCGCGGCAGTGAACTAAAGGCGTTTCCGCGCCGCGCCTTCCGGCGTTTTCTAAGCTGCCTGCGCGGCAGTGAACAATTGCTCGAAATTGATCCGGCCGTTGTCCTGTTTCTAAGCTGCCTGCGCGGCAGTGAACACGCACTCCCAGCCGGGCGGCACGCCGAGAATTTTCTAAGCTGCCTGCGCGGCAGTGAACCGGAACCATCGTCTCGCGCATGCTGGTGACGTTTTCTAAGCTGCCTGCGCGGCAGTGAACTCGCCGCCATCGAGGCCGGGCGCCGCTTCCTCTTTCTAAGCTGCCTGCGCGGCAGTGAACTCCATCGACAAACCCGCCCCCGCCGCGCAGTGTTTCTAAGCTGCCTGCGCGGCAGTGAACGAGTTGATATCCGGATATGAGCGGGTGTTGAATTTCTAAGCTGCCTGCGCGGCAGTGAACAGATCGCCGAGCCGCACGCGCTGGGCTGGCCTTTTCTAAGCTGCCTGCGCGGCAGTGAACATGGATATCGATAACGAAAAGGCGGAGAGCGATTTTCTAAGCTGCCTGCGCGGCAGTGAACGGCTCGATGATGAGATCGACGCTGTTGACCTTTTTCTAAGCTGCCTGCGCGGCAGTGAACCATCGGGCGGATTTATCGGCCTTGGTATTTTCTTTCTAAGCTGCCTGCGCGGCAGTGAACGTCATCGTCGTTGCCTGCGCGAGCCATAGACTTTTCTAAGCTGCCTGCGCGGCAGTGAACGACCGACTTATCGATCCTGTATCGATCAACAATTTCTAAGCTGCCTGCGCGGCAGTGAACGTAAATACATCTACGCACTTCCCGGTGGAATGTTTCTAAGCTGCCTGCGCGGCAGTGAACCTTCCGCAAGTAGTCCAGCGCCTTTTCTGGTATTTCTAAGCTGCCTGCGCGGCAGTGAACTGAAGTGCGGGATAGGGACGGATGATTACAACTTTCTAAGCTGCCTGCGCGGCAGTGAACCGAGACGGTGCGAACGTCGCCCTTTTCGTACCTTTCTAAGCTGCCTGCGCGGCAGTGAACGGCTCCTGTTGTTCGGGTAGATAAACCGAAACTTTCTAAGCTGCCTGCGCGGCAGTGAACGCGATTACCGCGGCACTCCTCCGCATCGTCGATTTCTAAGCTGCCTGCGCGGCAGTGAACGTGGCGAAACGCCGCTTGGTGCTGGCCATGAGTTTCTAAGCTGCCTGCGCGGCAGTGAACACGTCGTAAATCCGAAACTCGCCGTTGTATTCTTTCTAAGCTGCCTGCGCGGCAGTGAACTATTTTAACGCGGCGACGGCCGCTAGCATCACTTTCTAAGCTGCCTGCGCGGCAGTGAACGGTTACATCACCGGCGGCACCAGCCCGCTGCATTTCTAAGCTGCCTGCGCGGCAGTGAACATGTCGCCGCGACTGGCGACATGGATATTTACTTTCTAAGCTGCCTGCGCGGCAGTGAACTTGCCCGTCGCCGACTACCATCCAATTTCTGATTTCTAAGCTGCCTGCGCGGCAGTGAACGAGCCCACCACGCCGATCACGCTGTCGCCGATTTTCTAAGCTGCCTGCGCGGCAGTGAACTTCTTCACTCTGGCCATCTTCGACTCCTTTATTTTCTAAGCTGCCTGCGCGGCAGTGAACACGAAGAGGAGAACTCTGATGAATGACACTGATTTCTAAGCTGCCTGCGCGGCAGTGAACCGAATGGCATTGGAAGTTTCTTCACGCACATATTTCTAAGCTGCCTGCGCGGCAGTGAACGTCATCAAGTGACTCGGCTATTACGACGTCCTTTTCTAAGCTGCCTGCGCGGCAGTGAACGAAAGTGCCGCCCATGTTTTCATCGCGGTCCCTTTCTAAGCTGCCTGCGCGGCAGTGAACGTGCGCATCGGCGCCGGCGGTGCGCTGGTGTCTTTCTAAGCTGCCTGCGCGGCAGTGAACTGATGTGGATTTCGTCGATACCCAGCCATTGCTTTCTAAGCTGCCTGCGCGGCAGTGAACTTGACGCGTGGCGTACATCAGCGCCACCGCCATTTCTAAGCTGCCTGCGCGGCAGTGAACGTACATCCGGCTTCACCGTTTCTCGGCCTAACTTTCTAAGCTGCCTGCGCGGCAGTGAACGGAACGCGATCTCGATACCCGACACCTCGTTGTTTCTAAGCTGCCTGCGCGGCAGTGAACAGGCCCAGCACGACCGCGCCTTCATGGTCGCCTTTCTAAGCTGCCTGCGCGGCAGTGAACGTCGGGCGTCGCCGACCTGCAAAATGACGTGCTTTCTAAGCTGCCTGCGCGGCAGTGAACTCATCGAGCGTGAGCGGGGCGGAGGGTGCGGCTTTCTAAGCTGCCTGCGCGGCAGTGAACGCATGCAGACCATAGATCGGGGGCGGGTGGATTTTCTAAGCTGCCTGCGCGGCAGTGAACAACGTCGGCGGCCTGGCGCGTCTGGTGTCGCTTTTCTAAGCTGCCTGCGCGGCAGTGAACTATTTTTTGTTGAGCCCGAGTTTGCTCATTTTTTTCTAAGCTGCCTGCGCGGCAGTGAACCCGCCACTTTATCACCGCGGCGGTGTCGTATTTTTCTAAGCTGCCTGCGCGGCAGTGAACCCCTGCATCACATCAAACAACACATCGGCAAATTTCTAAGCTGCCTGCGCGGCAGTGAACGACCATCGTGAAAAACGATTTGAAGGGGTACTTTTCTAAGCTGCCTGCGCGGCAGTGAACGCCGGGCTGAAACCCGGTAGTGAGCTTATCCATTTCTAAGCTGCCTGCGCGGCAGTGAACCTCAGCATCGATCGCCGATTTGAGCGCGTCCGTTTCTAAGCTGCCTGCGCGGCAGTGAACGAGCCAGCCGGCGAGCACGGGGGCGGCGGCTTTTTCTAAGCTGCCTGCGCGGCAGTGAACTCATAACTCACGCCGCCAATGCTCAACGCCCGTTTCTAAGCTGCCTGCGCGGCAGTGAACAGGCCCAGCACGACCGCGCCTTCATGGTCGCCTTTCTAAGCTGCCTGCGCGGCAGTGAACGTCGGGCGTCGCCGACCTGCAAAATGACGTGCTTTCTAAGCTGCCTGCGCGGCAGTGAACTCATCGAGCGTGAGCGGGGCGGAGGGTGCGGCTTTCTAAGCTGCCTGCGCGGCAGTGAACGCATGCAGACCATAGATCGGGGGCGGGTGGATTTTCTAAGCTGCCTGCGCGGCAGTGAACGACCAAGCAAGCTACGCCGCACCCGACGATTTTTTCTAAGCTGCCTGCGCGGCAGTGAACGACGCGCACAAAAAGTTTAGCGGCTTTACCGATTTCTAAGCTGCCTGCGCGGCAGTGAACGGTTGCACGCATCGAGAAGGCTGGTTGTCTTCTTTCTAAGCTGCCTGCGCGGCAGTGAACATTGCACGTATTGATCGGCGGACAGCTCGGCATTTCTAAGCTGCCTGCGCGGCAGTGAACCGTGGTCTCCGTCTCCACGTCGCTCACCCGGTTTTCTAAGCTGCCTGCGCGGCAGTGAACATTTTCACGACCTGGTCGCTGTTGATCTGCTTTTTCTAAGCTGCCTGCGCGGCAGTGAACGAGCTGATCGGAAACCTCTACTACGCGACAGCTTTCTAAGCTGCCTGCGCGGCAGTGAACGGCAGGAGGCGCACAGCGAGCGAAGGTTGCTTTTTCTAAGCTGCCTGCGCGGCAGTGAACTTGTGGTCGGCGCGGCGCATCGACGGCAAACATTTCTAAGCTGCCTGCGCGGCAGTGAACTGACGCTTTCGACTTCTTTCCAACCCTGCCATTTTCTAAGCTGCCTGCGCGGCAGTGAACTTGTCCATCTCGGCCGAAATCGTGTCGACTTTTTTCTAAGCTGCCTGCGCGGCAGTGAACAATGTGGATTCGTGCCGTCGCCTGGGTCACCATTTCTAAGCTGCCTGCGCGGCAGTGAACTGTGGCTGTGGGCCACCCGGCGCGATTCGGCTTTTCTAAGCTGCCTGCGCGGCAGTGAACGGTGGCGGTGTGACCTGGGAGACGGCGATGCATTTCTAAGCTGCCTGCGCGGCAGTGAACGCGAATACACCCGTATTAATTTGCTGCACGTTTTTCTAAGCTGCCTGCGCGGCAGTGAACTGTGCCCGTCGATCATAGTTCACCCGGGCGATTTTCTAAGCTGCCTGCGCGGCAGTGAACATGCCCGGCGTAAAAGAGCATCCCATCGGCTGTTTCTAAGCTGCCTGCGCGGCAGTGAACGCCGAATGATGTGAAAAACGCCGCGCGGTAGTTTTCTAAGCTGCCTGCGCGGCAGTGAACGGGCAGATTGGCGAGCTGGATCAACGCGCCGATTTCTAAGCTGCCTGCGCGGCAGTGAACCGCCGCGTTCGGCGGGTTCTCCGGGTTCTCCGTTTCTAAGCTGCCTGCGCGGCAGTGAACAATCATACAAAGCCGCCCGCGGCAAAGAGCCGTTTCTAAGCTGCCTGCGCGGCAGTGAACATCGCCGCGGCCCACGATCTGCCGGCGAAATTTTTCTAAGCTGCCTGCGCGGCAGTGAACCACGCACGCCTGGGGCGACGTGGTCCCCGACTTTTCTAAGCTGCCTGCGCGGCAGTGAACGCGGGGCGGTCATTATTCAAGCAGCTCCCGCATTTCTAAGCTGCCTGCGCGGCAGTGAACACTAGCCTCGGCTCATACCGGCTGTTGCTGCTTTTCTAAGCTGCCTGCGCGGCAGTGAACCTCGTCGCGTGAGAGGTAATTGCGCTCGATGTTTTCTAAGCTGCCTGCGCGGCAGTGAACTTGGGGGTGCGAGATGGGCAACGAGGTGGTGTTTTCTAAGCTGCCTGCGCGGCAGTGAACCGTCAATTTCGGAACGGTGTAAATTGCCGAATTTTCTAAGCTGCCTGCGCGGCAGTGAACCCTGTTTCGCTCGGCGAGCGCCGCACGGTGACTTTCTAAGCTGCCTGCGCGGCAGTGAACGTGATTAATTACAACCTGGGCGAGATTTATCTTTTCTAAGCTGCCTGCGCGGCAGTGAACGATCAACACTTGCTTACCGCGCAGCGGCGTGATTTCTAAGCTGCCTGCGCGGCAGTGAACATCGCCGTCGGTGCAGGTTTTTGACGACGGGTTTTCTAAGCTGCCTGCGCGGCAGTGAACGAGAGCCACAACACCCGTGCGCCGCTCAGCGTTTTCTAAGCTGCCTGCGCGGCAGTGAACGTCAGCGCGCCATACGGATTGCCTTGCGCCACTTTCTAAGCTGCCTGCGCGGCAGTGAACACACCGAGATCGCCGCGCACAACGCACGCGACTTTCTAAGCTGCCTGCGCGGCAGTGAACCAGCCGTTTGTGCAATCGCTTCAGATCTTCGTTTTCTAAGCTGCCTGCGCGGCAGTGAACCCCTCGGCGAAACTCCCGGCGGTGACCGCGATTTTCTAAGCTGCCTGCGCGGCAGTGAACAGTGTCGTACCGGGGAATACGTAGTAATCCTCTTTCTAAGCTGCCTGCGCGGCAGTGAACATCATGGGTGTGGAGTGTGACGCCGTGGTGGTTTTCTAAGCTGCCTGCGCGGCAGTGAACGTGCGGTTCGTCCGGGTCGGGGAAATCTGCCTTTTCTAAGCTGCCTGCGCGGCAGTGAACGCCTCGTAGTGATCGAGCAGCGTCGTGCGCTCTTTCTAAGCTGCCTGCGCGGCAGTGAACTCGGGCGGCTCGATGAAAAACTGGAAGACCACTTTCTAAGCTGCCTGCGCGGCAGTGAACAGGCGTTGCAGGCCGGCGTCGGCGCTGACAATTTTCTAAGCTGCCTGCGCGGCAGTGAACGGGTATCTCATTTGTGATGCGGACGTACTGATTTTCTAAGCTGCCTGCGCGGCAGTGAACAACACACCATGTACGGTGCACGGCGAGTGCTTTTTCTAAGCTGCCTGCGCGGCAGTGAACCCAATGACGGAACGATATTCCCTTTCGACTCTTTTCTAAGCTGCCTGCGCGGCAGTGAACTCCCGGTCGGTGGCGTCCCTGGGATTGTCGTTTTTCTAAGCTGCCTGCGCGGCAGTGAACAAAATAATGCAAAAAACCCTTGCATTCCTTTTCTTTCTAAGCTGCCTGCGCGGCAGTGAACAGTGGCATCATCGGGTATCTGCTCGCCCGTATTTTCTAAGCTGCCTGCGCGGCAGTGAACATCTTCCTCATTACCTCCACGCGGTACGCAAATTTTCTAAGCTGCCTGCGCGGCAGTGAACCAAGCGCAAGGCGAGGCGCTCAGAATTGCAAATTTCTAAGCTGCCTGCGCGGCAGTGAATCGCCGAGCCGTTGGCAGACGCCAGCGTTGCGATTTCTAAGCTGCCTGCGCGGCAGTGAACTCTTGAGCAGCTTGGCTAGTGCGTAGTCGGAATTTCTAAGCTGCCTGCGCGGCAGTGAACCTTCAAGGCCATTGCATCATCAAAGTTCGAGCTTTCTAAGCTGCCTGCGCGGCAGTGAACTGGCGCCAATGTTTCGGCCTCGGCGGCCAACTTTTCTAAGCTGCCTGCGCGGCAGTGAACGAAGAGGCGGCGGAAATTTTGGCCGATATGGCTTTCTAAGCTGCCTGCGCGGCAGTGAACTCAGGCAAAGTCAAATAATGCCGTTAATTTGCTTTCTAAGCTGCCTGCGCGGCAGTGAACAGCTTGGAATCGAGTCAAGGTCTTTTCGGGTTTTTCTAAGCTGCCTGCGCGGCAGTGAACCCGGTGTTCGGCAAACCGAAGTTTTTGCGCATTTTCTAAGCTGCCTGCGCGGCAGTGAACGTCAAGGGATTGGATTTGATTTTGACGGCTCATTTCTAAGCTGCCTGCGCGGCAGTGAACAGTTCATGCCCGTCCCGCTGCACCTGGGCGCATTTTCTAAGCTGCCTGCGCGGCAGTGAACCTTTCGTTACGACTTCCGGCACTGGCGCCGCCTTTCTAAGCTGCCTGCGCGGCAGTGAACCTGGGCGGATCAATTTCGCCAATTATTTTATCTTTCTAAGCTGCCTGCGCGGCAGTGAACGCCGCTAGATGAGGGAGATTTGCGCGGTGTGCTTTCTAAGCTGCCTGCGCGGCAGTGAACGCATCGTCGCGGCGTCACGTTGTACGGGTTCCTTTCTAAGCTGCCTGCGCGGCAGTGAACCCACCGGAAAAAATCAGCAAAAAGCGGACAGATTTCTAAGCTGCCTGCGCGGCAGTGAACGATTGGGTGCGGCACAAGCTGGACGTGTCGGATTTCTAAGCTGCCTGCGCGGCAGTGAACTGGTGGGCCGCGCCGGGAGTGGCAAGACCGAGTTTCTAAGCTGCCTGCGCGGCAGTGAACGCATTTTATTTGTGATCATGCTCGCCGCGTTCTTTCTAAGCTGCCTGCGCGGCAGTGAACTGCTCGATCTCCTCCGCCACCCGGGCGCGCACTTTCTAAGCTGCCTGCGCGGCAGTGAACCTCCCGCGCCTGACGGAGCTTTATTGCTGTTCTTTCTAAGCTGCCTGCGCGGCAGTGAACTCCGGCACATCGTCCGCTTTCGTTTCGATCATTTTCTAAGCTGCCTGCGCGGCAGTGAACGGCAACGCGTCGGCGTTCGTCGTGTTCCGCACTTTCTAAGCTGCCTGCGCGGCAGTGAACGCCGCCCCCTGCGTATCGCCGACCTGCATTATTTTCTAAGCTGCCTGCGCGGCAGTGAACTCGAAAAATGAAGTGGCGGTTTAAGGGGCGGCTTTCTAAGCTGCCTGCGCGGCAGTGAACTTTTCGTTGAATCCAACCTGCTCGCATTCTTTTTTCTAAGCTGCCTGCGCGGCAGTGAACTTTTCGTTGAATCCAACCTGCTCGCATTCTTTTTTCTAAGCTGCCTGCGCGGCAGTGAACGTCTTTATCCGGGTCGAAATCCACCGCTACCTTTTTCTAAGCTGCCTGCGCGGCAGTGAACGTATTGCCAGACGTGAGCGCCTGGGATGTGCATTTCTAAGCTGCCTGCGCGGCAGTGAACTAAGAGGTTTTCCGGCGCCGCTGGCGCCCACCTTTCTAAGCTGCCTGCGCGGCAGTGAACAATGATTCCATCCTCTTCCAGGATTTTTTGAATTTCTAAGCTGCCTGCGCGGCAGTGAACCGTCTCAGTCTCTCCCGGCGGTCGTCGCGCCTTTTCTAAGCTGCCTGCGCGGCAGTGAACAGGCAATAACATCGAGATTGACAACCTGGACATTTCTAAGCTGCCTGCGCGGCAGTGAACGCACGTATCAAATCAAGTGCAGCACGACATGGTTTCTAAGCTGCCTGCGCGGCAGTGAACACGACGCGGCGGGTGTACCGCCGCCGGCCTGATTTCTAAGCTGCCTGCGCGGCAGTGAACTAAGCGATGGATTTGTCTTTATCTACAACTTTTTTCTAAGCTGCCTGCGCGGCAGTGAACTTGCACACCACTCGCGAACAGCTGATGGCCGATTTCTAAGCTGCCTGCGCGGCAGTGAACTTTCGATCATGATTGCGTCCCCCATTGCAGTTTTTCTAAGCTGCCTGCGCGGCAGTGAACGACAAATCTAGGGCCTCGAGCACGAGCATGTCTTTCTAAGCTGCCTGCGCGGCAGTGAACGGTCAAGCCAGAAGGCCACCGCGTCGCGCATATTTCTAAGCTGCCTGCGCGGCAGTGAACAGGACCGGCGCCCGCAATGTCCAATTCCACATTTTCTAAGCTGCCTGCGCGGCAGTGAACCCGTTCTGCGGACATAAATACGACGCCGAGTATTTCTAAGCTGCCTGCGCGGCAGTGAACTTGAGCTTGAGGAATGGGATTCCGGTCTTGGTTTTCTAAGCTGCCTGCGCGGCAGTGAACTTTTTATCGCATGCGCCCAAGCTGGCCGTGATTTTCTAAGCTGCCTGCGCGGCAGTGAACAAAAATGCGCTGAGCCTCATCATAAAGAGCAATTTCTAAGCTGCCTGCGCGGCAGTGAACATTGGCCGGATCAGAGTAGAAAGAGCCCAGCATTTCTAAGCTGCCTGCGCGGCAGTGAACCCGAAACCATCTTTATTGCGGGCCGAGTGATATTTCTAAGCTGCCTGCGCGGCAGTGAACAAGTTTCGGCATTACTGGCCCGTTTGGTAACTTTTCTAAGCTGCCTGCGCGGCAGTGAACTAATCGCGCGTTTCTTTCGGCATTTGTGAAATTTTCTAAGCTGCCTGCGCGGCAGTGAACCCCGCGCCGCCGTTATAGGCCGACTCCATGAATTTCTAAGCTGCCTGCGCGGCAGTGAACGACAATGAGCGCGCCGCCGCTTTTATCGTCCGTTTCTAAGCTGCCTGCGCGGCAGTGAACGGACCGCAATGAAAACATGGGCGGCGCTTTCTTTTCTAAGCTGCCTGCGCGGCAGTGAACTGCGCCATTTTCGTGGACGAAGCGGGCGAATCTTTCTAAGCTGCCTGCGCGGCAGTGAACATCGAATTTGGTTTATTGTGCCGTTTACGCTTTTTCTAAGCTGCCTGCGCGGCAGTGAACATTACCAATTTAGGTTATCAAGCAACGTGCCTTTTCTAAGCTGCCTGCGCGGCAGTGAACAATAGCGGTGGGCTTTGCGTTTACTTCGTCGCTTTCTAAGCTGCCTGCGCGGCAGTGAACCCGGTGATCGCGTCCGTGAAGGTTTTCACGTTTTTCTAAGCTGCCTGCGCGGCAGTGAACGCCGAGGTCGGTATCGAACTTGTACACGTTGGTTTTCTAAGCTGCCTGCGCGGCAGTGAACACACAATTTAAAACAGGCTCGAACTGCCAAGCTTTCTAAGCTGCCTGCGCGGCAGTGAACCGTTGGAAGGCTCTTTATCTGGCGCTGCGGTATTTCTAAGCTGCCTGCGCGGCAGTGAACGGTCGATGTATTTGAAAACCAGGGAGCAACATTTTCTAAGCTGCCTGCGCGGCAGTGAACCTCAAACTAATTATTTTGCGCCTTTATCCAGATTTCTAAGCTGCCTGCGCGGCAGTGAACACACGCGCGCGACTGCATCCCAGACCGCACTATTTCTAAGCTGCCTGCGCGGCAGTGAACAGACTCGATCAGCACGTCAAACGGTACTTCGGTTTCTAAGCTGCCTGCGCGGCAGTGAACCGGCTCACCTGGGCGGTGGACGAACTGCCCGATTTCTAAGCTGCCTGCGCGGCAGTGAACTCATGTCCCGCGCCTCATACGTGGGAAATGATTTTCTAAGCTGCCTGCGCGGCAGTGAACATAGGCTTGATGAGCGTAGAAAGAGCCCAGCATTTCTAAGCTGCCTGCGCGGCAGTGAACGGCAACTACATTGCTAAATACATCAGCAAAGATTTCTAAGCTGCCTGCGCGGCAGTGAACTCATGCTCCGCACCCGTCCCGTTTTCTTGCTTTTTCTAAGCTGCCTGCGCGGCAGTGAACGCGGATAGGCTCAAGTTGTATTTGCCGCCCGATTTCTAAGCTGCCTGCGCGGCAGTGAACGGGCGTACTTGCTCCGGGCCATGGCGCGCTGTTTTCTAAGCTGCCTGCGCGGCAGTGAACTCGGTTTTTTCAAAAGCATATAATTTCTTTCCTTTCTAAGCTGCCTGCGCGGCAGTGAACGTTTAAAAGTCGTCGTCGTCCCTTCCGTTTCCTTTCTAAGCTGCCTGCGCGGCAGTGAACTTATAAATTGTTTGAAAAAGAAGAGCGCCACATTTCTAAGCTGCCTGCGCGGCAGTGAACGAAAGCGCCGCCCATGTTTTCATTGCGGTCCCTTTCTAAGCTGCCTGCGCGGCAGTGAACACCCCAGCACCATCGCGGTGAGATCGTCGGGATTTCTAAGCTGCCTGCGCGGCAGTGAACCCGGATGCGCGCGCCGCTACGCCCGCACCAATCTTTCTAAGCTGCCTGCGCGGCAGTGAACTTATTGGAACAATTGAGTGTGCGCCTTGGGCTTTTCTAAGCTGCCTGCGCGGCAGTGAACGGATCGGCCAACGGCTTGGCGGCGGATTCAAATTTCTAAGCTGCCTGCGCGGCAGTGAACGCCGCGCTCCGCGGCACGCCGGCCACCTTCCCTTTCTAAGCTGCCTGCGCGGCAGTGAACTTTATGGACGCGTACGGATACACGCGGCAGGATTTCTAAGCTGCCTGCGCGGCAGTGAACCTATCCGACCGGCTGTGGCGCCTGGACAAACATTTCTAAGCTGCCTGCGCGGCAGTGAACGCGCGACGACGATCGCCACGCGCAGTTAGGGATTTCTAAGCTGCCTGCGCGGCAGTGAACGCCTGCGATACCGGCGTGCCCGCCGGCGTCATTTTCTAAGCTGCCTGCGCGGCAGTGAACCCGAAACCATCTTTATTGCGGGACGCGTGATATTTCTAAGCTGCCTGCGCGGCAGTGAACAACTTTATTTCCTTTAACGCGAATTTTTGCGCTTTCTAAGCTGCCTGCGCGGCAGTGAACAGATTACCGTAAATATCCATGTCGCCGGTTGCTTTCTAAGCTGCCTGCGCGGCAGTGAACTTCTGAGTTCGCCTGTTACGAACGTACTTCCTTTTCTAAGCTGCCTGCGCGGCAGTGAACCAGTGGAAGGCGGCGCGCCGAGACGTCGAAGATTTCTAAGCTGCCTGCGCGGCAGTGAACTTTGCTGTGACGCCTGACCACGTAGCGGTGGATTTCTAAGCTGCCTGCGCGGCAGTGAACGATTCGTGCGCCTCTTCCTTGTGATTCCCGCCTTTCTAAGCTGCCTGCGCGGCAGTGAACGCCTGCGCGGATTCCCTCTTCCATGTCTTCCATTTCTAAGCTGCCTGCGCGGCAGTGAACCATGGCGTGAACCTCTCACCAGGCTACCGGCTTTTCTAAGCTGCCTGCGCGGCAGTGAACCCAGCGGGGTCACACGACTCTCCAGTTGGTCTTTTCTAAGCTGCCTGCGCGGCAGTGAACCCTATTGAGAGAAAACGAAATTGGCACGCCGTTTTCTAAGCTGCCTGCGCGGCAGTGAACTGCCTCCTCCTCATATAAGGCCATGGCCTCTTTTTCTAAGCTGCCTGCGCGGCAGTGAACACGGTGATCTTGGACGCCGCGCCAGTGACCGATTTCTAAGCTGCCTGCGCGGCAGTGAACCCCTGCACCAAACGCTTGAGGCTGTCCCATTGTTTCTAAGCTGCCTGCGCGGCAGTGAACCGGGCAATACCATCGCGCTGCGCTCCTCATCGTTTCTAAGCTGCCTGCGCGGCAGTGAACGGGCCGCCGACGGCGGAAGTCATTTTCCCCGTTTTCTAAGCTGCCTGCGCGGCAGTGAACGGCTCAGCGAACTCGCTCTCAATCTGCATTACTTTCTAAGCTGCCTGCGCGGCAGTGAACATGAGTGGGTTAAGTTTTGCGTTGGCCATTACTTTCTAAGCTGCCTGCGCGGCAGTGAACTTATGCAAAATTCGCGGATTAATCCATCGTTATTTCTAAGCTGCCTGCGCGGCAGTGAACGCGGAATCGGCGTTATTGTGCTTGATCCGCTCTTTCTAAGCTGCCTGCGCGGCAGTGAACTTAGACATTAAAGCCCATTCCCCCACGTCACCTTTCTAAGCTGCCTGCGCGGCAGTGAACGACAATGAGCGCGCCGCCGCTTTTATCGTCCGTTTCTAAGCTGCCTGCGCGGCAGTGAACGCTAGTTGATGAAATAAACGGCGCTGCTATCATTTCTAAGCTGCCTGCGCGGCAGTGAACGGATCAAGCCGCGCGACGACATTGGATGGTGGTTTCTAAGCTGCCTGCGCGGCAGTGAACCTTGGTGGCGAGCGCGTTGATCGCCTTCTTTTTTTCTAAGCTGCCTGCGCGGCAGTGAACCTGCCATGAAACAACGTGAGATGCCTTTACTTTTTCTAAGCTGCCTGCGCGGCAGTGAACGTGACCGTCCGCATGGTCTCGCCCACTGGCATTTTCTAAGCTGCCTGCGCGGCAGTGAACTGGCCCCAGCGATTACCGCCGGTCTTGACCACTTTCTAAGCTGCCTGCGCGGCAGTGAACCTTTCTTGACCTTGAATTTAAAACCGGCGTGTTTTCTAAGCTGCCTGCGCGGCAGTGAACTAACGCTTGCCCGTGGGCTGGCGTTGGGTGATTTTCTAAGCTGCCTGCGCGGCAGTGAACGGTCTGCACCATTGTCCACGAGCGGGTGGCGTTTTCTAAGCTGCCTGCGCGGCAGTGAACGGGTAGCTATCACAATTAAGAGGCTTGGCGGGTTTCTAAGCTGCCTGCGCGGCAGTGAACGTGCCTACAAGCCTCCATGCAATAAAATTTGATTTCTAAGCTGCCTGCGCGGCAGTGAACCAGGAAATGCTGCCGGCCTCCCTGGTGTGCCATTTCTAAGCTGCCTGCGCGGCAGTGAACATATCGTTCCGTCCTTGGTTGTCCACGTGATTTTTCTAAGCTGCCTGCGCGGCAGTGAACTTTTCGGCCTTACCATCCGCTTTGGCGCACATTTTCTAAGCTGCCTGCGCGGCAGTGAACTGGCTCCAACCCAAACCAATTCGCCGGCGTTTTTTCTAAGCTGCCTGCGCGGCAGTGAACGAAGAGGCGGCGGAAATTTTGGCCGACATGGCTTTCTAAGCTGCCTGCGCGGCAGTGAACCCCACGGCCAGCTGAATGGTGGCGCCCGGCTTTTTCTAAGCTGCCTGCGCGGCAGTGAACAAGGCGTTGGGCGCATCGAACACCACGGTGTGTTTCTAAGCTGCCTGCGCGGCAGTGAACAATGCGGTAAATTTGCACAGTGTTTGCATTTTTTTCTAAGCTGCCTGCGCGGCAGTGAACGACGTGTGGCGGAATGCGGCCAGCGTGGTGCCTTTCTAAGCTGCCTGCGCGGCAGTGAACGCGAGGGCGAGTAACAACGGCCGCAGCATGTCTTTCTAAGCTGCCTGCGCGGCAGTGAACTAGATCGTCGGTGCCGTAGCAGTTGTGACCCTTTTCTAAGCTGCCTGCGCGGCAGTGAACATTATTTAGAAGCTGCCGTCGCCTCGGGTGGTTTTCTAAGCTGCCTGCGCGGCAGTGAACTCGACCTCAAGAGTTTGGGCATCCCACTGGAATTTCTAAGCTGCCTGCGCGGCAGTGAACCATAAGACTCAAATTGTACGCCGGTCGGTGGATTTCTAAGCTGCCTGCGCGGCAGTGAACGTTTTTTCATGAAAACTCGCGTTGTCCGTGGTTTTCTAAGCTGCCTGCGCGGCAGTGAACCCAATGGAATTTTTCTCCCTGCTATGCTGTGCTTTCTAAGCTGCCTGCGCGGCAGTGAACCGATACGCGTTTCATCGCGGCGATTTGCCGCATTTCTAAGCTGCCTGCGCGGCAGTGAACGGTGGCGGCGAACGGTAGCCGCTGGTATTCGATTTCTAAGCTGCCTGCGCGGCAGTGAACTCGGTGCGCCGCGTCGCGGTGAACGTTGAGCTTTTCTAAGCTGCCTGCGCGGCAGTGAACTTGAAGAGCGTGATGCGCTGCGGGTTGGTGGCTTTCTAAGCTGCCTGCGCGGCAGTGAACTTAAGCGGTCGTTACACGGGCGATATGGGCGCTTTCTAAGCTGCCTGCGCGGCAGTGAACAGCAAGTACGCGCGCACGAATCCGGTAATGCTTTTCTAAGCTGCCTGCGCGGCAGTGAACCTTTTTATGCTGCAATTTCTCCCTATTACTACTTTCTAAGCTGCCTGCGCGGCAGTGAACTCGACGCCCGCGCCGGTGTCGGTGATGGTTTTTTTCTAAGCTGCCTGCGCGGCAGTGAACTGTTCCACTCGCTCGAGGCCGTCAACGCCGACTTTCTAAGCTGCCTGCGCGGCAGTGAACCTGTCAGTTCCTGACGGCGTCTTGCTCGCTGGTTTCTAAGCTGCCTGCGCGGCAGTGAACAATCGATGGTGTTTTGTCCGCTCCTGACGATTTTTCTAAGCTGCCTGCGCGGCAGTGAACCTGGGGGAGAGCGTCGAACGAATCGGCGATGTTTTCTAAGCTGCCTGCGCGGCAGTGAACGCGTTACTATCATTTCAGCCGCCAACGTTCTATTTCTAAGCTGCCTGCGCGGCAGTGAACAGCAAGTACGCGCGCACGAATCCGGTAATGCTTTTCTAAGCTGCCTGCGCGGCAGTGAACTTTTCGGCCTTACCATCCGCTTTGGCGCACATTTTCTAAGCTGCCTGCGCGGCAGTGAACATCGCGCCCCCCTGCCGTTTTTGTGGGGGCTTTTTCTAAGCTGCCTGCGCGGCAGTGAACCGATACGCGCTTCATCGCGGCGATTTGCCGCATTTCTAAGCTGCCTGCGCGGCAGTGAACTTTTCTCAGGGTCAAAAAAGCGCGTGACGTTCTTTCTAAGCTGCCTGCGCGGCAGTGAACGAATTTGGTTAATTGTGCCGTTCACCGTGGGCTTTCTAAGCTGCCTGCGCGGCAGTGAACGAATTTGCGCCGATATGTTACCGTTACCAAAATTTCTAAGCTGCCTGCGCGGCAGTGAACTACGATCATCTGCGCTTGTTCGCCCGTTTCCATTTCTAAGCTGCCTGCGCGGCAGTGAACTTTGCATATGATGGTAAGCTGTTGAAATATAATTTCTAAGCTGCCTGCGCGGCAGTGAACGTATTATTACCGAGCGTCAAGGTCGGCCGTGCTTTCTAAGCTGCCTGCGCGGCAGTGAACATGAATTAATATCGGCATTTATCGCGGAATTTTTTCTAAGCTGCCTGCGCGGCAGTGAACCCAATGCGATAACCGTTGAAGAGTACCTCGGCTTTCTAAGCTGCCTGCGCGGCAGTGAACAGCTTTTTCAATCTCCGCCGGTCGTCGGCCCATTTCTAAGCTGCCTGCGCGGCAGTGAACCTATTAGCGGTTTGCTCACTCGCCTATTTGTTGTTTCTAAGCTGCCTGCGCGGCAGTGAACTGATACGTGTCCGACGCAAGCAGCGAAGTTGTTTTCTAAGCTGCCTGCGCGGCAGTGAACATGGCGCTGGTGGTGGTGGCGGTGATGGCTGTTTCTAAGCTGCCTGCGCGGCAGTGAACATCCGCATTAATCAGGAATCCGCGATACATCGTTTCTAAGCTGCCTGCGCGGCAGTGAACACGACTTGCAGCGGAATCACCGTAATTGTGGTTTTCTAAGCTGCCTGCGCGGCAGTGAACGTTGTCGGAACAGTAGCAGGAAAAGCGCCTCATTTCTAAGCTGCCTGCGCGGCAGTGAACAATTAAATCAATTTCCGGTCGGTATCTCCGTTTTTCTAAGCTGCCTGCGCGGCAGTGAACGATCCCGGCCCGGCCGCCGCTGGCCGCGCAATTTTCTAAGCTGCCTGCGCGGCAGTGAACTACACCAAAAAAGCTACAAGTACCTAATTATTAAAGAGCGTCAACCCAAAAAAGAAGCGTGCCCTTTTTTATAGGGCACGCGCAATGGCTTGTTTTTATTAATGTCTATTGTTCACCCCAAAAAAGGGTCAAAACCAGGGAACTGTTGCCTGAGTGCTGAGCCCGTAGCTGTTGAATTCTCCCTTGGTCGCTTGCGGTTGGGGCGCTTGGTGTTCTATGAACAGGCGAAAGCTTTGTCCGGTGCTTTCGCTCTTGATGTGCAGGTATGGCAGCGAAAGATGCTCCTCTACACCGTCAGGAATGACTGCGATGGCATCCCGCTCGGTCGTCCCCTGATGGCGTTTACAGTAGCGGCGCCGCAGCCGTTCGGCACTGGATTTGGCTTGCACTCTTTTTACTCGACAATGTTGCGCGTCAGTTGGAACAGGCATCACTTCATCAACCTCTATATGATCTCTCATCCCATTCAACCAGCGTTGTTCCCCCAGTATCCGCAGTGCCTCTTTGGTTCCATGCAGGCGCAACAGCCTTCCCAGAGTTGGTTTCTGATTATCCATTTTTGGAAAACTGACACCAATGACAGTGCTGCCAAGCTGCACCAACGCTCGGTGTAGTTTGGCGAACAAGGCATTCATCAACATAGGGGTCTGGAACTCCGGATCGGGGAGTATCTGTATGTCTTGATAATGATCCATGGCTCAGTCCTTCTCGCCGAATACGCCGCCGCGAATCAACGTCGCCATGACATAGTGCTGATGGCCTTGTTCCGGTGTTTTACCTTTGAGTACCCAATTATCGAGGAGGTTATAAAAATCTATTTTTTGTTTGGGTTGTCGATAAGCTTTTCCCTGTGATGTGACCGAGCCATAGGGCTCCACCGCGATGGGGCCGATGCCGTCCACATCTTCATACCAGGTGTCGATGGTGCGCAGCGCGTTGCCGATTTTTTGGCTATGCATTCCAGCGACATCATCTACATGATAAAGGGTCTTGCTTTTTTGGCCCTTTTTATCACCGCGATCCAGTATCAGTTCTTGGGATGGATAGACCTCCTGGCCGTCGCCGACGCGAGCGTAAGCGATGATCTCCAGCAACGCAAACGCCTCTCCGTGGAGACCATTTTCGATCACCCGCACCAACTCTTCGAAGTCGGCTTTTGCGGAGGCGGGAATTTCAAAATCGCGGAGCGAAAACTTCAGCGCGTCGAATTGCCAGCCTTGGGTCTTCCTGCCTTCCTGGAGATGGTTGACCTGCACTACCACTTGCTCAGCACCCAAACGGTTGCGCCACAAGAAGCGGCCATTGGCGATGTTATGAGCGTAGCGACGCGCCAACTCAGAAAAACCATGGCTCTCGACATACTGTTTAACGGTAGTCTGTAATTGTTGTTGGTACTCCATACTGTTACATGCAGAGGGTTTTCCAGCCCCACCGAGCACTTTGAGTGTAAAACGGACGCGCAGGGTGTCTGCGTCATTAGGCAATGTCGCCACATCCACTGTTTGCAGGTTAGGGGCCTGAATAGAAGCATCCAGTTTTGCCGGATCCTGGTCCTTGGTGGCAAGACGGTTTGATATGGTGCCGCGCACCGATTTTGGGCGAATCTCAACCGTTGGCCATTGATGACCATTACTCCTGTCATCCCAACGGCCTGCGCTAAAGAGCGCGTCGGAGGGGTCGAGTTTACGTTCGAATGCCAATACGGAAGCGGTTTTAATCTCTGCCATGATGCCTCTCCTTAAACGACGTTGTGTTGTTGATGTTTTGAATAGTGATTCACACAGTAATAAACTCCACGCTCTACATCTGAATAGTGATGCCATAAGAATTGTTGCAACGAAGTCAAACGGTGCGGACTCACCCACTCGCCCAATGAGTAGACGCTTTCGACAAACCGGAATGGCGTACCGTCATCGCGAGCATTGGTCACATCACCCGGTTGATAGAGCGGCGATATGGCTGCATAACCAACCGGAATTGGAACCAGCCAACCAGGGCGCGAACGGATACGCCATTGGCTCTCTTCTAGTTTGTCGGGATTGGGCGGTTCATAATTCAACCGCGTGAGATCGAGCAACGCATCCAGGGCATGCGCTTCGGCATTGCTCGCTCGCATTTCACGCAAATGGTCCGCCAAGCGATCTTCACGCTGCACCAGTGCAAATCCAGGCAGCAAGCGCCGCTTTAATTTGCGGAAGAGGGTATCGCGTTCCACCTCGCTTGGCGGCAGGGTAAGAAGCTGCGGTCTATAACGATTCCCCTGCCGTTGCGGCAGGATACTTCCACCAGCCAAACGCATGGTATGTGCAGCGCTCATTAAGCGTTGGGCGACAAATTCAATTTCATCACTATCAATACGGCCTCGAATAGAGATGAGCAGACTTATCTCCATGTGGGCACGTCCCTCTTCCACAATGGCGGCGGTGTCGCCCTCCTTTGTCAAAGGATTACGGGTAAGATTAAATACCTGAGTGTATTTACCGGCGGGGCGGCTGACCTGCGGCTCAAAACGGTGGCAGACCACACCCACCCCCTCGAAGCTCAGCGCGAGTTCGTCAGCCACCTTGCGCTGCATGGCGTGCATGAATCCAGCGAAGGCGGTGGGCGGCGGAAATCCCCAGGTCAGCGGGCCGGAAATGGCGTTGGCGTTTTGCACCTGTAAACGCGGAAGAAGAATGACGGCATTGGGATTATTCATAACTCGCCACCTCCAGATGCAGCATACGTAGCGCCTTATCTAAATCCGATTGCCATTGATCCGCAGCTGCATCGCCAAACGGCAACGGATTCTTGGGATCCCTCAGTCCCGCATTCAACCAATTGGCAAAGCGTTTACACACCGCCTCTTTCCAATCACCCCAGACATACGTTTTCCGGAACTCTTCATCCTCATGAGTTCGATAAGGATTGAACCAACACTGCTCATTGATGTTGAGCCTGCACTCCTTCTGTAGCGTCCAGCTCTCTTCGATGTCGCGCAGCTCCGCCGCGAATGACAGCATCTCATCGACGATATAACCCACCAGTTCGATGCGCTTGTTGCGAATATGCATGTTGTTGACATCCTGCACGCTATAGAGAAACTCACGCAGGATGCGCATCAGTTCCTTCACGCGAAGACGGCGGCCAAACCAGCCATCGAATACGCTCTCTACGCGCAAGGGCGGCTTAATCTGATCAGACTGCCAGTTCGGTGGAACCGAACGGAGCAGATAGTTTTCGCCGTAGCGTTCACTATTCAGCTGGCTGATATTTTGGGGCTTGGTTCCCCCGAACTGCTGGATAACCATGTTGGGATATTCACGATAACCGTGGGGATGCGCTTGATCGTTGCGCCGGGCATCACGCGCCGCCTTGGCTGCTTCTGAAAAGCGGTCTTCGCGGACGGTGCTCCAGACATGATGCACCAGAGAGGTGGGAAACAACGGGGACAACAGATGATATTGCCCATCGCCTACCGGCCAATAGAGTTGCTTGGCCAATTTATGCGAAGCAGGCGTTCCTGAATTTTCGGCAAGCTTGGCGAAGCTCTCCATCCATGCTGAAGCAAGTTCGCTATTGGCGGACAAAGCAGCCTGCATCGCTGGATCATTTCCGGCAGCCCTGGCGAGCAGGTTTTTTCCATCCACCTCCAGCCGCAGAAATTTATAAACATCCAGCGCTGCCGCATTGCCCACCACATCGGGCGGGCATTGTTCAGGTGCGGTATGGGTGCCGACAAGCAACTCTCCCGACTGCGGATTACCCAAGACACTCAGGTTGGTGCCTTTGGCATCAGAGTGGATATATTTGAGCGCATGAGTTACCTGCTGAATCTGCCCAACGCGCCGGGCAGCATCGGCAATCCAGGTCTCTGGCAGATATGCCCCGACCAGCTCCTGGCGCTTTTCCTCCTCACCCTCTTTGAGCTTATCCAGTTTGGGCTGGAGGCGTTCTTGAAGAAAGACACCAATTACCGCCCGGATCTTCTCCGCATCGGGCACTTCACTATTCACAAGGGGCATAAATGCGTCTCCTAAATATGTGCCATCAAGAGTCCATTTGATATGACTTGCCCGAAGCAACGCACTCCGGATCAACTGCTTATTCTCTGACACGACATCTGCCAGACAGTGATACGCCCCTTTATCGCGCAATCTTGCGGTGTAGGTCGTTTCAAAGAATAGGAAGCAGAACTTCACTTGTCAACCTAGTATTTCTTAAATTTAAATACTCCTAGCAACACTTCTCAGCACAAAATATACTTTGCACCGCCACATCTAGTCCCTGCCGAAAAGGCAGCTTAGAAATAGTAATACTTAAATTTCACATTCACTGCCGCATAGGCAGACCACCGCTCACCAGGGGGCAAACCACTTCCCCGGCTTTTTTTATCAACACCCGCTAAACCCCAACGCCTCATGGTAACTCCACCCCTTTCCATTCTTATCCTCCGGCAGATCAACGTAGCCATAGCGCCGGGCGCACGCTGCCTCGTCCTCATCGAGAAGCGCCGCCAGCTCACTCACCGCCGCCAAGTAATCAGGCGCCCCCCAAAAGCTGATGCGAGGGCCTTGCGTGAGCTCCACGTGGTGCAAAAGATCATTCACGAGATTAACCACGCCATTGGGCAGGTACTGACAAAACTCAATCTGCCCATTCTCATCGAGCAACAAGGCATAGCGCTGGCGGCCTTGTGGGTCATGACGAAACGGTTGCTTATCCCATCTTTGCAAATAGGCACTGAGGTTGACTCGAGTTTGCCACCACTGGGTGACTACGGAACGTACCTGCGTCTGTCCTTCGTTCGCGCCTAACATTAAATCGCGCAAACTGGCGTGCTCCAAATCCACGAGATTCTGTTTTGGGTTTAATGGTTCGCGCTCACGAATGCGGCTGCTGGCGTCGATGACGGCCAACTGCTCCGGCGTCAGCAGGTCAGTGAGGCGATGACTCTCCAATTTAAAGTGATCGTTTTCGAAACCGGGACGGCAGAATGCCGGACTCCCCAGCCCATGCTCCAGATGCCGGACGTTGGTATCCAACAGGTAGACGTTGGGATTGTCCACGGTGCCTTGCCGATGGCGCCGCACCCGCCCGGCCAATTGGATAATCGAGCGCATGGACGAGGGCTCGACGATGGCCCAGTCATAGTCGTGATCGCGGCCCACTTCGGCGACTTGGGTCGCCAGGATGACGAAGAGGTGATTCTGTTCCTCCGAGTGGTCCAGTATCTGGCGCAGCTCGGCATCGGCAAAGATGTCGTGACCTTCGTTGCGGTTAAGGAATTTATCCAGCCTCTTCTCAATGGCGGAGCGCACCAGGAGTGGATGCTGCGCGTGGTAGACACAGAGATGAATATGGCTATCGTTCTGCCCGCCCAGTGTGTAGAGCGCCTGAGCCACCTGCACCAGCGGATTGATATTAGCCATGCGGATCAGGCCGAAACTTACGCGCTTGCCGGTGTCGGGGTCGGGGCTGTGGTGAGTCGCGTGCAGCGCGTGGAGGTGTTGATGTAGTTCGGCAGCCAAGGCTTTGCAGATCTCTGGCCGCGTCTGCCCCGGGGCTATCTCCAGCGGCTTGATCACTGCCTTGCGGCGTTGCTCTTGCTGTGCGGCGTTGGCCAGTTGGATCTGGCGCTTTTCTACGAACTGTAAATGGGCCTGAAGATAATTGTCCCCTGCGTCACAAAAAGTGCTTTGCGTGTTGAATTCATCAAACCAGGCGCAGCAAACATTGATTGCCAATCCATGCAAACCGCGATTCTTTTGATAGACGCTGCGCCCTGCCAAATAGGCTTGGAACAAGCCCTGTACCAATGCGGGCGGCAGCGTGGCGGATGAGAGCAGCACGCGGCTGCCTAACATACCGGCCCAATGCACCAGCCGAGTGAGTGCGGGCAGATCTTCCAGGGCAAAATCATCGGGCTCATCCAGAACCAGATCTGAACTCATCAATCGCAACATGGGCGCAATCTGATGGCCGCCACGGGTGCTTTCGGTGGCTGGCATCAGGTGGTCGATGGTGCAGGCGAGAATCGGCGCGTTCAGCAGTTTCTGCGCATCATGGTTGCTGCCCAACCATTTATTGAGCGGGCCATCCTCCAGGCTGCCTTCGAAATGGACGTGATTACTCTCCGGGATGAGTCCTTCACTGGATTCTGCTCCACGCCGGGCGAGCGCGCTCTCCTGTCGATCAAACGCTTTCTGTTTCTCGAACAATTCACGGACAGGGCCGCCACCGACGAGCACGGCCATATCCTCATCCCCCAGGCCCAAACGGGTGCGATAGGCATCGCCGGTTTGCAGCGTGAGGGTTCGCAGCCCCAGGGCGATATTGAAACGCACCCCCTGCTGAGGATCGGCCAAGCCGTACATGATGCGGCCATTGGCGAGTGTTTTACCGCACCCCGTCGAGGCCATATTGATGCCGAAGAAGCCCTGTTCACCGCTCTTGCTGTGAAGGCCGGATGCCAGGTCAAAGGCTTTATCCTGCCAGCGGAATCGGGGGATTTTGCTGCGCTGGCTAAAGCCTTTGTGGCGGGCGATGCGGGGGAGCTGGCGACCCATGCGCGGCAGTGCTTGCATCAGTCGACTGGCGTTGACCTCCACCCCGATCAGATGCTCATCCAGGCGCTGATTAGCCGCAATATTGCCGTCGCGTAGGCGGGTATTGGCCATCAGCGGAAAATCGGCGTCGCCATACCGGCTGTGACTCTCCTGCGCCGAGTAGTAATGGTCCGCCAACATCAGCGCCATGCGCGAGAGGTGTACGACGTAAGGATTTTCAAACCAGTCGGTGTTAAGCAGCTGCGGGCGTTGCAATATGACTTTGGCAAGTTTGCCGGCGTGCTCACACCAATGCTTGCTGCCGAAGGGCAAGCCTTTTTTGAACGACCAACACGCCGCTCGTTCTTGTTCGTTTGCCTCTCGTTCACCACACCAACTTGCAGCGATACTTCTTGGCAGTTCGCCAAGCTGTTCCGACGAAGGATGATCATTCCCTATCGGGGCCGGCACACGATGATGGCTGACGATCAACCAACCTATGAGACTTGCGAATGGTGCTTTATTGAAGGTTTTAAACGGACCTGCTTGTTGTGATTTACCAAGGCCATCGCCCTTCAGTTCATTTAACCAGGCCGGCATTTTTTCCGGTGTCAGCTCAACCAAGCGTTGCAGCCACGCTTCATCACTGCTGCCGCCCACAAAGGCTTCAAACAGTCGTAGCGATACCCATTCATGGCGATAGGCATCTGCTAAGGGAATTCTGCTTTTGAGCTTTTTTTGAAAGGCATCATTGGCCTTGCCCAGATCGTGCAGTAGACCCGCCAATGAGGCGATCAGACGAATGTCTTCGCCACTGTGCCAGTCGTTCTCATCCTGGCTGCGCAACACGTCACGCTGCGTGGTGTTGGTTGGCGTGGCCCCTTGAGCATTGAATTGCGTAGCATCACCCACGATCCACAACAATTCGCTGTGGTCTTTGCCTCTGATCCAATGACAAGCGACAGCGGTGTTTTTACGCGCGGTCTTGCGCAACATTTTATGCAGGGTTTGCAGCCCATCCCTGGTGATAGGCGTCTGCCAGGTGCGATCACCCCGGCGTTCTGCGAACTGATCGAGGATGCGGCGGGTTTCACTCAGAGCCCGTTTGCTGCATTGGGAAATGAGCAAAACATTCATCGAGGCTTATCTCCCAACTCCGATGCAATCACCTTCAGGGTGTCGATCATGAAGTCGAGAGATTCGCTGCGGGTCAGTCCTTCTATACAGGCTTGGCGGAATTCCTGTTCATCGTGTCCGGCCATGGCGGAGATAAACGCCTGCGGCAGGATCGTGGCATCCTTCACCAGATCCGCAACATCAAACACCAAACCGCCACGCCGTGTTTTTCCGTGCAGCACCGCCAAACCATGAGGCAGTCCCAATACCCACGTAGCCGTGGCGCCAAGTCCGTAAGCAAGGTAATTGCCGTGATCGAGAAAGCGATTGGCTGGATCAGAGCCCGTGCCATTTTTAGCGCGGGTAAACTCGTCGTCATACCCTACCGTGCGGACGGCGATTTTAAAAAGATCCTTGGTCAAACGGGCTTCAAGGGTGAGCAGATCATTGGTACTGGGCGCGACTTCAATGGCAGCTGCGGTACGTTCCAGCAAGGATTTGAGCAGATTGCGCGATATATCAAAGCCTGCCTCACGGAGAGGACGGCTGTTCAGCCACTGCTGCTCCACACGTTGCAGTCGCGCCTGCTGAAAACGTTTGGCTGCTTCAAGGCGCAGCGCATCATCAAACCAGAATCGCACCCAGTTTTGAAGGTATTCGGTGGACCGGTATTCACTTTGTGGCGATAACCAGGCGACCTCCACATCCACTTCATTGGCGCTGAACAACGGCGTGCCGCCGCCACCGCAAAAACCGACCAACACGCCGGCCTTCGCTAATTCGCGCATCGCGGCCTGGGTGACGGATGTGCCGGTTCCCAATAGGATGCAGGTGGTATTGGCGATCGGAATGTTCCAGTAACGGGAAGACTTACCCTCGTCAGTGACATACTCCACCCGACCGCCATTCACCAACACGCGACAGTGTTGTAGATAATAAATATTGGCGCGCTTCGAATGCAAAATGCTTTTTAGGTCACTAGGCGAAATATCATCCATACGATTATTTTTCTTCGTTATGCCAGACGCCAACAATTATTCGCTCAACGCGGCCTGGCAGAATGGTTATTCTCTCCGAAAGCGATCGGTGATCGACAGCAATCGGCTACTCGAACCACTCTACATTTTAAATTGTGGTCGCGGAAGTAGTTTTAATACGGCCCGGGATCAATTGACCTCCCCTACCGAATACCAGTGCAGCCCAAGAAAGGCCAGAAGTTCAATAAAATAAGCTCTCCACAACATGCCATTGGGGCGCAAGTGGTGTTCTCATTAATCGGGGACATGCCCATCAACGAGATCAAGGCCCCGCCCTACTCTCCATGCTGCAACGCATCGAGATGCGCGGAAAAAACAGCCCACGGAGCGATGAAAAACTGCGCGCAGGTCAGCCTTTCACGGGTCATGGTCATTCATCGATCAACAACCGCCTCATCCTTGAATGAGCGCATGACCCAAATTTTCAGATCCCATAAAGAAACAATCCGACAAATCCAACGCTGGTCAATATAGTCAATCTTTGCGGCAAAGGACAAAGCCATAGGCGATCGAAGATGAAGAAAAAGCGCGGAGACCGCGGGCGCGTGATCTAAGGGGGCCCGTCGTGGGAGTGACGGAAAGCGGATGCGTGCAAAAGAGAGATGGCCTGTAGTGATAAATGCTAACGATACGAAGTTTAGATGTAAAAAATGGGTAAATAGAGCCTATCTCAAAATTGGGATATAGGCTTCAAGCCGGTTAACCGTTTGCGCTCCATATCAATATTTCTCGGGAAATAATCAATGTTCATAGGCGTCATATGGGGCGAATACTCTTAAAATCAATTTTGAGATAAGTTCTAGAATTTATAATCCAGCGAAAAATGCCAGCGCATATCCCCCTTTTGCGTGTCGCTGCCATCCTCCAGGGCCCACGCCAAATCCACAGCGGCGCCCACGCCTTTGGACGTACCGGCGTGCAGACCAAGGCCGGCACCGGCAAGGCTGTAATCCCGCGCCTGACCGGGCAAGGGCTCACGGATATTCAACCAGGCGGCGTCGATGAATCCATGGGCGCGTAATTCCGCCACGCTATTCAGTATGGACATCGTCCGCGGCGGCGAGCGCAGCTCGAGATTGAGTTGAACCGCGTTGTCGCCCTGCCGTTCCGATTCCAGATAACCGCGCACGCTGTCCACCCCGCCGGCGCTGAACTGTTCGTTGCTGATGAGAGGTGAATCGGCCAGCTGGCCGCGCAAGGCCATATGCATCGCGATGTCTTTCATCAATCCGCGGGTCTGTTCGACGTTCGCGGTCAGATAAACGAAATTGGGTTTGGCGCCGGCGCGCTTACAGGCAAACTCATTGATGCGTTGCCGACCGATGCTGCCGTCCCCCTGCTCGAATTCGCAGTCGATCTCATCATCGCCCAAACCGCGCACGCCGAAGTGCGCACCGAGTTCAAAGCGGCGGGTGTCACCCGCGCCCACCGCGCAGCGACCTCGCTCTCGGAATGCACGCCGCAAAAAGGCGAGGATCGAGCGATCGGTGAAATTAATATTGAAATGAGAATTATTTCTATTTATATTACTAACCGCATTGTGCGCGCAGCTTATTCGTGCGCTCTTTTTCGAAACGATGATTTAGCGGAGCCGATAATGAATGCAGAATCCAAGCCCTCTCGCCGCGCGCTTGCGCGTCCCCGTCCCATCGTCCTGACCACCGCGCTGCGCGGCATGTGCTCGCTCGCGGCGGTAATGGCAGGCCCTGCCCTCGCCGATGACGGCGCCGCCCCCGCCGAGCGCGTGCTGCCGGCGGTGGTGGTGAAGAGCGGCCAGGACGAGACCGCGACCGGTCCGGTGCCGGGCTACGTCGCCAAGCGCAGCGCGACCGGCACCAAGACCGACACGCCGCTCGCCGAGACGCCGCAGTCGATCTCGGTCGTCACCGATCAGCAGATGCGCGACCAGGGCGCGCAAAACGTGCAGGATACGCTGCGCTACACCGCGGGCGTGCGCAGTGAGCCCTATGGCCTCGACAGCCGCGGCGACTGGAGCATCATCCGCGGCGCCGATGCGGTGGTGTTCCAGGACGGCATGCAGCAGACCTTCGGTTTCTACGCGAGTTCGCGGCCCGATCCGTTCACGTTGCAGCGCATCGAAGTGCTGAAGGGTCCGGCCTCGGTGCTGTACGGCCAAGGCACGGTCGGCGTGCCTCGTCAATCTCGTCAGCAAGCGGCCGCTCGCCGAACGCCATGGCGAGGTGCAGCTGCAATACGGCAGTTACGACCGCAAGCAGCTCGCGCTCGACGTGACGGGCCCGCTGAATGCCGACGGCACGCTGCTGTATCGCGCGGTCGCGGTCGCGCGCGATAGCGATACGCAGGTCAAGCATGTCCCCGACGATCGCCTCGCGCTGATGCCGTCGCTGACCTGGCGCCCGAATGACAAATTCGAGTGGACGGTGATCGCGAATCTTCAGAAAGACGAGACCGGCTCGACGACGCAATTCCTGCCGCACGCGGGCACGGTGCTGCCCGCACCCAACGGCCTGCCGCAAATCCCGGTCGACGTGTTCATGAGCGAGCCCGGCTTCGACCGCTACGACACCGAGCAGCAAGCGGTCACCTCATTGGTTTCGTATCAACTCGACGATACGTGGAGCCTGCGCCAGAACCTGCGTTATTCGCAGAGCACGGTGGATTATCAGACGATTTATCCGCAGTTCCCGCCGCTGCTGCAGGATAACGGCGACATCGACCGTGTGTTCTGGGCGGCCAATCCCGACCTCGACTACCTCACGGCCGATCATCAGGCGCAGGCGAACTTCGGCAGCGGCCGTCTCAAGCAGACGCTGCTCCTCGGGCTCGACTATCAGCACGCCGTCACCACGCGCCGCTGGGCGTACGGCGCGGCCGGCACCTTGAATCTCTACAACCCGGTGTACGGCAGCTTTACGCCGCCGACGGCTGATCAATACATCGACGATCCGAAGAACACCGTCGAGCAGATCGGGCTCTACGTGCAGGACCAGCTCACGTTCGACGAGCGCTGGATCGCGGTGCTGGGCCTGCGCGGCGATCGCGCGACCACCAAGGTCGAAGGCGCCGACGACCAGACCGACAACGTCCTGACCAAGCGCCTCGCGCTGATGTACAAGGCCGACAACGGTGTCGCGCCCTACGTGAGCTACGCCGAATCCTTCCAGCCCATCATCGGCCTCAACTTCTTCGGCGAGGCCTACGCCCCGCTCGAAGGCGAACAGATCGAACTCGGCGTGAAATATCAGCCGCCCGGCAGCAACAGCTTCGTGACCGCCGCGGTCTACGATCTCGTCGAGAAAAGCCGCCGCGTGCCCGACCCGCAGAACGCGCAGAATCAGCTGCAAGTCGGCGAGGCGCAGGCGCGCGGCCTCGAACTCGAGGCCCTGCTCGAGATCAATCCGCGCTGGCATCTGATCGGCTCGTACACCTACACCGACACCGAGGTCACCAAAGCCACGCCCGGCGTCGATGAAGGTACGCGCTTCGCGAGCGTCGCCGATCACATGGCCGCGCTGTGGAGCCAGCATCGCTTCGCGATCGCGGGCGTCGACGGCTTCCGCGCCGGCGCGGGCGTGCGCTATGTCGGCGACAGCTGGGACGGCGCCGACAATATCAAGACGCCGTCCTACACGCTGTTCGACGCGATGTTCGGCTACGACGCCGGCCACTGGAGCTACGCGCTTACCGTCAACAATCTCGAGGACGAGACCTACTACACCACCTGTCTCGCCCGCGGCGACTGCTTCGTCGGTGCGCGCCGCAGCGTGGTCGGCAGCGTGAGCTACAGGTTCTGAGCATGCGCATCGGCAACCGTCGTCTGTGGTTCAAGGTGCACGGCTGGGCCTCGCTGCCGGTGTGGATCCTGTTCTGCTTCGTGTGCCTGACGGGCACGCTCAGCGTGATCAGCCACGAGCTCACCTGGCTCACGAACCCCGCCGCGCGCGCCGCGAACCCGGACGACCTGCCGGCAAAATCGCTGCCGGAATTGCTGGCCGCGGTCGAGCGCGCGGTGCCAGGCGCCGAGATCGGCCAGGTGACGGTGCACGAGCCTTATCTCGTGCACGTCGTGAACCTGTCGACCGCAAAGCAGCCCGGCGCGATCGCCTACGTGAATCAATACACCGGCGAGGTGCAGGCGGTGTTCCAGGGCCTCACCTTCATCGGCTTCATGCGCTCGCTGCACGGCTGGCTGCTGTTTCCGTGGCAGGACGGCTACAGCGTCGGCTACTACCTCGTGAGCGCGATGTCGTTGCTGGTGTTGACCGCGATGATCACCGGCATGGTCGTGTATAAACGCTTCTGGCGCGCGTATACGCGGCCGCTGCTGCGCACCCGCGACGGCGCGCGCGCCTTGCTCGGCGATCTGCATCGGCTCGCGGGCGCGTGGTCGCTATGGTTCCTGCTGGTGATGGGCCTCACCGGCTTCTGGTATCTGACGCAGGCCGTACTTTGGCACAATCATATCGATGTATGGGAAGAGGTCAGGCCGATTGCGACCGACACGCTGCCGATCAGTGAAGGCGCTCCGCCCGCGCGCATCCCGTTCGAGCAGGCGCTCGATGCCGCGCGGCAGGCGCTGCCGTCGATCGAGCCGCACTACGTCACGCTGCCCGAGCACAACCGCGACTATTACAGCATCGCCGGCCGCGGCGACGCCTTTTTGCTGTTCGATCAATATTCGTTCCGCGCCTTCGTGAATCCGTGGACCGGTGCGGTCGCCGAGCAGCGCGAGCCTGCAACGATGAATCTATTGCAGACGCTGACCCACATCGCCGACCCGCTGCATTACGGCACCTTCGCGGGCCTGTGGACCAAGGTGATCTGGTTCGTGTTCGGCGCGATCCTCACCGGCATGTCGATCACCGGCTTTTTGATGTGGGGCCGGCGCACGGTGCAGGGCGCGCGCAAGCCCGCACGTGCGCGCGCCGCCGCGTTGCCGCCGGCCGATGCGATCGTCGCGAGGTGACGCCATGAACATCAAGACCCGCACTCCGTGGCAACGCTGGGCCTACCGCGCGAGCGGCCTCCTCCTCATCGCGCCGATCTGGTATTTCTACGTGTCGATGAATCCGACGTTTCCGCCGGCCTGGGCCGAGCGGCAGATCGGACCGTTCACCGCGACGCCGACACCCGGCGATGCCGAGCCGCCCTACCTGCACGACGAAAATTACTACAAGGATTTCAGCGTGCGCTTCTGCGACGGCTGCGTCGAGCGCATCCGCCTGGCCTATTTGAGCGTGGGCGCCGCGCCCGCCGCGCTGCCTGCGGAGCTCGACGGCATCCTGCACGGCGACCGCTACCTCCAGCACGTCCACGCGCCGTACCCTGAGGCGCTTAGTCCCGACGACCGCCTGTGGCTCACGGTGCAGGAATGGAACGGACGCGTGCACCATGCGGCGTGGCCGCTGACGGACGCAACGCAGCGCGGGCCGCACGCGGGGCGCGAAGATATCGAGGTCCGCTAGCACATTTCGAAACGGATCACCGGATAGGCGGCGACGCCGGTTTAATTCATGCCCCGGCGCATACCGTTTATCACATTATTGCCACATCCCTCAAAGAATCCCGAATCTGAAATTTAGAGGGCCTCGGATTTAATAAGAGGTGCCTTGGGTTTTAACGAGATATTTTCTTTCTCACTCGTCTTTTCAGACAGCCATTGCGGCGATCTCATCATCCCCGCGCAGCACGCGCCACATCCGATCGATCATCTCCTCTTCCAGCGGCGATTTAACCGATCCCCTCCCTCATTGCGATGCTGCGCGGCCATCATCGATCGGCCAATTGGTAGTTTTTCACAAAACCGCCGCGCAATAGTGCATTTCACCTGCCAATACCAAAACTTAAGCTGACTACGAATTTACGCGGAGCCCGCCGGCCGGCAAACGAGATGGCGGCGAGGCGCACCGGCATCGAAGACTAACTGTAAATACGTACGAGGCTCACCATGAACATTAAACATCGTCATTCACTGGTTTTCGCCGCCTTGATCGGCGGCTGGCTGGGCGGCGGCGCGAGCCTCGCGGGAGAGGTGATGTTGTACCGCCAAGGCGAGACGCCGAATCCGAATGATATCGCCAAGATTCTCGGCACTCCCCATCAGGCCCCTCTCGCCAAGGCCAAGACCCGCGGCCTGAAGTTGCTGGGCGATGCGGCGTCCACCGCCCTCCCCATGCCGGACACCGCGGCGGCGGCCGAGCACATCGATAGTCCCGCAGCCGTCGCGCTGCAAGTGCAATTCCCTTTCAACTCCGCCGAGATCCAGCCGGACATGACGCCGGCGCTGGATGCGGTGGCGGAGGGAATCAAGATGGCCGGCAATCAGACCCGCATCGTGGTCGAGGGACATACCGACGCGGTCGGTTCAGCGGATTACAACCTGCGTCTATCGCAGCGCCGCGCCGCGGCGGTGAAGCAATACATGGTCATCCGGCACGGCATTCCAGCGCAGGCGCTGGCGGTGGTGGGTCTCGGCAAATCTATGCCGCTGCTGCCGGAAAACCCGTATGCGGCGGAGAATCGCCGCGTCCAATTCAGGGCGGCCGATGTGCCGTCGACCTTTACCCCGGCTTTATCCCCTAACGAGGGATGATGGAAGCGGTGCTCGACACCGTAGAGATACACAACATTAACTGGTTAAGTGAAACCATAACCCTAAGGAGATCATCATGAAACTTTTAACAGGTGCTTTCATTGTTTTATGCAGCATGTCATCGGCGGCGGTCTTGGCGGAAAGCAAGACCAATCTCGATATCGACGGCGTCAATCAATCCCAATCCGGCGCGCTGAATTCCCAGAAAATGGATGTCGGTAATGCCAAGGCCGGCCTGCTGGGCAGCGCGAAAAGCGATGTCAAGGCCAAGAACATCAATCAATCTCAATCGGGCGCGTTGAACTCGCAGAAGATGGAGATCGGCAACGCCAAGGCCGGCTTGCTGGGCGGTGCCGAATCCAAGGTACAAGTGGACGGCGTCAATCAAAAACAGAGCGGCGCGTTGAACAGCCAATCCATGGCGATCGGCAATTCCCAAGCCGGTCTGCTCGGCGGGGCCAAGGCCGATGTCAACGCCAAGAACGTCAATCAAAACCAGAGCGGCGCCTTGAATTCGCAGAAGATGGAAATCGGCGATGCCAAGGGCGGTCTGCTGGGCAAGGCTGAATCCAACGTGCGGGTCGATGGCGTCAATCAAAGTCAGAGCGGTGCGCTGAACAGCCAATCCATGGCGATCGGCAACGCCCAGGCCGGCCTGATCGGCGGGGCGAAAAGCGACGTGAACGCCAAAAACGTCAATCAAAGCCAGAGCGGCGCCTTGAACTCGCAGAAGATGGAAATCGGCAGCGCCAAAGGCGGTTTGCTGGGTAAAGCCGAGTCCAATGTGCAAGTCGACGGCATCAACCAGAAACAGAGCGGTGCGTTGAATAGCCAATCCATGGCGGTGGGCAACGCGCAGGCGGGGCTGATCGGCAGCGCCAAGAGCAACGTCAACGCCAAAAACGTCAATCAATCGCAGTCGGGTGCGTTGAACTCGCAGAAGATGGACATCGGCAATGCCACCGGCGGTCTGCTGGGCAAGGCTGAAAGCAACGTGCGGGTGGACGGCATCAATCAAAGCCAGAGCGGCGCGTTGAACAGCCAGTCGCTGCGGATCGGCAATGCCAAAGGCGGATTGCTGAGCAGCGCCAGCAGCACCGTCACGGCCAAGAACATCTCGCAGAGCCAGAGCGGCGCGTTGAACAGCCAATCCACCAATTTGGGTAACGCTGAATAGTTGCGACTCATCCTCGCCGTAATGCCGCATTACGGCGAGGCGTTTTGAACAGAACATCACCGTGGAGGCCGATCATGAAAACTTTTCTTATCCGGGCAGGCATGGTCGGCACCTTATTGCTGCTGTTGTCGGCGCAGGCCCAGGCCGTCGAGACCGAGGTCAGCGACATGGACGACTTGTTGCGGGCCAAGGTCGCCAAGCACAAGGCCAAGCAAACCTCGCTGAGACAAAGCGTCGAAGCCAGTTCCGCCGAAGCGCAAAACGAGAGCGGCAGCTGCGGCGGGGTGGATATCGGCAACTCGGTGGGCAACAACAAACCGGGCAAGGCGCCCAAGGAAATCGTGGTGGTGATCACCGGCGACGTGATCAACGCCAACAACAAGTGCAAGAACTGAATAGGCAGAGGCAATCATGAACACGTCATACCTTCGTTACATGGGCATGCTTGGTCTCAGTCTTTTATTGGCCGGCGGCCTGCTGTCCGGTTGCAGCAGCACCGGCGTGAAGAAACAGGTGCTCGAATCGACCAACAAACTCAAACAGGGTCCGCAACAAAAACCGTTCCGCTCTATTACCAACTTTTCCTCGGCTTTGCGCTGCATGGACGACTTGCTGATCAGCCACGGCGTGCGCGATGTCTCGGTGCTGGTGGAGGATCTGGTGGACCAGACCAAAAAGGTCAACGCCGGCACCAAGGATATGTTGATCTCAGCGGTATCCGACATGACCAAGCGCAGCCGCGCGATACGGCTCATCGCCTATGGCCAGGATTCCGGCAATTTAATCAGTTTTCTGCAAGCCGCCGAACGCAAGAACGCCTATGCCATCGTGCCGCAATACGATGTGAAGGGTTCCATCAGTCAATTCGACGACAACATCGCCAAGAAATCGGTGGAATTCGGTTTGGCGCACGGCGAGAATTTCAGCCTCGGCTCGGGTCGTTCCGGCGCGGCCACCATCCTCGGGTTGGACCTCACCATCCTCAACACCAGCGATTTATCCATCGTCTCCGGTGTCACCTCACGCAACGCCGTGTTGATTTACAAAAGCGGCAAGGGCCTGGACACCGACGCGCAATACAAGAAATTCGGCATCACCTTCGGCGCCACCTTGAGCGAGGCGGAAGGCAACGCGCAGGCCTTGCGCAATCTGGTGGAACTCGCCGCCATCGAACTGTTCGGAAAATTGACCAAGGTGCCCTATTGGCAATGTCTGGGCGTCGACCACGGCGATGAGACGGTGCAAACCGAAATCGCCGACTGGTTTTATTCCATGGAGGCCGACGGCGGCGAACTGGTTTCCTTCCTGCAGAGCCGTCTGCGCATGCGCGGCTATTACAACGGCCCGGTCGACGGCGCCGGCAATCCGCTACTGGCCCAGGCAGTGATCGGGCAACGGATCGCGCTCGGCATGAGCGAGGAATTGAAGGCCGATCTACCCTTGTTCACGCAATTGCTCACCGGCGCGCCCGGCAATCCGCCGGCCGCCGCTGCGAGCGATACGGCACGGCAGCCGGCGCCGCAACCCATACAGCTCACCATCACCGGTTCGGGTAAGGCCGGGGCGCACAAGCGCGGCGAATTGATCACCCTCTCGGTGAAAACCGATCGGGACGCCTACGTCTATTGTTTCATGCATGATGAATACCAGCGGGTGCAGCGTTTCTTTCCCAATCGCTTCACCCACGACGCCCTGGTTCCCGCGGGCCGGCCGCTGCAATTACCCGGCGCCATGCGTTTTCAATTGGTGGCGAGCGAGAACGGAAAACGCGAATCCGTCGCGTGTTTCGCCACCCCTCAGGATGCATTGCCCAGCTTGCCGGAAGTCGTGCGCGGCACCGACTTCGAACCCTTGCCGGCCAAGTCCCTTGAACAAGTTCAACAGGCCTTCGCGGCGGGTTCCGGTCCGGGCATCGGACAGGCGTATTACAACATCGAAATCAGCAATTGAAGGGTCGCGCCATGAATATCCAGGGCATGCAAAATCCAATCGTCATCGCGCTGTTGATCGCCTTGGCGCCGGCCGCACACGCCGGCGCTAACGATCAAGCGGCTAAAACGATATCGACGCAATCGGCGCCGGACCTGTCTCTCTCGGAAAAAAAGCCCAAGGATGAGAAGAAAAATTTCGCGGACAAAAAACCGAGCGACGACCACCATTACCTCCGCTGCTGGCAATACGGCCGCCTCATCTTCGAAGAGGCCGTCACCGCCCTGCCCCCGGACTTGAGCGGCGGCGACGTGATCTTTACCGGCAAAGCGGATCACAAGACGACGCTGTATTTATTCGATACCAAAGGCGGCGCGACCTGCCTGATTAAATAGATGAACACGAACACTGTGACTGAATCGAGCGGGATTTTTATGGCGAGGAAGAGACGGTGAATACCTTGAACACAAGACTCACGATACCATTGATGATCGCGGCCCTGGCCTGGGGCGCGGCCGCCGGCGCGCAGACCCCGGGCGCGGCGCAACCCGGCCAGATAGAAAAACAATTCCGCGAACCACCCAAGCCGCGTTCCACGCCGCAGCCGGTGGTGGAACCGCCGGCGCAGGAACCAAAGGCCCCGTTGAAGGCCGATGCGGTCCGCTTCGTGTTAAGGCAGGTCATCATCGAGGGCGTCACGGTTTATCCCGAAGCGGGCTTGCGTTCCTTCTTCGCCGATTTGCTCGACAAAGAGATCACGCTTTTACAAATCTATGACTTGGCCAATGAGATCACCGCGAAGTACCGCAACGACGGCTACATACTTTCGCAGGTCATCGTGCCGGAACAGAAGATTATTCTTGAACAAGGCCTGGCGCGGCTGCGGGTGATCGAAGGTTTCGTCGATCAAGTCAAACTGGAAGGCGCGGTGAACGGCCCACCTGAAGTATTGCAGGCCTACGCGGAAAAAATCAAACGGTCGCGGCCCCTGCGCGCGCAGGCGCTGGAACGCTATTTATTGCTGATCAATGATCTCGGCGGCATGGTGGCCCGGGCGACGCTGTCGCCTTCGCAGAGCGTGGCCGGCGCCTCCGATCTGCTGATCACGCTCACCCAGGATAAATTTTCCGCCGACCTCGGCGTCAACAACCGCAACAGCCGTTCACTGGGGCCGTGGCGTGTCAATGCCGGCGCCGATTTCTATTCGGCGCTCGGACGTTATGAGCATTCGGGCCTGCGCGCCGCCACCACCGCCAACCAAGAATTGAATTTCATCGCCCTGCTGCACGACATCCGCGCCGGCGACGAAGGCGGCCGGTTCGGCGTCAACCTGAGTTATGCGCGCGCCGAACCGCAAGAGACCGAAAACCTGCCGCCGGATCTGCAATCCGAATCGGTGATGGGCGCCTTGAGTTATAGCCATCCCGTGATACGCAGCCGCACCCGCAATCTCTATCTGCGCGGCAGCTTCACCGTGCATGACGGCAAGACCGATTTCGCCGGCATCAACCTCAGCGAAGACCGCTTGCGGGCGCTGCGGGCGGGCATCACCTTCGACAACGCCGACCGTTGGCGCGGCATCAACATCCTCGACGCCGAATTCAGTCAAGGCCTGGATATCCTGGGCGCCACCGAAACCGGTTCGGCGTCTTTGTCGCGCGCCGACGGCCACAGCGATTTCAGGAAACTGACTCTTTACGCCGCGCGCTTGCAGGATGTCGCCAATGCCTGGTCGGTCTTGTTGGCCGCCAACGGCCAACTGGCCTACAACGCCTTATTGGGCGCGGAGCAATTTTCCTTCGGCGGCGAACCGTTCGGGCGTGGTTACGACCCGTCGGAATTGGTGGGCGACTCCGGCGTGGCGCTCAAGATCGAGCCGCGCTACAGCAACGCGCTCAAACAGAGTTTCGCGCGGAGCTACACCGTCTACGGTTATTACGATTTCGGAAAAGTATGGCGGCGCGACGCACAGGATCAGAAAAAATCCGAATCGGCCGCGGCGGTGGGCTTGGGCGTGCGTCTCAGCTTGAATCAAGGATTTTCCGGTTTTATCGAGATCGCCAAACCGACCACTCGCCTGGTGGAGAACGAGGGCGACGACGACCCGCGGATTTTCGGCGGGTTCTCGAAACGATTTTAAGCATAGCCGGCATTCGGCGGAGGAAAAAGCGATGCGCGCTCAATACGACACGACAAATATTCACCACGGCCCGACCGGCTTCCGGCTCAGCCTGCTCGGCGCGGCGATCTTGGCCGCCAATCTTAGCGGCGGCCCGGCGCAGGCCTTGCCCGAGGGCGGGCAAGTCAGCGCTGGTGAAGCGGTGATCGATCGAAGCAACGATACCAATATCCGGACCATCACCCAATTCACCGAACGCGCGGTGATCGATTGGAAGACCTTCGACATCGGTGAAACGGAGGCGGTCAATTTTGTGCAAGCCAAACCAGATTACGTCATGCTCAACCGGGTCAACGGCGGCGGCGTGTCCCACATTTTAGGCAAGCTTAACGCGGACGGCCGGGTGTTTCTGATCAATCCCAGCGGCATCGTGTTCGGACCGAAGGCGGAGATCAACGTCGGCGGTTTGCTCGCGACCACCGCCAATCTGTCCAACAAGGATTTCATGGCCGGTCAATACAACTTCGCGCAAGCGGGTGCCGGCGGCGCCCGTGTCGTCAATCAAGGGCGGATCACCGCGCGCAACGGCGGACTGGTGGCCTTGGTGGCGCCGGGCGTGCAGAACTCCGGACTGATTCAAGCCAATTTCGGCAAGGTGGCCCTGGCCTCGGGCACGGTATTCACCCTGGATTTATTCGGCGATCGGCTGGTGAATCTGGCCGTCGATGACAAAGTGACGGACACCTTGGTCGACGCCGACGGTCTGCCGGTGAAGGCCCTCATAGAACAAAGCGGCCGCCTGCAAGCCGACGGCGGCGACGTGCTGCTGATCACCGCCGGCGCGGCCAAAGACATCGTCGACAAGGTCATCAACATGAACGGCGTCATCAGCGCGCGGAGTTTCACCGAGCAGCCGGGCGTCATCGTCCTGCACGGCGCGGGCGGCGCGGTGGAGGTGCACGGCGAACTCAATGCCGCCGCGGCCGATACCGCCTTATCGACCCGCGCGGGCGATGCGGCGGGCGGCGGGACCATCAAGATACTCGGCGACACGGTGCATCTCGGTAATAACGCGATGGTCGACGCCAGCGGCCGGAGCGGCGGCGGCTTGATATCGATCGGTGCCGATCGAGTCGAAGACCGCCGTTTCACTACCGCCGAACGCACGACCATCGATAAAGAGGCGCGCCTCTTCGCCGACGGCGGTGAAAACGGCAACGGCGGCGAAGTGCGGGTGTGGGCGGACGAGACCGTCGAATTCCTCGGCGGCATCTACGCCCGCGGCGGCAACAAGAGCGGCGACGGCGGCCTGGTGGAACTCGCCGCGGGCAAGACGCTTAATTTCGGCGGTTTCGTCGACGTCGGCGCGCCGAACGGCAAGGCCGGACTGTTGTTAAGGAGCCCGGAACCGATCCGGACAAACGTCGAATCGGTACCCGTATCCGACCCCACCCCGTCCGCCGGTAATAACGATGGGACGGCCGTCGACGACAGCCTGCCCGCGCCTAATGACGCGGAGACGCCGAATGTTCCGCGGGGCGATGCCATCATCGTCACCGCCGATGACGGCCCGACGCGGCCGCTGGAGACGGCGCGCGCGGAAGAACGCGCGGTCAGCCGCGTCAATACCAGCATCGGCCAATCGGTCGATAATTTATTGCTGCAACCGCGCGCCTCTTTGATGATGCCCGTGGAACTCATCCGCGTGGAGTTGGGCGCGGATTCGGAATTGGAAGCCGATCCCTATCTCATACCCGATTTCAGGCTCACTCCGCGCCGCGACGGTTTACTGGAATTGCGTATTCCCAATCCCTTTTTGCTGGGTCTTTATCCTGAACTACAGTTCGGCGGTAATTTCCAGGCCTTGGGCGGCGCGGGTTCCTTCGGTAGCGGCACCGTCATGTACAGTTACAGCACCAGCGGCATGGGTGCCGGTGGTGCCGGTGGTGCCGGTGGTGCCGGTGGTGCCGGTGGTGCCGGTGGTGCCGGTGGTGCCGGTGGTGCCGGTGGTGCCGGTGGTGGTGCCGGTGGTGGTGCCGGTGGTGGTGCCGGTGGTGGTGCCGGTGGTGGTGCCGGTGGTGGTGCGGGCGGTGTCGGCGGCGTAGCCAGCGCGCCGGGGCGTCTGCCGCAGGATGGATTGGCCGCGGGTGCAGACATCGCGGGCGAGATACCCGATGACGGGCCCGTCGAAATCGTCTCCGCCCCGCAAGGCACCGCGGGCGATACACCGCTGCTGATCGCCGGCCTGCTGGGTGATCGCAAAACGCAACCGGCCGGCAACCGCAATGCCGACGGCGCGCCGAAAAACAAGCTTGAAACCCGCATCGTCACTCAGGACTGCGCGCTGCGCCCATCGGGCTCGGGCCATCAGGGCGACCAGGCATTACCGGAATTCAAACCGCGCGCGGCCAATGACGATCCGGAGTTGCTATTAGGCCAAACCGGCGCGGGCGTCTGCGGTCAGGGCGGGGGCGCAACGCGCGAACGCACCCGCGGCAATCAAAGCTTCGTGGCCTATGGACTGATCAACGGCGGACGCGGCATAGCGCAGACCGCCGATCTCGGCCGCAACAGCCCCTTGACCGGCGCCGTGGCGGACGTGTTCCGGGTGAGTTATCACGTCATCACCGCGCCGCGTTATATCCGCGGCCTGGGATTGAGCAACAATTATTTTTGCAGCAGCCCGTTCGGCGAGAACATCTGCGCGCGCAGCGTGGCGCTGTATAAGCCGCGATGAAGCGGCCAGACGCAAGACGGCCCGGCGTGCAGGCATTTCGTCGAGCAACGGCGTGGCGGGATTTCCCAAATAAAGGTAAACGTCGTGAATGATATCCGCCTCTCGGCGTTCGGCATGGGACTGCTGCTATTAATGCTGGTGACCTTGCCGGCGCCGCCCGTGCATGCCGAGGCGTTATCCACCGCGCCGATCCTGCGCATCGAGACTGGCCATCACACCACCTTCATCCAGTCGCTGGCGTACGATACCCGGCAACAACGCATCATCACCGTCTCCGACGACAAGACGATACGCGTGTGGCAATTGCCCGAGCTGGCCCCCGTCGCGACCTATCGCGTACCGATAGCCGGCGGCTACGAGGGCCAGCTCTATACCATCGCCCTCGCGCCCGATGGACTCACCCTCGCGGTGGCCGGCTGGACCGGCTGGGAATGGGACAATAAAGGCGCGATTTATCTCCTCGACGCCTTGAGCGGCGACATCAAAGGCCGGATCGGCGGACTGGACGAAGTGGTCGGGCCGCTCGCCTATTCACCCGACGGACGTTATCTCGCCTTCGGCCTGCTGGGCAAACAGGGGCTGCACGTGCTGCAAACCAGCGACTACAGTGAGATCGCCTGGGATCTGGATTATCAGGACAAAACCATCGGCCTGGTGTTCACCCCCGCCGGCCGGCTGATCAGCACCTCGCTCGACGGTTATGTGCGGCTCTACGACGACGAGTTTCAGTTGATCGGGCGGGTCAAGACCGGACTCGCCGGCCAGCGGCCGTTCGGCGCGCGGCTCTCGCCCGACGGCGAAAAGATCGCCGTGGGTTTTCACGACGCCGCGGCGGTCAGCGTGCTCTCCGCGCGGGACTTGTCCCTGCTTTATTCGGCGCATTTCACCGAACTGCGCGATCAGGTCAATCTCACCACCGTGGCCTGGTCGGCGGACGGCACGGCGCTTTATGCGGGCGGCGATTACGGCGGCGCGGGCTCGTCACCGATTTATCGCATCGCCGACATGGGCCGCGGCGCGATCCGCAAAATCGCCTCGGCCGAGGCGCGCATCAGTCAAATCGGGGTGTTGCCGGGCGGCGATATTTTATATGTGGCGGAAGATCCGGCCATCGGCATCTTCGACCCCGCCAGCGGCGAACGCCGCGCCTACGTCGGTCCGCAGATCGCCGACTTCCGCGACGCGCAGCGCAGCCTGCGGATTTCCATGGACGGCGCCGTCGTGCAATTCGGTTACCGGCGGGACGCCGCCGAGTTTGGACGCTACTCGGTATTAGAACAGCGGCTGCGCGGCGAGACCGTCCCCGATCAAAAACTGCTGGCGCCGCTATTGCAAGCGCCGGGCTTGACCATCAGCCGCTGGCAAAACGACAACCGGCCCGCCATCAACGGCACGCCGCTGAAACTCGATCCCTACGAAGTGTCGCGCAGCTACGCGATCGCCCCCGATCGGCAGCAGGTGTTGTTCGGTACCGAATGGGCGCTGCGGCTTTATCATAAATCGGGCGAACAGCGCTGGTCGGTCAAACTGCCGGCCACGGTCCGGGGCGTCAACATCTCCGGCGACAACCGGCTGGCGGTGGCCGCGTTGTCGGACGGGACGCTGCGCTGGTACCGGATGAGCGACGGCGGCGAGATCCTCGCGCTGTTTCCGCACCGCAACCGCGAGGATTGGATCGCGTGGATACCGAGCGGCTACTACGCCTCATCGCTCTACGGAGATAACTACATCGGCTGGCATATCAATCGCGCCAAAGACGCCACGCCCGATTTTTATCGGGCCGTGCAATTCGAGCGGGTGCTCTACCGGCCCGATCTGGTGGTCGCCGCCTTCAAGGACCGCGGTGAAAACAAAACCCGCGCCTTGGCGCAATTCGATATTACGCAACTCGACTCCATCGCCCCGCCGCGCATCCGCGTCGAAACGATAAAAGTCGCCGAAGCGCGGCGCGGCCAGCCCATGTTAAGCCTGAAATTCTCGGTCGAACAGAACAGCCTGCCCATGAAGGACTACGCGATTTATGTCAACAACGTGCCGGTGACGCCGCGCGACGAACGGCGCTTGAACGCCAAGGAGACCCGCGCCTTCTCGCGCCAGATGTCATTGGCGCTGACTGACAAGGTGAACAAGATACGCATCGAGGTCTTCAACGACCGGGCCATGGCGGTCGCGGAACGGCAGGTGTCCGCCGCGCCGGCGCCGACCCTCAAGCCGCCGGTCGGCGATCTTTATCTGCTGGCGATCGGCGTCAATCATTTTCCCAAGCTGGATCGCGAGGTCGATCTCAGTTTCGCCGCGCAGGACGCGGAGGAGATCGCCGATCGAGTGCAGCAAGCGGGACGCGGTTATTATCAGCGCGTCCATTCCCAAGTCTTGTCCGATCTGTCGGTGCTCAAACCCGACAAGGCCAAGGTGCAAGAGGCCTTGGAGTTCATACAAAACGCCCGGGGCCAGGATACGGTGGTGGTGTTCCTCGCTTCGCACGGCATTAGCGACGCCGCCGGCAACTATTATTTCGTACCGCGCGACGCGGTAGCCGACGATGTCGCGTCGGTACTCCAAGGCGAACCCGGGCAAGACCGGCCGTCGCTGCTGAGCTGGAAGGATTTCTTCGACGCCATCCGCAACGTCGCCGGCCGGCGTATCCTCATCGTCGATACCTGCCAGGCCAAAAACATCGAAGGCCGTTTCGACGCCTACTCGCTGGCCAAACGCTCCGCCGCGTCGCGCTTCAGCTTCGTGTTGGCCTCCCAGGGCGGCGAAGAATCGCAGGAATACCCGCCGGCCGGGCACGGCCTGTTCACCCATGCCTTATTGAGCGGCCTGACCGGCCGGGCCGACGGTAATCGCGACGGCCTGATTTCGGTCAACGAGTGGTTCGGTTATTCCGCCCCGCTGGTCGAAGAGTTGCGCGACAAAACCATCGGCCTGCAAACTCCGCAATTGCTGGCGCCCGCACCGCTGGGCGATTTTCCGTTGGTGAGGACCTTGGCGGCGCGGTGACCCGTCCTTGCTCGCACGGCATCACTACAAAAAATTCGGTATCAAGCCGAAACGCGCCGGTGATTTTACCGGCGACGGTGCCGCCCGGTCTCGCGGGAAGAAGGCGTCGTGTTAGTCTCCTGCGCCGGGCGCCCGTTCACGCCTCGTCCCCGCGCCGCGACGGGCCGTCCGACGGCCAATTCTTGATGTGCACCTCGCGCTGCGGAAAGGGAATTTCGATGCCCTGGCCGCGGAAAGCGGCTTCGATGGCGAAATTGATTTCGCTTCTCACATCCGCGCTCTGATTGATATGCCGGATATAACAGCGCAGCTCGAATTGCAGCGCGTTGTCGGCGAAGGCCAGGAACAGCACCTTGGGTTCGCGGCCCGCTTCATCGTTGATCACCCGCGGGTGCCGGCGCGCGATGTCGAGCAGGGTTTCCTTGACCAGCGCGGTGTCGCTGCCGTAGGCCACGCCGATCGGCACCCGGATCCGGCCGCCGGTATCCTGCAACATCCAGTTGGTGACCTGGCCGGTGATCAATTCGGAATTGGGCACGATCACGTCGGCGTTGTCGAAGGTCTGGATCTGGGTGGAGCGCATGCGGATGCGCCGCACGTAGCCCTCGGTGCCGCCCACCACGATCCAGTCGCCGCTCTTGATCGGCCGTTCAAACAGCAGGATCAAGCCCGACACGAAATTGCTGACGATGTTTTGCAGACCGAAACCGATGCCCACCGACAGCGCGCCGGCGATGATGGCGAGATTGCTGAACTCCACGCCGGCGACCCCGAGCGCCACCAGGATGGCGACGGCGACACCGACGTAACCGGTGATGGAGACCAGGGCCTCGCGCGCGCCGCGATCCACCGGCGCGTCGACCAACCAGTATTTTTCGGCCCGCGCCCGCAGCCAGCCGCTGACGGCGAACAGCAGAACGAACACCGCCAAGGCCACGGCTACCCGCGCCGGGACCACGGTGAGCGAGCCGACCTTGAAACCTTGCACCAGATATTCGTAGAGTTGCAGACCGAGCGTACCCTGCAAGCCCCACACCCATAACACGGCGACACCGAATAAAAACCACAAAACCAGGCCCACCGTCATGCGCAGCCAGATCAAACCCGGCACTTTTTTGCCCGGCTCGATAGCGAAAAATCTGCGCAGTGCTTGCTGCCAGGCGCCGCGACCGGCATCGACGGCATTGAACAACTCGCGGAACACCCGTTTCAACAGAGAGAACAGGCCGAACGCCGCCGCCGTACCAATGACGATCCGCCAAATCATGACGGATAACTCGCGATAACCGGCCAGCTCCGCCGCCAATCCGGCGACCAGCGCCACCCACAGCACCGCGCGCACCCACAAGGTGTGGGCAAAGGCCGGAATACGGCCGATCAGCCACAAGGCCCAAATTAGATTGAGCACCACCAAGGAGGCGAATACGCCGCGCGCCAACAATAAAGCGGACTCCGGCAAACGGGGGCCGAGCACGCTGGAGAACAACAAATAGCCGGCGAACACCAGCCAGAATAAAACGTTCAAGCGCCGCGCGAGGGCATGGGCCACGTCTTCCGGCATGTTCAACACCAAGACCGCCGGCCGCGGCGGCGAGAACAGCAAACGCACCAGCGCCCACGCCGCGAAATAGAGCGGCAATCCGTAAGCGATCACCGCCAGCAACGGCACCGGCCGCAGCGACCCCAATTGACTATAAAAAAATCCCGCCGCCGCGGCGCTGAGCAATAAACGCGGGGCGAAATGCCCGGCGGTGAGCACCAGGGCATGATTGAAACGGGCGTTGAAGTCGTGGTCCCAGCCGCGCGCCGACGCCCAGCGCCGCAAGCCGCCGCGCAATCCCAGGCCTAAACGGCCGGCCGCCAAAACCAAGACCAGCAATCCGCCCCAGGCCCAGGCGGAAATCGACTCCACGCCCGTGCGCGCGAGTAAAGACGCGTTGCTCCACTCCACGGGCTGGCGCAAATTGTCGTCGATCACCGCGCCGAAATCCGGCCCGCGCAGCAACAAGCGTTCAGTGAAGAGGACGCGCTGGCGGGTAGCCAGCGATTGCTGGCCGTCGTCGCTGCGCAACACGATTAAGCGGCACTGCGCGAGCCGCTGCTCCAGATCGAGTTTCTCCCGTTCCAAGTCCTGGCGTTTACGCGCCAACTCGCCGCCTTCGGCCGCCACCGGCGCACCGAGACTCGCCAACTCTTGTTCCGCCTCCGCCAAGGCACGCCCGGTTTGCGCGACGCACTGCAACCCGGTCGCCTTGGTCATCAACAGCTGTTTGGCCCAGGCATGCAAGGTCTGTTCGGCGGAGATACCCGCGGCCAAACCTTGTTCGATACGCTCCAAGGCGGCGATCGCCTGCTGCAAAGGCACGGCGTCCGTTTGCTCCGCGGCGCGCGCAGTGTTCCACCCACATGCCGCCAGCAGACCGATGAGGACCGCGAGCCTCCCGACCCCGGCCCACCAACGCCGCACGTCCTCAACCATTCCCACTCTCGCTCTCCCGAACCGTACTCATACCGCCGCTCACCCGCCGCATGCGGGCGCAGCCCACTTTACTGAAATTAGCCTGACCGGTCCATGTCGCGACGCCGGCTTGCCGCGATCGCATCCCCCGAATATTTTCACGGTCGATCTGCGATAGTTTCTAAAAACTCAAAACCACCCCCGCGTTCAGCGAACGGTTGATATAGTCACCCAAGGAACTGCTCTGCTCCAGCACGTCCAGTCCCCGCAGCACTCTTCCCACCGGCAGATTGGATTGGTTATAAGCGACGGAAAATCCCGCGAAGAAACGCACATTGCGTTGGTAGGCGTAATTGAGGGCCAAGGATCCGGAGTTGAGCAGATTGCGGCGATGTTCTCCACGGCGCGAAATCGAATCGGGATGGGTGTAATTGAACAACGTGACAGTGTAACGAAGGCTCCCCGATAAACGGCCGACGATGTTTTGCTCCCAACCCGCGTTCAGGCTGTGACTGCTATAAGCATAATCACTGCCCGCGGTTTTTTCATTCTCATTGACGGCGTAGCCGTACCCCAGCGTCAATGCGTTGGAGCGCGAGGGTTTGACGTTGAGAAACAACTGCGCGCCGTAATTCGTCGAATTCAAAAATGGATTGGCGGCAGATTCATACCATCGGGTATTCAAACGCCCGCGCAGCATCCAGGTTTGTTTGAACGGCGCGCGCGAATCCCGTGCGCTGACGAAGCCCGGCGCGTTCAACGGCGCGCGCGCCTCCAGGTAAAGGCTGTTGCCGGAACTGATGTCGCTGTCGTCGAGAAACGTGGTGAGAGAATTGTAACTGTAACCCGCCTCCACGCCGCGATTGCCGGTGCCGAAGGTCAGCGCCGGACTGATCGCCAGATTGAACAGGTCATAACCGCCGATGACGTACGCGGAGTATTGCGAGCCGAAGTTGGTGCGCAACCGCAGATCGGGGCGGAATTTGTATTGATAAGTCAGTCCCAGCGCGAAATCCGAGCGATAATCGTGGGCCGGCGACTCCGCGCTGAAATTCACGTTGTCGTCGAAGGTCAGGGCCTGGCTGAGGGTGTAACTCCAACCGTGGAGGATCTTGGCCACCGACATGGTGCGCCGTTCCGCCTCCTGCACCACGCCGCTGCTCAAACGTGAACGGGTGACGATGTTGTATTGGGCGAGCGCCTCCTCCTCGGACCAGGTTTGTTCGTAGAGCCGGCCCAGATTGAGCCGGGCGCCCATATGGCCGGGCGTGAGGGCGATGACTTTTTCATAGGCGGATACCGCCTCATCGAGACGGCCGGTGCGCTCGTAGATCAAGGCGAGATAAAAATAGGCGAGATCGTTGTCGGCGTAACGGTCGATGAGGTTCTTCAGCAATTGCTCGGCGGTTTTCAGATCGCCCTGCTCAAAGGTGCGCCGCGCGGTGAGCATGGACAGCTTCAATTCCAGCCCCCGCGGCGTGATCTCCGAATCGGCCTTGAGCGTAGCCAGAGTTTTATTATAGGCGCCGGCCGCGTCTTCGAAACGATCGAGGTCTTCATACAACAAGGCCAGTTGGTAGTGAACGCGGTAATCCTCGGGCGCGGCCCGGCGGGCTTGTTCGAAATAGGCCAGCGCCGCGTCCCGCTGTCCGCGCCGCCGCTCGACCAAACCGAGGTTGTATAAAATCTCCACGTTGTCCGGGTCGTGGGTCAAGACGGCCCGATAGGAATTCACCGCGTCGCCGATCTTGCCGAGCTTCAGCGATTTGTTGCCCTCGCTGATGTACAGGCCCGCCAGCATCTGGCGCGCCTGCCGGGTGGCGGCCGGTTCCTGATCGAGCTTCACCACGGCTTCCAAGGTCCGGCGCGCCAGCACCAGCTTACCGCCGTCCAGATAGAGCTTGCCGAGATTGGCGAGAATCAGCGCATTGTCCGGCGAGATATCCGCCGCCCGCCGCAAGAATTGCTCGCCCTTGTCGCGCTGACCCATCAGATCATAAAGAATACCGAGATTGGTCAAGGCCGCCACGTGCTCGGGCGCCTCCGTCAACACGGCCTCCAACAATTCGGCGGCATAACGGAACCGTGACTGTTGCTGCAACTGGGTCGCCCGCAGCAAGGCCGCTTGAATCAGCGCCTGTTTCGCGGCCGAGTCGGCGGCCTCGCGCAAACGGCGGGCCGAGGTTTGTACTTCTTGCTCTAATTGTTCATCGCGCGTTTCAGTGACGGCCGCGGCGCGCGCCGCGGCGGCGGCCTGCAAACGGGCGAGCGCCTCTTGTGCCTTACGGCGATCTTCATCCGATCCCGATTGCACGATGGTTTGAAAGATCTGCTCGGCCTTGTCCGTCTCACCGCCTTTTTCATATAAGGCCGCCAGTGAAAAACGCACGCTCATATTATCGGGCGCCAGGCTCACGCTGCGTTCGATATGACGCACGCCCTCTTCATAACGGCCGACGCGCACTTGCACGATGCCCAGCCGGAAATACGCCTCGGCATTGGCCGGGTCCCGCGCCAACACCGCCTCGAAATAGGCGCCCGCCCGGGCGAGTTCGTCCGCCGCCGACGCGGCGCGGCCGCGCTGCAACAACTCGCCGATACTCAGCTCGCGATTCTCCAATTCCAGGAAGGCGGCCGTCCCGGCGGCCCAGGCCGGCGCGGCGGCGCAGACGCCGGCCGATATCAGCGCCCATATCACGACGCCGCGCAGCCAAACGGCGCGGCAAGACCGGCGTGTGCCGCCAGTCGAACTACGACGGTAGAGGACCATCATGTGTCGTGATACATCAACAAGCTGCTTACAGTGGCCGATCTTTATTATAAGGAAGCTCTGAATAATTCCATCCTGGAATGCTCAGCGCATGGAAAGCGAAAAAGGTGATTTCGCTTTCCTTCATGTTCAACGGCCAACCGCCATTGAACAGGACGGCGCATCCCTGTGCCGCGGGAGCCTCTGAATAAATCAGAGGCCCTTTAACCCGACCAGGCGCGCATGCGCGCTTTTCTCCACGGCAAGATTTTCATGGCCTCTTGCCGGCCGGGAAAATCGCTGACGCGGCGGGCCATGCCAATCTTAATCTTTTAATCGCGGCCGTCGCTTCACCGCGAATCGCCCGCTCAATAATACATACTGGCGCGCAGCAACAGCTTCCAGCCGTCCCATTCCAAAGGCATGTCGTGATAAGCGGAACCATCGGCGGCGAGATAACGCAAACGGCGCTGCGCATCGGGCGCAACCGGCAAACGCATGGAAATCACCCCGTCATTGTCCCGTAAATCGGTGGTGATTTCAGGGTTTTTAAAATAAAAGGGCCGGGCACCCAGCAGATAGCTGCCCTCCACACCCAGCGAAAAACGCTCGCCGATAGGAAAGTCCAGCCCCAGCCCCGCCTGCAACGCCACTACCCCGGTGGACGCCGCCTGCACGATCACCGTACGGCTGAAACCTTCCGCCGGTCCGGTGATGAAACGCAATACATGGTCCTCGCGGTAATCCATATCGAATATATTATTCAAGGAGAGCAATGAATAGAAACGATAACGGCGCGGTTTATCGGCCAAAATATATTTGACGCCAAACCGCAGCTCGTTATAGGAAACCCGGACGGAACGGTTCTCCAGCACCTGGGTGAGTTGGCGCTGGAAGGGCATCAGACCGCCCTGGGTACCGAAGGATGAGCCTTCCCAGGTGCCGAACCCCACTAGCCAGGAAAGATAATCGTCCATTTTCCATTCGAATTCGATACCGGCGTAACCTCCGCCGTCGATCGCCGGCAAGGTATTGTTAAAACGGAACTCGGTGGTCTCATTGGCGCCGGTAGATCCGATGAAATCCGCCGTGCCGCCAATGGGAGCCCGCATCACCCCGCTATTGAGCAAGTTCAATGCGGGGGCATGGACGCCCAGCAGAGGGGAGACCCGCCAACGCGCGGGCGCGGTCTGTTCCGCGTGGGCGGCCTGGATGAAGCATCCCGCGCCACAAATTACCGCCGTCGAGATCCGCTGAAAATAATTCATTAAACTTCATCACGGTTTAAGCAGTACCAGCGCACCGGAGCGGCGCCTATTCACGCGATCCCGGGCGGCCCGTCATGAAGAGATACCATTCATATTTTTGTCAAGCGCCGCACGGCATCGTCCAGCGGTTCCGCTGCGCGGAGAGGCGGCATGGTGCCCAGCCGCCGCGGCGCTTGTCAAGCCACGCGGCGCGGCGCTTGGCGGGCATGAATGCGCTTGACTTCATGGTCACTTTGCGGTCTCCTTACGCCCAGGGAAAATCTTCCGCGTCGGGTGGCTGAAATACGTCTGAAATAGATGATTCGGTTTGCGCGGAAAACGCCCGAGACAGATGCCATTTATCGTCAAGAGCGACAAAGAAACAAAGAATTAAGGAGTCAGCACTATGGGGAAAATCAAACTATTTCTATTGATGGGCGCGCCGTTGCTGCCGAGTCTGGCCGTGGCGCAACCGCAATTCGACGAATGGTCGGTCAGCAACGGCGCGATCGATCCCTGCACGAACATCACCAATGCCGTGAGCTGCCAAATCCTGGTGGACAGCGATGGCTTTACCCAGGCGCAAATCACCGGCACCGATGGCCAGATTTACATCAAGAGCGTGGTGACCGACGTGGATGCCAACGGCCCCAAGGCCGGCCTGGCCTTCTACGATGAAAACTTCGTGCGGATGAATTTCAGCCAATCTTCCAACAATACCTCTGAACCGGGTTTCATGGGGAAACAACACATCTCCGACAATGCGGCCAACAGCGGCACGGTGTTCACTTCCGACGCCGAGGTGCGCACCGGCTGGGCCCAGGGCCCCGGCGATGCCAATGTCGTGATCAGTTCCAGCATCATTACCACCGACACCGCCGGCAATCCCAATGGGGCCTTCGAAACCACCTTTAATTTCCAAGGCAACAACGACCCGGTCACCGGCGAGCAACTTGGCCGCCGCATCGTGATCGGTCAAGACGTCACCCTGACGGCCGGCAGCGACACCGAGCGGCAGGTATTTCTGTTCCGCGGTCATTCCGGCAATCTGCTCACCGGCACTGGCATCTGGGGTAGCACCACGGATGATCCCACCAACATCGACGATCCTTTCGACATCGGCAATCCGGTAAGCTGGAGTCCCGGCGGCTCGGTGAATGTGTTCTGGATCGGCCAGAATGTCGCCACCCCCGGTATCAACGATGGCAGCGCCACGTTCTCGATGCTGCAAGTTAACGGCTCCGCCAGCCAACTGGTTTCCGGTCTCCCCGTGCCCGATACCGGCGGCACGCTCGGCGGCTTTCAAGACTGGCTCGAAGGCGCGGAAGCGGCCGAATTCGGTCCGGCGCCGTCGCTATAAACCAACGAGACAACTCGTTATCAACCGGAAAGGGGCGCAAGCCCCTTTCTTTTTTGGCCGGCGGCCTCCGCACACCCGACTCATGATCGCAGGCGGCCGCTGAACGAATCCCCACGGCGGCTCCCTCGGCGGGTGCTGAATACCCGAGCATGGAATGGTGTTATAATCGCGGCCCGACAGATACGGCCTACGACCCTATCTCGCGCAGCCATCACTCCAGCCGTCACGATCGCATTATGCACAGCGCTCCCAACCTCTTCTCCTATCGTAAATACTGGGCCCAGCGCTTCGGCACCGCGCCGTATCTGCCCATGTCGCGGGAGGAGATGGAGGCGCTCGGCTGGGACAGCTGCGACATCATCATCGTCAGCGGCGACGCCTACGTCGATCACCCGAGCTTCGGCATGGCGGTGATCGGACGGATGCTGGAGGCGCAGGGTTTCCGGGTCGGCATGCTCGCCCAGCCGGACTGGACGTCGGCGGCCGATTTCATGAAGCTCGGCCGGCCCAACCTGTTCTTCGGCGTCACCGCCGGCAACATGGATTCCATGGTCAACCGCTACACCTCGGACCGCAAAATCCGCTCGAACGACGCCTACACCCCGCACGGCGCGGCGGGCAAACGCCCGGACCGCGCGGTGACGGTCTACGCACAACGCGCGCGCGAGGCCTACAAAGACGTGCCGATCATCATCGGCGGCATCGAGGCGAGTCTCCGCCGCATCGCCCATTACGATTACTGGTCCGACACCGTGCGCCGCTCGGTGCTGCTGGATTCGAAGGCCGACCTGCTGGTCTACGGCAACGCCGAACGGCAGATCGTCGAGATCGCGCACCGCCTCGCGGCGGGCGAAGCCATCGCGAAGATTACCGACATCCGCGGCACCGCCTACGTGCGGCGCGACGGTCTGCCCGAGGACTGGGTGGAAATCGATTCCAGCGAGATCGACACGCCGGGGCGCATCGAGCAACCTGTCGATCCCTACGCGATGAGCGCGCCGAGCGCCGCGGCCTGCGAAACAAACGGCGGCGACAGCACGCAATCCGCGGCACTACGCGACAAGGCGTCCCCAACCCTTCCTCTTTTGGCGGGAAAGCCGGACGCAGGCGAGGCCGCGCGCACCCCGCCGAACAGCCCATCGAACTCGCACGGCGAGATAAAAGTCCTCCGCTTCCACCGCCGCCTGCCCAAACACGACCGCGAGCGCAGCGTGATCCGCATGCCGTCATTCGAGGCGGTGAAGGAGGATCCGGTACTGTATGCCCACGCCTCGCGGGTGCTGCACCTCGAGACCAATCCCGGCAACGCCCGCGCGCTGGTGCAGCGCCACGGCGAGCGCGAGGTGTGGATCAATCCGCCGCCCATCCCGCTCACCACCAAGGAGATGGACGGCGTGTTCGATCTGCCCTACACGCGGCGGCCGCACCCGAGCTACGGCGACGCCAACATCCCCGCCTATGAAATGATCCGTTTCTCGGTGAACATCATGCGCGGCTGTTTCGGCGGCTGCACCTTCTGTTCGATCACCGAACACGAGGGCCGCATCATCCAAAGCCGCTCGGAAGACTCGGTGATCCGCGAGATCGAAGCGATCCGCGACGGCGTGCCCGGCTTTACCGGCGTGATCTCCGACGTCGGCGGCCCCACGGCCAATATGTATCGCCTGCGCTGCAAGAGTCCGGAAATCGAATCCGCCTGCCGCTTGCCGTCCTGCGTATATCCGGACATCTGCTCCAATCTCAACACCGATCACACGCCGCTGATCAAGCTCTATCAGCGCGCCCGCGCCCTGCCCGGCATCAAGAAAATATTGGTCGCCTCCGGGCTGCGTTATGACTTGGCGATCCGCTCGCCCGAATATGTGAAAGAGCTGGTGCAGCATCACGTCGGCGGCTATTTGAAGATCGCGCCCGAACACACCGAGCAGGGCCCGCTGTCGAAGATGATGAAACCCGGCATGGGCGCCTACGACAAATTCAAGGAGCTGTTCGACAAATATTCGAAAGAGGCCGGCAAGGAACAATATCTCATCCCCTACTTCATCGCCGCCCACCCGGGCACGACCGATGAAGACATGCTGAACCTCGCGCTGTGGCTGAAGCGCAACGGCTTCCGCGCCGATCAGGTGCAGACCTTCCTGCCCTCGCCGATGGCCACCGCCACCGCGATGTACCACTCGGGCAAGAATCCGCTGCGCAAGGTCACCCGCGCCAGCGACGAGATGAACATCCCCAAGGGACTCAAGGTGCGCCGCCTGCACAAGGCCTTTCTGCGTTACCACGACGCCGAGAACTGGCCACTGCTGCGCGAGGCGCTGAAACGCATGGGCCGCGCCGACCTCATCGGCAACGGCAAACATCATCTGATACCGAGCTGGCAGCCGGCCGGCACCGGCGCGGCGGTGAAACAGACGCGCGGCGCGGCGGGAAAAGACCCGACCCGGAAATTCATGACCCAGCACACCGGGCTGCCGCGCATGCCGAGCGCGGCGGCACGCAAGACCTCCGGTGGAGATCGCGATAAAAAGCGCAAAGGCCGCTGAACGGCCCGCTGTTTAAGTGCCGGCGGCGGTGACCTTATCGAACTCGCCCTGCACCACCGCCTGATACAACTCCACTATCCGCCTGACGCAGGCCCGTACCGACCAGTGCTCCATATAGGTACGCCCCGCCCGCGCCAGACGTTCGCGTTGCAGGGGATCGCGCAACAATGAGTCCACCTTGGCTGGTAACAATCCGGCAGGGCGTCGGCGATCACGTCTCAAAAAAAACGGCATGCGGTCTTGAGGGGAAGACGCACATGCCGTGGGGGAGGGAAATGTTGGTATTAAATTGGTCTAACCTCGCACGGGAAATGAAACCCCGCTTGCTCAAAGAAAAGAATCGCGCGCCCCCGACTACGCCCTCTCCTCCTTGAGCATCCGCCATCGCCTGGTCCCGGCGGCAAGCGCGGAGAATTTTAAAATTAAACTACTCGCGTTTTTCCCGGCTGAATTGCAAACGATCGCCGGCGACATCCACCCGGATCATGTCGCCGGGGACGAACTGACCCGCCAGAATCGCCTGCGCCAGCGGATTTTCCACCAGCTGTTGAATCGCCCGCTTCAAGGGCCGCGCGCCGTACACGGGATCGAAACCGGCCTCGCCCAATTTATCTTTCGCCGCGTCGCTCAACAGCAAATCCATGTCGCGCTCCCGCAGCCGCTTGCGCAGATAACTCAGTTGAATGTCGCTGATCGAGCGGATGTGTTCGCGGCCGAGGGGGTGGAACACCACCACCTCGTCGATGCGATTGACGAACTCGGGACGAAAATGTTTGGCGACGATCTCCATCACCGCGTCCTTCATCTCCGCGTAATTTTCCTCGCCGCTCAACTCCTGGATCAATTGCGAACCGAGATTGGAGGTCATCACGATCACCGTGTTGCGGAAATCCACGGTGCGGCCCTGGCCGTCGGTAAGGCGCCCGTCGTCCAGCACCTGCAACAAGACATTGAACACCTCGGGATGGGCCTTCTCCACCTCGTCGAGCAGGATCACCGAATAAGGTTTGCGCCGCACCGCCTCGGTGAGATAACCGCCCTCTTCATACCCGACGTAACCGGGCGGCGCGCCGATCAGCCGCGCCACCGAATGTTTTTCCATGAACTCCGACATGTCGATGCGCACCATCGCCTCGTCGGTGTCGAACAAAAACGACGCCAGCGCCTTGGTGAGTTCGGTCTTGCCGACGCCGGTGGGACCCAGAAATAAAAACGAACCGTTGGGGCGATTGGGATCGGACAAGCCCGACCGCGCGCGACGGATGGCGTCGGCCACCGCCTTCACCGCCTCGGCCTGTCCCACCACCCGCTGTTGCAGCGCCTCTTCCATGTGCAGCAGTTTTTCGCGCTCGCCTTCCAACATCTTCGAAACCGGAATGCCGGTCCATTTGGAAACGACCTCGGCGATTTCTTCATCGCCCACTTTGTTGCGCAGCAATGTGAGTTCATGGGATTCGGTCTTACCGGCTTGCGCCAGCTTTTTTTCCAGCTCGGGAATGCGGCCGTATTGCAGTTCGGACATGCGGACGAGGTCGCCGGCGCGGCGCGCGGTCTCGAACTCCTGACGCACTTGATCCAGCTCTTCCTTGATGTGCTGCGCGCCGTGCAGTGTCGCCTTCTCCGCCTTCCACACCTCTTCGAGGTCGGAATATTCGCGCTCCAATTTGCTAATTTCGCCCTGCAAGATATCGAGCCGCTTGCGCGAGGCCTCGTCGTGCTCCTTCTTGAGCGCCTCGCGCTCGATCTTGAGCTGGATCAAGCGCCGGTCGAGTTTGTCCATCACCTCGGGCTTGGAATCGATTTCGATACGGATGCGCGAGGCGGCCTCGTCGATGAGGTCGATGGCCTTGTCGGGCAGATTACGGTCGGTGATGTAGCGGTGCGACAGCGTCGCCGCGGCGACGATGGCCGGATCGGTGATCTCGACGCCGTGATGTACTTCGTATTTTTCCTTGAGGCCGCGCAGTATCGCGATGGTGTCCTCGACGCTGGGCTCGTTCACCAGCACCTTTTGGAAACGCCGTTCCAGCGCCGCGTCCTTCTCGATGTATTGGCGGAACTCGTCGAGCGTGGTCGCGCCCACGCAATGCAACTCGCCGCGCGCCAGCGCCGGTTTCAGCATATTGCCGGCATCCATCGCGCCTTCGGCCTTGCCGGCGCCCACCATGGTGTGCAATTCGTCGATGAACAGGATGATCTGGCCTTCTTGTTTTTTCAGATCATTGAGCACCGCCTTGAGACGCTCCTCGAATTCGCCACGAAACTTGGCGCCGGCGATCAGCGAGCCCATGTCCAACGACAGAAGCCGCTTACCCTTGAGCCCCTCCGGCACCTCGCCGTCGATGATGCGCTGCGCGAGGCCTTCGACGATGGCGGTCTTGCCCACGCCGGGCTCGCCGATCAGCACCGGATTATTCTTGGTGCGGCGCTGCAAGACTTGTATGGTGCGGCGGATCTCGTCGTCACGGCCGATCACCGGGTCGAGCTTGCCCTGTTCGGCGCGCTCGGTGAGGTCGATGGTGTATTTATCGAGGGCCTGGCGTTGCTCCTCGGCGTTGGGATCGTCCACCTTCTGGCCACCGCGCAGTTTTTCGATGCCTTGTTCGAGCATGCCCTTACTGGCGCCGGCCTTGCGCAAGGCCTCGCCTACCGCGCCGCGGTCTTCCAGGGCCGCCAGCACGAACAATTCCGAGGAAATGTATTGGTCTTTGCGGGACTGCGCCAGCTTGTCGGTCACGTTGAGCAGCCGGCCGAGATCGTTGGAGAGATGCACCTCGCCGGCCGCGCCTTCCACCTTGGGGAGACGTTCCAGGATTTCACCCAATTGCGAGCGCAACTGGTTGACGTTCACGTCCGCCTGACCCAGCAAGTGGCGCACGGTGCCGCCGTCCTGATCGAGCAAGGCGATCAACAAATGCACCGGCTCGATGAATTGATGGTCGCGCCCCACCGCCAGACTCTGGGCGTCGGACAGGGCCATTTGGAATTTGCTGGTCAATTTATCCATGCGCATAAACACGATCCTCGGCAAACAATTATGACCCCTCTATACATAGGGTAGCTCATCGCCGCTTTCAAGCACCCTCATGCGCGATAAAATCACCCGCGACGCGGCGCGCGACTTGTCGCAATCCGCGTTCGCGCCCACAATGCCGGACAAAACACCTGCGGAATCCCCTCATGAAAACCGCTTACCGGGCCATCACGCCGTTCGTGACCAAAGACGGTTCCCTCATTCGCGAGCTGATGCACCCGCGAGCCCACGGCAACCGCGCGCAAAGCCTGGCCGAGGCCGTCGTGCCGGCGCGCAGCGCCACCCTCGCCCATCGTCATCGATTGAGCGAAGAGATTTATCATTTCACCGCCGGGCAAGGCCGCATGCGCTTGGGGGATGAGGAGTTCATCGTGAATCCGGGGGACACGGTGTGTATTCCACCCGGCACGCCCCACGCTCTTGTTAACCCTAACGATACGGAGCTGCGGCTCTTGTGTTGTTCCTCACCGGCTTACTCCCACGACGACACGGAAATTCTGCAAGGCTGAATACGGCACGCGGAATAATGGCCCTGCGCCTTGAGGTGGCGCGCGCCATTCATGGCGGGAAAGTTGGGAAAGGATAACGGGAAATAGTCGGTTTGATGACCCGGATCTGGCCCGCCGAAACCTAGGCGGACACGATGCGCCCCCTTTGGAGAAAATTCTAAAAAAGCGGTTCACCAACGACGGGCACGAATATCTGGTGAAACTCATCCAGGAGACGAGTCGCCCCATGACACGATATGCCGCTGCTCCGTATCCTCCGTAGCTTTTATGGTTGGCTTTTCGATCAATTCAGCGCGATCAATTCCGGCTCGCCGCTGGCGCGGAGAATCTCCGCGCGCGCGCGGTCGCGCAAATCCACCGCGGCGCGCCAATCCTCCCCGGGCGCGCGCAAGGGAGCGCCGACGATGACCGCCGCCGCCCCCCGGCGCGGCCACCACGAACCAGACGGCAGGATGGCGCGGGTGCCGCGCAAGGCCACCGGCACCACCGCCACCCCGGCCCGCGCCGCGGCGATGAACGCGCCCATGCGAAACGGCCGCAGACCCGGCGCGGTCCCGAAGGTGCCTTCCGGAAAAAACACCAGCGAGTGGCCGGCGCGCACCTTCTCCTCCAAGCGGTTCGCGGCGGCGGCGCTTTGCTGGGTGTCGAAGCGCTCGACGAATTCACAACCGATGCGGCGCAGACACCAGCCGACCACGGGTTGATCCGCCAATTCCCGCTTGGCCACGTAATGCAGCCCCACGGGCAGGGCCGCCGTCAGAATCAGCGCGTCCACGTAGCTGGCGTGATTGGCCACCACGATCCGGGGCGCGTCACCGGCAAGATGCGCTTGGCCGTCTACCGTAATCCGTATCCCCGCCAAAATCGCGGTCAGCCGCGCGGCCTGTTTGCAGGCGGTTTGACGCGCCCGCAGCGTGGGCAGCGCGACGGCGCCCGCCACCGCCAAACACGCGCCCGCTAGAAATACCAGCCATACATACGCCGCGAACAGCCCGGCCGCGGCTTGACCGGCGCCGCGCCACAGCCACGTACCCAGTCCGGCGCTCGCCAACCCCAAAGCCTGCCGCCACGGCGGCGCCGGCGGATGATCCGTCTCGCCCCGCTCGTAACGCCGGCGGGTGGCGTCGCGGCGCACCTTGCCGCTGGAGGTTTTGAGCACGGTGCGCGGCGGCGCCAGCACCACCTCGTCGGGCGGATTGCCGATCACGCCCACCACCGCCTCGGTGATGGCGGCGCGCAGCTGTTCGCGCTGCGGGTCGCGGGTCTCGCGGGTCTCGGCGAGGATGACCAAGCGGTCCGTGCCCAACCGTTCATCGCGGCTGGCGAAGGCCGCCACGCCGCCCCCGCGGATGCCCGCGAGGGCGCCCACCGCCGATTCCAATTCGTAAGGATAAATATTGTGGCCGGCGCGGATGATGATGTCCTTGATCCGGCCGGTGATGAACAGCTCGCCGGCGACCAGGTAACCGCGATCGCCCGAATCCAGCCAGTCGCCATAAATCAGCCGGGCCGTGGCCTCGGGATTGCGGAAATAACCCTGGCAGGAAGACGGCCCGCGAAATTGCACCCGCCCCTCGCGGCGGTCTTCGCAAGGCTGGTCACGCTCATCGACAACGCGCAGCGCGTGGCCCGGCAAGGCCCGGCCGCAGGCTACGAAACTGGCGGTATCCGCCGATTGAGCGGGTTGCGGCTCGGCCCAGCCCCGGCTGGCCAGCACGGCGCGCGCGACGTAATCGATCACCGGTTCGCGGCCGAGGGGCGGAAAGGCCAAACCCACCGAGGACTCCGCCAACCCGTAGACCGGGGCCATGGTCCGCAGCCGGAAGCCGTAGGGCGCGAAGCGCGCGCTGAAACGACGCACGGTCTCCGCGCTCACTTGTTCGGCACCGTTGAAGGCCAGCCGCCAGGTGCTCAAATCGATACCGGCCAGCTCTTCATCGGTGATTTTGCCGGCGCACAATTCATAGGCGAAGTTGGGTCCGGCGGACAGGGTGCCGCGATGACGATGGATGGCGCGCAGCCAGCGCACCGGCCGCGCCAAAAACGTCAGCGGCGACATCAGCACCAAGGGGAGGCCGTGATAAAGACTGCCCAGCCAGGCCCCGATCAAACCCATGTCGTGATAAAGGGGCAGCCAGCTCACGAACACATCGTCGCCGCGCACCTCGGCCGCCTGCCCCATGGCGCGGACATTGGCCAGCAGATTGTCGTGGGTCAGCATCACGCCCTTCGGGTCGCCGGTGCTGCCCGAGGTGTATTGCAGCAGGGCGAGATCGGCGCCGCGCACCCGCGGCCGCTCGGCCGGTCCGTCGCCGGCCAATTCGTCCATCGTCAGCACCGCCTGCAACGCCGGCGCCAGCCCCCGCACCGCGGCGGACAACGCGCTGACTTCGGGTAGGGTGATCAACAGCGGCGCCAGGCAATTATTGAGGATGACCGCCTGCCTGCGCAGATGCTCTTCCGCGGCGGCACGCCGCACCGGCGGATAAAGCGGCGCGGGCACCGCCCCGGCCAGCAGGATGCCGAAAAAACTCACCAGGAAATCCCGACCGGTCGGCAGCATCAGCGCCACCGCCTGTCCCGGCGCCACGCCGCGGCCGCGCAAACCCGCCGCCACCCGTTGCGCCTCGTTATACAAGTCCCGGTAGGTCAGCGGGGTGGGGGGGTCGTCGCCGGAATAAAGATAGATATGAACCCGGTCGGGCTCGGCGGCCACATGCCACTCCAGTACCTCGACCAGGGTGGCGGCCTGGACCGGCGCACCCCGGCCGGGCCCGTCACTGGTAGCGATAAAGTCGGCCGCGCGCTCGACAGCCACCCCGCCACCCGCCGCCGCGATGACCGCCAGCAGGGCGCGCGCCGTTTCCGCCTCGCCCAAAGCCGACTCCGGCAGGCGTACGGCGAAGGCCCGTTCGACGCGCAGCACCAGTTCCACGCGGGCCAGGCTGTCCAGCCCCAAATCGCGGTCGAAAGCGCTGTCCAGGTGGGCGCGCGCGCCATTCGCACCGCGTAGTTCTTTAACTAAATTATTAATAATTTCAAGGAGACGTTCGTCTTGCTGAATACTCCCTGCCGCCATCCCCGTCCCGCTCATGCGCCTTCGTTTCCTTCACCTTGTCCAAATCGCTTAAACCTGGAAGTTAAAATTGAGCCTGTGCTAGTATACAAAGCATTAAATTTCGTCTAACGGAAACGCCGGGGCGGGAGCAACTCCAAATCCCATACACCAGCCCATCACCCCGGCCCACAACAGAATCGACTACTTAATCAAAAAGTTATTCTGTTTAGGGGGACTGTATCAGGATCATTCTACGGTAAAGAAATACCGGCATCACGCCGTTATACAAATTACCATGCCGCAGGTAGAGACAATGACCATGACCATAACCAACGGCTTACGCGCGCTCGCTACCGATTGCTTGAGCCTTCTCCCGCGTTTGTGCAAATTGAGCGTCCTGCTCATCGGTTTGTCCGCAGGGACATCGGCTTACGCCGCAACCTACACAGTCAACGCATTCAATGACGACACTAGCAACAATGTTTCTTGCCAGCCCTCCCCGTCGGGGGGTGGGGTATGCACCCTGCGGGCCGCCATTCAACAGGCCAACGCCAACGGCTTCAGCAATATCATTGAACTCCCCGCGGGCGAATACCTGTTGACCATCCAAAACACGAACCCAGGCACTGGCGAAGACCTGTCCGCCACCGGCGACCTGGACATTACCACAGACCTCACCATTATCGGCGCGGACCGGGCCACCACCATTATCAATGGTAACGCCATCGACCGGGTCTTTCACATCCTGGGCGGCGCCACCGTCAACATCTCCGGTGTCACCATCAAAAACGGCCGCATCAACAATTCCGTGGGCGGCGGCATCTACAACGTCAACGGCACGGTCACCCTGAACGACGTCATCGTCAGCGACAACACCGCGGACAATCCAGGCGGCCTGAACAACGCCGGCACCGGCGGTGGCATCTTCAATAGCGGCCGTCTCACCCTCACCGATTCTATCGTGCGTAACAACGTCGCGCAGACCCGCAGCCAAGGCATCGGCGGCGGCGGCATCTACAACGAGGCCACCCTGCGCATTGAAAACAGCACCATCAGCGGCAATAACGCCGCGGGCCAGGGCGCCGGCGGCGGCGGCCTGCAAAACACCGGCGGCACGGGTTTATCCATCAACGCCGCCAAGGCCACCCTCATCAACACCACCTTCAGCAGCAACAGCGCCACCATAGGCGGTGGCATCCGTAATCTATTCGGTCTCGTCAACTTGGAACTGTCCACGATCAACAACAACAGCGCCGCCACCGCGGGCGGCGGTATCGAGAACGCCGGCGGCGGCATGATCATCGGCCGCACCAGCGTCCATACCAACACCGCCGGTTTTACCGGCGGCGGCGTCGCCAACTTCGCGTCCATGGACCTGTCCCACAGCGCGGTTTATAACAACACCGCCTCCAATCAAGGTGGCGGCATTTACAACAGCGGCCAGGGCGCCTTGTCGTTGATCAACACCACCGTCACCAACAATACCGCCGCGATCGAAGGCGGCGGTGTTTATAACCATCGCGCCGCCGATATCACCAATTCGACGATTTACAATAACACCAGCGCCAACCGGCCCGGCAGCGAAATCTTCGCCTGCGGCACCAAGACCGACCAGAATCCGTCCTGTATCACCGACAGCAGCTTGGTAAAGACCAACGTCGTCAATTCCATTATCGGCAATAGCAGCGGGGCGGCCGCCTGCGGCGGTGAAGTGACTTTGATTACTTCAAAGGGTCATAACATCGATACCGGCGCCAGCTGCGGTTTCAACCAAAGCACCGATACATCGAACCTCGCCGGTACGCCGTTTTTCAGTACCGGCTTCACCAACAACGGCGGCACCACTCCCACCTACGCCATCCTCAACGGCAGTGCCGCCCACGATAAAGGTGACGCTGTCAATTGCCCGGTCATCGATCAACGCAGCAAATTACGCGACAACCTCTGCGACATCGGCGCCTACGAAATCAGCAACTCCGATCGGAACTTCCAATTGGTGGATCTAAAGGTCGTGGTCGAACCCAACATCGCCACCTCCGGCGGCAGCGCGCAGGTCACCTTCACCGCCACGGTGACCAACAAAGGGCCCGATCAGGCCACCAACGTGATCCTCACGGGCAAACTCCCGTCGTGGGGACGCCTGCAACAAGGCAGCATCTCCACCAACAATCCCGGCGGCAGCTGTACCGTCACGTCGGAGACCACCTTCCAATGCAACATGGGCACCATCAACGCCTATGCCAACGCCCAAGCCTATGTGGTAGTGATCCCCACCCAGGCGGGTGAATTGATCCTGGAAGTGGACGTCACGTCCGATCAATTCGACAACTTCCGCCCCGACAGCGGCAATGCCACGCCCGCCACCGTACCGGTGGTCAGCCCTACGGCGGTGGGTGGATCCGATGGCGGCAACAACTTCGCGGGCAAGGGCGGCGGCGGCGTGACGGACGGTATGTTCGCTTGCTTGTTGCTGATCCCCCTCCTGCGCCGTTTCGCGCAACGACGTTAAACAAATCGAACCGATAAAACGGCGACGACGCGCCCTTCAGGGCGCGTCGTCGTTTACACGCTTTTATTTCCCGCCGCCCTTCCCTACACTGCGCCTTTCGGCAACCATCTGTTCCCGCCCATGAACCACCTCGACAATGCGCCGTCGCTTCCACCCGCCGCCGACATCGGCGCCACGGTCAACCGCGCCCTCACGGAAGACGTGGGCGTCGGCGACCTCACCGCCGCACTCATCCCCGACTCCACACCGGCCGAGGCCACGGTCATCTGCCGCGAAGAGGCCGTCTTATGCGGCACGGCCTGGTTCGACGAGGTATTCCGGCAAATCGAGCCCCGCATAAAAATCGAGTGGCACGCCCATGACGGCGAGGACGTGAGTCCGAACCAAGCCCTGTGCGACATACACGGCCCGGCGCGGGCCTTGCTGACCGGCGAGCGCACCGCCCTCAATTTTCTGCAAACCCTGTCGGGGACCGCCAGCCATGCCCGGCGCTACGCCGACGCGGTGCGCGGTACTCGGACGCGCATCCTGGACACCCGCAAAACCCTGCCCGGCCTGCGTGCCGCGCAGAAATACGCGGTGCGCTGCGGCGGCGGCCACAATCATCGCATGGGCCTCTACGACGCGCTGCTGATCAAGGAAAACCACATCGCCGCCGCCGGCTCCATCGCCCAGGCGGTGAGTGCCGCCCGCCGCCTCTCTCCCGGTAAACCGCTGGAAGTGGAAGTGGAAAATCTCGACGAACTGCGGCAAGCCTTGGAAGTGAGCGTTACGCGGATACTGCTCGACAATTTCCCGCTGGAGGAACTGGCCCGCGCGGTACACCTCAATGCCGGCCGCGCCAAACTGGAGGCCTCGGGCGGCATCAATTTGAACAACATCCGCGCGGTCGCCGAAACCGGCGTGGATTTCATTTCGGTGGGCGCGATTACCAAAGACCTGCGGGCCGTCGATCTCTCCCTGCGCTTCAGCGCGCGAAAGCCCGACTAATCTCGCCGGCATTTCGCTCGGCGACTACCGCCGAAGGCGCCACCGCTCCTTTGCAAAATCCACGACCGCATCCACCGCGGCATCGAGATCATCAAACAAGGGTTCACCTCCGCCCCGGCGGCGGGCTAGAATGCCCGCCTTTCCTACCGAATTCACAGAGAGCGGACATGCGCGCATCACAACTGCTATTAGCCACCGTCAAGGAAACCCCCGCCGACGCGGAAGTCATCAGCCACCAGCTCATGCTGCGGGCCGGCATGATCCGCAAACTCGCCGCCGGCCTTTACACCTGGCTGCCGCTGGGCCTGCGGGTGCTGCGCAAGGTGGAGGCGATCGTGCGCGAGGAGATGAACGCGGCCGGCGCGCAGGAGGTGTTGATGCCCGCGGTGCAGCCGGCGGAGCTGTGGCAGGAATCGGGGCGCTGGGAACAATACGGCGGCGAACTGCTGCGCATCAAAGACCGCCATCAACGCGACTTCTGTTTCGGCCCGACCCATGAAGAAGTCATCACCGACATGGTCCGCCGCGAGATCCGCAGCTACAAACAACTGCCCGCCAACTTCTATCAGATCCAAACCAAATTCCGCGACGAGACCCGCCCGCGCTTCGGCGTGATGCGCGCCCGCGAATTCCTGATGAAAGATGCTTACTCTTTTCACATCAATCAAGAATCGTTGCAAGACACTTATGACGCGATGCACGCGGCCTACACCCGCATCTTCACCCGGCTCGGTCTGCAATTCCGCGCCGTGCGCGCCGACACCGGCAACATCGGCGGCAGCGGCTCGCATGAATTCCACGTGCTCGCCAATTCAGGCGAAGACGCCATCGCCTTCTCCACCGCCAGCGACTACGCCGCCAACGTCGAACTGGCCGAGGCGCTCGCCCCGGCGGAACGGCGCGCCGCGCCGGCCCAAACGCTCACCCTCGTCGAGACACCGGGCCAACACAGCATCGCCGACCTCAGCGCCTTCTTGAAGATACCGGCGCGGGCCTGCGTCAAAACGCTCTTGGTGCAAGGCCGCGACGGCGGCGTGGTGGCCCTGGTATTGCGCGGTGACCACGAACTCAACGCCATCAAGGCCGAGAAACTGCCGCAGGTGGCGGTGCCGCTGACCTTCGCCGGCGCCGAACAAATCCGTGACGCCGCCGGCTGCGACGCGGGCTCGCTCGGCCCGCGGGGATTGAAGGCGACCGTCATCGCCGACCGCGCCGCGGCGCAACTCGCCGACTTCGTCTGCGGCGCCAACCAAAACAACCGGCACCTCACCGGCGTCAACTGGGGCCGCGATCTGCCGGAACCCGAGATCGCCGATCTCCGCAACGTGGTGGAAGGCGATCCCAGCCCCGACGGCCAGGGCACGCTCGCCATCAAACGCGGCATCGAAGTCGGCCACATCTTCCAGCTCGGCACCAAATACAGCCAGGCAATGAACGCCACCTGCCTCGACGAGACCGGCCGCGCCGTGGTGATGACCATGGGTTGTTATGGCATCGGCGTATCGCGCGTGGTGGCCGCGGCCATCGAGCAGAATTACGACGCCAACGGCATCATCTGGCCCGCCGCCATCGCGCCCTTCCAGGCGGTGATCATTCCGATCAGCATGCACAAATCCACCCGCCAGCAGACCGCGGCGGAGACGCTGTATCAACAGTTGCGTCAAGCCGGTATCGACGTCCTGTTCGACGATCGCAAAGAACGCGCCGGCATCCTGTTCGCCGACATGGATTTGATCGGCATCCCGCATCGCCTGGTTCTGGGCGACCGCGGCCTCGACGCCGGTGAAATCGAATACAAAGGCCGCCGCGACGCGGACAGTCAAATGGTCCCGCTCGACGGCGTGGTGGATTTCCTCAAGGCGAAATTGCAAAACGCGTTGTAGCGGCCCGCGCTAAATCCTCCGCGACGCCGTTCCTGTTTACTCCCTCTCTCGCGGAGAGGGAGTCCTACCTTGAGATTTTCGATATCAACGGCCGAGGCTGGACCGGCACGGGTTATTCAAGCCCTCGACATTGAACGTGCCTTCAAGTCGATTAAAGGCCTGTCGTTCACATTTCGTACTACTCGGAAAGATAATCGGCGCTCACGGACAAGGATGCGGAGCGGTGATTCTCAATGCCGATTTTGAGACAGGCCGTAAATGGCCATCGGCCAGCCGGATTATTTGTCCGGTATTCCCTCTAATCGACGATGAAAGAGGACGGCGCTTCCACTTCGACGTCCATGCAGGTGACATCGCTCACCTGTGCCCGCGGCGGACCTTGCCACAACCAGGCGCACAAGGCGTCCACCGCGGCATTTTCACCGCACGCCAACACGTCCACACGGCCGTCGGAGAGATTACGGGCATAGCCGCTCACGCCCAGCTCGCGGGCCTTGTCCTGCGTCGAACGGCGGTAAAACACCCCTTGCACCTGACCTGATACATAACACCGCCTGCATACCGCCATGACCTCTCCTTGTCCAATTGCCGCGCCTAGCGGACACCTTAAACAAGCCCGTCACGCGGCGCAACTTCCTTCCCCCAATCTTCATGATGAATAACTTCGACGGGACCGGCGACCGCGAGTGCGCCCACACCGCCGCCGGCGAATTCAAAATCATGCAAACTCCAGCGACGGCGCGTCTCATCGCCGGCAACGCGCGGCCGTTCGCCGCTCACATCCAGCTCATTCAGACGTTGCGCCAACCCGAGTCCGCTGGCCTTTAAATAGGCTTCCTTGCGGGTCCAGCAACGCAATAAATTTCCCGGCCGCTGCGCGGCCGGCAAGCCCCGCCAAGCGGCCCGTTCGCGGGGCGTGCAGATATAACGGGCCATTTTCTCCGAGTCCAGGTCGGCGCGCGGCCGTTCGATATCGACTCCGATCTCGCCTATCGCGGTGACCGCCAGCACCCAATGTCCGCCGCTATGGGCCAGATTGAAATACACGGGCGATCCGCCGTCATCATCCAACAAAAGAGGCTTGCCGCGCGGCCCGTAACAAAATCGCAAGTCGCCTCCGGCGAGGTTCACATAGCGGCCCAGTATCTCGCGCAACAGGCCGCGACCGGCGACAAAGTACCCGCGCTGCCGTGCTTCATTGAATTGCGACGCACGCCGACGTTCATCCTCACTGAGCAGCGCGTAAAATTCCGCGTGGTATTCAGCGGCGCGATTCAGATCGCCATACCACACCCGCACCTCGCCTTCGGCGCACACCAGGCGTGCGCCGAACACCGGCCCGGTAGGCGCCGCCTCAGGCATAACTCACCGTACGATGCGCGCCGAGTATGCCGATCAACCGCGCGATGTCCCCTTCCACCTGTTTGGCCAAGACCTTTTTCAGCAGGCTGCGCGGGATGATGCCGAAGAAACCGCCGGGCTCCGATTCGAAGGTCCAATCGATCTGGGTGCTGTGGCCCAGCGGGGTGAAGCGATAACTGCCTTTGAAATGCATGGGACCGCTCAGGGTTTCATAGCCGTAACGCTGAAACGGTTCATAGTCGGTGACCACCGAGGTGAAGGGCATATCGCGGCCGAGAAACTGGAAATGGATCGCATATTGCGAACCCTCGCCCAGCGGCACGCCGGGTTCATCCAGCTCGACCCTTAAGCAGGACGCCTGCCAATATTGATCGTTGAGCGGATTGCTGATGTACGAGAAGACAAAATCCACCGGGCTGTTGACGAGATAACTGTATTCCACCTTGATCATGATCGCGCTCCTTTCAATGAATGAATAAATAAAATGATTAATGAACTCGATAATCGCGCCGGTCAACTCGCCAGGGCTTGGCGCGGCTCCACCCGCGATCCCATTTCGTTCAGGTGTCGCGCCAGGGCTTGCACATGGGGTTCGTACATCATGGAGTTGTGATCACCCGGCACCGCCGCGAGCGTGAAAGGCCGCGACACCACCTTGTCCCAGCCCAACAATGGACCGTAATCCACCGGCTCATCCGCGGCGCGCAGCAAGCGCATGGGGCCCGCGTAATCGCCGGACTCGTAGGTTTGCAGGGCGATGCCGTTGGCGAGATACACCTCGAAATAACGATACAAACGGGCGGTGTCGGCGTCGTGCGGCAGGACCTCGATCTCGCGGGCGCGTTGCAGCACGTAGTCGAACATCCCCTCGCCGTCCACCGCCCGCAATTCTTCCGGCGCGATGGCGAGGGTCTTACCGTAAGGCACGGCGAGGTCGCGGGCGAACCACGACAGCAAGGTGGCGTCGTCGGCGTCGGCGGGCGCGTTCTCGGCGATCGGCGCGCGGGTGTCGAACATCACCAGCTCCGCGACCTCTGCGCCGGCCGCTTCCAATTGCCGCGCCGCCTCGAAGGCGATCAAGCCGCCGAAGCACCAACCGCCCACGTGATACGGCCCCTGCGGCTGCTGGGCGCGGATGATCTCCAGATAACGGCGCGCCAGATCGGGCACGCTCACCTCGGCGAGGCTCGCGTCTTCCAGGCCGGGGGATTGCAGGGCGTACACCGGCCGGCGCGCATCGAGATGACGGGTCAAGGCCAGATAACAAAACACCGTGCCGCCGATGGGGTGCATGAAGAAAAACGGCGGCAAATCGCCGCTGCCGCGCAACGGCACCAGCGGTGTAACAGCGGCCGTCTCGCCGCTATGTCCGCGCAGCAGGCGCGCCAGCGCCTCCACCGTGTTGTGCTGGAACAAGACCGACACCGGCAACTCCACGCCGAAACGCTCGCGGATGCCCGCCACCAATTGCACCGCCAGCAAGGAGTGTCCGCCCAAATCGAAAAAGTTTTGATTGACGCCGACAGGGTGCATGCCCAAGAGTTGTTCCCACAAGCTGGCAAGTTGAATCTCGTCGCGGTCGCGCGGCGCGACGACATCGCCGGCCGCGCCGTGCATGCCGTCCGCCGGCGCCGGCAGCGCGCGCCGGTTGACCTTGCCGTTGGGCGTGAGGGGAAATTCCGTCAACACGACGATGTGACTCGGCAACATATAACCGGGCAAGGTTTCGGCCAGATGGGCCTTGAGCGCGGCAACGGAGATATCCTCGTTCACGCCCACCACGTAAGCGGCCAGGCGCTGATCACCCGGACGGTCCTCGCGCACCATCACCACCGCCTGTCGCACCGAAGGATGGCGACAGAGTTGAGTTTCGATCTCGCCCAGCTCGATGCGAAAACCGCGCAGCTTCACTTGATGATCCAGACGGCCGAGGCATTCGAGCGTGCCGTCACGCCGCCAACGGGCGAGGTCACCGGTCTTGTAGAGGCGCGCCGCGCCGCCCGCGTAGGGATCGGCGATGAATTTCTCCGCGGTCAATTCCGGACGATTCAAATAACCGAGCGCGACGCCCGCGCCGCCGATGCACAACTCCCCCGGCACGCCGGGCGGCACCGGTTGCATGGCCCCGTCGACGACATAAATCTGGGTGTTGGCGATGGGCCGGCCGATGGCGACGGCGTCCGCGCCGGGTTCGATCCGCATCAGCGTCGACCACACCGTGGTCTCGGTGGGGCCGTACATATTCCACAGCGCCGCGACCCGTAGCAATAAGGCATCCGCCAATTGGCGGGACAAGGCTTCGCCGCCGCACAGCGCGGTGAGCCTCGCGCATCCCCGCCAGCCGTTGGACAACAGCATGCGCCAGGTGGCGGGGGTGGCTTGCATCAAAGTAGCGCCGCTGCTCTCTATCATCTCTTCCAGGCGTTGCGCATCGCTGCTGACTTCGCGGCTGGCAATCACCGTCGTGGCACCCACTGTGAGCGGCAACAGCAATTCCAACACCGCGATATCAAATGACAGCGTGGTAACCGCCAACATCACATCCTCCGCGCCCATGCCGGGTTCGCGGGCCATGCTCGCGAGAAAATTCACCACCGCCCCGTGCGGCACCGCCACGCCTTTCGGTTTGCCGGTGGAACCGGAGGTGTAGATAACATAGGCGGGTGACAGCGGCGTGACAATGCGGCGCGGATTGTGCGCGGCGAAGGTGGCGATCTCCGGCCAATCGCGATCGAGCAACAGCGCGTGCGCCGCCGGCAGCGCCAGCGTTTCCCACACCGACTCGTGAGTAAGCACCAGCGCGATCGCCGCATCCTCCATCATCATGCTCAAACGTTCGCGGGGGAAGGCGGGGTCGAGAGGCACATAAGTGGCGCCGGTCTTCAGCACCGCCAGCATGGCCACCAGCATGTCGGCGCTGCGCGCGCTGCAAATACCGATGTGCTGGCCGGCGGCCGCGCCGCCCTCGATCAGATAATGGGCGAGCTGATTGGCGCGCTGGTTCAACACCCGGTAACTGAAGGTCTGCTCGCCGCCGATCACCGCGGTCTTGTCCGGGCTGCGCGCCACTTGTTCTTCCACCAATTCATGGACGGTGCGCGCGGCGGGCGACACCTGCTCGCTGCGATTCCATTCCACCAATACCCGTTCGCGCTCCGCGCCGCTGAGCAAGGGCAGCCGCGCCGCCGTTTGCACCGGGTCGGCCACCACGCCGCGCAACAACTCGGCGAACTGGCCGGCCAGCGCGGCGACGGTCTCCGCCGCGAACAAGGCGCTGTCGTATTTCCACACGCCGAATAATTCGCCAGCGGATTCGCCGCCCATCTCCAAGGCCAGATCCACTTGGCCTTCCTGCTGAGGCAGCGGGAAAGGCAGCAGCGTCAAGCCGCCGAACTCCACGGCCTCCGCCGGCTCATCCGACAAGGAAAAAAACGAGGCCAATTCCTGGAACTGCGGCAGCCGTTCCCAGGAAAACGCGGCTTGAAATAACGGCGGACGGCTGAGGTCGCGTTCCGGCACCCGCTTCTCCACCAGCAACGCAAAAGGGTATTCCTGATGACGCAGCGCGTCCGCGACGTGATCGCGGGTCCGCCGTACCAATTCGCGAAACGCCATGTCGCCGTCCACCGCGCCGCGCAAGACGACCGTGTTCACGAAATGACCGACGGTACGGCGAAAATCCTTGTGCAAGCGGCCCGCCACCGGCGAACCCACCAGGATGTCGTCCTGCCCGGTATAACGATGCAGCAAGGCGTAATAGGCCGCCAGCAGCAGCACGTACAAGGTGACGCCCTCGGCGCGGGCCAGGCCGTGCAGCGCGGCGGTCGAATCCGCGTCGAGATGAAAACCCAGCGAGGCGCCGCGATAGGTCCGCACGGGCGGGCGCGGATGATCGCCGGCGAGATTGAGCACCGGCAAATCGCCGCTCAAGGATTCGCGCCAGTAGTCCCACAAACGCGTCCCCGCCGCACTCGCCAGCATCTCCGCCTGGCGTTGCACATAAAGCGGATAATCACTGACCAAAGGCGGCAGACTCACCGCGCGGCCCGCGGACAGTCCTTGATAGACTTGCCGGAACTCGTCCAACAACACCGCCAGCGACCAGAAATCCACGGCGATGTGATGGGCGGTCCACACCAGCAAGGCATCCCGCGGGCCGCGCTGAAACAGCCGCACCCGCAGCAGCGGCGCGCGGGCGAGGTCAAAGGGCCGTTGAGTCTCGGCGACGGCGCGTGCGCGCAGCTTTTCATCATCCCAGCCCGCCGCCGCGATGATCGCACTGTCCATCTCCACCGCCGGCAACACTTCCTGCCGCGGCACGCCGGCGCCATCCGCCACGAAGCGGGTCCGCAAGGCGGCGTGGCGATCGACCAGCGCTTGCAACGCCGTTGTGAACGCCGCCTCATCGACGGCGGAAATCACCCGCGCGGCGAAGACCAGATTGTAAGCGGCGTTGTCCGGAGCCACCTGCTGCACGAACCACAAGCCGCGCTGCACATCCGCCAGCGGCAGGCTCACGGTCCGCGCCGTTTCGGCGATCCGCGCCTTGGCGGCGTAGCTAGTTTGTACGGCCTCGCTTTTCATGACATCCCCTCTTTATGGAATCAGTTGACCCAGCAGCTCGTCCATTTGAACAGGATCGAGCCTGTCCAAATCGTCCAACTCATCTTCATGGACGAGACGCTGCGTCTTTTTTCCGCCCTCGACACCGGCCAGCTTGGCCTTCACCTCGGGCATGGCTTCCAACTGTTCTTCCAAGAACCCGGCGATGGCGGCCACCGTCGGGTAGTCCCACAACAAGGTGGAAGGCAATTCGATGTTCAACCAGTCCTCCAAGTCGCCGGCGAGGGTGACCGCGTCTATCGAATCCAAGCCGTAGTGCGGCAAGGGCCGGTCGACGTCGATCTCGGCGGCGGCGATGCGCAGGGTCTTGGCCAACATGCCGGTCAAGGCAAGTTCCAATTGTTGCGCGAGGGTTTCGGTTTCGAGATCGTGGCTCTTTCTAATTGCATTGGCGCTCATGACTATCCTCCTTTTGCGTTGAGTCGGCCGTGACCTCGGTCTTGGCCAACGCGAGTGGTACGATGGAAAAAAGACGATTTTCGTTGAACAATTCCGCCAGGCGGTCCGCGACACGCTGACGATACGACTCGGGCAATTGCAGATGGAGCGGGCGCAACCGGCTCAGCAGGCGCTCGAGGGCCAGCACCAGCCAGGCCCCGTCCGCGAAGAAGGCATCGAGCCGCGCGCGGTTGTGCAGCCACATCGACATGCAGGCCGCGGCGGCGTGGAGCGTGGCGTAACGCGCGGCCAAATCGAAAAGTTCCGGCGACTGGGGATGCAGACCGGCCGCCGCGGCCGCATCCACCGCGCCGTCGAAATCGTGCAAGGCTTCGGCGGCGAGACCGGCCAAATGCTGCAAATGACCGAGCAGCGCGGGTTCCACGCCGTCGGCGTCATGCAAGTCGCGTATCGCGGTGACGGCGGCGAGCAGACCCTGCATCACATCGTCGTGGCCGCGGCTGAATAGATCGAGCCTGCCACCGTCAAACACCGGCAGCGTCTCGTCGAGGGAAAATATCGTGGTCAAGCGTGCATTGCGCGCCGTGTCGTCGCCGTCTTGTTCGCGGCGGCGGGTCTTCACCAAATGGCGCAGTTGCAGGCCCAGCGCGTGCAAGCAGACTTGGGTGCTGCCGTCGAACAGGCTCACCACCCCGCCGTCGCGCAGCATCTTTTGGAAGATGCCGGCGTGGTGGCGTTCGCGGATGAAATGCCGGGCGCCCAACACCACCGACAATTGCTGGGTGGCGCGCTCCAAGGTGACCGGCACGAAATATTTCACCACCGCCGACCACACGCTGAATTGTTCGGTGGAGACATGCAGACCGCGCGCGGCGGCGGTGGCCATGCAATCGCAGATCAGCATATCGAGGAAGGCGTCGCTCAAGGTCCGCCGCGCAATAGGGATGGTGAACACCGTGCCGCCATACAATTTGCGTTTGACGGCGAAATCCACGGTCACCCGCAGCGCGGTGTCCGCCGCGGCCAGGGACAAACCGGCGCACAGGGTGCGCGTCACTTGAAAGGCGCGCAGCGCCAGTTCCAAGCCCTCGCCCACCGCGCCGACCCGGCTGCTCTCCGGCACCAGGCAATCATGAAAACGAATGCCGCTGATGTCGCAACCGCGCAGGCCGAGGGTCTTCACCCGCGGCGGATTGGAATATTGGGCGGGATCGAGATCGCGCTTTTCCAGCATGAACAGCGAGAGGCTGCGGGTATCCCGTTCATTGCTGGTCTTGGCCAGCACCGCGACGATGCCCGAGCGGGTGGCGCGATTGATCGGCCACTTCTCGCCGCTGAGGCGATAACCGCCTTCGGTCTTCACCGCCTTCATGTCGTTGGCGACCAGGTCGGCGCCGTGTTGTTCTTCCGAATAGGCCAGGGTCGGCGCGTCCTTGGTCCAGCGCAGCAATTTTGCCAGCCGATGTTTTTGTTGTTCGCTGCCGCCCACCCAAATCAGCGTCGACCAGATCAAGGTGCTGTAAGTGATGGCGGTGGTGAGATCGCGCCGCGCCGCCACCCGCGCCAGGGATTGAAATTCTTCATACGAGGTGAAACGTCCGCCGTAAGCCGCCGGCACGTAATAGTGATTCATGCCGAAGCGGTACAATTCATCCACCGCCGCCTGCGGGAAGGCCTCTTGTTCATCCCAGGCCATCACATTGTGAAACGACATGACATTGGCCGGATTGGCGGGATCGCCGAGAAAGGCCTCCAGTTCCTCGCTGGCGCGGTATTGCAGCGGCAATGCTTCAAGCGCTTCCATTGCATCGTCCTTTTGAATAATGGCGATTTTCATGACTCAGGCCTCCATCAACACCGGCAATTCGCCGGCCTGCCACAGACTGCGACAGGCGGTGCGCTGCACCTTGCCGCTGGAGGTGATGGGCACCACGCCCGCCTTCACCAATACGATGGAGCGCACCTGCAATTGATGTTCGGCGGAGATGGCGGCGCGCGCGGCGGCGAGGGCCGCCGGCAATTGCGCGGTCTCGTGGCGGCGTTCCACTTCGTGGATCAACACCAGCTGTTCGTCCTGCTCGTTTTCGATGGCGAAGGCCGCGCCGCGGCCGGCGCGCAGCAGTGGATGGCTGTTGGCGGCGGTGAGTTCGATGTCCTGCGGATAATGATTGTGGCCGCGGATGATGATCACTTCCTTCAAGCGGCCGGTGACGAACAGTTCGCCGTCTTGGATGAAGCCGAGATCGCCGGTGCGCATGAACGGGCCGTCACCGTTGGCGAGCCGCGCGCCGAAGGTGTGCGCCGATTCGGCGGGGCGATTCCAATAACCGCGGGCGACGCTGGGTCCCGCCACCCAGATTTCACCCACCGCGCACGGCTGGGCCTGCGCGACGCTGGCCGGATCGACGATCAGCACCTGTTCGCTGGCCGACGGCCGTCCTGAACTCACCAGCCGGCGGCCGGCCTGCGCCGCGTGTCCCGCCAGCGCGGGCTGGGCCGCGCCTCGTTCCAACGATTGGCGGTCGAAACTCGCCATCACCGGTGCCTGATCGGGCGCGCTGCCGGTGACGAACAGGCTGGCCTCCGCCAAGCCGTAGCAGGGATAAAAGGCCTGCCGCCGGAAACCGCAGGAATCGAAGAACTGGCTGAAACGATGCAGGGTGTCGGCGCGCACCGGTTCGGCGCCGTTGAAGGCGACTTGCCAGCTGCTGAGGTCGAGGCCTTCGCGCTGTTCGGGCGTGACCTTGTTGAGGCACAACTCGTAGGCGAAATTGGGACCGCCGCTGATGGTGGCGCGGTATTTGGAAATCGCCTGCAACCAGCGGATCGGCCGTTGCAGCGCGGTGACCGGCGACATCAGCACCACCGGAAAACCGCCGAACAAAGGCACCAGCACGCCGCCGATCAAGCCCATGTCGTGATACGGCGGCAGCCAGATCACGCCGCGCGATTCGCTGTTGGCGCCGAAGCGGCGATAAATCAGCGCGAGGTTGTGCATGAGATTGCCGTGGGTGAGCATCACGCCGCGCGGCGCCGCGGTGGAACCGGAGGTGTATTGCAGAAAGGCCAGGCTGTCGGCGAACACGCCGCGGTCTTCCCAACGCGCGGCCAGGCCCAGCGGGATTTCATCGGTGGCCAGCCACAAGCTGGTTCCGCCGTTGGGCAGTTCGCGTAAATCCTGATCGAGATTATCCAGCACCGGACGGGTGGTGAGCATCACCGCGGCGCGGGCGTCCATGCTGACCTTATGCACGCGATCCAAGGAGGCGTTGCGGCGCGGCGCGAACACCGGCACCGCCACCATGCCCGCGTAGAGACAACCGAAAAACCCCGCGACGAATTCCAGGCCGGGTTGATAGAGCAGCACCGCCCGTTCGCCGGTCAGATGCAGCGCCTGCAAATGCGCGGCGATGGCGCGGGCTTTTTCGTCCAGTTCGGCGTAGGTGATGCCGATCTCGGCGCCGTCGCCGTCGCGGAGGAAGGTGTAGGCGCGTTGCGCGGGACTGAAGCGCGCCCGTTCCCGCAACAAATCCACCAAGGTGGCGGCCTGCGCCTCCGGTTGGCTGAGGATGCGATTGAGTTTGTCCATGGTATCGAGTCCTTTAAGCGAGGCGATTGCAATTAGAGGCCGGAGATCACCGCGGCCTTGGGCACGACGCGGCGTTTCTCGTCCAGTTTCATCAGCAGCGGAGGCAACAGCAGGAAGTCCAGCGCCAAGGCCAGCATCACGGTGATCGCCGACAACACGCCGATCACCGAATTGACCTGGAAGGTGGAGAAGGCCAGCACCGCGAAGCCCGCGCACAACACCACCGAAGTCACCAGCATGGCGTAACCCACGGTGTTGAAGGCGTAGCGCACCGCGTCTTCCGGGGTGAGGCCGCGCTCGCGGCGGGCACGCAGATATTTGCTGATGAAGTGGATGGTGTCGTCCACCACGATGCCGAGGGTCATCGCGGTGATCACCGAGGCGGCCAGGCCGATGCGGCCCACCAGCAGCCCCCACAGGCCGAAGGCCAGCAGCGCGGGCAGCATATTGGGCAGCATGCTGAATAATCCCCATTTGAAGGAGCGCAGCGCGATCACCAGGGTGAGGCTGATCAGCAGCGCGCCGAAGGCGGTGCCCTTGAGCATGCTGGCGATATTGCGCTCGGCGATGTGGCCGAACATGATGGACCAGCCCACCCCCGCCGCCTGCATCGTCGCGGGCAGATGGACGCGCTGCCAGTCGCGGGCCCGTTGTTCCAGGGCCAAGAGTTCATTGTTGCTGAGCACCTTCAACAGCACCGTCATGCGCGAAGCGGACTTGTCGACATTGACCTGGTTATTGAGGTCCAAGCCATAAGGCAGCGACAGCTCATAGAGCAGCAAATATTGCGCGGCCAGTTCGCGGCTCTCGGGCAAGCGATAGAAGGCTTGATCATCGCCGTGCATGTTTTTGTTGAGCCGCTTCATCACGTCGGTGACCACGTTGACGTGTTGCACCTCCGGCTGGGCGCGATACCAATCGGCGAAATCGTGCAGGGCGCGCAGATAGGCGGGATCCGCCACCGCGCCGGCCGTGCCGGCCGGCAGGGAATATTCGATGAGCGACACGCCGGTGAGATGCTCGGTGGCGAAATCGGTGGCCTGGCGCACCGCGATGCTCTTGTCGAAGTACTTCACGAAATCATCGTTGAGTTCGTTGCGCGGCACGAAGGCGAGCAGCACCAACGACACCGCCAGCGAACCCCACAGCAAGCCGCCGCGCCGCCGCACCACACCGTCGCCGAAGCGGGCCGCCAAAGCACCGCCGTCATAAGCGGCGGCCTTCGACGCCTTGACCGGCAATAAGGTCATCAGCGCCGGCAGGAAGGTGAGCGACAACAGCCACGCCGCCAGCACGCCGATACTCACCACGTTGCCCAGATCGCGGAACGGCGGGGAATCGCTGAAATTCATGCTGAGGAAACCCACCGCGGTGGTGAGCGAGGTGAGGAACACCGGCTGCATATTGATGCGAAACGCCTCGCCGAGGGCGGCGATTTTTTCCTTGCCCTCGTTGCGCATCAGGTGCAGAAAACTCACCAGGATGTGGACACAGTCCGCCACCGCCACGGTGAGAATGATGATGGGCGCCGAGGCGGAGGCCGGTGACAGTTTAATGCCCAACCAGCCCGCCACGCCCATGGCGGTGAGGATGGACATCAACAATACCGCCACGGTGGCGAAGGTGGCGGTGCCGGAACGCAGGAACAGCCACAGGCCGGCGATGACCAGGGCGAACATCAGCGGAATCAATACCCCCATGTCCCGCTCCGATGCCTCGGGGAAGGCGTTGTTCATCATCACGATGCCGGTGAGGTGAATGTCGAGCGCGGGATAGCCGCGCCGATTTTTTCCGCCAATTGCCGCGCGGCCAACGCCACGTCGCGGGTCTCCTGATCGGGATTGAGGTTGGGTAAATTCACGGTGACGTTGACGCCGGTCACCGCGCCGTCGGCGGATATCAGCCGCCTGAGCAGGGCCGGTTCATTGACGGCGATGTCGCGCACGTTCCGCAGGTCGGCATCGCTCAGCGCGGCGGGGTCGGGCACCAGGTCGGCCACCACCAGGGTGTCTCCCTCCGCGTAGGAATGCTGATAATTAGTGATCGAATCCACCCGCTGCGCGTAAGGCAGTTGCCAGGCTTCGGCGGTGAGTTGCCGCAGCGCGCCCAGGGTGGCGCGGGTGAACACCTGACCCTCTTTGGGGGCCACCACCAGCAGCACGTTGTCGCTGCGCGTGTAGGTGTCTTGCAAGGCCTCCGCCGCCAGCAGCTGCGGGTCGTCCTTATTGAAGTAGATTCGGTAGTCGGCGGTCTGTTGCAGCCGGGCCAGACCCGCGGCCGCCACGATCACCAGGATCAAGGTGGCGGCGATGACCCGCCGGGGGTGGTTGACTATCCATAACATCAGTTTCATGGTGATTCTCGCGTTCCTTGTTGGGTGTGCTCACTTTGCCAGCGCGGATCGGGGGAATCTGTGAAGTTGTGCCTCGGCCGGTGTGCGAAATTACCGCCATCCCGCTCTCGGAAAATTATCCGGTGGTGGGCATGCCAAAGCAGTGGAGAGAGACAGGAACCCGCGGCCATAGGCCCCTCGGTTCCCCTTTCCCGTCCGTGGGAGAGGGAGGACCCGCAGGGCCCGGGAAAGAAGAAAAATGAGGGGATACGCTTTCAATCATGCAGCAGCGGCACGGCGATTCCGGCCTTCTCCACCCTCGTCCGCCATACACGCAAACCATGGGCGGACCAAAACCGAATGCTCGCGTACCCGCGCATCACACACGCATGCCGAAACCCCGCGGCGATTCGGTTACAATACGCGGCAATCCAAGCTGGCGGCCGCCCCGTGAAGGAACGCCGTTTTGCGTTACGGCAGCAACCCCATCGGAGAGTCCCCGCCATGACCGCTCAATACCGCATCGAAAAAGACAGCCTCGGCCAATTCCAGGTACCGGCCGACGCCTGGTACGGCATACAAACCGCGCGCGCGGTGATCAACTTTCCCATCAGCGGCCGCGGGCCGGACCGTGATTTCGTCCTGGCCCACGTGCGTATCAAACGCGCGGCGGCGGTGGCCAATCGTGAAGCCGCCTGGCTCGACGATAAACTCTGCGACGCCATCGTCGCGGCCTGCGACAAAATTCTCGGCGGCGAATATCTCGATCAATTCGTGGTCGACCGTTTTCAGGCCGGCGCCGGCACCTCGCACAATATGAACAGCAACGAGGTCATCGCCAATCTCGCCAACGTGGCCTTGGGCGGCGAGAAAGGCGTCTACCGGCCGGTGCATCCCAACGACCACGTCAACATGGGCCAGAGCACCAACGACACCATCCCCACCGCCATCCGCCTCGCCGCGCTGGCCAAGCTGCCGAGACTGATCGCGGCCGTCAAGCGCATGGCCGACGAATACGCGCGCATCGGCGCCGAGGAAGTCGATACGGTAAAAAGCGGCCGCACCCATTTGCAGGACGCGGTGCCCACCACCCTCGGCCGTGAATTCAGCGCCTATGCCTGGACCCTGCGCCGCTGCGCGCAACGCTTGGAAGAGACCCGCGGCGCCTTATGCGAGATCGGCCTCGGCGGCAGCGCGGCCGGCACCGGCCTCAACACCTCGCCGAATTACCCGGTGAACGCCGCCGTCGAGCTGGCGTGGCTGACCGGCGAACCCATCCGCCCCGCCGCCGACCTCGCCGCGCAGATGCAGTCCACCGCCGACATCCAGCGCCTCTCCTCCGCCATCCGCGACCTCGCCCTGGAAGTGACGCGCATCGGCAACGACATGCGCCTGCTCGCCTCCGGCCCGCGCACCGGCCTCGGCGAAATCCTATTGCCGCCGGTGCAACCCGGTTCCAGCATCATGCCCGGCAAGGTCAACCCGGTGATGTTCGAGATGCTCAACCAAGTGTGTTTCCAAGTGCTGGGCCAGGACGCCGCCGTCGCCTACATGACCCAGGCCGGCCAGCTGGAATTGAACGTGATGATGCCGGCGATGGGTTCCGCGCTGTTCGACGCCATGGACTGGCTGACCAACGGCCTCAACGCCGCCACCGAATTCAATCTTCAAGGACTCAAGGTCGATCGCGAACGTTGCAAGGAATTCCTCCACATCAGCTGCGGCCTCGCCACCCTGCTCAACGGCCAGATCGGCTACGCCGCCGCCGCGGAAGTGGCGAAGGAATCGGAGAAGAGCGGAAAACCGGTGCGCGACATCGTCGCCGCGCGCGGACTGATGGCAGCCGACGCATTCGACGAGTTGGTATTGAAGGCGGCGAGAGATGGGGTGATTTGATACGGAGGCTGTATTCACGCGTAACTCACGATGTGAATCTATGTGGGCGTGAATAAAGGTAGGTCGGGTTAGCCGTGCAACGGCGTAATCCGCCAAACCGTCGCGTAGCGACGCGTTATCGTATTTATATATAAATTGGATTTATACAAAAGCCGGACGGCGCGAATCGGCCAAGTTACGCCGGCCCGGTCAGCGGCAAAACTCAAGGAGGCAGATGAAATGGAATCCGTTACTTTCTATTGGACCGTGGTCGCCGGCGTCACCGGCGCCGTCTGGGTGCTGGTGCAATTGTTCAGAGACCGCGTGGCGCAATCCATATCGCGCACCGACACGTCCGTCAATCGTTTGATCACGATAGATCAGCTCGTCATCAACAACCCGGACATCCAGCGCTATTTATCGCAAACCGCACACCATCCCGAGGATTACTTCCGTAAGCAGGACCGCTTGGAAGAAGACCTGTTTTACAAGGCCAAAACCCTGGTCTATATGCAACTCAACACCTTCGACGAAGTGCTTTCGCTCTCCTCCCGCCACACCGGGCTGGCCTCGCTGTTCGGATACGCTTTGTTGATCGAGTTGTCCGACTGGGAAAATTATATCCTGGCAAAAATCCGCCATCCGCTGTATCGATCGATACTCAACCACGAACAGGATATTTTCGGCGATGCCTTGCGCAAATATTGGGTACAGCACAAGCAACAAGTGCAATCGGCCGGCAGCGATCCCTTCACATGGTGACCGGGCGGGGGCCCGGCGCGGCCACCCCATCGCCTCCCGTCACTGGAGGAGCATCTTGTATTCGTAGGCGTCGAAAATCAATTCCAGACGTTGGATTTTACCGTCTTTCAGCCGGCTCCATTGCACCACCGTCGCCGTGCGCTTTTCCGATATCTGCGAAGTAACGGATAAAATATGGCAACATTCATCACCGTCACAAAACGCCTTGCGCAGTTCGAAACGTTGCATGATCGGCATGGCCAATTCCATATAAGCCAGGAATTTCTCGGCGGATGAAAAACCGTTAATCGGCGATAAATATTCGAACCCTTCATCGGCGAGGTAAGAACGGGCCAGTTCGTAATCGCGTTGCGCGATCGCGTTTAAATAGGTTTCAACGATGCCCAGGCTGGTCGGAGAGTCCATATATAGTTAAGACTCTTGTTAGATACGTGTACGGAGCGTAACGCGCCGGTAACCGATAGGCAAATTTATTTTCGTTAAACTCTTCGCTGCAAACTTCGACGTTAAAAACGTTTACTTAATAGAGGAGCCAAAAGTAGCGGACACGGTCACGCCGTGTCCGCTTTACCACCAATACCCGCCGGATATTTATATCGTATAGCCGGGAGAATTGGTTTCCTTGGTTTTCTCGCCCTCTTTGAGGGCCTTGGTTTGATAACCTTTGTCGTGGCTGGGATTCTCCCCCGCCGCCGCCTTGACCTCATACTCCATACTGCCGCAACGGTTCTTGTCCGATGTGCCACAGGTCTTGCGATTCAGCGCGGCATAGGCCGGATCCCAACCCAGCATGGCGGTGAAAAACAAATAAAGGGAAACCAGGGTAGTGAACCATTCCCAAGTGGGAGGCTCCACCTTCTGGGTTAAGACCAGGATAGGCACCAGTAACAAAAGCCCAAAAAATAGACGCAAACTCCGATCGATGATGCCCATATTTTCTTGAACCGCTAATTTTTCTCTGAAACGTTTCATACTTCACTCCTTTAGTGTTTAGTGTTTTGTCATACGCTCTACACGTTAAGGGTTGCGCGAAGACCCCGCTTGTTTTACGTTCGTGCGCGTTTTGATGATCACGTGATAGGTCAAGCAAGATGCACGCCCATTCGAGGAATTCATCTCCCGAAACGTCCGGCCAATTGATAACTGCCTATTTTTAAGCAACCTGCATGCGCAACAAACGGTTTAAAAATGCAATACCGAAACTCTTTTCCATCAGGAAAATCAGGGAAAGTTTGGGCGGCCAATGTAAAAATTACAGTTTGCCCTAACGTGATGTACATTCGACGTTCCGGCGAAACCGATTCAACTTAAGGAGTGAGCAGCAACACGGTGCCGGTCGCACATTCAGGTTTCAGGACGAGGACAAGCAGCGTACGTGCGCCGCGGGATTCGATCATCTGGTCAAGCTCGCCAAGCTCGCCCAATGGATGCCGGTTTCCGCGCCGCGAACTTCCGTCCTTTTCCGATCACCGCATACAAGGCAGCGTCAGCGCGAGCCGACGGGGCTTGCGGTTCCGGGGGATTCACGTCATCTTTCACGTGTTGCCGCCGCGCATGGGCAGGGGCTGAAAATCGATGGCCATCCTGAGCAGGGGCATTGCGAAGTTCTTTAAGGTTTTTTTATGAAAGACTCCTCTTTTTTGCGCACGAACTTACAAGTCAGCTCAGCATCGAAGGAGATGCCGGATCTTCGATACCTTGCGTGTTTGCTACCCCGGTTCCGCCCTGTCATGCATCGCTAAAAAATTAATTCATGGACGTTAAAAAGAAATTTTTAAATAGTTTTTCGGGGAATTCTCATCCCCCCGCTTTCCGAGGGCCACCCCGTTCCCGCGTCGCCTGGCTCGGATTGGCGTTGGCCTTGCTGGCGGCCGCGGCCGCCTTGAGTTCCGGTTTGGGCCATCGTTGGGGCTGGTGGGATTTCGGCACGGGCTTCACCGTGTTGAAGTGGGCGTTCTTCGCGGGACTCGCGGCCTGCGCGGTATCCGCGCTCGGCGCGGTCCTGGCGCGTCCCGCCGGACCGCGGCGCGGGTTCACCGCCGCCCTGAGTGGATTGGCGATCGGCGCGGCGGTGGTGTGGATACCTTGGCAGGCCTTGCAACAGATCCGCGCCCTGCCGCCCATCCACGACATCACCACCGACCCGCTCGACCCGCCGTCCTTCTCCGCGGTCTTGCCCTTGCGCGGCGATCAATCCAATTCAACCGACTACGCAGGACCGGCCATCGCCGCGCTGCAACAACAGGGCTATCCCGATATCCAGCCCATCGATGTCGCCATCGATGCGCAACACGCCTTCACTCTCGCGTTGGAAGTAGTGCGTGATTTGGGTTGGGAAGTCGTGGCCAGCGAACCGGAGACAGGCCGCATCGAAGCGACGGATACCACCCTGTGGTTCGGTTTCAAGGACGACGTGGTGATACGCGTCGCGTCCCACGGGCAAATGACGCGTATCGACTTGCGTTCGGTCTCCCGGGTCGGCGGCAGCGACGCCGGCGCCAACGCCAAGCGCATCCGGAATTTCATCCTGTCATTTAATGAACGTCTTTGAAATCGCATGCCAGGCATCGACGTGACGCCGACGCCAATGACGAATGAAATGCGGCGCCGACTCAACAGGCAATAGGGATTGCGGCGCGCGAACATGCGTTAGTCCTTGTTTTCCGCATCGCAGTTTTCCTTCTTGATGATTTTTTTGAAGGTGTTCGCATAACGCAGGGTGAAAAACACCATCAGCGACAGCACCACGGCTATTCCGTAATGATGCAAGGCCACCGCCGCCCCCAGCGCGCCGGTGCTCCAGATGCTGGCGGCGGTCGCGGTGCCTTTGACGCTGCCGCCGTTTTTCAAGATGGCGCCGCCGCCGATAAAACCGATGCCGGTGATGAGGCCGTAATACGCGCGCGCCAGGCCCTCTGGCTCGAATACATCGCGCGCTATCAGCAAATAACTGCAACTGGCGATCGCCACCAGGGGAAAGGTGCGCAGGCCCGCGCTGCGCGTCGTCTGCTCCCTGTCCCAGGCAATGGGCAGGGTCAACACATAGGCCATGAGTAACTCGGTGAGATAAAGGGACTCCCAACTCCACTCGATGCCCAGTTTATCCAAGGCCGGCCTCCCGCCGTAACCGAGACGCTACGGCAATGACAATTCAATATATGAAAATACGAAACATGAATCAGACGGAACGCCGACTATTTTCCGGCCGTTCGCATCCATCCCCTCTCGGCGCAGCCGAGCGGTGTTTTTACCCGCTCGGTTGATTACCGTGCGGCTCAGTGACCCTTACCGCGGCGTCGCCCGCTACCTGATTTTTTGCCGCCGCCGTGTTCTTTATTCACGGTCGCCCAAGCTCGCCGTTCGGCTTCCTTTTCCGAAACACCCTTATTTTCATACTGCTGTTCGATATGGCGGGCCTGTCTTTTCTGCTTGTCCGTATAAGCGCTTTTGTCTCCTCGCGGCATGGTCGTCTCCTTCGATGAATATCTGGAATCTCACGCAACGCGCGATAGACGATGCAGGCGGCGTGCCGATCGCCGCCAATGCGACGACGGATCGGCATCAAGCCGCTGCCGCCTCAGCGATCACCGTCATTTAAATCGAGGATCGCGCCGGGATGAGTTCGGATCGGCGTGTGTCTGCACCACACCGCAACGCCGGGTTTTTACAAAAAGAAAGTGATTTTTACAACAGCGCCGGGGCGTGTTCCAAACCTGGGATAGATATCGGCAAGGGCGCTCCGCGCGAAAACTCGCCACGAAAAAACGCCGGCATGCGCCGGCGCGAAAAATCCGCGGCAAACGACATGCCGCCGGATATGCCGAATTCAAGGCGCGTCGCGCAAATAGGCCTGGTCTTCTTTTTCCGCCACGCCTATCGACCATTGTTCGCGCCGGATGGCATGTTGCACGGCATGGGCGATCGCCGCCTCGCTGGGCCGGGTATCGATGATCAGCACCTGGCCGGCCCGCAAGACATCGACATCGGCGATTCGCGCGCGATTGGCGCGGTAGATGAGCGGCCACCAGCGCGGGTTGCCGTAGACCTCGGGCTTGGCCGCGATGCTCCACAAGGTATCGCCGCGCATGACGCGGTATTCCTTGGCGGGCGGCGACGGCGGCGGGGCCGCCAGGAAGGCGCGCAATTCGGCCAACAATCCGGTCAGGTGCTCGAAGGCGATTTTACCCTGCCCGTTCGCATAAATCGCGGCGGCCTCGGCCAAGGCGCGCCGCTGATCCTCGTCCATCCGCGGCTCATCGCGCCGCGCCTCGTCCAGCAGCGGTTTGGCCTGTTCCAGCCACGAACGGTTTTCTTGCTGTTGCTGCCGCCGGATCTCGCGGGCGCGGCGCAAGTCCTCCAAGGCCCGCTTCTTGGCGCGCAAGGCGGCGTTCACCGTTTCTTCTTCGTTGCCGGCGGCGGCGGCGGCTTCCGCCTGCCTCACCCAATCGCGGGCCTCTTGCGACAAGGCCTTTTCGGCATCGACTTCGATCAATATCTCCTTGGCCTGGCTGATGGCCAGTGCCATATTGCGCGAGGCGATGGCCTCGCGCCGCGCCGTCAGGGCATTATCGCGGGCGCTCTTGTAATCGCGGGACGACAACCGCTTTTCAGCGCGCGACAGGCGCTGCTCGGCCTCGCTGTAGCGCGTCGGCGCGTAGGCGCCGGCCTCCGCCTCCCGCGCCGCCTGCAAGGCCTGGCGGGCATCGCTCATCTCCTGCATGGGCGCGCTGGCGCAACCGGAAAGGACGATCGACAGGGCGACGGCCCCCATGTAAAAGCGCGGCTTGATCATCACTTCACGTCTTCCATCCGGAGAAAGTCATGGGCCTATTGCGCGGAGAAATTTGGCTGTAGTGCAATGAAATTTTTCCGTGAAGCTAACAAGCGCCCCCTGGGCTGTCAAGGCGACAGCCTATAGAATAGCGCCGTGCCCGCAACCGGATCGTGCAGATGGCCGATATCCTCGTTTTGTATTACAGCCGCCACGGCGGCGTGGCCGCCATGGCCCGGCTCATCGCCAGGGGCATCGAAGAAGTGCCGGGCATGCAGGCCCGCCTGCGCACCGTGCCGCCGGTATCCACGGTCTGCGAGGCGGTGGCGGATACCATTCCCGCCGAGGGTCCGCCCTATGCCGGCCTCGACGATCTGCGCGAATGCGCCGGGCTGGTGCTGGGCAGTCCCACCCGCTTCGGCAATATGGCGGCGCCGGTGAAATATTTTTTGGACACGACCGGCAGCCTGTGGCTGTCCGGCGCGCTGGCCGGCAAACCCGCCGCGGTCTTCACGTCCACCTCCACCCAGCACGGCGGCCAGGAAACCACCTTGCTGTCGATGATGCTGCCGTTGCTCCATCACGGCATGCTGATCACCGGCCTGCCTTATAGCGAGACGGATCTCACCACCACTACCAGCGGCGGCACGCCTTACGGTCCCAGCCACGTCGCGGGCAGCGACAGCAAGCTGCCGCTCACCGAGGAAGAGAAACGTCTGTGCCGCGCCTTGGGCAAACGGGTGGCGGACATAGCGCGGCGTTTGGCGGAGAGTTGAAACGTCTTGTGCTGCCTGCTCGCCGGAAAAATAAAAATTCCATGTGTGAGTCGTCATGGTACGTCCTGCCGTAGAGAAAGGACGAATGATGAATGCCTGGGACGTCATCCCCCTCTCCCCTTGCGGGAGAGGGACGGGGAGAGGGGGGGGGGTTATAATGGGGGCCTCATCGCTTTCGATCACCCTCTCCCCTACCCCTCTCCCGTCAAGGGAGAGGGGATGTATACGAAATATTCACGGTTAATCGCGACACCATCCGACACCAAGACGGCACACGCTTTTTTGCGCCTTGATTCAAGAAATATTTTTTGGCGTCCATGGTACGTCGGTACGTCCTGCCGTAGAGAAAGGACGAAGGATGAATGCCTGGGACGTCGTCCCCCTCTCCCCTTGCGGGAGAGGGGATGTATACGAAATATTCACGGTTGACCGCTAAACCATTCGACACCAGGACGGCACAGGCTTTTTTCCGCCTTGATTCAAGAAATATTTTTTGGCGTCCTCGGCGTCTTGGCGGCAAACGCCGTAGGTCGGCGTTTGCCTGACGCAACGCGGTTAACGCACCGGCGCGGCAAGCCATCCACGGCGGATTCATGCCGGCGGCGCATCCAGCACGGATTTGACGAAGGGCACGGTGAGTTTGCGCTGCGCCGCCAGGCTGGCGTGATCCAGCAGCTCCAACAGTTGGAAGAGCGCATGCATCTCGCGGCGGCAACGGCGCAGTAGAAACACCGCCACTTCGACCGGCATGTCCATCCCGCGCTGGTGGGCCTGCATGCGCAGCGCCGCCGCCTTGTCGTCGTCGCTCAACTCGTGGAGCTGCAATACCAGGCCCCAGGCCAGCCGCGAACGCAGATCGGGCAGGTTCAGCGCCAGGGTGGCGGGATTGCCGCGCGCCGCCATCAGCAAGCGGCCGCCCGCTTCGCGCACGCGGTTGTACAAATGAAACAGCGCGGTCTCCCAGGCGGCGTCGCCGGCGATGCGGTCGAGGTCGTCCAATACCACCCATGGCAATTGCTCCAAACCGTCCAGCATCGCCGGGGTGAAATCCGCGGCGTCCGCGAAGGGCAGATAGGCCACCGGCGCGGCGCGCGCGGCGATGACATGACAGGCGGCTTGCAGCAAATGGGTCTTGCCGGTGCCCGCGCCGCCCCACAGATACAGGCATTGCTCGTCGCCGGCGGCGACCGCCTGCCGCACCAGCGTCAACGCCTCGTGATTGGGGCCGGGATGATAATTGGCGAAGGTCGCCCCGGCCCGCAGGCGGACGCCGAGCGGTAATTGCGCGAACAAACCGGGGGGGCCGGAACGGGACATCGGCGTTTCGCTCAAGCGCCGTCGCCGCCGGCGTAAACCCGGCTGGCCAGATAACGCTCCTTGCCGTAACGCAGCAACACCACCAGCACCGCCGTCACCGGCAAGGCCAGCAATACGCCGACGAAACCGAACAATTGCCCACCCGCCATCACCGCGAAAATGACGGCCACCGGATGCAAGCCGATGCGATCACCCACCAGCCAAGGCGTGAAGATGAAACTTTCCAACACCTGCCCCACGCCGAACACCGCCAGCACCAGCAACAGGGGAAACAGTTCTTGAAACTGCATCAGCGCCGCCACGCCGGCGAACAAGACCCCCAGGATAAAACCCAGGTACGGCACGAAGCTCACCAGCCCCGCGAACACGCCGATGAGCAGCGCGAGGTCCAATCCCACCAGCCACAAGCCCACGGTATACACCGCCCCCAGCAGGGTCATCACGGCGACTTGCCCGCGCAGAAAACCGCCGAGCACGGCATCACACTCCTTGGCCAGCCGGGTGACCACCGGCAGGTGGCGGCGCGGAACCAGCGCACCGATGCGCGCGATCATCACATCCCAGTCGCGCAGCAAATAAAACGCCACCAGCGGGATCAGCACCACGGTCGCCAGCCACCCCATGATCGCCACGCCGGAACGGGTCACCGAGCCCAGCACGCCCGCCGCCACGCCGCCCACTTGCTGCCAGTGCGCCATCAGCGCCTGCTTGAGGCTTTCCACATCCAGGCGCAGTTCGGCGAATCCCACCTGCCGCTGCAACCAAGGCAAGGCTTGATGCTCCAGCCAATCGAGATAGGCCGGCAGTTTGTCGATCAACACCATCACTTGTTGCTGCAACAGCGGCACCAGCACCACGGCGGCCAACACCAGCACCGCCAGCATCACCGAGAAGACCACCACCACCGCCAGGGTGCGCGGCAAACCCTTGGCCTCCAAACGGTCCGCCAGCGGATCGCCGAGATACGCCAGGCCCGCGCCGACTAAAAACGGCGTGAGCACCGGCCCCAGTAAATACAACAACACGGCGGAAGCGACGAGCCCCGCCAACAGCAACCATTTTTGGGTATCACTCAGCATCCGTGATTCTCGTTCCATTGTTAAATACCGCTGATAAAACCGGTGACGTAGAGAGTCAGCGATTCAATGCGCTGCGCTACCACGCCCTTCGCGAAGAGCAACCACCCCGGCCCTGCGGGCCACCCCTCCTTGTGACAAGGAGGGGAAAAATCAAAAGCAGCGCGTCGCGTCACTCTGGCCTTGACGCATCACTCTGGCCTTGACGCATCACTCTGGCCTTGACGCATCACTCTGGCCTTGACGCATCACTCTGGCCTTGACGCATCACTCTGATCTTGACGCGTCACCCTGGCCTTGACGCGTCACTCTGGCCTTGACGCGTCACACTCCGGCCTAACTCGCTCCGACCTGACGCGCAAGCATTGACGCACCCCGGCAGGGTCAGAGACCTGGATTAATTCAGCGCGGCGCCCGCCGCGCGCGGTAAGCCCGCACACCCCAGGTCCACACGTAGTCGGCGCCGCTCAGCAGAGTGGTGATCAGCACTACGTAAATCAGCCCTTCCACGATGCCGGCCAGCATGGGCAATAAATCGAGCGAGGCCACCGCCGCGACCGCGAGCACGATCTGCGCCACGGTATTGAATTTGCTGATCCAGCTCGGCTCCATATCGTAGCGGCCCACCAGCCAGTGAAAGGCCAGCGCGCCACTGAACAGCACCACGTCGCGGGCCACCACCGTGATCACCAGCCACAGCGGCAACACCTCCAGCCAGCCGAGCACCACGTAAGTAGTGACCAGCAACAGTTTGTCCGCCAGCGGATCGAGGATGGAGCCCAGGCGGCTGTGCCAGCCGAAGCGTTTGGCGAGATAACCGTCCACACCGTCGGAGATGCCCGCGATGAGAAAGGTCAGCAAGGCTTCCGTGTAGCGCTGGGTCAACAAAAACCAGGCCACCGGCACGACCAGCACCATGCGCAGCACACTAATCGTGTTGGGGATGTCCCGCAGGTTCACGGCATCAATCGATACAACAGTTCATCGCCGGGCGTCGATCCCCCCGCCACCGGCGTGAGCACCCGGCCCAGCGCCAAAGACTGGGTGAGACCCTGCAACTCGCCGCGCACTTGCACACGGTACACGACGCTGGCGCCCTCGACCCGCTCCACGGCGACGCCGCCCACCGGGTCCAGCCCGCCGAGATAACGCGACAGCCGGGCGTAATCCTGGACGTTGGCCACATTCTCCACCACCAAGGTCGCCACGCTGCTCACCCCGGGCTTCAACACCAGCGCGTAACGCCGGGCCATATTCTCCGCGACCTGATTGAGTCCGGCCGCCACCACGTCGGCCACCGAACCCGCGCCCGCCTCCCAACTGGCGGTGCTGCCGGCATGCCGCAAGGTCCAGTGCCCGCGCCAACGCTCCGGCCCGATCGAATAGACCCGGCCGAGCAGCAGCGCGTCGGCTTGATAACGGGCCGAGCCCTGCGCCACCGGTTCGATGAACTGGCCCCACACATCGGCCACACTGACCGCGGTTTGGTCGTCCCTATCCAGCTTGGGCAAACTCACCGGCAGGCCGCGGCGTTGCGCCCGGTCCTTGACCACCGCCTGTAACTCGGGCCGGTTTTCACCGCCCACCAGGGTCCGCCCGCCCGCGTCTTCCAGCGCCAGCCACAGCAAAATCTGCGGACGGTTGCGGTCCCACACCGGGAAACCCGCGTCGTAAACGCGTTGATTGATGGCCTGCCGGTCGAAACTCACCTGCAAACTTTGCCCCCCCTCCGCCGTACGATAGCCGTAACGCTGCATTGCCTGCTCGGCCTGCTGCAGCAGGGTTTTGAACTCAGGCTGGGCGGGCGCGGCGGCGCTGCCGGTCACCTTCACCAGCACCTCGGCCAGGGCGGCGCGGCTGGCGGCGGCGCGGGCGGCGGCGCTTTGATCGGCCACCGCGATCTCGGCCTCGTACAAGTCGGTCACCTCCACCGCCCACCCGGCGCGCGGCGACAGCGCCAGCAGCGCGGCAACCATGCAGAATATTATCAATCGACTCATGATCCCTTTGATCCTTCGCAAAGCGCCACGTCCGGCGAAATGATACACGCTTCTCCCCCGCGCCGGGTACGCGACCGGGGACAAGGGCCGGCGCAACCGCTACAATACGCGCAACATTTTCTGCGAACGACACAGCGACCATCATCCCATGAGCACTACCCAGCCCCCCCAATCCGGCTTGAGCTACCGCGACGCCGGCGTGGACATCGACGCCGGCGACCGCCTGGTCGATCGGATCAAACCCATCGCCGCCCGCACCCGCCGTCCCGGCGTGCTGGCCGGTCTCGGCGGTTTCGGCGCCTTGTTCGAGATCCCCGCCGGCTATCGCCAGCCGGTGCTGGTGTCCGGCACCGACGGCGTCGGCACCAAACTCAAGCTGGCCATGCAACTCGCCAAACACGACACCATCGGCATCGACCTCGTCGCGATGTGCGTCAACGACATCGTGGTGCAGGGCGCCGAACCGCTGTTCTTCCTCGACTACTACGCCACCGGCCATTTGGACGTGGACGTCGCGGCGGCGGTGGTGGGCGGCATCGGCCGCGGCTGCGAGCTGGCCGGCGCCGCGCTGGTGGGCGGCGAGACCGCCGAAATGCCCGGCATGTATCACGGCGGCGACTACGACCTCGCCGGCTTCTGCGTGGGCGTGGTGGAAAAAGAACGCATCATCGACGGCAGCCGGGTCGCCGCCGGCGATGTGCTGATCGGTCTCGCCTCGTCCGGCCCGCATTCCAACGGCTATTCGCTGATCCGCAAGATCATCGAGGTGAGCGGCGCCGATCTCTCGCAAGAGTTCCACGGCCGAAGCCTGGGCGACACCTTGCTCGAACCGACCCGTATCTACGTCAAATCGCTGCTGGCCCTCTTGAGCGACGTGCCGGTGCACGCCCTCGCCCACATCACCGGCGGCGGCATCACCGAGAATCTGCCGCGGGTGCTGCCCGAAGAGACCCAAGCCTTCATCAATACCGCCAGCTGGCCGCGCCCGCCGGTGTTCGGCTGGCTGCAAAGCCAAGGCAAGGTCGCCGACGACGAGATGTACCGCACCTTCAATTGCGGCATCGGCATGATCGTCTGCGTGCCCGCCGCCGAGGCCGAACGGGCGCTGCGCCGCTTGCGCGAACTGGGCGAGACGGCCTGGCGCATCGGCGAGGTCGCGCGGCGCCGCGGCGCCGCCCATCAGGTGACGCTCACCGCCTCATGAGTGACGCCGCTCCGCGTTTGCCTGTCGTCGTTCTCATCTCGGGCAACGGCAGTAATCTGCAAGCCATCATCGACGCGGTAGCGACCGCGGCGTTGCCGGTGGAGATCCGCGCCGTCATCAGCAATAAACCCGAGGCGCAAGGTTTGGAGCGCGCGCGCCGCGCGGGTATCGCGGCGCTGGTGGTGGATCACCGCCAGTACCCGGACCGCGCCACGTTCGATGCCGCGCTGCAAGCCGCGATAGATCAGTACCAGCCGCGATTAGTCGTGCTCGCCGGATTCATGCGCATCCTCACGCCGGAATTCGTCGCGCATTATCACGGCCGCTTGCTCAACGTGCATCCGTCCCTGTTGCCCGCCTTTCGCGGCATCGACACCCACCGGCGCGCGCTGGAGGCCGGCGTGAAGGAACACGGCGTGAGCATCCACTTCGTCACCGCCGAATTGGACGGCGGCCCGGTGGCGGCGCAAACCGTCGTCGCCGTATTGCCCGGCGACGATGCGTCCAGTCTGGCGGCGCGCGTGCAACAGGCCGAACACGCACTCTATCCGCAAGTGATCCGCTGGTTCGCCGAAGGGCGGCTGACATTGCGCGCGAACCGGGCTATGCTCGACGGCCAACCGGTACGGCTACCACGGCAGACAACCAGCGAATGACTAAAGTGACCTCCCTTCGCAAGGCAGTGTGTGTTTTTTGGGCGGGGCTGGCGCTGGGCTGGACCATCAGTCCTTCCGTGCTCGCCGAGGAAACAGCGCCCTTTCCCAATTTCAGCGCCGAGTATGTTTTAAAGCGCAACGGGGTCTCGCTGGGCAACGCCACCCGCAGCCTGCGCACCGCCGGCGAGGGCCGTTATATCTTCGAATCCGTCACCTACGCCACCGGCATGATCGCCTGGTTCGTCAAAGACCGCATCGAAGAACGCAGCATCTGGACCTTCCACGAGGGCCAAGTGCGCCCTCTCGAATATGTATACAATCGCCACGGCGGCAAAAAGGCCCGGCGCGTCAAGTTGCTCTTTGATTGGGGGCGCGGCGTGGTGACCAATAACATCGACGGCGACCCGTGGCGCATGGACATTCCCGCGGGCACGCAAGACAAGCTGCTTCACCAACTGGCGATCATGCAGGATTTGAAAAAGGGCCGCACCGACTTGCAATACAATGTCGCCGACGGCGGCCGCCTGAAGAATTACCGATTCGAGGTCCTCGGCGAAGAGATGATGAATACCCCGCTGGGTAAATTTAAGACCGTCAAGATCGAACGGCTCGACGACAAGCGCGACACCATCGTGTGGTGCGCGCCGGCGCTGAACTATCTGCCGGTGCGTCTCGAACAACAGGAAACCGACGGTAGCCGCCTCAGCATGGACATCCAATCGGTGAAGGGACTGCCGGCGCGCTGAACCCGGCGGGGACCGTATCGGCTCACGCCTTGGGCAAGGTGACGCCGCGCTGGCCCTGATACTTACCGCCGCGATCCTTGTACGAAGTCTCGCATACCTCGTCGGATTCCAGAAACAACACCTGCGCCACACCCTCGTTCGCGTAGATCTTCGCGGGCAACGGCGTGGTGTTGGAGAATTCCAGGGTCACGTGACCTTCCCATTCGGGTTCCAACGGCGTGACATTGACGATGATCCCGCAGCGGGCATACGTGGATTTGCCGAGGCAGATGGTGAGCACGTTGCGCGGAATCCGGAAATATTCCACGGTGCGCGCCAGGGCGAACGAGTTGGGCGGGATGATGCAGACCGCCGATTTGATATCGACGAAACTGTTGGCGTCGAAATTTTTCGGATCGACGATGGCCGAGTTGATATTGGTGAATATCTTGAATTCGTCGGCACAGCGGATATCGTAGCCATAACTGGAAGTGCCGTAGGAAATCAGACGTTCACCGTTTCTCTCCCGCACTTGATTGGGTTCGAAGGGCTCGATCATGCCGTGCTGTTCGGCCATGCGGCGGATCCACTTGTCTGACTTGATGCTCATGTGAGGCCTTCGCTTAATATCAAGAATTTTTTATCCGGCAACGCCGCCCCACGGTGGAACCCGCCGCTGAGGGGGAACCCGTCATCTCAGGTGTTTTGAATGACGATATTGGGAAATTTGCCGCTGTAATCCCGCGCGCGCAAGGCCAAGGATGCCGCCACCCGCCGCGCGATATCGCGATAGATGCGCGACACCGGACCGTCCGGGTCGGCCACCACCGTGGGTTTACCGCCGTCGGCCTGCTCGCGAATATGGATATCCAAAGGCAAGGCGCCGAGAAACGCCACGTCATATTGTTTGGCCATGCGTTCACCGCCGCCTTCACCGAAGATGTGTTCGGCGTGACCGCACTGGCTGCACAGGTGGATACTCATGTTTTCCACGATACCCAGCACCGGCACCTCGACCTTCTCGAACATCTTGAGTCCCTTGCGCGCGTCCAGCAGGGCGATATCCTGCGGCGTGGTCACGATCACCGCGCCGCTGACCGGAATGCGCTGCGCCAGGGTGAGTTGAATATCGCCGGTGCCCGGCGGCAGGTCCACCACCAAATAATCCAAGCCATGCCAGTTGGTCTCATTCAGCAATTGGGTGAGCGCCTGAGTGACCATGGGACCGCGCCAGATCATCGGCGATTCTTCATCGATCAGATAACCGATGGACATGGATTGTATGCCGTGGGCCGTGATCGGCTCCATGGATTTGCCGTCTTTGCTCTCGGGGCGGCCGTCCGCGCCCAACATGCGCGGCTGGCTGGGACCGTAGATATCCGCATCGAGGATACCCACCGTGGCGCCCTCCGCGGCCAAGGCCAAGGCCAGATTCACCGCGGTGGTGGATTTGCCCACCCCGCCCTTGCCGGAGGCCACCGCGATAATATTCTTCACTTCCTTGAGGGTCGCCACGCCGCGCTGCACCGCATGCGCCATCACCTCCCATGAGAGGTGAATGTCAGCATGGGCCACGCCATCGATAGCCTCTACTTTGGCCTTGAGTTCGGCGATCCATTGCGCACGCACTCCCGCGGCGGGATAACCCAGCACCACGTCCACCGTCACGCGGTCGCCGCTGATCGCGATATTCTTGACCGCCTTGCTGGCAACCAAATCCTGCTTCAAGTAGGGATCGGTGAAACTTTTCAGCGCCATTTCCACCTGGAGGCGGGACACCTCGGCCATTGCCAGTAACTCCTTAATATTTTTCAAATACGCATCACTGTGTCACCGTGATGACTACAAGGCGGAATAGTGTACACCATGGCTGATCGCAAAAAAGCCTTTCCACGGGAACGACCTCGACACCACATAGAAAATTCAGCTTATAAAGTAAAGAAAAGTTAACATTTGCTACTATTCATCCATAATTTCGGCTAACGCCTTGACACCCGGATGAATTGTAAAAACCATGATCCCATAGCGCGCCGACATTAGCGGCCATTCTAGGCGCCGCGGAGAGTCTGGTGATTGACTTTTGTTATACAACTACGTTAAAAATAACGCAGGTGGGGGTACACACAACCGGGTTTAACCGGGGGATGAGGCTAATGTCTAATTATAAAAAAGCACTTACCGTAGGTGTGGGCTTGTATCTGTTATTGGCGGCGCCAGCCAGCCAAGCGGATTTCGCTCTCAATTGGACTCGTATTGGAGATGCGTTCGGCGGCGGACTTCCCAATCTCAATTGCAACAGGGGCGAAGGCGGGGTGGGCTGCACCATAGAGTCCCAGAGAACTCAATTAAACGACCCGGACAAGACCCCATTTTTGCAAGAGCGGATCATAGGCCCTGATGGCCAATCCTACTATCACCTTATTGTGGGAGACTCCACCAGCGAGTTTGCCCAGGAAACATTCATTCGTGCCGGTAGCACCGTCATTTGGGGAGGGGGCTTTCTAAGCATACCAGGCTCCTCCAGTGGGGGGACCACGACGTTTCAGGGTTGTCCTACCTGCACCCGGTTTACTACCCCTTCCATTTTCGCGAACCAGAGACCGCTGGATCCCGACGAGACCATCTCCGGTAATTCCACCGCCAATCCAAAGCGTGTGGAAATGCGCCAAGTGCATAACGTCAGCAATGACCAAGGCGAGTTCTTTCAGGAATTCTTAAAAGACAGCCTTCTCAATAAACCCCGAATTACCCAATCACTGGTCAACACAGTGGAAAATGCGGAAATCCAAGCGTTTTTTCAAACCGATATGCGCGGTTTGAATTACGATAACATGACCACCGCCGCACCGGTCATCAACACCATGAGCCTGCCGGGCGGAGCGGGCAGTTTCAACATGGCGCTCGATGCCCAGGCGAGTAACGTCACAGCCGGTCAATATCGCTGGATACCGGGAACAGGTCCCGATCAAACATCGGGCACCTGGGAATATGTCGGCGGCGGCTTTGATCCTTATCTGGAAGACTGGAAAGCCTTCCGCAGTACAACCGAAAATCCAGTAATCAAGATCCAGTAATTCAAATAGTAATAGGGGCGGTTCGCCCCTTTTACTTTTATCGTTACCCCTCACGCATTTACTGGCCGTCAAACCTCCCTGCTTGAGCTATAATTTCCCTTTTTGTCATTCGGGATAACGCGAAAGCATATGGACGCCACACGCCGCACCATTCTCGTCACCAGCGCCCTGCCCTACGCCAATGGCCCCATTCATCTGGGCCATCTGGTCGAATACATTCAAACCGACATTTGGGTGCGCTTTCAAAAGATGCGGGGGCATGAATGCCACTACGTCTGCGCCGATGACGCCCACGGCACGCCGATCATGTTGCGCGCGCGGCAAGAAGACATTACGCCCGAAGTCTTGATCGCGCGCATCGGCGAGGAGCACCGCGCCGATTTCGCCGGCTTCGCCATCGCCTTCGACCATTACCACAGCACCCACTCGCCGGAAAATCGCGAACTGGCGACGTTGATTTATCAGCGCCTGCGTGAGGCCGGCCACATCAGCACGCGGACCATCACCCAGGCCTTCGATCCGGAAAAACAGATGTTTCTGCCGGATCGTTTCATCAAAGGCGAATGTCCGCGCTGCGGCGCGGCGGATCAATACGGCGACAGTTGCGAGGTGTGCGGCGCCACTTATTCGCCTTCCGATTTGAAGAATGCGGTCTCGGTCTTGTCCGGCGCCCGTCCCATCGAAAAAGAATCGCTGCATTATTTCTTCAAGCTCAACGATTTCACCGACATGCTGCGGGACTGGACCCGCGGCGGCCACCTCCAGCCCGAGGTCGCCAACAAACTCGACGAATGGTTCGAGGCCGGCTTGCAGGAATGGGACATCTCGCGCGACGCACCCTATTTCGGCTTCGAGATCCCCGGCGCCGAAGGCAAATATTTTTATGTGTGGCTGGACGCTCCCATCGGTTACATGGCCAGCTTCAAGGCCTATTGCGCGCGCAGCGGCCTGTCGTTCGACGCCTACTGGCAAAAGGACAGCGGCGCGGAACTCTATCATTTCATCGGCAAGGACATCGTCTACTTCCACGCCTTGTTCTGGCCGGCGATGCTGGAAGGCGCGGGCTTCCGCACGCCCACCGCGATCTTCGCCCACGGCTTTCTCACGGTGAACGGCCAGAAGATGTCGAAATCCCGCGGCACCTTCATCAAGGCCCGCAGCTATCTCGACCATCTCAACCCGGAATATCTGCGTTACTACTTCGCCGCCAAATTGAGCGGCGGCGTCGATGACCTCGACCTCAACCTCGACGACTTCGCCCAACGCGTCAACGCCGATCTGGTAGGCAAGGTCGTCAACATCGCCAGCCGTTGCGCGGGCTTCATCAGCAAACGATTTGAAGGACGGTTGGCCGCCGAGTGTCCCGACCAAATCTTGTATCAGGAATTCGTCAACGCCGGCGAATCCATCGCCGCCGGTTTTGAAAACCGCGACTACAGCCGCGCGGTGCGGGAAATCATGGCCCTCGCCGATCGCGCCAACCAATACATCGACGAGAAAAAACCCTGGCAAATCGCCAAGGATCCCGAGCGCGAACAGGAACTGCACGCGGTGTGCAGCCTGGGCGTCAATTTATTCCGGGTGCTGATCACCTATTTGAAACCGGTCCTGCCGCGCACCGCCGCGCTGGCCGAAAGCTTCCTGCAAGGCGGCGAACTGCACTGGGACAGCCCGCGCACGCCTTTGCTGGCGCACACCATCGCGCCTTATCAGGCGCTGATGACCCGCGTCGAATCCACTCAGGTAAACGCCATGCTCGATGCCTCCAAAGAAAATTTGCAAACCACGGCGCCGGCCGTCCCGGCAAGTGGCCCTTTGGCGCAAGACCCTATTCAAGCGATCATCAGTTACGACGACTTCGCCAAGATCGACCTGCGTATCGCCCGCATCGTCGCCGCCGAGGCCGTGCCCGAGGCCGATAAATTATTGCGCCTGACGGTCGATCTCGGCGGCGAACGGCGCAACGTCTTCGCCGGCATCAAATCGGCGTATTCCGCCGAACAGTTAGTCGGCAAACTCACCGTGGTGGTGGCCAATCTCGCGCCGCGCAAAATGCGCTTCGGCGTCTCGGAAGGCATGGTGCTCGCCGCGGGTCCGGGCGGTAAAGAGCTGTGGCTGCTCGAACCCGACGCTGGCGCCCAACCCGGCCTGCGTCTGAAATAAGCGCATGATGCCGGACTTCGCCATGGGACGCTTGGGCCCCTTCACTCGATAACACCGCCATGCTCACCGCGATCATCGCCTTCTCGCTATCGGCACTGCTCCTGGCGGCGGCGGTCCGCCGTGTTTCACGCTCCAAACCCCGGCCGACGGTGGACGACCTCGACGCCGTGCTGCCGCAGACCCAATGCACCCGCTGCAACTACCCCGGTTGCCGGCCCTACGCCGAGGCCCTGCTCCGCGGCGAGGCGGACATCAATCAATGCCCGCCGGGCGGCGAGGCCGGGGTCCGCGCCCTCGCCAAACTGCTGGGCGTGCCCGCCAAACCGCTCAATCCGGCCCATGGTCCCGTGCAGCTGGAGCAGACCGTCGCCATCATCGATGAACAGACCTGTATCGGCTGCACCTTGTGCATCCTCGCCTGTCCGGTGGACGCCATCCTCGGCGCGACCAAACAGATGCACACCGTCATCGCCCAAGAATGCACCGGTTGCGAATTGTGCGTGGCGCCCTGTCCGGTCGATTGCATCCGCATGGTCCCGGCGACGCCGCCCGCCGCAAGCGCGGCCCGGCCACGGCTCATGTGGTATCGCCGCGCGCCAAGCCGATTGAGTGAACAGACGGGCTTGGCGCGCCGCCGCCATCAAGCGCGCCTGCAACGCCTGGCACGCGAAAAACAGGAACGGGCCGCGCGCTGGCAACGGCCCAAAACCAATACCGCCCCGCCGGCCGCCGCGGACACCCTGCCGGTTCCCGCCCGCCCCTCGCAAACCGAGATACGTGCCGCCATCGAACGCGCGCGCATCAAACGCGCCGGCAGAGAAAACGCCGTGACGCGGGCCCCGCTGCGGAATGACGGCCAGACGCGCGCCGATCACTGACCCGCGAACCCCGGCCGCGATGGTCAGAACGGTGGCGCACCGCTTACAATAACCCACGGCTTTCATCCGGCGCCGCACCGACCCAACCTCCATACGATTAAATTCATGACGCCGAAAAAACGCCAGCTGCTCTTCGAACGCTTCAAAGCGGCCAATCCCAAGCCGACCACGGAATTGAACTACCACACGCCTTTCGAACTACTGATCGCCGTCATCCTCTCGGCGCAGGCCACCGACAAAGGCGTCAACAAGGCCACCGAAAAATTATTCAAGGTCGCCAACACACCCGCGGCGATTTTAAAATTAGGCGAAACGGGCTTGAAAGAACACGTCAAGACCATCGGCCTGTTCAACGCCAAGGCCAAAAACATCATGGCCACCTGCCGCATCCTGGTGGAACGGCATGACGGCCAAGTGCCCGATACCCGCGAGGCGCTGGAGGCCCTGCCCGGTGTCGGCCGCAAGACCGCCAACGTCATACTCAACACCGCCTTCGGCCAGCCCACCATCGCGGTGGACACCCATATTTTCCGCGTCGCCAACCGGCTCGGCCTGGCGCGCGGAACCACGCCGCTGGCGGTGGAAAAAAATTTATTGAAGAACGTCCCCGATGAATTCAAACTCGACGCCCATCACTGGCTGATCCTGCACGGCCGTTACGTGTGCGTCGCCCGCAAACCGAAATGCCCCGTCTGCGTGGTGCGCGATCTCTGCGAATACCGCGACAAGACCCCGGGCTAACCCAGCAGCGAGGTTCTTATGTTCTTTTCCCAAAACCGCGACGAACTCCGACAAATGTTCATCGACAGCTGGCGGAAATTCCGCGAAGACCAGCCCATGCAACCCCTGGAGCAATTGATCGCCCAGGCCATCAAGGCCCACCCGGAATATCACGCCTTGTTCGACGACCCGCAGGCCCTGCACGACAAGGACTACACCCCCGAGATGGGACAATCCAATCCGTTTCTGCATCTGGGTTTGCACATCGCCGTGCAGGAACAAATCGCCGCCGACCGGCCGGCCGGCATCCGCGCCCTGTATCAAACCCTCGCGGCCCGCAGCGGCGACGCCCATGACACCGACCACCGCGTCGCCGAGTGCATGGCCGAGGCGATCTGGACCGCCCAGCGCAATAATGCCCTGCCCGATGAGGCGGCCTATCTCGAATGTTTAAAGAAACAGGTTTAGCACGCTTGCGAATCGCGCCCTCATGAACAGGAAAATCACCACGATCCTCTCCGCGCTATTGCTCGCCGCCGCGTCGTTTTACTTCGCCTCGACCAATAGCGATACGGCTCAATCGACGCAACCCGCCACGTCGCTGGTCGCGATCGACGGCGACGCGGCGATCGCCGCCGCCTTTCGCGAACGGCGTTCCGATATCGAGGTGGAGACCCGCGGCACGGTGATCAAACTCCTGCCCGACGACACGCGAGGTTCGCGCCATCAGCGCTTCATTCTTCGCCTCGGCTCGGGGCAAACCTTGTTGGTGAGTCACAACATCGATCTCGCGCCGCGCATCGACGCCTTGAAGACGGGTGACGAGGTGAGCCTGCGCGGCGAATATGAATGGAACGAACGCGGCGGCGTCGTGCACTGGACCCATCACGATCCCCGGGGACGGCGGGCGGGCGGCTGGATCCGCCACGGCGATCGGGTTTATAAATAAATAGGGCGCCGCCACGCTGCCAAGAACGCCACGCTTTTTCGACCAGGGAGATTTCTTGACGTCTTGGCGGCTCAAATCCGTCGTTCGGATACCAGTGAGCCCGCCTCACAATTCCAGATCGGGCCGTCCCTGACCCAAACTCTGCTGGAGCAAACCGCTCAACAGCGCGGCGAGCCGGGCCGCATCCACCTCATGAGGGACACCGGCGCGCCGCGACGGCGACCACACCGAATCGGGAAAATGGGCGTCGTCTTCGAAACGGGGGATGACGTGCCAATGCAGATGCGGCACTTGATTGCCGAGGGAGGCGAGATTGATCTTACGCGGCCGCAGTAATTCGCGCTGCGCCGCCTCTACCGCCCACACTATGTTCATCAAACTCGCGCGTCGCCCCGGCGGCAGGTCGGTCATCTCACTGACATGGGCATGCCACACCACCCGGCAAAAGGCCGGATGCTCGGCGCTGCCGGCGAGGATCACCCGGCATTGTTCATCGCGCCACAAAACGACCTCCAAACCCGGGTTGCATAACGGACAAGCCATCATGGACGGACACCTCCCCAATGACGAACGTGATCGCTACCACCCTATCACAAACCGCCGGCCCGCTCGACACCGCGCCGCCCTTCGCGAATTCCGTTACAAGGCGCGGCGGCGGAACCAGCCGGTGAGGCTATGACGGCTTCTTCGCGCGGGCAACACCTCGTGTTCGAAGACGTCGCTGAGAAAACACACCAAGGTGCCGGCCCGCGGCGCGATGTCGCGCTGGCCCACGGCGTCATCCGGCAGATACAAGCGCAATTCGCCGCCATCGCCGGGCAGCCAATCGCGGTTGAGATAGAGCACGCAGCTCACCACCCGGTCGTCGCGGTCGTGATGTTGATCCAGATGCCGGCGGTAAAAGGCGCCGGGCGGGTATTCCGCCAAGTGGCCCTCGAAGTCGAACAGGCCTAAAAACAAGCTGCCGTTCAAGGCCTGGCGCAAGGCCTCCAACTCGCGCAGATAATGGCGAGTGGCCTCGCCCGTCTCCACCCCGTCCAGCCAGGCGATGCGATCGCCCCGCAGCTCCGGGCGGATTTGCAGCTGTCCGCCCCGCCCCACCCCAGCGCGACGATAGGCCCCCGCCTCGTGCAGACGCAGGGCCTCGGCCTTGAGCGCGGCGGTTAAGGCCTCGTCCAGAAACCCGTCCTGCACGGACCAGCCCTGGCGGGCCACGTCGTCGGCGATGCGGGCATATTGATCGGCGGGACGAGAATCGCCGCTGAACCCGGGCCTATCGGAAACACTCATTTGGCTGCTGCTCACTCAATAAGTCCGCCAGACGGACCGACGCCGTACCCGACCGCAAGACTTTCGTCACCGAGACGACGGCACTCTCGGCACCGGCAACTAATCGCGAGGCCTGCGCAAGGTTCGGCCTTGATCGCTCTTCGATGATGACTCACAAACACTGCCCCGGACGCGCGCTTGACAGCCCGCCCCGCCGCGGGCGCACAATGTCGCGCGGACCTCAGCAACGCAACATTCATTTAGCAATGACCCGTATCTCCGCTCTTCCATCGAGGCGAGAAGGACCGGCTGCTCGATCAGCCTATTCGATGGCAGGCTCATGGAAGACCCATTCACGACCATCGCCATGAGGATCACCGCATGACCGACTATCTCGTCATCTCCGCCCTGGGCAAAGACCGGCCCGGCATCGTCAATCAACTCTCCAATGCCTTGCTGGACGCCGGCTGCAACATCGCGGAAAGCCGCATGGCGGTACTGGGCGGTGAGTTCGCGCTGATGCTGCTGGTCAACGGCGAGGCGGACACCATCGACCGCGTCAAAAACCGCTTGGCCGATTTGGAATCCAGCCTGGGCCTCACCCTGATCGCCAAAGCCACCCAGCCCCGGCCGGCCAAACACCGCATGGCGCCCTATCAAATCACCGTGGTGGCCATGGACCATCCGGGCATCGTCCGCAACGTCAGCCAATTCTTCGCCGAGCGCCAGATCAACATCGAGGAATTGGCTACCGACACCTACGCCGCCGCCCACACCGGCACCACCATGTTCTCGCTGACCATGACCATCAGCCTGCCGAGTCATCTCGCCACCGGCGAACTGCGCGAACAGTTTCTCGGCTTCTGCGATCAGCTCAATCTGGACGCGACCTTGAATCCGGCGCGGCGCTGAGCCGCAACCGCCTTCGCCGGCGGGTTTACTCGGGCCATTCCAATATATAAGGCACGCTCACCAGGCGGGTGTCGGCGCCGCAGCTCAGTTTGAACTCCAATTCCCAATCGCCGCCCATGCTGAACTCAGTGCCCCGCGCGCGGAACACATCGCCGCTCCGCTCCATGACGTGCCAGGTATCGTCCTCGCTCATTTCATGATCGGGCATGAACTGCCGGAAATGCAGTTGGCAGGCGTCCAAGGCCTGATCAGAATTTTTGAATCGCACCGTCACTTCCGCGTCTTCGCCCACCTGCGGCGGACGAGGGTCGGTCGCCACGGTGATTTGATAATTTCCCAAGGCAAAGGTCTGCGACATGCCCCCCGCGCAGGCCGTCAATGCGGCCAGCATGCCCGCCGCCGCCACGCCTTTCCAATGCCAAACCGCGTTCATTCTAGTCATGATTATTTCCCATTTATTACCTGATAGATCGATACAAGAATCCGGCTTCGATAGCAGTTCGCCACACCGGCGCGCATCAATATTTTTGAAGACAGGGGGACGCCGCGATGACCCGCCAATATTTTCACGACGGCTCGCCGCACCGCAAACAGGTCTAACGCCCTTCAATCAATTCGAGTTTGTAACCGTCGGGGTCTTCGACGAACGCGATCACCGTGCTGCCGTGTTTCATGGGGCCGGGCTCGCGGGTGACCTTGCCGCCGCGCTGTTTGATCTCGTTGCAGGTGCGGTGAATGTCGGCCACGCCGATCGCGATATGGCCGAAGGCGTTGCCCAATTCGTATTTTTCGACGCCCCAGTTATAGGTGAGTTCGATCACCGCCTGTTCGCTCTCGGCGCCGTAACCGACGAAGGCCAGCGTGAACTTGCCGTCGGGATAATCCTGGCGGCGCAACAGTTTCATGCCCAGCACTTCCGTGTAGAACTTGAGCGACCTCTCGAGATCGCCGACCCGGAGCATGGTGTGCAATATGCGCATACTCTCCTCCTATCGAATGCAGGGTGAGTCAGGGTGCCGTCTATACACTCTTGACCGATTCCCCCTCCCGCGCACGGGAGGGGGCGAGGGTCGCGCCGTAACCCGCCAAACGTCGCGCAGCGACCCGACTCCATCTTCATAAGGAGCGCCTGACGGCGCAAGTTGGCGGGCTACGCTAACTCACCCTACGTTAAAAATTTACTTGCGCCCCTTCTTCGCCGCGATGCGCATGCGCAGCGCGTTGAGTTTGATGAAGCCGCTGGCGTCGGCCTGATTGTAGGCGCCGGCGTCTTCCTCGAAAGTCGCGATATTGGCGTCGAACAGACTGTCGTCGGACTTGCGGCCGGCGACGCTGACGTTGCCCTTGTAGAGCTTCAGACGCACCACGCCGTTCACCGCCGCCTGCGAGGCGTCGATCATCTGTTGCAGCATCTGGCGCTCCGGGCTCCACCAGTAACCGTTGTAGATCAAGCTGGCGTAACGCGGCATCAGTTCGTCTTTCAGATGCGCGACTTCGCGGTCGAGGGTGATCGACTCGATGGCGCGATGGGCCTTCAGCATGATGGTGCCGCCCGGCGTCTCGTAGCAGCCGCGCGACTTCATGCCGACGTAGCGGTTCTCGACGATGTCGAGCGCGGCCGATGCCGTGTTCGCCGCCCAGTTTGTTGAGCGTGGCCAGCACGCTGGCGGGACTCATGGCCTCGCCGTTGATGGCGACGATGTCGCCCTTGGCATACGTCAGTTCAATATATTCGGCCTTGTCCGGCGCGTCCTCCGGCGACACCGACCAGCGCCACATGTCCGTCCTCCGCCTCGGTCCAGGTGTCTTCCAGCACGCCGCCTTCGTAGGAGATGTGCAGCAGATTGGCGTCCATGGAATAGGGCGAACGCTGGCCTTTTTTCTTCTCGATCGGGATGCCGTGCTGCTCGGCGTAGGCCAGCAGTTTCTCGCGCGAGGTCAAATCCCATTCGCGCCACGGCGCGATCACCCGCACATCCGGCTTGAGCGCGTAATACACCGAGTTCGAAGCGCACCTGATCGTTGCCCTTGCCGGTGGCGCCGTGGGATACCGCGTCGGCGCCCGCCTGTTTGGCGATCTCGATCTGGCGCTTGGCGATCAGCGGCCGGGCGATCGACGTGCCCAGCAGGTACTCGCCTTCGTAAATGGCGTTGGCGCGGAACATCGGGAACACGAAGTCGCGCACGAATTCCTCGCGCAGATCGTCGATGTAGATTTCCTTGACGCCCATCTGCTGGGCCTTGGCGCGGGCCGGCTCCAGCTCCTCGCCCTGACCGATGTCGGCGGTGAAGGTCACCACCTCGCAGTCATAGTTTTCCTGCAGCCACTTCAGGATCACCGAGGTATCCAGGCCACCGGAATAGGCCAACACCACTTTTTTAACCGACAATTGCGCCATAACAAGTATCCCATGCGGCTGGACTGAAAGAGGCGTGCATTATAACGAAAAGCGCCCGCCGACGCTCTGCCCCCGTCCCGCCCTGACCCAGGCCCTCACCGTACGAAACCCCCGGTGCCGGGCGACCCCGGGCCGGGATCGAACTCCGCCCGGCGTCAGCCGCCCTCGCTGGCGCGCTTTTTGACCGTGGCATAGGCCAGCGCGCACAACACCACACACATGCGTGAATAGGTGCCCGAGGGTAATCAACGCCGAGACGGCGAACAATACCAGCGGGACGCCCACGGCGGTGAGCGCGATATTCAACGTGGCATCGTGCTCGAAGGGCGCATGGACCAAGGGCGTGAAATTCATCAGGCAGCCCAGCACCACCATGGAAGTGGAAATGGCGCGGCTGGTACGCCACAGATGCACGCGATCCATCAATTCATCCAAGCCGGCGGCATTGGAGAAGACCATGATGTGGGAAAGTAAAAACGTCCATAATTTATTGTAGCAACGCCGCCGCTCGAACCATGCCAGCGGGCGCCGCCAGTTGAAGGCCTTGGTATTGATGAAACAATGATAATCTTCCTCGATAAAATCGCGGTTGTCGGCGATCAAGCGGTCCAGCCAGGGACGGTTCTTGGAAATCAGCCATTTTTGAAAGAACAGCATCTCGAACGAGATGAAGAACATGGGACTGAGCAGATCGAGCAGGATGCCCGAGAAAAAGATGACGACGATCGCCAGCGCGGCGAGCAGCGCGCCGATCGAACCTTGCAAGGAAGGCGACAGACCGGCCAAAGACTGAGTGAGCGGCGTCATGGCGCGGATCCAATCGCCCCACAGGCGCATGGCGTGGTCCGGGCTGATCGTCTGTCCGCTCAATTGAAGATTCAGCAGGGTGGCGAACAAAAAAACATTCACCCACAATAAACCGCCGGTGATGCTGTATTCGGTGATGCGGGTGCTGATGTTCATTGGTCATGCAGGAATACGGAGGCGCGTCCCGCTAATGCGCGGCTTGGACCTGGGGCGCCGTTCCGTCCGGGCCTTGCCGCCGGCTGAACCACCAGCCCGCCAATCCCCCCGCCGCGCAACCGACCAAATTTCCAAAAATCGGAATCACCGTACCGAGCACGGCGCCGCCGACGCAACCGCCGGTGACCGCGATGCCGCGCTGCACGCCGCGCTGCTGGCCCGTTTCATGGGTGACCAAGTCGGTTTTCGGAAGGGGATCGCCATGGCCCGCCTGCGCCAGGCAAGGCGGCAGCAGGACCAGAATCAACATGAATCGCGCGAGTGATTTACCCGATGACATGGCCATCACCCCCGCCGTGTCCCGTACGCCGCGCAGGTACGGCAAGGCTCGACGGATAAGCGACGGCGAAGTACACGGGCCTCGGTCGCAAGAATGGAATTAAGATGAAGGGGACCGCGGCCATCCCGGCGGCGCATCAGCTGTCGCTCCACCCAGCCGAACAGATGTATCCAAGCCTGCCTTGCCATAGCGAAACCCCCTCTGCCATGGGGTGGACACGGCCGCTGCCTATACCGTCAATAGGCGGTCTCGGACCACCACGCGCCATCACCATAACACGGAGGAATAAGCGGAGAAAGCAAACGGTATTATTCACACATTCGGCGAATATCCCGCGAAAAATCGCTGGCGGCGAGGCCGGTATCCGCTGAACCGAGAAGGCCCATCCCCGGCCGCGTTTTTTACATTACAGCAACACCGCCAGCGCGGCATTGATGGCCTGCAAGTTTGCCGTGTCGCCCCCGCGGTCGGGATGATGTTCCATCGCCAAACGCCGGTAGGCCCGTTTGATGGCGGCGTCATCCACCGGATCCGCCAAACCCAGCCGCGCCAGCGCCTCGGCGCGCCGATCGCGGTTTTGCAGGCGCAGCCAAAACGAGTCCAGCAGTTCATCCACGTCGCGTGCCGTGGTCGTCCGCAGATTGGCGAGATCGAGATAATACGCACGCAAAGGGTCCGGCCGCACCGGCGTCCCTTCGGCGGCGTCATGGGGCAACCAGCGGATCTCGAGCGGACCGATCTCGAGCCGCGCCTCTTGCCCGCGAGGGGCGCGCTCATCCAGGCGATACAAGGCGTGAAACAAGAGAAAATGCGCGCAAAACAAGTCATGGGGCGGCACCGGCGAGGGACCCATGAAGGAAAAATAACCCTCCGCGCGCAAGGCCGTCAGCAAGTCGTATTCCCTCACCCCGGCGGGATGGCGTTCCAACTCGCGCGCCACCGCGGCGAAGAATGCCTCACTGATGTGCTGATCCGGGCCGGGAGGAAATTCATGCCGCGTCATCGGCGTTGCACCGCGGCCGGCGGCATCATCCCGCCTCGCCGCTCGATTCGACGAGCCGCAATTTCGCCGCCGGCCGCAGCCGTTTGATCGCACGTTCGCGCCGCAGCGCCGCGCCGCGGTCTTGCTGCGGCTCTTGGTAAATCAAGATCACCGGCCGCCGTCCCCGCGTGTATTTCGCGCCCTTGCCCGCGTTGTGCGTGGCGACGCGGGCCGCGATATCGGTCGCGACCCCGGTGTAGAGGCTGTCATCGGCGCAACGCACCATATAAACGTACCAGGCTGTCATGTCCGTCATCCGTCGCCAGGCTGAAGGCGGCCCCAAGTCAAATTGGATCGCCTTTGAAACCCCATCGCCAAAACCCTCGCAACAAGCCGCGGGGTTTCGAATAAGTTTCCGCATCCGGCACCGCAAACCGCACCGCTATTTTTTATCCTTCAACATATCCTTGAGCCCGGCGAAGGGATTATGGGTGGCGCGCGGTCCGTCGCGCCCCGCCGGCGCCGTCGGCCCGCCGCCCTGACGGGCGGCCTCGGTCAAGCGCGCGTGTTCATTGTCGTGGCAATAAACACACAGCAGTTCCCAGTTGCTGCCGTCGGGGGGATTATGGTCGTGATTGTGGTCTTTGTGATGGACCGTCAGTTCGCGCAGATTGTCCCGGGAGAATTCCCGGCTGCAGCGCCCGCATATCCACGGATAAAGTTTGAGCGCCTGCTCCCGGTAGTCCCGCTCCCGCTGCTCCCGATTGCGCTGGGCATCGGCCACGATGGTGTTCAACCGGTCGGCGCCGCTCGGAGTCTTTTTGGGCGACATGGAACGCTCCTTTTGTTTAAAGTTAAACATGCGCCCTCAGCATAACCGAGCCGCCCACCGGATAAAACAGCCTCCTCCGCCCGGCATGGCCTGCCGAAAAACCCAACGGGATAGCGTATAATCCCCCGCTATTGTGCGCCGCCCCACCGCCGTATCCCCGGGGCATCTTCAACCACAGGTCCATGCATGTCTACTGAAGCCATCACCCATTTTGCGCAACTCGCGCTGTCCGAGCCCGTGCTCCAGGCGGTCAACGAGGTCGGTTACGAGTCGCCCTCGCCGATCCAAGCCCAGGCCATCCCGCCCCTGCTGGCGGGCCGCGACCTGCTGGGCCAGGCCCAGACCGGCACCGGCAAGACCGCCGCCTTCGCCCTGCCCATCCTGAGCCGGATCGATCTCAGTCTCACTCAACCGCAAGTGCTGGTGCTCACCCCCACCCGCGAATTGGCCATCCAAGTCGCCGAGGCCATGCAGACCTATGCCCGCCACTTGAAGGGCTTTCATGTGCTGCCCATCTACGGCGGACAAAGCATGGAGGCGCAGCTGCGCCCGCTGCGCCGCGGCGTGCACGCGGTGGTGGGCACGCCCGGCCGCGTTCAAGATCATCTGCGCCGCGGCACCTTGAAGTTGGACCGCCTCACCACCCTGGTGCTCGACGAGGCCGATGAAATGCTGCGCATGGGTTTCATCGACGAGGTGGAACAGATACTCGAACACACCCCCGCCGAAAAACAGGTCGCGCTGTTCTCCGCCACCATGCCCGCCGCCATCCAAAAAGTCGCGCAAAAATACCTGCGCGATCCGGTGGAAATCAAAATCAAAAACAAGACCAGCACGGTGGCGGCCATCACCCAACGCTACTGGCAGGTCACCGGCCTACACAAACTCGACGCCCTCACCCGCATCCTCGAAGTGGAAGAGTTCGACGCGATGATCGTCTTCGTGCGCACCAAGACCGCCACCGTGGAACTGGCGGAACGCTTGGAGGCGCGCGGCTTTTCCTGCTCGGCGCTGAACGGCGACATGAACCAGGCCCTGCGCGAGCGCACCGTCGAACGTTTGAAGAAAGGCAGCCTGGACATCGTGGTCGCCACCGACGTGGCGGCGCGCGGCCTGGATGTCGAGCGCATCAGCCACGTCGTCAATTACGACATCCCCTACGACACCGAGGCCTATGTGCACCGCATCGGCCGCACCGGCCGGGCCGGCCGCAAGGGCGAGGCGATTTTATTCGTCGCGCCGCGCGAGAAGCGCATGTTGCGCGCCATCGAAACCGCCACGCGGCAACCCATCACGCCGATGCAACTGCCCAGTCACGCCGACATCGCCGATCGTCGCGTCACGCAGTTCAAACAAACCATCAGCGAAGTCATCGAATCGCAAGAGCTGGGCTTCTTCGAAGACGTCATCGCCGGTTATCAGCAGGAGCATGACATCGCCCTCGACAAAATCGCCGCGGCCTTGGCCTTCCTCGTGCAAAAGGAACGGCCGCTGCTCCCCGCCGTGCAAAAAGAGCCCGTGCACAGCGAACCGCGTCCGGCGCGGGAAGACCGCCCGGAAAAACCGCGCGCGCGCGGCGAGCGGCGCGGTTTCGAAGGCGAACGGTCCGTGGAAGCCGGCATGGTACGTTATCGCATGGAGGTCGGACGCAATCACGGCGTATTGCCGAAAAACATCGTCGGCGCCATCGCCAACGAAGCGGGCATGGACAGCCAGAACATCGGCCATATCAAGCTCCATGACGATTACAGCACCGTCGATCTGCCCGCCGGCATGCCCAAGGACATCTTCAAACATTTGACCAAGGTCTGGGTGTGCGGTCATCAGCTGCGCATGAGCGTGCTTTCCGGCGACGGCCAGCCGGGTGAATACAAACCTCGCCCCGCACCCGCGCCGCGCAAAGACCAAACCAAACACGGCGGCGGTAAACCACACCCGAAAAAATCGGCCAAGCCGAAACCGAAAGTGCAAAAGTGAAAGGGCCGTGAACACGGCCGCGGCGCGGCCTGATTTTCCATCGCTCAACGGATTAAGAAACCGCATGGCCCTCAAAGCAACCATCTTCAAAGCCGAGCTGCAAATCGCCGACATGGACCGGCATTATTATCAGGCCCATGCGCTCACCCTCGCCCGTCACCCCTCGGAAACCGACGAACGGCTGATGGTGCGGGTGCTGGCCTTCGCCCGCCACGCCCATCCCGATCTCGCCTTCACCAAGGGCATCAGCAGCCAGGACGAACCCGACCTTTGGCAAATGGATTTGACCGGCGCCATCGACACCTGGATAGAGCTGGGGCTACCGGACGAAAAACGCATCCGCAAGGCCTGCGGCCGCGCCCGGCAGGTGTTCGTTTACAGCTACGGGGGACACGGCGCCGAACTGTGGTGGGAAAAGATCCGTCTTCAATTGGAGCGTTTTAACAATCTGACCGTGATCAATCTGCCGCGCGCCGCCACCACGGCCCTCGAAAAACTGGCGCAACGCACCATGCGGCTCAATTGCACCGTTCAAGATAAACAGCTGTGGCTGGCCGATGACATCACCAGCGTCGAGGTGGAGATGATGATTTGGCAGCAAGCTTGAAAACCCGGCCTTCGCTCACCCGGCCGCGATGATTTCGAATCCCACCTTGCATGGACGGCCGGCCGATCGACCGCGCCGTATCATGGTGCCGAACGCCGGGAAATACCCAGGGAGCCTTTAATTTATTCAGCTGTTGCCGCGGCACACGGATGTGCCGCCATGCCCAACGGCGGTCAGCCATTGGACATGAAGGAAAGCGAATCACCTTTTCGCTTGCCGCGCTCTAAACATGCAGGATGGAATTATCAGAGCTACCTTGGAGGACAAACGCGCCGCCGCGTCATTTCGGCTTGGCCGGCGCGGCATCGCAGGCGCGCACCCGGTTGCCGCGCAGGGTGTATTTGATCTCCATGCTTTCTTCGCCGCCGACTTTGCTCACCCGCATATCCATGCCGCCCTTGAAGCTTTCGCCGGCATAAGTCACCTTGCCGGTGCCTTCCATGGAGGCCTGCTCGTCGCTGCATTGCACACGCCAGCTCACGTCGTTGCCCACCACGGCGCGGTCGCTGATCTGGCAGCGCATATTGGATTGCGCGTTGGGGATAGGGTCGTTGCGCGTGAGACAGCGGCTGGATTTGATGGCCGGAATGGGGAAGTTGCCGCCTTTGATCTGGATTTGCACGATGGTCTCCCAATGGCCTTCCACCATGTTGAGTTCCGCCGCGGCCGACAGCGGCGCGACTATCAGCAACGCCATGCCCAGCCGGTTGATGCCCCGTGATTTCATCGCCTCACCTCATCGCCGCCTTCAAATAGGCCGGGCAGTTTATCACAGCGCCAGCCGCCGCACGCCGCTGTCGATGCGCCCATCGTCATACAGGTCCAACCAGCGGTAACCCGCCGGACGGGTATCGGCCGCGCAGTGCGCGGCGCCGGGCAGGAACTGCACGCAGGTGGACGGCGCGCCGAGCAGCCGCGCCCCCCGCCATTCGCCCTCGTATTCCTGATGGGTGTGGCCCCACACCACGCCGCGCACCCGGGGATGCGCGGCCACCAGCTCGAGCAGCTCGGCGCCGTTTTGCAATCCGATGGCGTCCAGCCACGGACTGCCGATCGCCACCGGCGGATGATGGAGACATAACAACACGAAATGCCCGGGCCGGCGCCGCAGACTTTCGCGCACCCGCGCCAACTCCGTCGCGGGCAAATAACCCGCCACCTGCCCGGCCTGCGCGGTATTGAGGAACAACAACAACCAGCGGTCCGCCACCCAGTGATCCACGTAATGCGCGGCGCTGCCGCTCAAGGCCTCGCGCATCAGCACCGGGTCGTCGTGATTGCCCGGCAGGCAATACACCGGCGCGTTCAACTCGGCGAGGGTGTCCGCCAACAATTGATAACCCGCGGCGGATTCGTCGTGCACCAGGTCGCCGGTGGCGATCACCGCATCGAATTTTTCCCCGTCGCGGCGCGCGGCCGCCACCACCCGCCGCAGCGACGCCAGTACATTCACACCCATCAGCGTCGCGGCCGGGTCGGCGGCGAGATGGGTGTCGGTCAATTGCAAAATGCGGAGGGGGGTGTCGGGGATGGCCATGGATGCACCGATTGAAAAACTCGCGACGGCCATTGTAAGCCAAATCAAGCCTGCACGCCGGCGCGGAAGACATCATCGTGGTCAATCACGGCCTGCGTCCACCGGCGTCTCCGGGGAACCCGCTGGATTTATTTCGCCAGCGTCCTCATTATCGAGGCCGTCAATTCAATAAAGGTTGGAAGTAACGCAAGTTGAGCGGGATGCGATCGGCGGAGACTTGAGTTTGGCCGGCAAAAACCGGCGGGTGTCATGACACGGCGATTTTATAGTTTGGGAAATTGATGCGCCGTCACCACTTTCGCCGCTATCTCTTCAAAACATATTTCCACGAAGAAGTCGCCTGAGGCTATGCTAAACGGCACGATCACCTTGGGCCCGCGGGATTTATGGATCACCTTGTGATTCGCGCCCGCCACGACGGCGGGAATAGCAAGGTCGAAATCGTAGCCTTGCTCGACGAGGATGCGCTTGGCGCCGCCGGTGACCATGTTGGTAATTTCGCCCACCAGATCCGTTACCGTGGCGTCGATGCCATTACTCTCCTCGCCCAACATGCGCTTACCGATGTCCAGGATCGCCGCTTCGGAAAAGGTGATCGCCAAGGACCCTCTGACCTTCGCGCTGGCCATGCCGATCACACCGGTCACATCGCCGCTCGCCACATCATCCTTTTTTATCATGGGCCGGCCCACCTTGGCTTCGACCTGCGCCATGGTGCTTAAAACATTCAGCAACGATTCGAGAAAGGGATTGATAAACGCGACATTCATGATTGCGCAGCCTCGCTTGGCGACTTACCGCCCTCACCCTTATCGGCCCGCGGAGTAAAACTCTAAACTTCCAATCCGACTAACAGATCCTCACCGGCGGTCCGTCACACTACCCGCCGAGCAGGGTGCGAAACCGATTCATTCACCGGCGTGATCGGAATGGCCGAGGGATTTTTCCGGCGCGACGCGGTCGCGCACCCGCTGTTTCAATTCCTTGATATCGGGAAAGCGCCCCTCGACGCGCCGCGACCACAACGCTTCACCGTCGACGCGCACCTCGAAAATACCGCCGGTACCCGGCACCAAGGCCACTTCGCGCAATTCCTCGGTGAAGGTCAGCAACAACTCCTGCGCCATCCACGCCGCCCGCAACAGCCAGCGGCATTGCGTGCAAAATTCGATTTCAATTCGCGCCTTCACGTTCATCGCGTCACTCCTTGTCATCGACCGCTCTCAGCGCGGCACATCTGTTACGCGGACTTCACCGCCACGTCGTCGCGCAGATACACCGGCGCCGCCAGCTCGGCGCTCACCGCTTCGCCGCGGCGATAGGCGGCCGCCGCCAACAACGCGACGTCGTGCGCGCGCGGGTGACGCGCCGCGTCGATCTCCGCAAGCCGTCCGGACAAACGCGCCCGCAAAATATCGCCGTAGACCTCCCAAGCCGAGCCGGCGCCATGCCAGCCTCCGCCCTCGGGCAATGCAACTTCGCCCGGCAAGATCACTTGTTCTTCACCGCGCGACACCATCAGGCGAGCCGCGTCCGCCTCATAGATTCCCCAGTACACTTCGCCGATGCGCGCATCGACGGCCGCCAACACCCGCGCCGCGCCGCGCTGGCGGCACAGGCCTTGCGCCAGCGCCGCCAGCGACGACACCGCCACCACCGGCAGGTCGGCGCCGAAGGCGATGCCCTGCGCCACCCCCGCGGCGATGCGCAGGCCGGTGAAGGCGCCGGGCCCGCGGCCGAAGGCCACCGCATCCAAAGCGCCCGGCGAGAGATCGGCTTCCCGCAGCAGCTCATCCACCATCGGCAAAATCAAACGCGCGTGTTCGCGCGGCGCCAATACATAACGTTCGCTGAGCGCGCCGTCGAGATACAACGCGGCGGAACAGGCCTCGGTGGCGGTTTCGATGGCCAGCAATTTCATTGGATATCCTCCGCGCGGCGCGGATCGCCGTCCCGACTCGGCGCGTCTTCCTCGGCGAAGAAGGCTTGCACATCGGCCAGCGCCCGCGTGCGCCGCATGGCGGGCAGGCTGTCGAGAAACACCTTGCCGTAGGACTTCGACAACAGACGCGGATCGCACAACATCAACACGCCGCGATCATCCACAGCGCGGATCAAGCGGCCCACGCCTTGTTTCAAGGTGATCACCGCCTGCGGCAATTGCGCGTCGTGAAACGGCTCACCGCCGCGGCGGCGCAACGCGTCCAGCCGCGCCTGCAAGACCGGATCACCCGGCGAAGCGAAGGGCAGCTTGTCGATGATCACCACCGACAGGGCCTCGCCGCGCACGTCCACCCCTTCCCAAAAACTGCTGGTGCCCAATAACACCGCGTTGCCCAATTCGCGAAAACGGTGCAGCAAATCCCGGCGCGGCGCCGTGCCCTGCACCAGCAACGGGTAAGGCAGCACGTCGCGCAAACGCTGCGCCGCTTCTTGCAGGGCGCGATGACTGGTGAAGAGCAGAAACGCCCGCCCGCCGCTGGCCTGCAACACCGGCAAGGCCGCCGTAATCACCGCCGCGGTGTATTCGGGCGCGGCGGGCAGCGGCATACGCGGCGGCAGATAGAGCAAGGCGTTGCGCTGATAATCGAATGGGCTGTCCCAGCGCGCGGTGTGCGCCTCATTTAAACCAAGGTGCGCACGGAAATGGCTGAAATCGTCGCCCACCGCCAAGGTCGCCGAGGTAAATATCCAGGCCGCCTTGAAGCGGCTCATCTGATTTTGAAAAGTCCCGCCCACTTCGAACGGCGTGAGGTGCAGGGAAAAACTGCGGGTGTAGGTCTCGAACCACTGCACGTGATCGCTTTGTTCCGCGTCGTTGAAAACGGCGAGACGCTCGGCCATGGCGACGCTGCGCTGCCAACATTGATTGAGTCCCGCGCCGCGCACCGCGGCCTCGCGCAATAAATCTTGCAGACGGGCCAGCGCCGTTTCAACCGCCGCCAAGGCCGTGGTCACCGCCGCCTGCGCCGCCGCCTCGTGCCAGGCCGCGCGGCGGCTGGTGGGACCCAGCGCGATGCGGGTGTCGGCGACGGCGTGCTCCAACACGTCAGCGGCGCGCAATAAATCCGGCATGTCGCCGGCCTCGCGCGCGTGTTCGGTGACCACGTCGCGACTCAACTCGGTGAGTTGCCGGCTGCTGACGGTGGTGCCGAAAAATTGCAGGGCCACCTCAGGCAATTGATGGGCCTCGTCGATGATGAAGGCGGCGGCGCCGGGCAAGAGTTCGCCGAAGCCTTCTTCCTTGAGCGCCATGTCGGCCAGCAGCAGATGATGATTGACCACCACCAGATCGGCCTCCTGCGCGGCGCGGCGCGCCTTGAGTACGAAACACTCGGAAAGACGCGGACACTCCTGGCCCAGGCAATTGTCGGCGGTGGACGTGACCCACGGCCAGATCGCCGCGTCTTCGGCGATGTCGTCCACCTCGGCGATGTCGCCGCGGCGGGTGCGGCCCGCCCAGCGGTTGACCTTGGTTAGATCCGCCACGTCGGCGCGGGTGGGCAAACGGCCGTCGCTCACCGCCATATCGAGACGATGTGGGCAGAGATAGTTGGCGCGTCCCTTGAGCAGGGCCGCGTTCACCGGCAGCTTGAGCGCGTCGCGCAGCACGGGCAGGTCGCGATGGAACAATTGATCCTGGAGATGTTTGGTGCCGGTGGAGATGATGACCTTGTTATTGAACAACAGCGCCGGCACCAGATAAGCGAAGGTCTTGCCGGTGCCGGTGCCGGCCTCGGTCACCAGCACCTCGGCGCGCGCCAGCGCGGCGGCCACCGCCTCCGCCATGGCCTGCTGCGGCGCGCGCGGCGCGAAGCCGGGCAGGTGGCGGGCGAGCGGGCCGTCGGCGCCGAGTATGTCAACGGGACTGATCATGGATTACCCGGGCGAGCGGCGTACGCACTCAATGTTCGGAAATAGGTGGCCGATAGTATACGTGGCCGACATCGATAATTTCATCACGAGGCGCACCACGAACACCCAAGACGCCATCAAAGTGCCGGCCATGATAATGTGGCGACAACACTCATCGACGCCATCACCCCTCGTCCGTCCGGTACTGAAAAATCTCCGTCTATGTCCCCTCTCCCGCGGGCGGAGAGCGCGCGGCGAGGGGGCGCAGCCGCCAGCAGGGTGAGGGAAGAGAGAAATGAAGAAGTCGCCCTTGCGTCGTGACGGCGGTCGTCCGAACGCCCTCACCCCTACCCTCTCCCGCTTGCGGGAGAGGGGGAAGAACGCCTCGGTCCGGCTTGGGGTCTTTAATTCCAATTTTGAAATAGGTTCTCAATGATGCGCTGGCAAAAAGAGTTGGGCTGAGCCGGGGCGGCGCCGGCGTGACGGCGTTCAGCGCCGGACCTGATTGTCCCACACCTCGTCGTCCTCGGCGCCGTTTTCCCGGGTCCACACCAGCCGCGCGATGGCCTTGAAACGCGCCACCGATACGGCGCCGCGCTTGCTGCGGTTGCTGCTGGTCTTGTCCACCGCGTTCAATACCTCGTCACGTTCGCCTTCATAAATTTCATAAGGCTCGTAACTTTCATCCATGAGCACCAGCAGCACGCTGTCCCATTCCTGTTCGGTCTTGAGCTGGCCGATCCGCTGGCCGCTCTTGCCTTCATCGAAAATCGCGCGGCCTTTGATCTGCACGCGTTTGCCCTCGCGCCGGCCGCGGCCAACCGCGTCATAACCGCCGACGCCCGCCGGCGCGGCCTCCAGTTCGAGCAGACGGCAGGCGTCGTGCACCGCCAGTTCGGCGCTGATGCCGGGCAGGGGTTTACCCATGGCGAGTCGATACTCCCGCGCCAGCCGGCGCGCCTCGCTCATCAGTTTGTCGACTTGATAAAGCCCCACCGCCGCCCCCCGCCTGTCCCTGATTCTGATTCATTATGCCCGCAAACAGCGGGCGAGTGCCGGCCTCACTGCTGCTCCGCCGCCTGCGCGCGGGCGGCCCGCGCGCCCGCCTTGTCGCCCAGTCGTTCGCGGGCCTTGGCGATCAAGGTCCAATTCAACTTGCGCAGCCCGGCGTCGGCGCCGGCCAGGCTGTTGGACTTGGCCGCCAAGTTGGCCGCCGCCTGCCATTGACCCTGCGCCAGACGTACTCGCGCCAAACGATACCACACCGTGCCGTTGCGGGGGGCCACGCGCAAGGCCCGTTCGAGGGTGGCGGCGGCGCTCTCCAACTGGCCGGCCTGTTCCTGACGTCCGGCGCTGTCGAGCAGCGCGACCACCGCCGGGGCGGGCGGCGCGGGCATGGGCTGCACGGTGATCTCCGCCGGGGGCGGTAACGGTTCAGTGGTGACGGGCGGTGTTTCCGGCAGGGGTTGCGTCACGGCCGGTTGGGACGGCGCCGCCCCAACCGGCGGCGGGGCGGGTTCGGACTTGATCACCGGCGCGCGCGGCGCAACCGGTTCACGCGCCACGGGCGGCAGCGTGCCGCAGCCCGCGAGCAACAACGCCATGCCATAGGGCGCGAACCGGATTTTCAGTCTGCTCATCACATTCATTCAAAAAAGCCTTTCAACCAATCCAGCGAGCGCTGCAGCGTGCCTTCCACGCCTTGCGCGCAGGGCGCCAGTTCCGTCGGCGCCGAACCGGCGCTGAACGGCCATTGGCGGGCGCCCTCGCACCCGGCTTGGCCGAGCAGGCCGGTGGCGGGATCGATCCATACCCATTCCACGCCGGCCGGGGTTTCCAGCGCCAATGGAGCGGTCTCCAGCGCGGCGAATAAATCGCCCCATACCTGCATGGCGCCGCTCGCGCCGGTGAACCCGGCCGGGGCATTGTCGTCGCGGCCCACCCAGGCCACCGCCACCCGGTCGCCGCTGAAACCGGCGAACCAGCTGTCACGCAGGTCGTCGGTGGTACCGGTTTTACCCGCGACGGTGAGGCCGGCGGGCAAACGGGACGACAAACCCTGCGCGGTACCCGTTATCACCACCTCCTGCATGGCGGTGGTGAGCAGATAAATACTCGCGGCGTCCACCGCCTGATCGAGTTGCAGGGAGTAACGCTGCAGCGGCGTGCCCTGCACGCTCACCACCTCGCGTATCGCCCGCAACGGCGTGTGAAAACCGCCGTTGGCGATGGTTTGATACATCTGGGTGACCTCGAAGGGCGTGAGGCTCATGGCACCCAACAGCATGGCCGGGTAAGGATCGATCTTCCGCTCGATGCCGAGCTGGCGCAAGGTCTCCAACACCCGCTCGACACCGACATCCATACCCAGCCGCACCGTCGGCACATTATAGGATTGGGCCAAGGCCGTGTGCAGCGGCACCATGCCGTGAAATTGCTTGTCGTAGTTCTGCGGCCGCCACAGCTTGCCGCCCGGCACTTTCATTTCCAGCGGGCTGTCGTCCAAGGGCGTGATCAAGCTGTATTTGGCCGGGCGTTCCAGCGCGGTGAGATACACCGCCGGCTTCACCAGCGAGCCGATTTGCCGCTCGGCGTCCAGCACCCGGTTGAAACCGGCGAAACGCGGATCGCGTCCGCCCACCGCCGCCAGCACCTCGCCGCCGGTGGCGTTGGTGACCACCACCGCCCCTTCGAGCGTGCCGGCCTTGAAACCGCGCTGTTTCTCCAAGGCCGTCACCCGCCGGCTCACCGCCTGCTCGGCGGCGGCCTGCACCAAAGGATCGAAGGTCGTGAAGATGCGCAATCCCTCGGAACGCAGATCCTCCTCGCGGTAATCGCGGCCCAATTGGCGGCGCACCAGATCGAGGAAGGCGGGATAGTTCGATACCCCCGCCGGACGCGCCACCACGTCCAAAGGCTGTTTGCGGGCGCGCGCCGCCTGCTCGGCGGTCAGCAGCCCGGCCTCTTCCATCACCGTCAACACCACGTTGCGCCGCGCCGAGGCGCGCTGCGGGTGGCGGCGCGGATCGTAATACGACGGTCCCTTCACCAGGCCGATCAACAGGGCGATTTGATGAGGCTGTAAATCCGCCAGCGGCTGGCCGAAATAAAACTCGCTGGCGAGTCCGAAGCCGTGGATGGCGCGCTGATTGTCCTGGCCCAGATAAATCTCGTTGCAATAGGCCTCGAGGATTTCGTCCTTGCTGTAATCGGCGTCGAGCAACACCGCCATCAAGGCCTCGTTGAGTTTGCGCACCAAGGTGCGTTCATTGGTGAGAAAGATATTCTTGACCAATTGCTGGGTGAGCGTGCTGCCGCCCTGCACCACCTCGCCTTCGCGCAGATTGGTCCACAACGCCCGCAGTACCGCCTGCGGGTCCACGCCCCAGTGGCGATAAAAATTTTTGTCCTCGACCGCCTGCAGGCCGTCGCGCAACAAGCCGGGTACCTGCTCCAGCTTCACCAGCACCCGGTCTTCGTGATGGGCGGGATAGATGCGGCCGATCACCACCGGATCGAGCCGCGCCAGATCGAGATTGCGCCCGCCGTTGCGCGCGGTCAGCATGGTTAGATCGCCGCCGTTGAATTGCAGCTCGACGTCGCTGGCCGGCTCCTTGCCATCCCAATAGGTGAAGGGACGGGTGAAGACCCGCACCGTATCGCCGTGCCGCTGGTAGGAGCCGGGCCGCAACGTACCATTGAGCGGCTGGTAGGCCAGCAGGCGCAGCTCCTTTTCCAAGGCATCCGCCGACAGGCGCGCGCCGGGGAACAACTCCAGGGAACGGGCATAGACATAGGCCGGCAAGGCCCAGCGCCGGTCTTCGAACTGATCGCGGATGGCTTTATCGAGATAGACCAGATACGCGGCCAAACCCAGCAGCGCGACGACGGGCAGGCCCCACAGCAGAACGCGCCGGAGCAAACGGCCCGGCTTGCGTTGGGTGCGGCGGCGGAAACGGGAAAACATCATTAGCGAATGGCGACCGGCTGCAAGGGTATAGAAGTGAATCGGCGACTTCGGCAAGGCGAAGTATGGCGCGATTATACACGTTCGCGCACGCGCGATGGGCGACCCGCCACGGAAAATAAGGCTTGCGGCGCCGGTCCCATTTGGAATAATGATTCCGTACCCACCGTGTCGAGCGGATCGTGACCGAGGACCCGAGCATCACACTGATTGAGGCCTTGCAAAACCCGGCCTGTTACGCCCACCCGGCGGTCGGCGTGCGGCTGGTGGAAACCCACATCTCCTGGGTGCTGCTCACCGGCGACTACGCCTACAAGATCAAAAAGCCGGTGGACTTCGGCTTTCTCGATTTTTCCAGCCTGGCGAAACGCCGCCACTGCTGCGAGGAAGAACTGCGCCTCAACCGCCGCCTGGCCCCCGAGCTTTATCTCGCGGTACTCCCCATTACCGGCACACCGGCCGCGCCCCGCCTCGGCGGCGCGGGCGAGGCCATCGAATACGCAGTGCAGATGCGCGAGTTCCCCCAGGAGGCCCAGCTCGACCGGGTGCTGGCCCGCGGCGAACTCGCCGCCGCGCAGATCGCCGCCCTCGCCGAGACCCTGGCCGCGTTTCACCGCACCGCCGCGGTGGCGAAGGCCGGTGGACACTACGGTTCGGCGGAGGCGGTCTGGCAACCGGTGGCGCAAAATTTCGCGCAGATCCGCCCGCGTCTGGCGGCCCGCGACGAACTCGACCAGCTCGACGCGTTGCAGCGCTGGAGCGAAAGCGCCTTCGCCAGCTTGCGCGGCGTGTTCACCCAGCGCCAACAGACGGGGTATATCCGCGAATGCCACGGCGACGCCCATCTCGGCAACATCGCCCTGCTCGACGGCCGGCCGGTGCTGTTCGATTGCATCGAGTTCAATCCCGAGCTGCGCTGGATCGATGTGATGAGCGAGATCGCCTTTCTCACCATGGACCTCCACGACCGCGGCCGGTCCGACCTCGCCCGGCGCGTCTTGAACGATTATCTGCAACACACCGGCGATTATGCGGGTCTGCGGGTATTGCGTTTCTACCAGGTGTATCGCGCGCTGGTGCGCGCCAAGGTGGCCTGCCTGCGCCTCGCGCAAGACGGCGTGAGCGAAGAACAAGGCCGCGCCGCGCGGCAACACGTCGCCGCTTATCTGCGTCTCGCCGCGCGTTTCACCGCGGCGGGGCCCACGCCTTTGATGATCACCCACGGCCTGTCCGGCTCGGGCAAGACCACGCTGAGCGACGGCGTGCTGGAATCGCAGGGCGCGATACGGCTGCGCTCCGACGTGGAACGCAAACGGCTGTTCGGTCTGGCGGCCGACGCGCGCAGCGGCTCCGCGGTCAACAGCGGCCTGTACAGCGCCGACGCCGGCGCGCGCACCTATCACCATCTCGCCGAACTGGCGGAGACCGTGCTCGATGCGGGTTTCCCGGTCATCGTCGATGCCGCGTTTTTAAAACGCGCGCAACGCGAACTGTTCCGGCAACTCGCCGAACGCCTCGAACTTCCCTTCGTGATCTTCGATTGCAAGGCGCCGCCGGAACAATTGCGCGGCCGCGTCGCCGAACGCGCGACCCGGGGCCGCGACGCCTCCGAAGCCGACGTCGCCGTACTGGAACGGCAACTCGAACATCAAGAGGCGCTGGACCGCGACGAGGCGATGTTGATCTTCACCATCCAAACCGGCGCCGCGCCGCAATGAACGACCCGCGCACCTATCCGGCCGAACCCCGCCTGGGCGTGGGCGTGGTGGTCGCGCGCGGCGCCGAGGTCTTGCTGGTGCGGCGCGACCGCCCGCCCAACGCGGGATGGTGGGCGCTGCCCGGCGGCACGGTGCGGCTCGGCGAGACCTTGCGGCAGGCGGCCGAACGCGAGGTGCGGGAGGAAACCGGCGTGACGGCGCGCGCCCGGGAGGTGCTCCACGCCTTCGACGTGATCGATGCGGATGCGACGGGACACATTCGTTATCACTACGTGGTGGTGTGTTTGCTCGCCGATTATCTGGACGGCAAGGCCATCGCGGGCGATGATGCGCGGGAAGTATGTTGGATCGATCTGGCCGCGTTGGATGACCCGGCCATACATCCGGAGACCCGCGCCCTGCTGCTGCGTCTCGCCGCGGGTTAGGCATTTCCTCTATGGACAGACACGGCGACGCGACTACACTCTAAGGAAGCTCTGAATAATTCCATCCTGGAATTTTCAGAGTACGGGAAAGCGAAAATGTGATTTTCGTTTCCCTTCATTTTTGATGGTAAACGCCGTTGAAAATGGCGGCACATCCATGTGCCGCGGGAGCCTCTGAATAAATCAGAGGTTTCCTAAGAGAACCCGCGATAATTCCATTCTGGAATCGGCGGGCGATGCGGATTCATTTTCGCTTTCTTCATTTTCAACGGCTGAGCACCGTTGAAATAGCGGCACCCTCCCGTGCCGCGGCGGACTCTGAATAAGATCAGAGCTTGCCCAATTCGCAGCATGCATCAAGAGTGAGTCGACATATCATGGACCATCACCCCGACAAGCGCGCAAAACCCAAGACCGGCAAATCCTTCCTGGCGGGCGACATCCCCTTGCTGCATGAAAGATCCGTGGAATGCCCCTACTGCGGGGAAACCTTCAATATCAGCGTGGACGGTTCGGCGGGCAATCAGACTTATTACGAGGATTGCGAAATCTGCTGTCGCCCCATCCTGTTCCACTGCGAGGTGGACAGCGACGGCAATCTGGTGCGACTGGGTATCGCGCGGGAAGACGATTAACTCCGCGCGGCGAACTCCTCACCCGCTTTTCGGCGGGCGGGAGATATCGCGACTCGCTTACTCCACGCCCTGGCTACGCAGATAATCGTCGTAGCTGCCGTTGAAGTTCACCAGACCCCGCGGCGTCATCTCGATGATGCGGGTGGCGAGCGACGAGACGAATTCGCGGTCGTGGCTGACGAAGATCAAGGTGCCGGGATAATTTTCCAGCGCGGTATTGAGCGACTCGATCGACTCCATGTCCAAGTGATTGGTGGGTTCGTCCATCACCAACACATTGGGCTTGAGCTGCATCAACTTGCCGAACAACATGCGGCCCTGTTCGCCACCGGAAATATGCTTCACCGATTTTTTAATTTCATCCTGGGAAAACAGCAAGCGGCCCAAGGTGCCGCGGATCACCTGCTCATCCTCGCCCGGTTGCTGCCACTGGCTCATCCAGTCGAACAGAGAGGTGTTGTCGGCGAAATCGGCGGCGTGATCCTGGGCGAAGTAACCGACGTTGGCGTTCTCCGACCATTTCACTACGCCGCTGTCCGGCGCGAGTTCGCCGACCAGGGTCCGCAACAAGGTGGTTTTGCCGATGCCGTTCGGCCCGATCACCGCGATGCGTTCGCCCACTTCCACCATCAAATCGAGATCGCTGAACAGCGGCGTGGCGCCGTAACCCTTGCTCAGTCCCTTTACCTCCAAAGCCAGGCGATACAATTTTTTCTCCTGCTCGAAACGGATGTAAGGATTGACCCGGCTCGAGGGCTTGACGTCCTCCAGCTTGATCTTCTCGATCTGTTTGGCGCGCGAGGTGGCCTGTTTGGCTTTGGAGGCGTTGGCGGAAAAGCGGCTGACGAAGGTCTGCAAATCGGCGATCTGGGCCTTTTTCTTGGCGTTGTCGGACAACAGGCGTTCGCGCACTTGCGTGGCCGCGATCATGTAGTCGTCGTAATTGCCGGGATAGACGCGCACCTCGCCGTAGTCGAGATCGGCCATGTGAGTGCATACGCTGTTCAGGAAATGGCGGTCATGGGAGATGATGATCATGGTGCTGGTGCGGGCGTTGAGCACGCCCTCCAGCCAGCGGATGGTGCTGATGTCGAGGTTGTTGGTGGGCTCGTCGAGCAGCATGATGTCCGGATCGGCGAACAGCGCCTGCGCCAGCAGCACCCGCAGTTTCCAGCCCGGCGCCACCGCGCTCATCGGTCCCGTGTGTTGTTCGATGGGGATGCCCAGACCCAGCAGCAATTCCCCGGCACGAGACTCGGCGGTGTAACCGTCCATCTCGGCGAAGGCGACTTCCAGGTCGGCGACTTTCATGCCGTCGTCGTCGCTCATCTCGGGCAAGGAATAGATGCGGTCGCGTTCCTGTTTGATACGCCACAACTCGCCGTGCCCCATGATCACCGTATCGAGCACCGTGTAATTCTCGAAGGCGAATTGATCCTGGCGCAGTTTGCCGAGCCGTTGATTGGCCTCGATGCTCACCGACCCCGCGCTCGCGTCCAGGTCGCCGCCGAGGATCTTCATCAAGGTGGATTTGCCGCAACCGTTGGCGCCGATCAGGCCGTAACGGTTGCCGCCGCCGAACTTGACCGAGACATTTTCAAAAAGAGGTTTGGCCCCAAACTGGATGGCGAGGTTGGCTGTAGAAATCACGAGTACTGTTCCAAATATAAAAGAGGTTTACTGCAAAGGCGCTACTTAATGGATGGCGGACGTGATGCGGGCTGCCAGCCCGCGAACGAGGTGGCCCGCGCGACCGCGGCGCATTCTCTCACAAATCCACCCGCGAAGGCGAACGGCGTCACCCGCCGGCGGCACCGGCACGGGCAGACAACACGAGAGGAAATCGGGGAGGAGGGCGGGACACACGGGCTTGGCCGGCAAGCCCTTTCCGCATGGCGTTTTTCAGCATTTATTCGGAAATATGCGCCCCGCCCGTCCGGATCATGACACCGGTTTTTTAGCCCGGCGGCGTTTCTTGGACTTCGCGGCCTTGGCCGCCGCCTTGTCCGCCGCCTTCATCGCGCCGGTCAAGGCCTTGTCGATCAGCTTGAACAATTTGGCGTCGGCCTGGGCGGCGGCTTGCGATGCGCGCAGGGTAGCCAGATCGGCGGTGACCGCCGCCAACTGCGTCTGCACTTGTTTGCGTGCGTCACGCGCCTTGACCTTGGCCGCCGGGCCTTTGGCATTCTTCACCCGCGCCAGCGCCTTGGCCGACCGCGCCTTGAGCCCCGCCGCCTTTTTGGCGACGACGGCGAATTCTTTATCGGTCACCGCCACGGCGGCGGCGATGGACTTCGCCCAATCCGCATGGGCCTTCACCGCCAGCGCCTCGGCGGCCTGTATCGCTTTTACCGCGGCCGCGCCACGCGCACCGATGACGCTCTTGTTTTGTTCCACCATTTGATTTTTTGCTCCATGTATAAATTTTAGGAAGCCCCGCCAAATTCCTCCCTGGATTTTGCGGAGACGAAACACGAGATGTGATTTTGATTTCACCCTGCCTCGATCACTTTCCTGATCGGGGCATGACGACGCGTCCCTGTGCCGCGTGAAACCTCGAAATAAATCGGAGGTTTCTTAAAAACCCGCGCAGTATAACACCAGGACGGCTCACTGGCTTGTTTGTCGGCGCACCTCTCGACAACGCGAGGGTGAAGCATCGATGACAAATCAATCTCGACCCGTCAGTGTCTGACCAGCGGTACGTCATCGGGGACGGCGATCAATTCGGCGGGGCCACGCCGCAAGAATGAGGATAGGCAATTCACAACGGCATTCGGATGCGCGAAGCGCGGTGCGCTTTCAATTCAGATCGAGGCCGGCCTCGGTCTCCTGCACCAGGACCCACGGCGCGACTACCACCGCCCACAACACCGCGCCACGCGCGGCCCACCCTTCGGCGTGACCATCGTCGGCGCGCATCACGAGTCCCGCGTCCAGCCACGCCTCGAAGATGGCTTTGTCGTCCTGCATCAAACGCAAGGCCACCTCCACCAGATCCAACGCCGGGGCGACGCGAATCACCGCGCCGCGGGCGTAATGGCGCTGCAATTCCCGCCAGTGCAATTTGCCGGTCTCGCCGTTGAGCAGGGCGCGCAGTTCGGTTTCGTTACTCGGTTCGATCATGAGGGCGTGATGCGTTGTCGGTGAATGAGGGGGCATTCTCGCCTACACTCGCGGCAGCTTCAACCCATGCCGCGTAGACACGAAGCGCTTTGGTTTAGGACGGCGCTGATCGACTAGAATCTATCTTAAGGACGCTCTGAATAATTCCATCCTGGAATTTTCAGGGCGCGGGCAGCGAAAATGTGATTTTCGCTGCTCTTCATTTTCAATGGCTGACATCATTGAAAATGGCGGCACATCCGTGTGGCGCGGGAACCTCTGAATAAATCAGAGGTTCCTTAAAATAAATCGCCGCGGTTTCTGAATAGGGTCTTCGCCGTCATCCCCCCTCTCCCCTACCCCTCTCCCACGAGGGGAGAGGGGATAAAGATGGCTGCACGATCGTTAAAAACGTCCCCTCTCCCGCGGGTGGGAGAGGGACAGGGAGAGGGGTTAGCCGGTTTGGGACTTCTATTTCATTTTTGCGATAGGTTCTAGCCGGAATCGCTCACCATCCGGCCCGCACCAGGGCGATCTCGTGATCGGCGACGAAGGCCGGCAAGGCGCCACGCAGATGCTCCCACACCGCTTCGTCGCCCAATTGGGTCAAGGCCGCTTCGATGAGCCGATATTTTTTCGCCGCGATCAAACGTTCGGGTATGACCGGCTGGCCCAGTTCCATCAATCGCATCAATTGTTCCGCGGTCTGGGTCAAGGGCAATCCGCGCCGGCTGGCGATGGCGTCGAGGTCGAGACCTTCCTGATAGGCCAGCCAGGTATCGCGCAGCGGCGGTTCCATGGCGACGCCGCGCTCGCCGTTGGCCAGGCAATAGTCGGCGATGGCGTTCAGAAAATCGTGGCCGTATTTTTCCAATTTATGCTGGCCCACACCCACCACCGTCAGCAGCGCGCCTTCGTCCAAAGGTTGGTCGCGGGCCATCTGCGCGAGCGTCGCGTCGCCGAACACGATGTAGGGCGGCACGCCCTGCTCATCGGCGAGGCGTTTGCGCAAGGCGCGCAAGCGATCGAACAGCGTTTCGTCATAACCGCCCGTGCCCGCGTCGAGTCTGGACCGTTTCTTTTTGAGCTGTTCGCGGATGCGCGGCTTGGCCAGCCGCAAACTCTGCTCGCCGCGCAGCAGCGGGCGCGCCGCCTCGGTGAGTTGCAGCACGGAATAATTGGCGATGTCCTGCGTCAGATAGCCGTGATGAATCAGTTGACGGAGGATGGAGGTCCACTCCTGCTCGCTCTTGTCGCTGCCCACGCCGTACGTGGAGACGCTTTGATGGCCCAAGGAACGGATCCGTTCGTTGTCGGCGCCGCGCAGCACGTCTACCACGTGGCCCACACCGAAACGCTGGCCGACCCGGTAAACGCAGGACAAGGCCTTTTGCGCGTCGAGGGTCGCGTCGAACTGCGCCGGCGGATCGAGGCAGACGTCGCAGTTGCCGCAGGCGTCGCCCAGCCGCTCGCCGAAATAATTGAGCAAGACCCGCCGCCGGCAGGTCACGCTCTCCGCCAGCCCGACCATGGCATTGAGTTTGTGCAATTCGATGCGGCGCTGCTCGGGATGTTCGATGGCGTCGATGAAACGCCGCGCGGTGGCGGCATCCTGCGCGCCGTGCAGCAACAGCGCGTCGGAGGGCAGACCGTCGCGGCCGGCGCGGCCGGTCTCCTGATAAAAACCTTCGATGTTTTTAGGCAGATCGTAATGCACCACGAAACGCACGTTGGGTTTGTCGATGCCCATGCCGAAGGCCACCGTGGCCACCACCACTTGCAATTCGTCGCGCAGAAAGGCCTCCTGCGCCGCCTGGCGCTGCGCGCCGGGCAGGCCCGCGTGATAGGCCGCGGCGCGTAATCCGCCGTCGCGCAGTTTTTCGCTCAATTCTTCCACTCGCTTGCGACTTAGCGCGTAAACGATGCCGGCCTGGCCGCGGCGCGCGTCGAGAAATTGCATGAGCTGATCAAAAGGTTTGTGTTTTTCCAGCACGGTGTAGCGGATGTTGGGGCGATCGAAACCGGTGATGTACTGTTTGGCCTTTTGCAGACCGAGCACCCGCACGATGTCCTCGCGGGTCTGGGCGTCGGCGGTGGCGGTGAGCGCCACCAAAGGCACTTGCGGAAACTCGCCGCGCAATAGACCGAGCTGGGCGTATTCGCGGCGGAAATCATGGCCCCATTGCGACACGCAATGGGCCTCGTCGATGGCGAACAAGGCGATGTCGATCCCGCGCAGGCGTTGCAGAAATCCTTCGCTCAGCAGACGTTCCGGACTGATGTACAACAGGTCCAGCTCGCGCCCATGCAGCCGCGCCAACACCCGCCGCGCCTCTTCGGAGCCGAGGGCGGAGTTGTAAAAGGCCGCGGCCACGCCGTTGGCGCGCAAGGCATCGACCTGATCCTTCATCAATGAGATAAGAGGCGACACCACCACCGTCACCCCCGTCCGGTGCAGTGCGGGAATCTGATAACACAGCGACTTGCCGCCGCCGGTGGGCATCAGCACGAAGGCATCCTGCCCGGCGAGCACGCCCTCGATGATCTCGCGTTGATGAGGCCGGAACTCCGGGTAGCCGAACACCCGGCGCAAGGTCGCGCCGATCTCGCTGGTATCGCTGGTCGCTGAAGTCGTCATGGGCGGGCATTGTACCCGGATTCTCCGCCGGCTTGGACGCCGCCGCCGTCTTGCCGCGCTCATCGTGCGGAAGGCATCCGGCATCGGCGATGCCGGCCGCCAAAGTCACGGCCGGCGTGCGGCGCTATTCGCCCTCGCCTACTTCGGCCACGTAAAAATTCAATTTATGCCGCGGCTCTTCTTCACCCCACTCCAAGACCGCGTCGCCGATTACCGTGGGCCAGCGCCGGTTACCGGCCAGGCCAGGGTACCACATCAACGGTTCCAGCCAGCCTTGCTCATCACGCCGGAAGGCGGTGGGCAGCCGGCCTTCGATGAGCGCCTTGACCATCGCGCGTTGCGGACTGTCCGCCTCGACGATGGCGGTGCGTTCAAGCGGGGGATAATCGTATAAGGCGGTAACGCGATAATGCATGGCCTGCGTCTCTTATTGGTATGGCCGCAATATAAACGGCTTGCCACGCCCTTGTCTCGCCGGGATAGGCGGCGGGAATGATCGATGGACTCGATTATGGACTATCCACTTCCCTGACAGAGGAGGCTGGAGAACTTGAGCGCGGCCATTCCACTGAGCGGGACAAGTAAGAAAGCTCCGAATCATTCCATCCTGGAATTTTCAGGGAACGGAAAACCAAAAATATGATTTTCGCCATTCTCCATCCGCGATGACTGCCCGCCATCAAAGATGCCACTGTGCCGCGGGGACCTATGAATAAATCAGAGATTCTCTAGAACCTATCTCAAAATTGGAACAAAAATCCCAAGCCGGACTGAGGCGTCATTCCCCCTCTCCCGCGGGCGGGAGGGGAAGGGCTTGATCAACAGCCACCTCGGTGAACGTCACCCCTCTCCCGCGAGCGGGAGAGGGGAAGGGGTGAGGGTGGTCGGACGACCGCCGTCACGTACGAGGTATCCTCCTTCTCTCTCTCCCCTCACCCAATCCCTCTCCCGCCCGCGGGAGAGGGTACGACAAGATGCCGGGCGCGCATCACGATTTATTATCCCTCTCCCGCGCGGGTATCGATCGACGTTGGTCGCATGGGTTGCACCGCCGTGCAACCCTCTCCCGCGCGCGCGGGTATCGATCAATGCCGCGCGCGGCGACACCCTGACGGTCCCTCTCCCGCCCGCGGGAGAGGGTATTTGTTCTGAATTTTTTCTGTGCCTAACCGAATATTGGTTGCCTCAGTTGCCAGTCTCTCGCAAAAAATCGCAACGGGGATTGCAAGACAGGGAGCGCTCGCCGACAAATAGGCCATCGTCATGGGCGATCCCGCCCGCCGGATAGGCTCACAGTCGATTTTGAGATCGATTTTAATCAACGATGGCGCTTCATGCCGCTCTTCACGGGCCGTCGTCCGGCAAGGCGTCGGGGTCGGCCTGCACCGGCCGCCCGCGCAATTGCATCAACACGACCAGGGAACGTTTTTGCAAGGGATAGGTGCTGTGCGAGGAATAAAAGCGTCCCACCGGTCCGCGGCCGTCGGGATAACTGGTGTCGAGCACCGCGTCCCAGCGCGCGTTGGCGGGTTGCGCCGGCAAGATGAAGGGCAGGTCTTCATGATGGGCGTTGAACAAGAGGATGAAATTATCGTCGCGGATCCGCCGGCCGCGTTCGTCGTGTTCGTCGATGGCGTCACCGGCGAGAAACATGCCGAGACACCGCGCGAAACTGTGCTGCCATTCCGCCTGCGTCACCTCGTCGCCCAGGGGCGTGAGCCAAGTGACATCTTTGGCCCCGGCGCCGACGATGTCGCGCCCTTGAAAAAACCGCCGGCGGCGGAAGATGGGGTGTTTTTTGCGGAGCCGGATCACATAACGCACGAAACGCTGCAACTCCTTGGCGTCTTTATTGAACTCCCAGTCGAACCAGTTGATGTCGCTGTCCTGGCAATAGGCGTTGTTGTTGCCGCGCTGGGTGCGGCCGATCTCGTCGCCGGCCGACAGCATGGGCACGCCCTGCGACAGCAGCAGGGTGGCGAGGAAATTGCGTTTCTGGCGCGACCGCAGCGCATTGATGTGTTGATTGCGGGTCTCGCCCTCTTCGCCGCAGTTCCAGCTGAGGTTGTGATTCTCGCCGTCGCGATTGTCTTCGTGATTGGCGGCGTTGTGTTTGTGGTTGTAACTCACCAGGTCGTGCAGGGTGAAGCCGTCGTGGCAGGTGATGAAGTTGATGCTGGCGTAAGGCCGCCGCCCACCGTGTTCGTAGAGATCGCTGGAGCCGGTGAGGCGATAGGCCATCTCGCCGATCAGGCCGCCGTCGCCCTTCCAATAGGCGCGCATGGTGTCGCGGTATTTGCCGTTCCACTCGGTCCAGCCGATGGGAAAGTTGCCGACCTGATAACCGCCTTCGCCGAGATCCCAGGGCTCGGCGATGAGTTTGACCTGGGACAACACCGGGTCTTGATGGATGATGTCGAAGAAGGCGCCGAGCCGGTCCACCGCGTGCAATTCGCGGGCGAGGGCCGAGGCGAGATCGAAACGGAAGCCGTCGACATGCATCTCGAGCACCCAGTAGCGCAGGCTGTCCATGATCAATTGCAGCACGCGCGGATGGCGCATATTGAGGGTATTGCCGCAACCGGTGTAGTCGGTGTAATAACGCGGGTTGTCGGCGGCGAGGCGGTAATAGGCGGCGTTATCGATGCCGCGGAAACTCAAGGTGGGGCCGAGGTGGCTGCCTTCGGCGGTGTGGTTGTACACCACGTCGAGAATCACCTCGATGCCCTCCGAGTGCAGCCGCTTCACCATGGACTTGAATTCCTTGATGGTGCCGCTGGCGGAATAACGCATGTCCGGCGCGAAAAAACCGATGGAGTTGTAACCCCAATAATTGCGCAGCCCCTTCTCCACCAGATGGCGGTCATCGACGAAGGCGTGCACCGGCATCAGCTCCACCGCGGTCACGCCCAGCCGTTTCAGATGTTCGATGGCCGGCGCCGAGGCCAGCCCCGCGTAGGTGCCGCGCAGCGGCGGGGGAATATCGGCGAGGCGCTGGGTGAAGCCTTTGACATGCAGCTCATAGATGATGGTGTCATGCCAGGGCGTGCGCAGCAGTTTGTCGTCGCCCCAACTGAATTCCGGATCGAGCACCTTGCATTTGAGCGCGCCGGCCGCGCTGTCGCGGCGGTCGGGCGTCATATCCTGCTCGGGCGCGCCGACCCGGTAACCGAACAACGCATCGCTCCAGCGCATCGGCCCCACCAGTTGTTTGGCATAGGGATCGATCAGCAATTTTTTGGGATTGAAGCGGTGGCCGGTGAAGGGATTGTAGGGGCCGTGGACCCGATAGCCGTACAAGGTGCCGGGCCGCGCCTCGGGCAGATAACAGTGCCAGATTTGATCGGTCTGCCAACTCACATCGATGGTTTCGATGATGCGCCGTCCCTTGCCGTCGAAGATGCACAGCTCGACCTTTTCCGCATGCTCCGAAAACAAGGCGAAGTTGACGCCCTCGCCGTCCCAGGTGGCCCCCAAGGGATAGGCCTGCCCGGGCCACACCGCCATTTTGAATTTACTCATCCTTGCCGCCCGTCACTGCCGCACAATTGGAAATATCCCTGCAAGCCTTACACCAAGCATTTGCCCGGCGGTGGACTGTCCGCAATAAATAGGACGGCTCGTGGACCCGCGGCGCTATTCAAGCGACGACGGGCCACTCAACAGGGCTTGACGATCAGACCGGCCAAGGGTGGCAGGGTCAGGGACAATGAATAGGGCTGGTTCATCCACGGCAGTTCCTCCGCTTGCAGCCGCTGGCCGCCATTACCCATATTGCTGCCGCCGTAAATAGCCGCGTCGGAATTGAATACCTCGCGATATTCGCCACCGCGCGGCACGCCGATGCGGTAACCGTGGCGCGGCACCGGCGTGAAATTGACGATTACCAACAAAAAGTCGTCACCGGCGCGGCGGATAAAACTCACCACCGATTGATCGGCGTCGTTGCAATCAATCCAGGCGAAACCTTGCCATTCGAATTCATAACGGTACAAGGCCGGGCTGCCGTGATAGAGGCGGTTCAAATCCTGCACCGCGCGTTTCATGCCTTGGTGCAAGGGATAATCGAGCACATACCAATCGAGTACCTGCGTGCTGTTCCACTCCTGCCCCTGGCCGAACTCGGTGCCCATGAACAGCAGTTTCTTGCCGGGGTGGGTGAACATATAGGTGTAGAGCAGGCGCAGATTGGCGTGTTTCTGCCACTCGTCGCCGGGCATTTTATGGAGCATGGACTGTTTGCCGTGCACCACTTCGTCGTGGGAAAACGGCAGCAGGAAATTTTCGGTGAAGCAATACAACATGCTGAAGGTGAGCCGGTTGTGATGGTACTTGCGGTGCACCGGCTCCTGCTCCATATAACTCAAGGTATCGTTCATCCAACCCATATTCCATTTCAGATCGAAGCCCAGCCCGCCCACGTGCACCGGCCGGCTCACCTGCGGCCAGGACGTGGATTCCTCGGCCATCATCAATATGCCGGGGTGGGCGGCGTGAACGGCGGTGTTGAGTTGGCGCAGAAAATCGATGGCCTCGAGATTTTCGCGGCCGCCGTATTGGTTGGGCACCCATTCGGTGCGCGAATAATCGAGATAGAGCATGGAGGCCACCGCATCGACCCGCAGGCCGTCGATGTGAAATTCCTCGATCCAGTACATGGCGCTGGACAGTAGAAAATTTTTCACTTCATTGCGGCTGAAATTGTAGATGAGGGTGGACCAGTCCAGATGTTCGCCGAGCCGCGGGTCTTCGTGTTCGTAAAGGGCGCTGCCGTCAAAACGCGCGAGGCCGTGGGCGTCCTTCGGGAAGTGCGCCGGCACCCAATCGACGAACACCCCGATGCCGTGCTGATGACAGTAATCGACGAAATAGCGGAAATCGTCGGGGCTGCCGAAGCGGCGGGTGGGCGCGTAATAACCGGTGGCCTGATAACCCCACGACGGGTCGTAGGGGTGTTCCGTTACCGGCAATAACTCGATGTGGCTGAAACCCATCTCCGTCACATAGGCCACCAGGCGGTGGGCCAGTTCCCGGTAATTGAGCGGTTCGCCTTCCGGACCGCGCTGCCAGGAACCGAGATGCACCTCGTAGATCGACATGGGCGAATGGTACCAATCCCACTGCCGGCGCCGCTCCAGCCAGCGCTGGTCATACCACTGATAACGACTGTCGGCGGTCACCACCGAGGCGGTTTTGGGGCGCAGCTCGAACTGCTGGCCGTAAGGATCGGACTTGAGCAGGATCTCGCCGCTGTTGCGATTGCGGATCTCGTATTTATAAACCGCCCCCGGCGCGAGATCGGGAATGAACAACTCCCACACCCCGCTGCCGCCGCGCACCCGCATCGGATGACAACGGCCGTCCCAGCGATTGAAATCACCCACCACGCTCACCCGCTCGGCATTGGGCGCCCACACCGCGAACAAGATTCCGGGCACCTCATCCACTTCGTGGGGGCGAGCGCCGAGAAAACGGTAGGCATGCCAATGTTTGCCTTCGCCGAACAAATGCAGATCGAAATCGGAGAGCTGGGGCGGAAAACTATAGGGATCGTGAGCGATGTGTTCGCGGCGCTCGCTGTCGCGCCAGATCAGACGATAACGATCCGGGATGCTGCCCGGCGTACCCCGCCACTCGAAGAGATCGGTATCGGCGATACGCCGCAGACTGTGCTCGCCTTCCACCACCATCACCTCGGTGGCGGAGGGGATGTAAGCCCGCACCTCGACCTGGCCGTCTTGATCATGTTTGCCCAATACGCAGAACGGATCGTGATGGCGCGCTTCGGTAATCTTTTGCAGATCGGAACTTAGCTGGGTATTCATGGGCAGCCTCCGTTTGCCTTGGCGACACGAGGGTAAATACGGGTGTCCGGAAAAATCCTAGGGACAGGCGTGGAATACGCGATGGCAATATAACACCCTTCACCAGGAAAACACCGCACCGCCGCGCATCCCTTTCTTAAGCCGAATATACGCTGAAACAAACAGTTCCAGAACATGTGAAAAAAAGCCGGCGAAAAGGCCGTAAAAACGCTTGCGCCGGTCAAATCGTTGCGCTAGGGTGGTCTCCTGAGTGTAGGGAAAAAGAGCAGTATGAATAAAATTATCCCCCTAACAGCCATCGTCATCAGCCTCGCGTTCGCGACAACCGCCCCGGCCAACGAGAGTTTGCCCGAACCCTCCGTGATGCTTTATTGGACCGTGCCCATCGGCGACACCGCGGCGCCCCGCTACGGCATGCGTCTGGATTCCCTGCCCGAACCGCTGCCCAGCGGCGCACTCAACCTGCCTTTTTTTCAAGCCGATCCGCCGCTGCTGAATTTTGAAATGGGCAATCACGGCGGTAAAACCTGGAAATTCTCCGATCCCGCCACGCCCGAACTCAATCATTAAATCCTTCTTAATTAATCTTTCTCGTTTATCCCATCAATTCAGATTTTCCGCCGACCACACCGACACTGGCGACCCGGCAAGTTCCTCATCACCGCCCGCCGGCCGTGCCGATTTTCACCCTTCACGCCGCAGATACACCGTTACTTCCTCCCGATCGTGATAAAGCTGTTTGCACCTCAGGTGATAGCGCAGCCCCGCGCCGTCCAATTTTTCGCGGATTTGCGCCAGGCAGCGCTGAACTTCCTGGTAGCGTTTTTTCATCGGTAATTTCAGGTTGAATACCGTGTGACGGCACCCGCCCTCCGCGACCCAGGCCGCGGCGAGTTCTGCGACCCGGATCGGTTGCTCGACGATGTCGCATACCATCCAATCCACCGCCTCCTTGGGACGATAACGGAAACCGTCGGCGCGCACATGTTCCACCAAGCCCGATTCCAGGAGCCGGCCGTCCATCGCGCCGTTATCCACGGCGGTGACGCGGATGTGGCGGCGCACCAATTGCCAGGTCCAGCCGCCCGGGGCGGCGCCCAGATCCACGGCGCGCATCCCCGGCCGCAAAAACGCCTCGCGTTCCGCCGGGCTGAGAAATTCCAGCAAGGCCTCGTCCAGTTTCAAGGTGGAACGGCTGGGCGCGCCGCGGGGTGATTTCAACCGCGGTATTCCCATCGGCCACGCCGCGCTGTTGCGCACTGCGGCGTAACCCACATAGGCCGCGGTGCCGCTGAGAAAACACACATGAAGACGAATGCCGGCGACGGGGACCACCTCGGCCTTGAGCCGGTACGCGCTGTCCAAGGGCTTGCGCAGGGCGCGGCACAGGCCCGACAGTTCCTTGCCCTCATTGGTATCCGGCGTTTCCAGAAACACCGCCCGCGGCGATTCCGGCAAGACGCCCGCGCCCGCCACGATGGCCGTCACGCGATCGGTGACCGGTAACGCCGTCAGCCAGGCCGTGATCACGAACCACTGGCGAACGAAGATCAGTTCGGCGAAGGGCAAAACCCCGTGCAAATGGGCCGCCGCCTCCGCCTCATAGGTCTCAAATATCACAAACCCGGTATCGGCCTTGGCCTTAACGAACCCCGCCACCCCGAAACGCGCGGCATGACCTTGAATCTCCGCCGCGCATTCATTTTCAAAACCGCCGCGGCAATACAACAACAAACCGGCCATGTCCCTGCTTTCATTAAAATTGAAAATAAATAAACCGCGTCAGACCGCAAAAGATGTCGGCGGAGTTTACACCAGCCGGCTATTGAAAATATAAGCCATTGAGAATAGACCACCAATTAATTTGGCATATAATTTGAACAAAAGGCCCCAACGAAGAATAATCAAGGAGGTCCTCATGTTGCCCCGCTCCCAATCCGTTTCATTTTTCACATTTGCAGCTGCCGCCGTGTTACTGGGCACCGTCGCGCCGGCCACCGCCGCGCCCTTCGTGTTTCCATCGGGGGCACAAGCGCAGGCACAGGCCGTCACCAATATCAACGCAACCGTTTCGCCGACTCCCGCGACCCAATCAATCAGTCTCGCCACTGGCATAGCAACAAGCACGTCAGTGTCCGGATCAACCGGTAACGCTAACGCCAGTGTCGATCTCGGGACCGGCGAGCTCAAAGTCGATGCGACCTCTACTGCGGGCTTCACCTCCATGACCATAGGATGGGAATTCGTAACGTTCAGTGGTTCCGGCACAGTGGACTTTTCCTTCGATATTGATGGCAGCCTCAGTAACCTCTATAACGCAGGCATGGTCTATGTCGAATCCGCTGCGCGGGTGTACGACGTGACATCGTGGACCAGCTACTTTGGTTCGACCGGCGGCATTCAGTTCGCGGCCTACAATGGCTCGGGCTCGCCGTTCCCCTACGTGGCTGCTTCTGCGTACGGCATCCAGGGCGTGCGTGGCGCTGGCTCAGGCGGCTGCTCAATCTATGGCATTTCCAACTGCACCGTGGACTCGGCCGGCAACTCGATTCCTGTGAATCTGGGTCTGAGTGGCAGTCTCAATGCGGTTGCCGGCCAGCTGTATCTCATCGAATTGCAGCTGACCACCGCCACCTTCAACCAGCAGCTTGGTATCGTCGCTCAAACCGGAGATTTCGCAAACACCGCAACATTCAATTTCACCAACCTGAACGGACTCACATACGAGTCCTCGTCCGGCCAATTCCTGACCGCCGCCGCTGTGCCATTGCCGGCCACCGCTTGGCTGTTCATTTCCGGTCTGCTGGGTTTGATCGGTGTGGCACGGAGAAAAGCAGCTTAAATTTCTATCTTCCTACTGGTCCAGCAAGATCACTGCTGCGTGTCTCTCATCGGCTGAGGCGTTGCTGGGCTGACTGAACTATTGAGGCTTACATAATAGGGTGACTCCCATAGGAGTCACCTTAGTGGCGAATGCTTTGGTGGCGTACCCGTTCGCGAGCAAACTCGCTCCTACAACACTGTCACGTTACTACGTAAGACTCATTAATTCGACATCCCATCTCCGCAAGTTGGTTCAAGCGTAAATGACGGGTTGGGGAATTAATCGGAGCTTCCCCAAGTAATTTCGCAGGCGCGGTTCATGTGCGTGCAGAAACCAGCGATTGGTCAACAGTTTTCCGGCCAGTCGGGATTTGATGCCTGTTCAAAACCGCCGCGGCAATACAACAACAAACCGGCCATGTCCCTGCTTTCATTAAAATTGAAAATAAATCCGCAAAAGATGTCGGCGGAGTTTACATCAGCCGGCCATTGAAAATATAAGCCATTGAGAATAGGTCACCAATTAATTTGGCATGTAATTTGGAGGAATATAGGCCCCAATGCCGGCTCCCGCGAGGGAGCGGCCGGTAAGACTGACCACCCCTGATCGCGCACCCTTAGGCCAGCCACACCTCGCAGCAGTATTACTGAGGACCATGCGATGACAGAATACCGCAACCCCGATTTCACCGTACTCTATTCGTCGGACATGATCGTATTGCGCGGCGCCAACCACATCATCGCCGCGCAGGCGCAAAAAATCCTGGAGCGCTTCGCCCACAGCGCGCGGCCGTTCCAAGTGAAAACCGAAATGCCGGACTCCATCGTACTCATCCCCCGCCCTTAAAAATCCGAGGCGATGCCGGCGACCGCCGCGCGCCGAGCAACCCTGAGATTCAATACGATCCGCATTGCGCCGTAACTCGCAAACGACCACCGACCCCAAGAAATGCGCTTGCTCGCAAGCCACGTTTGCGCGGCGCTTCTCAAAGTAAGGCGCCCAGCTTTACTATCACCTGACAATCAATTAGTTATTTATATCGCGACGATTCAAAGCGGCGGCACGGCAAATTTGACGCGATGATTTGCGTTATCATGCCGCCATGCCTTTGCACGACTTTCACCCCGCCGTCGCCGCATGGTTCACCCGGCACTTCGCTCAGCCCACCGAGGCCCAGATCCAGGCCTGGCCCGCGATCCGCCGCCACCGGCACACCTTGATCGCGGCACCCACCGGCTCCGGCAAAACGCTGGCGGCCTTTCTCGCCGCGATCGACGACCTGGTGCGCGAAGGCCTCGAACGGCCGCTGCCCGACGAGACGCGGGTCCTGTACGTCTCACCACTCAAGGCACTGTCCAACGACATCCAAAAAAATCTCGCGCTGCCGCTGGCCGGCATCCGCGACGAACTGTTGATGCAGCGACTGCCCGACGTCGACATCCGCGCCGTCGTACGCACCGGCGACACCCCGCCCGGCGACCGCGAACGCATGCGCCGCCGGCCGCCGCACATTTTGGTGACGACGCCGGAATCGCTGTACATCCTGCTCAGCTCCGACTCGGGCCGGCGCCTGTTGCAAACCGTACGCAGCGTCATCGTCGATGAAATCCACGCGCTGGCCGGCAACAAACGCGGCGCGCACTTGAGCCTCTCGCTGGAACGCCTCGCCGCGTTGTGCAAAGAACATCGAAGCCGCGCGCCGACCCGCATCGGCCTCTCGGCGACCCAGAAACCCATCGAGGACATGGCGCGGTTTCTGATCGGCGCAGTGGATCATCGCCGAACCACGAACCCTGCGTCCCCTCTCCCGCTGGCGGGAGAGGGCCAGGGAGAGGGCGCACCGTTACGCGACGCGGCTACCCCCATCCCTGCCTTCCCTCTTGCGGGGGGAAGGAGCACGACACCCGGCGAGCGCGTCCTGATGCAAACGCCTCCCGAACCGCCGCCCGGTCCGGATCACACCGATTGCACCATCATCGACACCGGCCACGTGCGCGAGCGCGACCTCGCCATCGAAGTGCCGAACTCGCCGCTCGAAGCCGTGATGGCCAACGAGGTGTGGGACGAAATCTACGACCGCCTCGAACAACTCATCAACCAACACCGCACCACATTGATCTTCGTCAATACCCGCCGCCTCGCCGAGCGCGCCGCGCGCCATCTCGCCGAACGCATCGGCGAGCAATACGTCACGGCGCACCACGGCAGCCTGTCGCGCGAACACCGTCTCGACGCCGAGCAGCGTTTGAAAGCGGGCACGCTGCGCGCGCTGGTCGCCACCGCGTCGCTGGAACTCGGCATCGACATCGGCGATATAGACCTGGTCTGCCAAGTCGGCTCGCCGCGCGCCATCGCGGTCTTCCTGCAACGGGTCGGTCGCGCCGGCCACGCGGTGCATGCCACGCCCAAAGGCCGTTTGTTTCCGCTCTCCCACGACGAACTGGTCGAATGCACGGCGTTGCTCGACGCGGTACGGCGCGGCGAACTCGACCGCATTCATATTCCCTCACATCCGCTCGATGTGCTCGCGCAGCAGATCGTCGCCGAGGTGACGAGCCGCGAATGGGGCGAACAGGAATTGTTCGACAGCTTCCGCCGCGCCTGGCCTTATCGCGACCTCGCGCGCGACGATTACACCGCCGTGCTGCGCATGCTCGCCGACGGTTACACCACCCGCCGCGGCCGGCGCGGCGCCTATCTGCATCGCGACGCGGTGAACGGCCGCCTGCGCGCGCGGCGCGGCGCGCGGCTCGTCGCCGTCACCAACGGCGGCGCCATCCCCGACCTGTTCGATTACGATGTGCTGCTGCAACCGGAAGGCCTGTTCATCGGCAACCTCAACGAAGATTTCGCCTTCGAAAGCCTGCCCGGCGACATCTTTCAATTGGGTAACACCTCCTATCGCATTTTGAAAATCGAACAGGGCAAGGTGCACGTGGCCGACGCCCACGGCCAGCCGCCGACCATGCCGTTCTGGCTGGGCGAGGCGCCGGGACGCAGCGACGAATTGTCGCTGGCGGTGTCGCGGCTGCGGGAAATCATTGATGAAAAATTGCATGAAGGCGCTGAAGCGGCGGCGGCCTGGCTGCACGCCGCCTTGCAACTGCCGCCCGCGGCGGCGCGGCAACTCGTCGACTATCTCGCCGCCGCCCAGGCGGCGCTCGGCGTGATCCCGACCCAGCATAACGTAGTCTTCGAACGGTTCTTCGACGAGACCGGCGACATGCACCTGGTGATCCACGCGCCCTTCGGTTCGCGCATCAACCGCGCCTGGGGCCTCGCGCTGCGCAAACGCTTCTGCCGCAAGTTCAACTTTGAATTGCAGGCGGCGGCGCTGGAAGACAGCATCGTGTTATCGCTGGGACCGACGCACAGCTTTCCGCTCGCGGAGGTCGCCGGGTATCTGAAATCGTCGAACGTGCGCGAGGTATTGATCCAGGCCCTGCTCGACGCGCCGCTGTTCGAGACCCGCTGGCGCTGGAACAGCAACATCTCGCTGGCCGTGCCGCGCAGTCGCAACGGCAAACGCATCCCCGCGCAGTGGCAGCGCTCGTCGGCGCAGGATCTCATCGCGGTGATCTTTCCCGATCAACTCGCCTGCCTCGAAAACATCGTCGGCGACCGCGAGGTCCCCGATCATCCGCTGGTGAAACAGACCCTCAACGACTGCCTGTACGAGGCGATGGACATCGAGGGCCTGGAAAAATTATTGACCCGGCTCGAACGCGGCGACATCACCGTTGAGGCGCGCGACCTCGTCGGTCCCTCGCCGCTGGCGCAGGCCATCCTCAGCGCCAAGCCTTACGCCTTTCTCGACGACGCCCCCGCCGAGGAACGCCGCACCCTCGCCGTGCAACAGCGCCGTTATCTCGATCCGCAAAGCGCCGGTGAACTCGGTCGCCTGAATCCCGAGGCCATCGCCCAAGTGCGCGCCGAGGCCTGGCCCGAGGCGCGCGATGCCGACGAATTGCACGACGCGCTCAACGTGCTGGGTTTTATCAGCGATACGGAAGGCCGCCGCGACGCCGGGCCTTGGTACGCGCTTTTACAACAACTCTTCGCGCAACAGCGCGCCACCGTATTGACCACGCCGCACGGCGAAAAATTATGGGTGGCGGCGGAACGCCTCGCCGAATTACTCACGGTATTTCCCGACGCGCCGATCGCACCGCCGATCGCGCCGGTCAGCGCGGGCGCGCTTACAACTTTGATAATGGAAGACGCCTTGCGCGAAATCTTGCGCAGCCGACTCGAAGGCCTGGGCCCGGTGACCGCGGCGCAACTCGCCGCGCCGCTGGGCGTGCCGCTCGCGCGGATCAACTTCGCCCTCGCCGCGCTCGAACAGGAAGGCTACGTGTTGCAGGGCAACTTCACCGGCGCCGGACAAGAAATCCAGTCTCCCGCCGGCCTTCCCTCTCCCGCCCGCGGCAAAGGCATCGAGAGTGAAGGCGGCATGAGGGGCGATACACTGAGCTCCCTCACCCCTAACCCCTCTCCCGCAAGCGGGAGAGGGGGATCGTTGTTGCCTTCGAATGAAGGCATGAGAGGCGATACTCTGAGCTCCCTCATCCCTAACCCCTCTCCCGCGAGCGGGAGAGGGGAATCGTTGTTGCCTTCGGCTGTAACAATTGAGTGGTGCGAACGCGGCTTGCTGGCGCGCATCCACCGCTACACCGTGCAGCAATTGCGCCGCGAGATCGAGCCGGTGAGCCCCGCCGACTTCCTGCGTTTTCTGCTGCGCTGGCAACACCTCGGCGAGGCGCGCGGCGAAGGCAACGAGGCGCTGGCGGCGGTGCTGCTGCAATTGGAGGGTTATCCCATCCCCGCCGCCGCGTGGGAGTCGGAGATCCTGCCGGCGCGCGTCGAGATGTATCTCACCTATATGCTCGACGCCTTGTGCGGCGCGGGGCGTTTCACCTGGCTGCGTTTGCAGCCGCCCAAAGACCAAGGCACCGACACCCGCAAGGCCGCGCCGGTGCGCATGACGCCCATCGCCCTATTGCCGCGCCAGCACATCAGATATTGGCGCGACGCGGAAACCGACGCGGAACCGGCCGCGCTCACGGCCACCGCGCAAAAAGTCGCCGACACACTGCAAGGACACGGCGCCTCGTTCTTCATCGATCTCGTACACCACACCGGCCTGTTGCACACCCAAGTGGAAGAGGCCCTCGGCGAACTGGCGGCCCGCGGCCGCGTCAGCGCCGACAGCTACGCCGGGCTGCGCGCCTTGATCACCCCCGCGCAACGCCGCGCCGGCTTCGGCCGCCACAGCCGCCGCCGCGGCGCGGTCAGCGTCGATGAAGCCGGCCGCTGGGAATTATTGCGCCGCCCCGCGTCCGCGCCGGACAGCTCGCCGCGGCAACAAGCGGACGAACGCGTGGCGCACATCGCCCGCAGCTTGCTGCGCCGCTACGGCGTGGTGTTCCGCAAACTGCTGGAGCGCGAGAGCAAGCTGCCGAGCTGGCGCGAATTGTTATACGTCTACCGCCGCATGGAGGCGCGCGGCGAACTGCGCGGCGGCCGCTTCGTGCAAGGTTTTTCCGGCGAACAATTCGCCCTGCCCGAGGCGGTGGGCAGCCTGCGCGAGTCCCGCAAACGCCCCGCGCGCGGCGACCTCATCGCAATCAGCGCCGCCGATCCGCTCAACCTGGTGGGCATACTCACTCCGGGTCGACGTGTCCCCGCCCTCGCCGGCAACCGCATCCTGTTCCGCGACGGCGTGCCGGTGGCGACGCTCATCGCCGGTGAATTTGAGGCGTTGCAAGAATCGAGCGGTGAAGAACTCCGGCAGATGCGCGAACGTTTACTCGGAAAATCTTCCAACACAAAATCGGCGGCAAGAATCGCGTTGTGATGCCGAGCGAAGTCATCCTACACACCCTAAATTTATTTTCTTGCTGATAGTACAGGATACTTTTACCATGGGAAAAATTTAGAACACCTGATGACGCCTTATAAGGCGTCAATTAGGATGTCTACTTAAGATTATGTACCTTTCGGCTTCTTTAAAAATCGAGCGCATGGATGATTGAACAGGAGAAAGTAGAAGAGCTACTTCGTTTGAAAGGCGGAACGTTATTTCATCGCGAAGGACAAGAGCTTGAATTTAAGGAGCAGTTTAGTCTGGCTGCTCTGGCTGACTACTTTAGGGATTTCGCTGCGTTTGCCAACAACCGTGGGGGCTATCTAATCTATGGGGTTAAAGACTCACCTAGAACGCTCATTGGAATGACGGAGAAGTCCATCGATCAATTCGAAAAACTAGATGCAGAGAAGATAACTGGCTATTTATTGCAGATATTCTCCTCAGACATGAGGTGGGAGTTATCACTAATTGAAGTTTCAGGTATGCAATTCGGTATATTCAAGATATACGAAGCAATTACGAAACCGATAATCGCAAAAAAAGATGAAGGTAAAGACCAGATAATAAAAAATGGAGAGATTTATTACAGATATGGTGGAAGAACGCAAAAAATACAATTCGCTGAGCTAGAGGCCATAATTAATAAACGGATAAAACAAAACAATGATCAATGGCTCGATCTTATGTCAAAGATCGGCAAGGCGGGTCCTAGTAATGCAGCAATCTTAGATACCGAAAAATCTTTAATTGAGAAAGATAGTTCAAGAATACTTGTGCTTGATGAAGAATTGGCCAAAAAACTCAAATTTGTCAAAGAGGGTATGTTCACAGAGAAATCTGGTGCTGCGACCTTGAAATTAATTGGCGATGTTGTGCCAATCGATAAAGTAGAGGTTGTTAAGAAGGTAAAGGAAGATTTAATCAAAGAATATCCTCTAACAGCGCGAGAACTAGATGCGGCAGTACGCAAAAAAATGCCAAATGCAAAGCAAACCGATGTTTGGAGAATAATTAAAGAAACCGATATCAAGAACAATACTGACTATTCTTCTTATGTATTCTCCAGTAAAAAACAAAAAGACGCTTTTGTGAAAGAAGGTAAATTATCTAATGCAACGCCAAGCATTTATAAGGAAAGCGCTATTGATTTTATTTGCCAGGTATTACGTGGGGAATGAAATCGGCACATAACATGGCGCTCGTTCGGATGCAAACTACGCTACGCTTCATTTGCACCGCACAGCTTCAACGTTAGACCGCAGGAGTGCATCATGCGAACAATCATTAGCGCACTAGCGGTAGTCCTGCTCAGCACGAATGCCCTGGTCTGCAATGCACAGACCTTCGGTTTGTTTGTTGGATCGGTTAGCGCAAAATGGCTGGATGACGGCCGGAGAATGGAGTTGATCGAGCCATTTAGCTACTTAGCACCCAACAACGTAACTTGGAATGCGCCAAAGGGTTCCATTGTGGATGGCGCATCTATTCCACAAATAGCCTGGTCTGTGATCGGCGGTCCGTTCGAGGGAAAGTACAGACCCGCCTCAGTCATACATGACGTGGCCTGCGACCAGAAGTCGCGCCCGTGACAAGACGTTCATCTCGCCTTCTACACTGCTATGTTGGCGGGAGACGTGGACAGTATCAAGGCCAAAATTATGTACGCCGCTGTCTACCATTTCGGCCCGCGTTGGTCACGAACCGTTGAACTGCATGATATTCCACTCGCTCAGGTTGATAGTCTAGTGGCCTCGATTGTTCAAACAGCCGATGAATCAGACGGGCATGCGGTGGATGTCCGACCAAAGCCAACTATTGGCTGGCTAAACGATGGAATATTTGGAACGCCAAGTCCCGTGATAGGGACAGAACGTGCGGACGTTTCAGTCTCGATCATTCCTTTATCGCCAAATCTCTCGGCCAGTGATTTCGAGGCGATATGCGCGAGCGGCTCGCTCGCCGCCAGGCCCGCGCCGCGCCGTTCGTGCAGTTCTTCCTGCCACATCCCGTGGCCCGACCCGGGCGTGGCGCGCGCTGCCGCGCGCGCTGGGCGCGCGACGTGTGCGAGAGCCTGCTGCGCCTGCGACGTGGTCGGCTTCCAGACGCACCGCGACGCCGAGAACTTCCTGCGCACCGTGCACCACTTCCTCGGCGCGAGCGTCGAGTTCCGCACCGGCACGGTCCGCTACATGGGCGCGATCACGCGCGTGCGCACCTACCCGATCAGCGTCGCCGTCGACGAGTTCGAGGAGCACGCCGCGAGCGCCACGGTCGAGCGCCTGCGCACGCGCATCAGCGCGATGCGCCCGCGACGCCCGACGACGGCAGCGAGGGCAAGCTGATCGTGCGCGTCGACCGCACCGACCCGTCCAAGAACATCGTGCGCGGCTTCCGCGCCTACGCGCTGCTGCTGGAGGAGCACCCCGAGCTGCACGGCGAGGTGTCGATGTTCTGCCAGCTCGACCCGTCGCGCCAGGACATCACCGCCTACATCGACTACCTCGCGCAGGTGAAGGCCGCCGCGACGGCCGTCAACCACCGCTTCGCGACGCCGACCTGGACGCCGCTGCACGTCAACCTCGACTCGAACTTCCAGGCGGCGTCGCCGCCTACCGCGAGTACGACGTGCTCTTCGTCAACCCGGTCGCCGACGGCATGAACCTCGTCAGCAAGGAAGGCCCGCTCGTCAACGAGCGCGACGGCGTGGTCGTGCTGAGCGACCAGGCCGGCTCCTACAACGAGCTCGGCCCGTACGTGGTGACGGTCAACCCGTTCGACGTCGCCCAGCAGGCCGACGCGCTGCTCGAGGCGCTGCGCATGCCCGCGCCCGAGCGCCGCGAGCGCGCCGAGGCGATGCGCCGGCAGGTGATCGACCACGACGTGCGCGACTGGATGCAGGCGCAGCTCGACGACATCGCCGCGCTGCGCGCCGGCGAGCCGCTGGTGGCGCGGTGAGCGACTGGACGACGCTGCTCGGCTGGACGACGAGATCGGCGAGGACGCCGGCGCGCTGCGCCGGCTGGCAGCCGACGCCGTGGTGGGCGTGGTTCGCTCGGGCTGCGTCGCTCGGCGGCGTCGCGCTGCTCGGCGCTGGCGCGGTCGCTGCTCGCAGGCGGCGAGCTTCGGCACCGCGCCTGCGCGCGCGCGCGCTGCGACGCGTCGGTGCTGCGGCGCGCTCGCGCTGCTCGTGGTCGGCGCGACGCTGCTGCTGGCGCTCGGCATGTCAGCTCGCGCGGCTGCGACACCCCGGCGCGCGTGCTCGCGTGGGACTGCGGCGCGCTCGCGTGGACGCTGCCGCGTGCCCGCGCGTGCTCGCTCGCGCTGACGCTCCCGGGCGTGCTCGGCTGCCGCGTCGCCGCGTGACATCGCCGACGCTCGGCGTTCGTCGGCGACGGCGCTCGTCGGGCGCGCCGGGCATGCGTGCTCGCGCGGCGTCGCCGCGGCGCTGCTCGGCGCGGCGCTCGGCGCGCGCGCTGCACGTGTCAGCTGGCTCGCGCCGCGAGCGCGTCGATCGACGAGCCGCCCGAGCATCGTCGAGCTCGCGATGCGCGGAGGCCGAGGCGCTCGCGCGCCGACGCCGCCGCGCACGCGCTTCCACGGCGTCGACTCGCGACCGAGCTGAGCGACGGGTAGGCGCGCGGTAGGCTGGCGCGCGATGCGCACGCTCCGCACACTCGCCAGCCTCGTCAAGTTCGAGCACACGATCTTCGCCCTGCCGTTCGCCTACGCCGGCATGGTGCTCGGCGCGCGACGCGGCCGACGTGCGACGTCACCGTCGTCGCTCGTGCGTGTGGATCACGCTCGCGATGGTCGGCGCGCGCACGCTCGCGATGGGCCTCAACCGCGTGATCGACGCGCGAGATCGACGCGCGCAACCCGCGCACCGCGATCGCGCGAGCTGCCGACCGGGCAAGGTCGCGCCCGCGCAGGTGTGGCTGCTGTGCGCGGCGTCGCTCGCGCTGCTCGTCGCCGCGACGTTCCAGCTCGACCCGATCACGCGCGTGCTGTGGCCGATCCCCGTCGCGCTGTTCGTGCTGTATCCGTACACCAAGCGCTTCACGTGGCTGTGCCACCTCGTGCTCGGCCTGTCGATCGGCCTCGCGCCGCTCGGCGCGTGGCTCGCGACCGGCGCGCCGGGCGACGAGCTCGCGCCGTACCTGCTGTGGCTCGGCATCGCCGCGCTGGATCGGCGGCTTCGACGTGATCTACGCGACCGCCGACGTGGAGTTCGACCGCGCGCAACGGCATCCAGTCGCTGCCGGCGCGCTTCGGCATCGCCCGCGCGCTCACGATCGTGCGCGTCGCGCACGCGTGCACGATCGCCGCGTTCGCGCGCGCCGCGGTCCAGCTCGAGCTCGGCCTCGCCGCGTGGATCGGCATCGCGATCGCCGCGGCGCTGCTCGCATGGGAGAACTCGATCGTCTCGGCCGACGACCTGTCGCGCATCGACCAGGCGTTCTTCACCGTCAACAGCTGGGTCGGCGTCGCGCTCGGCGGCGGCCTCGTCGTCGCCGCGTTCCTGCGCGAGACGCGCAGTGCCGTGGCGGCGGCGGCGGGCGACGCTGCTCGCGGGCGCTCAGGCTGCCGTGGTTGGCGACGTCGAGCGGCCCGGTGCGATGCCCGGTCAGGCTGTCGGCCTCCTGCAGCACGTGTCAGGCCGCCGCGTCGAGCCGCGGCCGCGGTGGTCGGGCCGATCGTCACGCAGGGCGGCAGCGTGCGCGCCGGCGAGTTGGCGATCGCCGATCGGCGTTGCGCGACCGTCGACGCGGACGCGAAGGTGACGACGTCGCATGCCGAGCAGCGTCAGTCGCTCGCGAAGCGCGTCGCGGCGTCCTCGCACGCACGGTGCGGTAGGCCGGCGCGAGCAGCACCTCGACGTCGATGCCCGCGAGCCCGTCGGGCAGGCGGTCGTCGCCGCGCTCGGCGCGAATGATCGCGCAGCGCGTGCCGAACAGCGCGAGCTGCGAGCAGCTCTCGAGCAGCCGACCGCGGTGCGTGCGCCGACCGGCGGGATCACGTCCGCGCCGATGCCGTGCGGCGCGGCACGCCTCGGCGGTGCCGCGTCGCCGACCACGGCGACGCGCTTGACGCTGCCGAGCGCGCGCGCGTCGAGGCCGCGCTCGGCGAGCCGCGTCGAAGCACGCGTCGACGCCGTTGCGGCTCGTGAACACGACCGTCTCGAGCTCGGCCAGCGCGTCGATCGACCGCGTCGAGCGGCGCGGGGTCGAGCCGCTCGGTGCGGATCGCCGGGCACCTCGACGACCTGCGCGCCCAGCTCGGTGAGCCGCTGCACCAGCTCGCTGGCCTGCGCGCGCGCGCGCGTGACCGCGACGCGCGTGCCGAACAGCGGGCGCCGCTCGAACCAGTCGAGGTGCTCGCGCAGCTCGACGACGTCGCCGACGACGATGATCGCCGGCGACGCGAGCTGCGCCTCCTCGACGGCCGCGCGATCGTGCCGAGCGTGCCGGTCACGACGCGCTGGCTCGCCGTCGTGCCGCGCGAGATCACCGCGACGGGCCGGGCGGCGGCATGCCGCCGGCGATGAGCGCTCGGCGACGTGCCCGACGCGGCGCAGGCCCATGAGCAGCACGAGCGTGCCGTCGCTGCGCGCGAGCCACTCGTAGTCGGGGTCGCCCTGGCCGTCGCGGCCGGCCGAGGCGGTGACGACGGTGACGTGGCGTGACAGGTCGCGGTGCGTGACCGGGATGCCGGCGGCGGCGCAGGCCGCGAACGCGCTCGTGACGCCGGGCACGACCTCGAACGGCACGCCGGCGGCGCGACAGCGCATCGCTTCCTCGCCGCCGCGCCCGAACAGGTACGGGTCGCCGCCCTTGACGCGCACGACGCTGCGTCCGGCGAGCGCCTCGGTCGACGAGCAGCTCGTTGATCTCGTCCTGCGGCATCGCGTGGTCGCCGGCGGTCTTGCCGACGTCGACGAGCTCGCGCATCGGCGCGCGCGTGCTCGCGCAGCTCGCGGCGGGACGAGGCGGTCGACGAGCAGCACGTCGGCGACTGCGCACGAGCTCGAGCGCGCGGCGGGTGACGAGGCCGTCGTCGCCGGGGCCTGCGCCGACCAGGTAGACGGTGCCGGCGTGCGCGCGGCGCGTCATCGTGCGACCTCCACGAGCTGTGCGCCGACGAGCGTCGGCGAGCATCGGCGCGAGCTTGCGCGGCGGTCCAGTGCGCCGCGTCGTCGACGTCGCGCGCGGCGCTGCACCGACACGAGCGTCCCGAGCTCCAGGCCGACCACGTCGAGGTGACGCGCCGTGCCCGGCGTCGTCGGGCGACGGCGCGGAAGACGTGGACGCGGCCCTGCGTCGAGCTCGACGTGCACGCCGACCGGTCGGTCGCAGCCGCCGCCGAGCGGCGCGCGAGCGCGCGCTCGAGCTGCACGGCTCGGCGCGTCGCGCGACGTGGTCGAGCGCGCTCCAGTCGAGGCCGGTGCGCGTCGCAGACCTGGGCGTGCGCCTGCACGACGACCGCGCCCTGCCCGGCCTCGGGCACGAGCTGCGTCGACGGCGATCGGTCGGATGTCGTGCGCGCTGCGTCGACGAGGCCGAGCCGACGCAGGCCGGCCATCGCGAGCACGCAGGCCGCGTCGCCGCGCTCGCGCGGCGCGCTGGATGCGCGTCGCGACGTTGCCGCGGATCGGCTCGTGGCTGCAGGTCGGCGCGCAGCGTGCGCAGCGCCGCCATGCGCCGCGCGCTGCCGGTCGCGATCGTCGCGCCGTGCGGCAGGTCGAGCAGCGTCGCAGCCGGCTGCCGACGAGCGCGTCGCGCGGATCCTCGCGCGGGAGCCATGCGGCGAGCACGAGGCCCGCCGGTGTCGTCGAGCGCGAGGTCCTTGCTCGAGTGCACGGCGGCGTCGATCGCGCCGTCGCGCGAGCTGCCGCTCGAGCGCGTGCGCGAAGATGCCGCGCTCGCCGATGTCGCGCAGGTCGCGCGGGTCGACGTCGCCGTCGCTGACGATCTCGACCAGCTCGACTCGAGGTCGGGATCGCGCGCGCGATCGCGTCGCGCACGAGCGCCGCCTGGTGCAGCGCGAGCGGGCTGCGGCGCGTGCCGAGCCGCAGCGCCGGGCGCGGCCGGGTCATCAGCTACCTGCTCCGCGGCCTCGCGCAGCCGCATCGTCGGGTCGTGCAGCAGGCGGTTGACGATGCCGCGCGTGAGCTGGTCGATGCGCTGGCGATCCTCGGCGGCCAGGTGCGCCATGCGCGCGAGGAACCGCTCGAGCTCCGCCTGGCGCAGCTCGCTCGGCGCGCTCGCGCATCGCGCGGATCGCGCGGCGTCGCGGCCTTCGGCGCGCAGCCAGGTCGCGAACTCGTCGCGCGCCGTCGCGCGCGAGCTGCTCGACCGCGTCGACCTCCTCGGTGCGCACGTCGAGCGTCTCGGCGACGACGCGCTCCAGGTCGTCGAGGTCGAACACGTGCACGCCGGGCAGCTCGCCGCACGCCGGGTCGATGTCGCGCGGCACGGCCAGGTCGACGAGCACGAGCGGGCGACCGTCGCGCACGCGCATCGCCGCCTCGACGCGCTCGCGCGTCGATCACCACGTGCGGGGCGTTGGTGGAGCTGACGACCGCGTCGCAGCGTCGCGAGCTCGGCGTCGAGCTCGGCGAACGCTGACGCCGACGCCGCTCGCGCCGGAGCTGGCGGCGACCGGCTGCGCGCGCTCGACGCTGCGGTTGGCGACGTCGATGCGGCGCGCGCCGCGCTGCGCGCAGGCTGCGTGCAGCGAGCGTCGCCCATCTTGCCGGCGCCGACGACGAGCACGCGCGCGTCCTCGAGCGAGCCACCGCGGCGGCTGGCGACGAGCTCGGCGGCGACCGATCCGATCGATGCGCGGCCGGCGCCGATGCGCGTCTCGGTGCGCGCGCGCTTGCCGATCTCCACCGCGCGTCGGAACAGCCGGTCGAGCAGCGGGCCGCAGGTGCCGGCCTCGCGCGCGTGCTCGTGCGCGGCGCGCAGCTGGCCCTGGATCTGCGCCTCGCCGGTGACGACGCTCTCGATGCCGCCGGCGACGCGGAACAGGTGCTCGACCGCCGCCTCGCTCCTCGCGCACGGCGAGCATCGTCGACAGCTCCTCGGGATCGGCGTCGGCCAGGCGCGCGAACGCCGCGACGGCGACGCCGGATGCACGGCGTCGACGTCGGTGGCGACGAGGTACAGCTCGCTGCGGTTGCAGGTCGCGAGCGCGGCGACCTCGAGCACGTCGGGGTGCTCGGCCAGCTCGCGCGCACAGCTCCGTGCCGCGCGGCCGCTCGAGCGCGAAGCGCTCGCGCGACGGCGAGGCTCGCGGTCTGGTGGCGCGCGCCGATGCAGACGATGCCGCGTGCCGTGCGTCAGCCATCGCGCTGCTCCCGCTGCGCCGCTGGCGTGCGAGCTTGCGCAGGACGATCATCCAGAACCACGCGCCGAGCGTCGACGGCCGTCGACGCCGTATGCGGCGACGACGTATTCCCAGCCGTCATGCATGCGCGCGACCTCCTCGCTCGCGGGCGCTGCGCTCGTCGCATGCGCCGTGCCGGCCGGGCGCTCCTCGTCGGCGCACCAGCCGCGCGACGCGCGCAGCTTGCCGGCGGTCTCGAGCTGCAGCATCCACATCGGCGAGCGCCGCGAACGCCACGACGCCGATGCCGAACGTCGCCCACATCGGGCCGGTCAGTCGGTCGCCCGTCGGCTGGTGATGCACGATCGGGTGGATGAGCGTGTCGGCGATGCGGATCGCCAGGAACGACAGCGGCACGAGCGCGACGCCGAGCACGCGAGTACACGGCGCTCGCCCGGTCGCGGTGCGCGGCCGGCGTCGAGCGAGAAGCGCAGCACGAAGTAGGCGCCGTAGAACAGGTACAGGGTCAGGAACACGAGCAGCTGGCGGTCGCCCCACTGCCACCACACGCCCCAGGCGGCCTTCGCCCAGATCGAGCCGGTGAGCAGCACGAGCGTGCCGAACACCATCCCGGAGTGCACGCCGACGTAGGAGCGCATGTCGTAGTCCTCGCGCTCCTTGAGCAGGTACAGCAGGCCGTTCCAGGCGCCGGCCGCGAAGCACAGGTACGCGGCGAGGGCGATCGGCACGTGCAGGTAGAAGATCTTCTGCGGGAAGTCGTACTGGACCTCGCCGCCGACGAGGCCGATCGTCGCGGTCGGCGCCCAGAAGAACGCGAGCACGACGCGTGAGGGGCACGAGCACGAGCGCGAGCACCGCCGCGAGGCGGGGCGACACGCGCGCGCGCGAGGTTCGGGGAGCGAAGATCCGGCTGCACGATGCGCAATCCTACCGGCGATCGGAGGCTGTCCGCGTCGCCGCGAGGCGCAGTTGGCCTTAGGCGGCACCCTGTTTCGATGATCGGCGCATCCGCGTGGGTGGCGGAACCGACGCCGATCCGTGGGATAACGTCGCTGGCATGACAAATCCGATCCTGCTCCAGCGGCTCGAAGCCCTCGCCTCGCCGCGCTCTCGGCGTGCTGTTCACGCAGCTCGATGCGGACTGGTGGTGGCTGCTGGCGGTCTTCCTGGCCTTCGACCTGTCGGCGATCGGCTACCTCGCGGGCCCGCGAATCGGCGCGGCCACCTACAACGCCGTCAACGTCCCGCCGCGCCGTTCGCGCTGGGCGCGATCGCCGTCGTCATCGACGACCGCGGCGCTGCAGCTCGTCGCGCTCGCGTGGGCGTTCCACATCGGCGTCGACCGCGCGCTCGGCTACGGCCTCAAGCTCGCCGACTGCGTTCCAGGACACGCACCTGGGCCGCGTGGGCGGCGCGAAGGGCTGAGCTACTCGACCGCGAGCTCGGGGAACGCCGCGATGCCGGCGACCAGGAACGTCGCGTCGTAGACGACCAGGAACAGCAGCAGCTGCGCGGCGATCGACTGCTCGCGTCGAACGCCACGAGCGACAGCGACACTGCGGCGATCACGAGCGGGATCGCCAGCGGCAGGAACATCACCGGACCGAGCAGGTCGCGACCGCGAGCGCGCATAGCCCGGCAAACGGCTTCCCGAGTTGAGCAGCGGCCGCACGCGATCGACGAAGACGCCGGGATCCGGCTCAACGTCAGCAGCGCCACCCCGCGCGGGATCGTTGACGTCCTCGTACAGGACGCCGCTGACGCCCGCCGCCGAGCGCCGCGGCCAGCGGCCGGTGTCGCGGCAGCCGCCGAACGCCAGCAACTGCATGAACAGGCGGTCGTCGGATCGCTGCGGCTGGCCGTTCTTGATGCCGCCCTTCTCGCTGAGATCCGGCGGCTCCGGGCCTCGTCGTGGCGCGTTCGGCGTGCTTCGGCGGGATTCGACATCCGCCGAGTATAATCCGCGGTTCCCATGTCCGACTACCGCATCAGACCCGCCACGCTCGACGACGAGGACGTCGCTCGTGCACCACCGCGTCGCGATGTTCGAGGACATGGGCGTCACGTTCGACCGCCGCGGTGCTCGACGCGCGCTTTCGCCCCTGGCTGCGCGCAGATGATGCCCGCAGGCACGTACCGCGCGTGGCTCGTCGAAGACGGCCGACGGCGGCATCGTCGCCGGCGGCGGCATGACGATCATTCCCTGGCCGCCCGGTCCGCGCTATCCTGGGCGACCGGCTCGCGTTCGTCTACAACGTCTACACCGAGCCGGCGCATCGGCAGCGCGGGCTGGCGCCGACTGCGTGATGGCACGCCATCCACGCCTGGTGCCGCGGAGCAGGGCATCCAGTCGCTGGCGCTGAACGCCAGCCGGTTCGGCCAGCCGCTCTACGAGTCCATGGGCTATGCCGTGACGCCGAGCCCGATGATGTTTTTGGCGCTGGATTGACGCGCAAGGTATAATTCTTCGATTTTGGCTCGATAAGCCGACCGTTTCCGGTCCGGATGAAGCCGGACTGCACGAACCAACAAACGGAGACTCGCGAGCATGCCCTTCATCATCACTGACCCCTGTATCGAGACCAAGGATACGGCCTGCGTGGACGTCTGCCCGGTCGACTGCATTCACCCGCGCAAGGACGAAGCCGAGTTCGCCGACGGCGACGATGCTCTACATCCATCCGGAAGAGTGCATCGACTGCGGCGCCTGCGTGCCGGCCTGCCCGGTGGCGGCGATCTACGAGAGCATCGACGCGACACCGTCGCACCAGAAGATGCTGATCGAAGCCAACGCCATCTACCGCCTCGGCGACGCCGACGCGATGGCCAAGGCCGAAGAGATCGTCAAGGCGCACGTCGCCGCGCACCCCGACATCATGGCGGTCCCGGCCGCCGAACGTCAGGCCGCGCACGCCAAGTTCTAACGCATCTGCGATTTGGGTCATCTGGTCGATCTGCGTCATCTGGTCATGCATGCCAATCGACCAGAATGACTCAATGACCGATTGACCAGATGACCTCAATTCACGATCGCCACCTGGAACGTCAACGGCATCCGGGCCCGCGTCAGGCGCAGCTCCAGGAATGGCTCGCGCGCGATCGCCCGGACGTCGTCTGCCTGCAGGAAATCAAGGCCACTCCCGATCAGATTCCCGACGGCCCTCTTCGAGATGGAGGGCTACTGGTGCTACTGGCACGGCGGCAAGGGCTACTCCGGCGTCGCCCTGCACGTCAGCAAGCACGTCTGCCCCGAGCGCCCGGCGTTCACCCATCCCGCCTTCGATCACGAACACCGCATCGTCACCGCCGACGTCGACGGCGTCACGATCGCCTCGATCTACGTGCCGAACGGCGGCAAGGACTTCCCGGCCAAGATGCGGTTCCTCGAGGCGCTCGACGCCTACGCCGAGCGCGTTCCGCGCGCGACGGCCGGCCGCTCGTGCTCTGCGGCGATCTGAACGTCGCGCGGACCGAGCGCGACGTCCACCCGAAAGAGCGCAAGCCGCGCGCGATCGGCCAGCTGCCGGAGGAGCGCGCGCTGCTCGCGCGCATCATCTGCGCGGGGCCTCGTCGACGTCGGCCGCGCGCTCGATCCGGACAACGACGGCCTGTTCACGTGGTGGGCGCCGTGGCGCAACATGCGCGAGCGCAACATCGGCTGGCGCCTCGACTACGTCTTGCCGAGCGCGGACCTCGCGGCGCGGGCCGTGTCGTGCCCGGTGCAGAAGGAGATCGGCACCAGCGATCACGCGCCGGTCATTGCCACGTTCGGGCAGTACGTTGCGTCCGGCTTCACCTGACGTCATAACGTGGTTGAACATCGGCTAAAGCCGGACGCTACTACTCCACTACTCCACTACTCCACGACCATCAGCGTGCGCGGCCCTTCGCTGACGACGACGCGATGTGGGATGCTCGACTCCACAAACGAGACCAGCGGCGGCAGCGCGGCTCGCGGTTGAACACCAGATAGCGAATCCCGACCGCGTGAAGGTGCCGGGCCACATCTGGCGCCTCGAATGCCGCATCGCGCGCATCCATCGGCTTCCCCGCTGAGAGCAGAAACAGTGACCGCACGACCGGCAGGTCCGCATATCCCTGCTTGATCGAATCCGGGACCCGGGCAACAAAGCCGCCGACGATGGGATGGCCATGGGTCATCTGAAAGGCGGCCACGCGATCGTCGAAACGTCCGATCTCGCCGAATCCATCGCGGAGTCCAACGGGGAGCTCGCAGACAGCGCCTGGCGGCAAATCCCGAAGCTGGGTGTAGAGCGCGGGAACGTCGACACGGGTCAGCGGGAACGGTGACGGGCAATAGTCCGCGACGATGAGCACGATAACCAGCGCACCAAGAAACGGGCGCCGCGAGCGCGGCGACCCAGCGATGGCGATCGCGGAGAGGACGGCGAGCGCGAGAAAGACCACCGACATCGCGCGCCCCGGCATGCGCGCGTTCGAGAGGACGGGGATCCATGCCAAGACGTTCTGTGGCAGGAGCAGGCCGGTATTGAATCCGCCGATGCGCAGCCACGGACCCAGCGCCCAACAAAGAACGTCGCGCCCACGGTCACCCAGCGTGCGACCATCGGATCCCGGCGTTCACGCAGCACCGTCCAGGCCACGAGAGTGAGGGGCGCGAGACCGAGCCAGCCGACACTCTCGATCGCGTTGATGCCGAGTTGCCGATACAGATTGCGCGTCCAGGGACCCGACTCCGGATGCCAGGGATTGCCCAGGACGAGCGTCGCGAGATCCACCCCCGCCGGTGCATTCCGCCATGAGGGCTGTGGCGCGGCGTAGTCGCCGCGCTCCCAGAGTGTCCAGACGCGCAGCAGCAGCGGCGCCAGTCCGACGAGCGTCACCGCGGCCATTGGCCACAACACGCGCAGGCGCTCTGCGACGAGGCCGCGCACCGGGCGCGCGACGCGCACACGCGGCCGCCATCGCAGCAGCGCCAGCCCCACGAGCAGGATCCACCCGGCGCTCAGAAGATTGGTCGGCTGCGTGGCCGTGATCGCGACGCCCGCGACGGAGGTGACGACTCCGCCAGTCACCACGATGGCGGCAGCGAGGACGATGGCGAGCGCCGCGAGGGCCATCGCTGTCCAGAGCACACCGCGACCAACGCGGCGCGCTGCGGTTGTCCACGTCAGCGCGCGGAGGCTCGCGACGATCAGTCCGGCGCCGAGCACGCAGGCGTAGACCAGATAGTAGTAGTCGACGAACGCCGTGACGACGAGGCAGAGGCCCGCCGCGGCCGCCGCGGCGCGGGAACGTCGGTCGAGAGCGCGTTGCAGGCACAGCACGAAGAGCGGAATGCCCCAGGGTCCGACCAGATTCACATGACCCATGAGGTGCGCCTCGACGTAGGGCGAGCCGGCGAAGATCAATCCGGCGACGGTCGAGGCGATCCGGTCCCGGGTGATCGACCAGGCGAGCGCGTAGGCGGCGCACCCGTTCAGGGCGATCGAACCGAGGACGATGAGATTCTGGGCCGCAATCGTGGACGCCGGCGCCAGGACCGTTGCCGCGATCCATGACGGCAGCGCGGTGTGGGTGTGCAGGGCGAGATCAACACCGAAGGGCGAGAACAGGCGGTCCGTGCGGAAGAAGCTCACGTCCGGTGACGCGACCGCCACGCGCATCCACCAGGTATTCCACAGGAAATCGAGGTTGTCGCCGGGCTCGCCGGGAAGGCTGGATGACAGGTGATTGATCAGGGGAAGCGTCCACCCGATCGCGAGCGCGACGAAAGCGAGGGGAGGCAGGAGATGCCACCCCACGCGCGAGAGTCTGTGCATCCGGGGGAATGATTATCAGGGATCAGCGAACTCCAGTCCGGCTACCTCGTCGGGCCGCAACGGACAATGCCACAGTAGTGCTATTCTGAATGCCTCAGATTTTCATGGATGATACGGCGCGCTTCCCAGAAGACCCGACCGCCGAGCCTGCCGCGACCGCGGCTGGCGAACGCGCGCCGACGTTCAACGAGATTTTCGAGCCGCTGACGCCGGCGGCGGATGCCGACACGGGCCTGCCCGTCGCGGCGCTCGCCAGCACGGAACCTTCGGATTCGCTCATTGCTCCGGAGGCGGCTCCCCTTGACGCCGGACCCGCCGCCGATACGCCCGTCGTCACACGCGCGCCGCGCTCGTCACCGTGGCGGCGGATCGGCGGCGAGATCGTGGCCGGCGTGCAGACGCTGTTCTCCGCCGCCGTCTACGCCACGCTGATCGTCACGTTCGGCTTTCAGGTCGCGCGCGTCGACGGCCTGAGCATGGCGCCGACGCTCGAGGATCACGATCGGCTGATCGTCAACAAGCTGGTCTACGAGCTCGGCGAGCCGCGGCCGGGCGACATCGTGATGCTGTATTACCCGCTCAACCCCGAGAAGATGTTCGTCAAGCGGGTGATCGCCAAGGAAGGCGATTCGGTGCGCATCGTCGACGGCCGCGTCTACGTCAACGACGTGCCGCTGCACGACGACTACGTGCCCGACGAGTTCCGCAGCCACGACGACTGGGGCCCGACCGTCGTCCAGCAGGGCTACTACTTCGTGATGGGCGACCACCGCAACAACAGCTCCGACAGCCGCCACTGGGGCCAGGTGCCGAAGAAGTACATCGTCGGCAAGGTCAAGGTGCGGTGGTGGCCGCTTCAGGACGCGCGGATCTTCTGATCGCAGAAGCCGGCCGCGCGTCAGTTTCTCGAAGCCGACTGCTCGCGGGCTCACGCATTGCGAGGCGATCCGGCGTAGCCTGCGCCGCCGTCAGTCCCGACTGCCTCAGTTTGCAAGCTGCAGTTTATCGAATCGGCAGATCTGCAGCGTGAAGACGTCGTCCCTGAGGATCGTGTCGTCGCGGTCCGAGCCGGTCGAGACGATCGCCGCCGGCGCCCGACACCTCTTCGAGCCGCGCGACGTAGCGGCGGGCGTTCTCCGGCAGATCGCAAAGCGGCGGACGCCCTTGGTCGGCGTCGACCATCCGGGCATCGATTCGTAGACCGGCTCGCACGCCGCCAGCTGCGCGACGTCGGACGGGAACTCCGTCAGCGTCTTGCGCGCCGCAGCGGTAGGCCGGTGCAGATGTCGATCTGCTCGAGGCCGTCGAGCACGTCGAGCTTGGTCAGCGCCAGCGCATCGAGCCCGTTGATGCGCACGCCGTAGCGCACCGCCACCGCGTCGTACCAGCCGCAGCGGCGCGGACGGCCGGTGACCGCGCCGTATTCGTTGCCGCTGTCGCGCAGCCGGTTGCCCATCTCGCCGGTCAGCTCGGTCGGCAGCGGCCCTTCGCCGACGCGCGTGGTGTACGCCTTGACCACGCCCAGCACGCGCGCTGAATCGCGCGCGGGCCGACGCCGAGGCCGGTGCACACGCCGCCGATCGACGCGTTCGACGAGGTGACGTAGGGATAGGTGCCGTGATCGATGTCGAGCAGCGTGCCCTGCGCGCCTTCGAACAGGATCGACTGGCCGGCGCGCATCGCCTCGGCCAGCATCAGCGACACGTCGCGCACCATCGGCTGCAGCCGCTCGCCGATCGTCGAGCAGCTGCTCGAGCACCGGCTGCCAGTCCATCGTCGAGTCCTGGACCAGGCGGTTGCGCGCGAGCACGTTGTCGCGGACGTTCTGCTCGAGCGCCTTCGGGTTCGGCCAGGTCGCCGACGCGGATGCCGCGGCGGGCGATCTTGTCCTCGTAGGCCGGCCCGATGCCGCGCGAGGTCGTGCCGATCTTCCGCTCGCCGCGGCGCGCCTCCGACAGCAGGTCGAGATCGCGGTGATACGGCAGGATCAGGTGCGCCTTGTCGCTGACGAACGAGCCGGTCGCTCGACGTCGATGCCGTGCGCGCGTCGAGCTCGTCGACCTCGGCGAAGAGCGCCTGCGGATCGACCACCACGCCGTTGCCGATGACGCAGGTGACGCCGGGATGCAGGATGCCGGACGGAATCAGCCGCAGCACGAACTTCGTGCCGTTGACGTACACCGTGTGTCCGGCGTTGTGGCCGCCCTGATAGCGCGCGACGATGTCGAACCGGGGCGTCAGCAGGTCGACGATCTTGCCCTTGCCTTCGTCGCCCCACTGCGCGCCGAGCACTGCGAGATTCATCATCGGCCTACGATTCTACTCTCAAACGCGCGCGCGACACGGCGCGCGCGCCGCGACGATCGCGGCGCGCGATCGCAATGACGCGACGCGCGCGTCGAGTCAAGTGAAAAATGTTTTCATTTTCGATTGACAACGTTCGCGCTGCTTTCTTAAGGTCTACTCTTTCGGACACGACGCAATGCTGACGCCTCGCTCCACTCTCACGCGCCGCGTCGCTCGCGGCGCTCGACGCTTCGCCTTCGCGCATTCCGGTCCTGCTCGGCGGATGCGGCAGCGGCCGGACCACGCTGCTGCAGCAGCTGCGCGATCGCATCGGCCGCACGACGGCGCAGTACGTCGACGTCGAGCGCACGGCGACCACGCCCGAGCGGTTCCTGCGCGCGGTCACGCAGCACGTCGCCGTTCGCCGCCGGCGAGCCGCCGCCGCCGGCGCGCGCGCGGCCTTCGACGCGACGCTGGCGTTCTTCGACCGCGCGCGCGCCGGCGGCAGCGAGCCGGCGACGTTCCTGCTCGACGAGTTCCTCGAGCTCCGCACCTTCGAAAGCTTTCCGGGCCTGCGCCGGGTGCTGCACGACCTCGTCGACGGCCTGGCGGCCAGCGGCAACCGGTTCGTCCTGACCAGCCGCTACACGGCGCGCACGCTGCGGCTGCTGCGCGACCGCTCGGCGCGCTTCGAAGTCATTCACATGCCGGCGCTTGACGGCCGAGGACACGCTCGACATGCTCGGCCTCGCCGCCGGCCATCTGTCGTCGGGCGACGCGCACGAGGCCGAGTACACCGCGCGCGACCGTCCAGGCGCTCGCCGACGGCCGGCCGGCGTACGTCCGCGCGATCGCCGACGAGCTGACGCGATGCGCGAGCGCGGCGGCCCGGGCGGCGAGCGACGCCGTCAGCGCGCTCGCCGCGCTGCTGGTCGCCGACGGCGCGCCTCGTCGCGGCAGTGCCGCTTCTCCTACGAGCTGCGGCTGCACCGCGCGCGCGGCTACGGCGCGCTCAAGGCGATTCTCGACATCCTCGCGCGAAGAAGAAGGGCTGACGCTGACCGAGATCTCGCAGCGCCTGCAGCGCACGCCGGGCTCGACCAAGGACTACCTGTCGTGGCTCGAGGACGTCGACCTCGTGACCGCGCGGCAGAAGCGCTACAGCTACACCGACCCGCTGCTGCGCGTCTGGGTCCGCCTGCACTGCCGCGCCGACCGCGCCGACCGACGACGACCTCGCGCGCGAAGTGCACCGCTACGCGCTGCCGCGCCTGCCGCAGCAGCCCGAGCCGGCGCTCGGTGATGGCCGCCGGCCGGCCCGGCGCCGCCGACGACGACCGGAAGGACTGGGGCATCATCGAGATCGACTAGACGACTGAGTTCGGCTGAAGCTCGAACTCTCGAGTCGTGAGCTCGCCATTCCTGAGCCGTTCTCGAGCGCCAGCCGCGCCGCTTCCTGCTCCGCTTCCTTCTTGCTCGGCCCGGTCCCCTGCGCGATCGCCTCGCCGCGCACCACCACCTCCACCTGAAACTGCTTGCGGTGATCGGGGCCGATCGTGCCGGCGAGCCGGTACTCGGGCAGCGGCTGGTCGTGCGACTGCAGGTACTCCTGCAGCGCCGACTTGTGATCCTGGCCGACCAGGCCGCCGCTCGCGCACCTCGGCGACGAGCGGCGCGAACTCGCGCGCGATGAACGCGCGCGCCTGCTCGATGCCGCCGTCGAGGTAGATCGCCGCGATCAGCGCCTCGTAGCCGTCGGCCAGCAGCGCCTGCTTCTGGCGGCCGCCGGTCTTCTCCTCGCCGCGCCCGAGCAGCAGGTGATCGCCGAGCGCCAGCCGCTCGGCCTGCCGCGCCAGCGTCGCCGTCGAGACGAGCGACGCCTTGATCTTCGACTTCTGCCCTTCGTCGAACGACGGGAACTCGCGGAACAGCAGGTCGGCGACGACGAACCCGAGCACGGCGTCGCCGAGAAACTCGAGCGACTCGTTGTCGACCACGCCGCCGCTGACGTCCTCGTTGGCGCGCGACGTGTGGGTCATCGCGTGCTCGAGCAGGCCGCGATCGCGGAACCGGTAGTCGATCGCGCGCTGCAGCGTCTCGAACTCGTCGCGCAGCCGGCACCACCTGCCCGGTGGTCAGCTCGGTCCGGTGGCTGTCGATGATCCGCCGCGCCTCCTCGGCCTCGTCGGCGTGCACCGACAATCCGCACCTCGCCGAGCTCGTTGACGGTGAGCGGGAACACCGAGTGGCGTCACCGGCGACGACACGACCGACGGCACGCCGTTCGCCTCGAGCAGGCCGCGGACGATGCTGGCTTCGACGTCGGACTGCGTGCGGAAGATGGTGACCAGATCGGCGCATGCTCAGGCGACCTCGCACCGGCCGACCGTCGATCGCGCTCGGCGTCGCGACGGCGCGACGTCGGCGCGGCGTCGCCGATCCGCAGCAGGATCATCGTCATGTCGTCGTGCTGCGGCGCGTCGCCGACGAACGCCGCGATCTCGCGCAGCACGCGCTCGCGCAGCTCCTCGCGACGGCAGGTGCGCGTGCTCCTCGACGAGCGCGGCCGAGCCGGGCCTCGCCGAAGCAGTCGTCGGCCGCGTTCATCGCCTCGGTGATGCCGTCGGTGAAGAACAGGAACAGGTCGCCCTCGTGAATGGTCATCGTCTCCTCGCTGGAGCAGCCGCTCGAACATCTCGCCGTTGTCGATCTTGAGCCCGAGCACCAGGCCGTCGGGCGCGAGGACGCGCAGCTGGCGCGTCGGCGCCCGTCGCCGGCAGGTAGATCAGCGGCGTGTGCCCGGCGCGCGCGTAGGTCATCGTCCGCGCGCGCAGATCGACCACCGCATAGGTCATGGTGATGAAGCTGCGCGCGTCGAGGTGCTCGGCGATGATCCGGTTGGCGGTGATCAGCAGCTCGCGCGGCGACGTGTGGATGCGGCTCAGCGACAGCATCAGCCCCTTCAGCTCCGCCATGTAGAGCGCCGCCGACGTGCCCTTGCCGGAGACGTCGGCGATCAGCACGCCGACGCGGTGGTCGTCGAGCGGCAGCAAGTCGTAGTAGTCGCCGCCGACCTCGCGCGCCGGCACGCAGAGCGCCGTGACCGACAGCCCGGGCATGCTCGAGCGGCCCCTGCGGCAGCAGCGACATCTGGATCTCGTGCGCGATGCGCAGCTCCTCCTCGAGCCGCTTCTTCTCCGCCTGCTCGCGCAGCAGGTCCTCGATGCTGGCGGTCATCGAGTTGAACGACGCGGCCAGCTCGCCGAGCTGATCGCGCGCGCGGATCGCGATCTTGTGCGTGAAGTCGCCGCTGCCGCACCCGCTCGGTGCCGGCGAACAGCTCGTGCACCGACCCGGTGATCGATCGCGCCAGCGCCAGGCCGGCGACCAGCGCGAGCGCCTCGATGATCGAGGAACAGCACGCCGATGACGATCAGCACGAGCAGCAGCCCCTGGCCGAAGCTGCGGTCGCCGCGACGCCCTGCGCGGCCGAGATCCGGCGGTAGATCTCGGCGATGCTCAGCCGCATGCGACGCGCAGCGACCGTGCCGCGCTCGCCGGTCGCCCAGTCGCGTAGCTCGAGGAACGTGACCGAGTCAGCGGCAGCGCTGCTCGGCGCGTCGGCCGGCGCGGCGTCGGCGGCGCGCCGGCGGCCGCGAGCGGCGCGCATCGCCGGCTCGATCGATCTGGACGTCGGTCAGCTCGACGCCGGTCTCGCTGCGCAGCGCGCTCGACGCAGCGCCGGTCCAACGGCAAGATCGACGACCACGGCGTAGCCGGACTCGCCGCCGTCCGGGAAGCGCGACGCGCGCGCGACCAGCCGACGTCCGACCGGCGCCGCGCAGTCGCCGCAGTCAGTTGCGATGCCGGCGCCGCCGGCGCCGGCGCGCGGCCTCGCGGTCGCGCGTACGCGAGCAGCCCGCTGAAACCCGTCGCAGTCGATCCACGCCGGGATCGCGCGCGGCGGCTCGACATGCGCCCACGGGCCGGCGGTCGACGCACGCGGCGGCCGGCGTCGCCGCGCGGCCGTCGGCGACCGGCGCGGCGGCGCCGATCGCACGGCCCGCATCGATCGCGGCACGACCGCGAGCGAGACGCCGGGAAACTCGCTGCGACGCGCCGTCGCGTCGCCGGCTCGAGGATGCGCCGCGACGTCGCGCCCGCCGGCCGCTGGATCTCGACGCGCGGTCGTCGCGCGCGATCGACAGCGGCGCGATCGGTCGAGCGTCGCGGAACCGGTTCTGCACCAGATACGAGCTGAAGTTCGAGAACAGCAGCAGGCCGCCGAGCAGGAAGAACGCGACGATCAGCAGCGCCGGGACGAAGCCGATGAAGATGTAGGAGATGATCAGCTTGCGGCGCACGCGCCACAGCAGCCGCCGCTTCGCGAACGCGAGCGCCCGCGCCGAGGAAGTAGCGCGCCGCCGGCCACGAGCGCGACCGACGCGACCGTGTCGACGACGCCGCAGCGAACGCCGGCACGGCGGCCGACGAGCGCCGAGCGCGAAGACCGACGAGCTTCACCGCCGCGCCGATGACGATCGCGCGTCCGGGCAGCGTTCCGAGCAGCGCGTGCTTCATGGGAGTGCGTGGACTTCGCGATATTAGACCATGTATCGTAAGTCGGATCGTGAAGCTGCAAGCCGAACGCGCGGTTCGACACGATCTGTCTGCACGCCGGGCCAGGAGCCCGACCCCGCCACCGGCGCGATCATCACGCCGATCTATCAGACCTCCACCTACGTGCAGGAGGCGCTCGGCAAGCACAAGGGCTTCGAGTACGCGCGCACGCAGAACCCGACGCGCGTCGGCGCTCGAGGGCAACCTCGCGGCGATCGAAGGCGGACGAGCCGGCTTCGCGTTCGCGTCCGGCATGGCGGCGATCAACGCGATCGCCTCGATGCTGAAGAGCGGCGACCACGTCGTCGTCTCCGACAACGTCTACGGCGGCACCTTCCGGCTGTTCGAGCAGGTGCTGAGCCGCTACCAGCTGACGTTCACCTACGTCGACACCGGCGATCTCGACGCGACCGAGCGCGCGTTCACGCCGACGACGCGCATGCTGTTCGTCGAGACGCCGAGCAACCCGGTGATGCGGCTCACCGATCTCGCGCGCGGCGGCCGAGCTCGCCCACCGCCACGGCGCGCGGCTGGTCGTCGACAACACGTTCGCCAGCCCGTACATCCAGCGGCCGATCGAGCTCGGCGCCGACCTCGTCACCCACAGCACGACCAAGTACCTGAACGGCCACAGCGACAGCGTCGGCGGCATCGTCATCGCCACGCGCGACGACGACATCGAGTGGCTGCGAGTTCGTGCAGAACGCCGCCGGCGCGATCCTGAGCCCGTTCGACTCGTGGCTGGTGCTGCGCGGCACCAAGACGCTGCCGCTGCGGATGGAGCAGCACAGCGCCACCGGCCTGGCGCTGGCCGAGTTCCTCGACGCGCACCCGAAGGTGCAGCCGCGTCCACTACCCGGGGCTGCCGTCGCACCCGCAGCACGAGCTGGCGACGCGCCAGATGCGCGGATTCGGCGGCATGCTCGCGTTCGAGCTCGGCTCGCTCGAAGCGCGCGCGGCGCGTCCTGAACGGCGTCCGGCTGATGGCGCTCGCCGAGAGCCTGGGCGGCGTCGAAACGCCTGATCTCGCATCCGGCGACGATGACGCACGCGTCGGTGCCGGCCGAACACGCGCGCGCGCTCGGCATCACCGACGGCCTGGTCCGGATCTCCGCCGGGCTCGAGGACATCGAGGACCTCAAGGACGATCTCGCGCAGGCGCTCGACGGGGTCTGATGCCCATTCATCATCCATGACCGAACTCATCGACTCTGCTCCTGCACGCCGACCGCCACCTGCTCGACCTCGTCCGGACCTACGGCGCCTGGATCTACGGCGTCCTCTTCGCCATCGTCTTCGCGGAGACCGGGCTGGTCGTGACGCCGTTCCTGCCGGGCGACTCGCTGCTGTTCGCCGCCGGCGCGATCGCCGCCACCGGGGCGCTCGAATCCGCCACCGCGGCGTCCTGCTGCTGGCGGCGGCGATCGCCGGCGACGCGGTGAACTACGCGATCGGACGGGCGGCCGGCACGCGCATCATCCAGAAGTCGCGCACCGACCCGACGCTGGCGGCGCTGGATCAACCCGGTCTACATCGCCCGGGCCCACGAGTTCTTCGAGCGGCACGGCGGCAAGGCGGTCGTGCTCGGCCGGTTCATGCCGATCGTCCGGACCTTCGTCCCGTTCGTGGCCGGCGCGGCCGAGATGTCGTATCCGTCGTTCGCCTTCTACAACGTCACGGGCGCGGTCGCGTGGGTCGGGCTCTGCCTGGGGGCCGGCTATCTGTTCGGCAACGTGCCGGTCATCAAGGAGAATTTCTCGCTGGTGGCGCTCGGCATCGTCTTCGTGTCGGTGCTGCCGATGGTCATCGAGTTCCTGCAAGTACCGGGCCCGGCCGTCTCAGCCCTGACCCAGTCCAGGTACGCCGCGCCGCCGTCGCGCGACGGGAAGACCAGCAACTCGGGCAGCTCGTACGGGTGCAGCTCGCCGAGACGCCGTTCGACGCGGTCACGTTCGCGACGCGACCGTCTTGATGACCAGCTGATGCTCGGTCGCGCTGCTCGAGCGCCCTGCCCAGCGGTAGATCGACGTCATCGGCGGCCGAGACGTTCACGCAGGCGGCCAGCCCCTCCTCGACCAGCGCCGTCGCGATGGTCTCACCCGCGTCCGCCGATCGGACCGTCGTGAGCACCAGCACCACATCAGTCATCGCCGCACCTCACGTGGCCGCATCGCGCATCCACGCGTCTCGCACCCGTTCGTACTCTCGACCGTGCAGTCGCACTCGAACCGTGCTCGATCGCGCTCGAACTGCACGTTGTGATGTACAGGACCAGCACTTTGTTGTACCGTGTTGACCCGTGGCGCGGAAGGAACGCACCACGTCGGTCACGGCAAACCCGGCCGCAGCGGACGCAGTCCGCAGTCGCGCCGTGTCCTTCAGATCGTGCTTGGCGTCGTCGCGATCGTCTTTCTGGTGGATGCGGTGGCCGGCGACCGTGGGCTGCTGGCCATGCTGCGCGCCCGCCGCGAGTACGACGAGCTCGTCGCAGGCCGATCGCCCGGCAGCGCGAGGAGAACGATCGGCTTCGAGAGGAAGCCCGCCGGCTGCGCGAAGACCCCGCGGCCATCGAAGAACTCGCCCGCCGCGAGCTCGGCCTGATCCGCCGCGGCGAGAAGGTCTTCATCGTCAAAGACCTGAAGCCGCCGGCGGCCAGGTAGCTGGCCCGGACGCCGGCACACGCCGGTCAGACCTCTCTCTCGCCCGTCCGAATCTTGTAGCTCTCGAGCACCGGCAGCACGAACACGCGGCCATCGCCGATCTCGCCCGTCCGCGCCGCCTCGATGATCGCCTTGATGGCGTCGTCGGCCATCGAGTCCGGCACGACGACCTCGATTTCCATCTTCGGCAGCAGGCTGACGTTGTATTCCTGGCCGCGATAGATCGCCGTGTGCCCTTTCTGCTTGCCGTGGCCGCGCACCTCGGTGACGGTCATGCCCGAAATCTGAAGCTTCTCGAGCGCGGCCTTCACTTCATCGACCTTGTTGGGCCGAACGATCGACTTGATCAGTTTCATGGGCGTCCCTCCAGAACGCGCTGCAGCTTCTCCGTGAGTTCCGCTTGCTGAGCCAGTGACAGTTTGCCGCCGTCCGCGTCAGGTGGAAGACGTCGATCGCGCGCCGGCCTTCGGTGGTGATCAGCACGAGGTCGACGTCGCAGCCGGACTCCGACATCGCCCGGCTCATGCGGTAGAGCAGGCCGAGCGCGTTCTTCGGCCACGATCTCGACGATCGTGTAGCGGCGCGACGACTCGTTGTCGCAGTGGATGACCGGCGTGAACCCGGGCAGGCGTTTCCGGAACGCGCCCTCCTCGCGCCCCTTGAGGCGGACCGCCACGTCAATCCGGCCTTCGACCACATCGTCGAGCGCCTTGAGGAGTTGGGCGCCACCACCCTCGTTCAGCTCGACGCGCTCCGATCGGGCTTCGGAATTTGACGGGCATTTTCAGTTTTTCGTTTACGGATAAACTTGACACTGGAAAGATAGATGTAAATACTCATTACATCGGTCTTCACGTCTGTCTCGCGGGGAACTTCGGGGTGTCGCTCGCGCCGTTGCTCGCCGCCGCCCCGGAAATCCAGGTTCACGCCTTTGCGGCCCTGACGGCCTTCGTGGAGGTCTGCGCGGTGCAACTGGCGGCCCCCAAGGGCACGCTGCCGCACCGGACCCTGGGATGGGTCTGGGTGGTGCTGATGCTGCTGATCAGCGCTTCCTCGTTCCTGATCCACGGCATCCGGCTGTGGGGCCCGGTGGAGCCCGATCCACCTGCTCTCGGTGTTCACGCCGGTCATGCTGGTGGTGGCGGTGGTGGCGGCCCGCAGCGCAGCGCGTGCGCGCCCACAAGATCACGATGGTTTCGATCTATGCCGGCGCGCTGCTGCTGGCGGGATTGTTCACGCTGGTGCCGGGCCGGCTGATGCACCGGGTTCTGTTCGGTTCCTGAAGCGCCTCAAAGCGGCCGCAGGGCGCACGATTTTCGGGCGGTTTCGCGCGGCCGGATCCGGTCGGCCCGGGAGGCTGCCTCGACAGCCTCCTAAGTCCATGAAAAAACGAAGGGAAAAACCGCCGGCGCGGAGCGTTTGGGGCGGTTAGAAAGGCCTCGATACGCTATATGATTTTGAGCCGAAACTGACCGGATTTCCCCTTTGTCTGACCCTGAAAACGAGCTGCCCCCAACCGCCGGCGCCCTCCGATATTCGCCCCGTATCCATCCTCGACGAGATGCGCAGTCCTATCTCGATTACGCCATGAGCGTGATCGTGGCTCGCGCGCTGCCGGATGTGCGCGACGGACTGAAGCCGGTGCATCGGCGCATCCTGTATCCCATGTACGAGCTGGGTTCGTCTGCAACCGCCCTACCGCAAGTCGGCGCGCCTCGTCGGCGACGTGCTCGGTAAGTACCATCCGCACGGCGACCAGCCGGTCTATGACGCGATGGTCCGCATGGCGCAGGAATTCTCCCTGCGCGACCCGCTGATCGACGGCCAGGGCAATTTCGGCTCGGTGGACGGCGATATGCCCGCGGCCATGCGCTACACCGAGTGCGCATGGAGAAGATGCGCAGCGCTGCTCGACGACCTCGACAAGGACACGGTCGACTTCAAGGACAACTACGACGCTCGGTGCCGGAGCCGCTGGTTCTGCCGGCCGGTTCCCGAACCTGCTGGTCAATGGCGCCGGCGGCATCGCCGTCGGCATGGCGACGAACATCCCGCCGCACAATCTGGGCGAGGTGATCGACGCCGTGTTGCGCTGATCGACAATCCAGAGCCCTCGACCGAAGAACTCATACCGTCTGCCGGGTCCGGACTTCCCGACCGGCGGCATCATTCTCGGCCGATAGGGCATTCGCCAGGCCTATGAGACGGCCGCGGCCGGTCATGATGCGCGGCCGCTGCATATCGAGAGATGCGGCAATCCGCGAAGCCATCATCGTCACCGAGATTCCGTTCCAGGTGAACAAGTCGACGATGATCGAAAAGATCGCCGAACTGGTGCGCGACAAGAAGATCGACGGCATCTCCGACCTGCGCGACGAATCCGACCGCGACGGCTATGCGCGTCGTGATCGAACTGAAGCGCGATGCCGTGCCGGACGTGGTGCTGAACCAGCTCTACCGGTTCACGCCGCTGCAGAGCTCTTTCGGCTGCAACTTGGTCGCGCTGACGGCGGCAGGCCGCAGCTGATGAGCATGAAGCAGATGCTCGAGCTTCATCGAGTTCCGTGAAGTGGTGGTCACCCGCCGCACGCGCTTCCTGCTCAACAAGGCGCGCGACCGGGCCCATCACTTGTCGGCCTCGCGGTCGCCGTGGCCAATTGGATGAAGTCATCCAACTGATCCGTACCTCGCCCGATCCGGCCGCCGCGCGCGAACGCCTGATGGAGCGGCACTGGCCGGCCAGCGACGTCGCTCCGCTGATCGCGCTGATCGACGATCCGCGCCACACGATCGACGATGATGGGACGTTCCGGCTCGCGTCGAGCAGGCCCGCGCCATCCTCGCGCTGACCCTGGCCGGCTCACGGCGCTGGGCGTCACCGAAATCGGCGCGGAGCTCAATGGCCTCGGCGGCGAGATCGCCGAGTATCTCGAGATCCTGCGCTCGCGCGACCGCGTGCTGGGCATTGTCAGCGACGAACTGACGGCCATCAAGGAGCAGTTCTCCACTCCGCGCAAAACCAACCATCGACGCGGCCGGCGACTTCGAGGACGAGGACCTGATTGCCCGCGAGGACATGGTGGTCACCGTCACCCATGGCGGCTACATCAAGCGCGTGCCGCTCTCGGCCTATCGGGCGCAGCGCCGCGGCGGCAAGGGCCGCTCGGGCATGGCCACGCGCGACGAGGATTTCGTCTCCCGCCTGTTCGTCGCCAACACCCACACGCCGGTGCTGTTCTTCTCGTCGGCCGGCCAGGTCTACAAGATGAAGGTCTGGCGCCTGCCGATCGGCGACCGAGACGCGGGGCAGGGCGCTCATCAACATGCTGCCGCTCGATGCGGGCGAACGCATCACTTCGATCATGCCGCTGCCCGAGGACGAGTCGAGCTGGAGCGAGCTCGACATCATGTTCGCGACCTCCGGCGGCATCCGCCGCAATTAGCTGGCCGACTTCACGGAGATCAACAAGAACGGCAAGATCGCCATGAAGCTCGACGAGGATGAGGCGATCGTCGACGTGCAGATCTGCACCGAGCACGACGACGTGCTGCTGACCGCCGCCGGCGGCCAGTGCATCCGTTTCCCCGTCAC
>CAVSNY010000003.1:0-482017 GCA_963729605.1 uncultured Gammaproteobacteria bacterium | reverse complement strand
AAGTTCTGTCCGACCGCCGAAATCGTCCACGTCGATATCGATCCCGCCTCCATTTCGAAAAACGTCAAGGTGGACGTACCCATCGTCGGCGCGGTCGGCAGCGTGTTGGCCGATATGATCCGTCTCATCAAAGCCGGTGAACGCAAGCCCGACCAGGACGCCCTGGCGGCGTGGTGGCGGCAGATCCAGGAATGGCGCGGCATGGACTGCCTGAAGTTCGACCGCACCAGCGAGATCATCAAACCGCAATACGTGCTGGAAAAACTCTACGAAGTGACCAAAGGCGAAGCCTTCGTCACCTCCGACGTCGGTCAGCACCAGATGTGGGCCGCGCAATATTACAAGTTCGACAAGCCGCGGCGCTGGATCAACTCCGGCGGCCTCGGCACCATGGGTTTCGGTTTACCCGCCGCGATGGGCGTGCAGTTCGCGCATCCGGATGCAACGGTGGCCTGCGTCACCGGCGAGGGCAGCATTCAGATGTGCATCCAGGAGTTGTCGACCTGCCTGCAATATCAACTGCCGATCAAGGTCATCAATCTGAACAACCGGTATTTGGGCATGGTGCGGCAGTGGCAGGAGTTCTTCTACCAGGGCCGCTACGCCATGTCCTACATGGACTCCTTGCCGGACTTCGTGAAACTGGCCGAAGCCTACGGCCATGTCGGCATGCTCATCGATAAACCCGCCGACGTGGAAGGCGCATTGAAGGAGGCGATGGCCCTCAAGGACCGCCTGGTGTTCATGGATTTCATCACCGACCAAAACGAAAACGTCTATCCCATGATCCCGCACGGGGCCGGGCTTAATGAAATGATTCTGGTGTAAGCACGATGCGGCATATTATCTCTATCCTGATGGAAAACGAGGCCGGCGCCTTGAGCCGGGTCGCCGGTCTGTTCTCGGCGCGCGGCTACAACATCCAGTCGCTCACCGTGGCGCCCACCGAAGATCCCTCGCTGTCGCGCATGACCCTGGTCACCGCCGGTTCCGACGAAGTCATCGAGCAGATCACCAAGCAGCTCAACAAACTGGTGGACGTGGTGAAGCTGGTCGATCTCACCGAAGGTCCGCACATCGAGCGGGAAATGCTGCTGGTCAAGGTGCAGACCGACGGCGAGGCCCGCAATGAACTCAAACGCCTGGCCGATATCTTCCGTGGCCGCATCATCGACGTGACCACCACCACCTACGTCATCGAACTGACCGGCACCGGCGACAAGTTGGACGCCTTCATCGAGGCGCTGGAAGGGAACACGATTCTGGAAGTCGTGCGTTCCGGAGTCTCCGGCATCGCCCGCGGTGAAAAAAGCCTGCATCTGTGAATGTGCCGGCCTCAGGACTCACTATACTTGTGTTAACCGCCGCGGGGTTGTTCCCGCGGCATATCGCTTTCAGTAATCGTTGAAGGAAAAATCTGATGAACATCTACTACGACAAAGACGCCGACCTCTCGATCATCCGCGCCAAGACCGTGGCGATTCTGGGTTACGGTTCGCAAGGCCACGCCCACGCCAACAATCTCAAGGATTCCGGCGTGAACGTGATCGTCGGCCTGCGCCCCGGTTCCGCCTCGGCGAAAAAGGCCCAGAACGCCGGCCTGGAAGTGCAGGACGTGCCGCAGGCGGTCAAGAGCGCCGACGTGGTGATGATCCTGGTGCCCGACGAGAGCCAGGCCGCGTTGTACCGCGACGTGGTGGCGCCCAATCTCAAGCAAGGCGGCGCGATGGCCTTCGCGCATGGTTTCAACATCCACTTCGAGCAAATCGTGCCGCGCGCCGACCTCGACGTGATCATGATCGCGCCCAAGGCGCCCGGCCACACCGTGCGCAGTGAATTCGTCAAAGGCGGCGGCATTCCCGATCTGATCGCGGTCTTCCAAAACGCCAGCGGCAAGGCCAAAGAACTCGCCTTGTCCTATGCCTCCGCCATCGGCGGCGGTCGCACCGCCATCATCGAAACCAGTTTCCGCGAAGAGACCGAGACTGATTTGTTCGGCGAACAGGCGGTGTTGTGCGGCGGCGCCACCGCGCTGGTGCAAGCCGGTTTCGAGACCTTGGTGGAAGCGGGCTACGCGCCGGAGATGGCCTACTTCGAATGTCTGCATGAGCTGAAGCTCATCGTCGATCTGATGTACGAAGGCGGTATCGCCAATATGCGCTATTCGATTTCCAACACCGCCGAATACGGCGACTTCACCCGCGGTTCGCGCATCGTCACCGAGCAGACCAAGGCCGAGATGAAGAAGATCCTCAAGGAAATTCAAACCGGCGAATTCGCCCGCGAGTTCATCCTCGAGAATCAGGCCGGCGCCGCCAAACTCAAAGCCATGCGCCGTATCGGCCGCGAACACCAGATCGAAGTGGTGGGCGAAAAACTGCGGGGCATGATGCCCTGGATCACCGCCAATAAACTGGTGGACCGCAACAAGAACTGATCGCCATGTGGTTTCAGGGATGATCAACCAAGCAACCCGCGGCAGCCGTCGGCCAGCCGCGGGTTTGTGTTTCCGGCCGGAGTGCGCCTTCTTTCAGTGAACGTCTTAGCCGACACGACTCATGTCCCTCGCCCGTAACGCCAGGCCGATCATCCTGTCGGCGGTCGCGGCGGCGATGGTCGCTTATCTGTGGTGCGGCTGGTTTTGCGCGGGACCGGTGCTGCTGTTGACGGCGTTATTATGGTTTTTTTTCCGCGATCCGCCCCGCAAGATACCGGCCGCTCCCTTGGGTGTGGTGAGTCCGGTGGACGGCCGGGTGCTGCGCGTGGAAGAGGCGCGCGATCTTTATCTCGATCGCGACGCTTACAAAATCACCGTCCGCATGCGGTGGTGGGGGCCCTATATCATCCGCAGCCCCAGCGAAGGCAAGGTTTGTCAGCAATGGTCCTTGCCGCAGGGTTTGAATGCCGGCGATTTACCCAAGGCCGATGCGGCGGCTATCGCCGACGATAATCGCCCGGCCCAGCCGCGCTACGCCATGCGGGTGCGTACCGACGAAGATGACGAGATCGTGTTGGTCTTGCGCGGCGCCATGCTCTCGACGCGTTTCGTTTGCTTGGCGCGCTCGGGCGAGCGTCTCGGCCAGGGCCAGCGTTGCGGCCTGTTGTATTACGGCGGGGTGGCCGAAATCTATCTGCCCGCCGTCAGCCGGGTAAAAGTGGCGGCCGGCGCGACCGTGCAAGCGGGTTCGGATATCATTGCCAGCTTGGTACACAAGGCCGGCGCGGGAAGCGCGGAGTCCAAAGAGCTGCTGGAGTCTTTATGACGGAACAAAATCACGACAAACCCAAACGCCGGCGGGGGATTTATCTCCTGCCCAATCTGTTCACCACCGCCGGTTTGTTCTCGGGATTTTATGCCATCGTCGCCGCCACCAACGACCGCTTCGAAGCGGCGGCGATAGCGATCTTCGTCGCGATGATCATGGATGGGTTGGACGGCCGTATCGCGCGCATGACCAATACCCAAAGCGATTTCGGCAAAGAATACGACAGCCTGTCGGACATGGTGGCCTTCGGTCTGGCGCCGGCGCTGGTGATGTATGAATGGGTGTTGGCGGGCTACGGCAAAATCGGTTGGCTGGTCGCCTTCGTCTATACCGCCGGCGCCGCGCTGCGCCTGGCCCGTTTCAACGTGCAGCACGGCGTGGTCAACAAGCGTTATTTTCAAGGCCTGGCCAGTCCCGCGGCGGCGGCGGCGGTGGCCGGTTTGATCTGGCTGGGCAATGACTACGAATGGCGCGACTCGTCGGTGGTCGGCGTGTTCGCCGCCATAATGACCGTGGCGGTGGCCCTGTTGATGGTGAGCAACGTCCGTTACCGCAGCTTCAAGGACATCGACATCCGCGGCAAAGTGCCTTTCATCGCGGTCGGCTTGCTGGTGCTGGTGTTCGTGCTGATCTCACTCGATCCGCCGCAGGTCTTGTTCCTCATCGCCTTCGGCTACGCCCTGTCCGGCCCGGTGATGACCTTGCTGCAATTGCAGCGCACCCGCGCCCGCCGCAAAAGCGGCGCGACCCGCCACCCGGTGGACGAAGAAAATCGCCCGCCGCCCGCGCCGTGATGAACTGAGTCGCGTTGGCGATTGCCAAGATAGGCGCGCGGGTATGCATGCTATTTGATCCAATATCAAAAAATAGATCTGATTTAAGACATGCCTCTCCCGACGGCAGAGAGACTTAGTCCTCGCACGTTTGGCCGCATCAGATGATTTAGAACATCCCTCTCCTGTCGGGAGAAGGGCAGGGGCGTCTGGCCCATAGGCGACCTTGCTGGAGACTCCCTCTCCCCAACCCCTCTCCCGCCAGGGGAGAGGGGATAAGATAAAACCTATCTGAAAAGTAATTTGAGAATAGACGGCACGATGGAGACAAGCCTCCGGTTTTGCCGGAGGCCATTCAACTTAGAGCGTGATGCGCCGCGATGACCTATCTGCTACCCGATGATTGCTCAGGCACGCGCCGCGGCGCGTTTCCCGCGCCATGACCGCGCTGCCCGTCGATGAAGTGTTACCGGACCTGCTGGCGCTGCTCGCCCACGGCCGCAACGCCGTGCTGCAAGCGCCGCCCGGCGCCGGTAAAACCACCCGCGTGCCCTTGGCCTTGCTCGATCAGTCCTGGCTGGCGGGCCGGCGCATACTCATGTTGGAACCGCGGCGGCTGGCGGCGCGCGCCGCCGCGCATTACATGGCCGCGCAATTGGGCGAGACGGTGGGCGGCACGGTCGGTTATCGGGTGCGCCTCGACAGCCGGATCGGACCGCGCACCCGCATCGAAGTGATCACCGAAGGCGTTCTCACCCGTTTGTTGCAGGATGATCCCGCGCTGGCCAATACAGGCGTGGTGATCTTCGATGAATTTCACGAACGCAGCCTGCAAGCCGATTTAGGCCTGGCGCTGTGTTTGGAGACGCAGGGCGCGCTGCGCGATGATTTGCGTCTGCTGGTGATGTCCGCGACTTTGGACGGCGCGCCGGTGGCGCGATTGCTGGGCGACGCGCCCATCGTCAGCAGTGTCGGCCGCAGTCATCCGGTGGATACCCGTTATCTGCCGCCCGAACCGCGCCGCGCTCAAGCAGGCGTCGCGCTGCAGCATGTCGCCGCCGCCGTGCGGCGCGCGGTGGCGGAGGAAGAAGGCAGTGTGCTGGTGTTCCTGCCGGGCGTGGGCGAGATCAAACGCGTCGAGCGTTTGCTGAATGAAAACAGTTGGACGGAACCGGTGATGATCGCGCCGCTCTACGGCGATCTGCCGCAGGCCGCGCAAGAGCAGGCCATCCGTCCCGCGCCGGCGGGCCGCCGCAAAATCGTGCTGGCCACCGGCATCGCCGAAACCAGTCTCACCATCGAAGGCGTGCGGGTGGTCATCGACAGCGGCTGGGCGCGGCTGCCGCGGTTCGATCCCAACAGCGGCATGACCCGCCTCGCCACCGCGCGGGTCTCGCAGGCCTCCGCCGAACAGCGCCGCGGCCGCGCCGGCCGCACCTCGCCCGGCGTGTGTTACCGGCTGTGGGGCGAGAACGAGCAAAAAGGCCTCGCCGAATTCACCCGTCCCGAAATGCTCGACGCCGACTTGGCGCCACTGGCGCTCGACCTCGCCCAGTGGGGTGTGCACGATCCCGCCGCGCTCGCCTGGCTCGACATTCCGCCCGCCGCCGCTTACGCGCAGGCGCAAGACCTGTTGCGGCAGCTCGGCGCGGTGGATGCGCAAGGCGGGCTGACCGCGCACGGCCGCGATATCGCGCGGCTGGCCATGCATCCGCGTCTCGCGCACATGGTGATCAAAGGCAAGACGCTCGGGCTGGGTAATCTGGCTTGCACGGTGGCGGCCTTGCTCGGTGAACGCGACGTGCTGAAAGGCGTGAGCGAGGCCGATTTACGTTTGCGGCTGGACGCCCTGCAAGGCGGCGACATGGCGGCGAACGCGGATCGCCACGCCTGCGCGCAACTGCGAAAAACCGCGCAAATTTGCCTGCGGCAATTGAGTTTGCCGGAAACCGCTGCGGCCGTGCCCATCGAGCGCGCCGGTTTATTGCTGGCCTTCGCCTATCCCGATCGCATCGCCCAGCGCCGGCCCGGCGGCGAACCGCGTTACCGTCTCGCCAACGGTCGCGGCGCGTATTTCGCCGAACATGAAACTCTGAGCGGCGAACCCTATCTGGTGGCGGCGCAACTCGACGGCGCCGCGCGCGAGACGCGCATCTTTCTCGCCGCCGCCGTGTCATTGGCGGATTTGGAAACCCACTGCGGCGAGTTGATCGCGACCCGCGACTTCGTGGAATGGGACGGCCGCGCGCAGGCGGTGCAGGCGCGCCGTCAACGTCGCTTGAGTGAATTGATTTTGGACGACGCGCCGCTGCCCGAGGCCGATTCCGCCGCCGTCACCGCCGCGCTGTTGCAAGGCATCCGTCAAATGGGCATCGACTGCCTGCCGTGGAACGGCGCCATGCAAAGCTGGCGGCAGCGGGTGTTGTTTTTGCGGCGGTTCGATGGCGACGCGTGGCCGGACGTGAGTGACACGGCCTTGCTCGCGACCCTCGAAGACTGGCTCGCGCCGTATCTTGCCCGCTGCTCGCGCCGCGCCCATCTGGCCAACGTCGATTTGCACGCGGCGCTCACCGGCCTGTTGACTTGGGAACAGCGACGAACACTCGACGAATGGGCGCCGACCCATCTGACCGTGCCCAGCGGCTCGCGCATCGCTATTGATTACGACAATGATCCGCCGGTACTGGCGGTGCGCCTGCAAGAAATGTTCGGCGCGCGCGACACGCCGCGTCTCGCCAACGGCAAGGTCGCCGTGTTGTTGCACCTCTTATCGCCGGCGCGTCGCCCGGTGCAAGTGACGCAGGACTTGGCCGGTTTTTGGGCGCGCGGTTATCACGACGTCAAAAAAGATTTGAAAGGCCGCTACCCCAAACACGCCTGGCCCGACGACCCGCTGCAAGCACCACCCACGGCGCGGGCCAAACCGGCGAATAAATCGGGGCGGTGACAGTATGGGCGGTTGAACCCAAGTAGGGTGTATTCCATGCACCATTGCACGGGTGGACATAATGGTGGTGGTTTGATGTTTATCGCCATGATGGACGAAACGCCATGCGTAGGTGTTATAACCGCTGGTGGTGGTTGTGCTGACGCGGATTGAGTTGCATGAAATGCACCCTATCGGGCTAAAGCTGAGCATGTATGGTGAAAAAAGCACTATCACCGCGCTTGTATTTTGGCCGAGCACCTACGAAGCGTTCTGAAAGCACGGTTAATCCGCGCATTTCGTCGACGTGAAATAACTTCCAGCCGACATATTCGCCAGACTCGCTTCCACCTCGCACTTGATAGGCGCGAAGCGCCAAGTGGCTCTTGGTATCAATGCCGTAAGTGTGAGGTTCGACGACACGAGAGTAGCCATCGTAAGTAAATGAGAGCAACTGGAGATTTTGAATGGCGGATTCTATGGACATGGATACCCCCGACGACAAAAGAAAACGTAGCCCGGATATAGCACTGCCCGCTAGTCTTTCGGAATCACCAACAACCACACCCACAACGCCGCCAATATCAGCAGCGCGAACAGCATGAGTTTGACGTGGCGGCGCAGGAAGACGACGAAGCCCGCGGCCAGTGCGATCAGCGCGGCGGCGATCACCAGGCCGGGCCATTCGGCGCCGGCGAGGAAGGGCGAGATCACGATCGTGAAGGCGGCGGCCATGATCATCGCGTAGAGGCCGACCATGGCGCGGCCGCGTTTCAATAAACCGCTGACGATGATGTCGAGGGTGATCAGCGGCAGCCGCGTCGCGGCGAAGACGCCGCGCAACAGTTTCAATCCCGAGTGTTTGCCGGCCAGGGTCGTGCTGGCCACGGCGGTGGCGCGGGCCGCCATCACGGTGAAGCGGTCGCTGCCGAATTCCTGCTGAACTTTTTCCTCGCCGACTTTGGCCTCTCTGAACAATTCCACCAGTTGTTCGGCGGGCAGTTGTCCGGCGACGGCGGGTGATTTTTGACGTAGGCCGGCCGCGTTCTCCGCCGCGGGTATGCCTAACGCGCGTTCGAAACGCCGCAGGAATTTAGGACCGTTGCCGTTGGCATCGGCGCCGTCCAAGCCGTCGTCGCCGACCGCGTCGGCGAGTTGCGGCATTTCCTGGCGCAGGATGTCGAGATGCAGACGCGCGACCAGCAGGCCGGCGCATTCCGGCAGTTGTTCGGGGATGGGCCGCGCCGGATCGGCGAGATAGGCGAGTTCGTCTCGCATGGCGGCGAGTCGCGCGCGCCATTCGCCTTCGAGCAATTCGCGATCGTCTTCGCGGCGCACGTCGTCGAAGGCCACGCCGCGGACCAGTTCCAATACGGTGGCGACGGCTTCGTCGGGATTACGCGGGTCGCCGGGTTCCCAACCGAACAGGCGCACCAGCCGGCTCGGGTCGAGCACGATCCGCATCAAACGTTCGGCACCGTCGAGACGGCCGAACATCCAATCGTTGACGCGCCAGGAACGTTTATAAAATGCGCCGAAATGGGCGATTTGCACGCCGGCGAGTTTTTCTTCGAGGCGGCTCGGCCCGCCGAAAGCGGTGGGTGTGTTGGCGCTGATCTGCACCAACTCCAAGTGTTGATCCTGCAAATGTTCGCCGCCGAAGGTGTATTGCACGACTTCCAAGGTGAGCAGGCGTTGCCGGAGGGTGGCGATGTTCGGTTGATCGCCGGGGAGGAGAAATTCGGTGAGCGCGGTCAATTCTTCGTGGCGGCCGCGGTCGCGTTCCGAAGGGGGGCGGGCGAGGATGGCGCGCAGAAGTGGCGCGCTCTCCAAAAATATTCGGCCAACGCGCTCCGCCAAATCGGTGAAGGTGAACGGCGGACGAAGGGTGTCCGCGGCGCGTGCCGGTTCGGCCGGAGGCGTCACGCTTTCGAACATCGCGATCCAAAGTTGCAGTTCATCTTGAATGATGCCGCGCAAGGGGCCGTCGCTCGCCAGATCGAAGCCGGCCAGTAAATCCTGGCAACGGGCCGTGCCGCGGTTTTCCCAGTGACGGCGATCGAGCTTGCGCAGGTGCCCGAGTTCCGCGACCAAGTCGTAGGTCTTGCGGCGGCTGATGCGCAGACTGTCCCAGAGTTCGGTGCTCAGTTCGCTGCGCCGCACGGGGGCGAGACGCGCGGCGCGGCGCAAAACATCCATCAGCACCAGGGTGACGTTTTCCAAGGTGAACAAGCCCCAGTCCCAACCGCGCGCGTAGTTGAAACTCAACTCGGAGGGTATCCACGGCGCGGGATTCAATTGCGCCAATTGACTGGCGAGTTGTTCGCGCCGCCGCCAGCCGATGGCGATGGGTTGGCCTTGCGCATCGACGCAGCGCGCCGCACCGCTGGCGAGCGCGGCGGCGATGTGTTCGGCGGCGCTGAGGGCGCGGAATTTGCGGTAGCCGTCGAAGGATTGCTGGGCGATCACCTCAGCGGATTGCCAGCCGAGGATTTGGGCGATGACCACGCGGGTGTCGCGCTTGCCGGTGATCGAGCGGTTGTGTTCGGCGATCGCGCGCAATTGGTCGGAAATGGATTCGACGCGGGGAATACTCACCAGCGAGGCGAGTACGGTCTGCGCCATGGTGGGAAAGGCGTCGGCGCGTTGCGGAACGGAATCGGGAATTTGTCCCGGATCCGGCACCACGTAGGCCAGGACCCGCCGCACATGCCGCTCGGCGCGCTGGCGGAACACCGCGTCGATGGCCGCCTCGAGCGGGTTGTTGTCGAGCACGCCGCCGTCCACCACGAAGCGGTCGAGACGGAAATTGGCGTGGCCGGTTAAATCCGCCACCGGTTCGCCGCCGGCGGTGATGCCTTTGTTTTCCGGACCCGGCAAAAAGAAGGGTTCGAAAGCGCCGGGAAACGACGCGGTGGCGCGGGCGGCGGTGGCGAGTTTACGCACGATGTCGGCGTCGGCGAAAGGATCGCCGCTGATGTCGGGGCCGCGTTTGAATTCCATGCGGCCGCGGTGCGTGACGTCGCGGATTACCGTGCCGAGGTCGTCGGGAAAGTCGCGCACTTCGCCTTGCAGCACCGTGGTGGTCAGCGTCAAATCAATAGGCACGCGGTCGGCGCTTTGAAACGATTTGCCGGTTTGATTGGCGATGACGCCGAAACTCTGGACCATCGCCCTGTAGAAATAACCGCCGTCCAGCAGCGACGGCGGATCTTCGCCGGTGGGCGTGCGCAGCAAGGTGAGCATATCGCCTTTCTCGAGCCAGATATTGCGCAGCGGATCCAGCGAGGTGTCTTGAGTGAGGGCCAGGGCGAGCAGGCCGCCGTTGATGCCGCCGGCGCTGGTGCCGGAGATCACGTCCACCCGCGGTTTCAGTGCGAGGGCGTCGCAGAGTTTGAAATAAATCGATTCGCCGCGCACCAGGCGGTTGATCTCGTGGGTCACGCCGCCGATCCACACCGCCAGGCTGACGCCGCCGTTCATCACCAGCGCGATGCGCAGTTCCTGGGTGTGGAAGCGGTCGGTGCCGCGGGTGAAGTCATGTCCGTTGCTCATTGTCGTGTTCCCTTTTTAAACCCTGGTGTAATGCTTTGTAAATTCAGTGTGTGTTCACCGCGCCTTTGCACTCACCACCCCGGCGCTATCGCGCCACCCCTCCTCATTTGAGGAGGGGAAGGATGAAGACAGTATGCCCTTTCATCACCTCGCATATGTTCGATCAATTGCGAAGCATTACACTAGAACCTATCTCGAAATCATCTCCCTCTCCCCAACCCCTCTCCCGCGAGGGGAGAGGGGCAACAATGGCGGTACGGTCGTCAATGTGATATTTCATGTCCACCGTTCCCTCTCCCCTTGGTGAGAGAGGGGGCGTGATTTGAGATAGGTTCCAGTTTATTTCAATAACCGCCTCGCCGCGCGTAAATAAGTCTGATAAGTCGCTTCCAGGCTCGCGAGTTCGACGCACTCGTCCGGGGCGTGGATGTTACGGTAAGTGACGCCCAGGCCGGCGGTGGCGGGGATGCCCTGCGTGGCGAGCAGGTTGGCGATGCTCGAAGGACCGACCACGGCGGGCGGTATCGCATGCCCGAATGCCTCGCGCGCCGCGGCCGTCAGCGCGGCAACCATGGGATGATCCGCTGAAAGTCGATAAGCGGGCCAGCCGGGCTGCCAGGTAATGGTGGTGGCGGGCGCCGCGCCGTGCGCATCCAGCGTCGCGGTGAGCCGGCTCAGCCAGCGTTGCGCCGCGGCGGCGTCGAAGGCGGGCGTGAGACGCATGTCGATGTCGAGTGCGCAGTGATCGGGAATCAAGGTGTAACTCCCGCCGCCGCGGATGCCGGTGGCGGTCACTTTGGGTGGCAGCGGAAACTGCGAGTCCGCGTCGGGCAGAGGCGAGCCGGCCATCGAATCCAATAATTGCCGCGCGCGCTCGATGGCGTTGATGCCGTTCCCGCCGGACGAACCGGAATGCGCCGCCACGCCGTGCACGTGCACGCAGGCCCGCAGAAAACCGCGCGCGCCTACCACCACTTTGTCGTTGCCGGGATAACCGATCATCACGCCGCTGATGGTTTCATGCGCGCGTGTTTCCAAATAGCGGCGTATGCCGGCGAAGCTGCCCGAGTGTTCTTCGGCGTCGAATACGAAACCGAGTTTGCCGCGCAACGTATCGCGCTGTGGCGACAGGTCGGCGATCACGTGGCAGAACACCGCGATACCCGCCTTGCTGTCGGCGGCGCCGCGGCCGTACAACCAGCCGTCGCTGATGGTGGCGCGTTCGGGCGGATGAGTCCATGCGGTCCGTTCACCGAACGGCGCGGTGTCGGCGGGGGCGTTGAGCACATACAGCGGGCCCGGCCGTTCGCCGCTGATCTCACCCCACAGGCCGAGCACTTGGCCGTCGCCGTCATGCAGCCAGTGGGTCGCGACGCCGCGTTGCGTCAACCAAGCGGCGATGCAATGCAGCGTGGCGCCACAACTGTCTTCGCCGGTACGGCTGGGGCGCGATACCAGTTCGGCCAGCAGGCCGGTCATGGAGGCGAGTCTGTTTTGCGGGTCGGACATGAGGTTCCTTGTAGTCGAACGCATCGGCGGGGCATTATCGCGCAAGCCGGCTTCCGCTTCGAGTGTCGGATAGCTTAACGCCAAGTTTGCGGAAATGGGCGCCGAGTTTTATACAAACGTTTTACGGCTCCAGTCACTGAAAAATCGCGGGCATTAACAGGGCGAATCCAGTCACCGCCGTTTCCAACGCCGGGCACCATATCAGGGGCGATCTCAAGAGATAAGCAAACCGCGCGCCCGGCAAGCTGCCCAAACCGAGCCCGGCCTAATCGACGGGGCGGGGATCAATCCCGGATACAGGCGCGCAACGATTCGACGGCGCGGTCCAGTTGTGTCCGCGTGGTATGGAAGTGGGGGGAAAAGCGCACCCCGCCGCCGCGCGCGGCGCAGATCACGCCGCGTTCGGTGAGCGCGCGCCACAAGGCCGCGCCGTCGATCTGCCGGTGGCGGAAGGTGACGATGCCGGCGTGACGCGCGCGATCGGCGGGGGAGAGCAGTTCCACGTCGGGCAGCCTGCGGAGTTGTTCGATCAGATAGGCCGCGTTGTCCAGCACGCCTTGCGCGACGCGTTGCATGCCCACTTCCAGCAGCAAGGAAAGGCTGGCGTGCAGCGCGTGGATGCCGAGCATATTGGGACTGCCGCATTCGAAACGCCGCGCCGAGCGGGCGGGTCGCCAGTCGCGGCGATCGTAATCGCCGAGCTGTTCCACCATATGCCAGCCGTATTGCCGCAGTTGCAGTTGGTCGCGCCGTTCCGCGCGGCAATAAAAAATCGCGAGTCCCTCGGGACCGAGCAGCCATTTGTGGCCGTCGGCCACCACGAAATCGGCGTGAATGGCCGATACGTCCAGCGGCAGGGCGCCGAGGGTTTGGATGGCATCGACGCAAAACAAGATGCCGCGCTCGCGGCAAAATTCGCCGATGCGCGCCAAGTCCATGCGCAGGCCGCTGGCATATTGCACCGAGCTGATGGCGAGCAGGCGCGTGCGCCGATCGACGCGCGCGAACAAGGCCTGTTCCGGATCGGCGCCCAACACGGCCTCCCGGCATTCCACGCCCAGTGTGCTCAAGGACTCCCAGACGATGCGGTTGGACGGGAATTCCTGATCGCTGATCACCACATTGTCGCCGGCCTGCCAGGGCAGGCCGTAGGCGATCACCGAGAGTCCTTCGGACGTGTTTTTGAGCAAAGCGATGTCGGCGGCGCTGGGGGCGTTGAGCAAGAGGCGGCATTGTTCGCGCAAGGCGGTTTCGACCTTGGTCCAGCGCGGATAATGGCGTGCGCCATGAACCGCGTTCTCCTCGGCGAAACGCTGCACCGCGTCGGCGCTGCGCCGCGGCCAGGGGCCGACCGCGGCGTGATTCAAATAAACCAGGTTTTCATCCAGCGGAAATTCGTGGGCGTAGTTTGCGCTGGGGAATGAGTCGACGGCCATGGCGAATAGAAAGCGGTCCGCTAAAAGTCATGGCTGAATATAGGCAGCTACGCGGAATAAGGCAATCCAAACCACGGCGGCGATCCATGCCGGGCTTCGCCGCCGCCGATTCTTATCCCGAATGAATCAACCGGTCTTGGACTCGAGGCTTATTTCTTCTTTCCCTCGGTTCTCGCGCAGTTGCCGTGCCGCCGCCATCATATGAGTGAGGGCCGTTTCCACCTCCGGCCAGCGGCGGGTTTTGAGCCCGCAGTCGGGGTTGATCCACAGCCGCTCGGCGGGGATGTAGCGGGCGGCCTTCTCCATGAGCGCGACAATTTCATCGACGCTCGGCACGTTGGGCGTGTGGATGTCGTAGACGCCCGGCCCGATTTCGTTGGGATAAGCGAAGCGCTCGAAGGCGTCGAGCAGTTCCATGTCCGACCGCGAGGTCTCGATGGTGATGACGTCGGCGTCCATCGCGGCCACCGCTTCGATGATGTCGTTGAATTCCGAATAACACATGTGGGTGTGGATTTGCGTGGCGTCGTCCACGCCCGAGGCGCTGATCCGGAAGGCCCGCACCGCCCAGTCGAGATAAGTCCGCCAGTCTTTTTTGCGGAGCGGCAGGCCTTCGCGCAGGGCGGCCTCGTCGATCTGGATGATCTTGATGTCGGCCGCCTCCAGATCCACCACTTCGGCGCGCAGCGCCAGGGCGATTTGCAGACAGGTCGTGGCGCGCGGTTGATCGTCGCGCACGAAGGACCAATTTAAAATCGTCACCGGGCCGGTGAGCATGCCCTTCATCGGTTTGTCGGTCAGCGATTGCGCGTAACGGCTCCAGGCCACCGTCATCGGGCGAGGGCGGCTCACGTCGCCGTAGATGATGGGCGGTTTGACGCAGCGCGAACCGTAGGACTGCACCCAGCCGTTGCGGCTGAAGGCGAAGCCGTCCAATTGTTCGCCGAAGTATTCCACCATGTCGTTGCGTTCCGCTTCGCCGTGCACCAGCACGTCGAGGCCGAGTTGTTCCTGTTTCCGCACGGCGTGGGCGATCTCGGCCTGCATGAGCTGGTGGTATTCGACTTCGCTGAGCCGCCCTTGTTTGAAATCGCGCCGGCATTGCCGGATTGCGTCGGTCTGCGGGAACGAACCGATGGTGGTGGTCGGGAACAGCGGGAGTTTCAGCCAGGCCTTTTGTTGCGCGGCGCGTTCTGGATAAGCGTGGTTGCGGCGGGTCCAAACGTCGCTGATGTCGGCGCAAGCCTGTTTGACCGCCGGATTGTGGATGCGGGATGAGCCGGCGCGGACCCGCCGGGCCTGCGTCGATTTCGCCAGCGCGTCCGTGATCGACTCGCGGCCTTGATCCAGGCCGCGCTTGAGCGTGACGACTTCACCGAGTTTTTGCGCGGCGAAGGCCAGCCAGGATTTGATCTCTTCGTCCATGGCGGTTTCATGTTCCAGATCCACCGGCACATGCAGCAGCGAACAAGACGGCGCCAGCCACAGACGTTCGCCCAATTTGGCTTTTACGTCGGCGAGGCGATCGAGCAGCGGGGCGAGGTCGGCGCGCCAGATGTTGCGGCCGTCGATGATGCCGAGCGACAGGACTTTGTAGCCGGGCAGCCAGCTGATCACCGTGTCGATCTCTTCCGGCGCGCGTACCGCGTCGATGTGCAGACCGGCCACCGGCAGACGGCAGGCGAGGGTGAGGTTGTCTTGCAGGCCGCCGAAGTAAGTGGCGAGCAAAACTTTGAGGCCGCTGTTTTGCAGGCGGTTGTAGGTCGCTTCAAAGGCCTGCTGCCAGGCCGGCGGCAGGTCGAGGGCGAGGATGGGTTCGTCGATTTGCAGCCACTCGATGCCCAATATCCGCAGCCGGTTCAATATCTCGCCGTAAGCGGGGATGAGCGCGTCGAGCAGGTCGAGTTTGTCGAAGGCCGCGCCTTTGGTTTTGCCCAGCCATAAAAAGGTGAGGGGGCCGGGGATGACCGGTTTCACGAGATATCCCAACGCCTGCGCCTCCTCGATTTCGTCGAAGAGTTTGTCGCACGACAAGGTGAAACGCTGCTCGCGCTCGAACTCGGGCACGATGTAGTGGTAGTTGGTATCGAACCATTTGGTCATCTCGCAGGCGCTGGCGGGTTGGCCGGTCGGCGCGCGGCCGCGCGCCATGCGGAAATAGGTGTCGATATCGACCTCGCCGCCCGGCCAGCCGAAACGCGGCGGGACCACCCCGAGCAGCGCCGAGAGATCGAGGATGTGGTCGTACCAGGAAAAATCACCGACCGGGATGAGGTCCATGCCGGCCTCGGCCTGCACTTGCCAATGGCGCAGACGCAATTCCTTACCGACCGCGGCGAGCTGGGCGGCGTCGATCTCGCCGCTCCAATACGCCTCTTGCGCCTTTTTCAGCTCACGTTTTACACCGATGCGGGGGAAGCCGAGGTTGTGGGCGATGGTCATGTACTACTCCTGTTTTGATGGACGCTGAATTTGCGCAGGAGTATGAGCAGCGATTAGTATTGAGGCAATTTCACGTTTTTACTAATTATCATGAGATTCATTCATTATGTTTTTAGAGATACGTCATTTGCGCAGCCTGCTCGCCATCGAGGAGGCGACCAATCTGGCCCGCGCCGCCGAACAAGTCCATCTCACCCAGTCGGCGTTGTCCCATCAGATCAAAGCGCTGGAGGCCTATTACGGCGCGCCGCTGTTTTTGCGCAACACCAAGCCGCTGCGCCTGACCTTGGCCGGGCAGAAATTACTCGAACTGGCGCGGCGGGTGTTGCCGGAAATCGCCGGCGTGGAAAAGGAATTGCTGCGGCTGGCCAAAGGCGAGACCGGGCGTTTGCACATCGCCATCGAATGCCACGCCTGTTTCGAGTGGCTGATGCCGGTGCTCGACGCCTTTCGCCGGCGCTGGCCCGAGGTGGAGGTGGATATCCGGGTCGGCGTGAGCTTCGATCCGATTCCGGCCTTGCAGAAAGGCGATATCGATCTGGTGATCAGTTCCGATCCGCTTGAGCTGAACGACGTGGTATTCGAACCGTTGTTTGAATACGAGGCGCGTTTGGTCACCGCGCGCGCCCATCCGCTGGCGGAAAAGAGCTACATCGAGCCCGCCGATCTGGCCGGCGAAATCTTGATCACCTACCCGGTGCAGCGGCAACGGCTCGACGTGTTCACCCGTTTTCTGCAACCGGCGGGCGTGGAACCGCTGGCGGTGCGCCAGTCCGAATTGACCGCGGTGATTTTGCTGCTGGTGGCCAGCCAGCGTGGTGTGGCGGTGTTGCCCGACTGGGTGCTGAACGAAACCACCCAGAAGGGCGGTTTGGCGACCCGGCCTCTGACCGCGCAAGGCATGAAAGGCCTGCTTTACGCCGCCCTGCGGCGGCCGGAGCGTGATGTTCTCTATCTGCGCGAGTTTATCGAACTGGCCCGCGACCGCGACCATGGCCTGCCTGAAATCTAGGTTGTGATTTTAAAATAGTTGATATATCTTGTGTGCACGCTCCGGTTCACCCACTACATGTAGTGGGTGAGTCAACAGGGAACCCGGTGAGATTCCGGGACTGTCGCGCAGCGGTATGGGGGAACGAAGGCCACCGACGTCGAGTCAGGCACTGTCCGCGAGGATGGGAAGCCGTGGTCCCAGGTGAACGAGGTGCGTTCTGATAATTCCATCTGGAATGTTCAGGGCGCGGAAGCGAAATATCATCTCGCTTTCCTAATCTTGGTTCGCGCCCCCAAGTCCGAATACCTGCCGGAACGTGTCGTCCAGCAATGGATAAACTCAGGACCTCGCGTCAAGGTCACCGGGTAAGGACAGCGTTGCCTGGCTCACGCCGCCATCTGTTCTCCCGCCTTCACGCAGGTTCCCGACCAGCAGCAAGGAAAGAGGGGAACCATGCAAACACAAGCCACCAGTCAAATTCCGCCGGCCGTTATGCCGGCCTTTCATACGCCCGCCGAGACGCGTTACCAGGTGATCCGCCGTAACGGCAGCTTGACGCCGTTCGAGGCGAGCAAAATCAGCGTCGCCATGACCAAGGCCTTCCTCGCCGTGGAGGGCGAGGACGCCGCCGCTTCGCGCCGCATCCGGGAAATCGTCGAGCAATTGACCGCCCAAGTCGGCGATGCCTTGTTTCGCCGTCTCGCCGCGGGCGGGGCGGTGCACATCGAGACCATCCAGGATCAAGTGGAATTGGCCTTGATGCGGGAAGGCCATTACCGGGTGGCCCGCGCCTATGTGTTGTATCGCGAAGAGCACACTCGGCGTCGGCAGGCGCGAATGGAGCAGGATGCGGCGCCCGCCGCGCCGGTGTTGCACATTCGCTTGAGCGACGGCAACCGCGCGCCGCTCGACCTGGCGCGTTTGAATGACGTGGTGCGGGAGGCATGCGAGGGTCTCGCTGAAGTCAGCGCGGAACGCATACTCAAAGAGACGATGGGCAATCTCTACGACGGCATTCCGGAAAAGGATGTCGCGACGGCCTTGATCATGAGCGCGCGGGTACTCATCGAAAAAGACCCGGATTATTCGCAGGCGACGGCGCGCCTCCTGCTCGACGCCATGCGCCGCGAAGCGCTGAGTTTTATCGCCGGGCATGATGAAATCGCGACCCGCGCCGAAATGCAGGCGCGTTATCCGGACTATTTCGCCGCGTATATCCAGCGCGCCGCCGAACTGGAATTGCTGGACAAGGAACTCACTCGTTTCGATCTGGCCAGACTGGGCGCGGCGCTCCGGCCAGAGCGCGATCTGCAATTCACCTACCTCGGTCTGCAAACGCTTTACGACCGTTATTTCCTCCATCAACAAGGCGTGCGATTCGAATTGCCGCAGGCCTTTTTCATGCGGGTCGCCATGGGACTCGCCATCAAGGAGATCGACAGGGAAGGCCGCGCCATCGAATTTTATGAGCTGCTGTCGTCCTTCGATTTCATGAGTTCGACGCCGACCTTGTTCAATTCGGGCACGCCGCGGCCGCAGCTGTCGTCCTGTTATCTCACCACCATCCCCGACGCGCTCGACGGCATTTACAGCGCCATCAAAGACAATGCGCTGCTCTCGAAATTCGCCGGCGGACTCGGCAACGACTGGACGCGGGTGCGCGGTCTCGGCGCGTTTATCAAAGGCACTAACGGCAGTTCGCAGGGCGTGGTGCCGTTCCTCAAGGTCGCCAACGACACCGCGGTGGCGGTCAATCAGGGCGGCAAACGCAAGGGCGCGGTGTGCGCCTATTTGGAAACCTGGCATATCGACATCCAGGATTTTCTGGAACTGCGCAAGAACACCGGTGACGACCGCCGCCGCACCCATGACATGAACACCGCCCATTGGATACCCGACCTGTTCATGGAACGCGTCTGCGAGGACAAGGAGTGGACGCTGTTTTCACCGGACGAAGTGCCGGAATTGCACGACCTCACCGGCGCCGCCTTCCGCGAAAAATATGTCGCCTATGAAGCCAAGGCCGCGCGTGGCGAAATCAAAGTTTGGAAGCGCATTTCAGCCGTGACCTTGTGGCGCAAGATGCTCGGCCAGTTGTTCGAGACCGGTCATCCCTGGCTCACCTTCAAAGATCCCTGCAATCTGCGTTACACCAATCAGCATATGGGGGTGGTGCATTCGTCCAATCTTTGCACCGAGATCACCTTGCACACCTCGGATGCGGAAATCGCGGTCTGCAATCTGGGCTCGGTGAATCTGGCCGCCCATGTCGATGAACACGGTCTCGATCTCGCCAAGCTGGAAAAAACCATAAGCACCGCGATGCGTATGCTCGATAACGTCATCGACTACAACTATTACGCCGTGCCGCAAGCGCGTTATTCCAATCTGCGCCATCGTCCGGTGGGTTTGGGTTTGATGGGTTTTCAGGATGCGCTGTATAAACTCGGTTACGCCTATGACAGCGCGCAGGCCATCAGCTTCGCCGACCGCAGCATGGAAGCGATCGCATTTTACGCCATTCGAGCCAGTACCGATCTGGCGGAAGAGCGGGGCAGTTACTCGACCTTCAAAGGTTCGCTGTGGAGCCGCGGCATCCTGCCCATCGATTCGCAAGACTTGCTCAAGCAGCAGCGCGGCGAATATTTGCAAACCGACGCCAGCGCCACGCTGGATTGGGACGCACTGCGAACCCGTGTGCAACAGGTCGGCATGCGCAACAGCAACTGCCTGGCCATCGCGCCGACCGCCACCATCTCCAACATCTGCGGCGTGAGCCAGTCCATCGAACCCACGTATCAAAATCTGTTCGTGAAATCCAACCTGTCCGGCGAGTTCAGCGTGATCAATCCCTATCTCGTGCGGGATTTGAAGGCCTTGGATTTGTGGGACGAAGTGATGGTCAACGATCTCAAATATTTCGATGGGTCGATTAAGGCCATAGACCGGATTCCCGACGAATTGAAACGCAAATACGCCACCGCTTTCGAGATCGATCCGCGTTCGCTGATCGAGGCCGCCGGCCGCCGCCAAAAATGGCTGGACCAATCGCAGTCGCTGAATCTGTATCTGGCCGAACCCAACGGTCCGTTGCTCGACCAGCTCTACAAACTGGCCTGGCTGCGCGGTCTGAAAACCACGTATTACCTGCGCACACTGGGCGCGACCCATGTCGAGAAATCCAGTGCCGCGGTACACCGTGCCGAGACCGCCGACGTGATAGGCATGACCGAAACGAATAGCGCGAAAATCTGCGCCATCACGGACCCGGCTTGCGAAGCCTGTCAGTAACCGAGGGAGAATAATCATGTTGAATTGGGATGAAGAGATCGCAACGATTGTGCAGCAGCCCGGACTTATAACGCCGCTGCGGCCGACCGTCGGCGCGGCCCTGGCGCCGATAACCGCCAACGATAAACGGGTAGTCAACGGCGCCGGTGACATCAATCAGCTGGCGCCGTTCAAATATCCCTGGGCCTGGAAATATTTCATCAACGCCAACAAGAATCATTGGACGCCGCTCGACATCAACATGTCGCAGGACGTCCACGATTATCACCACGCGCTGACGCCCGCCGAACGGCATGTCTACGAAAACGTGCTGGCCTATCTCACCACCTCGGACATACTCGCCATGCGCAACATCGGTCTGGCGGTGATGGAAAAGATGACCGCGCCCGAGTTGCAGATTTATCAGGCCCGCCAGGTTTACGAAGAGGCGCTGCACACCTGGACTTATCAGCACTGCATCGAAACCCTCGGTCTCGATCAAGCTGAAATCTACAATCGCTACCGGGTGGTGCCGGAGATCCATCACAAAATTCAAATCGCCAACCACCGGCTCAACGATATCCTGCGCCCCAATATCGATTTGACGCAGCCGCATGAGTTGGAAAATTTCGTGATGTCCTATCTGTTTTTCGCCGCGGTGTTCGAAGGCTGCTGGTTTTACAACGGCTTCAGTCCGATTTTCGCGTTGCAACGGCGCGGGCTGATGAAGGGCACCGCCGAACAATTGCAATACATCATGCGCGACGAAGTGATGCACTGCGGCTTTGGCCTGCGCGTCATCAAACAGATACTCCTGGAAAATCCCATCGTGCTCGATAAAAGCGCCGTCATGGCGATGTGGCGGGAGGCCGAGGCCGCCGAAGCCGCGTACGCGGGCTACTTATTCCGTGAGCCCATTCTGGGCTACGGCGTCGAGAATCACCTCGAGCAGTTCCGTTACATCGCCAATCGCCGCGCCCGCCAACTGGATATGGACGAACCCTTTCCCGGCGCCGAGTGCCGGCTGGCCTGGCTCGATGAGCAATCCAACATCCGCAAGGAGAAGAATTTCTTTGAGACCAAAGTGACGGAATATCAAACCGGCGGGTCTTTGCATTGGGGTTAATGGACAGCGCGGCGTCCGGTCCGATGTGTCGGTTTTTAAGAACGGGCCTGGCGGAGCTGGGTTTTACTGGAATGGGGAAAATGTGCTTGACCCCGCGCAAGCGCCGCCTTATCCTCGCCAATAACACGATATATTGCATTGTAATATCCACGAGGAGGCGCTTTTATGTCCTGCGACAGCACTGATCAACGGCGTGCCCACCATCAAGTGATTACCGCGCACTTGGAAAGCGATGATAAAACCTGTATTTGCGACTGCGCCGTGGTCAAGGCGGTCACCGCTGGCGGGAAGGGCGCGTTGGTCGATCCGCCCATCACCGAGAAAATCGACCAGGCGGACAACCGTCAAAAGAGTCTCTAGCGGTCGAGCGGCGAGGGTTGAAGGTTTTTTATGGATGGGCTGTTTTACCGACCAAGGATGGGCTCAGATAAACCACCCCACGATAAGGAGAGCGATCATGAGTACTGGTAAGCATGAACACGAGCACCAACACGACCACCAACATTCTCATACCCATGACCACAAACATCAACACGGCCAAGAGGAGCATGCGCATGAACATGTTCACACCCATGCCCATGAACACGGCCACAAACATAGTCATGACCACACCCACGCCAGCAAAGATGATGCGCATGACCATAGCCATCCCGGCTCCGATGAACATGGTTCCCACAGCCATAATCATCCAGGCCATGAAAAGACGCCGCATAAACATTCGCATGACTGAGGGCCGCTCGTCTTCCCTTCATTCCCAATCTTAAACCCCCAGAGTTACCCGGTGAGGCGGATGTGGCTAACGCGTTCGTCCTCACCGGTTGTCCATGCGCTGAAAAGTCGGGTGTCGTTGACGCATCCAGCGATGCACCGATAACGCGTGGACCGCGCTTGCCGGATTGAATAATCCCTTTTGCGGTTTATTCCGTTATACGAACATTTCCATTATTCCCTCCATTCGAGCCGATTCCTTCTCGCGAGTCGTGCCTCAAATTTTCCGTTGACATCTAGTGGCACGATATATATAAAAATGTCACTCGCATTTCCGCACGCAAAACGCAGCGGAGGGAATGGAGGGAACAGAGAGCGCGGGATGGTTTCTACGATCAGACACCCACGGTTATGTAACGGGGGTCTATCTCGATTCTGGTCAGGGGCTCATTCAGAGGGAGTTCCATCAACGCCAACGAGGGGAAGGGAAATATGAAATATAAAGCCATGTGGGGATTGCCGCTTTTGCTGTCGGCGTTCGGTTATCAGGCGAGTTGGGCGGACCCGGTGCAACTCAAAGAAATAGAGGTGAAAGGCGAATCCTTGGACGAAGCCAACAGCGCGTTCACGGTCAATGTCGTCGATAACGAGACGCTGCGCGGTGTCCATCTGGAGCAGCCCCTCCGCTTCCTCGAGCAAGTGCCGGGCCTGTATTTGGGCGCCTACCGTCAGGGTGGAGTCGCCGATGTCTTCGTGATCCGCGGTTTCGCCGGCGCCGGTCACGGCGGCGATGCGGCGGTTTACGTGGATGGTATCCCGCTCAATGAAGGCATGTCGCATGCCGACGGGTACGCCGACACCAATGTGTTGATCCCGATCGAGATACAAAAAGCTGCGATTTATAAGGGACCGGTTTCGCCGCTGTACGGCAATTTCGCGCGCGGCGGCACGCTGGCCTTCACCACCCGCAAAGGCGGCGAGTATCAGGAATTGGATTTCGCCGTCGGGCCGTGGGCGACCTACGACGTGCAAGCGGCGCTGGGCGGGCGCTTCGGCGCGCTCGACACCAATTTCGCGCTGGAGGCTTATCACACCGACGGCTGGCGCGAAAATTCGGGCTACGATAAATCCAACGCCGCGGCGCGTATTTCCTACAATCTCAGCGACCGCTCGGAAATATCCCTGTCCTTGCGCCAGCATGGCGGGCAATGGGATGCGCCCGGCTACCAACCGCAGGATCAGTTCGACGATGATGAGCGGCGCAAATTGCAGGCCGTCAATGCCGAAAACGACGGCGGACGCAAACGCTTCACCACCCAGCGGATCGACTTCAGCCAGTTGCTGAGCGACGACATCAAGCTGCTGGTCTTCGGGTACGGCACCAAAATGGATTGGACGCGCTGGGCCAAGTTCGGTTACACCGCCGGCGGTCAGCGCGAGGATAATTACGACCGGCCGGTGTTCGGTTTGGGCGCCAGCCTCAACGGCAAAAAAAGCATCGCCGGTTATGCCGCCAACTGGGTCGCGGGCGTCGAATACTACAGCGAGGATACCACCTGGGAACGCTGGTCCAGCGCCAATCGGGTTCGCCAATCCCTGGATGTCGACCGCGATTTCACCATCAATACCGCCTCGCTGTTCGGCCAAGTAGACTTGGCGGTCAATCCGCGCTTCCGTCCCACCCTGGGTTTTCGCTACGACGATTTCTCGGGCACCTACACCAACCGCGATCCGGGCGGCGCGCCGTTCAAAAACGATATGAACAGCTACAACCATTTCAGTCCCAAGTTGGGCGTGCGCTCCGCGTTGACTGCGAATTGGGAACTGCGTGGCAGTATCGCCAATGGATTTCAGTTGCCCGAAGCCGAGGCCAAATACGACCCGACCCTCAACGCCGATCCCACCGAGATCTGGCAATATGAAATCGGTTTGAGCGGCGCGCCCGTCGCGTCGGTTTATACCGACGTCGCCGTGTTCATCGCCGACACCACCAATGAAATACTCCAGGATCCGCCCGGCTCGGGCATATTCCGCAACGTGGGCGAGACCCGCCGCAACGGTGTCGAGGCCGAGCTGCGTTACATGACGCCGCTGCCGTCATTGGAAATCGCCGCGAACTTCGCCTGGTTCGACAGCGAGATCACCAAGAACCCCAATGCGGCGCTGGAAGGTAAACAAGTCACCGGCGTGCCGGAATATTTGGCGACATTGAATGTCACTTACGCGCCGCCCACCGGCTTGGGCGCCAAGGCCGGTTGGCGCAGGGTGGGCGAATACGCCTTGACCGACGACAACAGCGTGAGCTACGACGGCTTCGATGTGGTCAATCTCGGTGTGTTCTACAACCAGAAACTGGAGCAAGGCCGCAGCTTGCGCTGGCATCTCGATGTCAACAACGCCTTGGACGAAGCCTATGCCGAAGCGGTGTTCTCCGGATTCGGCACCATCAATTACGCACCGGCGCCGCCGGCCCATCTCACGGCCGGTCTCACGCTTAAATTCTGAGACGCGAAGCTTGCGAACCGTGTGGGCAATGTTAAGTAGGCGCTGAATAATTCATCCTGGAATTTTCAGGGCAAGGGCGGCGAAAGTGTGATTTTCGCCGCCCTTCATTTTCAAGGGTTAACACCATCGAAAATGAAGAATTGCTTCCGCTACCGATTTTCATCCAACTGCGGGAGGCTGGAACCCCGCGAACCTTGACTGGAATGGGAGCGTCCCGGTTAGGAGCCGCGGGTGCATCAATGCGACCTGATCTCGTTTGAATAGACGGTGAGCCGTCCGCTACACAATCGAAGTTGACCTTGACAGGCCGTGCTATAAAAACTATTTTAGTGGCACCCTTAAGTGGAGCGTTATCGAGGCCTCGATGAAATTCAGCGTTACGAATACAAAAAGCCCGTCAGCGGCCGGTTTTAGGATGTTGGCGGTCATGCGGCGTATCGCGCGCGCGCAGCGAGCGCGGCTCAGGCCATGGCTGATGATTTCCCTGCTGGGTATGGTCGGCGCTTGCAGCGAACCGGCCACTCCGCCCGAGACCGCGGCTCCCGTCGCGGCCACCGCGACGGGTCCGAAAATCCTGGTGGTGGCGCGCGCCAGCGAACCCGAGTGGCTCAATCCGGTGGCCGGTCATCAGCACGCCGATTCGGACACCGCGATGTACCGGGGTTTGTTCAAGATCAACGCCAAAAATGAATTGGTGACCGACATGGCGCGCGACTGGCAAGTCACGCCCGACGGCAAGGTCTACACGATTTTCCTGCGCCCCGGCATCAAATGGCATGACGGTCAGCCGTTCACCGCCGAGGACGTCAAATTCACCATCGAGACCATCCAGAATCCCAAGAATCACAGCGGTCTCCGCAAGCAGCTGCTGGCCCTCAGCAAGGTGGAGGTGGTCGATCCGGAGACCGTAAGGATCACTTTGGACAAACCGCTGGCGTCGCTGCTAAGCAAACTTAAGATCGGATTGATTCCTCAACATGCGCTGGCCGGCAAGGACTTCAACACCGACGAGTTCAACAGCGCCCGCCCGGTCGGCACCGGCCCCTTCAAATTCAAAGAATGGAAACGCGGCGAATATCTGGTGCTAGAGGCCAATCCGGATTATTACGACGGGCGGCCCAAACTCGATCAGGTCATTTACAAATTCCTGCCCGATCCCAATGTGCGGCTGGTGCAGCTCAAGAAGGGCGAAGTGGACGTGGCGATGTTGACCCCCAAACAGGTGAACGCGATCAAGCCCGGCGACCAAATCAAGCTCGAGACCGTGGACACCGCCGATTTCCGGGTGATGATGTTCAATCTGCGCGAACCGCTGTTCCAGGATGTGCGGCTGCGGCAGGCCATCCAATACGCCACCGATCGGCAGGCGCTGGTGCAGGGCGCGTTGATCGGTTACGGCAATCCCGCCTACGGTCCGCTGCAATTCAATTGGGTCACCGCGCCGGAACCGCTGCGCCACGACAACGATCCGGCCAAGGCCGAGGCCTTGTTGACCGAGGCGGGCTGGCGGCGCGGCGATGACGGCATCATGGTCAAGGCCGGCAAACGCCTGTCATTTCCGCTCACCGCCGCCGCCAACGATCCGGTGCGCCAGGATTTGGCGGTGGTGTTGGCGGAGCAATTGCGCCGGGTGGGCATCGATGCGCAAGTGCAGGTCAAGGACTGGGCGGTGATTTCCATTCCCAAGACCACGGCGCTGATTTTGGGCGGCGGCATCCCCGACGAACCCGACGACGATGTTTATATGGCTTTCACCAGCGGTTTGGGAGAAGAGGGCACCAACTACAGCGGTTATCGCAACCCGCGGGTCGATGAGTTGCTCGAGCGCGGCCGTACCACCATGGACCCCGCCGCACGCAAAGCCATCTATCAGGAATTGCAGCGGGTGCTCACCGAAGATCCGCCCTACAATTACCTGGTTTATCTCAAACATGTCTACGGTGTGCGGGAAGGCGTGACCGGCTTCAAACACCGCATCTTCGGCCACGGCACCTCGCCCTTGTGGAATATCGAGGAGTGGGACGTGGCGGGCAAGCGCTGACATGTGGCGTTATGCCCTGCGCCGCGTGGCGGGAATGTTGCCGCAGTTGCTGTTGATCAGCCTGCTGGCCTTCCTCATCATGAAAGCCGCCCCCGGCAGCCCCATCGCCAGCCTGGTGGGGGGACGCGAATTCATGACCGATGCCGATTTTCAGCGGGTCGCGCACAATCTGGGCCTGGACCGGCCGCTGCTGGTGCAATACGGCGCGTGGCTGGGCAATCTGCTGCAAGGCGACTGGGGTCATTCCTTGAAAGACGGCCGCGAGATCAGCGTGATTCTCTGGGACGGTCTGCGGGCGACCCTGGTGTTGGCGGGCGTATCGTGGTTGGTGCTGCTGGTGTTGGCGGTCGCGGCGGGGTATTGGGCCGGCACCCGCGCCCACACCAAGATCGATTACGCGGTAAGCGGCCTCGCGCTGGTGAGCTTCGCCACCCCGGCCTTCTGGCTGGGGCTGATATTGATCTTGGTGTTTTCGGTGACGTTCGATCTGCTGCCGTCGGCCGGACAATCGTCACTGGGCCGCGACAACGATCTCGCCGATTATCTGAGCCATCTCATCTTGCCGGTGACCTGCATCGTGCTCACCCACGTGGGACCGTATATCCGTCTGGTGCGCGGCAGCGTGCGCGACATCCTGGGCATGGAATTTTATAAATCGGCGCGCGCTCGCGGCCTGTCGCGCACCACGCTGGTATGGCGTTATCTGCTGCCCAATGCGCTCACACCGTTCATCACCTGGATGGGTTTGACCTTTCCGTTATTGGTCGGCGGCACCTTCATCGTCGAGTGGGTGTTCGGCTGGCCCGGCATCGGCCGGCTGTTTTTGCAGGCGGCGATCTCGCGGGATTACAACCTGCTGATGGCGGCGGTGCTGGTGACCGGCGTGCTGGTGATCATCGGCAATCTGCTGGCGGACATGGCGGTGGCCTGGCTCAATCCCAAATTGCGGAGGAGTTATGTCGGCGTCTGAGTTGTCATTGGAATTGCCCGCCGCCGCGCCGGTGCTCAAAGGCAAGGGTTTGCTGCGGGCCTTCGCCGCGCATCGCCTGGCGCGCGGCGGTTTGGTCGGGCTGGCGGTGATCGCGCTCGCGGCCTTGCTGGGGCCGCTGTGGTTGAGCGGCGGCGCGCGCGTCGACTTGGCGCAGATGTACGCGCCGCCTTCCATGGAACACTGGCTGGGCACCGACCAACTCGGCCGCGACCTCGCCTTGCGGGTGATGGAGGGCGGGCGCGTCTCCTTGTGGGTGGGCCTGCTCGCGACGGTGCTGGCGACCTTGATCGGCGTGACCTACGGCGTGGTGAGCGCGATGGCCCCCGGCTGGCTGGACCGTGTCATGATGCAGATCCTCGACGCGATGCTGGCGATTCCGATCCTGCTGTTGGTGATCGTCTCGCAGGCCTTCGGCGAATCCAGTCTGTTTAAAGTGATCCTGGTGATCGGTCTCGCCAGTTGGATGGGCACCGCGCGCATGATGCGCACCGAATGCCGCCGCTTATTGCAAACCGGTTTCGTGCAGGCCGCCGTCGCCGCCGGGACCTCGTCCTTGGCTTTGGTGTTCCGACATTTATTGCCCAACGCCTTCGGTACGCTGGTGGTGGTGATCACGGTGGGCGTGGGGCAAGCCATCTTGCTTGAATCCACCTTGAGTTTTCTCAATCTGGGCGTGCCCAGCACCTTGCCGAGCTGGGGCAATCTGCTGGGCAACGGCATGAGCGCGGTGCTGAGCGGCGCGTGGTGGCCGGTGGTGTTTCCGGGTCTGATGATCGTGCTCACCGTCTTGTGCATCAACTTGATCGGCGACGGTCTGCGCGACATCGTCAATCCCAAACAGCGGGACGGTTATTGATGGCGGGCGCGGCCTTGTTATCGGTGCGCGGACTCAAGAGCCACTATCACGCGGCGCAAGGCGTGGTGCGCGCGGTGGACGGCGTGACCCTCGAAGTACGCGCCGGTGAAGTGGTGGGTGTAGTGGGCGAGAGCGGTTCGGGTAAAAGTACCCTGGCGCTGTCGTTGATGGGGCTGCTCGATCCGCCGGGGCGCGTCGCGGAAGGCGTCATCGACTTCGAGGGCCGCGACTTGCGCGGCTTGAACGAACGGCAGTGGCGCGCGGTGCGCGGCCGGCGCATCGGCATGATCTTTCAATCGCCGGAGGCGTCGTTCAGCCCCAACGCCACCATCGGCCGGCAAATCACCCAGGCATTGCGCACTCATCGTTTGCTGAGCGCCGCCGCGGCGCGCGACGCGGCGCAACAGGCCTTGACCATGGTCGGCATGCCGCGTCCACGGGAGATTCTGGACAGCTATCCCTTCGAACTGAGCGGCGGCATGTGCCAGCGCGCCGCGCTGGCGCTGGCCCTGTCGCTGGAACCGGCGCTGCTGCTCGCCGACGAACCCACCGCCTCGCTCGATTTGCTGGCGCAGGCGGAGATGACGCGTTTATTCGGCGAACTGCGCCGGCGTTTGCAGCTCACCATGCTCATCATCAGCCACGATCTGGGATTGATCGGCCGGCTGGCGGACCGCGTGGTCATCATGTACGCGGGCCGCGTGGTGGAAAGCGGCCCCACTGAGCAGGTGCTGCGGTCGCCGCGGCATCCTTATACCCGCGGTCTGCTGGCGTCGTTGCCGCGGCTGGAGGCGGAACCGCGTCCCATTCCCAGCCTGACCGGCCACGCGCCGGACATGACCGCCTTGCCGGCGGGTTGCGCCTTCGCCCCGCGCTGCGCGGCGGCCGACGAACGTTGCCGCCGCCAAGCGCCGCCGCTCGAAAACGCGGGTACCCGCCATGAGGTGGCGTGCTGGTGGTCGATGGCCGGGGCGCCTGACCTTGCTCAGGCTTCCGCGTCAGTGGAGATAAAATAATGCAGGCGCCTCTACTCGAATTGCGCGATGTCAGCAAACGTTATCGCACCCTGGGCAGTTGGTGGCGGGAGGACCGGCACCCGGTGCACGCCTTGCGGCACGTCAGTCTCAGCGTGCATGCCGGCGATGTCTATGGACTGGTGGGCGAGAGCGGATCGGGGAAAAGCACCTTGGCCCGCTTGGCGCTGGCCTTGGAGCGGCCCGATGACGGCTCGGTCAACATCAACGGCGCCGACGTAGGCCGATTACGGCCGCGCGTTCTGCGCGCCTTGCGCCGCGAAGTGCAAATCGTGTTTCAAGATCCTTACGGCGCTTTGAATCCGCTCATGAGTATTGCCGAGGCGGTGGCCGAACCGCTGGCGAATTTCAAAGTGGGCACGCCGGCCGAGCGCCGGGAACAGGTCGCCGCGCTGCTGCGCGACGTCGGTCTGCCGGCGCGGCTGATCGACGCCTATCCCCATCAGCTCAGCGGCGGCGAACGCCAGCGGGTATGCATCGCGCGCGCCCTCGCGCTGCGTCCCAAACTGTTGGTGTGCGACGAGCCGGTCTCCGCCCTGGATAAATCCATTCAGGCGCAGATACTCAATTTGCTGCGCGATTTACAGCAAGAATACGGGCTCGCTTATTTGTTCATCTCCCACGACCTCGCCGTCGTCAATCATTTGTGCACGCGGGTCGCGGTCATGTTGCGCGGCCGAATGGTGGAGGACGGCGAACGTTTGCACGTGTTGCGGCACAGCGCCCATCCCTATACCCGCAGCCTCACCGCCGCCGCGGCCTATTTCGTCGAAGGCGGTGATTTTCCGGAATTGGAGACCGCCGCCGCCGTATCGCCCACCGTGGGCTGCGTGTTCCAAGACCGCTGTCCGCTGGTGCAGACCCGCTGCCGGCGGGAAACGCCGCTGTTGCGAGAAACCGTCCCCGGACACCGGGTCGCCTGTCATTATCCTCTGTGACCGGCATGGGACGGCCTGTAAGCAAGGGCGTGCCGCGCACTTCCATCACCGCCTCCACATCCGGCAACGGCGAGGTCCAGTGGCTGGGATTTCTGTTGTTGTGTCTGGCGCTGCTGTGGGGTTTTTACGGCGCGTACCAGTGGCGTTATGGCGTCTGGCGAGGGCGGCGGGCTGACGTTGTATCGAACCGCTGACGCAAAATTGATCGCGTGCCGAAACACTATTTGCTGATTTGGCCCATCGCTTAAATCTTATTCAACTTGGTATTTGATGCTTGCCTCGACTCTTCGGCGAAAATCTCGGCGTTTCGGTCCCCTGATTTTGTTGGGAAACTTAAAAAAGAGCGCGCGAGTATGGAAATTTTTTAAAAATGTGCTATTGCACGAATTCGAGTTTAGTGTTACAAACACTGGAAAAGTATTATTAAATGGTTAGGTGTACTTTCAAGTGATGGTGGTGCGGCATGATAAAACGCGCGCGGCGGGGGCATTCGTTGTCGCTGTAACGATGCATGCGGCAATCGTCGCGGGGGCGCTTATGTTAGCGTCGGTCCCGGCCGTGCCACCGGATGAATCGCCATTTGAAATAGTTGAATTAGTAGAAGAAATACCGGTTCCGCCCCCCGTCGAGCCGCCGAAAGTGGAGCCGCCGCCCCCCGTGGAGCCGCCGCCCCCCGAGCCTGTGCCCGTGGTGCCGCCGGTGCTGACTTCCGAGGCCCCCAGTGAGTTGCCGGCCACCTTCGATGTCGCGCCCGCCGTGGAAGAACCGCCGCCCGCTCCGCCGCCCCCGCCGGTCGTGGTGGAGGCGCCGCCTAAGATCGTCGTGGACGATTACGTGCCACCCGACGTGAGCGCGGCCTATCGCAATAATCCGCTCCCGCCCTATCCGCTGGTGGCGAAACGGCGCGGTTTGGAAGGGGTGGTAGTACTGGCGGTCTCGCTGAACGCCAACGGCAGACCGGTGAAAGTGGAAGTAAAACGCAGTTCGGGGCATGGCAGTTTGGATGAGACCGCGATGCGGTCGGTGCGCGGCTGGCAGTTCGAGCCCGCGCGGCGCGCCGGTCATCCGGTGGCCGCCGACGTCGAGGTGCCACTGCGTTTTGCCCTGAAGTAGATGCAATGAGTTGAGGTAAACCATGAGGAGATTCCAATGGGCATGATGAGCTGGTGGCATGACGCCGATTTCGTGGTGCGTGGCGTGTTCATTACGCTGGTGGTCCTGTCGCTGGTGAGCTGGACCCTCATAATCTACAAAGTCATGCAGTTCTGGCGGCTGGAACGGCTGGAGCGGCGGGTGGTCGCTGAATTGCGCGCGCGCGGCAGTTGCATCGATATCACGCAATGGGTGGTGGCGGATACGCCTTCCTATCTCATCCTGCAAGAGGCGGGGCGTCTGCCGCTCGGGCACGGCGACGCGGACATTCAGGCGCAGGCCCATCATTTGGAGCACCACGCCGAACGCCTTACTCACGGTCAACGGGTCGAGCTGGAGAGTTATCTCACGACGCTCGCCACCATCGGCAATTCCGCGCCCTTCATCGGACTGCTGGGAACGGTGTGGGGCATCATGCACGCGCTGCAAGGTTTGGGCGCGGCGGAAACCATCAGCATGGAGGTGGTAGCCGGTCCGGTCGCGGAGGCGCTGGTCGCGACGGCGATGGGCCTGTTCGTCGCCATCCCGGCGGTGGTCGGCTACAACATGCTGCTGCGCCGGCTCAGGCAACTGACCGCGCTCACTGACCGCAATCTGCGCCACTTCATTCATCTTGCCGCCATCGATGGACCGCGGCATTTGTTCGCGGAGGCGGCGTGACATGGCCGGCGTGCAAATGTCCGATTCCGATCAACCCCTCTCCGAGATCAATGTCACGCCGCTGGTCGACGTGATGCTGGTGCTGCTGGTGATCTTCATCCTGCTCGCGCCGATGTTCGCGCAGGCGCTGCGGGTGGATTTGCCCAAGGTGAGCGCGCCGCCCAGCCAGGAACCCAAGGTGGTCGATGTCGAACTGAATCTCGCGGGACAGATGTCATTGAACGGCGATCTCATCAGCGCGGCGGCCTTGCAACAAAGCTTGCAAACCCGCGCCGCCGCCGAGCCCACCTTGGTGGTCCGCCTCAACGCGGATGCCCAATTACCGTATGCCCAAGTGGCGGAGCTCATGGGACTGGTGCGCTCCAGCGGCGTGCAGCGCCTGGCCTTCGCCACCGGCAAGCCGCAGACGCCGCCTTGATGGATCGAGGTCAATCCCGGCTCTGGCGGGGGACGCGCCTCTGACGGGACGCACTGGGTTTGAGCGAGACGGCCGCCTCGCTCAAACCGGTGGATCTGCGTGAGCTTATCCCCTCCTTTCATAAGAAGGGGTGGCCCGCAGGGCCGGGGTGGTTTGGTTTTTTGCCAAGCGCTTGCAAAGCGGACGGGGTGAAAGGCGGTGAAAGCGGCGAGGGCGAGAAGCGCACCACCCCACCCCCTACGGGGGCACCCCTCCTCGGAGAGGAGGGGAGAAAGTCCTGCGGATGATGTAGGTATGCATGGTGCGGCGGGGCACCCCTCCTCGGAGAGGAGGGGAGAGAGTCCGGCATAACCCACGCCAGTGGCGGTGCAGGCATCCTCCTCGGAGAGGAGGGGAGAGTTACTGGTGCAGCGGCCATGATGAGGAGGCCTGTGTTTAAAAGCGCCGTGGGGCGCGCGCACTACTATCCGTCCCCGGCGTTGCAGGGAGTCGCTTAACTGGAGAGAAGATGCGTCGTGGCATAAGAAACCGTGCAACACATCAAGTTGCCTTTAGTGTTTAAACAATAAAGATCTAACGGAGGGTCGCATGAAAAAACTGAAATCGCACGGCGCATTATTGCTGGGTGGCGTGACGCTGGTCGTCAGTCCCGCGTTTGCCGCCGAGCAAAACACCGCGCAGCAATTGCCCGCCGTCACCATCTCCGACGACCGTTCGCCGGTGGACGCCGATCTTCCCGCGCCGACCGAAAGCGTCACGGCGGACACGCTACAGCATCTCAACATCCCCAATAGCGAAGATGCCGTTAAATACATGCCCAACCTGCGCGTGCGCAAGCGTTTCATCGGCGACCGCAACGCCCCCATCGAGGTGCGCGGCACCAGCAATATTCAGGGCGGACGCGGGCTGGTGCTGGCCGACGGCATACTCTTGAGCAATTTTCTGTCATCGCAACATGAAAACGCCCCGCGCTGGTCGATGGTGCTGCCCGAGGAAATCGAACGGGTCGATGTGATCTACGGCCCGTATTCGGCGCTGTATTCCGGCAATGCGATGGGTGCTGCGGTGCTGTTCACCACCCGCATGCCCGATGACTTCGAAGCCACCGCCAGCCTGCAAGCCCATCAACAGCAATTCAACTATCTGGGCACCGACGACAGCTACGACGGCCATCTCGTCAATGCCTTCCTCGGCGATCGCAAAGGCGCGTTTTCCTATCTGTTGGGCCTGAGCCGGATGGAGGCGACCAGTCAGCCCACCCAGTTCGTGACGCGTTCTATCTCCACCACCCCGGCGCAGCCCACCGATACGGTGATCAGCCGCGGCGCCTATTACGCCCAGTCGCGCAACGGCGTCGATACGGTGCTGGTCGGTGTCGGCGGCGGAGGCATCGAACATACCGAACAGGACGAGTTCAAGCTCAAGCTGGGTTACGATTTCACCCCGACGCTACAGGGACGGCTCACCGTCGCCTCTTGGACGATGGACCGTGTAGCGGGCGAGGTGGGCAATACCACCTGGCTGCGTGATGCCGGCGGCAATCCGGTTTACAGCGGCAACGTCAACATCGACGGCATGCGTTACAACATTCCCGCCACCAGTTTTTCGCCGCGCGCCGGTGAGGAGGAACACTGGAATTACGCCGCTTCGCTCAAGACCAATAATCAAAGCGGCTGGGATTACGAGGCCGTCGCCTCGATATACGACATGGCGGAGAATCTCACGCGCACCTCCACCACCGCGCCGCCCGGCGCCTTTTCAGGCGGTAATGGCACGCTCAGTTATCTCGACGGCAGCGGCTGGAAAACCTTCGACGTCAAAGCCGAGCAGGTGGCCGCCGAAGGAAATAGACATCGCTGGAGCTTCGGGTATCACTTCGACCTCTACGAACTCGATCAAAAAAATTATTCCACCGCCGACTGGCGCAATGGCGGACCATCAGGCGTAACGGCCGATACCTTCGCCGGTCAGACCACCACCCAGGCCGTATTCGTGCAGGACGCCTGGCGTTTCGCCGACCGTTGGAAAACCGTGCTGGGCCTGCGTTATGAAGCTTGGAAGGCCATGGACGGTTTGCGTAGCGTCACTACTACCGCCGGGGTGCCAGCCGTAACCACCACCACGACTGCCGCTTATCCGGAACGTAGCGAGAGCAACTGGTCTCCCAAGGCGGCGTTGGAATTCACCCCGAACCAGGCCTGGACTTATCGCCTGTCCCTGGCGCAGGCCTATCGTTTCCCCACGGTCACCGAACTGTTCCAGGGCAGCATCTCGGGCAATCAGATCATCAACAGCGATCCCAATCTCAAACCGGAACAGGGCTTCTTCAAGGACTTCACCGTCGAACGCCATTTCGACAAGGCCACCGCGCGCCTTTCGATCTACGAAGAAGACACCAAGGATGTATTGTTCCGCCAGACCAACACCGTGGTCGTGCCCAGCGTGACCAATTACCAGAACATCGATCACGTGCGGGTGCGCGGCATCGAACTGGTATACGACGGACGCGAGGTGTTCCTGCCGCAATTGGATATCTCCGCCAGCCTGGCCTTCAACGATTCCGAAATCCTCGAGAACGGCACCAATCCCGCGACGGTGGGCAACGACTTTTACCGCATCCCGCGGTCACGGGCGAGCCTGGTGGCGATCTACCACCAAAACGACAAGCTCGCCTATACCTTGGCCGGCCGTTATTCAGGCAAACAATACGGTTCTCTGGAAAACACCGACGTCAATCCCAACGCCTTCGACGGCGTCAGCAATTACACCGTGTTCGACGCCAAGCTCACCTACGCCGTCAACAACCACGTAAAGCTGGGCGTCGGCGTGGACAACCTGACCGACGAACGTTATTTCGTCGGCCATCCCTACGCGGGACGCACTTTATTCGGCGAGGTCAAGCTCGCCCTGTAATACGACAGCCGTTATTTGCACAGCCGGCGCGCGACCCGACATCGCGCGCCGGTACGAACACCAAGGAGACCAACATGCTTGAAGCGCGTTCATTGACCAAGATTTATCAAGGTGCACCGGCGTTGGATAACTTGGATCTCCAGGTGCCGGGCGGCGAGGTGTTTTGCCTGCTCGGTCCCAACGGCGCCGGCAAGACCACCACCGTCAATCTCTTTCTCAATTTCATCACGTCCACCTCGGGCCAGGCCCTGGTGTGCGGCGTGGACGCCGCGGCCGCGCCCCTGGAGGCGCGTCATCTGCTGGCCTATATCCCGGAGACCGTGATGCTTTACGGCAATCTCACCGGCGTGGAAAACCTCGAATATTTCAGCACGCTGTCCACCGGCCGGCGGCGCGGGCGCCAGGAATTGATGGCCTTGCTGCGCGAAGCGGGGTTGCAGGAAGAAGCGGCCAACCGGCGGGTCGCGGGTTATTCAAAAGGTATGCGGCAAAAGGTCGGTATCGCTATCGCGCTTGCCAAAGACGCTAAAGCCCTCTTGCTCGATGAACCGACTTCCGGCCTCGATCCGCTCGCCGCCAACGAATTCGCCCGGCTGATCGAAGATCTCCGCCGGCGCGGCATGGCGGTGCTGATGGTGACCCACGATTTGTTCCTCGCCAAGCAATGCGGCACGCGGGTCGGCATCATGCAGCGCGGCCGCTTGGCGGCGGTGTTCAACACCGACGACACCGATCATCTCGGCCTCGAACGCGCCTATCTCGATATTTCGCGGCAGGCGGTGGCGGCATGAGCGCCGTCGACGTGATCACCGCCGCCGAGGCGCCGCTGCCGTCCGGGCGCTGGCGCATCATCCGCACCGTGGCCGCCAAGGAGTGGCTGGACATTTATCGCGACGCGCGTTTCCGCTGGCTGGCGGCGCTGACCCTGTTGCTGATGCTGTGCGCGATCGTCTTCGGCGTCCAGCAAGCGCAGCGTATCGACCGCGACCGCGCGGCCGCGGCGCAGGAAGATCGCGAAGTGTGGACATCGCAAGGCGCGAAAGACCCGCACGCCGCGGCGCATTTCGGTCAATACGCCTTCAAACCGCAAAGCCCGCTGGCCCTTGCCGATCCCGGCGTCAACGCCTACGTCGGCACCGCGGTGTGGCTGGAGGCGCACAAACAGAATGAAGTGCAGTTCCGCCCGGCGCGCGACAGCGGCGTGTCGGCGCGGCTCGGCAATCTGTCGCTGGCCTTCGTGTTGCAGACAGTGATGCCCTTGCTGGTGATCTTGCTGTGTTTCGCCGCGTTTTCGGGTGAACGCGAGCGCGGCACGTTGCGCCAACTGTTGAGTCTGGGCGCGCGGCCGCTCGACCTGCTCGCCGGCAAGGCCCTGGCGGTCGGCGGCGTGTTGAGCGCGATGCTGCTTCCGGTATTGATCGGGGTGGTGATCTCCTGCCTGTTCTTCCTCGACGATGCGCAACTGTCGCCGGGCGACCAGTTGGCTCGGCTCGGTTGGCTGACCCTCGGTTACGCCTTTTATCTTGGCGGTATCGCGGCGCTGGCGCTGGCCGTCTCGGCCTTTTCCAAAAGTTCGCGCGCGGCCTTGGTCGGCCTGCTCGCCTTTTGGCTGCTCAATTGTTTTCTGATGCCGCGGTTGATGACCGATCTGGTCCGCACCGCGCTGCCGCTGCCCACCGCGCTGGAATTCCGCGACGCCATCGCCGAAGACAGGAAAAAAGATTTTGGTCATGACGAGACCCATCCGGCCTTCGTCGTCTTCCGCGATCAAGTGCTGCGTGACTACGGTGTCAGCCGGGTCGAGGATTTGCCGGTGAATTTCCGTGGCCTGTCGCTGCGCAAGAGCGACGAAATCGGTTACGGCATCTACGACAAACATTTTGGCGGCCTGCAAGACGACTACGCCCGGCAGGACCGCTGGCGCGCGGCGCCCGGTTTCCTGCTGCCGTTTTTGGCGATACAGCCGTATTCGATGGGCCTCGCCGGTTCGGATAGTCGCGGCCACTACCATTTCGCCACCGCCGCCGAACAGCACCGCCGCCTGGTGCAAACCATGATTAGCGAGGACCTGATCCACAACGGCCGTTACGGCGATCCGACGTATGTCGCCGGCCCTGAGCTGTGGGCGCGGATTCCCGCCTTCAGTTATCGCGCCCCGCAGGCGGGGTGGGTGCTGAGCGCGCAGGCGCGCAACCTGTTCACTTTGGCGATTCTGGTGCGCGGCCGCGGGCCTGCTCGCCGTGTTCGCGGTGCGGCGGCTGCGGCCGGTGTGAGGTACGCAAAAGTGATGGCGGTGCTCAAGGCCGCCGTTTATACGGCTATTCGATGACGGCGACGGGCGATACGCCATGAGGGTGAGGAGCGAATCTTTATGCCGAATATGAATGTTTTTATGGCGGCGATGCGTTGCGAGTGGCGCATCCTCCGGCTCGACCCGGCGCTGTGGCTGGTGCTGGCGATGATCCTGGCCACCGTCGCCTACGCGCTGCACAACGGCAAAAACCTCCTCGAACAGCGGGCCGCCGCCGTTGCCGCCGCGGTGGCGGAGGAGGAGGGGCGCTTGGTGAAGCTGCGTGACAATCTCGCCGATATCGAATCCGGAAAAATCGCACCGCCCGGCCAGCCCTTCCGCGATCCGCGCAACGCGATCTTCGTCGGCGGCGGTTCGGGGGCCACCATCGCCGCCTTGCCGGCGCAACCGCTCGCCATCACCGCGGTCGGTCAAAGCGATTTGTATCCGCCGACCTTGCGGGTGTCGACCGGCAGTAAAGACAGCTTTCTGTTCAGCGACGAAATCGCCAATCCGGCCCATCTATTCGCCGGCACCTTCGATCTCGCCTTCGTGCTGGTTTTTATTTATCCGCTGTGGATACTCGCGTTGACCTATAACCTGGTCTCCGGTGAACGCGAGCAGGGCACGCTGGCGCTCACCGCGTCCTGCCCCGTGCAGTTGCGCACCGTGTTGGCCGGCAAGCTGATGGTGCGCGCCGGGTTGCCCATGCTGTTTACCCTCGCGACGGTGTTCGCGGGCCTGGTGTTCATCGGCGATGGCTTGACCGGCGTGGGCGGCGCGCTGTCCGCTCTCGCCCTGGCGATCATCATCTACGGCATGTTTTGGGCGGCCCTCGCCGCCGCCGTGAACGGCCTGGGCCGGGATTCGGCCTATAACGCGTTGCTGCTGATCGGGGCCTGGATCGCGGTATTGCTCATCGTGCCGTCTCTGACCAACGCCGCGGCGGAGGCGCTTTATCCCTCGCCGTCGCGGGCCGCAATGGTGTTGGATGTACGTGCCGCCGCGGTCAGCGCCGACAAAGAGCGCGATGCCGCCTTGGCGCGATATGAAGAAGAACATTCGCATGCCTCGGGCGAAGACAGTCACGAGGAAGTATTGACCCGCGGCAGTGCGCGCGAACGGACCTTGCGCCGTCTCGCCGTGCAACAGGCCGCGATGGCGCGCGCCGAAGAGATACTGGCGGTGCACGAGGCGCAATTGCAACGTCAACATGATCTGGCGGAGCGGCTCGCCTATATATCGCCGGCCCTGCTGATCAACGACGCCCTGGCGGAAATCGCCGGCACCGGCCGCAGCCGTTACGACGAATTCTTCGGCCAAATCGATCGTTTCCATCAAGAGTGGCGCGAGTTCTTCGTCAGCAAGGCCCAGGCCGAACGGATGTTGACCAGCGACGATTACCAGCGCTTCCCACGTTTTGAGTTCGTCGAGAATCCCGGCATCGGCACCGGCGGCCGCATCGCGGCGGCGATGATCGGCATCGCGGTCCCGCTGTTGTTGCTGGCGGTGGTGGCCGCGCGCGGTTTGCGACGCTGCCGGGTGGCGGGATAGAGCGAAAATTTTTCAGAGACCGCTGGAAAAAAGCGCATTTCATAAGCGTATGCCGGCAATAAACTAAAGGGGGATAAGCAATGCTGAAAACGAATTCGCGGATGCGTATCACCGCATCGGTGCGGTGCATGTCGCTGCTGTCATGCGGTCTGGGATTAACGGAGGTGGCCTGGGCCGCCGAGGAAAAATCCAAACCCGCCAGCATGGCGGAGATGACGATTACCGCGACCCGCACCGCGCAGGATGTCGATAAAGCCCCGGCCAGCACCACGGTGCTGACCCAGGAAGATCTGCAAAAACGCCATGCCCCGACCCTCGACGAGGCCCTGCGCGGGGAAGTGGGCGTCAGCGTGCTGAAATTCCGCGGGCCGGTGGATAATCACACCACCACCATCATGCGCGGCTTCCAGGGACAGCAGCGCACCCTGCTGATGCTGGACGGCATTCCTCTCAACAGCATCACCACCGGCAGTGTGCCGTGGAGCGAATTACCGGTCGACGAGATCGAGCGTATTGATATAGTGCGCGGCCCGTTCTCGTCGCTGTACGGCGGCTACGCGCTGGGCGGCGTCATCAACAACATCATCGCCACGCCCGAGAAAGAAATCGCCCGCGCCCGCGCCGGCTACGGTTCGTTCGGCACCAGCAATTATCATCTGCAATACGGCAACCGCACCTTATCCGACCGGCTGAGCTTCATCGTCGGCTTCGACCGCTGGCAGACCGACGGCTATGTGGTCTCGACGGTCGAACGACCGCGCGGCAACACCCCCGCCGACGGCTCGGAAACCGTGGTGACCGGTTATGGCCGGATGAGCGACGTCACCGGCCAGCAGACCTTGTACACGGTGGGCGACGGCGGCGAGCAGGTGTTCGACCGCGACTATTTCACCACCAAACTCAGTTTCGATCTGACGCCGTCCTCGACGCTGGCCTTTACCGCGCTGTACGGCGAATGGTCCCTGGATCAACCCACTTACCATACTTATTTGCGCGACCCGAGCGGCATGCCGGTGATCAGCGGTCCTCTCAACATCGAAGGCAATCGGGTCAGCTTGTCGGAATCGAATTTCTTCCCGATCACCCGCGAAGACAACGCCGGTTTATACGCCCTCAAATACAGCGTCGCCGCGACGCCGACGATTTCCGTCGACGCCAGTCTCGGCTATTCCACGCAGTTCAACCGCGAAACCGAATACCGCGCGCTGCCCGCGGGCTTGGGTTTGGGTTCGGCGCGCTGGACCACCCGTGATCGCGACTCGAATGGTTTGCATGCGGAGGTATCGAGCAACATTCAGCTCGGCGCGCGCCATCTGCTGACCACCGGGCTGTTGTATCAAGTCGCCGAAGGGACGCAAAAAATCCCGGTGATCTTCGATCGCCGCGTCCCCGAGGTCATCGGCATGGCCAGCAGCAGCGGCGGCAAACAACAGACCCACGCGGTGTACGTGCAGGATCAATACACCGTGCTCGACAACCTCGATCTGTTCCTGGGCGTGCGTTACGATCACTGGAACAATACCGATGGTTTCCAGGAACTGGGGCCGGACCCGCGCACGCATTTCGCCGATCGCAGCCAGACCTCGGTCAATCCCAAGGTCTCGGCCGTTTATACCCCGTTTACGAATACCACCCTGCGCGCCTCGGCGGGCACGGCGTTTCGGCCGCCGACCCTCGATGAACTCTATGTCAACTCCAGTCACGGCGGCACCCAGACCATCGGCAATCCCAATCTCAAGGCGGAAAAGGTCACGGCATGGGAAATCGGCATCGTGCAGCGTTTCCCCACCGCCACCCGCATCGGCGCGACCTATTACCAGAATAAACTTGAAGACTGGATTTACCGGCGCACCATCAGCGCCCCCGCGGATACCCTCACCGTGCGGGTGATGGAAAACGCCGCGGAGGGCGAGAGCAACGGCATCGAGTTAGACCTCACGCAAGAAATCACCCCCTATCTCGATTTGTTCGCGAACGCGACCTGGCTGGACGCCACCATCACCCGCAGCGATACCCAGCCGGGCTTGGTGGGCAAAACCATTCCGCAGATTCCCGAACATATGTACAACCTGGGTGTCGATCTGCACGCCCAGTCTTATAAGGGCAGCCTGATGCTGCGCCGCGTCGGCGACGCCTTCAGCCGCGACGATAATTTGGATACCGCCAAAGGGGTCCGCGGTGGCATCGATCCATATACCACGCTCGACGGCAAGTTCATTTATACCGGCTGGGACAAAGTGTCGCTCTCGCTGTCGGTCAACAACATGCTCGATAAAAAATATTATCAAAGCTTCGGGCAAACACCGGGCCGCACCGTGTTCGGTGAAGTGGCGGTCAACTTCTAGGGGTGGGCCGGTTCAAACCGGCTGCATGTGTAACCAGGCGAAGCGCCGGATATTACCGGGGTGGCTGTCTGTTCGTCATAACGGAGAGGGGAATCATGATGCATCATCGTTTCAAAAAATGCGCGATCGCTCTGGCCTTATTCGGCACGGGGATAGGCGTACAGGCCGAGGAGCCGGTCAAGCTCAATGAAATCACCGTCAAAGGCGAGGCCATGAAGGACTCCGACCGTTCGTTCACGGTCAACGTGATTTCGTCCGACACGATCGGATCGCAGCGCTGGGAGAATCCGCTGGCGATCCTCGAGGAGGCGCCGGGCGTCGAGGCGCGTTCGATCCAGTCGGGCAGCGTCGCCGACTTCATCACCATTCGCGGCATGACCAGCGGCGGCCACGGCGGCGATATCGGTTTCACGCTCGACGGCGTCACCATGAACGAGGCCGACGGCCATGCCGACGGTTACGCCGACACCAACGTCGTCATTCCGCTCGAGATCGAGAGCCTCGCGGTGTACAAGGGCCCGGTCTCGCCGCTGTACGGCAACTTCGCGCGCGGCGGCGTGATGGCCTTCACCACCCGCAAGGGCGGTGAATACGCCGACGTACACCTGTCGGGCGGCGCGTTCGACAGCTACGACGGCCAGGTCGCCTTCGGCACCCGGGTCGGCGACGTGCAGCTCAACGGCGCGGTGCAGGGCTACGAGAGCGACGGCTGGCGCGACAATTCGCGCTTCAGCAAGATGAATTCCGCGCTGCGCGCCGCCTATGAGATCGGCGATCGCTCCGAGATCGCCTTGTCGCTGCGCGGCCACGGCGCCTGGTTCGAAGGCCCGGGCAATATTGGCCGCGACCAGTTCCTCAACGACGATCTGCGCCACCGGCAGGCGCCGAGTGTGGCCGATCAGCGTGACGGCGGCGAGAAACGTTATTCGTCGCAGCGCATCGACTTCAATCACCTCATCAACGAAAAGCTCAAGCTGCTGACCTTCGCCTACAACACCCAGATGAACCTGACCCGCTTCGAGTCGAGCACGCCCAATCCGCCGCCCAATCAAGTGGAACGCGCCCACGACCGCGAGGTCAGGGCGGTCGGCGCCAGCTTGAACGGCGAACATCGACTGCTGGGCATCGACAGCCATTGGGTGCTCGGCGCCGAATATTACGACGAAGATACCCATGAAGATCAGTGGGCGACCAACGCGCGGGTGCGCGGCGCCAAGCAGCGCGACCGCGATTTCACGCTGACCACCACCTCGCTGTACGGCCAGATGGACCTCGACATCGATCCGCGTTTCCGGCCGACCCTGGGTTTCCGTTACGATGACTTCGACGGTTCGCTCACCAATCTGCAGACCGGCATCACGACCGATCTCGACGACTTCGCGCGCATCAGCCCCAAATTCGGCGTGCGTTCGGAAATAACCGACAATTGGGAGCTGCGCGCCAGCGCCGCCAACGGTTTCGCCTTGCCCAACAGCACGCAGAAGTTCGATCCCAACATCAATGTCGATGCCGTCGAATTCTGGCAATATGAAATCGGCGTCAACGGTGCGCCCTCGCCGCAATGGTACGTCGACCTCGCGGCCTTCATTCTCGACAGCTCCGACGAGATCCAGCAGGTGCCGAACGTCACGCCGCCGCAGTTCATCAACGCCGGCGAGAGCCGCCGCATCGGCCTCGAAGGCGAGGTGCGTTATTACCCGCCGATGTGGAACCACGTCGAACTGTCGACGGGCTTCGGCATCTTCGACTCGGAGATCGAGAAGAGCACCGACCCGACCGTCGTCGGCAAGGAGTTGCAGCGCGTGCCGCGTTACGTCGCCAACCTCGGCGCCAAGTATTCGCCGCCGAACGGCTGGGGCGGCAGTCTGCGCTGGCGTTCGGTCGGCCCTTATTACACCAACAATCAGAACACCGGTGAATATGAAGGTTACGATGTGGTGAACGCCACGGTGTTTTATACGATGCGTACCGCGCAAGGCCGCAACGTCCGCTGGTATATGGACGTTAACAACCTCGCCGACGAGGTCTACGGCGAGAATATCTCCGGCGCCAACGCGCAGGGCCAGCCGACCAGTTTCAATCCGCGGGCGCCGACCAATGTCATGGCCGGCGTCATCATCAACTTCCTCTAATCGGCCGGCCGTCCCCGCAGCGTGTATGCGCCGCGGGGACGGCGTCCGCCGTCATTTGCCGTCGCCAATTTCAACGCCGCCGGAATACGGCAGCTTCACCGTCATGTGCGTCTTGCCGTATCGGGGCGCTCGTTCGCTGTCAGTGATAATGCGACGCCTCCGCGACCTTGCCGCGAAACACCCAGTAGGCGTAGGCGGTGTAGCCGAGGATCATGGGCAGCAGGATTACGGCGCCGATCAACAGGAATCGCAAGCTGCTGTCGGGTGCGGCGGCCTCCCATAAACTCAGCGAGTGCGGCACGATGTAGGGAAAGAGACCGATGATGAGACCGAAATAACACAACACGAACAGTCCCAGCGCCGCGAGAAACGGGAGCGCGGGGCGGCGCTGATGCAAACCGCGGAACAACATGACGGCGCAGATCACCACCAGCGCCGGCACCGCAAAGGTGTACAAGGTCATGGGCCAATCGAACCAGCGCGCGGCGTATTGCGGATGCAGCCAGGGCGTCCACAGGCTGATGACGATGATCGCCGCGAAGGTCCCGATACCGGCTTTGCGCGCGCAACGACCGGCGTGCTCATGCAGTTCGCCTTCCGTCTTCATCACCAGCCAGGTTGCCCCGAGCAGCGTATAGCCGATCAGCAATGCGAAACCGGTCAGCACGCTGAAGGGCGTGAGCCAATCCCACGTCCCGCCGCCGTAGGCGCGCCCGGTGATGGCGATGCCTTGCACGAAACTGCCGAGCACGAGGCCCTGCGCGAAGGCCGCGACGGCCGAGCCGGCCGTGAAAGCCCAGTCCCATAAAAATTTGCTGGTTCGCGCGCGCGCGCGAAATTCGAAAGCGACGCCGCGGAAGATCAGGCCGATCAGCATGGCGGTGAGCGGGATGTACAGCGCGGGCATCGCCACGGCGTAGGCGAGCGGAAAGGCCGCGAACAGGCCGCCGCCGCCGAGCACCAGCCAGGTCTCGTTGCCGTCCCATACCGGCGCGATCGAGTTCATCATGCGGTCGCGGTCGTGCGGATCGCGAAAGAACGGAAACAGTATGCCAACGCCGAGATCGAAGCCGTCGAGCACGACGTAGGCGAGGATCGCGAAGGCGAGAATGCCGGCCCAGACCAGCGCGAAATCGACGCTCATGGCGAGTTCTCCGGATGATTTTTCGGCAGCATGGCCGGCGCGGGCGTGATACCCGCGGCGCGCAGCGGCAGGCCGGTCCGCAGGTCGGGTTCGTGGACGTCCGGCGGGTGGCGCATGAGGCGCAGGATGTAATATGCGCCCGCGGCGAAGATGGCTATATAGACGACGAAATAGGCGGCCAGGGAGCTCGCGACCACGGGTGCGGCGACCGGCGACACCGAATCGGCGGTGCGCAGCAGGCCGTAGACCGTGTAGGGCTGGCGGCCGACCTCGGTGGTGATCCAGCCCGACAACAGCGCGGCGAAACCGCTCGGGCCCATCAAGCAGGCCGCGCGCAACAGCCGGCGATCGTCGTATAAACGGCCGCGCAGACGCTGCGCCAGACTCCACACGCCGAGCAGCGCCATCAGCAAGCCAAGCACGATCATGATACGAAAGCTCCAGAATACGATGGACGCGTTGGGCCGTTCCTCGGGCGGCCACGCCTTCAACCCTTTGATCTCGCCCTGCCAGTCGTGGGTGAGGATCAGACTGCCGAGACGGGGGATTTCCACGGCATGGCGCGTGGTCTCGCCTTCCATGTCGGGCAGTCCGAACAGGATCAGCGGCGCGCCGGCGCGCGTCTCGAAATGGCCCTCCATCGCCGCGATCTTGGCGGGCTGATATTCGAGTGTGTTGAGGCCGTGGAGGTCGCCCGCGATAATTTGCAGCGGCGCGACCACGGCGACCATGGCCATGCCGAGCGAGAACATCACCCGCGCCGCGGCGTTATTCTTGTCGCGCAGCAGATGCCAGGCCGCGACCGCCGCCACCGCGAGGGCGGTAGTGAGATAAGCCGCCAACACCATATGTACGAGACGATAGGGAAACGAAGGATTGAATATGACGGCCCACCAGTCGACCGGAATGAACTGGCCCGCGCCGTTGATGGCATAACCCGCCGGCGTGTGCATCCAGCTGTTGACCGATAGAATCCAGAACGCCGAGAACAAGGTACCGATCGCGACCATCAGCGTCGCGAAAAAATGTAATTTTTTGCCGACGCGTCCGAGACCGAACAACATCACGCCGAGAAAACCGGCCTCGAGGAAAAAGGCCGACATCACCTCGTAGCCCATCAGCGGGCCGAGCACCGGGCCGGTTTTGTCGGCGAACACGCTCCAGTTGGTGCCGAACTGATAACTCATGACCACGCCCGATACCACGCCCATGCCGAAGGTCAGTGCGAATATCTTTTTCCAGTAGTTGAATACGGCGAGATAAATGGCCTTGCCGGTGCCGAGCCATAGACCCTCGATAAAGGCCAGAAAACTGGCCAGCCCGATCGAAAAGGCCGGAAAAATGATGTGAAACGCAATGGTGAAACCGAACTGCACGCGGGCGAGGAGCAGGGGATCGGACCAGTCCATGATGTACCTCGTGAAATACGGCGAACGAGAACCGCAAGATTTGGAATGGAGCGAGGCGTTTGATCGCCGATGATATTTTCAGTTTAGCCCAGCCGCGGCGATTGCGCGGAATATAATGAATAGGAAGTCGCGCATGGCCGCAATTGCGGCGACGGATGGTGATTCGCCGCCCCGGTGTCTACGTCAACGGTTTTTATCCCGTGGTCTGTGCAAGTGCATTTAAGACGCGGGCGCAGATTAAAAACGATTACCCTCGTCTGCGGGAAAGCGGGGGCGTTCGGCGTAAGGCGCCTCGCGCAGCAGGGAGGGCGATTCCCACGGTACACGGCCGACGCTGCAATGGCAACGCCCCTCCGCGGCGAAGAAACGCCGGCGCTCGATCTCGCAGGTCTCCAAGCTGGAATACGTTCCGAACGGCGCCGGTGTTTGATCGGACGGCGGCGCTTTTTACAATTGGCAGTTCAATTCGCGCGGCGCCGTCACCGCCGGCGGCGAGACCCGGCTGGATCAGGGCGACGGCAGCAATCAGCGTTACGAAAACGGCGTGCCCACCGGCCTGTACAACAATGCGCTGGTATCCAAAGCGTATTGACAATAACAATCCGGTATGGAAAGCTGGCGAAGCTTTTGCTCAAGCTGTTATCAAGCAAACATTCCGAGACCTCATGAATCAATTCCGTATACACAACTGCCGCAATCGAATCTTGATGGTGTTCATGGCCGTCATGGCGTTGTTGTTTGTACAGACTCTGCCGCTTCATGTGCACAGCACGCATGATCATCATAAGCAGCTCGATCAGGTGGGTATGCTGGATAACCATGCGCATCATCCCGAGATTCATGTGACTTCTTCCGACGCAAATAATGAAGAAGAGCATGACCCCGCGACCGAGATCGACTTATCGGCGGACGCGGTAGTCAAGAACCTCAAATTTAGCGACACCCTGGTCGCGGTTTTATTTCTCTCCGTTATCCTGTTGGTACCTCTGCTGGTCCGTGCCTATTATTGGCCGGTCAATCTTGAAGTCTCCTTTACTACCCGCGGCATCGCCTTCAGGCCGCCGCTGCGCGCACCCCCGCTCTAATCCTCATCTGACGTAAACAGCGCTGGCTATGGGATGCGAACCTTGGTGTTCGAGTCTGTCAGCACGCAATCCCGTTTGTTTAATTCGTTGGCCGCCATGGATGCGCCTTAAAGGTGCTTTGTGGCGTGGCCATGGGTGAGGATTTATACCGTGTCGAGAGGACTTTTCGAACGCGCCGGCAGAGGGGTGTGCGCCGGTGTGGTATTGATGGTGGCGAGCGGCGTCGCCGCCGCTCAAACCGAAGCGTGGACGTTGGAGACCACGGCCCAACGGGTATTAGAGCAAGCGCCGGAACGGCGCGCCGCCGAAGCCGAAGTGAAAGCGCGCCAGGGAGTTTTGCGTCAGGCCGGTGTCTGGCCTAATCCTACCGTCGAATTGGGCGCCGACAATTCCCTGGGTAAAGAGGATGGTCAAGGTGGCGCCGACTTGACTCAGTTCCGAGTCAGCCAGCCGCTGCCCGTGAGTGGCCGCCTGGGCGTGCAACGTAAACAGGCAGATGCCGGTCTCAAACAGGCCGAGGCTGAGGCGGGGCAACAAAGTCTGGCGCTGGAATACGAGGCGGCGCGGGTTTTTCATGGTTTACAACTGAATCGCGCCTTGTTCTTGCTGGCCGAACAACGGCTACAAAGCGCCGATGAGTTTCAAGACATCGGCCGTCGCCGTGAACAGGCGGGAGATTTGTCGCGCCTGGAACGCCTGCGTCTGGATGTGGTGCGTGAATCGGCCAAGCAGTTGATCGCCTCCGCCGAAGGTGAATACAGTGAATCCCTCTCCGATTTTCTAACCCTGTTGAATGTGGCTGAAGCCGATCCCGCCGTGGCGGCCTTGAATCATCCACCGGTATTGCCGGATTTGGCCGGGTTGGAATCGCAGTTTGAGGCCAACCCTATCCTGTCGGCGGCGCGTCAGCGGGTGGAAGCCGCCCGTCATGGTGTGGATGTGGCGCGCGCCAACCGTTTTGCCGACCCTGAGTTATGGCTGGCGCGTGAGCGAGGTTTCCTGGGCGGTAGCCGCCAGGACGTCACGGCGATCGGCGTGGCGGTGACCTTGCCGCTGTGGGATCGCGGCAAGGGACATATCGACACCGCTCGTGCCGCTAAGCAGAAAGCGCAGTTCGAGGCGGAGGCCCTGCAACGTCAGATCGGCAACCGGCTGCGCCTCAATCATCTGCACTTGGCGCATCTGATCGAGCAGGCCCAGGAATACCGCGGCAAGGTGCTTGAACCCGCCGAGGAGATCTTCCAACTCAGCCGCAAGGGTTTCGCCGCCGGCGAGGTGGAGATACTCAATCTCGTCGATGCGGTAGAGACCTATTTCGATGCCCGCGCCCGTTACCTGGAACTGTTGCAGCAGTCATGGCTGGAGGCCGCCGAGTTGCGCCGCGCCGCCGGTGTGTCGCTGCTCGCCTCGCCATCTGTTGAAGGAAACGCACAATGAAATCTGTATTCGCGAAATCCCTGTTATTGATCTTGATGGCCTTGCCCGTGGTTGTGCATGGCCTCGAACTGACACCCCAGCAGATGGCCAATGTGAAACTGAGCACGGCCAAGGTGATCGAGCGTCAAGCCGCCACCACGATTATTGCCAGCGGTGTTTTGCGCGCCGATCAGCAACGGTTGTTCCGCGTCGCACCGGTCGTCGATGGCTTGGTCACGGAATTGAAGGTGGTGGAGTATGCGGTGGTGCGCAAAGGTCAAGTGCTGGCGCGGTTGCACAGCAATACCCTGGGGCAGGCACAGGCGGATTATCTGGAGGCGCTGGCCCGTTATGACGTAGCGCAGACCGAACGGCAGCGCATCAAGGGACTGCGTCAGGACGGCGTGGTGGCCGAGAGCCGTCTGTTGGAGGCGGAGAGCCAATACAAGATGGCGCAGGCGATGCTGGATCAGCGTCGTCGTGCCTTGATCCTGGCGGGATTGAGTGCGTCCCAAATCGAGGGACTGGCCCGGCAATCCGATAGCATTGCCGATTACCCGCTGATCAGCCCCGCCAATGGTGTGGTGCTGGAGGTGGCGGTGGAGAGCGGTCAATTGCTCACCGCGGGTGAAACGGCGTTTCGGCTTGCCGATCTGAGTAAAGTGTGGGCGGATATCCGTATTCCCGTGGCCAGCATCGGCCAGGCGGCGCCCGGCGCCAAGGTCGTTATCAAGGTCGCCGCCTTTCCACAGCAGAACATCGAAGGTCAGCTTCAGACCCTCAGCAGCGAGGTGGACGCCGAGAACCAGACCATCGCCGGACGGGTGGTGATCGACAACCGCCAGGGACTGTTGCGTCCCGGCATGTATGTGCAGGCGGAGTTGCAGGGGGCGAAGCGGACGGGACTGATGGCGCCAGCGAGCGCCGTGTTCCGCCGTGGCAACGACAATTACCTCTTCAAGGTGAACGGGCCGCGCAGTTACGAGCCGGTCAAGGTGACGCTCGGTGACAGCAGCGACGGCTGGGTCTCCATCAAATCGGGCATCGTGGCGGGCACCGAGATCGTCAGCGGCGGCGTCGCCGAACTCAAATCCCACTGGCAGTACCAGGGAGGCGAGTAGACCATGATCAACGCACTGATCCGTTTCTCCCTGATCCAGCGGCTGATGATCCTGCTGCTGGCGCTGGGGCTGACCGGCGCGGGGATCTGGGCGTTTAATACCCTGCCCATCGACGCCTTTCCCGAAATATCGGCGCCCCAGGTACGGGTGGTCGTCAAGGCGCCGGGACTCTCGCCCACCGAGGTGGAGAGCCGGATCACCTTCCCTATCGAGGTAGAGATGCAGGGGCTGCCGCGTCAGACCATGCTCCGCTCCACCACCAAATATGCTCTCAGCATCATCGTCATCGACTTCGAGGACGGCACCGACATCTATTGGGCGCGCCAGCAGGTGGCGGAACGGCTCAACCAGGTGTGGGACGAACTGCCCGCGGGTGTCGAGGGCGGGCTTGGCCCGATCACCACGCCGCTGGGCGAGGGTTATATGTACCGCGTCGAGGGCGAGGGCTACAGCAATCAGGAGCTGCGCCGCATCCAGGATTGGGTGATCCGGCCGCGTCTGCGCGGCGTCGAGGGGGTGGCTGATGTCAACTCCCTCGGCGGCGAGGTGAAGGTCTTCGAGGTGGTCGCCGATCCGGTGGCGCTGGCGGCCCATGGCCTGGGGATCGACGAGTTGGAAACCGCGCTCCAAACCAACAACCGCAATGCCGGCGGCGACCGCATCAACCGTAACAACGAAGTGCTGCTGGTGCGCACCGTCGGCCAGTTGCGCGGCATGGAGGAGATCGGCGCCATCACCGTCGCCAGCCGCAACGGCATCCCGGTCCATGTGCGCGATGTCGCCGAGGTGCGCATCAACTCGCTGACTCGCTACGGCGCGGTCACGGCGGACGGCAAGGGCGAGGTGGTCACCGGCCTGGTATTGCTGCGCGAAGGGGCCAATAGCCGCACCACCGTCGAAGGGGCCAAGCAGGCGCTGGAAGAACTCAAGCCGGCACTGCCCAAGGGCATCGAGATCATTCCCTTTTACGACCGTACCGAACTGGTGAATGATTCGGTCTGGACGGTGGAGAAGGCCCTCGGCGAAGCGGTAGTCCTGGTACTAATCGTGTTGCTGGTGATGCTCGGCAATCTGCGTAGCGCCTTGACGGTGGCGTTGATCCTGCCGCTGTCGGTGCTGTTCACCTTTGTCATGATGCGCATCTTCGGCATCGGCGCCAACCTCATGTCGCTGGGAGGGCTCGCCATCGCCATCGGTATTCTGGTGGATGCCGCCGTGGTGGTGGTGGAGAATATCCACACCCGCCTCAGCCATGCGCCCAAAGGGGTCAGCCGTCTGCATCTGGTCTACCGCGCGGTGGTCGAGGTGGCGACGCCGGTGATCTCCGGCATTCTCATCATCATCGTGGTTTTCCTGCCGCTGTTCAGTCTGAGTGGGCTGGAGGGCAAGATGTTCACGCCGCTGGCAGTGACCATCAGCTTCGCCCTGCTCGGTTCGCTGCTGCTGTCGCTGACGGTGATCCCGGTGCTCGCCAGCCTGCTGATGCGTGGCGGCGGCGAGGAGGATGGACGGCTGCTCACCGCCCTGAAAAACCTCTACCTGCCGGTGATGCGCTGGGCCTTGCGGCAACGCAAGATCGCAGTCGGCGGCGCGCTGGCGGCATTGATGATTGCGCTGGCACTGTTTCCCCTCATCGGCAAGGAGTTCATGCCGGTGATGGATGAGGGGACCACCGTGGTCATCATCGAGAAGCTGCCGAGTATCTCGCTGGAGCGGTCGCTGGAGCTGGATGTACCTTACCAGAAGGCGATGATGGAATTGCCGGAGGTGATCGGCGTGGTGTCGCGTACCGGCGCCGACGAGCTGCGCCTGGACCCGATGGACCTCAACCAGACCGACAACTTCCTGCTTACCAAACCGCGCGACGAGTGGACGGTGAGTCTGGAGGAGTTTCAGGCGCAACTGCGTGAAAAACTGGAGGGGTTCGTCGGCATCGACTACGCCTTCACCCAGCCCATCGACATGCGGGTTTCGGAAATGCTTACCGGCGTGCGCGCCGCCATGGCGATCAAGCTCTATGGCGACGACCTCACTTTGCTGGAAGAAACATCGAAACAGATTGAAGATCTAGTGAATGCGATCCCCGGCGCGGTGGATGTGTTTCGTGAACAGCTCTCCGGCCAGATCTATCTCCAGATCGAGATCAAGCCCGAGGCCATCGCCCGTTTCGGCATCAACACTGAAGCGATCAATAAACTGATCGAGGTGGCGGTGGGTGGCCGCGTGGTCACCGAGGTGATCGAAGAGAGTCAGCGCATCGGCGTGTTGTTGCGCTACCCGGAACAGGCTCGCACTTCGCCCGAGGCGATCGCCGCGCTGCTGGTGGAGACACCCGCAGGCGACAAGATAACGCTGGCGACGCTGGCCGAGATCCGCGAAGTGGATGGCCCGGTAGTGATCTCGCGTGAGTCGGCCAAACGACAAGTGGTGGTGCAGGCCAATGTCGAGGGACGTGACGTAGTGGGTTTCGTCGATGAAGTGCGTACGACCATTCAACGGGAAGTGAAGTTGCCGGAGGGTTACTACATCACCTACGGCGGCCAGTTCGAAAACCAGCAGCGTGCCGCCGCGCGTCTGGCGCTGGTGGTGCCCATCGCCGTCATGCTGATCTTCTTGATGCTGTTCACCACCTTCCGTTCGCTACGGCAAGCGGGGTTGATTATCCTCAACATCCCCTTCGCCATGATCGGCGGTGTGATCAGTCTCTATCTCTCGGGGTTGTATCTTTCCGTGCCTGCCTCGGTCGGGTTCATCACTCTGTTCGGAGTGGCGGTGCTCAACGGCGTGGTGATGGTGAGTTACTTCAATCAACTGCGCGAGGCGGGCCGCACGGTATTGCAGGCGGTACAGGAAGGGGCGGAACGGCGCTTGCGGCCGGTATTGATGACGGCGCTGATCGCCAGTCTCGGTTTGGTGCCGCTGTTAGCTGCTACCGGACCAGGTTCGGAACTGCAACGGCCTTTGGCGGTGGTGGTGATCGGCGGCCTGGTTACTTCGACTCTGCTGACCTTGATTTTGCTGCCCACACTCTACGCGTGGCTCGAAGGGCGCGCTGAACGCAATAAGGGAGAAAACCTATGAAGAATCTGACGCTGGTCATCCACGCCGGCGCCCAACAAGCGCTGGCCGACAGTCTGCGTGCGCTTGAGCAGGTGCAAGGTTTTACTCTCACCCCCGTTGAGGGCCACTCCGGCTACAGCGGGGCAGATCCTTTTTTGTCGGCACGCGACAAGGTAGTGGGGTATGTGCCTCGGGTACGCGTGGATGTGCTGCTGGTGGATGCGGATGTCAGCCTCGTGCTGGCCGCATTGCTGTCTCAGCGGAGTTTTCAGGGGCAAGGTATTTACTGGGTCAGCCCAGTAGAGCAACAGGGTCGGTTATAGATTTTTATATGTGATCTTTTAAACGTAAAGGAGAGACGGCCATGATGAAACAGGTACACAAAATAACGAGTACTGCTACTTTATTAACGGTAGCGATATTAGCCACGGGATGCGCTACCACCCCGGCATGGGTGCAACAGGACGTAATGAAGCTGGAGAACATTGATTCCAGCAGTGTGCACATAATCCGTACCTATCTACAGACTAGCGAAGAGGGGCTAGTCTTGCGCGGTGAACTGGCACGGCGCATTCCCGCGCGCGGACCCATCCCAGGGCATCTGCACGTGGAGTTGCTCGGTCCGGACGGTAAGGTGATGAAAGAGGCTGAGATCGATCACCTACAAAAAAGCGTCAAGTCCCTCCACGCTGAATTCAGCCTGCTGATTCCGCCGCCGTTGATACCCGGTGGTACCGTGCGCGTGAAACATCATGACGCGAAATCTCACATGCCTCATCCTTCCGCGTCACCCTGGCAAGATGCGAATACTGTTGAGATAAATAAGGACTGATAAAAGCAATATGCTTTAAATGAAGAGAAATTTACTTGATGATGAGACTGTAGGTGTTTGCAGCACAGCCTCAGTATGGTTATGCCGATGACATGTAGAAGGCGGATAAGCTGGCACCCGTCGTTCAACTTCGCAATTGAATGCCATGTCAATGGCGATTTGAGCATGACGAGAGGTTGCTTTTCCGAAGTACGGGCACAAGCTATCCACAAATTCTGTGGATAAACCTGTTCATCTGGGTTATGTCGGTTTAATACCAGAGTTTTTCCATGTGACGCAAAGTGGACTTGACTGCGGCGCCGGACTTGCTTGACCCCGAGCGATATGTGGATCGTCCTAGTGAAAATGAACTGTCGAGTTCGCCGCCACATATCCCACGGTGGGTGCCGGCGTGAGTGCCGCTCGGCATGAGGGCGGGGCAAGAGCACATACTTCATCTCATCGCGATCTGGCGGGTCAGCGATTGACGAAGCGGTAACCGATGACGGCCGTCTTCACCCGCACGCCGATGATGTCAAGCCACTGTTTCATCGTGCTTCATCTTTACGGCGGTTCCGATTCGCGGACGCTTCATATGACGAATAAATCACTAGCTTGTGCGTCGGGTATTCATCATGGCGAGCGGCGAGCCTCTCCACGCCTCTTGGACCGACGGCATGGCCCGCACCGCTTGACCGGGCGGGCCGGCCCGTTCCCGACGCAACCCGGACCGCGGTGCCGGTTGCCGGTGACCGGTACGCCACGGTTATATTTAGAATATAGCCAGGGTGAGCGGGGGCTGGCGGAGGCGATCCGCCCCATTTGCCTCGGTCCAGGCTTTCCATTAGAATACGCCGCCTTAACAATATTTCTCCTTGCCTCACCGCTGAGCGGGAGGCTACTAATCCGAGAGGAGTTTCAAATGAGACACTATGAAGTGGTGTTTCTGGTCCATCCTGACCAGAGCGACCAAGTCCCCGCCATGATCGAGCGCTATCGCGCCGCCATCACCGCCGACGGCGGTGCCGTCCACCGTTTGGAGGACTGGGGCCGCCGCCAGCTGGCTTACCCCATCAACAAGATCCACAAGGCCCACTACGTGTTGATGAACATCGAGTGCAGCCAGGCCGTGATCGACGAACTGGCCTCCGCCTTCCGTTTCAACGACGCCGTGATCCGCAATATGATCATGCGCCGCGACGACGCCGTCACCGAGCCGTCCCCGCTGATCAAGTCGAAAGACGATCGCGAAGGCGGCCGTCCCCCCCGCGAATTCTCCGAACGGCGTGACGCCGAACACGGAGACGGCGACGGGGCCGACGCCTAAGTCGCCACGGTTGAGCGGGGCACACCGGTCCCGCGGTTGTTTGGATAGGTTGTATGGGCGGGCGGTTGTCGTTATGTACGCGGCGCCGCCTGGCCGGATAAGTTAACGGAGAGCACCATGTCACGTTTTTTTCGCCGTAAAAAGTTTTGCCGTTTCACCGCGGACAAAGTCAAAGAGATCGACTACAAAGACATCCAAACCCTGAAGGGTTATGTCACCGAAACCGGCAAGATCGTCCCGAGCCGGATCACCGGTACCAATGCCCGTTATCAGCGCCAATTGTCCACGGCCATCAAGCGTGCCCGTTTCCTGGCGCTGTTGCCGTACTGCGATTCGCACTGAACACAACAAGGGTAGATCCAGGGATAAAGACCGCGCGCAATGGGCGTTTGCCCGATTGCTTTTAAGCGGACTGTGAGCCATGCGGGCGTTTGCTCAATACATTATGCGTGGTCGGATGCAGGCCATGCTGGTCGCGGTGGCGGCGACCCTGTTGTCGCTGCTGCTGCCGCCGTTCAATTATCTCAGCGGCGCGGTGGTGGCCTTGGTCACCCTGCGTCGCGGTTGGATGGATGGCTTGACCATCGTGATCGGGGCCGGTGTCGTCGTGGCCTTGTTCGCGGCGGTGACCTCGATCAATCCGCTCAACGCCGGCCTGTTCGCGGCGGGGGTGTGGTTGCCGGTGTGGCTGCTGGCCTTGGTGTTGCGACGCATGGTGTCCTTGCCGGTCACCTTGATGATCGCCGCGGTCATTGGCATCGCGGGGGTGGGCTTGACCTACTTGGTGTTGGAGGCCCCGGCCGATACCTGGCGCGCGACCTTGGAGCGGGTGATCGGCGAGATCCAGCTCCCGCAAGAAGGCAGTGCGCCGGAAATGATGAATACGGTGATCGCGCAGATCGCCCCGCACATGACCGGTATGCTGGTGGCGGCGGGGGTGCTGGGGTGGTTGTTGAGCGTGTTGCTGGCCCGCTGGTGGCAGTCGTTGTTGTATAACCCCGGCGGTTTCCGCCGTGAGTTTCACGACTTGCGCCTCAGCCGCAATTTCGCGCTGATGTGTTTCGCGATCATGGCGGTCAGTCTACTGACTTCGGGCAAGGCGCAGGAACTGGCGGCCAATATGATGGTGGTGCTGGTGGCCGTGTATCTGCTTCACGGTTTGGCCTTGTTGCACGGGGTGGTGGCGATCAAGGGTTTGCACACGGCGTGGCTGGCGGGTTTCTATATTTTGGGTTTGTTTATATTGCCGCAATTGGCCTTGTTGCTCGCCACCGCGGCTTTTGGTGACAGTTGGTTGGATATCCGCGCCCGCTTGAGTCGTAACAAGCCGTCGGGCGGCGGATCTGAAACGTAATCAAATTGGTTATAGAGACAAGACGAGGACTTTAACAATGAACGTCATCCTGCTGGAAAAAGTACAGAACCTGGGAAAATTGGGTGATCGCGTCGCGGTGCGTAGCGGGTATGCCCGCAACTTTCTGCTGCCGCAGCGCAAGGCCGTGATCGCCACGCCGGATAATCTGGCCGCCTTTGAAAAGCGCCGCGCCGAACTCGAGAAGGCCGAGGCGGAAACCCTCGGTGCCGCCCAGGCCCGCGCTGAAACCTTGAGCGGCAAGACCCTCACCATCGCCGCCAAGGCGGGTACCGAAGGCAAGCTGTTCGGTTCGGTGGGCACCGTGGATATCGCCGAGGCCGCCGGCCTCGCTGGTTTGACGCTCAAACGCCACGAAGTGCGCCTGCCCAGCGGTCCGCTGCGCAACATCGGCAGTTATGAAATCGAGCTGCATCTTCACGCCGACGTGAACACGCAAATCACCGTGGTGGTGGTCGCTGAGGAATAATTGTTTTTTCCTGTCACGCGCACGATTCAATCGTGCGCGCGACGGTGTTTCAACAGCGGCTTATGACGTCCACCTCACCTCGTGGATGAGCACCCGGCGGTTACCGGCCGTTAGTTAAGCACTGCGCCGACCTGCGATTTTAATCGCCGCCTTCACCTGATTTTTTTAAGATTGACGTCTCCCCCTGTTACTCCGTAATGTGATGCCTCACAGCCCGGGACCGGGTCATGCAGCCAGCCCATAAAGCCATCAATAAACAATGCAGGAACTCGCTCATCTAACGCAGTCACTGGATGCGGCCACCGCACAGTTGAAAGTCCCGCCCCATTCGGTGGAGGCGGAACAGGCCGTGTTGGGCGGTCTGATGTTGGACAACGCCAGTTGGGACGACGTGGCCGATCTGATCAGCGACGACGACTTTTACCGGCGCGATCACCGTCAGATTTTTTCGGCCATCAGCACCCTGGCCGGGCAGGGCGCACCCTTCGACGTGATCACCGTCTCGGAGCGGCTGGAGAATGAAGGCGTGCTCGCCAACGCCGGCGGCCTGGCCTATCTCGGCATGCTGGCCAAGAACACCCCCAGCGCCGCCAATATCAAGGCCTACGCCGGCATCGTGCGCGACCACGCGGTGGCGCGCCAACTGATCCGCGTCGGCACGCAGGTCAGCGACGCGGCCTTCAATCGCGAAGGCCGCTCCACCGCCGAATTGCTCGATCACGCCGAGCAAATGGTCTTCGAGATCGCGGAAAAAGGCGCGCGCGGCCGGCGCGGCCATATCAGCATCAAAGACATTCTGGTCAAGGTCGTCGATCGCATCGACACGCTGTTCCAACAGGACAACCCCATCACCGGCGTGCCCACCGGCTTCACCGATTTCGACGACCGCACCTCGGGTCTGCAACCGTCCGATCTGGTCATCGTCGCCGGGCGGCCGTCGATGGGCAAAACCACCTTCGCGATGAACATCGCCGAGAACGCGGCGATCAAAACCGGCCTGCCGGTGCTGGTGTTCAGCATGGAAATGCCGGGGGAACAGCTGGCCATGCGCATGATGTCGTCGCTGGGCCGCATCGATCAGCACAAATTGCGCACCGGCAAATTGAACGACGACGACTGGCCGCGGCTGACCTCGGCGGTGGGCCTGCTGGCGGAGACGCCGCTGTTCATCGACGACACGCCGGCGCTGACGCCCACCGATCTGCGCGCCCGCGCCCGCCGCCTCAAGCGCGAGCACGGTCTGGGGTTGATCGTCATCGACTACTTGCAGCTGATGCAGGTGCACGGCAACAAGGAAAACCGCGCGACCGAGATCTCGGAGATCTCACGTTCGTTGAAGGCCCTGGCCAAGGAGCTGAGTGTGCCGGTGGTCGCGCTGTCGCAGCTCAATCGCAGCTTGGAGCAGCGCCCCAACAAGCGGCCGGTGATGTCGGATCTGCGCGAGTCGGGCGCCATCGAACAAGACGCCGACTTGATCGTGTTCATCTACCGCGACGAGGTCTACAACGAAGACAGCCCGGACAAAGGCACGGCGGAAATCATCATCGCCAAACAGCGTAACGGCCCGATCGGCACGGCGCGGCTGACCTTCCTCGGCCAATTCACCCGTTTCGAAAACTACACGCAGGATGTCTATTCCGAGGGTTATGGATGACGCGGGCGGCGCGGGCCATCATCGACCTCGGCGCGTTACAGCATAATCTGCGCAAGGTGCGCGCGGCGGCCCCCGGCCGGCGGGTCATGGCGGTCATCAAGGCCAACGGCTACGGCCACGGCATCGTCACGGTGGCCCATGCCCTCAGCGAGGCCGACGCCTACGCCGTCGCCTGTCTCGACGAGGCCATGAGCCTGCGCGAGGCGGGCATCACCCGGCCCATCGTGTTGCTCGAGGGTTTTTTCTCCGCGGCCGAATTGCCGGATTTGGTCCGCGAGAACATCATCACCGTCATTCATCACGACGCTCAGTTGGAAATGCTGGGACAGAGCGCGTTAAACGGTGCGCTGCAAGTCTGGATCAAAATGGACAGCGGCATGCATCGCCTGGGTTTCGCGCCGGAGCAGGTGGCCGCGGTCTGGCAACGTTTGAAATCCTGCCCCGGTGTCTCGGTAATCGGTTTCATGAGCCACCTCGCCGGCGCCGATGAGCCGCACGACGATATCACCCGCCAACAAATCAGCTGTTTCAACGACGCGCTGGCCGCGCTGCCCGGCGAACGCAGCCTGGCCAATTCGGCGGGCATCCTCGCCTGGCCGGATACCCAAAACGACTGGGTCCGCCCCGGCATCATGCTGTATGGCGTGTCGCCTTTCGCCGGGCGAACCGGCGCGGACTTGGGCTTGCAGCCGGTGATGAGCCTGCAATCCCAGCTCATCGCCGTCCATCCGCGTCGGCGCGGTGAACGCATCGGTTACGGCGGCGACTATCTCTGCCCCGCCGACATGACGGTAGGGGTGGTGGCCATCGGTTACGGCGACGGGTATCCGCGCCGCATCAGCCCGGGGGCGCCGGTGCTGGTCAACGGCCGCCATGCGCCGCTCATCGCCCGCGTCTCCATGGACATGATTTGCGTGGATCTGCGCGACCAGCCCGCCGCCCGCTGCGGCGACCCTGTCATTTTATGGGGCCCGGAACTGCCGGTGGAGGAGGTGGCTGCCGCCGCGGGTACCATCCCCTACGAACTGTTATGCCGGGTCGCGGCCCGGGTGCGTAAATACACGCGCTGAAAATAACCGCGCCAGAGCGCGAAAATTTTTCGGCGGCGGGGCGAGGGACCCATTCAGCTCCCGGTCCGGCCCAGGTACAATCGAGACGCTGACTCGCGTGGCGTTCACTTCCACCGGAGGGATGTGACTCCGGCACATTCGCAAACCCTTAAATGTACGATCGCGCCGTTCCCATGATCCGTCCTTTTTCCCACAGATGCGTGGCAGCCGTAATGACATTGGCGGTAACGCTGGTCATGTATTCCGCGCCCCTTTTTGCCGAGACCCTGGTCGACGCCATCCCCGCGCAAGAGGGGGACGAATCGGTCGCGCCCGGCGATGACGACCTTCCCGCCGCGGACGATTCCGCACCCGCCGCGGATGAGCTTGAAAGGGATGCAGATGAGATTGAAAAGGACGATGTAAAAACCTTGCTGGAGAAGACCGAGGCCGCGCATATAGTGGTGTCCTCCGGCCTGGAGAGGATGGCGCGCAATATCGACAGTTTCTTCGCCGAGGACAAATCCTTTGATGAAGCGACGTCGACCTACGCCCGCTTGCGCCTCGACACCACGCTGGATAAAGATTATCAGCTGAGTTTCGACGGCGATCTTAGAATCAAGATCGATTTACCGCGCACCGAGCGGAAATTGAAACTCCTCATCGAAAGCGACGCCAAAGAAAGTGTCCCGGACCGCCCCGATGAATCACCAGTGAACGTGCTGGAGCGGCAGGACTATCTGCTCTCCGTCGAGAGCGTGAATCAGGCCAAGGATTGGGACATCCGGCCGGCCGCGGGCGTCCGGTTACGTTGGAGTCCGGACCTGTTCGTGCGTCTGCGTGCCAGCCGTTATCGTAATCTGGATGGATGGCTCGAAAGGGCGTCCGGCAGCATGTTCTGGTTCAGCAATGACGGCTTCGGCGCCAACACCGCCTTGGAATACGACCGGCGCCTCGGTGAGTCCTGGCTGTTCCGCAGCGCCTCGATTTTGAGCTGGGAAGAGAACGATCAATTTCTCACCGCCGAACAGCGCGTATCGCTTTATCAACAATTGGATCAGCGCCAATATCTGGTTTATCAACTGAGCATGGTGGCCACTCAAGATCCGGATTGGGATGTCAGGCAATACACCGCGGCGGTGCATTATCGCAAAGACGTTTATAAAAGCTGGCTGTTTATCGAGCTCATCCCCCAGGTTATTTTTCTCGAAGAGCGGGGTTTCGACCCCGAACCCTCCATCACCTTCCGCCTGGAAGGCGTGTTTGGACGAGAATATTTATGATCGATGTTTATTTAAATTAATTTAATACACAAAGAGTTGCGTGTTTAATATAAAGTATTTGTACGAATCGAAGCCGTGCCTACTGGGCAGAATGAAGTGGCGAGTATAGACTTCTGTGTACGCGCGATTTCTTAAGTATCCAGCGTCGTGCGAGATAATCATAAATAACATAAATAAATAGAGCGGGGGGTCTCCGCAGATGCAATCAACCAAATCGGTATTCTCGATCTGCCTCTTATTGGCCATCTGCGCCCTCAGCGCCTGCGGTGGCGGCGGCGGAGGTAGCGCCTCGAATGTCCCCGCTCCCAGCGCCACGCCGCCGACCGCGGCCCTGGAATGGGACACCGTGAAATGGGATGAAGGGCAGTGGCAATAAACCGGCCCCCGTCACAGAAGAATAAACATCGCAGGAGGACAGAATGAATCCCCGTATTAAACTCGCTGCGATGACAGCGCTGATTCTGATGGCTCACCACGCCAACGCGGGTGAAGTAACCAATCTCACCACCTTTACCGCCGGCACACCGGCCAAGGCCGCCGAGGTCAACGCCAATTTCAACGCGGTGAAAACGGCGGTGGATGATAATAATACGCGTATCAATTCCAATACGTCGGACATAGCGGATCACGCAACACGTATTCAAGTCATAGAAAATGCCGTGTCGGCATCGATCGGGGCATTATTGAATCAGCGCAGGGGGAACTTTACCGTACCCGAAGTCACGACGGGTTACACCGGTTATATCCCGATTGCACCTCGCATTGATGTCGATGCAAATAATCGAGAGGTTCTGAACAGTTATACACCCACCGTCAATGCCCGCGCCTTTGTGCAAACCCGCTGTTCCTTCGATGGTGATAGCGCGGGTCAAATTCTTGAACATCGTGTGGCCGTCCGTACAGGCAATAACATCCTACTGGGCGCTCAATATTACCTGGGCAGCGTAACGCCGGGACCTCATATAAGCGTGCAGGACGTCAATTCCGATTATTTCGATTTGACGGCGGGGGTAGCCTATGACTTTGGCGTTTATTTCGATGAGGGTGATACTACAACCACGCCCCAAAGATCGCCGACACCCACGCCCAAAGGAGGAACATATAAAGACTTTTGTTCCGCAGTAGTAATGATCTTCCGCCGTTAAGGCCAGACATTGAAGTCTTCTCCGTATCCTGGAAGAAGCACGAGTTTTGCCCAACACATCCAATTACTGAATAGGGCGATGCGCTAACGTCGCCCTCGCCACACTTTCCTTAGCTACCGCAGGATGTGAATTCATCCGTGACTTTGACTGCTGTGAGCGGCTTGCCGTCGCGGGACGGCGCCCGCCCGTCATGTCACCGCGTGTCCATGTCTTCAGCACCATGGGGCGTTGCGGATATCGTTTGTTGGACGGATTCACAGCGGTAAATCGGAAATTCCCTTGCAGATCTTCCTTACGGAACTTTTTCCGGCGTAAAAAATCTCTTGTTACGCGCGAGCAAGGAGCTGCGGAAAACCGCGGTCTCCGAGTCAAGTGATCGTGTTATTCGTGTTTATATTTTTCATTTTAATTAGGAGGTAATTAATATGAATACGAAATCAACCCTTCATTTAGACCCCCTGCGGGTTGCCCGTTTTGCCGAAATCGCCTTCTACGCCATACAGGCAACGCTGCTAATCGGAGGGCACATCTTCTTTCACCAAGGCCCGTTCACTTTGCAAGATACCGCCTTCATTGCCTTGGGCGTTGTCTTCGGCCTCATGGCCTTGTGCGCCGCAACACCCCTGAGTACTTCCTTGTGGCGTGCGGAACGCGGCGCTAACGCGGAAATGCCGCACTGCTTCACCAGTGAGGTGGTCGCGTTAAACGGCCAGGCACGGCGCGATGAGGCCGCCAATTCCAACAGCGAACCGCGCCGCGCCGCATAAGTGCGTCCGCGCTACGCGGCTACGAACTTTACACAAGCACCCCGTCACAGGGGTGCTTGTCTTACGCTATTATGCTTATGTAAGCGGTATTAGATGACGGACACATTTTCCTGCTCGAGCATCCGTATCAGACGGATGAGCGGCAGGCCGATGAGGGCGCTGGGGTCTTCACCGTCGAAGCGTTCGCAGAGGGCAACGCCTAAGGCCTCCGACTTAAATGAGCCGGCGCAGTGATAGGGCTGTTCGCGGCGTAAATAACTTTCGATTTGTTGGTCGCTCAAGCGACGAAATACCACGCCGAAGGAAACGACCTCGACTTGCAGACTACTCGACGCGGCGTTGAACAGACACAGGCCCGTGAGAAAATCCAGCCGTTTGCCGGAGGCCAGACGCAGTTGCGCGACAGCGCGTTCATGATTGCCGGGTTTGCCTAGTATCTGGCCGTCGATCACCGCCACTTGATCGGAACCGATGATCAGTGCGCCGGGATATCGCGCGGCGACGGCGCGGGCCTTGAGTTCGGCGAGGCGCCTCACCAGTTGCGGCGGTGTTTCATCGGGTAGCGGCGTTTCATCCACCTCCGGCGCGGCGGTGGTGAACGGCAGGCCGAGACGGGCCAGCAATTCCTTGCGATAAGCCGAAGTGGAGGCGAGCACGAGGGTTGGCATGATAGGAGGATTAAGCCACGGAGATAGTGGAGTGTGAGGTTTTATTCATGGCTTTTTCGAACGATGACGTAGGAGTTTATAACCTACGTGGCTAATCCCCTCTTTACGCAATCTCGATCAGCGCCTCGTCCGGATTCACCGCGTCGCCCTTGGCCACATGCACGGCGGTGACTTTGCCGGTGATCGGTGCATGCACCTCAGTCTCCATTTTCATGGCCTCGGTGATCAACACCGGATCACCTTCTTTTACTTCGTCGCCCACCTTGACCAGGACATCGACGATGGTGCCGGGCATCGAGGTAGTGACGTGGCCGGGGGCTTGGGCCTTGGGTCGGCGGCTGCCCTTCATGCTGCGGCCGCCGTTGTTATCGGAGGCATCGAGTTCTTCGAGGGCCTCCACCATGATTTCTTCGGGACTGCCGTCCACCGATACGTAAAACGGGCGGAGGTTTTGATTTTTGTGGCCGGCGCCGGTGACCCGGATGTGATAAGTCTCGCCGTGCATGGTGACGTTGAATTCCACCGGTACCGAACCGGGCTGCGCACCGGTCGCCGCGCCGGCTTCTTCGAGTGGCTCGGGCGTCAAGGTGCCGGCCTTGCGTTGTTCGAGAAAAATCCGGCCGATCTCCGGGAACATGGCATAGCTCAATACATCTTCATCGCTGGCGGCCAGTTCACCGATCTCGTCTTTGAGCGCGTGCATTTCGGCTTTCAGCAGATCGGCGGGACGCACGTCGATGATGTCTTCGTTGCCGATGGCCTGTTGACGAACAATATGATTGACCGTGCCCGGCGGACGGCCGTAGCGGCCTTGCAGATAGAATTTCACTTCGTTGGTGATGCTCTTGTAACGGCTGCCGGTGATGACGTTGAGCACCGCTTGCGTACCGACGATCTGCGAGGTGGGGGTAACCAGCGGCGGATAACCCAAGTCCTCGCGCACCCGCGGCATTTCGTCGAGCACCTCGTTCATGCGGTCGAGCGCGCCTTGCTCGCGCAGTTGATTGGCGAGATTGGAGATCATGCCGCCGGGGATCTGATTGACCTGCACGCGGGTGTCGACGCCGGTGAATTCGCTTTCGAACTGGTGGTATTTTTTGCGGACCGCGTAGAAATACAGGCCGATCTCTTGCAACAAGGGCAGGTCGAGGCCGCTGTCGTAGTCGCTGCCTTTCAGCGCCGCCACCATGCTCTCGGTAGCGGGATGACTGGTTCCGCCGGAAAACGGCGACATGGCGGTGTCGATGTGATCGCAACCGTTTTCGATGGCCTTCAACTGGCACATGGTGGCGAGGCCGGCGGTGGCGTGAGAGTGCAGATGAACGGGCAGTTTGACCGCCTGTTTCAGCGCATTCACCAAGTCCGCCGGTCACATACGGCGTGAGCAGGCCCGCCATGTCCTTGATGGCGATGCTGTCACAACCCATACCTTCCAGTTCACGCGCCAGGGTGACGAATTGCTCGATGCTGTGCACCGGGCTGGTGGTGTAACAAATCGTGCCTTGCGCATGTTTGCCGGCCGCTTTCACCGCTTCGATGGAGACACGCAGGTTGCGCACGTCGTTCAGCGCGTCGAAGATGCGGAACACGTCCATGCCGTTGGCGGCGGCGCGCGCGACGAAGGCGCGCACCACGTCGTCGGAGTAATGGCGATAGCCGAGTAGATTCTGGCCGCGCAACAGCATTTGCAGGCGGGTGTTGGGCAGGGCCGTCCTCAGCTTGCGCAGGCGTTCCCAAGGGTCTTCTTTCAGAATAACGCAGCAGGCTGTCGAAGGTGGCGCCGCCCCACATTTCCATTGACCAGAAGCCGACTTTGTCGAGCTTGTCGCAGATCGGCAGCATGTCTTCGGTGCGCATGCGGGTGGCGATCAGCGATTGATGAGCGTCTCGCAGTATGGTCTCGGTGATCTGAACGCGCGGCATGATACTCACCTATGGGTTGATGTCGTCTATATAAAAGGAACCTCTGATTTATTCAGAGGTTCCTGCGGCACACGGATGTGCCGCCATTTTCAATGGTGTCAGCCATTGAAAATGAAGGGAAGCGAAAATCACATTTTCGCTTCCCGTGCTCTGAAAATTCCAGGATGGAATTATTCAGAGCTTCCAAAAATCCATTGCCGGGCGCGGACTACATGCCCAGTTGCGCGGCGATGGCGGCGCTGATGGCGGCCGCCAATTCGCGGGGCGGCCGGCGCACGGAATAATCCGTCAGTTCGGGGTGCATCTCCACGAAGCTAGTGTCGAACTTACCGGAGCGAAACTCCGCCGAATGCATGATTTCCAGGTGATAGGGAATAGTGGTCTTCACGCCATATACGCCAATATCTTTCAAGGCCCGTTCGGCGCGCGCGAGCAGTTGTTCCCAAGTCAACGCCCACACCATGAGTTTGGCGCACAGCGAATCGTAATGGGGCGGCAATTCATAACCGGTGTAAATCGCCGCGTCGGTGCGCACGCCCGGTCCGCCCGGCGCGAAATAACGGGTGATGCGGCCGAAGCTCGGCAGGAAATCGTTCTTCGGGATCTTCGGCGTTGATGCGGAATTCCAGGGCGTAACCGCGGCGTTTGATCTCGCTCTGTTTGTAACGCAGCGGCAGGCCGGCGGCGATGCGGATCTGTTCCTGCACGATGTCGATGCCGGTGATCTGTTCGGTGACCGGATGCTCCACTTGCAGGCGGGTGTTCATCTCCATGAAATAAAACCGGCCGTCCTGGTCCATGAGAAACTCCACGGTGCCGGCGTTTTGATATTTGACCGCCTTGGCCGCGCGCACCGCCAGTTTGCCGAGGGTCTTGCGCTGCTCCTCGCTGAGTTGCGGCGAAGGCGCGATCTCCAGCAGTTTTTGATGGCGGCGTTGTATCGAACAGTCGCGTTCGAACAAATGCACCACGTGGCCGTGATGGTCGGCAAGAATTTGGAACTCGATGTGGCGCGGATTGACGATGCATTTTTCCACGAACACGTCGGCGCTGCCGAAGGCCTTGGTGGCCTCGGAGACTACCCGGTCGTAGTTGCGGCGCAGTTCCGCCTCGTTTTCGCAGCGGCGGATGCCGCGGCCGCCGCCGCCGGAAGTCGCCTTTAACATCACGGGGTAACCGATCTCGCGGGAAATACTCGCCGCTTCCTCCACGCCGGCGACACTCCCCTCGCTGCCCGGCGTCACCGGGATGCCGGCCTTGATCATGGCCTTGCGCGCCTCGACCTTGTCGCCCATCTTGCGGATCACCGAGGCGTTGGGGCCGATGAACTGAATGCCGCGCCGGGCGCAAATGTCGGCCAGCATCGGATTCTCGGAAAGGAAACCATAACCGGGATGGAGGGCATCGCAGCCGGTGGCCACAGCCAGGTTGACGATGCGGTTGGCGTTGAGATAACCGGCCACCGAGTCGGGGCCGATGTTGTAAGATTCATCGGCCTTTTTGAGATGGAGACTGTGGCGGTCGGCGTCGGTGTAAATGGCCACCGAGGTGATGCCCATTTCGGCGCAGGCCCGCACGATACGCACCGCGATCTCGCCGCGGTTGGCGATCAGTATCTTCTCAATCAAGGGATTTTTCTCCGGGTAATAGAACGGGGAGGGCGACCGTAATCGCGCTATCCACTTGTTTTAACAGAGCCCGTCTTGCAAAAAGCATCCCTTGGTTCCTCTCGCGCATCCCCGACGGCCAGCCCCCGTTTCTACGGAATTCCCCGGCGGAAGTCAAGCGCAATTGTCTGGAATCTCTGCATTTTTGGGGGTGATCCCTTTGACAGGGGCACGCGCAAAATATATGATTGCGCGCTTATGTCAAACCGCCTACCCGACTATATCGACCCGGTGCGCTTCGCCGACATGGGCAATGCACTCGCGGGCACGGTTTCTTTCAGCCGTATGCGGCGTTTGGCGGATGCCGTCGCCGATCCGAACGGGGCCGCGGAAGTCGGGCTGCAATTCGATGTGGACGCGCAGGGTACGCGCGTCGTGCAAGGCCGGGTCCGCACCGATGTGACGTTGATATGCCAGCGTTGTCTGCAACCGATGGTATGGACGGTGGACGCGCAAGTGAATTTGGGTGTCGTCGCCTCGGAGCAGGGTGCGGAGCAATTGCCCGAGGTCTACGATCCGCTGCTGGTCGGCGATGACCCGGTGTCGCTGGCCGAGTTGGTCGAAGATGAAATATTGCTGGCGCTGCCGGTGTTTCCCCGTCACGAGCCGGGGGCGTGCGAGGCGGCGGTCGGCGATACGCGGGAGGACGAGGCGAGTCCGGCGGACAAGCCCAATCCCTTCGCGGTGTTGGCCCGTTTGAAGTCGAACTGAGACCCGGCGCGGCCGGCCAGAGAATTTAATTTAATTAGGAGCGTTACCATGGCTGTTCAACAAAATCGTAAAACCCCTTCCAAGCGTGGCATGCGCCGCGCCCACGACGCCTTGAGCGAGAAGGCCTTGTCGGTGGATAGCACCTCCGGCGAAACCCATCTGCGTCATCACATCACCCCCAATGGCTATTATCGCGGCCGCAAGGTGCTCAACACCAAGGGTGAATAAGGCTTGAGCCTCACCATCGCCCTGGACGGCATGGGGGGCGACCACGGACCGCCGGTGGTTGTCCCCGCAGCGTTGCATGCCCTGACGGAACAGGAAGATTTAAAGCTGATATTAGTGGGCGACCGCGAGGTGCTCGAGGCCGCCGTGCGCAAATTCGGCGGCGGTCCCGCCGAGCGGCTCAGCGTGCACCATGCCTCGCAAGTGGTGACCATGGACGAATTGCCGTCGGCGGCCTTGCGCGGCAAAAAGGACTCGTCGATGCGGGTGGCCATCGACCTGGTGAAGCAAGGCACGGCGGACGCCTGCGTCAGCGCCGGCAACACCGGTGCCCTGATGGCCACCGCCCGTTTCGTGCTGAAGACCCTGCCCGGCATCGACCGTCCCGCGATCTGCTCCGCCTTGCCCACCATCAAAGGCCACACCCACATGCTCGATTTGGGCGCCAATGTGGATTCCGACGCGGAGACCCTGTTCCAATTCGCGGTGATGGGCGTGGCCCTCACCAGCGCCGTGGAAAACATCGCCTCGCCGAAGGTGGGCCTGTTGAATATCGGCGAGGAAGAGATGAAGGGCAACGAGCGGGTCAAGGAAGCCGGGCGCCTGCTGTCGGCCAGCCAGTTGAATTACGTCGGATTCATCGAAGGCGACGACATTTACAGCGGGGCGGTCGACGTGGTGGTCTGCGACGGCTTCGTCGGCAACGTGGCCTTGAAGACCAGCGAGGGCGTGGCGCGGATGATCACGCCATTACATGGAACAGGAATTCCGCCGCTCGCCCTTGACCAACCGTTTGTGGCGGCCCTGGCCATGCCGGTGCTGAAATCCTTCCGCGCCAAGATCGATCCGCAGGCAGTACAATGGCGCCAGCCTGCTCGGCTTGCAGGGCATCGTGATCAAAAGTCACGGCGGCGCGGACATCGTGGCCTACGCCAACGCCATCAAAGAAGCGGGCTTGGAAGTGCGCAAGTCGGTGCCGCAGCGCATCAACAAATATCTGGAAGAGCAATTAGTAGAGAGGCGTGCGGTTTGAGCTATTCGCGGCTGACAGGCACCGGCGGTTATCTGCCCGAGAAGGTGTTGACCAACGCCGAACTCGAAACCATGGTCGACACCACCGATGCGTGGATCTTCGAGCGCACCGGCATACGCGAGCGTCACATCGCCGCGCCCGATGAAACCACCTGCGATCTGGCGGAGGCCGCCGCGCGCCGCGCCATCGAGGCGGCGGGCATCGCCGCGCAGGACATTGATCTAATCATCGTCGCCACCACTACGCCCGACCAGGTGTTTCCCAGCACCGCTTGTTTGTTGCAGCAACGTTTGGGCATCCAGGGTTGCGCCGCCTTCGATTTGCAGGCGGTGTGCACCGGCTTCATCTACGCGCTGGACATGGCGAATAAATTCATCCGCACCGGCAGCGCGCGCCACGCCCTGGTCTTGGGTGCGGAGACTTTGTCGCGCATCATCGACTGGAGCGACCGCGGCACCTGCGTGTTGTTCGGCGACGGCGCCGGCGCGGTGGTGCTCAGCGCCAGCGACGAGCCCGGTATTCTTTCAACCCATCTGCACGCCGACGGCCGTTACGAACCCTTGCTGACCGTGCCCGCCGGTATTTCGCGCGGTTACGAACAAGAAGCCTTCATTCACATGCAGGGCCGCGAAGTGTTCAAGGTGGCGGTGAATACCTTGGGCTCCCTGGTCGATGAGACCTTGCAGGCCAACGATTTGCCGCGCTCCGCGATCGATTGGCTGGTGCCGCATCAGGCCAATTACCGCATCATCGAAGCCACCGCCAAGAAAATGAGCCTGCCCATGGACCGGGTGGTGGTCACGGTGGCCGGCCACGGCAATACTTCGGCGGCGTCGATTCCCCTGGCCCTCGACACCGCGGTGCGCGACGGCCGCATTCAACGCGGCGACACGGTGATGCTGGAGGCCTTCGGCGCGGGCTTCACCTGGGGCTCGGTGTTGTTGAAGTATTAATTTTCGGTACTCATGGATTGAGCTTCGTTACCTCCGCCTTCTAAAAAAATCCGTCACGTTCAATCGAGGACCCCTTATGTCGTTCGCCTGCATTTTTCCCGGTCAAGGTTCACAATCCGTGGGCATGTTGGCGGCGCTGGCGGAGACCTACCCCATCGTCACCGCCACGTTCGGCGAAGCCTCCGCGGTGCTGGGGTACGATCTGTGGGCCTTGGCGCAACGCGGGCCGGAGGAGGACCTCAATCGCACCGATAAAACCCAGCCGGCGATGTTGACCGCGGGCGTCGCGGTGTGGCGGGTCTGGCAGACCCGCGGCGGCGCGCAACCCGCGTTTCTGGCCGGACACAGCCTGGGCGAATACACCGCGCTGGTGTGCGCCGGTGCCTTGTCGCTGCCGCAGGCGGTGGCGGCGGTCGCGGAACGCGGGCGTTATATGCAAGAGGCGGTGCCCTCCGGACAGGGGGCGATGGCGGCGATCCTGGGACTGGACGACGCGGCGGTGATCGCCGCCTGTGAAAACGCGGCGCAGGGCGAGGTGGTCTCGGCGGTGAATTTCAATTCGCCCGGCCAGGTGGTGATCGCCGGTCACGCCACGGCGGTGGCGCGCGCGGTGGAACACGCCAAACAGGCCGGCGCCAAGCGCGCGGTGCTGTTGCCGGTGAGCGTGCCGTCTCATTGCGAGCTGATGGCGCCGGCGGCGGAGCGGCTGGCCGCCTATCTGGAAAAAGTCGACGTCGCACCGCCGCTCATTCCCGTGATCAATAACGTCAACGTCATCACCACCCAAGATCCGCAGGCCATCCGCGACGCGCTGGTCCGACAACTGGTGAGCCCGGTGCGATGGGTGGAAACCATCCAATCGCTGAGTGAGCGCGGTGCGCGGACGGTGATCGAATGCGGTCCCGGCAAGGTGCTGGCGGGTTTGAATAAGCGCATCGACCGGGAGATGACCGCGCTGCCGGTATTCGATCCGGCGAGTCTGGACGAGGCCTTGAACGCGACGGCTGAATAGAAACCATCTCAAAATCGACGTTGAGAATGGGGTGCGAGTGATCGCCCATGACGATGGATTATTCGCCGACGGACCGTCGTTCCCGGGCGGGGAGAGCGCAGCCGATTGGGTCTCTATTCCGATTTTGAGCTAGGTTTTAATCATAAGGAGGGGGGCATGTCACTGGAAAACGAAATCGCCTTGGTCACCGGCGCCAGCCGCGGCATCGGCCGCGCCATCGCCCTGGAGTTGGGCCGCGCCGGCGCGACGGTGATCGGCACCGCGACCTCGGCCGCCGGCGCGGAAAACATCAGCGCCTATTTGCGGGAGGGCGGCGTGCGGGGCGCGGGCATGTTGCTGGACGTCACCGCGCCCGCCTCGATCGACGCGGTGATGGCGGCGATCCAAAAAGAGTACGGTGCGCCGAGTATCCTGGTGAACAACGCCGGCATTACCCTCGACAATTTGCTCATGCGCATGAAGGACGAGGAGTGGGACGAGATCATCGCCACCAACCTCAGCTCGGTGTTTCGCCTGAGCAAGGCCTGCATGCGGCCGATGATGAAGGCGCGCAAGGGCCGCATCATCAGCATCGCCTCGGTGGTGGGTGCGATCGGCAACGCGGGACAAACCAATTACGCGGCGGCCAAGGCCGGTATACTCGGCTTCACCAAGGCGCTGGCGCGGGAAGTGGCCTCGCGCGGCGTGACGGTGAACGCGGTGGCGCCCGGCTTCATCGACACCGACATGACCCGCGGTCTGCCCGAGGAACAGAAGCAAGAGTTGTTGCGGCAGATTCCTTTGCAAAGGTTGGGACTGGCCGATGAAATCGCCGCGGCGGTGGTCTTTCTCGCCTCGCCGCAGGCGGGCTACATTACCGGGCAAACCCTGCACGTCAATGGTGGCATGTACATGAACTAAAAAGATCAAGTGTCGGGCCTGTGCTTTGAAATAACGACATTTTTCGAGACGGCGGTGTGGGGAAAACCGTGCCGTCGACATGGGGAGTTTTGTCTGGCATCGCCGGAAGGATTCCAATACAATACCGTCCGCAGTTTTAACCTGCGCATTATTCTTTGGAGGAACTGTTTATCATGAGCACCGTGGAAGAACGCGTCAAAAAAATCGTTATCGAACAACTGGGGGTAAAAGAGGAAGAAGTGAGCAATGAATCCTCCTTTGTCGACGATCTTGGCGCTGACTCGCTCGATACCGTCGAGCTGGTGATGGCGCTCGAGGAAGAGTTCGAGTGCGAAATTCCCGATGAGGAAGCCGAGAAGATTACAACGGTTCAACAAGCCATCAATTACGTCAATTCTCGTTTGGGATAACTCACCGACTTAAAGAAGGCCGCGGCGGGCGCGCGCGCTTCCAGTGGCCTTCTGTAAGTGGGTGTGCCGCGCCCGGTGAGTGTGTAGCCGCGGCCTGTGAAATAAGCACGCTAAGGGGAGCTAAGCAGCAAGGTGGGTAATAAAAGACGCGTCGTCATCACCGGACTTGGAATGGTCAGTCCTTTGGGTCTCAGCGTCCAGGAAAATTGGGCGAACATCCTCGCCGGCAAAAGCGGCATACGCGCCATTGCCCATTTTGACGTGTCCGACTATGCCTCGCGCATCGGCGGTTCGGTGTGGGGTTTCAATGTCGATGATTACCTGCCGCCCAAGGAATCGCGGCGGATGGACCCCTTCATCCACTACGGCATCGCGGCCGGCATGGAGGCCATCAAGGATTCGGGCCTGGAAGTGACCGAGGCCAACGCCGAGCGCATCGGCGTCGCCATCGGTTCCGGCATCGGCGGCCTGCCCGGCATCGAAAAGGGCTACAAGGCCGTGCTGGACGGCGGTCCGCGCAAGGTCTCGCCGTTCTTCATTCCCAGCAACATCATCAATATGATCTCGGGCAATCTGTCGATCCTGTATGGTTTGAAGGGTCCCAACATCGCCTACGTCACCGCCTGCACCACCGGTACCCATAGCATCGGCGAGGCGGGGCGCATCATCGAATACGGCGACGCCGACGTGATGATCGCCGGCGGCGCCGAGATGGCCACCTCGCCCAGCGGGCTGGCGGGCTTCGCCGCGGCGCGGGCGCTCTCCACCCGCAACGACGACCCCGCGACCGCCAGCCGCCCCTTCGATCTCGACCGCGACGGCTTCGTGATGAGCGACGGCGCCGGGGTGGTGGTGGTGGAAGAATACGAACACGCCAAACGCCGCGGCGCGAAAATTTACGCCGAGCTGAGCGGTTTCGGCATGAGCGGCGACGCCTATCACATGACCCAGCCCTCGGAAGGCGGCGACGGCGCGCGCCGCTGCATGGTCAACGCCCTGCGCAACGGCGGCGTCAACGCCGATGAAGTGGATTACATCAACGCCCACGGCACCTCCACGCCGGTCGGCGACAAGGCGGAAACCGCGGCGGTGAAGACCGCGTTCGGCGATCACGCCCGGCGTTTGGCGATGAGCTCCACCAAATCCATGACCGGCCATCTGCTCGGCGCGGCCGGCGGCATCGAGGCGATTTACAGCGTGCTCGCCATCCGCGACCAGGTGGCGCCGCCCACCATCAACCAGTTCACGGCCGATCCCGATTGCGACCTCGACTATGTGCCCAACGAGGCGCGTTCGATGAAGATCGACGTGGCCATCTCCAACTCCTTCGGTTTCGGCGGCACCAACGGCACGCTGGTGTTCCGCAGGCTCAAGTGAGCGCCTTAGACCGACGTCGCGGCGGCGCCTGATGTGTCGGACTCGGCCATAATCTCTTTTCAACTGCATGCAGCGCGCCGCAACGGCGGCGTGCTGGTCAAACGCCTTTCCCGTTACGACGACCTGCTGGCGTTGCACCGCGCCTCACCGCGGCGGTATCCCCATTTGCTGGAGAGCGTGGCCCACGGTACGCCGCATTCCCGTTACGATATTTTGTTCGCGTTTCCCGGCGAAACGCTGAGCCTGGAAGCGGCGGCCTTGAGCGGCGCGGGGGATTTCTGCACGGCGCTCGACAATCAATGGCGCGCGGCCCGTCTGCCGGCGGCGGGTGAGGGCGCCTTGCCGTTTCGGGGCGGCTGGTTCGTTTATCTCGGTTATGAACTCGCCGCCCAAATCGAACCGCGCCTGCATTTGCCGGCTACGCGCGGCGCCCTGCCCACCGCCTTTTTCACGCGGATTCCCGCAGCGGTGATCCGCGACCACACCAGCCGCGAAATCTATCTGGTGGCGGAGGCGGGCGAGGCGGAATTGCTGGAGCTGATGGCGCGGGATATGGCCGGGCTGAAAGAACATGCCGAAGCGGAGCCGCCGCGTTTGCTCAGCCTCAGCGAAGACCCGCCGCACCAATTTCTCGACGCGGTGGCCCGCATCAAACACTACGTGCTCGACGGCGACGTGTTTCAAGTGAATCTGTCGCGGGCCTGGCGGGCGGAACTCGACGCCGCGGCGCGCGCCGACGAGGTATACGCCGCCTTGCGCCGGCGAAACCCCGCGCCTTTCGCCGGCCTGGCCACGTGGGGGCGATCCGCCATCGTCAGTTCCTCGCCGGAACGGCTGGTGCGCGTGGCGGGCGACGTGGTGGAGACCCGCCCCATCGCCGGCACGCGCCCGCGCAGCGGCGAACTGGCGCGCGACCTGGATTATTCGCGCGAGTTGCTGGCCCATCCCAAGGAACGGGCCGAACACGTCATGCTCATCGACCTCGAACGCAACGACCTGGGCCGGGTCTGCGTGCCGGGCAGCGTGCGGGTGGACGAGTTGATGGGGCTCGAATCCTACGCCCACGTCCATCACATTGTGTCCAACGTGCGGGGCGTCAAACGGCCCGAGGTGACGCCGGGCGAGGTGATCCGCGCGGTGTTCCCCGGCGGCACCATCACCGGCTGCCCCAAGGTGCGCTGCATGGAAATCATCGCCGAACTGGAGGGCGGGCCGCGCGGGCCTTACACCGGCGCCATGGGGTATCTCAACCGCGACGGCAGCCTCGATTTCAATATCCTGATCCGGACCCTGGTCATGGAAGGCTCGCGGGTCGGCTTCCGCGCCGGGGCGGGCATCGTCGCCGACTCCGAACCCGAGGCCGAATTGGCGGAGACCCGCGCCAAGGCGCGTGGTTTACTCTTGGCCCTGGGGGCGGCGGACTGATGGCGGACGAGACCGCGATCTGGGTCAACGGCCGTCCCCAAACTCATCTCGCCGTGGCCGACCGCGGGCTGCACTACGGCGACGGCGTGTTCGAGACCATGGCGATCCACGCGGGCCAGGTGCCGTTGTGGACCCGCCACCGGCGGCGATTGCTGGCGGGTTGCGAACGATTGGGTATCGCGGGACTCGACGGCCGGCAATTGGAAGAAGAAATAACTGCGTTCAGCCGGGGCCGCGAGCGGGGGATACTCAAACTCATCGTCACCCGCGGCGAAGGCGGGCGCGGTTACCGGCCGCCGCGCGATGCCGAGGCCGGGCCGGCCACTCGGATATTGATGTGTTCACCGTGGCCCGCTTATCCCGACCACGCTTGGCGGGAAGGCATCACCGCCCGGCTGTGCGACATCCGCCTCGCGGCCAATCCGGTCTTGGCGGGGATCAAACATCTCAATCGCTTGGAGCAGGTCATGGCCCGGCGTGAATGGTATGATCCCGACATCGCCGAAGGTTTGATGTGTGATCAAATGGGCAATGTGGTGGAAGGCACTCAGAGTAATGTCTTCGTGGTGCGCGAGGGACGTTTGCTCACCCCGCCGGTGGATCAATGCGGCGTGGCCGGGGTGATGCGGGGCCTCATCCTCGATGAGGCGGCGGCGTGGGGTTTGACGGCGGAGGAACGGGTTTTGCCTTGGGCGGAATTGGCGCGATCGGAAGAGGTCTTCGTCTGTAACGCGGTGATCGGCGTCTGGCCGCTGCGCCGTCTCGGGCACTGGTCGTTTCCCCACGGTCCCGTCACCCGTCAAGTGGCCCGGGCGGTGGCCCTGGTTTTACCATTCGCGGATGAGGATCAACCGAAAGCAACGGGCGCATGAGATCAAGTAAATTAGCCAATACCTTCTTTAAGCTATTAGGATTCTTTGTATTAATTGGAAGTTTGCTTGGCGGTTGGTTGATCATGGATTACAAGGCGTTTGCCAACAATCCCCTGCCGATTCCCCTGGAAGGGCACCATCTCATCATCACGCCGGGGACCAGCATGAAAGGCCTGGCCGAAGGTCTCCAGCAGGCCGGGATCATGGATCATCCTTTCTATTTGCGTTGGATGGCCCGCTGGCAGGGCAAGGCCGGTTTGATCAAGGCCGGTGAATACGTATTGCCGGCGGGGATCACACCGTCCCAGGTGTTGGACATGGTGGTGAGCGGCTCCGTGATCCAGCATACCCTGACCATCGTCGAAGGCTGGACCTTCGCCCAGTTACTGGACGCCGTGCGGCGGCACGAGGCGATACTCCAGACTTTGGATGGGGCGTCCAACGAGGAAATCATGACCCGCTTGGGATACCCGGACCAACACCCCGAGGGCATGTTCATGCCCGAGACCTATCACTTTCCGCGCGGGATCAGCGATGTGGCCTTTTTGCGGCGCGCCTATAAAACCATGCGCGACCGTCTCAACGAGGAGTGGCCCAAGCGCGACCCGGCGCTTCCGCTGCGTTCGCCCTATCAAGCCTTGATTTTGGCGTCTATCATAGAAAAAGAGACCGGCGTGCCCGAGGAGCGGACCCAGATCGCCGGGGTATTTGTGCGCCGTTTATTGGCCGGCATGCGCTTGCAGACCGACCCCACCGTGATTTACGGCCTGGGCGCTGCCTTCGACGGCAATCTGCGCCGCGCTGATTTAAGCAGTGACTCGCCTTACAACACCTATCTTTACAGCGGACTGCCGCCCACCCCGATCGCCCTGCCGGGCCTGGCGTCGATCCGCGCGGCCTTGCACCCCGCGGCGGGCGATACCTTGTTTTTCGTGTCGAAGGGCGACGGCAGCCATAGTTTTTCGGTGACGCTCGACGAACATAACGCGGCGGTCAGGCGTTATCAATTGACGCCGCGCGCGACCACTCCGGATAAAGAAAAAAATAATTAAGGTTATATAGTTATGAAGGGTTTCTTCATTACATTGGAAGGTGGCGAAGGGGTGGGCAAATCCACCAATCTCGAATTTGTGCGCGCCCGTCTGGCCGCGGCGGGCAAACCGGCGCGGATGACCCGCGAGCCCGGCGGCACCGCCCTGGGTGAGCGCATCCGCGGGCTGTTGCTGGACCGCGGTGAAACCGGCATGGCCGCCGATACCGAGCTGCTGTTGATGTTCGCCGCCCGCGCCCAGCATCTCGCCCAAGTGATACGGCCCGCCCTCGAGGCGGGGGAATGGGTGGTATGCGACCGCTTCACCGATGCCACTTACGCTTACCAAGGCGCGGGGCGCGGGGTGGCCGCGGAACGGATCCGCTTATTGGAACAGTGGGTACAAGGAACGCTGCGGCCCGATCTCACCCTGTTATTAGACGCGCCGGTCGACGTCAGTCGCGGGCGAATGGGCGCGCGCGGCGGTGAGACCGATCGTTTCGAGCGGGAAGAACGGGCGTTTTTCGAGCGGGTGCGGACCTGTTATCTGCAACTCGCCCGCGCCGAACCCGCGCGTTACCGGGTGATCGACGCGGCCCGGCCGCTCGCCGAGGTCCAAGCCCAGTTGCGTGACGCCTTGAATGAATTTCTGCGAACCCGATGAACGGCCTCTTGCCCTGGCATGACGATCTCTGGCGGCGCTTGATGGCGCGCCGCCGCGCGGGCAGTCTGCCCCACGCCTTGCTGCTGAGCGGGCCGGACGGCATGGGCAAAAATCAATTCGCCGACCTGCTGGCGCAAGGTCTGTTGTGCGAACGGCCGGATGAGCGCGATCTGCCTTGCGGCGAGTGCCGCGGCTGCCAGTTGCTCGCGGCGGGCAGCCACCCCGACCAGCGCCGCGTGGCGCCCTTGGAAGAGGGCAAGGTGATCGGGGTCGATCAAATCAGAGAGCTGGGCCACTACCTCGCCCACACGCCGCAATACGGGGCTCAAAAAGTAGTGATCGTGACGCCTGCCGACAAGATGAATATAAATTCAGCCAATAGTTTATTGAAGACTCTTGAGGAACCGCCTCCGTATGCGCTGCTCCTCCTGGTGACCGCGCACCCGCGCCGCCTGCCAGTCACGGTGATCAGCCGCTGCCAGCGGCTCAGCTTTACGCCGCCGCCGACCGAGCAGGCCGGCGCCTGGCTGGCCGCTCAAATCGCCGATTCGACCGCGCCGGAATTGCTGCTCGGCTTGGCGGACGGCGCCCCCTTACGAGCCCTGGCCTTGGCCGACGGCGGCACTTTAAAAAACCGTGAAAGTTTGCTGAACCTGATTGAACAAGTGGCGCGTGGCGACGCGGAACCGCTGGCCGCTGCGGCCAATTCATTAAAGATAGGCACGAAAGAAACGTTATATTGCATGTACAGTTGGATAGGTGACATGATTCGACTGGCCTCCTGCGGCGATCCGCTGCGGATGATCAACCTGGACCTGCAACCGCGTTTGGGAAGATTGGCTCAAGGTCTGGCGTTAAAAGAACTGCACGCGCAACTCGACCAAGTAGGGCGGGCGCTGCAACTGATCGATCGGCCGCTCAATCAGCAGTTGTTATTGGAAAATGTATTGATCACTTGGCAGGCGGCGTTTCAGCGCCGTCCCTAATCGACCCACCAGGCATACTGCGGATCAAGGATAAAATGGAAGACAACGCAGCCAAAGGACCTAAAGCGGGCAGCCGGCAAAGCATCCTCTCGCTCAGCATCACCGACAAACAAGCCCTCTATGACGCCTATATGCCGTTCGTGAAAAACGGCGGCCTGTTCATCCCCACCAAAAAGACCTACGCCCTCGGCAACGAGGTCTTCGTCCTGCTCACGCTCATGGAAGAAAAGGAGAAGATCCCTTTTTCAGGCAAGGTGGTATGGATCACGCCGAAAGGGGCGCAGGGCAACCGCTCGACCGGCATCGGCGTGCAACTCGGCGACGACCAGAGCGGCAAGGATCTTCGCAATAAAATCGAAACCTATCTGGCGGGCGCCTTAAAATCCGACCGGCCGACGCATACAATGTAAGCCCCGCCGCCGACCGCGGCCTTCACATCACGAAGCGAGACCCATGAGCATTGCACTGGTGGATTCCCATTGCCATTTGGACCGGCTCGACCTGGAGAAGCTCGGCGGCGATCTCGACAGCGTGCTCGCCGGCGCGGCGGAACAGGGCATCACGCATATGTTGTGCGTATGCATCGATATGGGCAATGTCACCGCGGTCAAAGCGTTGGCCCACCGGTATTCCAATATCTATGCCTCGGTCGGCGTCCATCCCACCGCCAAAGACGGTCGCGAACCCACGGTGGAAGAACTGCTGGCCTTGGCCGACGACCCGCGGATCGTCGCCATCGGCGAGACCGGTCTCGATTATTTTTACGCCAAAGGCGAACTGGAGTGGCAGCGCGACCGCTTCCGCCGCCACATTCGCGCCGCGTGCCAATGCGGCAAGCCCCTCATCATCCACACCCGCGACGCCAAGGCCGACACCCTGCGCATCATGGAAGAAGAGGGCGCCGCACAACCCGGCGGCGTGATGCATTGTTTTACCGAAGACTGGCCGATGGCCGAACGCGCCCTCGAATTGAATTTTTATATTTCTTTTTCCGGCATCGTCACCTTCCGCACCGCCGACGCGCTGCGCGAGGTCGCCCGCCGGGTTCCCCTTGAGCGCATGCTGGTGGAAACCGATTCACCTTATCTCGCGCCGGTGCCGCATCGCGGTAAAACCAATCAACCGGCCTACGTGCATCACGTCGCGGAATTCATCGCCGAACTGCGGGGAGAGTCGCTGGAGACCATCGCCGACATCACCAGCGCTAATTTTTTCCGCTTATTTAAAGACGCGGCGCGTTGAAAGGTCGGGACGGGATTTAGCAATCCAAACTCAGACGAACCGCCAAGTACGCCAAAAAATCTTTTTTATGATTAAAAATCTCGGCGCCTTGGCGGTTAAATTTTTATTTAAGCCGACCCGTCCAAATATTTTTCCGCGTCCAGCGCGGCCATGCAGCCGGTGCCGGCCGAGGTGATGGCCTGGCGGTAGATGTGGTCCGCGACGTCGCCGGCGGCGAACACGCCGGGCACGCTGGTGGCGGTGGCGTTGCCGCTCAAGCCGGTCTTCACCTTGATGTAGCCGTTGACCATCTCCAACTGGCCTTCGAAGAGGCCGGTGTTGGGGCTGTGGCCGATGGCGATGAAGACGCCTTGCAAAGACACATCGCGGGTCTCGCCCGTGTTCATATCTTTAAGGCGCATGCCGTTCACGCCGGCCTTGTCGCCCAGCACCTCGTCGAGGGTGTGATTCCAGATGATCTCCACGTTGCCGTGCTCGCTCTTCTCCCGCAATTTGGCGGCGAGAATTTTTTCGCATTTGAAACTGTCGCGGCGATGTACCACGGTGACTTTCGCGGCGATATTGGAAAGATACAGCGCCTCTTCCACGGCGGTGTTGCCGCCGCCGATCACCGCCACCGCCTGGTTCTTGTAAAAGAAGCCGTCACAGGTGGCGCAGGCCGACACGCCGCGGCCTTGGAAGGCCTCTTCCGAGGGCAGGCCCAGGTATTTGGCGGTCGCGCCGGTCGCGATGATCAGCGCGTCGCAGGTGTATTCGCCTGAATCGCCGGTCAGGCGGAAGGGGCGCTGCCGCAAATCCACTTTATTGATGTGGTCGAAGACGATCTCGGTGCCGAAGCGTTCGGCGTGGGCCAGCATGCGGCTCATCAGTTCCGGACCTTGCACGCCCTCGGCGTCGCCGGGCCAGTTGTCCACGTCGGTGGTGGTCATGAGCTGGCCGCCCTGCTGGATGCCGGTGATGATCACCGGATTGAGGTTGGCGCGCGCGGCGTAGACCGCGGCGGTGTAACCGGCCGGTCCGGAACCTAAAATCAACAAACGGCAATGTTTCGGCATGCTCATGGGGTATGCTGTGTCCTGTTAATTGAGGATGGGTCCGGGGCGGATGGCTTTCAAGCCGAGCCGCGGCCATCGACGACGACCGAGTGCAACGAGTGGCCGGCCATGTTACGCAAACCGGCAGGTCGGGTAAAGAGAGCGGCCGGATTTCCGGTGGTTTTGCCGCGGGCTTCCAATCCGCTGGCCGGATTCATTAAAATGGCTTGCCGAAAAAATAGTTGGCAATGGAATTTAGACAGTAGGATAAGTTTTTGGCATCCACGATATCGAAGAAGGACGCACGGGGGATGGCCATCGCCAATCACATGAATCGGGGCCTGCGCGAAGGCGGTCTGTTCGTGCTGGGCGCCATCGCCATTTATCTGTTGATCTCCCTCGCGAGTTACAACCCCGGCGATCCCGGCTGGTCGCGCAGCGGCAGCGGCAAGGAAGTCACCAATATCGGCGGGGTGGCGGGGGCCTGGTTCGCCGATGTCTTCCTGTTCCTGTTCGGTTATCTCGCCTGATCTGGTGCCGCTGATGGTGGCCTACACGGCCTGGCTGATTTATCGCGGCCGCCGTGAAGAAGGCCGTTCCAACGGCCGCGAGGTGGGTTTGCGCGGCATCGGTTTCGCGCTGACCATCGCCGCCGGTGCGGGGCTAGCTACTTTGTACGCGATGAATCCCTTGTCCCTGCCGCTCAACGGCGGCGGCATATTGGGCGACGTGGTGGCCAACGGTCTGGTCAAGCCCTTCAACGCCGTCGGCGCCGCCCTGTTTTTGCTGGCGCTGTTTCTCACCGGCGTCACCTTGTTCACCGGCCTGTCGTGGGTGGCGGTGATGGACGGCACCGGCCGTCACACCTTGAACGGCGCCGCGTGGCTGAAGGACAAGTGGCAGGAATTCCGTGACAACCGGGCGGGGCGCCGCGCGCGGCAGGAACGCGAGCACAGCGTGGTCCTCGAACAGAAGAAAAAGAAAATTCTGGAACACCCGCCGGTGCGCATCGAGCCGGTGATCAAACCCGTCGAGCCCAGCGTGCGGGTCGAAAAAGAGCGGCAGATGCCGCTGTTCAAGCCATCCGCCGACGGTTCGCTGCCGCCGGTGGCCTTGCTCGATCCGCCGGCGCCGTCCAGTGTCAGTGTCTCGCGCGAATCCCTCGAAGCCATGTCGCGGCTGCTCGAATTGAAGCTCGCCGACTTCGGCGTCGAGGTGCAGGTGGTGGCGGTCCATCCCGGCCCGGTCATCACCCGTTTTGAATTGCAGCCGGCGGCGGGCGTCAAAGTGAGCCAGATCACCAACCTCGCGAAAGACCTGGCGCGGGCCTTGTCCGCCATCAGCGTGCGGGTGGTGGAGGTGATCCCCGGCAAATCGGTGATCGGTTTGGAAGTGCCCAACGAACACCGCGAAATCGTCCGGCTCAGCGAGCTGTTGTCGTCCAAGGAATATGACGAGGCCGCCTCGCCGATCACCCTGGTGCTGGGCAAGGACATCGGCGGCCAGCCGGTGGCGGTGGACCTGGGCCGCATGCCCCATCTGCTGGTGGCGGGCACCACCGGCTCGGGCAAATCGGTGGGCATCAACGCCATGATCCTCAGCATCCTGTACAAGGCCTCGGCGCGGGACGTGCGGATGATCCTCATCGATCCCAAGATGCTGGAGCTGTCGGTGTATCAAAACATCCCGCATCTGCTGGCGCCGGTGGTCACCGACATGAAGGACGCCGCCAACGCCTTGCGCTGGTGCGTGGCGGAAATGGACCGCCGTTACCGCCTGATGGCGGCGCTCGGCGTGCGCAACATCGGCGGTTACAACCGTAAACTGGCCGACGCGGTCGAGGCCAAGCAGCCCTTGAAAAATCCACTGCTCAAAGTGCCGGAGGGGCAGGAGGCGCCGCTGCTGGAACATCTGCCGTTCATCGTGGTGGTGATCGACGAGCTGGCCGACATGATGATGGTGGTCGGCAAAAAGGTCGAGGAGCTCATCGCGCGCCTGGCGCAGAAGGCGCGCGCCTCCGGTATCCATTTGGTGCTCGCCACCCAGCGGCCGTCGGTGGACGTCATCACCGGTTTGATCAAGGCCAACATCCCGACCCGCATCGGATTTCAAGTATCATCGCGCATCGACTCGCGCACGATCCTCGATCAATCCGGCGCCGAGCAACTGCTGGGTCACGGCGATATGCTGTACCTCGCCCCCGGCACCGGCGTGCCGGTGCGGGTGCATGGCGCCTTCGTCGCCGACCACGAGGTGCACAAGGTGGTCGATCACTTGAAGAAGCAAGGCGAACCGAATTACCTCGAGGAAATTCTCACCGGCGGCGACGAGACCGGCAATACGCCGGGCAGTTACACCGGGGAAGACGGCGGCGGCGATGCGGAAAGCGATCCGCTCTACGATCAGGCCGTGAATCTGGTCACCGAATCGCGGCGCGCCTCCATCTCCGGCGTGCAGCGCCGTTTGAAAATCGGCTACAACCGCGCGGCGCGCATGATCGAGCAAATGGAATCCGCCGGCGTGGTCGGGCCTCTGCAATCCAACGGCATGCGTGAAGTGCTGGCGCCGCGGCCGGTGGAGGATTGATCCCCGCACGACGCAACCATGTAGGGTGCGCCGTGCGCACCAGAACCGTCCGCATACAACCTCAAGGAAACGGCGTGATCAGGACCCGACATCAAACCATGAAGCGATACCAAAAATATTTATGCGGCGCGTTGACGCTGTGGTGTCTCACCGCCTCCGTCGCCCAGGCCGGCGGCCGCGAGCGGCTGGACGCCTTTTTCAAAGATGTTCAATCGCTGCGCGGCGAGTTTTCGCAAACCGTGCTCGATCAGCGCATGAATATCACCGAGCAGGCGCAAGGCACGCTGGCCTTGCAGCGGCCCGGCAAATTCCGCTGGGATTATAAAGAGCCGTACCACCAGCTGATCATCGCCGACGGGAAAAAAGTCTGGATCTACGACATCGAACTGGAACAGGTCACCGTGAAGCCGTTCACCGAGACGGTAGGCAACACGCCCGCCCAGTTATTGAGTTCGGGTGAAAATCTGGAAAAGAGTTTCGCCATTACCGAACGGGGCGCGCAAGGTGGGTTCGAGTGGGTGGAGCTCATCCCTAAACAGCAAGACACCAACTTCGAGCGGATCCGCCTCGCTTTCGACCAAACCAATCTGCGGGTGATGGAACTGGTGGACACCTTCGGCCAGACCACCCGTCTGCAATTCTCGCGCTTGGAACGCAATCCCAAACTGGTACCGTCCTTGTTCGATTTCAAACCCCCGCCGGGCGTGGACGTGGTGGGGGAATAGGCCGCGCCTTGAACGACGACCTCTTCGCGGTATCCGATCTCAGCGGCCAGCCCCTGGCCGACCGCATGCGGCCGCGCGATCTCGACGAATACGCCGGCCAGACCCATCTGCTCGGCCCCGGCAAACCGCTGCGGCTCGCCATCGAACAGGGCCGCATCCATTCGATGATACTGTGGGGTCCGCCCGGCACCGGCAAGACCACCCTGGCGCGCTTGATCGCGCGGCGGGTGGCCGCGCAATTCCTGAGCCTCTCCGCCGTGCTCTCCGGCGTGAAGGAAGTGCGCGCCGCGGTGGAGCAGGCCAAGCAGGCGCGCGCGCAACAGGGCCGGGCCACCGTCCTGTTCGTCGATGAGGTGCATCGCTTCAATAAATCCCAGCAGGATGCGTTTCTTCCTTATGTGGAGGACGGCACGCTCACCCTGATCGGCGCCACCACCGAGAATCCCTCGTTCGAATTGAACAACGCCTTGCTGTCGCGCGCGAGGGTGTATGTACTGCGCTCGCTCAGCGCCGATGAATTGCTCGGCGTGATCGACCGCGCGCTGGCGGATGAAGAACGCGGCTTGGGCGGGCAGGGCATCGCCATGGATGCGGCCTTGCGCCGGCGCCTCGCCGCGGCCGCCGACGGCGATGCGCGCCGCGCGCTGAATTATCTCGAAATCGCCGCCGGCCTCGCCGCCGCCAAAGACGAACACGGCATCGGCGAAGAACTGCTCAACGAGGTGCTGGCCGGCGGCACCTTGCGGCGTTTCGATAAAGGCGGCGAGGCCTTTTACGACCATATCTCGGCCCTGCATAAATCGGTGCGCGGCTCGGCGCCCGACGCCGCGCTGTACTGGCTGGCGCGCATGCTGGACGGCGGTTGCGATCCGCTCTACATCGCCCGCCGGGTGGTGCGCATGGCCAACGAAGACATCGGCAACGCCGATCCGCGCGGCCTGACCCTGGCGCTGGAGGCCTGGGACGTGCAAGAACGGCTCGGCAGCCCCGAAGGCGAACTCGCGATTGCCCAGGCCGTGGTCTATCTCGCCTGCGCCGCCAAGAGCAACGCGGTGTACGCCGCCTTCAACGCCGCCAAAGAAGACGCGCGCAACAGCGGTTCGCTCGACGTGCCGCTGCATCTGCGCAATGCGCCGACCCGGCTGATGAAGCAACTCGATTACGGCAAAGGCTATCGCTACGCGCACGGCGAAGAGCAGGGCTACGCCGCCGGTGAACACTATTTTCCCGAGGAACTGGGCGAGCGGGTGTATTATCATCCCGTGCCGCGCGGCCTGGAAATCAAGATCGCCGAGAAGCTGGCGCGGTTGCGCGAGTTGGATGAAAACAAGGGCAAATCTTAACCACGGAGGACACGGAGATAAAAAATAAGCAGGGTGAGTTTGTGTAGCGCAATTCCCCTCTTCAATCGGTGTTTACGCGCCCTGTGTGGCTAGTAGCGCTTCGCGACGGATGAAATATTCGCTCTGCGATGAAAGGGCAAATTGTTTCATTACTCCCCTCCTCAAACGAGGAGGGGTGGCGCGATAGCGCCGGGGTGGTGGGTGCAAAGGCGCGGTGAACATGCTTAGCTCAGGGCACAATGCATGCAACCACCCCGCCCCTGCGGGGCACCCCTCCTTGTACAAGGAGGGGATTCCTGACTATACGAAGCATTACACTAGCGTGCGAGGTGTCGAGAGTGAAACAAATTCTAGCGATCGCCGTCGGCGGCTCCCTCGGCGCCTTGTTGCGCTACGGCGTCGCCAACGGCGTGCACGCCGTGCTGGGGCGCGGCTTCCCTTACGGCACCTTGGTAGTGAATGTATCAGGCTGTCTGGCGATGGGCGTGTTGTATGTCTTGCTGGTCGAACGTTTGGCGCTGAGCCCCGAGTGGCGCGCGGCCTTGTTGATCGGGGTATTGGGCGCCTTCACCACCTTCTCCTCGTTTTCCATGGAGACCTTCACGCTCTTCGAGGAAGGCGAGTGGGTGAAGGCCTTGATGAATGTAATGCTGAGCGTGAGCCTGTGCCTGGCGGCGGTGTGGCTGGGCGTGCTGGCGGGGAGGCGTTTATGAAGACCATCGAAGTGACCGTGGTGCGCATTTATCTCAACGAGGGGGATGGCCGGTTGGAAAGTGTCTTGCGCCTGCTCCACGATTGGGAGAAGGTGCGCGGCGTCACGGTGTTTCGCGGCATCTCCGGTTTCGGTGATTCCGGCGAGATACAATCGGCGCGGCTGGTGGACCTGTCGCTGAGTCTGCCGGTGGTGGTGGAATTCTTCGATGAGCCCGCCAAGGTGGCGAAGATCATTGAACACCTGGCCGACGTGATAAAGCCCGACCACATCCTGCACTGGACCGCCCACGTCAATCAACGCGATTGAATCACGGTATTCACGAGAAACGACAAAAGAAGGTAACACCATGCTCGACCCGAAATTGATCCGCGGCCAGTTGGACGACACGGCGCAACGCCTCGCCGCGCGCGGTTTTAAATTGGACACGCTGCGCATCGCCGCTTTGGAAACGGAGCGCAAGGAAGTACAGATGCGCACCCAAGCCTTGCAGAACGACCGCAACACCCGTTCCAAGGCCATCGGCAAGGCCAAGGCCTCAGGCGAAGACACGGCGCCGCTGATGGCGGAAGTCGCCGAGATCGGCGAAGGACTCAAACAGGCCGAGGCGCGCCTGGAGTCGCTGCAAAACGAACTCAATGAAATTTTATTGGGCGTGCCCAACCTGCCGCATGTCTCCGTGCCGGCGGGCAAGGATGAAAACGACAATGTCGAAGTGCGCCGCTGGGGCTCGCCGGCGGTCTTCGATTTCGAGCCCAAGGATCACGTCGATCTCGGCGCCAAGCTGGGCCTGCTGGATTTCGACGCCGCCGCGAAAATCACCGGCGCGCGTTTCTCTGTGATGCACGGCCCGCTGGCGCGTCTGCATCGCGCGCTGATTCAATTCATGCTCGATCTGCACAGCGGCGAACACGGCTACAGCGAGACCTATGTGCCTTATATGGTCAACGCCGACAGCTTGCGCGGCACCGGGCAGTTGCCGAAATTCGAGGCGGAGTTGTTCAAACTCGGCGGCGAACAGAATTATTACCTCATTCCCACCGCCGAGGTGCCGGTCACCAACATCGTGCGCGACGTGATCATCGACGCGGAATACCTGCCGCGCAAATACGTGGCGCACACGCCGTGTTTCCGCAGCGAGGCGGGTTCCTACGGCAAGGACACCCGCGGCATGATCCGCCAGCATCAATTCGAAAAGGTCGAGCTGGTGCAAATCGTGCGGCCGCAGGATTCCTATGCCGCCTTGGAACAGCTCACCGGTCACGCCGAAAAGGTGTTGCAGCTGCTCGGACTGCCGTATCGGATGATCACGCTGTGCGGCGGCGACATGGGATTCTCGGCGGCGAAGACCTACGACATCGAAGTGTGGCTGCCGGGCCAGCAGAAATACCGCGAAATTTCTTCGTGCAGCAACTTCGAGGATTTCCAGGCGCGCCGCCTGCAAGCGCGCTGGCGCAATCCCGAAACCGGCAAGCCGGAACTGGTGCACACTTTGAACGGCTCCGGTCTCGCGGTGGGCCGCACCTTGGTGGCGATCATGGAAAATTATCAAGATCGAGACGGCCGTGTCCGCGTGCCGGAAATCCTGCTGCCCTATATGGGCGGCATCACCGTCATCGGCTGAATCTCGTGAATTGGTTTCCGATATTTCTCGATCTCAAGGCCGCGCCCAGTCTGATCGTCGGCGGCGGCGACGTCGCCGCGCGCAAGGCGGATTTATTGTTGCGCGCCGGCGCCCGCGTCACCGTGGTGGCGCCCGCGTTGAACGCGCGTTTGCAGGAACGGGTACACGCCGGCGAGGTGATCCACGGCGGAACCGAATTTGACGACGGGCGGTTGCAGGATTGCCGTCTGGTGGTGGCGGCCACCAACGACGACGGCGTGAACCGCCGGGTCGCGGCGGCGGCGCGCGCGCGCAATATTCCCGTGAACGTGGTGGATCAACCCGCGCTCTGCACGTTCATCTTTCCGTCCATCATCGACCGCTCGCCGCTGGTGGCGGCGGTGTCCAGCGGCGGCGCGGCGCCGGTGCTGGCGCGCCTGGTGCGCGCGCGGCTGGAGACTTTGATTCCCGCCGGTTACGGCCGGCTCGCCGCGCTGGCGGCGCGTTACCGCGAGCAGGTGAAGCAGCGTTTCGCCGGCACCACCGAGCGGCGGCGGTTTTGGGAAGACGTCCTGCAAGGCCCCATCGCCGAACAGGTCTACGCCGGCCGCGAGCAGGCGGCGGAACAGGCCTTGATCCAATTGCTGCGACAGGCGCCGGCCTCGGCGCCGCGCGGCGAGGTCTATCTGGTCGGCGCCGGCCCCGGCGATCCCGATCTGCTGACCTTTCGCGCCCTGCGTTTGATGCAGCAGAGTGACGTGGTCTTATACGATCGTTTGGTGAGTCCCGCGATACTCGATCTGGTGCGCCGCGAGGCGGAACGGATTTACGTCGGCAAGCGCCGCAGCTATCACGCCCTGCGTCAGGAAGAGATCAACGAATCCTTGGTGAAGCTGGCGAAAGAGGGCAAGCGGGTGTTGCGTCTCAAGGGCGGCGACCCCTTCATCTTCGGCCGGGGCGGCGAGGAGATCGCCTCGCTGGCCGATGAAGGCATCCCGTTTCAAATCGTCCCCGGCGTCTCCGCCGCCAACGGTTGCGCGGCTTACGCTGGTATTCCGCTGACGCATCGCGATTACGCGCAGTCGGTGTTGTTCGTCACCGGTCACCTTAAAGACGGCACCATGGATTTGAATTGGCCGGCGCTGATCCAGCCGGCGCAGACCGTGGTGGTGTACATGGGCCTCACCGGTCTCGACATCCTCTGCCGCGAATTGATCGAACACGGCAAGCCCGCCGCCACCCCCGTGGCCCTGGTGGAGCAGGGCACCACGCGCGAACAGCGAGTGTTGATCGGCACCCTGGCCACCTTGCCGGAGCAAGTGAAGCAGACCACGGTGCACGCGCCGACCTTGCTGATCATCGGCGACGTAGTGCGTCTGCATGAGCGCTTGGCGTGGTTCGGCAAGGATAGCGAACGGTAGACGGGCGCTTGTACGCCGTCGCGGCGTGATCGACCCCGCCTTCGATCGCGCCCGTTAGCGCGGCCGGCTTATAAGCTTACAGTCCATGGCCGCGGCGCTCATCGCGCTGTTGTGGCTGCCTGGCAAATTACGTATTCTGATAACGCTTTCCCCGGCGGCGGACATTGTACGTAACCCCTAAAACAGCGGTGATTCGTTATGCAGATGCACCTGGAATCCTTCCAACACAAGCTGGAAAAATTCGATCCCGGCATGGTTTGGCTGGACCGGAGCAACCGGGTGACTGCGCTGAACATCATCGCCAGCCGGATACTGGGTGTCAGCGTCGGCCAGGTGGTGGGCACCGAAGTCACCCAGCTCCATCCGGAAAAAAGCCGCCGGAAGGTGGCGTTTTTATTGGAATCCTCCAGTTGCCCGGCGGAGTCGCCGCCGCCCATGACCATGATGATCAACGTCCCCGACCGGGTGTTGTTGATCAAGGTCGCCAAGATGTGGGGCAAGGGCGAGGAACAGGGCACCTGCATGATCTTTTACGACCTCACCGACATCACCACCAGCCCGCGCGAAGAGGAGGACAATCGCGACCGGCCGCGGCAGTTGTTCAAACTGCCGGTCTACAAGAACAGTCGGGTGGTGCTGCTGGACCTCAACGAAGTCGTGCACTTCAAGGCGGAGGGGCATTACACCAGCGTCTTCACCGACACTCAGGCCTATTTGTGCAATCTGGCTTTATCCGACCTGGAATTGCGCCTCGACCCCGGCAAGTTCGTGCGTGTCCATCGCAGCCATATGGTCAATATCCGCTTCGCCGCCGCCTTCGAGAAGGTGGACGAGCAATGTACCCTGGTGATGCGCAGCCACGACGAGGCCCGCGTCCCGGTCAGCCGCAGCAACGTGCAAAAACTCAAACTCATGTTCGGTTTGAATTGATTGAGATTTACGGCCGGTATGAGCCGGCCCTTTTCCTTCTTCGCTTGATGAATCCCACGAAGCTTATTTCCGGCGCCGCCTCATCAGGTTGCGCCGCCCTTAATTGACCCGCGGCCGGCGTTAATCAGCCGTATTGTCCCTCTGAAGACCCCGGGTTTCCATTCATGCAATGGACTCGCCGTTGGCACGGCATATTCGCCCATTGGTGCAAGGGCGAGTGTCGTTGCGGCCGATTTAAACTATGCTTTTAACAATCCAATTAGAACGCGAAAACCGGTCATGGCACATGGGCCGGCAATACGTTTCGTGATCCCGTAGTACAACAGTAAAGGACGCTACGATGATACCGGGCACGTTCGATTATCACGCACCTGCTACCGTGGACGAAGCCATCCGCCTGCTGGGCGAACTGGGCGACGAGGCCAAGCTGCTGGCGGGCGGCCACAGTCTGCTGCCCATGATGAAATTGCGTTTCGCTTCGCCTAAACATCTGATCGACCTCAACCGCATCGGCGCGCTGAAAGGCATCCGCGAACAGGATGGCATGGTCCGCATCGGCGCGATGACCACCGAGAATGAGCTGATCGCCTCCGCCTTGCTGCGCGAAAAATGCCCGTTGCTGCCGGAGGCCGCCAAATGGATATCCGATCCCCAGGTGCGCAACTGCGGCACCATCGGCGGCGACATCGCCCACGGCGATCCCGGCAACGATCACCCCGCGGTGATGATGGCCGCCGATGCGGTATTCGTGCTGCAAGGCCCGCGCGGCCAGCGCTTGGTGGCGGCGGAGGGTTTCTTTCACGGCCTGTATTACACCGAACTCGCCTCTGACGAAATCCTTACCGAAATTCGTATTCCCGCCGTGGCCAAAGGCACGGGTTACGCCTACTGCAAACTCAAACGCAAGACCGGCGACTTCGCCACCGCCGCCGCCGCGGTGCAACTGCGGCTCGACGGCGGCGTATGCAAAAAGATCAACATCGCCTTGACCAATGTCGCGCCGACCGCGCTCAAGGCCAAGGAGGCGGAGGCGGTGCTGCTCGGCAAGGTGATCGACGAGACGCTCATCGAACAGGCGGCGCGAAAGGCCATGGCGATTTGCGATCCCGCCGAAGACCAGCGCGGCAACCGCGAATACAAAACCCACATGGCGGGGGAAATGACCCGCCGTGCGATCCGCCAGGCGCTGACGCGGACCAAGGGGAACTGACATGGCAAAAAAACACATTGTTTTCAGTGTGAACGGGCGGACCGTGGAGATTTTGGTGGAACCGCGCACGCTGCTGATCCACGCCTTGCGCGAGTCGCTCGGCGAGACCGGCAGCCACATCGGCTGCGAGACCAGCCACTGCGGGGCCTGCACCGTCGATCTCAACGGCAAATCGGTCAAGTCCTGTACGGTGCTCGCGGTACAGGCGGACGGCGGCGAGGTGCTCACCGTCGAAGGACTGGTCCACAACGGCACTTTGCATCCGGTGCAGGAAGGCTTCATGCAGGAACACGGTCTGCAATGCGGTTTTTGCACGCCGGGCATGTTGATGCGCGCCTACCGCTTCCTGCAGGAAAATCCCAACCCGTCGGAGGAGGATATCCGCTGGGGCATGTCGGGCAATCTATGCCGTTGCACGGGTTATCAGAATATTGTCAAAGCCATTCAATACGCGGCGAAAAAAATCCATACCGCGCAAGGAGCATAAGCCATGGCCAGTACCGCGGAACATCTCGAGCGCGAACAGAAGCTGGAAGGCATAGGCTGCTCACGCAAGCGTAAAGAAGATCCCCGTTTCATCCAAGGTAAGGGTCACTATGTCGATGACGTTCATCTTCCCGGCATGTTGTTCGGGGCTGTGGTACGCAGCCCGCATGCCCACGCCCGCATCAAATCGATCAACAAAGAAAAGGCCCTGGCCTTGCCGGGTGTGCGCGCCGTCCTCACCGCCGAGGATCTCAAACCGCTCAAGCTGCATTGGATGCCGACCCTGGCGGGCGACGTGCAAGCAGTGCTGGCGGACGAAAAAGTCTGCTTCCAGTACCAGGAAGTCGCGATGGTCATCGCCGACGACCGTTACCTCGCCGCCGACGGCGTCGAGCTCGTGGAAGTCGAATACGAGCCTTTGCCGGCGCTGGTCGATCCGCACCATGCCATGGATGCCGATGCGCCCGTCATCCGCGAGGATCTGGTCGGCAAGGACGAGGCGGGCCAAGGCAAACGTGTGCACAATAATCACATCTTCCGCTGGGAGGTGGGCGACAAGGCGGCGACCGACCGGGTCTTCGACGGCGCCGAGGTCACCGTAAAGCAGGCCATGCTCAACCCGCGGGTGCATCCCTGTCCGTTGGAGACCTGCGGTTGCGTCGCCTCTTTCGACAAGGCGCGCGGCGAACTCACCGTCTACATCACCTCGCAGGCGCCGCACGTGGTGCGCACCGTGGTCTCGCTGCTGTCGGGTCTGCCGGAAAGCAAGATTCGCATCATCTCGCCGGACATCGGCGGCGGCTTCGGCAACAAGGTCGGTATTTATCCCGGCTACGTCGGCGCCATCGTCGCGTCGATCGTGTTCGGCCGGCCGGTGAAGTGGATCGAGAGCCGCATCGAGAATTTATCGACTACCGCTTTCGCCCGCGACTATCACATGGTTGGCGAACTCGCGGCCGACAAAAACGGCCGCATCAAGGCGCTGCGCGTCAATGTGCTGGCGGATCACGGCGCCTTCAACGCCCACGCCCAACCCACCAAATGGCCGGCGGGTTTCTTCAGCATCTGCACCGGTTCCTACGACATTCCCGTCGCCTACGCCCGCGTGGACGGCGTCTACACCAATAAGGCGCCGGGCGGCGTCGCGTACCGCTGTTCGTTCCGCGTCACCGAGGCCGTGCATCTCATCGAGCGCATGATCGACATCCTGGCGCAGAAACTCGGCATCGATAAGGCCGAAATCCGTTTCCGCAATTTCATCAAACCCGCACAGTTTCCATATCACAGCGCGCTGGGCTGGGACTACGACAGCGGTGATTATCCCACCGCACTCAAGAAAGTCTTGGACGCGGTGGATTACCCGGCTTTGCGTAAGGAACAGGCCGAGAAACGCGCGCGCGGCGAGCTGATGGGCATCGGCATTTGCACCTTCACCGAAATCGTCGGCGCCGGGCCGAGCAAGAATTGCGACATCCTCGGTGTCGGCATGTTCGACAGTTGCGAGATCCGCGTCCACCCCACCGGCAGCGCCATCGCCCGCATCGGCACCATCACTCAGGGTCAGGGCCATCAAACCACGTATGCGCAAATCATCGCCACCGAACTGGGCCTGCCCTCGGAGGTGATCCAAGTGGAGGAGGGCGACACCAACACCGCGCCCTACGGCCTCGGCACCTACGGTTCGCGCAGCACGCCGGTGGGCGGCGCCGCCACCGCCAACGCCGCGCGCAAATTGCGCGACAAGGCGCGCAAGATCGCCGCGCACTTGCTGGAAGTCGGCGTCGACGATCTCGACTGGGAGATCGACCGCTTCAAGGTGAAAGGCGTGCCCGGCCAGGAGAAGACCATGAAGGAAATCGCCTGGGCGGCGTACAACAACGTGCCGCCCGGCATGGAGATGGGCCTAGAGGCGGTGGAGTATTACGACCCGCCCAACTTCACGTATCCTTTCGGCGCCTATCTCTGCGTGCTCGACATCGACCGCTACACCGGTGAAACCAAGGTGCGGCGTTTCTATGCCCTCGACGACTGCGGCACCCGCATCAACCCCATGATCATCGAAGGCCAGATTCACGGCGGCCTCACTGAAGCCTACGCCGTGGCGATGGGCCAGTTGATCGCCTTCGACGAGGGCGGCAATCTGCTCAGCAACAGTTTGATGGATTATTTCCTGCCCACCGCGGTGGAGACACCGAAGTGGGAAACGGATTACACCGTCACGCCCTCGCCGCATCATCCGCTCGGCGCCAAGGGCGTGGCCGAGTCGCCGCACGTGGGCGGCATCCCCTGTTTCACCAATGCGGTCAATGACGCCTTCTCCCATCTCGGCGTGACGCAGATCGACATGCCGCACACGGCCTTCAACGTCTGGAAGACCATCCATGAGTTGGGCCTTGATAAACGAGCGTAGCGCTGCACTTGACCGGGCGGCGCGAAATGCGTCCGTCCGGATTTTTATCCGCTGCGAGGTCCGAGGTTAAACCATGCAGGTCAAACTCGAAAAAACCTTTCCGATCGCCGCGCCGGCCGACGCGGGCTGGCGGGTATTGCAGGACATTAAAGGCGTCGCGGAATGCATGCCCGGCGCGCAGATCACCGAACAGATCGACGCCACCCACTTCAAAGGCCAGGTGAAGATGCGCCTCGGGCCGGCCACCGCGAGCTTCAATGGCGAACTGGAAATCAAGTCTATCGACGAGGGTGCAAGAAAAATCGAATTGTCCGGCAAGGGCAACGACAGCGGCGGCGGCTCCGCCGCCGCCATGAATCTCACCGCTCAGGTGCGGGACGCCGCCGGCGGCGGCTGCGAGGTGATCGGCGTCTCCGACATCACCGTCAGCGGCAAACTGGCCAGCTTCGGCGGCCGCATGATGACTCAGATATCGGAACAAATACTCAAACAATTCGGCGACAACTTCGCGGCGCGGGTGCTGGCTTCGGCAAGCGGCGCAAGCGCGGACGCGGCGCAGACGGCGGCCGCGCCGCCGCCTAAAGAGTTGAACGGGCTTACCCTGATCTGGAACGTCGTGTTGGAGTTCTTTAAGCGCTTGTTCGGCGGCGCCAAGCCGAAGAGCGGATGAGTCGGGATGATAGAACGGAGCTGATGGTTATGTCGTTGAACCGTTATCCACCAGCCATTTTCCCGACCGCGGCGCCACGGCCGCGCATCACCGCCACGGGTTTATCCGCTTCGAGCCGCCGGCGTTCGCGACGAGCGGTGCGGCCATGACCCTCCTTGCCGATTTTCAAGCGCGGCTCGAACAAGCCGCTTACATCGCGGAGCCCGATCTCGCCGCGACCTTGCTGTTGTTCACCGAACTGCGCCGTCCGCTGCTGGTGGAAGGCGACGCCGGGGTGGGCAAGACCGAGATCGCCAAGGCCCTCGTCGCCATGTTCGATTGCCCGTTGATCCGTCTGCAATGTTACGAAGGATTGGACGCGGGCACGGCGGTGTATGAATGGAATTATCAGCGGCAATTGCTGGCCATCAAGATTCAAGAAACCGAGGACACGCCGGCCGCCGAGAAAGAGCGGCACATCTTCAGCGAAGATTTTCTGCTCCAACGCCCTTTATTGCAGGCGATCACCCAAGCCGTGCCGCCGGTGCTGCTGGTGGACGAGATCGACCGCGCCGACGAAGAGTTCGAGGCCTATCTCCTGGAGTTGCTCTCGGATTTTCAGATCAGCATCCCCGAGCTGGGCACCATCAAGGCCACCAGTATCCCCTACGTGATCCTCACCTCCAACGGCACCCGCGAACTGAGCGACGCCCTGCGGCGGCGCTGTTTGTATCACTACATCGACTACCCCAGCCTGGCCAAGGAACTGCGCATCGTGCAACGCCACGCGCCGCAACTCAGTGAACGTCTGGCGGGGCAAGTGGTGGCCTTCGTGCAGGCGCTGCGGGGTTTGGATCTGCGCAAACGGCCGGGCATCGCCGAGACGCTGGATTGGGTGGCGGCGCTGCTTCAGCTCAAGGTGGATAGGCTCGACGGCGACCCGGCGCTGATCCTCCAGTCGCTGGTGTGTCTGCTCAAAACCAAAGAGGACCGCGGCGCCGTCACCGCCGAGGTGGTGGGACGTATGGTGGCGAACAGCGGATGAATACGGCCCGCGACATTAAAATTCACCATGACGCGGGTGAGACCTTGATCGCGCGCGTGGTCGGGTTCGTGCGCTTGGCGCGCGAGCAGGGATTCGAGGCCGGCCTCGCCGAGACCCTCGACGCGCTGCGCATCGCCGAGCGCTGCGGCGTCGTGGAGGCGCGGCGTCTGCGCTGGGGATTGCGCGCCTTGTTGTGCGGCAACGCCGAAGAGTGGCGGCGTTTCGATGAACTCTTCGATGCCTATTGGCAGCGTTCCGGCAGACACAGTTCGCGGGTGCGGGCCGCGGCGGGTGCGCCGTTGGGCGGCCGCGAGGGTCAGCGCCGCGCCGGGCCGCCGGGCCTGCCCGCCGAGACCGATCTCGCCCAGCCGGGAGACGACGGCGACGCCGGCGCGGGCGGGACCCGCGGCGGCGCCAGCGCGGAGATATCCAACGCGCGTAACGATTTTCGCTTTCTCGCTACGCCCGGCGAGATGGAGGCGATGGAACAATGGGTGCAGCGCTTGGCGCGCCGCATGCGCCGCCAACTGCGGCGCCGCTGGCGGCTGGCGCAGCGGGGCCGGCGTCTCCATCTCCGTCGCACGCTGCGCCGCAGCTTACGCTACGGCGGCACACCGCTCGATCCGGTGTTCATGCAACGGCGCCGTCAACTGCCGCGTCTCATCCTGCTCCTCGACGTCAGCCGCTCGATGAGTTTGTACAGTTATCTCTTTCTGCGATTCGCGCGCGGCCTGCTCGGCGCCTTTCGCGACGCCCACGCCTTCGTCTATCACACCCATCTGGTGCCGGTCAGCGACGCGCTGTGCGAGCGCGACGTCGCCAAGCTCAAGGCCAAGCTGGCGGTGATCTCCCTGGGTTGGGCGGGCGGCACGCGCATCGGTGAAAGTTTGCAGTCTTTCAATCAACAGTTCGGGCGCACGCTGCTCAACGGGCGCACGGTGGTGATCATCATCAGCGACGGCCTCGATACCGGTTCGCCGGCGCTGCTGGCGGAACAACTCGCGCGCATCAAGCGGCGCGCGCGCAAACTCATTTGGCTGAATCCGCTGCTGGGCCGCGAAGGTTATCAGCCGCTGGCCGGCGGCATGGTCGCCGCCTTGCCGCTGATCGACGTGTTCGCGCCGGCGCATAACCTGGAAAGTCTGGCGGCGTTGGAGCCGCGTTTGGTGAATTTGTAGGGTGCGCCGTGCGCACCCTATGAAACATGGTCGACCTATGACCGAGAAAGATGCGGTTTGTAGGGTGCGCTACGCGCACCGACGATGAAGGGTGCGCACGACGCGCCCTGCGAAGAAGGGTGAATCTATGATTGAAAGCGACGCGGTATTAGACAAGGCGGCGCGATTGAAGGCGGCCGGCACGCCCTTCGCGCTGGTGACGGTGGTGCGCGCCGAATCACCGACCTCGGCCAAGCCCGGCGCAAAGGCGGTGGTCAGCGCCGACGGCGAGATCGCGGGCTGGATCGGCGGCGGCTGCGCGCAGCCGGTGGTGATCAAGGTCGTCAAACAAGTCTTGCAGGACGGTCAGGCGCGGCTGATCCGCATCAGCCCGGACCGCGGCGAGGTCATCGAGGAAGGCATCATGGATTTCAATATGAGCTGCCACAGCGGCGGCACCCTGGATATCTTCGTCGATCCGGTGGTGGCGCGTCCGGCCTTGTTCATCATCGGCGCCTCGCCCGCGGCGCAGGCCTTGTGCGGACTTGCGCGGCAGGTCGGCTTCGCGGTCACCGCCGCGTTTCCCGGCGCCGACCGTGAGCTGTTTCCGGAGGCCGCGAAGGTGATCGACAACTTCGACGCCCTCGCCGCGGCGGGCACGCCGAATTTCGTGGTGGTCGCCACCCAGGGCAAACGCGACGAGGAAGGACTGGAGGCCGCGCTGGCCACCGGCGCGAACTACATCGCCTTCGTCGCCAGCGAGCGCAAGGCCGGAAAACTCAAACAATACCTCAATGAACGCGGCCACGACGCCGCGCGGATCGCCGCGATTATGTCGCCGGCGGGTGTCGAGATCGGCGCCGTCACGCCGGAGGAGATCGCGCTGTCGGTATTGGCGGGCGTGGTGCAGGCGCGCCGCGCCGGTGTGGCCGCGGTGCCGCCGCAGCCGGTGAAAACAGCGGCGCCGGTGCAGGCCGCCGCGGCGGCCGGTTGTTGCGGCGGCGCCAAGACGCAAGCGGTGGAGGTCATCGATCCGGTGTGCGGCATGAGCGTGGCGACGGCGAGCGCCGAACATCGCAGCGTCTATGCCGGCGACACTTATTACTTTTGCTGCGCCGGTTGCAAACACAGTTTTGAAAAAGAACCGGAACGATTTTTGAAGGCGGGTCAATGAGCGCGGTGTCGGGTATTTTGTTGGCAGCGGGTGAGTCCCGGCGCATGGGAGGGGTTAACAAGATGGTGCTGCCGGTAGACGGCCAGCCGCTGCTACGCCGCACCGTGCTCACCTTACAGGCCTCGCGCTTGACCGAACTGGTGGTGGTGCTCGGTCATGAGATGGAGGAGGCGAGGAGTGTATTGCAAGGGTTGGAAGTGCGAACGATATACAACGCCGAGTACCGCGAAGGTCAGATGAGTTCGGTGCATCGCGGTTTGGAGGCGTTGTCGCGCCCGTGCGACGGCGTGATGATCTGCCTCACGGATCAGCCTTTGCTCACCTCCCGGGACATCGACGCGCTGATCGACGCTTACACGCGAAGCGGCGGCGCCATTCTGGTGCCGACTTATCAGGGCCGGCGCGGCAATCCCATCGTATTGGCCGCCGCCCAGCGCGAACAAATACTCGGCGGCGGACGCAATCTGGGCTGCAAAAAACTCATCGAGAACAACCCGGAGTTGGTCACCACGGTGGCGATGGACAACGATCATTTCGTTGTCGATCTGGATACGCCTGAAGATTACCGGCAGCTGCAACGGCGCTTGGCGGAAGTCCCCGCGCGGACCGCCGCGTCGTAATGCCTAACGAGGTGATGTGTCATGGCAAAAGAGATATTCGATGTATTGGTGGAGATGCGGGCCAAACATGAACCGTTCGCCGTGGCCACGGTGATCGAGACCGCGGGTTCGGCCTCGGCCAAGACCGGGGCCAAGGCGGTGATCGATCAAGACGGGCGGGTGGTGGCCGGCTGGGTGGGCGGCGGTTGCGCCGAATCCACCGCCTGTCACACCGCCTTGGAATGCATGAAGAGCGGCCGGACCACGGTGATCGACATCGATTTGAACGACGAGGTGCTGGGCGCGGGCATGCCCTGCGGCGGCAGTATGCGGGTCTACGTCGAGCCGGTGTTGCCCAAACCCACCTTGTGGATCATGGGCCACGGCCGCGTCGCCGAGTGCCTGTGCGCGCTGGGGGACATGATGCAGTTGAGCGTGGTGGTCAACGATACCCTGGCCGATCGTGAGCGTTATCCCGCCGCGGCGCGTCTAATCACCAACGACATCAATTACTCGCAGCTCACGCCGTCGGCCAATGACTTCGTGGTGATCGCCACTCAGCACAAGGGCGATCATGAGTCGATGAAACGGGCGCTGGATTCGCAGGCCGGCTACATCGCTTTGATCGCCAGCCGCAAACGCTCGCGGCTGGTATTGGATTATCTGCGCGAAGAAAGCTACGATAAAACCGCGCTGGCACGCGTCATGGCGCCGGCCGGTCTCGATCTCGGCGCGCGCACGCCGGAGGAGATCGCGCTCAGCATCATCGGTGAAATCGTCATGGTCCGCCATGCCGGCAGTGGGCTGCATATGCGTGACCGGCTGGCCGCTGAAAGCGGGCCGGCGCGGGTAATCAATGGATAAATCGACGCGATGTTTACCCGATATTTTTCTGGTCATAAACGATCCGTATCTGCGGGACGCTTATCGAATCGCCCGCGATTTTATCGGATGACTTGTCATCGAACGCCAGCTATGCCACCCTATCCCATAGGACGTTATTGAGGAATTAGCCCAAGGATTCGGTCCGCGGTGATTCAGCGACCCGCGTTTCTTCATTCCGCATGGAATCCCCGCCGGGATGCAAATCCGTTTACACTGCACTAAGCTTTAATCATGTGCCGACATTTCATCGAACTCGACTGATAGGTCGGCAGGACAGACGGATCGCGCTATTTTCGACGTGCCTAATTTTCAAATCCACGTAAAAATTTCAAACCCACCCGTAAAGAAAGGAATACCCAATGGCTACAGAAACTCAAGCCGCACGAGATAAATTGGTCGAAGATTTCAAAGTCGTCATACAAGACGCGGAAGAGCTGCTCAAGGCCACCGCCAGCCAGACCGGCGATAAAATCACCGCGGTGCGGGCGCGCGCCGAGGAGAATCTGCGCGAGGCACGCCGCAGGCTGAGCGAAGTGGAAGGCACGCTGGTCGAGCGAACCAGGGCGGCCGCCAAGGCCACCGATGAACTCGTGCATGAGAATCCTTGGAAATCGGTTGCCGTAGGCACCGCGGTTGGGTTCCTGCTCGGCATGTTAAGTTCGCGACGTTAAATGCATGAGCGACGGTGATAGCGGTTCGGCGTCCGGCCTGCTGGCGTCATTGCGGCGGCTGGTCGCGACCTTCGTCGAGATACTGCATACTCGAGGCGAACTCCTTTCCACGGAAATCGAAGAGGAAGTAGTCAGGTTTCGGGAGTTAATTCTCTATGGCGTAGCGTCGTTATTTTTCCTCGGATTCGGCCTGTTGTTGCTGACGCTGTTCATCATCGCGCTCTTCTGGGAAACCGCCGGTCCTTCTGTATTGGGGATCTTCGCGTTTTTTTATCTGGCCGGGGGCATTATCGCGGTCTTGATAATCCGCCACAAACTTAAGACTCGACCACCCTTGTTCGCCGCCACCCTGGCGGAACTCGACAAGGACCGTGAACATCTGACGCGCTGATGAACGCCAAAAAGGAATATCTACGGCGGCGGCGCGAATTTTTGATCTCGCAAGCAGAAGCCCAGCGCAGTGAAGTGTCCTACCTCGCCTTGCGGATACAGGAACGGTTGCGGATCGTGGATATGGGACTGGCGTTGGTCAAGGCGATTCGCTCCCATCGTCTGTTGCTGACGGCGAGCGCGGCATTATGGTGGCCGCGATGGTGGCCGCGCCGCCGTAAGCTGCTATCCTGGAGCAGCGGCGTGTTTACCGTGTGGCGTGCCTTCAAGCTGGCACGTAAATACCGGGCATAGAAAAGTGCGGGCGAGATGGCGCGCCAGTGCGGTGTCTATCCGGCGCTAATGGCATGCGATGTTATCGCGTGTGCGCCCAATCCTCACGGGCGGCGCAAACGCGGTCTGTGAGTTGACGGTCGGAAGCCAGCCCCGCATCCGCGGAATCAGTCCTAGAACGAGTCAATTTATGCGAATGGAAAGCGCGGTTCTGTTGATCTTTTTCACCGCGCAGATCGCCGTGGCGGACGACGCCTTCCTCATGGATCCCGTGGTGGTGACGCCGGCGCGCGGCGCGGGCACGCTACTCGACCTGGCGGGCAATACCACGCGCGTAGAATCCGCAGAACTCGAGTTGATCGGTTCACCGCACATCGATGAAGTCGCCGCGCGCGTTCCGGGGGCGTGGCTGACTCGCAGCGCCGGCACCGCCGGCCATCTCACTGCGCTGCGCTCGCCGTCCTTGAACGGCCCGGGCGCCTGCGGTGCATTTCTATTCATGGAAGAGGGCATCCCGGTCAGCGGCCGCGGCTTCTGCAATGTCAACGAGCTGTTCAGCATCAATACCGAGCAAGCCGGCGCCATCGAAATCATGCGCGGGCCAGGCAGCGCCTATTACGGTTCCAACGCACTGCACGGTCTGGTCAACGTCTTCAGCAAACCGCCCTCGCGCACGGCGGAATACGGCGTTGCTTTGGAAGCGGGAAATTTCGATTTCAAACGGCTTAAAGTGACGGGTTCCGACAGCGAGGGTGATCAGGGCTGGCGGCTCAACGCCCTCGCCACCGACAGTGGCGCATTTCAAAACGATGCGGGCTTGCGGCAGCAGAAATTGACTTTTCGTCACGACCTCGCGCGTGATGACGGTCGGATTAAGACTCTCGTCTCGCTCATGAATCTGAGAGACAGTCCTGGGGCGTTCGTGGAGGGTTTCGAGAATTACCGGGACCGCGCGCTCAGCCGGCAAAACGGCAATCCCTCGGCTTATCGTGATGCGGTGAGTCTGCGCGGCGCCGTCGAGTGGCAACATTATCTCGACGAGCAAAGCGTTCTGCGGCTCACGCCTTACGTGCGCCGCAACGATATGGAATTTTCCATGCATTGGTTGCCGGGCAATGTCATCGAAAAAAATTCCCATGGCGGCGGCGGCACGCAGGCGATGTGGGAGCGCGAGTGGGCCGGCGGACACCGCCTGCTGGCCGGCGCCGACCTTGAATTTACTCACGGCGAGCTCGAGGAAATTCAAGCTGGCCCGGACAATTCCGTGAGCGGCTTTCACCGTTATCAAGGCAAACATTATGATTACGACGTGGATGCGCTTAGCGTGGGGCCATTCGTGCATGGCGAATGGCAGTTCACACCTAAGTTGCGTGCCAGCGGCGGAGTGCGCTACGACTACATTCGTTACGATTACACCAGTCGGTTGCCGCCGGGCAATGTGGATGATCGAGGCCAAGCCTGCTCGCCCAACCCCTGTTTGTACAATCGTCCGGCCGATCGCGAGGATGTTTTTCGCAATCTCAGCCCGCAGCTGGGCGCCAGCTATCGTTTGACGCCGACGCAATCGGTCTACGCCAAACTCGCGCGCGGCTTTCGCGCGCCGCAGACCAGCGAGCTTTACCGTTTACAACGCGGCCAGCAAACCGCCGACATCGATAGCGAGCGTTTGGACAGTCTCGAAATCGGCGGCCGCGGCGAGACCGGCGCTTTTCAATACGATACCGCGCTGTTCTTCATGCGCAAGAAAAATTTCATCTTCCCCGATTCCAATTTTTTCATGATCGACGGCGGCCGCACCCGCCATTACGGCATCGAAACGGCGATGGCCTACCGATTCACGTCGACGCTGGAGCTTGGCTTTAACGGTACCTACGCCGTGCATTCATTCGATGCGGACAACGACCTCATGGAAGAGGGCAAAGACATCCCTCAAGCGCCGAGGATCATCACCGCCACCCGTTTGGCCTGGGCTATCCGCGACGCGCACCGCGCCGAACTCGAATGGGTGCACGTCGGGCCATATTATCTAGACGAGGCCAACCAGCGCCGCTACGCCGGCCATGATTTATTGCATCTGCGCCTGGCCACTCGGCCCACGCCCAAGTTGGAAGTCTCCGCCAGGCTCACCAATCTGACCGATGAAAAATACGCCGACCGTGCCGATTTCGCCTTCGGCGATTACCGTTATTTCATTGGTCAGCCCCGCGCATTCATCGTCGGATTACAGGCCATGTTTTAAGCGGAATAACGATGGCCGTCCCGCTGTGCGTACGCTTCTTGACAATGCGCTTATTATAAATGATAATCATTCTCATCTAAAAGATGGAGGATGTATCATGCCTTTTAGGATCGAAGCCAATCTACTCCAAGGGGAACCTCGCTTGCGGGTCTTCGATACGGATTCGGGTGCGATGCGGCTGCACTGGCGCTACCGTTCAGGCCTCATTCAACCCGACCCCGATTTACCGTGCTGTAGCGAAGATCATCAATGTGCGGCCCGTGCGAATCTGCATGCATTGATGCGCGAGTTGTTCTTATTATCCTGTATCGGTAACCCACAGTTATTGACCCACCGCGCAGCAGCGGATGTCTGTCTTGAATGTCAGCGTTGCGTGAGCGAGACGCCGGCGGCGCCGCTTGCCACGTTGCGATCCGGCGACAAAAGTTTGATTTTTCCCGGTGACCGCTAAGGAACAATATAGATCATTGACGTAATCTTCCACTGCCGGCGGCCCGTCAGCATTTGAAGTGTTGACCGTTCGACTCGTTTCGAACCGCGTGGCCGCCGTTGCTGGTGATGTTATTATCCGCTTGTCGCAAGGAGGGATGGCACGCAGGGTCGTTGGTGTCTTTAAAAATTTGCGTTTTATAAAATTTGGTACTAGGCTTTTCGAAAAATGACTATCGCGCGTTATTCATGAAAAATTAAGAACAAGCTAATTTACTGGTTGTAATAAAAGTTCGTTGCAGGGGTCGCGCCAGGGACAAGGCGTGAAGCGAAAAAAGTAATCGAGCTATAAAAGAACGAGCCAGAATAACAAAATTTATCGTTGATCAGGGAGGAGACGATGAACCCTATCCGGCATGGAGCGGCCGTGCGTAGAGTGGCGCATGGGCTGTTCACCCTCATAACCTTTCTTGGTTTCTTATTAATCCCCGCGTTTTCACAAGCCGACCCCACCTACCAGTGGACAACTATTGTCGGCGGTAGTAAGTCAGACTCCGGCAAAGGTGTCGCCGTCGACGGCCAAGGTAATATTTATCATGTGGGCTCCTTCCGGGGTACGGTCGATTTCAATCCAGGCACCGGTATCGATCAGCGTACTGCGGTGGGCAGTCTCGACGATATCTTCATTACCAAGACCAACGCGGATGGTAGTTATGGCTGGACCAAAACCGTAGGCGGTGTCAGCAGCGATTTCGCCTATGGCGTTGCCGTGGATGCTTCCGGGAATGTGTTCGTCGCCGGTGAATTTTCGAGCAGCACGGTGGATTTCGATCCGGGTCCGGGGGTGGACAATCGCACGACCAGCGGCAGTTACGACGGTTTTCTGCTCAAATTGAATGCCGACGGTAGTTATGGCTGGGTCCGCACCTTCGGCGGTGCAAGTCCGGACGCGGTCTACGCCGTCGCCGTGGATGCCGCCGGCAACATCTTCTTCACCGGGCGGTTCAATGGCAATGTGGATTTTAATGCCGGTGGTCCGCCCGACATTCGCAACGCGGTAGGCGGCTACGACATCTTTCTCACCAAACTGCTGCCTAACGGTGATTATGGCTGGACGCGCACCGTTGGCAGCACGCACTGGGACGCGGGCCAGGGTGTCGCGGTGGATGCCAGCGGCGCCGCGTATATCACCGGTTATTACCAGAACAACACGGACTTCGATCCCGGTCCCGACACCGATATCCATACCTCCTCCGGCGGCAGCGACGTGTTCGTCAGCAAATATCTTGGCGACGGCAGCTACGGCTGGACCCGCACCTTCATCGGCTCCGGCAGCGGTGAGGGTAAAGGTGTCGCGGTAGACGGCAGTGGTGGGGTTTACGTGACCGGTAAATTCACCGGCAGTGTCGATTTTTCCGGCACCGGCACTGATGTCCGCGCCAGCAACGGCGTTAACGATATCTTTTTCACCAAATTGGCGGCTGACGGTAATTACCTTTGGACGCGCACCCTCGGCGGCGCCGGTCAAGACGAGGGGCGGGGCGTGGTAAGCCTGAGTAGCGAAGGTGTCCTGGTGAGCGGCGTGTTCGCAGGAACGGTGGATTTCGATCCCGGCACGGGCCAGGATATACGCAGCCTTCCCGCGGGAACCGGCGCCTTTCTCACTTTGTTTCAGGCCGACGGCACCTACCAATGGACCCGCAGCATCGGCGGTTCCGGTAACCCGGCCGTCAATGCGGTGGCGGCATCGGCAACCGCCGCTTACATCACGGGTGATTTTGGCGGGACCATCGATTTTGATCCCGGCACCGCCATTGATTCCCGGAGCGCGGTCGGCCTTACCGATATATTTCTTTCGAAATACGGCATCATCCCACTGAGCGTCACCATCGACACGCCGCCCACTGGCTACGTCACCAATCTCGCGGCGCAAACCATCAGCGGCCATCTCAGCAAACCGGCGACCCTCATCGTCAACAACGCACCGTTGACCGTGGCCGCCGATAACAGCTTCACCAAAAACGTTTCGTTGAGCGAAGGCAACAACAACTTCACTTTCATCGCCACCGCCACCGGTGGAGAAACCGCGCAGAAGTTATTCGCCCTGGTGCTCGACACCCAGGCACCCGCCGCCGTGCAGATGGGATCGGTATCGGTGAGTGAACCGAGCAATGGCATCGTCAACGTCACCGGCGCCGCCGGCAGCGTGGAGGCGGGCGCACGGGTCACCCTCACCAACACCCGCACCGGCGACATCGTGATGGCGACGGCCAACAGCCTCGGCGCCTTCAACGCCAACATCGCCGCGCAGGGCGGCGATACCTTGACCATCCGCGTCAATGACACCGCCGGCAATACCAGCGCGCCCGCCAGCACCTCGGTAACTTCATCGCTGCCGCCGGATCCGGCGACCGTCGCACCGCCGGTGGACCCCACCGTCGCCACCACGGTTTTCGCCGCGACTAAGTTTCTTTATACCGGTAGCAACCCCATTCAAACCGGCGTGACGCAAGGTACCATCGAAGCCCGCCGCGCCGCGGTATTGCGCGGCAAGGTGCTGGATCGCAACAATGCCGCACTCGGCGGCGTCACCGTCACCATTCATCAACACCCCGAATTCGGTCAGACCTTGAGCCGTGCCGACGGCATGTTCGATCTCGCCGTCAACGGCGGCGGTTATCTCACCGTGAACTATCAAAAAGACGGTTACCTGCCGGTACAGCGCCAAGTCAACGCGCCCTGGCAGGACTACGCCTGGCTGCCCGAGGTAGTGATGATTCCGGTCGACAGCCAAGTGACGGCCATCAATCTGCAAGCCGCCATTCCCATGCAAGCGGCGCGGGGCAACGTGGTCACCGACAGCGACGGCACCCGCCAGGCCACCATCCTCTTCCCGCAAGGCACGCAAGCGGAGATGGTGCTGGCAGACGGCTCGACGCAGCCCTTGACCAGCTTGCACGTGCGCGCCACCGAATACACCGTGGGCGCCAACGGTCCCAACACCATGCCCGGCGCATTGCCGCCCAATAGCGGTTACACCTACGCCGTGGAGCTCAGCGTCGACGAAGCCATCGCCGCCGGCGCCAAAGACGTGCGCTTCACTCAACCGGTTTATTTCTACGTCGATAATTTCCTGAACTTTCCGGTGGGCGGCATCGTGCCGGCGGGGTATTACAACCGCGAACGAGCGGCGTGGATCCCGTCCGACAACGGCCGCATCATCAAGGTGCTGAGCATCAACAACGGCCTCGCCAATCTCGACCTTGACGGCAGCGGCAACCCCGCCAACGCCGCCGCCCTCGCGGCGCTCACCATCACCGACGCCGAACGCGCCCAACTTGCCACGCTGTATTCGCCCGGCAAAAGCCTGTGGCGCGTGCCCGTCATCCACTTCACACCCTGGGATTGCAACTGGCCTTTCGGCCCGCCGCCGGACGCGACGCCACCCAATCCACCGTCGCCTCCCAAGGTCGAAATCAAAGAAGACGAGCCGGAGTGTGAGCAGGGCTCCATTATCGAGTGCCAGAACCAGGTGCTCGGTGAGACCGTGCCCATTACCGGCACCCCGTTCTCATTGCATTATCGCAGCGACCGCGTGCCCGGCCACAAAGCCGGCTACACGGTGAACATCCCTTTGAGCAACACCACCGTGCCCGCCAGCCTCAAGCGTATCGAACTCATCATCGAGGTGGCAGGGCAGCGATTTTTTCAAAGCTTCGCCGCACTGCCGAATCAACACTACACTTTTATCTGGGATGGCAGCGATGACTACGGTAACTCGTTGCAGGGTACACAAACAGGGACGATTAAGATCGGTTATGTTTATAACGGAGTTTATCTAACCCCAATATCATTATCATCGGGATCGGCATTTGCCGCTTTTTCAAATGGTACGCCTATGACTGGAAATATCGCCCGTCAGGAAATCACGTTATGGCAAAACCATTCTAAGTCGATAAAAAACGAGGATGTTAAAGCTCACGGCATGAGTGGATGGACATTAAATGTGCACCATCAGTATGACAGCGCAGGCTTAGTGCTCCAAATAGGCGACGGCACCACTAGAATTAGCCAGGGAAATGGAGCTGATACGGTAATTACTACCGTGGCGGGAACAGGTCAGACAGCTTTCGGCAATAGCGGCGACGGCGGACTCGCCACTGAGGCTATGTTTTATTCCCCATGGGCAGTGACGGTGGATGCAGAGGGCAGTTTTTACATCGCAGATTTAAATAACCAGCGCATACGCAAGGTATATCCCACCGGAATAATCACCACTGTAGTTGGTGTCGGTGAATCAGGATACGCCGGGGACGGCGGGCTCGCCATCCAGGCTATGCTTGCTGCTCCTTCCGATGTGGCAGTGGATACCCAGGGTAATCTGTATATCGTGGACACTGGCAACCAGCGCATCCGAAAAATGGACCCTACCGGGTACATCACCACAGTAGCTGGTACAGGTGAGCAGGGCTACAGTGGCGATGGCGGACCCGCCATCCAGGCCAGACTTTCTAACCCTCGGAGTGTAGTGGTAGATGGCCAGAACAATCTTTACATCGCGGACTCATTCAACAGCCGCATCCGCAAAGTAGACCCCGCCGGGCGCATTACCACCATCGCAGGCACAGGCGTGGATGGCTACAGTGGTGATGGCGGACCGGCTTTACAGGCCAAAATAAATCAACCTCATGGTATAGCGCTGGACCTCGAGGGTAATTTATACATCGTGGACACAAACAATCAGCGCATCCGCAAGGTAAGTCCTAATGGAGACATCACAACCGTCGCAGGGGGGAACTTTGGCAATTTCGGCGATGGCGGACCCGCTACCGAAGCCGGGCTAGCAAATCCTACCGACATAACTTTGGACTCACAGGGTAGTCTGTACATTGCGGACACTGGCAACCAGCGTATCCGTAAGGTGGATTCCAACGGGCGTATCACCACCTTGGCAGGCACAGGTACGCCGGGCTACAGCGGCGACGGTGGACCGGCCACCCAGGCGAGGTTTTTTAACCCCCGAAGTGTAGTAACGGATGCACAAGGCAATTTGTACATTGCGGACTTATTCAATATTCGTATCCGCAAGGTAGCATCTACTCTCCCGGGCATATCACTTAGTGACTTTCTAATTGCATCGCGTGACGGCACCGAACTTTATCACTTCAGCGCCTCCGGCCGCCATCTCCGCACCCTTGACGCTCGCACCGGCGCCGTGCTTTACCAGTTCAGCTATGACGCTAATGGCTACCTCACCACCGTCACCGATGGCACCAATAACGTTACTACCGTGGAACGCGACAGCCTTGGCCAACCCACCGCCATCGTCGCGCCCGACGGCCAACGCACTACGTTGAGCTTAAACGCCAATGGCTACCTCACTCACATCACCAATCCCGCCGGCGAATCCTATCAAGCGACTTATACCGCCGACGGCTTGCTGCTCAGCTTCACCGACCCGCGCAATCACACCTCGCACATGACCTATGATGCCCGCGGTCGCCTGACCCGCGATGAAAACGCCGCGGGCGGTTTCTGGAACCTGACCCGCGCCGATCTCGAAACCGGCTACCACGTCAGCATGAGTTCGGCCCTGGGCCGCACCACCAGTTACGCGGTGGAACGGCTGCCGATCGGTGATGTGCGCCGCACCAACACCGCGCCCGACGGCACCCTTGCCATTACCACCGTCAAGCCCGACGGCACGGAGACGCGGCTGGAACCGGATGGCACCATGATCAGCGTCCTGCATGGTCCCGATCCGCGCTTCGGCATGCAGGCGCCCTTGCCTAAAAATACCACCATCACCACGCCAAGCGGTTTGACATCAACGTCCACGATCACCCGCACGGCCACGCTCGCCACGGCGCACGATCCGCTCAGCCTGACCAGTGAGACCACGACCCTCAGCATCAACGGCCGCAGTTATACCAGCAGCTATAACGCCGCCGACCGCACCTTCACCGATACCACGCCGCTGTCGCGGCAGAGCAGCGCGGTCCTCGACGTCAAAGGCCGTCTGGTTACTGCCCAGGCAAGCGGTATCGAAGCGATCAATTGGAGTTACGACGCCCGCGGCCGTTTGCAAGGCATCAATCAGGGAACGGGCGCGGCGGCGCGTTCCGTCGCGCTGGCCTACAACCCCGGCGGCTACGTCGCGTCGCTCACCGACGCCCTCGGCCGGGCGATGAACTTCCAATACGACCTCGCGGGCAGGGTGACGCAACAGACTTTGCCCGACGGCCGTCACATCGCCTACGGCTATGACGCCAACGGCAACGTGACCTCGATCACCCCGCCGGGCCGCGGCGCCCATACCTTCAGTTACACCGCCGTCGATCAGCAAGACCACTACACGCCGCCCGCGCTGTCCGGCGGCGCGACGGTCACGCATTACAGCTATAACCTCGACAAGCAGCTCACCCAAATCACCCGGCCGGATAATCAGCGCATCGATTTCAGCTACGACACCGGCGGCCGTTTGAGCGCGGTCGTCTTGCCGCAGGGGCAAATCGCCGTGAGCTATGATCCCACTCGTGGGCAAGTGACCCGCCTCACCGCGCCGTCGGGCGATACCCTCGATTACACCTACGACGGCTTCCTGCCCGTGAATGAAACCTGGAGCGGGGCGGTGGCCGGCAGCGTCAGCCGCGCCTACAACAACATGTTTCAAGTGACTGGCTTATCCGTCAACGGCAGCGCCATCAACTACGCTTACGACAACGACGGCCTGCTGACACTAGCCGGCGCGGTAACCCTCACTCGTGATGCGCAGAACGGCCTGCTCACCGCCACCGCTTTGGGCAACCTCAGCACCGCGCAAAGCTACAATGGCTTCGCCGAACTGGCCGGCCACTCGGCGGCGTACAGCGGCAGCGCGCTTTACAACGCCGCTTACACCCGCGACAAACTCGGCCGCATCACCCAAAAGATCGAGACCCAAGCCGGTGTCACCACCACCTATGACTACATCTACGACACGCCGGGCCGGCTCTACCAAATCAAACAAAACGGCGCCACCGTCGCCAGCTACAGCTACGACAGCAACGGCAACCGCCTCGGCGGCTTTGACCGCCGCGGCGCCATCACCGCCACTGTCGACGCCCAAGATCGTTTAACCGGCTACAACGGCGCCGCCTACGGCTACACCGCCAACGGCGAATTGCTAAGCAAAACCGTTTCCGGAACAACCACCACTTACAGCTACGATGTGATCGGTAATCTGCGCCACGTCGCGTTACCCGGCGGCACGATCATCGACTACCTCATCGACGGCCGCAACCGTCGCGTCGGTAAAAAGCTCAACGGCACGCTGGTTCAAGGTTTCCTCTACCAAGACCAACTCAACCCCGTCGCCGAACTCAACGGCAGCGGCGCCGTCGTCGCCCGCTTCGTCTACGGCAGCAAGCTCAACGTGCCGGACTACCTGATCAAAGGCGGCGAGACCTACCGCATTCTCTCTGATCACTTGGGCAGTCCGAGACTGGTCGTCAATACGACCACCGGAGCCATCGCTCAACGACTGGATTACGATGAGTTCGGCTATATTACCCAAGACACCAACCCCGGCTTCCAGCCGTTTGGCTTTGCGGGCGGTATCTATGATCAGCATACCAAGCTCACCCGCTTCGGCGCGCGGGATTATGATGCGGAGACGGGGAGGTGGACGGCGAAGGATCCGATTTTATTTGCAGGCGATGGAACTAATCTTTATGCCTACGTGCTCAATGATCCGATTAATTTAACCGACCCCTCTGGTTTGATCATACCCAAGAACTCAATTGAGGGGGCAGTCTACCAAGCTGTTCTAAGAGGCAATACGAGTGAATTGAATTTTTTGTTGAAGGAAGTCGCTGGACAAAGTCTTAGTCCCGCCCAAAAGCTCTTATTACGAAAACAGTGCGAAATAAATGCTTCTAAAATTAAGGCTGGAACTCTGGATGTAAAGTATGCTGAATCGCAGCTATTTGAGGGTCTGAAACGGGCTGCTGAGGCTCAAAAACCTACGCCTGCGCCGAGGACCTTTGGTGAAAAAGCTGTGGAGATTGTTAGAATAATATTTGAGGTATTTAAGGATTAGGTTTCAATATGACTTATTTTTTCAAGAAGATTTTTATAGCGCCTGGCATAGCTTTACGATGGGTCAGAAGTCTTGATTTTGCGTCGAAAGGCGACTACCAGTCCGCTCTACAGCAGTTAGAGAAAATTGATCAACATTTTTCTGGTAAAAAGGCTGAATACCATTTGCTAAAAGGTTTTTTATGTTATGCGACTTCCGCAGACCAAGCTGCCATTGAAAATTTGGAAATGGCTATCCGACTAATTGGATTATCTCATCGGTATCAAGAAGAAGATAAAAGATACCTTATTTGTTACGCAAATCCTTTATTAAGAAAAGCGAAGTCTAAACTTGCTCAGGAAAATCTTTCTATAGGGTTATCCCCGTCAGATTGTGACAATATAGATTTATCTTCAGTAAAAAAACATTTAAAAAAGAATTTTCCTCTTCGCGATCATCCAAACTGGATTGAACTTTCGTAAGGCGGGTAGCAGATGACCGCGAAGCGGTAATTCATCGGGTTTGGATTATTCGGCTCTATGACGGGCGGCAACGGTCCAGGAGGTTATATTTCAGGCACGGATAGAACTCGTAGGGCGCAATAGGCGATAGCCGTATTGCGCCGAATGAAATCTTGATACATCCGGCGCAATGCCCTGCGGTTATTGCGTATATGGACTCCTCCCGTTTTGCAAGCAAACTGTTTTTCTGACAACCCAAGTACGACTGCTTCCGTATATCCGGCTTCTGTACAGGGTGCTTATACCCAGAGCCATGATGAATATCCGCTCACGTGTAGCTGATCGCCCTAGCGGCCTTGTTTCCAGAGGGCCCATGCAATAGTCAGGTTTCACACGTGCCGGTTCGACCGGTTGTCATCAATACAATTCACTTTGCAATCGTGGTGGAACGCTCCTTCTCCTGCAAAACCTATTTCTTACAACGTGCTCACCCTCTCAGGCCGGCTGATAATTTTCACCGCGACTGAGAACTGCCCAGATAACACGGGCGTTTTTATTGGCAAGCGCTACCGTGGCGATATTCTTGTTGCGCCTCGCCATGATTCCTTTGAGCCATTGGCTCTTACGATCCTCTTTCTTTTCGCAGCGGCTGATCACCGCGCGTGCTCCATGAATCAACAAGGTGCGCAGGTATGTGTCGCCGCGCTTTGAGATCGCCCCCAATCGCTCCTTGCCACCACTGGAGTGTTGACTGGGAACCAGCCCCAACCAGGCGGCCAGATCCCGGCCACTCTTGAACTGGCGGGCATCACCGATGGCTGAGACTATCGCGCTGGCGCTGATGGGGCCGACACCTTCGAGCGCCATCAGGCGTCTGATGCGCTCATCTTGAGCGCACTGATTTTTGATCTGCCGATCCAGCAGGGCAATGTGGACATCTTTCTGCTCAAGCTCTTCTGACAGTTGAGCGAGCAGTTCTCGCATCGGTCCCGGCAGCTCGTTCTCGCCATCCTCCAGCGCGGTGCGTGCCTTGACCAATCGGCTCCTGACTCGATGCAAGGCCTGTCCGGCCTGTTGCTCGGCAGTTTTCACTGCAACATAGCGCATGGCGGGACGGCTGGCCGCCTCGCAGATAGCCTCGGCATCATTGGCGTCGTTTTTGCCACTCTTCACATAGGGCTTAACAAATTGTGGGGCAATCAGTTTTGCCTGATGGCCGAGCTTCTCAAGCTCCCGAGCCCAGTAGTGGGCGCTGCCACAAGCCTCCATCGCAACCACGCAGGGTTCGATCTGGCGAAAACAATTCAGCACCTCATGACGTTTCAACTTTTTCTTCAACATGACGTGCTCATGACTATCTACGCCATGCGCCTGAAATACGCTCTTTGCCAGATCAATACCGATTCGTTTAAGCTTCATTTGGACTCCTCCTTGCTATTGACTGTTTGCTTACAAACAACAGTCTGGCACATCGATGCCGATTAGGAGGGAGGAGTCCATTTCATTGCCCTACGCGGGCTCATGGAATATCTCCGGCAATGAGACTCTCTTTGTTCTATATGCTGACCCAAGCTCATTGGAATTTCTGAAACATTCATTTAAAGACGATTTTGGGGATTCCTCCGAAAATGCAAAAGAATTTGTAAAACATAGCCGCTTTGTTATTAATAGGGGTGAACCGCCCCTGGTTTTGAGGAGGCTCCAACATTTGAGAGAATGGAGCCATGAAAAAGTCGAACAAGTTTTCACCTGAAGTCCGTGAACGTGCGGTTCGAATGGTGCAGGAGCATCGCGGGGAATACCCGTCGTTGTGGATGGCCGTGGAGTCGATCGCCCCGAAGATTGGCTGTGTACCCGGGACGCTGCTGGAGTGGGTTAAGCGTACGGAGGCCGATGCCGGAGCGCGTCCTGGCACGACCACGTCCGAGACACAGCGCATCAAGGAGCTGGAGCGCGAGAACAAGGAGTTGCGGCGCGCCAATGAGATACTGCGTACCGCCAGCGCTTTTTTCGCACAGGCGGAGCTCGACCGCAAACTGAAGTCGTAAATACCTACATCGACCAGCACCGGGATGCTTATGGGGTCGAGCCGATCTGCAAGGTGTTGCAGGTTGCCCCATCGGCCTACCGGCGCCATGCGGCCCGGCGGCGCGATCCGGATCTGCGCAGCGCCCGGGCCAAGCGCGATGAGGTATTGATGTCGCATATTCAGCGTGTCTGGCACACCCACCTGCAGGTGTACGGCGCCGACAAAGTCTGGCGGCAGCTGAACCGCGAGGGCATCGAGGTGGCCCGTTGTACGGTCGAGCGTCTGATGAAGCGCCTGGGCCTGCAGGGTGTGCGCCGTGGCAAGGCGGTTCGCACCACCGTGCCTGACCACTCGGCGCCACGCCCGCTGGACCGGGTCAATCGACAGTTCAAGGCGGACAGGCCCAACCAGCTCTGGGTGTCGGATTTCACGTATGTGTCGACCTGGCAGGGCTGGCTGTATGTGGCCTTCGTCATTGATGTCTTCGCCCGGCGCATCGTCGGTTGGCGGGTCAGCCGCACCATGGCCACGGACTTCGTGCTCGACGCACTGGAGCAAGCTCTGTACGCCCGGCAGCCCGAACCAGAGGATGCCCTGATCCATCACAGCGACAGGGGCTCGCAATACGTCTCGATCCGCTACACCGAGCGACTGGCCGAGGCCGGCATCGAGCCTTCGGTCGGCAGCAAGGGCGACAGCTACGATAACGCATTGGCCGAGACGATCAACGGGCTGTACAAGGCCGAGCTGATCCATCGTCGGGGACCCTGGAAAACCCGGGAATCCGTGGAGCTGGCGACCCTGGAATGGGTCTCGTGGTTTAACCACCACCGGCTATTAGAGCCTCTGGGGTATATCCCTCCAGCAGAAGCTGAGGCAAACTACTACAGGCAATACCGCCGTCATGCTGCGATTGCAGCATGACTTAAACCAAACAGCCTCCGCAAAACACGGGGCGGTTCAGGGGCATGATGGCTTGTGGTTGGAAATTTTTTCTACTGAATTGGATTCTGAAAAACTTTTTGAGATGCTTTTTGATTTGACAGAAGGCAATGTTCTTAAAAAGGAAACTCCTTTATGACGCGATCATGGGAGGCCAAGGGCCGTAGGGCAGATGCGTGCAACGCGATCCGCCGAATGTAAACGCCGTAGTGAAAAGGCGAATATGGCCTGTGGGAACACCGCGCCGGTCCGCGCCGAAGCGGACTTGGGGCGATGCGTGAACTACATCCATTACACCCCCGTGAAACATGGATGGGTACAACGAATGCGCGAATGGCCGCATTCGACGTTTCATCGCTATGTGCGTATGGAATACCCAGTGGACTAGGTCCATGATCACGGCTGGCTTCGGCGAATGATTCCAGGTCCGAGCAGACGATTGCTGTCCGCGAAATCATGGTGCTCCGCGATGGTGGTGGGGCAGGAAAAATTCGTGGGAGAAACCTTTTGTTACCTTGGGCCCTTCCATAATTTAACATAATAATGATTATGCGCACTATGCGAGGGGGCCAAAATCCGATAAAGGGCCTACCTCATGAGGGAGTTAACCGAGTTGCTTCAAGCAGGTTATCAGGGCAATTTGACCACCCCGCGGCCCTTGCAGACGCTGGCCGGGCTCAGCACCGTGCAAGCGGCGGCCCTCTGTCTGGTCGCCAAGCAGACTTACCGGCGCTGGGGTCGCGACCGGCCGGTGAATCCCACGGCGCTCCGACTGCTGGCTATTCAGGCCGGCTATGTGCCCTGGCCAGGCTGGGACGGCTGGGAGGTGCACAACGGCTACTTGTTCCCGCCGGGCTTCGCCAAGGGTGGGCTCGCCCCGGGCGATATCCAGGTGTTGCCCTTCCTGTACCAGCTCATCCGCGACTATCGCCACCAGCTCGGCCAGGCGGAGCTCGAATGGAATCAGGACAGGCTTCAACGCAAGAAGGCCGCTTTGTGATCGCCGGGGGTGTGCGGGTAACAGTAACACCCGCACTAAGTGCCATGGGTGGCACTCACCACCACCATCGGGGAGGGCTGAACCATGAATAAGCATCCCGCCACCTCCCCCTTTCAAGGGTCAGTACGCACCCAGTCCGAAGCTTGGCATGAAGGTCGCTTTGTGATCGCCGCGGCTAAGTGGGGGTCCCCTGTAACAACCCCCACTTTGTCTCACGGGTGGGACTTTTTCATCCCAAATCGGGGAGGTCTGAGCCATGAGCAAGTACCCACTTTTTCGTCTTGCACCGACGTGGTGCATGACGAGAGTCCACATACTATAACCAGTGGACTCTTGAGCCATGGTGGCTCACTTTCGGGTTTTCGCCCTGATTCTCACCACCACAATCGGGGAGGTCTGAGCCATGAATGACCATCTTATTTCAGGGGTCTTTGCGGCTGGACTGATCCAGGCGTGTCAGGTCGCCGTGTTCTCGCCGTCGGTGGGTGCCCCTCTGTTGGCCGATCCGGCGGAGCTCGCGGGTGGGGCTTACGGTACGTGGTGTCTTGCCAACGCCCTGGGTTGGGCGGAGGCCCGTAAACGGGTCTCCCCTGCCCTCTGGCCTCAGCATCTCGCCATTCTCAAGGCCGCCGGGGTTGCGGTGCCGTTGCAAGGGCCTGTCCCCACCCAGTCTCAAGCGTGGTTTGGCGTGTCGTCGCATTCCGAATTGGTGGATCTGCTCGCCAAGGAACCCTGGCGCATCATGCGCCTTTTGCATGCCGAGTTTCGGGTGGTCGCGCCCTGGGGACCGCCGGAGGAGGCCTTTTGGGCCTTTTGGCCGGTGGGCACCCAGGCGATTGTGGCTAGCATCGAGTTCATGGGGGACTGGCGGGTGGTCATCGAGCGCCTGGGTGAGTATCCCGAGGACTGGCCGGATGACATGACGCATAACCCGTCCCTTGAGATCAACGATTTCTTTCGATGCACTCAACCGCTGGATGACGTGGTATGAGGTCCGCATCGTTAAAAACAGCCGTCGCATCAGGATCCGAGATACGGGTAGCCGCAGCGGCGCGGATCCGGATGGCGAGGCACGAGCCACCGTACCCGCGCCGTTCGTGTCCTGCCACGGCAGTGGGTATTCAATCGCGACGAAGGCGCTCCGGTGAGCGTAGCGGAGCGAAGCTGTTAACTCTTCCTGCCACGCCTCGAATTACCGCAGCGGCGGCGGCGCGGCATCTGCCGAGGGGTGTTCTACAAGGTCAGCCCGCGCCTGCAAAACCGCTTTTGGGGCAGGCACAGGCTTTTTTCATTGCGAAAACCTTTATTTTTTGCTCACAAGGGGGGCAATATGACCATGCCGAGTTCAACCACCGTAATGATTATGCGCATAATAGGATGGACCCCCAAAGGCCAGACAAGAGCGGATTTTTGTACGTTCCCAACCGGGACAAAGCCGATATGCAACCCCGGCGCACCAAGATGGCGCCAAACAATCGTTCGTTACGATTAAAGGCGGCAAAAAATGGCTTGGGTTTATTCAGTCCATATCCTCCGCATTTGAAATGGAATCGGGAATATCGCGCAATAATGAAATTGGTGATGGATAATATTTAAAAGGTGATTTAGCATCCCACTGCTCATAATGAATAACGTGACGCTTACAATCGTTTTTCATGCTTAAAAAGTTTTGAAGTACATAGCCGTCCCATTTAATCTCTTAATTTAAGTAGCACGAACAACCAATGATCATCATTACCATTGACCTTTCTCAAGCTTCCCCCATGCAATTGGAACAATATTTTCATCACACCGATATACAGCGGGCCGTACAAACTCTCAGTGCGGTCGATAAAGGGGTTCCCGTTCAAGTGAAGGTGCTTCAAGCACGCTCACCGCAAGTCTCTCAGGAGTCGGGTCGCCGGGGTTATTTGCGTCTACGCCGCAACAATAAAACCCCTCCCGCCGGATCCGCCGCATACCATGCCAACCCGAATCATGACGCGGAACAGCCGATCGATGCGCCTTTGGATGGACAGCGGAATGATCCTCAACCCCACGTCACCATCAAATATCGTCATCGCCGCCAAGCACCGGTTAAATAAGCACAGCGATGGAGGTCCTGAGTATTTTCATCGGATATTTTCCCGGTGCTCAAGCCCCCCATCATTACAACATTGATCTTGATCGAGCTTCACTAAGACGCCTACACTGTCATCGTCGGTGTTGTCACGAATTGACATGACCGGATGGAATTTCCTGCTGGATTTAGAACCCTCTTAGCGATACAGAGGAGTTCGGATTCTTCCATTACAAGGAAAACGCACGGATGGCGCTCGGGTCTCATTTCAATAATCCCGCGGAAAAGTGCACGCATACTCAGCTGGTGGGGTGCTCCCCGGCGTTTTTACACGTGTTGTCTCTGATTAAAAAACTGGCCACCCGCGACGCCACCTTGTTGATCCAAGGCGAGACGGGGACCGGTAAAGAATTGGTGGCGCGCGCCATTCATTATTCTAGCGCGCGCAGCGATCAACCCTTCATTCCCATCAATTGCGGCGCCATCGCCGATGGTTTGCTCGAAAGCGAACTGTTCGGTTGCGAACGCGGCGCATTCACTGATGCCAAGGTCGCGCGGGCCGGCATCATCGCGCAGGCCGAGGGCGGCACCCTGCTTCTCGACGAGGTGGAAGTCATGAGTCCCAAGGCGCAGGTCGTGTTGCTGCGCTTTTTGGAAGATCGCGCCTATCGCCCGGTGGGCGGGCGCATCCGCCACGCCGACGTGCGGATCATCACCGCGAGCAACCGCGACCTGCGAGGCATGGTGAACAAGGGCCTCTTCCGCGAAGATCTGTTATTTAGATTGAATCTGGTATGTCTGGATTTGCCGCCGTTGCGGGAACGCGGCGACGATGTGCTGCATCTCGCGGAAAACTTCATCGCGCGCTTCGCCCAGGAATACCAACAAGCACCACGCTCATTGCATCCCGATAACATCAGCGCCTTTCTACGTTATAGTTGGCCGGGCAATGTGCGCGAACTCGAGAACCTCATCCACCGGCAATTCCTGGTGTCCGATGATCCGTTGATCCGGTTTAGTCTCGATGAGACTAAACCGGTGTACGATCGCCGCAAGGCCGAGCGCAGTCTCAGCCGGATCACACTCGGCGATTTTCAGACCGCCAAGGCCCGCGCCATCGCCCAATTCGAAAAATCCTACCTCTCCTCTTTGCTGAGTGAAACTCATGGCAATGTCAGCCTGGCCGCCGACCTTTCCGGCAAGGAACGCAGCGCCCTGGGCAAGCTCATCAAAAAATACGGACTCGCCAGGACGGAGTTCAAGCGTTTACCTAAGTCTTCTTAGCAAAAAACTGATTTATAAATATTGTCGTCGACGTTGAAGATACGTAGACTAGGCGCGCGCTAAAACTGAAAGCGCGTAAATACGTCTTCAAGGATTCATCGAAAAATTGATAAGAACTGCCTGTCGCAATTGGGTATTTAATTACCGTCACCGGGATAAAATCGACCCACTTAATTTTTTGCATCAAATCCAATCGCCTAGATATCGAAAGGCAAAAATGGGTGTTTTTTCACCCGATCACCCTCCCCTTACTCAATTCTGAAACATATAAAACAATCAGTTAAAAACCAAAGTTAATGGCATGTCGCTTGCGATAGTGATCGCCAGACGCGGCGTTGCCGCACGCAGCCGAGGCCACACGGTGAATGAAATCGCGGACAACGACGCCGAGGTAAATGCTATCGCGCTGGAGATTGAGCAATACCTCGAAAAGCACCCTCGCAGCAAAGACAGTCTGGAAGGTATCCGGAGCTGGTGGTTGACTTGTATGCCGCTTGCCGCGACGTCGTTCAAGGTGGAGCGGGCCTTGGAGCGCCTGATCCAGCGCGGTGTGGTTAGCAAGGAAATATTGCCGGATAGCCGTGTGATTTATTCCTCGGCGCGGGCCAAACCGATTCCGTAGGCTTTTTAAAAATCGCGGATGGACCCGCATCGCGCCCCGAACGCCGCCATCATCCGCACCAAATATTGTAAGGAGATAAGGCATGGCAGAAAAAATCAGCTGGAATTACGTGGCGCAGGCCCTCAACGGGCCCAGCCTCTCGGCGGCGGGTGACCTGGAAGTGGACGCCTACGACAAACTCGAAGTCGGCATCGAAGACGGCGTGACACAACAGGTCGATCTGGTACCGAACGCCGATGTCGCGCTGCTCATTATCAATCCGCAAGCGCCCAGCGCCGACCTGAGCTACGAGGTCAACGGCAACGACGTGCCCCTGGACGGCCCGCAGGTGTTCATCGGCACCGGCGCCGTCGGCCTGCTCGGCGGCGCCACCAGTCTGACCTTCACCAATAACACGGGCGCCGACGCGGTCATCGAAATCCTGATCGGGCGCGACGCCACGCCGTAAAAACCTGTCCACCAAAGGAGAGAACACATGCCCGTCACCCTATCCTATCCCGGTGTCTACATCGAAGAAGTGCCGAGCGGGGTCCGCACCATCACCGGCGTCGCCACCTCGATCACCGCCTTCGTCGGCCGCGCCCTGCGCGGGCCCGCCAACGAGCCGGTACGCGTGCAGAGCTACGCCGAATTCGAGCGCGTCTTCGGCGGCCTGTGGCGCGACAGCAGCATGAGTTACTCGGTGCAGCAATTCTTTCAGAACGGCGGCACCGACGCCCTGATCGTGCGCGTGCACAACGGCGCGGCCGCCGCCACCCTCACCCTCGCGGCGGGTTTCAATCTGGTCGCGGCGAGTCCCGGGCGTTGGGGCGAAAAACTGCGAGTGCGCGTCGATCACAACACGCGGCCGTCGCTCGCCACCGATCCGGCCAATAGCCTGTTCAATCTCGCGGTGCGCGACACCACCACCGGCGTCACCGAACGCTACGTGAATCTCTCCACCGATCCCAACAACGCCCGTTTCGTCACGCGGGTATTGGAGCAGGAATCGCAGCTCGTGCGCATCGTCACGCCGCCGGGCACGGTGCCGGCGCTGCGCCCCGTCGCCCACGGCAATCCGCCCGCCGGCGCCGATCCCCTGCTCGACAACGCCTCGTCCACCGCCTTCACCGCCACCGGCAACGAAGGCGCGGCGATCACCGACAACCAGATCTCGCTCGCCGCATTGGAAGCGGCGAAACAGGGCATCTGGGCGCTGGAAAAGGCGGACCTGTTCAATCTGCTCTGCATTCCGCCGCTCACCCGCGAGGTCGGCGGCGACGTCAATGCGCAGACCCGCAGCGCCGCCGCGCAATACTGCAAACAGCGCCGGGCGATGTACGTGGTCGATCCGCTCAGCACCTGGAATCTGCACTCCGATCTCACCGGCGCCGCGGGTCTCGACAGCGCGGCCTGGGGGCTGGCGCGCAGCGAAAACGCCGCATTGTATTTCCCGCGCCTGCGCCTGCCCGACCCCTTGCAGGAAAACCGCCTCGCCGACTTCGCGCCCTGCGGCGCGGTCGCCGGCGTGATGGCGCGCACCGACGGCCAGCGCGGCGTATGGAAGGCGCCGGCCGGCAACGACGCGGTGCTCAACGGCGTGGTCGAACTCACCACCAAACTCACCGACGGCGAAAACGGCCAGCTCAATCCGCTCGCGGTGAATTGCCTGCGCAGCTTTCCGGTGATCGGCCGCGTGGTGTGGGGCGCGCGCACCCTGCGCGGCGCCGATCAGCTCGCCTCGGAGTGGAAATACCTGCCGGTGCGGCGCCTCGCGCTGTTTCTCGAAGAAAGCCTGTTCCGCGGCACGCAGTGGGTGGTGTTCGAACCCAACGACGAACCGCTGTGGGCGCAGATCCGTCTCAACCTCGGCGCCTTCATGCAGGGCCTGTTCCGCCAGGGCGCATTTCAAGGCAGCAGTCCGCGCGACGCCTACTTCGTCAAATGTGACAAGGAGACCACCACGCAGAACGACATCAACTCGGGGGTCGTCAACATCGTCGTCGGCTTCGCGCCGCTCAAACCCGCCGAGTTCGTGGTGATCAAGATCCAACAGATCGCCGGGCAGATCCAGACGTGATAACGATGCGTGTGCGGTTTAATTACTCACCCTCTCCCCTGCCCCTCTCCCATCGAGGGAGAGGGGAAAGAGAAGACACCTCTCGTTCACGTTTCCTCTCATCAGGAGAAAGAAAAACAGACAAGTCTCGTTCACGTCCCCTCTCATCACGAGAGCAGCGGCAGAGACATGTTTTTTCACGCTCCTTTACTACGTCTCCTCTCCCCTTGCGGGAGAGGGGAAAGAGAAGGCACCTCTCGCTCACGCCCCCTCTCATCAAGGGAGAGAGAAACAGACACATCTTGCTCACGTTCCCTCTCATCAAGAGAGAAGAGGGACAGACACGTCTCGTTCACGTTCCTTTACTACGTCCCCTCTCCCCTCGCGGGAGAGGGACAGGGAGAGGGGTCTCGATCGACACACCCCGCCCGCGCCGCCTTTGAAACAAGGAGAAGTCCATGGCTCAATTCACGGTTAACGCACAACGTTTCGATCCGTACAAAAACTTCAAATTCCGCGTCAAATGGGACGGCCGCTATGTGGCGGGGGTCTCCAAGGTCAGCGCCTTGAAGCGCAGTACCGAAGTCGTCGAGCACCGCGAAGGCGGCGACCCGTCCAGCGGGCGTAAATCACCGGGCCGCACCAAATACGAGGCCATCACCCTCGAGCGCGGCGTCACCCACGACACCGAGTTCGAGAAGTGGGCCAACAAGGTGTGGAACTACGGCTCGGGTCTCGGCAGCGAGGTCTCGCTGAAGGATTTCCGCAAGGACCTCATCGTCGAGGTCTACAACGAGGCCGGCCAGCTCGCCATGGCGTACAAGGTCTATCGCTGCTGGGTGTCCGAATTCCAGGCCCTGCCCGACCTCGATGCCAACGCCAACGCCGTCGCCATCCAGCACATCAAGCTGGAGAACGAGGGCTGGGAACGCGATTACGACGTGACCGAACCCGGCGAACCCAGTTTCACGGAGCCGGCGTAAGTCTGTATGCGCGCCCTCGCCGCCCACGACATCCTTCAACTCTGGGAGACCGCGCAGCACCAGCACCCCGTCGATCAGGCGCTGGCCTTGCTGACGGCGGCGGAGCCTGGGTGTTCACGCGACGAATTGGCCGCGCTGCCTCTGGGTGTACGCAATCAGCGCCTGCTCATTTTGCGCCGACTGAACTTCGGCGACCGGCTGGGCGGCCGCGGCGTGTGTCCGCAGTGCAACGAAACGGTGGAGTTCGATCTCTCTTGCGGTTCGCTGCAAGCACTGCCCGACGACACGCATGCATGCACATTCGAAATAAACAATTACGCGCTGCGCATACGCCCGCTCGACAGCTTCGATCTCGCCGCCGCGGCCACCGCCGCTGATGTCACGGAGGCCCGGCGTTTATTGATGCAGCGCTGCGTGGTCGAAGCCCGCCGCGATGACGAGGTGATCGATACCGAAGCCTTGCCACCGACCCTGCGCGACGCGCTCGCCGAGGCCGCGCTCGCCGCCGATCCAGGGGCCGAGCTGCTGCTGGACCTCCACTGTCCCGCCTGCGCCCATCGCTGGCAATCGTTATTGGACATCGTGCACATCCTGTGGAGCGAAGTCGCCGCGCGCGCGCAACGCCTGTTGCTGGAGGTCCACCTGCTGGCGCGCGCCTACGGCTGGCGCGAGGCCGACATCCTCGCGCTGAGCCCCGCGCGCCGCGCCGCTTATTTACAGAGAGTGGCGTCATGAGCGATTTCCTCAGCCGTCTCGCGCAACGCAGTTTGGGAACGGCGCCTTTGATCGCGCCGCGGCTGCCGAGTCTGTTCGCGCCCTTCGAACACGAGGGCGCGGCGCGTGATATCTCGAGTCTCATTTCACAGAATGCGTCTGGAACCGATGACGCTCTCTCTATCTCTCCTCAACCGGCTCTGCCCCTCTCGCTGCGCGTTCCCCGCGCGGAGGGAGGGAACGCAAAAGCACCGAACGCGGTATATGCGTCCCCTCTCCCCTTTACGGGAGAAGGGGAGAAAACCGCTGCGTATAACAAACCGGACGTTCCGCAAAGGAAAAGTGACGATGCGGCTTTTACCTCCGTCGCTCACATGTCGGCTCAGCCTCTCCCCAACCCCTCTCCCGCGCGGGGAGAGGGGCTTGTGCCGGGCGATACACAAAACAGTGTGCCGACAAGTAACTCAGGATTTACCGCGGATGCGTCAAAATACGCGCCGACCTCTTCATTCCCCTCTCCCCTCGCGGGAGAGGGGGTAGGGGAGAGGGAGCAGCCGCCCTTGGTCCCCGCCAATAAAATGAATTCCAGCGAAACACCCGCGCCCTCCGCGTTCGCCGCCGACATGGCGGATCGGCATGGCTCGGCCGCGCCGACGATACACATCAGCATCGGCCGTATCGAAGTGCGGGCGAACACCGCGCCGCCGCCCGCGTCACGTCCGCGGACTGAACCCAAACCGACGCAATCGCTCGCCGACTACCTCAAACGCGGCGGAGGCAAACCATGAACGGCGCGCCGATCATCATTACCGTCGCAGCGTATCGAGCGCGCGCCGTCCGCGCCACGGCGTATTCGTATCCGCCGCCGATGGCATGCCGCGCGAAACTCGTCCCGCCGCGATCGACATCGGACGGAGCGCGGCCATGAGCAGCCCGCTCGCCCTCGCCGCCGTCACCGCCGTGTTGCGCGATCTGCTCAACAACGGCCTCATCGACCACAACATCACCGGCGCGCTCGGCAATAACGTCACGGTCACCGCCGTGCCGCCGGACAGCATCGCCATCGACGGCACCAACGCCCGCACCCAGCTCAATCTGTTTCTGTACCAGGTCACGCCCAATGCCGGCTGGCGCAACGTCGGCCTGCCCTCGCGCGACGAGCGCGGCACGCGTCTCGCCAATCCACCGCTGGCGTTGGACCTGCACTATTTGCTCACCGCCTACGGCGCGGCGGAACTGCACAGCGAAATCTTATTGGGCTACGCCATGCATCTGCTGCATGAGACGCCGGTGCTCGACCGCCAGGCGATCCGCACCGCGCTGAGCGGCGGTACGATAGACAGCTCCATCCTGCCGCCCGCCTTTCAGGCCCTCGCCGCCGCCGATCTCGCCGACCAGGTCGAGCAAATCAAAATTACGCCGGAGACATTGAGCACCGAAGAGATGTCGAAACTCTGGTCGGCGATCCAGGGCCATTATCGTCCCACCGCCGCCTACCACCTCTCGGTGGTGCTGATCGAATCGCGCCGCGCGACGCGCAACGCCCTGCCGGTGCTGACGCGCGGCGAACGCGACCTCGCGACCGGCCGCGAACGCGGCGTGGTGGCGGTGGGAGGTTTGATTCCGCCCTATCCCATGCTCACCGCCATCGCCCTGCCTCACCAGCAAATCGCCGCGCAGCAGGGCGACGTCGTCACCCTGCAAGGCCACAACCTCGAAGGCGGCAATGTGCGCGTGCGTTTCGAACACCCGCGCCTCGTCAACCCCATCGAGATAAATCTCGGCCTCAACGCCAACGGCGAGAACATCACCGTGACCCTGCCCAATGACGCCGCCGCCCGGCTCGCCTGGCCGCCCGGCGTTTGGAACGTCACGGTGATATTGCAACGTCCCGGCGAGACCTTCGACCGCAGCAGCAACAGCCTGCCCCTGCTGCTGGCGCCGCGCCTTGATATTCCCGGTTCGAGCGCCGTGCGCGACGCCGGCAGCGGCGCGGTGACGATCTCCTTAACCTTTACTCCGCAGGTGCGGCCGGGACAAACCGTGAGCCTCAATGCCGGCGGCAACGAAGCGCCGGGTGACATCACCGTACAAACCGGCACCCTTGATTTTATCTTCCCCGCGCTCGGCGCCGGTCAGCAATGGCTGCGGCTGCGCGTCGACGGCGCGGACAGCGTGTTGGTGAACCGCGAACTCACGCCGCCGCAATTCGATATCACGCAAAGGATGAACATCCCCGCATGAACGCGCCGACGGACAACAATTGGATCGAGGCGAATCGGCTGGCGCTGGACGCGGAGCTCGCCTGGCTGCGGCGCCTGTTGGAATACGCCGCCGACGGTGACGGCGAACCGGGCGCCGCGCCCGGGACGACGCCCACCCTGAATTTACTATGCGCCCAGCTCGGGCTGTCGGAATTCGAGCGCAATATCGTGCTGCTCTGCGCCGGCGTGGAACTGGAGCCGTATCTGGCCCATCTCTGCGCGTCGGCGCAGACCGATCCGCGCTCCGATTACCCGAGCTTCGGTCTCGCATTGGCGGTCTTGCCCAGCGCGCATTGGAGCGCGCTGTCGCCGCAGGCGCCGCTGCGTCACTGGCGCCTCGTGCAGCTCAGCGACACGGCGCATATCGCCAGCGCGCGGCTCGCCCTCGACGAGCGCATCCTGCATTTTCTGCTGGGCGTCGGCGCGCTGGACACCCGTCTCGCCGCGCTGGCGCGGCCGCTGCCGGCACCCGTTCCTTTATCCGCCACACAGCAACAACAGGCGGCACGGCTCCAGCGCCGCTGGGACGAGGTAAAGACCGAACTCCCTTTGATCGCCTTGCACGGCGGCGACCCCGCCGCCGCACGCGGCGTCGCCATGACCATCTGCGAGGCCTGCGGCCTGCGCCCGCTGATCCTGCGCGCCGACGAGTTGCCGACCGTCGCCGAGGAACGCAATCTCATCGCGCGGCTGCTGACACGCGAATGCCTGCTCGGCGGCACCGCGTTGATCATCGAAGCCCTGGACACGGCGACGGACTCACTAGCGAGCCTGCTCGACCAAATCGCCGGCCCCATGATCCTGCTCGGCGCCGCGCCCCCTGCGACACGCCACGCCTGTATCGCACTGGAAATCAACAAACCGCCGGTCGAGGAGCAGCGCGCGCTGTGGCGTGCACACCTGAACGGCGCGCCCGCCGATGACGCCGAACTCGCCCGGCTCGCCGCTCACTTCGATTTCTCCACCGCCGACATCGCGACCGCCGCCGGCGAGGCTCTCATGGAGGCGCAACAGGACGACTCCGCGAGCGCGGCGCTGTGGCGCACCTGCCGCCGCCGCAGCCGCGGCGGTCTTGAGCATCTCGCGCAACGCATCGACGCGCAGGCGACTTGGGACGACTTGGTGCTGCCGCCCGGCCAGCTTGCCGTCCTTCACGACATCGCCCGCCAGGTGCGCCACCGCGCCACGGTCTATCAACAATGGGGCTTCGCCGCCAAGGGCGCGCGCGGCCTCGGCATCAGCGCCTTGTTCGCCGGCGAGAGCGGCACCGGCAAGACGCTGGGCGCCGAGGTCATCGCCGCCGAGCTCGGTCTCGATCTCTACCGCATCGACCTCGCCGCGGTGGTGAGTAAATACATCGGCGAGACCGAGAAGAATCTCGAACGCCTGTTCAGCGCCGCCGAGGCCAGCGGCGCGGTGCTGCTGTTCGACGAGGCCGATGCCTTGTTCGGCAAACGCAGCGAGGTGAAAGACAGCCACGACCGCTACGCCAACATCGAACTCGCCTATCTGCTGCAACGCATGGAGACCTACCGCGGCCTCTCCATCCCCACCACCAATCTGAAATCGCTGCTCGACACCGCCTTTCTGCGCCGCATCCGTTTCGTGGTGCAGTTTCCGTTTCCCGATGTCGCGCAACGCGCCGAGATCTGGCGGCGGATCTTTCCCGCGCCGTTGCCGCGCGACACGCTCAAAGTCGACCAGCTCGCGCGCCTGCACGTGGCCGGCGGCAATATCCGCAATATCGCCATGAACGCCGCCTTCCTCGCCGCCGAGGACGGCGGTCGCCTCGGCATGGCTCATCTCGCCCGCGCCGCGCGCATGGAATACGCCAAGCTGGAAAAGCCCCTGAGCGAAGCGGAGACGGGGGGTTGGAAGTGAACGTGAAATTCAATAGTCGGCTACGAATCTTCTCTTGCTCGGAATTCCAGGATGGGCGCGCGCGCTCAAACGCGACGACGCGGATAAGACACCCTCTCTCCCTCGCGGGAGAGGCCCAGGGTGAACCGGATTCCAAACATGCGGGTGAAAATTTAAATACGAAGGAGTGACAACGATGAAGACGATACACGGCCTAGGTCTGGGTTGGCAGCACGATCTGCCGGACGTGCGAGATTACACGCCGGAGTCGGAAGCCGTCGATAAATTGCTGAGCCAATCCACGCCGCTTAAAAAAGCCCGCAAGGCCGCGCCGACCGCCGTCGATTTGCGCCCTTGGTGTTCGCCGATCGAAGATCAAGGCAGCCTCGGATTCCTGCACCGCCCACGCGGCGGTAGGCATGATGGAATATTACGAGCGGCGCGCCTTCGGCAAACACATGGACGCCTCGCGCCTGTTTCTCTACAAGGTCACGCGCAATCTGATGGGATGTCAAGGGCGACGACGGCGCCTATCTGCGCGACACCATGAAGGCCATGGTGTTGTTCGGCGTGCCGCCGGAAAAATATTGGCCCTACTACACCAGCAAGTTCAACGACGAACCCACCGCCTTCTGCTATTCCTTCGCCCAGAGTTATCTGGCGGTGCAGTATTACCGTCTCGATCCGCCGGGCACCGTGCCGGGCAAGGTGCTGGGCGAGATCAAACGTTATCTCGCCGCCGAACTGCCGGCCATGTTCGGCTTCTCGGTCTACAGCTCCATCCCGCCGCTGGGCGACGGCAAGGGCGAGATTCCCTACCCCACCAAAGGCGACACCCTCGAAGGCGGCCACGCGGTGCTCGCGGTCGGTTACGACGACAAGAAAAAAATCGGTCCTCATAAAGGCGCCCTGCTGATTCGCAATTCCTGGGGCAAGGGCTGGGGTGACCACGGTTACGGCTGGCTGCCCTACAGGTATGTCGAAGCGGGCTTGGCCGACGACTTCTGGTCGATGGTCAAGCAAAAATACGTGGATACGGACTTGTTCAAATGAAGACGCCCGCGACGGCCGTCGCCGTCCATCTGCATATCGACCGTCTGGTACTGCACGGCTACACGCGTATTGACGCCGCGACCATCACAGCCGCGTTGCAGGCGGCGCTGCGCGACCGTTTGCCCGCACTGCCGCCGTCTTCGCGGACGGCCGCCGTGCCGCATGTACGCGCGAACATCGATCTGCCCGCCGATTGCAGCGGCGCGCAATTGAGTGCCGCCTTGGCGTGTATCGTCACCGATGCGATCGCCGCGGCGCCGGAGCACGGCCATGGTTGAACGCACGCGGCGGACCAAGGTGAGTAGCCGCAACGCCGCTTGGCTGCAACGCAAGACGAGTTTGCGCATCGGCGCGCCGAATGACGCGTACGAACGCGAGGCCGACCGCGCCGCCCAGGCGGTGACGAGCGGCCGGCCCGTCCCGCGCGACGACTTGTTGCTATCGCGTGTCCCGGTATCGGCTGTACAGCGCGACGAGAAACCGAAGGCCGAGGAAGAAAAATACAAGGAGGCGGCGGAAAAACTGGGCGAGGCCTTTCTCGCCACCGAACTCGGCAAAAAGCTCAAGGAAAAGGCCGGGCAGGACCCCTTGGTCAAAGGCACCAAGGAGGCCGGCGAAAGTTTCATCGGTAGCTTGCCGGGCAAGATCATCACCGGCACCGCCGCCGCGGGCGCCGTTGCGGCGCTGGCCGCGACGCACCGGCCCCTGCCCGCCCAACTCCCCGAGATCGCTCTGGACAAGATCACGCCCGGCCTCAAGGTGAAGATCACCTACGAAGGGCCGGTCGACAAACCGACCAAGGCGATGATCAGTTTCAGCTACAGCGAGCAGCTCGGCGGCAAGAAAAAACCGGTGAAGACCGAGACCGAGCGGCTGCGCGAGGAGAACGCGAAGATGGCGGCCGAGCAGGCGCGCTTCCGTGCGGGCTTGCGCTACAAACCGGGCTCGCCCGAGGCGCTGCAACGCTTCGGGTTATTGCCGCTGCAAAAGGAGTTGCCGCGGCTGCCGGAGCTCGGCGGCGTGCCGCCTTATGCCGCGCCCTCGCCGTTTCAATTGCCGCAGCCGAAGTTCGAATTCAAACCCAAACCCTTTTCTCTGCTCGATGAGGAACTCAAACTCAAGCCGCTCGGCGAGGCCGCGCCCGATCTCAAAGAAGAACCGAAGAAAAAAGAGGAAGTCGGCATCCAGCGCAAGGCCAGCGGCGACGGCGATATCAGCGCCGTGCCGCCCTCGGTGCGCGAGGCCCTGGACGGCGCGGGCCAACCGCTCGATGCTGCCACGCGCAGCTACATGGAGGCGCGCTTCGGCCGCGACTTCAGCGCCGTGCGCATTCACACCGACAGCCGCGCCGCCACATCGGCCGACGCGGTCGCCGCATTTGCCTACACGGCGGGCGAACACATCGTGTTCGCGGCGCAGCGCTATTCGCCGCACACGCCGCAGGGCCGTCATCTGCTCGCGCACGAACTCGCGCACGTCGTGCAACAGACCCAGCCCGGTTTCGGCGGCGCGGTGATTCAACGCAAGAAAAAACCGGGGATCGTACCGACCAAGTTTTATCAATACGTGATCGACGCCATCGCCGACCACGACCAGCGCATGGCCGCGCAGGCCGCGCAATCGCCCTTCCTGGTCATCGAACATCTCAATTATCGCGGACTCAAGGCCTTGTTGCCCCTGTGCGAGGCCGTCGATCAAAAGCGCAGTGCCGACATACCGAAGCTGCTCGACGTATTCATGGACGCCGACATCGGCTTTCACCTCGGCACCATCAGCCGCGATCTCATGATCGAATTGGCCGCGCGTATGATCGAGCTCGGCTTGGCGGATGAAAGCGCCAAACTGCGCCGCCACTACGGCGAAAAGGCCGCGTTTTCGCCCGGCTACGACCCCGGCGCCGATCGCCGCACCGTGGAGTTTTTTAAACGGCTGACTGAACTTGCCGTGGCGGCGATCGATACCTCGACCCCCGACACGACCGCCGCTTCATTCAAATTCCTGGTACGTGCCTTCGTGCCGCTGCGTGACGCGATCGCCGCCATCGATTACGAGGCGCTGGCCTGGGAGCGGCGCATGGACGGCCGGGGTATCGTGCTGCGGCCGTGGATGACCCGCATCGAGTATTATGACGCACTGACCGAACAGCTCGAGCTGCTGTTCGGCGGCGGCATCGAGACCCTGCTGCAAACCATGATCGACGGTGCCGCGACCGAGCTTGAAAATCAACAAGGCTCGGCCACGCTGGCGCTGATGCGCAAACTACTCGACAGCGAGCTGCGGCCCGCGCTGTTCCCCAGCGATCGCGGCAAGGACATCGCGGGCCTGCGCATACCCATCACGCGCACCCGGATCAAGAAGGCCGGCCACGGCACGATCTCGGATCCCTTCGCCAAAGGCAAGCAGGCCAAGCGCCGCACCCTACCCATCACGACCTACGACCCGCGCCACGAGGTCGCGCGGGAACTCCATATGTCGCTGGAGCGGCTTTATCAGGCGCGCATAAATCAGATCAACGTGCTGGCGCGCATCTACGGCGCGGTGGATATCCTGCCGCGAGAAAAACCCTTCGACAGCCCCATCGGCGATGACGCTGAACGCAATGCCGAGACGCTCAAGCACCTCAAGGGCGGCCGTCTGCGCCTGCACAGCGACGACGACTGGCGCGAGTTCGTGCTGCAAAAATACCAGGACATGATCGACCCGCCGCTGACCGGCACGCGCCGACTGCGGCGCAAACCCGCCGAGGCCCTGCACGCCGTCATCGACCTGCTGTTCACCTACCTGCGCGCCTTCACCGAGCACGCGCGCTACACCAACGTCTACGACATCGGCGACAACTATCTCAACCGCGATTTCCCGCGCGCGCTGAGCGGCCAGCTGGTGCATGACTGCGGGGTCTATGCCTTGCGCGCGGCCTATATCCTGTCGCTGGTGCGCAACGAGCTCAAGCTGCGTTTCCGTTTCGTCCTGCTGCCGGCGCACATCGCGCTCGTCATCGACGGCGACGATTTGCCGGCCTATCTCATCCACAACGACCATTACGAGGAGCTCAGCGCCGAGAAATGGCGCGACATCCGCAAAGACTGGGAGGCCTACACCGAAACCAAGAAGGTCTCCGACGAGACCGGCATGGTCACCATCGAGACGGAGCAGCATCCGCCCGGCCCGCGCGACGAGACCCAGTTCATCGGCGAGATCGCGAGTTCGTCATTCATCAGCGGCCCGCTCGACATGCCCTTCGTCGTCAAGGACGTGCCGATAGTCGGCGACGATCCCAAGAAGGCGCAGCGCAAGTTGTGGGATTTTTATCAGACCACGGCGACGACCAAGCTGTTCGGACCGGCTTCGGAAAAGAAGGACAGCCTTACCTTTGCGTTCCACAACCGTTACCTCGCCGTCACCGAACGCATGCGCGAGATGCACAACGACGTGACGCTCAAGTTCTGGAACGAAGAGGCGCCGGCCGCGTGGGCGGCACTCGAGCAACAATTGGCCGGCGACAAAAAACGCAGCTCGATCGCCGCGGCCGAGCTGCTCGAGCACCTCGAGGCGCACGCGGCGGCCTACGCCAAGGCGCTCGAACCGGTCGAGTCGCGGCTGGCATCGATCGAGGCCGAGCAGCGTTCGATCAGCAGCCAGGTGCGCGATCCCAAGATGCGGCGCAAGCTGGTGCGGCTGAGTTACGGCCCGCGCGCGGCGACCTTGTGGATCTATTACTGGAAGGCCTATCAGCGCCGGCTCGCGCGTTACAGCGAGGAGATCGCGAAACGCGCGGGCGAGCAGGTCCCCATGAAAGAGGTGCGCGACCAACTCAAACCGCCGTTCATCCCGGTGGAAAAGAACCGGCTGAGCCCGCTCGATTGACTCGATCAAAAGGAATGACGGCATGACGACCACGTTTCCCGGCTCACCTCCCCTGCTCAAAGGCGGCCTCGTGTTGATGGACCCGTCCAGCGGCCAGGTGCTGCGCGTGATCTCGCTGCAATACAACCCCGACAGTTTGAATCGGTCCTTGCAGGTGCAGGCCTTCACGGCCGAAGGCGGCGACCGCTCCGAGGCGCTGCGTGTGAAGGGGCCGCCCATCGAGACATTGAAGCTCGAGGCCGAAATCGACGCGACCGATCAGCTCGAATTCCCGGATCAACACCGCACCGCCGTACAGCACGGCATCCACCCGCAACTCGCGGCGCTGGAGACGCTGATCTATCCGAGCAGCGGTGCCTTGCAGGCGAACAATACGCTCGCCGGCGGCGGCGCGCTCGAGATCGTGCCGATGGAGGCGGCGCTCACGATCTTCGTCTGGAGCAAGCAGCGTGCGGTGCCGGTGCGTATCACGGAGTTTTCCGTCACCGAAGAGGCCTTCGACCCGCTGCTCAATCCCATCCGCGCCAAGGTGAGTCTCGGCATGCGGGTGTTGTCGGTGGACGATCTCGGCTTCAGCCACAAGGGCGGCAGCCTGTTCATGAGTTATCTCAAAAACAAAGAGGCGCTGGCGGGCAAGGCGCCCGGCGCGAGCTTGGCGACCTTGGGTTTGGAGGCATTGTCATGAGCGATCCCTTACAGGCCTTATTGCAAGCGGGGGTGCTGAACACCTCGCCGTTTCCGTCCAATAGCCGGTATCACGGCATTGCGGTGACGACCCTCGAACAAACCAATCAGGAACCCGTCGCCTATCTCAAACGCCGATTCGTGCCGCCGCCGGAGAATTTCGCGGTGTTGCAACTCCACACGGTAACCCAGGGCGACCGCCTCGATAATTTGGCCGCGCGTTATCTCGGCGACGCGGAACTCTATTGGCGGTTATGCGATGCCAACGGCGCGCTGCGACCCGCGGAACTCACCGCGGCGCCGGGCGCACCCATCGCCATCACACTGCCGGAAGGCGTGCCGGGGGCGAGCGATGCTTAAGGGGATCAACCTGCAACTCTACATCGGCCCCGCCGTACCCATCCCGGCGCCGCGCGAGGTGATCGAGGCGCTGGAACAGGTGCAGGTGCAGGTGAGTGGCGGCGATACTCAAAGCGGTTTCGAACTCACCTTCACGCTGTCCAAACGTTCGCCGCTGCACACGTTGTTTCTGCTCACCGGCGGTGGCGGTATTCCCATCGTGCGCGTCGTGATCGTGGCGATGATGGGCGCCAACGCCGAGGTGCTGATGGACGGTGTGATGACCCATCACGAGGTGCGGCCCGGCGCCGGCGGCGGCAAATCCACGCTGGTGGTGAAGGGCAAGGATCTCAGCGCGCTGATGGACTTCATCGAACTCGACGGCATCCCCTTCCCCGCCATGCCGCCGGCGCTGCGGGTGTTGATCACCCTCGCCAAATACGCCGCCTTCGGCGTGATACCGCTGGTGATCCCGAGCGTGGTGGAAGATATCCCCATCCCCATCGAACGCATCCCGCGCCAGCAAGGCACGGACTACGGCTATGTGAAGCGGCTCGCGCTCGAAGCGGGCTATGTGTTTTATATCGACCCCGGCCCGCTGCCCGGCACCAGCCGCGCCTATTGGGGACCGGAGATCAAAGTGGGCGCGCCGCAACCGGCGCTCAACACCGACATGGACGCGCATACCAACGTGGAGTCGCTGTCGTTTACTTTCGATAAAGAAACGAAGGAACTGCCGGTGGTCTTCATTCAGAATCAGGCCACCAAGATTCCTATCCCGATTCCCATCCCCGACATCACGCCGCTCAATCCGCCGCTCGGTCTGGTGCCGCCGCTGCCGCCCAAGATCAAATTTCTCAACGACACCGCCAAGCAGTCGCCGTTGAGCGCGGTGATGACCGGACTCGCCTACGCCTCGCAACACGCCGATGCGGTGACCGGCACCGGTACGCTCAACGTGGTGCGCTACGGCCGGATATTGAAGGCGCGGCAACTGGTGGGCGTGCGCGGCGTCGGCGCGGCGTATGACGGACTCTATTACGTCAAAAGCGTCACTCACAGCATCAAACACGGCGAATACAAACAGGGTTTCACGCTGGTGCGCAATGGTTTGTTGTCCACCGTAGCGAGGGTGCCGGCATGAGCGAGGGCTTGAATTATCTCACCCTCTCCCCACCCCCTCTCCCATCAAGGGAGAGGGGCTTTGAAACAGTTCATCTCATGGCTTTCAGGACATCGCGCTTCCCCCCCTCTCCCCTCGCGGGAGAGGGGCCGGGGGAGAGGGGGAGAAATAAAAATGACGTTGAATAAACATGGTTTTCGCGTGCTGCGTTTTTGGAACACCGAAGTGTTGAATGAAACGGTGGCGGTGCTGGAAAGGATTGCGGAGTATTTTTCCACTTCCCCTCTCCCCCTCCCCTCTCCCTCAAGGGGAGAGGGGCCAGATTGCAGAGATCGCGCAGGGTGTTGCTCTCTCACCCTCTCCTTTCCCTCAAGGGGAGAGGGGCTTAAAGAAGACGAGAGTCAGAGGCCACGATGAGCGAGAGCAAGCACTACTACGGCAAATACCGCGGCACGGTGGTCAACAACATCGACCCCATGCAGATCGCCCGCATTCAAGTGATGGTGCCCGACGTGTCGAACCTGATGTTGTCGAGCTGGGCCATGCCCTGCGCACCGGTGGCGGGCATCAATATGGGTATGTTCACCCTGCCACTGATCGGCTCCGGCGTGTGGGTGGAGTTCGAACAGGGCGATCCCGACTATCCGATCTGGGTCGGCGGATTCTGGGGCACGGCGGCCGAGGTGCCGGTGCTGTCGCGCATGGTGCCGCCGGTGGTGCCGGGCATCACCCTGCAGACACCACTCAAGAACGGCATCGTCATCAGCGATGTGCCGGGCCCCACCGGCGGCATCCAGATCCAGACCGCGACCGGCGCCATGATCTCGGTGACCGACATCGGCATCCTGATTTCCAACGGCAAGGGCGCGGTGATCAATCTCACCGGGCCGACGGTGGACATCAATCTCGGCGCACTCACGGTGGTATAGGGAAAGGAGATAGGCAGCATGACGAACAGCGCCGGTGCAGTGAATTTATTCCCCTCTCCCCGACTCCTCTCGCTTGAAGAGAAAGAGGTGTTAAAGCAGCTCATTCATAAAGACGTAAAACAGCATCGAACCGCCACCCTCTCCCCCAGCACCTCTCCCCGACCTTTCTCGCTTGAAGGGAGAGGGGTTTTAAATCAACTCATTTATAAAGACGTAGAACAGCATCGAACCGCGACCCTCTCTTTCCTCCCCTCTCCCCTTGAGGGGAGAGCGCAGCGAGGGGGGCGAAGCCGGCCGGGGGAGAGGGGTAGAAAGATCGAGAGCAAACACTAATGCCCGCGCCCATCCTCCATCTCGGTGCCACGATCACCTGCATGCACGCGGGGCCGGCGACACCGCTCACGCCGTTTCCGCGCGTGTTGGTGAGCGGCCAGCCGGTGACTACGCTGACCACGCCGTACGCCATCACCGGCTGTGCCCTCACCGGCACACCCAACCCGCCCTGCGTCACCGCGCAATGGGTGGTGGGCGCGGTGCGGGTGCTGGCGGGCGGCGCGCCGGTATTGTTGCAAACCGGCACGGCGGTGTGTGTGCCAACGGGCACCGGCTTATTGCCTTTGGTCGTGCAACCCCGGGTGCTTGCGACATGAGCAACATCGACTATCCCTTCCACTTCGACGGCCGCGGCCGCACGGCGGAGACCGACAGCTCCGGCCATATCCGCGATCTCATCGAACAGGTCTTGCTCACCGCGCCGGGCGAACGGGTGATGCGGCCCGGTTTCGGCAGCGGCGTGATGCAACTGGTGTTCGCCGCCGCGAGTCCGGAAGTCGCGGCGACCACCCAATTCCTGGTGCAGGGCGCCTTGCAGCAATGGCTGAGCGATCTCATCACCGTCGAGGCGGTGGGCGTGGAGGCGCAGGACGGCGCGCTGCTCATCACCGTGCAATACATCGAAAACCGCAGCCGGCAGCGCGGTACGGCGCGGATCAACGCACCGGGAGGCGCGATATGACGGCGGCGGGAGGCGCATTATTATGAAATATCACTGCTGCGACCAACGCCGCCTCGATGTCGTCAAGCTCAACGGCACGCTCAACGGCCTCGACTATCTCGAGGTGCGCGACAGCGGCTTCCCCGGCGATGTCACCCGCCAGCTCACGCTGTTCGTGAAATTTCTGCGGCCGGTGCCCTCGCTCGGTAAAGAGAATATCCGCATCGACGGCGGCGAGCGCATCAAGACGGTGGACATCGACTGGATCGCGGTCGCCGACGCCCTGCCCGCCGGCGAACCGGCGAGCCTGGTCGACGGCCTCGCGCCGCTCAACGAATTCCTGGTGATCCGCACCCAGTTTTACGGCGATTTCTCGATTTACAACCTGCGGCTGGTGAGCGGTGCCGGCAGCAATGCACCGCCCGCGGGCTTCGATCCGCGTCTCAGTGAAATCCAGTTTTCCTTCAAGGTGCAGTGCGAGTCCGACTTCGACTGCGCGAGCGCCACGCCCTGTCCCACCCCGCCCGCGATCAATCCGCGCCTCGACTATCTCGCCAAGGACTACCCGAGCTTCCGCCGCCTGATGCTCGACCGCATGAGCGTGCTGATGCCCGAATGGCGGAGCCGCAATCCCGCCGATGCCGGCGTCACCCTGGTAGAGCTGCTGGCCTACGTCGGCGATCAACTCTCGTATCAGCAGGATGCCGTCGCCACCGAGGCCTATCTCGGCACCGCGCGCCGCCGCATTTCGCTGCGCCGCCACGCGCGCCTAGTGGATTATCAAGTACACGAAGGCTGCAACGCGCGCGTCTGGGTGCGGGTGTTCGTCAACGACGACGGCGTGCCGTTGCCGCGCGCCACGCCGCTGCTGAGCCGCGTCGCCGATCTGCCGGAACGCATCGCGCCCGCCGGCGATCAACTGCGCGATGCCCTGGCGCTCGGCCCGGTGGTGTTCGAGACGGTGGAAGACACCCTGCTCTATCAGGCGCACGAGCGCATCACGTTCTACAGCTGGGGCGAACGCGAATGCTGCCTGCCCAAGGGCGCGACGCGCGCCACGCTCGCGGGCCGTTATCCCAACCTCAAGGCCGGCGACGTGCTGGTGTTCGCCGAAGAGTTCGGGCCGCGCACCGGTCGCGCCGAGGACGCCGCCCGCGCGCACCGTTGCGCCGTGCGCCTCACCGACGCGCGCCTCGCGCAAGACCCGTCGGGCGGCCTGTTCCTGCCGGTGCCCAACAACGATCCGCTGGACGTGACGGAGATACAGTGGGCGGAACACGACGCGCTGCCCCTTCCCTTGTGTCTCTCCACGATCACCGACCAGGATCAAGGCGCGGTCTATCTCGACGAAGTCAGCGTCGCTTACGGCAACATCGTGCTCGCCGATCACGGCCGCACCCTCGCGGGCGAAGACCTCGGCGAGGTGTCCGCCTCGCGGCTCACGCTCGCGACGGTGAACGAGACGCTGAGTTGCGAACGACCGCCCTTGCAAGGCGTACCGCCGCGTTTCCGGCCACCACTCGCGGAACGGCCGCTCACCCGCGCCCTGCCGCTCACCGCCGCGCCATTATTCACCTTCACCGCGACGGCGGCCGTCATCACCGCCTTGCAGACGCGCGCGTTCACGCCGGCGCTGCGCGCGGCCTTGCAGGCGCAGGGCGTGGTGTTGGACGCGGGCCCGGCGGTCGTGCAAGGCGGCGACGGCCTGTGGTCGGTGGCCGACGGCGTCGATGCCTATCGCCTGCGGCTCGCCGGCGGGTTGGTGCTGGTGTATCCACTGGATGCCGCCGCCGCGCTGATCACCGCCGCCGACCCGCGGCGCGCGCGGCCGGCCATCACGCTCGCCAGTCTTTATCAAGGCACGCCCGATACGTGGCGGCCGCGCCTCGACCTGCTCGCGAGCGACGCGGCCGCCAGCGAATTCGTGGTGGAGAGCGAACACGACGGCAGCGCCCTGCTGCGTTTCGGCGACGACGTCCATGGCAAACGCCCGGACAGCGGCACCGCATTTCACCGCGACTTACCGCATCGGTAACGGGGCGGCCGGCAATATCGGCCTGGACTCGCTGGCGCACGTCGTCAGTAACGACGCGCGCCTGTTGCGCATCGCCAATCCGCTGCCGGCGCAGGGCGGCAGCGAGCCGGAGAGCGCCGAGGACATCCGCCGCGATGCGCCCGAGGCCTTTCGCGTGCAGGAGCGCGCCGTCACCCCGGCCGATTACGCCGAGATCACCGAGCGCCATGCCGGCGTGCAGCGCGCCGCCGCGAGTTTCCGTTGGACCGGCAGCTGGCACACGGTATTTCTCACCGTCGACCGCAAGGGCGGCGGCGAGGTGGACGCGCAATATGAACAAGGGATACGCGAACACGTCGAGCGCTACCGCATGGCGGGCTACGATCTCGAAGTCGACGGTCCGCGCTACGTGCCGTTGCAGGTGGCGATGACGGTGTGCGTCAAACCCGATTATTTCCGCGCCGACGTGCGCGCCGCGCTGATGCGGGTGTTCAGCCGCGGCTGGCTGGCCGACGGCTCACGCGCCCTGTTCCATCCGGACAACTTCACCTTCGGTCAACCCGTGTATCTCAGCACGCTGTACCAAGCGGCGCAGGCGGTGCAAGGCGTGGCCTCGGTGGTGATCGACAGCTTTCAGCGCCTGCGTTTTCCGGACCCGAAACCCTTGGACGACGGCGTGCTGAACCTGGACCGCCTGGAGATCGCACGACTCGACAACGATCCCAATTTTCCGGAACGCGGTGTGTTGAAACTGTCGGTGGGAGGTGGAAAATGAGCGGGCCGTGTCATGCCTCATGTCCATCGACGATGGACGCGGCGAGGGATAAAGCCGGAGTATCCGAGTTGTATCCACTCCCCCTCTCCCCAACCGGCTTCGCCCCCCTCGCTGCGCTCTCCCCGCAAGGGGAGAGGGGCTTTAAGCGTAGGCCTTGGAGACACGTTCCCTCACGAGGGCGTGTTCATCATCGGCGGCGGCAAGATCGGGGTTTTAAGCAAAACTCTTGCATGTACGCCCCCTCTCCCCAACCGGCTTCGCCCCCCTCGCTGCGCTCTCCCCGCGAGGGGAGAGGGGTTTTGAGCGAAGGTCTTGGATGCACGTTCCCTCACGAGGGCGTGTTCATCATCGACGGCGGCAAGATCGGGGTTTCAAGCAAAACCCTTGCATGTACGTCCCCTCTCCCCTTGCGGGAGAGGGACAGGGAGAGGGGAAGAATATATGACCATTAGCGCGACATCCTCGCCTCAAGACGCCTGCGGCGGCTGCGGCGGCTGCGGCGGCTGCGACGGCGTGAGCGTGCAGGCGCCGTCCGTACTCTACAACCGGCCCGGGCTCGCCGCCATCGCCTATCGCATCGGCACCCATGCCGAGGTGTACGCGAGCTTGTGGGCGCGGCTGTCGTCGCAGGATCATCCCGCGCTCGCCAAGCTGCGCACCCGCGACGGCGATGATTTCTCCATCGCCCTGCTCGATGCCTACGCCTGCATGGCCGATGTGTTGAGCTTCTATCAGGAGCGTCTCGCCAACGAGGCTTATTTGCGCACCGCCACCGAACGCTTGTCGCTGAGCGAACTGGCGCGGCTGATCGGCTATCGCCTCAAACCCGGTGTCGCCGCCGAGACTTATCTCGCCTTCACCTTGCAAGAGCCGCCGCCGCAGCCCGCGAGCGCTGAACCCAAACAGGCCTCGGGCGTGCCCGCCAAGATCACGCTGGACATGGGCGTCAAGGTGCAGAGCATGCCCGGCCCCGATGAAAAGCCGCAAACATTCGAGACCATCGAGCGCATCGAGGCGCGGCCGGCGTGGAATGCCCTCAAACCGCAGACCCGTAAATTGATATTGCCGGTGTTCGGCACCAAAACCCTTTATCTGCAAGGCACGGCGACGCGGCTCAGACCCGGCGATGCCCTGCTCTTGGTCGGCAGTGAACGCGAAAACGACTCGGGCAACGAGAACTGGGATTTCCGCCGTGTCACCGCGGTGGAGCTCGATTCCGATGCCGATCATACCGTCGTGACCTTGGAGCGCGGCCTCGGCACGGCTTCGCCATTCGTTACCCCGGCGGCGAATCCCAAGGTCTACGCGCTGCGCCAGCGCGCCTCGCTGTTCGGCCACAACGCGCCCGACTGGCGGGTGATGTCCGACGCGATCAAGCGCGGCTATCTGGGCCTCGGCCCCAGCGATCCCATCACCGCCGGCGAATGGCCCGGTTTCACCATCGCCGACATCTCCGATCCGCCCACCGGCGCCGCCACCGGCAGCGGCCTCTGCGGCGACTATTTCGACAACAAGAATCTCTCGGCGCGCAAACTCACGCGTAACGACGCCACGGTGAACTTCGACTGGGGCGGCGGCTCGCCCGCCCCGCAAATCGGCGGCGATACTTTCTCGGTGCGCTGGAGCGGCTGGGTGCAAGCCCCCGTCTCCGGCAGCTACGGCTTTCACACCATGTCCGACGACGGCGTGCGCCTGTGGGTCGACGATCAACTGATCATCAACAACTGGACCGATCACGGCGCGACGGAGAACAGCGGCAGCATCGCGCTGGTCGCCGGCAAGAAATACGACATCCGGCTCGAGTATTACGAGAACGGCGGCGCGGCGCTGATTAAATTATTCTGGACACCGCCGGGGCTGGCCAAGGAGATCATCCCGCAAAACCGGCTCTATCCGCGCAATGTCCACACCGTTCACCTCGACGCGCTTTATGCGCAGATCGTCGCCGGCGGCTGGCTGGTGCTGTCGATACCCGAATATCAGGAGCTGTATCGCGTCGACAGCGCGGGCGAGGACGCTCGCGCGAGCTTCACCCTCACCGGCAAGACCACGCGAGTGGTGCTGAAGGGCGAGAACCTGCGCGAACTGTTCAACGAGAAATTGCGCGAGACCGCGGTATTCGCGCAGAGTGAACGGCTCGATCTCGCCGAGACACCGATCACCGACGTGGTGACCGGCGACAGTCTTACGCTGCAAACCGCGGTCGCGGACCTCGCCGAGGGACGCAAGCTCATCTTGAGCGGCGATACTATCGACGGCACGACCATGAGCGAAGTCTTGACCCTGCTCAAGACCGAAGCGGCGGGCGATACCACCAAGCTCTACTTCACCACCTCCCTGCAAGGGCAATACCAGCGCGACACCGTCACTCTCTACGCCAATGTCGCGCTCGCCACCCACGGCGAGACCGTGCATCAGATCCTCGGCGGCGGCGCCGCCCGGCAAAGCCATCAGCGTTTCAAGCTCAAACATACCCCGCTCACCTACGTCGGCGCCGAAAACGAGAGCGGCGCCGAGGCGGCGCTGGAGGTGCGGGTCAACGACCTGCTCTGGCATGAGGCGCCGACGCTTTATCAAACCGACGGCAATGACCGCGTTTATGCGCTACGCGTCGATGAAGACGGCGCGGGCGTGATTCAATTCGGCGACGGCCGCCGCGGCGCGCGCCTGCCGACCGGTCAGGACAATGTGCGCGCCGTCTATCGCAAGGGTTTGGGCGCGGCGGGCAACGTGCAGGCCGGTCAACTCTCGCAACTGCTCACCCGGCCGCTGGGCCTGAAGGCGGTGAGTAACCCGCTAGCCGCGGCGGGTGGCGTCGATGCCGACGGCAGCGCCCATGCGCGCCGCAATATGCCGCTCGGCGTGCGCACCCTCGGCCGCGTGGTGTCGGTGCAGGACTACGCGGACTACGCGCGCGCCTACACCGGCCTCGCCAAGGCCGAGGTGCGCGTGCTCAACACCCGCGCCGGCCGCACGGTATTCGTCACCGTCGCCGGCGATGACGGTGTATCACCGCCGGCCACCACATTGAACAAGCTGCTCGCCGCCCTCAAGCAGAACGGCGACCCGCTGGTGCACTGCGAGCTGGCGGCCTACCGCGAGGCGAGATTTCGCCTCGCGCTGCGCATCAAACGCGACCCGGACTTCGAGAGCAAGAAGGTCCTGGCGGATGTCGAGGCCGCGCTGCGCGAGACCTTCTCGTTCGACGCGCGCGACTTCGGCCAAGGCGTGGCGCGTTCGGAAGTCATCGCCGCGGCGCAAGAGGTCGAAGGCGTAGTGGGCGTGGACCTCGACCGTTTTTATCGCGGCGCCACGATCGGTCTGGAGCAGCGTCTGAGCCCGGACGCCGCGACGGTGGATGCGCAAGGCAAGGCCGTCGCCGCCGAGTTGCTGCTGCTCGACAACGGGCCGTTCGATTATCTGGAGGAGATGCCGTGAGACGCAATGCCGTTGCTTTTTCGAGTCGCGCCCTGTCACTACTTTCCCCTTACCGGAGCCAAGCAGGGATACGAGTAAACTCTGGCCGACGTGATACGGCCGGACCATGTATTCATCGAGTCTTCACCCCCACCCTGGCCGTCCAGCCTCCTTCGGCGGCGCTATCGCCCCGCTGTGAGATGGAGGGTGAAAATAAGAGCGTCTTTTTTTATTTCGCGGCGAGAGGGAAACGGGAGACGCGCAACCGGCGAGCGGCAATGAGCAGGCACGCTTGCCTCGCTAACTCGTGCGATTGCGATACAGTTTCCTCAAACACGTTTGTGTGCGTCCCCTCTCCCCTTGTGGGAGAGGGCCAGGGAGAGGGGTAGATATCCAATGACCGACACCGCCGACCGCCTCTACCAATTACTCCCCGCCATCCACCGCATCCGGGATGCCGAACAGGGTTACCCTTTGCGCGAGCTGCTAAGCGTCATCGCCGAACAAGTCGCGGCCATGGAGGAAAACCTCGAACAGCTCTACGACGATCAGTTCATCGAGACCTGCGCCGCGTGGGCGGCGCCCTACATCGGCGATCTCATCGGCTATCGCAGCCTGCACGGCGTCGCGCCCCACGTGGCCTCGCCGCGCGCCGACGTGGCGAACACCATTCGCTATCGCCGCCGCAAAGGCACGGCGTCGATGCTCGAACAACTCGCGCGCGACGTCACCGGCTGGCCGGCGCGGGCGGTGGAGTTCTTTCAGTTGCTGGGCTGGACGCAATACATGAATCACCTGCGCGCCACTGCGCATTACGCGCCCGATCTGCGCGACTGGGAAAAGCTCCAGTGGCGCGACACCGCCTTCGACACCCTCGCGCATACCATCGACGTGCGGCGGATAAGCAGCGGCGCCGCGCGTCACAACATCCATAACATCGGACTTTATCTCTGGCGCGTGCGCGCCTTTCCCCTCACCCGCTCGCCCGCGGTCATCGATCCGGTCATCGGCGGCGGCCTGCGTTTCCGCTTCAATCCGCTCGGCACCGACCTGGCGCTCTACAACACGCCGGAGACCGAGGAAGAAATCACTCACCTCGCCGAGCCGCGCAATATCCCGCTGCCGCTCACGCGGCGCCGGCTCAAGGCGCATCTCGACGATGATTACGGCATCGGCAAGAGCCTGTGCCTGGAATTGGCGGGCAATCCGCCGCAGCTCATACCGCGCGGCGCTATTCATATCTGCGATTTGAGCGACATCAAGGACGGCGGCGGCAATGTGATCGCCTGGGCCCATCAACCCGCCGCGGGCTCGGGCAGAGTGGCCATCGATCCGGTATTGGGCCGCATCGCCTTCGCCGACGCGCCGGGCACAACCGTGCTCGCGAGTTTTCATTATGGATTCACCATCGCCATCGGCGGCGGCGAATATGAGCGCGGCGCCCCCGCCGTGCTGGTCACGCCGGTGCAGACCGTGCAAGGCGGAGCGGCATTGCAACCCGCGCTCGACGCCGTGCAGAACGGCGGCACGGTGGAGGTGATCGACAGCTTCCGTTATGTCGAGACGCCGAGCATCACCGTCAATGCCGGCAAGACCGTGGTGCTGCGCGCGGTCAACGGCGCGCGGCCCCTGCTGGCGGCGAACGGCGACATCGATCTCAGCCTCGGCGCCGAATCGACTTTGATACTCGACGGCTGGGTGATCAGCGGCGGCACGCTGATCCTGCCCGCCTCCGCCGACAGTCAGCCGCGTCATCTCACCCTGCGCGACTGCACCCTGGTGCCCGGCCCGCGCAGCAAGGGCAACGGCTCACCGCCGCTGGCCGACGACCCGGGCCTGGTGGTGGCGCACGCCTTCGCCACAGTGGAACTGGAACGTTGCATCAGCGCACCCGTACATATCGCCGCCGATGCGCAGATATCGCTCAACGAGTGCATCATCGACGCCACGGCGCAAGACCGCGTCGCCTATCGCGGACCCGGCGCCGATGCCCTCGCCGCGGGCGGCGCGCTCCGTATGGAGAGCTGCACCGTCATCGGCAAGGTCCACACCCAACAGCTCACGTTGGCGAGCGACTGCATCTTCGCCGCCTCGCTGATCACCGGCGGCGACGCATGGAAGGCGCCGCTGTGGGCCGAACGCCGTCAGCGGGGTTGCGTGCGGTTTTCCTACGTGCCGCCCGCCTCGCGTACACCGCGCCGCTTTCATTGCCAGCCGCAAGGCGATGCACTCGAGCCGCGGCCGCACTTCACCTCGCTGCGCTACGGCGACGGCGGCTACTGTCAACTGCGGCAAAGCACGTCGGAGAAGATCCGCCGCGGCGCCCACGACGAAAGCGAGATGGGCGTGCTGCACGGCCTGTATCAACCGCAGCGCGAGGGCAATTTGCGCGTGCGGATGGAGGAATATCTGCGCTTCGGTCTGGAGGCGGGGGTGATTTATGGGAGTTGATAAGGCGAGTGAACATATCGCACCAGACCGCCAGAGACGCCTGTGGCTGGAACAACCGGGTTTTCGCTCCTTGCGATGCCGGAATCATGAAATAGCGCAGCGGATGGGCGCGGTGCAGGAACGAACAGCGCTCGCGTTATGGCCTTCCCGCTCGCAGAGGGAAGGAACGTATTTAATCGACGTTAAAACACGGACCTTTGAAGCACAGAACTAGAAAAGCAGGAGAACAGCCATGAGTGGAGATTACAGCCGAGTACGTTTCGATCCCCGCGTCGATATCGCCGGTGTGCTGATGCAGCAGGGGCGCGTGCAATTGGACTCGGATTGGAACGAGTGGGTGGCGGTGCTGGAGCGGCGGCTGCGCGCCGAGACCGTCGATATCTTCGGCGTGTCTACCGTACCCGGCGTCAGCGGCGTGGCGGTGGTCTCGCCGCAGACGCCCGACGCCTTCAAGATCGACGCGACCGGCGGCGCGATCACCATCGGTCGCGGCCGCATGTACGTGGACGGACTGCTCGCGGAGAATCACGGCGGCGGCGCGCCCGAATTCGATCCGTTGCTCTCGGAGCCGCGCGGCCAGACCGCGCTGAATTATGACCAGCAGCCCTATTTTCCCGCGCCGCCCGCGCTGCCCGGCGGCGGTCCGCATCTCACTTATCTCGAAGTGTGGCAACGCGAGCTCACTCACGTGCAACGGCCCGGGATCGTGGAGTCCGCGGTCGGCGTCGATACCACCACGCGTTTGCAAACCGTGTGGCAGGTACGCTTGTTGGCCAATGTCGGCGGCGCGGATTGCATCACGCCCGACGGTGACGTGGCGGGCTGGTCAACGCTGATCGCGCCTTCGGCCGGCCGCATGTCGATCCGCGCCGAAGGCGTGGCGCCCGACCTCGATCCCTGCGAACTGCCGCCCAGCGGCGGTTATCGCGGCCTGGAGAATCAGCTCTATCGCATCGAGATCCACGACGGCGGCGCGGTCGGCACCGCGACCTTCAAATGGTCGCGCGACAACGCCAGCGTCGCGAGCAATGTGGTGGAGATCGTCTCGCACACCGCCACCGCCACCGAACTCAAACTCGCCAGCCTCGGCCGCGACGCGGTGCTGCGCTTCAACACCGGCGACTGGGTGGAGGTGCTCGACGACCGCCGCGAACTCGCCGGCGAAAACGGCGATCCCCTGTTGCGCCGCGGCGTGATGCGCAAGATCACCGTTGACGACGCGAAGCAGACCGTCAGCTTCTCCCCCGCCTTACCGGCGAATCTGATACCGGGTGGCGGCGCCGACACCCTGGCCGCGCGCCATACCCGGGTGCGGCGCTGGGACCAGAAGGGCACGGTGCGCGACGCCAATAACAACGTCATCGTCAATCTCGACGCGGCCGGCAGCACCGGATTGATTCCAGTGCCGGCGGCGGGCGTGTGGGTGGTACTGGAAAACGGTGTGCAGGTGCAGTTCGGCGTCGCCGCGGGCGGCGGCGGATTTCACTGCGGCGATTACTGGGTATCCGCCGCGCGCACCACCGACACTTCGGTAGAAACGTTCACGCTCGCGCCGCCGCGCGGCATCCATCGTCATTACACGCGGCTCGCCATCGTCACTTTCCCCGACGACGAAACCGATTGCCGCACGCCTTGGCCGCCGGCCTGCGGCGGCTGCTGCACCGTCAGCGTGGCGCCGGGCGACGATATCCAGGCCGCCATCGATTCTCTGCCGGACGAAGGCGGCTGCGTCTGTTTGAAGACCGGCGTGCACGATATCGAGGCGACGCTGGAAATCATGGGCTCGCGCATCATCCTGCGCGGCGAGAGTCCCGGCGTCATCGTTCGCGCGGCGGGCCTGCCCCGACTCTTACAGATCGGCGCCGCTGATCTTCCGGTCAGCGACATCGTCGTCGAAGATATCGGTTTCGAAGCGGCCGGCGCCGCGGCCGATCTCGGCAGCGTGTTGTATCTGGAAAACTGCACGCGGGTACGGGTGGAACATTGCACACTGAGCGTGCTCACGCCGGAAGGTCAAACGACACCGTCTTACGCCGGCATCCATCTCAATCAGGTCGCGGACATTAGTTTACTGACCAACCGGCTCGCCAATCTGCTGGTCGGCATCAGCGTCAGCGACTATCACGGCGATTTACAAATTACCGGTAATGATCTCATCGGTATCACCGGCCGTTTTCTCGGCCAAGTCGATGCCTCCACTGGTCAATACGGCATTTTGATCGATAGCGAACACACGTTCGCTTGTCGTATCGAGGACAATCGCATCCGGCATTTCTGGACCGGCATCGCGCTGCGCCGCCCGGCGCGGGGATCGCTGATCGCCGGCAATCACATCGCCCGCAGCGACGGCGTGGCGCAGGACACGCCGCCCAGTGATGTCACGCAATTGCGTTTATACCTGGACACCCGCTTGTATGCCATCGATGTCGAGGCCGCCGATTGCACGGTGCGCGGCAATCGCATCGATTTATTGTCGGCGGCCTGGGGCGGCGTGCGGGTCAGCGGCGCCCATGCCCATATTTCCGACAATGTCCTGCAAGCCGCCGCGAAAATAACTCAAACGCTGGTACCCGCCGGTATTTATTGTCTGGCCGATGCCGCGGCGGGCCGCGCCGCCGATCATACCGCGATATGCGACAATCAGTTGCTTGGCCCGCAGTCGGGCATCGTCGTCTCGCGTATCGCCGCTGCGGTGGTCCGCGCCAATCACATCGACGGCGGCGCCGCCGGCTGGTACGGTGTGCGGGTGGACGATTGCAGCGAGGCCGACATCGCCGGCAATAACATCGACGAAGTCTTTTTCGGCGTGCAGCTCAGCGACGGCGAACGCAACCGTATCGCGGACAATCGCGTTACGCAAACCGCCATCGGCATCGCCGCCACTCAGGAAAGCGCGCTGGAAATCGCCGGCAATACCCTGCAATCGGCCATGCTCGCCGGCATGGTGCTGTTCGTGCGCGGCGCCGTCACGCTGCTCGACAACCGCGTGATGAATTGCGGCTACACCCGCGCGGTGTCTTTGGGCATCGCCGTTTACACCGAAGAATTACTGGCGCCTTCCGGCGCGCATGTGCGCCTCGAAAATAATGAAGTGATCGACACCGGTATCTCGGCCGACGGTACGCAGCTGACCGCCGCTAACGCGGTCGGCATCGCCGGCTGGCTGGCCGCCTGCCAAATCACCGGCAATCGAATCGGTTACAGCCAAGCCCTTCCCGGTCTCGATCCGCTCAACGAACACCGCGCCCTGGTACTGTTGGGGCCGCTCGGCATCCGCTTCGCCACCGGCGCGGCGGTGATCGAATACATGTTCGGCGGCGCGCAAGTCGACGGCAATCACTTCCGCGGCCCCGGCCGCAGTCTATTGGTGGAGTTCATGCGCATCGTGCTCACCGACAACATCGATTTCCGCTTCGAGAAGGTGACCTTCAACAACAATCTCTGCGATCACCTCGGCGCGGAAGCCGGCGATCTCGGCGCCACCGTGCGTCTGTGGGGCGGCCATCTGATCGCCATGGGCAATCACGTCAAAGGCCCGGCCGGCGTCAACGCCATGTCCTTGGCCAACCGCAACAAGGTCGCGCTGATGGGCAACATCACCACCGGCGATTACATCAATGTCGGCACCGTGACGCCGGCGCCGATCAATAATTTCAACGTACGCATTTAAGGAGCGCAGCATGGACATCAAGAGCCTGGACCAGGCACTCAAACTGCAAAAAGACCTCGTGGCCAAACTCACGCAAAATCTGGAGGCGGCGCGCGGCGGCAAGACGCCTTCCCTGGAAACCTTGCTCAAGGATAAAGAGCAGACCCTGGCCCGCGCCCAAGCCGAGGTCGAATCCGCCGTCAAGGAACGCGACGAGGTGCTGATCCGCTGGAATGAACGGGTCGCGCAACGCCAGGCCAAAGTGGCGCAGCTGAAAACCGAGCTGGCCGAGATCAAGACGCAATTCACCGAGCGGAATAAAATCCCGGCGGACCGCAAGCCGGTTAAAACCGCGAAGAAGACTCGCGCCAAAAAAACCGGCAAATGAGCGATTCGATTTGAGCGCGGCGAATTATCGGCGGCAATCCCGCACGCAAAAATCCCCGCCGCGCACGGCGCGGCTTCAAGCTTCCTGCGCGTTTTCAGCCGGTGTTGCGCTGCACCACAAGACGGTCTTGTTAATCCCCAGTCGCTTGATGCGCGACGCGAGCGTCGTGGGTTTGACACCCAGCAGTTCCGAGGCGCCGCCGGGACCGAAGATTTTACCCCGCGTCGTACGCAAGGCGGCGATGAGATTTTCCCGGTCACGACGCTCGCGTTCGGAGTCGGTGATGATGAGCGGCACGGCGGGTTGCCCTATGGTGGTGTTCTCCCGCAACGGCGCGGATGGCCGCAGCGGCGCATCCGGCAGCACGAAATGCAAACGGCCTTGTTGGGCAAGGATCACCGCCCGCTCGATGACGTTGACCAGCTCGCGGATATTCCCCGGCCACGGATAGGCCTGCAGGCGGTTGATGTCGGCGATGCTCAGTTTAAGTTCGGCCTTGTTGAATTTCTTGCGGGCGAGCTCGAGATAGTGGCTGGCGAGCAAGGGGACGTCCTCGATGCGCTCGCACAGCGGCACCGACTCGATGGGAAAGACGTTGAGCCGGAAATACAGATCCTCGCGAAAGCGATGGTCCATCACTTCCCGCTTCAGTTCGCGGTTGGTCGCCGCGATCACCCGCACGTTGACCCGCTGCGTGCGGGTGTCGCCGACCCGTTCGAATTGCTGTTCCTGCAACACCCGCAACAGCTTGCTCTGTAATTCGAGCGGAATCTCGCCCACCTCGTCGAGAAATAAAGTGCCGCCGTCGGCCAGCGAGAAGCGGCCGGCACGGTCGGCCACCGCGCCGGTAAAAGCGCCTTTCACGTGACCGAAAAATTCACTCTCGAACAACTCGCGGGGAATCGAGGCGCAATTGACCCGGATCAGCGGCCGGTCGCGGCGCTGGCTGCTTTCGTGGATGGCGCGGGCGATCAATTCCTTGCCGGTGCCCGATTCGCCGCTGATCAGCACATTGGCGTCGGTGGGCGCCACCAGTTCGATCTGATGAATGAGGGTCATGATCGCCGCGCTCTTGCCGACGATTTCCTTGTAGTTGTGCTCGGCGCGGATTTCTTCCTGTAAATAGGCGTTTTCCATTTCGAGACGATGGCGCAGGGCTTCCACCTCGGCCAAGGCGCTGCGCAACCGGGCGTCGGCGCGTTTGCGGTCGCTGATGTCGCGGAACACCACCACCGCGCCCACCAGCCGGCCGTGGTCGCGGATCGGCGTGCTGGTATATTCCACGGCGATGGCGCTGCCGTCCTTGCGCCAAAACACCTCGTCATCGACATGGCGCACCTCGCCGTCGCGAAAGGCCGCGTAGATCGGGCAGTCGCGGTGATGATAATGCGAACCGTCACCCTTGCTGTAGTGAATGGCGCTGTGGATGTTCTTGCCGATCAATTCGTCGGCGCGCCAGCCCAACATGCGCTCGGCGGCCGGGTTGACGAAGGTGGTTGCGCCGTCGGCGTTGACGCCGTAGATGCCTTCGCCGGCGGCGCGCAAGATCAGCTGATTTTCCCGTTCTATTTCTTGAAAAACCCCTTCTATGGTTTTCCACTGGGCGAGGCCGCGCCGGTGAAAGCCGTTGGCCTCGTTGAATTCCCGCCAGCGGCGGATTTTCTCCGCGTCGCGGACGGTGAAGATCAAGAGCGTCCGTTCCCCCTCGACGAACGCGGCGGCTGAAATCTCCACTTCCAATTGACCGCCGTGCCGGGCTCGCAGAGGAATATCGTCGCGCCAGCCCGTACCCTTTTCGCTGACCTCTTGGGTGAAGACGATCAAGGCCGGCATGTGCCGCCCGCACAAGGCGCTGGCCCGGATGTTCAGTAATTCCTGCTCCGGATAGTCGAGCAAGCGGCAAGCGGCGATGTTGGCCATCAGCAGACGGTCCTGATAAGGATCGATCACCAGCATCGCATCGCTCGCGTGGGTGAAGACATCCCTCGAATAAAATGGTGAATCGGCCATGGTCGCTGAATGACTGTTGGGGTGACCCCCAATGATTATCAACCGCCATGCCAAATTACGAAATGACGTAATCGCCGCTACGCGAGTTCGTCTAACTACGAGATAACGTAGGCCGCCGGTTTCACTTTATTACGGTCAATACCCTTCACGTCAACAAGTTAAGCCGAATTTGATCCGCTGGCACAGCGAGTGCACTGAGTGATCGGCAAGATGAAACAGCGGCGACCACGGATAGCATGACGATGAGGCATGCACCGGGCTTGTGCGACATGGGGTGGCCATGAACCAATTCAGTACATCCACAGAGGGGCTAAATCATGACCTTTAAAAGTCTCGGCGATCCTTACAATCCCGACATCACGCTCAGCCACACGGCGGGTTGTTCCTGTACCGCTTGCGCGGGTCGCCCGGCGCTCGATCACGGGAGCACGCCCGAAACGGGCGCCGCCTTGTCTTCCGACGCCATCATGGAGCGGGCCATCGAGAGCGCGGTGGTACGCGAGGTCTTCGGTCACAATGAACTCAGCCGTCGCGCGTTTTTAGGTTTGATCGGCGGAGGCACCGCCGCCGCCATTCTCGCCAGCCTGTTTCCCATGGAACAGGCCAAGGCCGCCCTCCTCGATAAATTGGGCAAACCGGAGAAGACCAAACTCAGCATCGGCTTCGTGCCCATCACCTGCGCGACGCCGATCATCATGGCGCATCCGCTGGGCTTTTACAGTAAACACGGTCTCGATGTCGATGTGATCAAGACCGCCGGCTGGGCGGTGGCGCGCGATAAATCCCTGGCCAAGGAATACGACGCCTCGCACATGCTCACGCCCATGCCGCTGGCCATGAGCCTGGGCGTCGGTTCCAGCGCCAAACCTTTCGTGATGCCCGCGGTGGAGAATATCAACGGCCAGGCCATCGTGTTGCGCATGGATCACCAGGACAAGCGCGATCCCAAACAATGGAAGGGTTTCAAGTTCGGCGTGCCCTTCGATTATTCCATGCACAATTTTCTGCTGCGCTATTACGTGGCGGAACACGGCCTCGACCCCGACACGACATTCAGATTCGCGTGGTGCCGCCGCCGGAAATGGTGGCCAATCTGCGCGCCGGCAATCTGGATGGCTATCTGTCGCCCGATCCGTTCAACCAACGGGCGGTGTGGGAGAAGATCGGCTTCATCCACCTGTTGACCAAGGAGATATGGGACGGTCATCCCTGCTGCGCCTTCGCGTGCAGCAAGGAATTCGCCACCGAGTTGCCCAATACTTACGGTGCGCTGCTCAAGGCCATCGTCGATGCCACGGAATATTCGGCCAAGCCGCAGAATCGTGCGCAGATCGCCGAGGCCATCGCGCCCAAGAATTATCTCAATCAGCCGGTGCCGGTCATCGAGCAGGTCCTCACCGGCCGTTATGCCGACGGCCTGGGCAATGTGCGCGACGAGCCGAACCGCATCGACTTCGACCCGTTCCCCTGGCAGTCCATGGCGGTGTGGATACTCACCCAGATGAAACGCTGGGGTTATATCGAAGGGCGATCTGGATTACCGGCGCATCGCCGAAGAAGGTGTATCTCGCCGCCGACGCCGGCAAGATAATGAAGGAGCTGGGCTACACCCCGCCTGCCAAGGCCTATAAAAACCACACCATCATGGGCAAGGAGTTCGACTACAGCAAACCCGAGCAATATATCCAAAGCTTCAAGATCCGGAGGACCTGATGCTGCGTTCACTCAATGCGCGGGCCACCGTGGTTTCTCTGCTGTTTCTGGCGGTGTTGCTCGGCCTGTGGGAAATAAACAGCCATGCGCCGGCCGGGTCGACGGCCAAATCCGAATATGAATTGCTGATGGGCGGCGCGGAACAGGAGGCGCGCGTGCCTCCGCCCTCCGCCGTGATCGAGCGCGCCGTCCAGGAATTGAGCGATCCGTTCTACGATGCCGGTCCCAACGACAAGGGCATCGGCATACAGCTGGCCTATTCGATATATCGGGTATTGTCCGGCTATTTCATGGCGGCGCTGGTGGCCATTCCCTGCGGCTTTCTGATCGGCATGTCGCCGCTGATGTACAAATCCCTGAACCCGTTCATCCAAGTCTTGCGGCCGATCTCGCCGCTGGCCTGGATGCCGCTGGCCTTGTTCATAATCAAGGATTCGGAGACCTCGGCGATCTTCGTGATCTTCATCTGCTCGATCTGGCCGATGCTGATCAACACCGCCTTCGGCGTCGCCAGCGTGCGCAAGGATTGGATCAACGTGGCGCGCACTCACGAACTGAGTCCCTTGCGTACCGCCTTCACGGTAATACTGCCCGCCGCGGCGCCGACCATCCTCACCGGCATGCGCATCTCCATCGGCATCGCCTGGCTGGTGATCGTCGCCGCCGAGATGCTGGTGGGCGGCACCGGCATCGGCTATTACGTTTGGAACGAGTGGAACAATCTCGATCTCACCAGCGTGATTTTTTCGATCTTGATGATCGGTCTGGTGGGGATGTTGCTCGATATGGCCTTGTCGGCGGTGACGCGCCTGGTCCGTTACCAGGAATAGGAGCGCACCCATGAAACATTTTTTACAAGTGCAAGGTTTGGCTAAACGTTACCCCTCCCCCGACGGCAAGGGACGGCTCACGGTGTTCGAAGACGCCAATTTCACCGTGGAAAAAGGCGAATTCGTCTGCGTCATCGGCCACTCCGGTTGCGGCAAATCCACCATCCTCAACGTCCTGGCCGGTCTGGACGAGGCCAGCGCCGGCACGGTGATCATGAACGGCAAGGAAGTGGCCGGCCCCAGCCTGCAACGCGGCGTGGTCTTTCAAAATTACAGTCTGCTGCCCTGGCTCAGCGCCTTGAACAACGTGGCCTTCGGCGTGCGCGCCCGTTGGCCGGAGTGGAATAAACGGCAAGTCACCGAACACAGTATGAGATTCCTGGAACTGGTCGGCTTAAAAGATGCGATGAATCGCAAACCCGCGCAACTCTCCGGCGGCATGCGCCAGCGGGTGAGTATCGCCCGCGCCTTCGCCACTCAGCCGCAACTGCTGCTGCTCGACGAACCCTTCGGCGCCTTGGATGCCCTTACCCGCGGCGTGATCCAGGAGGAGCTGCTGAAGATCTGGCATGAAACCAAACAAACCGTGTTCATGATCACTCACGACGTGGATGAGGCGATCCTGCTCTCCGACCGCGTTCTGCTGATGACCAACGGGCCGCATGCCCGCGTCGCCGAGTCGGTGAAGATCGCCATCCCCCGGCCGCGCGACCGCAACAGCGTCATCCACCATCCCGCCTATTACCGCATCCGCAATCATTTGGTGGAATTTTTATTAAGCCGTTCGCGGGAATTGACGGACCATGCGGCGCAGTCGGGAGAAAGCATGGATACTGACCAAGCGACGATACCCCTCGAAGTCGATCCATCGTTGGAAAATAGCGGAATACCCGATCTCGCGCTCAAACGCCGTACCGCGCGGGCGCAGGCAATCGATCATCTCAAGCCGACATCCACCTCAGCATAGGAGTACGCATCATGACCAAAGATGAAATGAAGATACAAATACTCGTCGCCAAAGACATCTCGGGTTTGAGTTGGGAAGACATCGCGGAAAAGATCGGCATGTCGCCCGTATGGACCACTTCGGCTTGCCTGGGTATGAACAGCATGCCGCTGGACAAGGCCATGGCCGTATGTGAGATGCTCGAACTTCCCGACGAGGTCGCCGTCGCCTTGACCAAATGTCCGCATAAACATTGGGACCAGGCCGTGCCCACCGATCCGCTGATCTATCGCTGGTATGAGATCGTCGGGGTCTACGGCGAAACCATCAAGGAACTCATTCATGAAAAATTCGGCGACGGCATCATGAGCGCTATCGACTTCTCCATGCACATCGACAAGGAGGAAAATCCCAAAGGAGATCGGGTGGTGGTCACGCTCAACGGCAAATTTTTGCCTTATAAAGCCTGGTGAGCGGAAAAAAATATCACTCAGCCCGGGGACACGAATTACCCGTGTATCCCGGGTGGAATTTTAGCGGTACCCTCCACCTCTGTCCGCACTGCGCCATCGGCCCACAGACGGTTCACGACCTCTCCCGGCGAAAATCTATTCACGGTTCCGCCTTATTTTCTGCGGGAAAAACACTCGCATATAAATCACGCCATTCACTGCGATGACGATCACGCCAAGCATCAACTGAGTCGTCGCGGTCAGGTTTTCAGGATAGATGATCGGTAGCAGATAATGTGCGATGAAATCACCTTCATAAGACGTGCCGCCTCCGAGCTCCCTGAAACTATTTTCCAGGGGCGTAAGCGGACAAGTCCACCCCATGATCTCGACGAGCGCACCCCACGCCGCGGCGGGCAGATGCAGCCACGCAAGGCGCGGCCGGCGAAACAGCAGCAGCCCACCCGCGATGACGAAGATAATAAACGCCAGGTGTATGACAATGACGATGTCCGCGAGAAGGTGATACAAGATAGGCTCCTTCGCACCTGTTTACTCCGGCTTTCACGAGCCACGCTCAAGGCCGGGGATACGCTGGGAGCGAGGGTATCAAAAAACGCCCTGCGTTAATGACATGTCAGTGAGCGCCGTCCGGGTTGAACGTCTTTTGCGAAGGATACCTCCGTTCCTATCGACATCGCTCACCCATCGTTCTTTACTATCGTTGCCGCCGATGCTGGACAGCGCTCTAATGCGTCTCTCGTTTGACCTCGATGATATTCGGTAACTGGCCGATTTTATCTAAAATGCGGCTCAGTTCACCGATGCCGCCGATCTCGGCGGTCAAGGTCATATAGGCCAGGTTTTTCTGCTTGTCCGAAATCGTTTCGACGGCGATGACGTTGATCTTTTCATTGGCCAGCACCGAGCTGATGTCCCGCAACAGGCCCTGCCGGTCGTTGGCGACGACGCGGATATCCACCGGATACGTCTCCGCCGCGCCGCCCCACTCCACTTCGATGAGCCGCTGCGGGCTGTCGTTGCGGTAACGCAGGGCGTTACTGCAATCGCGGCGATGAATGGTCACGCCGCGGCCGCGGGTAATGAAACCGACGATCTGTTCGCCCGGTACCGGTTTGCAGCAACGGGCAAGATGAGTCATGAGATTGCCAACCCCCATGATTTGGATGCCGCTGCCTTCTCGGCGCGGTGTCGCCGCGGGTGTGGGTAAATTGTCGAGCCGATGCGGCGCGGGTTCCTGCGCCTGTTGCACGCTGTGCACGGCTTGGGCGATCTTCAAATCGCCGCGGCCGATGGCGGCGAAAAAGTCATCGGCGTGGGGGAAATGCAGGCGGCGGGCGACGTCTTCGAAATTCACCGCGGCTAGGCCGAGACGTTGCAGTTCTTTTTCAAAGGCGGTGCGGCCCGCGGCGATATTGGCCTCGAGATTTTGCTGCTTGAACCAGTGCTGGACCTTGCCGCGCGCGCGGGAGGTTTTCAAATAACCCAGATGCGGATTGAGCCAGTCGCGGCTGGGCGTGCCTTTTTTAACGCTGAGGATGTCCACCTGTTGTCCCGTTTGCAATGCGTAGGTGAGCGGCACCATATGGCCGTTGACCTTGGCGCCGCGGGTGCGGTGTCCCAGTTCGGTGTGGATGTGATAGGCGAAATCCAATGGCGTCGCGCCGGCGGGCAGATCGATGATGTCGCCCTTGGGCGAAAAGACGTAGACGCGTTCTTCCAACAGATCGGTGCGCAGATCGCCGTCGTCTTCGGTGTGGGCGATGTCGTCCTTCCACTCCAGCAATTGCCGCAGCAAGGTGATCTTGCGGTCGAAGCCTTCATCTTGCGCCGTGCCTTCCTTGTAACGCCAATGCGCCGCCACACCCAACTCGGAATGCTGGTGCATGCCGTGCGTGCGGATCTGCACCTCGACGGTTTTTCCTTCGGGGCCGATCACCGCGGTGTGGATGGAACGGTAGTTGTTTTCCTTGGGCGTGGCGATGTAGTCATCGAATTCGCCGGGGATGTATTGCCACAGGCCGTGCACGATGCCCAGTGCGGCGTAGCAGTCGCGCACCTCGTCCACCAGCACCCGCACCGCGCGCACGTCGTAGATTTGGCTGTAGTCCACGTTCTTGCGGCTCATCTTGCGCCAAATGCTGTAGATGTGTTTGGGCCGGCCGGTGACTTCGGCGCGCACGCCGACCCGCGTCAAGGCATCGCCCAGAGTCTTCATGAACTGGTTGATGTAGCGTTCACGATCGACCCGCCGCTCGTTCAGCATCCGCGCGATTTGTTTGTAGCGGTCAGGGTGCAGATAACGGAACGAGAGGTCTTCCAATTCCCACTTGATATGCCAAATCCCCAGCCGATTGGCGAGGGGCGCGTAGATGGAGAGGGTCTCGTCGGCGATGCGCTGCTGTTTGTCGGCCGGCAGATAATCCAGGGTGCGCATATTGTGGGTGCGATCGGCGAGTTTGATCAGCACCACCCGCACGTCGTCGGCCATGGCCAGCAGCATTTTGCGCAAGGTCTCGGCCTGGCGCAGTTCGCGTTTGCCGCTGTCGCCGGCGGTGTGCCAATGCTGGATCAGCTCCATCTTGGTGACGCCGTCCACCAATTGGGCGACCCGCGGCCCGAAGTCTTTTTCGATTTGCGCGAGGGTGAGTTCGGTGTCTTCCACCACGTCGTGCAGCACGGCGGCGGCGAGGGTTTCCGCGTCGAGTTGCAGACCGGCGAGGATGTTGGCCACCGCCAGGGCATGTTGCAGGTAGGGCTCGCCCGAGGCCCGCAACTGACCGGCGTGGGCCTGTTCCGCCACCGCGCAGGCCCGGCGGAGCAGCGCCAGCTCTTCCGGTGTGCGCTGCCCTTCCAGCGCGGTGAGCCATTGTTCGATATCCAGCAGTTCCTTGCTGGTGGTGCCGGTCTTTTTGTCGGTTACGCTAACCATAGTTGTTCTGTAGAGTGTCCTTCATCCGGAGAAGTTCGCCGCCGCGGAACGCTCCCGTCATGGTTTACCACTATTTGGCCTAAGGGTGTAACGACCGGCCCCATTGTCCCATGAGATTTGGCATTTGTCGGCGGACAGACCCGCTTCGCCCACCTATTGTTGATAATGGGTCCTGGAATGCCGCGGATCATTAAAATCGTTAACCAAACGGTTCGATGGGCTGGCTAAGGCCGTATTCGGCGAGTGATTGCGCGGTGTCGCTGATTTGCCAATCCGGTTCTATAATGCCGGTCGGTGTTCATGATGCCGATAGGCTTGGGCACGCGGCGCCGACCGGTGTTTTCTTGGGAGTCGGGGATTCAGCGGTGGCGGAGTTATGAGCGGCTGCCGATCAGGGCCGAGATCAGGCGATCTTCCAATTCGATGCGGTCGGCCAGTTGCTCGCCCAGCAGGGACAGGTCTTTGTCCAGCGAAGTAAGGACTTCGCAATGGTCTTCGCAGTCGTATTTGTCGTTGAAATCGAGGGTGAGACGGGTGATTTCCAGGATACGCGGATAAATCTCTTCCGAAATCGCCACCACCACTACGCGCCGTTCGCGGTTTTCAGCGAAGTGACGGTAGAGCTGGAAATGGGCCTGCGCGGTGTAGTCCACCAAGGACTGGCAAAAACGCTGAATGAGCGCGGGAACTTTGGCGTCCCCTTTAAAGGGGCGCTTGCCGATCAACTCGCCGTACAGGGAGAGCATCTCCGTACGGGCGTCCACCAATTTACCGATCAGATTGGAAGAGCGGACCCGACGTTCTCCGCCGACTTTTTGTTCTTGTAACATGATGGATGACCCTCCAGCGAGCAGGCGATGGCCCATTCTAGCAGGAAGTTTGTGAATCTATCATCCATTTATCGGGCAAACGCCGGGTTTTTTCTTGCCGTATAGCTATCACGGAGATAAATGACCACCGCCCGGTGTTTACCGGACGGTGGTCGTTATTTTGATAAACCGTTGTTGAGTCTGACGAGGGGTTTAAGAATCTTTCAGACGCTCGAACCAATACTTGGCCTGTTGGGTGTCGCGCGGCAATCCGAACCAGCCTTCCTGATAACCCACGGCCAAAAATTCCTGGGCCTCTTTCGAACCGTTGCTGGCGGCACGTTGATACCACGCAACGGCCTGTTGTTCGCTGCGCTTGACGCCCAAACCACCGTGATACATAAGCGCCAGATTGAATTGAGCCTGGGCATTGCCCTGCTCCGCCAACGGGGTAAACAATCTCAATGCCTGGTCGTAGTGACCCCTTTCAGCGGCGGCAAAGGCATCTGAATAGGAATCGGCCTGAACAGTCGTGGCGCCGATCACCATCCCCAGCAGCATACCTGCGGTCGCGAAAATTCTTTTTCCCATACTCACACCTCATAGTAGAACCAGCCCATGCCTCGTTATCGGCCGGGGGTGATCTCCTAAACAGGGTGATTTGGCGGGATTGTGACGGCCTTCACAGGGCCGGAAACGACCTACTTAACCGAACAATAAATAAAACCCGATAACAGCCAAAAATATCGAGAAAATGGCATTCAAGGTCACCGTAGAGACATGATGGGCCAGCCTTACCCCCCAGGGGGCCGCCAGGACACTGGTCAAACCGATACCCAAGGCAGCGGGCCAATGAATATAACCGGGCGCAGAGTCGTTCAAGTTATTGTGCAAAAGAGTAAAACCCAAGGTGGCGCCCAGCGCGATGGGCAGACCGCACGCCGAAGAGGTGGCCACCGCATGCTGGATCGAGAGTCGGCACCAGCGCAAAAAAGGGACGGTCAAGGTACCGCCACCGATACCGACGATGGCAGATAAGTGGCCAATCAGCGTGCCTATGCCCAATAAACCCGGCCAACCAGGCAAGGCCCTTTTCCCAGTGAATTGAGGATTTAAGGCCATATAAACCGCTATGCCGAGGGCAAAAACACCGTAACAGTTCCGCAGAACCTCCGCCGGCAAGGCATCCACCAGCACTGCGCCGCTGCCGGCCCCTATCGCCAGGCCGCCGGCCATCCGTGCGACGACCGGCCACACCACGGCGCCGCGGCGGTGATGGCTGTAAGTCGCGACGGTGGCGGTCATGACGACCGTAGCCAATGACGTGGCGACCGCCGCGTGCATCGAACTGACTTGGGACGCCTCCTGATAGGGCAAAATAAACAACAAGGCGGGGACGATGATGAGCCCGCCGCCAATGCCCAGCAGACCCGCCAGCATGCCGCTGAGCAACCCCACGACCGGATATGCGAGAAAAGTGAATTCCACAGACGACTTATTTGAATAAGGGTGATAAGCGTTCAGTATGTCCGATCGGGTTTTTCAATACAAAAATAAATATCGGTTGACCGCGGAGTATGCCGGCACGGTACGCCCTTCCCAACCGACGTCATCTTTATGATGATCCGCCGGCCGGGCGGGCGACCGCTCACAACACTATTCAACTTTAATGGAACGGCGTTTTGAGGAGGATATCTTGGGTATCGTCAACTCCAACACCCCCTCCTTAAACGTGGCCTTGGCATGGTCGCCGTCCACTTCCGCGGGCAGCGTCAGGCTGCGCGAAATCTCTCCTTGATAAATTTCCCGGCGGTAATATTCCCCTTCTTCCTTGGTTTCCTCGCGCCGGCTATTGCCGCGCAGGGTCAGCACATTGCCGTTGATGGAAACCTCGATATCGTCTTTATTCACGCCGGGCATCTCCGCGCGGACAATGACTTGATCCTCGCGTTCAATCATGTCCACCGAGGGCGATTTTTCCTGCAAACGAGGCATCGCCTCGGCCCAGCGCGGCCAGCCCATGCGGGTCAAACGTGACCAATTCGCCGGGAAAAAGGCGTCGAACAATCTATCCACGTCGTCAAAAGGCGTCAACGCCGTACCACGGCTAGGTCTCAGTTCCGATGAGGTTTTTTGGACAACAGGTGATTTATTGGCGGTCATGTCTTATTCCTCCATGATGAACAGTGGCGTACTAAACCAACAGGAAAAGTATAGGTTAAATCAGGGCGGATTTTTTCATTTGCGTAACCGATATGAGATACGACGCGGAGCGGGTGCGTTATTTCCGCAATGGGGCTAGCATAGACTGCGGATTCATGCCGTTTGGCAGCGGCAAACATGGAGGGCACGTCATGATACTAGAAGACAATCCATATCAGCCCGCCGTGGGGGATTGGTATAAAAATTCCCTCGGCCAATCTTTTGAAGTGGTCGCCGTCGATGAAGATGAAGCGACGGTGGAAGTACAATTCTACGACGGCGAAGTCGAGGAATATGAGATGGAGACCTGGCGTATGTTGGAGATTGCGCCGACGGCCGCGCCCAAGGACTGGTCGGCCCCTTTCGACGATATCGAAAAAGACGATCTCGGTTATAGCGACATCGCATTACGGCCCGGCGATTGGTCAAATCCATTGGACGATGTGGACCGTCTCGACTAAACCTCGTTGCTACGCACGCGGATTCACCGTTGTCCTTACCACCATTTCGGCGGAGAACCGGGGTGCGGCACGCTGTGGCAGCGTTCGCAGGCCCATAGTGCGAAAGAGACTTTGTCGTGGCACCGGCCACAATATTCACCCTTCAAAATCTTTTCCATGCTGACGGGATTGGCGCCGGCCTTGGGTATGAATATTTCCGAATGGCAATTGCTGCACGCCAGCCAACGGGTGTGGGCAAGGTGCGGAAAACGCACATGGGGCATCTGCGCGGTATTTTTCATGATGATGTCGAGGTCCAACTCTTTCAATTCCTCGCCTTCTCCGCTGTCGCCGGTAACAAATTTGCGGGGCGTGATGATGCCTTTATTCAAGGATTCCACCCACTGCACTTCACCGCGGCGATCCTTGGGGAAGGTGATCATGGACTCCTCGGGGTTTTGCAGCGACGGCAAGGCGGGATTGTCGGGATCGTGAATACCATCGACGGCGAGCGGGGTCAAAGGCGGGGCAACTTCCGGTTTCTCCGCAAAGGCCAAGCCCGCGATCAGGCTGCACAACAGCGCGATTAAGCAGCCACGCGTCCTTTTATTAATATTTTTCATGAGTCTCGCATCCACTTAGGGGTCGGCGCCAGGATACTCGAGCGGAACGTCGTCATTATAGATATCACAACAATCGGCTCACCATAAAAAAACTTTATTGGAGACGGGGGTCTGGTCGGTGAAAAATGACTTACGGCATTATCACATGGAAACGTCGCGGCCAACATGAACACGACCCGCCCAAACCGCGCGTCACGTGCACGGCTGATGCTGTCGGCGATCATTTTATTAACGGGGTGCGCCATTCAAAGGCCATTACCCCCGGCCGATCCGGCGGCCCCGCTAAGTGATTGCCGCGATTTTTTCCAACAATTCGACCAACTGACGGCACGTTTCCAGGCACGCGATTTTCAAACGGTACCGGTGGCCGGCTTCCCTTATTTGCGGGTTGACCGTTTGCTCGCTACGCTGGTGCCGGATATCCAAGATGAAATTAAATTTCAGGTGTGGTTAAAACATTTGCGCGACTTGGATCAAACCGCGCGACGTTTTGAATACGCCAATCTTCCCCCCGCGGCACGCAGCGAACTTCAGCGACGGACGCCGGGGCGCGGCGACGTGTTGGACGGCATCGCCCGGTGCGGCGAGTTATTGAGCGTTGCCGAGCTGAATAGCGGCGAGTCGTGGCAAACCCTGGTGCGTCGGGCCGAGGTGCCGGACAACTATCGGACCGCGCAACGGGCGATAGGCGTTTATCCGCTCAGCGCATTGGTGGTGCGCGCCTCCGTCAGTCACTGGCAAAAGAGAGTGCGTCGATTATTCGCGGACGCCGCGATCAAACCGCCGCCTCTCGGCGCTTGGCTGCACTATCGCCCTCCCCTCTCACCACCGGTTTCCGATAGCGAAGTAGCGGACATCCTGCGGACCAGCGCCGATCCTTTGGGCATACCCGTCCCCACGGCCGCACAGCTGGCCGTCCTGTTCAGCCGTTACGCACCGGTCTGGGAGCTGGACACCGTGGACGACGATGACCGCCCGGGACGGCCTTTTTGGGGAACGACACCCTGGCCGCAAATCGACGTCACTCAACCCGTGGTTTATACCCATGCTTCTTACACCCGCTTCGGCGGCCGGGTGTTGTTGCAATTGAATTACACGATATGGTTCGCGGCGCGGCCCGCCGAGAGCAGTCTGGATATGCTGGCGGGCCCCCTTGACGGCATCCATTGGCGGGTCACCCTCGCCGACGACGGCCGCCCCTTGTTATACGACAGCATTCATCCTTGCGGCTGTTATCACCTGTTTTTCCCCGGCGAGTCGTTGCGGCTGATCGAACGCCCGCGTATTTATCAAGAACCGATCTTGATACCGCAAAGCGCGCCCTCCGTGAGCGAGGCGCAACGGCTGCGCGTTCGCGTCAGCGCCCGCACTCATTATTTGCAACAGATACTGATCGATGATCCAGCGGAACCGGACAGATCGTACCAATTCGCGCCTTACGATAAGCTGCGTTCGTTGCCCACCCGGCAAGGCGATGCTCAGCGCAGTCTATTCGCCGAACGGGGGCTGGTGCCAGGCACGCAACGCGGCGAACGTTGGATATTGTGGCCGATGGGCATCCCCAGCTCGGGCGCGATGCGACAATGGGGTAATCATGCCACGGCCTTCGTCGGGCGCCGCCATTTCGACGAGCCTTTTCTTATCGAGCGAAACTTCTCCGTGATTCCCGTCTCAAATCCGTAAGTCAATCTGAAAATTTCAAGGTTTCGCTGCCCGTGCCGAATAATGGGGTATTAAGGCAAGACCGATTTTGAGCATCATTGCTCGGACATGGACATGTCGATCCTGGACTGACGGCTGGTAGTTGGGCCAAAGGAGGATTCGATATGAATCTCGATGAATTCCGTGATTCGCTTGAATTAGCCAAAGAGAGTGAACTCATCCACTACGTGCAGCATTGCGTATGCATGTCGATGGCGCACATGAGCAACCCCCGCGCCGACTCCCATGCCATGTTGGATCTGGTTTACGCGGAATGCGCCCGCCGCGGCAAAGAACGGCTCTATGACAAGGCTTACGAGACGGTCTGCCGCAAACCGGATGTATGCAAACTCTTTCTGGCTTGAATTAATCCAACCGCGATCCGCCGCGTCGCTACGGTACAGGCGCGCTGTCGTCGACCTTGAAGTGTTTTTCCCACCAGGTCATGGCGGCCTGATTGGCCTCCTCGATTTGCTCAGGACTCATGCGCGTACTGAGTTTCAGGCGCGGGTCGTCCATGGCCAGCGTATCGCCGCCTTGCCACACCCCGGCGATGGCGTACCAGGTATAGGCCTTCACATTGTCCTGCGGCACGCCTTGTCCGGTTTCATATAAATGCGCGAGCTTGCGTTGCGACAATTCATGATTGCCTTCCGCGGCCTGGCCATACCACCGCGCCGCGGTATTGTAATTACGCTGGGTACCCAAGCCCTCTTCATACATCAATCCTAAATTGGCCTGAGCGTAAACATCCCCTTGCTCGGCGGCTTTATTGAACCATGCCATGGCTTCAGGGTAATTGCGCGGGATGCCTTCACCGTTTTTGTACAAGAGCGCCAGATTGGTTTGCGCGTTGACATGCCCCTGCGCGGCCGCCGCTTGGTACCAGCGCGCCGCCGCAGCGGCATCGCGTTCGACGCCCAAGCCGTCCCGATACAAATAACCGAGCAAGGCCTGCGCCACCGCGTCGCCTTTTTCCGCGGCCTTGCTCAACCAATCGCGGGCCTGCTGGTAATCGCGTGAAATGCCTTTGCCCAATACATAGGCCATGCCCAATTCCGATTGCGCCGCGACATCACCTTTGAGCGCCTGTTGCTCCAGCCGCTGCAATTCCGGCGGCAGGGGTTCCGGCGCGGCCGCTTCGCCGACAGCGGCGTTAGCCAACGTGGACATACTCAACAATAGCCCGATTAGGATGGCATTGATCATTTTAGGCATGAACACCTCGAAGAGATTACTACCAATTAAAATTCAGCCAGCGGCCAAACACGCTTCAATCACGTTCGGGAAACTCGGTGTCATCGTCCCAAGTCCCACGGCCAGTGGACCAAGCTTCGCCGTCCTCGTCGTCGGGATCCGCAACGGACCAGTCATCGGGCGGATCTATGATTTTCAAATCGCTGGCGAACCATTCGTCCAGCTCCATGACCTTGACATCGCCATCGTCGAATCGAACCTCGACTATCCCGCCGATCTCGTCATACGCCACCACTTGAAACTCTTGCTCGGTATCCGCATCGTGATACCAATTGCCCAACACGGGCTCGTCACGCACCGCCACAACCGCCGTCCTCCCGTTACATGCCGGTCACCAAAAGCCGCCGCCTAGTTTGACCGCGGAGAATGTGAACTGCAAGCCGCCGCCGTCCCCGGGCGGCCTCTACACCCGGTCTGAGAGAAGGTATGATGTGTGTGGAAAATTAGGGCCAACGAACATAAGGATGACCATGCGCCGGGCACTCTGGACACTTGCGATGATATTGTTGGCGCCCTGGACGGCCCGGGCCGATGCGGTCGTTCATCATGACCTGCGGGTCCAATTGCTGCCGGAGACCGGGCGCATCATCGTCAGCGACGTCATCAGCGTACCGGCCGCCGATGACGCGGCGCCGGCATGGCGATTGTATCTGCATCCCGATTTGAAAATCACCCGGGCCGATCCGCCGTTGCGCGCCCTGCCCGCCGGTCCCGCCACAACGCGCGGTCCGGCCGCGTATGTATTGCAGAGCCCTCCTCGCCAAGGCCGTATCACCCTCAGTTACGAAGGCAAGATCGCCCACCCCTTGCGCGAGAGGGAGTCCGGTCTCGGCCGCAGCCAGGCGGACACCCGTGGATTCATCACGGCCGACGGCGTTTACTTGGATGGCAACAGCCACTGGTATCCACAGTTTAACGATGAACGGGTGAGTTTTTCCCTCGACGTGCAATTGCCCGCCGCCTGGTCCGCGGTCAGCCAGGGCGCGCGCATCCCGCCACCGCCGGAACAAAATCCCAGTTCGGTACGTTGGGAAGAAAATCATCCGCAACAAGAAATCTATTTAATCGCCGCGCGCTTCCATGAGTATCAACAAACCGCCGGCGCGGTGAACACGCTGGTAATGCTGCGCCGGCCCGACCGCGCGTTGGCGGAAGAATATTTAGCTACCATGGCCGAGTACGTCGACCTCTATTCGCAACTGATCGCGCCCTATCCTTACGCCAAATTCGCCCTGGTGGAAAATAGCTGGGAATCGGGCTACGGCATGCCTTCTTTCACCCTGCTCGGACCGCAAGTGATCCGCCTGCCGTTTATCCTGCACAGTTCGTTTCCCCACGAAATTTTGCACAACTGGTGGGGCAACGGCGTGTACGTGGATTACGCCGCGGGCAATTGGTCGGAAGGTCTGACGAGTTATCTCGCCGATCACCTGCTGCGGGAACGGCGCGGCGAAGGCGCCAATTACCGGCGCGACGCCTTGTTGCGCTACCGCAATTACGTGGCCGCCGAGCGCGATTTTCCCCTTAGTGAATTTAGCGCCCGCCACAGCAGCGCCAGTCAGGCCGTCGGTTATGACAAGGCGCTGATGTTTTTCCATGCGCTGCGTCTCCAGCTGGGCGACGCGCGCTTTATCGCCGGCCTGCGCCGCTTTTATCGGGACAACGCCTTTCAAACCGCCGGCTGGAACGATTTACGTATCGCCTTCGAAAAAGAAGCCGGCGTTTCCTTGCAAGCGGCTTTCCCATCCTGGTTGCAGCGCACCGGCGCGCCTTCACTGCGGGTCGCGACCGCGCGCGCCACACCCAAAGAAGACGGCTATCAACTGGAACTGGTCTTGGAACAAACTCAAGAGGGCCCGCCCTATCCGCTGCAAGTGCCGATCGCCGTCACCCTCGAAGGACAGGACTCCGCGTTGCAACAGGTCGTCACCATGAATGACAAACGGAGCGTCACCCATCTGCGACTCGCGGCCCGGCCCTGGCGGGTGGAGGTGGATCCGGAATTCGACGTATTCCGGCGCTTGGACCGCGACGAACTGCCGCCCACGCTCAGCGAGGCGCTGGCGGCCGAACGTTTGCTGATCGTATTGCCCGCCGCCGCGCCGCCCAATCTACGCGAGGCTTACACGCAGCTGGCGCAAGCCTGGGCCCGCGAGAGTGAACACATCAGCGTCGGCTGGGACGACAAGTTGCGGGAGCTGCCCGCCGATCGCGGCGTGTGGCTGTTCGGTTGGGAGAACCGCTTTCAACCTCAACTGGCCGCGGCCCTCACCGGCGCAGAGGCCAAGTTCGGCGACGCCACCGTCAATCTCGCCGGTCAAACTTTGCAACGCAAGCAGCACGCCGTGGTGTTGAGCGCGCGTCAAAAGGGCACGGCCGAGCAAGCGTTGGTGTGGCTGGGCTGCGATAATCCGGCGGCCTTCGCCGGCCTCGCGCGAAAACTACCCCATTACGGTAACGCGAGTTACATCGCCTTTAGCGGCGACGCGCCCACCAATATATTAAAAGGCCAATGGCGGATCACCGACTCGCCGCTCAACGTCGCGGTCACTCAAGCCGACGGCGCCACGCCACCCGCCGCGACCGCGGAGCGACGGCCACGGCCCGCGTTGACGGAAGTCATGAAAGAGACATGGTGAACGTCGCCCGCCGCTGGCGCGGTGCAATACCCAGGGCGGAATAAACGGTTCAATCGCTACCGCGCATTCAGCCCTGACTAAATGTGGCGCGGTCGGCGATGTCGGTGCGAACAAGCGGATCAGCGACGCGGCGCGAAATTCCTCCGCAAGCGACTGGCGGCACCCTGCGGCGTGGGCCTTTACCCGCCCTTTTTGGCGGCCCGCTGCCGCACCGCTTCGAACAGGCAGACGCCGGTGGCGACCGAGACGTTCAAACTTTCCACGCTGCCGGCCATGGGGATGCGCACCAGAAAATCGCAGTGTTCTTGAGTGAGGCGGCGCAGGCCTTTTTCCTCTGCGCCCATCACGATGGCGATCGGGCCGCGCAGATCGGCGTCGTACAGACTTTCCGATGCGTCGCCGGCCGCGCCCACCAGCCACACGCCGGCATCCTTGAGTTCGCGCAGGGTGCGCGCCAGATTGGTGACCTGCACGAAGGGCACTGTGTCGGCGCCGCCGCAGGCGACTTTGCGCACGGTGGGGGTAAGGCCGACGGCGCGGTCTTTCGGCGCGATGACCGCGTGGACCCCGGCGGCATCGGCGCTGCGCAGACAGGCGCCGAGGTTGTGCGGATCCTGCACGCCGTCGAGCACCAATAACAACGCCGGTACGCGCAAGCCTTCCACCAAGCCCACTAAATCATCTTCGCTGACCATCGGCGCAGCGGCGGCGCTCCAGGCCACCACACCTTGATGCACGCCGTCGGGCACCAAGTCATCCAGCGCCTCGCGGCTTTGATAATTCACTGGCAGCCCCGTTTGTTCGGCGAGCTCGATGAGTTCGCGCAAACGCGGATTCTTGCGGCCGCCCTCCGCCACCAGCAGTTCGCTGAGCTGTCCGGCGTCGCGCCGCAAGGCCGCCATGACGGCATGAATGCCGAAGATGAGTTCGCGCTTCGCCATTTCGTGGATTCCCGCTAGGTCTTTTTACGTTGCCGGCTACGCTTGCGGGGTTTGTCCTTGGTATCGGGCGCGGCCTTGTCTGCTCCGACCAATTCAAAGTCGATCTTCTTTTCGTTGAGATCGACCCGCACCACTTTCACGGAGATCGGATCGGCCAGGCGATACACGGCCTTAGTGCGTTCGCCCAACATGCGGTGCTTGACCGGATCGAAATGGAAATAATCCTGGCCGAGGTTGGTGATGTGCACCAGTCCTTCCACATAGATGTCTTTCAGCTCGACGAATAAGCCGAAGCCGGTCACCGAGGTGATGATGCCGTCGAACACCTCGCCCACTTTATCCTGCATGAATTCGCACTTGAGCCAGTCCATGGCGTCGCGGGTGGCCTCGTCGGCGCGGCGTTCGGTGGTGGAGCAATGGGCGCCGGCGTTCATCATATCGCTGTGGCCGTAGGCGAACTCCTCGGCGCGGCCGCCCGCCACCAGATGGCGAATGGCGCGATGCACCAGCAGATCGGGATAGCGGCGGATCGGCGAGGTGAAATGGGTATAGGCCTCGTAGGCCAGCCCGAAGTGGCCAGTGTTGTCCGGACTGTAGACCGCCTGACTCAAGCTGCGCAGCAGCACGGTCTGAATGAGACGGGCATCGGGACGCTCGCGCACCTTGTCGAGCAACTGCGCGTAATGCCTGGGCTCCGGTTCGTCGCCGCCGCCCAGGCTCAGGCCCATTTCCGCGAGAAAATCGCGCAAGTCGGCGAGCTTTTCCACCGAGGGTCCGGCGTGTACGCGGTAGAGCGCCGGAATCTTTTTATCGAGCAGGAACTCCGCGGCGGCGACGTTGGCGGCCACCATGAATTCCTCGATCATGCGATGGGCGTCGTTGCGCACCAGCGGCACGATGCGATCGATCTTGCCGGTGCGGCCGAATTCGATTTTGGTTTCGGTGGTGTCGAAGTCGATGGCTCCGCGTTTATCGCGGCGCGCGCGCATCACTTGATAGAGGGCATACAACTCTTCCAGTTGCGGCAACACGGTCTTTACTTGATTGCGCGTTTTGACGTTGCGTTCCACCACCGCCGCCGCCACTTCGGTGTAGGTGAGCCGCGCCGCCGATCGCATGATGCCTTCGAAGAAACGGTGGCTCTTCACCTGGCCGGTATGGGTGATGATGAGCTCCGCCACCAGGCACAGCCGATCGACATGCGGATTGAGCGAACACAAACCGTTGGACAGGATTTCCGGCAGCATGGGAATGACCCGTCCCGGGAAATACACCGAGGTGCCGCGCAAATGGGCGTGTTGATCCAGCGCGGTGTTGCGGTTGACGTAAGACGACACGTCGGCGATGGCCACCAGCAGCACCCAGCCCTTACCATGGGGTTCGCAATACACCGCGTCGTCGAAGTCGCGGGCGTCCTCGCCGTCGATGGTGACCAACGGCGTACTGCGTAAATCGATGCGGCCCTGCTTGGCCGCTTCCGGCACCTCGGCGGTGAGCGGCGCGATCTCCTGCAATACCGCCAGCGGCCATTCATGGGGCAGGTCGTAACTGCGGACCGCGATGTCCACTTCCATGCCCGGCGCCATGTGATCGCCCAGCACGTTGACGATGCGGCCGATGGGCTGCGAGTGTTTGCTGGGTTGCTCGATGATCTCCACTTCGACGATCTGGTTGACGGTGGCGCCGCCGCGATGTTCGGGCGGAATGGCGATGTCCTGGGTGATGCGCGAATTACTCGGTATCACCAAACCCAGGCCGTGCTCCAGATGAAAACGGCCGACGATGCGGGCGTGGGCGCGTTCCAGCACCTCCACTATCCCGCCCTCGCGGCGGCCGCGCCGATCGACGCCCAACACGCAGGCCAGGGCGCGATCGCCGTGCAGCACCGACCGCATCTGTTTGGGCGAAAGGAACAAATCGTCGCCGCCTTCGTCGGGCACCAGGAAACCGAAACCGTCGGGGTGGCCGACTACCCGGCCGCGCACCAAATCCATTTTTTCCGCCAGACCGTAGTCGCCATTGCGGTTGAAAACCACTTGGCCGTCGCGCTCCATGGCGCGCAGCCGGCGGCGCAAGGCCTCCAGTTGTTCCTCGTCGCCGAGGCTTAAAGTCTCGGCGATCTGCTCGAAGCTGACCGGCGAACCGCGCTGAGTCAGTATGTCGAGAATATATTCGCGGCTAGGAATGGGGTTGGCGTATTTTTCCGCCTCCCGGTCGCGATGCGGGTCGTCGATTAAACGGCGTTTCGCCATAATGTTTACTAATCCTTCGCATAGTTGCGCGCCACGGCGGTTGGCCGGGCGCGGCCGCGCCAATGTATTATTCGCGCGGTTTCATCATTGACAAGCCGCGGACCTCCTTGTTAAAGTTCGCGGCACTTTTTGCCCTGTTAGAGGGTTCGCGGCTCGGCCGCACTGCTATACACCTTGCCGGGGTGGCGGAATTGGTAGACGCACTAGTTTCAGGTACTAGCGGGGGCAACCCCGTGGAGGTTCAAGTCCTCTCCTCGGCACCATCTCAAAACTTCAAATCCCCTTAATCGGTTTTCGCTGATCACAACATCCCTCCGCGGCGCGGATAAACCCGTCAAGCGGCGAACGGGTCCCGTACCACGATGGTGTCTTCCCGATCCGGACCGGTGGAGATCAGGTCGATGGGCGCCTCGACGATCTCCGCGATCCGCGTCAGATAGGCCTGCGCGTTATCCGGCAAGTCTTCATAACGTTTCACGCCTACGGTGGATTCCTTCCAACCCGGCATTTCAGTATAGATCGGTTCGCAGCAGGCCATGGCCTCGGCGCCGACCGGCGGCGTGGAATATTCCACGCCTTGGCAGCGATAGCCCACGCACAGGCGAATGATGTCGAGGCCGTCCAACACGTCGAGCTTGGTGATGCACAGCCCGGACACGCTGTTGATCTCGATGGCCTGCCGCAGCGCCACGGCGTCGAACCAACCGCAGCGGCGCGGCCGGCCGGTGGTGGAGCCGAATTCATGGCCGCGGCGCGCGAGATGCGCGCCCATCTCGTCGAACAATTCGGTGGGGAAAGGTCCAGACCCCACCCGCGTGGTATAGGCCTTGGTGATACCCAGCACGTAGTTCAGATTCAAAGGCCCCACGCCGGTGCCGGTGGAGGCGCCGCCGGCCGTCGTATTGGAAGAGGTGACGAACGGATAGGTGCCGTGGTCCACGTCCAACAGCGAGCCCTGCGCGCCCTCGAACAGGATATTCTTGTCCTGCTTGCGATAGTCCGCGAGCAGACTGGGAATATCGGCCACCATCGGCTGCAACACCTCGGCGTAGCCCAGCGCCCCTTCCAAGGTCTGCTGAAAATCGACCGGATCGGTCTTGTAATAATGCTGCAAAACGAAGTTGTGGTAGTCCAGCACCTCGCCCAACTTGGCGGCGAAACGTTCGCGGTGGAATAAATCGTCGAGACGCAGCGCACGGCGCGCCACCTTGTCTTCGTAAGCCGGTCCGATGCCGCGGCCGGTGGTGCCGATCGCCGCCTTGCCGCGGGCTTTCTCGCGGGCGAGATCGAGGGCGACGTGATAAGGCAGGATCAAGGTGCAGGCCGCGCTGATCTTCAAGCGCTCGCGAGCGGGCACGCCGCGCTTTTCCAGCATCTCTATTTCCTCGAGCAGGGCGCTGGGCGAAAGCACCACGCCGTTGCCGATCAGGCATTGCACGCCGGGCCGCAAGATGCCCGAGGGAATCAAATGCAGTACGGTCTTCTCGCCGCCGATCACCAGGGTATGCCCCGCGTTGTGGCCGCCTTGAAAACGCACCACCGCGCCGACCCGGTCGGTGAGCAGGTCCACGACTTTGCCTTTGCCTTCATCGCCCCACTGGGTGCCGATGACCACGATGCTTTTACTGTTTGCCATGCTGCTTTCTCTAAGGTTTTTTAAACGTAGCTATAACGCCGTGACGACCCAAGCGCCGTCGCGTTGCTCGATGATCCGGTCGCAACCCACTTCCCGCGCCCCGCCCTGCTGATCCGGCAAGGCCATGCAGACGCGCTGGCCTTGCTCGCGCAGACCGGCCACCAGCGCGGCGAGCGCCGCGTCGTCGGCGCAGGGCGCGAAGATACCGCCGGTGCGCGGGCTGTGATTGCGGCTGAGCAGAATGAGTGTTTCCAAATCGGTGCTGAAACCGGTGGCCGGCCGCGCGCCGCCGAAGGCGCGGCCGATGTCGTCGTAACGCCCGCCGCGGGCGATCTCCTGGCCGTGGCCGGGGACGAAGGCCGCGAACACCACGCCGGTTTGATAGTGATAGCCGCGCAGTTCGGCGAGGTCGAAGTGCAGGCCGATCGCCGGCATGCGGGCCTGGGCCGCCGCGGCGATCTGCTGCAAATTGTCCAAGGCCCGCTGCACGGCCCGTCCACCCTCTCGCAAACGGTCGCGCGCCTCTTCCATGACTTCACCGCCGCCGTTCAAATCCACCAAGGCGGAGAACATGCGGCGATAAGCGGGTTCGATGGCCAAGGCCTCGACGTATTCGTTGATTTCGGGTTTGGCCTTGCGTTGCAGGGCGTCGAACAATACTTGTTCTTGCTCGTCGCTGAGGCCGGCTTCCCGCGCCAGACCGCGGAACACCCCGACGTGGCCGAGATCGATGTGAGGCTGATGCAGACCGACCGTGGACAAAGTGGCCACCATCAGCGCGAGGATCTCGACGTCGCTCTCGATGCCACCGTGGCCGTACAATTCCGCGCCGACTTGAAACGGGCTGCGGGTGCGGGCGAAGCCCTGCGGCCGTGTGTGCAACACCGGGCCCACGTAACACAAGCGCGAGGGCGCGGTGGTCTTCAGCCGGTGGGCGTCGATCCGTGCGACTTGCGGCGTCATGTCGGCCCGCACGCCGAGCAGACGGCCGGTCAGCTGATCGGTGAGTTTGAAGGTCTGCAACTCCAGATCGCGGCCGGTGCCCACCAACAGCGATTCGAGGTGTTCGATGATCGGCGGAATGACGATGCGGTAGCCCCAACCGGCGAACAGATCCAGCAATTGGCGGCGCAGCCGCTCCAGGCGCTCGGCCTGGTCGGGCAATAATTCTTCGATACCTTCGGGTAGCAGCCAACGGTCATCGTGCGCGATAAACGGATCGGTCGCTGATGTCGTCGCGCTAGAAGTTTTTCCATTTTTTTTCACGTTCCGCACACCTTGCGCCGACGTTTTAACGCAGCAAATAAAGCAAGACCACCCCGATCACCATGCTCAGCAGCCCGGACAGGCGCAGGGATCGGTCATCCATTTGCGCCATGGTCGACAAGGCTTGGCGCATGACGGCAGGACTGAGGAACGGTACTACGCCCTCAATGACCAACATCAAGGCCAGTCCAATTAAGAGCTCGTGCCACATGCCGCGCGGTTCACTCTACATCGTCTTGCCTGGCCGGTCCCGACTGGCAATAAGGCGCCTCGGCGAGGGCGACGGTACCCGTGGGCACCGCGACCCTCGCCGGCCTTAAAGCGGCGGAAATTATACACGATTTATACTGCCGTACCCTGTCTCGCCGGCACGGGGATTATTTCCGGCGGGCGTCGGCATCCTTGAAATACTTGAAAAAGTCCGCGTTGGGGTCGACCACCAGGAGATCATTCTGGCTGTTGAATGTGTTCCGATACGCCTCCAGGCTCCGATAGAAAGAATAAAACTCTTTATTTCTATCAAAGGCTTTGGCATAGATTTCCGAGGCCGCCCCATCACCGCTACCGCGCACGGTCTGCGATTCGCGGTAGGCCTCCGCGACGATCTCCGTGCGGCGGCGGTCGGCATCGGCGCGGATCCGCTCGGCGGATTCGGCGCCCTGCGAACGCCACTCTCGCGCCACCCGCGAACGCTCCGCCTCCATGCGGCGGAACACCGAGTCGCTGACGTCGGCCGGCAAATCGATGCGCTTGAGTCGCACGTCGATAATGCTGATGCCGAACTCCTGGGCCTGTCTGCTCGCACTGACGGTGACCAGATTCATGATCTGCTCGCGCTCGCCGGAGATCACATCTTGTATGGAACGTTTACCGAATTCGCCGCGCAGGCTGTCCTTGATGATCTGCGACAAACGCAGCGCGCCTTGCGCCTCGTCGCCACGCACCGAGGTGTAGAAACGCGCTACGTCTTCGATGCGCCATTTGACGAAGGCATCGGCGATGACGTTTTTCTTTTCGCTGGTCAGATAACGTTCCGGCTCCACGTCCAAGGTCATGATGCGTTTTTCGAAGGTGCGCACGTTATTGACGAAGGGGATCTTCAAATGGAGACCCGGTTCATAATCGGTGCGCACGATCTCGCCCAGCCGGAACAGTATGGCCCGTTGGGTCTCATTCACCGTGAAAATGGAGAACGAACCCAGGATCAGTACGCCCAGCAATATGACTAGCCCGAGCATTTTTTGATTTTGGTTCATCAGCGTATCTCCCGGCTGCGGTTGGTACTGCGCTGGGTGTCCGATTGCACGGCGGGCGCGGTGGCGCGCGGCGGTGCGGGCATCGAGTTAGGGGCGGCCCCTCCTTCTTCGGACGGCCGTTGGATCAGTTTATCGAGAGGCAGATAAAGCAGATTGCTGCCCTTCTGGACATCCACCATTATCTTGCTGGAGTTTTGCAATACGCTCTCCAAGGATTCGATATACAGACGTTCCCGCGTCACTTCCGGCGCCTTCTGATATTCACGCAACACTTGCAGGAAACGGTTGGCTTCACCTTCCGCGGAGGCGGTGACCCGGGCCTTGTAGGCGTTGGCGTCTTCGACCAGACGGGCCGCTTCACCGCGCGCCTTGGGGATCACCTCGTTGGCGTAGGCCTCCGCTTCATTGATCAAACGCTCTTGATCCTCGCGGGCGCGGATGGCGTCGAGAAAGGCCTCCTGCACCTGCTCGGGCGGCTGGGCGTCTTGAATATTGACACTGGTGACAATTAGCCCGGTGTTATAACGATCCAGCGTCGCCTGCAGGGAATCCTTGGTGCGGGCCGCCACTTCGCTGCGTCCTTCCTTCAAGATGAAGTCCATCTCGCTTTTACCGACGGTCTCGCGGATGGCGCTCTCGGTGGCTTTACGCATGGTGATGTCGGGATCGCGATCGAAGAATAAATAATCATCCGGGGATTTGACTTTGTATTGTACCGCCAATTTGATATCGACGATATTTTCATCCCGAGTCAGCATCAGCGCTTCGTTGGCCACCGTCACACCCTGGCGGCCGCCTTCGCCTCGATAACCGATTTCCACCGTGCGAATCTGGTCCACATCGACGCGCACGACCCTTTCAATCGGCCTCGGCAAGCGGATGCTGGGACCCGGCTGGAGCGTATCCACGTATTTTCCGAAACGCAGCACCACACCCCGTTCAGCGGGTTGGATGAAGTGGATGGAATCATAGGCCAGCCAGACGACGATCGCCGCGGCGATGATGACCACGGCACCGGCCGAGGCGGTATTGCCGCCGCCGGTACCGCCGGCATCGCCACCATTACCGCCACCCTTGCCTCCGAAAATACCCGCCAGCTTTTTCTGAAACTTGCGGATCACCTCGTCCAAGTCCGGAGGACCTTGATTTTTACGCCGTCCACCCCAGGGGTCTTTATCTTGCGACCCACCCGGTTCATTCCAGGCCATTTGCGACTCCGTTAGTGCTTGAATAATCAATATTCATAAAGGGGGCCATTGTAGGTGCGTCGGACAGGAATGCGCAACCGGCTAGCCGTTGCTGACGGCGTCGAGCGGATAATCCGTCAGCAGTTGACAGCCTTCGTCCCGAGTCAGGGCATCCAATTCATCGCTCCACAACTCCAGCGTCAACACCCAGCCACCCGCTTCACTGGGCTCTTCGCCGCTGACGACGCCCTGCTCGAACAGCCGTGCCCGCAGTTTACCCGCCTGCGGTGCGATGTACACCCGTTCTTTCAGTTTGCGGATACCTTGGGCCGCGCCAGGCGCGGCGCGCAATTGATGCAAGCGCTCCGCCACCGCCTCCCGCAGTAATTCCATGCCGGCGCCGGTGAGGGCCGACACCCATACCCGCTGCACGCAACCTTCCGCATCGCGATCCATTCTGGGGACACCGTCGTTGAGTAAATCAATTTTATTGAACACCTGGATCTGCGGCACGACATCGGCGCCGATTTCCGCCAAAACGTGATTGACCTGATCGATACGCGATTGGCGTTCATGCTCGCGGGCATCGATGACGTGCAGCAACAGACCGGCTTCGCGGGTTTCATCCAAGGTGCCGCGAAAGGCGGCCACTAGATTATGGGGCAGATGGCGGATGAAACCCACGGTGTCGGCCAGGATGGCGGCGTCCCGTCCGGGCAACTCGAGGCGGCGCAAGGTCGGATCGAGGGTGGCGAACAATTGATCGGCGGCATGCACTTCCGCTCCGGTGAGCGTATTGAACAAAGTGGATTTGCCGGCGTTGGTATAACCCACCAGTGAAACCGTATCCATGCGCGAACGATCACGGGAACGACGCCGTTCATCCCGCTGCCGCTGGACCTTTTCCAAACGTTTGTTGAGTTGATCGATGCGCTGCTTGATCAAGCGACGGTCGGTTTCCAACTGAGTTTCACCGGGACCGCGTAAGCCGATACCGCCTTTTTGCCGTTCCAAATGGGTCCAACCTCGCACCAGACGGGTGGACAAATGACGCAATTGCGCCAGTTCCACTTGCAGCTTGCCTTCGAAGGAAGTGGCCCGCTGCGCGAAAATATCGAGAATCAAGCCGGTGCGATCCAAGACTTGGCACTTCACCAACTGCTCTATATTGCGTTGCTGCCCAGGCGTCAGACTGTGATTGAATATCACCACTTCCGCCCCGGCCTGTTCCACTTGCACGCGTATCTCTTCGGCCTTGCCGCTGCCTACGAAATATTTAGAATCCGGGGCCTGGCGCGCGCCACGCACCACGGCCACGGATAGCGCCCCCGCGGAGTGGACGAGTTCGTAAAATTCTTGAAAATCCTCCTGGGCGTCCGCGGCGTTGAAATCCACATGGACCAGGACAGCTCGTTCACCCCCCCGAGGGCGCTCAATAAAATGCACGTGACTTCTGATTGCTCCTGAATACTAGGCGTTACCCGGTCCCGACGACGTATCCTCTTCCGAAAACGTCATTTTCACCGGCCGTGAGGGTACCACGGTGGAAATGGCATGTTTATAAACCATCTGACTTACACTGTTTTTCAACAACACCGCGAATTGATCGAATGACTCCACTTGCCCCTGCAGCTTGATGCCATTCACCAAATAGATGGAAACGGGAATCTTCTCCTTGCGCAATGTATTCAAAAAAGGGTCTTGGAGGGATTGCCCCTTGCTCATACTCTTTCTCCTTATTTCCTTATTGGTCCCCCGCTTATCCCCTGGATTAAGGAGGGCTCGTTAACAAGATTAGCATATTCCCTGTTTATGTCTTCATGGCGACTTCAATATATTCGATTGCACTGTTAAACGCCATGGGTTGCAGACTATCAAACCATTGCGCACTTTCTTCCCGCCGCAACCAAGTCAACTGGCGTTTCGCTAGTTGCCGCGTCGCGGTGGTCGCCCGTTCCACCATGGCCGAATAAGAAAGCTCGTCGGACAAATACTCCCATACTTGTCGATATCCGACCGAACGTATGGACGGCAGCTCCCTCTCCAAATCTCCCCTCTGATATAGGGCCTCGACTTCCCGAATCAAGCCCCTCTCCAACATTTGATTAAAACGGGTCTCGATACGTCGCCGCATGAGCGACCGGTCGCCGGGCGCCATCACCACTTTGATGAGAGTCCCGCGCAAAGCCGGCATGGAGGTGACCTGGCCGGTAAAAAATGAGGACAAAGGCCGGCCGGTCAGTTGATGCACTTCCAGCGCGCGCTGTATGCGTTGCGGATCGTTGGGATGGATGCGTGCGGCGGCGGCGGGATCGATTTGCGCCAGGCGTTGATGCAGCACGCCCCAGCCCCGCTCCCGCGCCTCGGCGTCGATAGCCTCGCGCACCTCGGCGTCGGCCGAGGGCAGCGCCGACAAACCATGCTGGAGCGCGCGGAAGTACAACATGGTTCCGCCCACCAGCAAGGGAATGCGCCCGGCGGCATGGATAGCCTCTATCTCACGGAGGGCATCGGCGCGAAATTGCGCGGCGGAATACGCGACGGCGGGATCGAGAATGTCGATGAGCCGATGCGGGGCCTGCGCCAAGATATCCGGGCCCGGTTTGGCGGTCCCGATGTCCATGCCGCGATACACCATGGCGGAATCGACGCTGATGATGTCGCAGGGAAGACGCCGCACCAACTCGACGGCCAGATCGGTCTTGCCGGACGCGGTGGGACCCATGATGAAGATGACGGGCGGTGAATCGAGCATGGGTGAAAGAAATGTTATCGCGTGACCAAGCACGGTGTTTCCAAAGTGTTTATGGCGGAGAGGGAGGGATTCGAACCCCCGGAGGCTTGCGCCTCAACGGTTTTCAAGACCGCCGCTTTCGACCGCTCAGCCACCTCTCCGGACTTTGGGATCAACACCTTAGAGCTTTCTGAATTGACCCGCGGCGCGCGATTGTAACCCATTTGTAAGCGCTTAGGCCAACCTTGGCTTGAACTTTGAAGCCCGCCTGCCGCGCCAGCCGGGTTCACCGCACCGACTCGACCCCAAGCCGCAGACTGCGCGCCGAAAAGACGTCGTCCTTTAAACCGAGATTGACCCGGATATCGCTGATCTCCAGCAAGGTACGCGCCCCGCTTTTCGCTTGGACGCCCAATACGCGGGTCCATACCCAGACCTTGTCGCGACGCTCCCAGGTTATCTCTTGTTGTTTTTCCGGCGTGGCGCCGCTGCCGTAATAATCGATGCGTTCGATGAGAAAGTCCTGCTTGGATATCCAGCGCCGAACTCGTTGATAAGGATATTCCTCACTGGTCTGTTTGGGGCGGCTTTCCACCACGTAATAAGGGCGGCCCTTGAGTTCTTCTTCGCCAAGCAAGGTATGGCGATCGACTTCCGGTTTTCTCGGCACCAAATCACCGCGGGTCAACACCGAGAGGGCGAAATCATCGTCATCGTGTTTACTCATATGGGCGCCATGGCTGACCTTGCGCACCATGCGCAGTTCGGGCAAATAAACCCAGTGATCGTCCATGCGGTCTTTATAAACCCAGGCCATGAAGGACTTGCCGCGTTCGTCGGGCGGGAATTCGCTGAAAAAGAGAATCTTGCTGTCGATGTCGTCTTCATCGCCATACGCCTTCCATACCATGCTGAAGGTCAGCTTCTTTTCCGAGGTGTCGGGTTTTTGGAAGGTGAAAGTCAGCCGGGAAATACCATCGCGTCCGCCGTCGACGCGGTAGGCCTTATTGATGATTTCATCGGCACTCAACGCCGCGGTGGCAGAAACCGCCCCCGGCATGAGCCACAATACGACTAGAGTGATGAATGTTTGCGCCGGATAGTGCATGGTCCGCTCCATTTGAGAGAGAGCTTGTCATTGAAATGCAAACGCCACAGGCCGTGCCAAACCCGGTTTATATTTAACCAACCGCAGCCACCCACGATTCGTTAAAATGCCCGCATGCACATCACCATCGCGGAACAATTGAGTGAGATTGAGGCCCGCGCCTGGAACCGTTTTCCGACCGGCGGCTACCCGTTTGTCCGCCATGAATTCCTCAGTGCCTTGGAACGGCATGGCGCGGTGGGCGGCCACAGCGGCTGGACGCCGCGCTATCTGCTGGCCTGGGATGACACGGCATTAATCGGGGCGCTTCCACTTTACCTCAAATCTCACTCCTGGGGCGAATTCGTCTTCGATTGGGCATGGGCGCAGGCCTATGCGCATCACGGCGAGGACTATTATCCAAAACTGGTGGCGGCCATCCCCTACACCCCCTGCACCGGCCCCCGGATACTTTTGGGTGACACGGCCCAAGCCCAGGCCGTGGACCACGCCCTGATTGAAAAGGCAAAAACCTTAGCCGCGGAACTGAACGTTTCGTCTTTGCATTGGTTGTTCACCAGCGCAGACCAGACCGCGGCGCTGGAAACCCACGGCTTTGAACGACGGCTGGGTTGCCAATACCATTGGCACAATCAAGGCTACGCCGATTTAGACGATTACCTCGGCCGGTTCACGGCCGAAAAGCGCAAGAAAGTAAAACGGGAACGGCGCCGGGTGCGTGAGGCCGGCATCGAATTGCGGACATTGTCGGGAACCGAATTGGGTGCCCGGGAATGGCGAGCGTTTTACCGGTTTTACCGCAGCACTTTTCTGGAGAAAAGCGGCATGGTGCCGCTCAGCCCCGGCTTCTTCGAAGAGATCGGCGCGTCCATGCCGGAACAACTGCTGATGGTCCTGGCGTGCCATCAAGGCGAATATGTCGCGGCGGCCCTCAGCTTTCGCAGCGACGACACCTTGTATGGCCGTTATTGGGGCGCCAGCGAGACGTTTCACAGCCTGCATTTCGAGACCTGTTATTACGCCGGCATCGAATACTGCATCCGCGAAGGTCTCCGCCGTTTCGAACCTGGCGCCCAAGGCGAACATAAAATCAGCCGCGGCTTCACGCCCACCTTCACCTATTCCGCCCATTGGATGCTGGACCCGCGCTTTCACGGCGCCGTGATTCGCTTTCTCAACGAGGAACGCGGTCTCATGGCCTGTCATCGCGAAGCGTTGAGCGCGCACCTCCCTTTTAAAATGGAGACGGATTCCACCCCCTTGGCCGCTGGAGCGGCAAAGCCGTGACCAAGCTCTGCTGGCTGGACCCGCGGGACGACGACGTCGCCTTTCCCGACGTGGCGCTCGCCCTCAGCGAACCCGACGGCTTGCTCGCGGCGGGCGGCCATCTCAGCCCGCAGCGTCTACTCAACGCCTACCGACTCGGCATCTTTCCCTGGTACAGCGCGGGCCAGCCGATACTCTGGTGGTCGCCGGACCCGCGGGCGGTACTTTATCCGGAGGCGTTGCACATCTCACGCAGTCTGGCCAAGACGCTGCGCAAAGGCGACTACACCGTGAGCTTCGATCAAGCCTTCGCCGAGGTCATTCGCCAGTGCGCCCTGCCGCGCGCCGATGGCTTGGGGACTTGGTTGACCGAGGAGATGATCGAGGCCTATTGCCAATTGCACCGGCTGGGTCATGCCCATTCGATCGAGACTTGGCATCGAGGGCTATTAGTGGGCGGGCTGTATGGGGTGGCGATCGGCCGGGTATTCTTCGGCGAATCCATGTTCAGCCGGCGCCGCGACGCCTCCAAAGTGGCCTTTGCCCAGGCCGTCACCCAATTGCGGGCGTGCGGCTATCGACTCATCGATTGCCAAGTCGTCTCCCAACATCTCACCCGCTTCGGCGCCACCCTCATCCCGCGCCGCGAGTTTATCGCCCAACTCGATCAATGGTGCGATCAGGAACCCCGGTCCGCGCCGTGGCGGACCGCGGCGGCGGATAATTCGGCGTGAATAAAAATCCGGGCAAACCTCATCCGCCACAGCGCACCCTGAAGTTATATGCGGGCGCCCCCCATGTGTGTGGTTATCTGCCGGCGGAAGTCGCCTCAACCCAGTTCGTGGACCCCGCCCTGGCCATGAGTCCGGCTATTTACAGCGAACTGGTGGATCTGGGATTCCGCCGCAGCGGCGATCTGGTGTACCGGCCGCGCTGCCGTCAATGCGACGCCTGCGTGCCGGTGCGCATCCCCGTGGACGCTTTTGTCCCGTCCCGCCGTCAACGCCGGATCTGGCAACGCAACCAAGACCTGCGGGTCCGCCTGCTGCCCGCCCGTTACGACGCCGCGCACTTTAGCCTTTATCGCCGCTACATCGCGGCCCGTCATCCGGGCGGCGGCATGGACGTGAATGATCCGGCCCAATACGCCTCCTTCTTCATCAGCCCGTGGAGCGACACCTGGTGCGCGGAAATCCGCGATCAGGAAAATCTGCTGGCCGTGGCGGTGATCGACCAACTTCAACAAGGCTGGTCCGCGGTGTATACCTACTTCGACCCGGACCAGGCCCAGCGCAGCATGGGCAATTTCGCCGTGTTGTGGCAAATTCAAGAATGCCGGCGGCTGGGGCTGCCCTGGCTTTATCTCGGTTATTGGGTCGAACAATGCCGGAAAATGGCTTACAAGAATCAATTCCGGCCCATGGAAATCTTGCGGCAAGGACGCTGGCAGCCCTACTTACCTTGAAATTAACGGTGTGTTTTAGCCGGTTCGCGCCGATCGCCCGCTTGCTCCCGATCACCCGCCTTTGAAAAATTCCCCCAGTTCGGGCAATATGCGCCTTCTAAATTAACAGCCCCAGGGGATCTCCTTGGGCAAATCACCCCGTTGAATTAATGGAGAGCGGTTGCCGTATGGCGAAAGAAGACCATATCGAGATGGAAGGGACTGTCATCGAAACCCTGCCCAACACCATGTTCCGTGTCCAGCTGGACAACGGCCATGTGGTGACTGCCCACATTTCGGGCAAGATGCGCAAACACTATATCCGGATATTGACCGGCGATAAGGTAACCGTACAGTTGACCCCCTACGATCTCAGCAAGGGACGCATCAGTTTCCGCGCCCGTTGAGATATTTCATCCAGTTTCTATTTGCGCCCGCCACGCGTCGATCTTATGAGAGGCACTGTACCGCGCCTCTCACGGTGCGGCGCAGTGCCATATCTCGGATGACTCAAACTTGCTCCGGCACCCGTGCCACTTCACTGGTTTCGTATGCAAAGGTGAGCTGATCGCCCTGCGCGGAGATGGAGACATGACCGCCGGTGGTGAGCTTGCCGAACAGCAATTCGCCCGCCAAGGGTTTTTTGATCTGTTCCTGGATTACCCGGGCCATCGGCCGGGCGCCCATCTGCGGATCAAACCCGTGTTTAGCCAGCCAGCGGCGCGCCGCATCGTCCACCTCCAGAGTGACTTGCTTCTCTTCGAGCTGGGCCTCCAATTCGGCGATGAACTTGTCCACCACATGGCTCACGGTAGTCTCGTCCAATTGATGGAACTGGATGATGCCGTCCAAGCGATTGCGAAACTCCGGGGTAAAGGCCTTCTTGATGACTTCCATGCTGTCGCTGGAATGATCTTGATGGGTAAAACCCATGGAGCGACGACTGCTTTGTTCGCTGCCGGCGTTGGTGGTCATGATCACGATCACATTGCGGAAGTCGGCCTTGCGCCCGTTGTTGTCGGTGAGGGTGCCGTGGTCCATCACCTGCAATAACAGGTTGTACACATCCGGATGGGCCTTTTCGATCTCGTCCAGCAGCAAAACCGCATGGGGATGTTTGGTGACGGCCTCGGTCAACAAACCGCCTTGATCAAAACCGACATAACCGGGCGGCGCGCCGATCAAACGTGAAACGGTGTGGCGCTCCATGTATTCCGACATATCGAAACGTATGAGTTCGATACCGAGGACCTTGGCCAATTGCCGCGAGACCTCGGTTTTGCCCACACCGGTGGGGCCGGCGAACAGGAAGGAGCCCACCGGTTTTTGCGCGTGTCCCAAACCCGAGCGGGCCATTTTGATGGCGGTGGCAAGCGCGTCGATGGCCTCGTCCTGGCCGTACACCATCAGTTTGAGATCGCGTTCCAGATTGCGCAGCGATTCTTTGTCGGAAGCGGACACGCTCTTGGGCGGGATGCGCGCCATCTTCGCCACCACGTTTTCCACCTCGGTGACGCCGATGATCTTTTTGCGCTTGGAGGGCGCAAGAAGTTGCTGGGTGGCCCCCGCCTCGTCGATGACGTCGATGGCCTTATCGGGCAAATGCCGTTCATTGATATAGCGGGCCGACAGCTCGGCCGCCGCCTGCAAAGCGCCGCGCGCGTATTTCACGCCGTGATGTTTCTCGAAACGAGATTTGAGGCCGCGCAGAATTTCCACCGTATCCGCCACCGAGGGTTCATCGACGTCGATCTTTTGAAAACGGCGGGCCAGCGCCCGGTCTTTTTCAAAGATGCCGCGGTATTCCTGATAGGTGGTGGAACCGATGCAGCGCATCCGGCCCGAGGTAAGCGCCGGTTTGATCAAATTGGAGGCGTCCATCACGCCGCCCGAGGCCGCCCCGGCGCCGATGATGGTGTGAATCTCGTCGATGAACAGGATGCTGCCCGGCTCCCGCGCCAACTGGGCCAGCACCGCCTTCAAGCGTTTTTCAAAATCGCCACGGTATTTGGTGCCCGCCAGCAGCGCGCCCAAATCCAAAGAGTAAACCGTACTGTCGGCGATGACCGACGGTACTTTGCCGTCTACGATCATCTTGGCCAAGCCTTCGGCGAGCGCGGTCTTGCCCACACCGGCTTCACCGACAAAGAGCGGATTATTTTTCCGGCGACGACACAATATCTGCACGGTCCTCAGGATTTCGTCCTGACGACCAATTAAAGGATCAATCTTATCTTGTTTAGCCAACTCATTGAGGTTGGTTGCAAAATTTTCCAATGGGGTCTTGGCCGGCGCCTCACCCATCTCTTCGTCATTGTTTGAGGACGACAGATGATCCGCGTCGTCTTCCTCACCATGGATCTTGGAAATGCCATGGGAAATGTAATTCACTATGTCGAGGCGGCTGACGTTTTGCCGGTTGAGCAGGAAGACGGCCTGGGAGTCTTGTTCACTGTAGATGGCCACCAGCACATTGGCCCCGGTCACCTCTTTTTTGCCCGAGGATTGCACATGAAAAACCGCCCGTTGCAACACTCTTTGAAATCCCAGGGTCGGCTGGATCTCCCGCCCGTCATCCGGGGCGAGATGGGGGGTAGTCTCTTCGATAAACCGGTTCAGTTCTTTCTTCAACTGCTCAATGTCCGAGCCACAGGCCTGAAGGACTTTGGTAGCAACGGTATTGGTGAGCAGCGCCAACAACAGGTGCTCCACAGTGACGAATTCGTGCAGGCGATCACGCGCCTCACGAAACACTGAGTTAAGCGTACTTTCCAAATCTTGACTTAACATACCGTTACCTCTACTTCCTTACGTCGCATTACGTCTGCTCCATCGTACACATCAAAGGGTGCTGATTCTCACGAGCGTAACGGTTGACCTGATGGACCTTGGTTTCCGCCACGTCACGGGTATAAACACCACAGACTCCCGCACCTCGCGTGTGTACATGTAACATGATCTGTGTCGCCTTCTCCTGGTCCATGCCGAAGAACTTTTGCAAAACCTCCACCACGAAATCCATGGGGGTGTAGTCGTCATTCAATATCACCACCTTATACAAAGGCGGCTGCTTCAACTCCGGTTTTGCCTCTTTGGTGGCCACCCCGTCGCCGGGGATCGGGTCACGCCGTACACTCATATGTCATGCCTACTCAATATAACGAACGAATTTAGGAATCCCTTGAGTGTATACATAAGCCAACCACTCGGGACATCCGGCGCCAGTAGCCAGCGCCTTCATAACTTCTAACCCCATACTTGACAATGATACTGAGTTAGATGAGAGTGTCTATGCTTAAGTTCAAGATGCTCATGCGGTTACGAGCGGGGATCGAGGTCCAAGCTGTACCACGGATCTCTGGCAATGAAATAAGCGGCCTTAGCCGCAATATTGCGGAGATGTTATAAGATGAAAACCGCTACTGGAATAGTAAAGTGGTTTAGCAACGCCAAGGGGTATGGGTTCATTCTGCCTGATGAAGGGGGCGAAGAGGTATTTGCCCATTTTTCCGCCATCGAAATGGAAGGCTACCGTACCCTCAAACAAGGACAGAAGGTCGAATTTCAAATCCAACAGGGACCCAAAGGCTGGATGGCGGCGAGCATTCGCCCGGCTCTGATCGGAGCCGAGACGAACACCGACACCATCAACTAGGCCTTTTTAGTATCACTGCGCTGACCCTGCGGGCCTTTCAGCCCGCAGCGAAGTGCTTAGCGTCACATTCTTCCTATCACCGCCCGCCCAAAATCTGAACAACTCAGTTCAGTCGCGCCGGACATGAGCCGGGCCAGATCATATGTGACGGTGCCGGCCGCAATCGCCCCGCCCACCCCTTTGACGATCAAATCCGCCGCCTCGGTCCAACCCAGGTGACGCAGCATCATCTCGGCCGACAGGATCAGCGAACTGGGGTTGACCATATCCTTACCCGCGTATTTGGGCGCGGTGCCATGAGTGGCCTCGAACAGGCCGATGGTGTCGGAGAGATTCGCGCCGGGGGCGATGCCGATACCTCCCACCTGCGCCGCCAGCGCATCGGAGATGTAATCGCCGTTGAGATTGAGGGTGGCGATCACGTCGAATTCGCTGGGACGCAGCAGGATTTCTTGCAAAAAGGCATCGGCGATGCTGTCCTTGATGAGGATGTCCGCACCGGTGTTGGGATTTTTGATTTTGCACCAGGGACCTTTGTCGATCTCGACCGCGCCAAATTCCTGCTTCGCGAGTTCGTATCCCCAATTCTTGAAGGCACCCTCGGTGAACTTCATGATATTGCCCTTGTGCACCAGGGTAATCGATTTACGGTTGTTGTCGATGGCGTATTGGATGGCCTTGCGCACCAGCCGTTGCGTGCCCTCGCGCGACACCGGCTTGATGCCGATGCCGGAGGTCGCCGGGAAACGGATCTTTTTCACGCCCATCTCTTTTTGCAGGAACTCGATGAGCTTCTTGGCCTCGGGTGTTTCCGCGGCCCATTCGATGCCGGCGTATATATCCTCCGAATTCTCGCGGAAAATCACCATATCGACCTTTTCCGGCGCCTTCACCGGGCTCGGCGTGCCGGGGTAGTAACGCACCGGCCGCAAGCAGAGATAAAGATCGAGGTCCTGGCGCAGCGCGACGTTCAGCGAGCGGATGCCGCCGCCCACCGGCGTGGTGAGCGGCCCTTTGATGCCCACGGAAAATTCGCGCAGCGCGGTCAGTGTCTCCGCCGGCAGCCACACGTCCTGGCCGTAGATCTTGGTGGCCTTTTCGCCGGCGTAGATTTCCATCCAGGCGATCGACCGCTTCTGCCCGTAGGCCTTGGCCAGCGCGGCATCCACCACTGCGTGCATCACCGGAGTCACGTCCACGCCGATGCCGTCGCCCTCGATAAAGGGGATAATGGGCCGGTCGGGCACTTGCAATGCGCCATTGGCCTGGGCAAGGATAGCCGCCCCATTAGAGGGCACTTTGATTTTTTCGTAGGACATCGACGACTCCTGGAAATGGCACAAATCACAAAGGCCGCATTGTAGCAGTTCGTTTCGCGACGCCGCTAACTCAAAACACATGGCAAAGATTCTATTGTTCAACAAACCCTACGACGTGCTCTGCCAGTTCACCGACGGCGGCGGCCGCCGGACCCTCGCGGATTTTATTCCGGTGAAGAATGTTTACGCCGCCGGCCGGCTCGATCGCGACAGCGAAGGGCTGGTCGTGCTCACCGATGACGGCCCCACCCAGCACCGCATCAGCGATCCCCGCCACAAACTCGACAAACGTTATTGGGTGCAGGTCGAAGGCCTGCCTTCCGCCGCAGCGCTGGCACAATTGCGAAACGGCGTATCGCTCAACGACGGACCGACCGCGCCTGCCGAGGCGCGCGCCATCACCGAGCCGGCGCTGTGGCCGCGCACCCCGCCCATCCGTTTTCGCGCCGCCATCCCCACCACCTGGCTGGACATCAGCCTGCGCGAGGGCCGCAATCGCCAGGTGCGGCGCATGACCGCCGCGGTCGGCCATCCGACCTTGCGCCTGGTACGGCATGCCGTCGGTCCCTGGCAACTCGGCGATCTGCAACCGGGCGAATGGCGCGAACTGGAGTACGTCCTGCCCCCGTTCCGACCGCGTTCCCGCGCTGAATGAGCTACCTGATTGTGTTATAGTTTCGCCATGATTTGGACACCTCACGTTACCGTCGCCGCCGTCATTGAAAACGAGGGCCGTTATCTTCTGGTCGAGGAGCTCAGCGGGGAACGCGTGGTCTATAACCAGCCGGCCGGCCATGTCGAGGCGGGGGAAAGCATCCTCGACGCGGTGGTGCGGGAAACCCGCGAGGAAACCGGCTGGGGTTTTCGCCCCATCGCACTGCTGGGTGTCTACCGCTGGGTCCATCCGGCCAACGGCGATACCTATCTGCGATTTTGTTTCACCGGCGAATGTTTCGACCACGATCCGGCTCAACCCCTCGATTCCGGCATCGTCCGCACCTGGTGGCTGACCCGGCCGGAAATGCTGGAAATCGGCGGCCAATTGCGCAGTCCCTTGGTTTTACGCTGCGTCGACGATTATCTGGCCGGCCGCCGTTATCCGCTGGACCTTTACGCGGACGTGCCCAACACCGTTTAAACGCCCCAGCAGCACCGCGCCGAACCCTTGCCGCCGCCCGCGATTCGATGACATAGACGAATGACCGAAAGCCAACTCCATTCCGCCTCGCAGCACGCCGCCCCCCGCGTCATCACCGGCATGTCCGGCGGCGTGGATTCCTCGGTAGCGGCCTTGTTGCTGCAACGTCGGGGGTATCGCGTCAGCGGCGTATTCATGAAAAACTGGGAAGAGACCGACCCCAGTTTCCCCTGCACCGCCACTGACGATGCACGCGACGCCTGGAACGTCTGCGAGCGACTCGGCCTCGAACTCGACGCCATCGATTTCGTCCGCGAATACTGGGAACGGGTCTTCGAATATTTTCTGGCCGAACACCGCCGCGGCCGCACGCCGAACCCCGACATCCTCTGCAACAAGGAAATCAAGTTCAAGGCCTTCCTCCAGCACGCGTTGGACCAAGGCGCGGATTATATCGCCACCGGCCATTACGCGCGGGTGCGCGAAACGGCCGGCCGTTATCAACTGCTCAAGGCGCGCGACGCCGGTAAGGATCAAACCTATTTTCTGTATACCTTGGGACAGGAACAGCTGGCGCGCACCTTGTTTCCCGTGGGCGAACTGCAAAAATCCGAGGTGCGCCGCATCGCCGCCGAGGCCGGTTTCCATAATGCCGCCAAAAAAGACAGCACCGGCATTTGCTTCATCGGCGAACGCGATTTCAGCCGGTTTTTATCGCGCTATCTGCCCGCGCAGACCGGCGACATCCGCGACCCGGACGGTATATATTTGGGCGCACACCACGGTTTGATGCATTACACACTCGGCCAGCGCAAGGGCTTGGGCATCGGCGGGCGGCGCGACGCGGACGATTCGCCATGGTACGTGGTGGACAAACAACTGGCGTCCAATACGCTGATCGTCGTGCAGGGACACGATCATCCCTTATTGTTCAGCCGGGGTTTGCTGGCGAACGGCCTGCATTGGGTGGCGGGCGAACCGCCGAGTCTGCCGCTGCAATGCCAGGCCAAGACCCGTTATCGTCAACCCGATCAAACCTGCACGGTTTGCCGCGACGACGACGGCCGCTACCGAGTGATTTTCGCTCACCCGCAGCGCGCGGTCACCCCGGGGCAATCCGTGGTGTTTTATCAAGGCGAGGTCTGCCTGGGTGGCGGCGTCATCGACGAATTACTTCGTTAAACCGACGCGATTCATTCCATCATCACTCATCACGAAACGACTATTTATCATGATCCAGCGCAGTACCAACGAACAAACCCTGGCCTTGGCCGGCATCTTTCAAGCCACCGGCCTGGTGCGTGACCTGGCCCACGAGGGCAAAGTGAGGCAAGACGCCTTCGCGGTCTGCGTGCACAGCCTCTTCGCAACCAATCCGGCCAATACCGAAGCGGTATACGGCGGCGTCGCGGGCGTGCGTTACGGCCTGGAGTTGCTCATCAAACAAATCGGCGATCCCCGTTCGCCGCAAAATCTCGAGGTGGTGAAATACGTGGTCAATGTGCTGCACCTGGAACGCCAACTGATAAAACGGCCGGCCATGTTGCAGCAGATCAGCGCCGGTGTTGAAAAGGCGCGCGGGCAAAGCGTCCACTTCGACATCACCCACGAAAATATCATCGCCAGCCTCGCCGCCTGTTATGTCGACACGATCAGCACCCTGACGCCGCGCATCATCGTCGCCGGCGCTCAAGGTCATTTGTCCAATCCCGACAACGCCAACAAGGTGCGTACCCTGTTGCTCGCCGCCATCCGTTCCACGGTGCTGTGGCGGCAGTGCGGCGGCAGCCGCTGGCAATTATTCTTCGGCCGCCGCCATATTCTCAGCGCCGCGCAACAGCTGCTGGCGGAGGTCGGCCCGGGTTAAACACACCGGCTCGATTCATTTATTAAGATTACTTAGGCGCCAAGCAGGCCAGGAATTAAAGCGTCTTACCCGATAATAGAATGTCTCCGCATTCTTGGCGGATTGGCGATGCAATATGAATCAATCGGAATGACCTCGGGTATAATCGGCGGCATTCAAGACAGACGGAGCGATCATGGAACTCTCTTCACTCAGCGCGGTGTCGCCCATCGACGGCCGTTACGGCGACAAGGTGTCGGACCTGCGCCCGATCTTCAGCGAGTATGGCCTGATGCGTCACCGCGTGCTGGTGGAAGTGCGCTGGCTGCAAATGTTGTCACGCCACGCCGGCATCGGCGAAGTGCCGGCCTTAAGTCCGCATGCCAATCAGGTGCTCGACAATATCGCGGAACATTTTAATTTGGACGACGCGCAGCGGATCAAAAACATTGAGCGCACCACCAATCACGACGTCAAGGCCGTCGAATATTTCCTGAAGGAAAAAATCGCCGGCAATGACGAGCTGCACGCGGTCAGCGAATTCATTCACTTCGCCTGCACCTCGGAAGACATCAACAATCTCGCCTACGGACTGATGCTGCAAGAGGCGCGCAGCCGGGTGTTGTTGCCGATGATGGATGAATTGATCGCCGCCATTAGCCGCTTGGCACATCGCTACGCGGATCAACCCATGCTCGCCCGCACCCACGGCCAGACCGCTTCACCGACTACCTTGGGCAAGGAGATGGCCAATGTCGCCTATCGCCTGCGGCGGCAACGCGAACAATGCGCGACCGTGCCGCTGCTGGGCAAGATCAACGGCGCGGTCGGCAATTACAATGCCCACTTCGCCGCCTACCCTGAAGTGGACTGGGAAGCGGCCGCCCGCGATTTCGTCACCGGACTCGGGCTGGAATGGAATCCTTACACCACGCAGATCGAGCCGCATGATTGCATCGCCGAATATTTCGATGCGGTCGGGCGCTTCAATATCATCTTGCTCGATTATTGTCGCGATGTGTGGGGTTATATTTCCCTGGGTTATTTCAAGCAAAAAACCGTCGCCAACGAAGTCGGGTCGTCGACCATGCCGCACAAGGTGAACCCCATCGACTTCGAAAACGGCGAGGGCAATCTGGGCCTGGCCAACGCGATTTTCCATCATCTCAGCGCCAAGCTGCCGGTGTCGCGCTGGCAGCGCGACCTCAGCGACTCGACCGTACTGCGCAATCTGGGCGTGGGTATCGCCCATTCGCTGATCGCCTACCAATCGGCGCTCAAGGGCATCTCCAAATTGGAGGCCGACCCCGCCCGCATGGCGGGTGACCTCACCAATGCGTGGGAGGTGCTGGCGGAGGCGGTGCAAACCGTGATGCGCCGCTACGGCATCCCCGAACCCTATGAAAAACTCAAGGCCCTCACCCGCGGCCAAGCCATCACCGCGGAACGGATGGGCCAGTTCATACGAAATCTCGATATCCCTCCCGCGGAAAAGACCCGTTTATTGGCCCTTACCCCCGCTGACTATGTGGGCAATGCCGCTGAACAGGCCAAGAAAATTTGAAGGTACCGGTCCAAGTGAGAGCCATTCCTGGCCGGCCGTCTAGGTTCTGTTGACATTTACCGAAGCCAAATAAGCGCAGCGACGAAAGACAAAAAGCTCAGGTAGTTCGCCGCCAATTTCTCATAGCGTGAAAAGATCCGGCGATAGTGTTTGATCTTGCCGAAAAAACACTCAATCAAGTGGCGCTCCTTGTATAAATACCAGTCACAGGGACGCTGTACCGTGCGATTGGCTTTGGGCGGAATGACCGCATCCATACTACTTTCCTTCAGGGTCTCCAGCAGCGCATCGGCATCGTAGCCTTTGTCGGCCAGCAAGGCTCCCGCTTGTATTCCGATAAGCAAATTCCCTGCTTGGCCAATGTCCGGCTCCTGCCCACCTGTCAGGATATATTTGATCGGATATCCCAACGCATCCGTTAAGGCATGGACTTTTGTCGAAAACCCACCGCGGGAGCGCCCGAGCGCCTGCGCTTTCGCACGGCTTTTTTTGTTTCAGCATGACTCCAGCACCGAACTTCGCTGGACTACGCCACAGCCCGTTGTGGCATGTTTATCAAGAACTTACGTGAGTTCATCCTATGCCGGTGCTTTCCGAAACTTGACCCGGCTTCCGTCCGCTTGGCTCCTAACAGGCTCCTGGAAACCGCGTCTTTCCGAGGAGTCATCATGGCTAAGATCAAACTCACCAAGTCCGCAGTCGATGCGGCAAAACCCCAGGCGCAGCCCATCGAGCTGCGTGACACGCTTGTTCCCGGCTTCCTGTGCAAGATTTTACACCGGCCGGCCGCAAGGTCTTCATGCTCCAGTACCGGACGAATGCCGGCGAGCGGCGCAAGCCGGCGTTGGGCATGTACGGAGAACTGACCGTCGAACAGGCCCGCTCGCTGGCGCAGAACTGGCTGGCTGAGGTTCGCCGAGGCGGCGATCCTGGTGCCGCCAAGACCGAGGCGCGCAAGGCGCCCACTGTTGCGGAGTTGTGCAAGAAATTCATGGAGGACTACTCCAAGAAGCGCAACAAGCCCAGCACCCAACTCGGCTATCAAGGCGTCATCGACCGCTGCATCATCCCGCTGCTGGGCCGCAAGAAGGTTCACGACGTGAAGCGGCCCGATGTTGCCGGACTGATGGAAAAACTTTCGTACAAGCAGACCGAGGCGAACAAGGCGTTCAGCATCCTGCGCAAGATGTTCAACTTGGCCGAGGTGTGGGGCTATCGGCCTGACGGCACGAATCCTTGCCGCCATGTCCCGATGTTCAGCGCGCCCACTTCCAGCTCCATCAGCCTCTGGCTGGCAAAACCAATCATCTCGCGTAGCAGATCGGCGTTCGACGAGCCAAGGAGAGCGAAGCGAGGGGGAGGAGCCCGCGGTCCAGCAAGAGTGAGACAGCCGGACTTTAGCCGCGACGCGGGGTCAGCCAGTGTGGTAGCCATGACGCGCTGCGTAGTAGCGTGTCGTGGCGGACGCAGGGCGTCCGGGGCGAAAGGAATCAACGTCGCGAGACCGAGGTCGATTCGCACACGGACGTGCGTATCGTTTCCTGAGGGCCGCGACACATCGCGGGCTCTTCTCCAGAAGCGCCTGCAGGTTCATCATCTCGTCGGTCATCGGTGGTTCCTTGTGTTCAGGTTGGTCGTCGAAACCCAAACCTAAGCCAGGTGCCGCCGATGACCACTCTAGAACCTACACCACGCCGGGCGACACGACCGACTTGCCCCAGATTGGCGTCCGCGCCGTCCCCCGGCCGCGTGCCCCAGCCCCGTGAGCTACTCGCTTCCGCACTGCATCGCGGCGGCGTTCCGCCAAGCTGCAACTGCCACTGTCTGCTAAAGAGATCGCGTCGCGCGGCGGATCCGGTCCTGTATGGTCACCCATGACGGTTCGTCTGGTGGCAGTGCGATCAGCAGGACGTCGCGGTCACTGGCATCGGCTTGGTGCAGTGTCGAATACAGCACACGCGCGTAGTCTTCAGGGTACGCTGGCATCGGCCAGAATCTCGCCACCGGCCAGTTGACGGGACGAGTCGCAAGCAGTCCCAGACGCTGACCCGAGAACGGTTCCTTGTGCAGATCGATCGGAATCCTGAAGCACGGCTTGCGTGGCGCGTAATGCGAGGCCAGCGTACCCGGTACGCGCGGCGCAGGGGCTCCAGTGGTGGCGATTCGAGGCAGATGCTGCGCGACGGCCTCGACGGCGATCATACCAGGCCGCAAAATGCGGGGCTGGTCGCCGCTGAGATCCACGATGGTGGATTCGATACCGACCGGGCATGGGCCGCCATCGACAACCGCCGCGATCCTTCCGGCCAAGTGGCACTGCACATGCGTCGCGGTGGTCGGGCTGATGCGACCAAAGGGATTTGCGGATGGTGCGGCCAAGCCTCGGCCGAACTGCCGCAACACGGCCTGAAACACCGGATGGGCCGGCACACGCAGCGCGATCGTTGTCTGGCCTCCCGTCAACAGCGGCGAGACGGCCGGCGCCGCAGGCAGCACCAATGTCAGCGGCCCAGGCCAGAACGCAGAAGCCAGCCGCCAGGCCGCCTCCGGGACCTCGTCGGCCCAGACCGGCAGTTGTTCGGCCGCGGCGATATGCACGATCAGAGGATGATCGGCGGGGCGGCCTTTGGCATGAAAGATGGCGTGCACAGCGTCGGCATTGGTCGCGTCGGCAGCCAGCCCGTAGACGGTCTCGGTAGGCAAGGCCACCAGTTCGCCTGCTCGCAGCAGGTCCACGGCGACGGCCAAATCGCTTGCGCAGGAGGTGAGGTGCAACATCATCGATCGAGACACGTTTGTTGCCGCACTGCTTCGCCGCCGGCAGCCGTGCTGAAGACGGCCCCACGGGCGGCCTCGAGCACGGCGCGAACCTCCGGGTGCTGAATGCGCCGCTCGGTGCTGATCAACCAGAACGCTTCGCGTATTTCATCCACCCGCCCCACCTCGCTGACGCCATAGCGCGCGCAGATCTCATCCGAGATGATGGCTGGCGCAGGGAAATAGCCCTCACCCGCCTGAGCAAAAACTTTCATCAGGGCGCTGTCGTCGAATTCACCGACGACTCGTGGGGACAGGCGCACCTCGCCCAGCCAGCGGTCGATTTCGCCCCGTACCGCCGCGTTCTGTCCGGGTAACAGCAGCGGGGCTCCGTTCAGGCAGGCCGGGAAGACCGTATCCTGCCGCACGAGCCGTGGAGGAGCGAAGAAGGCAAGAGCGCATTCGCCCAGCTTGCGGCTGTGTGCGCGGACGGCCAATCCGGCCGGCATGGGACGATCGGCCAACACCATCTCCAGCCGGTGCAGGGCCAATTCGCCGAGCAAGGCCTCGATCGAGCCTTCGCGGCAGACCAGCCGGACCGGCTTCGTCGGCCGCCTCAGCGAAGCCAGCAAACGGTGGGTCAGCGATTTGGGGACTGCGTCGGAAACTCCTACACGAAACGCCGCTGCCGCGTGTTCCGGGATACCGGTGGCTCGCAGCGACGAAACCATCTCCTGACCGAGCGCAAAGATCTCGTCGGCGTAGGAAAGAGCGACGCGCCCCGCTTCGGTCAATTCGAGGCCGCGCCCAGCGGGTTTGAACAAGGCTGTCCCGAGCTCGTTCTCGAGCAGCTTGATCTGGGCGCCGACGGTTTGCGGCGTCAGATGAAGCTGGTTGCCCGCCGCAGCAACGCTCCCGGCATGTGCGGTCACCCAGAAGTAGCGCAGGTGCTTGAGATTCATCCGGCCCCTATCAGCAATTTTTTCCGCGTAGTTATGTAAGAATAAACGACTTTTATTGTCTTTGTAAAAAATTGATAATTGTGACCGCACCCAATGGGCGGGACTGAGCGAACGCACTGGAAGCTCGGTCAGCCAGGGTTTGGCCCGGCCTTGAGTCGATCCCAATACATAGTCGTCACAGGAGATGAAGGCATGCCCAGCGAACCCAGAGGCGTCTTCTTGCTGGTTCGCCGCTTTGCGGATCTGGAGCGCGCCGGCAAAGAACTGGCCGCGTACCTGTCGATTCTTCACCGTCGGTCGCCCGGCAGCGCGCCGGAAGTCATCCAGGGCATCTGGATCGATGACGAGGGGGTGGCGAACCTGCCATCCGCGTTGGTTCTGCCGGACGCGGGTGGCGCGCGGCGAACCGTGCGCATCCTCGAGACAACGGGGATCAATGGGATCTGGATGCTGTGCTGGCTGGAAGCGGCGGCCCGCACCGTCCCCCGCGTCGATCTGGTGGCGGCGCTGCTGGAGTGCTTCGGGTATGAAGAGACGGAGACCGCCACGCTTGCGGCCCGCTTCATCCCTGTCTTCAGAGACGACACGTCCGAGCGCTGCGCAAATGACGAGTTGCGCGCACTCGAGGCGCGCTATCCCGGGCTGGTGCTGTCTCCGCTTTACCTGGACGGCAACGGCGGCTTGCTCCTGCCGCCGGCGCAACCGCACGTTGGAGGAACGCCATCTTGAGCATGCTCGATCCCGTTCTGCTGTTCTTCCTGCTCGGGTTGGCCGCCGGCCTGCTGCGGTCGGAGCTGCGCCTGCCCGCAGCCGTGTATGACCTGGTGAGCATGCTGCTGCTGCTTGCCATCGGTCTCAAGGGTGGCATCGAACTCGCCCGCCAGCCCTTCGGCGAACTGGTGCCGCAGGCGCTCGCCGTCATTGCGATGGGCGCGCTGTTGCCGCTGCTAGCATTCCCGGTGTTGCGTTTTGCCGGTCGCGTGCCGCGCGCGGATGCGGCCTCCATCGCCGCCCACTACGGTTCGGTGAGCGTCGCCACCTATGCCGTCGCAGTCGCCTGGTTCGCCAGCCGGCAGATCGAGTTCGAAGCGCACATGCCGTTCCTGCTCGCAGTGCTGGAGATTCCGGCCATCCTGGTGGGCATCCTGCTCGCCCGCGGCTTCTCGCGCGAAACGCGCCTGCGTGCCGTGGCCCATGAGGTCTTTTTGGGCAAGGGTATCGTGCTGCTCGTCGGCGGGTTGCTGATCGGTTGGGCGGCAGGCCCGGAGGGACTGACGTCCATCAAGCCCCTCTTCTTTGACCTGTTCAAAGGCATCCTCGCCCTATTCCTGCTGGAGATGGGGCTGATCACGGCCGCCCAGTTCGGCAGCCTGCGGCAGCACGGTCCATTTCTCGTGTTGTTCGGTGTCGGCATGCCGCTCGTCTCCTCTGTGGTGGGTATCGCGCTGGGAATGGGGCTCGGGCTGTCGCTGGGTGGCACGGCAATGCTGGGCATCCTGGCCGCGAGCGCCTCCTACATCGCCGTGCCTGCGGCCATGCGCATCTCGGTGCCGGAAGCGAACCCGACGCTGTCGCTGGCCGCCTCATTGGGCGTCACTTTCCCGTTCAACGTCCTGGTCGGCATTCCGCTCTATCACGCCATGGCGACGCAGGCATTTGCGCTGACCGGAGGTCTCGGCTCATGAACAGCTCAACACGCAAACTGCTCACCATCATTACCGAATCGGCCCTGGAAAGGATATTGGTTGAGGAGATCGAGCGCTTGGGGGCGTGCGGCTTCACCATCACCGACGCCCGTGGCAAAGGCCGCCGTGGGCCGCGCGACGCCGCCTGGGACGAAAGCAGCAACATCCGCATCGAAATCCTGTGCGACGCCGAGATCGCCGACGCCATCGCAAGGCATCTGTGGGCGCGCTACTACGACGATTACGGCATGGTGCTGTTCGTCAACGACGTGTCGGCACTGAGGCCGGAGAAGTTCTGATGCAGATAACGACAGGCGCCGCGATGCCCGCTGCACGCTCCTTGAAGGAGTGGTGGCTGTGGGCCGGAACGTGCGGCAAACGTCCGTCAACGGGGGAGAAATGGACAGAATGAACATTCCTGGGTTGTTGACGCAGGCCGTTTCGAGCCTGCGAACCATTCGTATGCGCACCTGGCTGATACTGGGCGGCATCGTCTTGCTCATCATCGGCCTGATCGTCTGGGCCGGTATCGCATTGCTGTCCTGGATGTGGGCGCAGGCGCCGGCCGCGACGGAAATGGGCAAGCGCGCGGTCACCGAGGGCGCAACGAGGATCGAGCAGGTGGCGCCGGATCTGAAGGCGCAGGCCGAGCGTTGGCTGCCGGGCGTCAAGGAACAGGTCGACCGCTGGGTGCCAGGGCTCGGTGACGAGCCGCCAGCGCGCGACGTCAGCGGCGCCGACCCCGGACCGGTCCCGCGTTATCCCGGCCTGGTGCGCAGCCATTACGCGAGCGATGGCGGAACGATCGACGTGCACTACGCGGGACGCGCCGATTTCGACGCGGTGCTCACGCACTACGTGCGGGGTTTTGCCGGCGCCGGCTACGTGCGGGAGGTGATCTCCGCCACACCCGATGCGGAACGGCACCAGTTCCAGCGCGACGGTGAGTCCTTCGACCTGGCGCTGACGCGCCGCCCCGGCGGCGCGATCGAAGTCCGTCTGCAACAGTCGCGGCAATGATCCCAGGGAACCGAGCATGAAACGTATCGTCCTGTTTCTCGCCACCAACTTGGCCATCCTGCTGGTGCTCTCGGTCAGCATGCGCGTGCTGGGTGTGGAGCCCTGGCTGAACGAACAAGGGCTGAACCTGGGCGCGCTGCTGGTGTTCGCCGCGGTGATGGGCTTCGGCGGTTCGCTCATCTCGCTGGCCGTTTCCAAGTGGATGGCCAGGAAGACGATGGGCGTGCGGGTGATCGAGGTGCCGTCGAACGCGATCGAGGCCTGGTTGGTGGATACGGTCCGCAAGTACGCGCGCCAGGCGGGCATCGGCATGCCCGAGGTCGGCATTTACGAGGCGCCCGACGCCAACGCCTTCGCCACCGGGATGAGCCGGAACAAGGCCCTGATCGCCGTCTCCACCGGCCTGGTGCAGCAGATGACGCGCGAGGAGGCGGAAGCGGTGCTCGGCCATGAAATCGCGCACGCCGCCAACGGCGACATGGTGACGCTGGCGCTGATCCAGGGCGTGGTCAACACCTTCGTCCTGTTCCTGTCGCGGGTGATCGGTCACACAGTCGACCGGGTGATTTTCAGGACCGAGAACGGCCACGGTCCGGCATTCTGGGTGACCGTCATCGTCGCCGACCTGGTATTGGGCGTCCTGGCCGCCATCATCGTCATGTGGTTCTCGCGCCAGCGCGAGTTCCGCGCCGACCAGGGCGGCGCAAACCTGGCGGGCCGCGACAACATGATCGCGGCGCTGGAGCGTTTGAACAGCCTGCATCCGCAGCCGCTGCCCGACAAGCTGGCGGCCTTCGGCATCGCCGGCGGCGGCGCTGGCGGGCTCAAGCGCCTGTTCATGACCCACCCGCCGCTGGCTGAGCGCATCGCTGCACTTCAGGCAACAGGACCGACGCCCGAGTTCCTCCGGAAAAACAAGAAATGATGACCATTGGCACCCCTTTGATGTGGACGCTGTTCACGTTGTTCGTGCTGGTCGCTCTGGTCCTGGATTTCTACGCCCTCAACCGCCAGGGCGCGCACCGGGTTTCGATGCGCGAAGCGGCCGTGTGGTCGCTGATCTGGGTGGCGGTGTCCTTCGTCTTCGTCGGCTGGCTGTGGTGGTATCTGGGCGGCCTCGGTGACGACCCCGTCGCGCGCGATCTGGCCAACACCAAGTCAGTGGAGTTCATCACCGGCTACCTGATCGAAAAGGCGCTGGCGGTGGACAACATCTTCGTGTTCCTGATGCTGTTCACCTACTTTGCGGTGCCGGCCGAGTTCCAGAAGCGCGTGCTGATGATCGGCATCCTCGGCGCGCTGGTGCTGCGCGCGGTGATGATCCTGATCGGCGCCTGGCTAATCGCGCAGTTCCACTGGATTCTCTATCTGTTCGGCGTCTTCCTGCTGTTCACCGGGATCAAGATGTGGTGGGCTGCCGGCAAGGAGCCGGACCTGGAGGCCAACCCGGCGCTGAAATTTCTGCGCAGCAAGGTGCGCATCGCACCGGCCTACGATGGCGAAAAGTTCTTCACGGTAGTGAACGGCGTGCGCATGGCCACGCCACTGGCGATCGTGATCGTGCTGATTGGCATCGTCGACGTGGTGTTCGCGGTGGACTCGATCCCGGCAATCTTCGCCATCACCACCGATCCGTTCATCGTGCTGACCTCGAACGTGTTCGCCATTCTCGGCCTGCGGGCGATGTATTTCCTGCTGGCCGGCGCGCACGAGCGCTTCCATCTGCTGAGCTACGGCCTGGCGCTGGTGCTGGTGTTCATCGGCGTGAAGATGCTGATCGTGGATCTATACAAGATCCCGGTGGTCTGGTCGCTGTCGGTCACGGTCAGCATCCTGGCGATCACGATGCTGCTGTCGCTCTACCTTCCGCCGCGCGGCAAGGGCGGCAGCGCCTATCCGTTCCCGCCAAAGCAGCCGACGACGACGGAGAAGCGAGAGCCGTGAACGTCGCCAGACCGGCTGCCGGCACGCCTCTAACGGCTGTTCCGACGAGTGCGTCGGGACAACGCGATGCTGACCCGTATGACGGCCAATCCGTGGCCTTGCTGACCCAGCACGGGAAAGCGCAGGTCATCGCGCCTCTGCTGCAGATGAGTCTGCTCGCCAGACTCTGGTCTCTGTGGCCGGCCTGCGGCGCGCCGGGCAATGGCTTCACCATGGCCGTGGGCACGCTGGCGCTGTTCTGGGTACGCCCAACCGCAGGGCGAGGCCTGCGCCCTGACGCTGGCCTTCACCGCCTTCGTGCTGTTCCAGTTCTTCGACCTCTTCAACGCCTGCAGCGAACACGGCACGGCGTTCAACCACCAATTCTTTCGCAACCGCTGGCCGTAGCACGCCGCATCCGGAGCCGACAATGAGTATCAGTGACCTGGTCTATCTCGCCCTTGGCATGGCGCTGCTGATCGCCGGCGCCGAACTGCTCGTGCGCGGCGCCTCGCGGCTGGCGCTGCGCTTCGGCATCACGCCGCTGGTCGTGGGCCTGACCGTGGTCGCATTCGGCACCAGTTCGCCGGAACTGGCGGTCAGCGTGCAGGCCGGGCTGGCGGGCCAGGCCGACATCGCCGCCGGCAACATCGTTGGCAGCAATATCTTCAACGTGCTGTTCATACTCGGCGCAGCGGCGCTGATCCTGCCGCTGGCGGTGTCGCAGCAGCTCGTGCGGCTCGACGTGCCGCTGATGGTCGGCGTGTCAGTGCTGTTCTGGATCATGGCGCTGGACGGTCGCATCGGCCGCTTCGACGGCCTGCTGCTGGTCGCCGGCATCGTGGGCTATACGGTCTTCGCCATCCGTCAGGGGCGCCGGGAGAGTCCGGAGATCCAGGCCGAGTACGCGCAGGAATTCGGCGCCGCCAACGGCTGGCTTGGTCGCCTGCCGGTGCAGTTGGCGCTGATCGCCGGCGGACTGGCGCTGCTCGTGCTGGGCGCCACCTGGCTGGTCGACAGCGCGGTGGCCATCGCGCGCGTGCTGGGCGTGAGCGAGGTGGTGATCGGCCTGACCATTGTCGCCGTCGGCACCAGCCTGCCCGAGGTCGCCACCTCGATCGTGGCCGCGCTGCGCGGCGAGCGTGACATCGCGGTGGGCAACGTGATCGGCAGCAATCTGTTCAACCTCCTTGGCATCGGCGGCATCGCAGCGCTGGTCACGCCTGGCGGTCTCGAGATCGCGCCGGCGCTGGTGCGCTTCGACCTGCTGGTGATGATCGCGGTGGCCTTCGCCTGCCTGCCGATTTTCGCCACCGGCCACCTGATTGCGCGCTGGGAAGGCGCGCTGTTCGTCGCCTACTATGCGGCGTATGTGACCTTCCTGATCCTGGCTGCGACCCAGCACGCGGCATTGCCGCAGTTCTCCGCCGCGGTGCTCGGTTTCGTGCTGCCGATCACCGTCGTGACGCTGGCCGTGCTGTGGCTGCGCCAGCGCGTGGCCCTGCCGCGCGAGGGGAGCTGAAGCGACATGAGAAACAAGTTCCTCGGCACCGGCGAGCCCGGCTATCACCCGCTGCGCAAGCTGGCCGTGATCAGCGCCGGCCTGCGCTACGCGGTGCTGAATGACTTCAGCGTGCTGTACAAGGCCGTGTTGTCCCTGCTGGTGCTGGGTCTGGCGCTCTGGCTGCACGCCTGGGTGGATGCCGCCATCATCCTGCTGGCCACCGGCGTGGTGCTGGCGGCAGAGCTCTTCAATACCGCGATCGAGGCGTTGTGCGACTTCGTCGAGACGCGCCACGACGAGAAGATCCGCATCATCAAGGACATTGCGGCCGCCGCCACCGGCGTCGCCATCCTGGCCTGGTGGATCGTGCTCGCAGCGAATCTGCTGGACGTATGGTCGCACCTTGCGACCCCACTCGCCCGCTGAACCTTTCATCCACCTCGAAGACACCACATGCACACCACGTCGCAGCAAGCCGTTCTCGCCGTCGCCCTCCATGCCGCCTTTGCCGACGGCGCCAAGCACGACCGCGAGCGCGAGGCCATTCGTGACATCGCCGATTCCCTCGCCGGCGAGGCCGGCGCCCCCAACCTAGCCCGCCTGTACCAGGACGTGCTGCTGAAACGCGCCACTCTGGATCAGGCGATCGACGCCCTCGACAGTCCCGAACTGCGCCAGCTGGCCTATGAAATGGCGGTGTGCGTGTGCAACGCCGATGGCCGGGAGAGCGATACGGAACGAGCCTTCCTCGCCGGACTGAAGGGCCGGCTCGGACTCGACGCGGGCAGTACGCAGCGCATCGAGAGCGAAGCCAACGCCGTGGTCGGGCTTTCGGAAGCGGCGACACCCAGCGCTGCCGGGGCGGTGGGCGCCGTCGTCGCGGCGCAGCCGAACGTCGCGGACGCCGATCTGGACAAGTCCATCCACCACCACGCGCTGATCGCCGGCGCCCTGGAACTGCTGCCGCAATCCTGGGCGTCGATGGCCATCATTCCCCTGCAGATCAAGCTGGTGCACGGAATCGGCAAGGCCCACGGCTATGCCCTCGACCAGGGCCACATCAAGGAGTTCCTCGCTGCCGCCGGCGTCGGCATGACTTCGCAATATCTGGAACAGTTCGGCCGCAAACTCCTGGGTGGCCTGCTCGGCAAGGCAGCGGGCAGGACTGTCGGCAAGGTCGGCAGTGCGGCGACCGGCATGGCCTTTTCCTTCGCCACGACCTATGCCCTGGGCCAGGTGGCCAAGCGCCATTACGCCGGTGGGCGGGTGATGAGCACGGCGCTCTTGCGCGAGTCCTTTCAGAACCTGCTCGGTCCGGCCAGGCAGATGCAGGCGCAATACCTGCCGCAGATCGAGCAGCAGGCGCGTAGCCTGGACATGGGGCAGGTGATGAATCTGGTGCGGGGCCGCTGATGCGCAGCTTCTCCGCCATCGACCGCCGCGCGCTTGCCTGGGCGCGCCATCGGGGGGCCACGGTCGCCCCGGCCGCGGCGGGTTTCGCGCCGCATGACGGGCGGGGGGCTGGATGAGCGCGAGGACGAAATATCCCGCTTCCCCGTACGCCGGCCGGCGCATCGCGCTGCTCACCCAGCACGGCAAGGAAGGCGCGATCGCCTCGGCGCTCGATCCCGCGCTGGGCTGCCGGGTCGAGCGCGTGGACGGTTACGACACCGACCAGCTCGGCACCTTCACCCGCGAAATCCCGCGCGCGGGCACGCAGCTCGAAGCGGCGCGCAGGAAGGCGCGCATCGGCATGGAGCTCGCCGGTCTGCCGATCGGGCTCGCCAGCGAAGGCTCGTTCGGCCCGGACCCGATGGTGGGGATGTTTCCCTGGAACGTGGAGTTCCTGATCTTCATTGACGACGAACAGGGACTGGAGATCGTGGGCCTCGCGCAGGGCAAGGCGAACCACGCGCACCTGCTGACCGGGGAGTGGGCGGCGGCCGAGGCCTTCGCCCGGCAGACGGAGTTTCCCGCGCATCACCTGGTCGTGCGTCCTGAGGGCGAGAACGACCCTCGCATCAAGAAGGGCATCGCCGCCTGGGCAGACCTGGAAGCCGCCTTCGCCTGGGCGCAAACCCAATCGGCGGACCGCCTGGTGTTCCTGGAGACCGACCTGCGGGCGCACGCCAATCCCACGCGCATGGAGAACATCCGCCTCGCGGCCGAGGATCTGGTGAAGAAACTGCTGTCACCGTGTCCGGCCTGCGGCGCGCCGGGCTTCTGGCTCGTCGAGCACGTGGCCGGCCTGCCCTGCGCCGACTGCGGCGCGCCCACCCGCGAGACTCGGGCCGAGATCCACGGCTGTCTCAAGTGCGCGCACCGCGAAACCCGCGAGCGCAACGAGTCTCGCTACGCCGACCCCGGGCGCTGCGACTATTGCAACCCCTGACCATGACACCCCTGACTCTCACCCGCCCCGACGACTGGCACCTGCACTTGCGCGATGGCGAAATGCTCGCCGCCGTGCTCCCCGACACGGCGCGGCGCTTCGCCCGCGCCATGGTCATGCCCAACCTCGATCCGCCGGTGCGCACGGTGGACGAGGCGCGCGCCTACCGCGACCGCATCCTGGCGGCGCTGCCGGCGGAGATGTGCTTCGAACCGCTGATGACGCTGTATCTCACCGACCATACTTCGCCCGAAGAGATCGTGCGCGCCAAAGCCAGTGGCATCGTATACGGCGTGGGCGAGGCCTTTCTCGCGGGCGCAACGACGAATTCCGCATTCGGCGTCAGCGACTTCGCGCGCTGCGAGGCGGTGTTCGCCGTCATGGAGGAAGTGGGCCTGCCGCTGCTCCTGCACGGCGAGGTGACCGATGCGGACGTGGACGTCTTCGACCGCGAGCGGGTGTTCATCGAACGGCATCTGATTCCCATCGTTGAGCGTTTCCCGCGCCTCAAGGTGGTGCTGGAACACATCACCACGCGCGAGGCGGTGGAGTTCGTCGAGCGCACCGGCCCGAACGTAGCCGCCACCATCACCGCGCACCATCTGCTGCTCAACCGCAACGCCATGTTCATCGGCGGTATTCGCCCGCACGCCTACTGCCTGCCGGTGTTGAAGCGCGAGGCGCACCGCCGGGCGCTCGTCGCCGCCGCGACCGGCGGCAACCCCAAATTCTTCCTCGGCACCGACAGCGCCCCGCACGCGCGGCGCGCCAAGGAGTCGGCCTGCGGCTGTGCCGGCCTCTACACCGCGCACGCGGGCATCGAACTCTATGCCGAGGTGTTCGAGCAGGCGAGCGCGCTCGACAAACTGGAGGCGTTCGCCAGTTTTCACGGGCCGGATTTCTACGGCCTGCCGCGCAACCGCGACACCGTCACGCTGGTGAAGCAGGCCTGGCGGGTCCCGCCGGAGATCGACCTCGGCGGGGATGCCCTGGTGCCGCTGCGCGCCGGAGGCACGGTGGCGTGGAGGCTCGTCGAATGAATGCATGCAGTCCGCGCGTGCAAAATCCCGTCCGCGAGGCCCGCGCCAGGCGCGGGCATTCAGCTACAGGGCTACGGCATTGCAGCGGCCACTCAGATTCCACGCGAGGGTAGATCATCATGTCCGACAATCGCAAAAGCAGGATCGTCACCCAAGGCGTGCAGCGCTCGCCCAACCGCGCCCTGCTGCGCGCCGTGGGATTCGGCGACCGGGATTTCGACAAACCCGTCGTCGGCGTGGCCGACGCGCACAGCACCATCACGCCGTGCAACGCCGGAATCCGCAGGCTGGTGGAGGCGGCCAGTGATGCGCTCAAGGCCGCCGGCGCCATGCCGCAGACCTTCGGCACCATCACCATCTCGGACGGCATCGCGATGGGCACCGAGGGCATGAAATACTCGCTGGTGTCGCGCGAGGTGATCGCCGATGCCATCGAAACCGTGTGCAACGGCCAGAGTCTGGACGGCGTGCTCGCCACGGGCGGCTGCGACAAGAACATGCCCGGCGCGATGATCGCCATCGCGCGCCTGAATATTCCGGCCGTGTTCGTGTACGGCGGCACCATCAAGCCGGGCCGCTACAAAGACCGCGACCTCACCATCGTGAGCGCCTTCGAGGCGGTGGGGCAATACACCGCGCATAAAATAGACGAACAGGAACTGCTCGAGATCGAACGCCGCGCCTGTCCGGGCGCCGGCTCCTGCGGTGGCATGTACACCGCCAACACCATGGCCTCGCTGTTCGAGGCCATGGGTATGAGCCTGCCGTATTCCTCGACCATGGCCGCGGAGGACGCGGAGAAGGCCGACAGCGCGGCGCAATCAGCCGAAGCGCTGATGGGGGCGATCCGCCGGCAAATCCTGCCGCGCGACATTCTCACCCGCGCCGCGTTCGAGAACGCGCTGGCCGTGCTGATGGCGCTCGGCGGCTCCACCAACGCCGTGCTGCACTTGCCCGCCATCGCCCACGCCGCCGGGGTGGCGCTCGCGCTCGACGATTTCGACGCCATGAGCCGGCGGGTGCCGGTGCTGTGCGACCTGAAGCCGTCCGGGCGCTACGTCGCCACCGACCTGCACCGCGCCGGCGGCATCCCGCAGGTGATGAAGATGCTGCTCGCCCGCGGCCTGCTGCACGGCGATGCGCTCACCGTGACCGGGCGGACCCTCGCCGAGGTGCTGCGGGACGTGCCGGAGGAACCTGCTGCCTCCCAGGACGTTATCCGGCCGTGGTCCCGGCCGGTTTATCCGCACGGTCATCTGGCGATCCTCAAGGGCAATCTGGCCGAAGAAGGCGCGCTGGCCAAGACCAGCGGGGTGAAGGTTCCGCGGATCACCGGCCCGGCGCGCGTGTTCGATTCGGAAGAGGCGTGCATGCAGGCGATCCTGGCACGCGAGATCGAAGCGGGCGACGTGGTGGTGATCCGCTACGAGGGCCCCAGGGGCGGTCCCGGCATGCGCGAGATGCTCTCGCCCACCGCCGCCCTCGTCGGCCAGGGTCTGGGCGACTCGGTGGGTCTCGTCACCGACGGGCGCTTCTCCGGCGGCAGCTACGGCATGGTGGTCGGCCACGTCGCGCCGGAAGCCGCGGTGGGCGGCACGATCGCGCTGGTCGAGGAAGGCGACTCCATCACCCTGGACGCGGAACGGCGTCTGCTTCAGCTCAATGTGCCCGACGAAGAAATCGCGCGCCGCCGCGCGCAATGGAAACCGCCCGCGCCGCGCTACACGCGCGGCGTGCTGGCCAAGTACGCGCGCTCGGTGTCGAGCGCGAGTCTCGGCGCGGTGACGGATTGAAGTCATGACCGACGTTCGCTTCAACCCTGGGGCGGTCCGGCCTGCCTGTGATTCTGCAGACAGGCGGCGCGGCCACGGCACCGGGGCCGGCGGCGGTCTCGCCATGACGGACTGGGCCGAGGCGCTCGCCTTCGACCGCGCCCATCTCTGGCACCCGTACGGCTCGATGACCGACCCGCCGCCGGGGTCGTGCCGGTGGTCGCGGCCGCGGGCGTGCGCCTGCGGCTCGCCGACGGGCGCGAGCTGATCGACGGCATGGCCTCGTGGTGGGCGGCGATCCACGGCTACAACCACCCCCGGCTCAACCGCGCGCTGGAGGAGCAGCTCGGCCGCATGGCGCACGTGATGTTCGGCGGCCTGACCCATGCGCCCGCGATCGAGCTGGCGCGCCGGCTGGCGGGGCTCGCGCCCGCGCCGCTCGAAAAGGTCTTTCTGTGCGACTCGGGCTCGGTGGCGGTGGAGGTGGCCGTCAAGATGGCGCTCCAGTACTGGCAGGCCCGCGGCCGGCCCGGCAAGCGCCGGCTGCTCGCCCTGCGCGGCGGCTATCACGGCGACACCTTCGGCGCCATGTCGGTGTGCGATCCGGTCACCGGCATGCACCATCTGTTCAAGGGGGTTCTTCCGCAGCAACTCTTCGCGCCGCGCCCCGCCTGCCGCTTCGACGATCCCTGGGACTCATCCGACATCGCCGAATTCGCGCGCCTGATCGAGGCGCACGCGCGACGAGCTGGCGGCGGTGATCCTGGAGCCGATCGCGCAGGGCGCGGGCGGCATGTGGTTCTACCATCCCGAGTACCTGCGCCAAGTGCGCGCGCTGTGCGACACCCACGGCGTACTGCTGATCGCCGATGAGATCGCCACCGGCTTCGGGCGCACCGGCAAACTTTTCGCCTGCGAGCACGCCGGCGTCGCGCCGGACATCCTGTGCCTCGGCAAGGCGCTCACCGGCGGCTATCTGACGCTCGCCGCCACGCTCGACCACCGCCGAGGTGGCCGAGACCGTCTCCCGCGGCGGGGCCGGCTGCTTCATGCACGGGCCGACCTTCATGGCCAATCCGCTGGCCTGCGCCGTGGCGGTGGCGAGCATCGATCTGCTGTTGGGGTCCGACTGGCAGGCGCGGGTGCGCGGCATCGAAGCAGCAGCTGCGCGCGGAGCTCGCGCCCTGTGCCGCGCTGCGCGACGGTTCGCCGACGTGCGGGTGCTGGGCGCGATCGGCGTCATCGAGATGCATGCGCCGGTGGACCTGCGCGCGCTGACGCCGCGATTCGTGGAGGCCGGGGTCTGGCTGCGTCCTTTCGTCCGTCTGGTCTACATGATGCCGCCCTACGTTATCGAGCCGCAGGACCTTTCGCTATTGACGGGCGCGGTGCGGCGCGTCTTGTCGGAGATCGATGGACGTGGGGCAATGCAATGAGCGGAAGCGTCGACTCTTGGAGCAGCAATACCTGCGGTTGTTGCGCGATGTGCTCGCCCACGGGGCGAGGAAAGGCGACCACACCGGCACCGGGACGTTGAGCCTGTTCGGCCATCAGATGCGTTTCGATCTGTCGGCACGGTTCCCGCTGCTGACCACCAAGAAGACCCACCTCAAGGTGCTGCGCGTGAATCGCGGTGGTCATCGGCGGATTCTCGGTCAGGTTGAAGGGCTGCTCGTTGTGTTGCTTGTCGCCATCCTGCGGTGCGTTCAGGGGGTGATGAGCAAGCACTTTTTGATACGCGGCTGGTGCTGATTGGCGGATAGCAATCTGCGGCAATCGGACCGGAGGATGCGAAGAAACAGACGGCAAGAGGATGCCTATCGCCTTTCTCTTTGGGTAAGAGCCGCCATTGTCCGCCACTTCTGAGTATCCACAATACCGCGTCCAAAAACTGCCGACACTGCTCTTCATTTCCAACATAGACGCGCGGATGATTGCGCAGATAACCCCGTATTATTTCCCACTGCTTATCCGTAAGTACTGATCTGTTCATCGCGTCCTTCAAAATTCCGCCTATATCCCACCCGGACTGGCAAAATGTCAACAGAGCCTAAGGCCTTCCGATGTGTCGCGGCCCTCAGGAAACGATTCGCACCTCCGTGTGCGAATCGACCTCGGTCTCGCGACGTTGATTCCTTTCGCCCCGGACGCCAGGCAAACGCCACGACACGCTACTACGCAGCGCGTCATGGCTACCACGCTGGCTGACGCCGCATCGCGGCTACCGCGGGCTCCTCCCCCTCGCTTCGCTCTCCTTGGCTCGTCGCCTGAAAAATATTTTTAATTACCCCTAAAGTCGGCTCAAATCGGACCGATAAGTTATTTGACTAAGGTGGCGGCACCTCATCCCCCCCAACCCCCCGCCGTCACCTGAGCCACCCACTGAGCCCCAACCGACCGTTGGGGCTTTTTTTTGGCCCTGGAAATTATTCGGCCTAATGTGATTGGCACACACTTTTTATGATGGCCAATACTCTCTAAGCCACCACCTCAGCCACCTTGTAGAGCCCATTGCAAACGGGCTTTAAATTTACGGGGACGACCTTGGTAGTGAGCGGATGCGCTGTTATGCTGATGCCCCATGAATACCACGCCATATACTTATATTAATACTACGTCCGCCTTGGCCGAATTTTTCGAGCAGATTCAAAATGCTCGCTGGATAGCACTGGATACGGAATTCGTCCGCGAGAAAACCTTTTATCCACAACTATGCCTGGTACAAATCGCCACGGAGCAGTCCGTGGCTTGTATCGATCCCCTCGCCATAACCGATCTCGGCCCTTTATTGGCGACCCTCTACAACCCCTCGGTTACCAAGGTCATGCATGCGGCGCGACAGGATATGGAAATGTTTTACCATTTGCGCGGCGAATTACCTCGGCCGGTATTTGATACCCAATTGGCGGCTCCGCTATTGGGTTTAAAAGAACAGATGGGTTATGCGGCGCTGGTGGAGTCGATGCTGGGTGTACTGCTGAACAAGGCGCATACCCGGGCCGACTGGTCGCACCGGCCGCTCTCCCGGGCGGAACTCGACTATGCCGCCGATGACGTGCGTTATCTGGCCGCGCTCTATCCCCGCCTCCGCGACAGTTTGGCCGACAAAGGCCGTTTGCAGTGGTTGGATAACGATTTTGCGGAACTCAGCGAGCCCTCGCTTTACGCCAATCCACCCGCGGATGCCTGGCTGCGTGTAAAAGGGCTCCAGCGCCTACGGGGCCGCCAATTGGCCGTGGCCCAGAATTTGGCGAAATGGCGAGAAGAAACCGCGCAACAACAGGATCGCCCCCGCAGTTGGATCTTGCGCGATGAGAACCTGCTCGATCTCGCCCGCCTGCAACCCAAAAATAAAATCGAGTTGGCGCAATTACGCGGATTACACGAACAAAGCGCGGCACGGCACGGAGAATCCATTCTGCGGATCATCGCCGAGGCGCAAAATCACCCGCCCATTCCAGTGCCGGACACCCATCAAACCGTACCGCTGACCGAGGAGCAAGAAGTCGTGGTGGATATATTGCTGGCCGTCATCCGCAAACTGAGCACCGAACACTGCATACATCCTAGTGTCATCGCCAGCCGCAAACACGTGGAACAACTGGTGCTAGGTGATACATCCGCCTCGGTACTGCATGGCTGGCGCAGACAAATGGTAGGCGAAACCTTGCTCTCGGTACTGGACGGCACCATGCTGTTACGGGTACAAGACAAGGCCCTGCGCTTACTCACCAACAATTAGTCCTGCTCAACAAACTCCAAGGCATTGCCGTCCGGGTCACGGCAGAATACGGCTTTCCTTCCCGATTTACTCAAAGTGCAAGGAATGTCCGCCGCCGCTAAACGACGACGCAGCGCCTCGACATCGTTCACGGTCAAAGCGATATGCCGATCGCGCCCACCGTGAAGCGGACGACCTACCACAGGATCCGGATTAGGCAACTCCATTAAATGAATCTGTTGCCGACCGGCCCGCAACCATGCGCCTGGATAACCTAAATTGGGGCGGCTATTGTCCAAATGCATGCCCAACACATCATGATAAAACCCCAAGGAACGGGTTATATCCGCCACCAAGACCCCAGCATGCACCACACCCGTGATAACCACACACACCCCTTAATCCGTAAGATTTTTAAATACCAAAATAGGCTAAATTACATCGTTGTTTCATATTATTATTAAAGGCGATTGGAAGCACCCCCCGCTCTACCCAATTGCAATGACCATCCGATTATGATAGTTTCGTCGCAGTTATTAGAAAATTAAAACTGGCCTGAGCATCATCAAATGCATTTATAAGCTTAGAAGCCAGCTAAGGGGGTAAACATGACTTGGCGATTGCATTTCTCTGGGCTGGTGCCAGTGGGCTTGGCAGCTTTATGTGCATCATCCGCCTTTGGTGGTGCGCCCACACCGTTTGATCAGTGGTCTGTCAGCAATGGCGGGGTTGCCGCGACATGCGGAACCGGTTTTCAATGTTCCGAACTCAGCAGCGGACCGGGCTTTTTACAGCGGCGCGTCGAAGATCCCTTAAGCGGCCAAGCCTTCGTCCAAACCATCGTCACAGGTTCAACATCAACGGGCGTCCCCGCCACCGGTTTGCCGTTTTCGGATGAAAATTTCATCAAAATGGGCACAACCACCGCGCCAAGCTCCTTCGGAATTTCCGACAAACAGATGCTGCATAGTGAAAGCATCACCACCGCGCAAACCCGAATTTTTGACTCAGCGGTTCAAATCAACCGAGGCTGGGCCGCCACGCCAGGCACGCCAAGCATCGACATCGTTCAAAAAATCACTGAATCGACCAGTGCCGGGCAAAAATTCAATGATACAACCCATATCGCCGGTAACAACGACAACAACGGTTTACAAACCGGCACCTTGATTGAATTAAGTTCTTATTTCAGTGAACCCGTCACCACCAAACAGGTGGATGATCAAATGTTCGTAATGCGCCGGGTCGGTGGCGATATGCTTAAGGCGGCCGGCACGGCTACCTTGCCCGGCAACAAGAAAATGACTTGGAAGGCCGGAGACGTTATCCAGGTAGTCTGGGTCGGACAGCGGGTCGACTTCGAAGGCGATGCATCAGGTGGCAATCTGAGTTGGCAGAATTATGACAACCTGAGCGACACGATCGCCCCCATCGGTAACCAATCCGAATCCAATCCCGCGCCCTTCACTTGGGTGAACCCGCCGTTTGGAACGGCACCTGCCATGCCGGCAAATGGCAGCGGCGGCGCCAGTAGCAGCGGCAGCGGTAGTGGTCGTGGTGGTTGGTAATGAATCTTTTAAGCAACATGGAACCCAATTCGAGGTAACCCATGAATAAGCATAATAAATCTTTATTCACACATAAGGCGCTCTGGCTGGTTGCCGCCACTCCCCTGGTAGTCCCGGGTACCGTCACCGGTGGGCCGCCGATACCGTTTGGTGGCTGGTCGGTTAATAATGGCGCCATCTCGGCGACCTGCGCCTCCGGTGCGCTCTGCGGTACGCCCACGTCGGCGCCCGGACTGTTGCAGAGAGAGATCACCGCCGGCACGGGTAATAATAATGGCCGGTATATGCAGAGCATACTCACCGACTCCAATGCCAGCGGCTTGCCGGGGACGGTTGCCTTCGCTTCGGAATCTTTCGTCAAACAAGGCGGCTTTATCTCGCAATGGACCACCAGCGCCGGCGAATCGGAAGCAACCACCACCACCAGCGGTGAAACCTCGGGTTTATCCGTTTCGCAGGTAGTCAGAGGCACGGGCAACGATAAGTTCTTGATGACCGCGCAGATCAACACCGGCTGGGCGGCCGTTGCCGGACAACCCAATATCGAAATCACCCAGAACTTTGGCGGCGCCGCGATAAGCTCTACGGTTGATATGGTGGGTGATTTCAAATATCTAGCCAATCTGGACGCGAACGGTAACCGTACCGGCTTTAAATTGGACATCGGCCAGACCGTCAATGGTTCTCAATTTAACGGCAGTGGCGGTGGTGGTGGTGGCTGGGGTGGTGGTGGTTTCGGCTGGAATGGCGGCGGCAGCGTGAACATGTTCGTCATGCGGGAAGTCGCAGGCGACATGCTCACCAAATCGGGCAGCGCCAGCCTGAGCGGCGGCAACAGCCGCAGCGGTAGCAGTGGTTTTGGCGGTAGCGGCGGAAGAAGCAGCAGCGACAGTAGCGGCAGTGGCGGCACCATCACTTGGCAGCCGGGCGACGATGTCAAGGTTACCTGGGTCGCGCAATCGGGCTTCGGTTTTCAGGCCTATGATAATCGCAGCGATAATAAAAACCGCATTGCTACCAGCTCAATTAGCGGCACCGGACCGTTTACGTGGGTGACCGATCCATTCGGCGTCAAGCCCGTATACCAGGGGGGTAGTAGTGGTGGTGGCAGCGGCGGCTGGGGTTGGTAGTAAATTTTTACGTCAGACTGCCACGATCCTTTCAGCACCTTTGTAAAATACTTTGTTATCGCCCTCCACGGATCATACTGGAGGGGGCGGTAACGAAGTGTTCGTACTCTCAGCCCAAATACGAAACTTGGGTCACATCCGTCTCCCGCGACAGAAACAGTCTCCACTATTCCAATACAACTAGCCTTACTTTAAGGCACACGCACATAAGGTCCGTTAGCAACTTCGTGTCCTTATCAAGGTTGATTCAATAATTGTTTCAGCTGATCCAGTCGGGGAAAGTCCGGCGCGAGCTTTTCCAAATGCGCGAATAACCGACGGCCATTATCCTTCTGGCCGGTTAGCCCATAGGCTCCGGCGAGGTTGTAAAGCAATTGGGTATCTTTCGGTTCCAGGGCAAAGGCTTTTTCAAGGAACTTCAGGGCCTCCTGCGGCCGATTATTATATAAATGGATCTGGCCTATCCATTTGTTCGCGGTACTGCTGTCTTTGAGGGTAAGCGAGCCGTAAAGCAAAGGTAATGCCTGCTCATATTGTCTTTGTTGCAGCAACACGCTTGCGGCGCTGAGATAAACATGGGCGTCATAAGGTACGGCATTTATCAACGCTTGATATTCCGCGAATGCCCGTTCATTTTGTCCCTGCTGAAAATAATAAGCCGCGAGTTCGACATGCGCCTGAAAAAAGTCCAACTCTTCTTTGGCAACCCTGTAAGCAAGTTCTTCCGCCTTGGTCTGAGGTTGATAGTCCGCGAAGATACGCGTGGGTGATGAAGGCGGCTGAAACGGCCAATGATCCATCAGCTGCATGACCCGAAAGGCGCCGAGAGCCCGATCAAGTTCAGTAATGCCCCAATATTGCGCGTAGAAAGCAAGAGGCCTGATTTTATTTGCATCCCACGTCGCACTGATAAATTGATGTTGACGCATTCCCTGAAAAAAGGCTTCGCTCATCAACAAATAACCATCGCTATTGGGATGCAAATGTTCCAGCATCAAATTGGCGCCGATGATCCCTTGCGGCGAAACGGCTTCAAAATAAGACTTCATCGGTACCACCGGCACTTTAAACTCGGCCGCCACCTGATGGATGACATCGTTGAATTCTTCGGAGGCGCGGAAACGGAGGCCGTCCATGTCCTTCGCCCAGTAATAAGCCGTCCTGGCCATGCCGTACATCTGTTCTTTATCGAGCAATTTTGCCCATTCGAAGATCACATCGGCGGATAGCTCATCGCCTTCATGGACCGCGGCAAACGGCCGGTGATCCCGCACATTGCTCACCAGATCACTGGCCAGCACCCGCACACCGGCTCGCTGGGCCTTGCGGAATATCTCCCGCAGATTTTCCTGAAAATTCCGCTTGGCCACCTGGTAGGTTGCGCTGCCGTAGGGAATACTGGCTTCGCCTATCATGCGACCCATCAAAGTGGGGTACGGATCCTGCGGCGATTTATCCGATACCAAGCCGGCTATCCACCCGCTGGAATTATTGACGACGTCACGCAATAACTGCACGGTCTTGAAACGCAACAAAGCCAGATACGCCTTGACCACCCAGCGCACCCGCCCTAAAGATTCGGTGGAACCGGCGCCCAGCGCGCCATAAAATTCATTGTGGCCGGCATATATCAAAATGGCGTCGGGTCGCTGCGCCAGAATCTCATCCATGAAATCATTCAAAGTGAAACTGTTCACCGCGGCGAGGGCGGTATTCACCACCTCGATGTCCCGTTCGGGAAACGCCTCCGCCAAGCGCTGATTGAGCATCCGTGAAAACATCACGTTATTGGGATAAGGCCAACCAGCCGTCGTCGATTCGCCGAGCACGAAGATCCGATAACCATTCTTAGGCTTCTCTTGGAGGAAATATTCATCCGGCGGGCGTGGCCGATACGACTGGGACGAGAAATAACGCCGGGCGATCTCCGGGTTGGTCATTAGAAAGTTTTTATCGGCGAACCCGGCGGGCGCCGGGACGAATAAATCCAGATTCTCCCCATAGTCAAAATAACGCAGCCCGCTTTCCAGAACTAAAAAAAACGCCACCGGAAAAAACAGCACTACGGTATAAAGCAGCAGCTTCCTGCGATTGGCAGATACATTGCGCATAGCGGAGATCAAAACATGAATTCGACGTTGTGGTGGATTGAGGCCGGCGCCAATTCTGGCATTGTACCGGAACTCTACGGTAGACTTCTATTTGATCGGAATAATATTTTTACGGGTAGGTCAGGATTCGTTCAAGCGAGCCGCGCCCTCTCCCGTTATAGAAAAACGGAGGGATCGCCCCGGAGCCGCTTGCCGTTAGCGCCAACCGAACGCCGTCTCGATGAACTATTCAAAGTGAACTTAAAATGGCTGGATACCGGCAAGAAAGATCATTCGGACTCATCCTGGCGGGCATCGCCGGGGCGATAGCGCTATGGCCGACACTCGATGGCCGAGCACCGGCCGATTCCTGGCTGATGGCGGCGGCAGGCTTGGCGGTGCTAGCCCTCGCCGCACCCATCGTTCTAAAACCGCTGCTCAAAGTATGGCTGGCGGTGGGCCATGTGCTGGGTACGCTCAACACCTGGCTGCTACTGGCGCTGGCCTTTTTTTTATTGATCACGCCCCTCGCGTTGGTATTTAGAATGATCGGCCGTGACACCCTCAAGCTGCGCGCCGGACCCGCACCCAGTTATTGGACTTCACGCGAAGAAAACACCTTTAGTTCCTTCAAGGACCAATTCTGATGGATTTTATCCGCGAATTATGGGCCTTCATGCGTGCCCGAAAAAAAATCTGGCTGTTGCCCATCATCATGGTCTTGTTACTGCTCGGCGCTCTGATCGTCTTCGTACAAGGCAGCGCCCTCGCCCCCTTCATCTACACCGTTTTTTGACGTGTGGATTCTCGGTCTCTCCGCTTATTACCACGATAGCGCCGCGGCGCTGATCCGCGATGGCGACGTTATCGCCGCGGCGCAAGAGGAGCGCTTCACTCGCGTCAAACACGATGCCGGTTTTCCCGCACGGTCCATACAATACTGCCTGCGCGAAGCCAGCATCGGCCTCGATGAAATCCAATGGGTAGTGTTTTACGAAAAACCCTTCCTCAAATTCGAACGGCTGCTCGAGACCTACCACGCCTTCGCGCCAGCCGGCTTCCGTTCCTTCGTCAAAGCCATGCCGCTGTGGCTCAAGGAGAAGCTCTTCCAAAAACGGGAATTGATCCGCGGCTTGCAGGCCCTCGCCCCGGATTTTGACGCAAAACGGTTGTTATTCTCGGAACATCACCTTTCCCACGCCGCCTCCGCGTTTTATCCCTCGCCGTTCGATGAGGCATTGATTCTCACCATGGACGGCGTGGGTGAATGGACCACCACCTCGGTGATGATCGGCAAAGGCCGGACGCTGCGCCCGATCCGAGAGATCCATTTTCCCCATTCCCTAGGCCTGCTGTATTCGGCCTTCACCTATTTCACCGGCTTTAAAGTCAACTCCGGCGAATACAAACTGATGGGCCTGGCGCCGTACGGTGAACCGGTTTACACCGACCTCATCCGCCGGCATCTCATCGAGATCGCGGCCGACGGCTCATTTCGTTTGAACATGCGCTATTTCAACTACTGCACCGGTCTCACCATGACCAATCGCCATTTCGATCGCTTATTCGGACGCGGTCCGCGCCGCCCCGAGACGGAAATCACGCAAATGGATATGGACCTGGCCCGTTCGATCCAAGTGGTGACCGAGGAGGTGGTATTGAAATTGGCAAACGCCCTCCGCCATGAATACGGGATGGCGAATCTGTGTTTGGCGGGCGGCGTCGCGCTCAATAGCGTGGCCAACGGTAAATTATTGCAAAGCGGTTTATACGATGGATTGTGGATCCAGCCCGCGGCCGGTGATGCCGGCGGCGCGGTCGGCGCCGCGTTGGCAGTCTATCACCTCCAATGCGAAGGCCAAAGGGCGTCACGCAGCGGTCGCGACGGCATGCATGGCGCCTATCTCGGACCGTCGTACGGCGACCCAGAAATCAAGGCCGACCTCGATCGTCTCGGTGCGCATTACCATGCGCTCGATGAAACGCAATTGGTCGATCAGGCCGCCCGCGCCATCGCCGACGGCAAGGTCATCGGCTGGTTTCAAGGTCGGATGGAATTTGGTCCGCGCGCCTTGGGCGCACGCAGCATTTTAGGCGACCCGCGCTCACCCTCCACCCAATCGGTGATGAATCTGAAAATAAAATACCGCGAGTCGTTTCGCCCGTTCGCGCCTTCGGTGTTGCGCGAAGACGTGGCCGAATATTTCGATTTGGCGGTGGACAGTCCCTATATGCTGTTGGTCGCGCCGGTCAAAAGCTCGCGACGCCGTGAACGCACCGATGCCGAACGCGATATTCGCGGACTCGATCAGGTCAACATCGCGCGCTCCGATATTCCCGCGGTCACGCATGTGGATTATTCGGCGCGGGTTCAAACCGTGCATGCCGATACCCATCCGCTCTATCACGCCTTGATCACCCGCTTCAAGCAATTGACCGGTTACGGGGTGATCGTCAATACGTCGTTCAATGTGCGCGGCGAACCCATCGCATGCACGCCGGAAGATGCTTTCCGCTGTTTCATGAATACCGCCATGGATGAGTTGTATATCGGCGCCCACCAGCTACTGAAGAGCGAGCAGAAGAACAGACCTGATCTTGTACAGCCTCCGCTACCGGTGGGTTTAGATTAAGGAACCTTTTATTTATTCAGAGGTACCGCCATTTTCAATGGCGGTTAGCCATTGAAAATGAAGAAAAGCAAAAATGACATGTTGCGTTTTTCGTGCTCTGAAAATTCCAGGATGGAATGATTCAACGCTTCCTTAAAGCATTCCCGAGAGACAAACGCTACCAACCCCAACCGCCACCGCCACCACTGCCGCCGCCATTGCAAGCGCCGTTACCCCAATTGGGATTCTCGGAGGGTTTACAATAACCTTGCCAGTTGAGGTTATAAGGCTCGAATATGGGATTCGCGTCGTCCGCCGCGTCCATGTAGGTGTAATTGCCCGCGCTGCCGCCCGTGCCCGAACCCGTTGTGTAGGTGAAGCCGCCCGCGGTCAGGTAATTGGAATCCGCGTCGGTGCTGTTGTTGAAGTTGCCGCTGGTCCCGTTGATGAGCGCGCCGCTCAGAGTAAGGGTGTTGGTGAACGAACCCGCGGTAATCGGTGTCAGGTCCGAATAATTCTTCCCGCTCATGTCGATGACCACCGTGCTCACCATGCCCGCTTGCGCCCCGGCACCGGTGATGGTTTGGGTGATCTTGGGTTTTTGGGTAAAGGAGTCCTTCAAGAATTCTTGCACGATTTCACCGCTGTCGATCACCTGGCGCATGATGACGCTATTGGGATTGCCGGAGCCCGTACCGGTCCGGGTCGAATCGCTGCTATAGGGTTGCGACATACTGAAGGTTTGGTCGCTGGTGTTGGCTCTGGTATGCGACACCGCGATGTTATTGCTGCGATTGTCCCAGTAATTGTTGCCCGCGTTTGCCTTGATGATCACCTCTTGCGCGAAGGCATCTCTTGTATGATCGCCCACGATGAGATGGAAATAGGTTTGACCCCCATTATCGAATTGCTGCTGGAAAAACGCGGTACCATCAACGTGAGAGCCATTCAGGGTGCCGAAACCACCACAATTATCCGAGATATAGCTCATGTCACAAGCAACATGGGCATCGTTATTGACATAACCTCCTTCGTCACGCGCCCAATTGAGATCGAAAGCGGCATGCGCCACAAAAATGCCCAGCGGAAAAAACAGCAAAGTTGTAGCCTTCATGACTACCGAAACTAACTGTAGGGATCTAGAGCTTGAGGGTAATTTGAAATACAACATATAAGATCCCCCTGCAGACTACTTACCGGATAGAATCGGCCGGGGGCGATAAAGCTTTAGCCGGAGCAACAGGCTACCGTGTTAAACCTCACTTTTTCAGGCAAAAACTCGGCCCGCCTCTGCTTTAAGGCGAGGATTATTCGGCTTTTTAATAGAACGACTTTTTATTCAAGGCCGTCCGGCCAGATGCCGATTTTAACCAGCATGGGGTTTACTCCTTGTCGTGACAGTTTTTTCCTCTATCAATGACCAGGAAGTGTAGAATCCTCCGGCGGTATGATAAAAATATCGATCCTGTCCCTCTTTTTGTTTGGCCAGCACCCCAAGGAAACCCCATGAAAACAATCAGCAGTCTGCTAGTCGTTATTTGCACAACCCTGGCATTCGCCGCCCCTGGTTTCGCGGCCTCGGTCGCACCGGAAGGGGCCAAGGTCTACATCATCTCCCCCGCCAACGGCGCAACGGTTACCAGCCCGGTGACCGTGCTGTTTGGTTTGAGCAATATGGGTGTGGCGCCCGCCGGCGTGGAGCAAGCCAATACCGGTCACCACCATTTATTGATCGATGTAGATACCCTGCCGCCGCTGGATCAGCCCATACCCAAGGACAACCAGCATCGTCACTTCGGCGGCGGCCAGACCGAGACCCGCCTCGAACTGCCGCCGGGTAAACACACGCTGCAACTCATCCTGGGCGACCAACACCATCTGCCGCACACACCGCCGGTCGTTTCGGAAAAAATCACCATCACCGTGGCGCCGGGGGAAAATAAATAGACTGGTAATCCGCCGCCGAGGTCGCTACGCGCGAATCGGGGGTGTCGATCCCACCATGCAACACCCGTGAACGAATACCGCGGCGGCCAAGGACTCTACCTCGCCATCGATCAAGGCGGCCACGCCAGCCGTGCCGTCCTGTTCGATCGCCGCGGTCGGACCGTAGCCCACGCCGCCGTACCCATCACGACGTATCATCCCGCGCCGCAACAGGTGGAGCACGACGCCGAGGCGATGGTGGCCTCGGTGCGGGAGGCGGTCGCGGAGGTGACGAGGCAAGTCGCCGAGCATATCCCCATCATCGCGGCGGGACTCGCCACCCAGCGCTCCACTATCGTGTGCTGGGACAGACGCAACGGCCGCGCCTTGTCGCCCATCCTCAGCTGGCAAGACCGCCGCATGGCCGACTGGCTGAGCGGCCTTTCCCACGCGGAACCCTTCATACAACAGCGCACCGGCCTGGTCCTCTCTCCGCACTACGGGGCCAGCAAACTGCGCTGGTGTCTGGATCGACTGCCCGAGGTGCAAACGGCGCTCGAAGAAGGCCGTTTGGCCGCCGGTCCCTTGGCCGGTTTTTTAACGGCGCGTTTGACGGCGGAAGGCAACATCCTCGCCGATCCCGCCAACGCCTCCCGCACCCTGTTATTCAATCTGACGACCGCGGACTGGGATCCCGATCTGCTGAATGTATTCGGCATCCCCGCCGCCGTGTTGCCGGCTTGTGTACCTAGCCGGCATGCATTCGGTCATCTCGTGATAGGCCGGCGACGCATCCCACTCACCGTCGTGACCGGCGATCAATCCGCGGCCCTCTTCGGTTTTGGCCCCATCGATCCCGACACCGTGCTCATCAACCTCGGCACCGGCGCCTTCCTCCAGCGTCCCACGCCGGCACGCCCCGCGCCGACACGCCTGCTCACCAGCCTGGCGTACGCCGACGCGGAAAGGCGCACCTATGTCTTGGAAGGCACCGTCAACGGCGCCGGCAGCGCCTTGAGCTGGGCCGCCGCCCAACTGAAAATCACCGACGCTGAAATCACCGCCGGCTTACCCGACTGGATGGCCCAAACCCCGTCACCGCCCCTGTTCATCAACGGCGTCGCCGGACTGGGCAGTCCTTACTGGCGGCCCGAGCTTCCCTCGTATTTCGTGGGCGACGGCAACGCCGCGGCCAGGCTAACGGCGGTGATCGAGAGCATCGTGTTTTTGCTTCAGGTCAACCTGGAACTCATGGCCGAGACCGCGGGCAAACCGGCCCAAACCTTGATCGTGAGCGGCGGCCTCGCCCGGCTGGACGGACTCTGCCAGCGTCTCGCCGACCTCGGCGGCACAACGGTCATGCGGCCGGAACAAACCGAGGCCACTGCGCGTGGCGTGGCCTGGTTGATGGCCGGCCCCTCTGCGGGATTTGAATCATCAAGCAAGGCACGCTCTTTTAGTCCGACACATCATCCGGCGTTACAGGCACGTTATCAGCGTTGGCGACAAGAAGTAGAGCAGACCTAGCACCGCCCGCAAAATCGATTTCAAAATTAAATTTCTTAAAAGTAAATTAATACATTGCCAACATGGCATGTATAAGGTTACATTTTTTGCCGATCTTCACAGGAGAGTACCTTGCATGGAGATACCGCAGCTGGTCGCCCACCGGGGCTATCCCCGCCGCTATCCGGAAAACACGCTGGAGAGTATCAACGCGGCCATCACCGCGGGCGCCCGCTATGTTGAATTCGACGTGCAGATGACCGCCGACGGTATACCCGTACTCCTGCACGATGAAAGCCTGATGCGCACCACCGGCACCCGCGGCCGCATCATCAACACCAAATTGGAAAAACTGGCGGAGCTGTCGGCCAACGAACCGAAACGGTTCGGCACCCGCTACCGCAACCTCACCATCCCCACCCTGGCGGCGGCGGTGGAACTGTTTCAACAGCATCCCCGCGTCACCCCCTTCGTGGAAATCAAGGAAGAAAGCCTGGAGGCCCACGGCCGCGAGAAGGTCGTCAAGACCATCCTCGCCGTTCTTGCGCCGCTCAAGTCGCGCTTCGTGGTCATCTCCTATGACACCCTTTCGCTGCGCACCGCCCGCGCCATGGGCGCCAAACGCATCGGCTGGGTGATGCGGGCCTGGAACGAAGAGTCGCGCGCCAAAGCCACCGAGCTGGTACCGGATTACCTCATCTGCAACTACACCAAACTCCCCAAGGATACGAGCGAACCCTTGTGGTTCGGTCCCTGGAAATGGATGTTCTACGAAGTCACTCAAGTACGCCTGGCCTTGCAATTGGCGCAACGCGGCGCGGCCCTGATCGAAACCATGGCCATCGGCGAAATGCTCAAAAACCCGCAGCTCCGCAGCGGCGCACATCTTGATTGAACGTTACGATCTCGCGGTCATCGGCGGCGGGATACACGGTGCGGGGGTCGCCCAGGCCGCCGCCGCCCAGGGTTATTCGGTATTGGTCTTGGAACAGACCGCGCTGGCGGCGGGCACTTCCAGCCGCTCCAGTAAATTGATCCACGGCGGCCTGCGTTATCTCGAAAGCGGCCAGTTCAAACTGGTCCGCGAATGCCTGCAAGAGCGCGCCCTGTTACTGAAGCTGGCCCCCGACCTGGTGAAGATGCGGCCGTTTTATTTACCCTTGTACCGCGACACCCGCCGCGCGCCCTGGCAGGTCCGCGCCGGTTTGAGCCTCTACGCCCTCCTCGCCGGTTTGGGCGAAGACAGCCGGTTCCGCAGCGTACCGCGCGGGGAATGGGCCGACCTGGACGGCTTGAATACCGACGGCCTGCGCGCCGTGTATTGTTATCCCGACGCGCAAACCGACGACGCCGCCCTCACCCGCGCCGTGATGCGCTCGGCGCTGAGTTTAGGCGCGACACTCGCGCTCCCTGCCCACATCGAACACGCCGACTGCGGCGACGACGGCGTCGCGCTGCATTATCACGACGGCCAGCCGCGGCAATGCCAAGTCCGGGTACTGGTGAACGCGGCGGGCCCCTGGGCCAATGATGTACTGCGGCGCGTGCGTCCTTCGCCACCGCACTGCACGGTGGATTTGGTACAAGGCACCCACATCCTGGTGCCCGGCCAACTCCGGCGCGGCATTTATTATCTGGAGGCGCCGCGCGACCGCCGCGCGGTATTCGTGATGCCCTGGCGCGACGCGACGCTGGTCGGCACCACCGAGACCGTCTATCGCGGCGCCCCCGCGCAAGTGCATCCTCTGCCCGAGGAGATCGAGTATCTCCGGGAAACCCTGGCCCATTACTTCCCGCAACACCGGCAAGACGAACCGCGGCTGCTCGACAGCTTCGCCGGGCTGCGGGTATTACCCGCCCGCCCCGGCGCGCCCTTCAGCCGATCCCGGGAAACCATCCTGCTGCCCGACCGGGAACACCGGCCGCGGGTACTGACGATCTACGGTGGCAAACTCACCGCCTATCGCGCCACCGCCGCCGCGGTGATGGCGCGGCTGCGGCCTTCGCTGCCGGACAAGACGCCGGTCGCCGATACCCGCACGCTGCCCCTGACGCACGCCTGATAGCCGCCCGCGCAGTTGGCGGATTCAAGCCGCTCCTCAGCAATCACCCAGTAGACGACACGACTCACCTTGCGACTCCTGAGTAAACACGATGATTTGCCTGCCCCCACCCTGTCCGGCCCCCTGCACAGGGGCGGGAACGCAGTGGAAAGTGTAGCCCTCTTGACTCACTAATGAGTAACATGAGCGCCTCCCGTCCTAGCATAGAGAACACCATGAAGAGCCTGTGGAACGATCACGACGCCGCGCAATTCACCGATGAACTGGGCCTGCGCGTCTACACCTCGCGCCTGCTGGGCCGCGACCCTTCGCTGGTGTTGCACGGCGGCGGCAACACCTCGGTGAAGATCACTCAGAAAAACATCCTCGGTGAAGAAGAGGAAATCCTCTACGTCAAAGGCAGCGGCTGGGACCTCGAGACCATCGACCGCGCCGGCTTCGCGCCGGTGCGCATGCGCCATCTACTGGCGCTCGCGCGCCTCGAACGCCTTTCCGATCCCGAGATGGTCAACGAATTGCGCACCAACACCATCGACGCCGCCGCGCCCACGCCCTCGGTGGAAGCGATACTGCATGCGGTGCTGCCGCACAAATACGTGGACCACACCCATTCCGATACCTTGGTCACGGTCACCAACACCGAAGGCGGCCTGGAACGCATCAAAGAGATTTACGGCGACAGCGTGGTGATCATTCCCTACGTCATGCCCGGCTTCGACCTCGCGCGCGACTGCGCGCTGCGCTTCGCCCGCGACGCGGGGCCGAATACCATCGGCATGGTGCTGCTCAATCACGGCATCTTTTCCTTCGGCGCCACGGCGCGCGAGTCGTATGAACGCATGATCACGCTGGTCGATCGCGCCGAGCGCTATCTGCAAAACCAAAACGCCTGGACGTTTTCGCTGCCGCCGGTCGAACCAGTACCATCAGCTTCGCGCCGCGAACTCGCGGCGCTGCGCGCCGAGCTGTCCCGACGGGCCGGCACACCGCTCATCGTGAGCTGGCAGGACGATGAAAAAAGCCGCGCCTTCGCCGCCCATCCCGAGGTCGCGCGCATCGCCCAGCAAGGACCGGCGACGCCGGATCACGTGATCCGTACCAAACGCCTGCCGCTGATTGGCCGCGACATCGACGGCTATGTTCAGGCCTATCGCGATTACTTCGATGCGCACGCTGCGACGGCGCGCGAACCCAAGACCATGCTCGACCCGACACCGCGGGTGATCCTCGACCAGGATTGGGGCATGGCCGCGGTCGGGCACACCGCCAAGGACGCCGCCATCGTGCGCGACATCTACGATCACACCATCGACGTGATTATGCGGGCCGAGGCGCTCGGGGGTTACCGCGCCCTTTCCGCGCGTGATCTGTTCGACATGGAATACTGGGATCTCGAACAAGCCAAGCTGCGCAAGGGCGGCAAGCCACCGATGTTCACCGGCGAAGTCGCGCTGGTCACCGGCGCGGCCTCCGGCATCGGCAAGGCCTGCGTCGAATCGCTGCTCGCGCGCGGCGCGGCGGTGGTCGGACTCGACATCGATCCCGCCATCACCGCCCTGCACAAAAAGCCTGCATTTCGTGGCGTGCTGTGTGACGTCACCGTCGAAGCGCAACTCACCGCCGCGCTGGAAACGACGGTGCGCACCTACGGTGGCCTCGACATGCTAATCCTCAACGCCGGCGTGTTCCCGTCCGGCCGCCGTATCGAGGCGCTCGCCCTCGAAGAATGGCAGCGGGTGATGCGCATCAATCTCGACGCCAATCTGGTACTGCTGCGCGAGGCGCATCCACTTTTGAAACACGCGCCGCGCGGCGGCCGGGTGGTGGTGATCGGTTCCAAGAACGTGCCGGCACCGGGGCCGGGCGCGGCGGCCTATTCGGCGTCGAAGGCGGCGCTCAATCAACTCGCGCGGGTCGCGGCGCTGGAATGGGGCGGCGACGGCATTCGCATCAACAGTCTTCATCCCAACGCGGTATTCGACACCGGTCTCTGGACCGAAGAAGTCCTCGCCGCCCGCGCCGCGCATTACGGCCTCGGCGTCGAGCAATACAAGACCAACAATGTGCTGAAGGTGGAAGTGAAGAGCCGCGACGTCGCCGAACTCGCGGCGGAGCTGTGCGGCCCGCTGTTCGCCAAGACCACCGGCGCGCAATTGCCCATCGACGGCGGTAACGACCGGGTGATTTAAGCTTGCTGAAAGTGTTCGAGGCTGTAAAAAAAACGGGGTACCTATGAAGGTACCCCTTAATCAGGGAGAGGGATTAACGTGACTCAACAAGACGGGGGGTCGAGGTTGAACCACAAATATTATTTAGCACAAGCTGTGCCAATTTATGCCCTCTATTAAAACAATGACTTAATGCGCAACGTTGATTATCCGGCGCCGTAAAAAGGGCCACAATTATTCAAAACGACAAAACCGCGTCGCTAAAACGGAGCACCCTGTTGGGTTATGGACAGGTAAACCAGAATTCGATATTGCCGGAATCGCGGGGAAAAATTATAAATTCAGGCCCAATTGCCGGTCGGAGCCGTGATCGTAGATGAGGCCTTCACTCGCTTGACGGACAATCGCACTCATATGGTGCTGCGCGGCGGTATCCACGTCCAATAAATGAACGACTTGAACCCCCTGGTGGGCGAGGTAATCGGCGAGCAAGGAGCGATGGCAGTTTTGCGGCCATTTTTCAGCGCACATCATCGCGGTGGGCATCCGACTCGCCCGCTCCAGCAAGGACTTCACGCCGGCGCGAAACGGTGCCGACGCCATGTGATCGGCATAAGCGCGCATGCCTTGCGAGTGCAAGGCCACATGGGGCGAAATCACCTCCGCCTCGCCTTTACGCATGCCACCCAGGCTGGGCCCGAGCCAATGGTAATCGATGTCCATGTCCCGCAGCAGCGGGACCAGGGCGGTGCGGGAAAAGTGGGGGTGGAGGCGGGACGCGGGTTGGGAGCGCACATCGACCAGGCCACGAATGCCGAAGGTATCGAGTATCTCCAAAAATTCCGCGGCGGTGCGGTTGCTGTGACCCACCGAGTAAAGTGGCATGGAATCGCCGCCCGTCATCGCTCGTTCACCTCCTAAGACAGCTCTGGCCGTCGTCATGTTTGCATCTCAACACAGGGAACCGCTAAAGGCAATTTATTGGGAAAGCGACGACTCCCGTCGCAAATGCTGGGCATAACCCCAGCGGCTTTGCTCGGCCCGCAACAGGGTCACCGAGTCCGCGGGCAAGGCCTCGCTGAACAGAAATCCCTGCGCGCCGTCGCAACCATGGGCGTACAGCATCGCCAATTGGTTGGTCGTCTCCACCGATTTCGCGACTACCTGAGAATCCATATGGTGCCCCACGGCGATGATCGCATCCACCACCGCCATCTCCTCCTCGTCGCCGTCATTCACCTCGCCGATCAAGTTCCGATCGATTTTAAGCGTGTCCACATGCAGGCGACGCAGACAACGTAGCGAAGAGGCGCTGCTGCCGAAGTCGTCCACCGCCAGCCGCAAACCTATTTGTTTTAAAGCAAACAGGGTGCTCACCGCCGCCGCGTCGCCCTCGCGCAAGACGTTTTCGGCGATTTCCAACTCCAACGAATAGGGAGAAAGACCGCTGTATTGCAAAATGTCCGCCAGCATCGTGGTCAGTCCCGGATTTTTCAATTCACGGGCCGAGAGATTGACCGCCACTCGCAGCGGCCCGGTCCCTTGTTTCTGCCAATCCATGAGCTGTGCGCAAACCGAACGCAACAACCATTGACCCATCGCGACGATCTGGCCGTTTTCCTCCTGCAGGTTGAGAAAACGCGCCGGCGGAATTAAGCCCATGGTGGGATGCCGCCAACGCACCAGGGCTTCCAAACTCACCACGTCGCCGCTGCGCAAATCCACTTGAGGCTGATAGTGAATTTCAAATTCATTGCGTGCCAGGGCGTGGCGCAAGGAGGTGGCCATGCTGCCCCGGCCGGTCACGCTCGAGTTCATGGCCGCCGTGAAAAATTGAAAACTATTGCGGCCGCGCGCCTTGACCCGATACATGGCGTTGTCCGCCGCGCGTATCAACTCTTGCGGGTCGCTGGCGTTGGCGGGATACACCGCGATACCGATGCTGGTGGTCACCGTCACTTGATGCTGTCCGAGTTTAAACGGCGTGCCCATCAGCGCGAGTACTTTTTCCGCCACCGGCGCGGCGTCTTCGGGGCGGGTGATGCCTTCCAGAATCACGGTGAATTCATCACCGCCTATGCGCGCCACCGTGTCTTGCGCGCGCACCGCCGCGCGGATCCGCCCGCCCGCCGCCTTGAGCAGTTGGTCACCGTACTCGTGGCCCAGGGTATCATTGATGAATTTAAACCGGTCGAGATCGATGAACATCAAGGCCACCGCCGCGCCGGTGCGTTCGGCGCGCTTGAGCGCCCCCTCGAGTCTGTCCTTGAACAAGATGCGATTGGGCAATTCGGTGAGCTGATCGTATTGCGCGAGAAAAAGCAGCTTGGCCTGCCGCTCCTTACGTTCGATGGCATACCTCAGCGCGCGGCTCAGCAAATGGCCGTCGCCTTGTCCTTTCAATAAATAATCCTGCGCGCCGGCCTGCACCGCCTGTAAAGCGATACTTTGATCATTAACACTGGTGAGCACGACGATCGGCAATTCCGGTCGTGCCGACTGCAAGTGCGTCACCGAGCACAGACCGTTGGCGTCGGGCAGGGCCAGATCCAATAACACCACGTCATAACGCCCGTTCACCACCTGTTGCAGCGCCTCGGCCAAAGATTGGACGTGAGTCAACACGAACTCGTCGCTTTTCGATTCCCGCAGCATGTCCTGGACCAGCTGGGCATCGGTCTGACTGCCCTCCACCAGCAACACTTTTATCTCCGATTTATCCATATCCACCCCTGTAGTCATTCCTGGGTACTTGAACAAGCCGTCGCATATTTTCGGGCTGGGTGGTCACCCGATGGCCGCAAACATCCGCGCCTTTCAACATGGATTAGTTCCGCCGCCGTTGCACGGAGAAGGAACGCCCGTTCCGAGCCGCTCTTTAAACCGCTCGCCTTCCCGGGCGCCAATAAAAATCTCCCTGGGATAATCGATCCCATCATCAAGATGGACAGGGCCTCGATATGGGGAATGACTTTGAATTAAGACGTACGGCAATATGGCAAGGCGCGCATTGCGCGGTGAATCCGCCGCATAACAAGACGCCGTCCGCATGCGTAAGGAAAGGGTGGGATGGACTGGAGATGAAAAAACCAACATGGATTCGCTGGACGTAGTCGGCGCAAGGGAGGAGAGGCAAGATAACATTACGCGTCAGTCGCTAGTGCCGGGCCAGGTGTCACGCGAGAGGTTTCAATCCAAAGGATGATATTCGCGTTTACAGCCACCAACCGCCCCATATATCCGCTCCGTATTACCAATGCCATGCACAAGTAATAGTTCACGATTCGCGCAAAGTCTAGGAGTGGATGCCTCGACTTTGCCGGCAAATGCGCTGACGGTACTTTCCCAGCCGGTCCGGAGGTTCTATACTCTCGCCCTGCCCGGACGCGCGACACGGCACCGGAACTAAATATAGATCAAATCTACTTCATCACTTAAGTCAGTGAGCCATGGCCCAATATATTTACAGCATGAATCGAGTGGGCAAAATCGTACCGCCCAAACGCGAAATCCTCAAAGACATTTCTCTTTCGTTTTTTCCCGGCGCCAAGATCGGCGTGATCGGTCTCAACGGTTCGGGCAAATCCACCCTGCTGCGCATCATGGCCGGCGTCGATAAGGAATACCTCGGCGAGGCGCGGCCGCAGCCGGGCATCCGTATCGGCTATTTGCCGCAGGAACCCCAACTCGACAACAGCAAAAACGTGCGCGGCAACGTGGAAGAGGCCATCGCCGACACCAAGCGTCTGCTCGATCGCTTCAACGAAATCAGCAATGCCTTCGCCGATCCCGACGCGGATTTCGATAAACTGCTCGCCGAACAGGCCGAGTTGCAGGACAAGATCGAAACCGCCGGCGCCTGGGATTTGGAACGCAAACTGGACGTCGCCGCCGAGGCCTTGCGCCTGCCGCCATGGGACGCCGACGTGACCAAACTTTCCGGCGGTGAAAAACGCCGGGTGGCCTTGTGCAAACTGCTGTTGTCCGCGCCGGATATGCTGCTGCTCGACGAGCCCACCAACCACCTCGATGCCGAATCGGTGGCCTGGCTCGAACGTTTCCTCGAAGAATACAGCGGCACCGTGATACTGATCACTCACGACCGTTATTTCCTCGACAACGTCTGCGGCTGGATCCTCGAACTGGATCGCGGCCACGGCATCCCCTGGCAAGGCAATTACTCTTCCTGGCTGGAACAAAAAGACGCGCGGCTCGCCACCGAAGAAAAGCAGGAATCCGCCCGGCAGCGCGCCATGAAGGCCGAGTTGGAATGGGTGCGTTCCAATCCCAAAGGCCGCCACGCCAAGAGCAAGGCGCGCATCGCCCGCTTCGAGGATCTCGCTTCGCAGGAAAGCCAAGCGCGCAACGAGACCAAGGAGCTGTACATCCCGCCGGGACCGCGTCTCGGCGACCTGGTGATCGAGGCCGTCGATCTGCGCAAAAGTTTCGGCGAGCAATTATTGTTCGAGCATCTCAGCTTCAATCTGCCGCGGGGCGGCATCGTCGGCGTCATCGGTCCCAACGGCGCCGGCAAGACCACCTTGTTCCGCCTGCTCACCGGCCAGGACCAGCCCGACGCCGGACAATTGCGGGTGGGCGAAACCGTGCAGCTCGCCTACGTCGATCAATCCCGCGACGATCTGATCGGTTCCAAAAGCGTGTGGGAGATCATTTCCGACGGCCAGGACATCATCACCGTCGGTAAATTCCAAATGCCCTCGCGCGCCTATGTCGGCCGCTTCAACTTCAAGGGCAACGACCAGCAAAAACTGGTGCGCGACCTCTCGGGCGGCGAACGCAACCGCGTCCATCTCGCCAAGCTGCTCAAGAGCGGCGGCAATCTCCTGCTGCTCGACGAGCCCACCAACGACCTCGACGTGGAAACCTTGCGCGCCCTCGAAGAAGCACTGCTGGATTTTCCCGGCTGCGCGGTGGTGATCTCGCACGACCGCTGGTTTCTCGACCGCATCGCCACCCACATCCTCGCCTTCGAGGGCGACAGCAAGGTGACCTGGTTCGAAGGCAACTACGCCGATTACGAGGCCGACCGCCATCGCCGCCTCGGCACCGACGCCGACCAGCCCCACCGTCTCAAATACCGGCGTCTCGACGCCTGACCGAGGCGTGTCAGCGTAGCGGCGCCCTTCCCCGAGGGCGCCGCCGTTATCCGGCGGACATCACCCCTGCGTTTAATCTCAACCCCCCCGCGGCTTGCCGCGGGGGACCAGGCGATGGGAGAGGCTCAAGGGGAGGGAACGTAGCGAGGGGGCAAGATTCTCCCCCTGGAACAAGCGGGGAATTCGTTGCCCGTGCGCAGTCAGACCCCTTACTTCGGTGACGGATTCGTTTGAGGCCTTCCCCAGCGTCCGGTAAACGGCACGAAGACCACGGGCAGGATGCCGCGGCGGGCGACGGTCCCGTCCGCCGCCTTGGTGATCAGTTCGAGTGATTGATTGGCGTGAGGCGGACCGACCGGGATCACCAGCCGGCCCCCCGGCCGGAGCTGCGCCAGCAGCGGTTCCGGCACATGGCCGGCGGCGGCGGTGACGATGATGCCGTCGTAGGGTGCGTGTTCCGCCCAGCCTTCATAACCGTCGGCGGCGCGCACCGTCACATTGTGATAACCCAAGTTCCGCAAGCGCCGCGCGGCCGCCTCGGCCAGTTCGGGGATGATCTCCAGCGAATACACTTCTTTTACCAAGCGCGACAACACCGCCGCCTGGTAACCCGAACCGGTGCCGATCTCCAGCACCACGTCGCCGGGCACCGGTTCCAAGAGGTCGGTCATCAAGGCCACGATATAGGGTTGCGACACGGTTTGCCCGTAGCCGATGGCCAGCGGGCCATTGTGATAGGCGCAGTCGGCAAACTCGTCGGGGACAAATTGCTCGCGGGGCACCGCTGCGATGGCCGCCATCACCCGGGAATCGAGCCTCCGTTTACCGATCCAAGTCTGAGTCGCTTCCACTTCATTCTCGATATCGCGCAGCATCAGTGTCTTGCCGTCCATGAGTTCGCCTCCTGACTCCACGTTTATTTATCCAGCCGACGCCCGCCGTGCGGCCCGCCCCGGAATTGGGTTATCATAATCCTCCTTTACGAGCAGCAGGTTTCCTACGGTTTATCCCATGTCCAATCCGCAGTCAGCCCGGCCACGGCACGCGACCGTCGGCGTCAAAATCGGCCATGTCACCGTCGGCGGCACCGCCCCGGTGGTGGTGCAATCCATGACCAACACCGACACGGCCAATCCCGCCGCGACCGCCGAACAGGTATTTCAATTGGCCCGCGCCGGTTCGGAACTGGTGCGCATCACCGTCGATACCGAAGAGGCGGCCCGCGCCGTACCGGCGATCCGCGAGGCATTGGACAAACGCGGCTGCAAGGTCCCGCTCATCGGCGACTTTCATTTCAATGGCCACAAACTATTGAGCCTGTATCCCGAGTGCGCACAGGCCTTGAGCAAATACCGCATCAATCCCGGCAACGTCGGCCGCGGCAAAAAGCGCGACAGCCAATACGCGACCATGATCGAAACCGCCTGCCGCTACGACAAACCGGTGCGCATCGGCGTCAACTGGGGCAGCCTCGACCAGGAATTGGTGGTGCGCCTGATGGACGACAACACCAAGGCCGCGCAGCCGCGCGACAGCGCGGAGATCATCCGCGAAGCGATGGTGATCTCGGCCATCGAGAACGCGCAAAAAGCCGAAGAACTGGGCCTGCCCGCCAACCGCATCATCCTTTCCTGCAAGATGAGCGGCGTGCAGGATCTCATCGCCGTCTACCGCGAACTCGCCGCCCGCTGCAATTATGCCCTGCACCTCGGGCTCACCGAGGCCGGCATGGGCAGCAAGGGCATCGTCGCCTCCACCGCCGCGCTCGCCGTGTTGTTGCAGGAAGGCATCGGCGACACCATCCGCATCTCGCTCACCCCCGAACCCGGCGGCGACCGCAGTCAGGAAGTCATCGTCGGACAGGAAATCCTGCAAAGCCTGGGACTGCGTTCCTTCACCCCGGCGGTGATCGCCTGTCCCGGCTGCGGCCGCACCAGCAGCACCTACTTCCAGCAACTGGCGCGGGACATCCAAACCTATCTCCGCCACCAAATGCCGGTGTGGCGCAAACAACACCCCGGCGTCGAAACCATGACCGTGGCGGTGATGGGCTGCGTGGTCAACGGCCCCGGCGAGAGCAAACACGCCAACATCGGCATCAGCCTGCCCGGCACCGGCGAGATACCGGTGGCACCGGTCTACGTCGACGGCGAAAAAACCGTGACGCTCAAGGGCGAGCGCATCGCCGAGGAATTCCAGGCCATCGTCGACGACTACGTGCGCAGCCATTACACCGCCTCGCCGGGCTAAAATTTTCTCATCGCGCTCTACGTGCGCCATTCCTCGGAATAAATTGCCTAACCGCCCGCCGCCGGACCGGCGACGGGCCTCGCGCCTCAGCCGCTTGCACCGCGGCAATGTGTGAATATTCCACTGAATATTCATTTTCAGCATGTTAAATATAGTCCCCGTAATTGATCGCGCGCCTTGCTGTGCCGGCGCTGGTGCCGCGTCTTCATGACGAAGCCAACAGTGACAAGAGGGAGAACTCTCGATGCGACGAATGCTGTTATTACCCTTACTCGCGCTTAGCCTGCTGGCGGGCGAATTGGCGGCCGCAACCACCCAGGAAAAAGGCCTGGCCATCGCAACCGAAGCGGATCGCCGCGACAGCGGCTTTGAGGATTTCACCGCCGACATGACCATGATCCTGCGCAACCGGCAGGGCGACCAAAGCGTGCGCGCCATTCGTTCGCGCACATTGGAAGTGAAAAACGACGGCGATAAAAGTCTGGCGATCTTCGACGAACCGGCGGACGTCAAAGGCACGGCCTTTCTCAGCTACACCCACGCCACCCGGCCCGACGACCAATGGCTTTATCTGCCAGCCTTGAAGCGCGTCAAACGCATTTCCTCCTCCAACAAATCCGGGCCGTTCATGGGCAGCGAATTCGCCTACGAAGACATCTCGTCGCAGGAACTCGCAAAATACACCTACAATTATCTGCGCGATGAAAGCTTCGACGGCCAAGACTGTTTCGTGGTGGAACGCCGGCCGACCGATGAATATTCGGGTTATACCAAACAATGGGTGTGGGTGGACAAACAGCACTACCGCCCGTTGAAAATCGAATTTTACGATCGCAAGGACAGCCTGCTGAAGACACTCACCAATCACGGCTATCAGCAATACCTGCAGCAATACTGGCGCCCCGACGAGATGCGGATGGTCAATCATCAGACCGGCAAGACCACCACCCTCATCTGGAAGAATTATCGCTTCCGCACCGGCCTCACCGAACGGGATTTCGACCAGAACAGTTTGCAACGGGCCAAGTGAATGATGTCAGTGCGCTCCATTCCTCTCGCGCGGCGGATCCTGCTCGGCACGGCGCTACTGTGCGGCGGCATTCCCGGTCAAAACACCTACGCCGGCGAATGGTCGGGGCGGGTCGGCGCGGAACTGCGGCTGTTTACCGCCGCGCCCCTCGACCCGCGCCAGGCGGGAAACAATCTCTCGCTGTTCGCCGAGCCCGAATATTACGCGCGCTGGAATGATGGAAGAGACAGCCTGACCTTCGTGCCTTTTCTTCGCTGGGATCAACACGACGCCGAGCGTACTCACGCCGACATCCGCGAACTGACCTGGCAACACGCGGCTCGAGACTGGGAATTGAGCGCCGGCATTCGCAAGATTTTTTGGGGAGTCACCGAATCGCAGCATTTGGTGGACATCATCAACCAAACCGATTTGGTGGAAAATCCCGACGGCGAGGAAAAATTGGGGCAGCCCATGATCAACCTCGCCCTGATCCGCGACTGGGGCACGCTCGATTTCTTTTTACTGCCGGGCTTCCGCGAACGCATTTTCCCCGGCGTGGAAGGCCGGCTGCGCACGCAATTGCCGGTCGATACCTCGCAAGCCGTTTACGCCTCCTCGGCAAAACGACACCACCTCGACGCCGCGCTGCGCTGGCGCCGCACCCTCGGCGATTGGGACCTGGGGCTGTCCCACTTCAGCGGCACCAGCCGCGAACCGCGTCTGTCGCCCAGCCTCAACGACCGCGGCGAAGCGGTGCTGATACCGCGCTACGACCTCATCGATCAAACCGGCCTGGACATGCAGCTCACCCGCGCCGCCTGGTTGTGGAAGCTCGAGGCGATACGCCGCGTCGGCCAGGGCCCCGCCTATTACGCGGCCACCGGCGGATTCGAATACACCCTCTCCGGCCCCTTCGATAACGCCACCGACCTGGGGCTGGTGGCGGAGTATCTCTACGACGAACGCGGCGGCGCCAGTCCCAATCCCTTTCAAGACGACCTCATGCTGGGCTTGCGCTTCACCTTCAACGACGTGCAAAGCAGCGACCTGCTGATCGCCGCGATCGTCGATCGCCAAAGCCGGGCCAGTTCGTTGAGCCTCGAGGCCAACCGCCGCGTCGGCGCCAGCTGGAAACTGGCGATCGAGGCGCGTGGTTTCACGCATAGCGGCGATGACTTGTTATCCCATTTCCGCAACGACGATTACCTGCAAGTCGAACTGAGTTTTTATTATTAAGAGAAGCTCTGAATAATTCCCTCTTAGAATTTTGACGGCGGTTTGCCTTCCGGCAATGGCCTGATATCTGCATATATCTCCTTGCCCCCTCAATAAACTCGTCATCTATTTGACTATTACATCCGCTGGGGGCCGGAGCAGCGCATAAGGAGGGATAATCATGCAGATTATTGACGCTTGTACCGGCTGCGAAGGTCCATTAGCGGCCGTGGATCGCGCTTCGTTGCGCACCCTTTTAGAACAACCCGATTCCATTACGTGGCAAGCGGCGCGCCATATCCTGGTCAGTCCCGTGCCATTTATCACCCTGGAAATGGCCTATAAAGCAGTGGCGATCCGCGAATCAAAGGGTATTCCCGATGGTTTTACTTTGCATCGCGCCCTGCGTTACGCCGTGGCGGAACGCAAAAAATATCTTGCCCAACCCCACCCGCTGCCCCTGCGCGAATTTGAATTGCTGTGAACTCCAAACCCGCCGATGTGTACTATTATTATGTTGGTAATCGGCAATCCCCCACTCTGCCTTCCCTCCATTAGAGGAATCGAACCATGGATAATCTAGGTAAAGTCCCAGCCACCAGCGGCGGAAAGAGCGGCGGCAAAATGAGCTCCGCGAAATCCGGCACGAAAACAGCGGCGAAACCCGAGATCGGTCCCACCATCACCCGTAAAGCCATGCCGAAAAAAATGACCGCGGAACGCGCGGCGGTAGCACCGGATCAGCCCAATGAAGATCAGCGCCGCGGCATGATTGCGGTTGCCGCCTATCTACGCGCGGAACGGCGCGGCTTCAGCGGCGATCCCAACGAAGACTGGTTGGCGGCCGAAGCGGAAATTGAGCAGCGTTTCAACAAACGCTGAGAGGCGGTCTATCGAGGCGCCGTACTAGGGATTGAAGCGCATCAAAACCATCGCACTGAAGTGATCACGCGCGACATGTATCATCGTGCCGTCGATTTTTCCCCGGCTAAAAACTTAAAACACTGAAGTCGTCATATTATTTTTACGAACCCCGGTCTCATTTCAGCACCGTCATCGCAATCCATCGTCCCATGATCTCGGCTTGGCAGAGAATATTGATCAGTCATATTAACGAAGATGGCAAACCTGGCGGGCAGCGCGCACGGGTGCCCGCCAGGCTGGGGATTGGTGAAACCGATGTCGCGCAAACAAGGATGGGGCGAGAGTCCGCGAGATCGCGCACTATCGGTAGCCAAGCGCTGACTAAATGGCGTCCGCGCCTTCTTCGCCGGTGCGGATCCGCACCACCCGCTCCACGGCGGTGATGAAGATTTTGCCGTCGCCGATTTTCCCGGTGCGGGCGGCCTGCGCGATGGCGTCCACGGCGCGATCGACTTGATCGTCGGCGAGCACCGCTTCGATCTTCACCTTGGGCAGAAAATCCACCACGTATTCCGCGCCGCGGTACAACTCGGTGTGGCCTTTCTGGCGACCGAAGCCTTTGACTTCGGTGACGGTCATTCCGGTGATGCCGATCTCCGACAGGGCCTCGCGCACGTCGTCCAATTTAAAGGGCTTGATGATGGCCTCGACTTTTTTCATGTCGTCGTCTTCCTTTTGCTGAGAGTGCCAAGCGCGGCTGAGGGCGCCACGTTATTCCATCCGATTAACGGACATGATAGCCATTTTTCGACTTCCGGTAACCCGCCGGACTTCACTTAAAAGCCATTGCCGTTTCAATGCGCGAGCCGGGGCTGATTGCGATAGCCGCTGGTAATCGGATAACGGCGGTCGCGGCCGAAGGCGCGCCGAGTCACCCGCACCCCCGGCGGCGCCTGGCGGCGTTTGTATTCGTTGCGATTGACCATCGCTACCACCCGCAGCACCGTCTCGCGTTCGAAGCCGGCGGCGATGATCTCTTCCGGCGCCTTGTCCTGTTCCACATACATTTCCAGGATAGGATCGAGAATTTCGTAGGGCGGCAGACTGTCTTGATCTTGTTGATCGGGCCGCAACTCCGCCGACGGCGGCCGCTCCAGCACCCGCCGCGGAATCACCGGCGCCACACCGTTACGGTAACGCGCCAATTGATACACCATGGTCTTGGGCAGATCCTTGATGGGCGCATAACCTCCCGCCATGTCGCCGTAAAGGGTGGCATACCCTACCGCCATCTCGCTCTTATTGCCGGTGGTGAGCAGAATCTTACCTTTTTTATTGGAGATGGCCATCAGGATCACCCCGCGGCAGCGGGCTTGAATATTCTCTTCGGTGGTGTCCGGCGCCGTGCCGGCCAGCTCATCCTGCAAACTGGCGAGGAAGGCGTTGAAGGCGGGCTCGATGGAAATGACGTGGTATTCCACGCCCAGCGTCTTTGCTTGCCGTTCCGCGTCGTCGAGGCTCATCTGCGCGGTGTAGCGCGAAGGCATCATCACCGCCTCCACCCGTCCGGCGCCGATGGCGTCCACCGCGATGGCCAGTGTGAGCGCCGAATCGACGCCCCCGGAAAGGCCGATCACCGCGCCGAGGAAGCCGTTTTTCTCGATGTAATCGCGCACGCCCAGCACCACCGCGCGATAAATACTCTCCACCTCGGACAACGGAGTGTGTTTCACCCCCGGCCGCGGGAAAGCCACACCGTTCCGCACATCGAATTCGGCTAAATAAATCTCTTCGACGAAGGGCCGGGCCCGCAGCACGACCTCACCCTCGCCGTTCATCACCAAGGACTCGCCGTCGAATATCAACTCATCCTGCCCGCCCACTTGATTCACGTAGACGACGGGCATGGCCGCCTCCACCAAACGTTCCCGCAGCACAGCCTCGCGCTCATCGCCTTTGCAGGCGTGATAGGGCGAGGCGTTGAGATTGAACATCAGCGCCGCCCCCGCCGCCTTGGCCTGCGCCATGGGACCGAGGTGCCAAAGGTCTTCGCAAATGGTGAGGGCCACCGGCACGCCGCGGATCTCCACCACCGTCGCCTCATTGCCGGGCACGAAGTAGCGCTTCTCGTCGAACACGCTGTAATTGGGAAGATGTTGTTTGTGATACGTGGCGATGATCTTGCCCTCGCGCAGCAGCGAGGCGCTGTTGTGCAGGCCGTCGACGGCGGGCGCGGGATAACCCAGCACCACGTCGATGCCGGTCACCTGGCGTTTGAGTTCTTCAAGGCCGTGCAACACCTGGCGGTGCAGGCCGGGGCGCAGCAATAAATCTTCGGGCGGATAACCGGTGAGGGTGAGTTCGGGAAAGATCACCACGTCGGCGCGCAACTCATCGCGCGCGCGGGCGAGCGCCGCCGCCGCCTTCGCGACATTGCCCGCCACATCGCCCACCAGCATATTGAGCTGGGCCAGCGCCACTCGTAGTTGCTGCGTCACTATTTATCGATCTCCTCGCTCCGTCCCGCCGGAGAAACGTCTTATTGCCGTCATCGTTTGCCGCTAGATCAGGTGAACACGCCCCCTCTCCCGTAAACGGGAGAAGGACAGGGTAAGAGCGGCGAACGGAAACACGTGCGTTTTGTCGCCAGACCCCGGCTTCCCTTCCCCGCGCTGGAGAGAGGCTGCACACCCTGCTCAGCCCGTAAAAAACTCCAACATGCGTTTGCCGATGTCGGCCGGGGAATAGGCCACGCTCACACCCGCCGCCTCCAGCGCCGCGATCTTGTCTTTCGCCCGGCCCTTGCCGCCGGCAATGATGGCGCCGGCATGGCCCATGCGTTTGCCTGTCGGCGCGGTGACGCCGGCGATGTAGGCCACCACCGGTTTACGCATGCTCGAACGAATATAGTCCGCCGCCTCTTCCTCGGCGGTACCGCCGATCTCGCCGACCATGACGATGCCTTTGGTCTGGCGGTCCTGCTCGAAGAGTTGCAGGCAGTCGATGAAGTTGGTGCCTTGGATGGGATCGCCGCCGATGCCGACGCAGGTGCTCTGCCCCAGGCCGTTCATGGTCGTCTGATGCACGGCCTCATAGGTCAAGGTGCCGGAACGCGAGACGATGCCGATGCTGCCTTTCTTGTGGATCGAGCCCGGCATGATGCCGATTTTGCATTCGCCGGGGGTAATCACGCCCGGACAATTCGGGCCGATGAGACGGGCGTTGTAGTGTTTCAACGCCGCCTTCACCTTCAGCATGTCCACCACCGGGATGCCTTCGGTGATGCAGACGATGGTGGCGATGCCGGCGTCGGCCGCCTCCAGTATCGCGTCGGCCGCGTACGGCGCCGGCACGTAGATCATGGTGGCGTCGGCCTTGGTCGCCTGCACCGCGTCGCGCACGGTATCGAATACCGGCCGATCGAGATGCAGTTGTCCGCCCTTGCCCGGCGTCACCCCGCCCACCAGTTGGGTGCCGTAGTCGATGGCCTGCTGCGAATGAAAGGTGCCCTGCTTGCCGGTGAACCCTTGGCAAATCACCCGGGTATTTTTATTGATGAGTATCGACATGCCTCAGGCCCCCGCCGCCAGCTTGACCACCGTCGCCGCGGCGCCGCTGAGATCGTCGGCCGCAGTGATGGCGAGCCCGCTCTCCTTCAACATCGCTTTGCCTTTTTCCACATTGGTGCCCTGTAGCCGCACGACCACCGGCACCGTCACATGCACTTCCTGCACGGCCTTGATGATGCCCTCGGCGATAAGGTCGCAGCGCACGATGCCGCCGAAGATGTTCACCAGCACCGCCTTCACTTTTTTATCGGAAAGAATCAGCTTGAAGGCCTCGGCCACCCGTTCCGCGGTGGTGCCGCCGCCGACGTCGAGAAAATTGGCCGGCTCGCCGCCATGCAGTTTGATAATGTCCATGGTGGCCATGGCAAGGCCCGCGCCGTTGACCATGCAGGCGATACTGCCGTCGAGCGGCACGTAATTGAGGCCGTGTTTCTCGGCCTCCAATTCCATCTCGTTTTCCTGACTGGGATCTTTCAAGGCCAGCAGATCGGGATGGCGGAACAGGGCGTTGTCGTCGAGATTGAGCTTGGCGTCCACCGCGATCAACTCGCCGGTACCGGTCACCACCAGCGGATTGATCTCCACCAGGCTGACGTCCTTCTCCATGAACAGGCGGTACAGCCCGTTCATCACCGCGTTCAGCGCGGCGAATTGTTGCATGTCGAGCTTGAGCGCGAAACCCACCTGGCGCACCTGATAGGGTTGCAGGCCGACCACCGGATCGACGGCGAGGGTGAGTATCTGTTCCGGCTGGGCGGCGGCGACCTGTTCGATGTCCATGCCGCCCATGCTGGAGGCCATGAATACCACCCGCTCGCGGGCGCGGTCGATCACCGCGCCGAGATACAGTTCGCGGACGACCTGCGAGACCGGCTCGATCAAGACATGGTGTATCGGCAAGCCTTCGGGGGGCGTCTGGTGAGTGATCAACCGCGTGCCCAAGAGGGCCAGGGTGGCGGCCTCCACGTCATCGAGGCTCTTGGCCCGTTTGACGCCGCCGGCCTTGCCGCGGCCGCCGGCGTGGACCTGGGCCTTGACCACCCACTCCTCGCCGCCGAGCCGGCTGGCCGTCGCGCGCGCCGCCTCGGCGCTGTCCGCCTCGCCGCCGGGCGGTACCGCGATGCCGTAGAAGGCAAACAATTGCTTGGCCTGAAACTCGTGTAGATTCATGTGATCAGCCCCCGATTATTCTTTTCGCACTACCCCTGCGGCGGCCGCGGGCGGCACCCGTCCCCACGGGTACTCACGCCGTCCGTTGCCCTCAGCTTTTTTCCGGATTAAAACGGGATGTCGTCGTCGAAATCGCCGGCCGGGGCCGGTGAACCGGCGGAGGAGGAAGACTCTTTCTGCCAGTTGCCGCCGCCACTGCCCTCACGGCCCGCCGCCGGGGCACCGCCGCCGCCCGCGCCGCGGCTGTCGAGCATCTGCATCTCGCCGGCCACGATCTCGGTGGTGTAGCGGTCCTGACCGTTTTTGTCCTGCCACTTGCGGGTACGCAAGGAGCCTTCGACGTAGACCTTGGAGCCCTTCTTCAGATATTCCCCGGCGATCTCGGCCAGGCGATTGAAAAACACCACGTTGTGCCACTCGGTGCGTTCTTGGTTCTCGCCGCTCTGCTTGTCTTTCCACGACTCGCTGGTGGCGAGCGTGACATTGGCCACCGCACCGCCGCTGGGCATGTAGCGCACTTCGGGGTCTTTGCCCAGGTTGCCGATCAAAATTACTTTGTTTATGCCTTTTGCCATGGTCATCACCCCATTGTTGACGGCCGCCCGATCGCCGCCGTTTGCTGTACACCCGCGCTATGCCACCGCGCGCAATCCCTAGTTTACGACTCGGCCGCGCAAAACTCACGCAGGGCGTCGGCGTCGAGCAGCTTTTTATCCACCTTGAGATAGGCCACCCCCTCCTCGACGATCACCACCGCCTCGGCCACCCCGGGGATAAGCAGCAGGCGCTGGGTCAAGGGCGCCGCCTCGGCCGGGCTGATCTCGCCCAGGTGCAGCAATTGACTGGACAAATACCGCGGGGGACGCATGGTGGCGGCCACGCCCACCCAGAGCGCGCCCATCACCGCGCACAGCGCGAATACGCCGCTAATGCCCACCTCGCCGTAGAGCCAGCCGCCCAACGCGCCGCCGCAAAAGGCGCCGAAGAATTGCGAACTGGTATAAACACCCATGGCGGTGCCCTTTTTGTCCGGCGGGGTGATCTTGGCCACCAGGGACGGCAGGGTGGCTTCCAATAAATTGAAGGCGATGAAGAACAGCAGCAGGCCGGCCACCAGCCCGCCGAGGGTCTGCCAGCCGCTCATCAACACCAGCTCGGCGACCACCAGCAGGCCGATGGCGCCGACGAAGATCGGCTTCATCTTGCGCCGCTTCTCGGCGATGATGACGAAGGGCACCATTACCGCCAGCGCCACTACCATCACCCCCAAATACACCAGCCAGTGGTGATCCGCCGCCAGCCCGGCGTGATCGCGCAAGGCGATGGGCGTCACCACGAAACTGGCGGTGAGCAGCATATGCAAAGTGAAAGAGCCGAAATCGAGACGGAGTAATTCTGGGTTGTGTAATACCGTGCTGAAATAGGCGGGCACCGCCTGGGCGTCGCGATGCAACCGGCTCTGCGCCGGCCGCGGCACCCACAGATACAAGACCGCGACGGCGGCCAATCCCAACGCCGCGGTCGCCCAGAAAATACCGGGCACCCCGATCCATTTATTCAGCAACGGCCCGATGACCAGCGCCACGGTGAAGGATATGCCGATGCTGGCACCGATGGTGGCCATGGATTTGACCCGATGCTCCTCGCGGGTCAAATCCGCCGCCAGGGCCATCACCACCGCCGCGATGGCGCCGCCGCCCTGCAGGGCCCGGCCGAGGATCACGCCCCAGATCGAGTCGGCCAGCGCCGCCACCACGCTGCCGATCATGAAAATGATCAGCCCCGCCACGATCACCGGCTTGCGGCCGACCCGGTCGGAAAGCATGCCGAAGGGGATGCCCAGCACCGCCTGCAGCAAGCCGTAAATACCGATGGCCAGCCCCATCAAGGCCGGGGTGGCGTCCTCCAGATGTTGCGCATAGAGCGCGAACACCGGCAGGATCATGAATAAACCCAACATGCGGGTGGAAAAGATCGCGGCCAGCGACAGGGTGGCGCGCCGCTCGCCGGGGGTCATGTTGTCATCCGTCACAAGCGTTTTCTCGTTTTTGCCTCGTCACGCGAAGGGGGGGTATAGTAGCAGGTTGCACCATGAGCGGGAAATTAGGATGGAAAGTATTCGGATACGCGGCGCACGCACCCATAATCTAAAAAACATCGACCTGGATTTGCCGCGCGACAAATTGATCGTCATCACCGGCCTGTCCGGTTCGGGCAAATCCTCGCTGGCCTTCGACACCATTTATGCGGAAGGCCAACGGCGCTACGTGGAATCGCTCTCCAGTTACGCGCGGCAATTTTTGTCGATGATGGAAAAGCCGGACGTCGACCATATCGAAGGTCTGTCGCCGGCGATTTCCATCGAGCAGAAATCCACCTCGCACAACCCCCGCTCCACCGTCGGCACCATGACCGAAATCTACGATTACCTGCGTCTGCTGTTCGCCCGCGCCGGCGAACCGCGCTGCCCCGACCACGGCACCGTGCTGGCGGCGCAAACCGTCAGCCAGATGGTCGATCAGGTGCTGGCCCTGCCGGAGGGCAGCAAGCTGATGCTGCTCGCGCCGGTGGTGCAGGAACGCAAAGGCGAGCACCACAAACTCATCGACGAATTACGCGCGCAGGGTTTCGTGCGCGCCCGCATCGACGGCGCGGTGACCGAACTCGACGAGGTGCCCAAGCTGGATCTGCGCAAGAAACACAGCATCGAGGTGGTGATCGACCGCTTCAAGGTGCGCGCCGACGTGCAGCAACGCCTGGCGGATTCCTTCGAAACCGCGCTGGCCATGAGCGAAGGACTGGCGCGCATCGCCTTCATCGACGAACCCCGGCGCGACGACTTGGTATTTTCCGCCAAGTTCGCCTGTCCGTTGTGCGGCTACAGTCTGCCGGAGCTGGAGCCGCGCCTGTTCTCCTTCAACAACCCGGCGGGGGCCTGCCCGACCTGCGACGGTCTGGGCGTGAAGCAATTCTTCGACCCGGCGCGAGTGATCGTCGATGCCACCTTGAGCCTCGCCGGCGGCGCGATCCGCGGCTGGGACCGGCGCAACGTGTATTACTTCCACATGCTGCAATCGCTGGCGCGCCATTACCGCTTCGACGTGGAAGACCCCTTCGAGGACGTGCCGGCCAAGATCCGCCAGGTGATTCTGTACGGCAGCGGCGACGAGGAAATCGAATTCGTTTATTTGAACGAACGCGGCACCAAGACCCGCCGCAAACATCCTTTCGAAGGCATCATCCCCAACATGGAACGCCGCTACCGCGAGACCGAATCCAACGCGGTGCGCGAAGAACTGGCGAAATACCTCAGCAACCAGCCTTGCCCCAGTTGCGAAGGGACGCGGCTGCGCACCGAGGCGCGCCATGTCTATCTCGCCGGCCGCACCCTGCCCGAGGTGACCGCGATGCCCATCGAGCGCGCCCAGCAATTCTTTCACGACCTGATCCTGCCCGGCCGGCGCGGTGAAATCGCGGACAAGATTCTTAAGCGAGGTCGGCGAGCGGCTCACCTTCCTCGTGAACGTCGGTCTCGATTACCTCACCCTCGACCGCAGCGCCGACACCCTGTCCGGCGGCGAGGCGCAACGCATACGTTTAGCGAGCCAGATCGGCGCCGGTTTGGTCGGCGTGATGTACATGCTCGACGAACCCTCGATCGGCCTGCACCAGCGCGACAATCAGCGCCTGCTCGACACCTTGCGTCACCTGCGCGAACTCGGCAACACGGTGATCGTGGTGGAGCACGACGAAGACGCCATCCGCGCCGCCGACCACGTGGTGGACATCGGCCCCGGCGCCGGCGTCCACGGCGGCCAGATCGTCGCGCAAGGCACGCCGCAGGCGGTGATCGCCAACCCCGCCTCGCTCACCGGCCAATATCTCAGCGGCCAACGCAGCATCGCCGTGCCGCAGGCCCGCACCCCCAACGACCCGGCGCGGCAACTGAAAATACGCGGCGCCAGCGGCAATAATTTAAAAGGCGTCGACGCCGACATCCCGGTGGGGCTGATGACCTGCGTCACCGGCGTGTCCGGCTCCGGCAAATCCACCCTGGTCAACGATACGCTTTATCATCAAGCCGCGCGCGTCATCAACGGCAGCACCGAGGAGGCGGCGCCCTGCGCGGAGATCGTCGGCCTCGAACAATTCGACAAGGTCATCAATATCGATCAAAGCCCGATCGGCCGCACGCCGCGCTCCAATCCGGCGACCTATACCGGTTTGTTTACGCCGATTCGCGATCTGTTCTCCGGCACCCAGGAGGCGCGCGCGCGCGGCTACGGCCCCGGCCGTTTCAGCTTCAATGTCAAAGGCGGGCGCTGCGAGGCCTGCCAGGGCGACGGCGTCATCAAGGTGGAGATGCACTTTCTGCCGGACATTTATGTAGCATGCGATGTGTGCAAGGGCAAACGCTACAACCGCGAAACCCTGGAGATCCGCTTCAAGGGTAAAAATATTTTCGAGGTGCTGGACATGACCGTCGAAGACGCGCTGACGTTTTTCGACGCCGTGCCCATGGTGCGAAACAAATTGCAGACCTTGATGGACGTCGGACTCTCCTACATCCGCCTCGGCCAGAACGCCACCACCCTTTCCGGCGGCGAGGCGCAGCGGGTGAAACTGTCGCGCGAACTCTCCAAACGCGGCACCGGCAGCACCCTCTACATCCTCGACGAGCCCACCACGGGCCTGCACTTCCACGACATTCAGCAATTGCTGGACGTATTGCACCGGCTGCGCGATCAGGGCAACACCATCGTGATCATCGAACACAATCTCGACGTGATCAAAACCGCCGACTGGCTGATCGATCTCGGCCCCGAGGGCGGCGACAAAGGCGGCGAAATCCTCACGGCGGGCACGCCCGAAGCGGTGGCGCAACATCCAAGCTCGTACACCGGTCATTTCCTGCGGCCGGTGTTGCAGGAAACCAATGTGATGCCGGCGAAACGCCGCCGAAAATCTTAACGGCGGCAGGTTTCGCCGAATTGACTTGAATCGTACCGGCCTCGCTTTGTATAGTCGGTGGTGTTGTAAAGAATAAGCTCATGCCGCCGCCAGGCGCATGGACAGTACATTCGGATTTTTAGAGGGGGGATACCGGATGCAAAAACCGCATGGTTTGCGTACAGGCTTGGCAACGATCACGATGTCATTGGCGTTCAGCGCCGGCGCCGCGGCGGATCAAGCGGCGGCACGCGACGCCGGCGAAGCGGATGCCGAGTATATTTATGCCGCGAACCAAGCCGCTCACAATGTGTCCGGCTATCGCATCGACCTGAAAACCGGCGTGCTCACCGCCTTGCCCGGCTCGCCTTATCAGTCGGGACGCTTCCCGGTCTCGATCACGTCATCGCATGACGGTCGTTTTGTTTACGCCACCAATCAAGGCTCGGGAACGGTGTCCGCCTACAAAATCAATCCTGAAAACGGCGCGTTGGAAATATTGCCGGGGTCGCCCTACCAGGTCGGGATCTATCCCGACGCCATCACCATCACGCCGGACGACCGCTATGTCTACGTCGCCAGCGAGGACGCCAATCTGATCACGCCGTATCGGGTCGATAAGACCACCGGCGCATTGCAGCGGACCGGCGCGCCGGTCGCCACCGGCAAACACCCGATCGGTATCACCGTGTCGCCCAACGGCCGCTACGCCTTCGTCTCCAATTTCGACGATGAATCGGTCAGCAGTTATCGCGTCGATCAGAACGATGGCTCGCTGACTCCGCTCCAACAAATCGCGAAGACCGATCCCCACCCGATTTACATCGCGGTGTCCCACGACAATCAATTCATGTACGTGGCCAACTACGGCACGGCGACGATCTCGGCCTTTCACATCGACGACAAATCGGGCGCGCTGACCGAAGTAAGCGGCTCACCCTTCGTGGCCGGTGCGCAACCCTATTCGGTCACCGTCGATCCCAGCAACCGTTTCGTCTACGTTGCCAACTGGGGTAGCCACAACGTCTCCGCCTTCACGCTGGACCGGGAAACCGGCGCGCTGACTGAAATCGAAGGTTCGCCCTACGCCACCGCCTGGTTTCCTTACGCGGTAATCGTCGATCCGAGAGATCAGTTGGCCTACGTGGCGGATAACGGTAACAACACCATCTCCGCGTTTCACATCGATCCCAATTCAGGCGCCCTCAGCAAGGTCGCCGGTTCGCCCTTCTCGGCGGAACTCGGGCCTTACGCGCTGGCGATCACCCGCGCTCAGCGGACGGGGGTTAAATAAAACCTGTCGAGTAGATGATTCCATCCCTACCCCACCGCCTGCCCGCGCGCAACATCTCCGAGACGTAGCCGGCGATCAGAAAGACGGGCGTCCGCATCGTTACGCGTCAGTGATCATGAATCGACGCGACGGCCTTCCGCCACCTGAATGAGTACAGCCGATGTAAGGACCGTTAATCGCCGATGCGGCGGATGGCGACGAATTTATTATTCGCGTCAAAATCCATTTCAAATGTCCCGTTGACGCCTTCCCGGGTCACGAATTGCTGCAAAATCTTGGCGGGAAATTGAATGTTGCGCCCATCGAAGGACTTCACCGCCACGGCGCGCGCCACCCCTTGATAATAAGCAAGGTACACGTCGGGAGATATCCGCAACGAAAACCGGACCCGCCGGAAATTTTCACTGCCGCCCGTCATAGTCGCCGTCATTCATTGCCAGATCCATCGCGCGGCTCACTCGGTTTAATCCCGTCAACGCTTGTGACCGGCCCGGCCCGCGATTACACTTTTCATCTTCATCAACCTACCGCGCCCACTACGGAGATACACTAGCATGGCCCGCACCCAGTCCACTATGTTGGAACTCGGCACCGCCGCACCGTCGTTTCGCCTGCCCGACACCGAAGGCCGCTGGCGCACGCTCGACGATTTTAAATCAGCGCCGGCCTTGCTGGTGATCTTTATGTGCAATCACTGCCCCTATGTAAAACACCTGCGCGGCGTGCTGGCGGATTTCACGCGGGAATACCAACGAAAAGGCTTAGCCATCGTCGGGATCAACGCCAACGACGCCGAGAATTATCCCGCGGACGCGCCGGAAAAAATGGCGACCGAAGCGGCCGAGGCGGGTTATTGTTTTCCTTATTTATTTGACGAAAGCCAAGCAGTGGCGAAGGCCTATCGCGCCGCCTGCACACCGGATTTTTTTCTATTCGATGAACGGCGGGCCTTAGTGTATCGCGGGCAATTCGACGACAGCCGTCCCGGCAACGGCATTCCGGTCACCGGCCAGGATTTACGCGCCGCGACGGACGCGCTGTTGGCGGGCAAACCGGTGAGCGGACAACAAATACCCAGCCTGGGCTGCAATATCAAATGGAAGCCCGGCCAGGGGCCGGATTACTTCTGAGAATGCAAGGCGGAAAGCTTACACTTTTTTGGCGGCGCGGCCGGTCTCGTTGGGGAATTTACCGTTGAAGGGTTCCACCACCTTGGACATATACAGTTCGACGCGCTGAACATATTTGAATTGCGTCGGGTCCACCACGTTTTTGGCCGCACTGGGCCCCACGTTATAGGCCACCAAGGCTTGATGATCGCTGCCGAAACGTTTACGGAGATAGTTCAGATAGGCCGAGGCGATGCGCATATTGAATGCATCGTCGGCGATCAAGCGCGCGATCAATTGTTCATCGGTGCGGAAGTGACCCAGCTCCGGTTTATGGCGCAATACGTCGCGCGCCGCCGTCACTTTCACCTGCATCACGCCATAAGAACGTTTACCCATCGGCGCGGACAGGTGGCCCAAACGGCCCAATTGCCCGGCGATGGTTTCCTGCATCAACACCGCTTGCAAGAATTTAGCATGGGATTCGCCGCCGTCTTCATAACCGACCTGAAAGGCGAGATTCAGCAAATCCAATTGTTCACCGGTAAACCAACTCATACCTAAGGGATTCCAAAAGGTTTGTCCCTTGTCCCTATGACTGCTTACCGCGGCGAAATCACGAAAGTTCGGCAACCACGAAGTGTCAAAAAAGGCGTGTGATCCGGCCTGATCCCCGGTGGCGAAATCCTCGTTACTGGCCAAGACATCCGCGTTGCAATAATTCGCAAATGCCTCACTCGCCATCATGACCAGCGGTTTAGGCGCGACGAAATGCGCGATCACCGCGGCGATTGCGATCGGCGCGGCAAACAACAGCGCTTTTAAGCCGCCATGGGTTTGATAAAGACGCGTTTCAACATGTGCATTTTTTTCGCACGGCGCCACGGTGTACCCTCCATCACTACGAAACTATCAGTTCGTTGGGTCACTTTACGGGCGGTGTGGCCATGTCGCGAACACCCGCGTTTTGGCCTGCCGCCACCGTGAAAATCAGACACGCCCGGCTGAGTAGCAACCGGGAATGTCCCTCAATATCCCCTATACAGGTCTTGCATACGGGACAAACCGTTGCCCATTTCCGTGGGCTCTCCCGCGTATCGGCGGGGTTGAACGCTGCCGTAAAAGGCCGAGTATCGGCGAAGCAGCGATAAGACTGGCGCCAGTATACCAGCGTCCCTCGCCTTGAGTACAGCAAACAAGGGCAATGTTCTCGATAATCCTTGCATAAAAATATTTTTCATGATAGCAGATGGCCATGATTTAATTGGAGCACGAACCGCCCGCAGGGTATTTAAACGATAGGATGGATGCATTCGGCGAGAAGCTCTTAGGCGCGCCGGCATCATTGGGTACAAGGATGGTCCAAGCACCGTTTATTAACGAACAAGATTTTATGTTGTTAGTTGGTTTGGCGTTAGCCTGGCTGATTTATTTCGTCATTCATTCCACGCTGGCCTCTCTGAAATTTAAACGCTGGGCAGGTGAACGTTGGCTGGATTTCATGCCTTATTATCGGCTCGCCTACAATGTCCTCGCCGTTCTTCTGTTACTGCCTCCCATCGCCTTAATGCATTATGCATCGGGTCCGCCATTATGGACTTGGCAAGGCATAAGCTGGTGGTTGACCAATGCGGCCGCCTTATTAGCAGCGGCGGGTTTCGCTTGGTCGTTGCGCCATTATGATATGGGTGAATTCCTCGGCATGAACACCCGCCGTCAGCACCCTGCTGAACCGGTTTATTTCCACATCTCGCCACTCCATCGCTATGTACGTCATCCGTGGTATTTCTTTGCGTTAATCATCATCTGGACTCGCGCCATGGACCCGGCCTGGTTAACCAGCGCCATCTTAATCAGCCTCTATTTCCTGATCGGTTCACGCCTGGAGGAAAACAAACTCATCGCCACCATCGGCGAACCCTACCGTATTTACCGACGGCGGGTGCCCGGCCTCTTCCCTATACCGTGGCGTTATTTAACGGATACCGAGGCGCGACAAATAGTGCACCGCGCCCCCCCAACACCAAGCGTGATCGGCCACTATTGATATCAACAAATCACGCCGGCAAGCCGTTAGGGTTGGATTTTCCTCGCCAGTCATACCGGCTTCGAGGGTGAGCGAAGTGAAAGGATCGAAGCGGGCCGGCATTTGCTTACCCATGATGAACGCGCACCCGCGTCGGGTGCATTGGATCAGGTCAGATGCGTTAAAAACGCACCTCGAAGCGGATCATAACGCAACAACTCGCCTGACCCGATATCGAAATACCAGCCATGGCAGCACAGCTGCCGCTGTTCCACCCGCTCCTTGATCCAGGGAAAGGTCAATAGATTATCCAAGGATGAACGGATCGCCGCATGTTCGCAGTAGCGTGCGCGTTCATCGGCGGTTTTTAACGCGGGATTGCCGAGGGTCTCATTCCGCGCCCCGTCGGCGATCCTCATCCAGGATGCGACAAAATCCCCCGGCTGCCCGGCGTCATCGCCCTTTAATAAGGCCCGTATGCCCCCGCACTGGGCATGGCCGATCACGATGATGTGACTCACCTTCAAACCGCACACCGCAAATTCCAAAGCGGCGCTGGTGCCATGGTGCCGGCCGTCCGGATCATACGGCGGAATCAGATTGGCCACGTTGCGAATGATGAACAAGTCACCGGGCTCACAATCCATAATGATCGCTGGATCGACCCGTGAATCGCAGCAAGCGATCACCGCCACCGCGGGGGCCTGCCCGCGGGCGGCCAGATTGACGAACAACTCCGGTTCCTGATGGAAATACTGATCGCGGAACCGCTTATACCCATCGAGCAATTTATCAATCGGACCCACTCTCTACTCCTCACATTCGACCGCCGGAATGATAATTGCAAATGATGCAATGCGCCAGTCAAGTCAGCCGATTGATCGTACTGACTTGCGTGTCGAGTGATCCCGTTTGGTCTTTCGCGGTGGCTGCCATTATAATGACCGCCCTTTGCGGACCCGGGTTTGCGTAATCAAGCGCATTTTTCCAAGGAGTACAAGCTTGGCGCTTGCCTTATCCATCATGGCCGCATCCCCATCCATTCAACAATTCATCGATTCAGTGCGCGCAAACGCATCGGCTCCTGAAGAGGCTACCCAACCATGAACAGTTATTCTCATCCCCGTTATCCCTTGTTCAACGAACTGCCCGCCAGTTTGAAGGCGCTTTACATCAATATTTTGCTGGTCATGGGGATCGGGTATCTCTTCGCGATGATTCAGATCTATGAAGTGCATGCGGGACGCGATGGCAACCCCTCTCTTTCGGTACAGGACATCCAAATCGCGTACAGCGGCAGTAAATCCGACACACGCTTGGAGATCGCGCTCAAAGGGCCCATGAGTAGCATGCTCTCCGCGGAGGAACGAGCTGCTATCGTGGAATGGGTGAGAAACGGTGGAAATGAAGATACCTATCAGACCAAAGTCAAACCCATTGTCGAGGCCCGCTGCTTAGCTTGCCATGATGGTTCCAACCCACATATTCCAGCCCTGACCAGTTTTTCCGAAATCAAGAACCTGGCTCAACTGGACACCGGCGTCAGCATCGGCACCTTGGTCCGAGTCTCGCACATTCATCTGTTCGGACTCACCTTCATCTTCGCCTTGATGGGATTAATCTTCAGTCATTCGTATATGCGCAATCAGACTTTGAAAATCGTGGTGATTTGCGTGCCGTTCGTCGCCATCTTTCTCGATATTGCTTCCTGGTGGCTCACCAAAGTCTCCACTGGCTTCGCTTATGTCGTCATGGTCGGTGGCGGGCTAATGGGACTGGCGTTCGCTTTCCAATGGCTGGTATGTTTTTATCAACTTTGTTTTCCCAGACGTACGGCCACCCATTGATCCGGGCGATTTGCGCGAAACATAACGCGGCTTATTTCGGAAAGGCCCACGCGGGGATATAACGATCGCCATGCCGTAATTCGCGTTCATGGGCCTCATAACATGGCTCATGACGCCGCACCAGCCGCCAATATCGGCCGCTGTGATTTAAATGTACCGTGTGACAAAGTTCATGCAACATCACATGACGAACAAGATGCGGCGGCAAAAAAAGTAAATTGCGGTTAAGACTGATAGCGCCTAGATGAGAGCAGCTCCCCCAACGACTTTTCTGTACCCGCACGCTTAAAGAACGAAACGGCAAGCCCAGCTCGAAGCTGATCTCCCTTAACCACGGGGCCAAGCATCGCTTGGCGTAGGCCTGCAACCAGGCACGCAACGCGCGGACGGTTGCGTCATGGCCGGCGGCGCGAATCGATAATTTTCCATCGCGTATGATTAGCGATGATCCGCCGGGCCCGGTATCCGGATTCTGCATGACCTCGAGCGACCAGCTCTCGCCGAGTGCGCGCAACTCAATCCGCGAAGGCAAAGCCGCCTCATCAGCATGGTATTGCCTACGCTCTGCTTCCAAACAGGCAAGGGTCCGCCGCAGCCATTGATGATGACTTTGCACAAACACGTGGATTGCCATAGGATCAACCCGCCGCGGCGCGACAACTTCAATCTGCCCTAGCGGTGATACTTTAAGTAACAACCGTTTGGCGCGTGGACTAATTCGGACGGTGAACGATGGCAAATCAAGGGGGGGAACAATGGACATCTGGCTGGTCGCGATAATATTAAATTGTCTGACTTCGCGCGGGAAATGAATCCTCCGTCTGCTCAACGGAGAACCACGCCCCATCGCCTGGTCCCGCGCCCGAGGCAGCCGCGGGAATTTTCAGATATAAAAGCGGCTGACGAATACATGCGCACAAGATTATACCTTGATACGAGTTTCAGTCATCCGACTGATATAGGCCAGGGATAAAAAATTGGGACAGCGATAGCTTTTCTCAGGCAAGGAAAAACCGCAAGCATTCCTTACCGAGAAAACGGTTCAAGGCTCATATGCTTCAAGCGACTCAACCCACTTGAATCGCTGTCCGGAGAAGACCGGCTCAAAGCATTAATTAACCATATTTACAGCAACAGCATGCAAACCCTTGGGACCTGCTTCAACTTCGAAGTTGACATGTTGTCCTTCGGCCAATGTCCGAAAACCGTCACCTTGAATTGCGCTGAAATGCACAAATACGTCTTCACTGCCATCTTCAGGTGCAATGAAACCGTAACCTTTTGCATTATTGAACCACTTTACTGTACCAGTACGCATACAAACGACCTCATCCCATCATCATAGTTATCACCCGTAAACGGGTTTGTTGATTTCCCCATAAGACCCTTCAAACTGCAGGGCACGGCCGACTATAGTCAATCGCACCTGAACCCGCTATTGCAATAAACCCCTATATATTAGAATTTAGTTTTTTTATGATTAATTGGCGAAGAAGGTCATAAGTAATTATAAACAATGATATTTAATCTTAAAAATTTCCGGGCTGCCGCAGTGGCTAGGCGGAGATACTCCATATGACCGGGAAAGCAATCAATGCCGCCAGGGCCGCGACGCTACAAGTGACGCGCCAAAATCAACGCATCCTCCCGGCCGGTACGAGTTGGGTAATAATTTTTACGCACGCCCACTTCGTTGAAATCCAGCCTTTCATATAACCAACGCGCCGCCTCGTTGGAAGGCCTCACTTCGAGAAATAACATGTCGGCACCGAGTCGGCGGGCATGGTCGATCACCTCGATGAGCAATGTCCGCCCATAACCCCGGCCGCGCGACTCGGGGCGGACACATAGATTCAGAATATGCGCCTCGCCCGCCCCCGCCGACATAACCGCATAACCGAGTATCTGCCCTTCGGCTTCCAAAACACGGCAATAATAGCCGGACCGCAGACAATCCCGAAAATTGGTTTCAGTCCACGGGAATTCATAGGCGCGCACTTCAATGGCCATCACCGCCGCCAAATCGCGTTCATCCATGCGTCGCAGGCGCACGGCCTCGGGAGATCCATCGGATGACAGGACGATCGCCACGGCTGATTTAATGGGAGCTCGTCGCCACAATCTCGCGAGCGAGTTGCAGGTCGTGCCAAGCCTTGCGCTTTTCTCGAGGCGAGCGCAACAGATAGGCGGGATGATACGTGACGACGAGGGGAATACCGGCATCAGCATAATGCAGACGCTTGCCGCGCAAGGCGCCGACCGCTTCGGTGGTCTTCAACAGATTTTGCGCGGCGATCCGTCCCAGCGCGAGGATGAGCCTAGGTTGAATTAGCGCGATCTGCCGCTGTAAATAAGACTCACAACTCTGAGCCTCTTCCGGTTGTGGATCGCGGTTATTGGGCGGACGGCATTTGACGATGTTGGCGATGTACACCTCTTCACGCCGCAAGCCGACCGCCAGCAACATATTATTGAGCAGCTTGCCGGCGCGTCCCACGAACGGTTCACCTTGGCGGTCTTCATCGGCCCCCGGCGCCTCGCCGATGATCAGCCACTGCGCCTTGCGATTCCCCACCCCGAACACCGCCTGGGTGCGGCCTTTGTGCAAAGGGCATTTGGTACACGTCAGCACCCGCTCACGCAACGGCTCCCAATCGAGCACGGCGATTTCGTCCCCGGCCCGAGCCGCCGTTTTCACCGCCGCGGCCGCCTCGTCGTTGACGGACACCGTTAAGGGATCACGGCCGCCCTCATCGCGCCGCACCCACTCCTGAATGCCCATGGCATCCAGGTAGCGGGAACGACACGTATGATCGGGCGGATTGGCCATAACTTACAGCTGCGGGTGGGCGCGTTCCGCCGGTGCGAGCATCTTATTCAAGGCGTGAATATAGGCCTTGGCCGAGGCGATGACGATGTCAGTGTCCGCGCCCTGGCCGTTGACGATGCGCCCGGCCTTCTCCACCCGCACCGTCACTTCACCCTGCGAATCGGTACCGCTGGTGATGGCATTCACCGAGTAGAGCAACAAATTAGCACCGCTCTGCACCATGGACTCGATGGCTTTGAAGGTGGCGTCCACCGGACCGTCGCCGCGCGCCACCGCCTGCTTCTCCACACCGTCGATCCACAGGGTCACCGCCGCCTCCGGGATCTCGCCGGTCTCGGAACAGACCTTGGAATAAACCAGTTTGATGTGTTCATTCTCCGCCGCCAAGTTGGTGTCCGTCACCAAGGCCTGCAAATCCTCATCGTAAATTTCGTGTTTTTTATCGGCGAGTTCTTTGAAACGCACGAAGGCGCTGTTGAGCTCCTCTTCCGAGACGAAGTCGATGCCGAGTTCCTTTAAGCGGGTGCGGAAGGCGTTGCGCCCCGAGTGTTTGCCCAACACCATGCGGTTGGCGCTCCAGCCCACGTCTTGCGCGCGCATGATTTCGTAGGTCTCGCGGCTCTTGAGCACACCGTCCTGATGAATGCCGGATTCGTGGGCGAAGGCATTGGCGCCGACGATGGCCTTATTGGGCTGTACCGCGAAGCCGGTGATACTCGAGACCAAACGGCTGCACGCAACGATCTGCGTGCTGTCCAAATCGATCCGACAGGGGAACACGTCCTGCCGGGTGCGCACCGACATCACTATTTCTTCGAGCGCCGCGTTGCCCGCCCGCTCGCCCAGACCGTTGATGGTGCATTCCACCTGCCGCGCGCCGTTCATCACCGCCGACAGGGAATTGGCCACCGCCAAACCGAGGTCGTTGTGACAGTGCACGGAAAAAACCGCCTTTCCCGCATTAGGCACACGCTCGATCAACTGCCGGATCAACTCGCCGAATTGATGGGGCATGGCGTAGCCCACGGTGTCGGGGATATTGATGGTGCGGGCGCCGGCGTCGATGACCGCTTCGATGACCCGGCAGAGAAAATCGATCTCGGATCGTCCGGCATCCTCCGGCGAAAATTCCACGTTGTCGGTGTGCTGGCGCGCCCGCTTCACCGCCCGCACCGCCTGCTCCACCACTTGATCGGGCTCCATGCGCAATTTCATCTTCATGTGGATGGGCGAGGTGGCGATGAAGGTGTGGATGCGCGCCGAGTTCGCCCCTTTGAGCGCCTCGGCGGCGCGGTCGATGTCCTTGTCCACCGCGCGGGCCAGACCGCACACCGTACTCTCGGTGACCGCCCTGGCCACCGCCTGCACCGCCTCGAAGTCGCCGACACTGGCCACGGGAAAACCCGCCTCGATGATATCCACCCCCATCCGCTCCAGGGCCTTGGCCACCCGCAGCTTCTCCTCTTTGGTCATGGAGGCGCCGGGGCTCTGCTCGCCGTCGCGCAAGGTGGTGTCGAAAATAAATAATTTGTCTTTCATGGTGGTCTCCAAAACGCTAGCGACATGTTACCGGAGCGCCCCCGCCGCGGCAACGCAGCGGGTCCGCCGCAGATGCGGTACGCTCAAGTGGATCAACTGGATAGGTCCGCGTGGGACCTTGAAGGAGGTATGTCTGCCTTACGGCAGTCGCAGGCGGGGCAGCAGGGCAAGCAGGAGGCCGGCACGCACGCGCAACACCCCCGCCGTGGCGGAGGTGAGAGAAAAAACAGTGTGCTCGGTACGGGCCATGGTCTTTAAATTCGGTTATATCGAACGTTTAATCCGGTAGATTTCGTAACCACTTTAACCAGCTCCGACGAACGCTGTCAAGACGAGGTTTGATTGTCGGCCATCAGATACCGCACTTCCCGCCGCCCTCTTCATTAATGAGGCGGGCGGCGGGAATTGGGAAGTCTGATCGTTCACTTCCTCTCACTTACACACTCAACCATTCCGGCTTATTGCCGCACCGCGGTACGCGGCTCCGCCGCGGCACGTTGCGGACTGAACGGCATATCACGCCGGGTCTGCACCTCGACGGCGGTCAGCAAAGAAGCCGTGAGGGCCGCAAACGACCCGCCCGCCGGATAATCAAAGTGAAGATGGAGACGATCACCCGTCTCAACCGTCAACGGTTCTTGCAGAGGCACGATCAAATATTGATTGTGCCAATCGACGGTGCGTCGTTCCTCGATAACGATCGTCAAAATATTTTTGGTGACGAAGCGCAAGGCATTGAGCGTACCCGATCGGTCGATATCGATCACCCCGTCCCAAGCGCAGTTCAGCGGATAGGCTTCATCATAGGAGGTAAGCTGATATATCGCCGGTGCCGCCAGCTCACAGGTCTTGTTCTGCACGGCGGTGGGATCCTGAAACAAAATGGTGGGGGCGTAATAATCCTCGAAATGAAAATCCTGCTGCACCGGTTGCACCGCTTGAATAAACGCCTCGGGCACGAACACCGGCAAGGGGCCGCCAAATTTTTTAAGATAACGCTCTTTAAAGGCGCTGATCACCGCCAACTGTTTCTCCCGCAACATCGCCACATGCAGCATTTCACAAATCACCACATCCACCGGTTCCGGCGGGAGATAGTCAAAGGCATCGGCCTCGACCACTTCTATCTTTTTACCATAGGGATTCAGCGCCAGAATCTCGCGGGCCTTGGCCGCCAATTCCGGATTGCGTTCCACGCACCACACCTTGGCCGCTCGGCGAGCCGCGAAATGCGACAACACCCCGGTGCCGCCGCCCAACTCCAAGACCCGCGCACCCGGGCGCACCACGTGGTCCAAAGCGGCCTTGAAACCCTGCATACGCGCGGTATCGTTGAGCATATTGTAGTGGTAATGCAGCGGGATGAACTGACCGAGTTCGGCGTAATCACGTAATGGGGTCATGCAATCTTCCTTTTATGGTTGGCGTGCTGAACACAACGTGGCTTTCCTTGCCCCGGCCGGCCACTCCCCTCCTGTGTGGAATCGCCAAGCAGGCAACGGAAACCTTTCTTCACACCTTGAGGCAATATGCGGGCCAGATAGGAAATCGAGGTCTCGACGGCGCGCGGCCGCGCACTGGAGCGGTTCGGCGAAAGCGGCGAGGTTTGCCAGTGGCAACCCCTTGCCTCGCCGCGGAAAGGCATTGCCGTTGATGCCGCGAAAACCCCGCATGCGCGTCAAGCATTAAACCGGCGCTTAGATTAACTGCTACGCTAGCTCTTCGAGACTATTTGTAAACAACAGCCCATCCCAAGGAAGTCGAACCCATGCGCAAATTATGTATGTTGATCGCCCTACCCGCCCTCTTGCCCGGCGCGGCCACCGCCCAGGAAATCGGCTCCGTCAATACGGAATGGAAGCTGATGGGCTCGCACCAGCTGGTGGTGGAAGCTTACGACGACCCCAAAGTGGAAGGCGTGACCTGCTATGTCGCCAAACCCGAGCGGGGCGGTATCGCAGGCGCGGTGGGCGTAGCGGAAGAGGTCTCCGATGTCTCCATCGCCTGCCGGCAAGTCGGACCGCTGCGCTTCAAGGAAACCTTGCCCCTGCAGGAAGACGCCTTCACCGAACGCCGCTCCCTCATCTTTAAAACGCTGCACGTGGTACGCATGGTGGATACCGCCCGCAATGTGCTGGTGTATCTCACCTACACCGACAAAATCATCCACGGCAGCCCGAAAAATTCCGTCACCGCCGTACCGGTGAGCAGAGATCTGGAGATTCCATTGAGAAAATGACGCCGTTAACGAAAAGTATGATCTGCCCGAATCGTGAGATAACGGCCTGGGTGCAGGAGAAAAGGAAACACGCCACTGTATTTAAGACGCGCGCGGACCGTGGATGAAGTCGAGAAATTCCGCGGCCGGCATGGGATGGCTGTATAAATAACCTTGTATCTCGTCGCATTCGCAGGCACGCAGAAATTCCGCCTGATAGTCGTACTCCACACCTTCGGCCACGATCCCGTACTTGAGCGACCGCGCCATCGCGACCAAGCTTTGAATGAGACTGCGCGCCTTCTGCTCTTGAATGCGGTCAACGAAACGTTTGTCGATCTTCAACGAACTGAAAGGCAGATCGACCAGATAGGCCAGCGAGGAATAGCCGGTGCCGAAATCGTCGATGATGCAGCGCACGCCGAGATCGCGCAGCTTGCCTAGAAATTCTTTGGTCATGTCCACATCGAGCATGGCCATGCTCTCGGTGATTTCGACCTCGATCAGGTTCAGCGGTATCGCGGCGGCGCGGGCCTCGGCGACCAGGATTGCGATGGTGGCCTCCGCCAACACGTCGTGCATGGTCAGGTTGATCGAAATCGGCACCAGCGGCGCGCCGGCGGTTTTCCAGGCGCCGATCTGCGCGCACACCTGGCGCATGACCCACGCCCCGACCCGGCCGATGGCCCCGCATTCTTCGGCGATGGGGATGAACTCGCCGGGCGAAACCGCGCCGAGTTCGGGATGCTGCCAACGCAGCAGGGATTCGGCGCCGACCGTCTTGCCGTCCCTGACGCTGACCCGCGGCTGATAGACCATGAAAAACTGCGTAGTGACGATCTCTTCATGCAAACATTCTTCAATCGCCAAATTCCGGCGCGACAAGGCCGCCAGCTCGGACTGGTAATAAACCGGCCGGTTGCGGGAGCGGGCGTCGGGCGCCAGATGGGTGGCGGCCTCGGCGCGCAGCATGAGGGTTTCCAGGTCGCCGGCATCGGCGGGATAACTGGCGATACCGACCCGGAAACGCAGGGCGAGTTTCTGCCCCTCCACGCGTCGCCGCTCGTCCTCGTCGCTGTACAGATAACAGATGTGAGTGCCCGGCGGAAACTTGTCCGAGGTGAAGCCGAGAGAAATTAAATGGCGGTGAGAGTCCATGCCTATCTGAACCGCCCCTGGTTTTGAGGAGGCTCCAACATTTGAGAGAATGGAGCCATGAAAAAGTCGAACAAGTTTTCACCTGAAGTCCGTGAACGTGCGGTTCGAATGGTGCAGGAGCATCGCGGGGAATACCCGTCGTTGTGGATGGCCGTGGAGTCGATCGCCCCGAAGATTGGCTGTGTACCCGGGACGCTGCTGGAGTGGGTTAAGCGTACGGAGGCCGATGCCGGAGCGCGTCCTGGCACGACCACGTCCGAGACACAGCGCATCAAGGAGCTGGAGCGCGAGAACAAGGAGTTGCGGCGCGCCAATGAGATACTGCGTACCGCCAGCGCTTTTTTCGCACAGGCGGAGCTCGACCGCAAACTGAAGTCGTAAATACCTACATCGACCAGCACCGGGATGCTTATGGGGTCGAGCCGATCTGCAAGGTGTTGCAGGTTGCCCCATCGGCCTACCGGCGCCATGCGGCCCGGCGGCGCGATCCGGATCTGCGCAGCGCCCGGGCCAAGCGCGATGAGGTATTGATGTCGCATATTCAGCGTGTCTGGCACACCCACCTGCAGGTGTACGGCGCCGACAAAGTCTGGCGGCAGCTGAACCGCGAGGGCATCGAGGTGGCCCGTTGTACGGTCGAGCGTCTGATGAAGCGCCTGGGCCTGCAGGGTGTGCGCCGTGGCAAGGCGGTTCGCACCACCGTGCCTGACCACTCGGCGCCACGCCCGCTGGACCGGGTCAATCGACAGTTCAAGGCGGACAGGCCCAACCAGCTCTGGGTGTCGGATTTCACGTATGTGTCGACCTGGCAGGGCTGGCTGTATGTGGCCTTCGTCATTGATGTCTTCGCCCGGCGCATCGTCGGTTGGCGGGTCAGCCGCACCATGGCCACGGACTTCGTGCTCGACGCACTGGAGCAAGCTCTGTACGCCCGGCAGCCCGAACCAGAGGATGCCCTGATCCATCACAGCGACAGGGGCTCGCAATACGTCTCGATCCGCTACACCGAGCGACTGGCCGAGGCCGGCATCGAGCCTTCGGTCGGCAGCAAGGGCGACAGCTACGATAACGCATTGGCCGAGACGATCAACGGGCTGTACAAGGCCGAGCTGATCCATCGTCGGGGACCCTGGAAAACCCGGGAATCCGTGGAGCTGGCGACCCTGGAATGGGTCTCGTGGTTTAACCACCACCGGCTATTAGAGCCTCTGGGGTATATCCCTCCAGCAGAAGCTGAGGCAAACTACTACAGGCAATACCGCCGTCATGCCGCGATTGCAGCATGACTTAAACCAAACAGCCTCCGCAAAACACGGGGCGGTTCAATCCTCCTTGGAATAGGACCCGGCGGGATCGACTGCCTTGCGGAACGACTGAACTGGATCGATAGAGGTGACCCGGACTGGCCAGCTTCCGTCATTACGGTCTAGTCGCGGGCTTCGGATAATTTAAGCATGGTTTGTAAGGTTCGGGGTGTCAAGCCGAACCATCCGGCTTGCGCCCAGCCTTACCGAAAGCGACGATAAACCCGGATCGTTGCAGTTGACACTCCCGCGCGCGAGGCCGCGCCGTGGTGAAGGCAGGCTGGACACTGAAATTTATCGACACCCGCGCGCACGCGAGGCCGCGCCGGAATGTAGCCGCCGTTTATCGCGCCAGACAAGATTGCAATACAATCCGCAAACGCGCGGCGCAGGCCGCGTCCGGCTCCGCCGTGACCGGGAGGTAGCCGTGCGCCGGGCCCGCGAAAGCGCGACACTTCACCATGTCCTTTTCCGTCATCAGCACCGGCAGCCCGTCGGCGAAACGCAAATCGTCGGCGACGTAGCGATGGTGATCGGGAAAGGGATGTTCGATGACTCGCAGTTGGTAGCGCCGCAGGTGCTCGAAAAATCGCGCCGGCCGGCCGATGCCGGCCACCGCGTGCACGCTTTGTCCGCGCAGCTCCGACAACGGACGCGGCGCGCCCCGGCCGTCCACGGACAATACTTGATCGCCGCTCAAGGTGAACGTGCATTCCCCGGCCACGCCCGCGCCGTTGACCATCACCAAATCCACGCCGCGCAAACGCGCCAGGGGTTCGCGCAAGGGGCCGGCGGGCAGACAGCGGCCGTTGCCGTGACGGCGCACGCCGTCCACCACCGCGATCTCCACGTCGCGGGCCAGCGCATAGTGTTGCAGACCGTCGTCGGCGACGATCACGTCGCAATCATGTTCGGCCAAGAGAGTTTGCGCGGCGCGCACGCGGTGAGGATCGACCACCACCGGGCAACCGGCGCGTTGCGCGATCAGCACCGGTTCGTCGCCCACCAGCAGCGGATCGCTGCCGGCGTGCACCTGTTGCGGCCAATGCGTAGCCTTGCCACCGTAACCGCGGCTCACCACGCCAGGTTTTTTTCCGGCCGCCCGCAGCAACTCGACCAGATGAATCACCAGCGGCGTCTTGCCGGTGCCGCCCACGCTGAGATTGCCCACCACGACCACCGGCACCGGCAGCCGCGTGCCGCGCAGCACACCGGCGCGATACAGGGCGCGACGCAGCCGCATCACCCCGCCGTACAACCAGGCGAGCGGCACTAATAAAATGCTCAGCGGATGTTTGCCATACCACACGGCGTCGAGCCGCATCTCAATGCGCCGCTGTGTGGATTAATCCGCCGCGCGTGGGTTCACCCATGCTGCGCCACCGGCTCCGGCGCGGCCGGCTCATCGTGAAACTGCAACTTATGCAGACTGGCGTACTGACCGCCGCGGGCCAGGAGTTCGCGGTGGGTACCCTGCTCCACCACCCGCCCCCCGTCGAGCACCACGATTTGATCGGCGTTCTCCACCGTGGACAAGCGATGGGCGATCACCAGGGTGGTGCGGTTGCGCATCACCTCGGCGAGCGCGGCCTGGATATGCCGCTCCGATTCATTATCCAAGGCCGACGTGGCCTCGTCCAAAATCAGGATCGGCGCGTCCTTGAGCAAGGCGCGGGCGATGGCGAGCCGCTGGCGCTGGCCGCCGGACAACAACACGCCGTTCTCGCCGACCAAGGTATTCAATCCCTCCGGCAGCCGCCGGATGAACTCCATGGCGTGGGCCGCCTCGGCGGCGCGGACGATGGCCTCTTCACTCACATCGCCCAAGGCGCCATAGGCGATGTTGCGGGCGATGGTGTCGTTGAACAACACCACGTCCTGCCCCACCCAGGCGATTTGATTGCGCAAATCGCGCAGCCGGAGTTGGCGGATATCGACGCCGTCCAAACGGATCACGCCCTGCTGCACATCGTAAAGGCGCGGCAGCAAACTCACCAAGGTGGATTTGCCGCCGCCGGAACGGCCGACGAAGGCCACGCACTGTCCCGCCGCGATGTGGAGATCGATGTCGCGCAGCGCCTCGCCCTTGGCGGCGTCGTACGTAAACGTGACCTGTTCGAAACTCACCTCGCCGCGCGCGCGCGTCATCGCTTGGTCGCCGCCGTCCACCTCCGCTTCGGTGTCGAGCAAGGTGAAAATACTCTCCGCCGCCGCTACGCCGCGCTGTATCATGGGCATCACCGTGGTCAGGCGTTTTATGGACGGCATCAGCAACATCATCGCCACCACGAAGGACATGAAATTGCCGACCGTGATGTTGTCCAGCACCGCGGGCGAGGTCGCCAGATAGATGATGCCCGCCAGCGCGATCGCGGCGATCAACTCGACGATGCCCACGCTGGCGGCGCTGCTGGCGGCGAGTTTCATATTGAGTTTGCGGTTGGCCTCGTTGATGAGATTGAAGCGCGCGGTCTCGTAGTCGTGGCCGCCGAAGATTTTCACCACGCGATGACCCGCGATGGCCTCTTCGCTGATGCCGGTGACATCCGCCATGGAATTTTGAATGCGGTTGTTGAGACGGCGGAAACGCCGGTTGACGGTGGCGATGGCGATGGCGATGGGCGGTCCCACCACGATGAACACCAGGGTCAGTTGCCAATTGATGTAGGCCATCCAGATCAGCAGGCCGATGATGGTGAACCCGTCGCGCACCACGTTGGCCAGGGCGTTGGTGGCGGCGAGATTGACCTGCTCCACGTCGTAGATGAATTTGGAGAGCAGCTCGCCGGAAGAGGTCCGGTCGTAATAGCGGGTAGGCAAACGCAGCAATCGGTCGAACATGGCGCGGCGCAGATCGCGGATCACCTCGCGTCCCACCACGCTCATGCAATACGACGAACCGAAATTGGCGAGGCCGCGCGCGACGAACAGACCGATGATCAGCAACGGCACCAAGGCGATCACCGCCGGATCGCGATCCACGAAGCTGCCGTCGATCATCGGCTTCATCAAGGCCGCGAAACCGGTGTTGGTGGCGGCGAACACCAGCATCGCCAGCATCGCCAGCACGAACATCCGCCAATGCGGCGTGGCGTAACGCAGTAGCCGCGCGTAGATCACGCGGGCTTGAGTGGATGCGTTTTCCTTCATGGCGCTACTGCGCGCCTCCGGCGGGTTCTTTGGTGGCGATGGACAGATGGATCAGACCGACCTGGCGCGCGGCGTCCATGGCGGTGACCACCGCCTGATGCGGCGTCTTGGCATCGGCGCTGATGATCAGCGGCGGGTCCTTCCGTTCGCCCATCGCCGCGCGCAGAACCCGCTTCACACTTTCCACCTGGGTATTCACCACCTGCCGGCCGTCGACGTAAAACTCGCCGGCGGCGTCGATGGACAACATAATCGGTTTTTGCTCCTCGACCGCGGCCTGCTCCGACGCCTTGGGCAGATCGATGCGCAGCGCCGACTCCCGATTGAAACTGGTGGTCAAAATAAAAAACAGCAGCAATAAAAATACGACATCGATGAGCGAGGTGAGATTGATTTCCGGATCGCCGCGGCGGCGGGGACGCAGATTCATGCGGCGGCGCCCCCCGGCATGTCGCTTCCGCCTATCCGTTCACCGTGCAGGATTTCCACCATCTTGATCGCCTCCTGCTCCATGGTGGACACCAGTTCGTCCACCCGCCGCTGGAAATGGCGATAAAACATCAAACTGGGAATGGCCACGATCAGACCCGCCACGGTGGTGATCAAGGCCTCCGACAGTCCGCCCGCCATTTCGGTGGGGCTGCCGACGCCCACCGCGCTGATGGCGGTGAATACCTTGATCATGCCCAGCACCGTGCCCAGCAGGCCGAGCAAGGGCGAGATGGAGGCGATGGTGCCGAGGGTATTCAAATAGCGCTCCAGCTCCAGCACCACATGGCGGCCGGCCTCTTCGATACTCTCCTTCATCACCTCGCGGGAATAATGGCGGTTCATCAACCCCGCCGCCAACACCCGCCCCAGCGGCGAGCTGCCGCGCAGGCTGCTGATGCGCATCACGTCCATCTGGCCGGCCTTGGCCCACTGCCAGATCTGATCCACCAGATTGCGCGGGCAGATGCGCTGCTTGCGCAAGGCCCAAAAACGCTCCGCGACTATCGCGGTGGCCACCACCGAGCACAACAGCAGTGGCACCATCACCCAGCCGCCCGATTTCACTATTTCAAACACCGCTACCCCGCCCGTTGGTTCGCAAATATCCGGCTGCTATATAAACAAGTGGCCAATCATACTTGATTTATCACCGCCGTCGAAGCGCGGCGGCGCTCCGCCCGTCGGAGTAGGCCCGCCTCTCCCTGTCCCTCTCCCGCCGGCGGGAGAGGGGACGTTTTTAACAACCCTGCAACTCACTTTACCCCTCTCCCCTCGTGGGAGAGGCGTTGGGGCGATAGGTTACCTGCGCGGCGGTCAGGGCGGCCCTCTCCCCTCGTGGGAGAGGCGTTGGGGGCTGACCATGCCGCTGCTACTGTTGGTGTGGCTTTACCCCTCTCCCCTCGCGGGAGAGGGTTTGGGGAGAGGGGGATGAGGGCGAAGAGCATATTAAAAAAACGCGGTAATTTATTTTGGGATGGCCTCTAATCAACCGCATTCAATTGAACATGCCAATACCGATGCGCCCGCCGACGATAAGCCTCCGGCGGCGCCAAGATTCCCTGCGCGCCGAGACGCAAACTGATCGCCCCCTGCCGATCGCCCTCTCCCTGTCCCTCTCCCACCGGCGGGAGAGGGGACGTTTTTAACAACCCTGTCACTCTCTTTACCCCTCTCCCCTCGCGGGAGAGGGGTTGGGGAGAGGGGGATGCCGGCGAAGGGCATATTCAAAAAACGCAGTAATTTATTTTGGGATGGATGCTAATCAACCGCATTCAATTGATTATGCCAATACCGATGCGCCCGCCAACGATAAGCCTCCGGCGGCGCCAAGATTCCCTGCGCGCCGAGACGCAAACTGATCGCCCCCTGCCGATCGCCCTCTCCCTGTCCCTCTCCCGCCGGCGGGAGAGGGGACGTTTTTAACAACCCTGTCACTCTCTTTACCCCTCTCCCCTCGCGGGAGAGGGGTTGGGGAGAGGGGGATGAGGGCGAAGAGCATATTAAAAAAACGCGGTAATTTATTTTGGGATGGATGCTAATCAACCGCAGTCAATTGATTATGCCAATAACGCTGCGCCCGCCAACGATAAGCCTCCGGCGGCGCCAAGATTCCCTGCGCGCCGAGGCGCAAACTGATCGCCCCCTGCCGATCGGTGCCCAGCCGAGCCACGTCCGCCGCCTGATAACGCGCCACCACCGCCGGTTTGGGAAAACCATAGCGGTTGCGGTAACCCACCGGGAACAACGCGTAACGCGGCCGCACGGCGGCGAGGAATTCCGCGGTGGACGAGGTGTTGCTGCCATGATGCGGCACCACCAGCACGTCGGCCTTCAGCCGGTCCGATGCCCGCGCCAGCAAGGCCTTTTCGCCGCGCTTTTCGATATCGCCCGGCAACAGCAACGCGCCGCCGGCGGTGCTCACCCGCAACACGCAGGAAGCGTCGTTGCCGCGAGTGGCCAATTCGGGAAAGGGGTAGAGCATGGTAAAACTCACTCCATCCCATTCCCAGTGCTGGCCGGCGTGACAAGATTGCGGCGAACCCGCCGGCCACGCCACCTTGTCCGGCACACTGGTCAACACCTCCTCCACCGCCACTTGTTCCAGCAAAGAGGGTAGGCCGCCGATGTGATCCTGATCGCCGTGACTGATCACCAGACGATCGATACGCGACACGCCGCTCGCCCGCAGAAACGGCACGACCACCGCATCGCCGGCATCGAAATGCTCGTTGAAGGCGGGACCGGTATCGAACACCAGATTATGCCGCGCGGTGCGCACCACCGCCGACAAACCCTGTCCCACATCCAGCAAGGTCAGCCACGCCTCGCCCGGCGGCGGACGCGGCGGCGACACCGCCAGCAAGGGCGCCAGCAGCAAAATCCCCAGCCAGCGGCCCGGCACGCCCGCCGGCGAGATCAACAGCAAGGCCCCCGCCGCCGCGGGCAGGAGGGCCCACGGCGGCGGCACGTGCTGGGTCCACTCCGCGAACGATGTGGTACCGAACCAGGTCAGCAGCGGCCACACCCAGCCCAACGCGCCGTCGGCGAGCACCAGCACAAACGCACCGGCGGCGGGCCAGACCCCCACCAACGACGCGCCCAGCAAGGTGAGCGGCACCACCACGAAACTCACCCACGGCACCGCGACGATATTCGCCAGCGGCGAGACCAGCGACATCTGTTGAAACAAGGCCAGCATCAAAGGCAACAACCCCACCGCCACCAATAATTGCACGCGGCCGAAACGCCACCACAATCCGCGCGGCGCCAGCCGTCCGCCCATGCCGTAAAAAATCACCGCGACCGCGACGAACGACAGCCAGAAGCCCGCCTCCATCACCGCCAACGGGTCCCACAACAGGACCAACAGCAGCGCCGCCGCCAAGCCGTGCGCCGGCCGCACCCGCCGCTGTTGCAGCAGGCTGGCCATCACCACCGCCACCATGATCAAGGCGCGCTGGGTCGGCACGGAAAATCCGGCCATGGCCGAATACAACAAGGCCGCCGTCATGCCGGCCACCGCGCCCGCCTTGGCCGCCGGCCAGCGCAAGGCCAGCCGCGGCCACCACAACCAGGCCCGCCGCACCATGAAAAACAGCAGGCCGGCCACGAAGGCCACGTGCAAACCCGAGATCGAAATCAAATGCGTGGTGCCGGTCGCACGAAACACCTGCCACTGTTCCGGGCCGATGTGTTTCTGTTCACCGATCGCGAGGGCCTCGACGATGCCTGCGAATTCCCGGCCGGCCAAGGCCGCGCCCATCTTCTCCGCGAGAGTTTGTCGCAGCCGGTTGACCGGCTGTTGCCGCCAATCGGAAGCCAGCAAACGGTTCTCGTCTTCCACCCGCACATAACCGGTGGCGCGCAGACGATGCCGGAACAGCCACGCCTCGTAATCGAATCCGCCGGGATTCATCATGCCGTGCGGGCGCTTCAACCTCACCGTCAATCGCCAGTGATCACCGGCCCGCAGCGCGGGCGGCGACCGCGCATACCAACTCAACAATACGCGGCCGGGGTTGGGCGCGCGGCCCTGTTCAGTGGTGACACTCTCCACCTCGAATTGAAAACGCGTCCGTCTCGCGTCGCGATCCGGCACCGAGACGATCACGCCCTCCAGCCGGAGGTCCCGCCCCTCCAATTCGGCGGGCAAACTCTGGGCGAGCATGCCCGCCGCCATCCACCATGCCCAACCGAATCCGACCGCCAGCCAAAGGGGCCCGTGCCAGGCGGGATAACGCCAGGCCAGCGCCAAAAGGGGCAAGCCCAACCAGACGTAAACCGGCTTCGGCAAGGCGTCGACATATTGAAAAAGTATGGCGCCCGACAAGAGGGCGAGCGCGGCTAAACCTATACTGCATCGTTCCGAAAAACTGTGCATAATGGGCCCTCGCGCCAAGACCACGGCTGGTGATTGTTGTGCCGAAAAGGATAATCAAACGCTACCTCCCCGATCACCGCCGGATCCGCGATCACAAGCATTTGCGTTTTTTTGGCAAGCTCCTCCACGACCCCAATCTCTGGCACCTCAATCGCCGTTCGGTATCGGGGGCGGCATCGGTCGGCCTGTTCGCGGCCTTCATCCCCATTCCGTTTCAAATGGTGCTGGCGGCGGCGCTCGCGATCCCCTTCCGGGTCAACGTACCCATCGCGGCGAGCCTGGTCTGGCTTACCAACCCCATCACCATGCCGCCGGTGTTTTATACGGCTTATAAACTTGGATCGTGGCTACTCGACACGCCCATGCGCGCGGTAACCTTCGAGGTGTCGTTGGAATGGCTGAAGCAGGAGCTTACCCTGATCTGGCAACCGTTTCTATTGGGCTGCTTTATTCTCGCCACGGTCAGCGCCGTGCTGGGCAATCTGCTAATCCGTTTTTTGTGGCGGCTGCATGTGGTGCGTTATATCAAACGCAAACGCCACAAGCGTCGCCCACCTAACATGCCTTAACCAGGCAGGGCCGCCGTTGCCGAAACCCACGGTAGGCGATGCCTACGCGCCGGCAAGGTCGCGCCGGGGTTCGCGGGGCTCGCCCCGTCTACGGTGCGGTTTGATTCTCCCCGCCTCTTTGTGAGGAAAGATGGGGCGATAGCGCCGGGGTGGTGGGCGCAAAGCGCAGTGCTCGTATCATTCGGAGGCACGGCGCATCTACTACCTCGCCCCCGCGGGGCGCACCCCTCCTGATTACAAGGAGAGGCGGTTTCTGTTCCTGAGTTGACGACGCACGCACCAGCGCAAGCCGTCTTCACTCCGCCCGCAATATTCCCTTTTCGAGGACCAGCGTCCTGTCGAGGCGCTGCGCGAGACGGGGGTCATGGGTCACCACTACGAAACTGGTGCCGTAGATTTGATTGAGTTCCAGCATCAAATCGTAAACCTGATCGGCGGTTTTGTAGTCGAGGTTGCCGGTGGGCTCGTCGGCCAGCACGCACTTGGGCTGGGTGACCAAGGCCCGCGCCACCGCCGCGCGCTGCCGCTCGCCGCCCGATAATTCGCCCGGCTTGTGATGCAGGCGATGCCCCAGTCCCACCCGTTCCAACAGCGGTTGCGCCTGCGCCTGCGCCTCGCGCGGCGCGGCGCCGCGAATCAGCAACGGCATGCAGACGTTTTCCAACGCGCTGAATTCCGGCAGCAGATGATGAAATTGATAAACGAAACCCAAGGCCCGGTTGCGCAAGCGGCCGCGCGCCACGTCGTCCAGCTTGCCCATGTCGGCGCCGTCCACCCACACCTCGCCGCGGGTCGGCGTGTCCAGTCCGCCCAATAAATGCAGCAGGGTGCTTTTGCCCGAACCCGATGAACCGATGATGGCGAGCCGCTCGCCCGGCATGACTTCCAGGCTGACATCGGCCAGCACTTCCACCGCGGTCGGGCCTTCAGTGTAGGTCTTGGCGAGATGTCGACAACGGATGACCGCGCTACTCATAACGTAAGGCCTCCGCCGGCTGGGTGCGCGCCGCGCGCCAGGCGGGATAAATCGTGGCGAACAAACTGAGCAGCATCGACACGCCGCAAATCTGGATGATGTCCTTGAGATGCGGGTCGGAAGGCAGACTGCTGATGTAGTAAACATCGGCGGCCAGGAATTCCACGCTGAACAGCCGTTCGATGGCCGGCACGATGGTTTCGATATTAAAGGCCAGCAAGCTGCCGCCCACCCCGCCCAACAGCGTGCCCACCACGCCGATCACCACGCCTTGGATCATGAAGATGAGCATGATGCTGCGCGGCGTGGCGCCGAGGGTGCGCAGCACCGCGATGTCCGCCTCCTTGTCGCGCACCATCATCACCAAGGTGGAGACGATGTTGAAGGCCGCCACCGCTACGATCAGCAACAGGATCACGAACATCACGGTTTTCTCGGTGCGCACCGCCCGGAAAAAATTGACGTGCTCCCGCGTCCAGTCGCTCACCACATAACCGGCGGGCAGGCTCTGCACCAAGTCGCGGGTCACCCACGGCGCGCGCATCATGTCGTCGAGCTTGAGCCTCAATCCGCTCACCCCGTCGCCGAAACGGAACAATTTGGCGGCGTCGTCGATATGCAGCAAGGCCAGGGCGTTGTCGTATTCGTACATGCCGATCTCGAATACGCCCACCACCGTGAAGCGTTTCATGCGCGGCAATATCCCCGCCGGGGTAATCGTGGCGGAGGGGATAATCAGGGTCACCTTGTCGCCGCGCCACACGCCCAAACGCAGCGCCAGCTCCTTGCCGAGAATGATGCCGAATTCCCCCGGCGCCAAATCCTCCAAACGGCCGCTCACCATCTTGCGGCCCACATCGGACACCGCGCCCTCCTCGTCCGGCATCAGGCCGCGGATCAAGGTGCCGCTCACCGACGGCCCGACGCTGAGCATGCCTTCGCCGCTGATGTAAGGCGCGGTACCCACCACATTCGGATAGCCCTTGAGTCGCGCCTGCAGGGCGGGCCAATCCTGAAGCGGACCGTGCGCGCTGCTGACGGTGGTGTGCGCCACCACGCCCAGAATGCGGGTGCGCAGCTCCTTTTCAAAACCGTTCATCACCGACAGCACGGTGATTAACGCCATCACGCCCAAGGCGATACCCGCCATCGAGATGAGGGCGATGAAGGAGATGAAATGATTGCGGCGTTTGGCGCGGGTATAGCGCAGGCCGATGAAGAGTTCGACTGGTTTAAACATGGCGAGGCATTAAATCACAAAATGGAGCGGCGCGCCGCAGTGAAGTGGGGGTCATTATAGAGCGAGGCAAAAAATCTTATCCGCCGCCGGGGAGCAAAGGATACCAAGAAAATAGGCTCGGCCGGAAAAAAGACGCTGCCTCGTTGTTGGCGATTCAACATGAATTTTATTAGAACCCATTTCAAAATGAATCACCGCGTTTTTGAATGTTCTCTTCGTTCTCATCCCCTCTCCCCAAGCCCTCTCCCACGAGGGGAGAGGGGGAAATGATGTTGAGGTACGCTCTCAATCATCGTGCATTCGCCGCTAGCGGGAGAAATACAGAGAGGAATAATTTCCCCATCCTCTTATCGTCACCGCTTGTTCATCCGCACGGGCCGGGGCAAAACCTCCAGCGCTTGCGCGGCGGTGCAATCGTTGCGCAACACGCAGATCTCGCAACGCGGCCGCGGGCGGCACACGTCCTTGGCATGCCGCACGATCAGGGCGTGATATTCGTTATACAAGGTCACCAAGGCCGGTTCAGCCAGCCCCTCTCCCGCCAGGTCGCGCTCGATGTGCCGGCGCAGGGTTTCATAATCCTCGTCGCCCGAGACTAAACCATGGCGCGCCAGGATGCGCCGGGTGTAGGCGTCGATCACGAACACCGGGCGCTGAAAGGCGTAGAGCAGGATATCGTCGGCGGTCTCCGGCCCGACGCCGTTGACGCTCAACAAGCCCGCGCGCAAACGCCCGGTGTCCCAGCGACGCAAGGCCCGCAGGCCACCAACGGCGAGATACCATTCGCAGAAATTGCGCAGCCGGCGGGCCTTCACGTTAAAATAACCGGCGGGCCGCAGCCACTCCGCCAGGGTCTCGACCGGCACGGCCATGATCCGCGGCGCGCTCAAGGCCCGCGCCTTGCGCAGATTGACGATGGCCCGCTCGACATTGGTCCACGCCGTGTTTTGGGTGAGCACCGCGCCGACCATCACTTCAAAGGCGCTGCGGGCCGGCCACCAGTGTTGCGGCCCATGGTGTTGATGGAGCCGGTCGTATACCCGCCGCAGACTCATTTCTTACGGGCGGGGGCCGCCGGCTTGCGCGGTGTGCGAGGAGTCGCGGGACGTCCGCCGCGGGGTGCGGCGGGCGCCGAGCGTCCTCGCGAACGCGGCCTCTCGTCAACCGCCGACGGACCGGTTCGCGCGGATGGGCGGCGAGTCCGTCCTGCCGTCTTGTCCGCCTCACCCCGCGCTTGCCGGTCACGGCCCGCCCGCGGCTCCGCCCCTCGGCGCGGCGGCGGGGCGTTTGAATAGGTCTCGGTCTTTCCCCGCACCACGCGCGTGTTGGCTCGCTCGGTACGGCCGGCCGCCGGCCGCGATCTCGGCGGCGCGCGGCGACGGGTCGGCGCGGTCGCGGAAAGTTCATCGAGACCGGCGGCGCGGCGCAGCAGGTTGATGTCGTCCAATTCCAATTCGCGCGACTGACCCGGCTTCAAAAAGCGCGGCAGGGTGATCGGCCCGAAGCGCACCCGCATCAAACGACTCACGGTGACGCCCTGCGATTCCCACATGCGCCGCACCTCGCGGTTGCGCCCTTCGCGCAGCACCACGTTATACCAATGATTCATGCCTTCGCCGCCGGCATCCACCAGCGCGTCGAAATGGGCGGGGCCGTCTTCCAGCATCACGCCCTTGCGCAAGCGGGTGAGCGCCGCGGCATCGACCGTGCCCAGCACCCGTACCGCGTATTCGCGTTCGATCTCGCTGGATGGATGCATCAAACGATTGGCGAGTTCACCGTCGTTGGTGAACAGCAGCACGCCCAGGGTATTGAGATCGAGACGGCCGACCGCGATCCAGCGTCCGCCCACTTTGGGCAGACGGTCGAATACCGTGGGACGGCCTTCGGGATCGGACTGGGTGCAGATTTCACCGGTGGGTTTGTAGTAGAGCAGCACCCGCGGCCGGGTCATCTCGGCCGGCGGCGGCGCGGCGATGGCGCGGCCGTCGACGCACACCGTGTCGCCCTCATTGACACTCATGCCCAATTCGGCGGGCGCGCCGTTGACCGTGACGCGGCCGGCGCGTATCCAGTCTTCCATGGTCCGGCGCGCGCCCAAACCGGCGCGGGCCAGCCATTTTTGCAAACGTTCGGTCATCGGAAAATCTCAGTGCACGGTGGGCGCGGCGGCCGGGTCCGGCGCCGTGGCGGAAGCATCGGCCTCCTCGGTGACGGGTCCGTCGCCGTCGGAATCGCCGGCGCCCGGCTCGGCGTTTTCCGCCGCGAGCGGCTCGGCGGCGACGGGGGGTTCGCCCTCTTCACCCGCGGCGGCGAGCGGCGGCGGCAGGAGATTGTCGATGTCCGCGGCGATGGCCTCGAGGCTGCGAATCTCCGACAAGGCGGGTAGTTGGCTGAGACTCTTCAAGTTGAAATAATCGAGAAAATCCCGGGTCGTGCCGTACAGCGCGGGCCTGCCCGGCACCTCGCGGTGGCCCACCACCCGCACCCATTCGCGCTCTTGCAGGGTTTTGATGATATGGGTGCTGACGCTGACGCCGCGGATGTCTTCAATCTCGGCGCGGCTGATCGGCTGCCGATAGGCGATCAGCACCAGGGTCTCCAGCAGCGCGCGGGAATAACGCGGCGCCTTTTCTTCGCTGAGGCGCGCCACCCAGGGCGCGTATTCCTGTTTCACTTGCAGGCGGAAGCCGCTGCCCACTTCCTTGAGTTCGATGCCGCGTCCGGCGCAATCCTCCGCCAGCGCGCGCAAGGCCTCGCGCAGGAGCTCGGGCTCCGGGCACGCCTCTTCGGGAAAAACTTCCTGGAGTTTTTCCATGTTCATGGGCTGGCCGGCGGCCAGCAAAGTGGCTTCAAGAATATTCTTCAACTGCTGCGGGTTCATCTGCATGACTCGGGACTCTTACGTAAATCGGGCCATAGGCTTCGGTTTGTATCAACTCAAGCAAGGATTCCTTGATGAGTTCCAACACGGCGAGAAAACTCACCACCACCCCCATGCGCCCCTCTTCGGGTTTGAACAAGCCGGCGAAGGCGGTGAATTTGTCGGCGCTGACCGCACTCAAGATGTCGGACATGCGCTCGCGCACCGACAAAGGCTCCATCTGCACGTGATGGTTGGAAAACATCTCGGCGCGGGTCAACACGTCTTTGAAGGCCAGCAGCAGTTCCTCCAAACTCACCGCCGGATGCGGGCGGGGACCGCTGCGCAGCGGCCGCTCGATACTGACCGGAAAGCTGTCGCGTTCCATGCGCGGCAACGCGTCTATATCCTCGGCGGCCTTTTTGAAACGCTCGTATTCCTGCAAGCGGCGTATCAGTTCGGCGCGCGGGTCTTCCTCCTCGCCCTCCTCGGTCTTGGGCCGCGGCAACAGCATGCGGGATTTGATCTCCGCCAGCATGGCGGCCATCACCAAGTATTCCGCGGCCAGTTCGAGGCGGATGCCCTTCATCACCTCCACATACACCATGTACTGGCGGGTGATCTCGGCGATGGGGATATCGAGGATCTCGATGTTCTGCCGCCGGATCAGATACAGCAACAGGTCCAGCGGCCCTTCGAAGGCCTCCAAGAATATCTCGAGCGCGTCCGGCGGGATGTAGAGGTCTTTGGGCAGCTCGGTGACCGGACTGCCCAAGACCATCGCCAGCGTTGGCAGCGGCCGTTCGGCGACTGGAATGTCAGCTACTACTTGAGTCATGTGTGGCAAAGCCGTTTCTTCATAGTCATTTTGATTGCAGGCCGAGGGCATGCCGCACTTCGCTCAAGGTGGCGCGGGCCACGTCGCGCGCCTCTTCACAACCCTCGGAAACGATAGTGCGCACTAGGCTGATATCGTTTGAAAATTCCACCGCTCGTTCCCGGATCGGCGCCTGTTCCACCAGCACCGCATCGACGATGTGCTGCTTGCAGTCGAGACAACCGATGCCCGCGCTGGTGCAACCTTGCACCACCCAGTTCTTCACCTCGTCGGAAGAATACACCTTATGGAATTGCCAGACCGGACATTTCTCGGGATTGCCGGGATCGGTGCGCCGCACCCGCGCCGGGTCGGTGGGCATGGTCTTCAGTTTATTCCTCACCGCCTCCGGCTCCTCGCGCAGGCCGATGGTGTTGCCGTAGGACTTGGACATCTTTTGGCCGTCCAGACCGGGCATCTTGGCCATCGGCGTCAGCAAGGGGTGGGGCTCGGGCAGGATGACCCGGCTCACCCCTTCCAGATAACCGAACAGGCGCTCGCGGTCGCCGAGGGTGATATTTTGCTGCGATTCGAGCAAGGCCCGCGCGGTGGCCAAGGCCTGTTGATCACCGGTTTCTTGAAACTTCTTTCGCAACTCACTGTAGAGTTTGCCGTTCTTCTTTCCCATTTTGCGGGCGGCGGCCTCGGCCTTTTCCGCGAAGTCCGGCTCGCGGCCGTACAAATGGTTGAAGCGGCGCGCCACTTCCCGCGCCAGTTCGATATGCACCACTTGATCCTCGCCCACCGGCACCGAGGTGGCTTTATAAATGAGAATGTCCGCCGCCTGCAATAACGGATAACCGAGAAAACCGTAGGTGGCCAGGTCTTTTTCCTTGAGCTTCTCCTGCTGGTCTTTATAAGTGGGCACCCGTTCCAGCCAGCCGAGGGGTGTCATCATCGACAGCAGGAGATGCAGCTCGGCGTGCTCCGGCACCCGCGACTGGATGAACAGCTTGGCGGCCTTGGGATTGACCCCCACCGCCAGCCAGTCGATGAGCATCTCCCAGGTGTTGGCGCCGATGTCGCGGGGGTTTTCGTAATCGGTGGTCAGCGCATGCCAATCGGCCACGAAAAAATAGCAGTCGTATTCATGCTGCAATTGCAGCCAGTTTTTCAAAACGCCGTGATAATGGCCCAGGTGCAGACGGCCGGTCGGCCGCATGCCCGACAGCACTCGCCGCGGCTGGTTGGGAATGACGCTCAACACCCTTCTCCCTAAATAAATTAACTGTTTAAACTATCTTATTAGAGTTGGAATTAATCACAGACCCATCAGGTGATATAGGCCGGTCTGGATCCACATCACCGGCGGCGACAACACTTTACCCAATATCCCGGCCAACATCAGCCCCAGCAAGATGAACAAACCATAGGGCTCAATGCGATTGTACTGCCACGCCCAGGGACCGGGCAGCAGGCCCGACACCACCCGGCTGCCGTCCAGGGGCGGTATGGGCAGAAGATTCAGCACCAGCAGGATGACGTTAATGGTGATACCCGCGACGCACATATAACTGAGGGGCAAGGCCAAGCCGGCGAAACTGCCCGACATGACCAGCACCAGCTTCATGATCAAGGCCCAGATGAGGGCCATCAGCAGATTGGCGAGCGGCCCGGCGGCGGCGACCAAGGCCATGTCGCGTTTGGGATTGCGGAGATTCTCGGTGGTGATGGGCACCGGTTTGGCCCAGCCGAACAGCACGCCGCCCAGAAACAATAGCGCGATCGGCACCAGCACCGTGCCGATGGGATCGATGTGTTTGAGAGGATTGAGGGTCAATCGCCCCAGCATCATGGCGGTGGGATCACCCAGCTGGCGGGCCACCCAGCCATGGGCGACTTCGTGGACGGTGATGGCGAAGAGCACCGGCAGCGCCCATACCGCCAATTGCTGCACAAAGTTAAGCTCTTGCATCGGCGGAGTATACCTGTTTTAGGGTGCACGGCGACCGGGGCGGGGTATTGATTGCCCGGTGTGGCGGCCGCGCCCGGCCGCTGTGAAAATTCATGACGTGTCCTTTAGATAAATCGTTATCGTGATCTCTATGGGCATTCCGGCCCGTGGCTTGACCGGCCCGACCCCGCAGATACGCCGCCGGTGCCGCTATCCCGCCTGCGCGAAAAAAATATTGGGATCGCCCTTGCCCACCCGCAACACCTGGGGTACGCCCTCGGTCATGTCCACCACCGTGGTGAGTTCGAAACCGCAATAACCGCCGTCCACTATCATCTCGACCCGTTCGCCCAGCAAGGCTTGCATGTCGTAGGGATCGGTGAGGGCCATATCCTCGCCCGGCAATACCAAAGTCGAGCTCATCAAGGGCTCACCCACCGCGGCGAGTATCGCCTGGGCGATGAGATTGTCCGGCACCCGGATACCCACGGTCTTGCGCTTGGGGTGTTGTAGACGGCGCGGCACTTGCCTGGTGGCCTGCAAAATGAAAGTGTAAGGCCCCGGCGTGAGCGCGCGCAGCAAGCGATAGGCCGAATTATCCACCATGGCATAGGTGGCGATCTCGGACAAATCGCGGCACACCAGGGAGAAATTGTGTTTTTCGTCGAGTTGGCGGATGCGGCGGATCCGTTCCATCGCCTCCTTATCGCCGATGCGGCAACCCAAGGCATAACTGGAATCGGTGGGATACACCACCACCCCGCCCTCGGCCAGGCATTCCACCACCTGCCCGATCAAACGGGGCTGGGGATTCTCGGGGTGAATGACGACGAAACGCGACATAAGACATCCATTGTGAGCGGGCACGGCCCGCGAATCAAAATACCTTCAGACCGCCGGGCGGATCGGTTCGAGCCAATCTTCCCACACCGGCACGCAGTCCGCCGGCAAGGGCGGCATCCGGCCCAATTCATTGGGTCCCTGGCCCGGCCCGTGATAATCCGAACCCACCGATGCCCGCAAATCAAACTGCCGGGCATAACGCGCCAAGGCCGGCGTCGCGCCGTGGGGCTGGCTGCCCGAGATCACCTCCACCGCCGCGCCTCCCAGCTCCTTAAATTCACCCAATAATTGCCGCAAGCGGGTCGCGCTCAATTTGTAACGGGCGGGATGGGCCACCACCGCCTGTCCGCCAGCGGCACGTATCCAGCCCACGGCCTCCTCCAGCGCGGCCCATTGCCCCGGCACATAACCGGGCTTACCGCGCTTGAGGTAACGGTCGAAGGCCTTGGCCATATCCCGGGCATGGCCCTGCGCCACCAGGTAACGGGCGAAGTGGGTACGGCTGATCGCCGGCCCCTCGGCCAAGGCGGCCGCGCCCGCATGGGCCCCGGCGATACCGCGCTTTTCGAGACGGCGGCCGATCTCCTCGCCGCGCCACACCCGGAAAACACGCTGGCCCTCCAGCCCGGCGATCAGGGCCGGCGCCGCAGGGTCCACCCCCAATCCGACAATATGCAGCAACTGATGATTCCAGGTCGCCGACACCTCGACACCCGCCACCACCCGCAAACCCGTACCGGCCGCCGCCGCTTGCGCCTCGGCCACGCCGCTGGTCACATCGTGGTCGGTCAAGGCCAGCACGTCCACGCCGCGGAGGCGGGCGTGTTCCACCAGCGCCGACGGCGACAAGGTGCCGTCGGACGCGGTGGAATGACTATGCAAATCATATTTCAGCATTCACCGTTCTCGATTGCGCGATCCGGGCAACTGGGCAGGGCCGCGAAAAGTGGAGTATGATACCGGCTCTTCGCAAGCAGCGCGCGCACTATCCTAAGATTATGAAACTTTTATTCGATTTCCTGCCCATTGTCCTGTTCTTCGTCGCCTATAAGCTCTACGACATCTATGTAGCCACCGCGGTGGCGATCGCGGCCTCCGTCATCCAAGTCGGCTGGTCGTGGTTCCGCCACGGTAAAGTGGAGAACATGCACTGGATCACCCTCTGGGTGATCGTGGTCTTTGGCGGCCTGACCCTGCTGTTACAGGATGAAACCTTCATCAAATGGAAGCCCACTCTGGTGAACTGGCTGTTCGCGGCGGTCTTCCTCGGCAGCCAGTATGTGGGCAAACAATCCCTGCTCAAACGCATGATGGCCGCCAACATCAGCCTGCCCGAACCGGTCTGGCTGCGCCTGAACATGAGCTGGGTGAGTTTTTTCGCGGCGATGGGCGCGGCGAATTTATATGTCGCCTTCAACTACGACACCGATACCTGGGTCAACTTCAAATTGTTCGGCATGTTGGGCCTGACGGTGATTTTCATCATCGCGCAGGCCTTTTATCTGAGCCGCCATATCAAGTCGGACCAAGAAACCCCTGAACCTTAAAAAAGGACTTCGACCATGCTTTACGCCATCATCGGGGAAGACGTCGCCGACAGCCTGCCCCGGCGTATCGCCAACCGCCCGGCGCATCTCGCCCGCCTCGAAGCCTTGAAGGCCGAGGGCCGTTTGATATTGTCGGGCCCGTTTCCCGCCATCGATTCGGCGGATCCCGGCCCCGCCGGCTTCACCGGCAGCCTGATCGTCGCCGAGTTTCCCAGCCAGCGCGACGCGGAGGCCTGGGCCGACGCCGATCCCTATTTGAGCGGCGGCGTCTACGCCAAGGTGACCGTGCGGCCCTTCAAAAAGGTGTTGCCGTGACCCCGGCGCCCGAACGCGTCGCCCGCATCCGCGAACAACTGACCCTCGTCTTGCAGCCGACCGCCATCGAGGTCATCGACGACAGCGACCAGCACATCGGCCACGCCGGCGCCCTCGGCGGCGGTGGGCATTACACCGTCCACATCGTCTCCGGCCGCTTCACCGGCAAAGCGTTGTTGGAACGCCACCGCATGGTATACGATGCGCTGCGCGACATGATGCACGTCGATATCCACGCCTTGAGCATCCAGGCCCGCAGCCCCGAAGAACGGTCAGCCGCTAACGATTAAATTACACAAATAGGAATTGATTCCATGAATAACCTACGCCTCGCCTCCCAGTTGACGCTGCTGGCCGCCGCCGCCCTGATGGTCGCCAACGCCAGCTCCGTCCACGCCGCCGAGCCCGCCAGCCCCGCCGGTCAGAACAATCCCGACCAAGTGATCGCCACCGTCAACGGCACCAAGCTCACCAACCGCGACCTCGCCGCCTTCGCCCGCGCCTTCAATCCCCAGCAGCCCCTCAGCCGCGAAGACGCGGTGCAAAGCCTGGTGGACCGCGAGTTGCTGTATCAAGACGCCCTGGCCAAAGGCATCGACAAAAATCCCATCGTCGTCACCGAGCTGCACAACCAAAAACGCACCCTGTTCTCCAACGCCGCGGTCAACGAGATGCTGCGCGCCAAACCGGCCACCGAAGCCGAGAAACGCAAGGTGTATCAGGAAAAGGTCGCGACCCAGGAACTGAAGGAATTCAAGGCCCGCCACATCCTGGTGGACAGCGAAACCGAAGCCAAGGACCTCATCACCCAATTGGATAAAGGCGGCGACTTCAGCGCCCTGGCCAAGAGCAAATCCAAGGACCGCGCCTCCGCGGAACGCGGCGGCGACTTAGGCTGGTTCAATCCCGCGCAAATGGTGCCGGCCTTCTCGCAGGCCGCCGCCGCCCTCGAAAAAGGCAAATACACCAAGAAACCCGTTCAGAGCCAATTCGGCTGGCATATCATCAACCTCGACGACGTGCGCAAAATCACCCCGCCCACCTATGACGAGATCAAAGACCGCTTGGACGAGGTGGTACAGTCCCAACACATTTCACAATACTTGGAAACCCTGCGCGGCAAGGCCAAGATCGAAATGAAATAAGCCTGAAAAAAGCGGTTGCTCACGGGAAAAACGATGTCGCGCCCTTGTCGAAGTCACCCGACAAGGGCACTCGCCGAAGGCCTCGGCATTCTGATTCCGTGATCTCCGTGGCCGGCATCCGCGGTTTTTAGAATGACCCGCTATCGCGGATGGCGGCGGCGCCTCCGCGTTTCACATCATTCACCCGCCGGATTTTCCCCGATCAATTTTAAAAACGCCGCCTCATCCAGCATCTCGATACCCAGCTCGCGGGCCTTGTCCAATTTCGAACCGGCCTCTTCGCCCACCACCACGTAACTGGTCTTGGCCGACACACTGCCCGCCACCTTCGCGCCCAAGGCTTGCAGCTTCTCTTTCGCCACATCGCGACTCATGGCCCGCATGCTGCCCGTCAGCACAAAGGTCTTGCCCGCCAGCGGCAATAATTGCACGTGGCGCTCCAGCGGCGGCCATCGCACGCCCGCCGCTCGCAGCTTGGCGATCACCTCGCGGTTATGCGCCTCGTGAAAAAACGCGACGATGCGTTGCGCCACCACCGGCCCGACATCCGGCACGGTCTGCAATACATCCTCGTCGGCGGCGATGATGTCCGGCAAATCGCCGAAATGGCGGGCCAGCGCCAGCGCGGTGGCCTCGCCCACGTCGCGTATTCCCAGTGCGTACAAAAAACGCGGCAGGGTGGTGTGTTTACTTTTATCCAGGGCCTGCAATAAATTTTCCGCGGACTTCCGGCCCATGCGCTCCAGGCCGGCCAGCTGTTCCAGCGACAGACGATAGAGATCGGCGACACTGTGTATCAAACCCTGTTCCACCAATTGATCTACCAATTTGTCGCCCAGGCCCTCGATGTCCATGGCGCGCCGCGAAGCGAAATGGCGGATCGCTTCCTTGCGCTGCGCCGGGCAATACAAACCGCCGCTGCAACGCGCCGCCGACTCGCCCTCCAGCCGCACCACCTCGGAATCGCATACCGGACAACGTTCCGGTAAATAAAAAACCCGGGTTTCCGCGGGACGGCGTTCCAAGATGACGCTCACCACTTCGGGTATCACGTCGCCGGCGCGGCGGATGATCACCGTGTCGCCGACCCGCACATCCTTGCGATGCACTTCGTCTTCATTGTGCAGCGTCGCGTTGGACACCGTGACGCCCGCCACCGACACCGGCGCCAGCCGCGCCACCGGCGTGATGGCGCCGGTGCGGCCCACCTGCACATCGATGCCCAGCACCGTGGTCATGGCCTCTTCGGCGGGAAACTTGTGAGCCACCGCCCAGCGCGGCGCGCGCGACACAAAACCCAATTGCCGCTGCTGCGCCAAGTCGTCCACTTTGTAGACCACGCCGTCCACTTCATAAGGCAAGGCCGCGCGTTTGACGGCCAGTCTGGTGAAATAATCGAGACAACCCGCCACGCCCCGCACCACCGCCCGCTCATCCGAAACCCGCAAACCCCACTGCCGCAGTTGATCGAGAATGGCGCTGTGCCGCTCGGGCAACTCGCCGCCTTCCATCACACCCACGCCGTAGCAACACATCTGCAAGGGCCGCGCCGCGGTGATGCGCGAATCGAGCTGGCGCAGGCTCCCCGCCGCCGCATTGCGCGGATTGGCGAAGATCTTCTCGCCTTTTTCTTCCTGACGTTTATTCAATGCATGAAAACCCTGCTTGGGCATATAGACTTCGCCGCGCACTTCGATGCGTCGCGGATGATGCTTGCCCACCAAACGCAGCGGCACGGAATGGATGGTGCGCACATTCTGCGTCACGTCCTCGCCGGTGTAGCCGTCGCCGCGGGTCGCGGCGCGGGTCAGCACGCCGTCTTCATACAGCAGACTCACCGCCAAACCGTCCAGCTTGGGCTCGGCGGCGTAGTCCACCCCATCCACCTTCAAACCCTCCCGCACCCGCCGGTCGAAATCCATCACATCCGCTTCGGAAAAGGCATTGTCCAGCGACAACATCGCCACCTCATGACGCACCTCGCCAAAGGCCGCCGACGGCGCCGCCCCCACCCGCTGGGTCGGCGAGTCCGCCGTCACCAGCGCGGGATACTGCTGCTCCAACGCCTGCAATTCACGAAACAGCTTGTCGTATTCGGCATCGGGAATCTCCGGCGCGTCCAGCACGTAATAGCGGTAATTGTGATGATCCAACTGATCGCGCAACGCCGCCACGCGCCGCGCGATCCGCGCCGGCACCGGCCCGCGCCCTGTGTTTTCGCCCATATTCGATCTACCCTTCCAAACTATTCGCACATCATACAAGGGCGCGGTGTTATCGGCAGCATCATCCTTCAAACCGACCAATCCACGCCGTCTCGCCGCAAAGCGCGAACCTCTCTTCATCCGTCATTCAATAGGCCTTATTCCACTCTGGACCTGCGGCGCGGCCCCGGGTTATTTTTAGCTCATGCTCGATTTCAGCCAGTACCAACTCGGCGTGACACCCGGCAGCTTAACGTTGGAAACCAGCGGCGATAACCGCGCCGCCGCCATCGCCTTGGTGGCCCAAGCGCGCCGCAACCTGGAAATATACACGCGCGATCTCGATAAACCGATTTACGACGATCCGGATTTCATCGATGCGGTACGCGGCTTGGCCATCCGCGCCAAGCAGGCGGCGGCGATCCGGATCCTGGTCAAGGATTCCAGCCGGGCGGTGAAATACGGACATCGTTTGATCCCGCTCTGCCAACGGCTCACCAGCTTCATCGAAGTGCGCAAACCGCCGGAGCAATACCGAGAGTATAATGAAGCCTTGTTGGTGGTGGATGGCGTGGGCCACCTCCACCGTACACTCGCCGACCGCCCGGAAGGGACCGTTGATTTCCATGCCCCCATCGAGACCCGCAGATTACTGGTTTTTTTCAACGAAGTTTGGCAAAGCGGCACGGCGGACCCGGAACTGCGCCGCCTTTATCTGTAAATTCGTCGTGTTGCTGTGCGCACTCAATCCTGCCTACGCGGACCAGGCGACGCTGGAAATCATCACACTCAAACATCGCTCCGCCGGTGAACTCCTCCCGGTCATCAAACCGCTGTTACATGGGGATGAATCGGTCAGCGCGCTGGACTCCCGGCTGATCATCCGCGCCCAACCCGCCACTCTTCGCGATATTCATGCGTTGCTCGATCAACTCGATCGGCCCTTGCGGCGTTTGTTGCTCACCGTGCAATACGTCTCCGCCGCCGCGGCGAACCACGATGAGACGCAGATCAATGCCGAGGTGAACGCGACTGAGGACAGCGCGGGCGCCGGCGCACGCGTCCGCGTGTTGAGTACCCGCTCCCGCGCCGACGGCGATCTGCAGCAGCAAGTACAGGTCATCGAAGGCGGCGAGGCCTTCATCGACGTGGGAAAACTCTTGCCCTATAACAATTACCGTATCGAAACGGACCGTGGCGATTTATCGTTCGAACAACGCACCGAGTATCTAAAAACCGGCAGCGGCTTTTACGCCCGCCCGCGTTTGCACGGCGAACATGTCACCGTCGAGATCAGCCCGCGACGGAGCAGCGCTCAAGCCCACACCTCGCCGCCGGTGCTCGACACACAAGCCCTCACCACCACGGTCTCCGGCAAATTGGGCGAATGGATCTTGCTCGGCGCCAGCACCAGCGCGGACAACAACGAGCAATCTGGCCTCATTACGCGCAGCGCCAAGACACACGGACAGGAAGACAAACGGCTTAGATTACGGGTGACGGCGTTGGAATAAAGCTTGGCGCGCGACGCTCTGTGTTGAACCCGGCAACTATTTAAAGAGATGCCAGGATGTTGCTCCTCCCCCCGGACAGGATTCGTTGATGGGGTTTCTTTCAACCTGATCGACATTGTCCACCACATACACCGTGTAGATGACCTTAAAGCGCTGTCCCTTTGCTTCGACTTCAAAACTAAACTTGTCGCTGCCTTTGTAAAATTTGTCATTGCCGCCATAATAATCAGCGTTAGGGGAATAGTGATACATACCATATCGAGACGCGTCTGGTACGGTAGTATCAAATTGCAGAACCCCATGCTGTGGCGCATCTAACAAAATTACTTTAGTTACTGATTTAATATCCAGTTGCTTTAGGAAATCGTCGACTGGGCCAAAGAGAAAATTCTGGGGAAACTTCCAAACCGAGCGAACTCAGATGACCATTTTTAGGCACCTGAGCAACAATAGTTTTAACCTCACCCTTCTCTGTGATTCCGTATGCAAATTTAAGCGTCGCCATAACCACATTACCAGGGCCAATAATCCCTAGATGTGCTTCACGACCTTTAACATACGTTTGGTTCTCAGATGAAACACACTCATTGGCGAGTGCCTTGTTTATCGCGTGCACAATCGCTGGTGTGATGGTATTAGTTGGCGCTACGGCAAATCTTGGAGTGTCTATGTCTGCCCCCGATGCAATGACACCTTCATTATCAGCATTACTCGCCAGCAGCAGATTACTGGTCTGAATAGATTTGCGCGCGGGCGGCTGGAGCTCTTCGTTCAGCCCGGGGGTTAGATCGACGTACCAGTTGTGACCAGCAGCGTTGTTGTCGAGGGTGATGCCATTGAGGTCGGTTTGGCCAAGCGCACCGCCCTCCAACGTTGCGAAATTGAGAGAGATGAAGTTCAGGTCATTACCCAGCGAACCCGAGATAGGTTTCTTAACCTTGATGAGTTGGATATCTGGGCACTGCGGCGAGTTTTCGTCGACACCCAATGACACTATAAGATCAACCACGATCTTGTAGTGGTTGCTCTCAAACTCAACCATGAAGATTACCCTGTCTTTGCCGATGTACTCTGCATCAGGCTGGTACATAAAGTATGCTTTTCCAGTACCTGTTGATTTAGGAATAAGTTTTCCGTGAGCAGTGTCTTCTATGATATCAATTGTAACGTTTACTATTGACGCAGGATCAATAAAGCGATCATCTCTATTTTGCAATGCAATTCTAAGCATACCAAGAGGATTGACAGCATTCATTGCCGTAGTCAGATCACCCATGCTTGGCACTTCATCACAAGCTTTCAACAGATAATCTGGTTGTTGTGTGGTGCCACCGATGCCGATGGCTTGTGCTAACACAACAGGAGTTTCCTGTACCGGCACATATGGCACATCAATAGTGAACATGAGTACTTCTCCTGTATTTAAGGGTTTTGGTGTAATCCAACAAACCGTGTATATCTGTTTGCGTGGAGGTGTTGGCGCTGTCAGCACCGTAGGTTGGGCTGAATGAAATGAAGCCCAACATTTCAACGCTCGCCATAACCACCCATCTCATCACCCATTTGCTCACCCCAATCCGCTGGTAACACTCCCCGATCAATGTAACCGTGCGGTGTTGAGTGTGGCCAATCCACAGGACACTTGACCCAGCCATACTTCACCGGGTTGTAATGAATGTAATCCAGGTGTCGCGCCAAATCCGCCTCATCTCCAATTTGGTGTTCCCAGTACCACCGCTGCCAAATGCCGCGTTCCCGTTTGGCCTGGCGGCTGGCGCGGATGCGTTCGTCTTTCACCAAGCACCGGGAAAATCCCGCCTTGATCAGCGACCAGCGTTCCGGATAATCGGCGTCGCCCGGCGGCAGGCGCCAGATCGCATGTAGGTGTTCGGGTAACACGACCATCGCCGCAACGGCAAACGGATGGGCTTGCTTCACCTTATTCGTGACCACACGCAAATCATCCACGTGCCGCACCAGCCTATCCGAACCCCGCTCGGCCAGATTCACCGTGAAGAAATACGTTCCTCCCGCCGCATCAGACCGCCGGTAACGCATCGTTTCGTTTCCTCCTTATTGTTGGGCTTCACAAAAAACGTTCAGCCCAACCTACCGGGCTGGGCTTTCCGCGTAGGCACCAAACACCGTGCCCGCCCTACTTGGCTCCTTTCGGCTAAAGCCGGCTTTGCTCGCATCTTTGAATCGCAGTGCCAAGCGGTTGGCTGGACCATTTCTTCTGGAATGCTTTGATCTCTTGCATAGCGTGGTCGTTGTCGCGTTTTGCACATACGAGTTCTGTAAGCAGGAACTGGGATCGATCGAGGTCAAGAGACTCTGAGATCTGCTCGGCTAGCGCGACTCGCTCAGGCAGATACTTTACGTAATCATTGGTATTTTGGTTGGCCCTGAGAACGCGTTGATGACCAAATAAATTCCAGTGCAAATCCGTTATCCAGCCAGCAACAGGAAACGGATAGACAGGACTTGTGGACGAGTACGGGAGCGAGATGTAATTAGTTATCAAGCTGATCTCATTAAGCTTCGACAAGACATGCATGCACGCCAAAACATATATGATCCAGACCGAAAATACAGAAAGGACAGCGTAGCGCAGATAGCGCGAGCTAAGAGGCCGCCTCATGGCTGTCTCCTATCGAGATCTCGATATTGAGGCGCATACACTGCTGCCGTCTGATGGACAATCCCCGTCCCTGTTCCCGCATATCGAGCCTCAACTGAACTTCCCACCCAATCCATTGGATATATACCCTTACCCACAAAGCGATGAAACGAGGAACAGGGCCACACCATTTTTTGTTAATTAACCTTCCCATTTGCCATATCTACTACCCCGGGTTTCGCATAAAACGCTCAATCCAGACTACGCTTACTTGCAATGCGTTCCACGTTAAGGATGTTATCCGCCTGCGCCCTTTGCCGCGCGCTCACCGCCCGCGCAGAAACAATTTATCCAGCTCGTCCATCCGCAATGACACCCAGGTCGGTCGGCCGTGGTTGCACTGGCCGCTGCGTTCGGTGTGCTCCATGTCGCGCAGCAGGGCGTTCATTTCCGGCAGGCTGAGTTTGCGGTGGGCGCGCACCGCGCCGTGACAGGCCATGGTGGCCATCAATTCATTGAGATGCTCGCTGATCCGCGCGCTGCCGCCGTGGGTCGCCAGATCCGCCAATACGTCGCGCACCAGCGGCGTGACGTCGGCATCGCACAACAGCGCGGGCAATTGGCGGATCGCCAAGGTATCCGGGCCTAAACGATTTATCTCGAAACCCAGTTGCGCGAATACATCGTGATGTTCCTCGGCGAGCCGCGCCTCGTGTTCACTCACATGCAAAGTCACCGGCACCAATAAGGGTTGCGAGATGACGCGGCCCTGCTCGTGGGCCTGCTTCATGCGTTCATAGGTGATGCGCTCGTGGGCGGCGTGCATGTCCACCACCACTAAGCCGTCGCTGTTTTCCGCGAGGATGTACACGCCGTGCAATTGCGCGATGGCGTAACCCAAGGGCGGGATGCCCTGCTCCGCAGTGCGCGGCAACTCGTTCGGCATGCCGTGAACCGGCGGATGCAAGACGCCGTAGGCGTCGATCTGTTCCTTCACCGCCAAGGACAGATGCGACTGGCTGGCGGGCCGCCCGTATGTCGCCGAGTTCCACGGCCGCGCGGCCGGCGCGGACATCGCGTGCTCCGGCGGTGTCGATTGGAATGGTGCGGGTACGCTTGCGGGCCGCACCTGCGCCAGCGCATCGTGTATGCCGCGAAACAGAAAATCATGCACGGTACGGCCTTCGCGGAAACGCACCTCGTGTTTGGTGGGATGCACGTTGACGTCCACATCCTGCGGCGGAACGTCGAGGTACAACACGAAGGCGGGATGGCGGCCGTGAAACAACACGTCCTGATACGCTTGACGGATGGCGTGGGCCACCAGCTTGTCGCGCACCACCCGGCCGTTGACGTAGAAATGCTGCATGTCGGATTGGCTGCGCGAAAAGGTCGGCAGGCCGATCCAGCCGCGTAATCGCAGCTCGCCGGCGTCGAAGCGAATCTCCACCGCGCTCTTCGATGAAAGTTTGTCCGCATAGGGCGGCCACTCGCCGGGCGCGTTCCACGTCGTTGGCGGCGGCGCGCAGGTCGTGCACCGGGCGTTCGTTGTGGCTCAAGTTGAAGCTCACGTCGAAGCGGCTCAGGGCGATGCGCTTGACCACTTCTTCGAGGTGATTGAACTCGGTGCGCTCGGCCCGCATGAATTTGCGCCGCGCCGGCGTGTTGAAAAACAAATCGCGCACTTCCACCGTGGTGCCGGTGGGATGGGCGGCGGGCGCGGGTTCGCTGAACCGCTCGCCGTCGCTGTCCACCCGCCAGCCGCTTTCGCCGTCCACCACCCGCGAGGTCAGACTCAGCCGCGACACCGAACCGATACTCGGCAAGGCCTCGCCGCGGAAACCGAGGCTGCGCACCGCGACCAGATCGTCGAAGCTGCGGATCTTGCTGGTGGCGTGGCGGCTGAGGGCCAGGGCCAGATCGTCGCGATGGATGCCGCCGCCGTCGTCGCGCACGCGGATGAGGCGCACCCCGCCCTCCCGCACCTCGATGTCGATGCGGCGCGCCCCGGCGTCGAGGCTGTTTTCCACCAGCTCTTTGACGACCGACGACGGCCGCTCCACCACTTCGCCGGCGGCGATTTGATTGGCGAGGATGGCGGGCAGGAGTTGAATACGTGTGGTGGACATGAACGGCGGCCGGCATCCGAGACGAAGATGCCGGGGATTATAAAAGCAAAACGGGGCGAACGGTGAACCGTTCGCCCCGTCGGTGACGGATATTGAAAATATCAGGTGCCGTCGCTGGAAGGAATATGCAATACGCCGCCCACCAACAGGCGATCGCCGGATATTTTATTGCTCACCCGCAATTGGGCGATGCTGATGCCGTACCGATCGGCGATGCCCGACAGGGTATCGCCTCGCGCGACCACGTGCTGGCGCGAGGAATTCCACAACGCAAACTTGGTGCCCGGCGGCGCGTGGGTGCGGAAATAATCCTTCACGCCGTTGAGGATGGCGAGCGCGAGTTGGCGCTGGTGAGCGGCCGAACTAAGCTTTCTTTCTTCATCCGGATTGGAAATAAAGGCGGTCTCCACCAACATGGAAGGGATGTCCGGCGCCTTCAACACCGCGAAGCCCGCCTGCTCGACGCGGTGGCGGTGCAATTGATTCACATCCTTGAGATATCGCAAGACCCGGCCGCCGGCGGTCAGGCTGGCCTCGATGGAGGCGGTTTGCGACAAGTCCAGCAGCACCGATTTCAATACGCCGTCTTTGTCGTCCAGGCTCACCCCGCCTACCAGATCGGAGGCGTTTTCCTTTTCGGCCAGCCAGCGCGCCGCCTCGCTGCTGGCGCCGCGGCTGGAGAGCACATACACCGACGAGCCTTTGGCCGAACGCTCGTTCACCGCGTCGGCGTGGATCGAGATCAGCAAATCGGCCTTGCCGTCGCGGGCCTTGTTGACCCGGTCGCGCAGCCGCACGAAATAATCGCCGTCGCGCACCATGATCGGCCGCATGCCGGGTTCGGCCCGGATCAGACTTTCGAGCTGGCGCGAGATGGCGAGAACCACGTCTTTTTCACGGGTGCCGTTCGGACCGATGGCGCCCGGATCGACGCCGCCGTGGCCGGCATCGATGGCGATGACCAGATCGCGCAGCGGCTCTTTGGCGCTGTTGGCGGGGGCGGATATTATGTTTTGCACGGGCGGCGCGATGGCGACACTCGGCGCGGCGGCGGCGACATTGGGTGTGGCGTCGATCACCGACACGGCGGCCGGAACGGGCAGCGGGCTCGGCGCGGCCTGCGCCACGTTGACCACGCCCGGCGATTCCAAGTCCACGACCAAGCGATAACCTTGCCCCTCGGAGGGCTGGAGGATGAAACTCTTGGGCTTGGGTTTGCCGTTCACTTCCAATACGACGCGCAAGGCGCCGCCGTCGCGGGGCCCGGTGCGCAAGGTTTTGACCGCGCTGCCGGTGAAATCCACCCCGGCCAGCGTGGTGGCGAAGCGGGCATCGGCGATATCGATGACCACCCGGTTGGGGTTGGGCAGACTGAATAGTTTATAGGTGCTCGGCGCGCTCAAATGAAACACGACACGGGTGACATCGGCGGCGGAGGCGAGTCGCACCTGTTCCACCTTGGTCGCCGCCTGACTCGGGGTGGATACCAGTAACAATAATAGAGCCAATATTCTTTTCATCTCCGCGTCCCTGTAGCGCTCTCCGGCATGATATACCGAATCATGATGCGTTTCGCAAGCATTTTTAAATCGAATCGGCTAGTTAGGTCACGATGTTGTCTGGTGGATACAATAGTCGCCGCTATCTGCCATTCACCAACGGCTATCGGCCTGTCTCAAGCGGGGCTGAAGGCCGCCATGTCGAGTTGGGAAAGCAGGGAGTCGCCGCGCGGCGTGTGGGCGACCATGTTTACCCGCCGGCCCGCGACTTGGTGTTGCAGAGTGATAGTCAAATCAGCGGGAGGCAATCTATCGCCACCGCGCGATGGCCATTCGATCAACAGCAGCGAGCGGTCGTCCAGGCTGTCCCGCAGGCCGAGATATTCCAATTCCTCGGGATCGTTCAGGCGATAGAGATCGCAATGATAGAGGCGCAATCCCGCGACCTCATAGGGCTCGACCAAGGTATAGGTGGGGCTTTTTACAGTGCCGCGATAACCCAGGCCGTGCAGCCAGCCGCGGACCAGGGTGGTCTTGCCCGCGCCGAGTTCGCCCACCAGATAAACCACCGTGCCCGGCGCGCAGGCCCGCGCCAGCGCCGCGCCCAAGGCCAGGGTGGCCGCTTCGTCGGGGATCAGCCGTTCCATAAATCCGGGTTCACCCAGTAACGCAGTTCCGGCAACAGATCCGTCGCCAGCATGCCGCGCTCGCCGCCGCGGGCGGCGGCATCACCGGCGCGGGCATGGAGATGCACACCCAGCCGCGCCGCCTCCGGCAAACCCAGCCCTTGCGCGACGAGTCCGGCGATCACGCCGGTGAGCACATCGCCCATGCCGCCCGTCGCCATGCCAGGATTGCCCGCGGCGCACACCGCCACCGGCCCGGTGGTGCCGGCGATCAAACTGCCCGCGCCTTTCAATACCGCCACGCCGTCATAACGCGCGGCCAATGCGCGCACGGCAGTAAACCGATCCGACTGGATTTCGGCCACGCTCATTTCCAATAAACGGGCCGCCTCGCCGGGATGGGGCGTCAATACCCAGTTTTTCCGCCGCGCGGGATCTTGAGCCAAGAGGTTCAAGGCGTCGGCGTCCACCACCAACGGCAAACCACTATCGAGCACCGTGTCGAACAATCCCTTGCCCCAGGCGGCGGTGCCCAAACCCGGCCCCACCGCCACCACACCGGCGCGCTGCAATAACGGCCGCAAGTCATGGCCGTCCGCCACGGCGTGACACATGATCTCCGGTTGGACGGTCGCGCAAAACGCGGCATGTCGAGGATGGGTGGCGATGCTGACCAGGCCGGCGCCGACCCGCGCCGCCGCCTGCGCCGCCATCCGCGCCGCGCCCGCCATGCCGGCATCGCCGCCGACGATCAACACATGGCCGTGACGGCCTTTGTGCGCGGTGCGGTCACGGCGCGGCAGGCGGGCCGCCAGTTCATCATCATTAGTGAGCAAAGCGGTGGGCGCTATGTGGTTGTAAGCTTCCGGCGATATCGCTAAATCGTCAAAGACGATCTCACCGCATCGCGCGGGCCCCTCACCGGTGAACAAACCCTGCTTGAGCCCGATAAAACTCACGGTAACGCGAGCCTGCACCGCCGCGCCCAACACCGCGCCGGTATTCGCGTGCAAGCCGGAGGGGATGTCCACCGCGATCACCGGCACAGCGCTGTTATTGATGGCGGTGATCGCCTCGAGATAAAGGCCGCGCGGCTCGCGGTCCAAACCGGTGCCGAACAACGCATCCACCACCACGTCGGCCTGGCGCAGAGACTCCGCTGAAAATAGCTCGGCGTTCAAACCCGCCGCGGTCATGGCTTCATAGGCCAGGCGCGCGTCGCCTTTAAGTTGCGCCGCGTCGCCCAGCAAACTCACCGTCACCGACAGACCCGCCTCGTAAATCAGTCGCGCCACCACGAAACCGTCGCCGCCGTTATTGCCCGCGCCGCACACCACCGCCACCCGCCGCGCCCGCGGCCAACACCGGCGCAGTTCGCGGAACACCGCCTCGCCGGCGCGGGTCATCAACGTCAAACCGGCAATGCCGTATTGCTCGATCGCGAGGCGATCGAGTTCGCGCACGGCCTGCGCGGTATAAAGGGCCTGGGGTAAATCTCGCATGGCGGCTATCATAACGGCTATGCCAGACCCGCGACAGAGCACCACACCAACATCACCCGCCGATTGGGCGCAACTCGCCGCCGACATCAAACGCTGGGGCGAGGAACTCGGCTTTCAGCAACTCGGCATCACCGACACCGAACTCGACGACCACGAGGCCCATCTGCAAACCTGGCTGGCGGCCGGTCACCACGGCGAAATGGACTACATGGCCCGGCACGGCAGTAAACGCAGCCGCCCCGCCGAACTGGTGCCGAGAATACCTTGCGGGTCATCTCCGCGCGAATGGACTATCTGCCTCCCGACAGCACGCCAGCCGGACGACGTGCTGGCGCGACCCGCACCTGGGCTACGTCTCGCGCTACGCCCTCGGGCGCGACTATCACAAAGTGCTGCGGCAGCGGCTGCAACAACTGGCGACGCAAAATCGCAGCGGCGATCGGTGCCGTTCGGTTATCGGGTCTTCGTCGATAGCGCGCCGGTCCTGGAAAAGGCCATCGCCGAGAAGGCGGGGCTGGGCTGGATCGGCAAACATACCAATCTGCATCAACCGCGGCGCCGGCTCCTGGTTTTTCCTCGGCGAGATCTACACCGACCTGCCGCTGCCGGTCGACGCACCGGCGTCAACCACTGCGGCACCTGCCGCGCCTGTATCGACATCTGCCCGACCCGGCCATCATCGGCCCCTACCAGCTCGATGCCCGCCGCTGCATCTCGTATCTCACCATTGAATTGCGCGGCAGCATCCCCGTGGAATTCCGCGCCATGCTCGGCAACCGCATCTACGGTTGCGACGATTGCCAATTGGTCTGCCCATGGAACCGCTTCGCGCGGCTGAGCGCCGAAGACGACTTTCTCACCCGCCACCAACTCGACGCACCAAGCCTTATCGATTTATTCGCATGGACTGAAGAAGAATTCCTCAAACGTACCGAAGGCAGCGCCATCCGCCGCATCGGCCACCTGAGCTGGCTGCGCAATATCGCCGTGGCCCTGGGCAATGCCCCCACCAGCGAAAACCTCGTCCACGCCCTGCGGCAACGTCTCTCCCATCCTTCCCAACTCGTGCGCGAACACGTGATGTGGGCGCTCGAACAACATATTTAACTGTTGAGAGACATTCTCTTGAGGACACAGGAAAGCTCATTAGTCGCTTAAACGGGCAATACGATAATTGCCCCGTTCATTTTCAAAAATTAAAAAATAAATTTGAATGACTTAAAACACCTCGGCTGATATGGCGGGTTTTCAGGGACGGTCTACGTCATGTCGAAAATATTTACAACATCATAAGCTCGCTTGAAGACATATAAGCCACATCAATTCAACGTCTTGCTAATTAAGTAAAAAATGAGAATGAGTAGAAACCCCTACGCTTCAATCCGTCTTGATCGTCGAGATTCTTTTCAATACCCGTGAATGATCGCACAAATCAACACCTCAAAGAATTACTCATTCATAAGCTTACAGAAAACTATTAAAGATGGCGTATGAATTGCACCGCGCACACTATCGCACGCGCGATAGGGGGGTTATGCCGTAAAAGACGCCCGACTGCTAGTAATCGCTCGCAACGAAATCGATTGCGGACGCAATGATAACAACTCAGGAGAGCATCATGGACAAGAAACTTATAGTTGTAGCAGTAACCTTCGCCTTAGGCCTTTCTGCACCGGCCTGGGCGGACTCCACATCCAATAACGGCGCCTCGTCCGCCAACGATAATTCCGTCGCGGTAAGCGTTAATGATTCCGGCAACGGCAACGACTTGAGCGACAATTCAGACAACTCCAATAATTCAGACAATTCAAATAGCTCGGATAACAGCGATAACAGCACTGCCAACAGCAATAATGACAACAGCACCGACAACACCAACAACAGCACCAACACAGCAGATTCCAACAACGATTCCAGCACCAACACCGCGGACTCCAACAACGACAACAGCGACAACAGCATCGCGGCCGACGGCAATGCCGGTAACAGCGGCATCTTGGTCACGGATTCCGGTAACGGCAACGACCTGAGCGACAATTCAAACAACTCCGACAACTCCGACAACAGCACCGACAACACCAATAACAGCACCAACACCGCAGATTCCAACAACGATTCCAGCACCAACACCGCGGACTCCAACAACGACAACAGCGACAACAGCATCGCGGCCGACGGCAATGCCGGCAACAGCGGCATCTTGATCACGGATTCCGGCAACGGCAACGACCTGAGAGACAATTCCGACAACAGCGACAATTCGAATAACTCGGACAACAGCACTAACACAGCAGATTCCAACAACGATTCCAGCACCAACACCGCGGACTCCAACAACGACAACAGCGACAACAGCGTCGCGGCTGACGGCAATGCCAACAACAGCGGTATCTTGGTCACGGATTCCGGCAACGGCAACGACCTGAGCGATAATTCCGACAACAGCGACAATTCGGATAACTCGGACAACTCGGACAACAGCATCAACACCGCCGATTCCAACAACGACAACAGCGACAACTCCAACAATAGTGACAACAGCGTCGCGGCTGACGGCAATGCCAACAACAGCGGTATCTTGGTCACGGATTCCGGCAACGGTAACGACCTGAGCGATAATTCCGACAACAGCGACAATTCGGATAACTCTGACAACAGCATCAACACCGCCGATTCCAACAACGATTCCAGCACCAACACCGCGGACTCCAATAACGACAACAGTGACAACAGCGACAACAGCACTAACGTCGCTGACTCCAATAACGATAACAGCACCGACGGTAATTCTGGCAACAGCGGAATCTTGGTCACTGATTCTGGAAATGGGAATGATCTGAGCGACAACTCGGACAATTCCGACAACAGCACTAACACCGCTGATTCCAACAATACGACTAATTCCAACAATACCGCTGATTCCAACAACGACAACAGCACCAATGGCAATTCTGGCAACAGCGGCATTCTGGTCACGGATTCTGGAAATGGGAATGATCTGAGCGACAACTCGGACAATTCCGATAACAGCACTAACACCGCTGATTCCAACAATACGACTAATTCCAACAATACCGCTGACTCCAATAACGACAACAGCATCAACACCGCTGACTCCAATAACGATAACAGCAACAACAGCACCAACGGCAATTCTGGCAACAGTGGCATCTTGGTCACTGATTCCGGAAATGGGAATGATCTGAGCGACAACTCGGACAACTCAAACAACAGCACCAACACCAACACCGCGGATTCCAACAACGACAACAGCATCAACACCGCGGATTCCAATAACGACAACAGCATCAACACCGCGGATTCCAATAACGACAACAGCATCAACACCGCGGATTCCAATAACGACAACAGCGACAACAGTGACAACAGTGATAACAGCGACAACAGCACTAACGTCGCCGACTCCAATAACAACAACAGCACCAACGACTCCAACAACAGCGACAGCAGCACGGAGATCAATATCTCCGATATGGATATCGCGGTTGCTCAGAGTACGCTTGCTGCTACTGTGTCCAACAATAGCGTAACCATGGGTAACGGAGACTACACAGCGAACACCAGCAATACGATCGACAACGGATCATTCTCGAATGTGAATGGCATTTCTCAAGTCGCTCAGAACAGCGGTGCCAATAGTGAAATCCAACAAAACTTCACGATTCAAGCGAACGTGAATGGTCAATAAGCAATATTGATTGGGGTCTGCCTGTGGGCGGCGTGGTACGCCGTCCACAGGCACTTTTAAAACGGACTTACATATCGGGATATAACAATGCCAAAGAAGGCTAGAACCAATAGTTTTGTCCATCCCCTGCTGCTCAGCCTGGCGGCCGCCGCATTCTGCATGCCAAGCAAGGCGGGTGACCTCGGAGAAGTGGATTCAACGCTGGATAGTCAAGACAAATTAACTTCGCATGAACTGGACGGCGAACGCGCCCAAGGCGTAACTGAATGGTTTACCATCAACGATTCAGAAATGAATGCCAAAATGAGCGGCAACATCGTCACCGGCACCACTAACGGCAACAATACGGTAAGCAATGATTCATTCAGCAACAGCAGCGGCTTTGCCACCGTTATTCAGAATTCTGGAAATCATGTGATCATTCAAAATTCCACCATCGTCAACCTGACGCTCGAGAAACAACAGTGATGACCGGACCCGCAACATCCTCGAAACGCGCCATCTTTCCAATGGTATCGTTTATTATTGTGGGATTGGCGTTGGTCTTATTGATAAAGCCGCTTCATGCGGGCGAAGTCATACTGCGTTCTTCCGAAGCCTCGCTAACCTTGCCGGTCAAGAGCTTTCAAGAACGTTCTTTTCTTAAAACCATTAAACAGAAATACGATTTCAGCTGCGGTTCCGCCGCGCTTGCGACATTGCTTACTTACCATTACGAACATCCCGTTTCGGAACGGGATGTTTTTTTATCCATGTATAACAGTGGAAACAAAGAAAAAATCAAAAAAGAAGGTTTCTCACTGCTGGATATGAAAAATTATCTGGAGGCCAACGGCTATCGAGCGGACGGTTTTCGTCTGCCCCTCGAAAAATTATCAGGGATCGGCGTCCCCGCCATCGTCCTTATCAACAGCGACGGCTACAATCATTTCGTCGTCATAAAAGGCATCAATGATCAACATATATTGGTTGGCGATCCTTCCCGGGGCATAAAATTAATTCCCCGCACCGAGTTCAAGAATATATGGAATGGCATCGTGTTCTTGGTCCGTTCCAAGCGCAACATCGCCGTCAAATATTTCAATGGCCGCGAAGAATGGTACGCGGCCACCGGCGCGCCGATAGATATGGCGGTCGATCGCAATATGCTTGCCGACATGACCTTATTCTTCAGGGGGGCAAATGAGTTTTAAAATGCACCCAACTTCGGTCTTTGTCCGCCTGCTCAGCTTGGTGTTTATTGCCATACCCCTGGCCATGACCCTGAATACGGCGCGCGCCGGAACCTTACTCGGCGACCCGCTTACCGAATTCATGCCGCTCAGCCAGGAAGAAATGGCCGGTTTGCGCGGCGGTTTCATGACCGCCGATGGCATTGAAATCACCATAGGTTATGAGCAAGCCGCCTTCATAAACGGCATACTGCAAACCAAACTTGCGCTGGATATCTCCCGGCTCGATCACCGTAATGCCGCCAAGCTCGTCAGCGACATTCAACCGATAAGGATAATCCAATCCGGTGAAGGAAACCTGGCTCCCGCCCCGGCACTTTCATTACCGGTCGCGGGATATTTAACCTTACTGCAAAACAGCCTTGACCATCAGACGCTGCATAATTTAACTGTGCTCAACATCGACATTAAAAATTTACCGACCACGCCCTTTGGCTCGTTGGGACATACAATAAACGATCAATTATTGAATTCATTGTTTTAAAGTTAAAATCAGCGAATTGTGGTGCCCAACCATACATTCGTAGTGCTTCGCATCGTTGAGGAGAATGGTATGAATAATTATTTACGTATTAATATGACCGCCGTGTTGTTGCTGACCGCCGCATGGACGCTCAATCCCGTCCACGCCGCCGATGCAGGAACGGAAACCTCGCCGGATGCATTAAAGAAATTAAATCAGGCCATCACCGAGCAGACCGGCGAATTGTTCGTGAAACAACGGTCGCTTCAAGAAGAACTCGAAGCCCTCGCCGCCGAACGGAAAAAGCTCGACGAGCGCGAAAAGCAGCTGGCCACCTACCTGGTCGATCACGAGCGCACGCTGGACACTCAACGGCGTTCATTGGAGGATTTCGAGCGGCAGCTTTCCGAGCAAAAACGCGCTTATGCCGAACAACGCCAACGTTATGAGGAAATCCGCGGCCGCTTCGGTGGACGCAGCGGCAATGAAGCCATCACCAAGCGCTAATTTTATATAAAAGATCATTGTAGCTTTTGTGCGAAAAAATCCCTCAACCCGTGGTAGCGCCTGCGACAAGGCGCTACCGTTTTTATTTTTAATCTGGGCGTTGACGGACACATCGGCCGGTTTCGCGCAAGAGGGTAACGCCCTGCCACCGGCCAGTTCTCCCGAGCAATTACTGGAGGAAATCGAGAAATTCAACCTCGAGAGAAAACGGTTGGCCGAAAAAGAGAAGACCGTTGAGCGTGCATTGGAAGAGCAGCAGAAGCGCATGCTGGAACAGCAACAGAAGCTGCAAAGACAATCCGAGCAGATTCAAGAACAACAGCGCATTTATGAAGAGCAAAAGAATCGCCTAGACAGTTTGCGCCTGCAGATCGAAGAACTGGCGCAACCGCCCATCGCGCCCATCCCCGCGCCGACGGAACCCGCCGCGACGCCGCCCATTCCAGCGCCCATTCCGGCGCCCGCGCCGCAGCCTGCCCCTCAACCCGCCGCGCCTCCGCCCGCCCCGCCGCCGCAGCCACCCAAGCCGGCGGTGTCCCGCGAGGAAGCGCCCAGCGAGCCGGTGGGGCAAGCGCCTCCCGAGGAAAAGACCCGCCAGAAACAGGTCGCGGACATTCTCGAGCAACACGGCATACTCACACCGCAGGGAACTTTGGTGGTGGAACCGTCCCTGCAATACACCCACTCGAGCGTGACGCGGGTGGCGCTGGAAGGTTTCACCGTCATTCCCTCCATCACCATCGGCGCGATCGACGTGCGCGCGGTCAACAGAAACACCGTCAATGCCGCACTGGGCCTTCGTTACGGGCTGACCAACCGTTTCGAAATGGAATTCCGCGTGCCCTACGTCTCACGCAGCGATACCACCGTGACCCGGCCGCTGGCCTCGCCGTCCGATCGAGATGAAACGGTAAACGTGGAAGGCGACGGGCTGGGCGACGCGGAACTAGGTCTGCATTATCAAATCAACCGCGGCGGACCGGGCCGGGCCTATTACCTCGCCAACCTTCGCGTAAAATCCACCACCGGCAGCGATCCGTTCGAAATCAAGACCGACCCCGCCACCGGCTTGCAAACCAGCCTGCCGACGGGCTCGGGCTTCTGGGGCATACAACCGAGTTTAACCATCAGCCTGCCTTCCGACCCGGCGGTGTTCTTCGGCAATGTCAGCTATCTGTGGAATCTGGAGCGCGACGTCAACGCCCAGACCGGCAACATCGATCCCGGCGACGCGTTCGGTCTCAGTTTCGGCATGGGTTTCGCCATCAATCAAAACGCGTCCTTCAGCCTCGGCTATAGCCATAGCAGCGTAGGCAAAACCACTCGGAACGGCGAAAACATACCCGGCTCGCAGACGCTGCAAATCGGCAGCTTGTTATTCGGCGCATCGCATCGGGTCGGTAAAAGCAGCAGCTTCTCGGTGTCGCTCGGCGCGGGAATCACCGAGGACGCGCCGGACGTCCAGATCTCGGTCCGCCTGCCGGTCTCCTACCGCCTATACTGACGGGCCGCCCGGCAGACGGAAAAAACTCTCGCGGTAATATCTCAGCTCGTTGATCGAATCGCGAATATCCTCGAGGGCCAGATGACTGCTCTCCTTGGTAAAACCGCCGTAGACCGCCGGCGCCCAGCGCCGCGCCAATTCCTTCACCGTGCTCACGTCGAGATTGCGATAGTGAAAATAGGCCTCCAAGGCCGGCATGCAGCGGGCAAGAAAACGCCGGTCCTGGCAGATGCTGTTGCCGCACATCGGCGAGCCGCGCGACGGCACATACTGCCGGACGAATTCCAAGGTCTGCCGCTCGGCGTCCGCCGCGCTCACCCGGCTGGCGCGCACCCGGTCGATCAGCCCCGATTTGCCATGCTGGTTTTGATTCCAATTGTCCATGGCGTTCAACGTCTCGTCGGACTGATGGATCGCCAGCACCGGGCCCTCCGCCAGTATATTGAGCGCGCTATCGGTGATGACGGTGGCGATCTCGATGATATAATCGCGGTTGGTATCGAGCCCCGTCATTTCCAGGTCGATCCAGATGAGATTCAACGGATCCTGAGTCATTGACCATCCTTCCAGCATTGATTAAACGGATTATCACCCCGCATTGTAACAAAACGCATCTCGGCCGGCTGCGTGGAACCCATCATGAATGAATTCAGTTTAATCTTTATTGCCATGGTCCTGCTCGCCAGCGCGATCGAACTGTGGCTGGCGCGCCGGCAATCCCGCAGCGTGATACGCCATCGCGACCGCGTCCCCGCCGCCTTTGACGGCCGCATCCCGCTCGCCACCCACCAAAAGGCCGCGGATTATACGCAGGCCAAAATGCGGCTGGAGTATACGAGTATCATCAGCGGTGCCCTGCTGGTCCTGGCCTGGACCCTCGGCGGTGGACTGGCGCTGCTCGCCGACGGGTGGAACGTCGACTCCCACGCTTCGCTGCTGCCCGGCATCGGCTTCATGGTCAGCGTATTATTGATCTCCAGTTTATTAAGCCTGCCGCTGGACGCCTATCGCACCTTCGGCCTGGAGGCGCGTTTCGGCTTCAACCGCACGACACCGCGGCTGTTCATTACCGATCTGCTCAAACAAGGGCTGTTATTCATTCTGATCGGCGTCCCCGTCATCGCCCTCCTGCTCTGGCTGCTCGCCTCCAGCGGAATGTGGTGGTGGCTGCTGGGTTGGGCGGCCTGGATGGGACTGAGCCTGATCATGATGTGGGCCTACCCCGCCTGGATCGCGCCGCTCTTCAATAAATTTTCGCCGCTGCAAGATCAAAACCTGCATCGCCGTATCGTCGGCCTGCTGGAGCGCTGCGGCTTCGCCAGCAGCGGCATCTTCGTGATGGACGGCTCCACCCGCTCGCAACACGGCAACGCCTATTTCACCGGCTTCGGCGCCAATAAACGCATCGTGTTCTTCGATACCTTGTTGAAGACCCTCACCCCCGATGAAATCGAGGCGGTGCTCGCCCACGAGCTGGGCCATTTCAAACACGGCCATATCACCCAACGCCTGCTGATGATGGCGGTGACCACCTTCATCGGCTTCGCGGCGCTCGGCTGGCTGAGCGGCCAGACCTGGTTCTATCAAGGACTCGGCATGCAAGAAGCATCAGCCCCCGCCCTGCTCTTGCTGTTCCTGTTCGCCGCGCCCTATTTCACGATCCTGTTTCATCCGCTGTCCGCCTATTGGATGCGCAAACACGAATTCGAGGCCGACGCCTTCGCCGCGCGGCAAACCGGCGCCCAGCCGCTCATCGACGCCCTGGTCAAACTCTATGAGGAAAACGCCGCGACCCTCACGCCCGATCCCTGGTATTCGGCCTATCACGACAGCCATCCGCCGGCGCCGGTGCGCATCGCCCAACTCGCCGCGCACTCACGGCCAGGATGAAAGGCTCATCGCACGGCATGAGCAAATTCACGCCCCGCCCTTCATCCAAGCGTTCGCGCCATACCGCGCCCGTAACGCCGGACAGCGACGCCGCGGACGGCCTGCCCGGCCTGGTGATCAGCAACTTCGGCGCCGCCCTGGAAATAGAAGATAGCGCAGGCCATGTTCATCGCTGCACGGCGCGCAAAAAGGCCGGCGCGTTGGTGTGCGGCGACCGCGTGCGCTGGCAGGCCACCAACTTGGACGAAGGCGTCATTCTCGCCCTGGAACCGCGTCAATCGCTGCTGGTGCGGCCCGACCCGCGGGGCCAGCTCAAACCCATGGCCGCCAACGTCGATCAACTCATCGTGGTCACCGCACCCCGTCACCGCCCCGCCCACGACGCCGCCACCGCCAGTGAAAACGATCAGGTGCTCGATGAACAATTGATCGACCGTTATCTCGCCGCCGCCGCGCTGTGCCGCATCGACGCATTGATCCTGATCAACAAAGCGGATTTATTCAGCGACGGCGGCCGCGCGGCGGCCGAACAACTCGCGGCGATTTATCGCGGCATCGGTTATCCGGTGTTGTTTACCGCCGCGAAAAAACAGCAAGGCTTGACGCCGTTGACGGAGGCCCTGCGCAACAAAACCAGCGTCATCATCGGCCAATCGGGGGTGGGCAAATCCTCGCTCGCCCAGGCCCTCCACCCCGGGCAGGAGATCCGCATCGGCGCCGTGTCGGCCAACAGCGGCGAGGGGCGTCACACCACCACCACGGCGGCGCTGTATCATTTGCCGGGCGGCGGCGATCTGATCGACTCGCCCGGCGTGCGCGATTTCGACTTGTGGCATGTCGATATCGCGGAACTGGCGGAAGGTTTTTTGGAGTTCGGCCGCTACGCCGGCGCCTGCCGCTTCAACAATTGCACTCACCGCAGCGAACCGGATTGCGCAGTGAGCATGGCCGCCGACAACGGGGAAATCAGTCCGCGGCGGCTGGCGAGTTACCGGCGCATCGCCGCCGCGATGAAAACCTAGGGACCCTGAAATACCATTTAGGAAAAGAGCGACCCCCCGGCGCTACGGCCATCCCGCCCCTTGGGACATCACCAACAGCGGCCACAGGAATCAACTTTGATGAGCCCTCCCGGGAGAGCCGGAGGACGTCTCAGTGAATCAGCGATGCCCTCGCGCATCGCATCTCATCCCGATTCAATATTCTTAACTCGCGAGCGCGTTCTGCATCCGCAACACCGAACGCAGCCAATCGCTGTTTTTAAGGACATCGGCCAAGGTGTGTTTATCGAGCACCGCCATGAAGGCGCGCTGCGCCTCGTATAAAGCGCCTTTGAGAATACAGGCCGACGAAATGGGACAGGTATTATGCTCGCGGTTGAAACACTCCACCAAATTGAAATTCATTTCGGTGTGACGCACCACATCGCCGATGACGATCTCTTCGGGCGGCCGCGCCAGGCCGATGCCGCCGCCCCGGCCGCGGGTAGTGAGAATGAATTGGTGGATGGACAGATTATGCACCACCTTCACCAGGTGGTTGCGCGAAATGCCATAGGCGCGGGCGATTTCCGTGATCGTGGCGGTACGTTCCGGCGCCAGCCCGAGATACAGCAACACCCGCAACGAATAATCGGTATAAAGCGTCAACTGCATAACATTTCTCCTCGGTCAGGACATCTCTTACCCCTGCACCGGAGTATCAAGACTTAAGAAACGGGATCCGGCTCCACCAATAGAGCCGCCGTGAGCAGCACCAATCCTCTCACCAAAAGTACCGCCTTGGCTTGACTACGGTGGTCGGCGCGACCTTCGGCGTCACCGCGGAATATCTTACGCGCCGCCTGGATTTGAAGAAAGTACAGCGCATAAAGCGTGAACACCAAACCCACGTGCATCCAGATCAGAAAAGAAAATATCTCTTCCTGCTCGATCAAACGGCGATACCAGTCGCCGGTGAGATAAAGATAAAACGGCATGGCCAGATCGAACAACATCACGCTGACCATGATGGGGATGTGCACCCAGCGATAACGAGACAAGTAAAAAGCGGCGAGCATTATCAGATAGGTTCCCGCCGCCACCCACACCGTTTCCGCCATCATTTGCGATAACCTCTCACAGACATGAGGTCGGAGATTAGCATGGTATAGCGCCGAGGTTAAGCGCATGCAACGCGGTTTGCTCACGACGTGAAGAAACAGGTTCGCACCGCGGGCGCAACGGCGAACGGATCACAGCGATTTACGTCCCGCGAAGGCGTGCGACAGCGTACCGCCGTCGATATATTCCAATTCACCGCCGAGAGGCACACCGTGGGCGATACGGCTGGCCTTGATACCGCGCGCCCGCACCAGCTCGCTGAGGTAATGAGCGGTGGCCTCGCCTTCCACGGTGGGATTGGTGGCGAGGATCACTTCTTTGATTTCACCCTCGGCGAGCCGGTCCAGCAAGTGCGCCACGCCCAGTTCTTCGGGACCGATGCCGTCCAAGGGCGAGAGGTGGCCCATCAATACGAAATACAAACCGCGGTAACCGGTGGCGTGTTCCACCGCCAAGACATCGGCCGGCGATTCCACCACGCACAACTGGGCGTGATCGCGCTGCGCGCTGCTACACAAGGCGCACACCTCCAGTTCGGTGAAGGTGCGGCAACACGCGCAATGACCGACCCGCTCCGCCGCGCCCGCCAGAGCCTGCGCCAAACGCCGCGCGCCCTCGCGGTTGCGTTGCAGCAGATGATAGGTCATGCGCTGCGCCGACTTCGGCCCCACGCCCGGCAGGCAGCGCAGCGCCTCCATCAATTCCGCGATGAGCGAAGTATCCCGCGCCAAGTTCATCAAAACGGCATCTTGAATCCGCCGGGCAGTCCCATGCCCGAGGTGACGCTGGCCATTTTTTCCTGAGTGCGGGTTTCGATCTGCCGCACCGCGTCGTTCACCGCGGCGGCCAGCAAGTCTTCCAGCATCTCTTTGTCTTCCTGCATCAGGCCGGCGTCGATGTTGACCCGCTTCACGTCATGCCGGCCGGTCATCACCACGCTGACCATGCCGCCGCCGGCCTGGCCGGTGACTTCCATCTCCGCCAATTCCTGCTGCGCGCGCTGCACGTTTTCCTGCATGCGCTGCGCCTGCTTCATCATGTTGCCCAATCCGCCTTTCATCTCGTCCTCCTCAACCACATGTTGGCTGCATGGTTTCCATCAGTCGACCGGCTGCACCGATTCCGGCACGACCCGGGCCTCGAACATCTCCTGCAAAGTTTTTACATTACCGTCCTGCGCTATGGCCTCCTGCGCCGCGCGCAGACGATCCTGACTCACCCGCTCCTTCATCAAGGCCGGGGTTTCCGCCTCCGGCGCGGCGATACTGAACACCAGTTTCACCGGTTTACCTAGATGCGTGCTCAACGATTCCTGCAAGCGTTGCTCGAGCCGGGCATTGCGCAGCGAGGCGTGAACCGGCGCGATCACCAAATGGAACACATCGCCATCACGGGATTTCAGCGAACAGTTTACCGCCAACTCGCGGGCGATGCCGTGCAGGCGCAAGGCCTCGATGAGCGCGCTCCAATCATCGGCATGCGCGGCGGCGGCCGGCGCGCTGCCGGGAACGGATTTGGGGATGGCGGACGCAGCCGGCCCGACCGCGGCGGGCGGCCGCGGCGCGGAAGAGGCGGATACCGGTGCAACCATAGCGGGCGCCGCGGTCACGGGCGCGGCGCGGCGCGGCGCGGCGGCAACCGGCGGCGCGCTCGCCTGCGCCTCTCCGGCGGCGGGCACGAAGGCCAGCATCCGCAACAACACCATCTCGAAGCCCGAACGCGGCGCGGGCGCCAAGGGCAGATCGCGCCGTCCGATCAGGCCGATTTGATAAAACAACTGCACGTCCTCGGGACTCATCACGCCCGCGAGCCGCGCCGCCGCTTCCGCATACATTTCATCGGCGGCGGCGGCCGGCACGGCCTGCACCACCGCCACCTGATACAACAGAGAAATCAATTCCGCCAGTACGTCACCGTAATCCGGCGCGAATTCCGCCAGCGCGGCGCTGTGCCGCAAGAGCGCCGCACCGTCGCGCGCCGCGAGGGCCTCGGCCAGGGCCACCACCTGGCCGTGCTCGATACTCCCCAACATCGCGCGCACGTCCGCCTCGTTGACCTGGCCGCCGCCGAAGGCGATGGCTTGGTCCAATAAACTCAGGGCGTCGCGCATGCTGCCGTCCGCGGCGCGCGCCAACTGAGTCAAGGCCGCCGGCTCGGCGGTAATATTTTCCTGTCCCAGGACATGGGTGAGGTGGGCACGGATGGTCTCGGGCGCCATGCGTTTGAGATTGAATTGCAGGCAGCGCGACAGAATCGTCACCGGCAGGCGCTGCGGATCGGTGGTGGCCAGCAGGAATTTCACGTGCGGCGGCGGCTCTTCCAGCGTCTTCAACAGGGCGTTGAAGCTGTGGGTGGAGAGCATGTGCACCTCGTCGATGAGATAGACCTTGTAGCGGCCGCTGGTCGGCGCGTACTGGACGTTCTCCAGCAGCTCGCGGGTGTCCTCCACCTTGGTGCGGGAGGCGGCATCGACCTCGATCAAATCGACGAAGCGTCCCTCGTCGATCTCCCGGCAGGCGCCGCAGACACCGCAAGGCCGGGAGGTGATCCCCTGCTCGCAATTGAGAGACTTGGCGAAGATGCGCGCCACGGTGGTCTTGCCCACCCCGCGGGTGCCCGTGAACAGATAGGCGTGGTGCAGGCGCTGATTATCCAAGGCATTGATGAGCGCCCGCAGCACATGCTCCTGCCCCACCATCTCCTGAAAGTTGCGGGGCCGCCATTTACGGGCAAGGACTTGGTAACTCATCGGTATGGGGTTACATTCGACGCCTAAGGATGCCGGGCATTGTAACCGAATTCACAGCGGCGGCGGGAGAAAAGGGTGGCAGCCCGAACCCGCCCGACCCCGGCACACGAATCCGCTGCTGCCGCTGCTCCCTTCCGGGCCTGACGGGGTTCACAGCGTATCGTTGCGGGAGGACCGGCCCGGGCCACCATAATTTGAGGTCACAACGCGCTAGTCGCGCGTGCTGGAATATAAAGTGGCGGAGATCGCTCACCGAGGGTTCGAATCCCGGCGGGTCCTTTCCATTGCAACTTGTCCCATGCCACATCAATAAAATTGGCGGAGAGGGAGGTCCTATTCGGCCCTGCCGGGCCTCACCCCTCCGGGGCCATCGCCGCTGCGCGCCGATGTTCTCCCTCGCTGCGCTCGGTCGTCGAACCCGACTGATCGATCACCGATGGTTCGAATCCCGGCAAGCTCGGTGGATCCTATCCGTTGCAACTCGTCCCATGCCACATCAATAAAATTGGCGGAGAGGGAGGTCCTATTCGGCCCTGCCGGGCCTCACCCCTCCGGGGCCATCGCCGCTGCGCGCCGATGTTCTCCCTCGCTGCGCTCGGTCGTCGAACCCGACTGATCGATCACCGATGGTTCGAATCCCGGCAAGCTCGGTGGATCCTATCCGTTGCAACTCGTCCCATGCCACATCAATAAAATTGGCGGAGAGGGAGGGATTCGAACCCTCGGTACGCTTTTAGCGTACACACACTTTCCAGGCGTGCTCCTTCAACCGCTCGGACACCTCTCCGGGAATACAAGCCGCGGGGGCCTGCAAAGGCGGCCAAGGTTAAACTAGAATGGCCCCCGGCGCAACGGCGGCAGCGGGAAATGCCCCTTAAAAAACCCGCCGGCGGACGCCGCCAAACCGCGGCGAATAACCAGGCGGCCGGTGACTTGAACCACCCGGGCCGATACCTGTCATGACCATCATCTCCATGTTATAACGACCAGGCCGGGCTGCCGAGGAATACGCATGAGCTTCGTTTCGACACCGCCACCTCACCCTGTTTTGCGGCGCGCCATCAGCGAGGCCTTTCTCGCCGATGAAACCGCCTATGTCGAATCCCTGTTGCATGACTTGTCCATCGACGACGAAAGGCACGCCCGCATTCAAACCCGCGCCCGTGATCTGGTGACGGCGGTCCGCGTCCGACAAGGCAAGGAAGGCCTGTTGGACGCCTTCCTGCATGAATACGACCTTTCCTCGCAGGAAGGCGTGGTGCTGATGTGTCTCGCCGAGGCCTTGCTGCGCATCCCGGACACCGCGACCATCGACAGCCTGATCCGCGACAAACTTGCCAAGGGCCAGTGGGACCAACACCTCGGACACAGCCCTTCCCTGCTGGTCAATGCCTCGACTTGGGGCCTGCTGCTGACCGGGCGGGTGGTGCGGCTGGCGCCCGATCAGCTCGACGACACCGGCCATTTCCTCGGCCGGCTGGCGGTGCGGGTCGGTGAACCGGTGATCCGCGCCGCCATCAAACGCGCCACGCGCATCCTCGGCGAACAATTCGTGATGGGCCGCGACATCGGCGAGGCGCTGCGCCGCAGCGAACAGCCCGAGCATCGCGCCTATCGCCACTCTTATGACATGCTGGGCGAAGCCGCCCTCACCGGCCACGACGCCGACCGTTATACCGAGGCCTATCTCAAGGCCATTCACGCCATCGCCGCCCATACCGGCAAAAACACGGGCAACGCGTTCGCGCGGCCCGGCATCTCGGTGAAACTCTCGGCGTTGCATCCCCGTTATGAATTCGCCCAGCACGACCGGGTGATGGCCGAGCTGCCGCCGCGCCTGCACGAGTTGGCGCGCGCCGCCCGGCGGGCGGACATCGGCCTGACCCTGGACGCCGAAGAGGCGGACCGTCTCGATTTATCCCTGGACATCTTCGCCGCGATGTTCAGCGCCCACGAACTGGGGACCTGGGAAGGTTTGGGACTCGCGGTACAGGCCTATCAAAAACGCGCTCTGCCGGTGTTGGATTGGCTGATCGACATCGCCCGCTCACAGGGCAAACGCATCCCGGTGCGTCTGGTGAAAGGCGCCTATTGGGACAGCGAAATCAAACGCGCGCAACAGGCGGGACTGGCCGGTTATCCGGTATTCACCCGCAAGGTCAACACCGATGTCTCGTACCTCGCCTGCGTCAAACGCCTGTTCGAGGCCCGCGACGCGCTGTTTCCCCAATTCGCCACCCACAACGCCCACACCGTCGCCGGCATCCTGGAAATCGCCGGCCGCCGCCGCGACTTTGAATTCCAGCGCCTGCACGGCATGGGCGGCGCGCTGTATGAAGAGGTACTGAACCGCGCCGACCTTCAGCTGCCCTGCCGCGTCTACGCCCCGGTGGGCAGCCACGAGGATCTGCTGCCTTATCTGGTGCGGCGCTTATTGGAGAACGGCGCCAACACCTCCTTCGTCAACCGGCTGGAAGACCCGCGGGCGCCCATCGAACAACTCGTCGCCGACCCGGTGGCGCAAGCCGCCGCCCTCGCGTCGAAACCCCATCCGCGCATCCCGCCACCGGCGCATCTCTATCCCGACCGCCGCAATTCCGCCGGACTCAATCTCGCCGACCCCCTCGCGCTGCAACAACTCCACGAGGAAATAAACGCCGCCTTCGAATCCACCTGGCGCGCGGCCCCATTAGTGGAAGGAAAATCCGGCGACGGCGAAGAACGGGCCGTGCTCGATCCCAGCGACCGCCGCCGTCGCGTCGGCGGCGTCGTTCACGCCGACGCCGCCACCGTCACCCGCGCCATCGCCGTCGCCGCGGCGGGCGCGCCGGCCTGGGCACGCACGGCCGCGGAACAACGCGCCGCCATTTTGGAAAACGCCGCCGACAAGATCGAACACCATCGCGCCGAACTGATGGCCCTCTGTATCCGGGAGGCCGGCAAGACCGTCGCCGACGCGCTTGGCGAAGTGCGCGAGGCCGCGGACTTTTGCCGCTATTACGCGGCGCGGGCCCGCCGCGATTTCGGCGCGCCGCTGATCTTGCCCGGCCCCACCGGCGAACATAATGAAGTACAGCGCCACGGCCGCGGCGTGTTCGCCTGCATCAGCCCCTGGAATTTTCCACTGGCGATTTTCACCGGCCAAGTGAGCGCGGCCCTCGCCGCCGGCAATGCGGTGATCGCCAAACCGGCGGGGCAAACGCCTTTGATCGCCTACCGCGCCGTGCAACTCCTGCACGACGCGGGCGTGCCGCCCGCGGTATTGCATTTCGTACCCGGCGCGGGCGGCGTGATCGGCGCGGCGCTCAGCGGCGATGAACGCATCGCCGGCATCGCCTTCACCGGCTCCACCAACACCGCCAAACATCTGCAACGCGCCCTCGCCGCGCGCGAAGGTGCCATCGTGCCCCTCATCGCCGAGACCGGTGGTCAAAATTGCATGATCGCCGACAGCTCGGCCTTGCCCGAACAAGTGGTGAAAGACGTCATCCGCTCCGCCTTCAACAGCGCGGGCCAACGCTGCTCGGCACTGCGGGTCTTGTTTCTGCAAGAGGAGATCGCGCCCAAGGTGATCGAGATGCTGGCCGGCGCCATGGCCGAATTGCGAATCGGCGACCCCGCCCTGCTCGCCAGCGACATCGGCCCGGTCATCGACGAAAACGCCCGCCTCACCCTCACCGAACACGCCGTGCGCATGAGCACGGCGGGCCGCTTGCTCTATCAAACACCCTTGCCGGCGGGCACCGAACACGGCTGTTACTTCGCGCCGCGGGTATTCGAAATCGACCGCCTCGATCAACTGCAACAGGAAGTATTCGGCCCCGTGCTGCACATCATCCGCTACGCGGCGCGCGATCTGGAGCGGGTCATCGACGACATCAACGCCACCGGCTACGGCCTCACCGTCGGCGTGCACAGCCGCATCGAAGCCACCGCGCATTACCTTCAATCGCGCCTGCGGGTGGGCAATTGCTACATCAATCGCGACATGATCGGCGCCGTGGTCGGCGTGCAGCCCTTCGGCGGCGAAGGCCTGTCCGGCACCGGCCCCAAGGCCGGCGGCCCGGATTATCTCTTGCGCTTCGCAGTGGAGCGCACCCTCACCGTCAACACCGCCGCCGTAGGCGGCAACACCGCTTTATTATCCTTGGGAGACGGGTAGTCTCCTGCGCGTCACGCCATCCCGCTTTAAATCGAGTGCGGTCTAGTAAATTGGTCTGACTACGCACGGGCATCAATCCCCTCCTTGCTCAAGACGAGAATCGCGTCCTCCCTCGCTACGCTCCCCTCCTTGAAAATTCCCATCGCGGTCCCCGCGACAAGCCACGGAGAATTTAAGCTTATAAGCTTCGCTACGTTCATCGCTTCAATTAAAACGCCGCGTCCGATAATGCCAAAATGCATACCGTGAATACTTCTTCATCGTTAAAGACGACTACGCCAAACCGAATATCGCGCCGCCCCAAAACCGTCCTCGAAATTTCATTACCAATCATATGGTAGCCACCCTGGCGGCGGCACATTCCCAAGCAAGGCACACTGGCTAAATATCAGTATATGTCCTATTTTAAACGCCAGGGCTCTCATTCATCATTGTCCGCGTTGGCAATTTAAATTTTAACGACGGCGATCGGGAAAAACGCCGCTTAAGATAATCAAGGGAAGATACCTGCTTCCAAGCAGGCGTCGGTTTAGTTTGTTTTTTAACTTGGCGGCGGCGCAACTTTATGCCACATACCATATTCAATGGCGATTTGCCGAATGCCGCGGGCACCATCGCGCGGCTGACCGCCATCATCGAATCGGCGCCGATGGCGATCGTGATGATCGACAACCAAGGCCGAATCGTGTTGATGAACAGAGAGGCGGAGATCCTTTTCACCTATCGGCGCGATGAATTATTGGGCCGTCCGGTGGAATTACTGATACCTCAGGAATTTCAAGCCGCCCATCCGGAACTGCGTTCCTCCTTCTTCAGGCAACCCAGTCCGCGGCGAATGGGCGCGGGCCGCGACTTGTTCGGCCTGCGCAAGGACGGCAGTAAATTTCCGGTGGAAATCGGTCTCAACCCCATCGAAACCGACCAAGGCTTGTTCGTCGTCAGCGCCATCGTCGATATCACCGAACGCAAACGGCTGGAAAACCGTTTTCGCGCCACCGTCGAATCCGCGCCCACCGCCATGGTGATGATCGACGCCGCGGGGGCCATTGTGATCGTCAACGTCGAAACCGAAAAATTATTCGGTTATTCGCGTTCGGAGTTATTGGGCCGCCACGTGGAAGAACTCATTCCTGAACGTTTCCGCGCCAAACACCCCGACATGCGCGCGCGGTTCTTCGCCGCGCCCGAGGCCCGCCGCATGGGCATAGGGCGCGACTTGTTCGGCATGCGAAAGGACGGCAGCGAATTCCCCGTGGAAATCGGCCTCAATCCCATCGAAACCGAGGAGGGCCTGTTCGTCCTCAGCGTCATCGTCGATATCACCGAGCGCAAGCGGCTGGAAACCGCCTTGCGGCAAACTAACGAAATGCTCGAACAACGGGTACAGCAACGTACGGTGGAGCTCACCGCGCAAGCCGAAAAACTTCGGCGTTCCAACGAGGCCCTGGAACGCAGCAACATCGAATTGCAACAATTCGCCTACATCGCTTCCCATGATTTGCAATCGCCGCTGCGCAGCATCAGCGGCTTCGTGCAATTGCTGCGCGCCGAATACGGCGGGCGCTTGGATCCCCAGGCCGACGACTGGATCTCGCGCACGGTTCAATCGATCCAGCTCATGCACACCCTGATACAGGATTTGCTGGCCTATTCCCGTATCGAATCGCAGGCCCGACCTTTGGCCCGACTGCGGTTTCATGACATTTTCAACGATGCCGTTTCACTGCTCGATGCGGCCATTACCGAAGCAGGCGCCAAGGTCACTTGCGACAAATTGCCGGTGGTGATCGGCGACCGTTCGCAGTTAGTACAGTTACTGCATAATCTGATCGGCAACGCCCTCAAATATCACGGCGAAGAGCCGCCTCGAATCCATGTCAGCGCCGAGCAGCAAAACGACGAGTGGGTATTTTGCGTGAGTGACAACGGCATCGGCATCGAGGCGCAATACTACGAAAAAATTTTTGAGATATTCCGCCGTTTGCACAATCAGCAGGAATACCCGGGAACCGGGATCGGCCTGGCGGTCTGTCGCCGCGTCGTCCATCGCCATGGCGGAAAAATTTGGGTGGAATCCACACCCGGCCGCGGCAGTCGATTCTACTTTACGATTCCTGAAAAAACGGGGTACGACTCATGACCAATGGACCCACCCTCAGCAGATCCGCGGAAATCCTCCTGGTCGAAGACAACGAAAACGATGTGGAACTCACCCGCCTGGGTTTCAAAAGGACCAAACTGGGGGCCAATCTCCATCACGCCAAAGACGGGGTTGAATGCATGGCCTTTTTACGCAAGGAAGGCCAATATGCCGACGCGCCGACCCCCGATCTGATCTTGCTCGATTTGAACATGCCGCGCATGGATGGGCGGGAGGTGCTCGCCGAACTGGTCGCCGATCCAAAGTTGGCTCATTTGCCGGTCGTGATTTTGACGACTTCGGCGGAAGACCAGGAAATCCTGACCATGTATCGGCATCGTTGCAATTCGTACATCATCAAACCGGTGGATTTCGATAAATTTCTCCACGTGGTGCGCCTGATCAGTGAATACTGGTTTAGCGGCGTGGCCCTGCCTTCCATGGAACGTTTCGCGAATTTCAAAAACAGCGACGCGTCATCTCATCATGAACACCGCAAGGAAATTTAAGGCGGGTCTATTGCAGCGGTGAGTACGGCGAAGAATTGCGCTCCGTTGCCGGTTCAGCGGCGAAAGCCCATCCGCTGCAAGACATCGTCCTTGTCCAAGCAGTGATGTTTGAGCGCGGCCAAGATGTGGATGGCCGCGACGGCCGCGGTGGCATAGGCGAAATACATATGCAGTGACGCCAGCCGCTTGGCGCTTTCTTTCGAAAACTCCATCAAACTTGGAATCTCGAACCACTCGTAGATGGAGACCGGGTCGCCCTGCGAGGTAAACGACAGATAACCCAGTACCGGCACCACAGCCAGCGCGGCGATGAGCAAGGCATGGAACAACCGCGCGGCGCGGTATTCCCAAGCGGCCAATTGCGGCGAGAGCCGGGGATTGGGGCTGATCGACAGCCAGACGATCTTGAACAGGAACAATACCAACACCAGCATTCCCAACGTCACATGCAAATCCAGGGAGCGGTAATACCAGGGGTCTTCGTTATCCAAACCGGACATGTACCAGCCCAGCGGAATCATGACGATGATCAAAACCGCGACTAGCCAGTGCAACACCTTCGTTATCGATCCATACCGCTCTCGACTATTTTTCATCATTAAGCTTTCTCCCTCTCCCTGTCCCTCTCCCGCGAGGGGAAAGCGAACCTTGGTAACGCCCATGCAGAGCCATCTTTATCCCCTCTCCCCTCGTGGGAGATGGGTGGGAGAGAGGGGGATATGCTCCGATCACCTTCGCAAAATCGCAACAGGCTTTTCAAGCCGGCGTTAACGGCCCGGAGAGCGAACCTTGGTAACGATCATGCAGAGCCATCTTACCCCTCTCCCCTCGCGGGAGAGGGGTTGGGGGAGAGGGGATCGCAACAGGGTTTGCAAGCCGCCGTTAACGGTCCGTCGAACGTATTCCATCGTCAAAATCGATTTTGAGATGCCTGGTATTCAACACTGCCCCGGACCCAAGCCGTAACGACCCGCGCCGCTCAGCCGCCGGCAAAGCCCAATAAGCTCGCGCGTAATTCCCGCTTTAGAATCTCCGCCGCCTTGTCAGCGGCGCGCTGACGCGCCAGCGTATCCAGTTTGGCGGATTCTTTGATATTCCAGCGCTGGGAGGCGCGCACGCGTCCCGCGTTATCACGCAACACCAGTTCCAAACTGCCGGCATACCAATACCAGCCTTCGCGCTGGCCGAGTGCATGCAAGTTCAGCGCGGCTTCTAGCACATAATCCGCGGCATCGTCGGCCGCGCGGAAACCGCTGTCGGCCAGCGCGGCGCGCAAGGCAGGCAGCAAATTTTCACTATCGCGACCGCCGGCGCGCGGCGCGACGGTCACCCGCTGCAGCAAGGTGGCGAGATCGGCCTCCAACTCGGCGAGATTCCACGGCGCGGGGATGCCCTGTCCGCTGCTATCGACCACCCGCAACATGCGTTGATATTCGGCACGCTCCCGCTGCGCGGCCACCGCCTTGGCCGATGCGCCCGCCTTGTCCAAGGGATCGCCCTGCTCGCGGGCCCGCGCGATATGGCCGCGCGTGGCCTCGTCCAGCGCTTGAATGTCCTGGCGCAGGCCGCGCGCCGATTGGGCGCGCGGCAAGACCGCCAGGGCGTAATAGTCCCGGCTGAGCGGGTCGCGCCAGATATCGGCGATTTCGATGCCGCTGATCAAGGCCTCGCTGCGAGTCCGCACCGCGCGCGAGATGTCGAGCGATTGCAGTTCTTCGCTGCGTTGATCTTCCGTCTTGCGCTGAAATCGCTGCACGTCGCTGCTCTCCTCGCTCACCGCCACTTGAAACGTCTTGGCGAGATCGGCGCGGGCGCGGTCTTTGGCGTTATCCAACCTCGCGTCGGAGCCGCGTCCCAATAAATACTGATTGGAGGAAAAACGCGCGCTTTCGCCGGCGATCCAATCCGGCGTCCGCTTGCCGGCGTCCTTCACCCCCGCGCTGCACGCCAGCAGACCCAAACCCAACAAAAACCAGAGAGGAATACGGCAAAGGCGCATGATGACGTCCCCTTAATTGCGGCGCGGCGGATCGGCGGCCGCGGGCCGATGAGTGAGCGGGCGCGGCAGCAGATCCGCCGGCACCACCCAATGTTCGACGATGAAGCGCTTGGTCCCCACGTCGATGACGATGTCATTGTACTCCCGCGTCCCGACCGTCACACCGGCGGCATCGCGCACTTGCAAGGTGAGCTGATACCGGCCGGGCGTCAGCGGCAGGCGCGCGACATAGAAGCGGCTGGGCAAGGTGGACCAGCTGCGGGTGTCGGCGCGTTCGGTGAGCAGTCCCGCCACGTTCACCAGCAGACCGAGGGCGTCGTTGCCTTGCCGCTCGGTTTGTTTGATGGTTTTATTCTTCACCACCGCGCGGCCGACCGCGCGGGCGACGATCGCCGGCATCTCGCGCTCCAGTTCGGCCAAGGCCATGCGCTGCACGTCCTCCACCAATTCGCCGTGGGCCGTCGGCCCGCCGCTCGCGGACAAGGTGGCGCCGGTCACCGTCGGCGTGCGCGATTGGTAATAAGGCAGGGCCACCGTCACCAGCCGGCCGTCATTCGCGTAAACGCCGGTGACGACATCCCGTTTCAAAGGCGCGAGGCCGCTTTCCAAAATCAACACCACCTCGCCTTTGCCGTCCAAGTCATCGCCGCGTTCGTTTTCCTTCACGCCGAAGTCCTCGCGATAACGCGCCGCTTCGTCGCTCAAATTCTGGCGCACGGCCACCCGCAGCAAATCGCGGCGCAGACTCTCGGGCGGCGGCACGGCATTAGCGGGATAGGCGCGATAGGCTTCATAGGCGTCGCGATAGGCGATCATCGCATCGTCCCACTCGCCCAAGGATTCGAAGATCAAGCCCGACAGATAACGGGCGAAGCCGCCGGGCGCCGGCGTCCCCTCGGGAATTTGCCTGAGCGCGTCATCCATTTGCAGCGCCTCGACCCGCGCCTGGCCGAGTTGACCGAGGGCGAGATAGTTGAGCGCGGCGAAGATGTGGGTGTAGATACGTTCGTAATTCGCACCGCCGTAGGCGCGCATGGCGTCATTCACCGCCAAGGCGCCCGCCTGTTCCGTCACGCTCAACACCGCGTATTTTTCCATGAGCGGCTTGGCCTGTTCCAAGGCGGCGTTGCTGCCCGGATAGTCGCCGGCCTGATGGAGCAGGACGGCCTTGTTGAGCAGATACAACACCTCGTCCTGGCGGGAGGAGGCTTGTTCGTCGAGGGATTTGAGGGCGGCGGCCGGCTGGCCGGCGGCGATCAGCGTTTCCATGCGACTGATGCCGTCGCTGTAGGTGGCGCAGCCCTGCATCACGGCCAAAGCCGCGGCGGCGCCCATTCGGAACGCCCATGACCACGCACGCAACACGGCGGCCGCCTAATGCACCTTAGCTTACGGCCTTACGCTCGCGCCGGTGACGTATTTCTTGATCTTCTTCTGTCCGACCCACACCTTGCGGTTGTCGGCGAGGCTGATCAGATTGAGGTCCACCTGATAGAAGCGGACTTGCCTCTTCCCTTCGGTATCGAGGATGGTGCTGATGGTGCCTTTCAACATGAAGTCGGCGCCGCGCTCCTGGCCCATCGGGTTGCGGGTCTCTTCGCTGGCGTTGAGGTCTTGATCGCCGCGCTCCTGGCGGACGCCCTTGCGTTCCTCGCTGGAGGCGACGAACACCACCTTGCCGGAATTGATCAAACTGCGTTCCATATCGCTGACGAAGGTCTGCATGTTGATGTGCTCGTGACTGAGGTTGCGGATCTCGCCGACGATCACCGCCGGATCGCGCTTGCGTTGGCCGGTGAATTCGCCGAGCCAGGCGCGCGACAACACGTCGTCGATCATCTCTTCCGACACCAGCCGCGAATCGGTGTCGTTCCAGCGCCCGCTGAGATCTCTCACTTCATCGGGGGCGATGCGCTCCACCTTGGTCGCGCAGGCCGTCAACACCATGCCCGCCACCAGCAACAAAGTTACCCGTTTCAATAACGTGATCATTTCTTGCGTTCCTCCGCCAGCTTGTCAAAAATCGTCTCGCCATGGCTGTCCACATAGCGGTTGAGACCGGTATTCATTTCCTCCACACCGCGCACCGTGGATTTGACTTGTTGGAAATCCAGTTCGGCGAGGGAATAAATCATATTGCTTTTCACATCGCGCCAGCGGCCGATGATCTTGGCGCCGCTCAGATTGACGCGGGTGATGTTCTCGATCTGCTGCGACACCGCCTGGTCCACCGCCGGGTCGTCGCCCTTGCCGCTGGAGGCGAGGTAATCGCTGGACACCACGTTCATATACGACGACAACACGCGGGCCAGTTCGGCGCGGGCGCGGTTGTCCGCGGTGGAGGTCTGCAGCGACATGTCGCCCAAGGCCGGCGCGGAACCGACGCCGTGGAATAATCGGCCGTCGCCGGTCTTGAGTATCTGGGTGCCTTCGTTCACCCAGTCCGGCACGCCCTTGAGATGCAGATCGCTTTCCACCACATTTTTACCGGAACACGCCGCCAAGGCCAGCACCACACCCAGGCCCAGCATGATCCTCGAATAACTCCGTTGCGTGAACATAAGGCGCCTCCTTCTCGAGCGGAATTGCAGTACCAGTTCGGCCATCGGTCATGCCGCACCGCATGACCGATCAGCCATTCCCAAGCCCCTTTCCCGCGGGCGGGAGGGGCCGGGGTGAGGGCGCCGGATGACCGTCATCACTCTGCGAGGGCGCCCCTCTTATCTCCCTTTCCCCGCGCGCGGGAAAGCGGACGTGTGAGGTTTTTTCAATATCGAACGGCCGAGGTTTGGCTTACGCGGCTATGCAGTTTTTCTCGAATCGCAACGGGGTTTTCAAGCCGGTCAATGCCGAGTCGGAAATAATCCCATCGTCCCGGGTGACCCCACCTATCCAAATATTCTCACTGTCGCTCTGGAAAGCTTGCGGTAAAGCGGTGGCTTTACTCACGACGTTCTGAGTAAGATACACAATAATGCGCGCGGCCGCGACCGCTATCCACCCCGCCGCGCCCTACCTTACCCCAAGTTTACGAGATGGCCATTATGGAGCCGCCATGGAAGCCGAGAGCAGCTGGCTGCTGGTTGTAAAAGACACGGTAACCCAGGCGGTGGCGGGCCTGATCCGCCTGCTGCCCAATATGCTGGGCGCCGTCGCGGTGGTGCTGGTCGGCTGGCTGCTGGCCAAATTGCTGCGGAGCCTCGCCGAACGCGGCCTGCGTCTGCTCGGCCGCTCACTCAATAATATGTCGCGCCGCCACGCGTCGCGGGGCCACCTGATGGAAGAGCGCTCCATCAAGGCGGTGGGCGCCATCGTGTATTGGGCGATCATCCTGTTATTCCTCACCGCCGCCACTCAGGTGTTGGGGCTGGGCATCTTCACCGATTGGCTCAGCAACGTGGTGGCCTATCTCCCCGCCCTGCTGGCCGGCCTGCTGATCCTGCTCGCCGGATTCGTGTTCAGCCTGATGGCCAAGGACCTGGTGAGCGCCGCCGCCAGCACCGCGCAACTCGCCTACGCCGACGTGCTGGGCCGCTCGGTGCAAATCCTGATCTTCAGCATGGCGGTGGTGATCGGTATCGATCAAATGGGCATCAACGTCACCTTCCTGGTGGTGATCGTCGGCGTGACGCTCGGCATGATCTTCGGCGGCATGGCGCTGGCCTTCGGCCTCGGCTCGCGTCAGGTCGTGGCCAACATCCTGGCCGCGCACTACGCGCGGCAGATGTATCAGATCGGCGATAACATCACCATCGGCGCGTTGCACGGTCGCATCGAACAAATCACTACCGTCAGCGTGGTGCTGGAAACGGCGCAGGGCCGTTGTCACGTACCCACCGCGCTGTTCCTGAGCGAACCGTCCTCCCGTCTGGAAAAACCGCCCGAGCATGAACAGCGACGCGGCACTTAGCCAACTGTTCTGCGAGCAGCGCCCGGCCGACGCCGCGGCGGTGCTGATGCGGCTGCCGGCCGCGGGGGTGGCGGCCTTTCTCATGAACCTGCCCGCGCCCGGCGCCGCGGCCCTGCTGCAAAACATGCTGCCGGAACGCGCGGCGCGCATCATCCCGCTGCTGGAGCCGCAACACGCCGCCGCGATTTTTTCCCAACTCAAACTCACCGAGACCGCCGGCCTGCTCCGCCCGCTCGCCACCGCGCAGCGTGACGCGCTGTTCGCCGCCCTGCCCGCCAAACTCACCGCGCAACTGGCGCGCGTCATCCGCTTTCCGGCCGGCACGGTGGGCAGCCTGTTGTCCACGCCGCCGTTGTCGCTGCGCGATGACTGGACCGTCCGCTACGGCCTGCGCGAATTCAAACAACTCCCCGCCAATACGCTGACCGACCTGCCGGTGGTGGATCAAGATCAATATTTCCTCGGCACGGTATCGCTGCACGGCCTGCTCACCGGGCGCGACGAGTTGCGGGTGAGCGCGCTCATCAACGAATCCACCCCGGCCTTGCCGGCCGAGGCGCCGCTGGCGTCTATCGTCCATCATCCCCTGTGGGACCGCAGTACCGCCGCGCCGGTGGTGGACCTCCACAATAAATTATTGGGCGTGCTGCAACGCGCCGCGTTGCGCCAACACCTCACCGGCCATACCCATGCGCCGCGCTCCGATCTGCTCGCGCCGGTACTGGCGCTGGCCGAGGTGTACTGGAGCGCCTCGTCCAGCCTGGTGGCGGTGTTGGGCGAGCGCTTCAACCAGCCGCGCAAATAAACCGTTATCCGGAGCCATCTGATGAGCGACAGCGCCGCGGTCATACAAGAACTCAACCGCCACTATTTGCAACACCACCCGGCCGAAGTGGCGGAATGGCTGAGCGAGCTGAGCCTGCGGCGCGCCGTCGACTTCATCGAACGAATTCCGCCCCAGCAATTAGGCGCGGTATGGGACAGGCTGCCGTTCCACGTCGCCCACGCCTTGTTCACGCGTTTGTCGATGGAGCGCGCCACCTTGATTTTGAATCGCGGCGATCCCACCCGCGCCGTGCTGACCCTGCGCGCGCTCGACGAGGAACAACGCGCCATTTACCTGCAACGGCTCGAAGCCCATCTCGCCAAGGAATTGCGGCGGCTGATGGAGTATCCGCCCAATAGCGCGGGCGCCCTCATGGACCCGGTGGTGCCCACCTTCCGCGCCCACATCACCGCCAACGACACCTTGAAATATCTGCGCCGCTACCGCGGCATCACCACCCGCAACGCGCTGGTGGTGGACGAAGAAGGCCATCTCGAGGGCGTGGTGGACATCCAGGACCTCGCCCTCGCCAACGGCAAAACCAGCTTGAGCGTGCTGGCGCGGCCGGCCAAGATCGTGGCGGACGTGCTGACCACCCGCGAGGAAATCGCCGACATCCTCGAGACCCACAAGATCACCGAACTGCCGGTGCTCGACGCCCAGCAACGGGTGGTGGGCGTGGTGCGTTACGCCGGGCTGATCAGCGCGGTGCAGGACGAGACCAGCGCCGACATTCAAACCATGGTGGGCGTGAGCAAAGACGAACGCGCCCTGTCGCCCATCTTATTCAAGGTCCGCAAGCGGCTGCCGTGGCTGCAGATCAATCTCGCCACCGCCTTCCTCGCCGCGTCGGTGGTCGGCCTGTTTGAACACACCATCGCCTAATTCACCGCGCTGGCCGTGCTGCTGCCCATCGTCGCCGGCCAGGCCGGCAACACCGGCGCGCAAGCGCTGGCGGTCACCATGCGCGGCCTCGCACTGCGCGAAATCAGCGCCCGCCATTGGTGGCGGATCGGCTTCAAGGAAACCAGCACCGGTTTCATCAACGGCGTGCTGGTGGCGCTCACCACCATGATCGCCGTGTATTTCTGGTCGAGCTCCGCCGGACTGGCCTTGGTGATCGGCAGCGCGATGGTGGTCTCGATGGTCGCCGCGGGCCTGGCCGGCGCGGTGATTCCCATCGCGCTCACCATGCTCGACCAAGACCCCGCGCAAGCCTCGTCGATCGTCCTCACCACCATCACCGACGTGGTGGGTTTCATGACCTTCCTCGGCATCGCGACGCTGGCGGCGGGGTTTTTATGAATTGCGGGAAGAAGTCTTTGGCCTTTTTTCAATGTAGGGTGGGTTAGCGCCTTTTGCGTAACCCACCAAGCGTTGCGCAGCAACACCATGACGTAGCCTTGCCTCATTTTGTGCAATGCACTTCGTTTATTTACCCTACGGTTCTTATCGAAGTTTTACTGCTCGCAGGCGTTCTCTTAACTGATTTCCTATCTGTTTGTGAAATCGTGTAAGGAGCCCAACTCTCCCTGAAGTACTATTCCATAACTCTTTGTAGATTTCTGATCTTCTATCTCGTGCATAATCTATTTCGCAGCGCGCGTAAGGCGCACTGATAACACGCGTAAAAAATACCACCACGCTTCCGCCGCGTTTATTACTTCAATCTACCTTGTCAGTTCGCATCACATGCGTGGCTTCGCTGGGATTTAGCCTTGCCTCATCCCAGCCTACGAAGTTGTCTATTTGCATGTCAGCTCGCTTGATAGCCAAATGACGCCTGTGGATCACAACCGCCGCTTACGACCAATGCCTGTCCCTCCAACCCTCAATCCACCAACCCCACATAAACATTCTGCACATCGTCATCCGCATCGATGGCTTCCAGAAACGCCTCGACTTCCGCGCGTTCCACTTCGCCCAGCGTGACCGGGTTTTTCGGCCGGTAGGCCAATTGCGCGGCTTGCACGGTAAAACCATAGGCCGGCAAGGCGCGGCACACGGCATCCAGGTCGGTCTGGTCGGTGAGGAAGAGCGTGGCGCCGTCTTCGCCGGGCTCCAGGTCGCGGGCGCCGGCCTCGATGGCGGCCAGTTCCGGGTCGGCGGTGGCGGATTCCGGGGACGCCTCGATCACGCCGAGATAGTCGAAATCCCACGAGACGGAACCGGAGGCGCCGAGTTGTCCCTTGCGGAACAACACCCGCATGCTGGAGGCGGTGCGGTTGGCGTTGTCGGTCAGGCATTCGACGATGACCGGCACCCGGTGCGGCGCGAAGCCTTCGTAGATGAGTTTTTCGAAACTCACGCCCGTGTCGAGCAGACCGGCGCCTTTTTTGATGGCGCGCTCGACGGTGTCGCGCGGCATGGAGGCCTTTTTGGCCTGCTCAACTGCGAGGCGCAAACGCGGGTTCATCTCCGGTTCGGCCCCGGCGCGCGCCGCGACCATGATCTCTTTGGCCAATTTGGTGAAGAGCCGGCCCTTGGCATTGGCCGCCGCTTCTCTGCCCTTCGCTTTCCACTGTGCACCCATGCCTAGGCTCCTCGTTATTCTTGCCGCTGTTTATCGCATTGATGAAAAATTAATTGGCTTCTACTACCACCCCGTCGCTGCGCGCCACCCCTCATCCTCAAGGAGGAGGGGAGAAATTCAAAACAGTGCGCAGCCAACAACCATTACATGCTCTCTAGCCGTTACATGTTTTCTAGCCGTTGCTGCTCTCTAGCCATTGCATGTTTTTTAGCCGTTGCATGTTCTCCGACCGTGGTACTCCCTCTAACCGTCGCCCAGCTCAAACCTCGATGAGTCTCCTGCACGCGGCCGGTGATCGAACGCTACATGTTATCAAGCCGGACAACGATAGGCCAAAGTTCATATTGGGCGCGTAGACTGACGGCGATTTGCGGCGCCGTTGTGCCCGGTCGGTTCTTCGGGGCGTGTTTCGCGTGGGGATTAAGTCAAAACAGACCGCCACTTAAGCCATTTCAAAAAAACAGCTTGGAGCTGTCGATTTCGCCCGGCCTCGTTCGTCGTACAATCAGGCGGGGACGCGACCGGCGGGATCGCCGGCCGGTCCGGCCACCCCAGCCACTAAAAGGAGATGCGATATGCGATTCATGATTATCATCAAAGCGAGCAAGAATACCGAGGCGGGCGTGCTGCCGGACGAAAAGCTGTTGGCGGCGATGGGTAATTACAATGAAGAGCTGGTGAAGGCCGGCGTGCTGCTCGCGGGCGAGGGATTGCACCCCAGTTCCAAGGGCGCGCGGGTCAAGATCTCGGGCGGCAAGCGCACGGTGATCGACGGGCCCTTCGCCGAGACCAAGGAGCTGATCGCCGGCTTCTGGCTGATTCAGGTGAAATCCAAGGAAGAGGCGATCGAGTGGGTCAAGCGCTGTCCCGATCCCCTGCCCGGCGAGGACGCGGTGATCGAGATCCGCCAGGTGTTCGAGGCGGAGGATTTCGGCGCCGAGTTCACGCCGGAGTTGCGCGAACAAGAGGAGCGTTTGCGCGCGGAAATGGCGGCCAAGCAGTAATCGGCAACTCACAAAGAAACCAGCCGCGATAGCTGCCCAGTCGCCGAGTCAACCCAAAACGTCGCGCGATGTGTTATCAAATCTTGCGCACGACCCTGTTCCGGACCAGACCATCAGGCCGCTTTACCACTCTTATCCCAACCCCCGAAAAGGAGATGCCATGCAAGTCCAACCCTATTTATTCTTCGACGGCCGCTGTGAAGAAGCGGTCGATTTTTATCGTAAGACCCTGGGCGCCGAAGTGATCATGCTCATGCGCTTCAAGGACAGTCCCGAACCGCAACCGCCCGGCATGGTGCCGTCCGGCGCCGAGCATAAAATCATGCACATGAGTTTTCGCATCGGCGATACCACGCTGATGGCCTCCGACGGCCAATGCCAGGGACAGCCGAATTTTCAGGGTTTTTCGTTATCGATCACCGCCGCCAACGCCGCCGAGGCCGAGCGGCTGTTCTCGGCGCTGGCCGACGGCGGTCAGGTGCAGATGCCGCTGAGCGAGACCTTTTTCTCGCCGCGCTTCGGCATGCTCGCCGACCGCTACGGCGTGTCGTGGATGATCGTGGTGATGCCGTAAAGGGTGGGTTCGATAGACCGTTGTGTCATAACCCGTCTGTCGTGCCGCCAGGTATTCACTAGAATATATCGTGTTGCTTCGCAACGCTTGGTGGGTTACGCAAAATGCGCTAACCCACCCTACATGTGGTTTAGGTGAGCGCCAATCATGCTGGAGACGGTCTTGCGTGGGAGCGCGCCGAACCAATCCACAACCGTCAACCAATCAGCAACAGGATGCAACATGATCAGTTTGCCTAAATGTCCGAAATGCGGCTCCGAATACACGTACGAAGACGCAAGTATGTTTGTTTGTCCTGAATGCGCGCATGAATGGACAAAAGACGCGGTCGTAGAAGGCAATGATGACAAACGTGTCGTGCGTGATGCCTATGGCAACCTGCTCAATGACGGCGACACGGTCACGGTGATCAAAGATTTGAAGATAAAAGGCTCGTCATCGGTAATTAAAGTCGGAACCAAAGTAAAAAGCATTCGTCTCGTCGAAGGGGATCATGATATTGACTGCAAAATCGACGGCATTGGCGCCATGCAGTTGAAATCGGAATTTGTAAAGAAGGCGTAGCTGAGTACGGCAACGGAACCATTACTACTTGCCGACACTTCGGTGAAGATCAACGGCCCTGACGCGCCGCCACTTTAACTCAAATATCTGGCAGGCAATGCAGGATGCGCTTCATTGCATGCAGCGCATCCTGCATAAACTTCAGTGTTGTACCGCGTGCCGTCCCGCCTTCAAGACTGCGCCACCTGCGCCTTGCGCCGCCATTCATTGATTTGTTCGCGCAGCAGTTCGATGGCCTGGCGGGTGAGTACGCTGCGGCGTGAGTCGCGCAATTCGCCGCCGAGGTCGCCGGCCAATTGGCGGGCGGTGGCGAGCAGGATGTCGAGGCTGGTCAGGTCGGTGCCGTCCATGGCGGGCACCATGAACAGGCTCAAACCCACGGTGCTGATCTCGTCCATGCGCTGGGGATCGAAATTGCCGGGCTTGACCATATTGGCCACGCTGAACAGCGGCGGCGCGTGCGGGTCTTGTTGCGAGTAATAGTGATAGATGGACCACGCGCCCCACTCCAGGCCGGCGCGCGCCATGGCCGCGGCGATGGCCGGGCCGGCGAAACGATGTCCCTCGGGGGCGATGACGTTCAAGGTGATGACTTGTTCGGCCACATCGGCCAGGCGCGGCGGGCTGCGCACGGGCGCGGGCGGCGGCACCGGCGGCGCGGCAGGTGTCGTCACGCGCGGAGCGGATTGCGGTGGCGCGGGTGTTTTCAGGCGCGGGGCGGATTGCGGTGGCGGCGGCGGTGGCGTGGCGGCGTGCGCACGCGGCGCAGGCGGCGGTATTTCCACCACGGGCTCGTCCTTGTCCTTCGTGTGTATGGCGCCCCACTTGTCCAACTCGCGTTGCTCCGCCTCGGCGTTGTCGACGGCGAACAGGGGATCATACTCAGGCGGCTCGTCGCGGAACATTTCATCCTGCGCGCTGGCGCGCCGGTAAGGCTCGGACGCTGATTCGTCGCGGCGCCGCAGGCGCAACCGCGAAATGAGCACCACGGCGATAATCACCAGACCGATTACGATTAAAACTAAGCTGACTTTTTCCATAATAATCCTACGCGGCTTAAGAGGCGGCCGCCATCTCCATGGCTTCATCCACATCCACCGACACCAGGCGCGACACGCCCGGTTCGTGCATGGTGACGCCGATCAATTGCTGGGCGATTTCCATGGTGCCCTTGTTGTGGGTGATGTAGATGAACTGCACGCGCTCCGACATTTCCTGCACCATCTTCGAGAAACGGCCGACGTTGGCGTCGTCGAGCGGCGCGTCCACCTCGTCGAGCATGCAGAACGGCGCGGGATTGAGTTCGAAGATCGAGAACACCAAGGCCACCGCGGTCATCGCCTTCTCGCCGCCCGACAGCAGATGGATGGTGCTGTTGCGTTTGCCGGGCGGACGCGCCATCACCGTCACGCCGGTGTCGAGGATATTGTCGCCGGTGAGTTCCAGATAGGCGTGACCGCCGCCGAACAAGCGCGGGAACATCGCCTGCAAGCCGGCGTTGACCTTGTCGAAGGTCTCCTGGAAACGTTCCTTGGTTTCTTTGTCGATCTTGTGAATCGCGTTTTCCAGCGTCGCCAAGGCCTCGCTGAGATCGGCGTGTTGCGCGTCGAGGTAGGTCTTGCGCTCCGATTGTTCGGCGAACTCGTCGATCGCCGCGAGATTGATGGCGCCGAGCCGCTGGATCTGTCCGGCGATGCGCTCCACCTCCTCGTGCCACACGGTTTCGTCGGCGTCCTGCGGCATTTCATCGAGTAACTGCTGCAAGCTGTAATCGCCCTCGGCCAGTTGCTCTTCCAAGGTCTGGCGGCGCACGCGGATTTCTTGATGTGCCATGCGCGCACTGTCGAGCTGGCCGCGCACTTCGTGCGATTTGCGTTCGGCCTGGGCGCGCTGCTCCGCCAATTCGCGCAGCAGGTGATCGACCTCGGCCAAGCGTTGCCGCGCGGCGCTGAGCTGCTCGTCCACCTCCATGCGTTTTTGCAGCAGGGTTTCGAGTTCCATCGCCATGAGTTCGATAGGCTCGCCGCCCGCCGCCAAGGCGGAATTGAGTTCCTCGCGGCGCGCCGAGAGATGATGCAGCTGGCCTTGCATCTTTTCCAGGCTGTCGCGGGTCGATTTCAATTGGGTGCGGGCGGTCTCGACCCGCACCGCCACCGCGTGACGGGCCTCGCGATCGGCACGGGCGCGCTGGCGGATTTCTTCCAAGCTGCGGCGTTTGTCATCGCGCTGCAACACCAATTGTTCGCGTTGCTCGGTGTGGCCTTCGGTGGCCATCAAGGCCTCTTCGAGACGTTCGCGGGTGCCGGCCATTTCCTCTTCGTCGCGGGCCAGATCGCCGCGCAGGGTTGCGATCTCGCCGCGCAGACGTTCGCCGCGCGCGCGCATTTGATTCAACCGCTCCTGCCGCGCGCTGAACTGGGCCTGCACCTCGGCGCGCTGATTGCTCGATTCGCGCACTTGAGCTTGGGTGAGTTCGCGGGTCTGCTCGGTCTCACGCAAGGCCGACTGACTATGCTCGACTTGCGCCTGGATCTCGGCGATACGCGCCTGATGCTGCGCGATCTGCCGCTGCAAGGTCTGCAAGGCCTGTTCGCGCACCAGCACGCTGGATTGATCGTCAGGGTTGCGCACCACGCGCAACCAGCCGTTGCCCAGCCACACGCCGTCGCGGGTGATGACCGATTCGCGGCCGCTCAAACGCGGACGCAGGGTCAAGGCCTCGTCCAGATTGGCGGCGAGATAAACGCCGCCCAACAAACCGTCCAAAGGCCAGGGCGCCTGCACTTTATCCAGCAGGCTGGAAGCCTCCACGCCGCGCGTCGTCGCGGTGACTTCGGCACGGGTATCGAACAGGGTCACTTCGCCTTGCGAGAGATCGGCCAGCGCGGCGCCGATGTCGGTCAAGCCATCGACGCAGACCGCTTCCAAACCGTAACCCAGCACCGTCTCCACCGCCCGTTCCCAGCCGGATTCGACGGTGATTTTCTGCGCCAGCCGCGCCGCGTCATTCAGGCCGCGCGCCGTGAGCCAGCTATTGACCGCGCCGCCTTCGCTCTTACCCAGCGCCTCTTCTTGCAAGGCCTCGAGCGAGGCGTAACGGCCCTGGGCGCTTTGCAATTCGGTGCGCACGGTGTTGAGCTCGTTCGAGAGTTGCTGATGGCGCTGACGCTCTTCGCTAATGCGCTCGACGTGCGACTCGATGGTCTCCTGCAACTGCTCCAGCACCGCGTCCAGGTGTTCCTTGCGTTCGGCGATGCCGTTCAACTCCGCTTCCACGGCCTCGGGGGACAACGTAGCCAATTCTTGTTCGAGGCGGGTCAGCCGGTCCTGCAATTGGCGGATGTGCTGTTCGAGATGATTGAGGCGGGCGCGCTCGACTTCCGCCGCCTGCAATTGCGCCGCGGCGCGGGCGTTGAATTCGTCCCACACCTGCTGCCAGGTGTGCATGGCCTCTTCCGCCTCGTCCAAGGCTTGCGAGGAACGTTCTTCGAGGGCCTGGGTTTCCAGCAGGCCGTGTTCATGTTCCTGCACGGAGGCCGTGAGTTGTTCGATGAGCGCGCGGTCCGCCTGCAAGTGGGCCTGCACTTCGCCCCAGGCCTTTTCCACCTCGCGCAGTTCGCGGTGCTGCTGCTCGCGGGTGTCCTTGGCGTGCTGGATGGCCTGTTCCAGACGGGCGATCTCGGCGCCGGTCTCGTAGGCCTTGCCCTGCACCTTGTTGAAGGCGTCGCTCTCTTCGATGTGCTGCTCGCGCTGGCGCTCGATATTGGCCTCGACGTTACGCAGCACCGCCACCTCGGCCTCGAGCTGGGTTTCGAGGCCGACTATCTGCCGCTCGCGCTGGGCCGCGTCGTTGTTGAGGGTGGACCAGCGCAGGGCCTGCAACTGACCCTTCAAAATCCGCTCTTGCTGCTTGAGTTCCTTGTAGCGCTCGGCGGTCTTGGCCTGGCGGCCCAGGGTTTGAATGCGTTTCTCAAGTTCGTCGCGCAGGTCGTTAATGCGATTGAGATTCTCATGGGTGTGGCGCATGCGGGTCTCGGTCTCGCGGCGCCGCTCTTTGTATTTGGAAATGCCGGCGGCCTCTTCGAGAAAGATGCGCAGTTCGTCGGGCTTGGCCTCAATCAGACGCGAGATGGTGCCCTGCTCGATGATGGCGTAGCTGCGCGGGCCCAAGCCCGTGCCAAGGAAAATATCGGTGATGTCCTTGCGCCGGCAGCGGGTGCCGTTGAGGAAATAAATCGACTGGCCGTCGCGGGAGACCTGGCGTTTGACGGCGATTTCCGCGTAGGACGCGTATTGGCCGCCGAGGCCGCCGTCGCTGTTGTCGAACACCAGCTCGACGAAGGCGTGGCCCACCGGTTTGCGGCCGGTGGAGCCGTTGAAAATCACGTCGGCCATGGAGTCGCCGCGCAGGTTTTTGGCGGAGCTTTCGCCCATCACCCAGCGCACGGCGTCGATCACGTTCGACTTGCCGCAGCCGTTGGGCCCGACGATGCCCACCAGGTTACTGGGCAGGGGCACGGTGGTGGGATCGACAAAGGATTTAAATCCGGACAATTTAATTTTTTTCAGCCGCATAGCGTCTCTATGTAATGTCAAAATTCAGAAATGGGTCTTCATGGCCGGGCGCGAATACGGTATCTTATCCGCCCCTTTGATCGAGTGAAAACCATGCCATCCCAAGCAAGCAAGGAACTGGAGACGTTCGCCAACCCCAACCCCGGACGGGACTATACTATACGCATCCGGGTGCCCGAGTTCACCTGTTTATGCCCCAAGACCGGCCAGCCGGATTTCGCCACGTTGTACCTCGATTACGTGCCCGACCGGCAGTGCGTCGAGCTGAAATCCCTCAAGCTTTACGTGTGGTCCTTCCGCAACGAAGGCGCCTTCCACGAGGCCGTCACCAACCGGATACTCGATGACCTGGTGCGGGCCACCGCGCCGCGTTTCATGCGCCTCACCGCCGAATTCGGCGTGCGCGGCGGCATCTACACCAACGTCATCGCCGAACACCGCGACCCGAGCTGGACCCCGCCGGCGCCGGTGCAGCTGCCCTGAGGATGGTTAAGGGCCGGCGATGAGTTCGGACAGGGATTCGGGCAGGCGCACCGGAGCGTGGGTGGGGAAGTGTGGCACCGGTAGGGGGCAGGTGGAGTGAAGGTCGAGCCTGCCGGTGGCCTGCACAAGCAGCGATTGAGTCCGGCCGCGCAACCCGCTCGGAGCCGCGAGCCGTCGCCCCGTTGTTTGGGATGCGCCGCTTGCAGAAATCAACAGATGATCTTACCCACCACTGCCCGCAATATGCCGATACACCGCCTTCATCAGATACCCCGCCGCCACGTTGCGGAAGGCTTCGTCGTTCATCATGCGTGAGAAAATATCCTCATTGCCTTCCATGCGCTCGATCAGGAGGGTTTCGAGCTGTTTGTTAAAGATAGGCGCGAAGTTTTCCATGGAGTTGACCTCCGCCGCCTGGCGTAACTGTTCATTGGCCACGGCTGTTTCGCGCACCTGTTCGAAGAACAGTTGATCGGCGGGGGTGAATTCGGTGCCGAAGCGTTCGTTCAGCGCGGCGACCAATGTGGACAACTGCACCTCTTCGTCGGTCTGACCGGTGCCCACATCGGTCGGACCCTTCAGGTACTCCGCCTCGCCATCACGCAGGTTGATGCTGCCTTCGCTGATCTTCTCCAGCCGGTAGTATTTCAACTCCACATCATCATCCACCGTCACCTTCGTTTCACGATGGGTGCGCGGCAGCTTATTCAACAGGAAGCGGCTGTAGGTATAGAGTCTCTCCAGATTTGAATCCTGATAGGGGATGATCTGCGACAGGAACATATACAAGCTGCGGAAACTGACCAGTTGGCTCTTGAACTCGTCCTGTTGTTCCTCCGTCAGCTTGTTGAAGCGCTCGACCGCCATGTCAATCATGGCGTTGAGCTGCTTGTGTTCGCCGCCGGTGGGTTGCATGCGGTTGCGGAACCAGATCTCGCACCAGCCGTTGACTTCGTATTGGGTGTAGACCCGCCAGGCCGCGAGGGTGTGGGCCAGTTCGTTCAGGTGTTGCGGGTCCACCTCATCGCCCATGGGGGTGACTTCGTAGTAGGGCTTGAAGGCCTTGTAGATGTCGTCCGGCTCGTTGACGAAATCCAGCACGAAGGTGTTTTCCTTGCCGCGCGTGGTGCGGTTGAGGCGCGACAGGGTCTGCACCGCCTGAATGCCGGACAGGCGTTTGTCCACATACATGGTGTGCAGCAAGGGCTGGTCGAAGCCGGTCTGGTATTTCTCCGCCACCAGCAACACCTGATATTCCTCGGTGTTGAATTTTTCCGGCAGCTCGCTCTCCTTGATGCCGTTGTTCATCGTCACTTCGGAGTAGGTCTTGCCGGCCTGATCCTTGAGGGCGATTTCGCCCGAGAAGGCTACCAGCGAGCGCACGCCGCTGATCTTGTTGTCCTTGATGTACTGGTCGAACGCCAGCTTGTAGCGCACCGCATGTTCGCGTGAGCCGGTCACCACCATGGCCTTGGCGCGGCCACCGATCTTGTGGCGAGTGTGGGTAACGAAATGCTCGACGATGATCTCCACCTTCTGGCCGATGTTGTAGTCGTGCAAATCGACAAAACGCGCCAGTGCCCGCGCTGCTTTTTTGCGCGGCACGGAAGGGTCGTTCTCTACATCCTGAATCAGCTTGTAATAACGCTTGTAGTCAAGTATAGCCCCGCAACACGTCGAGAATGAATCCTTCCTCGATGGCCTGGCGCATGCTGTAGAGATGAAACGGCGCCTCGCCGTTCTCGCCCGGCTCGTCAAATACCGCCAGGGTCTTGAACTTGGGCGTAGCGGTAAAGGCAAAGAAGCTCAAATTGGGCTGGCGCGTGCGCTTGAGTTGCTCGCGCAGCATGGCCTGCTGCGCCTCGGTGCTCAGGCTGTCGTCTTCGTCGTCCAGCAGTTGCGCGGCGATGGCCGATTCGATGCCGTCCTTATTGAGGATGCTCTTGAGTTCCATGGCGGTCTCGCCGCTCTGCGAGCTGTGGGCCTCGTCCACGATCACCGCGAAACGCTTGCCGGCGGTAGCGATGCTCACCGTCTCGCCCTTCTTCTCCAGGGCCTGGATGGCGCGGGTGATAAAGGGAAACTTCTGGATGGTAGAGATGATAATCGGCACGCCATCGGCCAGGGCCTTGGCCAGTTGCTGGGTGTTCTCGTCAATCTTCTGCACCACACCCAGCTTGTGCTCGAACTGGAAGATGGTGTCCTGCAACTGCTGGTCGAGCACGCGGCGGTCGGTGATCACCACCACCGAATGAAAAATCTTTTCGTCGTTGGCATCGTGCAGGCTGGAGAGCCGGTGCGCTAGCCAGGCGATGGAGTTGGATTTTCCCGAGCCGGCCGAGTGCTGCACCAGATAGTTGTGACCCGAACCCTTCTCGCGGGCATGCCCCACCAATTTGCGCACCGCATCGAGCTGATGATAACGGGGGAAGATCATGGTCTCCTTGACGTGGCGCTTCAGTCCCTTTTCGGTGGCAACCGTGGTTTCTTCCACTTGCAAATGCATAAAGCGGGCGAGGATGTCCAGCAAACTGTCCCTGGTCAGCGCCTCATGCCATAAATAACTCGTGCGCACATCGCCAGCCACCGGGGGATTACCGGCGCCGTGTTCAAAACCGCGATTGAACGGCAAAAAGAACGTGCTTTTGCCTTCCAGTTTCGTGGTCATGAACACCTGCTCGGTGTCTACGGCAAAGTGCACCAGACAGCGCTGCTTGAAGGCGAAGAGCTTTTCGCGCGGGTCGCGCTCGTATTTGTACTGGTTCTTGGCGTGCTCCACCATCCATCGGGTGGCGGACATTACGTTCTTCAGCTCCAGCGTCGCCACCGGCAGGCCGTTTACCGCCAGCACCATATCGGGGATCGCGCCACTCCTGGTCTTCACCTGCCGGATCACACTAAGGCGATTCGCCTGATAACGCTCCTGCGCCTGCAGGTCCATGTCGGTGTTGGGCGCAAAGAACGCGGCCTTCACCGTCTTGCCGCTGCACTTGAAGCCCTCGCGCAACACACCCAGCATGCCCTTGCTGTCCAGCTCCTTGGCCAGGTTGTCGATCAGCACCGCCGGGGTCTTGTCCTTGTGCAGGCTTTGCAGGTAGTCCCAGATCTTCGGCTGGGTGGCCTCTACAAAACTGAGCATATCCGCCGGGAACAGCGCCCGCTCGGCGTCATAGCCAGTCGGGTCGCCCGCGTGATAGCCGCCACTTTTCAGCAGCGCCGCTTCGATGTCGTTTTCAAAGTCCCGTTCGGTGTGCACGCCATCCCCCCTTAATCTTTTTTATCCCCAAGCAACTCGGGTTTGTTCTTTTCCAGCCACTTATGAACCGCGATTTGCAAGACCTCGGCATGGGACAAGCATTCCTCCACCGCGCTCATCGGGACAACATCACCGGAGTAATCCGCCACGTTGCGCTGTTTGCGCAAGGCATCGAGCACAATGACGGCCTGCCTGTTCACACCAATGGTTTGGCTGAGTGTTTGTATCATGGTCATGTGGTGGCCGGGCTTGCTGGACAGCGTTCTGAAGCCGTTGGCCTGCAACGCGGTATTGGCCAGTTGCATGATGGCCTTGTAGGCGGCATCGAAACGATTCTCGGCGCTGATTTCCGTAACACGCGCATCGGTGATATTGCGCCTGGCCGCCGATAGCAGCCGCCCAATCACCGCCGCATCCGGCTTGATCTTCTCCAGGCTGATTCCGATCAAGTTATCCAGGCTCATCCCCACCCCCGATCACATCCATGCGCGGCTTTGCCATCACTTCCGTGACAAAGGCATCCTTGCCCTTCTTCATTCGAGTCCATTCCTCCTGGCGATAAATTTTCGGATTCACCTCCCGGCCCAGCGTTGCCTGTACCGGATAGAGCGCGCTGACCACCTCCGCAAAACCCGCATCGCCGATGATCAGCAGGTCGATATCGCTGGCCGCGTTCTCCTTGCCGCTGGCCACGGAACCGAAGATAAAGGCGCGGTCGATCTTTCTCGCCAGTGGCTCAAGCGCCAGGCGAATGACCTCGGTCACGCCAAAAGTCTTTTTGACGATGCCCAGCAGCTCACCGTAGATCGGGCACTGCGGGTTGGCCTGATAATGGTGCTGGTTGCCAATCCGGGTCATGCTCAAAATACCCGCCGCCAGCATGCGGTCCAGCTCGCGCTTGATGGTGGCCACCCCCATGCCCGTCAGACGCAGGATCTCCTTGGTGTAGAAACTCCGATCCGGCTGCCCGTACAGCAGACCCAGCACCTTTTGCTGGGTCTCGGTAAACAGGGCATCGCTGAGCTGGCTCATGGGGGCTAATCCGATAGTTCATACCGCATGAACTATAGTTCACACTAAATGAACTATCAAGCCGGGATTTTGGCCAAGGATTTATCCCGGCCAGATGCAACTCACTCCAAGCGACGGGCCACCCAAGCCTTACTCGCCAACACATCCACGGCAAGAGTGATCTGGCGTGGGGTGAACTGCCGCTTACGTTCGTTCCAGTCGTAAGTATGTTGAATCACGTCTTCGACAGTATTCATACCATCATTTTTCATCACCCAATGGACCGTAGACAAAAGCTCCAGTCCAAAAGGCGACTCGAAGCCCTCGACCAGTGCCGACACCTTGTCAAAGCGTGCCCGGGTATCCTGGTGCTGTTGCAGGAAAGTGGTGGCGTCTTCAATGGCCCCCGGCACCAACTTGAGTTGTTTATCCGGCGCATCACCGCCGTCCGCGTATCCAGAAACAAGATGACCTTCGATGTCGCGTAACACATGGCGCAGGTTTTCGGCATAGGGGCCATAAGGCGCTTTTTGATATTTGAGCCGCAGCGGTTCACCGGCTTCCTGCATGAAATACATCAGTTTGTGTACCTCAAGCAAAGATACCGAGGGATCGAGAAGTCCGCTGAGGTAGCGGCTCACCAGTTCCACGAGGGCAGCACGACCGGCGGTCATGGGTGGAACTTCGCGATTATGCACCATTTTTTCGGTAGCGGGCGCACCTCTGGGTTCGTAGACAATGACGCGCACACTCGTGAGCGGCTTCATCGCGGATTCAATACGCTTTTTAACATCCGCCCAGTCCAAACCACCCAAACCACTTCCCAGAGGCGGTATCGCGATTGATTTGATGTTGTATCGATGAATGACCTCAACCAGATCCATTAGGCCGGTTTCAATATCCTCTATTCGGCTCTTGCCGCGCCAGTGGCGTTTGGTGGGGAAATTGATAATGTAGCGCGGATTGGTCAGTTGCCCGGTTTCAAACACAAACATCCGCCCAGGTTGTACCTCTTCTTTCTTACAAGCAGCCGCATAGGCCTTAAAATTCTGCGGAAATGTATTTTTAAACTGAAGCGCGATACCGCGACCCATCACGCCAACACAATTCACGGTATTGATAATGGCCTCGGCATCTTCTCGCAAAATATCACCACTTTTATATTCAATCATCTTCGCCGCCTCCTTATCAGTAATACCATTCTGGTTTTATCTCAATTTGTGGTCGATGACCGCCTGTAGGCAAGGCATTGACCACCTGCTGGTAGACCGCACGCGAATGCACGCCGATGCGCTCGACCAGGTGCCATGGGAAGCGGTTTTCCAGCAGAAACTCTGCCTGTTTACCTTCCTTGATCGAAGCTGCAATACCGTTGCCGCTCCAGCGGTTAGCCTGAACGGCCTCCCAGTTTATTTCATTCAACTGTGACAGATCGCAACGATCCTCGAAGTAATAGGCTCCTGCATTCGATAGAGTAAAAGCCCAACGCTGCTGATTCTGCTGCGCCCACGCAACGGATGCACGAAGATCGGTCTCCAGATGAATGATTGGCCCCTGTCCATCCCGATAGGTCATCTCAGGATGATTACCCTGATAGATCAGATACAGCATGATCGAGCGTGGACAGAAATAGAATGGTACACAATCACCCACATGCAGACCCGGGTGACTGGTCAGAGCTAAACCAAGCCGTCTTTGCTTGATCCCATTCATGCCTATTGTAGTTCCGGGCGGCGCGCGATTCACGATTTCCGCATCGCACCACAGACAACCATCCGCGATAATGGATGGCAAACGGTCCACATGCACGATATGGTATATCTTTGGTTGCGCAGGAACGGTCATCAATCCGCCTCGCGCTTTGAATTGGTTTCATAAAGCGTTTCCGTAATTGCTCCACGGAAAACCTCCTCGTTCAAAAACTGAAGCAGGCGCTTGGCGGAAGCCTTGCCTGCCGGAAACACGATCTTGCCACCCTTTATATGGATATCAACCTCATATCCTTTCGAATGTATTTGAATCTGTTTCGCAGTGTACTTGTCCAATATTTCGGAGTCCTTGAGCATGGCAAAGCGTTTGCGGAACCACTGATTCGAATTCTCCGCCAGCGCATCAATATCCTCCGGTGCGAGTCGATCGTGTTGTAAAACATGACGAATATCCTGTTCCGAGGCTTCTTCATAAAACTCTTCGAGCGGCAGAAATGTGTTAGTTGTGCGAAAGTTATGAAACAGCAGCTTGTTATATGCCGCCAGATACACGGCACTCAATTTAGCGTCGAGCGTAAAGCCGGGGCGTTGAGTGCTCTCATAGGTATTATTTTGCAAAAACAAGAAGCGTCCTGGACGAATGACATGAGAACGACTGAAATTCTGAAAAAGCATCAATTCCTGTCGCTGAGCATCTCGCGCAAAAGCCACAATCCCCCTGACCGAATCAATCAGTGACTCGTTATTACTTATCGCATCCAGGTCTTGAACAGTCATGCTATTCTCATTCGCAAGCCAATCAGGAAGTTCGTATTCTTTCAAGCAGAATCGCTCATGCTCTTCAGGATTGTATCCTGCGTCAAAATCAATTTCTTGAATATTCTCTACAAAGATTTGATATTGAGATTCCCAGCTTACGGCCAGTGTATTTTGCAACCCATGATGCAATGGAATCCGAAGAAGGCGCACTTGCCCACCCGATTTGACAATCACCGCCAGTTGAAAATTACTCAGCATCCTTCCCCCCCTACGTGCAGATAAATATTGTGTGCCAGCCGTACAGTGTTCAGCTCTTTACCCGTTCTGCGCAGTTCCGCCTTGCTGATCAGTAACTGCGACACACCTTCGCTATTCTTGACACCATAGAAGTGGTAACCCAGAAGTCCCATGACTGGATTGAAATGAAGGACGCCCGCATGGGAGATCACCATAAATATGATGACAAGGATATAAGCGCCGGTCAGCCACTGACCTTCGAAGGCCATATCCTTGGCTGAGATAAATGGCAGCAGATAAGCCAGTAAGAAGGCCAACACTTCCTTATCGTTGCTCTCAAACTCCTCAATGCGAAAGAGGTGTTTTTGTCCATTGTCATCCGCATAGCGAAGCAACAGCCAACAGATCAGCACCAGAAGTAGCGCAACCGACAGCCAAGGAGCCCAACTTAGCCACGACTTGCCCAAGGCAAATTGATTAACCGCCACCGCACCCAGTACCGGGGATAGCGATGTTGCAACGAGCAGGAACTTAGCAAATCGATTCAGCATATTTTTATCCCTGCTCCCTGCACCCGATAAAGTACTTCCAGAAAATATTCTTAATCAAAGCAATCATGCCGCCTGACCTTTGGCGGCTGACTCTGGAATCTTGACAATGCGCACGTCGATTTTGCCGGTGACTGCCTGGGTGATCAGCGCGGAGCGGTATTCTTTGAGTTTTTCGATGGCATCAGCTGCCTTCGACGCCTGCATTTTTATTCTTCCAACTTGCGTATTTAAATAATCAATAATCGGGCCTTGTTCAGCCTTGCATGGAACCGGTAACCATAGATTTGCATATTTTTCTGCGCTCACGTTCTGGATGGTTGCCTGAATAAATATGCTATTTAGCCATTGCCAATAAATATCCGATTGCAGGAAATAGAAACAAAGGTCAGCATCTAACTCCTCGGACATTCTGGCACGAATAAGGTAACCCGCATATGCAGCAGCGCCCCACGAAGGACGGTATATAAAGCTCTTGCCGACAGTGGCACCACTTCGAGCCAGAAGAATGTCACCATCTTCTAGCAGGTAATCTGCTGCCACTTCGGGAGGGAGTGAGCGAAACGTTTCTTCTCTTAATGAGCCGTCATCATTCACGTCAGTTATGCGAATATAACGCGGAAATTCTGTATCCGTTAATTCCGCCGTCTCGTTTGCGCCATACTTGAGTGGAGAAGAGACCAAAAATTTGAGGCGCTTAACATCCCAATGCTCCGGCACCTGCCCCAACCACTCCACGCCGGAGTCTTTCATTTTTACATTCGGATCGAGGCCTTTGGTGACGGCGTGGCTGATGAGGGCGGTGCGTTTTTCGGCGAGTTTTTCCAGCAGGGTTTGTTTTTTGGCGATGAGCGCATCGATCTGCGCGGTTTTGTGGTCGAGAAAGCGGGCGATGGTTTGTTGTTCTGGCAAACTGGGCAATGCCGCAACAAAATCCTTGATAAACGATTCTGGGACACGCTTTTGACCACCTGCACCGCACATCTCGGATTCACCGAGGCTGCGAAATAAATTTGATATCGTGATGTAAAATAAAAACTCTGGATCTAACTCCAAACCTGTTCTCAGAACATGTAACTCGGTTGTACCGAAAGCTACCCCATTGGTTAGGTTCTCGGCGATTGCACCTTTACCGTTTTCGAAACAGGGCGTGATTTTGGCAACAACAACATCATTGTTTGCGAAGAATGTGTAACCTGAACCAACTTCGGAAAGCTCTTTTTCAGAGTCCAAGCGCAATCCGCCGTATTCACCAACCGCGTCCATCCCCACGAAAGAAACCGAATCTTCCGGGGCCAGCTTAATTTCTTTGCTGCTCGGGTTTGTTCTTAATGCAAAGCGGAGGCGCTTTGGCTCCCAATTCTTCGGCACCTCCCCCAACCACTCCACCCCCGACCCCTTGTACTCAGGATAAGGCTGATACCCGGCCATCACACCACCTCCGAGAGCATGGCCATGATTTCGCTTTCCAGTGTCTTGATGTCGGCCTCGATTTCTTTTAAATCTCGTGGCGGCTGGTAAACGTAGAAGTGGCGGTTGAGGGGGATTTCGTAACCGACTTTGGTCTTGCCGTAATCGATCCAGGCGTCGGGCACGTGGGGCAGGACTTCGCGCTTGAGGTAGTCCTCGCAATGGGCCTTCACCAGCTTGAGCAGTTTGTCGTGGCCAGTCTCGTTGTCGTAGCCCAGCGGCAGGGGCAGCTTGATGTTGGCGGGCAGCGGCACGACCTCGATGTCGCGCAGGTCGCTGTCCGCTTCCGGGTTGCCGTGCCTGTCGGTGCAGATGTCAGCGGTTTGGTCGCGCTCAGAGAGGGCGGCGAGGATGGCCTTGCGCAGTGGGGCGGGGAGTTTCAGCTTGGCCTTGTTCAACGCGGTGTCGAGGGCGGCTTCGAAGGCATCGCGGTTGGTGTACAAAGTTTTGCCGTTCATGCCGGCCAAGGCCTTGAGGATGGCCTGTTGCAGGGCTTCGCCTTCGGCGATCTCTTTTTCCGCGGCCTTGGTGTTTTTGGTCTTTTTGCTGGTGGCGAGATTGGCAAACGGCCCTTGTTCTTTCAGACGTTCGATGCGCTCGGCGCTTGCCTGAAAGTTGAGGCGCAGGGGGCGCTCGACGGTAATCTTGAGGAAGCCGAAGTCACGATTATCGAATATCTTGCTGCACACGCGGCTCTCGCCTTTCCCGTCCGGACCGGTTTTGCTTTCGGCATTGTGTTTGTGGTTGCCGTACAGCCTGACGATTTCGGCAATGTGGTTGGCACCCAGTTCGTTGCGCTTGTTGCCGAGGCTCTTTTTCATTTTCTGGTAGTGGCGGGTGGCGTCGATGAGCTGCACCTTGCCTTTACGCGCCTTGGGCTTTTTGTTGCTGACCAGCCAGATGTAGGTGTAGATGCCGGTGTTGTAGAACATCTGGTCCGGCAGGGCGACAATGGCGTCAAGCCAGTCGTTTTCGATGATCCAGCGGCGGATGTTGCTCTCGCCGCTGCCGGCATCGCCGGTGAATAGCGGCGAGCCGTTGAAGACGATGGCGATCTTGGAGCCGTCGCCTTTCTGTTCCGGTGAAGGGTGCATCTTGGAGATCATGTGTTGCAGGAACAGCAGCGAGCCGTCGTTGATGCGCGGCGTGCCGGCGCCGAAGCGGCCGTTAAATCCTTGCTCCTTGTATTCGTCCTCGACGAAATCCTTTTCCGGTTTCCACTCCACGCCGAAGGGCGGGTTGGCGAACATGTAGTGGAACCGTTTGTCCGGGTGGCCGTCGTGGGGCACGAAGTTGCCGGCCAGGCGCTTGGCGTTTTTGATGCCGAGGGTGTCGCCGTAGATGAGGTTGTCGATGGGCTCGTCTTTTATCAGCAGGTCAGAGCAGCAGAGCGCATAGGATTCGGGATTGTATTCCTGGCCGAACAGTTCGATGTGGGCGTCGGGGTTCTGGCTTTTAATGAATTCCTCGGACACCGAGAGCATGCCACCGGTGCCGGCGGCGGGGTCGTAGATGCTTTTGTAAATGCCCTTTTTGAAGACGTCGGTCTCATCGGTGAACACCAGGTTCACCATCAGGCGGATGACCTCGCGCGGGGTGAAGTGGTCGCCGGCCTCTTCGTTGGCCTGCTCGTTGAACTTGCGCACCAGTTCCTCGAACAGGTAGCCCATTTGCAGGTTGGAGATGCGCCGGGGCGAGAGGTCGATGTTGGAGGCGCAGATCTCCTTGATGATGAGGTAGAGGCGGTCACTTTCGTCGAGTTTGTGGATCTCGGTCTCGAACTCGAACTTGTCGAATATGTCGCGGGCGCGGGGCGAGAAGCCGTGGATATAGGCCACCAGATTGCTGGCAATATTTGCCGGGTCGCCGAGCAGTTTTTCAAAGGTGAACTTGCTGGTGTTGTACAGCGGCTGGGTGCGGTCCTTGCCGACCGCGACACGGGACAGCGCGCTTTCGTAGGCCTTGTCCTTGAGCCCCTTGGCCTTGAGCTTCTTGGCTTCTTCCAGCACCTTGTCCTTGGTGGGCGCCAGCACCAGATCGAGGCGGCGCAGCACTATCAGCGGCAGCATCACCTTGCGGTATTGCGGCGGACGGTAGGGGCCGCGCAGTTTGTTGGCGATGTTCCAGATTAGGCCGATGAGGGTTTGGTGTTCGTTGTGCTGCATTATTTTCTCGTCAGGTGATAACGGTTAAACGGTGATAGTGCACGGTGTCCTGATGTGTTTAGCTGATTATTTTTCTTTACCTCCGAAGAGTGCCCTCCTGGTCGGGAATCGCAATTCCATCCCCGCCTCAACACCGCCACCGCGCCGACAACGGCTCCCGCGTTGTCAGAGCCTCCACCCGCCAGGGCGGTCGTACTGGCGATGGAGCGGTGCCCGCGGTCGGCGATGGTGCACCTTTGTAGAAATGCTGGGAATGTTCCGCAATGTACAGTAAAGTCCCATATCCTCCAAGGCGTTGAAACGAATTTATCATCGAGGGACGCATGGTCCGGCATGACTCCAGCGACTTCTCCCGGCGGTTGCCGAATGCCACGCTCGCCGGTAATTCTCAAAATCAGGGACCGCATTCCGCCCCCCTCTTCCTCGGCATCGACCTCGGCACCTCGGGTTGCCGGGCGATGGTCATCGACGCGCGGCGGGAGGTGGTGGGCAAGGCCGGCGTGGACCTGCCACCGCCGATGCGCGACGGTCCGCGTTGCGAACAAGACCCGGAATTGTGGTGGCGGGCGGTAACTGAAGTGATCCGCGCCCTCGGCGAACAATTACCCCTCGCCCGAATAACGGCGCTGGCGGTGGACGGCACCTCGGGCAGCGTCTTGCTCTGCGATGAAGACGGAACGCCGCTCACGCCGGGCCTGATGTACAACGACAGCCGGGCGCAAGACGAGGCGCGCCGCATCGCGGTTGTGGCCCCGCCCGCCAGCGGCGCCCACGGTGCCTCTTCCGGTCTCGCCAAGCTGCTGCATTTGCAAACACACTACCAACCGCGCGCGGCGCGCGTGCTCAATCAAGCGGAATGGATCGCCGGCCGTTTGACCGGCCGCTATGATGGCGGCGATGAAAATAATTGTCTCAAGCTGGGCTACGACGTCATCGAACGGCGCTGGCCGGCGTGGCTGGAACAGTTGGGTGTGCCCATAAATTGGCTGCCGCGGGTGGTGCCGCCCGGCACGACCATCGGCCGGGTCGCGCCCGCCGCCGCGCGTGCACTCGGCCTGTCGGAACAGACTTGGGTGAAGGCCGGTACCACCGACAGCATCGCCGCCTTTCTCGCCACCGGCGCGCATGAAACGGGCGAGGCGGTTACCTCGTTGGGCTCGACCCTGGTGTTGAAGGTGCTCGCCGAGCGGCCGGTGTTTTCTCCGCAACATGGAATTTACAGCCACCGCCTCGGCGAACGCTGGCTGGCGGGCGGCGCCTCCAACAGCGGCGGCGCGGTGTTGTTGCAGCATTTCACACGCGCCGAACTCGATGCCATGACGCCGCGGCTTAGCGATGCGCCTACCGGCCTCGATTATTATCCGCTGCCCGCGCCCGGCGAACGGTTTCCGGTGAACGATCCGCAACTCGCGCCACGACTAACACCCCGGCCCGCCGACCCGCTACGCTTTTTTCAAGGGATGCTGGAAGGCATGGCCGCCATCGAGGCGGCGGGGTATCGCCTGCTCGCGGAGTTGGGCGCGCCTTATCCGATTTCGGTGCGCAGCGTGGGCGGCGGCGCGGGCAATGCGGCGTGGTCGCGCCTGCGCCAGCGGGCGTTGGGTGTCACCGTCAGCACGCCGGCTCACAATGACGCGGCTTATGGCGCGGCCTTGCTGGCGGCGGATCGGTGAGCGACGTATTCAATCGACGAGCCTAAGGACGAAGCGAGGAAGCCGGAGATAAATCCAATACCGCAACATAGGTCAAATCTTGATACGCCCCACCAGAACCTGTACCGGCAACTCTCTCGCCGGGCGCACCTCAATGCCGCATCCGGTCCACAGCGGTAATAAATCCATCACCCATAAAAGAGCAACCACCCCGGCCCTGCGGGCCACCCCTCCTTGGGACAAGGAGGGGAGAAAATCACACACAGCGGCCGCCGCACGGACCAAACTCGGACGCACACATCCAACTCTGATGAGTCCCCGGCGAAGCCAGCGTTACCTCAATGCCTCATTCGGCCCACAGCGGCAATAAATCCGTCACCAATATCGACTCGTCGCGTTCGGCGGTTTCTTGCACCGCGTATTCGCGGCGTGACGTCTCGCGCGGCAGCGGCCGCGGATAAGCCGAACCGCGCGGACTGATCACGCTCGCCACGCGCGGCACCACGCCGTCGAGGCCACGGTGGGTCACCACCGCCAGCTCGCCGTTGTGCAAACGCACGAAGGCGCCGGGCGGATAGACGCCCAGTTCCTTGATGAATACCCGGGCCATGGTTTGATCGACTTCCTGGTCTTGCCCGAGGAACATCTGGCGCAGGGCCTGGGTGGGCAACATCGGGGGCCGCGAGCCGCGTTCCGAAATCTTGGCGTGATAAATGTCCGCCAAGGCGAGCACGCGCGCGCCGGGGTGAATCCGCTCACCCGCCCAGCCGCGCGGATAACCGCCGCCGTCCATGCGTTCGTGGTGTTGCAACACCGTCTCCAGCCAATCCTCGTTGGTCACGCCCGCTTCCCGCAACAGCGCGGCACTGTGTTCGGGGTGTTGATTGATCTCGTCGCGCTGCAAGGCGGTGATCCGGCCCAGCCGTTGTAAACGCTCCTGCAACTCCAGCATGCCGACGTTGGCGGTCAAGGCGGCGGCGACGAATTGTTTGCGCTGATCCGGCTGATAGCCCAAACGATAGGCCACCAATTCCACCAGCAGGGCGCAGTGCATGGGATGCCGCACGCCGTAGCGGCCGTCGGGGTCGAGATGGATGGCCGCCAGCGCCGCGTCGGCGTCCCGCGCGCACAACACTTGAATGGCGAGCGACAATTGATCCAGCCCTTGCAGCGTGGCCGCGGCACGGCGGTCGACGATGTCGTGCAGCAGCGAATTGAGCCGCGCCATCAATTCGGCGATGACGAAAAATGTCGTCTTGGCGTCGTCTTGTTCGGCGTGATGAACCTCGTCCCGCACTGGCCGCTCACCGTCCGCGCCGGTGCGATACACGGCATGCGCCAGCAGCTCGCGGAGAGGCGTGTCCGACGGGATCGGCGCGCCCTTGCGCAACAGCAAACGGCGCTCGCCATCGAATATCGTCCAGGGTATGGCCATCCCGCTCCGCGGTTGTTCGCCGCCGGCAGCGGCCAAATTACGCCGCTCATCGTCCAGCTTGATGATGCTCTCCGCCACGCGCTGATCACCTGTTGTGTAGTCCCATCACATTGATCGACGCGCGGAGGTGTTTCTTGATCGGCGCGGCGGTGATGCGCACTCACTAGTGCGGAGGAGGCGCCGACGGGGTGGATACACGACGTGGGGGATTCAAAAAACCGCCGCGATAATTTCCCTCTCCAGAGAACTACCGAGATCTGGCTGATCAGGCCCGATCCGAACTCAAATTGGGCTGGCTCCCCTTATACGAGCACGGCGATACCAGCTATTGAAGGGTTGCTCTTTTCCTCACTCTCGCCTCTCGCGATCGATGCGGGTTCATTGCATTCACCGCATCCTACGCGGGCTGCCTGAAGAGATAGCCACGACACCCGCGCTCGCCATGAGCGACAAATTTTTCTGCGTTTTTCACAAGGCGCTCAAGGCCGCGCGGACAGATAGCCCCGCAAACGCCGCACGCCTTCCTGCAATTGTTCAAACGAGGTGGTGTAGGCGAAACGCAAATAACGGGCGGGCTGGTGCGTGCCGAAATCCAGACCGGGGGTGATGCACACCCCGGCCTTTTCCAGCAGCGCCATGGCGAAGGCGAAGCTGTCGTCGGTGAATCTTCGGCAGTCGGCATAGACATAAAACGCGCCGCCGGGCACGACGGGGATGTCGAAACCCAATTCGCGGAGGGCCGGGATGAGATAGTCGCGGCGCCGCGCGAATTCCCGCCGCCGCGTCTCCAATATCGCCAGGGTCTCGGGCCGGAACGCCGCCAGGGCCGCATATTGCGCCGGGGTCGAGGCGGCCAGAAACATATTCTGCGCCAGCCGATCCAGCGCCGGCACGTATTCCTCGGGCGCCACCAGCCAACCCACACGCCAACCGGTCATGCCGAAGTATTTGGAGAAGCTGTTGACGACGAAGACTTCGCTGGACAAGGCCAAGGCGGTGCTGGACGCGGCGTCGCCGTAGACCAGCCCTTGATAAATCTCGTCGACGATGACCCGGCCGCCCCGCGTCTCGACCTCGGAAATGATCCGGGCCAACTGTTCATCGGCGACCAAGGTGCCGGTGGGGTTCGACGGCGAGGCCAGCAAGACCGCCACGCTGTCAGGCGTCCAGGCCGCGGCGATCTGCGCGGCGGTCAATTGGAAGTGCTGCCCGGCGCCGACCGGCAGACCCACCGCCTTGCCGTCGAACAGACGCACCAGGTGACGGTTGGAGGGATAACCCGGATCGGCGATCAGCACCTCGCGGCCGGGGTCGACCAGCACCGCCAAAGCGAGTTGCAAAGCCCCCGACGCACCGGGCGTGACGATGATGCGCTCCGCCGCCACGGCCACCCCGTAGCACTGGCGATAAAATTCGCTGATGGCCTCGCGCAGCGCCGGCAGACCGAGCGTCGGGGTGTAATGGGTACGGCCTTCGCGCAGCGCGTGCAGGCCCGCCTCGACGATGGGCGCCGGCGTCACGAAGTCGGGCTCACCGATCTCCATGTGCACGATGGAACGCCCCGCCGCCTCCAGGGCCCGCGCCCGCGCCAGCAGTTCCATCACGTAGAACGGCGCGATCTGCGCCGCCCGCGCCGAGAGCGGCGACGGCCGTTCAGCCACGCCGCGCCCCGTGCCCGCTCACCGCGCCGCCTGCCGGAAGTCGCCGCCCTGCGCGGCGCGGCGATGGATGCGCCGCAAGGCCGCCACGTCGATCCAGGCCGCCGAGGTGTCGTCCCATTCGCCGTCGATCAGATTGAACGGCTGACCCGGCTCGCCGAGTTGATCCACCACCAGCGCCGCGCCGCCGAAATGATCCTGCCGCGTATAATCACAAACGGTGACCAGCGTGGGTATCGCCGCCGCCAGCGCGGAACGCAGGCCGTTGGCCGAATCCTCCAGGGCCAGGCAGGCCGAGGCCGGCAGACCCAGCTCACGCAGGGTGTAGTGATAGATGTCCGGCGCGGGTTTTTTGGCCGGCACCACATCCCCGGCGGCTATCACTTCAAACCAGTTCATGGCGTCGGCGGCCAGGGCGTGGGTCAACAAGGCCTCGACGTTTTCGAAGGAGGTCGTCGTGGCGATGGCCAGCCGCAGACCCGCCGCGCGCGCCTCGTCCAGCAAACGCCGCACGCCCGGCCGCAAGGGAATTTCACCCGCGGCGGCCAGCGCGGCGTAGTGGCCGTTCTTGGCGCGGTGCAGGCCGGCGATGAAACCGTCCAAATCGGCGGGGCCGCTGAAGCCCGGCACATATTCGTCGATGTAACGACGAATCCGTTCTTTGCCGCCGGTCACCTTCAGCAGTTCACCATACAGCGCGGGAGACCATGTCCAATCCAAACCGGCCTCCGCGAAGGCCTGGTTGAAGGCCACCCTGTGGCCGTGTAATTCCGTGTCGGCCAAGGTGCCGTCCACGTCGAAAATCACCGCTTGCAAATCATTGCTCATACCGCTCTACCCATTAAAAATTAACGCCAGTTCAATATGCTATCATAGCCGGGCGACGCACACCTCCGCGGCAATCGGGGTAAGTTGGGGCCGGCTTCCCCTAAGCCCGTCATAAACAGTTGTTGCGTCCACACTAGGGTTTTGGTATAGAAACGAGCTTTATCTCAGGCAGGAGACGCCAAGCATGCCAGCTACGAAAAAAGCGAGCGCCAAAGCGACCGCCCCCAAGGGCAATAAAAAGGCCTCGCCTCAACCCAAACCGGCCGTGAAAAAAGCCGCGCCGCAAAAGACCACGCCTGCCGCCAGCACCAAAAGTAAAAGCGCCAGCCCGGCCGCCGCGCCCAAAGCGGTGACACCCGCCGGTTCCTTGAATACCTCGTTCAAAGACTTCAAGCCCTATCCGATCAAGAAGGACGAGGAGTACATGAACGAGCAGCAAGTGGCCCACTTCCGCGGCATCCTCCATGCGTGGAAACGGGACCTGATGGAAGAAGTGGATCGCACCATGCATTACATGCAGGACGAAGCGGCCAACTTTCCCGATCCCAACGACCGCGCCTCGCAAGAGTCGGACTTCACCTTGGAATTGCGCGCGCGCGATCGCGAACGCAAACTCATCAAGAAGATCGACGAGGCGCTGGCGCGTTTGGAAGCCAATGAATACGGCGAATGCGAAAGCTGCGGCGTGGAGATCGGCATCCGCCGTCTCGAGGCGCGTCCCACCGCCACCTTGTGCATCGACTGTAAAACCCTGGACGAGATCCGCGAAAAACAATTGGGCGATTGAGCTTCGTCTCCAAATGGCCGGTTCGCCGCCTGGCGAGCCGGGTCTTCCCACCACTCGCACTCGATTTGAAATTGCCCCCATGCCGTCACGGGGTGGCGGTTTTCGTCATGGGCGCCCCTGCAATAGGGCGCTGCGCATCGCCCGCCGCTTCATCTATCGTTTCACCCGCCCGCCCTACGCGGCGCTAGGCGCTTCGCGCTTGTTCGCGGATTCTGCGGGAGAGGGGAATACGCTTCAGTCCAGCTTGGGATATATATTCTAATTTCGAGCTAGGTTCTAGTAACATGTGCGTTCAGCACGAACCCATCGCACAGCCAGTTCGGGAGACCCCATGAGCAACGACAACATTGATTCCATTTTGCAGGAAGAACGTCAGTTTGCCCCGTCTCCCGCCTTCACCCAACGCGCCCGCATCCGATCCGCCGAGGAACTCGCCGCCCTGCGCGAACACGCCGCCGCCGACCACACCGGCTTTTGGGCCGATCTCGCGCGCAAAGAACTGAGCTGGCGCAGCCCGTTTCAAACCAGCCTCGACAGCAGCGCCGCGCCGCGTTATCAGTGGTTCACGGAAGGCACCTTGAATGTGTCTTACAATTGCCTGGACCGCCAATTGGCCGAACATGGCGCTAAAACCGCGATCATTTTCGAAGGCGAACAAGGCGACACCCTCCGCATCAGCTACGCGGAATTGCATCAACAAGTCTGCCGCTTCGCCAACGCGCTGAAGGCGCAAGGCGTGGTCAAGGGCGACCGGGTGGTGATCTACATGCCGATGATCCCCGAGGCGGTGATCGCCATGCAGGCCTGCGCGCGGATCGGCGCGATCCACTCGGTGGTGTTCGGCGGCTTCTCCGCCGAGTCGCTGAAAGACCGCATCGAAGACGCCGGCGCGAAGTTGCTCATCACCGCCGACGGTGGCCATCGCGGCGGTAAAATCGTCGAGCTCAAAGCCGCCGCCGACAAGGCGCTGAGTCATGGCTGCGCCAGCATCGAAAAGGTCATCGTGTATAAACGCAGCGGTCATGACGTGCCCATGCAAGCGGGCCGCGATGTGTGGTGGTCCGACGCCATCGCCGATCAAGACGCGCGATGCGAACCGGTGTGGGTCGAGAGCGAACACCCCTTGTTCCTGCTCTACACCTCCGGCTCCACCGGCAAACCCAAAGGCATACAGCACTCCAGCGCCGGTTATCTGCTCGGCGCCATCGTCACCATGCGGTGGGTGTTCGACATCCGCGACGACGACGTATTCTGGTGCACCGCCGATGTCGGCTGGATCACCGGCCACAGTTACGTCGCTTACGGCCCGCTCGCCTGCGGCGCCACCATGGTGATCTACGAAGGCTCGCCCGCCGTACCCGACACCGGGCGTTTCTGGAAGTTGTGCCAAGACCACCGCGTCACGATTTTTTATACCGCGCCCACCGCGATCCGCGCGCTCATGAAACACGGCGACGCGATCCCCGCCCGTTACGATTTATCCACGCTGCGTCTGCTCGGCACCGTGGGCGAACCGATCAACCCGGAGGCGTGGATGTGGTATCACCGCGTCATCGGCCGCGAACGCTGCCCCATCGTCGATACCTGGTGGCAAACCGAAACCGGCGCGCACATGATCGCGCCGATACCGGGCGCGGTGCCGACCAAACCCGGTTCCTGCACCCTGCCCTTGCCCGGCATCGCCGCCGACGTGGTCGACGAACAAGGCAATAGCATCACCGTAGCGGATAAAGGCGGTTATCTCGTCATCAAAAAACCCTGGCCGTCCATGTTGCGCACGATTTGGGGCGATCACGCGCGTTACGTCCAAACCTATTGGGGCAAGTTCGGCGGCCGGTATTATCTGGCCGGCGACAGCGCGCGCCGTGACCGCGACGGTTACTTCTGGATCATGGGCCGCATCGACGACGTGCTCAACGTCTCCGGCCATCGTCTCGGCACCATGGAAGTGGAATCGGCCCTGGTCGCGCATCCGCGCGTCGCCGAAGCGGCGGTGGTCGGCCGGCCCGATGAGATCAAGGGCGAGGCGATCTTCGCCTATGTGGTCTTGAAGGGCGAACGCCCCGCCGGCGGCGTCGACGAGGCATTAACCGCCGAATTGCGCGCCTGGGTGGCGGAACAAATCGGCGCCATCGCCAAACCGGACGACATTCGCTACGCGGACAATCTGCCGAAAACGCGTTCAGGAAAAATCATGCGGCGCCTGCTGCGCAGCATCGCGGCCGGCGAAGCCATCACCCAAGACACGTCCACCTTGGAAAACGAAGCGATCCTCTTGCAGCTGCAAGGCAAACAATAAACGTCCGCCCATAAAAAAGGACGCTCCCGCGGGGGCATCCTTTTTGTTCGAAGCCAATCTACTCGCCTGCTGTTACGGCCGCCGATCATCATGTTTCGCCACTTGCGCGAAACTCGCCGTGACTTCCCCGGCCGTCGCCGGCCTTGCAAAGGGCGATAGGGATACCAGGGCGAGTCCCATACTGCTATCCAGGTCCGCTATCGTTAATTTAAAAATAGAACACGCCGTCCGCCGACTCGGCGATAGGCGGGAAATTAAGGCGCTGACGGACGTCCACGACAAATCCCCCGGCAAAGCCGGGGGATGAGTGCGCCGAGTTCAGCCTTCTATTTGAATACGCCGCGCCACGGCCTTTTGCCGTTTGGGGATGACGATTTGCAGCACGCCGTGTTTGGCCTGGGCGGTGATGCCCTCGGCGTCGGCGGTGTCGGGCATGACGAAGCGGCGATAAAACAGGCCGCTCGGCCGTTCGCGGCGTTTGTAGCCGTTGCCGGCGGGGGCCGTTTGTTCAGCGCGTTTGCCGCGGATGATCAACACGGCGTTTTCCATGGTGATGTCGATATCCGGCAGCTCGACGCCGGGAATGTCGGCGTAGATCACATAACGCTCGGCCTCTTCCTGCACATCGACCAGGGGTACCCAGTCGCTGGTGACGGCGGCGCCGTGTTCTCCGCGCCCGTCGTCGATGCGGGAATCGAACAGGCGATTCACTTCTTTCTGCAATTGATTCATCAATGCGAAGGGGTCATACGTTGCCAGTGCCATAACGTCCTCCTTTCAATGATTCTCAAAATCTCCAACTCGCCCCGTGCGGGGACTTGCTAAGAAAATAGGGACGGCCAACCCGGTTTCAAGACCCCCGCCCCTTCCGGCCGGCCAATAAAAAAGGGGCTTGCGCCCCTTTTTATTTTGCCTATCCAGATGAAGCTCAGGCTTCGTCCACCGCCTTGATGCTGAGGCGGACCCGGCCCTGTTTGTCGATCTCCAAGACCTTGACCTTGACGATGTCGCCCTCGTTGAGCTTGTCGCTGACGTTCTGGACGCGCTCCTCGGAGATTTGCGAGATGTGCACCAGGCCGTCTTTGCCGGGCAGGATGCTGACGAAGGCGCCGAAGTCCATGATCTTGGCGACCCGGCCTTCGTAGACCTTGCCCACTTCCACGTCGGCGGTGATCTCTTCGATGCGGCGTTGCGCTTCGAGGCCGGCGGCCTTGTCCACCGAGGCGATCTTGATGGTGCCGTCGTCGGTGATGTCGATCTCGGTGCCGGTCTCCTCGGTGAGGGCGCGGATGGTGGCGCCGCCCTTGCCGATCACGTCGCGGATGCGTTCGGGATTGATCTTCATGGTGATGTAGCGCGGCGCGTATTCGGACAACTCGCTGCGCGGGCTGCTCATGACCTTGGCCATCTCGCCGAGGATGTGGATGCGGCCTTCTTTGGCCTGATCCAGGGCGGCGGACATGATCTCGCGGGTGATGCCGGTGATCTTGATGTCCATCTGCAAGGCGGTGACACCCGACGTGGTGCCCGCCACTTTGAAGTCCATGTCGCCGAGATGATCTTCATCGCCGAGGATGTCGCTCAGCACCACGAAGCGCTCTTTCTCTTTGATCAAGCCCATGGCGATACCGGCGACGGGCGCGGTCAAGGGTACGCCGGCGTCCATCATCGCCAGGCTGGAGCCGCACACCGAGGCCATCGAGCTGGAGCCGTTGGACTCGGTGATCTCCGACACCACCCGCACCGAATACGGATATTCGGTCATGTCGGGCATCACCGCCATCACGCCGCGTTTGGCCAAACGGCCGTGGCCGATCTCGCGGCGCTTGGGGCTGCCGACCATGCCGGTCTCGCCCACGCAGGAGGGCGGGAAATTGTAGTGGAGCATGAAGGGTTCGCGGTATTCCCCTTCGATGGCGTCGATCATCTGCGCGTCGCGGGCCGTGCCCAAGGTGGCGACCACCAGGGCCTGGGTCTCGCCGCGGGTGAACAGCGCGGAACCGTGGGTGCGCGGCAACACGCCGACACGCACGAAGATGGGACGCACGGAGCGGGTGTCGCGGCCGTCGATACGGCGCTCGCCGGCGATGATGCGGCCCCGCACCACTTCTTTTTCCAGACTGCCGAAGACATTGCGCACGTCCTCGGCGCCGAAGGCGGCTTGCTGGCCTTCGGGCGCGGTGGTCAATTTGGCCAGCACGTCCTGGCGGATCGCGGCGAGACGGTCCTGGCGCGCCTGTTTCTCGGCGATGTTATAGGCATCGGCGATGGCGGCAGCGGCCAATTCGCGCACCGCGTCCTTCACGTCTTTATTGGTTACCGCGGCCTGCCAATCCCAGCGCGGCTTGCCCACGTCGGCGGCCATTTCCTTGATGGCGCGAATGGCGATCTGCATTTGTTCATGGCCGAACATCACCGCGTCGAGCATCACCGCTTCCGGCAGCTCGCGCGCCTCGGATTCCACCATCAACACGGCGTCTTCGGTGCCGGCGACCACCAGATCCAATTGGGAGGTCTTGAGTTCGCTCAGACGGGGATTCAGCAAAAATTTACCATCGGCATAACCCACCCGCGCCGCGCCGATGGGGGCTTCGAGGGGCAGGCCGGAGATGGCCAGCGCCGCCGAGGCGCCCAACAGGGCCGGGATGTCGGCGTCGATGTCCTTGTCCATCGACACCACGGTGGCGATGACTTGCACTTCGTTGATGAAACCTTTGGGAAACAGCGGGCGCAGCGGGCGGTCGATGAGGCGGGAGGTGAGGGTTTCCTTCTCCGAGGGCCGGCCCTCGCGCTTGAAGAAACCGCCGGGGATCTTGCCCGCAGCGTAGGTGCGTTCCTGGTAGTTGACGGTCAGCGGAAAAAAGTCGCGGCCTTCGACCGCCTCTTTTTTACCTACCGCGGTCACCATCACGACTGTGCCGCCCATGCTGATCATCACCGCGCCGGTGGCTTGCCGCGCAACTTCGTTGGTCTCGATGGTGACGGTTTGATCACCGTATTGGAAAGTTTTTCTATAGGGATTCACGTGAGCATCCTTACAAGCAGGAAGAGGGGACTAAGCGCGGCGACCCTTCAGAAGCGATAAAGGCCGAACATCCGTTCGGCCCCTGTTCGCACGGCGCCACTGCGCAGGCGGAAAAACGCATTTCAGCGACGCAGACCCAAACGGGACACCAGACTGCGATAACGCTCGGTGTCGCTGCGCTTCAGATAATCCAACAGACTGCGGCGCTGGCTCACCATTCTCAACAAACCTTGACGTGAATGGTGGTCTTTGGCGTGGTCCTTGAAATGACCGGACAGTTGATCGATGCGCGCCGAGAGGATCGCAACCTGTACTTCCGGTGAACCGGTATCGCTGGGACCCCGCTGATAATCTTTGATGATCTGCTGGGTGGCTTCAGTGCTCAGTGACATGCAATAACTCCAAGTGTCTTTAACGCTCTCATTAGAAGGCGCGTATTTTACCTAGTAAAGCCCGCTACATACAAGCGGATAAACGGACCGGGGGCGAACTCATGCCCCGCTCACCAACCGTTTCGGGGCGACGCGGCCGTCTTCCAGCACGCGACCGACCCCCAGAAAGCGGCGGTCGGCGGTGCGCAGCTTGACCCAGCCGCTGGTGGGGGCCTTGGGGACGAACACCGGCTGTCCCTGCCGGACAAAATAGGCCATGTCCTCCGACAGACAGACATCGGGCCATTTTTCCAAGGCGGCATCCATCGGCAACAAAAAGTCCGCCAGCGCCGCAAGCCCTTGCTCGGCCGCGGCTTGCAGGGTTTCCAGGTCCACCATTTGGCTGGCCTGGAACGGGCCGGCCGCGGTACGGCGCAGGGCCGACACATGCGCGCCCACGCCCAGGGTCTCGCCGATGTCCTCGGCCAAGGTGCGAATATAGGTGCCCTTCGAGCAACTCACCGCCAAATCCAGGGCATCGCCGTCACGGCGCAGCAGGCGCAAGTCATAAATCGTCACCTCGCGCGGCTGGCGTTCCACCTCGATACCTTGATGCGCCAATTTATAAAGCGGTTGGCCATTCTGCTTGATCGCGGAGTGCATGGGCGGTATCTGCTGTATCGAACCGGTGTAGCGCGGCAGCACCGCGGCGATCGCCGCGTCGCTCACCGCGCCGGCGTCGCGGCGGGAGGTCACCTCGCCCTCGGCGTCGCCGGTGGTGGTCTTCTCCCCCAGCTTGACGGTGACCTGATACTCCTTGTCCGATTCCAGCAAAAAGGCCGAAACCTTGGTCGCCGAACCGAAACACAGCGGCAACAAACCACAGGCCAAGGGGTCGAGGCTGCCGGTGTGGCCGGCCTTGCGCGCTTGGAAAAGCCGCTTGACCGTCTGCAAGGCGCCGTTGGAGGTAATGCCAATGGGTTTGTCGAGCAGGACGATCCCGTTCACATCCCGGAGTTTGTGACGGATCACTTAGGTTTGCTCCTCGTCATTGTCTTCCTCTTTTTTCCGCTCGGCGGCCACCCGGTGCAGCAGGGCGTCGATGCGCGAACCTTCATCCAAGGATTTGTCGTAGGCAAAACGCAGTTCCGGCAGGCTGCGCATCACCATGCGCTGACCCAGCAGCTTGCGCAGAAAACCCGAGGCCTTGTTCAACACCTTGAGGGTCTCGGCGACGTCCTGCGCCGGATCCATCACGGTGATGAAGACCTTGGCGTGGGATAAGTCGCGGGAGAGTTCCACGGCGGAAATGGTCACGAAACCCACGCGCGGATCACGAATTTCCTGCTGGACGATCAAGGCCAGCTCGCGCTGGATCTGTCCGCCCATGCGCTGGGTGCGGCTGAATTCTTTTGCCATAAGTTATACGACTCCGCGGCGAACGGCCGACCGTGCGTGCACTTGCCGAACGCTTCGCGCGTTTAAAGCTGGCGCGCGACCGAGATACGTTCGAACACCTCGATTTGATCGCCCGGCCGCACGTCGTTGTAGTCCTTCACACCGATACCGCATTCGGTGCCGGCCCGCACTTCGTTGACGTCGTCCTTGAAGCGGCGCAGCGATTCCAAGTGGCCTTCGTAGATCACCACGTTCTCGCGCAATACACGAATGGGATTATTACGCTTGACCGAGCCTTCCATCACCAGGCAGCCGGCGATGGCGCCGAACTTGGGCGAGCGGAACACGTCGCGCACCTGGGCGAGACCGACGATCTGTTCCTTGATCTCCGGCGACAACATGCCCGACAACGCCTTTTTCACGTCGTCGATGACGTCGTAGATCACGCTGTAATAACGCGGCTCCACGCCGCGTTCCTCGGCGGCGCGGCGCGCGGAGGCATCGGCGCGCACGTTGAAACCGACGATCACCGCGCTGGAGGCTGCCGCCAGATTGATATCGGATTCGTTGATGCCGCCCACGCCGCTGGCGATGATCTTGACCTGCACCTCATTGGTGGACAGTTTGGCGAGCGACTCGCGCAAGGCTTCCAAGGAACCCTGGACGTCGGTCTTGATGACCATATTGAGCGTGCTGATCTCGCCTTGGCCCATCTGCGAGAACATGTCTTCCAGTTTCGCGCCGCGCTGGCGTGCGAATTCCACGTCGCGGAACTTGCCTTGACGGAACAAGGCGATTTCCCGCGCCTTGCGCTCGTCGGCGAGCACCTGCGCGCTGTCGCCGGCGTTGGGTGTGCCGGACAAACCGAGCACCACCACCGGCATCGACGGGCCGGCCTCGTCGACGGTGCGACCGGTTTCATCGAACATGGCGCGCACCCGGCCGTATTCCTGGCCGGTGAGCAGAATATCGCCTTTGCGCATGGTGCCGTTCTGCACCAGGATCGTCGCCATCGGGCCGCGGCCTTTATCCAAAGTGGATTCGATGACCACGCCGGTGCCGGGCGCGTCCTTCACCGCGGTGAGTTCCATCACCTCGGCCTGGGTCAGTATCGAATCCAGCAAAGCGTCGATGCCTTCGCCGGTCTTGGCGGAGACGTGCACGAACATGGTGTCGCCGCCCCACTCTTCCGGCACGACTTCATGGCCGACCAATTCCTGCTTGACCCGCTCCGGCTCCGCGCCGGGTTTATCGATCTTGTTGACCGCGACGATGATGGGCACACCGCCGGCCTTGGCATGTTGCACGGCCTCCAAGGTCTGGCGCATCACACCGTCGTCGGCGGCCACCACCAGCACCACGATGTCGGTGGCCTTGGCGCCGCGGGCGCGCATGGCGGTGAAGGCTTCATGGCCCGGCGTGTCGAGGAAGGTGATCATGCCTTTGCTGGTCTCGACGTGATAAGCGCCGATGTGCTGGGTGATACCGCCCGCCTCGCCCGCCGCCACCTTGGTGCGGCGGATGTAGTCGAGCAACGAAGTCTTGCCGTGATCGACATGGCCCATGATGGTGACCACCGGCGCGCGGTTGTCCCGCGTACCGGCGCCTTGGGATTCCACTACCAAGGCATCCTCCAACGCGCTTTCCTGCAGAGGCTTGGCGACGTGGCCCATTTCTTCCACCACCAGGGTCGCCGTTTCTTGATCGATCACCTGATTGATGGTGACCATGCTGCCCATGGTCATCATGAATTTGATCACTTCGGTGGCCTTGACCGACATCTTCTGCGCCAACTCGGCCACGGTGATGGTCTCGGGGATGCTCACCTCGCGCACGATGGGCGCGGTGGGCCGTTCGAAACCATGCTTGCCGCTGACCGCCACGCCGCCGCGGTCGCGATTGTCGCGGCCTTTCTTGCGCCGGCCGGCCTTTTCGGTGGTGAGATGCAATTCCTGACGGCCGTATTTGCCGGCGGAGGCATCGTCGCGGCCACGCTCCTTGCCGGGCCGGCGTTTGTCTTTTTTGTCCTTGGCGGCATCGGGGGCGGGCTTGGCGGCCTCGGCGGCCGGCGCCGGTTCGGCCCGCGGTTTAGCGGCCAATTCGGCGGCGCGGCGCGCCTCTTCCTCGGCGACGCGACGGGCCTCTTCCTCGGCCCGGCGCCGCTCTTCGGCGAGACGCGCCTCTTCGGCGATGCGCCGTTTTTCTTCCTCTTCCCGGCGTTGCGCCTCGGCGAGACGCGCCTGCTCTTCCTCTTCCTCGCGCGCGCGCTCAGCCAATTGAGTTTCCAGGCGGGCGACGTCGTCGGCCATCGCCACGCTGCGTTTGACGTAGGTGCGATGGCGGCGCACCTCGACGTTCACCGTTTTGGCCTTGCCTTGCGGCCCGGACTGGCGGAGCTCGCTGACGGTGCGGCGTTTCAGAGTGATCTTCTTCGGCTCCGCGACACCGGGGAGTTCGGACGACAGGCCGTGGTTGCGGCGCAGATACTGCAGCAGTTCAACCTTCTCCTTGTCGGTGATGGTCTGCTCGGCGGAACGGATATTCGACCCGGCCTCTTCCAGTTGAACCAATAAACGGTCGACCGGGATTCCCACGACTTCTGCGAACTGTTTTACCGTAACTTCCGACATGCTAGCCTCTCGCTCCATGACTCAGGCGTTGCGAAGTTAAGTTGTGTAATCTTAATTTCGCAACACCTGAGTAAACACGGTCATTTACCTACCCCCACCCTGCCCCGTCCCCTTGCACAAGGGCGGGAACGCAGCGGAAAGTGTAGCCATATTTACCGACTTAATGAGTAACCCTATTGATCAGCCTTGTTGCTCCGTGGCGAACCAGGGTTCCCGCGCCGTCATAATCAGCTCACTTGCGCGCTGTTCATCCATTCCTTCCACGTCCAGCAATTCATCGACGGACTGTTCCGCCAAATCCTCGCGGGTCAACACGCCGCGCTGCGCCAGACGGAAGGCCAAACTGCGGTCCATACCCTTTAATTCCAACAAATCGGCGGCCGGTTCCACGGCGCTCTCCTCCGTGACGATGGCGCGGGTCAACAACACGTCGCGGGCGCGGTTGCGCAATTCCTCGACGATGCTCTCGTCGAATTCCTCGATGGCCACCAGCTCCTGCATCGGGACATAGGCGATTTCCTCGATGCTGGAAAAACCTTCCTGCACGAGAATATTGGCCACTTCCTCATCGACGTCGAGCTGTTCCATGAACGAGCTCTTGAGGGCGTTGGTCTCGGATTCGCTCTTTTCCTCGGCCTGCGACTCGCTCATGACGTTGAGCTCCCAACCGGTCAGCTGGCTGGCGAGCCGCACGTTCTGGCCGCCGCGGCCGATGGCTTGCGACAAGCCTTCCTCGGCCACCGCCACGTCCATGCTGTGGGTTTCTTCATCGACCACGATGGACTGCACTTCCGCCGGCGACATGGCGTTGATGACGAACTGGGCGGGATTCTCGTTCCACAAAATGATGTCGATGCGCTCGCCGGCCAATTCGTTGGACACCGCCTGCACCCGTGAACCGCGCATGCCGACGCAGGCGCCGACCGGATCGATGCGCGGATCGTTGGTCTTCACCGCGATCTTGGCCCGCGAGCCGGGATCGCGCGCGGCGCTGACGATCTCGATCACGCCTTCGCCCGCTTCGGGCACTTCCAACTTGAACAGCGCGATCAATAATTCCGGCGCGGTGCGCGACACGAACAATTGCGGACCGCGCGCTTCCGAACGCACCTCGCGCAGATAGCCGCGCACCCGGTCGCCGTTGCGGACGTTTTCGCGGGGGATCATGTCCTCGCGATTGATGACGCCCTCGGCATTGCCGCCGAGATCCATGATCACGCTGCCGCGCTCGACCCGCTTGACCACGCCGGTGACCAATTCGCCCACCCGGCTCTTGTATGCGTCCACCACCTGGGCGCGCTCGGCTTCGCGGACCTTTTGCACGATGACTTGTTTGGCGGTCTGCGCGGCGATGCGGCCGAACGACACCGACTCCATGGGCTCTTCGATAAACTCGCCCACTTCGGCGTCGGCCTTCTTCTTGCGGGCGTCGCCGAGATGCAGTTGCCGCTCGGGATATTCGACCGGGGCGTCGTCCTCCAGCACCTCCCAGCGGCGGAAAGTCGAATAATCGCCGGTATGGCGATCAATACTCACCCGGGCGTCGATTTCTTCTTCATGACGTTTCTTGGTCGCCGTCGCCAGCGCGGCCTCGATGGCCTCGAAAATGATGTTTTCGTTGACACCCTTCTCGTTCGAGACGGCCTCTACCACCAAAAGAATTTCTTTGCTCATGCTACTCGCCCTTACTTGAGTTTGCGGCCATCCATGCGCTGTATCATTGGCCCCCACTGCGTCCCATTCCGACCCGGTGACGGCCCTTACAACTCCGGCACCAGACGCGCCTGTTCGATGTTGTCCAACGGAATACGCAATTCCTCGCCGTCCTGAACCAATAACACGTCGTTGTCGCGCATACCCTGCAATAGGCCGGTGAAGTTGCGCCGTCCCGCCAAGGGCAACGACAACCGCAGTTTCACCTGATTCCCCGCGAAGCGACCGAAATGATCCGCCGTAAACAGCGGCCGGTCCAATCCCGGCGAAGACACCTCCAAAATATAGTGACCGTTGATGGGCTCTTCCACCTCCAGCACACCGCTGACCTGGTGGCTGACCCGCTCGCAGTCATCCACGGAAATTCCTTCCGGCGTATCGATATACACCCGCAACAAGGACCGCCGTCCCTGGGGAAGGTATTCTATCCCGACCAGTTCGTAGCCCAGACCTCGCACCGCGGCCTCGATCGGCCGACGCAACTTCTCGGATGCCTGTGCCACGCTCGCCTCCAAAAACAAAAAATGGGCCGACGGCCCACTTCACATCACTACCCAAAATAATAACGGATCGGTTAAAACCCCTCACCCGTCATTGCCGCGGCCCCGCGGGTACTGCATTTCAATCGGCCGTCGCCTCTCTTGCGGTAGCGTACTTAACAAAAAGCCCCGATGAACGGGGCTTTTTTATTATATGGGCTGGTAGCGGGGGCAGGATTTGAACCTGCGACCTTCGGGTTATGAGCCCGACGAGCTGCCAGACTGCTCCACCCCGCAGCAGAGCGCGTATCTTAGCAAACCCCTCCCCTCCCTTCAAGCGAATGCGTGAGATATCTGGGGGGCCTTACGATAATAAAATCACGAAGGCCACCGCGTACTCCTGCTCATCCGCCAAACTCAAGTGACTCTCGGTGATGTCCAGGGAAGACATCAGCGCCAAGGTATGGCCGGTGCAGACCAGGACGGGCTTGCCGGCGGCGTTATGCGTCACGCCGATGTCGGTAAGCTTGACCCCATCGCGGAAACCGGTGCCCAGCGCCTTGACCATGGCCTCCTTGGCCGCGAAACGTTTGGCGAGGAAAGAGGCGGGACGTTTGTCCGTCTCGAACGCGGCGTATTCGGAGGGGGCCAATATCTTGCTTGCGAAACGCCGGCCGTGCCGCTCCCAATTGGCCTGCATGCGGGCGACCCGCACGATGTCGGTGCCGATGCCGTGGATCACTGGCCGCGCGCCGCGCGCATCAGGCGCTTCATCTCGCGGACCGCCTCCTGCAAACCGGCGAACAGGGCGCGGGCGATGATCGCATGGCCGATGTTCAATTCCCGGATCGCGGGTATGGCCGCTATCGCATCCACATTGTGATAATGCAGGCCGTGACCGGCGTTCACGTGCAGTCCGGCCGCCGTTCCATGTTGCACCGCCGCCGCGATCTTCTCCAATTCGGCATTGCGCGTCCGCGCATCAACGGCCTCGGCGTAGTGGCCGGTGTGGATCTCGATCACCGGCGCGCCGCAGCGTTGCGCCGCCTCCACCTGGGCCAGGTCCGCGTCCACGAACAAAGACACCCGGCAACCGGCGGCGGCCAACCGTTCGCACGCTTGCCGAATGCGCGCCTCCTGCCCCACCACGTCCAAACCGCCTTCGGTGGTCAATTCCTCGCGCCGCTCGGGGACCAGGCAACACTCCTCGGGCCGCAGCCGTTCGGCGATGGCCAGCATCTCCTCGGTGACGGCCATCTCCAGATTCATCCGGGTCTGTAATATTTCTTTCAGCAGCACCACGTCCCGTTCCTGGATGTGGCGGCGGTCTTCGCGGAGGTGCAGGGTGATGGCGTCGGCGCCGGCCTGCTCGGCCTCGACGGCGGCCTGCACCGGATCGGGATAACGGGTGCCGCGCGCCTGGCGCAGGGTGGCGATATGGTCGATATTGACGCCCAATAAAATGGCGTGATCCGCACTCATGATTTCCTCGATTCTATAGTGATTCAAAGGGGCTCGCGCTGGGCATGGCGCGTAAACAGGCGGCGGCTGGCCAAGGGTTTGTTCCCCAGGTGGGCGGCCAGGGCCGCCCGCATCAAGCGTTTGGCCTCCCGCAAACTGCCGGCGTCCGCCAAGTCTTCGCGGGCCAAATCCAATAGACCGGCGCCGCGGATCAATAAGGCATTCGCCTGCGCCGCCGCCTCGCCGGACCAGCGCACCGGCCCCTCGCCCAAATGATACGCATAAACTTGCCCGGCTTCGACAGGGTGACCGGTGTCCGCTTCATACTCCAACACCAAGCCATAACCCAGTTCGGCGAGCAGCCGTTTCTCGAAAATCCGCAACACCGGCTCGAACGCGACGCCGGCTCGCTCCTGCGACGCGCGCACCAGTGCGGCAAGGGCGGTCTCGTAACTGGAATAAAGTTCGGGGTGAGGATCGAAGCGATGCAGCAGGCGCGCCAGTAATTCATTCAAATACAGCCCGCTCATCAGAGCGGGGCCGGTCAGCCAATGCGCGGCGGCGGCGCTCTCCACCGCATTGAGATTCGCCAACTCGCCGTTGCCCGACCACGACATCAACAGGGGATGAAACGATTGCAGCAGGGCCTGCGAACGGGACTTCGCCTGCCGCGCGCCGCGCGCCACCAATCCCACCCGGCCGAATTCCGGCGTGAACACATCCAGCAGCAGACTGCTGTCGCGATAGGGGCGGCGGTGCAACACATAAGCGGGTTGCAACAGGACCCGGGCGCGCTGGTTCATGGCGATAAAGATTCCCGTTTCCCGGCGGCGTCGGGCCGGGGCTACAATTCCCGGTCATCATAGCCCAGCTTGCGCAACAGGCGCTCGTCTTCCGACCAGCCCTCTTTTACGCGCACCCAGGTTTCCAGAAAGACCTTGGCGTCGAAAATCTTTTCCATGTCCTCGCGGGCGTGCTGGCCGATCTCTTTGAGCATGGACCCGCCCTTGCCGATGACGATAGCCTTTTGGCTGTCCTTCTCCACCCAGATCACGGCATGGATGCGGAACAGCCCGCCCTCCACCGCGAATTTTTCGATCTCGACGGTGATGGCGTAGGGCAATTCCTCGCCCAAGCGGCGCATGAGTTTTTCGCGGATCAGTTCCGCCGCGATGAAACGCTGACTGCGATCGGTGACCTGGTCTTCGGGAAACAGCGCCTCGCCTTCCGGCAAACGCGCTAAAACCTCGGCCTCCAGGCCTTCGATGTTATCGCCCTTGCGCGCGGACAACGGCACGATGGCGGCGAAATTGAATTTCTCGGCCAGGGTTTTGATGTAGGGCAGCAAGGCCTCTTTGTCCGCCAGCATGTCCACCTTGTTCACCGCGACGATGACCGGCGCCTCCTGCGCGGCCAAGCCTTGCAAGATACTGTCGTCCTCATCGGTCCAGCGGGTGGCGTCCACCACCAGCACCACCACATCCACTTCCGCCACCGAGGAACGCGCCGCCTTGTTCATGTAGCGGTTGATGGCGCGTTTACCACCGCGATGAATACCCGGGGTATCCACGTAGACCGCCTGTCCCGCCGCCTCGGTCTTGATGCCGATGATCTTGTGGCGGGTGGTCTGCGGCCGCGGCGAGGTGATGGCGATTTTCTGGCCGAGGATGCGATTGAGCAAGGTGGATTTGCCGACGTTGGGACGGCCGATGATGGCGGCGTAGCCGCAACGGAACGGGGTAGGGTTTTCTGACATAAATGCGATGCTCTATTAATTACGCCGCAGAATAGCGCCGCGGCAACATATCTCAAGGGACGACCGACACCAAGCGCGCCAAGAATCTCTCTCTTACTTTATGAAGAAGGATTTTCTCGGCGTCCTCGGCGTCTTGGCGGAAAGGAGATTTTCAGGTTTTACCAGATTTATTTGCCGGTCAAAACGGCCAAGGCCGCTTGCGCCGCCGCCTGCTCCGCCTTGCGGCGGCTGTCGCCCGCACCCTCGGTGGACACCACGGGTTCGGTCAGTATACATGCCACTTTGAATATCTGGGCATGGGCATCGCCCTCGGCGCTCAATACCCGGTATTCCGGCAACGGCCAGCCGCGCGACTGCAAATATTCCTGCAAGCAGGTCTTGGGATCCTTCAAACCCTGCTCGAGAGACAGGCCGGCCAGCGCATCCTGATACAAAGCGAGCACCATGTCCCGCGCCGCGTCGAAACCGCCGTCCAAATAGACCGCGCCGATCACCGCCTCCAGGGCGCCGGCCAGTATCGATTCACGGCGGAAGCCGCCGCTTTTCTGCTCGCCCGGACCCAGCCGCAAATAATTGCCCAATTGATGCTCGCGCGCCAACGCCGCCAAGGTGACGCCGCGCACCAAATGGGCGCGCAGCCGACTCAGTTCGCCTTCACTGGCGGCGGGAAAACGCTCGAACAAGTGATGGGCGATGATGAAGTTGAGCACCCCGTCGCCGAGGAATTCCAAACGCTCATTATTATTTTTACCGACGCTGCGGTGGGTGAGCGCGCTTTCCAATAAGCCGCGCTGCGAGAACTGATAGCGGAAGATCTTTTGCAGCCGGACCAAACTATCGATCAAGGCAACACCAATTCCATAGCGTCATCGAATTTCGCCACCAGATCCAGATTCAAGAACAGGGACACCCGCGCCTCGTAGTCGATCGCGACCACCAGCTTGCCCTTGTCGCGACTTATTTTAATATGTTCTTTTTTGACACGCTCGACATCATTGATATCGAGCCGCGTGAACAGGCGTTTTTCGATCTCGGCGGCCGGCAACTGGGCGATTTCCGCGTCTTCATGCAGCGATTTTAAAACCGACTGAACCTTGAAATTTTCCAAGTACAGGGGAACGATCCTCACCAACACCACCGCGAAAAAAGCGAAAATGACGAGCACGAGCAACATACCCATGTACGTCATACCGGACTGCCTGTCTTTTTTAAGAAGCGTGTTCATCGGTCTCTCCAGCGTCGCCTGTCATCAATGAATACTGTCCCCGATCCGGTGCCACGTTACGCCATTCGACCAATTCATCCAAATCATGAAGGCCTTGCCCACCAGATTCTTTTCGGGCACGAAACCCCAGGCCCGGCTGTCGTTGCTGTTGTCGCGGTTGTCGCCTATCACGAAATAAGCGCCTTCGGGGACCTGCCATTCACCGGCATCCAGTCGGCCAAAATAATCGGGGTGCACCACCATTTGGTGCTGGACGCCATCCACCGTCTCCACGCGCAACTTGGCCGGCAACGGTACGCCGGTGCTGACCTCGGTGTAGGGGCCCACTGACTGTTGCGGCACCGGCTCGCCATTAATGAAGAGCATCTTATTGTGATAGCCGACGCGGTCCCCCGGCAAACCGATTATCCGCTTTATATAATCGGTGGAGGGATCCTGCGGAAAACGGAATACCGCCACGTCGCCGCGGCGGGGGGCGCCGATCTCGATGACCTTCATGTCCACCACCGGCAGACGGATGCCGTAGGCGAATTTATTCACCAAAATAAAGTCGCCGACCCAGAGGGTGGGGATCATCGAACCGGAAGGGATGCGGAACGGTTCCACCAGAAACGAGCGCAACAGCAGCACGATCAAAATCACCGGGAAAAAGGAGCGTGCGTATTCCACCAGCAGCGGTTCTTTGGCGATGCGCCGCTGGTCTTCTTCTTTGAGTTGACCGCCCGCCGCCGCGGACGCCGATTCCAATGCCTCCCGCCGCCGCGGCGCCCACAAGCGCGCATCCAGGACCCAGATCACGCCGCACACCACCAGCGCGATCACCATTATCGTCGCGAAATCCATTATTTTTTCCCCACCTGTAATATAGCCATAAACGCCTCTTGGGGGATCTCGACCGATCCGACCTGCTTCATGCGTTTTTTACCCGCCTTTTGCTTTTCCAGCAGCTTGCGCTTGCGGCTGGCGTCGCCGCCGTAACACTTGGCCGTGACGTTCTTGCGCAAGGCCTTCACCGTCTCGCGGGCGATGATCTTGGCGCCGATCGAGGCCTGGATGGCCACGTCGTACATCTGGCGCGGGATGACCTCCTTGAGTTTTTCGGTCAATTCCCGGCCGCGCTGAAAGCTGCTGGAACGGTGCACGATCACCGACAAGGCATCGACCCGTTCGTTATTGATCATCACGTCGAGCTTGACCAGGTCCGCCGGCTCGAAGCGTTCGAAGGCGTAATCCATGGAGGCGAAGCCGCGGCTGACCGATTTGAGCCGGTCGAAGAAGTCCATCACCACCTCGGCCATCGGCATTTCATAGGTGAGGGCGACGTGATTGCCGTGGAACTGCATCTTCTTCTGCGCGCCGCGCCGCTCTTCGCAGAGGCCGATCACCGCGCCCAAATGGGTTTGCGGCACCAGGATGTGGGTGCTGATGATCGGCTCGCGCATCTCGGCGATCTCGCCGGTGGGCGGCAGCTTGGCCGGGTTGTCCACGTGCAGCACCTCGCCCTGCCGGGTGAGCACTTCGTAGATCACGGTCGGCGCGGTGATGATGAGGTCGAGATCGTATTCCCGCTCGAGGCGTTCCTGCACGATCTCCATATGCAGCATGCCGAGGAAACCGCAGCGGAAGCCGAAACCCAGTGCCTGCGAGGACTCGGGTTCGTAAAACAGCGATGAATCGTTGAGCCGGAGTTTGGCGAGCGCTTCGCGCAATTCCTCGTACTGCTCCGCCGTCACGGGGAACAGGCCGGCGAAGACCTGCGGCTGGACCTTTTTGAAGCCGCCCAAGGCCTCCGCCGCGGGCCGCTGAGTATGCGTGAGGGTATCGCCCACCGGCGCGCCGTCCACTTCCTTGATGCCGGCGATGACGTAACCCACCTCGCCCGCCTTGAGCGAAGGCTGGTCTTTCTGCTTGGGGGTGAAGATGCCCACCCGATCCACATGATGATTGCGGCCGGTGGACATCACGGTGATGCGGTCCTTGGCCGACAAGGTGCCCTGCATCACCCGCACCAAGGACACCACGCCGAGATAATTATCGAACCAGGAGTCGATGATCAGCGCCTGCAACGGCGCGTCGTCGTCGCCGGTGGGCGGCGGGATGCGTTTGACCAATTCATCGAGCAACTCGTGCACGCCGAGGCCGGTCTTGGCGCTCACCGAGACCGCATCTTCCGCTTCGATGCCGATGATTTCTTCGATCTCGCGTATCACCCGCAGCGGATCGGAGGTGGGCAGGTCGATCTTGTTCAACACCGGCACCACTTCCAGCCCCTGTTCGAGGGCGGTATAGCAATTGGCGACGGTCTGGGCCTCGACGCCCTGGGTGGCGTCCACCACCAGCAGCGCACCTTCGCAAGCGGCCAGCGACCGCGACACCTCGTAAGAGAAATCGACGTGGCCGGGGGTGTCGATGAAGTTCAGCAGATAGCTTTGGCCGTCCCGCGCCTTGAACTGCAAGGAGACACATTGCGCCTTGATGGTAATGCCCCGCTCCCGCTCCAAATCCATGGAGTCCAGCACTTGGCTGTCCATTTCCCGGTCGGTCAAACCGCCGCAGAACTGGATGAACCGGTCGGCCAGGGTGGATTTACCGTGATCGATGTGGGCGATGATGGAAAAATTACGAATGTGCTTCATAGCTTAGAAACCGAAAAAATCCGGATACCCTTCCGCCCAAAGGCGGCAAGTGTACCGGATTTTTCCAGTTCCCAGAATCTCCGAGAGAAATAAGGGACTAGCGGCCGGCCTCAATTCGCCTTGTCGGTGAGTTTGAGCGCGAGGAACAACGGGCTGTTCCCGCGCCGCACCAGCATGGGCACGGGTTTGCCCACCGGCAAATCCTTCACCAGCTGGGTGAAGTGGCTGACGTTTTTCACATCGACATTGTTGATCATCAGAATGATGTCGCCGCGCCGCACCCCGGCCGTCCGCGCCGCGCCGTTTTTGACATCCTCGACGAAGACCCCGGATTTCTTACCTTCCAGGCTTTGTTTTTGTTCCTCGGTCAGGTCGGTCACCAAGGTGCCGATGCGGTCGTTGACCTTTTTATCCTGCGGGGTGTTTTCCGCTAATTTGATGTCTTCATCGGGCGGCAGCTCGCCGATCTTGACCTTGAGGGACCGGGGTTTGCCGGCGCGCAGCAGCTTCACCGTGATCTCCTCGCCCACCTGGGCGCGGCCCACGATATGCGGCAGGGAGGCCGAATCGGTGATGGGGCGGTTATTGAACTCCAGCACCACGTCGCCGACCTGGATGCCGGCCTTCTGCGCCGGACTGTTGGGCAGCACTTGCGCCACCAGCGCCCCGCCCGGACGATCCATGCCGAAGGACTCGGCCAGTTCGCGGGTCACGTCTTGAATCAAGATACCCAGCCAGCCGCGACTGACGCTGCCCTTGGTCTTGAGCTGATCCACCACGTCCATGGCGAGATCGATGGGGATCGCGAACGAGAGGCCCATGAAACCGCCGGTACGGCTATAGATTTGGGCATTGACGCCCACCACCTCGCCGTCCAGATTGAAGAGTGGTCCACCGGAATTGCCGGGATTGATCGCCACGTCGGTCTGAATGAACGGCACGTAATTTTCATTGGGCAGACTGCGTCCCAGGGCGCTGACGATGCCGGCGGTGACGGTGTGATCGAAATCGAAGGGCGAACCGATGGCCAGCACCCATTCGCCGACCTTGATATCGGTGGACTTGCCGATGCGCACCACCGGCAGGTTCTTCGCGTCGATCTTCAACAAGGCCACATCGCTGCGCGGATCGCTGCCCACCACCTGGGCGACATACTCCTGGCGGGTGCTCAACCGCACCACGATTTCCTTGGCATCCTTGATGACGTGATTATTGGTCAGAATATACCCGTCCGGCGAGATGACGAACCCCGAACCCAGCGATTGGGTGTCGAAGTCTTCCATACCGCCGCCTTCGCGGTCACCGAAAAAACGCCGGAAGAAATCATCGAAAGGCGTGCCTTCGGGCATCGGCGGCATTTCGCCGTGCGGAAAGCCGGGCCGGACCCGCTGCTTGACGGTTTGGGTGGTGCTGATATTCACCACGGCGGGGCTGGCCTTTTCAACGATACCGGTGAATTCCGGTAAACCGGCCTGGGCCAACGCCACATCGACCGGGCCGGCCGTCATCAAAAAAACTCCGAGCAACATGCCGACTATTACGCGACTCTGTTTCCATTTCAACATAGGACCCTGATTCCCTTGTTCACAATCGGATAACCACGAAAAACCGTCATCACCACCCCGAGGGTTTTTCCACTCTTGCACGACGCGCCCTCCGCCGTGCGTAAAACAATCGCTTGACGACACGCCGCGCTCCCAAAGCCGCGGGCACGGCGATCGATCACCGACCGCCTGAATTCTGAAAAGAAATCGATTTGCCGATCATCTGCACCGTCGCGAGCGGCACCTCACCCACCACCGTCAGTTGCCGGTTATTGAGTACCGCGCCGAACGCGCTCACCGCGCCCATGTGCGAAACACCTTCGAAGGGTTCCTCCTTGCCGACCGGCTCCACGAACACCGATACCGTGGCCATGCCATCGGATAACACGCCATGTTCGACGATCAACCCGGGATCGGTACGATGCACATAACGCTCGGCAAGGGTGAACCCGCTCGGCGCCTGACCGATGCTCCAGGAAAGATTCGCGTTGGCCTGGGCCTGGGTCTGGGGCGCCGCGGCCTTCATTTGCTTGCGCATCTCTTCGGTCACCACCACCGACGCCGCCATGGCGGGCGACACTTTATGCACGAGATTAATCCAGGTGAACATCACTTGCTCGACGGCATTGCCGTCTTCGTTGACCAGATCCGACTGCAAGAGCAGGCCGGTCTCTTCATCCACCCAGATGCGGTAACCGTAACGGAAAGTGTCGCGTGGTTCGATCACCACCATCCGCGCCGGACGCCCGGCGATGCGATCCGAATCGCCCAATGAAAAACGGTAGTGTTTTTCCAGCTTGGCGACATTCTCGAGAAATTTGGGTGAAAAATGCTTGCCCAGCCCGGACCGGCTGAGCGTGACCTGCTTCTGCTCCGGCAGGATACACACCACCCCGTCGCTGTCACGGATGATTTCGCGCTGACGGCCGTTCAAGGCGACCAGGCGTTCGCGTTCGTTATTGCCGTCCGCGACACGGGTGATCCGCATCGCCACCAATTGGTCGTTACGGCGATAAACGAAAGTGCCTTCGTAACTGCGGTTGACGGAGGCGGATACGACACGATTCAGCCAGCCTTTGGCATCCAATTCGCCATCGGCGGCGCGCGCCGCGCCGGCTATCATACCCCATAGCAGCAGCGACAATAGACAAAACCGACCAAACATCGGGAAGCTCGGATTATCGGAAAATCGCCTCACCCTTAGCACAAAGCCGCCTTCATATCGTTCAATCGCCTTTTGAAACCAACCGCCCTGTTCCGCCGCGTTCACGCCTGGGCCGGCCAGCCCCGCCGCTACCCACCCCATCTCACTCATAACCCTTCGTCAACGGCCATCCGCGCTAAAAGCCGGGGCATCCTCGGGACCCTGATAACCCACGATACGCACTTGCGGCATGACGCCGCGCTGCATACCCGCCACCGTCGAATATTGGCCATGGCTTAATAGATAGTCGTTCAACTTGGATGCCACCGCCGGTTCCTGCGCATCCCACTCCCGTCCCCGTACTTTACTAACCGGGTGGGGCTGCGGGGTAGTGGCCAGCGGCGCGTTGGACGCGAGCTGCGGCACGGCCGTCACCGCGGGCTGTTGGGTTTCCATCCCGCCGAAACCCAGATAAGCGACAGCGGCCACCGAGGCGGCCAAGGCGAAACCGATGGCGGGGTTGGTATAAGGATGAGGAGTCGAACGGGTCGAGGGGGCGCAAATCAGCGGGGGTTCGGAATCGAGGGCCTGGGATATCCGGGCGGCGAAATCGGCGGAGAGTTTATCGGGAAGATTGTTCTTCAACGCGTCGCTGATCAAATGATAATGGCCCCAACACGCTCCGGCCTCGGGGTCGTGTCGCAAGCTGTCCATCACGCGTTTGCATTCTTCCTTGGTCAACTCGCCGTCTACCAACGCCGAAACTTGCTCGTCGAGATGGTCTGCCATGCGTCTTCCCCACTCTTTAAAATTAAGTATCTTCAACCTAACGGTTCAGGATAGCAAAGGCTTGAGCTTGTTATGAATCGCCTCGCGGGCCCGGAAAATCCGCGACCTCACCGTACCGATCGGACAAGCCATCGCTTCGGCGATCTCCTCGTAACTCAAGCCTTCCAGTTCCCGCAAGGTAATCGCGGTGCGCAAATCCTCGGGCAACTGTTCTATCACTTCGAATACCGTCCTTTCGATCTCGTCCTTCAAAAGCAAACGTTCCGGGGTGGCGTTGTCCCGCAAGTCGGATGCCGACTCGAATTGTTCGGCGTCCTGAATATCGACATCGACATCCATCGGCCGGCGCCCTTGCGCAACCAAATAATTCTTGGCCGTATTGATCGCGATGCGGTACAGCCAGGTATAAAAGGCGCTGTCCCCTCGAAACTTGGGGAGGGCGCGATAGGCCTTGATAAAGGTGTCCTGCGCAACATCCCACACCTCGGATTGATCACGGATATAACGCGAGATGAGTTTGACAATCTTGTGCTGATATTTAGCGACCAGAATGTCAAATGCCTTTTTATCACCTCGCTGAACGCGCTCAACAAGAAGTTGGTCAACGTTTTGCTCGCCCATTCGGGCCTTCCCCTTCGTGCTGAGGAGTAAATCCCTTTACTCATTCCCCTAGACCGTACCGGTTTACATTAGTTCGCTGGACGCGGCAGGTTCCGGAGGCTATGCTCCCGGCCCCATAGGCTAATGTCCGGCCTCAAACAATAATGCACCCATTATGACTTTAAAATCCCCCTGAGCCAACACGCTTTTTTATGGAACAAGCTTACTTCGACGTATTACTGATCGGCGGCGGCGCGGCCGGGCTCAGTCTGGCCTTGCGGCTGGCGCCTCACGCGCGTATCGCGCTGGTCACCAAAGGCCCCTTGCCGGAAGGCGCGACCCTGTACGCGCAAGGCGGCATCTCGGCGGTGTGGGATCAAAACGATTCCATCGCCTCGCACATCGCCGACACCCTCAACACCGGCGCGGGCTTGTGCGATGAAGCGGTGGTGCGGTTCACCGTGGAGCGCGGCCACGACGCCATCCAATGGCTGATCGACCAAGGCGTGCCCTTCACCCGCGAGACCCGTCCCGACGGCACGCTGGACTATCACCTCACCCGCGAGGGCGGCCACAGCCACCGCCGCGTATTACACGCGGCCGACGCCACCGGCCGCGCCATCGAGATGACCCTGGAACAGCAGGCGCGCCGCCATCCCAACATCGAGCTGTACGAGCATCACATCGCCATCGACCTGATCTTCGGCAAAAAGCTCGGGCTGGCGGACAATCGTTGCCACGGCGCTTATTTATTCGACCGCACTCACAATCACGTGAAGGCCTTGCGCGCCAAGTTCGTCGTGCTGGCCACCGGCGGCGCCGGCAAGGTGTATCTCTATTCCAGCAACCCGGACATTTCGACCGGCGACGGCATCGCCATGGCCTGGCGCGCCGGGTGCCGGGTCGCCAATTTAGAATTCATCCAATTTCATCCCACCTGTTTGTATCACCCCCAGGCCAAGTCCTTCCTCATCACCGAGGCCATCCGCGGCGAAGGCGGGCGTTTACTGCTGCCGGACGGCACGTCGTTCCTGGAGAAGTTCGACCCGCGCGCCGAGCTGGCGCCGCGCGACATCGTCGCCCGCGCCATCGACTATGAGATGAAGCGGCTGGGCACCGAGTGCGTCTATCTGGATATCAGCCACAAACCGGCGGACTTCATCAAAAGCCACTTTCCCGCCATTTATGCCCGCTGCCTGGAATTCGGCTTCGACATCACCAAGGAGCCCATCCCGGTAGTGCCCGCCGCCCACTACACCTGCGGCGGCGTGATGACCGATTTGCACGGCCGCACCGATCTCGAAGGCTTATACGCGGTGGGCGAGACCGCCCACACCGGCCTGCACGGCGCCAACCGCATGGCCAGCAACTCGCTGCTGGAATGCCTGGTGTTCGGCCAGGCCGCGGCGGACGACATCCACGCCAAACTGGCCGCGACGCCCCCCCGCCACCGGTGCCGGAGTGGGACGAAAGTCGGGTCACCGATTCCGACGAGGAAGTGGTGGTGGCGCACAACTGGGACGAGCTGCGACGTTTCATGTGGGACTACGTCGGCATCGTCCGCACCGACAAGCGTCTGCAACGCGCCAAACACCGCGCGGATTTGTTGCTGCAGGAAATCGCCGAATACTACGGCAATTTCCGCGTCACCAACGATCTCATCGAATTGCGCAACCTCGCCCTGGTGGCGGAACTCATCATCCGCTGCGCGACCTTGCGCAAAGAAAGCCGCGGCCTGCATTACACCTTGGATTATCCCGAACTCGACACCAGCCAACCGCCGCGCTACACCATACTCACGCCGCCGTCATTCGCGGGACGGAGTGGGTCCGCCACGGGCTCGCCGAATCAATTTTAAAACGTCGCGCCACGACGCCGATTATCAGCTCGCCTGCCGATTCGGCGCTTAATTCAGGCGCCGGTATTCACAGGCGAAGTGAAATTTCATCGCCGGCCGCTACACCAGTTCGGCATGCAGGCGTAAACCCACCCGCAGGCGGCGATGCAGTTCCGCGTCCACCCCGTCGGCGGGCAGCAACACCGCGTGACGCCCCCCACCGTCGGCCGCGAAACGCAAGATCACCAAGGCGGGATGGACATAACTGGCGCGGCGCAAACGCGCCGTGAAGGTTTGCCCATCCACGCGGGTGAGTTCCCATTCACCGTCCGCCTTCCATAACAAACCGCGTATCGCATTGGGCGCGGACGGCATCACCTGCCGGCGCCAGATCAACACGCCTTGCACCAGCACCGCAACCGCCAAGGCGAGCTTCACCCACCACGGCCAAGATAGCGGCGGCAATACCGCCAGCGCGAGCAGGTGCACGCCGCCGACGGTCCAGGCCAAGGCCGGGGAAAAGCGCCGCTCAAGCCGGAGGGGCAGCGCGTAGGCGGGTGACGACATGGGCGAGCGCGGGATCGGCGGGCAACCTGCGACCCATGGCATATTCGAGGAGTAATTGGTCGGGATAGGTCAGCAGCAATTCGAAAGAGTGCTGTTCCGCCGCCGTGAGGCCGTCGTAATGCTCATCGAGAAAATCCTGCAACAGCAAATCCAGCTCCAGCATGCCGCGCCGGCATTGCCACGCCAAACGCGCGCGCCGGGGATCGACGGAAGTAGCGGCGGTCTCGCTCATATCATGTGTTTGAGCATCAGCTCTTTGATCTCGCCGATGGCCTTGGTGGGATTGAGGCCCTTGGGACAGACCTCGACGCAATTCATGATGGTGTGGCAACGGAACAAACGGTAGGGCCCTTCCAAATCGCTCAAGCGTTCGGCGGTGGCCTGGTCGCGGCTGTCCGCCAAAAAGCGGTAGGCCTGCAACAGCGCGGCGGGGCCGCGGAATTTATCCGGGTTCCACCAGAACGACGGACAGGCGGTGGAACAACAGGCGCAGAGGATGCACTCGTACAGGCCGTCCAGCTTGTCGCGCTCGGCCGGGCTTTGCCGGTACTCGACTTCGGTCTCGGGCTCGTGCACCGTGAGCCACGGTTTGACGGAGCGGTACTGATGATAGAACTGACTCAAGTCCACCACCAGATCGCGGATCACCGGCATGCCGGGCAACGGCCGGATCTCCACCGGCTCCTTCAATCCGGCCAGCGGCGTGATGCATGCCAGACCGTTGCGGCCGTTGATGTTCATGCCGTCGGAACCGCACACCCCTTCGCCGCAGGAATGGCGGAAACTCAAGGTCTCGTCTTCCTGCTTGAGCTTGAGTAGCCCTTCGAGCAGCATCATGCCCGGCGCGACCTCGAGCTCGAAAGGCTGCATGCGCGGCTCGCGATCGGTCTCGGGATTGTAACGATAGATCGAAAAACGCATGTCTATCTCCACTGTGATTTAACTATATCCCCTCGCCCTGGAAAGGAGAGGGTTGGGGAGAGGTGATCAAGCACGACCATGCCATCCACCCCCTCTCCCTGGCCCTCTCCCGCGAGGGGAGAGGGGACGCCTAATACAGGCCTCTTCAACTACCGCCTTTTCAACTACCGCCTTTTCAACTGCAACATCTTCAACTACAGCCTCTTCAAGGCGGGGCTAATCAATAATCATGGCGCGTGAAATCTCACTTAACTCACGCCCATTTCTTTCCTCTAATACACCCGCGCCTTGGGCGGGAACGGCTCCACGGTTAACGGCTGCAGGCGCACCGGCTTGTAATCGAGGCGGCCGCCTTCCTTGAAATACAGCGAGTGCTTCAGCCAGTTCACGTCGTCGCGCGCCGGATAATCAATGCGGGAATGGGCGCCGCGGCTTTCGTGACGGGCCAGCGCCGCGCTCACGGTGGCCAAGCCGGCGTCCACCAGATTTTCCAGTTCGAAGGCCTCGATGCGCGCGGTATTGAACACCTTGCTGTGATCCTGCAAACGGGCGTCCGGCAGCCGCCGTTCGATCTGCCGGACCTTTTCCAAACCCTCGCGCAACACGTCTTCGGTGCGGAACACACCGCAGTAGTGTTCCATGGCGCGCTGCAACTCGTTGCGCAATTGCGCCACCGATTCACCGTCGCCCTTTTGATCCCAGCGCGCCAAACGCGCCAGCGCCCGCTCGACCGCCGCCTCGCTCACCGGCCGGTGATAACGGTGATCACCCAGATATTCGATGATGCGATTGCCCGCCGCGCGGCCGAACACCACGATATCCAGCAGCGAATTGCCGCCGAGGCGGTTGGCGCCATGCACCGACACGCAGGCGCACTCGCCCACCGCGTACAACCCCGGCACCACGTCCTCGGCGCCGTTGACACCCGTCACCACTTCGCCGTAACGATTGGTGGGGATGCCGCCCATGGTGTAATGCGCGGTGGGGAATACGGGGATGGCCTGCTTCGACGGATCGATATGCAAAAAGGTCTGCACCATGTCGCGGATGCCGGGCAGGCGCTTGTTGATCACCTTCTCGCCGAGGTGGTCGACTTTCAACAAAATATAATCGCCTTCCGGTCCGCAGCCGCGGCCCTCGCGCACCTCGGTGGCGATGGCGCGGCTCACCACGTCGCGGCTGGCGAGGTCCTTGGCCTTGGGCGCGTAGCGTTCCATGAAACGCTCGCCGTCTTTGTTGAGCAGATAACCACCCTCGCCGCGCACCGCCTCGCTGATCAGCATGCCCTTGCCGGCGATGCCGGTGGGATGGAACTGGAAGAACTCCATGTCCTCGAGCGGAATGCCGGCGCGCAGCACCATGCCCATGCCGTCGCCGGTGTTGATGCGCGCATTGGTGTTGTTGCGGAACAGCCGCCCCACGCCACCGGTCGCCAATAAAGTCGTCTTGGCCTCGATCACCAGCGGTTCGCCGGTCTCGATCTCCAACACTACGGCGCCGAGGATGTAACCTTCCTCGTCCTTGATGAGATCGATGGCGTAATATTCGTCGAAGAAATGGGTCTTGGCGCGGATGTTCTGCTGATACAGCGAATGCAGGATGGCGTGGCCGGTACGATCGGCCGCCGCGCAGGTGCGCGCCGCCTGTTCGCCGCCGAAGTTCCGGCTCTGCCCGCCGAAGGCGCGCTGATAAATCTTGCCATTGTCGAGCCGGGAAAACGGCACACCCGCATGTTCCAATTCCACCACCAGCCGCGAGGCGGCGCGGCACATGTATTCGATGGCGTCCTGGTCGCCGAGATAATCGCTGCCCTTCACCGTGTCGTACATATGCCAGTGCCAGTTGTCCGGCCCGACATTGCCCAGCGCGGCGTTGATGCCGCCCTGCGCCGCCACGGTATGCGAACGGGTGGGGAACACTTTCGATACCACCGCCACGGTGGCCTCGGCCTGCGACAATTGCAGCGCGGCGCGCAAACCGCCGCCGCCCGCGCCGATCACCAGGGTATCGAAGCGCCGCCGCGGCACCGCGCTCTTGATTTCCATTACCAGATCCCCGCTATCACTTGCAGCACCCACACCCCCATGACCACCAGTCCGCCGGCCACCAGCGCCAGCAATACGAAACGCAAGGCGTAGACGTGAACGTAATCCATCACCACATCGCGTATCCCCACCCAGGCGTGGACCAGCAACATGCCGAAGAACAGCAGGGTCGCCACGCTCACGGCCGGGGCGGCGATCAAGGCTCTCCATTGCGGATAATCCTGCGGCGGCGAAACGACGAGACAAAAGATCGCGCCAGCCAAATACACCGCCATGTAGACGGCGCTCAGGCGCTGAATCAGCCAGGCCTTCAACCCATGAGATCGCGAGATCACGAAAACAGGATGCCTCCCAGCACGAGCAGGGCGATCCCGCTGACGATGTTGACCAGCCAGGCGCTGCGCCGCGAGGAGTCGCGATCCACACCCACGCCGAGATCGATGAGCAGAAAACGCAGACCGGCCAACAGATGATGGGCCAAGGCCCAACACACCAGCAGGGCGAGCAGTTTCATCGCCCCGCCGTCGAGCAAGGCCCGCGCTTGCGCGTAGCCGTTTTCGTCGCGCAACGACAGGCTCAGAACGAAGATCACCAAGGGAATGGCGAGAAACAGCAGCAGACCGGACAGGCGATGCGCAATCGACACCAGGGCGTTGACGGGCATGTGAATACGCGTCAGATCGAGAAAAACCGGTCGGTCGTTTTTGTTAGGCATACAAATCGTGGTATAGCCATCTCCTGCCGTTGATCTAGTATTATGCTCCACGTACCCGATTGCAATGGCCAGGATGAATTTTCTTATGAGCGAAACACAGACTTACGATATGCCGGAGGAATGGCGCGCCTTGCTGGAGAGCACCGGTGCGTCGATCACCGCGGGCCGCGTGCAACACTTCGGCAACCCGGCGCAGGAAATCCAGATCGCCGTCTCCGGCGAGATCATCGCCGACCTCTCCCACTTTGCGCTGGTCTCCGCGCAGGGCAACGACGCGGAAAAATTTTTGCAGGGCCAGTTCACCAGCGATCTCCGCGCGCTCGGCAACGACCAGAGCCGACTCAGCGCCTATTGCAGCCCCAAAGGCCGGGCGCTGGCGGTCACCCGCTTTTTCCGCCGCGACGATAGCTATTACCTCATTCTGCCCACCGCGCTCTTAGAACCGACCCTCGCCCGTCTGCGCAAATACATCATGATGAGCAAGGTCGCCCTCGAGACGGTTACCGGCTGGGTGCATATCGGTTATTCCGATCCGCGCGGCGGCGCGCATCTGCGCGACGCGCTGAACACCGACCTGCCCGCGGCGGTGAACGACGTGGTCCACAGCGGCGGCGTCAGCGTGATCCGTGTGGCGGGCGGCCATGCGCGCTTCGAACTGTGCGGCGAACTCGCACCGCTGCAAGCGCTCTGGCGAAAACTTCATGTCCACGCCGCGCCGGTGGGCGCCGGGCCGTGGGAGTATCTCGACATTCAAGCCGGGCTGCCCTGCGTCTACCCCGAGACCAGCGACGCCTTCGTGCCGCAGATGCTCAACCTCGATTTGCTCGACGGCATCAGCTTCAAAAAAGGCTGTTACACCGGCCAGGAGGTGGTCGCCCGCATGCATTATCTCGGCAAACTCAAACGCCGGATGTTTCGGCTGCATTGCGAGCAGGACACACCGCCCCCGCCCGCCACCCCGCTCTTTCACTCCGCGCTGCGCGGCGACGAAAGCGCGGGCGGCGTGGTGCGCGCCCAAGCGTCGCCCGACGGCGGCAGCGAACTGCTGGCGGTGTTGCACCTCGATGCCGGCGCCGAGGGTGAATTGCGGCTGGGCGGCCATGACGGTCCGCTTTGCCGCCGCTTGCCGCTGCCTTATGCGCTCGATGCCGGCGGCGATTAATTAGAACCCATCTCAAAAGTTGAAATATAAACCTCGGGTCACATTAGAGCGCCCGCGAGGCATGGTCCCCGCGGGCAAAACCAAAGGGGAGCGCCGCACCGCTTCCTTTAAAAACCCATCGCCCAAGTCCCCGCAACAAGCCGCGGGGTATTTCGAACCAACTGATCCATTACTAACCCCTCTCCCGCGGGCGGGAGAGGGGCAGGGGTGAGGGCGCCAAGCTAACCGCCACCCGCCGTGGTGAGGGCGCCGAGTTAACCGCCGCCCGCGTTCGTCGGCGAATAACGTGGGGATGATCACACCCGCCGATTATTCTCACAATCGATTTTGAGGTTCCAACATTCGCCCCTTCGCAAGGGACGCCCGGCGACCTTCCGCCCGGCCCTTGGCCCCCAGTGAAGAAATCCATGCCGCCGCCGATACTAAACTTCGTAATAGGTGCACTAGGAATCGGCTGACATGGAATTGGAAAAACGTTTCCTCTCGGGGTTTCTCGAAGACCTCAACGCCAACCGCATCACCCTGCCCACCCTCCCCGAGGTGGCCATGCGGGTGCGCAAGCTCGTGCAAGACCCCCACGTCACCGCCGGCCAGGTGGAAAAGCTCATCAATATGGACATGGCGCTGTCGGCGCGTCTGCTGAAAGTGGTCAACAGCCCGGCCTATCGCGGCAGCTCGCCCATCGACAATTTGCGGGTCGCCATCACCCGGCTGGGCACCGACATGATCCGCAATCTGGTGACCAGTCTGGTGATGGAACAACTCTATCAATCACAGACCACCCACCCGCTGATCAAAAATTATATGAAGAACCTGTGGCAACACAGCACGAAAGTGGCGACCTTGAGCCAAGTCATCTGCAAGCACTTCACCGATCTGCGGCCCGACCACGCCCTGCTGGCCGGTCTGGTGCACGACATCGGCGTCTTGCCGGTGCTGAGCCGCGTCGAACTCCACCCCGAATTATTGAGCGACACCGCCGCGCTGGAAACCGTGATGCGCCGCCTGCACACCATGGTCGGACCGACGGTGCTCGAAGAGTGGAGCTTCCCTCCCGAAATCGTCAACGTCGCCGCCGAACACGAAGACATCACCCTCAAGCGCGAAGGTCCGGTGGAATACGTGGACGTGGTGATCGTCGCCAATCTCCACAGCTACATCGGCACCCAGCACCGCCTCGCGAAAATCGACTGGGACACCATCCCCGCCTTCGAACGGCTGGGCATGACCCCGGAAGAAAGCATGAAGGCGATGGAAGAGGCGCAGGGGGAATTGCGGGAGGCGCAGGCCTTGTTGCGGGGATAGAATTTCTACGGCCTGATGCGCTTTCAAAGCGCTTCCTGAAAATCCATTTTTCATTTCAGCATGAAATTACCCTGCAATTTCCATTTTAAAATGATGCAGGCTGGGTTAGCCGCACCCGCAACGTAACCTACCGCGCTGTCGCGCGGCGGCTCGTCAATCGATCATCACAAAGGGCGCGCCTGACGGCGCGGATGGGGTGGGTCACGCTGCGCCAACAGTCACCTTGATACCACGAGCGGCTGCGTCGCGCCGCCGCCTCAACCATGAATTCCGATCATGATGCACCCGGCCCAGGATTATTATCATGCACGGACAGGGTTTACGGACCAGGCGCCGTCGCGCCATGGCCGTTTCCGGCCGGCTCGTGTATAAGGGCGGCCATGAAGATTCCCAAAAGCATCCAACCCCTGGTTGACGACGGCATAGTCGACGAAGTGCTCCGCCAGCTCAAAAGCGGCAAGGAAGCGTCGGTCTTCGTCGTCCGCAGCGGAGACCACATCCGCTGCGCCAAGGTATACAAGGAGGCCAATCAACGCGGTTTCCGTAGCCATGCCCAATACCAGGAAGGACGCCGGGTGCGCAACAGCCGGCAGGCCCGCGCCATGGAAAAGAGCAGCCGTTACGGCCGCAAAGAGGCGGAAGAGGCATGGCAGAACGCCGAGGTCGATGCCTTGTACCGGCTGGCCGCGGCGGGCGTGCGCGTCCCGCAGCCTTACGGCTATTTCGACGGCGTATTACTGATGGAACTGGTGGCCGGCGCGGATGGCCAGGCCGCGCCGCGGCTCAACGACCTGGAATTCACACCGGCACTCGCCGAGGAATATCATCGCCGGTTGGTCCTTGAGGTGGTGCGCATGCTCTGCGCCGGGGTCATTCACGGCGATTTGTCGGAATACAATGTACTGGTCGACGAGAACGGGCCGGTGATCATCGACCTGCCTCAGGCGGTGGACGCCGCCGGCAATAATAACGCCTGCCGCATGCTGTTGCGCGACGTTGAAAACCTGGCAATGTATTTCGGCCGCTACGCGCCCGCTATTCTGACCACCGATTATGGCCGGGAAATCTGGGAAATATACGAGAGCGGCCTGCTCCACCCCGACGTGCATCTGACCGGCCGCTTCGAGCGCGACGAAGCGCTGGCCGACATCGACGCCGTGTTGAAGGAAATCGAGGCGGCGCGCGAGGAAGCGGAACGGCGGCGCTGGGCGGCGAAAAATGACCCGGCCGACGAGGCGCAGTGATAAGTATGAGAGACGCATGACGTAAGCGATAATTTGCACGGCGCCCTATCCAACCCCCATTTGACGAGTCCTTCCATGAAACTGATCCACGGCACCGTTCCCGTGCTGGCGTCGCTCGATATCGGCGAGAGCGCCTCGTTTTACACGGAACGACTCGGTTTCATAAACGCATTGCAAACGGATAATTACCTGATCGTCAGCCGCGACGGCGCCGAGATTCATTTCTGGCTGTGCGGCGAACGGCACATCGCGGAGCACACCTCGTGTTATGTGCGGGTGGCGAATACTCAGGCCTTGTACGAAGAATTTCGGGCGCGGGGATTGGCGCTTCAAACACCCGCGGTGCGGGCCTGGGGGATGAAAGAGCTGTACGTGATAGATCCGCACGGGAACCTGCTCAAATTTGGCGAGGCAATCTGACCCAGACACCGCCCGCGTGGCGGGTGGGTTATGCTTAAGGAAGCTCTGAATATAATTCCATCCTGGAATTTTCAGAGCACGAGCAGCGAAAAGGTGATTTTCGCTTCCTTTCATTTTCAATGGCTGACACCATTGAAAATGGCGGCACATCCCTGTGCCGCGGGAACCTCTGAATACCTTGATCCCCAATCCACGGAGACCGCGCATGTCCAGTAACAAATTGCTCATCATTCCCGGCAGTGTCCGCAAGGGCTCGTTGAATCACAAATTGGCCGCGGCGGCGGCGGCGAAGGCGCGCGCGGCGGGCATCGAAACAATGGAGTTTGATCTGCGGGAATTGAACCTGCCGGTTTACGACGGCGACAACGAGGCCGCCTCCGGCATTCCGGACGGCGCGCACCGCTTGCACCGGGCGCTGTTGGACTGTGACGCCGTGCTCATCGTCACACCGGAATACAACGGCTTTCCGACGCCGCTGGTGATCAATGCCTTCGACTGGTTGTCGCGTATTCCCGAAACGGCGGCGCGCCCCAGCGGTCTAGCGGCCACCGCCAACAAACCGGCCGGACTGATGGCCGCCTCGCCGGGCGCGCTGGGCGGCTTACGGGCCATGAACTTTCTGCGCCAGTATCTGCAGATGGCCTTTGCGATGATCGTCGCGCCGCAGCAGTTCGCGTTGAGCAGGGCCAATGACGCCTTCGACGAGGCCGGCGCGCTGAAAGACGCGAAGGCGGCGCAGTCGGTCGATAAGGTGCTCGCGGCCTTGAACCACTTGGCGCGGGCGCTCAAGGCGGCGGACTAGCGGACGCGGCTTCCGGGAAAAAACATACCGTGCGCCTAGGGCGCGGTTTGGTGGGTTACGGCCTTCGGCCTCACCCACCCTGCACGAATTATTTGTGCCGCATGTGCGGGAACAGCAGCACGTCTCGGATCGACGGCGAGTCGGTGAACAGCATCACCAGGCGGTCGATGCCGATGCCCTCGCCCGCGGTCGGCGGCAGGCCGTGCTCGAGGGCGGTGATGTAGTCCTCGTCGAAGTGCATGGCCTCTTCGTCGCCGGCGTCTTTGTCCTGAACCTGCTTGCGGAAACGTTCGGCCTGGTCCTCGGCGTCGTTGAGCTCCGAGAAGCCGTTGGCGATCTCGCGGCCACCGACGAAGAACTCGAAGCGGTCGGTGACGCTGGGATCGGCGTCGTTGCGCCGCGCGAGCGGCGAGACCTCGGTGGGATAGGCGGTGATGAAGGTCGGGTCCTTGAGGCGCGACTCGACGGTCTTTTCGAAGATTTCGATCTGCACCTTGCCGAGGCCCCAGCCGTTTTTCAGGGGGATGCCCAAACGTTCCGCGACCCGGCGCGCATGTGACACATCGTCGAGGTCCGCCGTATTCAAATCCGGATTGAAGCGCAGGATGGACTCCTTCACCGTCATACGTTCGAAAGGCTTGCCGAAGTCGTATTGTTCGCCTTGATAGGTGATGGTGGTGGCGCCGAGCAGGTCCTGCGCCATGCCGCGCAGCAAAATCTCGGTGAGGTCCATCAGGTCGCGATAATCCGCGTAGGCCTCGTAGAACTCGAGCATGGTGAACTCGGGGTTGTGGCGCGTCGATAACCCTTCGTTGCGGAAGTTACGGTTGATCTCGTAAACCTTCTCGAAACCACCGACCACCAGACGCTTCAAATACAACTCCGGCGCGACGCGCAGGAACAGCTCCATGTCGAGCGCATTGTGAAAAGTGACGAAGGGTTTCGCCGTGGCGCCGCCCGGTATCACCTGCATCATCGGTGTCTCGACTTCGAGGAAACCTCGCGTGTTGAGAAAATTTCGGATGTAATTGACGATGGCGGTGCGCGTCTGAAACGTCTTGCGCGCCACTTCGTTCATGATGAGATCGACATAGCGCTGACGGTAACGCTGCTCGGTGTCGGACAGGCCGTGCCATTTGTCGGGCAAGGGCCGCAGCGATTTGGTGAGCAGGCGTAGCTGATCCACCTTCACCGACAGCTCGCCGGTCTTGGTGCGGAACAACACGCCCTCGGCGCCGAGGATGTCGCCGACGTCCCAGCTCTTGAAGGCCTCGTACACGCCCTCGGGCAAGGCGTCGCGCTGGATGAACAACTGGATGCGGCCGGACATGTCGAGCAACTGGGTGAAGCTGGCCTTGCCCATGAGGCGCTTGGCCATCATGCGCCCCGCGACCTTCACGCGCAGCGGATTCGCTTCCAGATAATCGGCGTCCTTGTCGCCGTATTCGGCGTGCAGCTCGCCCGCCACCACGTTGCGGCGGAAGTCCACGGGAAAGGCGCCGCCTTGTTCGCGCAACGTCGCCAACTTGGCGCGGCGTTGCGCGATCAAAGCATGTTCGTCTTGGGCTGATTCGGTTTGATTGTTTTGTTCGGTCATTTCGGATTAACCATTAGCATGGGTTGGCCGGCGTAACCCAGCGGATTTGACTTGGCGGGTTACGGCGCAAACGGCGCGCCTAACCCACCCTACATTTAATTTTACAGGCCGCTCTTCAAACTGGCCTCGATGAAATCGTCCAAATCGCCGTCCAATACCGCCTGGGTATTGCCGGTCTCCACCCCGGTGCGCAGATCCTTGATGCGCGACTGGTCCAACACGTAGGAACGGATCTGGCTGCCCCAGCCGATGTCGGCCTTGTTGTCTTCCAGCTTCTGGCTTTCGGCTTGCCGCTTAAGCAACTCCAATTCGTAAAGCTTGGCCTTGAGCTGTTTCATGGCGGTGGCGCGGTTCTTGTGCTGCGAACGGTCACTCTGACAGGCCACCACGATGCCGCTCGGCGCGTGGGTGATGCGGATCGCCGATTCGGTCTTGTTGACGTGCTGACCGCCGGCGCCGCTGGCGCGGTAGGTATCGACGGTGATGTCGGCCGGATTGATCTCGATGTCGATATCGTCGTCCACTTCCGGCGAGACGAACACCGAGGCGAACGAGGTGTGGCGGCGATTGCCGGAATCGAAAGGCGACTTGCGCACCAAGCGGTGCACGCCGGTCTCGGTCCGTAGCCAGCCGTAGGCGTATTCGCCTTCGAAACGCACCGTGGCGCTTTTGATGCCGGCCACCTCGCCCTCGGAGAAGCTCGATGATCTCGGTCTTGAAGCCGCGCCGTTCGCCCCAGCGCAGATACATGCGCAGCAGCATATTGGCCCAGTCCTGCGCCTCGGTGCCGCCGGAACCGGACTGGATATCGACGAAGGCGTTGTTGGGGTCCATCTCGCCGGAGAACATCCGGCGGAATTCCAGGGCGGCGAGGCGCTGCTCCATCTTTTCCAGATCGGCGGACACCTCGGACACGGCGGTCTCGTCGTCCTCCTCGCCCGCCATCTCCAACAACTCGGCGGCATCGTTGAGCCCGCCCTCCAAACTACGGATGGTATTCACCACCTCTTCCAGCTTGGCCCGCTCGCGGCCGAGGTCCTGCGCCCGTTCCGGCTTGTCCCACACGGAGGGGTCTTCCAGCTCGCGCTCGACCTCGATCAGACGTTCGCGTTTGTTATCGTAGTCAAAGATACCCCCTCAGAGACGCGGCGCGTCCCTTCATATCTTCAATCTGTCTACGCAGTGGGTTGATTTCCAACATGACGCCATCCGGAGCAAGTGCCGCTAAAAGTCGCGAATTCTATCACAGCGGACGCGCCGGCGCGCACCAAAAACGGCCGCCGCGCGTCCGGCCCGCCTCATCGCGGCACGGCCCGTCGGCGGGATCAAGGCGGCGAGACCGGAAAAACGCGGTTCACGGCGCCGGCGGCCGACACTGGCAAGCCTTGTGCACTTCAAGCCTTGGGTCAGGCGCAACAGGAAATCAGGAAGATGAGTACAGCCAGTTACATCAGTGTCATCGAACGTTATCACGACTACCGCGACGCGGTGCACGAGTTGATGTCGTCGATCCTCTCCAGCATCGGCGAGGATCATCTGTTCGACGACAAGGCCATCCAGTGCCAGGCCATGGAACGCCTCGGCGAGACCTATCCCTTTCTCGATCTGCTCTACATACTCGACGCCGCGGGCGTGCAGGTCAGCGACAACATCGCCGTGAATAGCAAACACCAGGCGGCCTACAGCGGCAAAGGCAAGGACCGCAGCCAGCGGCCCTATTACCGCATGGCGCAGAATGCCGACGGCGTCGTCATCACCGATCCCTATCTCTCCTCCGCCAGCCGCAAGCTGTGCATCACCGCGGTCAGCCGCTGGCCGCTCGGCAACCAGGGCGGCCACGGTTATCTGCTGCTCGACATCGACCTGGTGAAGACCATCGAATTCATCATGGGCGACACCACGCGGCGGCGTTTTCAACCGTTCTTCAAGGGCGTGTACAGCATCATCGTGGTCGGGCTGCTGATCGTGGTGGCCGCCCTGCTCTACTCGGCCTTCAGTGAGATCGCCGAATTGTTCTTCGGCTCGGGCAGCAAGGAAGACCGCCACCTCAAACCCTTCGGCGTGATCATCTTCCTCACCCTCGGCCTGGCGGTGTTCGACCTCGGCAAAACCACCTTGGAGGAAGAGGTGCTGATGCACAAAGACATCTTCCGCCACAGCTCCACCCGCCGCACCATCACCCGTTTCATCGCCGCCATCCTCATCGCGGTCTCCATCGAGGCGTTGCTGCTGATGTTCAAGGCCGCGCTGGGCGACGGCCAGCATTTGATAGAAGCCGTGTGGATGATGCTGGCGGCGGTGGGCCTGCTGGTGGGTCTCGGCCTGTACGTCTTCCTCGGCGCCAAGGCGGAGGCCTTATTGCTCAGCACCAAGAAAAAATAGCGGGGGCGGGAGACGTGCAAGCCGCGTTCCCGCTCCCCGCGTTGGAAGCAAAGATTAACCCGGCGCTTGCTCAATTAGCGCTGGGCGAGACTCTCAACAGGTGCACGCTGAACAAGGCCCGCTCGTCGGTCCAGACCTGCTCGCAACGAAAACCGGCGCGGCGCGCCAGCGCGTGAAATTCCTCGACGGTGTACTTGTAGGAATATTCGGTGCAGATGCCCTCGCCTTCTTCCAGCAAGAAACGGTCGCCGTTGATCACGATGTCCTGCTCGCGGCGGCTCACCAAGTGCATCTCGACCCGTCCTTCCTCCTCGTTGTAAAACGCCTCGTGACGAAATCCATCCACCGCCAGTTCGGCGTCGAGTTCGTTTTGCACCCGCACCAGCAAATTGAGATTGAATGCCGCCGTCACGCCCTGCGCGTCATTATAAGCGGCGTGCAGCACGCGGCGGTCTTTCTTGAGATCGATGCCGATCAGCAACGCGCCGTCTTCCCGCACCAACTTGCGCAGGCGGCGTAGAAAACCTTCCGCGGCGGCCGGCTCGAAATTGCCGAGGGTGGAACCGGGAAAAAATACCAGGCGCGACGCATCGGGCACCGAACTCGGCACGATCACGCTCTTCATGTAATCGGCGCAGATGGCGTGCACTTCGACTTCGCGAAAATCCGCCCGGACTCGTTCGGCGCACGCCAGCAACGGCGCCTGGGCGATGTCGATGGGGACATAGGCCAGCGGTTGCAAACTCTGCAACAGCAGCCGCACCTTGTCGCTATCGCCGCTACCGATCTCGACGATCACGGGCCGCGGCGCGATCCGCTGCGCAAGTTCGTCCGCGCAATCGCGAAGAATACTCATCTCCACGCGCGTCACATAATATTCCGGCAGCCGGCTGATTTCGCCGAACAGGAAAGAACCTCGTTCATCATAGAAAAATTTGGGGGGGATGGACTTGGGCTCGCTGCGTAAACCGTCGGTGATTTCCTGGTAAAGCTGGGCGGGGGCCGGATGCTGATCGTAAAACCTCATGACTACACTCCTTGTTATTCAATAGGACTTCATTACAACTCATCGGCAAGGCGTATCCCGCTAAATTGCCAACGGTCGGCGGGATAGAAAAAATTGCGGTAAGTCGCCCGCACATGACTGCGCGGTGTCGCGCACGAACCGCCGCGCATCACGATTTGATTACACATGAACTTGCCGTTGTATTCGCCGATCGCCCCCGCCGGCGGACGATAGCCCGGATAAGCGGTGTAGGGGCTTTGCGTCCATTCCCATACATCGCCGAATATCTGTTTGAGCGGGTCATTTCCCTCATGGGCCGGCGCGGGACGATACAGTCCGGACTCCAAGAAATTACCGGCGATATCTTGTTCGCGGGCCGCCAACTCCCATTCGATTTCGGTCGGCAAACGCTTGCCCGCCCAGCGGGCATAGGCATCGGCCTCATAAAAACTTACATGGCATAACGGCTCGGCCTCCGCCACCGGCCGCAGGCCCGCCAAGGTCATCTGCCACCACTGCCCCTCGATGCGTTCCCAATACAGCGGCGCGTGCCAACCGTGATCCCGCGCCATGCGCCAACCATCGGCGAGCCAATAGTGCGGCCGTTCGTAAGCGCCCGACTTGATGAATTCCATGTATTCGCCGTTGGTCACCGGATGCGACGCGAGGCGATAAGGCGGCACGAATACCGAATGGCGCGGCCTTTCATTATCGAAGCAAAATCCCTCGCCGTCGTGGCCGATGCTGGCCAGGCCGCCGGGATGTTCCAGCCATTGCAGCGTCACCGTCTCTCCCACCCGCGACGGCTGCGCCGCTTGATAAGCAGGACGCAAGGGATTCAGCGCAAAATTATGCTTGATATCGGTCAATAATAATTCCTGATGTTGCTGTTCGTGATGCAGCCCCAATTCGATGCGCGCGATGACGGCTTCATCGCGTTCCTCGCTCAAGCGCTCCAGCAAGGTCAGGATGGCGTCATCGACATGGGCCCGGTATTTGTACACATCGGCGACGCTCGGCCGCGACAGCCAGCCGCGTTGGCCGCGCGGATAAAATCCGCCCATTTGTTCATAATAAGAGTTGAATAAATACGCGTACTGAACATCGAAAACCCGGTACGAGGCGAGGCTTGTCTCCAATATAAATCGCTCGAAAAACCAGCTGGTATGGGCCAGATGCCATTTGGGTGGACTGACGTATTCCGCGGTTTGCAGGCAATAGTCCTCGGTTTGCAAAGGGGCGCATAATTGCTCGGTTTGCAAACGCACCTGAGGATAACGCTTTTTCACCATGGCCAGGCTTTGGGAAAAGCCTTTTTTTCGGGGCGGTTTCACAAGGGCGGGGCTGATAGTTTCCATCGCTTGCATCCTTTTCGTGATTAACTACAGTTAAATATAGCCGGCATTTCCCCATTGCCCAGGCCAAGCCTTCCAAAAATCACCGTAAAATCCGCGCCGATGTCCACCACCACAAACCCGCCGCGTTCACGTTGCATAAAAATCGTTTTGAATGCACAAGGAAAATTCCGGCATGACCGAGACCGGAATTTCGAGGAAACTCGCAATGAAAGCCATTTTTCAAAATACCGTATTGGCCGAAAGCGATGATTGCATCGTGATAGAGGAAAATTATTATTTTCCTCCCCGGGCGGTGAATATGAAATATTTACAATCCAGCGCGACCCATAGCGTTTGTCCCTGGAAGGGCATAGCAAATTATTATGACATGATGGTGAACGGCCAATTCATCGCCGATGCCGCTTGGTATTATCCGGAACCGAAATCCGCCGCGCGCGAGATTAAAAACTACATTGCGTTTTGGAAAGATATTCGAATCGAACCCTGACCGGCGCCGCATAAATCATTCGACGGGCGGATGAATCCCCGATCAGCGGTCCCTCGTCTCGGCAGACCGTACGCGAGCATGCAGATGGGCATGATCGCCGAGATCGTCGCACCACCGCGACAGCACGCTGTGTGCCGAGACGGTTTACGTGGAGACCGTGAGCGGGGACCTTTTGTTCGTTTCCATTGTCCCAGGGTTTGCGTACGGGACGCCGCATGGACATCGTCCCGCCGATGGCGGCAACCTTATTATTGGCCTCCGGTCTCGGCAATCAACAATTCCGGTCATCCGTCCGCTTCGCCACCGGCCATACCGGCGCGGGTCATATGGCCGCGTGTATTCATGACTAGCGGATGGAAACCCGCCCGCGGATAGATTATGGTTGTAACAATGAATTTTACCCATCACCTACCACGCCTCATCCGGCGCCCCCGCCTGCAAGGGGGCGTCCTCGCGCTGTTGCTCAGCGTGCCGGCCTGGGCCGCGGATCCCAATCCCAACATCGTGCTGCCGGATTTCGGCGACAGTGCCGGCTCGATCATTTCGCCTCAGGAAGAACAACGCCTGGGTCAGCAATTCATGCGCAGCCTCCGCCAGTCGGTGAAGATCGCCGACGACCCGGAGACCGACGAATACATTCAAAGCCTCGGCTACCGGCTGGCGGCCCATGCCGATCAACAAGCCTACCCCTTCACCTTTTTCGTGGTGGAAAATAAAACGGTCAACGCCTTCGCCGGACCGGGCGGCTACATCGGCGTGCACAGCGGCCTGATCCTGGCCAGCGACACCGAGAGCGAACTGGCTTCGGTGCTCGCCCATGAAATCGCCCATGTCACTCAACATCACTTATTGCGCGCGGTGGACAAATCCAATCGCTTGGCCTTGCCCGCCACCGCGGCCCTGATGGCGGCCTTGATCCTCGCCGGACAAAACGCCCAGGTCGGCACCGCGGCGATGGCGGCCACTCTCGCCGGCAGCCAACAAGCGGCCATCAACTTCACCCGCACCCACGAATTGGAGGCGGACCGGGTCGGACTGCAAATCCTCGCCGACGCCGGTTACGACCCTCGCAGCATGCCCATCTTCTTCGAGCAATTGCAGCAGGCCAATCGCTTCTATGAAAACGGCGCGCCGGAAATGCTGCGCACCCATCCGGTGACCACCGCGCGTATCGCCGACACCCGCAACCGCGCCGAACAATACCCCAAGGTTACCGTTGCCGATTCCCTCAGTTTTCAGCTGATCCGCGCCAAGCTGCGGGTGCTCACCGCTCAAGATCCGCAAAACGCGGCGGCTTATTTCGAAAATAAACTTAACGACCGGCCCGTCGTCAACGAAGACGCGCAACGCTACGGCTACGCCCTGGCCCTGCTCGCCGCCAGTCAAAACGGCAAGGCCGCTGAACAAATCAAAGTGCTGTTGAAGAAAGACCCCGACCGCATTCAATACCGGCTGGCGCAAGGCCAACTGGCCTCGGCCAAAAATGACTCCGACACCGCGCTGAAAATTTATGGAGATACGCTAAAACTCTATCCGCGCAATTATCCGCTTACCGTCGCCTACGCCCGTGAGCTGCTGCTGAACGGACAACCGGTGCCGGCGCGGCAGCTATTGCAGGATTATCTGCGCACGCGCGAACCGCGCCCGCTGGTGTACAAACTGCTGGCCCAGGCCGAGAACGATGCCGGCGCGCCCATCGAATCACAACAGGCCCTCGCCGAGTTCGCCTATGCGAGCGGCCAGTTCCAAACCGCCATCGACCATCTCAACCAGGCGCTCAATGTGACCAAGAAAGACGATTTCTATCGCGCCTCGCGCATCGAGGCGCGGCTGAAGGAAATCAAACGGGACGCGGCGCCGGAATTGAAACAGTGAAGTGAGTGGACGGCGGCCGGCTGGAACCTAGCGCAAAATTGGAATTAAAGCTTTCGAGCCGACAGAGGCTTCCTTTCCCTCTCCCGCAAGCGAGCGAGGGCGCCCGGATGACCGCCGTCACTCGCAAAATCCCGTTCTCTTCTTTGCTTCCCTCACCTCGCTGCGCGCCGCGCTCCCCGCCCACGGAAGAGGGGATGTGTTCCAGGAAGTTTTTTCAATGTCGAACGGACAAGGCCTGGTTACCCGACTAGAAAAACTGCAAGGGCGCCTTCAAACCGATCACTTGAGGCAGGTTCGAGTCTCCAGGCGGAGGGCGGGGCGGGCGGTCACCCAATGAATTATTTTTTGACTTCGCTCTCCACCACATGGCGGGCGCGCAAATACGCGGCGCGCGGCACATGCAGCAAATCCGCCACCTTACTCACCAGGTGTTCTTCGTGCATATCGTTGTCGCGATCGGCGAAGGCCACCCGCCACATCATTTCCACGATCTGAATTTTCTGTTCGGCGGAAAATCGTTTATCCACCAATTCGGTGAATTGATACAGCGACACCGACTGCTTGGCCTCCTCTTCCGCCAAGGCGATCAGCTCATCGGTCTCTTGCCGGCTCAAGCCGAATAAACTTTGCACGGCGCGCGTCACCGCTTGCTGCTCAAGGGCATCCACCGCGAAATCGGCGCGGGTGACTTCGATCAGCAGCGCCGCGGTGGCCAAGTGCAAACTGTGTTGAGATTCCCGCGGACCATCGCCGGTCCGCGCCTGGATTTGGCTGTTGAAAAAATCTTGAATACGTTTGATCACGATGGCACTTCTTGCTGATGGATGTCCCGTGCCGCGGCAGCGACACTATTTACCTTAAAAACTCCGGATGCAAACCATGGAGATCGCGGAGAACGGAGAGGATCAGGACCTGGCGGCACCGGACGAGTTCATCCGTCGAGTGACTTCGACAAGCGAGGCCGCTGGTTTTTCTCCGTGAACCTCTTCCGTGGTCAACTGTTCTTTACGGATTTATTTATCCGCGGCGAAATTCCAGCTGCGCAACTGCCGGGCGATCTCGCCGTGGCCGCTCTTTTCCGCTTCTTCGAAGACGGTCTGGCCGTTGCGGTTACGAATCGAAATATCGGCGCCGGCCTTCATCAGCGCCGACACCACCTCGGCGTGGCCGCCCATGGCCGCGAACATCAACGCGGTCATGCCGGCGCCGCCGGAGGTATCCACGGTGCCGGGCAACACATCGCCGCCTTCGCGCGCATTGACGTCGGCCTGTTTGGCGAGCAGAGGCTGCACGATATCCGTGCGGCCGTTCTTGGCCGCTTCCATCAACGGCGTCAAACCGGCGTTGGTTTTGATGTCGGCGTCGGCGCCGCGTTCCAGCAACAAGGACACCACCTCGCCGTAACCGCGTTCCACCGCCCAATACAAGGCGGTTTTACCGGCGAAACCGCGGATGTTCGGATCGGCCTTGGCGTCGAGCAAGACCCGCACGGCGGCGACATGTCCGCCCTGCGCGGCCTTCATCAGCGGGGTATTGTGCTCCTCGGTCTTGAGCCCGACCAGGGCGCCGCCGGAAAAGGACGGCACACGTTGACGGCCTTCGTCGGGATCGACGCCCTTGGCGAGCACCAGGCTGACGATCTTGGCGTGGCCTTGTTCCGCCGCCACCGCGAGCGGCGAATCGCCGTGCGGATTGGCGCGCGCAGGATCGGCGCCGTGTTCGAGCAGGTAGGCCACCACCTCTTCGTGGCCCAACCGCGCGGCGAGTATCAAAGCCGTGTCGCCGATGGAGGCGGATTGCGCCAGCGCCTGCTGCCGCAGCGGGAGTTTGGCGCCGGTCCAAGTCCAGGCCCGGAAACCGTTGGGCTCGGCGTTGACGCGCGCACCCCGTTCCACCAAGACCCGCACCGCCTCCACGTTGCCGCCGTAGGCCGCCGCCAGCAAAGGCATCACTCCGGCCCGCGAGGCGGCGTGCGGATCGGCGCCGGCGTTCAAGGATTCGATCACCTTGACCGCGTCGCCGTTACTGGCCGACACCAGCAAGGCATCGTTGATGTTCATGCCCGAATAGGTGAACACCTCCTTGGCGCCACCCGCCAATAACAGTTTCACCGCGTCTTGGTAACCGGCGTCGCCGGCGACGGCCAAGGCCGTGGCGCCGCGGCTGTTGCGGGCGTTGGGATCGGCGCCCTTTTCCAATAGAGCCTTGACGATGTCGTTCCAGTTTTGTACCGAGGCATTGGCACCGGCCACGCCGCGCCGCGCCGCGTACATCAGTGGCGTGTAACCGTTGTCGGGGGCGGCGGCCGCGCGTTGATTGTGAATATTGGGATCGGCCCCCGCCTCCAGCAACAGCCGTACCGCGGCGAGGTGACCGTAACGCACCGCGTCGAACAAGGCCGTCTCACCCTGCGGGTCTTTCACTTGCACATCGGCGCCGTTGTCCAGCAACAACTTCACCATGGCCGGATCGCCGTGCAAGGCCGCCGCCATCAAGGCCGTGCGGCCTTCGATGTTGCGCCGTTTCACGTCGGCGCCCGCCGCCAGCAGGGTCTGCACGATCTCTTTATGTCCGGCGCCGGCGGCGGCGATCAAGGCGGTATCGCCCCGGTCGCCGCTCACGTTCACCGGCAGGCCGCGATCGAGATAGGTTTTCACGCCCTGCTCCTGACCGAAGCGGGCGGCCTTGACGAAGCTCAGCGCTTGTTCCGGATCGACCGCGGTTTGCGCGGCGGGCGAGGTCTTCGCGGCGGGGTCGTCGGCCGCGAGACCAGGCAGCGGCGCGGCGCAGCACAACACCAGCAGGCTTGCGTACACACCGCGGCGCGCGGCGACATCCAGTTGGGTATTGCGATTGCTCGTTTTCTTCATTGGCGTCCCCCTTTTTTGACTCGGCACCCTCACCCGCGGACCTGTTTAAACCCGGCGATTTAAATCGCTCGCTTTATCTCGTTGTCACTCACTGTACCGTCCCCGCCGCCTCCAGCTTTTCCCATACGCTGGGCCCGCCGCTCTTGCCGGCGATGAAGTGCAGGTAGGCCGCGTGGGCGCCTTGTTCTTCCGCGCTGGCCCGCACCACCCGCAACGGCGCCCGTGCCGCGCTCAGCGGACGGATGCCGGCGCTGTCGGTGGCATGCGTCTCTTGGCCGGCGTCCAGCAGCAGGGTGGCCTGTCCACCGGTCATGGCCAGATACACGTCGGCGAGGATCTCGGCGTCGAGCAAGGCGCCATGCAATTCGCGGTGGGCGTTGTCGATGCCATAGCGTTTGCACAAGGCGTCCAAACTATTGCGCTGGCCGGGGTGGAGGCGGCGGGCCTGCACCAGGGTGTCGAGCACGCTGCAATAGCCGCTCAACTGGCCGTATGTTTCACCGGCGCGCACGAGTTCGGCGTTGATGAAGCCCACGTCGAAGGGCGCGTTATGGATGATGAGCTCCGCGTCGCGGATGAAGGCCAGGAATTCATCGGCTATTTCGGCGAAGCGCGGCTTGCCGACCAGCTTTTCATTGGTGATGCCATGCACTTCGATCGCGCCGGCGTCGATCTCGCGGTCGGGTTGCAGATATTGATGAAAGCGCCGCCCGGTCAGGCGCCGATTGATCATCTCCACGCAGCCGATCTCGATGATGCGGTGACCCTGGGCCGGTTCCAAACCGGTCGTTTCCGTATCCAGCACCACCTGCCTCATGTCCACTCCCCTGGCGACCGTCTCACGTGACGGCCTGTATTAGTTTAGTTCTTTCGTAACTTACTTTTGTAACTCATCTATGGCCTGGTTGGCTAGCGCGTCGGCCCATTCATTTTCGGGATGGCCGGTGTGGCCGCGCACCCAGTGCCAGCGCACCCGGTGGCGGGCCGCGGCGGCGTCCAGCCGCTGCCACAAATCGACGTTCTTCACCGGCTTGCGGTCGGCGGTCTTCCAATCGCGCCCTTTCCAGCTGGGCAGCCATTCGGTGATCCCGCGCTTCACGTATTGCGAGTCGGTGGTGAGATCCACCTCGCAGGGCCGGGTCAAGGCCTCCAAACCGGCGATGGCCGCCATCAACTCCATGCGGTTATTGGTGGTGTGCGGTTCGGCGCCATACAAGGTTTTCTCCGTACCCTTGAAACGCAGCACCACCCCCCAGCCGCCCGGACCGGGGTTACCGCGGCAGGCCCCGTCGGTAAACATCGCCACCGCCTCAGCCATTGATGACGCGGCCGCTGCTCGGTTCCGCCGCATCCGCGACCAGGGCGACCCGTTTGGGCCGCAGCCAGCGGGGTTTGATGGGCGTGAGGGTCGCGACGCGTTTCTTGGCCACCACGACATGAACGCCGCCCAGCAGCGGCCACCAGCGCTCCCCCGCCCGATCGAGAAAACGCATACGCCGCATCATGCCTTCGTGGCGCAGCGGCGGCCGGAAAAACAGCGGTCTCACCTCCACCGTGTCGAAACCCAACAAACCCATCCAATCTTTGATGCGCGTCACGCCCAGAAAATGCCCGCACCACGGCGGACGACCCCGCCGGCGGCGCAATAAACGCCACAGCCCCCAGAAACTCCAGGGATTGAAGGCGACGATCACCACATGGCCTTCGGGAATCAATATCCGCTCCACCTCGCGCAAGATGGCGTGGGGATCGGCGGCGAACTCCAGGGTGTGATGCAGTAATACCACGTCGACGCTGTCGGCGCTTACCGGCACGGCGTGGGTCAGCGTCCGCACCGGGCACGCGCCCACCCGCGGCGGCAACTCTTTGTCCATCATCACCCGCGCCCGGATCCGGCTTGCGCTCAACAGATCGACCGGGGTGGCGACACCCAATTGCAACAGATAGTAACCGAACAAATCCTGCAGCAGATCGTCGAGGACCGCGCGTTCCTGTTCCAGCAGGTTCGCGCCCAAACCGCTGGCGAACCACGCCCGCAGCGCGTGGCGCTCGCCGTTGTCGTCGGAGCAGACGTATCGTCCATCCATCACGCAGCCATCTCTCTGAAAAATCTGATACAGCATACCGGCCTACGGGCGCGGACACCACCCATCGCGCGGCCCTCCGACGTTGACCGTTTCCGGCAAGACTGTCAGCATCCGTCCATGGTTGAAGTACAGGCGATCCCGGCCTTCCGGGACAATTACATCTGGCTGGTCGTGGGGGAAGGCGCATCACCCGCGGTGGCCATCGTCGATCCCGGCGACGCCGGGCCGGTGCTGCAAGTGCTGGCCCGGCGCAGCCTCGTCCCCACCACCCTGCTGATCACCCATCATCACAGCGATCACGTCGGCGGCGTCGAGGCCTTGTGCGCCCGTTATCCGCTCACGGTCTATGGGCCGGCGGGCGAGCGCATCCCGCACCTCACCCATGCCTTGCGCGAAGGCGATACCGTTTCCCTGCCCGGCCTGCCCGTCTTCGGCGTCAGCGACGTGCCCGGCCACACCGCCGGTCACATCGCCTATCATGGCGGCGGCCTGCTGTTTTGCGGCGACACCCTGTTCGCCGGCGGCTGCGGGCGGCTGTTCGAAGGCACGGCCGCGCAGATGCACGCCTCCCTGCAAAAACTCGCGGCCCTGCCGGCGGACACCCTGGTCTATTGCGCTCACGAATACACCTTGGGTAACCTACGCTTCGCCCTGGCGGTGGAACCGGACAACCGGGCCCTCCAGGCCCGTTATGAAACGACCGAAGACTTGCGCCGCCGCGGCCTGCCCACCGTGCCGGCGACCCTGGAACTGGAGAAGGACACCAACCCCTTTCTCCGTTGCGACATGCCTGTCGTCACGGCCGCCGCGTCCCGCCACGCCGGCCGGCCGCGCCGGCCGGGGGTGGAGACCTTCGCCACCGTCCGCGAATGGAAAGACCACTGGAACGGCTGAAGTGGGACCCTGTTAACATAAACCAGCCCCCACCTTGATTAAGCTCACCACCATGGGCGCGTGAGAAAATTTTATAGTGCTGAAAACACATAACAAAAAATCATGCATAGTGACCGTCGCGGGCCTGCTGCTCGGCTTGAGCCTCTTATCCGGCTGCGCCGTGGGACCGAACCGGGCCGCCCTCCCCGCCGCGCATGGCGATGGCGACACCCGGGGGGAAACCACCGTCAGCCCACTCACCGACAAGCTCAGCCCGGCGGACCTCAATCCGCTGGGCCAGCCGACCGGTCCGCGGGTAAAACGCGCCAGCAAACCCGGCCTGCTCGATCCATTGCCACTCCCCCTTGATCTCGAAACCGATGTCGAGGCCGACCTGACGGAAGACCTCGCCGCCGACCTGGCGCTCGACGACGAAACCGCGCCCGCCGAACCCGGCGACTTATGGGAGCGCATCCGCGACGGCCTGTCGCTCACCCAAAAAGACAACCCCCGGGTGCAGACCGCCACCACCTGGTACACCCGTCACCCCCGCTACTTGGAACGGGTGGCGCAACAGGCCGCGCCCTATCTGCATTACGTCTTCAACGAAGTCGAGCAACGCGGCATGCCCGCCGAGATCGCCTTGCTGCCGGTGGTGGAAAGCGCCTACCAGCCCTTCGCCCTCTCCTCCAGCCGCGCCTCGGGCTTGTGGCAATTCATTCCCGACACCGGCAAACGCTTCGGCCTCAAACGCACCTGGTGGTACGACGGTCGCCGCGACGTGGTGGCCTCCACCCAGGCCGCCTTGGATTATCTGCAATACCTGCATGACTTATTCGACGGCGACTGGCTGCTGGCGCTGGCCGCCTACAACTCCGGCGAAGGCACCGTCGCCAAAGCCATCCGCGAAAATAAACGGCTGGGCAAACCCACCGACTATTGGTCGCTGAACCTGCCGCCTCAGACCCAGGAATACGTCCCGCGCCTGCTGGCCATCAGCGCCATCGTCGCTCGCCCCGATCACGAAGGCATCGCCCTCGCCCCCATAGCCGACCTGCCCTACCTCGCCAGCGTGGAGGTCGACGGTCAACTCGATTTCGCGGTCGCCGCCGAACTGGCCAATATGAGCATCGAAGAACTCCATCGCCTCAACCCCGGCCACAACCACTGGGCCACCGACCCCGACGGCGGCCCGCATCGGCTCTTACTCCCCGCCGACCGGGTGGAGGCCTTCAATGCCGGGCTGGCGGAATTGCCGCCTGAACAGCGGGTGCGCTGGGTACGCCATCAAGTCCGCGCCGGCGAAACCCTCAGCCAACTCGCCCAGCGGTACGCCACCCAGGTCAGTGTCTTGACCCGCATCAACCAGCTCGGCAACAAACCCGTCCGCGCCGGACAAGAGCTGATCGTACCGCTCGCCAACGGCGCCGATCCGGCGGACACCGCCGACGAAATCACCCCCGCCACCAACACCCACACCCATCGCGTGGTGGCCGGCGATTCCCTGTGGCTGCTCTCCCGCCGCTACGGCGTGCCGGTCAAACAACTCGCGGCCTGGAACAAACTCGACAGCCAGGCGGGACTGCGCCCCGGCCAACACTTGATCATCAAGGCCGGCGCCCGCACCGAAGCCGACGCCGGCGGCAAGACCAAAAAACCGGACCCCCGCAAAATCACCTACACCGTACGCGCCGGCGACTCCCTCGCCCTCATCTCCAAACGCTTCAAGGTCTCGGTAAAACAACTCCAGACCTGGAATCGACTCTCCAAAAATCGCGTCTTACAACCCGGCCAACGCCTCACCCTCTTCGTCACTTCGGACAGCAACGCGGGCGCGGGTTAACTCACCGTGTTTCATAGCCGCGGTTTTTAACGGCCCGCTAAATTTGTGTACATGCGTTTATCGGAACGCATCTAGGGAAGCTCTGAATAAATCAGAGGTTCCCTGGATTTTAAAAAACAAGCCTGATAGCGACACCCACCAGTGAATATTCCGCCCATCGCCTCGAACCCGAATAGCCGAAGTTTGCCCGCGCGCGGCGGAATGGGTACTATGGCCACCAGCATTCAATGACCGCGGAGTATCACACGATGAAAGAACTGGGCACCTTTCTTAGCTACGCGCTGGCCACCACCGCGGTAATCGCGTTTTTGATCTTCGTAGGCGGAATGGATGAATTACCCAACTGGGTGCTCCCGCTGGCAGCGTTGCTTTTGGTGGTCATCCTTCCCGTCGTATTAGGCATCGTAATGGCCCGCCGGGGCAAAGACCGCGCGGGGACGACACCAGACAACTCACGTTGAACATCCCCGCCCTCGTAAACGTCGAGGCATGCGCATCCTTCATCGGCGCACCTGATCGGTTATAAAGCCGCCAAGCACAGCGTAATCACGGGATGTCGCGGAACCGATTGCGCACATGCCCTTCGAGACTGGGAAGATATTCGATTATTGCGCCCGGCCTATCTGCATTTGGCGGTCTAGCTTATATTAGCGACCCTAATTGGCGTCTTTCTGTATGCCAATGTGGCGCAACCGAAAGTCGCAATACCAATCAAGCATTCTCGCTATACAAAAAGCAATGCACCCGCCGCGTCTCACTCAATTGCGATGGAGCAGGATATTTCTCCCGACACTGCGCCATCACATGCGGACACCGCGGATGAAAATGACAACCCGCCGGTGGATTCACCGGCGAGGGCAAATCACCCTGCAAACGAATGACCTCGCGTTGCGCGTCTTCATCGATGGTCGGCACCGCCGACAACAGCGCCTGTGTGTACGGATGTTTGGGCGTCTTGAGCACTTCTTCCATGGTGCCCTGCTCGACGATGCGGCCGAGGTACATCACCGCGACGGTGTGCGCCAGGTACTCCACCACCGACATGTTGTGGGTGATGAAGAGATAGGCGAGGCCGAGTTCGTCCTGCAAACCTTTCAACAGATTCAACACCTGCGCCTGCACCGACACGTCGAGCGCGCTGGTGGGTTCGTCGCAGACGATGAGTTTGGGATTCACCGCCAGCGCGCGCGCTATGCAGATGCGCTGGCGCTGGCCGCCGGAGAATTCATGCGGATAACGTTGTTTGGCCTCGGCGGGCAAGCCCACTTGCGCCAGTAACTCATCGACGCGCCGCCGGCGCGCGGCGGCATCACCGCCGATGTCTTGCGCCAGCATGCCTTCGGCGATGATGTCGCCGACCCGCATGCGCGGATTCATCGAAGAGTAGGCGTCCTGAAAGATGATTTGCAGTTCGCGGCGATGCGGGCGCAGCGCGTGCGCGGAAAGTGTTGTGAGTTCCAGTCCGTTGTAACGCACGCTGCCGCCGGTGGGGCGGATCAATTGCAGGATGGCTTTGCCCGCGGTGGTCTTGCCGCAGCCCGATTCACCGACCAGCGCCACGGTGCGGCCACGCTGCAACTCCAGCGAGATGCCGTCCACCGCGCGCACGTGTCCCGCCACACGTTTTAGCAAACCGTGGTGGACGGGAAAGTGCACCTTCAAATCGTCCACGTGCAACAAAGTGTGGGTGGATTCAGCCGCAGGCGCCTGCACCGTTTCTTCGGCGATATTCAGCGGCGCCGTCGCCGGCTTCACTACTTGCGGATCGTGGAGGTGGCAACGCGCCCAGTGTCCCGCCGTTACTTCCAACCAGCGCGGCGCCGATTCATGACAAGTCGACCACGCATATTGGCAGCGATCGGCGAAACGGCAGGCGCGGAATTCCTGGGCGAGCGACGGCACACCGCCTTCGATCACCGCCAGTTTATGGCCGCGCTTGCCGCGGCCGGGCATGGAAGCGAACAATTTTTGCGAATAGGGATGCAACGGCCGCGCGAAGAAGTCAGCGCGCGTCGCCTGCTCGACGATGTGGCCCGCGTACATCACCGCCACTTGATCAGCCATGCCCGCCACCACCCCGAGGTCGTGGGTAATGAGCACGATGGCCATGCCCAGATCTTTTTGCAGCCGTTGCAGCAGTTCGAGTATCTGCGCCTGGATGGTGACGTCGAGCGCGGTGGTGGGTTCGTCGGCGATCAGCAGCTCGGGCCCGCCGGCCAGGGCGATGGCGATCATCACCCGTTGTTTCATGCCGCCCGAGAGTTGATGCGGATATTCGCCGTAGCGCCGTTCGCGGTCGGGAATGCCGACCGCGTCGAGCAGTTCCAACACCCGCCGGCGCGCCGTGGCGCCGTTCATTTTTTTATGGTGGCGCAAGACTTCACCGATTTGCTCGCCCACCGTGAACACCGGATTGAGCGAGGTCATCGGTTCTTGAAAAATCATCGCCAGATGATTGCCGCGCATCTCGCGCATGTCGTCTTCCGACAGGGCCAGCAGGTCGCGGCCGTTCAGCCACACCTCGCCATCGAGATTGCCTGCCGCCTGCGGCGGCAGCAAACGCATCAGCGATAAGGCCGTCATGGATTTTCCGCAGCCGGATTCACCGAGCAGGGCGAAGGTTTCGCCGCGACGCACCTCGAAACTCACGCCGTCCACCGGACGCAATACACCGCGCGGCGTCGCGAGGCGGGTGGTGAGTTGTTTGACGGAGAGTAGAGGTGGCTGCATCGTTATATCGCTAGAAAATCACCCTCTCCCCTGCCCCTCTCCCGTCGGGGAGAGGGGGGAGATGTGGGCAATGCCGTGGTGATGGGTAAATCGTAGCGTGCGCCATGCGCACGACCAAGCGCGGTTTCGCGCGCAAGGCGCATATTACTTCTTTCGCGCTGCAAGACCTTCATCTAAAACTTCACCCGCGGCACGGCGGCGAGCAGCTTCTGCGTGTAGGCATGTTGCGGGCGGCGGCTCACCTGCTCGGTCGGACCACGTTCGACGATCTTGCCGTCGTGCATCACCGCCATCTCGTCGGCGAGGTATTCCACCACGCCGATGTTATGGGTGATGAACAATAAGGTCAGCGAACGCTCGCGGCATAAATCCAGCAGTATTTGCAGGATCTCCGCCTGCACCGACACGTCGAGCGCACTGGTGATCTCGTCGCAGACGATGAAGCGCGGATTGAGCACCAAGGCGCGGGCGATGCCGATACGCTGGCGCTGGCCGCCGGAAAATTCATGGGGATAACGCCACAGGTGTTCGGGATCGAGTTGCACCCGCAGCAGGATTTGGCGGGCGATCTCCATGCGCTCTTCCTTCGATTCGCCGATGCCGTGCACCGCCATCGGCTCGATCAAGGTGTTGGCGACGGTGAGGCGCGGATTGAGCGACGACACCGGGTCTTGAAAAATGATTTGCATGTGACGGCGATACGGCCGCATCGCTTCGCGGCCGAGGCCGGTGATATTGTCGCCGGCGAAACGGATCTCGCCGCCGGTGGCGCCGATCAGGCCGAGTATCGCGCGGCCGAGCGTGGTTTTTCCGCAGCCCGATTCACCGACCAGCGCGAGAATTTGCCCTTGCGGTATGCGCATATCGACCTGGTCCACCGCCTTGACGTGGCCGACCGTGTGTTTGAACACGCCCTTCTTGATCGGAAAATAGACTTGCAAGCCGCGCAATTCCACCAGGGCTTGCTCGCCATTCGGCTTTGCCGGTGTTTCGTCCGTCGCGGGCGCAACGCTGAACGGCGTTGAACGCCGTGCGGCAGGACGGGTGCGCGCGAGGTTCTCCGGCAAAGCGGCCAGCAATTGCCGCGTGTAATCGTGTTGCGGCGCGTTGAGCACGTCGCGCAATTTACCGCTCTCGACGATTTTGCCATGACGCATCACCGCGAGGCGATCGGCCATTTCCGACACCACGCCGAAATCGTGGGTGATGAAAAGAATGCTGGTGCCTTTGCGCCGCTGCATATCTTTCATCAGCCGCAGTATCTCCGCCTGCACGGTGACGTCCAGCGCGGTGGTCGGCTCGTCGGCGATCAGCAGATCGGGTTCACAGATCATCGCCATCGCGATCATCACCCGCTGCCGCTGGCCGCCTGACAAGCGATGCGGATAGTCGTCGATGCGTTCCGCCGGATTGGGAATTTGCACTTGCTCCAATGCCGCGACGGCGCGGGCGCGGGCCTCCGCATACGGCAATTCGGGATAGTGAAGTTGCAGTGTCTCGATGATTTGTTCGCCGATGGTGAACACCGGATTGAGCGAAGTCATCGGTTCCTGAAAGATCATGCCGATGCGCGCGCCGCGAATGGCGCGTTTGCCTTCTTCCGGCAGAGCCAACATGTCCACGCGTTCGACAGAGGCATCGGCGCGCCGATGCTCGAACCACACCTTGCCGTCGGGATGCGTGGCGATGTCGCGCGGCAGCAGTTGAATGATGGACAAGGCCGAGATGGATTTTCCGCTACCCGATTCGCCTACCAAACAAAACGTTTCGCCGCGTTCGAGCGTGAAGCTCACGCCGTCCACCGCCTTGACGAGGCGGTCGCCGGCGCGCAAATAGGTCTTGAGGTTGTCTACTTGCAGCAGCATGGCGTCACGTTCACGCGGTCTTTTTCAGATAGGGATCGATGGCGTCGCGCATCGCCTCGCCGATTAGATTGTAGGCGAACACCGTGAGAAAAATCGCGCCGCCGGGAAAGACCGCCATCCACCAGTTGAAGGTCGCCGCTTGTACCGCCTGATTGAGCATCTGGCCCCACGACGGATCGTCGACCAGGCCCAAGCCGAGAAAACTCAAAGTCGCCTCGGCGAGGATGGCGGAGGCCACGCCGAAACTCGCGCCCACCAGAATCGGCGCGATGCCGTTGGGCAACATGTGGCGAAACAGGATGGAACGGAGCGGCAGACCGCAGGCGACGGCGGCCTGCACGAATTCCTGCTGGCGCAATTTCAAAAATTCCGCGCGCACGAAACGGGTGTAGCCGGTCCAGCCGGTGAGACCGATGATCACCATCATCATGTAGAGATTGGCGCCGAAGAAGGCGACGAAGGTGAGCAGCAAAAATAGCGTCGGCACCGCCTCGAAGGTCTCCACCAAGCGCATGCCGATCATGTCGACCACGCCGGAGAAATAACCCATCAGCCCGCCGATGAACACGCCGATCACCAGGGCAATGCCGGTCGCGACGAAACCGATGCCCAATGCGATGCGCGAGGCGTGGATCATCCGGCTCAATACATCCGCGCCGTTTTCGTCGGTGCCCATCAGATGCGGCCGCGTCGGTTCGCTGAGCGGTGCTTGCAGCCCGGTCTCGCCGGCATCGCGCTGATAATCCTTGGGTGAATAGGGAATCGGAGTACGCAGCACCCAGTCGTAACGACCTGCCGCCTCCGCTTCGCGGTACTGTTCATAAATGATCAACTGCGGCGGTGAAATCATGAAATAACTCACCAGCGTGACGGTCAACGCGAGCAGGGTGAAGATCAGCGCCTTGTAACGGAATGCGATGCGCAGCAAACTCAGTATCAGCACGCTGATGAAAATCACCAGCAGGCTCACATCACCGGCGGTCAAGGCCCGCAACAAGGGACTGTGCAGATTGCCGTCTTCACTCACCAATAGCGGATGACTGTTGGCGAGGAAAGGCGCGAACACCGCGACCAGGATCAGCAGGCCTATCCACGCCAGACCGATGCGGGCGCCGAGCTTGAGATAGACCTCGCGCAGCATTTGCGCGCTGTAACTGCGGCGCACCGGACCCGGCGCCGCCGCATGCTTGTTCGCCGCCGCGAGTGTCTCACTCATAACTCACCCGCGGGTCGGCGATGGCGTAACAAATGTCGGCGATGAGATAACCGGCCAAGGTCAGCAGGCCGCTGATCAAGGTCAGCGACAATATCAGCTCGCGGTCGCGAGCCTGCACCGCCTCCACCGCCAGCTTGCCCATGCCGTCGATGCTGAACAGGCTTTCGACGATCACCGAGCCGCCCAGCAGGCCGGGCAGCAAACCCGCCGAGACGGTGATCAGCGGCAATAAACTATTGCGGAAGACATGCCGCCACAACACGTGCGGTTCCGACGCGCCCTTGGCACGCGCGGTACGCGCGTAATCCGCCAGCAGGTTTTCCAACACCGCGCCGCGGGTGAGTTTGGCGAGAAAGGCGAAACCGCCGTAAGAGAGACACAGCACCGGCAAGGCCAGATGCCAGATGCGATCCAGTAAAAAGCCGCGCACGAATTCGCCTTGCGCCAGATTGGCGGCGATGGCCACGCCGAGGATGAGGCCGGTCGCACCCATGAAGGCGACCCGCAGTCCGCGAAAATCCATGTAGCCGATGGCGCCCAAGGTCACCGCGATCAACACCGCCAGCAAGCCTTGAATGAACCAGGTCGCCTCGCCGGGCAAGGCATGGGCCATCGCGATGCCCAGCGCCGCGCCGAGGGCGCTCATCACCGTGGTGCGCAGGCGCGTGCCGCCGCGCAGCGCCAAGATAGTCAACACCACCGTGCCGGTGATCAAGCAACCGAATAACAACAATACGTCACTCAGCGAACTCCAATGCGGCAGGAACGGCATGTCCAGCGCCTCGCGCCGGCTGAGGCCGGCGGTGGGGAACCAGTGCCAATATTGATTGCTGGCGAAAAAGCCGATCAGCAACACGCCGGCGAGCATGGTGGGGATGGACCACAAGGTGAGCATGCTCACGCCCGACACCACATCGAAGGATTTGCCGCGTTGCGTGGCCGAGTGCACGCCGACCGCGATGGCGATGAGATAGATGATGGGCACCGAGAGCAGATTGAGCAGCAAGGTCACCGGCACGCGTTCGGCCATCAGGTCGGTGACCGGCCGGCCGTAACGAAAACTGATGCCGAGGTCGGAACCTTTCAACAAGGAAAAACCGCTGATCTCATGATTTTCGTCGAGGATGAAACCGATCGGCGAGGCGTTGTTCAACCAGCGCAGGTATTGCACCGGCGCGGGATCGTCGAGGCCGTAGATGCGATTGTAATAATCCTCCATCGCCTTCTTGGCCTGCGGATCGAGGTTCTGGCCTTCGATCAAACTCTGCGCGCTGATACCGCCCGGCGAGGCCGCCATCACCGCGAACACCACCAGGGTGATCCCCAACAGCGTGGGTATCATCAACAACAGTCGGCGGATGATGTAGGTATGCATGACGCGGCGGCGGTTACTGCGTGTAACGCTGTTCGTTGGCCGGCACGAACACCTCCAGCGGGACCATGCCCAGATTCAGACCGACCTTGGTGATTTGCAGGTTGCGGATGCGCTTGTCGATGAAGACCAGACTCTGGCGCCGCATCAGAAACGTGTAAGGCTGATCCTCATGCAGGATGCGCTCGGCCTGCTGCCACAGCGGCATGCGGGCCTTTTCATCGACGCTGGCGCGGGCCTTTTCGATCAGCTGATCGAGCTTGGTGTTTTTATATGAGATGAAGTTGTCGCCGCCGTCGGCGATCTGACTGCTATGAAAGATTTGATAGATGTCGGTTTCGAGGCCGCTGGTCCAGCCCAGGGTGATGGCGTCGAAATCGCGCTGCTTGAGCAGGTCGATCATCACCGACCACTCGGTGGGCTTGGGCACCAGTTTTACGCCGGCCCGCGCGTAGAGGTCCTTGAGGAACAGCACCACGCGGCGGGTGTCTTCATTGTCCTGGAAAAACACCAGTTCGAACTCGAAGGATTTACCCTGGGCATCGTCCAAAATGCCGTCGCCGTTGCGATCGGTATAACCGGCCTCGCGCAGCAGCTGCTTGGCCTTGGTGAGATCGTAGGAATGCGGCGTGAGGCTCTTATCGTGTTGCGCGCTGCGCGGACTGAACGGACTGACCGCGATCTCGCCGTAACCGAGCATGATTTCCTCGATGACGCGCTGGCGGTCGGTGATGTACGTCATGGCCTGCCGCACCCGCTTGTCGGCGAAGCGCGTGGGCTTGCCGCCGCGCCGCTGATTCCAGGCGATGTAGTTGTAGCCGGCGGTGGGGCTCATGTATTCAAAATGCTGGGTGCGTTTGATGAAGCCGGCATCGTCGAGCAAAGTTTGGTATTCACGCGGCCGCGCGCCGTAGGTGTCGATCTCGCCGTTGCGGAATGTGGTGAGCCGCGCCGCGTCGTTGGCGATGACCTTCCATAACAGACGATTGAACGGCGGCTGCACCGCGCCCCAGTAACGCGGATTGCGTTCCAGTTCCACCATGCCTTGATCCGGCGTCCAGCCCTTGGGATCTTTGAGCCGATATGGGCCCGAGCCCAGCAACAGCCCCTTCGACGTATTGAAGGTGTCCGGCTTCTTTAAATAATCTTCATAAAAATGCCGCGGCATGATCGCCATGCCGCCGGCCAGGGCCAGGCTCTCGAAATACGGCTCTTTGAATTTGAAGACGACTTGATAAGGATCGACCACGGTGACCGAGGCGATTTTTTCGTAATAGGCGCGTTGCCGCGGCGCGTTGATGGCCGGGTTCATCATGAAGGCAAAGGTGAAGGCGACATCGTCGGCGGTGAGTTCCTTGCCGTCTGAAAATTTGACGCCCTTGCGCAATTGAAAAGTGAACGTCAGGCCGTCTTCCGTTACTTGCCAGGACTCGGCGATCAAACCCAGCCATTCGAGCGTCTCGGGATCGCGGGTCAGCAAGGATTCCTGGACATAATTCTGCACGTCGGCGGCGTAGGCGTCGGAAGACACCAGCGGGGTGATGGTCTTCAAACCTACGGAAAAGGCCTCTACCAGCCAATCGCCGTTTTGATAGCCCGGCATTTGACTGGCCGCGTGGGCGCGCCGGAAGGCGGCCGGCACCGGGCCGTCATCACCGCCGCCGGCCGCGCCCAGCGCGACGGCGCCGCTGCGCAGATTTTTTTCGAGGGTGGTGATCGCGCCGCGCAAGCCGCGAATGTCGTCGGCTTGCTCTTCCATGGTCTGCTGCATTTGCGCCAGCTTGCTCCATTGCCGATCGACCATGTACATCGCCAACACCACCACGGCCAGCAAGACGGTAAGAAAGGTGAACAGAAAAAAATCTTTGAAGGTGAAGCGCCGTTCCATTATTTATGTCCAAATAAAGTGATGGGCCTAGCGTACCTTGTCTCGATGCGCACACCGCTGTAAAACAGTTCGTAGCCGAGCCTCATGGCGTGTCGAACTGGGAGCCGCGGGTGACCTCTCCCTCACGCAGCGCGTTTCATTCTAGCAATAAGCCTTTGTTTTATCTACCGGCATAAAGTGTGATAGCAAACCGTGCATGCATACCGTTGCAATAGGATTACGCTTCACGAATCGGGGCTGCGTTTGATTCGCTTGCTCCGACGGTGCACGGGAAGGCGCCCTGTACTTAATCACCGCACATTGCCTTGGCCCCGCGGCTCACTACAGGGATTTAAAATATCTCTCTCCCCTTGCCCCTCTCCCGCCCGGGGAGAGGGGCATTCCGTTCACCGCGGGCACCGGACAGCCCGCACTCTCGTGCAGCGGCTCTGCTCAGGACGGATTCTTCCGCCAGCGGTGAACGACTTCATGCCCCGCGGAGCTTGTGTTAATCTGCTGGCGCGAATACATCGATAATGACAAAGGATGGACGTATGGGATTTCTACAAGGCAAACGCGCGCTGATCGTCGGCGTCGCCAGCAACCGCTCCATCGCCTGGGGCATCGCCCAGGCCATGCACCGTGAAGGCGCCGAGCTGGCCTTCACCTATCAAAACGAAAAGCTGCTGTCGCGGGTGGAAAACGCCGCGGCGGAATGCCACTCCCAGATCGTCCTGCCCTGCGATCTGGCGGATGACCAGCAGATCGAAAACGTGTTCGAACGACTCCAGGAGCGCTGGGACCATCTCGACGTCATCGTCCATTCGGCGGCCTACGCGCCGCGCGAGGAGTTGGAAGGCGATTATGTGGACAGCACCACCCGCCAGGGTTTCATCACCGCGCACGAGATCAGCTCCTACAGTTTCACCGCTCTCGCCAAGGCCGGGCGCAAGCTGATGGCCGGCCGCAACGGCGCCCTGCTCACCTTGAGTTATCTCGGCGCCGAACGCGCCGTGCCCAATTACAATGTGATGGGGCTCGCCAAGGCCAGCCTGGAGGCCAACGTGCGATACATGGCGCAGAGCCTCGGGCCCGAAGGCATCCGGGTCAACGCCGTCTCGGCCGGGCCGATCAAGACCCTCGCCGCCGCCGGCATCAGCGATTTCCGCAAGATGCTCGAACATGTCGCCCATCAGTCGCCGCTGCGCCGCAACGTCACCATCGAGGAAGTCGGCAACGCCGGCGCCTTTTTGTGTTCCGATCTGGCCTCGGGCATCAGCGGCGAAATCCTCTACGTGGACGGCGGCTACAATACCGTCGGCATGAGTATCTCTTAAGCTCCCGCTTCATTCCGCGCGGCGGTATGCCGCCGCGTCCCCACATCGCAAAGGGCCGCCATGCCGCACAAGCACGCCGCCATCTTGTTAGGACTGATCGTCGTCGCCGTGATCGGCGGCGGCTTATGCGGCTGGTTCTTCGGCCCGGCCATGACCAACGTCGCCTGGCTCGGCACCTTGTTTCTCAACGCGCTCAAGATGCTCATCGTGCCGTTGATCCTGGCCGCGGTGATCAGCGGCATCGCCTCGCTGGGGGACGTGCGCAAACTGGGCCGTCTTGGCGGCGTCACCTTGATTTATTTCGCCGGCACCACCGCCATCGCGGTGTTGATCGGCCTCATCATGGTGAACCTCATCCAGCCCGGCGCGGGTATGCAACTCTCGGGCGGGGTCGTTCCCGAGCGCGTGCAAGGCAAGGAAGACACCGGGATCAGCGACATCGCCCTCTCCATGGTCTCGCCCAACCTCATCGCCTCGGCCGCCGACATGCAATTACTGCCGATCATCCTCTTCGCCATCCTGTTTTCCGCCGCGCTGACCATGATCGGGCCCAAAGGACAACAGGTCATCGCCTTCTTCGACGGCGTCAACGACGCATTGATGAAGATCGTCATCTGGATCATGTATTTCGCGCCCATCGGCATCTTCGCCCTGGTGGCGGACCGCCTCGGCCAGGCCGGCGGCGGCGAGGCCTTTCTGGTCCAGTTGAGGGGCGTCGCGTTGCACGTGGTCACGGTATTAAGCGGATTGGCGATCCATTTCGTGGCGTTGATGGCCATTTTGATTTTCATCGGCCGGCGCGGCATGGATTATCTGGTCACCATGCTGCGCGCCCTGTTCACCGCCTTCGGCACCGCCAGCTCCTCCGCGACCCTGCCCCTCACCATGGAATGCCTGCGCGAAAATAAAGTGGATGAACGCGCGGTGCGTTTCGTGGTGCCCCTGGGCAGCACGGTCAACATGAACGGCACCGCGTTATATGAAGCGGCGGCGGCGTTGTTCATCGCCCAGGCCTACGGCATCGAACTCAGCACGGGGCAACAAATCATCGTCTTCATCACCGCGACGCTGGCGGCGATCGGCGCGGCGGGTATCCCCGAAGCGGGCCTGGTGACCATGGTGATCGTGCTGAACGCGGTGGGCCTGCCCCTGGAAGGCATCGGACTCTTGCTGGCGGTGGACTGGTTTCTCGACCGTTTCCGCACCACGCTCAACGTCTGGGGCGATGCGGTCGGCGCGGCGGTGGTACAGCGTTTTTTGCCGGCCGCGGTATAACCCGTCGGCCATCAATCCACGTGTTTATCCGTGCGGGTTCGAATCAATAATCTTCGCCCACCGGGGGAAAATTAGCGATGGCGTGCCAATAAACAACAGACTTCGCTCTTTCGAAGCTATCTCAAGGTGAAATAGCGCGGATACCCCATCGGCAAACAACGCCGATCAACGATCGCCGCGCCGTTACATCTTATCGGGGTAACGTTTGATCTCGGTCTTGGCCTTGAGCGCTTCTACATATCCCTGAAACTCACTCTCGGCCCTGCCCTGCACCAGGGTTTCGATCGTGCTTTGTCTTGACCCGCCGTCCACCCCGGTGGGATCGCCGTCCTTGACCTCATAAACCGCCAGCACCGCGAAATCACCGGACGAGAGCGACTTGCCGCCGAACAGCGGTTTGCCGGGCAGCGGCCGTTGCAGACGGAATGCCTCTTCCGTGATCTCCGGATTGATCTCCGCCGACATACGTCCGACCAGACCGGGACGCGCCCAGGTGAGATTCAATTGTTTGGCCACCTCGAGCACGTCCTCGCCTTTTTCCATGCGACTGAGCAAGGCGCGGCCGACTTCTTCGGCTTTTTTCTTAGCGGCTTCGGCGCGCAAGGCCTGGCTTATCTCGTCGCGCACTTGTTCCAGCGGCCGCACCGCCTCGGGCTGGTGTTCCTTGATCCGCAATACCACCTCGTGATCGGGGGCCAATTCGATGGCCTCGCTGTTATTGCCGCGCAGCAACACGTCATCGCCGAAGGCGGCGGCGCGCACCTTGGGATGACTGGCGATACCCGAACCCTGTTCGCGGGTGAACAGGCCGGTACTGCGCATCGGCAGGCGCAAGGCCTCCGCCGCCACGGTCAGGTTGTCCGGATTCTCAAAGGTCAGATTATAGAGTTGCTCGGCTAGCGCGAAATATTGCTCTTCGGCGCGTTGACGTTTGAGATCGCGCTCCAATTGCGAGCGCACCTCTTCGAAAGGCTTGGACTGGCCGCCGCGCACGTCTTCAAGTTTGATGATGTGGAAACCGAAGGCGCTGCGCACCGGCTCGCTCACCTCACCCTCGGCCAGGGAAAAACTGGCGTCTTCGAAGGCCTTGTCCATCGCGCCGCGGCTGAAAAAGCCCAGGTCGCCGCCGTTTTGCGCGGAACCGGGATCTTCGGAATAATGACGAGCCAACTCGGCGAAGGACTCGCCTTTGCGCGCCCGCGCCAAGACTTCTTGAATCTTGGTGCGCGCGGCGTCGATTTGCGCCTGCGACGCATCGCTGCCCACTTGAATCAGGATATGCCGCGCCTGACGCTCTTCGGGCACCGAGAACTCGCTCTTGTGTTCTTCATAACGCTGGCGCAAGGCCTCTTCGGTAATCTGCTCGCCGCCGGCCAGATTGGCCACCGACAATTCAAGATAATCGACGCTCACCTGTTCGGGGGTGCGGAATTTTTCGCGGTTATCTTCGTAATAACGTTTGATCGCCGCTTCATCGATCTGCGCCTCCGCCAGATATTGGGCGACCGGCACGATCAGATAGCCGAGTTCGCGCCGCTGCTCGCGGAGACGGATCAAGGCATCGACCTCGGGCTGGGTGACGAAGGCGGTATCCATCACGCCCTGTCGCAGCTGCTGCAACAATAAATCACCGCGGACCGCCTGCTCGAAATTTTTTACCGACAAGCCCTGCGAACGCAGCAGATTATTGTAAAGCTCTTTGTCGAATTGTCCGGCGTTTTGCAGTTCGGGGATCGAGCGGATATAGCTGCCGACCCGGACATCGCCGACTTGCATACCGCTTTTCACGGCATTGAGCACCAGTACTTCGCGATCGATCATGCCGTCGAGCACGTCGTTCTTCATACTCTTTTCGTCCAACATCGCCGGATTGAAATGCTCGCCCAGCATGGCCTGCAGACGCGCGCGCTGCTGCTGATAGGTCTGCTGAAACTGCGTAGCGGAAATTTCCTTGCCGTCCACCACCGCGACATTGACCGCGGGATCGGGACTGACGTATTCCTGAATGCCCCACAGCGCAAAGGTAGCGATCAAAAATATGACAATGGTCCAGGCCACCCAGCCTTGAGCGCGTTCACGGATGAATTCAAGCATGATCGAGAGGCTCTCCCTCGTCGTTGAGAGTCCGGTGCGCGCGAGCCCGTCGCGCCACCCCAAAGACGGCTATTGTATACGCAGTGCGCTATAAATGAGAAAGGGCACACTGGTTGAGTGTGCCCTTTCAGTTTTGCAATATGGCGGAGTGGACGGGACTTGAACCCGCGACCCCCGGCGTGACAGGCCGGTATTCTAACCAGCTGAACTACCACTCCTAAATCGTAAAACTTTTTGGTGGGTGCTGAGGGGATCGAACCCCCGACATTCGCCGTGTAAAGGCGACGCTCTACCAGCTGAGCTAAGCACCCCAGCTGCCACCCACCCCTAAGGGCGGGCCGCTATTGTACGGCGTCCTTGAGTCCTTTACCAGCCTTGAAGGCGGGAATCTTGGCCGCCTTGATATTGATGGTTTCACCCGTTTGGGGATTACGCCCGGCGCGGGCTTCACGCTGACGCACGCTGAACGTACCAAACCCCACTAAGGTGACTTGATCGTTGTTCTGCAATGCCTTGGTGATAGAGTCTACCAGTGCATCCACGGCACGACCGGCCGCCGCTTTTGAAATGTCTGCCGACTCCGCCACCGCGTCGATCAATTCGGATTTATTCACCCTGTATTTCTCCTCGTTAGCATTATTCTACGCTGGCGCCTTGGCACAGCACGCGTCGTCATTGAAAAGGCACCGCTACGCTAGAGGCGCAATTTATACATCCCGCCTCTTAACCTGTCAAGCCGACGGCGTGTTTTACCAGAAAAATTCTTCGTCAAATTAATTACAAACATTCACCGCGGCCATTGTATAACGCACGGCTTATATGCTTGTGTGATAGATACTCGATATCGAGAAGACCGCTGGGCGGCGTCCGGCGGTCTTCTATTGCTCGTGTCAATGCGCGCGGATATCGCTGCCTTTTTTTCCTTTCGCCGACTTCTTCTCCTGCACCTCGGGGGGAGCAGGCGTTTTACCGGCGTCGGGGGCGAGCGGTTGCGGCATATGTTGCAATGCGATTTGCAAGACCTCGTCGATCCATTTGACCGGTTTGATTTCCAAATCCTGTTTGATGTTATTGGGTATCTCGGTGAGCTCGCGTTGATTCTCGACCGGGATCAACACCGTGCGGATACCGCCGCGATGCGCCGCCAACAATTTTTCCTTCAAGCCGCCGATGGGCAATACTTCGCCGCGCAAGGTGATCTCCCCGGTCATCGCCACGTCGGCGCGCACCGGAATACCGCACAGGGCCGACACCAGCGCCGTGCACATGCCGATGCCCGCGCTGGGGCCGTCCTTGGGAATCGCGCCTTCCGGCACATGGATGTGCACGTCGTTCTTCTGATAAAACTCCGGATCGATACCGAGCACCACCGAGCGGCTGCGTACCACGGTCATCGCCGCCTGCACGGATTCTTGCATGACCTCGCCCAATTGGCCGGTGGTGGTGAACTTGCCTTTGCCGGGCACCACCGCCGCCTCAATGGTGAGCAGATCGCCGCCCACTTCGGTCCAGGCCAGGCCGGTGACTTGCCCGATGGCATCGCGTTCTTCGGCGCGGCCATAACGAAAGCGTTTCACTCCGAGATATTTCTCGAGATCCTTGCCTTTGACGACGACTTTCTTCGTCGCCGGTTTGAGCAGTATTTCTTTCACCACCTTGCGGCAGATCTTGGCGCATTCGCGCTCGAGATTGCGCACACCCGCCTCGCGGGTGTAATAACGCACGATGTCGCGCATGGCGTTTTCGGTGAGGTTGATTTCACTCTCCTTCAAACCGTTGGCCTTGACCTGTTTCGGCACCAGATAACGCATGGCGATGTTGATCTTCTCGTCCTCGGTGTAACCCGAGATGCGGATGACCTCCATGCGATCCAGCAACGGCGCAGGAATGTTGAGGCTGTTAGCGGTGCACACGAACATCACATCGGAGAGATCGTAGTCCACTTCGAGATAATGATCATTGAAGGTACTGTTCTGTTCGGGATCCAGCACCTCCAGCAGCGCCGACGCCGGATCGCCGCGGAAGTCCTGCGACATCTTGTCCACCTCGTCGAGCAGGAACAGCGGATTGCGCGTACCCACCTTGGAGAGGTTCTGAATGATCTTGCCGGGCAAGGCGCCGATGTAAGTGCGGCGATGCCCGCGAATCTCGGCCTCGTCGCGCACGCCGCCGAGCGCCATCCGCACGAACTTGCGATTGGTGGCGCGGGCGATCGACCGGCCCAGCGAGGTTTTACCCACGCCCGGCGGCCCCACCAGGCACAGGATCGGACCCTTGAGTTTATCGACGCGGCTCTGCACCGCGAGGTATTCCAGTATCCGCTCTTTGACCTTCTCCAGACCGTAGTGATCTTCTTCCAGCACGGTCTCGGCGCCCGCCAGCTCGTGACGAATCTTGGTGCGTTTCTTCCACGGCACGCTCACCATCCAGTCGATGTAATTGCGCACCACGGTGGCCTCGGCCGACATCGGCGACATCATCTTGAGCTTGTTCAATTCGGCCTTGGCCTTGGTCTTGGCCTCCTTGGGCATGCCGGCCTTGTCGATGCGGCGCGCCAAGTCCTCCACTTCGTTGGGCACGTCGTCCATCTCGCCCAATTCTTTTTGGATGGCCTTCATCTGTTCGTTAAGATAATACTCGCGCTGGCTCTTTTCCATCTGGCGCTTGACGCGGCCGCGGATACGTTTCTCGACCTGCAAGAGGTCGATCTCCGATTCGAGAATGGTCATGAGTTTTTCGAGGCGCGCGCGTACGCTCTCGATTTCGAGGATGCCCTGCTTCTCCTCGATCTTGAGCAATAAATGGGCGGCGATGGTGTCGGCCAGGCGGCCCGGGTCATCGATGCCGGCCAGGGAAGACAATATCTCCGGCGGGACTTTGTTGTTCAATTTCACGTATTGATCGAACTGGCCGAGGATGGCGCGCATCAGCACTTCGGACTCGCGATCCTCGGCGGGCAGCATGCTGATGGGGCTGATATCGGCGTAGAAAAATTGATCGGTCTCGTGCAAACCGGTAATGCGGGCGCGATCGGTCCCTTCCACCAACACTTTGATAGTGCCGTCCGGCAATTTCAATAATTGCAAGATGCTGGAAACGGTGCCGACGTCATAAATGTCCTCGGCCTGCGGATCGTCCACCGCGGCACTGCGCTGCGCCACCAGCAATATCCGCTTATCCCCTTCCATGGCGGATTCCAAGGCGCGGATCGATTTTTCCCGGCCCACGAACAAGGGAATGACCATGTGGGGGTAGACCACCACATCACGCAGCGGCAATACGGGAATCGTTACTGAAGTTCCTTGGGGCACCACAGATTTTTCACCCTGATTCTCCATTATGGAACACCTCTCTTTGAATGACGCCCGCACCGACCTTGCTCAGCGACGAGCAAGGCCACGAACCTATAAGAAATGATAGTCACAATACCGCCCCTTGTCTGTCCCTAACTGCCACGCTCCACTACCATGACTATCGACCGTGCTCCGCGAAGTCTTTATGCCGAAAAGACGACTTTCATATAGATGCGGCCGTGCGCGGAGAAGTTCAAGCTGGTGATTGCGGTAATTTTTGATGGGACACAAAAAAACCGCTCCTGGAGGGGAGCGGCGATAGCTGGCGCGAAACACCGTTACAGGAACCCCAGGCCCAGGCCGGTGCGATCAGTCGGTTTGCCGGGCGAGCCGCGGGTTTTCGGTATTTTCGTAAATCATGAGAGGCTCGGAATCGCCTTGTATGACATTGTCGTCCACGATCACCTTGCATACCCCTTCCAGCGACGGCAATTCATACATGATATCCAGCAAGACATGTTCCATGATGGAACGCAGGCCGCGCGCGCCGGTCTTGCGCACCATGGCCTTGGTGGCGATGGCGCGCAAGGCCTCGTCGCGGAATTCCAATTCGACGCCTTCCATCTCGAAGAGCTTCGCGTATTGTTTGCTCAATGCGTTCTTCGGTTCGGTGAGTATCTGCACCAACGCCGCCTCATCCAGTTCGTCCAAAGTGGCCATGATCGGCAAGCGGCCGACGAATTCGGGGATCAAACCGAATTTGATCAGGTCTTCGGGTTCGACGCTGTGCAGGACTTCGTTGACGTCCTTGCGGTCCTGACCGCTCTTGATCTCGGCGGAGAAACCGATGCCGCTTTTTTCGGAACGCGAGCGAATGATTTTATCCAGGCCGGCGAAGGCGCCGCCGCAGATGAACAGGATGTTGGAGGTATCTACTTGCAGGAATTCCTGCTGGGGATGTTTACGTCCGCCCTGCGGCGGCACCGAGGCGATAGTGCCTTCGATCAATTTCAATAACGCCTGCTGCACGCCTTCGCCCGACACATCGCGGGTAATCGACGGATTTTCCGACTTGCGGGAAATCTTGTCGATCTCGTCGATGTAGACGATACCGGTCTGGGCCTTTTCCACGTCGTAGTCGCACTTCTGCAACAACTTCTGGATGATGTTCTCCACGTCCTCGCCGACGTAACCGGCCTCGGTGAGGGTCGTGGCATCGGCGATGGTAAAAGGCACGTTGAGCAAACGGGCCAAGGTTTCCGCCAGCAGGGTTTTACCGCTGCCGGTGGGGCCGATCAGCAGGATATTGCTCTTGGAGACTTCGATCTCGTCCTTGGCCGGATCGCACTCGAGCCGCTTGTAGTGGTTGTAAACCGCGACGGAGAGGATCTTCTTGGCCTTGGCCTGACCAATGACGTATTCGTCCAGGATCGCGTTGATCTCGCGCGGCGTCGGCAGCTTGCTGCCCTTGCCGGCCACGGTCTTGTCCTGCATCTCCTCGCGGATGATGTCGTTGCAGAGCTCGACGCACTCATCACACACAAACACCGAGGGGCCGGCAATAAGCTTTCTTACTTCGTGCTGGCTTTTGCCGCAGAAGGAACAATAGAGCAATTTTTTACCGTCTTCGCCTGAACCGTGTTTGCTGTCGCTCATAAACTAACCTCGTACGTACTACCGGTTCCTTTGCCCTCAGAATGCAGCTTTCAGTTCCAGCCTGCAAGTTTTTTCCCATTTCTTTCATCGGCCCCGCACCGTCAGACTTCACTATGGCGTGGAAGCGGGCGGGTTTCGGACAGCTATTCCTTCAACTCCTTGCGGGATTCCAATACGGCATCGATGATTCCATAATCGCTGGCCTCTTTAGAACCCATGAAATTGTCTCGGTCGGTATCCAAACGGATCTTCTCGAGCGGCTGGCCAGTATGCTTGGCTAAAATATGGTTCAAACGTTCGCGAATCAATAATATCTCGCGGGCATGGATGTCGATGTCCGAGGCTTGGCCTTGGAATCCACCCAAAGGCTGGTGGATCATTATCCGCGAATGGGGCAGACAATAACGCTTGCCCACGGTACCGCCGGCCAACAACAGCGCACCCATGCTGGCCGCCTGGCCGACACAGAGGGTGCTGACGTCGGGCTTGATGAATTGCATGGTGTCGTAGATCGCCATACCTGCCGTCACCGAACCTCCCGGTGAATTGATATAAAGGTGGATGTCCTTGTCCGGATTCTCCGACTCCAGAAACAACAACTGGGCCACCACCAGATTGGCCATGTAATCTTCCACTGGCCCCACCAGAAATATCACCCGCTCTTTGAGCAAACGCGAGTAAATATCATAGGCCCGCTCGCCACGGGCGGACTGCTCCACCACCATGGGCACCAGATTCAGCGCTCTGGTGGGCATTTTTTCACCGTTGTACATCATATCGGCTGGTTTCCCTGTTTAATAATCCAAAAGGTGATTTCGCTCCGCATCTTCGCCAAGCATCATGATTATAGTTTCAATCACTTAATAAATAATCTTTAGATCAAATATATCGTCTTGAATGGGAGCGATCCCTGTTCATCACCTACTGCTTGCCCACGAGCTCCGCGAACGGCGTCGGCTGTTCATTCACCTGGCCTTGTTGGATCATCCACTCCACGGCTTGATCCTCCAACAACAAGGCCTCTACGTTGCTCAAACGTTCCCGGCTCGCGTAATACCACTGTACAACTTCCTCGGGGCGCTCGTAAGTGGCCGCCTGCGACTCCACCACCGCCCGCACCTTGGCGGGGTCGGCCTTGAACTGATTCTTCCTGATGATCTCGGCGATGATCAAACCCAGGGCCACCCGGCGGCGGGCGAATGCCTTCATAGCGTCGCCCGATTGATTGCCGGCTTGTTCCTTCATGCGGGCGATTTCTTCATCAATCAAGGCCTTCGGCAAATCAATGGTATTCGCCGCCAGCAAGGCGTCCAACACCTGCCCCTTGACTCGCTCCTTGATGGCCTGGTCGAGTTCGCGTTCCATGGTCCGTTTGACCTCGGCGCGAAAGGCGTCGATCCCACCATCCGGCACGCCGAAACTCTTGATGAAATCCTCGTTTACTTCCGGGAGTTTGGCCGCGCTCACGGACAATACCTTGGTGTCGAAATGGGCGGGTTTGCCCGCCAGTTCGGCGACCCGGTACTCCGCGGGAAATTGAACATCGAACCCCACTTGATCACCCGCCTTGGCGCCCACCAGGCTGGCTTCGAAACCGGCGATCAAACTGCCCGAACCCAACACCACCGGGAAGGCGCTGGCCTTGTTGCCCTCAAACTCCTTGCCCTCGACCCGGCCTTCGAAATCGATGACTACCCGATCTCCCTGCTCGGCCGCCCGCTCCACGGGCTCCCAGGTCGCGCGCTGCTTACGCAGCTTTTCCACCATGGCGTCGATGTCGGTTTCGGCGATGGCGGCAACCGGCTTGGTCACCTGCAGATTGTCCGGTATCTTGACCTCGAACTCGGGATACACCTCGAAGGTAGCGGTATATTCCAAACCGGCGCCTGGGATCTGGCTGCTCAATTCAAACTGAGGCGTGCCGGCCGGACGGAGCTTTTCCTGGCTCAAGGCCTGGCTAAAGCTGGATTTGATCAGGTCATTGTGGACTTCCTGACGCACCGAGAGGCCCCATTTGCGCTCAGCCACCTTGAAGGGGACCTTGCCGGCGCGGAAACCATCCAGCTTAGCGCGGCGACTCAACGACTTAAGACGGTTTTCGATTTCTTTATTAACCTGCTCCACCGGCAGCGCCACGGTAACCCGACGCTCCAACCCATTGGCTTGCACCTGAACCTGCATGATCCTCAACCCTCATCTCTAAATTAGTAAATTCAGCTAGTTGCGAAAGACTCCGCTGAGCCGGCATCAACTCATTAACCATCGTCACGGCAACTGGTGCGAGTGGAGAGACTCGAACTCTCGCGGGTTACCCCACTGGAACCTAAATCCAGCGCGTCTACCAATTCCGCCACACTCGCTAAAAACGACCATTGCCTAGGCAAGCAGGCGATTATACAAAATATCGACCTTTTAAGGCGCCCTCGCCGGTGGCCGCCCGAAAATTTTTCATGGCGGCGGAATAACATCCGCTTCATCGCGCAAGTGAGCGCGATTTCGTCCGGCTTGTTTGGCGGTATAAAGCGCCTCATCGACGCGCCGCAGCCAATCTTCCGGAGCGTCATCCCGTTTGATAGCGGCCACTCCCGCCGAGATCGTGAAGGTCAATTCCTCCGCAGAGGGCAACGTGATACGCACGGCGCGCACCGTCTTCAATAAACGGTCGGCCAGCATTTTGCCTTCGGCGGCGGAGGTGTCCTGGAGAATAACGATAAACTCATCGCCGGCATAACGCGCGACGAAGTCGGTCTTGCGAGGGAAGGTCCGCAGCAACACCCGCGCCATTTCCCCGATCACCGCGTCACCGGCCTGATGGCCATGACTATCGTTGATACCTTTGAAATCGTCGACGTCGGCCATGAGGAGCACGGCCGCCTGGCCGGACAGCAGACTGATCTCCACGGTCTTGGACAACATTTCGTCGAACGAGCTGCGGTTATAGAGGCGGGTCATCGGGTCGAGGGCCATGGCTTGTTGCGCGGACACCAATTCGCCGCGCAGCGACTTGAGCTGTTCGCCGAGTTGTTCCATCTGGGCGCTCTGGCGCTTGCGCCGTTCCTCGAGGGTGCGGCCGATCAGCACCAAGCTGCCGACCACCTCCCGCCGCAAGGCGTCGATGGAGTTGGTCTCCAAGGCCTGTTTGAGGTGATCGAGTTGCGAGTTCACGGCCTTGTCGGCGGCTTGATCATCGACGAAGGTCGCGCGCAAACCGTGGATGAACACCCACAACATATCGCGGAAATCGCCGATACGGGTGTTGACGAAACCTTGTTCACCGCGCCGCACGTCGGTGAAAAAACGCCGTGCGCCCTCCCAGTCACGCTGGTCGATGGTAAGCGCCGCGGCCTTCGTGCCATTGCCGCCCGGCGACGGCGCGCCGATCAGGATATGGCGGGCCCATTGCTCGCATAACTCGTCGAGTTGGCCGGCGGTCATGTTTTCGGTGGCGATCGCATGACGGCCGAAGGCGCGCAACAAGGCGGCCGCCAAATCCAACGCCGGGTGATCGGCCGGTTTTGCGCTGGACACGGTGGAAGAAGAAGCGGGCTGTTTTTTCGTATGGTCGTCGGGCATGGTCAATACCATAGGCCAAATATCGGACGATTAGCATGCCTTTATTTTTAGGGGGCGCGCAAGAAGATTTGAGATAAAGAGCGAACTATTTGGTGGGCCATGTAGGACTTGAACCTACAACCAACGGATTAAGAGTCCGCTGCTCTACCAATTGAGCTAATGGCCCGCAACTCGCTAAAAATCTTTATCCAGGCATTGCCGACGGACCCGGCAATACAAGTATTAAAGTGGGGTGGACGACGGGACTCGAACCCGCGACAACCGGAATCACAATCCGGGGCTCTACCAACTGAGCTACGCCCACCATTAAACCGTTCGCGGACAGTCGCTGCACCGCGCGCGCATCATATCAAAGATTGGCGCGCCCGGCAGGACTCGAACCTGCTACCCTCGGCTTAGAAGGCCGATGCTCTGTCCAGATGAGCTACGGGCGCAGACATTGCGAACAGCCGCCTGCCCTCTATCATGGCGCTGTTGCTTCACCTCGTTGAACTCGATTCCGCCTCATTAAAGCGGTGAACTCACGGGCCAAGCCTTACACGACACCTGCGGTCAAGTCCCAACTGGTCGCCTCGCAGGTCCGCCCGCTAAGTGGTCGGGGTAGAGGGATTCGAACCCACGACTTCCTGCTCCCAAAGCAGGCGCGCTACCAGACTGCGCTATACCCCGCTCATCCATTCACAAGGCGGTCTTCACTCCCTCGTGAAACCCAGGTCCGTGCGAAGTCGGCGATGATACGCATCCCCCGCCATCCCGTCAATTTCTCACGGCCCATGACGGCGTCAGTGCGATACCCGCAGCGTACGCCACGCCAACAGCCACGCCAACCCGCTGATCAACGCCGCGGTGACATAACTCACCGTGGGTCCCGCGGCGTCCCAGGTGAAGCCGCTGTACAAGGCGCCCAAGGCCCCGCCCGCGCCAAAACTCAGACTACTATATAAAGCCTGACCGCGCCCTTGATGACGTCCCTGAAAATAACGGTGTATCAACTGAATCGCCACGCCGTGAAACACCCCGAAGGTCGCGGCATGCAAAAGTTGCGCGCCCACCAACACCGGCAAGCTGTCCACGAACCAGGCGATCAGCAACCAGCGCAGCCCCGCCAAGGCCACGCTGGCCAGCAGCAGCTTGCGCAAACCGAAGCGCGGCACCAGGCGGTGCATCACCAGAAAAATTCCCACCTCGGCGATCACCCCCAACGCCCACAACTGGCCGATCAGGCTGCGCGAATAACCGTGGCCTTCGAGATAAATCGTATAAAAGGTGTAATAAGGCCCGTGACTGGCCTGCATCAAAAAACACACACCCAGCAGCGCCAGAACCTGCGGTTGCCGCAACACCCGGCTCAACGGTTCATGGACCGCCGGCATCGCCGGCGCGGCGCGCTCCGGCACCCACAAGGTACTCAGCCAAATGGCCGCGAACAGCGTCAGCAGCGCCATGGGCAATAACCCGGTGCCGAAGCGATCGAGCAACATACCCAAACCCGCCACGGCGCCGATGAAGCCGATGGACCCCCACAGACGGATATTGGTGTAACGATGCGACTGCGCGCCGAGATGATTGAGGGTAATGACTTCAAATTGCGGCAGCGCCGCGTTCCAAAAAAAACTGAAGGCGATCATCACCAGCGCCAGCCACCAGAATTCATCGCCCAACAGCACCCCGGCGAAGGTCAGCGCCGCGGCGAGCGATCCCAGCCGCACGATGCGCATGCGCCGGCCGGTGTGATCGGCGATCCAACCCCACACATTGGGCGAGACGATCTTGGTCATCATCATCAGCGCCATCAACTGGCCGATGGCCACCGCGGAAAATCCGAGGTTCTCCAAATACAGCGACCAATAAGGCAGCAGCGCGCCGAGGGACGCGAAATAAAACAGATAAAAGCCAGAGAGCCTCCAATAAGGCACCGGCATGGATCGCTCGCTGGAATTCAAGTGAAACGAGGGCGCGGCACGGCCGAGGCCGCCCGCTATTCCGCGCCGGGCGCGCGGGCGGGAATCACCGGCGTATCCGAACGCACGTCCGGATTCTGCGCGCGATGGCGCAGGCAGTGATCCATCAATACCAGCGCCAGCATGGCCTCGGCGATGGGCGTGGCGCGGATGCCGACGCAGGGATCGTGGCGGCCGGTGGTGATGACCTCCACCGGTTCGCCGTGGATATCGACGCTGCGGCCGGGCAGACGCAGGCTCGAGGTCGGTTTCAGCGCGAGGCTCGCGACGATGTCCTGCCCCGTGGAAATGCCGCCGAGTACCCCGCCCGCGTTATTGCTCAAAAAGCCCTGTGGCGTGATCTCGTCGCGGTGCTGCGTGCCCTTCTGCTCGACGCTGGCGAAACCGGCGCCGACCTCGACGCCCTTCACGGCGTTGATGCACATCAGCGCCTTGGCGATGTCGGCATCCAACCGATCGAACACCGGCTCGCCCCAGCCCGGCGGCACACCGGCGGCCACCACATTGATGCGCGCGCCGATGGAGTCGCCCTCCTTGCGCAGCGCGTCCATGTAGGCCTCGAGTTCCGCCACCTTATTCGCGTCGGGACAGAAGAAGAAATTGTTATCGACCTCGTTCCAATCGAAGGCACGATCATCGGTGCGGATCGGCCCGAGCTGGGCGAGATAGCCGCGGATCTCCACGCCGTAACGCTCGCGCAGATATTTCTTGGCGATGGCGCCCGCCGCGACGCGCATCGCGGTCTCGCGCGCCGAGGAACGGCCGCCGCCGCGGTAATCGCGGAAACCGTATTTCTGCTGATACGTGTAGTCGGCGTGGCCGGGCCGGAACTGCCCGGCGATCTTGGAATAATCCTTGGAACGCTGATCTTCGTTGTGAATCAACAGGCCGATGGGCGTGCCGGTGGTCTTGCCCTCGAACACCCCGGAGAGTATCTGCACCGCGTCGGGCTCGCGGCGCTGGGTGGTGTGGCGCGAGGTGCCGGGCTTGCGGCGGTCCAGATCGTGTTGGATATCCGCCTCGCTCAAGGTCATGCCCGGCGGACAGCCGTCCACGATGGCGCCCAGCGCCGGGCCGTGGCTCTCGCCGAAGGATGTGACAGTAAATAAGGTGCCGAAGCTGTTACCAGACATGGGGCCGTATTGTAGCGGGTAACGGCGCGGACGTCTTGCGTCGAATTACACCGGCCGCCGATTCCATCCGCATGACGGCCCGCTCGCGAACCCCGCCGCGCCGCGCGTCGAACCATCACCGGGTCGCCGTCGCGTTTCATCCGATTCGCCGCGATGTTCGACCTAATAAATCGTCTTCTCCCGTTTGATCCTCGGCCATCGATAATCGGACAGTTTTCACCCCCGTTCTCAACCCCTCTCCCGCGAGCGGGAGAGGGTGAGGGGGAAGGCGCTCGGTAGACAGATCCCGTTACGTCAAGGCGGGATAATCGATATAGCCCTTTTCTCCCGGCGTATAGAAGGTGCTGAAGTCGGGTTCGTTCAAGGCCGCCCGCGTCCGCCAACGCGCCGGCAGGTCGGGATTGGCGAGAAAAGGCCGCGCCACCGCAATCAAGTCGGCCTTGCCCGCGGCCAGATCGGCCTCGGCCCGCACCGCGTCGTAACCGCCCGAGAGGATCAATACGCCGCGAAAATATTTGCGGATGGCATCCTTGATCGACGCGGGCACCGCCGGCGCGCCCATCGCGGTGTGATCGACCAGATGCACGTACACCACACCGCGCGCGTCGAGCTGCCGGGCCAGATAAATGTAATCGGCCTCCATCGCGTCATAGAGCGGCATGTCGTTGAACACCCCGTAAGGCGACAAACGGATGCCGACCTTGTCCTTGCCGATCGCCGCGCTCACCGCGTCCACCACCTCCAGTACGAAACGCGCGCGGTTCTCGATGCCGCCACCGTAATTATCCTGACGCTGATTGGAATTCGGGCGGATGAACTGCTCCAGCAAATAACCGTTGGCGCCATGCAGCTCTATCCCGTCGAAACCCGCCTGCATCGCATTGCGCGCCGCCTGCGCGAACTCGGCGACGGCGGTCTTGATATCAGCGTCACTCATCGCCTCCGGCACCGGCTGCGGCTGCATGCCTTGCGTATCGGTGTACATCTCGCCGGCGGCGGCCACCGCCGACGGCCCCAGCACCCGCGCGCCGGCCGGCAGATTCAAGGCATGACCGATCCGTCCGGTGTGCATCAACTGCATAAAAAATTTCGCGCCGCCCCGATGCACGGCCGCGGTGACGGCACGCCAGCCCGCCACCTGCGCCTCGGAAAAAATACCCGGGATGCGCGCATAACCCAGGCCGTTGGGCGACGGCGAGGTGCCTTCGGTAATGATCAATCCCGCCGACGCCCGCTGGCGGTAATACTCCACCATCAATTCATTGGGGACGTTGCCGATGGCGCGATTGCGGGTCATCGGCGCCATCACCAAACGGTTTTGCAATTGCAGGGAACCCAATTGAAACGTCGAAAACAACAAAGACATGCTACCTCCTGTTCCGTGAATTTTTCGGGATTATCATATGGAGCCGCTAAGAACGCCAAGAGTTCTCTGGTAATCGCCGAAATTTTTATTGGCGACCTTGGCGGCTGAACGATTTTTAGAGTTCCTTAAAACGACCCGGCTTGCCATTGACCGTAGGACGGCGTCGAGTCACCGCACACGTTGAAGCCGAAACAAGCCGCTCGTCTCGTCATCGCTCGTGAAATACAAAGCGCCATCGGGGCCGATTGCCACGCCCGCTGGGCGCGCCCAGCGTTTGCCATCCGCCAATTGAAAACCGGTGACAAGATCATCGACACGTTTGGCTTCACCTTGCTCGAAACGCACCGCCACCAGCTTGGGCGGACGGCGCGAGGCCGCGTCGCCGATGAAACCGCCGCTGGGCTGCGTGCCCCATGAGCCGTGCAAAGCCACCACCGCGTCGAATTCCAAACGCGGATCCAGCGCGCCTTGCGGCACGAAGGCCATTCCCAGCGGCGCATTGCGCGACGGAAAGGTCGCCACCGGAAGCGTAACATCACCCATCGGCCGCGGCGGCACGCGCGTTATGCAATCGTCGCGGCGCAGCGTCTTGCCGTCGAATTGAAACCACGGCATGCCGTGAAACGACCCGGCGCCGAGACGGCTGAAATATTCCGGCGGCTGATCGAATCCCTGATGATCCGGACCGTTGTTGCTGGCGTATAACACACCGGTGCGCGGATGCCAGGCGAAACCCACCGGATTACGCAGCCCGCTGGCATAGGTTTCCCAGCGCGGCGGCTTCACGTCCTCGCGCAGCACCAGTACCCCGCCACGCTGCTCCTCGAAGGGATAACCCTCGCCGAGATATTGATCGCTGCAATTGCCGCTGATACCCAGGCTGGCGTAGACACGGCCGTCGGGGCCGACGCCCACCGTGCGGCTGCTGTGTCCCCGGCCGCCGGGCAAAGCCGCGAGCAGCGACACGTCGTCACGCACGATACGCGCCTGGCCGGGCCGATACGCCGCGCGATACACGCCGTTGGTCTGGGCGATCAACACCTCGGCGCCGCGAAACGCGATGCTGTGAGGATAACGGTTAAGCGTCACCAGCACCTCCGGCCGGGTATACGGCGGCGGCAGCCGATACACTTTACCCGACTTGGAAGGAATGAAGAGATCGCCGTTGGCGGCGAAGCTGGGCAGACGCGGCTCTTCCAGAACGGCGAGCAGCTCGAGGCGATAACCCTCGGGCACCCGCACCACCCGCGGCTCGCCCGCGACCGTGATTTGTTGTTCGACCAGCGTGAGCGCGTCGGTATTCGCCAGCACGGTCGGCGATCCGCACAGCGCCAACACCAGCCCCAGCAAAGCGCGGGGCCGCGCTAAACATGTTCCCTTAATATTCCTGGCGGACATAACCACCTCCCGGAGAATGGCGAAGAATATTTGAATCATACGCCATACCAGCGGCGTCGGACGGATATTCGCTATCGAACACGAACCGTGTGTAGAGTATGAACTAGCGTGGTCCATCGTTGACAAGGCGTGGCAAGCAAGCCGTGATCGGTTAATCTGTAGCGGCCGCCCCGCCGGCACTACCCTCGATAAAATGCTGACCCGCGACAAATACCAGCCATATGGAAAGGAATTCAGATGAAACTCTATTATATGCCCGGCGCCTGTTCGTTCGCCCCCCACGTCATCCTGCATGAAGCGGGTTTTAAGCATGAAGTGGACAAACTCGATCGGAGCACCCGCAAGACCGCGGGCGGTGAAGACTATAACGATATTAATCCCAAGGGCTACGTTCCCGCCCTGCGCCTGGATGACGGCCAAGTGCTCACCGAGGCCGCGGTGATTCTGCAATATCTCGCCGATCAAAAGCCGGAATCCGGACTGGCGCCGCCCGCCGGCACGATGGCGCGTTACCGCTTGATGGAGTGGCTGCACTTCATCAGCACCGAGATCCACAAAGTCTTCAGCCCGCTGTTCAAACCCGACATTACACCCGCGGCGCGCGAAGCCCAAATCACTCAATTGGCGCGACGCTTCGATCATGTCGAACAGCGTCTGCGCGAAAAATCTTTTTTAATGGGCGATAACTTCACCGTCGCGGATGCCTATCTGTTCACCGTGCTCAGTTGGGCTAAACCCCTCAATATCGATTTGCAGCGCTGGCCGAAGATCGGCGATTATCTCGCCCGCGTCGGCGGCCGTCCCGCCGTGCAGGCAGCGAGGGAGATGGAAGCCGCCGCCAAATAGCGGCGGCGCGATCGCGTGGCCGCCCTATGCTAGGTCCTCCCACGCGCGGATCACCGCCGCTTGACCGTGATAACCGTCTTCACCATCGACCAGATTCCATATCGTGGCGGCGCGGATCAGGAAACGCCGGCCGGTTTTGGCGATGCGTATTCCGCAGTAATCGTCCGAATAACCCTGGGCGCTGACTTGCGCCAGCAGTTGCCGCCGTTCGGCTTGATTGACCGCCTCCGCGGACAGCCGCGAGGGCAGACGGGTAAATTCATTCCAGTCCATTTCGAACAGGCTCAAGGCGAGACGGTTGCCGTAATTAAAAATCGGATCGGGCTGCGTGCCATGCGACACCACCGCGAACGGCGCCTCGTCGAGGGCGCGCACGGCGGCGAGCGGATCGAGGCTTGGCGGCAGCAGGCTTGCGCCGGTCCAATGCCGGTAGCTGTCACGCAACAAGCCGATGTGAGCGATAAGAAAGGGAGTAACGACGGCCGACATCATGATCCGGTATGTTAAACCATGTTGGTTGAAGATGGGTTGTTGGCTGAATGTCCGCGGCTTAGCAACGGACCATGACTAAAAAGTCCATGGTACCAGCATACAGCAAACCGCGGTGCAGCCATCCCCGCCAGCGCATCGTCGAGCGGGTGAATCTGCTACAGTAAACGCACTGTCGTCATCATCCAAATCAAGCCAGCAGAGGTTACGCCATCTCCACTTCCGCCCCGTCCGCCGCGCCGCGCCGCTTATCCGTTCTGCGGGATTTGTGGCCTTTCCTGCGGCCTTACCGCCGCCAGATGACGCTGGCCTTTCTGTTGCTGTGTCTCGGATCGGGCACGATACTGCTGGTGCCGCTCGCGTTTCGCGACCTCATCGATTTCGGTTTCGGTCAGGGCGGCAAAACCAATGACGGATTATTGGGCGCGCTCAGCCTGAACGGCCACTTCGCCGCGCTGTTCGGGCTGGCCAGCCTGTGGGCGCTGGCGGTGTCGGCGCGTTATTACGCCGTCACCTGGGTCGGCGAACGGGTGACCGCGGATTTGCGCAGCGCGGTCTACGCGCGGATGCTGCGCCAGTCGCCGCAATTTTTCGAGACCCTGCAAACCGGCGAGGTGCTGTCGCGGCTGACCGGCGACACCACGCTGATCCAGACCGTGGTCGGCAGTTCGATTTCGATGGGCCTGCGCAGCCTGTTCCAATTCATCGGCGGCATGATCATGCTGGCGGTCACCAGCTTTTATTTATTCTCCATCAACCTCGGTCTGATGGCCCTGCTGGCGCTGCCGATCTTTCTCATCGGCCGCAAACTCCGCAAACTCTCGCGCGAGTCGCAGGACAAAATCGCCGACGCCTCGGCGCTGGCCGGCGAAATTCTCAATGCGATGCCGACTGTGCAGGCCTATACCCAGGAGCCGCGCGAAAGCCAACGCTTCAGCGAGCGGGTCGATACCAGTTTCGCCGCGGCGATCCGCCGCACCCGTGTGCGCGCGGCGCTCACCGCAATGATCATCATCGCGGTGATGGGCACCATCATCTTCGTATTGTGGCTGGGCGCCAACCAGGTGCATGACGGTACGATGACCGGCGGCGAACTGGCATCGTTCATCCTCTACGCGGCCTTGGTGGCGGGCGGGGTCGGCACTCTGGCGGAAGTGTGGGGCGACGTGATGCGCGCCGCCGGCGCCACCGAGCGGCTGCTGGAATTGCTGCGCGCCGAATCCGCCATCCTCGAGCGCACCGCACCGCAAGCGCCGGTGCAGCCTCAACAGGCCGCCCTCCGCTTCGACCACGTGACGTTTTATTATCCGGCGCGGCCGCACAGCGCGGCCCTTGCCGACATTGATCTCACCATCGCGCCCGGCGCAAGCGTAGCGCTGGTCGGCCCGTCCGGCGCGGGCAAGACCACCCTCTTCCAGCTCCTGCTGCGTTTTTACGACGTCTCGGCGGGCAGCATTCACCTCAACGGTCAGGACATCCGCGATCTTTCCTTGCACGACTTGCGCGATAAAATCGCCATCGTCCCGCAAGACCCGGTGATCTTCTCGGCCAACGCCTTGGAAAATATTCGCTACGGCCGCCCCGCCGCCAGCGACGCGGAAGTAATGGCCGCCGCGCGGGCCGCCCTGGTGGACGTCTTCATCGACCGCCTGCCGGACGGTTATCAAACCTTCCTCGGCGAACGCGGCACCCGCCTCTCCGGCGGCCAGCGCCAGCGCATCGCGATCGCCCGCGCGATATTGAAAGACGCGCCGCTGTTGCTGCTCGACGAAGCCACCAGCGCACTCGACGCCGAATCCGAGATTCTGGTGCAACGGGGACTCAACGCCGCGATGGAGGGACGCACCACGCTCATCATCGCCCACCGCCTCGCTACCGTGCAAAAGGCCGATCGCATCGTCGTACTGGAACAAGGCCGCATCGTCGAAACCGGCACGCCGGCCGATTTGCGCAAGCAGAGCGGGCTTTACGCGCGGCTGGCGAGTTTGCAGTTCGAGGTGTGAACGCGCGGCCGCGCCGGCAATGCGAATCTTGCATTCACCGCCGAGCAAGGTCGTCATTTGCCCGGGTGAACGCTTGTGAATATCCGTCGCGTAAAAAACACGGCCGCCAACATGTTCGGGATCATCGCGCGGCGAAACTCAAATGATCGCCGATGCCAATGCGATGGCGCCCAGCCGGCCGTTGCACTCGGGCGGACTTTTGAGATGATCCAACGTCACGCGGGCGTCGTGATCGTAGGCCGTCAATTCTTTTCGATCTTTTAGCCGCCTAGCTTTACTAACTCAGACATCACCCGAACTCACCACGGCATGGGTTTACCGTCGAGCAGCCTGAGCAAACCGCGCGCGATGCGATAAAGCACCCACAGACCGGCGATCCACGCGACGATCAAGGCGATGGGAATGCCGATCAAGGTAAACGCCAGCAACAGCGAGATCAGTACCCAGAGCAAGGCGAACCAGAAGGTGCGTATCTGCCAGCGGAAGTGCGATTCGAGATAACTGCCGCGCACATCCCCGCGTTTCACGTAATTGATGATCACCGCGATGATCGACGGCCAGCCGCTGATGAACGCCGTGACCACAAAGGCCGGACTCAGCACCCCGCCGAGCGCGCTGAGCGCGTGCAGGCCGTAGATCAGATACGTTAAAGTCACCTGGCCGCCGGTCGCCGTCCGCGTTTCATGTCCGATATCACTATTCATTCAATTTTAACCTGCTCAAGATAGAGAAGCCGTAGGCCGCATTGGCATAGTGTATCGAAAAGTTCTTCTCTCACCAGCAGCGAAACCAGTCCTGGGCAACGCGCAAAAGCGGCGATGCATGGGGGAGGACAACACACCGAGGTGATAAAGCGAAACTTGAACTCACTGAAATCGTGATCGCCATACCAGCTTGATCCACTCACCCCGCCGGCAAGTCAAACTGCGTCACCGGGAATACCCACCGATCCTCCACGCCTTTGGCATGGGCGCGGGTGAAGTTGATCTCGGCCTGCGCGAGGTAGAGAAACCAAGTCTGCTGAGTCACCGGTTTTTTACCGACGAAGACCGTGGGCGTGAGCAAGGCGACGTTGGCGCCCTGCTGGGTGTCGCGCACCGACTGGTAACGGATCACGTCGATCCCGGCCTCGCGCGCGCGGTCGGCCAAGGCTTGGGTGTCGCTGTAGTCTTCCGGATTCATCCAGCGTCGGCGATCCTTGTTTAAGGGCGCGCGGGTTAAATCCAATTGGCGCTCGGTGGCGTAACGCGTGGAGAACACGGAGAGCCGTTCTTCCTGGCGGGGTAACACCGCGGCGGGCGCGTCGTGAAAGAATTTGAGGCGCCAGTAAGCGAGTTCGGCCAGGGCGGTGCGGATGTCTTCGGATCCGTAAAATATCCCATTGCCGGCCGCCGGCCGGCGAAACCGCGAACCGAACGGCGGCGGCGGATGATAACGGAACGGGGTCTTGAGCAGGTAATGCAGCCCTTCCGCCTCGACGGGATACGGCGGCTTGTCCCGGTCGAGCAGGGCCTCCAAGAGGTCGTGTTCTTCGAGGGTGTCGACCAGCTTGCGCGTCGAGGCGCGGTATTGATCCTCCACCACCCGCCAGATGACACCTTTCGCAGGACGCGCCTCAGACGCGAGCGCGGTAACCGTCCACATAATCCACCGTCCTGGTGAGGCCCGTCACTTGTGTCAGCAGCGCGCGCGGTTTGTCGTGCAAGGCGGCGTTGGGGCTGTCCAGCCAGGAACGCAGCGCCGTTTCATCGCCCGCCATGATGGCATCCAAGCCGCGGAACAGGCGCACCAGCAGGGTGGCGAGTTCCCATTCCTTGCTGGCGGGGTTCAACCGGTAATCGCCGGCGCGCATGCGGGAGATGGAGGCCGGACTGACACCCAGCACTTTGGCGAGGGTCATTTGGTTGAGCCCCATGATGTCCGCGGCCCGCAATACGGCCTTGGTCAATACCGGGCTGGGGTCGGCTTTAGCGCTTTTTTGCGTCTGCATGGTGCCCCTCCTCTTGATTTTCATTTGAAAGAATATAGTAAAAAAATTTCTCTTGCAAGTTGACTGATTTATCGGCATGGCGGGGGAGCCGCTGTAGTGGCGGCGCCGGCGACATGGCTCGCATCCCGCGCAGTCTGACACAGGCGGGAATGGCGGCGTTCGGCAATCGACGCAATTGAGGGGGTAACGAAGGCGGGCAATTCGGGGAACGGCACGCGGATGATCCGCGCGACCAGCGGCTCACCGCGGCGATCAGCGCCGAGGCGCCAGCGACGTCACTTTATTTCAGCGCGGCGAAATACGCGGCGAGGTCGGCGATGTCCTGGTCGCTCATATTCTTGGCCAGCATGTTCATCATGTTTTCTTTGCGGGCACCGCTCTTGAAGGCCTGCAACTGCTGCGCGAGGTAGTCCGCCTTCTTGCCGGCGAGGGGAACATTGCCTTTGCCGTCGGCACCGTGGCAGGCGGCGCAAGTTTTCGCCTTGTCACGGCCGGCGGCGGCGTCACCGGCGGCGGCCTGGGCCGTGCCCAGCGCACCCAGCATCAAGCAGGCGACGATTCCCATAGTGGCGATTTTGGTTTGCTTATTCATAGTGCATCTCTCGATTTTGAACATAAGGAAATTTTTTAAATGACTTTGGAAAACCGCTGCGGCTGCCCCTCGCGCAGATAACGATCGAACACCATGCAGATATTGCGGATCAGCAAGCGCCCCGCCGGCTGCACGCGGATCACTTGGTTATAAACGGCGAGCAAGCCGTCGTTCTCCATCGCGGCCAGTTCGGCCAGCTCTTTGGCGAAATAACGGGTGAAGTCGATGTTGAAGCGCCGCTCGATGAGCAACATGTTCAGTTCGAAATGACAGATCAATCGGGTGATGATCTCGCGCCGCAATACGTCGTCGCCGTCCAGTTGGACGCCGCGGAAGATCGGCAAGGCGCCGGCGTCGATGCGTTCATAATATTCGTCGAGGGTCTTCACGTTCTGGCTGTAAGTGTCGCCGACTTTACCGATGGCGGTAATACCGAAACCGATCAGGTCGCAGTCGGCGTGGGTGGAATAACCTTGGAAATTACGATAGAGCGTACCGTCGCGCTGGGCCACCGCCATCTCGTCAGAGGGCTTGGCGAAATGATCCATGCCGATGTAAATGTAACCGGCCCGCGCCAGACGCTCGATGGTCATCTGGAGGATCTCGAGTTTTTCCGCCGGGCTGGGCAACTCCGCTTCTTTGATGCGCTGTTGCGGCATGAACAGCGCGGGGAGATGGGCGTAATTGAAGACCGACAGACGGTCGGGGCCAGCCGCGATGATCTTGTCCAAGGTCTGCGCGAAGCTGGCCGCGGTTTGCAGCGGCAGGCCGTAGATCAAATCGACACTGAGTGATTTGAAACCCTGCTTGCGGGCCTGTTCCATCACCGTCAGGGTTTTGCCTTCCGATTGCAGGCGGTTCACCGCCACCTGCACCCGCGGCTCGAAATCCTGCACGCCCAGGCTGAGGCGGTTGAAACCCAGCTCACGCAAGACGGCGATGGTGTCGTCGTCGGTCTCGCGCGGGTCGACCTCGATGGAGTATTCGCCGCTGTCGTCATCGCACAGCGTGAAGTGTTCGCCGATCACCCGCATCAAGGCGCGCATCTCGTTGTGGCTGATGAAAGTGGGCGTGCCGCCGCCCCAATGCAATTGCTCCACCGGCCGCTCGCGATCGAACAAGCGGGCCTGCAAGGCGATCTCGCGGTGCAGGCGTTGCAGATACGGCGCGGCGCGCGCGCGGTTCTTGGTCACCACTTTATTGCACCCGCAGTAGAAACACAGGGTGTCGCAAAACGGGATGTGGACATACAGCGATAAAGGCCGCGGCGGCACGCTGCCGTTGGTGAACTGCGCCGCCGTGCGGTATTGCGCCTCGCCAAAACCGTCGTGGAACTGCACCGCGGTGGGATAAGAGGTATAACGCGGGCCGGAGGTGTCGTAACGGCGGATCAATTCCTGATCGAATACCAATGACTGAAACATAACGAGACTCCTACTGCGTTTCCCCGTTTATTGTATGCCATTCACGCCACGCCGGTATCGGCTTACTCAAAACAAATGCCGGTGGCGCTGCAAACTGGAGTAATCCAGTAGGAAAATTCCGCCGCCGCCCCGCGTGAAGTCCGGCCACACGAAGGGCACCTCGGGAAAGCGCGCGAGCAAGGCCGCCTCGCTGTTGCCCACTTCCACCGCCAGCAGGCCGTCCTCGCTGAGATAATCCGGCGCCTCGCGTAAAATTCTCAACACGATATCCAGGCCGTCCTCGCCCGCCGCCAGGCCCAGCGCGGGTTCGTGGCGGTATTCGGCGGGCAGGACCGCCATGTCGGCGGCGTCCACATAGGGCGGGTTACTGACAATGAGCTGGTAACGCCGTCCGGCCAGCGCGGAGAAGACATCGGACTGCAAGGCATGCACCCGTCCGGCCAGTTCATGTTGCTTGATATTGATCGCCGTCACCGCGAGGGCGTCCGGCGAGACGTCCACCGCGTCGATCTCCGCGTCGGGAAAGGCGTGGGCGCAGGCGATGGCGATGCAGCCGCTGCCGGTACCGATGTCCAGCACCCGCGTCACCTCATCGCTCAGCCACGGTTGAAAACCCTGCTCGATCAACTCGGCCATGGGCGAACGCGGCACCAGCACCCGCTCGTCCACATAAAAGCGCAGCCCCGCGAACCAGGCCTGGCGGGTCAGATACGCCGCCGGCAAGCGCTCGTGTATGCGCCGATTGAACAAGCTCACCACCGCCTGTCGTTCGTGCTGGGTGAGCCGGCCGTGCATCAATTCCGCGGGCAACCCCGGCGCCAAATGCAGGGCGTGCAGCACCAAGTGCAGGGCCTCGTCCACCGCGTTGTCGGTGCCGTGACCGAAATAGAGGCCGGCCTCGTTGAAGCGGCTCGCCCCCCAGCGCACATAGTCGCGCAGGGTATGCAATTGCCCGATCACCTCGTCATTTACCGCCGCCATGGACCACCCCCGCTGAAAAGCCGCCATCATAAACAAATCCGCGGACCGCGCGCAGCCCCGCGCGACGCGTCAGGGTCGCGACACGGCCGCCGATCCGGCTATACTGGGGCGTCGGTTAATCGGCCGGCACGGATAGCCTGAGTTGACTCGCCCTCTTTCAAGCGGAAAGGGCCGGAGAAAGAAGTAGTCCATGCAAAAATCGCTGATTTATCCAGCCGCTTTCCCACCACCGCCCTCTTCGGCGGAGAGAATACAGCTGGATGCCGGGTTAATCACCACCATGACGGCATTCGCGAAGCCCCCCTCATCCGCGCGAGGGGAGTTCAGCGTGGAGGAAAAATTCGGACAGCGTGCCTGATCTTCAACATCTCAACCTTCCTCCAAGCCCTCGATCCGCGGGGGCGGGAAGTATTGGCAAGACATTCACCCGCTCTTAGCGAACCTAACGATGGACCGTAATTCACCGGCTCGCCCACTATGTCATCCATAGCCACATTCCGAATAACCGCCACTGCTTGGTTGCGCATCATGCGTGCGGCCTGGCGGCGCGGCGGCGGGCGCCGGCCGGCGATTTGCTTATGCTTGTTGCTGTGCCTGGCCTCTCCGGTCCGCGCCGAATTGAATGTCGAGGTGCGCATCGAAGGCGTCAAGGATGAGCTGCTGAATAACGTGCGTGCCTATCTCACCATCGAACAGCAGCGCAATGACCCGACCCTCAACGAAAGCCGGCTGCGGCGCTACCATCAAAAGGCCGTCGCGGAAATCGCCGACGCCCTGGCGCCGTTCGGTTATTACCAGCCCAAAACCACCGCCAGCCTCAGCGAGGCCAACGGCCGGTGGCTGGCTCGTTACGACATCGTAATCGGTCCGCCGGTGCGGGTCACGCAAGTCGGCATCACGATAAAGGGCGGCGGCGAAAACGACCCGGACTTCCAGCGCCTGGCGCGGGAATTCCCATTGCGTCCCGGCGCCGTGCTCGACCAGCGCAACTATAAAACCGGGAAAGAAGGCTTTCAGCGCCTCGCCAATGAAAACGGCTATTTCGACTTCCAGTTTCTCACCCACGAACTGCGGATCGATCCGGCGGCCAACACCGCCGAGGTATTACTCGACATGGATACCGGCGCGCGTTATCAATTCGGCGAGGTCCGCTTCAATCAAAGCGTGTTGCGCGACGACTTCATCCAGCGCTACGTCTCTTTCAAACCCGGCGAACCTTACCGGGTGAATGAATTACTGGAATTGCAAAGCGCGTTGTTCGACAGCAATTATTTCGGCAATATCGAAATCGAGCCGCGACAAGAATTGGCGGAAGATTTACAGATACCCATCGCGGTGAATCTCGTCCCGCGCCATCGGCACCGCTACATCGCCGGCATGGGTTACGGCACCGACACCGGCCCTCGCGGCCGACTGGGCTGGGAAAACCGGCGAGTAAACGACCGCGGCCACCGTTTCCGTGCCGATTACCAAATCTCCGAAATCAACGACAGCCTGAGCACCCGTTACAGTTGGCCGATCCGCAATCCGCGCAGCGATGAAGTCGCCCTCACCACCAGCTGGTCCAACGATCATCCCAACGAGAGCCAGAGCGAGACCTTTCTGGTGGGCCTCAGTCACACCCTGGCCCGGCGCTCGGGCTGGCTGGAGACCGTCTATCTCAAATACCAAACCGAGTCTTTCCGCATCGGTGACGACCGCGGCGACTCGGTGCTGCTCATCCCCGGCGTCACCTATTCACGGGTCATCGCCGATCTGCGCACCTATCCCAGCCGCGGCCTGCGCCTGCTCGTCGATCTGCGCGGCGCCCATCCCTCGCTGCTTTCGGATCATGAATTCGTGCAACTGCGCACCCAGGCCAAGGGGGTCGCCACGCTGGCCTCGCGCCACCGTTTCATCGCCCGCGGCGACGCCGGCACCACCTTTCTCGATCCCATCCGCAGCCTGCCCACCTCGGTGCGTTTCTTCGCGGGCGGCAGCCAAAGCATGCGCGGTTACGGCTACAACGACCTCGGGCCGCGCGACGCGCAAGGCCGGGTGGTCGGCGGCGAACATTTATTGGTGGGCAGTCTGGAATACGAATACCGCTTCACCGAGAAGTGGAGCGGCGCGCTGTTCTACGACAAAGGCAACGCCATCAACGATTGGCGGGAGCACCTCAAAGAAGGCGCAGGTTTCGGCGGGCGCTGGCTCTCGCCGGTCGGTCCGATCCGCTTCGATTTCGCCTGGGCCATCAGCGAACCCGGCAACCCGTTCCGGCTGCACATCAACGTGGGGCCGGATCTGTGAAGTGGCTGGCCCGGTTGTTCGCCACCGGCTTGACCCTGGTCACCGCGCTGATTTTATTCGGCCTGGTCATCGCCGGTACCGAATGGGGCCTGCAATGGACTTACCGCACCGCCGTCATGCTGCTGCCCGGCCAATTATCCATCGCCGAATTACACGGCCGCCTGCTCGGCCCGCTGCGTTTACGCGGTCTCCATTATCGCGATCAAGATACCGAAATCGAGCTGGAGCGCTTGGATCTCGACTGGTCACCGGGTGAGCTCACCGCCAGGTTGCTGCATATACATTCACTGACCGTACACAATCTCACCGTGAACTACGCCGCCACGTCCGACGAGCCTCCCACCCTGCCGGACATCCATCTGCCCTTTCGCTTGCGCATCGACCAGGCCCGGTTATCCGCCCTCCACTTACAAGAGCGCGGGCAAGCGACCGCCTTCGAATTGACCTCCGCCGCCTTATCAACCCGCTGGGAGCACGACGGCGGCCACATCCAGCGGTTGGAGGTCGAAGGCCCCGCTTATCGTCTCAGCGCGTTCGGCGACCTCACGCCGCAAGGCGATTACCCGCTCGACCTCCAAGTGCAATGGCGCTTCGACGCCGCGGAGTACGGTCTATGGGAAGGCGCGGGCCGCCTGCACGGCGACGCCAAACGACTTCAGGTCGAACAACAATTGGCATCGCCCGTCACGGCCAGCCTGAACGGCCGGATATCGTCGCCCTTGAGCGGGCTGACCTGGGATGCCGACCTCAGCGCCGCCGATTTCAATCTGCGCGCCATTCATAGTGGCTGGCCCGACCTGCGGGTCGGTGGCCAACTGCACGGCAGCGGCCAAGAACAGGAAATGCGCATCACCGGTCGTCTGCGGACAACTCAAAAAGACCTGCGGCTGGCGCACGACCTCGACCTCGGCTACAACGGCGCCGACGTCCTCACCATTCATCGCCTGCACAGCGTACTCGGCAACACCGCCAGCGCGGTGACCGTACGCGGCCGGATCACCCTCGGCCAGGAAATCCACGCCGACTTGAACGGCCGGTGGAACGCACTGCGCTGGCCGCTGGCCAACGGACCGCAGGTGCAAAGCGCGCAAGGCCGCTTCACCGTCACCGGCACGCCAAAAAAATACGCGCTCAAACTGCAAGGCGACGTGTCAGGCAAAGACATCCCGGCCGGGCAATGGCGGATCACCGCGCGAGGCACGGCCGAACGTTTGATCTTCTCCGACGTCCAGGCCGACATACTCGCCGGCCGCTTGCGCGGCCAAGGCGAGGTGCAATGGAAATCCGGCCTGAGCTGGCGCGCCGACTGGCAAGCGCGGGATATCGATCCCGGCCGTCAATGGCCGGCCTGGCCGGGCACGCTCAATTTCGCCGGCCATGCCGAAGGCAGGCAACGCAACGGCGTGCACGACCTCAGCGTGGACATCCCCGACGTCGCCGGCACCCTGCTCGATCACCCCTTCACCGGGACCGTCGCGGCCGCCATGCACGGCACGGAGATCACCCTGTCGCGCTTCCAGGCTCAATCCGGCGAAAACAAAGTGAACGTCCACGGCACCCTCGGCGAACAGTGGGACGGACGCTGGGAGGTGACCGCGAACAATCTGGCGGCGCTGCTGCCTGGGAGCGGCGGCACCTTTCAGGGCGGCGGCCAAGTGAGCGGTCCGCGCGACGCCCCGGTGCTGACTTCTTCCTTGATCGGCACCCATTTGCGCTTCGGCGCTTACCGCGCCGAGCAAATGCAATTGGTGATGTCCGTCGATACTTCCGGCACCCATCCCTCGGCGCTGGAGGTGCAGGCGGAGAATCTCGGCATCGATCAACTCGAATTCGAACACGCCCTCCTGCGCGCCGACGGCAACACCGAACAACATACGCTACGCGCCGCGGTGAGCGGCGCGCCCGGCCGCTTCGAAACCGAACTGTCCGGCGGCTACCTCGATTCGTTATGGCGGGGTACGGTGGCCCGGCTCGACGTCGATCACAAACTCAGCGGCGCGTGGAGCTTGCAAACACCCGCCCCGCTGCGCGGCGACCCCGCGGCCGGCAACGTCCAGCTCGATTCGCTGTGCCTGCGCCAGGATACCGGCCGGATCTGCGCCTCGGCGCAATGGGACAAACAGCAGGGTTGGCAGGCGCAGGCCGGCGCCCGCGGCCTGCCCTTGAGCGTGGCGCAGAGGATCTTGCCGCCGGGCGCGATCATCAGCGGCGAATTCGATCTCGACGCCCAGGCCCAGGCCGATCAAAGCGGTTTCATCACCGGCCGCGTCGACGCACGGCTGGGCGCCGGCGCCATCTCACAAGCGGCCAGCGCCCGCGAGAACAATATCGGTCTCAGCTACAAAAATGGCCGGATCGGCGGCGAGCTCGACCGCGAGGCGCTACGCCTCGACCTGCAACTCGATATGGATGACGGCGGCCACGCCGCCGGCGCCTTCGATGTCCGGCGCGAGGCCTTGCCTAAACCGCTCGGCGGCGGCGCCGACGCCGCGCCGGACAGCCTGCGCGGCCAGGCCAGCGCCGACCTCCGCGATCTCAGCGTGCTGCCGCTCTTCCTACCCGCGCTGGAAAACACCCAGGGCACTATCAACGGGAATTTGCGGCTCGCCGGCTCGCTCGCCGAACCCAAATTGACCGGGTCCCTGCGACTGGAAAAAGGCAGCGCGGACCTGCCCGGCTTGGGCATCCACGTCAAAGACACGCGGATTATGCTCGAGGCCCACGGCCGCGATCACTTCAGCATCGACGCCAGCCTGCAATCGCCGCGAGGTTCGCTCAGCCTGCGAGGCGAATCCCGCCAGCTGGCGACCGGCGACTGGCAGACCAAGCTCAACGCCGTCGGTAAAGACGTTGAAATCATGAATACCTCGGAGATGCGCATCATCGCCTCGCCGGACATCCACCTCAGCGTGCTCGGTCATCGGGTGGATCTGGAAGGCGAGATCACCATCCCCGAGGCCCATATCCGGCCCCGGCAATTGAGCGGCGCGGTGTCGGTGTCCGACGATGTGGTGATCGTCAGCCCGCAAGGCCCGTCGGCGCAGAAGAGTTCGTGGCAAATCCACAGCCAGGTGCGCATCCGCCTCGGCGATTTCGTACGCTTCGACGGCTTCGGCCTGCGCGCACGGCTCGCCGGCGACATCGTCCTCGTCGATGCGCCGCAGCAACCCACCACCGCGCGCGGCGAGTTGCGGGTCATCGAAGGCGAATACCGCGCCTACGGCCAGGAACTGACCATCGAGCGGGGACGCCTGATGTTTTTCGGCGGGCCGGTGGACAACCCCGGCCTCGACGTGCGCGCGGTGCGCCACGTGGAGGAGGTGACCGCCGGCCTGCTGGTGCGCGGTACACTGAAGGCGCCGCAAGTCACCCTGTTCTCCGAACCGGTCATGGCGGAGACCGACGCGCTCTCCTATTTGCTGCTAGGCAGGCCGGTGTCGCAGGCCTCCACCGCCGAAGGCGAAGAGATGTACGGCGCCGCCGCCGCGCTGGGCCTGTTCGGCGGCGGTTTTCTCGCCACCCAGCTCGGCAGGCAATTCGGCATCGACGACGTGCGGCTGGAAGCGGGCGGCGGTTACGGCGAAGGCGCCCTCGTCATCCGCCATTATCTATCGCCGAAACTCTACGTCAGTTACGGCCTGGGTCTGTTTGAAAACTTCAACGTCTTCGTGGTGAGTTATCAAATCAACCGGCTGTGGACGCTGCAAGCGGAAAGCGGCACGCACAGCAGCGCCGACTTGCTCTACACCATCGAACGCGATTAGAACTGCGGCGACCGGGGAAAATAGGCCGAAAACAATCCATCGAGGGTGAAAGGTAGGAGATCACTCTGCAAGCGGTTCTAGTGGATGCTCAATGGGCGGTTTTCCCGGTTCGGCCTCCGCCGTTAAGTTTTACGCACATGGACATTCAATTTGACGCCGACCAATTTTTCAAACGTCTTGATCTTTTTTATCATCTTATCGTCCAAGGCGAATCCCTTGGAGAGCAGCAGGACCCCGTCTTTCGCCACCAGATCCCTGGCCAGCACCATGCCCGTTTCGAGTTGCTCGGTAGTCAAGATGACGGGCTTTATTCCACTCTCTAATTCTTCGGCGTCCAAAATCTTGAAAAAATGCGGAATCAGCGCGGGATCATAATAACTCCCGGCGTGTTCGCTGATATAACGCCGCGCCTGCGCGGCGTTCATTTTGTCCTTGACCAGCGTGCCCAGTTGCAGCGCGTCATAATCGCTGACTATCGCCAAGATTCTCGCGCCGAGGGGGATGTCGTCGCCCTTGAGCCCGCCGGGATAACCGTTGCCGTCGTAACGCTCATGGTGATTACGGATGATCCAACCGGCTTCCTGCAAAGGATCCATCGTGACCAAAATGCCCTGGCCGATCATCGGATGGGCGCGCACCCGTTCCAACTCCTGGCTATTGAGTGTCTCATAGGGCTTGGAGAACAATTCATCGGGGAAACCGATCTTGCCGATATCGTGGAACAGTGCAGCGTATAACACATCCTGCGCCTTTTCTTCACCCATGCCGATTTGCAACGCGACTTTTTTGCTTATATCGGCGACCCGCCGCGCATGGCCGGCCAAGGCCGGTTCGCGCGCCTCGATTAAATTGGCGAACACCTTCACCATCAGGGCGTAATTGGCGTTCAAGGCCTCGTTAGCCTTCGCAAGTTCTTGGGTGCGCTGTTCGACGCGTTCTTCCAATTTCGAATTGAGCTCGAGCAATTGCTCGTTTTGTTTATAGGTAATTTTCTCCAGCCGCCGCCGTTCTTGTTCGAGGAAACGCTGCTCGAGCCCGCTGCGCACCGTAAGCTTGAGGTCGTTTTCTTCCCAGGGTTTGCTGACGTACCGGTAAATCCTCCCTTTGTTGATGGCCTCGATCGTCGAGACGATGTCGGCATGGCCGGTCAACAGGATGCGGGTGATCAGCGGCCATTTTTCCACGACCCGTTCCAGAAATTCGGCGCCGTCCATCTCCGGCATCCGCATATCGGAAATCACCATATCCACCGGGCGACTCTCGAGGATCTTCAATCCTTCCGCGCCGCTGACGGCGGTCTCGATGCCATAACCCGCCGATCTGAACAGCCGTTTGAGCGACGAAAGAATATTAGGCTCGTCATCCACGCACAGGATCGTGATCTGGCTCGCGTCAAACACCGACATGACTCAACTCCCTTCTATGCGCGAATGAAAACCGCCGCGCAGACTTGATAATGCTTCCTGGGCCTTTTGTAATTCCCGGGCGAGACGGTTATGTTCCATGTTCATTTCATAACGCTCGAATCCCTTCCGCAAGTCGGCGCGGAGCCGTTCATCGTTCCAGGGCTTGGCGATAAATTTATATATCTCCCCATGATTGATCGCCTCGGTGATAAACGAGAAATCGGTGTAGCCGCTCAAGACGATGCGTACCGTTTCAGGACGCAATCGCCTCGCCTCGTTGAGGAATTGAATGCCTGTCATACCGGGCATGCGTTGATCGGAGATAATGACACCGACGGGAGATTGCTCCAGCATCGCGAGTCCCTTCATGCCATTTTCGGCACGGAGGATCGTATAAGCCTCCCTCCGCAACACACGGCTGAGCGCGGCGATAATGTTTTCCTCATCGTCCACCAATAACAAGGTCCGTCCCATCGTCAACCTCTCATCATTACATCGGGGCCGTCACCTAACTACCTGGTATAAGACCGCCCCCATTCTTAATGATGATCGGCGCCTTTAGCTGTAACGGCCGGGAAATACTCTTGATTAGGGAGCTTCGCGTTAACGCCGCCACTAGACCACTTAAGGTGTTGAGATGAAAAAATTCACAAATACACCAAACAATCTTTGGAAAGCCGTACCCTGCGCGAAAATCAAGGCATTCCATCTATATAATAGATAAGATAAATCCGTTAAGCGATGTCCAGCAGGTTTTAATTCATGGTCGTTACGCCACCGTCCAAGGGCCGTTATGCGCCCAGTCCCACCGGTCCCTTGCATTTGGGGAACCTCCGCACCGCCTTAATCGCTTGGTTACAAACCCGCTTGGCGGGAGGACGCTTTATTCTGCGGATCGAAGACCTCGATCAACCGCGCTCGCGCGCCGAGTGCATCGCGCAGATTATTGAAGACCTGCGCTGGCTCGGCCTGGACTGGGACGAAGGACCGGACGTCGGCGGGCCCGCCGGCCCCTATCTGCAATCGCAGCGCGGTGCCTTGTACGAGACCGCCTTCCACCAATTGCGCAAAACCCAGCGGGTGTTCCCCTGTTATTGTTCCCGCAAAGACATCGCCCTGGCGGCCAGCGCGCCTCACGGCCGGGAAAACGGCGGTATCTATCCCGGCACCTGCCGCCATCTCGACGCTGGCGCGACGCCGTCCGGCCATCGGGAACCGGCGTGGCGCTATCGCGTCGGCCGCAATACCGTTGAAGTGCTCGACCAAATCAGCGGGCCGCTGACCCAAACCATGGACGTGGATGTCGGCGACTTCGTGGTAAGGCGCGCCGACCGCTTGTTCGCCTATCAATTGGCGGTGGCGGTGGACGACGCGCTGATGGGCGTCACCGACGTGGTGCGGGGCGCCGACCTGCTCGACTCGACGCCCCGGCAAGTGGAATTGCTGAATGCCCTCGACCTGCCGGTACCGCGCTACTGGCATGTCCCCTTGATGACCGACGCGCTCGGCCGCCGCCTGGCCAAACGCGACGGCGACGGCGGCGTGGCCACGCTCCGCCTGCAGGGCCGCACGCCGGAACAGGTGGTGGGGCAGCTCGCCGCCGGCCTCGGCTTGATCGCGCGCGACGAAGCGATTTCCGCGCGCGCCCTGCTCGGCCAGTTGAGCGGCGCCAGTCTGCGAGAACGGCTGATCGCGGCGGGGAAACAGAAACCTAAGCGGGAATAGCGCCGTTTTGTCGGGCTGATCGCATAGCATCCAAACCCGCAATACGTTTATCATGTCGGCTTTGCCGGCCATCCCAAGGGTGAAATAACATGTCGAATAAACACCAAAATTGGTCTTGCGTGTGCCATCTCAGCATCGAGGGCGACAGCAGCTTGGTCTTGATCGAACACGAAAACGGCAGCACTCGGACTCACACCCTTCCCCAGGCCCCCGCCAGCGGGCTGGAAGAACCCAAAAGACCGGTATTGATCGGCCTGCACCAGCCGGACCGTTCGGCCATCCTGCTCGACCCGGTCAGCAAACGGATCACCGCGCAACCCTCTTTGCCCGTCGACGCCATCGCGGCCTATGCCTATCGCGACCCTTTCACCGACACTTATTGGATGGTCAGTGACGGCGACAAGGAAAAAGGCATCGACCCGGTCAGTTGCGGCGAAAATGGCTCGCCGGTCACGGTGATCGACAGCGCTGGCACCGCGTTGCCCGGCTCGCCCATCAAGACCATTTGCGCGGGCCGAGGCCATCACGTCGTCACCTATGTGGGACCGTCGCCGCAGGCGGCCACGCTGCCACGCCGGGCCTATCTCAGCAATCTGATGGAAGGGTCCATCACGGTGGTGGGCAACGACCCCGCCGATGCCGGCACCTACCTCAAGATATTGACCACCATCAATCTGTGCGAACCCGCCCATGAAGAAGGCCATAAAGACCGCCTTCCCAACAACGCCTATCCCCACGGCATGGTGTTTTCCGGCGTAACCGGAAAACTCTACAACATGAACAACGGCTACGGCAGCGTGGCGGTCATCGATCCCGCCAGCAATAGAATAGAAAAGACCGCGCCCATGAAACTCAGCAGCAATCTGCTGCTGAGTCCCAATGGGCGTTTCCTGATCGGTAAGGGCGTGGATAGAAAATCCGATGCCGAACACATCATCGGCCGACTGACCGTGATGAACGCCGCCGGCGGCGACATCGCCGGCTTGGTGGATCTACCGGATATTTACCCGAGTTGTTATCGCTTCAATAGCGACGGCAGCAAACTCTACGTCACCACCGCCGCGACCGGTAAAGGTATCCAAAAAGAAAATTCCAAACTCGATCGTCTGCTGATCTTCGACAGCTCGGCCCTGCCCAAGCTCAGCCTGATCAAAGAGGTCCAGGTCGGCACCGCCGATTGCGGGCGCCGCTCCATCGCCTTTTTGAACAGCGAAGGCGAGGATCGCCTGGTATTCGTGCCCAATCCCACCGACGGCAGCGTCTCCGTGCTCGACGGCGGCAACGACACCGTGATAGAAACCGTCTCGTTGGGCACCCGCCCCGCCGAAGATTTCAACTTCATGTATTGGCGCAGCGGCATCCACGGGGCCTAAACCACTCTTCATTGGCAAGCTGAATCTCCCGGGGACAAACCTTCACGCTCCCGGGAGATCGACCCCGCAAAATATCTTGCGCCTCTATTTGCCGAAGTGGCAAACGTAATCCAATAATTCCGTCACTTCGATTTCAAAATGCGTGTTCGGCGGGACGTGGAAAGTCTCGCCGCTGCGGTATTCCTGCCACTCCTGCTGATCCCCCACCTTGACGCGGCAAAGACCTTGCGTCACGTCGATGGCCTCCGGGGCCTCGGTATTGAATCGATAAATCCCCGGCAACATGATGCCCAGGGTTTTCATTTCACCCTCCGCGGTGACGATGGAACGGCTGGTCACGCGGCCGCCGTGATACACATTCGCCTTGGCCTTCACAGATGCATTATTAAAATCCATAAATACCGACTCTCAATTATTAATCCCCATATTCCCGCCGGTGGCGGTTTCCTAATCATGTCTACCCCGTCAAACCAAGGCGACAATGAGCCGCACATGATCGGCCAAGAACCCTCCCTAGACAAGGTCCTCTTCTCAATAAAAATTACGGGCTTGCTCGCGCCGAGGCGATAAAACCGGGGTCATCCCAACCAAGAGATTGAGGTTGCCGCTCCTCCAGCCGGCGAAAACATACTTCACCCGGGCCAGCGCCTTGGCAAACGGAAAATGCCGTCTACACTTAAATTTGTTGAGGGGATTACTCAGCGGTTATTGGAGAGATCAATTTTTCTTTCAACAACTTACGAAAATATCGATCTACAAAACCATGGGGGAAACTTCGTTATGTCTCATTACAGACAGAAAACCATCAAAGAGCTTTATCGCCCGCAGGACATCATTCCCGCCATCATCGGGGTCATTTGCGCTATTTCATTTGCGGTGTTTATGGCGAATTTCGCGACTTCATACGCGGGCTTGAGCTGATTTACGCGAGGTAAAGCTCCGCGGGATAAGATGGAACTTCCACCGCCAGGTGGGAGAAGTGATCATTTTTGTTGAAAATATTTGCTCGATCGACAATCAGCCCGCGAGATAGGGCTGCACCCAACGCAACAACGACGTTTTGTCCATGGCCCCGCTTTGGCGGGCGACTTCCTGGCCCTTCTTGAAGATCAACAGACTCGGTATGCTGCGAATGGCAAACCGGGCGGCCAAATCGCTTTCCTCCTCCGTATTGACCTTGGCGAGACGCGCCCGCGGTTCCAAAGTGCGTGCCGCCTCCGCGAAGATCGGCGCCATCATTTTGCAAGGGCCGCACCAGGAAGCCCAAAAATCCACCACCACCGGAATATCCGTGTGCTCGATCAGCCGTTGAAAATGCGCCGTGTCCACCGTCGCCGGTTCGCCCTCGAATAAACGCCGTTTACAACGCCCGCATTGCGCGGCGGCGGCCGGTTTCGCGGCGGAGACCCGATTGGTCACAAAACAATGGGGGCAAACGATATGCGGCGCTTCGCTCATCCGATTTCACCTTTCCTGATCGGTCTTTCTTATAAATGGGGGGTTTGAATGGATTTGCAAGTCTTTGGCGGGGCGCTAATACAACCATTCCAGGTAGGCCCAATACACCGCCGCGTTCAACAGGCCCAGCGGCACGCCCACCCGCGCAAACTCGAAAAATCCTATGTGTACCCCATGCCGCTCGGCATGTTGGACGATGATGACATTGCTCGCGGCTCCGAGTATCAGCAGATTTCCCGCGATGGTGCTGCCGGCGGCGAGGGCCATCAAACTCGGCACGGCCGGTCCTCCTTGTTCGAGCAAGGGCAGATACAGGGCCACCAACGGCACGTTGGAAATCAATTGGCTGAGCACCATGCTCACCGCCATCACCATCGGCAGCGCACGCAGATCCAAATTCAGGTCCGCCATCCGCGACTGGAAAAACCCGCTGTGCCAGACACTGGCCATCAACACGAACATCGCGGCGAAGAATATCAAGGTTCCCCAGTCCATCTGCCGGAGCAAGGTCAGCCGCCGCCGGCTGAAAAGCAGCAAGGGCAAGGCCCCCGCCAGGGCGATATAACTCAGGCGCAAATCAAACTCGACGCCGACCATCACCACCAGCATCTTCGCGGCGATCAACCCCAGGATCACCAGCAGAGAAAGACGGGCCAGCCGCGCGAGCGCGGGATCGCTCACATCCGCGGGCTGGTGCGTCAAGGCGGCACCGTGAAATTCACGGCGAAAAAATACCCTCAGTACCGCGAAAGCCAGCAATAAATTGAGCAAGGTCGGCACGCCCAGCGCATATAAAAAAGTCATGAACGGGTCGGGCATCTCGCCGCGCGTCGCGATCAGCAGATTCTGCGGATTACCGATCGGGCTCATCACGCTGCCGATGGTGATCGCGAACGCCAAGGCCAACAGCAAGACTTTCGGATTGAGGCGATGTGCCTGCGCCAGCCGGATCATCAACGGGGCCGCCACGATGGCCAAGGTGTCATTCATCAAGAGCGCGGCGCCCAGGCCCCCGCCGATCAATATCGCGAACAACAAGCCGTCGCTGGAATGGACACGACCGAACAGCCGGTCGGCGAGGCTGTACAAATAACCGCTCATCAGCAGGGCTTGGCCCAGGATGAACATGCCGAACAGAAACACCATCACATCGACATCGATCGCCCGCAGCGCGGCCTGGGGAGAAATCTGGCCGGTCAGCAATACCGCCAGCGCGCCGCCCAGCATGGTTTGCCACATCTTGATGCGGAAGCGCCCCAGCCGGCGTGCGGCGATCAGGACAAACACCACCGATAAAACCGCAATCGAGATATTCATAAATCCGTGAGAAAGACCGGGAAGAACGGTGCGAGCCGAATCACCGGCGGCATGGCAGCGGGCCCGGGAATGGAAAAGCAGCGGCGGCGACGGCACCATCCACCATCACCCAGCATGCCAAACGAAGTGGATTCAAACGCGCGTGAAACGCGGCGGCGCAAGCTTCGCGGACCACCGGCCTCGCGAACGGAGACATGTTGCAGCTCGCGGCAATTCAGCGATGTTATTGAAGCGGCGACCAGCCGCCGTCGAAACCGACCATATCCCGGTCCTTAAGCCGGCCGGCGGAGGTCAACTCGTCGAAGATCTCGCGGGTCATTTCCCGCACCGCGCCGCTGGCGGCGCGGTATTGCCATTGGCCATGCAGACACAACTCAAAGGCGGTGACCACCATATCATCGAAGCGTATGGCGTATTCCATGGCGAGGCGGCGCAGATCATCCACCTTCAGCGCATTGCCGGTTTTTTGATATTCCTCCCGCATCAGGGCCGCGAGCGCCACATCCCACTTGGGGACGGGAATCGGCTCATTTTTCGATACACCACTCACCACGACGATACCTCCTCCTCTTGAAACCACGCTTATATCCGCGCACGGACTTTCAGTGGCCGCTGACGGCCAAGTATACTCCACGCCCCGCTAAAATCACCATGCAATCCTCGTGGCGGCTCATGCGCCAGATCGGATAAAATCCGATCACAGCTTCTCCAACCGGTAGCCTTCGCGACGCAATAAATTGACGATGCTTTCCTCGCCCACCAAGTGCGCGGCGCCGACCACCACAAAATAAGTGCCGCCCTGCCGCAGCAGATCGGCGATCTTGCCGGCCATCAGCGCATTGCGGTCAACGATCAATATCCGGTACATCCGCTGCGCGGCCCGGTCGGTCCGGAATTCCTCGTTCAATAAATTGTCCAGCCGCGTCGCGTCGCCGCCTTTCCACGCCGTCAGCAGCTCGCGCAAGAATTGAGGTCCGCGGGCGATGTCGTCCAAGGTCTGCGCCAGCATCCTCACCTGCTCTTGATGGGAAAAGGTATCGAACAAATCCAGTTGTTGTTTAACCGACTCCAATTCGATAACCCGTTTCCGCTGCTGGTTCGCCAGTTTCAGAAAGTGATAATCGACACCCAGTTCCTCGTTAAACCCATTTTGCCGCAAGGCCAAGGCGGTGATAGTCATGGAGGCGAACCAGGGTTTCTGGCGTTCGAGCAACTGCGCCGGCATACCCATGCCCGCGCTGACCTCCGTCAAACGGCGCCACAAGGCGGGTGGCAACTTGCCTTGCAAAGTGGAACCGTCCTGGTACATCGCCTTATCCGCCACGATCGCGGCCAGTTGCTGCGGATCAACCGCCAACACATCCGCCTCCACCACCAGGGCGGTGGACTGAGTGAAGGCCTGCGTCACCGCGGGGGACAGCGGATACATCTCCGGCGTGCCGAAATGGATAGAACCCATCAAATACACCGTGCCGCCCGGCGCCGCGGCCTTCCAAAATAAATTCCGGGCCTGGCTGACCTCGGCGGCGGGCGCGACCTCATTTTTAGCGGCGGCCAAGGCCGCGTTTCCTTCACAGGGACGGTCTTGAAAAAGCGGCTTGCCCGAGGCATCGGCGCACTTGAACACCGCGGCCTGCGCCGTCAGCGGTCCCGCCGCCACGGCCAAGCATAAGCAAATCCATGCGACGATATGTTTACTCATGTCCACTCCTGTTTTTATCGGCATCACGCCGAACCACCGGCGCACGCGCCGCCGCCTTGCGAACGATACACGCCTCAGTTGCCGGCATGTTTGGCCAAAAACCGGTCGAATTGGTTGGCGAAGGCCAGCCTGTCGCTTTGATTGAAGGTCGGCGGGCCGCCGGTGTTCACCCCGCTGCCGCGCAATTCCGCCATGAAATCCCGCATCGCCAAACGCTCGCGGATATTTTGCTGGGTATAAAACTCGCCGCGCGGATTGAGGGCGTGACCGCCTTTGGCAACCACTTCCGCCGCGAGGGGAATGTCGGCGGTGATGACCAGATCTCCCGCCGCCAGTTGCTTGACGATCTCATTGTCCGCCACATCGAAACCGGCCCCCACTTGCAGGGTTTTGATATGGGGAGAAGACGGGCAACGCAGCGGTTTATTGGCGACCAAAATCGTGGTGATGCCCCGCCGCTCCGCCGCGCGAAACAAAATCTCCTTGATGACCTTGGGACAGGCGTCGGCGTCAACCCAGATAGTCATGTTTACCATCCTTGGCGTCCCGCCCGCACGCCATCGCTACCAAAGGCCGGGGGCGACGAAGGCGCAACGAGCTCATTCAATACCGACATCATCCGTCCTGAAACCGCGCCGAGCCACTCACTATTGTTCAACACAGGCCTCGCTGACGATCTTCCGCGCTTCGGCGATACGCACTTCACGCTCTTGTTCCGTCATGCGGGACATCCGCCCATCGTCCCCGGTGACGCCGATCCGCCGGCCGGGATTATTCTCCAGCAGGGCGAGTTCCCTTTTCGCCCGCTCGCAGGTCACCGCCAGCCGCGACTGCTCGGCCGCCTTGTCCTCCTTTTCCTTTTTCTCGACATCGCGCTGAGTGCGAACCTCATCTTGTTTCTTCAACAAGTCCTGCAATTCCTTCTGGGCCTCGGCCGGTTGCGCAGGGGGTGGTCCGGGCTTCAGTTCCTTGAATTGCCCCTCGGGGGGAGGCGTCTGCGAATATTGCACCTTGCCGTCGGCATCGACCCATTTATACATGGCCGCGTACGCGGCGGGCGGGCTCAATACCAGCAACAGGCAAGTGGCGGCGAAGCCGCGGATAAACCGCCCCCGGTTTTTCGTTAAGGATTCATTATGCATAGGCTTCTCGATATGGCGACGTTGCCGGATTCTGGATGGGACGACGCATCGGGTTCCAGGCGGGCCGGAACATCATTAAACAGCCATCACCCGACGGCGAACACTCAATTTAACGGCCGATTCCAACTTTTCCGCTAACGGCGGGCGACCCGCCGCCCCTCGCGGCGAAAATCCCGCCCTCCCCTATTTATCACCCCGCCCCGGACCAACACAAGAGACGGCCGACCCCGGGCAAGATCGCCAATCTTGCCCCGGCCCACCATTCCCGCTAGCATGGGCGGCCTTTTCTTGCCTTTGCCGTGCCATGACCCAACCATCCAAACTCCCTGCCCCGCGCGTCGGTTTCGTCAGCCTCGGCTGCCCCAAGGCGCTGGTCGATTCCGAGCAGATCCTCACCCAGCTCCGCGCCGAGGGGTATGCCATCAGCCCGAGTTATCAGGACGCGGATCTGGTGGTGGTCAACACCTGCGGCTTCATCGACGCGGCGGTCGAGGAATCCCTCGATGCCATCGGCGAAGCGCTCGCGGAAAACGGCAAGGTGATCGTCACCGGCTGTCTCGGCGCCAAGGGCAATATCGTCAAGGAGACGCACCCGAAAGTATTGGCGGTGACCGGCCCTCACGCCTTGCAAGAGGTGATGAGCGCGGTGCACGATCATCTGCCGCCGCAGCACGACCCGTATACCAGCCTGATCCCGCCGCAAGGCATCAAGCTCACGCCCAAACATTACGCCTATCTGAAAATCTCCGAAGGCTGCAACCACCGCTGCACGTTTTGCATCATCCCGTCGATGCGCGGCGATCTGGTGAGCCGGCCCATCGGCGAGGTGATGCAGGAGGCGGAGAATCTGGTAAAGGCCGGCGTCAAGGAACTGCTGGTGATCTCGCAGGACACCAGCGCCTACGGTGTGGATGTGAAATACCGCACCGGTTTTTGGAGCGGCAAACCGCTCAAGACCCGCTTCACCGACCTGGCCCAGGCCCTCGGCGAACTCGGGGTGTGGGTGCGGCTGCATTACGTCTATCCCTATCCTCACGTCGACGAAGTCATCCCGTTGATGGCGGAAGGCAAGCTCCTGCCGTATCTCGACATCCCCTTCCAGCACGCCAGTCCGCGGATATTGAAAGCCATGCGCCGTCCGGCCGCGGCGGAAAACAATCTGACCCGCATCCGCCGTTGGCGCGAGGACTGCCCCGACATCACCTTGCGCAGCACCTTCATCGTCGGCTTCCCCGGCGAGACCGAGGCCGACTTCGAACAACTGCTGGTGTTTTTAGACGAGGCGCAATTGGATCGGGTGGGCGCCTTCGCCTATTCACCGGTGGAGGGCGCCGCGGCCAATGCCCTGGCCGATCCGGTTCCGGAAGAGGTGAAGCAAGAACGGCTGCAACGTTTCATGGAACGCCAAGCCGAGATCAGCGCGGATAAGCTGCAAAAACGCATCGGTCAAACCTTGACCGTGCTGGTGGATGAAATCAGTGAGGAAGGCATCATCGCCCGCAGTGCGGCCGATGCGCCGGAGATAGACGGGGTGGTGATAATCGAAAGCGATACCGCCCCGGGCCAACCCGGCGACTTCATGGAAGTGGAAGTCACCGGGGCGGATGAACACGATCTTTACGCACGCGCCGTTTAGCGCGGGGACCGCCGCCCCGCCGCGTGCTTAAAGATAGTCCGCGGCATATTCGTGCTCGTCCGCCGCCACATCGCGTTGCTGGCTGGTATAGGCACGAAATTCATCGATGAGGGCGCTGAGCTTGCCCTGGGTATGATCGTTGGGATTGTGGACGAACAAGGCCACATGTCTGTACAGCTCCCAACGCCAGCCGTCATGAGATAACTTCATCTTCATAAACTCCTCCGTAGTAGCGAGAGCCCCTTCGCGGGCGAACCTATTACACGCCCGCCGTGTGACCGCGGCATGACAGCCGAGTGAAGTTTTTTTGTCACTCCATATAATCGGGGAGTTTTTTTGGCGGGATGGGCCGCTCAGGTTGCAGCGGGATGACGCGGCATTTTACCGAGCACGGCTACGCCCGCTACACGTCCAAGGCATACTCGCGGGCCTGGCCGGTAAACGGGCAACGAAAACGCAGGCCCGCCGCGGTCAATTGCAAACCCTCGGTATTTTTATTGCCGGTGCCGTAGTGCGGATCACCCAGCACCGGATGGCCGATCAGCTCGAAGTGGCGGCGGATCTGATGCAGACGGCCGGTCTCGATCTTGACTTCCAGCGTGGTCGCGTCCGCGCCCGCATCGTAATCACCGACCGAATAGAGACTCAATGCCGGCTTGCCGTCCAAGGGCAGGTCGATGCGTCCGGTTTTCTCGGCGAATTCACCGCGGACCCGCACCCGGTAGTGTTTGGCGATCCGGTTGCCGCTGAACAAGTCCGACAGCCGCGCCGCCGCCTGTTTGTCGTGCGCCACCACCATCAGACCGGACGCCTCGCGGTCCAAGCGATGCACGGGGAATACCGCGCGTTCGGGCCGGAAGTGTATCTCCACCTGGCGCAACAAAGAACAGTGATCACCGTATTCCGTGCCCTGCGCCATCAATCCCGCCGGTTTGTACCATACGCTGTAACGACCCTGGTCATCGACGCAGCGGGCGGCGGGCGGTTTGCGTTGCAACAATTCTTCGTCGTAATAGAGTTCCAGCACATCGCCGGGACTCAACGCCGCGGTGGCGCGGCGCAAGCGGCGGCGCGCGCCGCCTTGTTTCTTCCGCAGACTCACCGCGCCCTTGGCCATGGCATCTTTCACCCGGCCCTTGGACAGACCGGTGTGGACGCACAAACAGTCGCTGGCGACCGGCGCGTCCGCCGCGGTGACGGTGATTTTGCGATGAAATTTCTGCATAGAACTACCTCATCCTCTACGACGCGTCCGCTTACGCGCGCCGGTCATCCGGCTTGCCGCGCGGGCGGGACTTTATAGCAGATCGCATCGCCCACACCAAACCGCCGCCATCGATTTTTATCCCCTCTCTCCTCGCGGAAGAGGGGAATGACGGCGAAGGCCCTGTTCAAAAAACGCGGCGATTTGCGAGAGCTTTTATTTAGCGCGCGGCGTCAGATGGGCGTAGGGGGCGAGCGTGCGCAGCCGGCTGTCCTCCACCGCGCCGCCGACCGTGAAGTGATAGAACGATTGAAACGCCTCATCGCGCAGGCCCAGCAGACGGTGCATCTCATCGTCGAAATAACAACCGATGCCGGTGGCGCGCACGCCCGCCGCCTCCGCCTGTAAATACAAAACCTGACCCAGCATGCCCGCCTCCCAGTACAGATAGCGATACCACCACGCGCCCTGCTCCAGGCCGGCGCGATATTCGGCGAGCATGCCGAGCGCGAAGGCCGAATCCGTCGCGATGTCCTGATGACAGGAGATCAGCCGCGCCGGCTCGCGGGTATCCGCCTCGACCAGTAAATGCAAAGGGAGATGAGCGGGACATTCATCGACCGGCCGCCACTGCCAATCGGCGCGGATCGCCGCGCTCAATGACGCGCCGGCCTCGACGTGACGCGGCAAGACGTAAATACCCGGCACGAGGCCGGCGACACGGTGCACGAAAAACACGGGGTGCAGATGCGGCCGCCACGGCAAGGCGTCCCACGGCGGCACCGCGGCGCGCGGCAACAAGGCATCCAGCATCGTGAAAAACGCCGCGCGACCGAGTTGGGTCTCGCCGTCGAAGGCCACGGCGCTGCGGCGCTGCCGAAACAAGGCCGCCGCGGTTTGCGGCGTGTCCGCGGTTCGCGAAACCGGGCGGGACGGAACCGGCCACGGCGGCAATCGGCCGGTGCGCGGCTTGGCGGTCGCGCGCGCGACCGCGTCGATGTCGGTCCAGGCGCGATGGGCGCGGCTCAAGACATGAGCGACTCCCTGCCAGCCCGCGCCGCGCAACGGCTTCAACAGGGCGCCGGCGGCGGGCGGCTGCGCGTCGGACGGCGCCAGCCACAGCAGGCAATCCGGTTGCTCGCGCTCCTCGGCACAGGGAAAATCCGCCGCGCGGTCGATGCCGCACAAGACGGCGATCTCCGCGTCGGCCCAATCGTCCAATAGCCGCAGCCGCCAGCCCAGGGCCGCCGCCGCGTAACGCAGTGCGGCGATGGCGTGGCCGGCGTCGTGCTGACAATAGCGGTAGGCGCGCATCCCGTATTTCCAGGCCTCGCGCCAGTGCACGGAACTCAAGGCCAACAACAAGCCGCCGCCCAGGGCCGCGTCCCAGCCACCTTCGGCGGGTATAGCGCGCCGTTCCAAGACGTGCTCGGCGCTGAGATAGTGATACACGCCGCGAGGCAGACCCGGCAATTGCGGCGTGATGAGATAGGCTTCGGTGGGATGGAGATTGCCGCTGGAGGGATTGCAGCGCAAGGCCCAGCGGGTGGCGCCGTATTCTTTCCAGGCCGACAGGCCCAGGGATAGTTCCAGCAACAGCGCGACGCCGTCGCGATCCAGCGGATGCGGCGGCACCGCGCCTGCCGCATGCAGCGCGGCCCAGGGGGTAGTCAAGTGGTCGGCGAGCAGAGGCAAGTCCACATGCTCGGTTTGGCGGTAACGGCGGAAAGGATCCGGCTGGGTCGACCAGTCGAGATGACCCGGCCCCGGTGCGTAGGCCCGCAAGCCGTGTTTACTGCGACGGTGATAATCGAGCACCGTCTCGAGTGGTGTAAGCGTATCGTCCGGCATCGTTATTCCTGGTGAGTTAAACACCGTACGGGCATTTTTATTTCCCAGCGCGGAATTCGCTGAGAGTCACATAGAGAGGATAACAAATTCGATACGCGTAGAACGGATCTCGCGCGATGCACTTTCCGTCGTCGCAAGGAGCGGGGTAAATTGAGTGACGGCCATAGCGCATGACAAAGCACCTGCTGCCGTTTTGGCGGCGCTACGCGCCGGGAGATTCGCGATGACACAGCTACAGACAATCGGAAAATTCTCCATACCCCTGGATAAGCGGATGGTGACGGCGGAATGGAAACAACGCGGTTATTCCTGCGATGAATTCGTAGACCCGCCCGGACGGACATGGACGGGATTCGTACATGATTGCAACGAGCTGGTGACCGTGGTCGAAGGCCGTCTGCACATGACCATCGGCGATCAGGAATGTATCGCCGAACCCGGCGATGAAATCCGGATTCCGAAAGGCACGCCGCACAGCGTACGCAATATCCACACCGGCGTCACCCGCTGGCTTTACGGCTACGATTAAACGGGCTTCCCGTGTTGCGGATCGCCGACTCACGAATGTCAGCGGCTTTTACATATCACAATAACAAAATGTTCTTTTAATTAAACAACGCATTATGAATATTAAATTTTTGTTGCGATGGCATAAACTCTGCTTTTCATCGCCTTGAGGGAATTCTCAACTACAACTCAAGGAATGAACCATGAATACAGCCCAACGGCTCGTCGTTCTTGCCATGCTTATTTTCGCCGCGCACACCGTCCAAGGCGGCATCATTTTTCAAGAAAGTTTTGAAGGCACGTCCGGATACACCGTCGAGAACGGCGGGTTTAATCCTGCATTCAATACCCGCTTTTTCACGGTATTACCGCAAGGCACCCAGACCCTCGGCTATCTGCCCGGTAACATCCACGGCGCGTCCTATTTTGGAGGCCGTGATCTCAACGGGTTCATCAGCGGCACACCTCATCGCGTCACCTTCAGCGCCATGGACGTGACCGCTTATGAAAACCTCTCGGTGGCGCTGGCCTTATCCGCCCGCAGCGGCAATATCTTCGAGGCCGAAGATATCATCATCCTGGAATACAGCCCGGATGGCGGTAGCCATTTTTTAGAGCTCGATCGTTTTTTAGGTAAAATCGGCGGCGCCGTACTCAGCAACGGCGGCGGCACGCTGATCGAATCACTGACGGATTACAGCTACGTCATTCCAGGCGTGGTAACCCAACTGGTATTCCGCATCACCACGGACACTTTTATCGACAGCAACGAGGCCTTCGCCTTCGACAATATCCGCTATCTGGGCGATTTGCGCGTTACACCGCCGCCGGTGAGCGGCGTCCCCGAGCCCGCCGGCCTCCTGCTGCTGACCGGGGGGTTGTTGGCCCTCGGTGTTGCGCGGCGTCGCAAGACATAAAAGACCGCAGAACGGCGACTTCCCCCGGTGCGGGCCGCGCCGGGGGATACCTTGCTCAACCCCCGCCGCAGCGAGGTTGCTTGCCTTCGCTTCTAGCCGCTTCGTACAAGGGCATCACCTCGGCCATATGCGCGCGCAAATCACTGATACGCGTCTTGTGCGAAGGGTGGGTGGACAGAAATTCCGGCGCCGCCGATCCGCCGGCTTGCGCCATGTTTTCCCAAAGATTGACGCTTTGCCGGGGATCGAAACCCGCCCGCGCCATCATCGCCAGGCCGATGCGGTCAGCCTCGGACTCCTGAATGCGGCTGAACGGCAACAGGACCCCCACTTGCGCCCCCACCCCCAGCAGCCCCATCACCATGTTCCGCTTGGATGGGTCCTGGCCTCCCGCCCAGGCGCCGATCAAGGCCGCCGCTTGCTCGGTCGCCAACTGGGTGGAGACCCGTTCATTGCCATGGCGCGCCAGCACATGGGCCACCTCATGACCGAGCACCGCGGCCAACTGATCCTGATTCTTCGCGGCGGTCAATAAACCCGTGTACACCCCGATATGGCCGCCGGGTAAGGCGAAGGCGTTGACCGCGGGGTCCTTGAACAACACCACTTCCCACGTGCCGCCGTCCGCCCCCAGCTCGGCGGTCACCTTGTCGGCGACACAGCTCACATAGGCATTGAGCTTAGGATCCGGTTCCTTGGGCGTCTTGTCCTTCAATTCCTGGAAGGCCTGCAATCCCATGCTGTCCATCTGCGCTTCCGGCATCAAAGTGAGTTGGGTCCGACCGGTGGGTGAGGTCGCGCACGCCACCAGCCCAAACGCCAAACCCGCCACCCCGATCAAACATTTATATCTCATTCCGCCTCCGTGACTTATCGGCCCTGGATTCAAGCCCGCTCAAGGTGTTGAGTATAACCAGCGGCCTCCCCCTCCTGACACCCGTCGTCCGTGATAATATTCCGCGCCGGTTAAACCGGCCACCAGGCAAGACGCCTGTCTCTTAAACCATCAATGAGGAATTATATGAGTCGTATTACCGCGATGGCTGCCATCGCCTTGATCGCCGTACTCGGTGTTACAGGTTGCGGCACCAAGGAACGTGATGAATTGCGCACCAAAGTCGCCGCCCTTGAACAGCAGCTGGCGCAGAGCACCAACGAAGCCACCCAAAAGGAAGCGGAACTGACCGCTTTACGGGGCCAATTGCAAACGGCCCACGAGGCCCAGACTCAAGCCCAATCGCAAATCGAAAACCTGACCCGTGATTTGGAGCAGACCCTGGCCGAGCTCAACCAGACTAAAACCGATTTGGCGGCCTTGAAAAAGAAAAAGAAGTAAGAAGCTCGTTATAAATACCGATTATAAATAGGCCAACCCCGGACCGGGGTTGGCCTATCACTACATGACCTTTTGTCAAATGGCCAGGCCGACCGCCTTCAATTTCTCGCCTTTCTGCTCGAAACTGACCAGCACCTGACCCTTGGCCTGCGAGGCAGTTTTGAGCACGGCTTGATCCGCCGTAAAGGTAATCGGGCCGTCCATTTCCACATCATGAATCGTAAACGTGCCGGCCATCGTATCTACCTTGGTCACCTCGCCCACATGTTTGTTGTGGCCCGCGCTCTGACACGCCCATGCGCCGCCCGCAACCGCCAACAGTGACGACATAAAAACCACTTGGATTACTCGCGTCATATCTTCTTCCTCTTGCTGGTGATGAACCCGGAACGGAAACGATGTCCGCCCGCCGAAACCGAAATTAGGACCGATCAACGAAGGAAAAGTTTACGCCGCTAGCGCAGCCCCGTCCATTAAGCTATTTATCGCCCTCCAAATCATGCTCATTTATAGTCATTCGCGGTATCCACCAAAGCTTTAGCTATCTTTTTTCAATGGCGCTTCAGTAATGAAGATGGCTTTACGACGTCTTAATGCCCCGTCGCGCTAAATCCACACGCATTCGCTACTCTTCCAAGGAGGTGTTTTCCCGAAGCATATTACAAAACATCGCCCCCTGCTCGATGGCGTCGTCGAGTGCTATATGGGTATGCGGCAATTCATCAAACCAGCGTTTCGGCAAATAATTTTTCCCGGATTTATAAAAAGGGGTTTTCCGCATACCCATCGCATAAGAACGTATGTCGATGGCGCATTCGCTGAACGGGCGTTTATCGGTAAAACGAATGAGATACCAATAGACCCACATGAAATCCCAGGCCGCCGGCCAGCCGACAAACAGCGGCGTACCCGGCAAACTCTCCAACCACGTCACATATTCGTTCATGACGTCTACCGGCGGCCGGGGATGGGCACGACTGGCCTGCCAGGCCGCGGGGAAATGCTGCCACCATTCCATGGTGCGGGGATCACCCGCCGCGCCGGGCAGGGTTTCCAGGTTGGCGGAAAACGTCGAGAGCCGCGTCTTATCCGGCAAGAAGGCCACCGAGCCCAAACTCAACATCGAGTGCGGCCCGGGAATCGGGCCATCCGCCTCGATATCAACGCTGACATAAATCTCTTGTCGTGCCGTACTCATGGTGCCCCTATTGATGTAACGCGCATTTAATCCGAGCCGTATATCAAATCTTCCACTGGCCGCGCCGGGGTATCCTCGTTAACGATTCACCGCGCAATCGAGCGGCAACCACTCAATCACTAGCCCGTCATTCACGAACCTTCGTGACATCCCGCGATGTTTAGAGGTGTTTAAAGATACCTTGCTTGGCGCCGATATTCCATTTGTACAGTTCTTCGCCAGAGATATGCCGTGAATCGAATTACCAATCGAAGACAAACGCTGATCGTCAATGCCGTTCAACAGCGCCGCATCATCATGAGCGCGATACTGAGCGGCATCCTTCTGATCAATATCCTCGCCACCTTGGGCCTGGTATTCAAACCCGAACTTTTAGGCAGGCTTGAGCCGTTACATATTTTCGCTCTAGTGGCGTTCGAGATCCCCATCGTCGGATTTATCTACTACCTCAGTCTTTTGCTGAGCCACAAAATCATCGGCCCCGCCTACGCCATCGAACGCGACCTAAGAAAAATCGCCAACGGCGATTTGACCGTCCGCACCCGCCTGCGCGAAGGTGATTTCCATTTGGAAGTCGCCGAGGCCCTGCGCGTCGCGGCGGAAACCCTCTGCACGCGCATTCATACCGTGCAGAAAAAGTTGGACAGCTTAAGCCAACACGCCCATCTCGACGCCACCAGCCGGAAAATGATCGAGGAAATTAAAGACGATCTGCGCCGATTTCAAACCGAAAAAAAACCGGCTGAGGTATACCTCGCGCAGGCCAATCCGAATCCGGTGCCGATGGCGACGCCTGACGCCCCGCGATGGCATGAGTCATAACATGCCGGCCGTTTCGCAGCGGGGATTCACCATGCTGGAAATCCTCATGAGCCTGACGATAGCCAGCATCCTCGCGGTCACCGCCGTCCCGTTTTATATGGACTATGCAACCAAAGCCCGCGTCGCGGCAGGACTGTCGCTGGCCGGCCCGGTGAAATCCATGGTATCGGAATACTATCAAATTACCGGCCACTGGCCGGCCGACAACGCCCAAGCCAGTCTGCCCGAGCCCGCCAGTTATCAAACGGACATCGTGGACAGGATTACCGTGGATAACAGCGGTGGCGCCGGAAAAATCACGATTGCCTACAACATCCCGGCGCTGGGCGGCAACAATACCCTGACTCTCACCGCCGAATCGGCCGATGCCAACGTCGTTATCTGGCGATGCGCGCCTGGGACCATCACGGAGAAATTCCTGCCCTCCGCTTGCAAAAGCTGATTGCAAAAAAATCTCCGTTCACAAGGCCACGCCACTCGGGCATGCCACTCCGGTGCCGCCCAGACCGCAATAACCGTCGGGATTTTTAGCGAGGTATTGCTGATGATAGTCCTCCGCATAATAAAACGTCGGCGCATCCAACAACTCGGTGGTAATACGACCCCACCCCGCATTCTGCAAGGCGCGTTGATAGTCGCGCAGTGAATCCTCCGCCGCCCGCCGCTGCATCTCATCGTAGAGATAAATTCCCGAGCGATACTGGGTACCGGTATCATTGCCCTGCCGCATCCCCTGGGTGGGATCGTGAGACTCCCAAAACACCGCCAATAAATCCTGATAGCCAATCAAGCCGGGGTCGTACACCACGCGTACCACTTCATTGTGCCCGGTCAGTCCGCTGCACACTTCGCGATAAGTGGGATTCGGCGTATAACCGCCGGCATAACCCACGGCGGTGCTGTATACCCCCGGCTGCAACCAGAATTGTTTCTCCGCGCCCCAAAAACAGCCCATGCCGAACATCGCCAACACCATCCCGGAGGGAAACGGCGGCAGCAGGGAATGGCCATTCACGAAATGACGCTCGGACACCACCATGGCCGTTGATCGCCCGGGCAACGCCTCATTGGGAGTGGGTAAGCGGAGCTTGGCGTTATAAGTCATGGCAGGGACTCCTGGAGCTTATTTCACGACAAGAGGGGGAGGCTACGCGAGAGGTAGACCCAAGCCGCGGCAGAAAATTCACATCGGACGCAATAGGCTTGAAAGAGGGAAACCGATTCGGATTCGCCACAAACAAAAACGCGGCCGCATTTGCCCGCAGGCTGCGCGCCGCGCTTATAAATAGCGGGGATTAACCCGCGGCGTAAATCAAGACTACCGACAAAGTAGCAAGGCCCAAACCGGCCACCGTGCTTATCAATCCCGCCACCGGCATGCAGGCAATCCCCGCCACCATGGACCCCAATGCCAGCGCAATACTTTTTTTATTACTCATGCAAATCATCCTCCACCTGGTTTCCGTTAAGCAAAAAAGGTCCGTCAGGCCCCGTTTAACGCCACTCAATTTGGCATCGTGCGGGCTAGCATAATAAACCGATCCGGCTAACACAACCCGCCGTAATTTCAACGGAAATACCACTCTTAACAAATGGTTTTTTAAATCTCTTGAGCAAAATTCTCGCCATGCCCCTTAAATATGAGTGGTTTCCGTCATGGGTAAACCCGCCGTCTTGCAAAAGACCGGTAAAAGGGCTATCAATTTGTCTGGCTCGTCCACTTTAACCTAAACAGGAGATGCGCTATGGACAATAAACTGACCTTCACCGCCATGCTATTGTTGGCCATGACCCTGATGGCGGGCAGCCAGGTAGCGGCCGCCGGTTCGGGCACCCAAGTCATTGCCAAGATCCTGATGGATTTAAATCATCATCCCAGCGATGCGGAGAAACAACAACTCAGTCAGATCGCTAAAGACAGCGCGGCCAGCGAACGCGAGAAGACCCTCGCCAACGCGATGATCAATCTCAACCATACGGTTGACTCCGGCGACAAGGCCAAGTTACGCGCCATCGCTAACGACGCGTCCGCGACCAGTAACGAGCGGGAACTGGCCAACATTCTCTTGACTCTGAATCACAAACCCTCGGCGGGCGACAAAGAAAAACTTAAAAAGATGACTCAATAAATAACGCGGCACCCGGACGATTACTCCGCAGCACGCTCACCCCTCACGGCAACTCCGTGAGGGGTTTTTTTATTCGCCAACCTCGTCCCCGCTCACGGTGGATCATCACCTATCCCCACTCTTCACGCCCCGTCCATTCCTTCTTGACCCGCATCGCATCGGCGCCTCGCTCAATTTCGTAAGGTAATAAATCGATGGCGCAATTCACACATGGCTTAGCTGAGCGATTTTATAAAACCGCTGACTTATCCACGCAAGATAGCCGTCTCAGGCACGGTATGTTAGGCTCAAGTCCGCCGCCACAGAGCATACTCATGCTATGTGACGCGCCGCTGCCGGCGCCGATGACGAGCACCCCATGGCCATCAGGAAGAAGATCAGCGTAACGCGGCTGAGCATACCCCTGCGCAGGCAGCGGCCGTGCTTTGAACATTAACCGGTAAGTCCTGTCATAACCACCACATGAAAACCACCCTCCTCGTTCATTTATCCATTATTGCAATTGCATCTGCCGTGACCGCGCCGACACTCGCCCGGGCGGATCCCCTATCCGCGCGCGACGACCACGCTACAACCGCAATGACCACCGCGCCGGCCCTGACCTTGGTGGAACTCACCGACCTCGCCCTGCGCCGCAACGCCCAGACCCGACTCGCCTGGGCGGCACTGCGTGCCTCCGAGGCCGGGGTGGAACTGGCGCGCGCGGGTTACTGGCCGCAGATCGACGCGACGCTGAGCGCGCAACGCAATCGGGCCTTGAATTTCTCGGGCCTCCCCTCCAATACCCAGACCCGTTACGGCGCCAGCGTCAGCTTGAGTTATCTGTTGTGGGACTTCGGCAGCCGCAGCGGACTGCTGGACCAGGCCAAGTTCGAACTGGCCTCCGCGCAACTCAGCCAAAATCAAACCGTGCAGGATGTGATCTTGCAGGTGGAACAGACCTATTATCTGGTGCTGGGCCTGCAAGCCGTGGTGGAGGCGAACCGGCAGAGCCTGCGCGATGCGGAGACCAATCTCAGCGCGGCGCAGGACCGCAAGGCGTCGGGCCTCGCAACGGTAGGCGACATCTACAACCTCGAGGCCGCCCTCGCCGGCGTCAAACTCGCCCTGCAGCAGAGCGAAGGACGATTGGCGGTGGCGCGCGGTCAGCTGGCGACGGCGGTGGGCGACTCGCCCGACACCTTGCTGCCGCTCGCGGGGTGGGAAGAAGAAGATGTCGCGCCCCTGATGCCGTCGCAAAGCGTGGCGGATCTGCTGGCCACCGCCCGCGACGCCCGCCCGGAATTGCTCGCCGCCAAGGCGCGGGAACGGGCCGCCGCCGCCAATATCGACGTCACCCGCGGCCGCGGCCTGCCCAGCCTGAATTTCGACGCCGTCGCCGGCCAGACCCACGTCGTGGACGTCGGCGACAGTTCGCAATTCAATACGCTGCTCAGTCTCAATATTCCGCTGTTCGCCGGCTTCGGCGATCGCGCGGCCCTCAAACAGGCCGAGGCGCTGCGCGACACCGCCCGCGCCACCAGCGACGACCTGCGCAGCCAGGTCGAATTGCAAGTCTGGCAGGCCTATCAAAATCTGCGTACCGCCGGCGTGACCGTCGACACCAGCGCCGCACAATTGAGAAGCGCGCAACAGGCGATGGAGGTCTCCAACGCGCGTTATAAAAGCGGACTCAACACCATACTCGATGTATTGAGCGCGCAAACCGCGCTGGCCAACGCCCGCGTGCAACAAGTGCAGGCGCGGCTCGATTGGGTGGCGGGACGCGCCGCCTTGGGACATGCGGTGGGCGGCCTCGTCCCCCCAACTAGCCTGGAGTCACCGTGACACGCAAAACCTTGTTCATCTTCTTCTTCGTCATCGTCATCGCGGCATTGACCGCCTTGACCGCTTGGCGCATCACGGCCAAACCCAATGGCGAAGCCAAGGGCCCACAGTCCGGCCAACCGTTGGTGGTAGAGTTGGCCGCCGCGCGGGTACAACCCATGCCCGTTTCACTGCAAGCCCTCGGACGAGTCCAGTCCGAACACAGCGTGCAGATCCGGCCGCAGATAAACGGCATGCTGGAAGAGGTGTATTTCACCGAAGGCCAGACTGTCACCAAGGGCCAGCGCCTGTTCCGTCTCGACCGCTCACCCTATGAAACGGCCTTGGCCGGCGCGCGGACCGCCTGGCAGGCCGCCGACGCCCAGGCCCAACGTCTCGAACCGCTGGCCGGCAAGGAATATGTCACCACCCAGGAATATGAAAATGCCCGCGCCGCGGCCGGCCAACTGCGGGCGCTGCTCCAGCAGGCCGAAATCAATTTGGCGTACACCGACATTCGCGCGCCCATCACCGGCCGCACCGGTAGTCTCAGCGTCAAGGCTGGCAATCTGGTGACGACCAGTGACGCCATGCCCTTGGTGGTGATCAATCAGATGCAACCCATCCTGGTGCAATACAGTATTCCGCAACAACTGCTGCCCGAACTGCAACGTTATAAAAAGCAGCGCGCCATCCGCATCTTCATCACCCGCGAAGACGGCGGCGGGGAACTGGGCGAAGGCGAACTGGTCTTCGTCGACAACGCGGTGAATACCGACACCGGCACGGTGACCCTCAAGGCGCGCGTGCGCAACAAGGATGAACAGCTCTGGCCCGGCCAATATGTCGGCGTGCGCACCCAGCTCACGCTGCAAGACGATGCGATCGTGGTGCCGCAGACCGCATTGCGGACCGGACAAGATGGCAATTATGTCTATGTGGTTGTAGAGGGCGCGGCCGTGATCCGCCCGGTGCAGGTGGATCGCCAGGTGAAAGACCTCGCCGTTATCGCCCACGGTCTCACCGAGGGCGAAACCGTGGTGGCGCGCGCGCCGCGCAATCTGCGACCAGGATCGAAAGTGACGACGGCGCCGGCGCCGGCCCAAGCCGCCGCACCGCCGCGGGACGCGCCGTGAACATCTCGCAACCCTTCATCCGCCGGCCGGTGATGACGACGATGTTCATGTCGGCGCTGGTGATCTTCGGCCTCGCCGCCTATTACAGCCTGCCGGTGAGCGAACTGCCCAACGTCGATTTCCCCACCATCAACGTCTCCGCCAGCCTGCCGGGCGCCGATCCGGAAACCATGGCGGCGGCGGTGGCGACGCCGCTGGAGCGGCAGTTCAGCAGCATCGCCGGCATCACCTCCATGAATTCCACCAGCAACACCGGCAGCACCAGCATCACCCTGCAATTCGATCTTGAACGCGACATCGACGCCGCGGCGCAGGACGTACAGACCGCCATCTCGCAGAGCGTGCGCCGGCTGCCGCAGAACATGCCGACGCCGCCGACGCTGCGCAAGGTCAACCCCGCCGATGCGCCCATCATCTTCATCGCCCTCTCCGCCGATCAATTGCCGCTGACCGAGCTCAACGAATACGCCGAGACCCGCGTCGCGCAGCAGATCTCCACCATCCCCGGCGTGGCGCAAGTGCTGGTGTTCGGCTCGAAAAAATACGCGGTGCGCTTGCAGATGAATCCTTACGCGCTGGCGGCGCGCAATCTCTCGCTGGCGCAGGTGGCGCAGGCGATCCAAAGCGGCAACAGCAATTTGCCGACCGGCACCCTCAGCGGCAGCGTGCGCAGTTACACCGTGCAGGCCGAGGGCCAGTTGCTGGACGCCGACGCCTATAACCGTCTGGTGGTCGCCTATCGCAACGGCGCGCCGGTGCATCTTTCCGAGGTCGGCACCGCCTTCGACAGCGTCGAACAGGATAAACAGCTCACCACCTTCTTCGACAACACCGGCGAGGCGCAGGACCTGCGCCCCGCCATCGTACTGGCGGTGCGGCGTCAGCCCGGCGCCAACACCGTGCAGGTCTCCACGGCGATCCGCGCCCAACTCGACGAACTCACCCGTCAGGCGCCGGGCGACGCCAGCTTGCGGTTGCAATACGACCGCGCCGATTTCATCAAGGGCTCGATACACGAAGTGAAGTTCACCCTCGCACTCTCCATCGTGCTGGTGGTGGGCGTGATTTTCCTGTTCCTGCGCAACGCGCGCGCCACCCTGATCAGCGCGCTGGCCTTGCCCACCTCGCTGATCGGCACCTTCATGGTGATGAAGGCCCTCGATTTCAGTCTCAACAATCTTTCGCTGATGGCCTTGACCCTCGCCGTGGGTTTCGTGGTGGACGATGCCATCGTCGTGCTGGAAAACATCGTGCGTCACCGCGAGAAGGGCGCGAACCGCATGCAGGCCGCCTTGCTCGGCAGCAAGGAGATCGGATTCACCATCCTGTCGATGACCCTGTCGCTGGTGGCGGTGTTCATTCCCATCATGTTCATGGGCGGCATCGTCGGCCGGCTGTTCAACGAATTCGCGCTCACGGTGGCCATCGCCATTCTCATCTCCGGCGTGGTCTCGCTCACCCTCACACCCATGTTATGCAGCCGTTTTCTCAAAAACGACGAACAACACGGCCGGCTATACCAGGTATTTGAACGCGGCTTCGATCGCGCGCGCGATGTCTACGGCGCCACTCTGGTATGGGCGGTCGATCATTGGCGCAGCATGCTGGTGGTATCGGCACTCATGCTCGGACTCACCGTTTATCTGTTCGGCGCCGTGACCAAGGGCTTCATCCCCGACGTGGACGCCGGCCAGATCTTCGCCGATACCAAGGCCCCGGAGGGCATCACCTTCGAACAACTCAAGGCCCTGCAGGAACGGGTCGCGCGCATCGTCCAACAAAATCCCAACGTCGCAGCCGCCATGTCGAGCGCGGGCCAAGGTTTCGGCGGCGCCACCGGCGGCAACATCGGCCGCCTGGTGATCCGTCTCAAACCGCTCGGTGAACGCACAGACACGGCCGACGAGGTCGTGCAGCAATTGCGCAAGGCGGTGGCCGAGGTGCAGGAGATGCAGGTGTTCTTTCAAAACCCGCCGGCGATCCGCATCGGCAGCCTGGGCGGCAGCGGCAATTATCAATACGTGCTGCAAGGCCCGGACGTGGATGAACTGAAACTCGCGGCGGCGGCCTTCGAACCGCATCTCGCCGCCGTGCCCGGCGTGCAGGACGTCAGCAGCAGCCTCGAACTCAGCAACCCGCAGGTCAACGTGCGCATCCTGCGCGAGACCGCCGCCGCGCTGGGCGTCAGCGCCGAGCAGATTCAGGCGACCTTGTACAGCGCCTACGGCGGCAATCAAGTCAGCAGCATTTACGGCGCCACCGATCAATATCAAGTGATCATGGAATTGGCGCCGAGCTATCAGGAGAACATCGACGCCCTTAACGCGCTCTATGTGCCGGCGAATAACGGCGCGCTGGTGCCGTTGCGCGCCGTGACGCGCATCGAGCCCGGGGTGGGCCCGCTGTCGATCAGCCATTACGGCCAATTGCCCGCCGTGACCTTCTCGTTCGGTCTGGCACCCGGCATCGCGCTAGGCGATATCACCGGCCGGGTCGATGACGTGGCGAACGCCAATCTGCCGGCGGGTATCACCGGCCAGTTCACCGGCAGCGCCCAGACCTTTCAAGAATCGCTGGTGAATCTGCCGCTGTTGCTGTTGCTCACCATCCTGGTGATCTACATGGTGCTGGCGGTGCTCTACGAACAACTTCATCCACCCCCATCACCATCCTCACCGCGCTGCCGCTTGGCGATGGTGGGCGCGCTGCTGACGCTGATCCTGTTCGGCGCGGAGCTCAACATCTTCAGCTTCGTTGGGCTGATCCTGCTGGTGGGCTTGGTGAAGAAGAACGGCATCATCATGGTGGACTTCGCCTTGCAGATCCGCCGCGAGCGCGCGGTCTCGGCGCGCGACGCCATCATCGAATCCTGCCTGGTGCGTTTTCGTCCCATCATGATGACCACCCTCGCCGCCATCCTCGGCACCCTGCCTATCGCCCTCGGCACCGGCATGGGCGCGGAGGCACGGCGGCCGTTGGGCATCGCCGTGGTCGGCGGTCTGTTCTTCTCGCAGATGCTGACGCTCTACATCACCCCGGCCTTCTACGTCGCGATGGAACATATGAGCGAACGGTTGAAGCGCCGCAAGACCGAGCGTGAGCCGGCGGCCGAAACCGCCACCGGCGAATCGATGAACCGACCGCCGGCGGCGTGAGAGGGACGACGCGGGTAATGCCCCTTTTCACCCGCGGCGGCCGATCGCGCCGCCACGGCGGTCCGGTCACTCCGGCGCCCAGGGCAGCAACGATGGGCGGGAAAGCAGTTCCCGCAATTCTTCCGCCGGTTGAGGCCGTGCGATCAGAAACCCCTGGATCTGATCGCAGCCGTTCTGGCGCAGAAAGCTGGCCTGGCCCACGGTTTCCACGCCCTCGGCGATGACCTGGAGGCGCAGGCTGTGACCGATCACGATCACCGCCCGCGCGATCGCGGCGGCGCTCGCCGCCAGTTCCGCGTCGCGCACGAAGGATTGGTCGATCTTGAGTTTATCCACCGGAAAGCGCCGCAGGTAATTCAGATTGGAGTAGCCGGTGCCGAAGTCGTCGATGGACAGCATCACGCCGAGCAGCTTGAACTCCAGCATGATGGCGATGACCTCCTCGATATCGTGCATGATCGAACTTTCGGTAATCTCCAGCTCCAGGCGCGCGGGCTCAAGACCGCTGTCCCGCAAGATCCTCCGCACGGTGTAGACGATGTTCTTGTCCCTGAACTGGCGCGCCGAGAGATTGACCGCCACCGCCGCACCCTCGATCCCCGCATCCTGCCAGAGCTTGGCCTGGCGGCAGGCTTCACGCAACGCCCATTCACCCATGGACACGATCAGACCCGAATCTTCCGCGATAGGAATGAATTGCGCCGCGGGGATCAAACCGCGCTGGGAATGTTGCCAGCGCATCAGGGCTTCCAGCCCGACCAGTTTGCCGGTGCGCAGCTCCAATTGCGGCTGATAGTGCAAACACAGCTCGCCGCGCGCGATCGCGCGGCGCAACTCGCTTTCCAGTTCGACGGCTTGGAGTGAGGCCGCGTCGAGGCCCGGCGCGAAAAACCGGATGACGTCGCGGCCCATGTCGGGTGGAGAGGTAGGCCAGTTCCCGCGTCAGCGCCTCGCGTTCGGCGCGCTCGCGGAGCGCGGTGATGCCGAAGGCGAGATTGTCGGCCACTTCCACCAACAGGGCGACCTCCTCTTGATCGAAGGCGTTGCTCACCGCGGAATACATGCCGAGAAAACCGAATACGGCGCCGTGGCTTTTCAAAGGCAGGGCGATCGACGAGGCATAACCGCGCCGCACCGCCTCATTCCGCCACAACGCAAAACGCGGGTCATTGAGGATGTCGCGCGTCACTTGCGGCGCGCCTTCGCGAATGCAGCGCGCGCCCGGCCCGCTGCCGCGCTCGGTGTCGGCCCAGGTGAGCTTGAGGTCCTTGAGATAGCCGCTTTCCAAACCGGCGTAGGCGTAGGGCAGGATGGTCCGCGCCTCGTCATGCAAGGCATAACCTACCCACGCCATCCGATAACCGCCCTCCTCGATCATGGTGTCGCAGAGTTTCTGCGCCAGGCTCTTTTCATCCGCTTCGCGGATCAGATGCTGGTTGCAGCGGCTGATGGTGCGATACATGCGGTTGATCCGCTTCAAACGCTGTTCGGCCTCATCCGCCTCGGTGATGTCCTGACAGGTGCCGATCAGCCGCGAGACGCGTCCGCCCGGATCCACCGCCGTTTCACAGGCGGCGTGAAGGATGCGCACCGCGTGATCGGTGCGCACCATCCGATACACGATGTCGTAAGGCGCGCGGTTTTCCAAGGTATTCTTCACCGCCTCCTCCACCCGCGGTCGGTCGTCCGGGTGGACGCAGCGGAGGAAAAGTTCATAACTCGGCGTGACCTCGCCGGGCGCGAAACCGAAGATGCGGAACATCTGGTCGGACCAGCGTACCCGGTTGGTGATGACATCCCGTTCCCAGGTGCCCAATTGAAAGACCCGTTCGACCTCTTCGAGTCGGCCCTTCTGATAACGGAGATCCGCCTCTTGCCGGCGCTGTTCGGTGATGTCTTCCAGGATGTGGACGGACGCCAGGTAGGCGCCGGCGGCGTCATAGAGGCCGAAGCTCCGCGAAGTGAAGATTTGTCCCGACGCGAGACGCAACTCCTCGGTGACTTCGTCATGGGGCAGGTTCCGCATGGCCGCGGCACAGGCCGGCAGCGGCCCATCGCCTTTAGGAAAGGCCTCCCAATAGGGCCGGCCGATCATCGCCGCGATCTCCATGCCGGCCAGCGCCGCGTAGGCGCGGTTGGCGCACAGGACATGGAACCGTTCATCATGGACGAAGGCGGGATCGCGCATCGCGTCCACCATGGCGGGCCAGTGGCAACCACCGACCGAGGCGCCGGCGGCCGGATCCTCGGGTAGTTCGCGTTTCGACGAAGACATGGCCACCCCTTTTGCGTCAACCAGGCATGCACCATGAGCACGGCGTCATGATCGAGGCATTGGCGGCCCGGCTGCTCCCCGCAGCCGCGGTTACTACCCGGCCGGTTCGCTAGTTATACTCGCTACACCAGCGCCAGGCAAAATCTCTTGCGGGCACGCGGATATTTTAGTAATGCAAAACCGAATCTTGGCACGCGCCGCATCACCAGCCGCCGGCGCATGCAACAAGCTTAGGGCACCTCTGATTTATTCAGCGATTCCCGCGGCACACGGAGGCGCCGCCATTTTCAACGGCGTCAACCATTGAAAATGAAAAAAGCGAAAATGACATGTTTTGCTTTCCGTACTCCGAGAATTCCAGGATGGCATAGCATTACTCAGAGCGTCCTTAATGTAACAGTGTAGACCGTAACTTTAAGTTACGCCGCCGACCATAACGCCACGGCCAGATCATCGGGCCGACACACCGAGGAGAGTAGACCCCCACCCAGGGTTGCGAGGATTCAGGAACAGCGATGGCAAACAGGTAAGACCGGCACTGGCACACTCCGTCGAAGCGTAGTGGCCAGGGCAATAACATCGCCCAGGCCGTCAGGCTATTTGGAAACCGATGCGCGGATTTCATCATGGCCAGCCCCCATCCAACGGCTCGCCAACAGACCGGATAGATACCTGCACCCTTCACCTGTTGAAAAAAATGTTTCTGGATTTTGCAATGCGGGGGGAATCCATAACAAGCCAGTGACCGCCGAAGAAGTCACGCGGCTGTTCAACGATGCTCATCGTCCCGCGGCGTTGGTCAAACGTCTGCGCTGAGCTTTCCGCACCATTCCACCAAACAAAACGGAACCTGCCACACACGCCGCTGATGCTGCGCACGGCGCGCCCGCGCAGGCACGGCAGCGGGCGGCGATCGCAGCGCCGTTCCGCAAGAAGCTCGTGCGCACCGGTACGAAACGGACGTCATCTTTCGACCGTCGGATTTTATTAACGCACGTTCTATGAGAAAAACTCGAAAAAGAATTTCAAATATGTGCTCAAGATCACATTGTCATTGTCGATAGCTAGGAAGTCGCAGTAACAAGAACAGGGATGGTCATGCAGTACTACAAAACCTCTATTACCTTTTTTTTCGTAGTATTTGGGTTCTCGGGAGGAGCAGCGGCAGGTCCCAGCGGTGAGCAGCTAACGGCGGGCATGGCGGAGTTCTCGCGTCAGGGCGGCAACCTCACCATCAATCAGCTCACCGACCGCGCCATCATCAACTGGCAGGATTTCTCGATAGCGCAGGGCGAGCTCACTCGCTTCATTCAGCCCGACAGCTCGAGCGCGGTATTGAATCGCGTGGTGTCGGGCACACCGTCGCAGATCTTCGGCAGTCTGCTCGGCAACGGCAAGGTCTATCTGATCAATCGCAACGGCATCCTGGTCGGCAAGAGCGGGGTGATCGATACCCAGAGCTTCATCGCGAGCACGCTCGACGTCGGCGACGATGACTTCATGAGCGGCGGCGATCTCGAGTTCATCGGCAACAGCCTTGCCGCCATCACCAATCAAGGCCGCATCCGCGGTCTCGGCGGCGACGTCTTCCTGATCGCGCCGCAGATCGACAACCAAGGCGATATCCGCGCCGACGGTGCCGCCGGCCTCGCGGCCGGTGCCCAAGTCATGCTGCGCGAAAGCGGCAACCAGCGCCTGTGGGTCGGCGCGGCGCCGGCGCAGCTCGCCGGAAACGCAACGGGCATCGACAACAGCGGCCTCGTGCAGGCGGCGCAGGCCGAGGTGCAAGCGGCCGGCGGCAACATCTATGCGCTGTCGATCAACAACAGCGGCGCGGTGCGCGCGAATACCGTGACCAACGAAGGCGGCCGCATCCTGCTGCGCGCGGGCAGCGGCGGCACGGTGATCAATCGCGGCACGCTAGCCGCGTCGTCGCAGAGCGGCAAAGGCGGGCGCATCGAAGTCACCGGCCAGAACGTCGGCTTGATGGGCAATGCGGTCGTCGACGCGAGCGGCGAGACCGGCGGCGGCGAGATCCTGATCGGCGGTGATCTCCACGGCGCCAACGCGGCCGTGGCCAACGCGGAGCGTACCTACGTCGGCAAGGACGTGAAGATCGATGCCGACGCCGGCGCGCGCGGCGACGGCGGCAAGGTCGTCGTGTGGGCCGACGACACCACGCGCTACGCCGGCGAGATCAGCGCCCGCGGCGGCAGCGAGGCCGGCGACGGCGGCGTCGTCGAGGTCTCGGGCAAGGAGAATCTGGTGTTCGGCGGCCATGTCGATGCCGGCGCCGCCAACGGCGAGGCAGGCAGTCTGCTGCTGGACCCCCGCAACATCACGGTGGCCGCCACGGGTGCGACCACGGCCGATGTCGCCGACGTCGACGCCTTCGCCGACGCGGCGAGCACCGACCACACCATCGCCCCCGACACGATCACCGCGATCACCAACACCGGCACCGCGGTGAACCTGCAGGCCAACAACGACATCTTCATCAACAGCAATATCACCAGCAATAATGCGAGCGGCAACGGTGGTGCGCTGTCGTTCCGCGCCGGCCGCAGTATCGCGGTCAACGCCGTCATCACCTCGGACAACGGCAACATGACCTTCGTCGCCAACGACGCGGGCGCCGACCACACCAACCGCGACACCGGCACGGCCTCGTTCCAGAACGATGGCCAGATCCATGCCGGCACCGGCACGGTCAGCATCACCGTCGATGCCGGCAACACCGCCGCCGCGGCCGACAAGCGCGCGACCGGCGATCTCAAGGCCGGCACGGTCACCGCGAGCGCCTTGACCGTCAATCACGCCGGCTACACCGCCGGCGGCACGGTCGACCTCGGCGCGACCACGCTCACCGGCAATCTCAACGTCACCAGCAACGACCGCGACGTCACCAACGACTCGGGCGCGGTCACCGTGCTCGGTACCGCGGCCTTCACCGCGGGCACCGGCGACGTCACGATCACCGGCGCCAACACCGATTTCGATTTCGTGCGCTTCGGCAGCGCCAACAACGTCACGCTCAACGACACCAACGCGATCCGCATCGGCAGCGGCGCGACCTCGAACATCGCCGGCAATCTCAGCGTCACCACCAAGGGACCGATCGGCAGCGGCGCCGCCGTGGCGGTGCAAGGCACGACCACGCTCACCGCCAACTCCGGCGGCTTCGGCACCTCGAGCGCCGACATCACGATGACCCATGCGAACGACTTCGTCGGCGCGCTCACGGCGACGGCGGCGGGCTCGATCAACATCGTCGACAGCAATGCGCTTACGACGGGCACCTTGAGTTCCGGCACGACCACCACGCTGAACAGCGGCGGCAATCTTACGCTGGGCAATCTGACCGCGGGCAATTCGGTGGCGCTGACCAGCGGCGGCAGCATCGCACTCAGCAATTTGACCTCGGGCAACGCGGTGTCGATGACCAGCAACGGCAACATCACGGCGTCCGGCCGGCTGTTCATGCCCACCAGCACCGTATTGACGATGAATGCCGGCACCGGTAACGACATCATCCTGACCGACCCCACCAATCAGTTCCAATATCTGACGATCGGCTCCGCGCGCGACGTCGATCTCGTCAGCAACGGCCCCGTCCAATTCTGGGGCAATTCCACCGTGAGCCGCGACCTCGATCTCACCGCGGGCGGCACTATCCGCAACCAGGCCACTAACAGCGGTTCGGTGAGCGTCGGCGGCGACGCGACCTTCCGCGTGACCGCCGCCAACAGCGATCTCCTGCTGGGCGGCTCGGGCAACGGCAACAACTTCGCCGGCACCGTCACGATGACCACAGGCGGTGTGGGCAGCTATCGGGATCTGGCGTTCCGCAACACCAACAGCGGTGCTTCGATCATCGGTGGTTTCCCTGGCACCCTGCGCAGTGCCTCCTTCGTTTTCGACAACGCCCCGAGCGTCACTCTGCCCTCGATGATCATCACCGGCGGCAACGTGCTGGACGTCGGTTACGGCGGCCATGCACTATACGTGCGCGCGCCCAATGGTGACATCACCCAGTCGGGTCCCATCGTCGTCAACACCGCCGGCACCCACGCGCGCTTTTTCACCGGCTGGGGCAAGAACGTCACGCTCACCGATGCCGACAATGATTTCCAGAACTTTTGGGTGGATCAGGCCAACGACGTCAGCGTGCGCGACAGTAACGGCATCAACATCTGGCATATCTTCACCAACAGCGCGACCGGCAACGGCGATCTCTCTGTCGTCGCCAATGGCAACATCGGCCTTTCGAGTTACTTCCGCACCAAAGGCGTTGCAAGCTTTGACGCCGGCGCGGCGAACAACATCACGCTCAACAACTACGAGAACATGGTCGGCGGCCTGCGCTTCGTGTCGGCCAACAACGTCAGCTACTACGGCCGCAACAATATCGTGCTGGGTGAGACCTCGCTCGCCGGCACCTTGGGTCTGTACGGCCATACCGGCTTGAACAATCTCACGCTCTCGCAGAGTGGCCCCGTCACCACCGGCGGCACGACGACGTTCAACAACTTCAGCGGCGGCATCACGCTCAACAATGCCGACAACAGCTTCGGCGCGCTCGCGGTCACCGGCATGACCACCAATCCCACTATCAGCATCCGCGAGAACGACGCCATCACCCAGTCCGGCGCGTGGAATCTCGCCGCCGGCACGCTCAATCTGACCACGTCGAACAACCAGGCGATCACGCTCGATCAGGCCAACCAGTTCCGCTACGTCAACGTCAACCAGATAGACGGTGGCGGTGCCGCGGGCGCGGTCAGCATCCGCAACACCCATACGTCCTACGGTATTGCCCAGACCAGCGCCTGGACCACCAACGGCACCACCACGCTCAATGCCGGCACCAACGGCATCAGCCTCACCAATGTGAATAACTCGCTGGGCGACGTGGTCGTGGCCGCCGCGACCGACATCAACCTCGTCGAAAATGATGACATCACCCAGGGCGCGGCCTGGAGCATGAATGACAAGAACGTGACGCTCAGCGCGCTCAATGGCCACAACATCGTGCTCGACCGCGCGAGCAACCAGTTCGGTAATCTGATCCTGAGCGGCAACGACGTCACCGTGGTGGAGAACGGCCCTATCACCCAGGGCGGCGCGTGGACGGTCACGGGCACCGCGAGCTTGAACGCCGGCGCGAACGCCATCACGCTCGAAAACGTCGCCAACGATTTCAACGCCATCGACATCAACGCCGCGAGCAATGCCTCGATCATCGACGCCAACGCGCTCGTGATCGCCGGCGCCGACGTCGCCAACAAGCTGGCTTTACGCACCGGCGGCGCGCTGACCCAGACCGCGCCCATCGTCACGCCGAATCTGCGCCTCTACGGCACGGGCGGCTTCGCCACCTTGAACAACGCGGGCAACAATGTGAGCAATCTCGCCGCGACGTTCACGGGCGGTGCATTGTCCTACACCGACGCCAACGACTTCACGGTGACCACCGTCGACGATTCCACCGGCATCAGCATCGGCGCCAACAACGTCGCGCTGACCTCGCTCGCCGGCACGGTCAACGGCCTCGCCAACGTGCATCAGAATTCCACCGGCCTCAACGTCACCGGGCAGACCCTGAGCGTGCCGGCCATGACCATCGCCGGTCCGCAGAGCTACACCGCATCCGGCGGCATTACGCTCAACAACAATCTCACCAGCACCGCGGCGGGCAACGTCAGCTTCACCGGCCCCGTGACCCTGGCCAACAATGTTACGGTGCAAACGCTAAACTCCGGCGTGCTGTTCGACGGCAGCATTACCGGCGCGACGCGCCGTCTCAGCATCGATGCCGGCAGCGGCGCCACCACCTTCACCGGTGCGGTGAGCGATCTCGGCACCCCCATCGGCAGCACGGCGCTGACGCTGATGGGCAGCGGCACGACGACCTTCGAAAGCACCTTGAGCGCCAACAACGGCATCATCGCCGGCGGCCCCGTGGTGTTCCGCGACAGCGTGACCCTGGCCGACGGCAATGTCGGCTCGACCTTCAGCGGCCTCGTCACGCTCGGCAAGGCCGGCGGCATGGATTTCAGCGGCTACGACAATCTCACGTTCGGCGGCGGCCTGCTGATGGCCAATGGTGCGGCGACGATCACCTCCAACAATAGCCCCCTGACCTTGGGCAATGCGGTAAGCGGCCCCTACGCGCTCGCCATGGACGCGGGCCAGGCCAGCATCGTCGGCTTGAGCAATCTGCAAGCGGATCTCGCCGGCCTGTCGCTCACGGCCTACAGCCTGATCCTGCCGAACGGACTCAGCATCGCCGGTCCGCAGAGCTTCACGCTCACCGACACCGAAGGCAGCATCCGCCTCGGCGGCGCGCTCACCAGCACCGCGGCCGGCGCCATCAGCTTCAACAGCCCGGTGACGGTCACCGCCGCGAGCACGGTGACCAGCACCGACTCGGCGATCAACTTCGCCGGCACCGTCAATGGCGCGCACAATCTCACGCTCGCCTCGGGCACGGGCCTCAAGACCTTCACGGGCGCGGTCGGCAATTTCACGCCGGTGGGTTCCGGCACCGGCGCGGCGCTCACGCTGCAAGGCAGCGGCGCGACGACGTTCGGCAGCACCGTGACGACGGCCTCGGGCGTCACGAGCGAGGGCGACGTCACGCTCAACGGCAACGCGACGCTCGGCAATGGCAATACGGGTTCTACTTTCACCGGCGCGGTGACCGCGGGCAATCTCGCGATCACCGGCCACGACGGCCTCGCCTTCGACGGCGGCGTCAATCTCGTCAACGGACCGCTCAGCGTCACGTCCAACGGCAGCACCATCGGCTTCGGCGACACCGTGTCCGGTGCGCAGCAACTCACGTTGAACGCGCTCGCGAACGGTGCCGGCACGGTGACCGGTCTCCAGCATATCAACAGCAATCTCACCGGCCTCGACGTCACGGCGCAGACCTTGAGCCTGCCGAGCACGGGCCTCGCGGTGTCGGGCGCGATGGACTTCACCGCCGCGGGCGGCATCACGCTCAACGGCGCGGTCGGCAACGCCGCCTACACCGGCGCGATCGACTTCAACGGCCCCGTCACGCTGGCGACCCAGGACATCACGGTCGCGAGCAACAACGCCAACGTCACCTTCGCCAACACCATCAGCGGTGCGCAAAACCTCACGGTCAATGCCGGCAGCGGCGCCAAGCAATTCAGCGCCGCGGTCTCGGCCGGCACCGGCACCGGTGCGGCGCTGACGCTGCAAGGCAGCGGCGCGAATACCTTTGGCAACACCGTGAGCCTCGCCTCCGGCATGCAGGTGCAGAACGGCGGCAACGTCACGTTCAATAACGACGTCACGCTCGCGGACGGCGACACCGCCTCCGATTTCGGCAGCGGCACGCTGACCATCGGCCGCAGCGGTGCGACGACCACGCTGAGCGGTCATGACGGCCTCAGCTTCGGCGGCGCCGTGGCGCTCACCGGCGGCGCGGTCGCGATCAACTCCAACAATGGCGACATGACGTTCAACGGCAGTGTCACCGGCAATCAGAACCTCGGCGTCGACGCCGGCACGCTCGGCGATATCGCCTTCAACGGCGCGGTCGGCGGCAGCACGGCCGGCCAGGCCGTCGGCAGTGACAGCGGCTATGCGCTCCAGGTCACGAACGCCAACAGCGTGCTGTTCGGCAGCAGCCTCAACGCCCGCGGCGGCGTGGACGTGAACGCGCCCGCGGAGTTCCGCGGCGACGTCACGCTCGCGGGCACCGACACGCACCACACGTTCTACGGACCCGTGAGCTTCAACCGGGCGGCGGGCATCACCGTCACGTCCAACGGCACGACGCACTTCGCGGACGCCATCAATTTGCTGGACGGTGCGGTCAATCTCGACATCAGCAACAGCCTGCTCACGATCGACGGCGCGGTGAACGGCGCGCAAGCGCTCGACATCGACAGCAACGACACCGTGGCCATCAACGGCGCGATCGGTGCGACCGATGCGCTCGCCTCGCTCAGCATCGACGCGCTCCATCTGTCGCTCGCGGGCGTGACCACCGCCGGCAGCCAGCAGTACACCGCCAGCCTTGGCGCGACGCTCGCGGGCAATCTCACCAGCGGCAACGCCAACATCGACGTCACCGGGCCGGTGACACTCGCCAACGACGTCACGCTCAACAGCGGCGCGGGTGCGGGCAATATCCGCTTCAACGGTACGACGAGCACCATCAACGGCAATCATGACCTCGTGATCAGCGCCGGCACCGGCAACGTGGTGCTGGGCGGCGTGGTCGGCGGCGCGACGCCGCTCGCGAGCGTCGATGTCTCGGGCAACGATGTCACCTTGCCGCAGATCACCACCAGCGTCGCGAGCGCGCAGACCTATAACGCGCTCAACAACCTCACGCTGACCCAGAGCCGCACCATCAACGGTCCGGCGCAGTTCCGCGCCGACGCCGACGACAGCGGCGCGGGCAGCTTCATCCTGCTCGACGGCGTGTCGGTCACGGCGGTCAACAATGATCTTTCGATCACCGCAGCCGACATCGACATGCAGGGCGCGAGCACGCTCAACAGCGGCGCGGGCCGCATCATCCTCGGCAGCACGGCGGGCCGCGGCATCGTGGTCGGCGACGACGTCGCCGCGACCGGCGCCTTCCATGTCAGCGCGAGCGAGCTGTCGCGCATGTTCAGCGCGGGCGGGCTCAATCTCACGACCACCGCCAACGGCGACATCGCGGTGGGCACCGTCAGCAACGCGAACAGCAGCAATCTCACGGGCATGCTGCGCCTCCGCACCGATGGCATCGGCACCGGCGACGTGAATTTCGCCGGTCCGTCGGTATTCCACGGTTATGACGTCGGCGCCGGCGGCACGGTGATCATAGGTAACAACCTGACTGCGCGTGGCGGCGACATCGATGTGACGACGCCCGCGCAGGTCATCGGCGCGGCCGTGCTCAACAGTCAGGGCGGCGATATCGCGTTCAGTGACACCTTGAACTTGGACGCGAACCTCACGCTGAGCAGCGGCGGCGGCAACGTCACCCTCGGCGGCGCGGTGTCGGGCGGCGACGATCTCACCCTGAACCTGGGCGCGGGCGGCGTGACGGGCTTGAATCAATTGCAGGCCAGCGTCGGCGATCTCGCGGTCAACGGCACGGGCGCGATCGGCCTGACCAATGTCACGACCGGCGGCTCGCAGACCTACAATACCGGCGCGATCGCCCTCAACGGCACGCTGCAAGGCACGGGCATCACGCTCAACAATCAGGTCACGCTCGGCGGCAACTCGCAGATCAACGCCGGCACCGGCACGCTGGCGCTGAACAACGGCGTCGCGGGCGGCGTCCACGACTTGGTGCTGACCGGCGACAAGATGGATGCGGGCGGCACGCTAACCGGCACAGGTGCGTGGATATTGCAACCCGGCACCGGCACGCGCGCCATCCAGCTCGGCGGCGCCGCCAACGCGGGCGCCGTGCTCGATCTCGACGACAGCTTCATGGCCTTGTTGCCGTCGACCAACGTGACGATCGGCCGCGTCGACGGCAGCGGCACCCTCACGGTGTTGTCCGACGTCACGAAAGGACGATCGACCACGCTGCGTTCGCCGAATGGCGACGTCAA
>CAVSNY010000002.1:0-440204 GCA_963729605.1 uncultured Gammaproteobacteria bacterium | reverse complement strand
GGCGAAACACTGGCGTCCGAGCAGGCCCGGCAGGACGTGCAGCAGGCACGTTCGCTGATCGGCAGTGCACACAAGCTCTATCGCGGCGCGCTGGCCTTCTACCTGCGCGGTCGCGACATGGCCGAACTCGATGCGCGCGGCCTGCAACTCGCCAATGTCATGCTCAACGCTGGCCTCCAGCCCGTGCGCGAGGAGGATGAGGTCGCGCCGCTCAACAGTTACCTGCGCTGGCTTCCCTGCGCTCTACGACCCGGCCAGGGATCGGCGCCAGTGGTACACCCAGCTCATGTTCGCGCAGCACGCGGCGAATCTCGCGCCCGTGTGGGGGCGCAATCAGGGCACCGGGCACCCCGGCATCACCTTCTTCAATCGCGGTGGCGGCACCGTCGCCTTCGACCCGCTCAACCGGCGCGACCGGCAGATGAATGCCCATCTGTTTCTGTTCGGCCCGACCGGCTCGGGCAAGTCGGCCACGCTCAACAACATCCTCAACCAGCTCGTCGCGATCTACCGGCCCCGGCTGTTCATCGTCGAAGCGGGGAACAGCTTCGGTCTGTTTGGCGAATTCGCCCAGCGCCTTGGCCTGACGGTGCATCGGGTGAAGCTCGCGCCCGGCGCTGGCGTGAGCCTCGCGCCCGGCGCTGGCGTGAGCCTCGCGCCCGGCGCTGGCGTGAGCCTCGCGCCTTTCGCCGATGCGTGGCGCCTGGTCGATACGCCCAGCCAGGTGCGGACGCTGGACGCCGATGCCCTGGACGAGGAACAGGAAACCGAAGATGCATCGAGCGAAAGCGATGAACAGCGCGACGTGCTCGGCGAGCTGGAGATCACCGCCCGCCTGATGATCACCGGCGGCGAGGACAAGGAAGAGGCGCGCATGACCCGCGCCGACCGCAGCCTGATCCGCCAGTGCATTCTCGACGCGGCGCATCGCTGTGCGCCGGAGAAGCGCACGGTGCTGACCGAGGACGTGCGCGACGCGCTGCGCGAACGCGCCCGCGATTCCGCGCTGCCAGAAGCCCGGCGCGCTCGCCTGCTGGAAATGGCGGACGCGATGGATATGTTCTGCCAGGGACTGGATGGGGAAATGTTCAACCGTCCCGGCACGCCATGGCCGGAAGCGGACATCACCATCGTCGATCTGGCGACCTTCGCGCGCGAGGGCTACAACGCGCAGCTTTCCATCGCCTACATCTCGCTGATCAACACCGTCAACAACATCGCCGAAAGGGATCAATTCCTGGGGCGCCCCATCGTCAACGTCACCGACGAGGGTCACATCATCACCCGCAATCCATTGCTTGCCCCTTACGTCGTCAAGATCACCAAGATGTGGCGCAAGCTCGGCGCCTGGTTCTGGCTGGCGACGCAGAACCTGGACGATCTGCCCAAGGCCGCCGAACCGATGCTGTCGATGATCGAGTGGTGGATCTGCCTGTCGATGCCACCCGACGAAGTGGAGAAGGTCGCGCGCTTCCGCGAACTCAATCCGGCACAGAAGGCGCTGATACTGTCGGCGCGCAAGGAGTCCGGCAAGTTCAGCGAAGGCGTGATCCTGTCGAAGTCGATGGAAGTCCTGTTCCGCGCCGTGCCGCCGAGTCTCTACCTAGCCATGGCGATGACCGAGCCCGAGGAGAAGGCCGAGCGCTATCAGTTGATGCGGCAACACGGCATCGGTGAGCTGGAGGCCGCTTTCAAGGTCGCGGAGAAAATCGACCGGGCACGCGGCATCGAGCCATTGCCGCTCGACGCCCTCGGTTGAGGCGGAAAGATCATGCGCACGCCAGGCCTGCACACGCTACGACGTTACCTGGGGCCGATGCTGGCCGGGATCGCGGTGCTGCTCGTTCTGCTGGCCTGGTCGCTTGGACGCAGCCCGCACACTGGCGACCCGGCGTCCGCCGAGGCTGCCGCGTCAGCGGGTCCACCGTGGCGCTACGGCCGCATCGACGCGCGGTTCACGCTGATCGAGTACGCCGATTTGGAATGCCCGTACTGCCAAGCCTACTTCCCCGTACTGAAGCGCTGGATCGACGCCAATCCCGACGTGAACTGGCAATGGCACCATCTGCCGCTGCCGATGCACGAACCAGCCGTCACGCAATCGGCACGCCTGGCGGAATGCGCGGGAGAAACCGGCGGGCGGGAAGCGTTCTGGAACACCGTCGCCTGGATTTACCAGCATACCCGCGGCGGCGGTCGAGGCCTTCCGTCCGGCATCCAGCCACCCGGCGCGACACCCGAGTTGCGCGAATGCCTGACCAGCGCACGGCCCGACGCCGTGATCCGAGCGCAGGCCGAGGAAGCCGCGCTGGCCGGCATCACCGCGACCCCGATGCTGCGCGTAATCGACAACCGCACCGGCCAGGCATTGCTGCTGCCGGGTGCCGTCGAAGGCGATGCCTTGCTGTCGGCCATTGATCTGCTGACGTCATCGGGCGATGAGCCGGCGATGGCCGAAACCTTGCCCGAGATACCCGAGATGCCTGCTGACAACGTCAGCGACATGCCCAGGTAGCCGCGATCTTCAAGGCTGCGGCGCGGTTTCGACCGCGTTGATCGTTCCAGTTCGCACCGCATCCCACGCGCGAACATCCATCGTTTTCGATGGAGGATGCCAATCGTCCAAGCCCGATTCCGGGCTTTCTTCATCACGTCCCACGGGGGTCTCACCCCCACACGGGGACGGGAGCCTCCGTTTCATTTATCAAGGAGGTTCCCATGAATCCGTCCGATACCGTCACCGACGGTGCATCATCAGCGCTCGTCCGGTACGCGAGCATCCACGAAGATCCGTTGATCCGGCAAGCCATCGGTGTGCTGGAGGAACGTCTATTCAAACACGGTGCCGAGCTAACCAGCCCGGCCAGCGTGCGAGAATATCTATGGCTGAAACTCGCCAGCGAAGCACTGGAAGTCTTTGCCGTCGTGTTTCTCGACTCGCAGCACCGCGTGATCGCTTTCGAGCCGATGTTCCACGGCACCATCGATGGCGCCAGTGTGTATCCCCGCGCGGTCCTCAAGCGGGCGATCGAGCACAATTGCAGCGCGGTCATCTTTGCCCACAATCACCCTTCGGGCGTGACCGAGCCGAGCCATGCCGACAAGGCAATCACGACCCGATTGAAATCGGTTCTCGAATTGGTGGACGTTCGTGTTCTGGACCATTTCATCGTCGGTGAAGGAACGCCTTTTTCCTTCGCGGAAGCCGGCTTGCTGTAGTCCTTGAGGCGCCCCACCAGGCGCCTCTTTTTTCGTGTTCGGGTCGGATGAAAGCGGTCGCGGGACAGTTCCCTTTCTTGATGGTGTCCATCTGCCCGATGGGATCGACTAGCGCGAGTATCGACCCAATGGGAGCTACCCCATGTACCCACGCTCTGAACACGTCGAGACACAACGACACCGGCTGCGCTGCCGCCCAACGCTGGCTTCATGCCTCCTGGCAATGGCGGTAGCCGCGATGGCCCACGCGGAAGCGGCGGACGTCCGGGTATTCACCGACCGGCACCACGCCTTAGAGGCGCCCGCCGGTATCCACGTCGTCAAGCTGGACGCACCGGCCGGCATCGAAGCGGAGCTGGCCGCAAACCTCCCCGCCGATCCGGAGCAGGCGACCGCGATCGTCCAACAGCGGTTGCAGGATGGCGGCACACCACTCCAACAACGCCTGGCTGATGCCTACCAGGGCGTGACCGACGCCTGGAGCCTGGGCATCACCAGGATTCCCGCCGTGGTGGTCGATCGGCGCTACGTCGTCTACGGCGAGACCGACGTGTCGCGCGCTCTGGCGCGCATCGAGGAATACCGGAGGACTCAACCATGAAGCTATCCCGCCGCGCATGGCGCACCTGCATGGCATCCGTCCTGCTGGGCACCGCCGCTTCCGCCTTCGCGCTCAACACCGCCACTATCACCGCGCTCGGTGCTGTCGCCCGATTGCCTGTCGTATCGCGTGCAAGGCATTTGCTACTGGCTGTACTGCACGCTCACCGGCTGCACGGTGCGTACCTCGGTCAAGGTGCAGCACTACGTTCCCGATGCCGTCGTGTCGAGCTACTCGAACACCGGCGAGAACCCCTGGGTGGAAGTGCGGGCGATGAGCATGCCCAATCCCACCGCTCAAGGTGGCGGTGACGGCACGACGAACGAAGAGCACGAGAACAACCTGCGCGAAGTTCAAGAACGCCGACGTGATCGGGCATCCAGGCGCTACCATCGTTCAGCGAGTTCGTCAGCGCAGTTCGGTTACTCCTGCGAAGGTGCGGGCACGGCGTTCATGCCGTACCTGCTGAGCACGCTCGATACCCTGGCCTGGCGCTACAACATCCCCGAGATGCCGTCTATCCCGAGGCGCTGATCCCTGGCATGCGCGAGATCGGCACGCGCACCGGCCTGAACCTGTGGGGCAATGTCTATCCGCGCGGCGGGTTCCTGCATCATGTGGACGACTACAAGGCGGCTGCCGTCGTCGCCCAGCGCGCCGGCGACATCGTGACCCGGCGCGGCCAGATCCACGTCTATCAGCCGCTGCTTGCCAGCGCGAGCGACGGGCTACTGGCCCGCAGGTGCGCTTGGTGGAAAGCGATGCTTCCACGGGCAAGTGGCAGGAACTGACGCCCGACCCTTTCGATCCTCCTGCGCGGTCTTCCCGCACAACAACGCCCGCGTGCAGGCGCAGCAAGGCGACTATGCCTGGGCGCTGTGGCGCCCGTACTCCTGCTGCCAGCGGCGCGGTCAGGTGTTCCTCGGCAGCATCGATTTCAACTGAGGTGCGGCCCATGAGCATGTCCTTATTCTCACACCCCTTCGCCATGACGCGGCTGGCTGCGCAGCCTCCTGTTTGCCGGGCCGTCCTGGCCGCCATGAGCAGCCCGCTGTCGGCGCAGACCAGCGTCAATGACTATGGCGTGCATCATCAGCGGCAGCGTCATCGGCGATGACGTGCTCTACAGCATCGGCGGCGGCCGGGCCGTGTCGATGGGCCGCGTCGGCCAGCATGCAGAGCCTCGGTGTCGGCATCGGCTGGAACAGCAACCTGATCTGCGGCGACATGAGCATCACCACCACGCTGCAGAACCAGCTCAACGGCATCACCAACGGCTTCCAGACGATCATGAGCCACGTGATCCAGAACGCCACGGCGGCCGTGGCCTCGCTGCCCGCGCTCATCATCCAGCGCGCCGATCCGGGGCTGTACAACCTGCTGACCAACGGCATCCTGCAGGCGCGGCTGGATTTCGACCGCTCGAAGCTCACCTGCCGCGCGATCGCCAACCGCATGGCCGACGTGGCCGGTGGCCAGGCTCGGCTGGGATCAACTCGCCGAAGGCATGGCGCTGCAAGCAGGCGCGTCGGCCAGCACCGATGCCGTCTCGGCCATCGAACAGGCCGAAACCAGCCGCGGCAACGACGGCGTGCCCTGGGTCGGCGGCGGCAATGCCGGCGGCGCCGGACAGAATCCCGATCCGCGTGGTCAGCGACGTGACCCGCGCCGGCTACAACCTGCTCAACGGCCGCGGCGTCGACCGATACCGCGCCGATCGACAGCAGCACCTGCGGCAACCGCCTGACCTGCCAGACCTGGCCTTCGCCGCGAGGCCGCCACCGACCTGGGCGACCCGCGTGCTGGGCGAGCACGAGCACGCGCACCTGCGATGAGCTGCACTCAAGACCCAGACCACGCGCCGGCGTCGGCCTGACGCCCGCTGATCCAGGAAGAGTACGAGACCAAGCTGCAGGCGCTGCAGGAGCTGGTGACGGGTGCACGGCGCGACCACGGTCGACAACCTCGAAGCGGCCGGCAGCAGTTCGCTGCCGATCACGCGCGGCGTCATCGAGGCGCTGCGCGACGAGCCCGATCAGGACGTGCTCGCGCGGCGCCTCGCCTCCGAAGCCGCGCTGTCCAGCGTGCTGGAGAAGGCCCTGCTGCTGCAGCGCACGCTGCTCGCCGGCCGCAAGGAGCCCAACGTCGCGGCCAACGAGCTGGCGCAGGCAGGCCGTCGCCCACGAAAGCGGTCTGCTGGAACAGGAGATCAACAACCTCAAGACCGAACTGGAACTGCGGCGCGAACTGGCCGGCGAATTCGCCGATGGCGATCATCCAGCGGCACGGCACGCGCAGCCGCCGGCTCGCGCGGCGTCTTCCAGGGCGACACCGACGCGCGATCGGCTCGACGCCATCCAGCAGCCGCAGACCGCCGGCAATCCGCCATGACGGATCGGGCTGCGGACGTGGCTGTTCAACCGGCGTCTCGGCACTGCGCTGCTGTGGATGCATTGCTGCTGGTCGTGTCGTCGCCGTCGCCGTCAACCTCGTCGGCATCCACCTCGTCGGCGGCGTCGGACGCCTGGAGTCGCTGGCTGCGACGAGCATGCCGGCCCACTTCCTCGTTTGGCGGCTGTGCCTCTATGGCGCGACGGCCTACGGCTGGTGGTGGATGCGTCGCCGCCTGCGGGAGCGCGAGCCGCATCCCGCGAGGCGCATCAGCGCCTGCTGCGCGCGGAGATCGCGCGCCGTCGCCGCCGTCGTGCTGCTCGAAATCAGCGCGCTGCTGCGACAACCGTAGCAGATGCGGGACGACTGACCATGACCCTCTACACGACGGACTATCTGGAGTATTACCTGACCCTGGTCGGCTGGATCGTCAACAACGGCATCTGGAATGTGCTGGTGGCCAGCGGCGTCTTCGCGCTGCCGTTCCTGGCCATCGTCATCCAGGAATGGCTCAAGGCCCGCGCGAGGGCGCGGACGAAGGCAACAAGGGCGTGCTGCTCGTCCATGCGCATCGAGAACCGCGTGTGGGTGGCGATCGTGGTCATCATGTTCGCCGGCATTCCCTTCATTCCCGTTGACCTCAGCACCATCCAGTTCGATCGCACGCGCTCGACGCAATGCCAGGTCAATGTGCCGCTGCCCTCGGACACGGGCTGGTCGCTTCGTTCACGACGCTCAACAACCAGAGCGCCCTGGTGCCGGTCTGGTGGTTCTTCATGCACGCGCTGTCCAAGGCCGTCACCGGCGCCGCGGTGGCGGCGATCCCCTGCGGCACGGACCTGCGGCAGATGCGCATGGAGATCGACGCACGCGCATCGACGACCCGGTGCTGGCCCAGGAAGTCGCCGACTTCACGCACGACTGCTACGGGCCGGCCCGCGCCAGGCTGTTCATGAGCCGGCCGACGCTCAGCGACGAGCAGATGAACGACGTGACCTGGATCGGTTCGCGCTACTTCCTCGACACGGCCGGCTTCTACGACACGTATCGCTCGCACGGACCCACGCGACGGCCTGGCCCTATGACGATACGCGCGACGCGGGCCTGGCCCAGGTATCCAGCGGCGGCGGCTATCCGACTTGCCGGCAATGGTGGTCGGACAGCGGCGACGGACTGCGTGCCCGGCTGCTGGCCCAGGTCGATCCGAGCCTGCTGTCCCGGCATCGGCCAGTGGGCCGGCTTTCTGACCAGGCCGAGGTCGATGATTCCGTGATTCGCGCCATTGCCTCGCCACGGCAACAGGTCATGAACCAGGGGCAGTCTACACCGACTACGGTGGGCAGATCGGCATGACGCTGCCCAATGTCGCGACCCGCGCCGTGTCGGACCTGGGGCTGACGGTGGGCTCGATGGGATTCTTTCCGGCCATGGACGTGGTGCGCCAGGCGCTGCCCATGGTCCTGTCGCTGCTGAAGATGGCGACTGGTCATCTGCATCCCGCTGGTGCTGATCTTCGGCACCTACGATTTGCGGACGGTGGTCACGGTGAGCTGCGTGCAGTTCGCGCTGTTCTTCGTCGACTTCTGGTTCCAGCTCGCGCGCTGGATCGACAGCACGATCCTCGACGCGCTCTACGGCTGGGATTCACCGCCGCACAGCAATTTCAATCCGCTGATGGGGTTGAACAACGCATTCGGCGACATGTTGCTGAACTTCGTGATGGCGATGATGTTCATCATCCTGCCGGGATTTTGGGTAATCGCCTTGACTTGGGCAGGAATCAAAACGGGCGGTATTGTTGGCGGACTGGCCACCGGCTCCATGGATGCGAAGTCGGCCGGTGGTAGCGGCTCACGTATCGCGATGGCGGCTGCAACTAAGGGAGCCGCGAAGTAGAAGGAACGTGCTGGTGCGAAGTACGGGAGCGCTACGGATCGTCTGGATCACCCATGTCGATCCGCAAGTCATCTTTGTTGTACCAGCCAATGCCCGAGTGGCCATCCCTGAGTTCAGGCTGCTTTTCTTCATCCAGGTCGGCATTGCGCACAAGCCAGGCTGCGATCAGCGCGAACGCGATCAGCAGGGCCAGCCAGAACGCTGCGTACAGCAGCACGCCGAACACGACGAGTTTCACGATCCAGAACAGCAGCCGTGCTACGCCGGCCGGCAGTCCCTTGCCCCCCAGCCATTGGATGGCACGGGCCTCTTGCCGTGCAAGGCCACGCCACGCACGGCCGAGCCATCTGCCGGCGCGTTCTGCTTTTGTGGTACGGGGCGTCGCGTTCATCACTGTTACCTCATGCGGAGGATTTATCGCTTCTCCTGTGTGGACCAATCAGACCTGCTCGCGGCAACCAGGCTGTCCCAATCGTCCGGCGGATTCCCTCGTTCGAGCATCTTCTCGAACATGGCGTAGGGGTCGGACTTGCTGCCCGCCGACCGCAGCGTCTGCTCATCGTTGACCCAGGCGAACACGATGGTCTTCGCCTTGGAGTCGTAGCGAAAGAACAAGCGAAACCGCCGTCCGACCTTCGCGCGCCGCCAGTGCCGATAGGCTGGCCCAAGGGTATTACCCTGGCGGTATTCGTCCCGTGCCGGATCGCTCGGCACCGTCTCCAGGATCAACTGGCTCAACGCACGAAACAGCTTGACGTTGGCGTTGCGCTCAAAGCCCTTCGGATCGTTGCGCTCGGCGCGTCCGGCCGCCGCGTGCAGCTTCTGAAGCTGCTCCACGATGCACTCATGGAACAGCAGCACCCATCCGTGGCGCTGCATCAAAGTGCCACTTCTCCCTCGATGTCTTCATCGAGGTCTGAGGCGTGGCCCATGTTGGCGAGCATGGCCTGGGCGAGTTCCACCGGCAGCGCTCCGACGTTCCTGCCGCTGCGGATGTCCGCTTCCAGCAGGCCCAGGAAGGCGCTGATCGCCGGGTCTTCGTGCTCGGCCTCGGCGCGGGTGACGACGACTTCGCCGCCGCGTAGCTCGAAGGCCACCTTGCCGCCGGTGGTCACACCCAGCGCCTGCCGGATGGACTTGGGCAACGTGATCTGTCCCTTGGACGTGAGTGTGGCGAGTTCGTGGATGCCGGGCATGGTCGGGCTCCTGTCTTTGATCCTCATGCTTTGATAGTAAGGAAATTTCCTTACCTTGTCAATCCAGGAACCCTTTGGTGCGTCGTGCTGCTGCATAAGCTGTGCTCCATCCCACTGCGGAAAGGCACATCGTAAGCAGGACACAGGCTGCCTTCCGCTTTCAAAGCGGCATGGGCCAGAACCCGTTTGTCTGTGGCTGGATACCCACGGGTTGCCCTATACCCAAAGGCTTCCATAAAGGCCAAAAGGGCTGGGAAGGGGCAAGGGAACGGGGTCAAGGGGAAAGGCCCTACCCGAAAAGGCCAAAAGGCTCCCCCACCAGCCCGTTACTCCGGTGTTCGTCATGTTCTCGCTGTTCCAACGCAAAAGGGTACCAACCGCCGGCACTCCGCCCACCGCCTCCATAGCGATGCCCCAAAGGGCTGACGCGGCCGGAGTCGGCTGCCTCGCTGCTGGCGACGCCGCGCCGGCAGAAGCTGCTGGAACACATCTGGCAACGCACCTCGCTGTCGCGCAAGCAGTTCGCCACGCTGTATCTGCGCCCCTGGAGCGCTACGCCGAGCTGGTGCAGCAGTTCCCCGCCTCCGAGAGCCACCACCACGCCTATCCGGGCGGCATGCTGGACCACGGCCTGGAGATCGTGGCTTACGCATTGAAGCTGCGGCAGTCGCATCTGCTGCCCGCCGGCGTCACGCCGGAAGCGCAGGCGGCCCAGGCCGAAGCCTGGACCGCTGGCACCGCCTATGCGGCGCTGCTGCACGACATCGGCAAGATCGCTGTCGATCTGCATGTCGAATATGCCGATGGCACTCTCTGGCATCCCTGGCATGGCCCGTTGCAGCGGCCGTATCGCTTCCGCTACCGCAAGGACCGCGAGTATCGGCTGCACGGTGCCGCCACCGGACTGCTGTACACCCGACTGCTGGACCGCGAGATCCTCGACTGGCTCAGCAGCTTCACCGATCTGTGGACCTCACTGTTGTACGTCCTGGCCGGCCAGTATGAGCATGCCGGCACGCTTGGCGAGTTAGTCGTGCAGGCCGACCAGGCTTCGGTCGCCCACGAACTCGGCGGCGACCCGAACAAAGCGCTGGCCGCACCCAAGCACGCGCTGCAACGCAAGCTGCTCGACGGCCTGCGCTATCTGCTCAAGGAGGAATTCAAGCTGAACCAGCCCCAGGCTTCGGACGGCTGGCTGACCCAGGACGCGCTCTGGCTGGTGAGCAAGACCGTCTCCGACAGGCTGCGGGCGCATCTGCTATCGCAGGGCATCGATGGCATCCCGGCCAGTAACACGGCGGTGTTCAACGTGCTTCAGGACCATGGCATCGCCTTGGCCACGCCGGACGGCAAGGCGATCTGGAAAGCCACAGTCACGAGCGATGCCGGCTGGTCGCACAGCTTCACCTTCCTGAAACTGTCCCCGGCGATGATTTGGGAAGCAGCCGACCGCCCGGCGGCCTTCGTGGGCACCGTGCAGGTGGAGTCGGAGGAACCGGCGGCGCAGGCAACAGCATCCGAGGCTATCGACGTGGAAAGAGGGGAATCCGTCCTGGCGCCCACCGAATCCGCCGCACCAGTGACTGCGGACAGCAGCGTCGCGGAACTGCTGGAACTGCTTGACTCCCCCGCGTCCACCATCCCGGCTACGCCGCTTCAACCTCTCGTGAAACCCGAACCCGCATCGTTGCTGGACGACAGACCTGCCGACGCCACGCCGGTCCAAGCGGTACACCAAAGCGGCTCCGATCCATCCGGTGCTCATTTCCTCGCGTGGCTGCGTCAGAGCATCCAGACCCGCAAGCTCATCATCAACGACGCCAAGGCACTGGTGCATACCGTGGCTGGCACGGCGTATCTCGTCAGTCCCGGCGTGTTCCAGCGCTATGCGCAGGAACACCCGCAGATCAGCCCGCTGGTCAAGCAGGACAAGTTGCCGGAATGGCAGTGGATGCAGAAAAAGTTCGAGAAGCTGGGCTTGCACCGCAAGCAGGCCAGCGGGCTGAACATCTGGAACTGCGAGGTGACGGGACCGCGCAAGTCCAGACGGCTGCACGGATACCTACTGACCAGCGCCGATTCGCTGTTCCATGAAACACCCCCGGACAACCCCTATCTGCGCCTCGCCAACACCGAGGCAAAGCGCGACGACTCGGCGCTTCGGGCCAAGAACGACGGCGAACAGGAATAGGATGCGATGACCGCGCCCTCAGTTGCCGCGCTTGGGTGGGTCGAGTTCGGCCAGCTTGGTTTCCATCGCAGCCATCAGGTGGGCAGAGCTGCATTTCAGGGCGCGGGCGATCTTGAGGATCAGGGGAAGCGTGGGTACGTGCTCGCCCCGTTCGATCTTGCCCATGTGCGACCGCTCGATCCCGGCCAGGTGGGCCAGCGTTTCCTGTGCGATCCCCTGGTTCGTTCTTTCCTCCCGCACCACCGCCCCAAACGCGATCGCTGGTTCCGCTTCGTATGTAGTTGTCCCGGCTGGTCGGCCGCGTTGAATCGATCGCTTTTGCATTGCCAAAAGCGTCGATCAGCGCCACGATATAAACCACGTTAAACTTAACTCATTCGATTAAGTTTCCATGCTTTAGCGCCTTCGGAAGTTGCACGTGAGATCGATCGACGTCTCCACTGAAATCCGTCTGGCAGTCCTCGGCGATTGGGTTCCTCCCCAACTCGCCGACGTGCTCGCCATACAGCGCGCCGAAGAACCGGAAACCATGGCCGTTCTGATCGGTACAGCGGCCACCGGACAACAACAGGAACGACCTGACAATGGCTTCGACTTCGCGTTGTCCACCACCCATCGGGAGTGGCCGGGCTGGGTTTGCGAACCGCTGTGGCACGACACCCTGGCCGTCGCTGTGGCAAAGCGATCCCACTTGCTGGCCTACCGCGAAGTACCCTGCCAGGAAGCGCTCAAACAGCCGCTGATCTATGCGCAATCAACCGCCGAAGCATCGTGGCGCACGGTCGCACAGAGCGCGTTCGAGAACGAACTGTGGAACCGCGAAGAAGCCGTCAGTACGTTCGAGGTCGCCATGACAATGGTCGCAGCGGGGTACGGAATTGCTGTGGCCCCATCCAAGAGGCTTGCCGGGTATCAATGCCAGGGCATCGCTCTGCGGCCGTTGGCGAGCGCACCGATGATCGTGACCGCCTACCTGATTCGACCCGATGCTTCCCTGACAGCGCCTCAAGAGGGCTTTCTTCGACGCGCCCGCTCAATGTCCTGAGCAGCCTCCGCCCGGCACTCACCTCACTCCCGCTCGATGACCCGCAGCAAGGCCCTGCGCCGCTTCGACAGCGGCCCGAAGGTTTCCATGACCTCGCTCATCGAATCGCCACGGGCCAGCGCATCGAGGATGTCCGCCCAATCCTGCATGATGATCTTCCGCGATGAGATGTACTTGGTGTGGTCGTAGGGTGCGCGCGACGAATCTTTCTTCCGCTTCGAGTGGGCCAGTTGCAGATCGACTCGGTTCTCGGGATAGCTCAACAGACCAAGCAGCGTAGTGGCAGTTGAGCGGAAGCCGTGCGAGGAAAACCGTCCACCATAACCCATGCGCTCCAACACCTTGTTGAGCGTTGTGGCTGAGATCGTCTCCCCTGGCTTCCGATAGCTGGGAAACAGAACCTTGCCACCACCCGTCAGCGTGTGCAGCTCCTTCAAGAGCGCAATCGCCTGTTTCGAGAGTGGCACGATGTGAGGATCGCGCATCTTCATGCGCCCCGCAGGAACCGTCCACAACGCACTGTCCAGATCGAACTCGGACCAGTGCGCCTTGCGCAGTTCGGCCGTGCGGACGTAGGTCAAAGCCATCAACCGCAACGCAATAACGGTGGCCCGATAGCCCGCATCATCCACACCGTTCAAGAAGGCGGGAATCTCCTGCCACGTCAGCGGTGGATGATGCCGAACTCTCGGGCGCTTGACCGATCGCTTCAGCAAGGCGGATGGGTCGTTGTCACAGAGCCCTTCACCCGACGCATATCCGAAGATCTGACCGAACCACTGCCGGATCAAGATCGCAACGGTTGGGGCGCCGCGCTCAACCACACGTTGAATGATGGGACGCAGGTGAGAAGCCCTGATGGCACCGAACGGCAGCTTGCCAATCTCGGGAAACACGTCCTTTTCGAGAACGGTCTTGACTTGATCCGCGTACCCTTCGCCCCACTGCACATTGCTCGCCATCCATCTGCGGGCGACCTCTTCAAACGTGTACTCGTTCTGCTCGACCTGATTGGCGATCTTTACCCGCTTCTCCAGGATCGGATCACGACCTTCGCGGACCAGCGCACGCGCCCAATCGCGTTCCTTGCGCGCAGCCTCCAAGGACACCTTGGGGAAGGGACCGATCGAGTAGTTGTGGGGAGTCTTCCCAAGGCGGTATCGATACCACCAGAGCTTGCTTCCATTGACCTGGACGCGCACGTACAGGCTACCGCCGTCCCTGAGCAGATAGGCACGGGGGCCAGGTTGCGCCGCTTCGATCTTGCGTACTGTAAGAAGGTTGAGTGCCATGTGTATAACGCCCTCCCGTCGAGTCGTTATACACACCATTATACACTTTTGCAGTGGATCGGTCTAGCAGGGAGCAGACAGCAGCAGACGATCAACAGTTCATAATCAACAACTTACGTTTACACCTTGGAAGTCAATGGCCTTCAGTAGACGCTAATCGTAGTTATCGATCATCAGCAGCATTATAAGCACATCCTATTGTTCCTTAAGGAACATTACCTGTCACTTCTGCTTTAATACCCGCTCTCGTACCCGCTTTTTCCGCCGATACTTGTCGCTGACGGTCTTGGAACCGAATGCCAGAAGCCAAGCTATTGTCACCTAAATTGGGCGCGCTATAAACCAGAGCAAGAAAATCCCAACCAAGAACGGTTGGGGGTTGTTATTGGTAGCGGATGGTTGACGTCTGCACAACTGACTCACAGGGCGGTAAGTACTCCCTGAGGTCGATGAGGAAATCCGCCGCATTGACCTCAAATTCCTTGTCTCCGCAAATAATTTCGAAGACGTTGGTAACGGGCATCTTGTTCAAATCGTGGTGCTGCTTTCTCGATCTCGTCCAAACATTCCCTCAACTCCCGAGGCGCCCATTGTTGGTCGGAAATCACCGCATCTAGTAGGTGCAGTGCTTCCGCCGGGAATCGCGTGCACAAGCCCGATTCTTGCAGCAGATGTACGACGTAATTCGGGTGCTCAATCGGTTGCAACCAGCCCTGCACTGCAATCAAGGCCGCCGGGAATTCGCCTCGGGCAGCAATAGCTAGCTGGGTCAAGGATTTTGCAATTCGCTGGGTGGCCAAATCTCGGGACTTGGGCCAGACCTGTAGCCAGAACGGCCAGACGCGATTCTTCCAATAGTCCTCGCGCTGATCGGCGGCTCCTTCAAGTGCCTGGCAAAGCGCCTGAGCGGATTCCTCCAACCCTTCTTGAGGCAGCGCACCAATTGCGGATCGGAACTCATCCAGAGTGTATCCCTCGGTCGGGCCTAACGCTGCATACGTCAGGAAGGCTGCAAACTGCTGGCGATGCTCACCAAGATCGGCGTAGTGATGTGCGCTTTCCAGGAACTGGCGTTTGAAAGCCGTCAGCAAAGGCTGATAGGGGCGGGGGGACCACAGGAAGCCTTCCCACACTGCTTTTGCTTCGGCCGGGTTGCTCCAACTGAACAGTGGCAAAAGGTATTGCTCGGTCCAAGTTCGATCCACCCGGAAGAACGCGATCAAAGTCCAGCCGAGCAGCACACGGCCGTGGCGGAATCGGTCTACCCGTACGTCGCACAGCACAGTGAAGAAAGGTTTGATGTGGGCTGGGAGCAAATCGTTGTCGTTCGGGTTACCTTTGAACCAAAGGTTAATCAGCGCCTGCGAAATATGTCCAATCGGATGATTGATGGCTTCGGTAACAGGCTGGTCAATCGGCTCGCCATTGCGAGTCATGCCGGTGTCCGCTTCGAGTGGCAGCGCCAGCACGCGGCGGCAAAGATCCAACAGGATGGTCTCGTGCTGGTTGATCGACTTGGACACGGCTTCGATCCACAATGTCACACCGTGAGCAATTTCCTGGATGACGGTGTCGGGCATGGTCTGCACCAGCGGCGCGGCATAGCTCCACGATCGCAGCACCATGCCTTCCTCTCTCCAAGCCTGCAGAGCCTCTCGCCATCGTCCTTCCGGCCATACGCCTTCACGCGCTAAATCGCACAGTGCATACAGGCTGTGAAAAAATCGGGTGCGACAGACGTCGCGCCAAGTGTCTTCGTGGAAGGAACGCGGTTCGGGCGATGGCTTTCTGAGCCATTCAACAAGTTCACGCCGCTTTCGAGGTGCGATGTCGACATCCCGGCTGTCTTTATAGTCTGGATCACCGGTGCCGCTCATCCAGTGGGAAAACTCGTCACGCTCGTTAACCGCCAATTGCCATTTTGGGTAGGCATTGGACAGTTCCGCCAAGCGTGCCGCTGCCGGCCCTCCCAGAGCGAGGCCCGATGCGCTCAGTTTGGCCAGATGCAGCCAGACGGAGCGGGCCACCAGGCCTTGCCACTGCTCTGATTCCAGATCATCCCGGTACATCTCGCGCGGCGGGCCGGCCAAGATAGCGGCTTCCAAACGTTGCTGAGCAGTCGCTGCCAGCTGCCGCCCCTGCAGAACGATCAGTCTGAATACCTCCCGTCTCGCATCGGTGGACCACAGCCACCATGTGCCATCGGCCAATAGCCAATCCACCCACTGTTCGGGCGGGATGCAGTCATCTTGGCTGGCGGCAAACAGCGCCAAGCGTTTGAAGGTGGGATACGGCAACGTAAACCAGATCTGGGCAATCCGCGTCGCGCGCGCACTGTCGCTGTCACGAAGCGACAGCCACGCATCACGCAGCAATTCGATCAGGCTCACCCAGTCGCGGAACCCCCGGTTCTGCCAGTGCGGCGTAATCGATGGCATATCCCAGTGCGATCGGTCGTTGCGGTCATCAGCCTCGCCCAGCTCGCGCAACAAGTCCAACGCATCACGCAGCAGTTGCTGGAAGTCCTCCAGTAGTTTCGGCAGGGCAGATGCCCATTGCTCGTGGGCAAAGGTGCGCCGGGCCGAATGCACATGATCGGCTCCGAGCACCAGCTCCCAATCCACGAGTCGCCGCAAGCGCGTGGGTTCGTCCGCGCTTTCTTCTTCCTCACCCCAGCGTAACGGCTTCTTCAAGGCCACCTGTGGCGCGAGCAGTTCGCGTAACTCCAAGCGCAGCGTAGTGGTCAGCCCCTCCCGCTTTAGCCGATCTTTCCATCGATAGAGATCACGATCGTGCGACGATGATTTTACCCGGCCGCTGAGCAGCAGACGCCACAGGGTGCGCATCAAGGGACCAGGGATGGCCCTGGGCGCGTGTGAGCGGATGTCGTCAAGTTCGGCCGTCTTGTCGCTACGCTCCAACGACGCCAAACGATCCAGCTCGCTTTCGATCAGCCACAGCCAGCGATCGTGCAACCGGCCGCCGCGTTGCGCAATCCAGAGAATCAGCCTCGGGTCATCCAAATGTCGCGTGAGCCAGCGCGCCAGGTGCAACATCACGTCGTCCCACCGGCTGCCGACGATGTCACCGAAAGCTAGCAGCATCGGTGGCGCGTGGTCATAAGGCGGAGGCCGGTGAATCAGGCAGAAGCGCAATTTGGCGTCGGTCTCGTCCCGCGGCGGCACGCCAAACCGGGCCAGATCGCTGTGCCCAAAGCGTTCATCTGAGAAGGCTTCGAGTAACCAGTCCAGCGACGGAACAGGGTTAAAGTCGGCAAAACGTTTAGCTGGCAGCCCCGATTTGTCCGATATGGCCCATAACATCCGACCAACGAAATTGTCCTGCTGCGTACTTGCCGATGGCCGCGCCAGAGCGTAACTGACGACGATGCGCTCCTTACCCAGAACGCCGTCGCGGTAGGTGTCTCCCCATGCTTGCAATGTTTGGTGCAATACCGAATGCCCAAGGCTCCCAGACACATGGTAAAGAATGGGCGTGACACCCTTCGCTTTCCACTCGATTGTCTTGCGGTGCTCCTGTCCTGGCTCGCAGTCGCCCAACGCCCATGCCTGCGGTGTGATTTCGCCGAGCATCCGATCGGCGGCCAGCGCATCCATCATGTAGCGCAACACCGGATCGTTAATGCTGTAGCCGACGAAGCAGACGACGTAGTTGCGGAACAGCTCACTCACGAAGCGGGCAGCCCAGCGTTCGGTTAAATAGGCTAGGCCGAAATCACCGCTGGTGACCACTAGGCGGTTCAGTGTTGTGTCGTCGACCTTTTCAGGCAGTAGGCCGTGAAGGTAGACCAGCCCGTTCCAACGGCTGTTCTTCGGGACCGGCAACATCGGCGCGGCATAGGCCTGGAATGCCTGACCGATGCGTTTGGCTGCCGCGTGAAACACGCGGTCAAAGTTGGTGGTGACCAGCCGTAGCGCGCCCTCACGGCTGCGTCCAAGCCGCAGCAGGGCCGCGTGCGTATCGGTGGCACCCTTGCGACGCAGTTTCGGTTTCAGTGCTTGCGCAAGTTTGCGGCGGACGGCCAGACGCTGACCCGGCAGGCGCCTCTCCAGCAGGTCTAGCGTGGCGTCGAACTGCCCACGGTCCAATACCTCGCGCTCGATCTCCCAGGGCGCGGTGCCGTTTAGCCGGTAGATCTCTTCGACCAGCCCCTTGAAGCCCGGCAGGCCGGCGGGATAAGAGATGCCCGCGCCGCAGAAAAACACCACGCGACCTTCCTCGTGCGCTTGCACGAGCGCATCCGGAATATCGGGGCCGTTGGTGATGAACTGCATGATCAAACGCCATCGGTCATGTCAAAACTCTCATGCGCGTGAATGCCCTGGCTGCCACAACGCCGAAAGCACTTCGGCCTGCTGCAGTACCGTCTGCACCGCCGCATCTTGCAGATCGGGCGGGTAGCCGTACTTGCGCAGGATGCGCTTGACCAGCACGCGCAGTCGCGCCCGGGCCGATTCGCGGTGGGCCCAATCGACGGCGACGTTTTCGCGCAGGCTGACCAACAGTTCATGGGCAATCACGCGCAGCTTGTCGTCGCCCATGACCTGCAAGGCGGATTTGTTTTCCGCCAGCGCGTCATAGAAGGCGATCTCCTCGTCGGACAGCCCCTGTTCCTCGCCTCGATAGCGGGCGGCACGTATGTCCCGGGCGAGCTTGATCAGCTCCTGCAGCACCTCGGCGGTGGTGATGGCGTTGGCGTGGTAACGCGCGACAGCATCTTCCAGCCGTTCGGTGAAGGCACGGGTCTCGACTACGTTGGTTCGGGTACGTGAGCGGATGCTGTCATTGAGCAGCTTGCGCAGGGCCTCCAGCCCCAGGTTCTTCTTCTCCATCTGCTGCACTTCGAGCAGGAACTCGTCTGACAGGATGGAGAGGTCCGGCGTCTGGATACCGGCAGCGGCCAGGATATCAACGATCTCAGTGGAAACCACGGCGCGACTGACGATCTGCTGAATGGCGAGCTCGCGATTCTGCCGTGTCGCACCGGCACCGGCAGCCGTCTTGACCAGCGCCGCACGAATCGCCTGGAAAAACCCCACCTCTTCACGAATGCCGCGTGCTTCATCCGAACTCGCGGCCAGCGCAAAGGCTTTCGACAGTGCGAGCACGCCATCCGCAAAGCGTCGCTGTGCCCGCTTCTTCGCATCCGGCGTTTTTTCCGCCGCCGCCCATTGCTGCTGCTTGTCGAGTATCCATTCGATGGCGCCAGCCATCATCGCCAGCCGTTCGGTCGGCGTGCCGGTAAGGCCCGTGCGATAGTCGAAACCGTGGAACATGTCGCGCACGATTTCGTACTTCTCCAGCAGCACGGCAACGGCCTCGGCCTCGTCGATGCCGGTCTTGTCCTGATCGGACTTGGAATACTGCGCGAGCGCGGATTTCAAGTTTTGCGCGATGCCGATGTAGTCCACGATCAAACCGGCCGGCTTGTCACGGAACACGCGGTTGACGCGGGCGATGGCCTGCATCAGGCCGTGGCCACGCATCGGCTTGTCGATGTACATAGTATGCATGCTGGGCGCATCGAAGCCGGTCAGCCACATGTCGCGCACGATCACCAGCTTGAGCGGGTCTCGCGGGTCACGGGCGCGCTTCGCCAACAGATCGCGCCGCGCCTTGTTGCCAATGTGCTGCTGCCATTGCATCGGATCAGACGCCGCACCGGTCATCACGATCTTGATGCTGCCGGCGTTGTCGTCAGGGCTGTGCCAGTTCGGCCGCAGCTTGATGATCTCGTCGTAGAGCGCCACGCAGATGCGCCGGCTCATGCACACCATCATCGCCTTGCCATTAAGTGCCGCGACGCGGTCCTCGAAGTGCCTCACCAGGTCGGCCGCGACCAGCGCGAGGCGCTTGTCGCTACCGACCAGCGCTTCCACCGTGCTCCATTTCTGCTTGGTGCGTTCAGCGCTGGGCTCGTCCTCGTCCTCCAGCAGCGCTTCGATCTCGGCGTCGATGCGCGGCTTTTCGTCCTCGTCCAGCTCGATGCGCGCCAGCCGCGATTCGTAGTAGATCGGCACCGTGGCGCCGTCTTCCACCGCGCGGCTGATGTCGTAGATGTCGATGTAGTGGCCGAACACCGCCGGTGTATTCACGTCGGTGGCCTCAATCGGCGTGCCGGTGAAGCCGATGAACGAGGCATTCGGCAGCGCGTCGCGCAGGTACTTGGCAAAGCCGTAGGCAATCTCGCCGGTCTTGCTGGCCACCTTCGCCTTGAAGCCGTACTGGCTGCGGTGCGCCTCGTCGGCGATCACCACGACATTTGAGCGGTCTGTCAGTGTCGGAAAATCGGTCTCGTCCGTCGCCGGGGAAAACTTCTGCAAGGTGGTGAAGATTACACCGCCGGAGGCGCGGTTGAGCAGGGTGCGCAGATGCTCGCGATCCTGCGCCTGCACCGGCGTTTGGCGGATGAGGTCCTTGCACATCGCGAAGGTGGCGAACAACTGGTCGTCCAGATCGTTGCGGTCGGTGAGCACCACCAGCGTGGGGTTGGTCATGCGCGGGTCGAACACCAGCAGGCCCGCATAGAAGGCCATCAACAGACTTTTGCCCGAACCTTGCGTGTGCCAGATCACCCCGGCCTTGTGGTCGCCCGGCGGTTGGTCTTTGACGCTGGGGAGCCCGTACTCCACCGGATCTTCGGCCTGCCAATTCGCCCGGCTGGCGCGCAGCGTGGAAATCACCGCCTTCTTTACCGCATGGAACTGATGGTAACCGGCGATGATCTTGATCAGTCCGCCGCCGGTTTCGCCAAACACCGTGAAATGGCGCAGCAGGTCGAGGAAGCGCCGCCGCTCGAACACGCCCTCGATCAGCGTGGCCATCTCCGGTGATCCCTTTGGCTCGATGCGCGTGCCGTCCGTCGTGCGCCAGGGCATGAAGCGCTCGCCGTCCGCCGACAGCGAGCCCACCCGCGCCGAAAGGCCGTCGGACGTCACCAGCAACGCATTGCTGCGGAACAGCGCCGGGATCTGCTGCTTGTAGGTCTGAAGCTGATTGAAGGCGCCTACCAGGGTGGCGTTCTCGCCACCGGGTGCCTTCAGCTCGATCACCGCCAGCGGCAGGCCGTTAATGAACACCACCACGTCCGGTCGACGCTTGACCTGGCCTGCTACCACCACGAGCTGCTGCACCACCAGCCAATCATTGTTGGCCGGACTGCCAAAGTCGATCAGCCGGACCGTGCCCGCCGTGAGCGTGCCGTCCTCGGCGTAATACTCCACATCCGCGCCTTCGATCAGCAGGCGATGAATGCGGCGGTTCTCTTCCAGCAGGTTGGGCAGTTCCGATTGAATCAGGCGGCGTATCGCATCGGCCTGCGCCTCGGGCGGCAGCGCCGGGTTCAGGCGGGCCACGGCGGCGGTGAGTCGGGCCTTGAGCACCACCTCGTCGTAGGCATCCCGCTCCGGCTGCTTGCCATCGGGGCCGATGAGGTCGTCCGAGGCACAGGCATAGCCTAAACCCGCAAGCTGTTCCAGCAGCGCGGTTTCAAGTTGCGCTTCGGTGAGAAAGGCCATCAGTCGCCCCTTGTGTTGGCAGTGTCTTTTAGCAGTACGAAATGCTCCACCAGCCGCACCATCAGTTCCTTTTGACCGGGCAAGCTCTCGGCCACCAGCAGTGCCAGCGCCACCAGCGTGTTGTCATTGATCAGACGCTCCACCGGCCGGGCCAGCAGGTGCTGGTTCAGGCGCAGATACCAGAGGAACAGGAAGGAGCCGGTGCGTTTGTTGCCGTCGGCCAGTGGGTGGTTCTTAATCACGAAATACAGCAGGTGCGCCGCGCGGCTGGCCACATTGGGGTAGAACAGCTCATCACCGAAGCCCTGCTCGATGGTAGCCAGCGCGGAGGCCAGGCCGTCGCCGCGCAATTGGCCGAACAGCGCGGTGGCTTCGCCCTTGCGAATCAGCTCGGCCTTGAGCTGATTAATAGCCGCCAGCACCTCGTCCAGTTGCAGCGACCGCATACCGTCCTGCCTGCCGGTCTGGCCGCTCAAGCTCTGCTCGTCGTAACCCTGCAACAGGCTCCAGCTGCGGGCGTACTCGCTGATGACATGCAGCACCGCCTCGCCCTCGGCACTGACCAGTTGCTGATTGGCCAGCGTGCGCGACAGCAAGCTCAGCGCCTGCTCGAACTCGATGCCCCGTTCCCGCAGGCGATGCTGGTTGAGGGTGTAGCCTTCCACCAAGTATTGTTTCAAGATGTTGGTGGCCCAGATACGGAACTGGGTGGCGCGACGGGAATTGACGCGGTAGCCAACCGAGATGACGGCGTCCAGGTTGTAGTGCTTGCGCTTTCTTTTAACCTCTCGGTCGCCTTCGGTTTGAACCTGTAAGAAATCCTTACAGGTTGAGTCCTCTTCAAGCTCCTGTTCTTCGTATATATTTTTTAGGTGCATGGTGATGTTTTGGGGACTGACCGAAAAAAGCTCGGCAACCTGAGCCTGGGTCAGCCAGACGGTTTCACCCTCCAGCCGGACGTCAACCGACCGCTCGCCGGACTCGAAAATCACGATGTTATTCATAGGTTGCCTCCTCGCGCCCCCGAATCTGTCGTGCCTGCCTCACGGCTTCAACGGGGTCACTATCCAGCAACGCTTTGAAACGCGCTGATAACTCGATGACTGCGTCGGGCGTTCGCGTCACTCCGCAACCTCCGACTCACTGACGCTACGCGCTGCGTTCAGCGCCTCCACATACGCATAGCGATCGAGCAGATAGAGCAATCGACTGACTTCGATAGCAACAGGCAACACGTCGCCACCGGGCAGAGAAAACTGCAGCGTGGTCGATCCGTCTTCGTCAGTATCCACTGACAGTCCAACCTGCGCATCGATGACCGCATTGTTATCGGCAAAACGCTCCCAGGGCTCGCGCGAACTGGTAGGGTCCAGTTGCGCTTCTAGATAGGCCTTGTGCAGAAAGGCCACTATGGCGTCGGCAGCGAGCACTGCCGAACGACGATGATGGACGGCGAGCCGCTCCAGGTACGGGTCTTTGCCGTGGCTGGCGGGACCGGCCTGATTGCGCAGATCGTTAAGTGCACCCGCCAGCTTGTGGTGGCTGGATACTAACTTTTTGAACTTCTCGTCGCGGATGTCGCCCAGTTTCAACGCACGTACCGCGGCGCTCAGCCAGTCGGAAAGGCTAGGCGCTTCCTGCAGAGGCTTGAGCGGCGCCAGCGGTGTATGGAAGCTCTCGACGATGACCCGGCAGACAACCTCGACCATCGTCTTTACGCAGTCGATGCAGGCGTCGTTGTCTTGGCCGAGCGTCTGCTCCAGGGCTTCCAGGTTTTGCTGCAACATTGGAGCGTCGCGCCAGTGGGTGCAGGCTTCGCGGATGCCCGGGCACCAGTCCATGGTCATGCTTGCGCACCACCTAACACAAACCGCGCGCGTTCCCGCCGCAGCATTTCGTAAGGCGTCATGAACCGCAGATTCAGGCCGACGCAGACATTGGGGAACTTGATGCGCTTAACGGAGTTGGCAGGCACTTCGTGCGTAACCACCACATGTCCATTCGCCAGGGCGTGGGCAATCAAATAGTAATCGGCCACCTGCAAAAAGGTGTTGATGGCAGCCGGTTCACAGTTTTGCTGTGTGGTCCAGGCGCTGACCTTACCGAACTGGGCGGCTACCTCCGCACCGGTCTTAACGAACAGGCCATTGCCGTGGTCACGCATCCAATCGGTCAATTCATCGCCGCCCGCCGCGATTTCATCGGCCACTTTATCAACGCTGAATACCCGACCGGCAGCATGGTTGTCGAGCAGCCATTGCCAAAAGGCGGGACAGAAATCCAGCCCGTAGTGCAGGTTCTTGGCTTGGATAAACACGTTGGCATCGAGCAGGTAGGTCACAGCATCACCCCCAGCTCGCGCGCAGCTTCATAGAAAGTGGAGGTCTTGCGCACACCCAGCATGCGAAAGGCATCCTGAAATAGGGTCTGGCCTTCCAGCGTGCTCGATAGCACGGCGCGGGCAAAGCGCTTGCCGGTGCGCGCACCCAGCGTGCGGTAGAAGTCGCCGCCGCCGCTGCCGCTCCGGTCGAGCGCGCGGATGCGCTCCAGCTCTTCACGGTAACTCTGCCAAAGGGTTGGCTCGTCGATAAAGCCCGCATCGAAGAGACGCCGCAAGACGACCAGCGTGCTGACCTTGAAGCTGCGCGCCAGGCGTTGAATTTCGTTCGCGACCGCCACGCCGCCCTGATATTCCCGGCGCAACATCGCCAGCGGCATCAGAAACTCCGCCGCCACGGCATTGCACCAGCGTTCGATGCCCGGTTCGGCCGGTCGGCCCGCTTCGGGATCGGATATGCCGCTCTCGCCAAGCCACAGGTGCCCCAGCTCATGGGCCAGGGTGAATATCTGCGCCGCCTTGCTGTCGGCGCCATTGATAAACACCAGCGGCGCCAAGTCATCCGCCAGCGCGAAGCCGCGAAACTCCTCCACGTCCAGCTTGCGGTGGCTGTTGCTGCCTACGACGCCGCTGGTCATCACCAATACACCCGCATCCTCAGCCTTGCCGATCAGCTGGCGCAGGGCATCGGTCCATGTTGGCAGTTGCTGACGCTCGGAAATGGTAAGCGCGAGCCTTTGTCGCATCGCCTCGGCCACGCGCTCGGGCGCGTCCTCCACCGTGGCACTGCCCGGAAAGTCCAGCGCAGGCAGCGCGTGTACGCGGGCATAGTCGCGAAACCAGTCCTGCCGCTGCTGACACAAATAAATCGTGTCGAGTAGATTTGGGCTGGGACTGGCCACTTGACGACCGGCCAGCGTGCGGAAATCCGGAATCGGCAACGGCTCATCCGGTGGCGCCGGCAAGAACAAATAGCCAACAGCCACATGCACGGTGCGGGCGAAGTCTTCCAGTTGGCGCAAGGTCGGCTGCAAGGCGCCGTCTTCCCATTCGCTGAGTTTGGGGAAACGCCCCGCCAGCGCGAGCGTATCCAGCCCGGCGCGCTCACGCGCCCAGGTCAGCAGCTCGGGGTTGACGGGGATGCGGGTCATAGCAGTAACGCCTCCACACCTTGGACGAAGACCTGAAAGCTGTGCGAGCGATTGGCCTGGAGATCGATCCGTGGTGCAATACGCCGCGCGGCGTCGATCTTGGGATAGCTGCTCTTGTAGATGCCGTGCTTCTTGAGAAAGCGATGCAGCGCCTCCCAGGAACCACCATTGTCCGGGTTGCGAAAGATGCCCTTCTTCTCATCAATCCTCGGCAGACTGGTGAAAGCCTGGCGCAGGGCGGCCGGGTCACCGATAAACCAGGATTCCAGCTCCTCAATCACGATGCGGTTGACCACGAGAAAGCGACCTTGGGCATCGGGCGTGGATTTGGTCGCGAGCCCCGTTTCCAGTGCCGCGCCTTCGAGTTGGCGCTTGAGCGCCTCGCAGTCGTCTTTATCGCGATCCACCAGTACCACCACACGCAGGTCTTCGCCCTGATCGATGCGCTGCCGATAGGCAGCCAACCGCTGTGGCAGCACCTTGAGCAGTTTGTATTTACTGCCGAGGTTTATGATTCCCCATTGGGCGCGTCGGCCGATCAGTCGCGGCAGCAGGTGCTTCAACGCCTCCTCGGCGGATTGTTCCTCGACCAGGAATTCGACCCGCATCACTCCGCATCTCCCATCGCCAGAGGATCGCCGACATCGAAATGCCCCTCCATCCAGAGCTCGCCCAGCGTGGCCCCCTGATCGAGGAGCGCGGCGATGCCGGGCATATCCGCCACCCGACGCACCCGCGTATAGCCATCCGCCGCACGGTAAAGCACACGCACCTCTTCAGGTCGCAGCGGATTGATAAAAAAGGGCGAGTGGGTGGTGACGATCAACTGGGTAAGGTCGGCGGCTTGCTGGCACTCTTCAGCCAGTTCCGGCAGCAAACGCGGGTGCAGATAGTTCTCCGGCTCCTCGATGCCGATCAACTGCGGTGGTTCTGGATCGTAGAGCACCGTCAGATAGGCCAAGAGCTTGAGCGTACCATCGGAGGCGAAGCGGGAGAGCACTGGCGTCGAAAACGGAGCGTCCTTCACCAGTAACAACAGCCGACTGTCCTGCAAGACCTCAGCCTGCACCCGCTCGATGCGCGGGATGCGCCGCCTCAAGGTCTCGAAGATTTGCTCCAACCGCTCGGGGTGCTGTTCGCGCAGATACTGGATGACATTGGGCAGGTTGTCCCCGGTGGGGGAGAGGCGCTCCTCCGCACCCGCCTCCGGGTTGCCACGGGCAGCATCCGCCGACAGGTAGGAGAGATGCCAGCCCGAGATGAAGTTCCGAAGCGCGATGACGCGCGGGTTTTCCGCCAGCGTTCCCAATGTGCTGACCGCCAGTACATCCGGGCCGGAAAGCGGCTTTTCGACGCGCGTGTCCGTCGATTCCGGCTCTTCTCCGGTGATGACCTTGCCCTTGCCGTATTGATAGTCGAGGAAGTGAAACGGCGCCGCCGGGTGTCCACGCTTCCAACGCAGGAACTCCCGCGCCACCACCGGCCCTTTGAGTTGCTCCTCAATCTCAAGGTGATAGGTGATCAGGGGCGTTTGCGGCTTCTCACGATACTGAATTTCAATGACGATAGGCCCATCCTGATCCCGGCTGCGCAGTTCCTTGAAACGGCCCCTGCGATCCCATGCCTTGCGCAGTCCGTCGGTAAAGCACTCGGCGAGAAAGGCGAACACATCGAACACCGTGGACTTGCCGCTGCCATTCGGTCCAAGCAGCACGGTGAGCGGAGTCATCTTCTCCAGTTTAATGTCCCTCAGCGCCCGGTAGTTTTTGACATGCAGGCTCTCGATGCGCGGTGGCTGGCTGGTGTGCGTCATAGGGCTTTCTCCAGAAATTTCTCGGCATCGGCGATACGCAGCTCGCCGGAGATCAGTTTGGGCAGCAGGGTGTCGCGTAGTTGGGCGAGGGTGTCACTGTCTCTGGAAATTGCCGCGATGCCCTCGCGAAGGCGAGTGGCTGTCTCAGTGAAAGCCGAAATAAGCCTGGCCGGTGGTGCGGCGACTTCGAGTCGATAGACATTCTCACGATTCAAGCCTGGCACAGCTGCATCGGTGTTCATGTCTCGGAGCGGCAAGCTTTCGAGCAAGTAATAGCAGAACGACAGTGGGGCCTCTGGTTGAACATAGAACACAGTATCAATGGGGAAGCATGGGCGATCTTCCCAATACAAACTTCCAACGGTTCCTTTACGTCCGACGATGATCGCCGGTCCGTTGACTAATGCCTCGCTATGAAACCCAGTGATTCCGCCGGAACCGTAAACCGGAACGCCTCCGTGATTTCGCTTGCCCGCCGGCAACGATTTTCCGTAGGCAAGTGTCAGGTAATAAGAAACGCGTTTAAGCTCCCACCCCTCCGGCTTCCCCTCATCATTGAGCCGGTCGGGGAAGAGTTGCCAGAGGTCGGCGGGAAGGTAGGGTTCGCGGCCTTCCATTTTAGCGCGGACAGGGCCGAAGTCGACGAACCAGTCCTGGAACAGGGCGCGAGCCATGGTCTCCAGGGTCTGGTTGCGGCGGCGGTTGAGTTCGATCTTGTCGTCCAGCGTGCCAAGGATGTGGGCGATAGTGAGTTGTTCGGTGAGGGGTGGCAGAGGAAACTCAATTCGCCTGATATCACGAATTGGGAGCTGGGGTTGTGCACTGCCTGTTGTTAGTGCCGTCACTCGCTCCCTAAAAACAGCGGATCGGACAAATTGGTAGAGGAAGCGAGGTGAAAGTTTAGAACTATCCGGCCGTAGCAAAACCATTCCGGAATTGATCCGTACATGCTCATACGGTACTGATGCGTCATATAGAGCCACATTCCCAACGGTGCCGCGTGTCGTAAGAACAACATCATCCCGTTTGGCCTTCCCTTTTCGTAAAGCCGCATCTTTATTTTTAGATATGAAGCTGCAATCTGAGAAACTGAACCCTGCATTCGTGACGTTTCCAGCGTTTAGAAACAGGCAATGACCGACGGATGCAAACTCATCCTGTCTCGGATAATTGGGACCCCGATCACCGTCGATAATCTCAAGCGGGGCTTCAGCAATAACTACCTCTTGCCACTCACCCGCCATACCCAAGCTCCTTGAGGTTAACCTCGATCGCCGCGTCGAGCCGCGCCGCTTCCTGCTGCTGTTCGCGCCACTGGGCGCTGAGGCGCTGCATCTTGTCGACAAAGGCTTCGCCGTCGTCCTCGGCGACTTGGGCGCCGACATAGCGGCCGGGGGTAAGCACATGGCCGTGCTTGCGGATGTCATCCAGCGAGGCGGATTTGCAGAACCCGGGGATGTCTTCGTAGGGGAAATGTTGACGCCGTTCCGAGATAAACTCGCCCGGCGCGGCGCGCCAGGCATGATAGGTATCGGCGATCTTGTGGATGTCGTCTTCGGTGAGTTCGCGCCGGGTGCGGTCCACCAATTGACCCATGTTGCGGGCGTCGATAAACAGCACTTCGCCCGTTCGATCCCGCAGTTTGCGCTGACCGGCCTGACCATTGGCCTTGTTGCGGGCGAGGAACCACAGGCAGGCGGGTATCTGCGTCGAATAGAACAACTGGCCGGGCAGCGCCACCATGCAGTCCACGGCGTCGGCTTCGACCATGGCCTTGCGGATCTCGCCTTCCCCGCTCTGGTTGGAGCTCATGGAGCCATTGGCCAGCACCACGCCGGCGGTGCCGAACGGGGCCAGGTGCCAATAGATGTGTTGCAACCAGGCGTAGTTGGCGTTGCCCACGGGCGGTGTGCCGAACTGCCAGCGCGGGTCTTCGCGCAGGCGGTCGCCGCCCCAGTCGGAGATGTTGAACGGCGGGTTGGCGAGGATGTGGTCGAAGCGCAGGTCGCGCAGTTCGTCCTTGTGGAAGCTGCCCTCGTTGTTCCAGCGGATGTCGGCGTCGATGCCGCGCACCGCAAGGTTCATCTTGGCCAGCCGCCAGGTGGTGTAGTTGCTCTCCTGGCCGTAGATGGCGATGTCGCCGAGGCGGCCGCCGTGTTCGAGCACGAACTTTTCGCTCTGCACGAACATGCCGCCGGAGCCGCAGCAGGGGTCGTACACGCGGCCCTGGTAGGGCTCGAGCATTTCGACCAGCACGCGCACCACCGAGCGCGGGGTGTAGAACTCGCCGCCGCGCTTGCCCTCGGAGCCGGCGAACTGGCCGAGGAAATATTCGTAGACGCGGCCGAGCACGTCTTTCGACTTTTCGCCTTTCTCGTTCAGGGCGATGCCGGAGATCAGGTCGATCAGCTCGCCCAGCATCACCTTGTTGAGCGCGGGGCGGGCGTAGTCCTTGGGCAGCACCCCCTTGAGGGATTCGTTGTCCTTCTCGATGGCGCGCATGGCGTCGTCGATCAGGGTGCCGATCTCGGGGCGTTTGGCGTTGGCCTTCAGGTGCGACCAGCGCGCGTCCTTCGGCACCCAGAAGATGTTGTCGGCGAGGTATTCGTCCTTGTCTTCGGCGGCTTTCGGGTCGTCGGCCAGCAGCTTGGCGTGGCGCGCCTCGAAGGCGTCGGAGATATATTTGAGGAAAATCAGCCCCAGCGCGACGTGCTTGTAGTCGCTGGGCTCCATGTTGCCGCGCAGTTTGTCGGCGGTTTTGAAGAGTTCGGCCTCGAAGCCGAGGTTGCCGCCGTTGTTGTTATTTTTGCCGCTGGCCATGTGTGATTCCTGTTGTGGTTTGGGGTGGCAGATCAGTCCAACATCACCAGAAACTCGGTGGCCAGCGCCTCGGGGCGCACGGCGCGGGTGTCCGGGCTACGGTGCAGCTTGACCAATCCGTAGCCCTCCAGATTGCGCAGCGTGCGCGACAAGTTGCTGGCCGCGCGGCCGGACAGTTCGGCCAGTTCCAGTACCGTGCGCGGCTGCTTATCCTGCATCAGGCGCAGCAGTGCACGGTTTTCGTCCGACAGCACGCCGACCAGCTGTCGCCATGAAGCGAACCAGACGGTAGGCATAGTCTCTTCGGTTTGACTGGAAGCCCGGCGAACCTGTTTACTCGGGCGAATGCCGACGACCGTGCGCATGGATACTCCCCCTGTGTGCCCGCGATGCTATCACGCGATCATCGTATCTGTCAGTTGTCGGATTTTTCGCCGGTGCAAGGCGCAAACTCGGCAACCTCGATCTGGACCTGACGGCAGGGGCAGGACCGCGCTCGCGCTCACCGTAGACGCGCTCACGGACGCGATTAGAACCAGATGCCAATATGGTATTTTTTGAAGATTCGGGTGAGCGTCGGCTATCGAATCTCGCATTCGGACGATTAGAGGAGACTACAACTCATGGCGCGCCGGCGAAGAACCAGCCCCGCAGAGGACCCGCTTCATGCCAAATATTTCTTTAATATGGCTTAAAATAATTAAAGCATTCTTTAATTAAGCAGTGCCAATGCTAAAGTATTCTTTGAATAGCTCACTTGCCGCCTACTTGTGCAGCCTCCTGGCAAATTTGTAAGAATTCCTTACAAGTTGCGCCTCGGTTAACTCTCCCTCGGCATAGGTTGCCTTGGTCTACTAGGTGATGTTCAGTGGCGTGATGATCGTGCCGCTGGGAATGCCCCGTGCCCATGGTGGTGCACTTTACCCAGGATCAGTGCGCAGACAACATTGACCGGTCCGAGAATGGCGCCAGCAGGAAGATAGCGCTGGCAAAGCCCCCAAGGCAATCTCCGGGTGCCAAAGGCAAAACGCGAGTCTTTGGCGTAGCGCCGGGCGGTCGCATAGGCCATCGCGGAAAGGCCAATCGGGCGCGGAGAGATCATCGCGATGTCAATGAACGGATAAAAGTTCATGAACTTGATGTTGCTGACAAGCGTCGAGTGAGTCCTTAGCTTCGGCGAGAGCCTTTGGAAGTGGACTTGCCTCTGGGAGTACGGTAGAAATCAAGGAATTCACGCTGATGGGGGGTGTCTTCCTTGAGTTCATGCACCGTTCCGCTGATGTGTATTTGATTTCACTGCCGGCTAATTCCCTATAGCGCTGTTCTGCAGCCTCTGCAATGATCTTCTTGCGCTGTTCAATGATTTGCGAGTGATTCAGTGCGCTCAGATATCGAGGCTAGGCGCCGGCACATTCTTCGACTGAATTCCTACCAACCTTAGCGCTCCTGCGGCGCACGCCATGCGTCGAATCGCTCCAGCGCATCGGTGCTACCGATCAAGCCGCGTGCGCGTCGAAGTCGTTCCAGTGCGCGCTCCCGATGTTCGGCCGGTAAATCCTGCGCTCGGCGTTCGGCGTCCGCGAAGAACTCCTCGAGCCGCTTCGCAGCTGCCCAGGCATCGATGATCTGAAGCAGCTCGTCTTTGCTGTCCTGCAGAGCTTTTGCGGCCTGCCGCGCCTCCTCTTCGCGACGCCAGCGTTCGTATTCAGCTGCCAAACGCTTACGCTCAATTTCCGCCCGGCGCTCACCTTCTTCGACGCGTCGGGCGATCTCGATCGTAGCCTTCTCCAGCTCACGCATGATGGCGGGGATGCGGCTAGAAAGGTCCCGGGCCGGCGTCTCTCGCCACTGCTGGACCCAGTCAGCACGCGGGTACGGCGAGTAGGCCTGGAGGCAGAGGCGCCCGGTCGCGAACTCGTGGGTACTCGTCCAGCCATGACGCTGCGTGTACCTACCACCTCGCTTGGAAACGTAGTCGGTCAGCCGAACGTACTCGCCGTTCACGTATCGGGCTTCCGCTTGCTCGGACATCTCGATAACGGTGAGGCCGATCGCCACGGTCCCGATATACACTACCGTGCACCGCATCGGCGACCACAGGTTGTTATGGTGGTGGCCTTTCGTGGGATTTTCACGCTCATCGACGGTCGCGCGATGGAAGTGCTCGGAGTTCGGCGCAATGATCACGCGGTGGCCTTGCGCCTCTAGGGCTAGGAACAATTCGTTCGCAAAGGCGATTGCTTTTTCCAGCCCCGTCTTGGTAACTATCAGGTCGACGAGCAGTCGCTTGGCCGGCTTGAGATAGTTGCCGTCCCAAGAGTAACGACCTGCCTCGAATAGCGGCTTGACGCCATACGCTAGCGGATGTCGATCTGGCAGCGGGGGTCTAGCTGTGCGCTGCCGCTGAGGTCTTGGGTCAGGAGGTTTTGGCAGCGAACGGGCACGTTTCGGAAACGTGCCGTCGCGTCGCCACTCGAGCACGTCGCCGTGACGCGGCTCAGGGAGTGGCGGTTGCGTGGGCGCTTTACCCACCGCCAGCTTTGCCCAATAGCCACGCTCCGGCCGTGGTACGTTGAGCAGCGTGCAGACCCGGGCCATATAGCTCGACGAGACGCCGAAGCGTGCCGCCACCTTGAGCATGGGCGCGTTCCAGACAATCTCATAAAGCGCTTCTCGGCTGACGGGACTGTCGCCACGGTAAGGCAGCGATGCTGATACCGTAGTGGTGTCCTGATCCACTGTCACGATGTCCGATCACCTCTACTCTGAAGATTCCTGCCCGGAGGGCGATTGACAGACTTGGCCTGACACATTGCTCCCGGGTTCACGACGGCGCTCGGTCACAATTCGCGCAACCGAACACATTGCGTCGTGCCGTCATTGTCTTGCCATTCATTCTGGGCCAGATTCCGTCACGCACAATGTGCCGGTTGGCTCAAACGTTGGACGACCCCATTATCTTTTTATGCCAGCGTCCCTATCCGGCTAAGATCCTATGCCTAATATCGAACAAGGTTCATCAAGTACGCGCAGCGCTCAAGACATGAGTGGCTAAGACACATTCCCATAGTGAGGAATCTGTGTTGTGAGTTCCACGTGCATTTTACCCGTGTTATCCCCGCACCGTACTCGCACTGCGACTAGAAGATTCTCACAGAGACGGGCTCAAGAATGGAATAAAGATCGCTCGCGCGCGCCGTGGACTTGGATGTCCTCGCTCATAAGGTAGGGATGAGCGCCTGTCGCGGGCGCCGCCACATTCCGGATCACCGCCGCCTTCTCCGCAGCTTCGGCCTGCCGCGCTTGCGCTCGACATCAAGCTGCGCTTGCGCCCCCGTAACATCACGCTTGAAAGCTTCGTGTTACGCTGGGGAAGACCGAAACAACAGCCCACGCCGTCATCGAACAGATTGCGCCAGCCGCGGTATTGCCGTTGCATTTGCCGATACCAGGGACGCGGTGCAGCTTCCTCGTTTCAACCAGGTCGGGCAATCGCGCCGGGGGCGTGCATCGCATCACGAATTGGAAGCTCGCATCATGCATTGCGCGGCGCAAGCTATATCACAATATGGAAGAACCGCAGGCCGATATCGATAAGTGGACCACGCGAAATAATATCGAGCAGACGCATTCCGGAAAGTACTGCTACGGCAAACACCCATGCAGACATTCGACAGTGAACCCCTAGCATTCGCAAAGCAACTGGATCGGACATATATGAAATCCGATGCCATAGCGTGGCAGCTTGAGCCAGCGTGGCTGTCAGATGTTATTACAGTCAGGAGCAGCTGAGCTATAGAAGTTTTTACATGGCGATGTCTTTTGTAACTAGAATGAGAAACATTGGCTTAGTTGTATCCCTGTATCTTACATCGTCATAATAACTTGGGAGCGCTTGGCCCTCCTTAATACCGGACGCCAGCTCACGAAACTTTGTCACGCCAATACCTACGCCAAGATTAAGGCTCTTTCGCTTTCCTGCACCCCCGCCATCAGCAGGTCGAAGAAATGCCCATTGAATTCCCACGGCGGCACCGTCTAGACCAGCCCCATTTTGTCCAATCAACTTTGCGCCGACGAACCAACCCGGCTTTACCCACTCCGTGCATACCCATCTTGCCGGGATATGTACATGTTTGCACTGAGCAGTAACTGTCCAATTAACAGCTGACCAAAGAGCTGGTATGCTTTTATATTCTTCATTCACTGAAACTATTTTTTCTGCCCCATTCATTGATGCGGTCTTTATATACGGGTTATTATAAAGTTCGAACCCGATGCCAATTCCAAAGCCCCACCCATCAAGGTTGTTTTCTGCCTGTGCGCAGAATGAGATTGCAATGCAGAGAAATGCAAGACACAGCTGGCCATTTTTCATATTTTCTCCTCGAATATTTCGTGTGCAACGCCTCACTCTTCGCCCTACCTATAACGCTGATTTACAGAGGCCCCTTAGTACGGAGCCGGTGCCGGTCACCGCCCTCGCAGCGATTTTTTCGCTCGTGCCACGGATGTGTCACTACCGTTTGACAGCTGGCGCACAAGCAGGGTGTTAATACTAGTGGGACTGCTACCCGGGGGCATCCATGCCGTTAGTGGAAGACCGTGCGCCACACAAGCGTGCCGCAAAGATACCTCTACAGCAACTGGGAGTTTTACTTACCTTTCATGTCTGACTGATCGCTACACTTCCGCGGGAGTCTCCTGGAACTCCATCCCCTCATGAAATGAGTCTTCGCGAATATCGGCGGGGTTCAGTTCTCCGTTCAAGGTTGATGTCCCGCGCGAAAGGCTTTGGGGATACGCGACCAATGGAGACAACCTGGAAAAAGCCTTCATGCAGAAACCGTCCTCTTCCCTTCACGTCTATGTGCGCACGCGAGGTGTCGATTTGGTGCTCCGCCTTTTGGTCAGATATGCCTTATGGCACTGAACACTGAACGATTAGCCATTCTCCTTATTATCGTTCGCAGCTGATTTCCGGAATTGCTTTAAATTGGCTAGTGCGGCCCGCCGGCCCGTCAGTGTTTTGGGACCGGTCGATAATCCGCCGTGCAGCCGACACCGGCCATTCGCGAGTGCCGAGGCAAGGCACTCGGTGCCTCGGCGGGTGCGAGCACCGCAGCGCTGTTTAGATCGTCTCATCCCGAACCCCATGACGCGCACGCGCACGCGCGCGTACTTCTCCGATAGTCAGACTTTGCCGCCAAGTCATAACGTCTCCTTTTGATCTGTCTGTGATACCTGTAAGCCGTTAAACCACAGCAAAGAGCTTTGGCGATAGGTTGAATTCTCGTGTAGCGTCGCTTTCTACCATAACATTTAATAACAGGTTAGGGGCTCATGTCAGCTGCTGTCCGTTCCTAGCCGATTCTCTTTTCCATGTTCCGAGGCAAGGTCAAAATGCTTGGTCATTACTACGTCTGTGTATGTCACTAGCAGTAACCCCCTTGGTAAATATATAAAGGGGTCCGTCGCACGGGGCAGCGAAATCTCCAAAAAGGGTAGGACTGGTCCGCCGTGCGGGCTAATGATCATGCTGTTTTTCTAAATTGGGTTACAATTGCCCCGCCATGAGAACCAACTTGCCCCGTATTTGGGGCACTGCTTTTAACTTCGGAAGGGAAATTCTTCCAATTCCCGGGAGGGGCGGCTGTGGGGTTCACGTCCAGCTTGCCTTTGCACTCGTCGATGGGTTGGAACGTAACGGCGTACAGCGTGGGCTTGTTGCGGCCGCCTTGGCGGGTGACGATCAGCCAGCCCACCTCCAGCAGTTCGTCTTTGGCTTTTTGCAACTGATCCTTTGATGTCCACCCACGTGTTTTCATAATGGTGAAGGCGGCGCAAAGGTCGCCGTTGTTGTTGCCGCGATATTGAGCGTAGATGTCTATCAGAAGCTTTACGGCGCGGGGGCTCAGCTTTGTGAAGTTCGGGTGTTCTAAGACGGCATGCGGCAAGGCAACAAAAGAACCGATTTCCTTGCGACCCTTGGTCCTAAGTCTATTGCGACTCATGACAAAAACCCCACGCGTCGGGAGCATTGGCAATGGTTCCACACCTGCGACAGCATGAAACCCGCAAGCCCATGACCGGTGCCCAACGCGCTGACGAAACGTGCCAACCGCATGGCCAGATCATCCGACCAAGCCGAAGTCAAAAAGGGTAACGCTTGCTCCGTGTCGTGCCTCTGGGTTGGCGCCGTGAAGCCGGGGCAGGTCTCTCCGCTCATCGGCAATCCTCTCATAGCCACCTCAACGTGCGGATGCAGCGCTTGACCAAGCATTGCCGCGACGTTTTTAGCCTCAGCCAATGCCTCGGCTACGGTCTCTACGTCAGATGTCGTCAGCAACAGCTCGGCAAGGACGTCGACCTCAATTGAGGTGAACCAGTGCATGTCCTTCCACGCTTCCAGCGCCTCGCGGGTACGTCCGTGTTTTCTCGTGTGGATACGCTGAATAGCCCAGCCGTGTTGAGTCTCCGCGAGCCTGCAGGCGTCATTAATCGGAAGACTCATGGCCGGCTCCTCTCGATCAAGGCACGGATGTCCTCCACGTGCCAGGCCGTAATTCTGCGGCCCAACGTTTTAGTTGGCGCTGGATAACGGCCGGTTTTAACACCCTCCCACCAGGTCGATTTGCCGACCGGTATCAGGGCGGGAATAGGCGGGTTTGCTTTTGGATTACCGATTATTTGAGAAAGCCGGAGATAGCCGGTTTCGGGAAGTTTGGGATTCATTTGCGTCCGTCCTCGTTCAATGTGAGACGGCTGCATCGTATTTCTAGGGTGCTCGGTGGATAAATGCGGATAAGCTGATAGCTGAGCCACCATAGCCGCTTGGCGTGTCGGTGTAGCAGCTAAACAGACGCGCGGAACCAATCCGCAATTGTGCGCTGCGCATTTTCTTCTGAAAGATGGGCATTGATACTGCGCCCGTGAGCAATTATTGCTGCCTTTAACACATGTGCTGCCTGATTCGCAGACCGCCACGTTCCCTTGCGGTATTGCTCCACCGCCCACTTGCGAAGCTCGGCCATTGGTGCATGGCGTTTTTTTGCGCCAGCCGTTCCAAGCCTGGAGAAACTGATTCGCGGCTCTGCTTCGAAAAAGATATCAATACGCCGAACTGCCTCTGCCATTAGTTGAGCTAGTCTTACGGCGCGCGTGTGGCATGCGATGCAACGTTCGTAATCCTTTGCTTCCAGCGAAGTGAGTGCACGAAGCGCATTGGCCGCGGCAAGAGCAGCCACATCGCTAAAAATCTGCGCGACTGCTTTATCCGTCTCTGGAGACAGCACTTCGTCAAAGGATGTACCCCATATACGATCAATACAAGCCTCAATATCAGCCTTTCTTAACTCGGCATCAAACGCAATCACCATCAAGGATGATAAATCGCCATGGGGAAGTTTGTTGGTCACCCAAACAACGCTGAACAATTGGTAATGAAGGTCCACCATCCCTCGGAGAATCTGACGTTCGACTCGGGTTAACTGACTACAGCTGATCACAAATTCGCCAGATCTATCAGCGGGAAAATCGAAAATAATTTTTTTAAGAGGCGCTATGTTCGCAGCTTCGGCGAATGCATTCTTCCTAGACTTTCTGGCTTTCTTTTTCTGGACACTCACTAACTCTATATCTCCTATTTGCGTATCAATGCCGAAGACCGGCGCACTCCTTGCGCTCTAGTTGTCTTTCTCCTTTGCTTCTTAAGGTTGGCCATCGTATGTTGGAGGAATTATCGGGGCACTTGCGCACAGCAGTTCCATAGGGCACAAACTAGCAAGTTCAAATTACGAGGAAGGCAGCAGAAAATCAACTGAAGTAGCGGAGCGTTTTCACGATGAAGGACATTGAGAGCGACGACGAGCCCATTCAGGCCGGGACGACAAAGAGATACTAACCGCATCAGGATCCACTCCAATACCGTTCCTGATCGCTTGGCCTTCATGCGCCTGAGCCTGTTCGCGGCTATCCCGTGATGATGATTGCGTAGCTAAAGACCGCGCTTAGTCATGTCGAAGTGAGCATGCTTATCAACGTATGACAGGACCGGGAAGATCCCGGCACAGCGCTGGGCGGATGAAGGGAAGTTGCGGTGCATCGACCAAAATAAAACCCGCGCTGTTCTTGGCACTTCTGGGCTCCGATTGCCCAGGGTCAACCAAGGTTCGCGCGGGTCAAACCGCAGAATATTTACCGACAGCGATCTTGTCAAGTGCGGGTGATGTGGGTTCCTCAAGCCTTGTGGAAATTGGGACTTGGGGGGAGCTCAAGCCAGAAACGGGGAAAGGCGTCTCAGCTGTTCTGGTGGCTAATGAGGCTGTATTGTCCATTTTAGAGGTTGCTGTTCAGCTTTTCCCTACGGCAATTATCGTTAGAGCAGCGCAAATGCCACTATAGGCCCGATTCTTCCTACCCACCACCACCGCACTATGTGGTGGGTTCATAGCGCTTTTGGGCGGCGACTTCTCTCGTGCAGTGGAACCGGAAAGCTACACTGCCGCTACGTTCTGGTTCCTGGTTGGTATGGTCTTCGCCACGCCGCTGTGGGTCCCCGCGGCGATACCAAATCGATATCCCGTCGCACAAATGATTTGCCGCTGGATTGGCGCGGCAGCACTGCTCTTTTCCACTCTTGGCGTTCGGCGGCATCGTCGTGCACAACATGGATCGCAGCATGTCTGGGCTTAACGCATCTCCTGTCGCCCTTGCGCAAGGAACTGTGCTCACGCTTCTGTGTGTCACTTCCTCGGGTGTTCTTCTATGGCCGGAGCTCAGACGACGTGCTGATCCGTTCGATCGAGGAGATAAGTAACAAGAGAGTCCGAGGACCTCGCCGTCACGCTATTCTAGCTCCACGAATAGGCATCACCTCGGCACCAACCACTAGCCTATTGAGGTAGTCCGCCCATTGCTGCATCATCGCCCGCCGTTCTTCCAGGTACTCGGCTTGGTTATAAGCCGCTCGCACCTTATTTCGTTCTTTATGGGCGAGTTGGCGCTCGATCACATCAGGGCGAAAACCCATTTCATTAAGGATGGTCGATGCCGTCGCACGGAAGCCGTGAGCAGAAAAGCCTATGCTGTCCTTGCCATTAAAGCCCATACGTTCCAGCGCCCGATTAAGCGTAGTTGGCGTCATGCAGGCTCTAGGGCTGCGGTAATTTGGAAACAAAAAATCGCGCCCTCCGGTGTACGTGTTTAGCTCCCGCAACAATTCCACCGCTTGATGCGACAAGGGAACAAAGTGCGGCTCCCGCATCTTCATGCGCTCAGCCGGTATGCGCCACTCCGCCCGGTCTAGATCAATTTCCGCCCACTGCGCCGCCCGTAGCTCCACAGTGCGCACAAAGGTGAGCAACATTAGACGTAGCGCAATAACCGTAGTCCGATAGCCACCATAATCATCAAGCGCCTTCACGAAGGTTGCCACCTGTTCGCGGGATAGGGGCTTATGATGTTCGACCTTTGGTCGGTGAATTGCTCCCTTTAAAGTAGCCGCCGGATCGTGGTCTGCTCGCAGCGTTGCCACGGCATAGCGAAAGATTGCGCTACACCACTGGCGGACCACCAACGCAACAGTCTCCGCGCCGCGCTTCTCAATTCGCTTGACGATTTCCAACAGGTGCGCCGCCGTCACGTTGCGGATCGGCAAGGTGCCGATGTAGGGATAAACATCGGTATTCAGGAAGCGATCAACTTGCCGGGCATAATAGGGCGTCCACTTCTTCTTGCGTTGCTCGGCCCATTCCACCGCAACGGCCTTGAAGGTGTTGGCGTTCTCTGCAACTTGCGCCGCCATGCATGCCTTGCGGTCATGCGCGGGGTGAATACCTTGTTTCACCAACTCCCGTGCATCGGCTCGGATTGCCCTCGCCTCTGCCAATCCAATCGCAGGATATTCGCCTACGGCAAAGACATTCTCCTTGCCCGCGATGCGGTAGCGGTATCGCCACAACTTCGCTCCTGTCGGCCGCACTTCGAGATACAGCCCGTTACTGTCAGGAAGCTTAATCGGTTTGTCGCCAGGCTTGGCATTGCGGATTTTGGTGTCGGTCAACATGTGGGTATCAAACCTGTGATGCTTATATGTTGTTTTGATACCCGCAACGATACCCGCTTTTGTTCTGGATGCCAATGAACAGCATCGAACGTCAACAAACAAAAGCCCCTTGAATCGGGGCCTTATGGTCTACTCATTGGACGTTGGCGGATCAAGAAAAACCGCGATGCAGATTATCGATCATCAACAACATGACATTACCCTGCCCGCGGCGCCGCGGCGCCGCCGTCCAAACCCGCCTCCGCCATCGCCACCGCGCGGAAGATGGCGCGGCCTTTGTTCATGGTCTCTTCCCATTCGCTGGCGGGCACGGAGTCGGCGACGATGCCGGCGCCGGCTTGAATATGCAAAGCGCCGTCTTTGATCACGGCGGTGCGGATCGCGATGGCGGTGTCCATATTGCCGTTCCAGCCGAGGTAGCCGACCGCGCCGCCGTAGATGCCGCGCTTCACCGGTTCCAATTCGTCGATGATCTCCATCGCGCGTATCTTGGGCGCGCCGCTCAAGGTGCCGGCGGGAAAGGTGGCGCGCAGCGCGGCGATCGCGCCGGTGCCGGGCCGCAAGCGGCCGGTGACGTTGGAGACGATGTGCATCACGTGCGAATAACGTTCCACCGCCATGCGCTCGGTGACCGCCACGCTGCCGACTTGCGCGACGCGGCCCACGTCGTTGCGGCCGAGGTCGATGAGCATCAGGTGTTCGGCGCGTTCTTTGGGATCGGCGAGCAGGTCCTGTTCGAGGGCGCGGTCTTCGGCCTCGTCGGCGCCGCGTTTGCGCGTGCCGGCGATGGGCCGCACGGTGACCATGCCGTGTTCGACGTGCACCAGAATCTCCGGCGACGAGCCGACGATCTGAAAATCGCCGAGGTGCAAATAAAAAAGATAGGGCGAGGGATTGAGGCTGCGCAGGGCGCGGTACAAATCCAGCGGCGCGGCGGCGAAGGGGATGGATAAGCGCTGCGACAACACCACCTGCATCACGTCGCCGGCGAGGATGTAATCCTTGACCCGCGCCACCGCCGCCTCGAATTTTTCGCGAGTGAAGTCCGAGACGAAATCCGCCTCGCCGTGCACGGTAGCGGCGCGCCGGCCGCGCCCGTACAGCGGCGCGGCTTGCTGCATGTGCCGCACCAATTCCGCGAGGCGGGCCTGCGCCCGCGCATAGGCATCGGCCGCGGCGGGATTGGCGTGCACCACCACGTACAACTTGCCGCGCAGATTGTCGAACACCACCACCTCGTCGGAGATCAGCAGCAGGATGTCCGGGGTATTCAAGCTATCGGGATTGGGGCACACCGCCAAACGCGGTTCGACGTAGCGCACGGTGTCGTAGCCGAAGTAGCCGACCAGGCCGCCGGTGAAGCGCGGCAGACCGGGCAGTTCGGGGACACGGTGATGGGCGTGGAAGTTTTCAATCCAGGCCAACGGGTCGTCGCTGTGCAAGGTCTCCACCGCCGCGCCGTCGCGCAGCAGGGTGAGCTGTCGGCCGCGCACTTCGATGCGATTGCGGCAGGGCAGGCCGATGATGGAATAACGACCCCACTTCTCGCCGCCCTGCACCGATTCCAGCAGATAGGAGTAAGGGCCGTCGGCCAATTTGAGATAGGTACTGAGCGGGGTATCGAGATCCGCCAGCACCTCGCGCATGACGGGGATGCGGTTGTAACCCTGGTCCGCCAGGGCGCGAAATTGTTCAGGACTCATGTTGCTCACTCTCGAAAACGACGCGACAAAAACCGATGACGGCGGGCCTTCACCCGCGCCATCGCCACAGCCGCGCTGTGTTGGTTAACGTCGTTTCAAGCCGCATGACTCATCGTCCCGTTCAGGCGGCCTTGGCCAGCAGGCCGGACAATTCCGCGAGGGAGTCGATCACCGCGTCGGGCCGGGCCTCGCGGATATCGACACCGTGGTTGTAGCCGTAGCTCAGGCACACGATTTGGAAACCGGCGTTGCGCGCCGCCTGCACGTCGCTGATGGAATCGCCCACCATCAAGGCCTGATCGGCGGCGACATTGAAAAATTTCGCCGCGTGCAGCAAGGGCGCGGGATCGGGTTTTTTCACCGGCAAGGTGTCGCCGCTCACCACGATCTGGAAATAATCGTAGACGCCGAGGTCTTTCAGCAAGGGCACGGTGAAGGCCTCGGCCTTGTTGGTGATGCAGCCCAGCTTGTAACCGGCGCCGCGCAGAAACTCCAGGCCGTCCTTCACGCCGGGATAAAGCTGGCTGCGCTTGGAGACATTGTCTTTATACAAGGCCATGAAGATCGGCAGGGCGCGCTGAAAATCCGCCGCGGCCGGCTCGCCGTCCAGCCGGTCGAGCAGCGCGCGCTTCACCAAACGCTCGACACCGTTGCCCACCCAGTGCCGCACTCGCGCTTCGCCGCGGGCGGATTGGCCCAAGACCGTCATCATCTCGTCCACGCAATAGGCGAGGTCGGGCACGCTGTCCACCAGGGTGCCGTCGAGGTCGATCAATACCATCTTGGGTTGTTTGTTGATGCTCACCGCGCCGCTCACTCGTATTATTTACCGGCCTTGGCCAACTCGGCACGCATGGCGGCGATGACGGAATCATAACGATTCGGATCGCTCGCCTTGCCCGCGCTGAACACCGCGGAGCCGGCCACGAAGGTGTCGGCGCCGGCCTCGGCGATTTCGCGGATGTTGTCGGTCTTCACGCCGCCGTCGATCTCCAAGCGGATTTTATAACCGCTCTCATCGATCATCCGGCGCGCCTCGCGCAGCTTGTTCAAGGTGGCGGGGATGAACTTCTGGCCGCCGAAACCGGGATTCACCGACATCAGCAACACCATGTCCACTTTATCCATCACATATTTCAGATAGTCGAGCGGCGTGGCGGGATTGAACACCAGACCCGATTTACAGCCCGATTCGCGGATCAGCGCCAAGGAGCGGTCGATGTGGTCGGAGGCCTCGGGGTGGAAGGTGATGTAGGTCGCGCCGGCCTTGGCGAAGTCCGGGATGATGCGGTCCACCGGCTTCACCATCAGGTGCACGTCGATATCCGCCGTGATGCCGTGTTTGCGCAGCGCCTCGCACACCAGCGGGCCGATGGTGAGGTTGGGCACATAGTGGTTGTCCATCACGTCGAAATGGACGATGTCGGCGCCGGCGGCCAGGACGTTTTTCACTTCCTCGCCCAGCCGGGCGAAATCCGCCGACAGGATCGACGGGGCAATTTTGTAATCGGACATGGCTCTCTCGCTATTGAATCAGGGCACTACGGATAAATCCGGGCCGGCCGTTTCACGGCCGGCCCGGCAAGAATTGCGACTTTACCCGATTGCGCGGCTTTTTTCACTCGGCCCCGGGTTAAAGTGGACGCCGCGCGGGCCGATCCGCTAGACAGCGTCTTCCGCAACGGACTGCCATGAAACCATCCAACCTACGATACTACCGTCTATTCATCTTGGCCGGCGCGCTGCTCGGCCTGACCCACGCGCACGCCGCCACGCCGGACCAGCCGCCCGCCGCGGCAGCGGTCGCCGCGCCGTCACCGCCGCCGGCACCCGACGACGCCGCCAAAGCGGAAGACCCGCTGATCGTCCATCTCAAACTGGGCCGCGCGGAATCGCTGGAGGCGGCGGGCACGCGGTTTTGGGGACTGTACACCGAGGCCCTCACCGGCGATCCCCAAGGCGGCATCATCCTGCTGCACGGCCTCGGCGCCCACCCCGACTGGCCGGAGGTGATCCGGCCCTTGCGCCGCGACCTGCCCCGCTCCGGCTGGGCGGTCCTCTCCATTCAACTGCCCGCCGCCGCGCAAAACCCGGATCGCCAGTGGGAACTGGCACCGGTGTTCGAGGCGGCCGCGCCGCGCATCGCCGCGGCGGCGGCCTTTCTCGAACAACAGGGCCTGAAGCAGATCGTGGTGATCGGTCATGGTCTGGGCGCCGCCGCGGCGACGGCCGCCCTGGCCGGCGCGGACAACGACAAGATCGCCGCCTTGGTGGCGATAGGCCTGGGGCTGCCGCCGCATACCGCCGCCACGCCTTATCAGCCCGGTCTGTTGGAGAAAATCGCCGTGCCGATGCTCGACATCTACGGCAGCCAGGACCTGGATGCGGTAAAACAAGAGGCCGCCGCCCGCGCCTTGGCGGCGCGCAAAGGCCACGCGGCACGCGCCGCCGATTCGCCATCCGACTCGCCGCAAGACCCGGCCGCCGCCGACGTATCTCCGCCGCCGAAGGCCGAATTTGCCTATCGGCAAATGGAACTGCCGGGGGCCGATCATTTTTTTACGGGCGGTGAAACGACACTGGTCAAACGTATCGCCGGCTGGCTCAAGAAACACGCGGCGGCGCGGGCGGTGAACGCCGCGCCCGAATAATCAGCCGTGAAATCCGTTAAGGCATCTTTGCTTTATTAAAGCCTTCGTGCGCGGAAGAAGGATTGGAGAGAGGGAGCATTCAATGAAGGATCAATCAACCTCCCCTCTCCCTGACCCTCTCCCGTTGGGAGAGGGGAGGTCTAAGGAAACTCTGAAAATTCCATCCTGGAATTTTCAGAGCACGGACAGCAAAAATATGCTGTTCGCTGCCCTGCATTTTCAATGGCTGACACCATTGCAAATGGCGGCACATCCGCGTGCCGCGGGAACCTCTGAATAAATCAGAGCTCCCTAAATCAGTTCTATTTTGATGCCCGATCAATAGAAAAACTTTCTTAAACAAACTCCATCAACGGGCGCGGCGCCGCCACCACGAAACCTTGCGCGTAGTCGAGGCCCAACTGGCGAGCCCGCTCCAGATGAACGGGGGTGTCCACGTGTTTGGCGACGGTGCGGCAACCCGCGGCGACCGCTACTTGGCGCGCCGCCGCCACCATCGCCTGATCCAGCTCATCCTCCACCATATTGGCGATAAGCTGGCCGGAGATCTTCACATAATCCACGGTGAGTTTTTTCAGGTAACTGAACGACGACAGACCGCCGCCGAATTCATCCAAGGCGACCCGGCAACCCAAACCCCGCACCGCGTCGATAAAGCGGCTGGCCCGGGTGAAATGCTGCGCCACCGCCGTCTCGGCGATTTCAAAACACACTTGCCGCGCCTGCAAACCGCAGGATTCCAGCCGCGCGGCGATGAAGTCAGGCAAGCTCTCATCACCCAGGCTGTGCGCGGACAAATTGATACTGATGCGGGCCTGTCCGGGCAGCAGCGCCGATTCTTTAAAACCGCACAGCGTGGCGTTGATGACCCAGCGGTCGAATTTACGCATGACACCGTGCCGCTCGGCGGCGGGGATGAAGGCGGCGGGCAATAGAACATTGCCCTGCGCGTCGATCAGCCTCAGAAGCATTTCGAAGAAGGCGGGCGGCCCGGCCTCTTCATGCTGCAAGGACACGATGGGCTGACAATACAAGCGCAGGCGCCCTTCGCCCAAGGCACTGCGCAGCTCGTCGAGTTGAAACACATTCGTCGGACGGCGCAGAGGTTCCTGTTCGTCCACGGGACAGACGAAGACCCGGTCACGCCCCATATCCTTGGCGATGTAACAGGCCTGATCCGCCCGGCCGAGCAGGCGCGCGGCATCGCTGGCATCGGCGGTGATGGGCACGATGCCGATGCTGGTGCCGATCTGAAAACTGCGGCCTTTCCATAAAAAATTGAAATCGCGGACCTGGGTCATCAGGCTTTCGGCGATTTGCCAGGCCTTTTCCAGGGGACAGTTGTGCAGCAACAAACCGAATTCATCGCCGCCCAGCCGTGCCAAGGTATCGCGCTCGCGCACGCCGTCCAGAAGCAAGGCGGTAATCTGCCGCAGCAACTCATCACCCGCCATATGGCCGGCGGTGTCGTTGACGATCTTGAAACGATCGAGATCGAGAAAACACAGCGCATGTTGCCAGCCGTAATCCCGGCTGCTGGAGAGGGCCTGCGCGAGACGGCGTTCGAATTCGCGGCGGTTTACCAGCCCGGTCAAGGCATCGTGTTGGGCGTGATAGGCCATCTCTTTATTGAGCAATCGCTGCTGCGTCACATCGCGAAACACGATGACCGCCCCCAATTTTTCACCGTCGCGGCCGCGTATGGGCGCGGCGCTGCCTTCGATGGGACATTCATCGCCCTGGCGATTGAGCAGCAACAACGGGGTATTTTCCGCCCGCACCGCGCCGTCGCGTCTTAGACAGGCCTCCACCGGGTCCTTGATGGACTGGCGGGTATCCTCGTCGATCACCTGAAACACGTCGCCCAAAGCGCGGCCGCGTGCTTCCCACTCCCGCCACGCGGTGAGGGTTTCCGCGACCGCGTTCATGGACACCACCGACCCGGCCGGATCGGTGGTGATCACTCCGTCGCCGATCGAGCGCAACGTGACTTCGGCCCGTTCCTTTTCGGTAAACAACAGGCGTTCGGCGCGCACCCGTTCGGAGACCTCGCGCGCCAATTCAGCGGTGCGGTCCTGTACCCGCCGCTCCAATTTTTCATGGGCATCCAACAGGGCGCTTTCCGCCTGTTTTTGCCCGGTGACATCCTCATGCATGAGGATGACTTCAATCAGTCGTTTTTCTTCGAACACCGGGTAGATGAAGGCCCGCACCCAGCGTTTAAAACCCCCGGTTTTGACCTGTTGCTGGGTATCGTATTCGATCGCGGGAATGGCCGTGGGCTCGCCGCCGAACCCGCGCAGGATATAAGGCATCACGCCTTTTTCAATCAATTGCGGATCGAGCAGGATATTGTAGCCGGCGGCCGCCTCCGACGTGGAACGCCATAAATTCTGCCAGGCCTTATTGACCGCGATGGTCTGACCGTCGGGGGAAAAAATCTGGGTGCTGAAAGGCGACTGATCGAACAAGGCATGCAACCGGCGGCGTTCGGTCAACGTACTGCTGGAAGGCGCCACCCCGTCATCGTCCCGAGCGGAACCTCGCACGCCGTCATTATCGAGATAAGGCCCGGTTAAATCTTGCCCGGAAGCGGAGTGGTAACGGACTACGTCACCCCGGCCATTCATCATTACGATGACCGACATCACGCCATCCGCCATCGCCATGGGAAAGCTGCGCATGGCATGCCGTGCGGCCTGGCGAGTCCTCATACCTTCAACATCAGACGCCTTCATAGCATCACCATCAGACAAAGGGATGTCACATCGCCGCCCCGCGCGGGGCGGCAATCCCAAAACCAGACTGCGCGTCGATATTGTTACTTCAGGCGGAAGTACCACAGAAGTGACTTTTCGTTAATCTTTATAATCGGGCGTCTTATTAGGCGCGCCCGTCATGACAACAGTTATGTTAATTATTCCCCCTCCAACCTAACCAAGAAACGACAACGCCATTCTTCTTAAAATGGCGTTGTCGTCGGCGACTTATCCAATCTCCCTTACACTAGCCGCGGATAAGCCCTTGGCGCGCCATTCCCCACTTCACAGCAATCCAAGCGACCACGAGAACCCCCACGGTAAACAAGATGTCGGTGATCGACGACATCGGAATGTGATGATACTGAGGTTCAACGGAGCCGGCAATCCAGGTGTAACGTTCGATCCACCATCCCAACACAATGGAGCAGCCCACCAGGGTGATAATCACCGGATTATGGCGATTAGGCGTGATGACCAGGGTGCAGAACGGGATGATGAATTTTAGGGTCAGGAAGGTCCACCACAACGGCGCCAAATCGTTATACATCATGCCGTCGTAACGGAGTATGTTGTCCGGCAAACGCCCGTACCACATGATGAGGTATTGGGTGAAATAGAGATATGTCCACAATATGGTCATACCCAGCATGAACTGGCCCATGTAATTGAAGATGTGCGGCTCGATGGAAATCGCCAGCTTTCCGGAGCGGTGCAGGGAATACAGCAGCACCGCGAAGAAACCCAGGAACATATGGAAAGCACTTTGGAAATGATAGAAACCATAGCTGGCGCTGTGCCAGCCGGGCACCTGAGTCATTTCAAAGTCCCAAGCCACCATCGTCCCATACAGCACATAGACGAAGGGAATCATCAAAGCGATATTGCGGAAACGGCGTTGCGCGGCATAAGAACTATCGACCTCGCTAGCCGCCTGGTACTTGATGAAGGTGCGATACATCCCCCACACCAGCAAGAAGCCGATGATCTGGCGCGCGACCAGGAAAGTGTAATTATGCCAACCCGGCAAATGATGCTCCGGATCATGATTGGCCTCCGCCAGCCAACTAAAGGTCGCATTGCCGTTCGCCAGCAGGATCAACAGCAAGATTCCGGCGATCGGGAACAATACCGACAGTGAACAGGCGAGATGGCGCACCTGAAAACGCCATTTGCCGTTGACCAGATGCAGAATCGACGAAAAGGTCACCCCCCCCAACGCCAAATACAGCACAAAGAGAAAGTTGGTAGTCAATACTGACCAGCTGCCGAAGTTTTCCATGGATTCCCCTCAAATATCTTAGCGTGGCGCCATTACTACTTATTGGTTCGCGGTCGCGGCGGTCACGGCCGGCGGCGGCTCTTTCATCAAACCATGCTTCACATAATTCACTACATGCCAACGCTCTTCTACGCTCAAGTCGTTGGTGCCACGCATGTCCTCCCGGCCGGTCGGCTTCCCATAAGCGGGCATGATGGCACTGCCGAAGGTGATCGTGCCCCATATCCAGCCTTCGGTAAGCATCGTCTGCACGTAATCGTCGTTGAGGGCGATGGCGCCGATCTTATTACTGACCGGCGATTCCGCCGCTCCGGTCAGACCGTGACAAGCGGCGCAGAACACCTTGTACAATATCCGGCCCTTTTCAAGCGACTCTGGGCTCACGGGAACCGGATTAACCAGTTCCTTACTCTCGTCCCGGTTCGCCACCTCGGTGGGGACCCCTTGCACCGGGATGGACCGCGCCGGGAACAACATCATCTTCCCTTCCTGGGGTTTGACCGAGGGCTGATTCACCATGTCGGTTGACCACGGCCATGCGAAGGCGGTCCCCGGGAGCAACGCGCCCGCCAATATATATTTAGCCAATCTCATCGTGCGACCTCTTCCCGGATTTCGACCACTTTGTGTTCTTTGAATAAATCCTTGAGCGCTTGCGCCTTGTTTTCATCCACCTCGAGCAAGACCCCCACCTGGTCCAGACTCACCATCTCGCTGTAGAGGGTGTCGCGCTTGCGCCCCATGCCCGCGCCGATGAAAAAGCTGATCACGGTGAAGGCGACACCGAACAAGATCAGCAGCTCATAGGTCAGCACGAAATTGGACGGCAAAGGCACCACCGGTTTACCACCCTGGGGTTGCACCAGGAAGGTGGCCTGCGCCGAGGCCAGGAACAGGAACCCGAAGGTCAAACCGAACAAGGCCCCCATCAAGGTGAATTTCGGCACATGGGCCGGACGTTCGCCCAACACCTCTTCGATTTCCGGATGTTCGATCGGCGACTTCAAGGTCACGTCATCCACCGTCACGCCCGGAATCTTATGGGCGCGGATATCCGCTATCGCCGCAAAAGCCTGCTCGAAATCACTGAACAATCCCATAATACGATGCTTGCTCATTCTAAAACTCCCTATGTGCTTGGCGTATCAATGGCCGGTTGCGGATCGGAATTCCGGCGATGGAAGGTCTTGGCATGCTCTTCCACATGAGCACGGCGGCGGTGATAGACCATTTCCTTCACCTCGTACATGGAGACCGAGGGGAAGACCTTGACGAACACCAAGAACAACAAGCCGAACCAACCGAAACTGCCGAACACCACGGCCCATTGCACCATGCTCGGCCATACCACCTTCCAGGCGAAGGGGTGATAGGCGAGCGACAGGGTGGGCGAGACGATCATCCAGCGTTCCAGCCACATGCCCACGTTGAGCAGCAGGGACACCACGAACATGGTCGGCAGATGCCGCCTCAGCTTCTCGAAGGCCAAGGTGAACGGCAACACCGATCCGAAGAACAACATGGCCCAGAAGTAAGGCGAATAAGGCCCTGTGAACTTGTCCCACAACACTTCCTTGGCGGCGACGTCGTGGCCGTACCAGGTGGCGGCGAACTCAACCAAGTTCAGGTAAGACCAGACCATCGCGATGACGAAGGTCAGCTTGCAGGTCTTCTCCAAAATGGGAATGGTCATGTATTCCTCAAAGCGGAAGAAGTAACGCAGGATGATGAACAGGGTGATGATCGCCGCGCAACCCGAATACAGCGCGCCCGCCACGAAGTACGGCGGGAAGCTGGTGATGTGCCAACCCGGCATGATGGACATGGCGAAGTCGGAGGACACGATGGAATGCACCGACACCGCCAACGGGATCAGGAAGCAGGCCATCAACAGATAGGTCTTGCGGAAATGGCGCCATTGGCGATCGGTGCCCGCCCAGCCCAGCGACAACACGGTATAGAGTTTTTTGCGCCAGCCTTTGGCATTGTCGCGGCAAATGGCCAAGTCGGGGATCATGCCGATGAACAGGAACAACGCCGACGAGGTGAGGTAGGTGAAGATCGCGAAACAGTCCCAGGCCAGCGGTGAACGGAAGTTGGGCCAGATGCCGCGGTCGCTGACGTAGGGCAGCACCCAGTACATGTTCCACATGCGCCCCAAGTGGATGATGGGGAACAGGCCCGCCGTCATCAGCGAGAAGGTCGTCATGGCCTCGGCGAACCGGTAGATCGGTTTACGCCAGTCGGCATGGACGATGTGCAGAATCGCCGACAACAGGGTTCCCGAATGGCTCATGCCGATCCAGAAAATGAAGGTGGCGATGAACAAGCCCCACATTTCCGGCCAGTACAGATCGAGCACGCCTTGCCCGGTAGTATAGGTGTAGACCACGGCTGCCGCGGCGCAAGCGATCATCGCTATACAAACCGCCACCGCGACCCAGTAGGCCATGCGCGGATTTTCCATACTGCTCAGGACGTCTTTGTTGATCTGCGCCCACTTGATTTGCTCGTTAATGTCTTTCGTCTGCATGTGCCACCTGATTGGTTAAATTCCTCTCTCCCTTACCACGAGGTACCGACGACTCTATACCTCGCGCACACGCTCCATATACATCACCTTGGGTTCCGTATTGAGAGCTTCGAAGACCCGATAACCGCGCAATTCTTGATTCTGCTTGGCTTGCTTGATCTTGCCAAGCTGCACTTGATGAGTACTCCAAAGCTTGCTCACCTTGCTGTCGGGATCGAGCATGTCGCCGAACACGATGGCCGTGGTCGGGCAGCTTTGTTGGCAGGCGGTCTGAAATTCCCCATCGATCACCTTACGGTCCGCCATATGCGCTTTATCTTTGGCGACTCGAATCCGCTGCACGCAGAAGGTGCATTTTTCCATGACACCCTTGTCGCGCACCGTGAGGTCGGGATTGAGCTGGAGATGCAACGGCGCCGGCCACGAGCTTTCGTAGAAGGAGAACCAGTTGAAATACCGCAGACGGTAGGGACAGTTGTTGGAACAATAACGCGAGCCGATGCAGCGATTGTAGACCTGCGCGTTCAAACCGTCCGGCGTGTGATAAGTCGCGGCCACCGGGCAGACCGGCTCGCAGGTCGCGGCGTTACACTGCTGGCACATCATCGGCAGGAAGCTTGCGCCGTGCTCCTGATACTGACTGCTCGAATCCGCCACTTTTTCCAGATCCGGTTCGTCCCAGTAACGCTCGACGCGCAACCAATGCATCACCTGATTCTTGGCGAAACGGTCATGGCCGACCACCGCCAGGTTGTTTTCCGCGTAACAGGCCACGGAACAGGCGTTGCAGCCGATGCACTTGTTGAGGTCGAGCGCCATGCCCCACATATGTTCGTATTTGTGATGGCCACCTTGTTCGATGCCACGCCGGTAATGCGACCAATTTTCAAGAATGTTCTTAAGCGACATCTTGACCACCCTCCGTCCGTCTGAACACATCCGCGGTAACCGTGGCCACCAACTTGCGGCCCACTTGAATTTCGCTACCGCCCATCCTCACCAACGTCCCATGCCGGCCCGCCTTGGCGATCTGCACCCGCGTGCCGTACAGGGCCAGTTCGCCGGTCCTGCCATCGCGCAGCGGGCTCAGAATCTTCAACGGATTCACGCCGCGATCCTTGGCATAACGGCTGAACTCTTTTTCATGGCCCTGGCCGAGCGGCACCGCGATCGCGTCCGGGTGTATGCCTTTATAGATGTAGACCTTGGCGTCGATGGACCCTTGATCCGAGGTGATGGTGACCACGTCGCCCTGGGTCACGCCCAGTTTCTGCGCCGTGATGGGGTGCATTTCCGCCCAGGAGTCCCATACCACTTTACTGATCTGGTCGGGCGCCTCTTGCAGCCAGGGAATATTGGCGTGACGGCCGTCCCACAAACCCAGCCGCGGCGAAGGCACCAAGTGATAGGGGTATTGATTGTTCGGCGCATAGTCCGGCACGCTCACCGCCACCGCCTTGGGACTGAGGGTGCGCGGCTGACGCGAGACGGGGATCAGGCCGGTCTGCAAGGCCTGCTGCCATTGCGGCTCGTGCAGGCGGGCCGGTTGCTTCAGCTCGACCGGCAAGGCGCTGATCGCCTGTTTCAGATAGGCGTAATAATCGGCGAAAGCGCCGTAGGTTTCGCCCTTCCGCAACTTGAGCATCTCCAGCAGCAGGTCGCCGAAACCGCGGGTGGTGGGATTGAGCGGCTCCATCAGCGGCTGCTGGACACCGATCTGATTCCCGTTATACGCGGCGACATGGGTGCCCCAGTCTTCGTACGGCGAGTGGATGGGCAACACCAGATCGGCGCGCATCGCGGTCTCGTCGGGGAATTGGGCGAACGCCACCTTGAACGGTACGGCGTTGAGTTTCTCGGCCAGATTAAGGAAGGACGGCGCAGTGTAAACCGGATTGGTGTTATAGAAGAACACCGCCTCGAGGCCGCCTTTTTCCACCGTCTCGGCGAAATTCAACAAGGCCTGGGTATTGCCGTTCTTGGGCGCCATTTGCGCAAAGGGAAGCTCGCCGTTGGAGACGATGGTGCGCCCCACGTTGCCCAAAACAATATTGAGCAACATCACCGCGGCGGTGGTTTCATAACCATGCGCCTGGCCTTCAGCGGTGCCACCCGCCAACACCAAGCTCGGCGACTGGCTGTCCAGCCAGCCGGCGACCTTGACGATGCGGTCACCGGCCACGCCGGTGATGCGCTGCACGGTGTCGAGATCGTAGCGGGCGATAATTTCTTGGACTTCGGCGGGAATGGCGCCGGCATCGCGCTTATGTTTAACCAATAAGGTATTGGCGAGACCTAAAGCCAACACGCCCTCGGTACCGGGCCGCACCGCCAGCCACAAATCGGCGTTGGCGCCGGTGAGCGTCATCTTGGGTTCGATCTGCACCAGGATGCCGCGCGGCGCCTCACGGAACTTGGCGTACTGCGTCGCGAAATGGACCGGGGACATCCAGGTGCCGAGGAAGTCCGCGCCGAAGGACACGATGACCCGCGCCTCGTCGAAACGATAACTCGGCTGCGCCTCGCCCAGCATCTCGCTGTTCACGGCCTGGCCGACGGCGTTATTGATGACCTCGTGGACGAAGTGATGACCGGAACCCATGGCTTCCAAATGGGCCTGCAACAGCACCGCTTGATGGCCGCTGACCGTACCGGTCACCCAGGCAAACTTATCGCCGCTCAACGCCGACTCGGGGCCGACGTGTTGCTTGAGGAGTCCCAAGGCTTCATCCCAGCTCGCCTCCACCAGGGCGCCGCCCTTGCGGACGAGGGGCTTGGTGATGCGGTCCGGATTGTAATGCGCCTGCACGCCGCCCTGCCCCATCTGGCAAAGCTTGCCGTAATTGATCTGGGCGTCGGGATTGCCCTCGAATTTCAGGACCCGGCCTTCCCGTACCCGGCCGTATATACCGCAACCCGCCGAACACTGCTGACAGGTGGATGCGTAATAGACGCCGACACCCGGAATGACATATTCCTCGGGCAATATATAAGAAGTGACTTCTTCTTTACCTTCTTCCAAGGTCACGGTGCTCGGCATATCGCAGGCCGCCAATGCGACACCCGCGCCACTCCAGCCCATAACCTTAAGAAAATCTCTGCGGTTGATTTCAATACCACTCATAAGCAAGCCATCCGTTTCAGTGTTTCATCAGGCGCGCCCACAGCCACGCCACCCTAGGGGGAGCACCGACTCCTCGCGCCGTTGGTTATTTATGGCACTTCCAGCAGTCCGAGGGACCCTTGTTTGCTTCATGACACCGCACACAAAAACCCATATTCAGCGGTTTTACCTTGTGCGCGACCGTCATGTTTTTAACATCACCATGACAAAACGCACACACTTCCGAAACCCGCTCAACAGGCAACTCCGGATTATCGAACACAAAACGCTTCAAATGTTTTTCATGGGTGAAATGCACGTAATCCGGCACGTCGTGGACTTTTCTCCACGGCGGCGGCTCACGCTTTTCCCAGTATTCAGTCAGTTGTTGGATACGGGGTTTGTCGGTAGCGATGACGCTATGACAACCCATGCATTTGCTGGTGGGGGGAATACCCGCCACCGCGCTGCGGCGCGCGTAGGTATGACAATACATGCAATTAATTTCGTTGATCTTGGCATGAACATCGTGAGGGAAATCTATAGGCTGCGGCACATTTTCGCCTTCATGAGTCCCTTTAGGCGCAACCGCATTGGGCACCGTGCCCTCCGCATAAGCCTCGACTGAAGACATCATGAACACAAACACCACCAACGGCAAAAAAGACGCCCACAACCACGTCCTCTTGCGCCCCCTGTCCAACTCTTCCGCCTTGCTTATCAGGCTCATGAAGCCACGATCATTGACTGACATCTTCCCCCCAAATCGGCTTTCACCTAGTTCCATGTTCGCGGCGGCCTCTGATTGATTACGCACGCACCAACAACGAGCAGCAAACCGTCAGGCCCGCATGCACGAGATAATAAATCGTTACTTGGGATTCCGTCTTTTTAGCCGCTCCTTCGATACCCATCAGAGGGGATCTAATCCACTTTCAAGCGACGAGAAAACACGGCGGGATAAACAGCACATCCGAACATCCCCCTTACCCTGTAAAACAAACTCGTTATATCTGGCACTCCAACAACCGCCAAATTTCCCCAAGAGTCTTGTCGTTATCTCGCGGAAACCCTAGAAATATTCCGCTAATTATCGTTGCATCTTCAATTACGCCGGGTCCCGAATCCTAGACCAATTGCGCGGAGCGTGTCAACGCTCGAAAAAAGACAAATCGAATCAATTAAATTGTCCATTTACAAGCCCGCCAATCCACGCTCGTGAAGACGCAACGCGCGTTCATTTCACGCGGGATTGTCCAGATCGATAAACACATGCTCTATTCCGTAACGTCGCGCCACATGCTCACCCAAGGCCGCCACGCCGTAGCGTTCCGTGGCGTGGTGACCCGCCGCGAAAAAATGGATGCCCAATTCGCGCGCCGCATGCACGGTATGTTCGGAGATTTCACCGCTGATGTAGGCATCCAGACCCAGGGCCGCGGCGGCCTCGAGGTATTTTTGCGCCGCGCCGGTACACCAGCCCACGCGGCGTATGACATGTTCACCGCCGCTCACGCAGGTTGGCGCACGCGCCAGCGTCCTTTCGATATGCCGCGCGAACGCGTCCATCGACAGCGGCACGTTCAACTCGCCGTACATCGCCAGGGCCGACTCCGGCCCGAAGCGCCCGCTCACGGTGATCCCCAGCCGAGCGGCGAGTTGGGCGTTATTGCCGTATATGTCATGGGCGTCGAGAGGCAAATGATAGGCGAACAGATTGACGTCATGCGCCAGCAACGGCGCCAAACGCGCCTTTTTCATGCCCACCACCCGCGGGTCCTCGCCTTGCCAAAAATAGCCGTGATGCACCAGCAGCGCATCGGCGCCCGCCGCCACCGCCGCCTCCACCAAGGCACGGCTGGCGGTGACTCCGCTCACCAGTTTGGTAATACTCTCCGCGCCCTCCACCTGCAAACCGTTAGGCGCGTAATCGCGGAAACGCTCCCGTTCCAGCAACACATCGAGATACGCCAGCAATTCATCGCGCCGCACCATGTCGTCATTTCCTTCCCGGACGTTTTGTCATCTTAAACTGTTCGTCGGAGCGCAAATGCCGTATCTTTCATCCTCGGCCATCCACCCGCGAACGGATTAGAGTAGCGCGTCCATGAACACCCGCAAGATTTTTATTTTCCTGCTCGAGGCGACCATCTCGGGCTTGGCCGTCGCGTTCGTGATGATTTTGCTGTTCCGCCCGCAAGCCCTGGAACGACACCCGGCGGTCAGAATCATGGAGGCGCCCGCCGTCGTCAGCGACAGCCAGCAAGACGCCGCGGCCGGCGGCGCGCCGGCGTCATACGCCAAGGCCGTCCGCGTCGCCACCCCCGCCGTGGTCAACATCTACACCAGCAAAACCATCACGCAACAGCGCCATCCCTTGTTCGACGACCCCAATTTCCGCCGCTTCTTCGGCGGCGATCCCAACCTGCCCCGCCAACGCAACGAAACCAGCCTGGGTTCCGGCGTCATCATCAGCCCGGAAGGCTATCTGCTCACCAACAATCACGTCATCGAGGGCGCCGATGAAATCCAAGTGGCGCTCAACGACGGCCGCAGCGCCACCGCCCGCGTGGTGGGCAGCGACCCGGAAACCGACCTGGCCTTATTGAAAATCGATTTGCAAGAACTGCCGGCCATCGTGTTCGGCCAATCCGATTCGCTCAGCGTGGGGGACGTGGTGCTCGCCATCGGCAATCCCTTCGGGGTCGGGCAAACGGTGACCCAGGGCATCATCAGCGCCACCGGCCGCCAGCAGCTCGGCATCAGCACCTTTGAAAACTTCATTCAAACCGACGCCGCCATCAACCCCGGCAACTCCGGTGGCGCGCTGGTCAACACCTACGGTCAACTGGTGGGCATCAACACCGCGATTTTTTCGCGCACCGGCGGCTCGCAGGGCATCGGCTTCGCCATCCCCGCCCAACTGGCCAAGAACGTGATGGAGCAGATCCTCCAACAGGGACGGGTGATCCGCGGCTGGCTGGGCATCGAGGCCCAAGACATCAGTCCCGCTCTGGCCGAGTCCTTCGGCCTGAACGACACCCGCGGCGCCTTGGTGGCGGGCGTTTATCCGCGCAGCGCCGCCGACCAGGCCGGGCTCATGCCCGGCGACATCGTGTTGCGGATCAACGGCCGCCCCGTCGACGACGCCAAGGCGGCGATGGACATCATCTCCGCCTTCGCCCCCGGCGAAATAATCGAGCTGCAAATCAAACGAAATGGCGCGCTGAAAAACGCCAAGATCACCATCGGCGAACGGCCCCAGCCGCGCGCCCGCTGAACGACACGGCTTATCCGCCGTCCTTATCGAGGGAGGCGGAATCGGTCCGGGCGGCCTCATCTTCTTCCGCCTGCCTGCGGATCATGGCCCGCGACAGGAATAGACCGAGTTCGAACAGCAGCCACATCGGTATCGCCAGCAAGGTCTGCGACAATATGTCCGGCGGCGTCAGGATCGCGCCGATCACGAAGGCCCCGACGATGACATAAGAACGTTTTGCCGCCAGTCGCTCGGGGGTGGTAATACCCGCCCACACCAAAATAATGGTGGCCACCGGCACCTCGAAGGCCAGGCCGAAGGCGAAGAAAAGCGTCAGGGTGAAATCGAGATAACTGCTGATGTCGGTCATCACCGCCACCCCGGCCGGCGCGGCGTTGATCAGAAATCCGAAAGTCAGCGGGAACACCACGTAAAATGCAAAGGCGACACCCGCGTAGAACAGCACGATGCTGGAAAACAACAAGGGCAGGGCGATGCGCCGTTCGCGGCGATACAAACCCGGCGCGACGAAGTGCCAGAATTGATGCAGCACATACGGCATGGACAAGGCCACCGCCAGGACGAACACGAATTTAAAAGGCGTAATGAAGGGCGACGCGACCTGGGTGGCGATCATGGTGGCGCCCGCCGGCAAGCGTTCCAGCAGCGGGTGGGCGAGCATGGCATAGAGCTCGGCCGTGAACGGAAACAGCACCAGGAATATCAGCACCACACACAGCAAAATTCGCAACAACCGGTTACGCAACTCGATGAGGTGCGTCATGAACGGCTGCTCTTGCTGGGGGGTGTATTGCGGTTTAGGGTTGCGGCGTCCCATGGCCTGGCTTGTCATTTGGAGTCGCGGCGGGCGGGCTCGCTGCGTTCACCTCGGCAGCGTCTTGGGCGGGGACCGGCGCGGGACTGGCCGGAAAGCGTCGCGGGTCGGTGTGCTGCGGCGTCGCGGCGATCTCCGCCTCACGCGCCATCAACTGCTTGAGCTCTTCCGCCTTATGTATTTCTTTGTCGAACTCGGTCTTCACCGAGTTGGCGAATTGGCGGATATTGCCCAGCCAACCCCCCACCTGCTTCACCATGCCGGGAAATTCCCGCGGCCCGACCACCAGCAACGCGACCACCGCGATCAAGACGATTTCCGAAAAGCCGATGTCGAACATGGCTCGGCATTACACCTTGTCTTTGCTGGTGTCCTTGACCGATTCGCCATCGATGGTATTGCGCGCGGCCGTTCCCTCGATGCGTTCCTTCTCCTTGTCTTCGCCTTCCTTGCCGGCGTCGCTCATGGAGTCACGGAAACCCTTCACCGCGCCGCCCAGATCGGTGCCGATGGTGCGCAGCCGCTTGGCGCCGAACAATAACAGGACGATCAACAAAATGATCAACAACTGCCAGATACTGATACCCATTTCATTTCTCCATTGACCTTGCGCCGCGGAGGCGTAATGCGCCCCATCCTACGCCATACCAAACGAATCCGCACCTCCCCGCCTCGCCCGCCGGGAATGAGGCGCTTACGATTTACCGCTATCCCGCCCCGCCTTTTCCGCCACGCCGGACAGACCGAAACGCCGCTCCAGCTCCGCCAGCACCGCGTCGGGATGCAAACCCTGCTGGGCCAGCAACACCAGGCTGTGAAACCACAGATCGGCGATTTCATACACGATCCGGTCGGCCGCGCCATCCTTGGCGGCCAGCACGGTTTCGGTGGCCTCCTCGCCGATCTTCTTCAAGATCGCGTCCAATCCCTTGGCGTACAGCCCGGCCACATAGGAGCCGGCCGGGTCGGCGCCCTTGCGCGCCTCCAGCACCGCCGCCAGCCGACTCAGCACCTCGTCATTCATGGCCCGCGCCGCCTCGATAAATCCGCGCCGGGTCTTGCAACACCGGATCCATCGTCACCCATTGGTCCTTATCCAAGCGCCGGAAGAAACAACTGTGGCGGCCAGTGTGGCAGGCGATGCCGCCGGCCTGTTCGACCGTGAGCAACACCACGTCGGCGTCGCAATCGAGACGGATCTCCCGCACGGTCTGCACATGGCCCGACTCCTCGCCCTTGCGCCATAATTTATTACGCGAACGCGACCAATAGACGGCGCGGCCGCTGGCCGCGGTTTCCGCGAGGGCATCGCGATTCATCCACGCCACCATCAACACCCGGCCGCTGCCCGCCTCCTGCGCCACCGCCGGCACCAGGCCGTCCGCGTTCCATTTGATGTCATCCAGCCACGCCGCGCTCATCGCCGTGCACGCTCGCCGGGGGGCAGACGCACCTCGACGCCGTGGGCCGCCAAGTGGCGCTTGGCCTCTTCCACGGTGTATTCGCCGAAGTGAAAAATACTGGCGGCCAGCACCGCGTCGGCGCCGCCCTCTTTTATGCCGGACACCAGATGGTCGAGATTGCCCACCCCGCCGGAGGCGATCACCGGCACGTTCACCGCCTCGCTCACGGCGCGGGTGAGGGCCAGATCGAAACCGTCGCGGGTGCCGTCGCGGTCCATGCTGGTCAATAAAATCTCGCCGGCGCCGTAGTCCACCATCCGCTTCACCCAGGCCACCACGTCCAGGCCGGTGGATTTACGGCCGCCGTGAGTGAACACCTCCCAGCGCGGCGTATCGCCTTCGCCGCTCACCCGCTTGGCGTCGACCGCCACCACGATGCATTGCGCGCCGAAACGCTCCGCCGCCTCGCGCACGAACTCGGGCCGGTTGACCGCCGCGGTATTGACGGCGATCTTGTCGGCGCCGGCGTTGAGCATGCGGCGGATATCCTGGGTGGTGCGGATGCCGCCGCCCACGGTGAGCGGGATGAACACCTGGCCGGCGACCTCGGCCACCACTTGCGCCATGGTGTCGCGGCCCTCGTGGCTGGCGGTGATGTCGAGAAACACCAGTTCGTCGGCGCCCTGCTCGTCGTAACGCTTGGCGATTTCCACCGGATCGCCGGCGTCGCGGATGCCGACGAATTTCACACCTTTGACGACGCGGCCCTTGTCGACGTCCAGGCAGGGAATGATGCGTTTGGCGAGGCCCATATTACTGTCCGAGTTCGTCCGCGAGCTTTTGCGCCTCGGCCAAATCGATATTGCCTTCATACAACGCGCGGCCGACGATGGCGCCCATCACGCCCTCGCCCGCCGCGCCGCACAGGCTGCGGATGTCTTGCAAACTGCTCACGCCGCCCGAGGCGATCACCGGGATGTGAATGGCGCGCGCCAGCGCGACCGTGGCGTCCACGTTGACGCCGCCCATCATGCCGTCGCGGTTGATGTCGGTGTAGATGATGGCCTCCACCCCTTCGCGCTCGAAGCGCTGGGCGATGTCGATCACGTCGTGGTTGGAGAGTTTCGACCAGCCGTCGATGGCCACTTTGCCGTCTTTGGCGTCCAGCCCCACCATGATGTGGCCGGGAAATTCCGAGCAGGCGTCGCCGACGAAATGGGGGACGTTCACCGCGTTGGTGCCGAGGATGACGTAGCTCACGCCCATCTCGAGATAGAGCTCGATGGTCTCGTCGTCGCGGATCCCGCCGCCCACTTGAATGGGCACGCCGGGATGGGCGGCGGCGATGCGGCGGATCGCCTCGGCGTTGACCGGCCGGCCGGCGAAGGCGCCGTTCAAATCGACGATGTGCAGACGCCGCGCGCCCGCCGCCACCCAGCGATCGGCCACCGCCAGCGGGTCGTCGGAAAACACCGTGTCGTCTTCCATGCGCCCCTGGCGCAGACGCACGCACTTGCCGTCTTTGAGATCGATGGCGGGTATCAACAACATAAGGTTTCCCTCAAGCTAGGCTCCATAAAAAACCTGTGCGGACTCGTACCGCGGCTCATGCCCGACCGTCCCACGCCATGAAATTGCCCAGCAGGGTCAGCCCCGCCTGCTGGCTTTTTTCCGGGTGAAATTGCACGGCGAAGATATTGTCGCGCGCCACCGCGGAGGCGAAGTCATGACCGTAACGGGTGGTGGCCGCCACCTCGGCGGGAGCGGCCGGCGCCGCGTAATAGCTGTGCACGAAATAAAAGCGGCTGTCCTGGGCGATGCCTTCCCACAAGGGATGGGGACGCGCCTGATGGACCTGGTTCCAGCCCATGTGCGGCACCTTGAGCCGCGCGCCGCTGACCGGATCTTGCAGCGTGTCGGCGAAACCGCGCACTTGGCCGGCGAAGATGCCCAGGCCGTCGGCGCCGCCGTTCTCGTCGCTGTGATCGAGCAGGCCCTGCATGCCGAGACAAATTCCGAGAAAGGGTTTGTTGCGGGCGCAGTCGCGTATCACCTCGTCGAGGCCGAGACGCCGCAACTCCGCCACGCAATCGCGCAGCGCGCCCACGCCGGGGAACACCACCCGATCACAGCGGCGGATCAGGCCGGGATCGTAAGTGACGCGCACGCTCGCGCCGCGCCCCACATGTTCGAGGGCTTTCGCCACCGAACGGAGGTTGCCCATCCCATAATCAATTACCGCAACGGAACTCATGACCTACGATCCCGCTAATTCCCGGCACGCCCGCGGCGCGCCGTACGCTGTCCAATCAAGTTAGCCCGCCCGCCGAGTATGGATCCCCGCGGGCGACCCAAGGGGAGCGCTGTGCCGCTCCCCATTGGAAACCCCATCGCCAAAGTCCCCGCGGCAAGCCGCGAGGTATTTCAAATAAACTTACAAACTGCCCTTGGTGGACGGCATCACGCCCTGCATGCGCGCGTCCGGTTCGATGGCCATGCGCAACGCGCGGCCGAAGGCCTTGAACACGGTCTCGGCGATGTGGTGGCTGTTGCGTCCGCGCAGGCAATCGACATGCAGCGTGACCATCGCGTGATTGACGAAGCCTTGGAAAAATTCGCGGAACAGATCGACATCGAATTCGCCGATGCGCGCCCGGGTGAACTCCACGCCGTATTCCAAACCCGGCCGTCCGGAAAAATCCACCACCACCCGCGACAGCGCCTCGTCGAGCGGCACATAGGCATGGCCGTAACGGCGCAGACCTTTTTTGTCGCCCAGCGCCTTGGCCACCGCCTGGCCCAGGGTGATGCCGACGTCTTCCACCATGTGGTGGGCGTCGATGTGCAAATCGCCTTCGGCGACGATCTCGATATCGATCATGCCGTGGCGCGCCACCTGGTCGAGCATGTGATCGAGAAAGGGCACGCCGGTTTGAAATTTGGCCGTGCCGCCGCCGTCCAGGTTGACGTTGACCTGGATGCGGGTTTCCAAGGTATTGCGCTGCACACCGGCTTTGCGCTCAGCCATGCGATGTCTCCGGATAGTCAGGCCATAGAGTGTACATGATTCCCGCCCCCGCCCGCCTCATAGCGCCGCCCGCAGCGCCGCGAGAAAGGCCTGGTTTTCCTCCGGCGTACCCACCGTCACCCGCAGACAATCGTGCAGGGCGGGATGGCTGCCATCGAGATTCTTGATCAGCACGCGGCGGTCCTTAAGCCGCTGGAATATCTCCGCGGCGCGGCCCGCGGCCACCCGGAATAGAATGAAATTGGCCGCGGTCGGGAAAGGCGTCACCCCCGGCAGCGCCGCCAAGGCCTCCGCCAAGTGGGCCCGCTCGGCGCGGATGCGGCCGGTTTGATCCAGCAACACCGGATAATGGCTGAGCGCGAATTCGGCGCTCACCTGCGTCATCACGCCGATGTTGTAGGGCAGGCGGATCTTGTCCAATTCGTGCAGCCAGTCGGCGCCGCCCACCAGAAAGCCGAGCCGCAAACCGGCGAGACCGAGTTTCGACACCGTGCGCAGGATCAGCAAATTCGGATAACGCGACAATTCATCGAAAAAGCTGTCGTCGCAAAACGCCGAGTAGGCCTCGTCCACCACCACGACGCCCGGCGCGGCTTCGATGATGGCGCGAATATCCTCGCGCGCGAACAGATTGCCGGTGGGATTGCTGGGATAACAGATGAACACCACCGCCGGCCGCCGCTCGGCGATGGCGCTCAAGATGGCCGGCACGTCCAGGCTGAAATCGCCGTTGAGCGGCACGCCGTGATAATTCAGCCCCAGGCCGGCGCTGATGATCTTGTACATGGAAAAGGCCGGCTCGGGCGCCAGTACGCCGCGGCCCGGTCCGGCCACCGCCATCAAGATCATCTGGATCAATTCGTCGGAGCCGTTGCCGAGCAATACCTCGCTCGCGGCCGGGACGGCGAAGGTGCTGCGCAATCGCTGCTTGAGGCGCGCCGCGCCGGGATCGGGATAACGATTGAGGCTGACCGCGCGCAGCGCATCCAGCCATTCGTCCACCAGCGGCGCGGGCCAACTGTACGGATTTTCCATGGCGTCCAGTTTGACGAAGCCCGCAGCCGCGGGTACGTGATAGGCCTTGAGGGCCTGTATTTCGGGCCGCACCCACTGTTGAATACGCGAGTTCATTTCTTCCTATTCCAACTCATGACCTTCGCCACGCGCGCCCATCCGGTATTCCGCGGAACGGGCGTGGGCGGTGAGACCTTCGCCGCGCGCCAGCAACGACGCCGTCGCCCCCAGCGTGCGTGCGCCCTCGGGCGAACACAGGATGAGGCTGGAGCGTTTTTGAAAATCGTAGACGCCGAGCGGCGAGGAAAACCGCGCGGTGCGCGAGGTCGGCAACACGTGATTGGGACCGGCGCAATAATCGCCCACCGCCTCGGCGGTGTAGCGGCCCATGAAGATCGCGCCGGCGTGACGGATGCTTTTGACGAGGGTTTGCGGATCGGCCACCGACAATTCCAAATGTTCCGGCGAGATGAAATTGGCCACTTCCGCCGCTTCATCGAGATCGCGCACTTGAATCAAGGCGCCGCGCGCGGAGAGCGATTTGCGGATGATCTCGGCGCGTTCCATCTGCGGCAATAATTTTTCGATGCTGTCCTGCACCGCGTCGAGGTAGTCGGCGTCCGGACACAGCAGTATCGATTGCGCGTCCTCGTCGTGTTCGGCCTGCGAGAATAAATCCATCGCCGTCCAGTCCGGATCGGTCTCGCCGTCGCAGACGATGAGGATCTCCGACGGCCCGGCGATCATGTCGATGCCCACCGTGCCGTAGACCATGCGTTTGGCGGTGGCGACATAAATGTTGCCGGGGCCGACGATCTTGTCGACGCGCGGCACGCTCTCGGTGCCGTAGGCCAGCGCCGCCACCGCCTGTGCGCCGCCGATGGCGAAGACGCGATCGACTTCGGCCAGCGCCGCGGCGGCCAACACCAATTCATTCAATTCGCCGCCGGGCGTCGGCACCACCATCACCACCTCGGGCACGCCGGCCACCTTGGCGGGGATGGCGTTCATCAACACTGACGACGGATACGCCGCCTTGCCGCCGGGCACGTACAGGCCGACCCGATCCAGCGGGGTGATTTGCTGGCCCAGCAAGGTGCCGTCGGCCTCGGTATAAGTCCAGGTTTCCTGTTTCTGATGCCGGTGATACGCGCGCAGCCGCGCCGCCGAGGTCTCCAGCGCGCCGCGGGTGGCGGCGGGAATCCGCGCCAGCGCCTCGCGCAAACGGGCGGCGGGAATTTCCAGTTCGCGCAAATCGCGCGCCTGCATGCGGTCGTAGCGGTTGGTGTAGTCGAGCACCGCGGCGTCGCCGCGCCGCTTCACGTCGGCGAGGATGGCCTCGACGGTCCGCGCCACCGCCGCGTCGGATACACTCTCCCACGCCAGCAGGTCTTCGAGACTGGGCCAGAAGTCGGCGCTTTGCGAATTGAGACGCTTGATTTCGATCATGCCCGTCGTCCTCCCCGCGCCCGCCGCGCGTCACGCACCGTGTTCATTTACCGCCCGCCCGCTGTTCCACCGCCTCGGCCATGCTGCGCACGAAGGCGTTGACGCGCGCGTGTTTCATTTTCATCGAGGCCTTGTTGACGATCAGCCGCGAACTGATGTCGGCGATGTGTTCGAGCGGCGCCAGGCCGTTGGCCTTGAGGGTGTTGCCGGTGTCCACCAAATCGACGATCAGATCAGCCAACCGCACCAGCGGCGCCAATTCCATGGAGCCGTAGAGTTTGATGATCTCCACCTGCTTGCCCTGCTCGGCGAAATAACGGCGGGTGGAGTGGACGTATTTGGTGGCGATGCGCAACCGGGTCTGGCCGGTGGCGGCGCCGGGCGGTCCGGCCAGCATCAAACGGCAGCGGGCGATCTGCAAATCCAGGGGTTCGTACAAGCCGTCGCCTTCATATTCCATCAGCACGTCTTTGCCCGCCACGCCCAAATCCGCCGCGCCGTATTCGACATAGGTCGGCACGTCGGAGGCGCGGATGATCACCAGTTTCACGTCGGGTTGATTGGTGTCGAGCACCAGCTTGCGGCTGGTGGCCGGATCGTCGACGGGCACGATGCCCGACGCCGCCAGCAGCGGCAGGGCCTCTTTGAAAATGCGCCCCTTGGAGACGGCGATGGTGATGGTATTGGTCATGACGGCGGCGTGGCGATGGATGGGTTCACATCACTCCGGCACCCGGCGGATGCGCACGCCGAGCTGCTGCAATTTTTCCTCGATGCATTCGTAACCGCGGTCGATGTGATAGATGCGATCGACCACTGTCTCGCCGTCCGCCACCACGCCCGCCAGCACCAGGCTGGCCGAGGCGCGCAAATCGGTGGCCATCACCGGCGCGCCGGTCAGGCGTTCGACGCCGGTGATGATGGCGGTGTTGCCTTCGAGACGGATCTTGGCGCCGAGGCGCTGCAATTCCTGAATGTGCATGAAGCGATTTTCGAACACCGATTCGGAGATGGTGCCCGACCCTTGCGCCACGCTGTTCAGCGCGCAAAACTGCGCCTGCATGTCGGTGGGAAACGCCGGATAGGGCGCGGTGTGGATGTCCACCGCCCGCGGCCGTTCGCCGTGCATGTCCAGGGAAATCCAGTCGGGGCCGGTCTCGATATCCGCGCCGGCCTCGCGCAATTTGGCCAGCACCGCCTCCAGGGTATCGGGCCGCGCGTCCTTGACGCGGATCCGGCCGCGGCTCAAGGCGGCGCCCACCAAATAGGTGCCGGTCTCGATGCGGTCGGGCAGGATGGTGTATTGCGCGCCGTGCAGACGCTCCACCCCGTCGATGGTGATGGTGTCGGTGCCGGCGCCGCGCACCTGGGCGCCCATCGCGTTCAGGCAATTGGCGAGGTCCACCACTTCCGGTTCGCGCGCGGCGTTTTCGAGGATGGTGGTGCCTTCCGCCAGCGCGGCGGCCATCATGATGTTCTCGGTGCCGGTGACGGTGACGATATCGAAAAAGATCCGCGCGCCCTTGAGCCGTTTGGCCTTGGCGTGGATATAGCCGCCCTCGACGCGGATGTCGGCGCCCATCGCTTCCAGCCCCGCGATGTGCAGATTCACCGGCCGCGAACCGATGGCGCAGCCGCCGGGCAGGGACACCACCGCCTCGCCGTAGCGGCTCAGCAACGGACCCAGCACCAGAATGGAGGCGCGCATGGTTTTCACCAATTCATAGGGCGCGATATATTCCTTGATGGTAGTGGCGTCCACCTCCACACCCATCTTTTCATCGAGCACCAGGCGCACGCCCATCCGGCCGAGCAGGCCCATGGTGGTGGTGATGTCGTGCAAATGGGGGATGTTGCGCACCACCACCGGTTCGTCGGCCAGCAGGGTCGCGGCCAGGATGGGCAGGGCGGCGTTTTTCGCCCCGGAAATTCGAATCTCGCCGTTGAGGGGCACCCCACCGGTGATGATTAATTTGTCCATGAAATGTTCATCTGCGTAAGGATTTGGATAGTCAATCGCCGCGCGCTTGCAATCGCTCAGCGCCGCGCGCCGCTCATTTTCCGGTCTTTTCCCACTGCGCCCGGGTGTAGGTGCGCATGGACAAGGCGTGAATCTCACCGCCCATTTTATCGCCCAGGGTGGCGTACACCATGCGATGCTGCTCCAGCAGGCCTTTGCCGGCGAAGGCGTCGTTAATTACCACCGCTTCGAAATGGCGGCCGTCGCCGGTCACCGAGACTTGGCTGTCAGGCAAGCCCTGTTCGATCATCGCTTGAATATATTCGCACTGCATGAGGTTCGTATTTGCTATTGGTTTGCGTCTTCAGGCGGGTGTCGCCGGAGCGTGACAGCATACCTGCTCGCCCGGGCTTTTGTAAGCCTTAAGCGGCCGGCGGAGACAACATCGCCTCCAATCCCGTGACTCGCGCGATGGCGAGGATTTGCGGCGGCATATGTTCGTAACTGACCCGCGCGCCGTTCCGGCGGGCCAGACGCAGCCATTCGATGAGCAGGGCGATGCCCGCGCTGTCGGCCCGCTCGACCTCCGCCAGATCGAAACGCAAAGATTGTCCGTCCGCGAACAGGTTTTGCGTTTCCCGCCAAGCGGCGGGGACGGTGGCGAAGGTCAGTTCTCCGGACACCGTGTAACCGCCCTCGTCGCGCGGCTCGACGCGCAAGACGCTCATTTCGGCGCCGGGAGGTTGCGCTGATTGCGCTCCGCCAGCACGGTGATGAGCTTGTCCAAACCGTCCTGGCGGATCTGCGAGGCGAAGGTGGAGCGGTAATTGGTGACCAGGCTGACGCCGTCGATGGTCACGTCGATCACCTTCCAGTCGTCGCCCTGGCGGCGTAATTCGTAATCGATGGGAATGGGGAATCCGCCCGGCTGATCGACCTCCGTGCGCACCTTGACCTGATCCTCCTGCGGCGAGGGGCGCATGGGCAGATAGGAAATCTTGCTGTCCGTGTATGCCGACAGGGATTTGGCGTAGGTCCGCACCAGCAGGGTCCGGAACTCCGTCGTGAACCGTTCCTTTTGGGCCGGCGTGGCGGCGCGCCAGTGTTTGCCCAACACCCAGCTCGACATGCGCTCGAAGTCGAAATGGGGCAGGACGATTTGATTGACCAACTCGTAAATCCGCTCCGGGTGCCGCTCGATCACCTGCTTCTCGGCGCGCAGCTTGGTCAACATTTCCTCGGCGGTGCGCTGCACCAGCTCTTGCGGCGACACCGCCGCCAGCACGTTGCCGCCGGCCAGCAAAGCCAGACCCACCATAAACCCCTTAAACCATGATTTCATTGACTTGCTCCCGTGACATTGAGTAACCGCGCCACATGCATATTGTAGTCGAAGACGGTACGCAGATAGTCGGTATGCGCCAGCACATACGCTTGCAGCGCATCCACCACCTTGTCGCCTTTATCCACGCCGGCCTCGAAATCGGCGAAACTGGCGATCATCCAGCGCCGTGCGGCGCGGCTGGCCTCGGCCAGGCTCGTCACCGCTTCATGATGGGCACCCACCTGGTGATATTGTTCGACCACTTGAAACGGAATACCTTCCCGGGCGAAGGCCGATTTGGCGATCAAGGCGTTGAGTTCGGCCTCGGCGCGCATCACCCGGGCCGACTGCACCCCCCCGCTCCAATCCCATTTGATCCCCACTACCGGGCTCAGACCCATATCGTTAAACGGATCGGTGACATAGGGGTTATCGAGGCGATCGCGCTTGGGCGTATACGCCAATATCCCCACCGCGCCGGCATAGACGTTGGGTTTGGCGCCGGCCTTGTTGGCCGCCACCAAGGCCCGCCGCGCCCGCAAACCGGCCTCCACCTGCGCCATTTCCGGCCGGTTGGCGAGGGCCTGCCGCTGCAATTCCTCGAGATTCAGCTCCGGCAAGGCGACCGGTTGCAAGGCCTTGTCCGCTACATCCAACTCGGCGGACAGGCCGGCCCCGGTCAATACCTTCAACCCATCGATGGCGATGTTCTCCAAGGCCGTGGCCTGGGCGATGTATTTGCCGATCACCGCCGACCCGGATTGCAAGGCGAAGAGATCGGCCTGACGGATGTCATGATCGCCCTCGTCCAGCCACTCCTGCGCCAGCGAGACCGCGCCGTCGATCCGGACGCGGGCCTCTTCCAGCAACAGACGGGTATCGCGGGCGGCGAGATGACCGTAATAAGCCCGTTTCACATCCAGCACCGTGGCGCCGCGTTGCAGATCCACGTCGCCGCGTTTCACTTCGACATTGGCGCGGGCCGCGTCCGCAAAATTTTCGATCTTGCCGAACGTATAGAGTGGCTTGATGAGGGACAATTTAAGCGACGTCCACGGCGCGAAACCGTCGATATCGTAACGATCGGAACGCACCACGCAATTACCGGGCGCGCAGCCGCCGTTTTCAAAAAACCCGCCTTCCACCTGCGGCGCCACCCCCAAAAACAGATTGCCGTCCACGATCCAGCCGCCGTGGCCCTCCGCCTCGGAGACCATGCTGCGCGCGACTTCGACCAACTGCCGCATCTCCTCGATGCGCGGATCGTGCTTGAGCGCCCGCTCCACGGCCTGTTCGAGATCCACTGTTTCCGCCCGCGCCGGCGACAGCCATGCCTGGACGCACAACACCGCCGTCACCAACAGCGGCAAGACGCCCCGTCTCATTGCGCGTCTCCTTCGGCGGCCTTGCTGAACAAGACCCGGCCGATGATCTGCTCCAGAACCAGGGCCGACTGGCTGAGGGCGATGACATCGCCTTCTTGTAAATCAGTGTCCGCGCCGCCCGGCTCCAAACCCACGTATTGCTCACCGAGCAGACCGGCGGTGAAAATGCCGGCGCTGCTGTCGGAGGGCAGGCGGATGTCGCGTTTGATTTTCAGGGTCACCCGCGCCTCGAGCAGCTTTTCGTCGAATTCGATGCGCTCGACCCGGCCGACCCGCACCCCGGCCACCGTCACCGGCGAACGCACCTTCAAACCGCCGACGTTTTCGAAGTACACCTTCACCTGATAACCGTCTTCGTTATTGAGCGCGCTGATATTGCTGACCTTCATGGCGAGCATGAACAGCGCCGCGAACCCCAAGGCCACGAACACCCCCACCATGATCTCCAGCGTCGTCGATTGTTTCATAGGCTTATTCACCGAACATTAAGGCGGTCAACACGAAATCCAATCCCAGCACCGCCAGGGCGGTATGCACCACGGTACGGGTGGTGGCGCGGCTCACGCCCTCGGCGGTGGGCGTGGCGTCATATCCTTCGTACACGGCGATCCAGGTCGCGACGAAACCGAAGGCCAGGCTCTTGATTACGCCGTTCATCACGTCGTCGTACAAATCCACCCGCGCCTGCATCTGCGACCAAAACGCGCCCGCGTCCACCCCCAGCAGACCGACGCCGACGAAGTAACCGCCGATCACCCCGACCGCGCTGAAGATCGCCGCCAGCAGGGGCATCGCGATGAAACCCGCCACGAAACGCGGCGCGATCACCCGTCGCAGCGGATCCACCGCCATCATCTCCATGCCGGAGAGTTGATCGGTGGCCTTCATCAGCCCGATCTCGGCGGTAAGCGCCGAACCGGCCCGACCGCCGAACAGCAGCGCGGTGACCACCGGCCCCAATTCGCGCACCAGGGACAGGGCCACCAGCACCCCCAGGGATTCGGCGGCGCCGAAATCGGCGAGGGTATTGTACCCCTGCAAACCGAGCACCATGCCGACGAACAGGCCGGACACCACGATGATGACCAGCGACAACACGCCCACCGAGTAGATCTGCTGAATCACCAGGCGCGGCCGCAACAACAAACCCGGCACGCCCGCCAGCACCTGCAACAGAAAAAGATGGCCCCGTCCCAAACGTTCGAAGAACGACAGACCCGCCCGACCCAAACGCGCCAACCACGCCGACATCAGCCTTGTCCCGCCAACAGGTCGGCGGCGTAATCGGAGGCCGGATAATGAAAGGGCACGGGGCCGTCGGGCAGACCCTGCATGAATTGCCGCACCCACGGTGAATCGCTCTCCATCAGTTCCTTGGGCGCGCCCTGGCCCACCACCTTGCCGTCGGACAGCACATAAATATAGTCGGAGATCGCGGCGGTTTCCCGCACGTCGTGCGAGACGACGATGCTGGTCACCCCCAACGCGGCATTGATCCTGCTGATCAATTCCACCACCGCGCCCTTGGAAATCGGGTCCAAGCCGGTGAAGGGCTCATCATACATAATCATCATCGGATCCAGCGCGATGGCCCGCGCCAGGGCCACCCGCCGCCCCATGCCGCCGGACAACTCGCTGGGCATCATGTCGCGCGCGCCGCGCAGTCCCACGGCTTCCAGCTTCATCAATACCAGGTCGCGGATCATGGTCTCCGGCAGCTCGGTATGCTCGCGCAAGGGAAAGGCCACATTGTCGTAGACGTTGAGATCGGTGAGCAGGGCGCCGGTCTGGAACAACATCCCCATGCGCTTGCGCAAGGCGTACAGTTCGCCGCGGCGCAAGGCGTGGACGTCCTGACCTTCCACCGTGATCCGGCCGGCCCGCGGCCGCAATTGCCCGCCGATCATCCGCAGCAGCGTGGTCTTGCCGGTGCCGCTGGGGCCCATGATGGCGGTCACCTTGCCGCGCGGGATATCCATATCCACGCCGTCAAAGATCACGCGGGTCCCGCGGCTGAAACGCAGACCTCGAATTTCGATCAGGGATTGATTCTCGCGACCTTGCGACATGATGAATTGCAATCGTTGATGAGCCAGGCTTCGCGCGCTCATATGGGCGCGCGACCCCGGCGCAAAGGATAACCCGGATGATACCCGACGCGCTACGCCGAGGCTACGCCCATTGGCCGGCGTAGGTTCATGAAACATGATGTGCGACAATCGATTGACATCATTACACTGCGCCTTCCCGGAGGTCCCATGGCTTATTTCACCAAACGTTACCATCCGCCCGGCACCCCGCCCGGCACCCTGGTGGAACACGCCGCGACGGCGGACCATCCGCTGCGCCTGCGGTTGATCGATTATTCCGCCGCCGGCTTGAGCGAGCAAGACGGGGTCAGCCCCGTCCAATGCAAATCCTCGCTGGCCGACGATATGTTCACCTGGATTCACGCCCACGGCCGGGCCGGGCCGGCGCTGATGCGCGAGTTGGGCGAGACCTTCGGCCTGCATCCGCTGACCTTGGAAGACGTGCTCAACACCGGCCAGCGTCCCAAGGTCGAAGCCCATGACCATCAGCTTTTCATCGTGATGAGCCTGCCGGCGTGGCGCGACGACCAGCTGACCAGCGAACAGGTCAGCCTGTTCTTGGGCAAGAACTACCTCATCAGTTTTTACAACGGCGATGACGACATCTTCGAGCTGGTGCGCAAACGGCTGCGCGCCGACGAACGCATGCGCGCGCGGGGCGTGGATTATCTGTTGTATACGCTGCTCGATCTGATCATCGATCAAGGCTTTCCTATCCTGGAGGCCTTTGGCGAAGAAATCGAGGCATTGGAAAACCAGCTGCTCGACGCGCCGTCCAAATACATCCTCGGCGAGATCCATCAACTCAAACGCGATCTGCTCCTGCTGCGGCGGCTGTTATGGCCGCAGCGCGAGGTGCTCAGCCAACTGCTGCGCGAAGACCAGGCCCTGATTCAGGAAGAGACCAAGCCCTATCTCCGCGATTGTTACGACCACACCATCCAGATCATGGACCTGTTCGAGACCTATCGCGACATGACCGCCAATATGCTCGACGTCTATCTTTCCAGCAGCAGCCAGCGGCTCAACGAGATCATGCGGGTACTCACCGTCATCACCACCCTCTTCATCCCGCCGACGTTTTTAGTGGGCGTCTACGGCATGAACTTCTCCAACCCCGACAGCCCGTGGGCGATGCCCGAACTGCACAGTCATTACGGCTATCCGCTGGTATGGCTGGTGATCTTCGCGATGATCGCCGGCATGCTGGTGTTCTTCAAACGGCGGGGGTGGTTTTAAGCATGCTCTCGTCGCAGTGGGAAGGCGCGAAACAAACCAGGCGCCAAGCGCCAAGAAAATCAGGGAGAAAAGCAGGGCCGACTTGGCGTACCGCGCTTCCCGGATATTTATCTCAAGAGTAAGGCCTGGGCGGCGAATCCGAACGGCGTCCCAGCGTGGCGAGCAACCATCCCAGCAAGACACCGATCACCAGCAGACCGAAAATCAGCAACACCAGCGACATCGACAGCGTCCACAACAGGAAACGCACCTCGACCACCGCGGTGTTCTGCAAGGTGAACAGCATCACCAAGCCGATCAACACCACGCTCAACGCCAATTTCAACTTGCTCATCGCCTCTCCCCGTGCATGTGCCACGCCGCGGCCGTCATGCGCCGCGCGCGCGGTGACGTGACGACGCGCGCCGTCACGTCCCACCGATGGTCATATTCTCGATCAACAGCGAGCCGGTGCGGACATTGCTGCGCAGGTCCACGTCATTGGCCACCGCGACGATGCACCGGAACATCTCGCGCAGATTGCCGGCGACGGTGATCTCTTCCACCGGATATTGGATCTCGCCGCGTTCCACCCAGAAACCGGCGGCGCCCCGCGAATAATCGCCGGTGACCATGTTCACGCCCATGCCCATCATTTCGGTGACCAGCAGGCCGCTGTCCATCCGCCGCAGCAGCGCGGCGAAATCGTCGCCGCCCGGTTCGACGGTGAGGTTGTGCACCCCGCCGGCGTTGGCGGTCGTCTGCATGCCCAGTTTGCGCGCGGCGTAACTGTCCAGCACATAACCCTGCACCACGCCCGCGCTCACGATATCGCGGGCGCGGGTCGCCACGCCTTCGCTGTCGAACGGCGCACTGCCCAAGGCCTTCTTCAAATGGGGCTGCTCGTGGATGCGCATGAAGGCGGGAAATACCGCTTGGCCCAGGCTGTCCAGCAGAAACGACGATTTGCGATACAGGCTCTCGCCGCGGATCGCGCGGATGAATTGCGAAAACAACCCCGCCGCCATCTCCGGCGCGAACATCACCGGCGCCTGGCGGGTGGACAGACGCTGGCCGCCGAGACGGCGCACGGTGCGCTCGCCGGCGCGGACGCCCACCTTATGCGCGTTCTCCAAATCCTGGCTGTCGCGCGCCGCGGTGTACCAATAATCGCGCTGCATGCCGTGACCGTCCTCGGCGATCACCGCGCAACTCACGCTGTGCCGCGAGCTGGGATAGGCGCCGACGAAGCCGTGGCTGTTGCCGTAGACGCGGTAACCGCTGTGGCTGGACACCGTCGCGCCCTCGGAATTGGTGAGGCGTTTGTCCACCGCCAGCGCCGCCGCCTCGCACTCCCGCGCCAGCTCGATGGCGCGCTCCGCGGACACATCCCAGCCATGGTACAAATCGAGATCGGGGATACTCTTCGCCATCAGCGCCGCGTCGGCCAGGCCGGCGTATTCATCGGCGGCGGTGTATTTGGCGATGTCGCAGGCGGCGCGCACGGTCTCCTCGATGGCCCGCGCCGAATAATCGGACGTGCTGGCCGAACCCTTGCGCCGGCCGAAATACACGGTCACGCCCAGCCCCTTGTCGCGGTTGTGCTCGACGGTCTCCACCTCGCCGAGACGCACCGTCACCGACAGGCCATCCTCCGCGCTCACCCCCGCCTCGGCGGCCGAAGCGCCCTGGCGCTGGGCCTGGTCGAGAATGGCGGCCACCACGGCCTTGAGTTCCTGATGATTTGGCACCGGCTGTTTGCCCATCTCGTTCATCCCGTGTTTGATTCGATAGTGTGTGACGCGCGGGCGTCAAGTGCGGTTAGTGTAACCGAAGCCGTCGCCGCTGAAACCCGTCGCGCGGCGCCGGACTCTTCGCGCGATACGGCGAGTCTCTGGTGATAATAGCCGATCCAGGCTTTGAAACTTGCACCGCACTCCACTACCATCCCGTCCCATGGAAACCTACGACGACGCACCCGAACCCAAAAGCAAATCCCAGCTCAAACGCGAGGCCACCGCGGCCCAGGACTTAGGGCTGGCCCTGGTCGACATGCCCGCCACCCGCTTCAAGACCCTCATGGCCAAACTGGACCTGCCGGAAAAGCTGCGCGAAGCCCTCGCCGCCTGCCGCGCCATCACCGCCCACGGCGGCCGGCGACGGCAGTTGCAATACATCGGCAAACTCATGCGCGACATCGACACCGCGCCCATCCAAACCGCGATCAACGCCCTCGAAGGCAAAGACCGCGCGACCACCGCGCACCTGCATCGGCTCGAAGCCTGGCGCAACCGTCTGCTCGACGAAGGTGACGCCGCGCTCGCCGAATTAATAAATGACTATCCCCACGCCGACCGCCAGCATCTGCGCCAACTGGTCGTCAAGGCGCGCAAGGAACGCGATGCGGAACTCGCCCCCGCCGCGGCGCGGGCGCTGTTTCGCGAATTGCGGAAATTGATGGATAACACGGGCGATGATGAACCGAACGAGGATAATTGAAGCACCGCGGCAGGATGCGGTGAGGAACGCGCCGCATCGTTCGCGATCGATGCGGCGCGCTACGTTCACCGCGTCCTACATATACTATGAAAACCCGTGGATCTAATAAATGTAGGGTGGGTTAGCCGTGCAACGGCGTAACCCACCAATCCGTCGCGCAGCGACTCATCTTCAATATTTCCGCGCGCATCCCCTCAGATCTGCGCCCCGATCTTTTTAAGCCCGGCCAGCGCGCACACCGCATCCAGATGACCGCCGGGGGCGCCGCCCACGCCGATGCCGCCCAGGCGCTGGCCTTCGATGATGATCGGCAAGCCGCCCCCCAGCACCACCATCCGCGCGTCCATGTCGCGCAGTCCGGACAAGACCGGATTTTCGCTGATGGCCTGCGCCATGTTGGCGGTGATCTGGCCGGTGCTCGCCGAGGTGAAGGCCTTGCCCTGGCTGCTGCCGATGGTGTGAGGACCCGCGGCGGGATCGCGGACCAGCGCGAGCAACACCCCCGCGCGATCCACTACCGCGACACTCACGTTATATCCGTCGGCGCGACATTGCTCCAAGGCGGTGGTCGCGGCCTGCAAGGCCATTTCCTGCGGCAGATACGCCGTCTGCGGCAACTTGCCTTTGGGGTCCGCCGCCATACTGGCGGTACCGATCATGAGCAAACCCATGGCCGGCACAGCGCCGATCAACGCTTTTTTCCATCTGCATGACGCTTGGTTCATTTCACGGTCTCCTTTAGCTCGAGTTGAGGGTTATCGCACCGAATGGACAGCGGCGAAGTCACGTCGTTACTCGTGAAGCATGCCGCTGTTATTTATTGCCGTACTTGTCACATGCCGCGAGCGTCTTTCCGCCAACGAAAGAGACGTCTGTTTATCTTTTACGATTCGCCGGCCTGAAATTTCTCATGACCTGCCGCGGGCCGGAACGCCGCAACACTAAGACAGGCGGCGCTTATACCGCCGCGCGGCCATGCGCCGTCAATCCGCATCCATCTCCATGCCGCCACCCATCCTGCCGTGGGTCATCATATCGCGCAGCTTCTTTTGCTGCTCGGGGGTCAACACTTTGCGCAAGTCCTGTTTGAACTTCAGCGTGTGCTCGATCATCTTGAGCTTCATCTCGAACAATTTCTCATAAGCGGAAGTGATGGCCGCCACATCCAAGTCATCGCTACCGTAGAGCATGCCCAATTGCTCGCGCTGGTCGATAGTCTGCCCTTTCAAATCCCAGGTGTTCCTGCGCAACTCGCGGCGCAGCTCCATCACTTTTTTGCGTTGGTCGTCGTTGAGATCAAGCATGGCCAGCGTGCGCATACTGTGGATGCGCACGAAGTGGTCGTCCCCTCCCCGCTGACCGCCCATCATCATGCCGTGTCCCATGCCCGGTTTCATTTTATCGCCGTGCATGCCCTTGCCGCCGTGCGGATCGGCCAGCGCCGCGCCGCTGAGAGTGGCCAGTCCCAGCAGGACACCACACCAATATATCGAGTTGCGCATCGGAAACCTCCTTAGGCTGACCTGTGAAGCAGAGAGAGAATACGAACTGGCCGCTGTACCTGGAACAGGTTGCACGGAAGTGAGCGGTTGGGAAAGAGTAGCACAGTCGCTTTCGGCGCGACGAGTTGGTGGGTTACGCTGCGCTAACCCACCCTACATTTTTACATTTAGCAGCGTCTTTACGTTTTTCTACGCGCCGGTGCCGCCGACGGTGAGACCGTCGATGCGCAGCGTCGGCTGGCCCACGCCCACCGGCACGCTTTGGCCTTCCTTGCCGCAGGTGCCGACGCCGGCGTCGAGTTGCAGATCGTTGCCGACCAGGCTGACGCGGGTCAGCACGTCGGGGCCGTTGCCGACCAAGGTCGCGCCTTTCACCGGATAGGTGATCTTGCCGTTCTCGATCATGTAGGCCTCGCTCGCCGAGAACACGAACTTGCCCGAGGTGATGTCGACTTGGCCGCCGCCGAAGTTGACGGCGTACAGGCCCTTCTCCACCGAGGCGATGATCTCGGCGGGATCGCTGTCGCCGGGCAGCATATAGGTGTTGGTCATGCGCGGCATCGGCAGGTGCGAATAGGATTCGCGGCGGCCGTTGCCGGTGGGCGCCACACCCATCAGGCGCGCGTTCATCTTGTCTTGCAGATAACCCTTCAACACGCCTTTTTCGATGAGCGTGGTGCACTGGGTCGGCGTGCCCTCGTCGTCGATGTTGAGCGAGCCGCGCCGGCTCGCGAGCGTGCCGTCATCGACCACGGTGCACAGCGGCGACGCGACGCGTTCGCCGATCCGGCCGGAAAACGCCGAACTGCCCTTGCGGTTGAAATCGCCTTCGAGACCGTGGCCCACCGCCTCGTGCAGCAACACGCCGGGCCAGCCGGGGCCGAGCACCACGGTCATGGTGCCGGCTGGCGCGTTGCGCGCCTCCAGGTTCACCAGCGCCTGGCGCACCGCTTCGCGCGCGTAACCGAGGCCGCGTTCCTGATCGAGGAACATCTCGTAACCGACCCGGCCGCCGCCGCCGGACGAGCCCTGCTCGCGGCGGTCGCCGTCTTCCGCCACCACGCTCACGTTCAAGCGGACCAAGGGCCGCACGTCGGCGGCGAAGGTGCCGTCGCTGGCCGCGACCAGCACCACGTCGTGCACCGCGGCCATGCTCACCATCACTTGCTTGACGCGCGGATCGATGCGGCGCGCCTCGGCGTCCACCGCGTGCAGCAGCGCGATCTTGTCGGCCGACGACAAGGTGTCGATGGGATCGACCGCTTTGTACAAAGCCTGCCTGCCGCCGCGCGCCCAGGCCTGCACCCTGCCCTCTTGTCCCGCGCGGGCGATGGCGCGCGCGGCGCCCGCCGCCTGCGTCAGCGCGGGCAAGACGATTTCATCGGAGTAGGCGAAGCCGGTCTTCTCGCCGCTCACCGCGCGCACGCCGACGCCGCGTTCGATGCTGTGGCTGCCGCTTTTGACGATGCCGTCTTCCAGCGACCAGGATTCGTGACGGCTGGATTGAAAATACAAATCCGCGCTGTCGACCTGATAACTCATGAGGTCGTGCAACACGCGTTCGAGGTCGTGCTCCGCGAGGCCGGCGGGGGCGAGGATGAGATTGGACGCGAAATCGAGGGGTGCGCTCATGCGAGTATCCGTGTGTGATCCGCTGTAAAAAAAGGCCGCGCGCCGCAGCGCGCGATGGGGGTTAGCCTAACATACTCTCCCGCCGCGCGGCGGGGACGGATTTATTTGCCGTCGGGTAAACGGCACTGCAAACGTTGATGCTGAATCGCGGGGAAATTGCGGCGGATGCTGCGCAGGCGCGCCGGCTCGATGTCGGCGCCCACCACCCCCGAACCGCGCGGCAGGCGGTCGAGCACCATCCCCCAGGGATCGACGATCATGCTGTCGCCGTGGGTCTCGCGGCCGTTGGCGTGATAGCCGCCCTGCGCCGCCGCGACCACGTAGCAGAGATTCTCCACGGCGCGGGCCCGCACCAGGATCTCCCAATGCGCCATGCCGGTGACGGCGGTGAAGGCCGACGGCACCGCCAGCACTTCCATGCCTTGCGCGAGCATGGCGCGGAACAGCTCGGGGAATCGCAAATCGTAACAGACCGCCAGACCGAGCTTGCCGAAGGGCGTGTCCACCACCACCAGCGATTCGCCCGCCTCAATGGTCTGCGACTCGGCGTAATTTTCACCGGTCTCGCTGATGTGCACGTCGAACATGTGCATCTTGTCGTAGCGCACCACCCGCTGGCCGCGGCCGTCGATCAGCAGGCAGGCGGCGCGTACCTTTTTTTCGTCGCGCGCGGCCAAGGGGATGGTGCCGCCCACCAGCCACACGCCGTGTTTGGCGGCCTGGTTGGCGAGGAAATCCTGGATGGGACCTTTGCCGTCCTGCTCGCGGGCCTTCACCTTGTCCTGCTCGGTGAGCCCCATGATCGCGAAATTCTCCGGCAGCACCACCAGCTTGGCGGCGTGATCGCGCGCCGCGCGGGCGATGAGGCGGCCGGCCTCGATCAGATTGGCGCTGACGTTGGGGCCGGAGGCCATTTGCACCGCGACCACCCGGCTCATGGCGCCACCCCCCGCGCCGGCGCGGCGGCGACCGACAAGGTCAAATTCCGCGCGCCCGCCGCGGCCGCCCGCAACTGGATGCGCTGAGTATCGACGCCCAAGCCCACCAGCCACGCCCGCAATTCCGCGGCCCACAGCGCGCCTTCTTCACCGGCGGGATGCAGCAAGGTCAAGCGCCCCCGCGGGTCGGCCAGCAAGGCCTGCACCGCCGATACCACCGGCGTCATGGACAGAATGGTTTCCGCCTGGCGCGGCACCGCCCAGGCGTCGGCGCTCAGCGGCCACTCGGCGGGCGCGGCCTGCGCGCCCGCCATCCCTATCGCCAACACCGCCGCGGCCGCGATCGGCCGCCGCCCGCTCCGGGCTCGAAACAAATCTGGGTTGGCTCGCACATCCACCACGCTGCGTTCTCCTCGTGACTCATGCATCATTTATTTTCCCGACGGGTCTCCGTGCCGGCGTCGATCCGCTCCACCACCGGCGCCGACCATGGCCCCGTCACCTGATATTCGACCCGACCCACGTTGTCGATCTGCGGCTTGAACAAACGCTCGACCAGCAACATCGCCGCGCCCGGCACCACGCCGCCGGCCAAGGCCGCCGCCAGCGGCAGACCGCCGCTCATATTGGGGATGACCGTGACGCGTTGATCGTAGTCTTCCGCCGCCAACCCCACCCGGCCGCGCGCCAAGATGTGTGCCGAGGGGCCGTCCATGAACAAGTTATCGGTCACGGCCTCGCCGTTTTCAATGACGAAGTTACCTTCGATGCGATCAAAAGCGAAGCCTTTCTGAAACAGATCGCTGAAATCCAGGCTGAGCCGCCGCGGCAGGGCCTGAAAACTCAACAGCCCGAGAATCCGTCCGGCGCCGGGACTCACATCCAGCAAGCGGCCGTCTTCGATCTTGAGCGCCAGCTTCCCTTGGGCGCGCGCCATGGCGAAGTCCGCCGGCGCGCCGGGCCAGCTCAATTCCATGCCGGTGTGCATCTTGCCAGCTTTGATGATATCGGCATACCCCGCGGCGCGCAGGGTCTCGCCCACGTCGTCGCTGTCGAAGGCGACGGAAAACGTCGAGCGCGGCCCATCGTTCAACACCTCCCAGCGGCCGCTGATGTCCGTGCGTTGCCCCGGCGCGCGTCCGCTGAACTCGTCCACCGCCATTCCCCGTTCATTGCGCGAGGTGCGCAGCGACACCGCGCCGAGGTCCAGTCCGCCGTAACGGAAATGATCGACCCGCATCCGCAGCGGCGGCAGTTGCCGCGGATCGGGATTGGACTCCGCCTTGGCCGCGCCGCCGCCCTGGTCGGACGCCCCGGCGAAATACACGCGCCGCATCTCCGCCACCACCGGTTCATCGAGCCCGGCGGGAATATGCACTTTCCCCGCCGCGCGCGGACCGTCGAGCGCCATCTCCCACACCCCCGCGCGCCGCGTCGCGCGCAAGTCGGTGTCCGGGAATCGCTGTCCCAGCAGCTCCAACGCGCCGATCCGCACGTCCAACTCCACGGCCACATCGCCGGCGCCGGGCGTGCGGTTTTTCTCCGGCGGCTCCGCCGGCCACAACGCCGCCCACTCGGCCGGGGCGAAGCGGTCGAGCGCGCCGCGCACCCGCAGCCCCTCGTCCGGCAATTTGGCCGCCTCGGCGCCGAAGCGCAGCTCACCGCGCCGTATCGCCGGCTCGCCGTCCGCCCGCGCCGCCAGCACCAGCCGCGCGTTGGCGCGGTCACCGTAATCGACTCGTAGCGTCCGCCCGGCGGCCAGCGGCAGAGGCAAGCCGAGCGACAACGGCCGTTCGTCATCCGTCGCCTTGCGGAACGGATCGGGCAGGCGCAACTCGACACCCAGCAAGGACGAATCGACTTGCAGGCGCAGCCCGCCGTGTTCCGGCGGCGCGACCCGCAACTCGCCGCGCCACGGCGCGGTGCCGCTCAGCCGCGGCGCCAAGCCCGGCAGAAATTTTTTCGCGACCGCCGCCGCGTCGGCGTAACCCCGGGCCTCGAACAGCGTGACGTGCGCCGCGCCGGCGGTCTCGCTGCGCACCTTGATCACTACGGGCTGGTCGATGATGCGGGCGAGGATTTCCCGCGCCCGCAAACCGGTCTCGGTAAACTCCAGCTCGCCGCGGATGCCGGTGAGCTCCACCCCGCTGTCGGGCAGACTCAAACCGCTGTCGTCGAACATCAGGCTACCGCTCACCCGCGCCGGCCGATGCTCGGCCAGCGGCAGGCGCACGGCGAGCTTCAAGCGGCTCGACCCCTGGGCGGACATGCCGTCCAGATACTGGCCGGCGGTCTCCCGCAGCGGACTTTCCAACACATGCCTCAACGCATCGGCGGTGGGGCCGTGCGCCTCGCCGTCGAGGGTGAGCATCGGCACGCGCGCGGCCAGATCGGCAATGGACGCCTTGACGCGCGTCACGCTGCTGCTCAGCGACGTGGCCGCGCCGGCGTTGATCTCGAGGCCGCGGCCGCGGAACAACACCCCGGCGGTGATCCCCTCCAAGCGCGGCCACCCTGCCGCGTAATTCAATATCCCGTCATTCACATCAAACCGCACCTCGAACACGCCGCCGCCGCGATCGTAGGGAAACTCGCTGAGCCAGCCTTCCAGTCGCATCGTGCCGCGCGGCACGCGGGCCGCGACGATGGCCTGGTCCAGCCAGGCGACGGTGCGGGGCGACAAGACGCGGGCCGGCAGATAACGGCCGGTGTGTTCACCCTTGCCGTCGGCGAAGGCGACGTGCAGATCGATATAGGGCGCGGCGACGCCGGTGCCCACGATACGAAAAGCCGCCTCGCCGCCGATGTCGTCGTTGCGCAGGCGCAGGCCGTGGCTTAACACCTGCCAGCTCTCGCCCACGCGCCGCCAGGCCACTTGGCCCTCCACCGCGCTGAGCGGCAACGGCGCGCGGAACCATCGCCCGGCGTCGAGTTCGCCCGCCCCGCTCGCGAGATTCACCACGCCCCGCGCGCCGTCGCTGACCAGGTTTCCGCTCAAACCGCTCACCCCCGGCAGCGATTCGCCGGCGGCCAGGGTCAGGTGCCGGAAGCCGGTACGCAACAGCCACGCCGGCGGCGCGTCGCCGCCCCATTGATAACGCAGGTAAGCGTCGTGCAACTCGCCGCGCGGCGCGAGTTGCGCGACACGTTCGCGCTGCGCCTCGGGCACCGCGCCGGCCTGCCAGGCGAGGCCCAGCGCGTCGGCCAGATTCACATGACTGAAGGCGGCCTCCACTTGCGGCCGCGCCTGGCCTTCGCCGTTGCGGTAACTCACCCGCGCTTGCGACGGCGGCCAGGCCGGCGCCGCGCCGTTTTGCAGGGAAAACCGATCGACGTCCAATAGCCAGCCGCCGGGCACTTGCCGCCAGTTGAATTGAGCCTGCGCGCGGGCGAGCGATACGCTGTGGTTGGGCGCGGCCGTTTGGTCCGGCGCCGCCGCGCCCGCCGTTTCGACGGGTATCGCCGCGGTGAGTGAATGGCCGGGTGCCGGCTCCGCCGGCGCGATTTCGATCACCGGCGTGAACGCGTTCACGTCGCCGGAGACTTGCTGCAACCCGTTCCGCCATTCGCTCCACAGCGTGAAATCCAGAATGCCGTCGCGCACCGCGACGCGCGGCCACGCGTAGATGTCGCCCCACGCCGCGGCGCGGAGGCCCATGCCGCGCACGTACAATCGGCCGTCCCAGGCCGCGGGCCGGAACAAATCACCGCGCACCTCGGCCAGCAGGCTGAACTGGTTGCCGAGCTGCTCGGGCAAGTCCGCCGTCATCTCCAAGTGATGAGCCGCGCCGCGATTGCGCAGGCGCACCTGCACGCCGCGGAAAGCGAACACCTCGCCGTGCCGGGTAAGATCACGCCAGTGCACGGTGCTGTCTTCCATCACCAGCCGCCGCTGCCGCGCCAGCCATTGTTTGAAGGCCTGTTGCGCCGCGGGATCGGGGCTCATGTCGTCGAGATTGTCGAGGCCCATCACCGCCAGCGTACCGTCCTCCTGGCGCAGCACCGAGACCTGGGCGCCGCGCACCGTGAGTTGTCCCAGCTCCACCTGCCAGTGGCGCAGCGAGGAGACCACGTCGATGTCGATGCGCGCCGAATCGCATCGCAACAATATCTGCGCGCCGGCGCCGTCCAGCACGGAGACGCCGTCGAGCTCGATGCTGGGACCGAGGCCATGCCAACTCATGCCCAAGCCTTGGATACGCACCGGATGCTCGAGCAATCCGCCTATCCAATCCGCCAACTCGTCGTGATAATCGTCGGCCATGGGCAACAGCAGACGCGTCGCGCTCAAGACCAGCGCGACCATGACCACCGCCACGATCAGACTGATCCGGCAAACGCGGAGAAAGGAGCGGAAAAAAGGGCGCGAGGTCACGCCACGCCCGCATCAGCCGGATGCGGCGCGGTAATCCAGGATACGCGCCGGCCGGCCGCGCCAGGAGCGGTCGACATACCCTAGACCAGCACCACGTCGAACTGCTCTTGGCTGTAGAGCGACTCCACTTGCAGCTTGATGGGCTTGCCGATGAATTCCTCCAGCTCGGCGAGGCTGGTGGCCTCTTCGTCCAGCAATATGTCCACCACGTCCTGCGCCGCCAGCACCAGGAACTGCTGCACGTCGAACTGGCGCGCCACCCGCAGCAATTCGCGGAAGATTTCGAAACACACGGTCTCCGGCGTCTTCAGCGAGCCGCGGCCGTGACAGGTGGGGCAGGCGGCGCACAACACGTGTTCCAGACTTTCCCGCGTCCGCTTGCGGGTCATCTCCACCAGGCCCAGCGCCGAGACCTCGCTGATGTGACTCTTGGCGCGGTCGCGCTCCAGATGTTTCTGCAAGGCCGCCAGCACCTGGCGCTTGTGGTCCTCCTCGGTCATATCGATGAAGTCGATGATGATGATGCCGCCCAGATTGCGCAGCCGCAGCTGGCGGGCGATGGCCTGCGCCGCTTCGAGATTGGTCTTGAAAATGGTTTCTTCCAAGGTGCGGTGGCCGACGTAGGCGCCGGTGTTGACGTCGACGGTGGTCATCGCCTCGGTCTGGTCGATGATCAGATAACCGCCGGACTTGAGCAGCACCTTGCGTTCGAGGGCCTTGTCGATCTCGTCCTCGACGCCGTACAAATCGAAGATCGGCCGCTCGCCGGGATAATATTCGATGCGCGCCGCCACCTGCGGCACGAATTGCTCGGCGAAGGCCAGCGCCCTTTTATAATTTTCCCGCGAATCGATGCGGACCTTTTCCACATCGACGTCCACCAGGTCGCGCAGGGACCGCAACACCAGCGGTAAATCCTCGTATACCACGCTGCCCGGCGAGGCCGCCTTGGCCTGTTCGCTGATCGAGCCCCAGAGTTTGCGCAGATATTCCATGTCGGCGCGCAGCGCGTCGCCGTCGGCGCCCTCCGCCGCGGTGCGGATGATGTAACCGCCTTGCTCGAGATCGCCCGCCATGACGATCACGCTGTCCTTGAGACGGTTGCGCAGCGCCTCGCTCTCGATCTTTTGCGAGATGCCCACCGTGCGCGACGTGGGCATCAGCACCAGATAACGCGAGGGGATGGTGATGTGGGTGGTGAGGCGCGCGCCCTTGGTGCCGAGCGGATCCTTGATGACCTGCACCATGATCTCCTGGCCTTCGCGCACCAGCTCGTTGATGGGCGCAACGCCCTTTTCCTCGGGCGGCGGCGCGCCTTCCACCGGCTGATTGATGATGTCGGAGGCGTGCAGGAAAGCCGCGCGGTCGAGACCGATATCGACGAAGGCCGCCTGCATGCCCGGCAACACCCGGCTGACGTAGCCTTTATAAATATTGCCGACCAGGCCGCGGCGCCGCGCGCGCTCGACGTGCACTTCTTGCAGCACGCCGTTTTCCACCAGCGCGATGCGGGTCTCCTGGGGCGTGACGTTGATTAGGATTTCTTCGCTCATCGCTTTCCGCTCATGTTTCGCCGCAGCTAAAACAGGCCGAATTCATGCAGCAATTCGGCGGTTTCGAACAAGGGCAAGCCCATCACCCCGGAATAACTTCCTTCCAGGCGGGAGACGAACACGGCGCCGCGGCCTTGGATCGCATACCCGCCGGCCTTGTCGGCCGGTTCGCCGCCGTCCCAATAGGCCACGCATTCGTGTTCGGGTATCGCGCGGAAACTCACCGCGCTCACGCTCAGGCGGCTGGCCTCGCGCTCGCCGTCCACCAAGGCCACTCCGGTGTATACATGATGAGTCACACCGGAAAGCCGGCGCAACATCGCGATGCCGTCGGCGCGATCGCGCGGCTTGCCCAGCACCGCGCCGCCGATCACCACCGCGGTGTCGGCGCCGAGCACGGCGCGGGTTTTGTCGGGCGCCCGTGCCCGGCCGGCGCGGGCCTTCTCCAAGGCCATCCGCAACACGTATACCTCCGGCGCTTCGCCATCGCGCGGCGTTTCGTCCACCGCCGCGCCGATCACCCGATAAGCCACGCCGATTTGCTCGAGCAGTTCGCGGCGGCGCGGCGACGTCGAGGCCAAATAAATAAAAGGCGCGGCGCCGGTCATCGGTTCAACCCGAAAAAAAACGATGGACCACGGAGGGCACGGGGTTCACGGAGGAAAATCCGGCGGCGCGTCCCGGCCGAAGCCACCGGGCAGGTGAACCCGCCCGATGCCGCAACGGCGCGATTCTCCGTGATCTCCGTGATTGGCATCGGTGGTTTTTAGCTTCAAGCGCGGTGATAAGGGTGACCATGCAACAGGCTCCACGCCCGGTACAACTGCTCGGCGACCACGATGCGCACCAGCATGTGCGGCAAGGTCAGCGGCGACAGCGACCACGCCAGATCGGCGCGGGTCCGGCATGCATCGGCCAGGCCGTCGGGCCCGCCCACCAGCAGCGCCACGTCGCGGCCGTCTTGCTGCCAGGCGGCGAACTGTTGCGCCAAGGTTTCGGTGGACCAGCCTTTGCCTTTGACGTCGAGGGCGATGACATAGGCGTTTTTGGGGAGGGCGGCGAGCATACGTTCGCCTTCTTCCGCGATGGCCCGCGCCAAGTCGGCGCCCTTGCCGCGGCGGCCGGGCGCGATCTCGATCAAATGCAGGCGGGATTCGGGGGGCAGGCGGCCGGCGAATTCGCCGTAAGCGGTGTTGACCCACTCCGGCATGCGGTTGCCCACGGCGATGAGATGAATGCGCACCGGCGGCCTCGCGCGCGGATCAAGCCCGCGTTTTGCGTTCCTGCGCCGCGTCGAACTCCCAGAGTTTTTCCAATTGGTAAAACGCGCGGGTGTCCGGCAGCATGACGTGCACCACCACGTCGAACAAATCCACCAAGATCCATTCGGCCTCGCGTTCGCCTTCCACGCTGAGCGGCGGGTGGCCGGCGGCCTTGGCCTTGAGCGCCACGTTGTCGGCGATGGCCTTCACGTGGCGGCTGGAGGTGCCGCTGGCGACGATCATGTAATCGGTGATGCTGGTGAGCTTGCGCACGTCCAGCACCTGCACGTCCTTGGCCTTGAGGTCGTCCAAGGCGGCCAGCGCCAGGTCGCGGATTTGATCGGTGGTCATTTTGTCATTGGTCATTCGTCAATCTCGATACAGGCCCGTCGTAGTGATGTAATCCAACACCGGATCGGGCAATAAAAAGCGCGGGCTGCGGCCCACGCGCACCAATTCGCGGATCCGCGACGCCGAGATATCCAGCTGCGTCACCGCGCAAAACCCTACACCGCCGGCGGGCCGGCCGCGCAACGCCGCCACGTCGCCCACTTGGCGGGCCGCCAGCAGGGCCGCCAGTTCACCCTCGACGGGCGCCAACCAGCCGGGACGATGGACGACGATCAAGTGGCAGAGGTCCACCAATTCGCGCCAGCGATGCCAACGCTCCAGGCCGTGAAAGGCGTCCATGCCGATGATCAGCGCCAGCGGCACGCCGCCCAATTCCTCCCGCAGCGAGATCAGCGTGTCCACCATATACGAAGGCCCCGGCCGTTGCAGCTCGCGCGGGTCGATGACCAGGCCCGGCTGACCGGCCAGCGCCAGCCGCAACATGGCCAGGCGCTGCGCGCCGCCGGCGCGCGGCGGGTCGCGATGGGGCGGGGTCCCGCAGGGAATCACGCGCAACTGCTCGAGGCCCAGCATCTCTTGCAACTCCAGCGCCGGACGCAGATGACCGAAGTGGATGGGATCGAAAGTGCCGCCGAGAATGCCGATCATGGGCGCAAGCGGCAAGGAAAGCGGGGATCGGTCATGCAGGCAACCTTGCCACTCGAATCTTGCTGTTACTTCCTGACATGCCCGTCACCCAGCACCACGTATTTCTGGCTGGTGAGACCTTCCAATCCGACCGGGCCGCGCACGTGTATCTTGTCGGTGCTGATGCCGATCTCGGCGCCGAGGCCGTATTCGAACCCGTCGGCGAAACGGGTCGAGGCATTGACCATCACCGAACTGGAATCCACTTCGCGCAGGAAACGCCGCGCGCGCGAATAATCCTCGGTGACGATGGCGTCGGTGTGCCGCGAACCGTGGCGTTCGATGTGGGCGAGCGCCGCGTCCAAATCCGCCACCACCCGCACCGCGAGGATGGGCGCGAGAAATTCCGTGCCCCAGTCATCATCAGCCGCGGCTTTGATATCCGGTATCAAATCGCGGCTGCGCGGACAGCCGCGCAGCTCGACGCCTTTTTCCAGATACATCCGGCCCAGGCGCGGCAAGACTCGCGCGGCGATGCCTTCCGCCACCAGCAGCGCCTCCATGGTGTTGCAGGTGCCGTAACGCTGGGTCTTGGCGTTGTAGGCGATCGCAATCGCCTTGTCGAGATCGGCCTTATCATCGATGTAGACATGGCAGACGCCGTCGAGGTGTTTGATCACCGGCACCCGCGCCTCGGCGCTGACTCGCTCGATCAGGCCCTTGCCGCCGCGCGGCACGATGACGTCCACGAAGTCTTTCATGGTGATGAGTTCACCCACCGCCGCGCGGTCGGTGGTCTCGATCACCTGCACCGCGTCCAGCGGCAGCCCGGCCTTTTCCAAACCGCCGCGCACGCAGGCGGCGATGGCCTGGTTGGAACGCAGGGCCTCGGAACCGCCGCGCAGTATGGCGGCGTTGCCCGACTTGAGACAGAGCCCGGCCGCGTCGGCGGTGACGTTGGGCCGCGCCTCGTAGATGATGCCGATCACACCGAGCGGCACGCGCATCTTGCCGACCTGGATGCCGGACGGGCGATAACTCATCTCGGTGATGGTGCCGACCGGATCGGACAGCGCGGCGATCTGGCGCAGGCCTTCGGCCATCGCGGCCACGCCTTTGGCGTTGAGGGTGAGGCGGTCGAGCAGGGCCGCATCCAGGCCGCTCGCACGGGCGGCCGCGAGATCCGCTTCATTGGCGACGACCAGTTCGGCGCCGCCCGCGTCGATGAGATCGGCCATCGCCAGCAGCGCGGCGTTTTTCGCCGCGGTGTCGGCGCGGGCCACGGCGCGCGAGGCCGCGCGGGCCCGCTGGCCCACCTGCCGCATATAGGATTTGATCTCGGACATAAGCGATTCAACTCTACAAAATATAAAACGACCGGCCCACTTTGAGGGCCAAGAGCGGGCGAAACCACACCCCTCCACGCCCGGATAGCTTACCCTACCGGCCGGCCGATGGACATGACCCGGCCCGGCGCGCTCAACCCGGCCCGCGGGCATCCCCGCGTTTCGTTTTATATACGGGATTCCGCCCGCGCTCAGCCGGTGATGCCCAGCTTGACCATCCGCGAGCGGAGGGTGTTGGGGTGCATGCCCAGGATCATGGCGGCGCCTTTGGGTCCGGCGATCACCCCCGAGGTGTGCTCCAGCACCCGTTGAATGTGGGCGCGCTCCACGTCGTCGAGGGTGGGCAGGCTGGCGCCGCTGGCCGGCGGATTGAGCTTGGGCAGCAGGCCGCTCACGTCCACACCGTTGCCGGTCGCGAGGATGGCGGCGCGCTCGATCACGTTTTGCAGCTCGCGGATATTGCCCGGCCAGGAATAGCGCTGCAAGGCCGCCAGACTGTCGCCGGTGAAATCCCGCAGCGGCTTGCCGAATTTACGGGCCGCCCGCTCGAGGAAATGGCGGGCCAGCAGCGGGATGTCGCCTTCCCGCTCACGCAGCGGCGGCACGTCGATGGGAAAGACGTTGAGGCGGTAAAACAGATCGCGGCGGAACGTCCCCTCGGCCACCCGCTGCGCCAGGTCGCGGTTGGTCGCGGCGATGATGCGCACGTCCACCTTGATCGAGGTGCTGCTGCCGATGCGTTCGAACTCCTGCTCCTGCAAGACCCGCAGCAGCTTCACTTGGGTCTCGAGCGGCAGTTCTCCCACCTCGTCGAGCAACAAGGTGCCGCCGTCGGCCAGTTCGAAGCGGCCCTTGCGCCGCTCATGGGCGCCGGTGAACGCGCCTTTCTCATGGCCGAATAATTCGCTCTCCACCAGCCCGGCGGAAATGGCGCCGCAATTGACCTTGACCAGCGGCATGTTGCCCCGGCCGCTGTGGTCATGCACGGCGCGGGCGATCAGCTCCTTGCCGGTGCCGCTTTCGCCGAGGATCAACACGGTGACATTGGTATTGGCCACCTGCTCGACCTTTTTCAGCATGGTGCGCACCGCGGCGGAGGTGCCGATAATCTGGCCGAAGTTTTTATCCTCGCGCAATTCTTCCTGCAAATAGGTGTTCTGTTCCTGCAACTGCTCCTTGAGGCGGGCCACTTCCTCGAAGGCGGTCAACAATTCGCGCTGGGCCTTCTTGCGTTCGCTGGTGTCCTTGAACACCACCACCGCGCCGGCGAGCTTGCCCTGGTTGTAAATCGGCGTGCTGGTGTACTCCACCGGAAAACAGCCGCCATCCTTGCGCCAGAACACCTCGTCCTCCACGTGGTGCACCTCGCCGTCTTTGATGGCCGCGTAGATCGGACATTCCTCGTGAGGATAGGGCGTGCCGTCTTCGTGGCTGTGATGATGCAAATAATGAATGGTCTTGCCGATGGTCTCCTCCGCGCTCCAGCCGGTCATGCGTTCCGCCGCCGGATTGACGAAGCTCGCCTTGCCGTCGAGATTGAGCCCGTAAATACCTTCACCGGCGGCGTGCAGTATGGATTCCGCCTGGCTCCGCAACACCGCCGCCGTATGTTCGGCCGCCTTATAGGCGCTGACGTCCAGGGCCACCGCCTTGCCGCCGACGATCTGGCGCCGGGCGTCATACTCCGGCGACACCGTAATCAGATAAGTGCGGCCGGCGAGGCTTTGTTCATAACTGGCCACGACGCCGCGCAAGGCCTGATAGTGGACCTGCAATAACGCATCGGGACAAAACGCCTCCAGCGATTGTCCCAGCGCCTCGCCCGCGGGGATGGGCAACAGGGAAGCCTCACCTTGGTAGTCCTTCAAGATGAGCCGCCGATCGACGCGCCACACGATGAAAGGAAGGGCCTGAGGCAGGCTGACGATCTGATGATCAGGCGGCGTATTGGGCATGGAAAAAACTACTGGGAATAGACGGCGATTCGCGTCGCGAGTGTATTACCAAATCGAGGCGGCGGGCAAATTCCCAAGGCGTCGTTGAACACTGTCAGGTCGATGTAGGTTGAGCCGCGCCAGCCATGTTATATCGGCCGTCTCGCTGGCAAGACTCTCACCCCGCGGCTTGCGCCCCACCCCGCTTGATCACGTCCACCCCCGCCAGCGCCAAGGTCAACTGCAACAATTCATCCCACACATGGCCCGCCGCCGCGCCTTTGATCAGGCGATCCATGTTGCCGGCCTGACTCAACAGGGCCTGACATGCGGCAAGCGGATGGCGCTTCAACGCGGCGCGCACTAGCGGTTGGCGCTTGTCCCATATTTTGAAGTCGGCGAACACGCGGTCGGCGGCTTGGCCCTGGGCGAGCGCGGCGCGCATTTGCGTCAAGGTGCGGATCTCGCGGGTGAGCGCCCACAATATCAAGACCGGCTCTTCGCCTTCGCCGCGCAAGCCGTGCAACACCCGCACGCAGGCGGCCGCGTCGCCGGCGAGGGCGCGGTCGGCCAAGTCGTAGACGCTGTAGCGCGCGCTGTCGGCCACCGCCGCGGCCACCTCATCCACCGCCACCGGACCGCTGCCGTGCAGCAAGGCGAGTTTTTCGATCTCCTGCGCGCAGGCCAGCAGGTTGCCTTCGACACGTTCGGCGAGCAGCGCCGCCGCTTCCGTGCTGGGCTGCAATCCTTTGGCGCGCATCCGCGCAGTGATCCAACCCGGCAGCGCGCCGCTCTCCACCGGCCAGATTTGTATCACCACGCCGGCCTGTTCGAGGGCGCCGAACCACTTGGTGCGTTGACTGTCTTTGTCGAGTTTGCCGCTGATCACCAGCAGCACATCGCCTTGCGGCAGACGGGAGACATATTCCATCAATACTTTGGAACCGGCGTCGCCGGGTTTGCCGCCGGGCAGGCGCAATTCGATCAAACGTTGTTCGGCGAACAGCGACAGGTTATCGCGCGCCTCCAGCAGACCGCTCCAATCGAAGCCGCTCTCCACGTTGAACACCAGGCGTTCGCTGCATCCGGCGGCGCGGGCCTTCGCGCGGATGGCGTCGCAGGACTCGGCCACCAGCAGCGGTTCATCGCCGGTGACCAGGTACAGCGGCGCGAGGCCTTTGTTGAGATGGGCGGCGAGCTGGTCGGGACGCAGCTTCATGGCGGCGAGGTCAAGGAACGCAAGCGCTGCACGATCTGCCAGGCGGCTTCGCGGCGCATGTCTTTCACCAGGGTTTCCTGTTCGGCGTCTTTGCCCAGCACTTCGCTTTCGCTGAAACCGTAGCTGCGTACCTGGCTCAAGGTCTCGGGGCCGACGCGGACCTGGCCCTGGGTGTCTTCGATGGTGAAATCGGCGGCGTAATAAATTTCGTATTCTTCTACTTTGCCGGTGGAACCTACCGACAGCACCCGGCGTTCGCTGCGTTCACTCAATACCCGCACCACCCACTGCGCCTCGGCGGCCGTCGCCACCACGTCGCCGCTCGCCGCGCGGACCCGCGCGCGCAACTCGCCCTGCAAACCGCCCGCTTCGCCGGCGATGACGATGGGCGGCAACGGCGCGCCGCCTTGGTCGCTGCCGCGCAGATGAAAACCGCAGCCTGACAAGAGGGACAAACAAGCGGCAAACAGCAAGCAAAGGCCCGGCCGTCGCGGAGCGGTCATTGTTGGCGGTGCGATTATCACTGACTGTTTCCGTTATCAAACTCGGGTGAGCGGAATCGACTTCCCCTCTCCCTGGCCCTCTCCCGCCGGGAGAGGGGACATGCTGTCCCGATGTATTTCATTGCCGGGTTACTATTTCCCTCTGCTGGCCACTATTCCGCGACCACCACATTCACCAAGCGTCCCGGCACCACCACGATCTTGCGGATGGTGTTGCCTTCGATATGGCGCCGGGTGTTTTCGTCGGCCAGCGCCGCCGCTTCGATATCGGCCTTGCTCGCGTTGACGGCCACATGGATACGCCCGCGCAATTTACCGTTGACCTGCACCACCAGTTCCACGCTGTCTTTCACCAGCGCGGCTTCATCGGCCACCGGCCAAGGCGCGGCCACTGCCGCGTCGCCGTGGCCGAGCAGTTGCCACAGGCTGTGCGCGACATGCGGGATCACCGGCGCCAGCAACAACACCGCCGCTTCGAGTGCCTCTTGCATCACCGCGCGGCCTTGCGGGGTTTCGTCCTCGAATTTGTAGAGTGCGTTGAGCAATTCCATCACCGCGGCGATGGCGGTGTTGAAGGTGGTGCGGCGGCCGACGTCGTCGCTGACCTTGACGATGGTTTGATGGGTCTGGGCGCGCAAGGCGCGCTGGGCGTCGTTGAGTTCGGCGATCACCAAGGCCGGCGCGGGGCCCGCGGCGAGATGGCTGGCCACCCGCTTCCACAAGCGGCGAATGAAACGCTGCGCGCCTTCGACGCCGCTGTCGGACCACTCCAGCGACATCTCCGGCGGCGCGGCGAACATGATGAACAGCCGCACGGTGTCGGCGCCGAAGCGATCGATCATGGATTGCGGATCGACGCCGTTGCTCTTGGACTTCGACATCTTTTCGATGCCGCCGACGCTCACCGGCTGGCCGTCGCTTTGCGCGACCGCGCTCACCACCCGGCCTTTGTTGTCGCGCACCACCGTGACCTCGGTCGGCGCGAAATAGCTTTTTTTACCTTCGCCGCTTTGCCGGAAATAGGTCTCGGCCACCACCATGCCCTGGGTCAGCAAACGGGTGAAGGGTTCGTCGCAATCCACCAGCCCGGCGTCGCGCATCAGCTTGTGATAGAAGCGCGCGTAGAGCAGATGCAGGATCGCGTGTTCGATGCCGCCGATGTATTGATCCACCGGCAACCAGTAACGCGCGCGTTCGTCGAGCATGGCCCGGTCGTTGTCGGGACAGGCGTAACGCGCGTAATACCAGCTCGATTCCATGAAGGTGTCGAAGGTGTCGGTCTCGCGTTCGGCCTGGCCGCCGCATGTCGGACAAGTCGTCTGGTAAAACGACGGCATCTTTTTGATGGGCGAACCCACGCCGTCGAAGGCGACGTCTTCCGGCAGCACCACCGGCAATTGATCGTTGGGCACCGGCACCGCGCCGCAGGCCGCGCAATTGATGATGGGAATGGGCGCGCCCCAGTAACGCTGGCGCGACACGCCCCAATCGCGCAAGCGGAAGTTGACGCGCTTTTGGCCTTTGCCTTGAGCGTTTAAATCCGCAGCTATTGCGTTAAATGCAGAATCAAAATCCAATCCATCATATTTTTCCGAATTAATGCACAAACCTTTTTCTGTCTCACAAGGTTTGTCACGAACAATTCTCAAATCATTCTTAAGGCTCTCGATAAAAGGAGCCTTTTCGAGCAATTCTGGATCTTGTGGCTCAGATTTTAAATCTTGTAATTGGGCCTCAAGCGCAATTTCAGTATTCGACTTGATTACCTTTTTGATAGGGAGTCCGTATTTGGCCGCGAATTCCCAATCGCGCTGATCGTGCGCCGGCACCGCCATCACCGCGCCTTCGCCGTAACCCATCAACACGAAGTTGGCGGCGTACACCGGCAGTCGCGCGCCGCTGATGGGATGGATGGCGACGGCGCCGGTGGCCATCCCTTTTTTCTCCATGGTCTCCAGAGCGGCCTCGGCGGTGGCTTGATGACGGCATTCTTCGATGAAGGCGGCCAACGCGGGATTGTCTTGCGCCGCGGCCAGCGCGAGCGGGTGCTCGGGCGCCACCGCCACATACGTAGCACCCATCAAGGTGTCGGGGCGGGTGGTGAACACTTTGAGCGGCGTAAGACTACCTTCGATGCCGAAGTGCACCTCCACGCCCTCGGAACGGCCGATCCAATTGCGCTGCATGGTGCGCACCTGCTCGGGCCAGCCGTCGAGTTTGTCCAATTCACTCAGCAGTTCGTCGGCGTAAGCGGTGATGCGCAAAAACCACTGCGGTATTTCTTTGCGCTCGACCAAGCTGTCGCAGCGCCAGCAGCGACCTTCGATTACCTGCTCATTGGCGAGCACGGTGAGGTCGTGGGGACACCAGTTGACCGGCGCGGTCTTTTTGTAGACCAGACCTTTTTCATAAAGCTTGAGGAACAGCCACTGCTCCCAGCGGTAATACTTGGGATCGCAGGTGGCGAGTTCGCGGTCCCAGTCGTAGCCCAGGCCGAGGCGGCGCAACTGGCCGCGCATATAGGCGATGTTCTCGCGCGTCCACTGGGCGGGCGGCACGTTATTTTGGATGGCGGCGTTTTCGGCGGGCAGACCGAAGGCGTCCCAGCCCATCGGCTGCAACACGTTTTTACCGCGCATGCGCTGATAACGGGCGATGACGTCGCCGATGGTGTAGTTACGCACATGGCCCATGTGCAGGCGGCCGCTGGGGTAGGGGAACATGGCCAGGCAATAAAATTTCTCACGCGCCGGATCTTCCACGGCCTTAAAACTCTGGTGCTCGTCCCAATAGCGCTGCGCGCCCTCTTCCACTTGACGCGGATCGTAAAACTCGTCCATCGAATAACCTGCCGCCCGGAATTGCGAAAGAACGAAGGATACCGTAGCGCTCGCGGGGGGAACAACACAAACCGCAGCGGCGCGGAGCTTGCGGCCGCCGTCAACCCGCTTAATCGCCGATCCGCGTCCCGCCGGCCCCCGGCGTCATGGCCAATTTGCCTTTCAACCGTCGCCGCGCCAAACCGCTTCGCGTCGGACGCTGCATGCCGCCGTTCCCGCCAACGCGCCGCGCCGTCTTCAAACCCGACCGAATTTGGGCCACACTAGCCTCAGGCCTATCACGCAATAGGAAGAGCCGCCATGACGCCACGCCCCCATCTCAGCCAAAGCGAAAAATTGCTCTACGGCTACAACCGGATGATGGAACGGGTCAAAGACCTGCTGGAACAGACCGGGCACAAGACCGTGCCCATGCTCAAGACCAGCATCGACAAGGCCAAGGAGACCGCGGTGGAACTCGGCGAGCTGACCCGCGACGAGGCGGAACTGATCGGCGCCTACCTGCGCCGCGATCTGGAAGACGCCGGCGAGTACCTGGCGGAGACCGGCAACGAATTCAAAGACTGGTTTCACTTCGACATGGAACTGATCGAAGACCGTTTGCTGGAGATGTTCACCGCCGCCGCCGACCAAACCAAACTGGCCTTGCTGCAATGGGCGCAACACGCCCAGCGCGCCACCGAATACCGCAGCGGCGAGATCACCACCGTCGGCAGCCTGCAATGCCTGAACTGCGGCGAACTATTGCACTTCCACAGCACCGGCCATATCCCGCCCTGCCCCAAGTGTCACGAGTCGCGGTTCGTGCGCAAAGGACGACAGGTGGGTGACGAGGGGCACGGCATGTAATTACGCCGCATGCAGACGCGCCGTGCCGGTCGCGCATCATGGGAAAGTTATAACAGCCCCGCCACAGGGCATGACTAGAATCTATCTCAAATCGCCCTTCCCTCTCCCGCCGTGGTAACGACGCCGTGGTAACGGCCGTGCAATTATTTTTACCCCTCTCCCCTCGTGGGAGAGGGGTTGGGGTGAGGGAAGGTTCTAGGCTACGACACCACGCGAGGTGGCGCGGCATGGATGCGAAGAAGAGAGAGCGCCGCGCCACGGCGGAGCCCTCTCCATATGTTAGATTTCTCTCACCCGCCGCGCCACGAGCCCGCCTCCAATCAGGAAGATCACCACCGCCGTCACGACCGGCGCATTGCCGAAACGCCCGTAGGGGGTGAGGCCCTGCATGGGCTGCACGGTGTCGTGCAGGGCATAGACCTCAAACTGCGGCGCCTGCGACGACATACGGCCGCGCTCGTCCATCACCGCGGTCAGGCCGGTGTTGGTGGCGCGCAATAAAGGCCGGCCCGCTTCCAGGGCGCGCATGCGCGCCATCTGCAAGTGCTGCGGCGGGGCGATCGAGTCGCCGAACCACGCATCGTTGGTCACGTTCACCAGCAAGGTCGCCTCGGGCAAGGCCTCGATGGTTTCCTCGCCGAAGGCGTCTTCGTAGCAAATGGAAATTCCGACGCGCTGGCCGGCCACGCGCAAAGGCGCGGCGCTCTCGCCTTTACTGAAATCCGACATGGGCACTTGCATGAACCTCACCAAACCGCCCAACACATTTTCCAACGGCAGATATTCGGTGAAGGGCACGAGATGGCGCTTGTGATAAAACTGCCGCGGCGTCGCGCCGCCCACGCTGACCACGCTGTTGTAATACGGCCCTTCATTGGGCTCTTGATAGATCACGCCGATCAACAAGGCGCTGCCGTGCTGGTCGGCTTCGGCGGCGAGCCCGTCGAAAAAATCCTCGACCTCGTCGTACAGCGCCGGCACCGCCGTCTCCGGCCAGACGATCAGATCGCTGCCCCAGCTCGCGCGGGTGAGATTGGTGTACAGCTCGAGGGTCGGATCGCGCAAATCCCACAGCCATTTCATGTCCTGCGGGATATTGCCCTGCAACAAGGTGACCTTGAGCGGCTGGCCGATGGGCTGCACCCACGACATATTATTGAGCGCCGCGGCGCCCCCCCACACCATCAATAAACCCACCGCGGCGACACCCCGCCAGACCCGGCCCTCGCGCAGCAGCAACACCAGCCACCCCGCGCTCAAGGCCGCGGCGAGCGACACGCCGTATACCCCCAGCAACGGCGCGACGCCGGCGAGCGGCCCGTCGATTTGACTGTAACCCAGCACCAGCCACGGAAAGCCGGTGAAGAACCAGCCGCGCACCCATTCCCACAAGACCCAGGCCGCGGGAAACAACAGCAGCAATTTGAGCCGCTGCGCGGCGGGATGCCGCCACGGCAAAAACCGGCCGAGCCCGTAGCCCAGCAGCGCGGGAAACAGCGACAAAAACAGCACGAAAAAGCCGGTGAGGAACAGCGACATCGCCAAGCCGACACCGCCGTTTTCGTACATACTGACGAACACCCAGCTGACACCGACGCCGAACATCCCCACGCCGAACAGATAACCGCGCGCGAAGGCCTGACCTGGCGAGACCTGTAACCACAGGGCGAATAACAACGCGGGCGCCAACACCGCCAAGAAGATGAAATCGAAGGGCGCGAAGGCCAAGGGCAATAACGCCCCCGCCAGCAGGGCGAGGAGATGACCCCGCCATCCTGCGTGCAACAGCGTGGCGATTCCCCGGCCGGGCGAGGGCGTGACAGCGTTCATGGGCGGCGCACTTTCAAGGCAAACTGGTGATGACGATGGACCCGGCGAGCATAGCTCCGGCGACAATGTAACGCTGATTGAAATCTCTCTTCTCCGTAGGCAGCGGCGAAGTACGTCGAAGACATATTTTCATTAAATCGACTCGTCCCCGCTGATAATATCTCCTCGCTGCATTTTCATCAGCCGCGAAGGAGAGAGGCGCGGTGTGGCTGAATTAATAATCACGGCGTTTGCGTGTTTCATATCCGGAGAAACTCATAACCGCCTACATTCCGCCGCGAAAGAAACGGGAGGCAGAGTGCAAGAGGCGGTCTGCTTCTACTCCCACCCCGACCCTGCCAGCATCCTTGCGGGAGGAGGGGATTATTCTCCGCATCCGGCCTGAGGAACTCGCATCCACCGCGCAAGGCTGAATTTAAAGTTCGGAAGATTCCGATTGCGCGGGCACAGTCCCCGGCGTGCCGGGCGCGCGGCGCTCTGTCACTTGCAGCAGATGGATGCGGCGGTTGTCGGCGCTCAGCACTTTGAAACGAAACCGGTCGAGATTGATGACTTCGCCGCGGCGCGGCAGGCGGCCGAAGCGATGCATCACCAAGCCGCCGATGGTGTCGAATTCCTCGTCGCTGAAGTCGCTCTTGAAATACTCGTTGAATTCCTCGACCGGCGTGAGCGCCTTCACGGCGAAGACGTTGTCGTTGTGGCGTTTGATGTAGGTGTCTTCTTCGATGTCGTGTTCATCGACGATCTCACCGACGATCTGCTCCAGCACGTCCTCGATGGTCACCAGGCCGGCCACCCCGCCGTATTCGTCCACCACGATGGCCATGTGGTTGCGATTGGCGCGGAATTCCTTCAACAGGACGTTGAGGCGCTTGCTTTCGGGGATGAACACGACGGGACGCAGGATGTCGCGCACATTGAAACGCTGTTCGCCCTCCGGCCCGAAGTAGCCGAGCAAATCCTTGGCCAGGAAAATGCCCACCACTTCGTCGCGGCTGTCGCCGATGACCGGGAAACGCGAATGCGCCGACTCGGTGACCAGCGGCAGGATTTCCTTGAGCGAGGCGTCGCGTTCGACGATCACCATCTGCGCGCGGGGCACCATGATGTCGCGCACCTGCATCTCCGACACCTGCAACACGCCCTCGATCATCGCCAAGGCATCGGAGTCGAGCAGCGCGCGCTGCTGGGCGTCGCGTAACAAGGCCACCAGCTGCTCGCGGTCTTTGGGTTCGCCCAGCAGGGCGAGACTCAAACGTTCAAACCAGGAACGCGGCGATGCGCCGTTACTTGTGCGTTCTTCACTCATAAATCCCCACGCCACTGCTGTTTATTCCACTCGATAAAAATACTGTCGCTCACGCGGGCCGGCCGCCACATTACTCCGCTCCGCCGCCTGACGGCGTATAAGACCGGTCCGGCACGACCACGCCCTACGTCCCCTTCTTTTTTAAAAGAAACGGATATGGGCAAGGATGAATGACTCATGAGAACTTGTTCCCCCTCCCCGCCCCTCTTGAAAGAGGGAACGTATCGTTCCGGTCTATTTGAATAGCCGGATTAATAAAAACTCTATCCGCGGTTCAGGCCGGCGCCGCCGCGCGCTCCGCCGCGTAAGGATCGGAATAACCCAAGCCGTCCAGGATGCGCGCCTCGAGGCGCTCCATCTCGTCCGCCTCGGCGGGCGTTTCATGATCATAACCCAGCAGGTGCAAAGTGCCATGCACCGTCATATGGGCCCAATGGGCCAGGGCGGGTTTACCCTGTTCGCGGGCCTCGCGCGCCACCACCGGCGCGCAGATCACCACGTCGCCCAGCAGCGGAATCTCGAACTCGGCGGGGCTATCGAACGGAAAAGACAGGACATTGGTCGGGCCGGGGCGATGGCGATAGGTTTGGTTGAGCTCACTGCCCTCCGCCTCGTCCACCACCCGGATGCTCAGCTCCGCTTCCTCGCGTTGACCGGCCAGGGCCGCCGCCGCCCACGCCTCGAACTGGTCGGCCGTGGGCATGGCCGGGGCGTCTTCCACGGCATCATCGAAAGCGTATTGCACATCGACGACGAGGTTCATGGCTTGCGCTCGCCGGTCGCGTCGGCCTCGCGCTCCTCGAAGGACTCATAAGCCGTGACGATGCTTTGCACCAGCGGATGGCGCACCACGTCGGCGGCCTTGAAGAAGGTGAAGCTGATCCCGTCCACGTCTTTCAGCACTTCCACCACATGGCGCAGGCCGGAAGGACGGCCGCGCGGCAGATCGATCTGGGTGACGTCGCCGGTGATCACCGCCTTGGAGCCGAAGCCGATGCGGGTGAGGAACATCTTCATCTGCTCGACGGTGGTGTTCTGCGCCTCGTCGAGGATGATGAAGGCGTCGTTGAGGGTGCGGCCGCGCATATAGGCCAGCGGCGCGATTTCGATGACGTGGCGCTCCATCAACTTGGCGACCCGCTCGAAGCCCAGCATCTCGTACAGCGCGTCGTACAAAGGGCGCAAATAGGGATCGATCTTCTGCACCAGGTCGCCGGGCAGAAAACCCAGCCGCTCGCCGGCCTCCACCGCGGGGCGGGTCAGGATCAGGCGGCTCACCTTGTCTTGATCCAACGCCTGCACCGCGGCGGCCACGGCGAGATAGGTCTTGCCGGTACCGGCCGGGCCGACGCCGAAACTGATGTCGTATTTGGCGATGCTTTGCAGATAACGCTGCTGATTGGGACCGCGGCCGCTGACGATGCCGCGCCGGGTGGCGATGCCCACCGCTTCGTTTTTGTCCGACACCAGCCGCACCGGCGCGCTCTCGACACCCGCGTGCTGCAAGGCAAGGTGAACGCGGGCCGGCGTCAAACGGGTTTTGGCGGTTTCGGAGTAGAGGTCTTTCAACACCTCGCCGGCCGCGCGCGCCGAACCGGCATCGCCGATGACGCGAAAACGGTTGCCCCGATTACTGACTTCCACGCCCAGCCGGCCTTCGACTTGACGCAAGTGTTCGTCGAATTGCCCGCACAAGTTGGCGAGGCGCTCGTTGTCAGCGGGTTCGAGGGTGAAATCTACGGAGTCGGCGTGAACGTTCAAATTTGAAATGGAAATAGTGACTTAAGCGTTAAGATAGTCGAAAACCGCTCCCGGCGCAACGCCGGGGCCGGCCCGCCGCCCGGCTCACGCATGGGCCATTCGCCCGTCGGCGCGGGGCTCGGCCGTGGCAAGGTATTCTCCCCGCAAGGAATTGGGCATGGCCTGGGTGATCCGCAAGGACACGAACCGGCCCACCCAGCGGGGGTCGCCGGTGAAGTTCACCATGCGGTTGTTTTCGGTACGGCCGCACAACTCGTGGGGATTTTTACGGGACGGCCCTTCCACCAGCACCCGCTCCACGCCGCCGACCATGGCCTGGCTGGTGGCGTCGGTCATCTCGCGGATGCGCTGCTGCAAGATCGCCAAACGATGCTTTTTGATCTCCATCGGCACGTCGTCGGCAAAGCTGGCGGCCGGAGTGCCGGGGCGCGGGCTGTAAATGAAGCTGAAGGAATTATCGAAACCGATCTCTTCGATGAGATTCATCGTGGCCTGGAAATCGGCGTCGGTCTCACCGGGGAAGCCGATGATGAAATCGGAGGTCAGGCACAGGTCCGGGCGCAAGGTACGCAGCTTGCGGATCTTGGCCTTGTATTCGAGCGCGGTGTGGCCGCGCTTCATCGCCGCCAAGATCCGGTCCGAGCCGCTCTGCACCGGCAGATGGAGATGACTCACCAGTTGCGGGATCTCGGCGTAGGCCTGAATCAGCCGCTCGGAGAATTCCACCGGATGGGAGGTGGTGAAGCGGAGGCGCTCGATGCCGTCGATGGCGGCGAGGTAGTTGAGCAAAAGCGCCAGGTCGGCCTCGGCGCCGTCGTGCATGGGCCCGCGATAGGCATTGACGTTCTGCCCCAGCAAGGTGACTTCCCGCACGCCCTGCTCGGCAAGCTCGGCGACTTCGGCGATCACATCGTCGAAGGGCCGGCTCACCTCTTCGCCGCGGGTGTAGGGCACGACGCAGAAGGTGCAGTACTTGCTGCAACCTTCCATGATCGAGACGAAGGCGGTGGGACCTTCGGCGCGCGGGGCGGGCAGGTAATCGAATTTTTCGATCTCGGGAAAGCTGATGTCCACCGCCGGGCGGCGCTCGGTTTGCACTTGCGTCAGCATCTGCGGCAGGCGGTGCAGGGTCTGCGGACCGAACACCATATCCACGTAAGGCGCGCGGCGGCGGATGTTGTCGCCCTCCTGGCTGGCTACGCAGCCGCCGACCCCGATCACCAGGCCCGGCCGCAGCTCTTTCAACTCCCGCCATTTGCCGAGCAGGGAAAACACCTTCTCCTCGGCCTTCTCGCGCACCGAGCAGGTGTTGAGCAGCAGCACGTCCGCCTCCTCGGCGGTGGCCACCACTTTCAAACCATGGGACGCCGCCAGCACGTCCGCCATTTTGGCGGAGTCGTACTCGTTCATCTGGCAACCGTAGGTTTTGATATAAAGCGTCGTGGCCATCGCCGAAAGCCCAGCGGAAAAGGGGCCCTACCCTACTACTTTTTACGCCGAATTTCCACGTGGCCAACCCCGGGCGGATCGCGCGCCCGGGCGGCTCATCGGTCAGCCACCTGCATCAGTGCGGTTCCGAACCGATCTTGTGAATGCTCAAATCGGCCCCCTGATATTCCTCTTCCTGGGTGAGCCGCAAACCGCAGGCGAATTTGAAAGCGCCATACACCAGCAGGCCGCCGATCAGCGCAACCGTCACGCCCAGCAGCGTGCCGATCAACTGCACCGTCAGACTCACGCCGCCTATTCCGCCCAAGGCCGTTCCGCCGAAGATGCCGGCGGCGATGCCACCCCACACCCCGCACAAGCCGTGCAGCGGCCACACGCCCAACACGTCGTCGATCTTCCATTTATTCTGGGTCAAGGTGAAGGTCCACACGAACAAGGCGCCCGCCACCGCGCCGGTCACCAAGGCCCCCACCGGGTGCATCAAATCGGAACCGGCGCAGATCGCCACCAGGCCGGCCAGCGGCCCGTTGTGGACGAAGCCCGGATCGTTGCGCCCGACCACCAAGGCCGCCAGCACGCCACCCGCCATCGCCATGAGCGAATTGATGGCCACCAGTCCATTGACCGCTTCGACACTCTGCGCCGACATCACGTTGAAGCCGAACCAGCCCACGGTGAGTATCCACGCCCCCAAGGCCAGGAAAGGAATGCTCGACGGCGGATGGGCCGACATCTGCCCGTCCTTGCCGTAACGGCCATGGCGTGCGCCCAGCAACAGCACCGCCACCAGACCCAGCCAGCCGCCCATCGCATGCACCACCACCGAGCCGGCGAAGTCGTGGAAACGCGCGCCGAATTGCGCCTCGAGCCAATCCTGAATCCCGAAGTTGCCGTTCCAGGCGATGCCTTCGAAAAAGGGATAGACCAGCCCCACCAGCGCCGCGGTGGCGCCCAACTGCGGGTAAAACTTGGCGCGCTCGGCGATGCCGCCGGAGATGATCGCGGGGATGGCGGCGGCGAAGGTCAGCAGGAAAAAGAACTTCACCAGGTCATAACCGCTCTTCTCCACCAGCGAGGGCGCGCCGGTCAAAAACGAGACTCCGTAGGCGACGCCATAACCGATAAAAAAATACGCCAGGGTCGATACGGCGAAGTCGGCGATGATCTTCACCAGCGCGTTGACCTGGTTCTTCTTGCGCACCGTGCCCACCTCCAAAAAGGCGAAACCGGCGTGCATGGCCAGCACCATGACCGCGCCCATCAAGATAAACAGTACGTCACCACCGGATTTAAACGCGTCCATCATGCCTCCCATTGAACAAATTTTGCGCAATAGCCAGCAATAAACGCACCAAAATAGACGATTATAATTATCAACAAGTTAAATAAAATCTCGGCGCCGCAAACTCTCTGCAAGCACCGTATAAGTGCGCGAAATCAACGAGGCGCTCCAGTTTGGAGCGGAGCACGCCAAAACCGCTTTGGTAATTTGGGCTTGCCAAAAACAGAAATACTGTATAAAAATACAGCCACACAGGAGAAGACCATGTCGGAACTGACCCGTCGCCAAGCGGAAATTCTAAAAATGATCCGGGAACGCATGGAGGACACTGGCCTCCCCCCCACCCGCGCCGAGATCGCCGAAAAATTCGGCTTCCGCTCGGCCAACGCCGCGGAAGAACATCTACGCACCCTCGCGCGCAAGGGGCATATCGAGATCCTGCGCGGCACCTCGCGCGGCATCCGCCTGCTGCAAACCCCGCGCGCGGCGAGCGGCCTGCCGCTGATAGGGCGGGTCGCGGCGGGCAACCCCATCCTCGCCGAACAACACATCGAGAACCATTACCAGATCGACGCCGGCCTCTTTCAACCACGCGCCGATTACCTGCTGCGGGTGCGCGGCCTGAGCATGCGCGACGCCGGCATCCTCGACGGCGACCTGCTCGCCGTGCACCGCACCGCCGAGGTCCGCCACGGCCAGATCGTGGTCGCCCGCCTCGACGAGGAAGTCACCGTCAAACGCCTGGACCGCCGCCGCGGCGAAAAACACTCGCTGCGCCTGCTGCCGGAAAACCCGGACTTTAACCCCATTGAAGTAGACCTGCGTCATCAATCCCTGGTCATCGAAGGCTTGGGCGTGGGCATCATTCGCCAAGGGAGCCCTTTATGAGTCACCTGCACAACCGCTTCGATCACCTCTCACAACTCACCCTCTGGCACGGCGGCGACTCGCGCCCCGCGGCGTCAGTCGATATACCCACCGGCCTTCCCGCCCTCGACGCCGAGCTACCCGGCGGCGGCTGGCCGCGGGGCGCGCTCACCGAGATATGGCCCTCTCAAACCGGCGGCGATGAACTGAAGTGGGTATTGCCCGCCCTGGCCCGCCTCAGCCAGGAAGGCCGCTGGCTGGCCTGGATCGCGCCGCCGCACATCCCCATCGCCCCCACCCTGGCCGCCCATGGCGTCAATTTATCCCGTGTTTTAGTGGTCCATCCCCGCCCCGGCAGCGATGGATTGCGAACGGTGGAAATGGCCTTGCGCGCCGGCACCTGTGGCGCGGTCCTGGCCTGGCCCGCTTTCGGCGACGAACACACCCTGCGCCGCTTGCAAGCGGCCGCCGCGGCCAGCAAGGCCTGGTGTTTGCTGTTTCGCGACCCACACACCGCGCCTCCGCGCGCGGCGGCGATGCGGCCGCGAGTGGAAACCGCGCGGGATACCTTGCCGGCGCAGAGTCGCCATCGCACCGGGCCAGGGCCGACGACTCTCCCGCCAACGACAATCCGGGGGCATTAACTCGTCCAACCGCGCGGCATTAATTTGGGGAAGCTCTGAATAATTCCATCATAATTGCATCCTGGAATTTTCAGGACATGGGAAGGCAAAAAGGTGATTTTCGCTGCCCTTCATTGTCAATGGCTGACGCCATTGACAATGGGCGGCACATCCGCGTGCCGCGGGAACCTCTGAATAAAATCAGAGGTTCCTTAGGAAAGTTTTGAATAATTTAATTCTGGAATTTTCAGTGCGGTAAAGCGAACCCTGCGATTTTCGCCTTGCCGCATGCTCAATGGCGACCGCCATTGAACATCGCCATGTATCCGTATGCCCAGAAATCCCTGAATCGATCAGAAGCTTTTAGTAATTGCACCGCAAGTTATCGGTTTGGCCGAACTCGCTCACACGCCCGCCAAATCAACGCGATTATATTCCGGCCCAATGCGCACCCAACCCCAACACCGCACAAGCCGCGATGACGGGGATCACGCCCAGCTTGAAACGGAACAAGGCGAGCAAGGCCAGCGCACCGATCACCGCGGCCACGCCATCAAACGCGCCGGCGAAACCTTGCGGCCAGAACACGTGATAAGCAAAAAACAGCGCGAGATTGACGATGACCCCCACCACCGCGGCGGTGATGGCGCTGAGCGGCGCGGTGAATTTAAGGTCGTCGCGGGTCGATTCGACCCAAGGCCCGCCCAGCAGGATAAACAGGAACGACGGCAGAAAGGTGAAATACGTCGCGACCAGCGCGCCCGCCACCCCGGCCAGCACCAGCGCGTCCGGCCCCAACGCCAGATGTTGCCACGCCCCCACGAAACCGACGAAGGCCACCACCATGATCAGCGGACCCGGCGTGGTCTCGCCGAGGGCCAGGCCGTCGATCATTTGCGTGGCGCTCAACCACTGGTAGTGCTCGACCCCGCCTTGATACACATAAGGCAACACCGCATAGGCGCCGCCGAACGTCAGCAAGGCGGCCTTGGTGAAGAACCAGCCCATCTGCGTGAAGGTGGCCTGCCAACCGAACCACGCCAGCAACATACCCATGCCGCCCAGCCAGCAAGCCGCCCCCACCGCGCCGTAACGCAACATGCGCGCCCGCGACGGACGGGCGTGGGCGGGGATCGGCGTGTCGTCGTCGATCAAGGCCGGGCCGGCCTGATGGACCTTGCCGCCGCCATGTCCAGCGCTGAAGCGGAACCGTTCCGGCGCGAGGCGGCCGCCCAGCCAGCCGACGATCGCCGCGCCGATCACGATGGCCGGAAACGGCAATTGAAATAGGAACAGCCCGGCGAAGGCCATGATCGCCACCGCCCACAACACGCCGTTTTTCAACACCCGCGCGCCGATGCGGTAGGCCGCGAACAACACGATGGCCGTCACCGCCGGCTTGATGCCGTACAACACCCCGGCCACCGCCGGCACGTCGCCGAAGGCCAGGTACAACCAGGACAGCAAGATCAAAATCAGCAGCGACGGCAGCACAAACAGCGCGCCGGCGACGATGCCGCCCCAGCTGCCGTGCAACAGCCAGCCGATGTAAGTCGCGAGCTGCTGCGCCTCGGGCCCGGGCAACACCATGCAATAGTTGAGCGCGTGCAGAAAGCGCCTTTCGGAAATCCAGCGGCGGCGTTCCACCAGCTCCTGGTGCATGACGCCGATCTGGCCGGCCGGTCCGCCGAAACTGATGAATCCCAGCTTCAACCAAAAACGAAAGGCCTCGGCGCGGGAGACGCGGGCAATCGGCGGCGTGGACACGGAATCAGGGGTCATCAAAACACTTTCAAGAACGAGACGCGCGGGGCCTGCCTTGCCGCGCAAGGCAGCATGGGCGCCCATGCTGCCAGCCACCCCGCTAAATGACAACCGGGCGCGAACGCCCTTCCCTTAACCCCGTCTTCCAGATAGAATCCGCGCCGATCGTCGGCAATGGGGGCCGGTGAGAAAATATCCCGGTCAACCTTCAGTTTGAGGTTCCGCAGTCATCCCGTAAATCCCGAGTCCTCGGGATCAGTTTTCCAACGCGACACACCCTACCGCACGCCGGCACGATTGGCGCGTGGCGCTGTGCGTAAACGGGCGTATGCAGCACCTCCGGATTTACCACACTATGCGCGCATCCAGTTTCACTATCCTAATTTTAGTGGTCGCGGCCAATCTGCTGCTGTGGGCCAGCCTCAACCGGCCGCAACCGGAGGTGGCCTGGACCGGCGTCATCAACGGGGTTTCCTTCAGCCCTTATCACCGCGACCACGACCCGCTGGAAGAACGTTATCCCACCGCGCGGCAAATCGACGCCGACCTCAAATTGATCGCCGACAAAGTGCGCAAGGTGCGCACCTATTCCTCGACCGACGGTCTGGAAGTCATCCCCAGCCTGGCGCAAAAACACGGTCTCACCGTCACCGCCGGCGCCTGGCTGGACAAGGACCTCGCCAACAACACCCTAGAAATCGCCAACCTCGTCAAGAACGCGCGCCAGTTCAGCAATATCGACCGGCTGATCGTCGGCAACGAAGCCGTGCTGCGCGGTGATCTCACCATTGCTCAGCTCACCGCCTATCTCAAACAAGTGCGCAAACAGACCAAACTGCCGGTGAGCACCGCCGAACCCTGGCATGTGTGGATCAAACACCCCGAACTCGCGAAAAACGTCGATTTCATCGCCGCGCATATTTTGCCTTATTGGGAAGGCGTGCCGGCCGACACCGCCATCGAGTTCGTCACGGAGCGCTACCGGCAATTGCAAAGCGCCTTTCCCGGCAAACCCATCCTGATCGCCGAGGTGGGCTGGCCTAGCGACGGCAACCGCCGGGAATACGCGCGCGCCTCCCTCGCCGCCGAGGCGCAGTTCATCCGGCAGTTCCTCAATCTGGCCCAGGAAAAACAGTTCGACTACTTCATCATGGAAGCCTTCGATCAGCCGTGGAAATACGCCTTCGAAGGCACGGTGGGCGCGCACTGGGGGCTTTACGATGTGGAACGCCGCGAGAAATTCGCCATGTCCGGCCCCATCGTCGCCAACCCGCACTGGCCGCTCGAGGCCACCGCCGCGGCGCTGCTCGCCCTGTTGCCGATGATCTGGTTTTTGATGCGCTGGCGCGATCTGCGCGCGCGCGGCCGGCTGTTCTTCGCCCTGCTCATCCAGAGCGTGGCCTGCGCGCTGACGCTCAGCGCCTTCGCGCCCTTCACCGAAGACCTCTCGCTGCTGGGCACCGTGGCCTGGGGCGTGTTGCTGCCGGCGCAGATCGCGCTGTACGCCGTCATCCTCATCAACGGCCTCGAACTGGTGGAGATGTCCTGGCTGCGGCGCTTCAAACGGCAGTTCACCGCGCTGCATCCCGCGCCCGAACAACCGTTGCCCAAGGTCTCGCTGCATCTCGCCATCTGCAACGAACCGCCCGACCTCGTCAAACAAACCTTAGCCAGTCTCGCGGCCCTCGATTACCCGGATTTTGAAGTGCTGGTGATCGACAACAACACCAAAGACCCCGCGGTGTGGCGGCCGGTGGCGGAATACTGCGCCGAACTCGGACCGCGTTTCCGTTTCTTCTCGCTGGGCCAGTGGCCGGGCTACAAGGCCGGCGCGCTCAATTTCGCGCTGAAGGAAACCGCGGCGGACGCCGCGATCATCGGCGTGGTGGACAGCGATTATCTCGTGCGCCGCGATTGGCTGCGCAGCCTCGTCCCGTATTTCGAACGCGAACCGGTGGCCTTCGTGCAGGCGCCGCAGGATCACCGCGAATGGGAAGGCGACCGCTTCAAGGAGATGATCAACTGGGAATACGCCGGCTTCTTCCACATCGGCATGGTGCACCGCAATGAGCGCAACGCCATCATTCAACACGGCACCATGACCTTGATCCGCCGCACGGCGCTCGAAGAACTGAACGGCTGGTCCGAGTGGTGCATCTGCGAAGACGCCGAACTGGGTCTGCGCCTCTTCGAGCGCGGCTACGAATCGGTCTACGTCAACGAAGTCTTCGGCAAGGGTCTGACCCCGCATTCCTACGCCGGCTACAAAGGTCAGCGTTTCCGCTGGGCCTACGGCGCCGTGCAAATCCTCAAACACCATTCGCGCCAGCTGTGGTCCGGCAAAGACAGCCAACTGACCGCCGGCCAGCGTTACCACTTCCTCAGCGGCTGGCTGCCGTGGTTCAGCGACGGCCTGCACGTGGTGTTCACCGCCGCGGCGATGTTCTGGACGCTGGGTCTGTTGCTGGCGCCGGCGCATGTGCAGTTTCCGTTATGGGCCTTTCTGGTGCCGACCCTCGCGGTGTTCGCCTACAAACTGCTGCACGCGCTGTGGCTGTACCGCGTGCGCGTGCCTTGCGGCCTTTCGCAACGGATCGGCGCCGCCATCGCCGGCATGTCGCTGACCCACACCATCGGCCGCGCCATGATTCAAGGCCTGTTCACCTCCGGCCAACCCTTTCTGCGCACACCCAAGGCGGAAGACAAACCCGCGCTGGTGCGCGGCTTGGCCATGGCCCGCGAAGAACTCTTCATGCTGGCCGGCCTGATCGTTTGCGCCTGCGCGGTGCTGGGCGTCTATGGTTGGAACCATGAAGAGGCCGTGTTGTGGGCGGCGGTGCTGACCGTGCAATCCGTGCCCTATGTCGCGGCCCTCTATTGCTCGCTGATCAACGCGCTACCCAAACGGAATATCCGGCATGCAGACGCGCCGACGCCGAGCACGGCGCCGCAACATGGCCCGCTGCTCGAAACCACTGGCACGCCGGTACTGGCGGAAGGTTTTAAAAACCCGCGGCAGGAAGCGGCGTAAGTTCAGCATGATTTTGACGGGTCCGGTCGAGGCCGGGCCCGTACCGAGGAATGAATACCCGCCGTCGTGCCGTCCTCGCTTGAACTGTTAGATACCGGACTGACGGTATCGTTTTTATTCCGTCGCCGATCCAAGACATGTCTTCACCGCTCGCGTCGTCTCCGCGCGACATTTGACAAGCCGCTCCCCACTGCCTAAGGTGATATGGCATTCAGCAAGGGAATGTTTCCACCTCGGCAAGCCATTCCGCGCATTACCCTCTGTTCACTCACTTTCACTGAGCGCAACTTGCAAGGTGGAATCGTCAAACGTGATATTTACACACATCCACAGGAGACACTCATGAGAAAATTTTTAGCGATGACCGTACTTGCCGGCAGCATGACGGCCTTGTCCGGACTGGCCTTCGCGGACGATGAGTATAAAGGGACGTTAGTGAAAATCGACGGCGAGTTCTATGTCGTTAAAGACAAAAACGGCGTGGAGCACCGCGCCCACTTTGACGCCACCACCAAGAAAAAAGGCGACATCAAAGAAGGCAGCATGGTCGAAATCCATGTCAAGGACGGACACACCACCAAAATCGAACTAGACAATTAAAGCAAGCAGTCCAACGCGGTGCGGAGGGCATCCGCACCGCCCTTGCACCCAACGGCCCAGGGCGGATCCAACAGCCCGGCCATCAACTCGATCAAACATCCCTATTTGATAAAGAACCGCGTCGGAAAAACCCTCGACCTTCGACTTGCCTTCACCAATGCAAGGCCCGCAGCCGGCTGATCTTCTTCTTTTGATGGGCCCGCATGCACACCAGATATTACTCATCACCTTGACCGCGCCCACCCCATGGGGCCCTTGAGCATCACGCATTCGGCGCGCACGCCCATCGCCGCGTCGGTGATCCCGGGACGTGAGCTGATGCCTGTTTGGCGGCGCCGGCGATCACGCCCACCCGCAAAGCCGCCATTTCCGCGAGCAGGTGGCCCAGTTCATCGGCGACAACGGGGGGCTCCCCGCCTTGGGTGTGGGGCATAATGGTCGATGAATCAATCATAGGAACAATTCGGAAATGGGGATTCTAGGCCGGCAATATGACGGATATATGACCGCCCGCCCCTCTTGCACGGGGATACAACGCTTGGCAAACCCCACCAAGCCCTCGATGTCATCTTAATGACATAAATCTGGAATAGGATTGTTTGCATTGAGAATACCGGCTATATCCCCCCAATGAACAACCTTGACCTCAAATCCCCGGAGCTGTACGTCAATCGCGAGTTGAGCCTGCTGGAATTCAACCAACGCGTACTTGAACAGGCCAAGGACGAGGCGGTGCCGTTATTGGAGCGCCTGCGTTTTCTCTGCATCGCCTCGACGAATCTCGACGAATTTTTCGAGATCCGGGTGGCGGGCCTCAAGCAAAAACTGGAGGCCGGCTCCACCCAGGCGGGCCCGGACAATCTATCGCCGCAGGAGAGTTTGAAGCTGATCGGCGCGCGCGCCCACGCCCTGGTGGACGAACAGTATCGGGTCTTGAACGACGTCATCCTGCCCGCCCTGGCGCGGCAAGGCATCAACTGCATCCGCCGCAGCGACTGGACGCCGGCGCAAGAAGCGTGGCTGCGCAATTATTTCGAACAAGCCGTGTTGCCCGTGCTCAGCCCGATCGGACTCGACCCGTCCCACCCCTTCCCGCGCATCCTCAACAAAAGCCTCAACTTCATCGTCGAGCTCACCGGCAAAGACGCCTTCGGCCGCAACAGCGGCATGGCCATCCTCCAGGCCCCGCGCGCCCTGCCGCGCATCATTCAACTGCCGGCGGAGGAAAGCGGCGGCGGCCCCCATGATTTCGTCTTCCTGTCCTCGGTGATCCACGCCTATGTCGGTCAACTGTTTCACGGCATGCGGGTGATGGGCTGTTACCAGTTCCGCGTCACGCGCAACTCCGACCTGTTCGTCGACGAGGAGGAAATCGACGACTTATTGCGGGCGGTGGAGGGCGAACTGGTGGCGCGCAACTTCGGCGAGGCGGTGCGCCTGGAGATCAGCGACCAGTGCTCCGACCAGGTCGCCAACTTCCTGCTGACCCGGTTCGGCATAGGCGCCGACGACCTCTATCGCGTCAACGGACCGGTCAATCTCAATCGCCTGCAGACCGTCGCCGACCTCGCGGACCGTCCCGAATTGAAATACCCCAGCTTCACGCCGGGACTCAGCCCGGCGATCACCCGCAACGCCAATCTGTTCGAGGCCATCGCCAAGCACGACATCCTGCTGCATCACCCCTTCGAATCCTTCGCCCCGGTCATCGACTTCGTACGCCAGGCGGCGGAGGATCCCGATGTCCTCGCCATCAAGCAGACCCTTTATCGCAGCGGTCTCAAATCCGCCATCGTCGATGCCCTGGAAGCGGCGGCGCGGGCGGGCAAAGAAGTGACGGTGGTGATCGAACTGCGCGCCCGCTTCGACGAAGAGGCCAACGTGGGTCTGGCCAATCGCCTGCAGGAGGCGGGCGCGCATGTGGTATACGGCGTGGTGGGTTACAAGACCCACGCCAAAATGATCCTGGTGATCCGCCGCGAGCAACAGCGTCTGCGCCATTACGTGCATCTCGGTACCGGCAATTACCACTCGCGCACCGCGCGGATGTACACCGACTACGGCCTGTTCACCCGCGACACGGACCTCGGCCGCGACGTCCATCAGGTCTTCCTGCAACTCACCAGCCTGGGCAAGGTGCAGACCCTCAAAAAACTGCTGCCCTCGCCCTTGACCCTGCACGAGGCCCTGCTGGCCAAGATCGGCCGGGAAACCCAGCACGCCCAGCAAGGCCGCCGCGGACGCATCATCGCCAAGATGAACGCGCTGGTGGAACCGCAAATCATTCAGGCCTTGTATCAAGCCTCGCGGGCCGGCGTCGAAATCGATCTGATCGTACGCGGCATGTGCAGCCTGCGGCCCGGCCTGGCGGGCGTCTCGGATAACATCCGGGTGCGCTCGATCATCGGGCGTTTTCTGGAGCACACCCGCGTCTACCACTTCGGCAACGACGGCAACCCCGAGGTGTTCTGCTCCAGCGCCGATTGGATGGACCGCAATCTGTTCCGGCGGGTGGAGGTGTGTTTTCCAGTAACTCAGCCCGATCTCCGACAACGGCTCATCGACGACTTGCACGCTTATCTCGCCGACAACACCCAGGCCTGGCTGATGCAGGCCGACGGCGCTTACCTGCGCGCCACGAGCGGCGAGGCGCCGCCGCTGTCCGCGCAGACCCGTTTATTACAAAACCTCACCGAACAGGCTTGAGTTCAGCGGTAACGCAGTTCGAATCCCACCGCTTCGAGATAACTCGCTTCCTGCTCCAAATCGCCGCGCGTCAAAGGATGGGCGTCCAACCAGCCCGCTGGAAAAAGGATATCCAGACTTTTTTTACCGGCCTCCAGGGTGAATTTGGGCAACGACCCGGCGCTGCGGCCGCGCCGCAACAACACCGCCAGACGCAGCAGGATCGCCAGGCGCTGCATCAGCCGCGCCGTGCCGTCGGGAATATCCTTGAAAAACTTGACGGGAAATTTGCGGCGATGGGCGCGCACCAGCAAGGCCAATAATTTTTGCTCCTGCGCGGAAAACCCCGCCAGGTCGGCGTTCTCGATGATATAGGCGCCGTGCTGCTGATATTGATTATGACTGACGTTCAAGCCGATCTCGTGCAGCTGCGCCGCCCAGTCCAGCCATCGGCTGATCTCGTGATCGACGAAACCCCAGGCCGATTCGACTTGCGCCAGGCACTGCTTGGCGGTCTGCCGCACCCGTTGCGCGTGTTCGGCGGCGACATGATGGCGGCGGGCCAGACTGGCCACGCTGTCGCCGCGCACATCGTGGTCATGGATGCGGCCCAGCAGGTCGTAGAGCACGCCTTCCCGCAAAGCCCCTTTGGCCACGCCCATCTGTTTGATGTCGAGGGCCTCGAAGATGGCGAGCAGGATCACCACCCCGCCGGGCAACACCGGCGCCCGTTCGGCGCTGAGTCCCGGCACGGTCAGCTTATTCACATGACCGGCGTCGATCATCGCATCGAGCAACTTGCGCAAGGCGCCGCGATTGAGGGTGTCGCTGCTCCAACCCGCCGCGGTCACGATGCCGTGCGCGGCGCGGATCGTCCCCGACGCGCCCACCGCGTTGACCCAGCCCAGGTCGCGAAAGCTCGCCTCTACCGGTTCGAGTTCCAGACGCGCCGTCATCAAGGCGCGCTCCACCGCCCGCGCGCTGATCGTTCCATCGGCGAAAAAACGCTGGCTCACGGAGACGCAGCCCATGTCCAGGCTTTCCATGTGGCGCGGCGTAAACCCCGCGCCGATGATGATCTCGGTGCTGCCGCCGCCGATATCGACCACCAAACGCGGTTTGTCGTCGGCGGCCAGGCTGTGGGCCACGCCCAGATAAATCAGCCGCGCCTCCTCGGCGCCGGCGATGATGCCGATGGGATGGCCCAAGGCCTGCTCGGCCCGCGCGAGAAATTCACCGGCGTTGGCCGCTTGGCGCAAGGCATTGGTGCCCACGGCGCGCACGCTGCCGGGCGGCAGGTCGCGCAAACGCTGACCGAAGCGTTGCAGACAATCGAGGGCGCGCCGCTGCATCTCGTCGCTGAGATTCTGCTCGGCGTCGAAGCCGGCGCCGAGCCGCACCGGCTCGCGCAGACGATCGAGCACCTTGACGTCGCCTTGCACGTCGCGGGCGACGATCATATGAAAACTGTTCGAACCCAAGTCAACAGCGGCGACAATCTCACTGGGCTGGCGTGACATCATTTCCTAGCTCCTATAACAACCGTGCCGAACAATCATTCGGCATCATTCGACAAGGGACGCGTCATTCCTGACCGGCAACCCTAACAGCGCGGCGCGCAACGGGTCCATGTCTCTTTTGAAAAACGGCGCCTCACCGTCACCCCGCTCAAAATCGCCGGTGTAATTCACATAACCCGTGCACGCCTCCCGCCGCGCCAAACAGGCCAGGGCGATCAAGCCCGGCAGTGGATCGCGCCGCCGCAGATTTTTTAAGTCCGCCGCGCCGGACGGCGCCAGCGCCGCGCGCAAACACGTCCGCGCGTGCGCCGCCGCGGCCTCGACCACGGCCTCCCCCAGGCGATTATGCAACACGTTCATGTCATGCATACGACCGAGCCGGTCTTGCAGATCCGTCAAGCGCGCGAGCATGGCCCGCGCCGCGGGCAGGGCGGGACCCACGGGTTCGAGCAGATAACGCAAACGCTTGGCGGCGATGCGGGCATGGTGGATCGCCTCGTCCTCCTCCACGCCGCGCACGGCGTTCAAATGCCCGGTCAACCTTTCATAATAAACATCGAGGCGCGCCGCGCAGCGCTCGGCATAACGTTCATGTTGCGCGACGGGGTGGTCCGCCAAGGCGGATTTCAGCCGGTGTTCCATTCGTTCCCACCGCTTGGAAAGTGTTGCGCGCAAACGCGCGTGTTCATCGTCCCGCTCTTGCCGATAGCGGTCCAGCAGCCAGCGCCAACCGTGGCGTTCGCCGGTTTTGAGTTGCGCCCGGTGCGCCTGCAACCAAGCCAGCGCCACGTCGGCATCGCGGGCGCGATTGGTTTCACGCGCCAAGCGGCGCAGTTTGCCATACAGCTTGGACGGGAGCGGGACCTCTTCCTCGTAAGCCTCGAGCCAGCTGCGCAGGCGGCGCACGGCGACACGAAAATCGTGCAAAGCCTCTTGGTCCGGCGACACCCGCCAACGCGCGTGGGCCCGATCGATACGCCGCATGAGTTCGAGGGCATGGCGCCTCACCGCCATCCCGGCCGGCGTTTTCAACAAGGCGTACGCGGCCGCCGCCTTCGTCATCGCCTGGTCAACCGACGCAAGATGGCCGGCGGACAAAACCAGCGCAGCTCGGCCTGAGCGGGTTGGGGAGCGGCGGGGAAGGTCAACAGGCAGGCGCCGCCTTTCTTGAATTGAATGAACGCGGACCGGCCGCGGACCAGCGAACGGCTGACCCATTCGCCCAGATCGGGCTCGTGACCGACGACGGCCACGCAGCGCGGACCGGCCGCCAACCGCCGGTACAACGACCCAGGCGGCGCGCCGGGACTCAGCGCCGCGGTCTCTTCCACGGCCAAACCGGCGTAGGCCTCGGCGACGATCTCCGCGGTTTGCCGCGCCCGCCGCAGCGGGCTGGAGAGTATCAGCTCGAGTTCCGGCACGAGGATCGCGAGGCCGCGCGCCGCCTCGCTCATGCGTTGGCGGCCTTTCCCGGTCAGCGCGCGTTCCGCGTCGCTCACCCCATTAGCGGCGGCGACCTCGCGGTCCTGCGCGATGGCATGGCGTATCACCAACACATGTTTCATCCGGGCACCTCGGCAAGCGGACAATGCTAAGGAGGCTCTGAATAATTCCATCCTGGAATTTTCAGGGCGCGGGCAGCGAAAATCTGATTTTCGCCGCCCTGCATTTTCAATGGATGACACCTGAAAATGACCGCACATCCATGTGCCGCGGGAACCTGTGAATAAATCAGAGGCTCCCTAATTTCAAGTCTGACACATTAAACCGTCACCGCCCGCAAAGCTCAACATAAGGGCAGGGCTCGGCTGCAACAAAAGCCCGGCGTCATCCAAACCGTCCACGCTCTTTAAATTTAAAAAACGAGGGGCGCCCGACTACGACACCAGGCTTGTGGCAGAATGAAGACGCGCACTGAGCCAACACACGCCTTCCCCGCAACCCGGCGCCGCGCACGCGGCGTGCCTTGCGGCTGGAACACCACAGGCCGGGAAATTTCAGTCATGCAGATGCAAACACCGACCCCCAGCCCCTCTGATCGTCCAGTGACATGGCACAGCTTGTCCTGCTCCGACGCAAGCGCGCGCCTGCGCGTGACGACCAGCGCCGGTTTAAGCGACGCCGAGGCGGCGCGACGCCTGGAGCAACACGGCGCGAACCGTCTCGCGGAAAAACCGCCGCGTCCGGCCTGGCGCAAATTCACCGATCAATTTAAAAGCCTGTTGATCGTGATCCTCCTCGCCGCGGCGGGGCTGGCCCTGCTGGTCGGCGACATCGTGGACATGGCGGTCATCCTGACCGTGGTGCTGTTCAACGCCCTGCTCGGCTTCTATCAGGAGCACCGCGCCGGGCAAAGTCTGGCGGCGCTGAAAAAGATGCTGGCCCTCAAGGCGCGGGTACGCCGCGAGGGTCATCAACGCGAGGTGGCGGCCGAGACCCTGGTGCCCGGCGACGTCGTGCACTTGGAAGCGGGCGACAAGGTGCCGGCGGACGGCCGTCTCATCCAGACCCACGCGGCGGAGATCGACGAATCGGTCCTGACCGGCGAATCCCATCCCGCGGCCAAGGACGCGGCGATCCTCGCGGCACCGGACGCCCCGCTCGCCGACCGCGCCAACATGGCCTACATGAATACCGTGGTGACCCGCGGCCGTCTGGAACTACTGGTCACCGCTACCGGCATGGCGACGGAGATGGGCCGCATCGCCGGGATGATGCAGTCGGCCCCGGAACCGGCCACCCCCCTGCAAATACAACTCGACCGGCTCGGCAAACGCCTGGCCGCCATCGCCGGGGTGGTGGTGACGGTCATCTTCGGTTTGGCGCTCTATCAAGGCACGGCCCTGGCGCAGGCGGCGCTCACCGCCGTCACCCTGGCGGTGGCGGCCATCCCCGAAGGCCTGCCCGCGGTGGTCACCGTCACCTTGGCCCTCGGCATGCGGCGCATGGCGGCGCAACAGGCCATCGTCAAACGCCTGGCCGCGGTGGAGACCCTGGGCTGCACCACGGTCATCTGCTCGGACAAGACCGGTACACTCACCCTCAACCAAATGACCGTGCGGGCCTTCCTGTTCGCGGGACGGCGTTACACCGTGGACGGCGAGGGCTACGCCGCCGACGGTGAGATTCGCGGCGAGGACGGCGGCGCCGCGCCGCCCGACTTGTCCGCGCTGCTGCTGCCCGCCGCCTTGTGCAACGACAGCCGCATCCGCGACGGCCGGCTCATCGGTGATCCCACCGAAGGCGCGCTGGCCGCCCTCGCCGCCAAAGGCGGGGTGGACCGCGCCGCCGCGGCCCAGGCCCTGCCGCGCATCGCGGAAATCCCCTTCGACACCGCCAACAAATTCATGGCCACGTTTCACCGCGACGGCGGCGGCGTGCACGTCTTCGTCAAAGGTGCGCCCGATGTGCTGCTGGCGCGCTGCGCGCGTTTGCTGATGGAAGACGAGGCGCCCCTCGACGATGCCGCGCGTGAAAAGATTCTGGATGAAATCCACGCCATGGCGGCCGCCGGCTTGCGGGTACTGGCCCTCGCCTCGCGCCGTCTGGCCGCCGCCGAATTCAATCCGACGAACGACCTCCATGGTTATATCGAAGACCTCTGCCTGATCGGCCTGACCGGCATCATGGACCCGCCCCGCCCCGAGGCGCGGGAGGCCATCGCCCTCTGCAAGAAGGCCGGCATCCAAGTCAAAATGATCACCGGCGACCACCAGCTCACCGCCGCCGCCATCGCCAAGGAGCTGGGCTTGGGCGGCGCCGCGCTCACCGGCGCGGAACTCGACAAACTGGACAGCGCCGAACTCGCGCGGCGCATCGAAGAGGTGACGGTATTCGCGCGGGTGGCACCGGAACACAAAGTAAAAATCGTCGAGGCCCTGCGCGCCCGCGGCCACGTGGTGGCCATGACCGGCGACGGCGTCAACGACGCGCCCGCGCTCAAAAGCGCCGACATCGGCGTGGCCATGGGCGTCACCGGCACCGAGGTGAGCAAAGAGGCCGGCGCCATGGTGCTCACCGACGACAACTTCGCCAGCATCGTGCACGCGGTGCGGGAAGGCCGGCGCCTCTACGACAACATCGTCAAGTTCGTGCGCTTCCAGCTCGCCACCAATCTGGGGGCGCTGGCCACGGTGCTGGCGGCCTCGCTGCTGGGCTGGCCGGTACCCTTCAACCCGCTGCAGATTCTGTGGGTGAACATGATCATGGACGGCCCGCCGGCCATGGCCCTCAGCCTCGACCCGGCGCGACCCGGCCTGATGCAGGAACCACCGCGCGACCCCCGCTCCGACATCCTGACAGCGCAGCGACTGGGCAGGCTGGCGGTCTTCGGCACCGTCATGAGCGCGGGCACCCTGGCCGTGTTTTATTACGGATTGCAGTCCGGCGACCAGACCCGCGCCGTCACCCTGGCCTTCACCACCTTCGTGCTCTTTCAATTCTTCAATGTGTTCAACGCCCGCGCCGAACACGCGAGCGCGTTCAGCCGGCTGTTTTTCCAAAACCGCCTCTTGTGGCTGGCGCTGGCCGGGGTGCTGGCCCTGCAAGTCGTGGTGGTGCATTGGCCTCCCGCGCAAGCCCTCTTTCACACCAGCGCCCTCAGTCTCGCCGACTGGGCGCTGGCGGCGGGCGCGGCCTCGTCCGTGCTGCTGCTGGAAGAGGCGCGCAAGTTCGTCGCACGGTGGCGGGAAGGTCGCCGGCGTGTTGCGTCGCAATGATGGGATCGATAATGCCGATGGGCGGGCGGCGACTTCACTCCGCCGCGGGCGCGCGGCAGATGCCGGAACCGCGCCGATACGTTAAAGTGCCTACCGGCGGGGCGCCGCGAATCGCGCGCGATGCGGATCCGTACCGCCCGAACGATGAATCAACCAAGGCAGTCCGATCAATGTACCCGCGCAGCGTTTTATTTTGTTTACTGGCCCTGACCGTCATCGCCTCTCCCGTCCGCGCCGATCAACCCGCCCTGAGCGGCGCGGAGATCGTCAAACATTGTTATTACAAATACGCCGGCGACGATCAACGTTCCCAATTGATGATCGCCCTCACCGATAAAAACGGTAAAAAGGTCAAGAGCGAATACCTGCGCTTGTGGAAAAACTACGCGGGCAAGGACGGCATCGAAGACAAGGTGATCCTCTTTACGCAATTCCCGCCGGACAGCAAAGGCGTCAACTTCATGCGCTGGGCCTACAGCGATCTGAAAAAAAACGCCGACCAGTGGGTCTATCTGCCGGAGATGCGCATGGTGCGGCGCGTCTCGCAACGCGATCCCAACAACATGGACTGGGGTTTCACCGACGAGGACCTGCGCATCCGCGCCCTCGATGAGGACGAACATGTCTTCAAGGAAGTGGCGCGTTTCGAGGGCGGCGACTATTACCTGGTGGAAAGCATTCCCAAACAAGATCCCACCTACGGCAAACGGGTCTCGTGGTTCAGCAAGGCGGATGATTGGCAGGATTGTCTGCAACGGCGCGTCGATTATTACGATAAACGCGGCGATTTGATAAAGAGCCAGTTCATGAAATGGGAGCGGGTCAAAGACGCCTGGGTCTGGCGCACGGTGGTGGTGAACAACAGCCGCAACCCGGGCTCCGCCGTCTACGACATGCGCAACGTCGAAGTGAACGTGGGCCTGACCGACGCGGATTTCACGCAACGCACGCTCAAACTCGGCGACCGCGCGCGTTGACGCGTGCGGGCACTCTCCTCTTTATTTCGTAACCCGTCCCACCGCCATGCAACAAGTCCTTATTCAAATGGCGGCGCTCATCGCCTGCGGCGTCGCTTGGCGCTATATCAAACCGCCGGGGCTGAGCGCCGACACCGCGCGGCGGGTGCTCACCGGTCTGGTGTACAGCGTATTGCTGCCGGCGCTGGTGTTGCTGGTGTTGTGGCGCGCGCCGCTGAGTTGGGACGCGCTGCGCATCGCCGCGGTCGCCGCCAGCGGCGTGCTGGCGGGACTGGCCGCCGCCTACCTCGCCTATCGCCTGCACGCCACGCCCAAGACCATCACCGGCGCCATGCTGCTCGCCGCCGCCTTTCCCAACGTCACCTATCTCGGTCTGCCGGTATTGGAAAAAACCTTCGGGCCGTGGGCGCGCGGCGTCGCGATTCAATATGATTTGTTCGCCTGCACACCCCTGCTGCTGACCGTCGGCATCCTCATCGCGCGCGCCTACGGCGCGCATGAGGAACGCGAAAATCCCTTCGTGGGTCTGCTCAAAGTGCCGCCGCTGTGGGCGGCGGTGGCCGCCCTCACGCTCAACGGCGCGAACGTGCCGCTGCCGGCGGGCCTGGAGCAATGGTTGCAAACCCTCGCCAACGGCGTGGTGCCCTTGATGCTCATCTCGCTGGGCATGGCCCTCACCTGGGATCCGCATTATCTGCAACGCCTGCCGCTGGTGGTGCCGGTGCTGATCATTCAACTGCTGTTCATGCCCTTGGTGGCGTGGGGCGTGGCCGTCGGTCTGGGACTCGGCGGTGATCTGCTCGTCGCCACCGTGTTGGAAGCGGCCATGCCCTGCATGGTGCTGGGCCTGGTATTGTGCGATCGCTACCGTCTGGACACGCAGCTCTACGCCACCACCGTCACCTTGTCCACCGCCCTGAGTTTGTTTACCCTGCCGCTTTGGTACGCGTGGCTACGGTGAGCAAATACATGAAACACCGATTCTTGTTCATGGTCTTCGGCGCCGCGCTCAGCTTGCCGCTGGCCGGCTGTTTGATCAACGAGAGCGGCGCGGCGGAGGCGCCGCTCAACACGCTCGCGCAAGGCGATTCGAGCGGCGTGATTTCGCAACGCTTCGAAGTGATACGCGATGCCGCTTCACTGGCCGCCCTCTGGCGCGAACACACCGCGATGGAGGAACCGCCTCCCGCGCTGCCGCAAATCGACTTTGAGCGCGACATGGTCATCGCCGCCTTTCTCGGTCAGCGCACCCGCGGCGGCGTTGCGCTGCGCATCGGCAAACTAAGTAACGTCGCTGGCGCATTGACCGCGCATCTCGATCTCACCAGTCCCGGCGCGGGTTGTATCACCACCCAGGCATTGAGTCAGCCCTATCACATGGTGGTCACGCGCCGGCAAGAGCACGCCATCGGTTTTCAGGTGCATGCCATCACCACCGATTGCAACTGAGCCACGAAAATGTCCCATCTGCTCGCCGCCATCACCGCCCACGGCTACGGCCATCTGGCGCAGACCGCGCCGGTGCTGAATGCCTTGCGGCACCGCCTTCCCGGATTGCGTTTGACGCTGTACACCACGCTGCCGCGCGCGCTGCTCGCCAAACGCATCGCCGGTGAATTCACCCTCATCGACCGGGCGCCGGACGTGGGCATGCTGATGAACGACGCCTTGTCGGTGGACGTCGCCGCCAGCGCCGCGGCCTATCGAGATTTTCATCGACACTGGCAGCGCGAGGTCGCGGCGGAGGCGCGATGGTTGGCGGAGCTCGCGCCCGATCTGGTCTTCGCCAATGCGCCCTACCGCCTGCTCGCCGCGGCGAAACAGGCGGGCATTCCGGCGCTGGCCCTCTGTTCGCTGAATTGGGCCGATGTGTACCGCCATGTCTGCGGCCACCGCCCCGAGGCACCGGCCATCCTCGACCAGATACTCGCCGCCTATCACGACGCGGAACTGTTTTTACAACCTGCGCCGAGCATGCCCATGAGCGATCTCGCCAACCGCCGCGCCATCGGCCCCATCGCCCGCCTCGGGACGCCGCGCCGCGCCGAATTGGCGGCCCGTTGCGGCGCGGCCGAGGACGACACCTTCGTGCTGGTGTCGCTGGGCGGCATTCCTATGCAGGTGGACGCGAGCCGCTGGCCGCGGCGGCCGGGACTGCATTGGATCGTCCCGCAGAGCTGGCACGCGCCGCGCGCCGACATGGTCGCCTTTGAATCGCTGGGTTTCGACTTCGTGGACACGCTGCTCAGCAGCGACGCCTTGCTGACCAAACCCGGCTACGGCAGTTTCAGCGAGGCGGTCTGCAACGGCGTCCCCGTATTATATGTGCCGCGCGACGATTGGCCCGAGGCGGCGTGTCTGGTGGAATGGCTGCATCGCCGCGGCCGCGGCCGGGCCGTCACACCGCGCGCATTGGCGGAAGGCGATCTCGCCGAAGCATTGCGACAACTGCTTGATCTGCCCGCCGTCGCGCCACCCGCGCCCAGCGGCATCGAAGAAGCGGTCGCGCGGCTGTCGGATTATTTACGCGCCGCCCTGCGCGGAAACACGGCGCGGGGTGTTCCTTAAAATCAGTCAAGGAGCCTCTGATTTAGTCAGAGGTTCCCGCGGCACACGGAGGTGCCGCCATTTTCGATGGTGTCAGCCATTGAAAATGCAGGGAAGCGAAAATCACCTTTTCGCTTCTCGTGCCCTGAAAATTCCACGATGGAATTATTCAGCGCTTCCTCAAATCCATTCGGCGCCGGACAGGCGAGGAGGAACCCATGACCGGACAACGCCGCATCCTCTACAGCGGCAGCGTGGTGGATCTCGGTTTGGAAACCGCCCGCTTACCCGATGGCCGCGATATCAGTTTGGAAATCATCCGTCATCGCGGCGGCGCCGCGGTGGTGGCCGTCGATGATCAACAGCGCGTGTGCCTGCTGCGGCAATACCGCCACGCCGCCGGCGGTTGGATCTGGGAATTGCCCGCGGGTAAACGCGACGGCGGCGAAGCGCCGCTGCTCACCGCGCAACGCGAACTGGAGGAGGAAGCCGGCTTGCGCGCGATCGAGTGGCTGGCATTGGGCGACCTGCTCACCACACCCGGTTTTTGCGACGAGGTCATCCAGCTTTTTCTCGCCCGCGGGCTGGAGGCCGTACCGCCTCGCCCCGAGGCCCATGAATTCATCGAACGCCATTGGATAAGCTGGTCCACCGCTCGACAATGGGCGCTGGACGGCACCCTGCGCGACGCCAAGACCGTGGCCGGTTTGCTGCGGGCCGCCGCCCTGCCGGCGTCGAAGTGAGATCACCCATCAATTTCAGCAAAAGATTTTCATCTGGTGCTAAGATGAAAGCGCGCTTTACAAAGGTGAACCCCGGCAGGTGTCAACAACCTTAAAGGAGTGAACATTCATGGCGTCGATCATTACCACCATGGTCATAGTCGTAGGGACCATCGCCGTTGCCCTGACGATTTATCTCACCATTCAAATTTACCGGGGCGAGGCCCGTCCCGAAGACAGGGAAGAAAAAAACAAACTTCCCCGCCATTAAATACGACGACCGGCTTTACTCAATCTCATACCCGGCAACCGGCGTCATAGCGATAATATAAAATCGACCAGCCTCTCGATGTCGACGTCCGTCACGCGCGGCGAATACGGCGGCATGGGAATTCCACCCGTCACGTCCGTCCAGTTGCCCGTCCCGCCATTCCTGACTTTTTCGATGAGCTGGGCCCGCACGTCTTTATCGCGATAACGCGCGGCGACATCTTGCCAGGCCGGCCCCACTACCTTTTTGTATACCGCGTGACAGGCCAGACAACCGCTGCGGTTGGCCAGCACCAGCGCGTCGTCTTGACTCATGATCGCCGGAACCGGCGGCGGGGCCGGCTCCGCCTCGGCCGCCGGTGGAGCGGGTGGCGCCGCACCTTCCACCGCGGCGTCTTCGGACAGCGGCGCGGCGGACGGGTCGGCGCCGCCGTCCTCTACCACCGGCGGGGCCGGGGACACCGGCTGGCTGACCTCGGAGGAGGGGGTTTCCGTCGTCGCCGGCGCGACCTGGGGCTGCTGTTCATCTTGCTTGCCACACGCGGCGAGCATCAATGAAAACAGGGAAACCGTCAGCAGGGTTTTCTTCATACGCACTCCTTAAAAATTAATTCAATTATTCGGCGGCGCCCAATGAAGGAAAGCGAACGGCCATTTTTCTTTCCATGTTCTAAATCATTCCCCCCAGAACCGGGTTTTCTTTTTACCTTAATGGATTAGCGCATTCAAACATTCGCGGGCAGCGGACGGTAAATCGTGATGGACGGCCCCTGCCAAGGGCAGGCCAATCAGACAATCAGCCATTTGCGCGTCAAGTCACAAATATTAACAATCCTAATAGTTGACCTGCTGAGAGGGGTATTGTATATATTTTTTTGTTGACCAAATAAGTCGGAATAAGAACCGGTCCAAACTTTAGCAGAAGGTGTCTAAATGAAGTTATCTACCAAAGGCCGCTACGCCGTGACAGCCATGATGGATTTGGCGATTCACGAAAAATATGGACCCGTCACCCTGGCCGACATTTCGGTTTGCCAGGGGATTTCCCTCTCATATCTGGAACAGATTTTCGCCCGCTTAAGGCGCAAAGGCCTCATCTCCGGTACCCGCGGACCCCGTGGCGGCTACCGCTTGGCCCGACCCGCGGAACAAATCACGGTGGCGGACATCATCGGTGCCGTCAATGAAAAAATGGACGTCACCCGTTGCAGCGGCAAGGAAAACTGCGACGACGGCGACCGCTGCCTCACCCACGAACTGTGGTCCGACCTCAGCTCGCGCATCTACGAATTTCTCGACGGTATCACCTTGGCGCAATTCGCGGAACGTCCCGGCGTGAAAGAAGTCATTCATAGGCAGGATACCCTGCATTTCCGCCGCGGCCTGGCCCGTCATCGCCGCCCGGAAAGCGCTTAAACTGTTACCTCCCCCTATCGCACCCCGATTGGGGGGTGCGATCTTTTCGGTTTCACGACCACCGCCACGACCGAGCTGACCAGGCTCGCTGCTGAGCGCGTAATAGGGAGACGGGTGTTGGCATGATTACCAAAAATATCTGCCTCGCGGCGGCATTGTGTCTCGGCGTGCAACTGAACCACGCCGCCGAGCCCGATAACATCGAGCGGCAACGCGCCCGTTTCGTCGAGGCGGAGAGTGCGCTGGCCGCGAACGATATTCCGCGCTTTCAAACCCTTGCCGCCGAATTGCGCGATTATCCGCTTTATCCTTACCTGATCTACGCTGAACTGCTGCGCAATCCGTCGAGCTCCCGCGAAAATGAGGTGGACCGTTTTCTCGATACGTTTAAAAAAACTCCGCTCGCCCCGCTGCTGCATCAACATTGGCTCACTTACCTGGCCGGCGAAAAACAGTGGAATCTTTTTCTCAACCACTATCACCCCGGCAGCGACATCGTGCTGCATTGTTTCCAGCGCCAGGCGCTTTACCAAACCGGCCGGCGCGAGGCGGCGCTGGAGGGGGTGGAACAACTCTGGCTGACCGGCCGCGGCCAGCCGAAAGCCTGCGATCCGCTATTCGATGCCTGGCGCGAAACCGGCGCGCTGACACCCGCCTTGATCTGGCAACGTATCGAGCTGGCCATGGACAAGGGCGAGCTGCCGCTGGCCCGCTACCTAGCGAAACAACTCCCCAAGGCCGACCAGACCTGGTTCGATACCTGGATCAGCGCGTATAACAATCCCAGTCAAATCACCGGCCTCCGCCAGCTCACGCAGGACAAGGGCCATCCACGCGCGCGCGCCATCGTTTTATACGCCGTACAACGGGCGACGCAGCGCGACGTGGCGGCCGGCGGCACACTCTGGGAAGCGGTCAAAACCCAGTACCCGTTCAGCGCCGATGAACGCGCGGCGGTGGAACGCCGCCTCGCCCTCGGCCACGCCTTGCGCGGCAATCCCGAGGCGTTGGACCGGCTGGCGGCCCTCGATCCGCAACAACTCGACGGCACGCTCCGCGAATGGCGGGTGCGGGTCGCCCTCAGCCTCGGCGATTGGCAGGCGGCACGGATTTGGATAGACGAACTCAACCAGGAAGAGCGGCAAAACCCGCGTTGGTTGTATTGGCGAGCCCGCGCCCTGGAAGCCACCGGCAACCCGGAGGCGAAGGCCATCTATGAAAGCCTGGCGCGCACCCGCAACTATTACGGCTTCCTCGCCGCCGACCGGATCGAGGCGCCGTACGCCATGGAGTCCCAGCCGCTCACCGTGGGCGACGACAGCCTGGCCAGCGTGGAAAAGCTGCCGGACATCCGCCGGGCGCGCGAATTGTTCTTGCTGGACCGCACGGCGGAGGCGCGCCGCGAATGGGCCTACGCCACCCGCAACATGAACGCCACCCAATTGAGCCACGCCGCCAAACTCGCGGAACGCTGGGGCTGGCATGATCGCGCCATCTTCACCCTGGCGGCCACGCCCTTCAAGGATGACCTCCCGCTGCGCTTTCCCATCGTCCATCAAGAGGCGGTGCTCGCCGCGGCGCGCGACAGCCGCGTCGATCCGGCCTGGGCCTTCGCCGTCATCCGCCAGGAGAGCGCCTTCATGCCCGACGCGCGCTCCTCGGCCGGCGCGCTCGGTCTGATGCAACTGCTGCCGCGCACCGCGCACGAGGTGGCGCGCGCGCTCAAGGTCAAACTCAACGGGACACAGTCCTTGCTCGACGCCGGCACCAATATCCGCCTGGGCATCGCTTATCTGCGCCATACCCTCGACCGCTTCGACGACAACGCCGTACTCGCCACCGCCGCTTACAATGCCGGCGGCGCGCGGGTTGCGCGTTGGCGGCCGGCCGCCGACCAACTCGTTCCCGCCGACATCTGGGTGGAAACCGTGCCTTTTTACGAGACCCGCAATTATTTGCAGCAGGTATTCGCCTACACCGCCATTTACGATCACCGGCTCGGCCGCCCGCCCATTCCTTTGAAAACCCGCATGCCCTCCATCCAGACCGCCCAGCCCGCCAAGATGGACGGTTGACCAACGCGGCCGGGCCATCCCTCGCCCCGAAAAGCCGTTGGCCACGGGGTCCACAAAATCAAAGTCCCGCGCCCCGGTCGAGGGGCATCCAACAGATGAACTCGCCCAATGCCGCCAACCCAATTCTCTATGCCCTCCGGGGCGGGTATTCGCGGTTTTTAGGACCAGGCGCGGCGGCACGGGCGCTCATGTTATTCTGCGCTTCCTCATGGATATCACTCACAGCAGACGGGAACCCGCGTGAGCGCGAGCGCCGATACCTTACAAACGTTTTTATTCGAAGAACACGGCATCCGCGGCCACATCGTTCAGCTCGGCGCCAGTTGGCGGGCGGTGCTCAGCCGCCACACCTATCCGCCGGCGCTGCGCGACCGCATCGGTGAACTGATGGCCGCCGCCGCGCTGCTCAACGCCACCCTGCGTTATCGAGGCACCCTGTCCCTGCAATTGCAGGGCGGCGGGCCCATCGAATGGCTGGTGGTGGAATGCAGCAGCGACTACGGCCTGCGCGCCACCGCGCGCTGGAACGGCACGGTGGAGTACGGCGCGCTCGCCAGCCAAATCGGCCAAGGCCGGCTGGTCATCACCCTCAATCCGGAACAGGGCGACGAACGTTATCAAGCCATCGTCGACGCCGCGGGCGACACGGTGGCCGAGACGCTGCAAGCGTATTTCACCCGTTCGGAACATTTGGACACCCGCCTGTGGCTCGGCGCGGGCGCGGATTACGCCGCCGGCCTGCTGCTGCAAAAAGCGCCGGATAGCGAAAGCGAAGATCGCGACGCCTGGAACCGGATGACCCATCTCGGCGCCACCCTCACCGGCGATGAATTGAGCGGCTGCACCGCCGGCGAGATCATCAAACGCCTGTTTCACGAAGAAGACGTGCGGGTGTTCGAACCCATCCCGGTGAGTTTTCGTTGTTCGTGCTCGCGCGAGCGGGTGGAGCACACCCTGCGCCTGCTCGGACCCGGCGAGATCAAACCCCTGCTGGCGGAACAAGGCGCGGTCACCGTCCATTGCGAGTTCTGCAACCAGCGTTACGATTTCGACCCGGTGGACATAGAACATATCTTCAGCACGGACGTGATAGAACACGCCTCCACCACCCAGCACTAGCGGGACACGCGGCGGCCCGGCCGGTTCGCGGCACCCATGCCGCGATGCAAGCCGCTCGGCACCAGCGCGCCGTGCCACATTCAAATTATTTAAACTCGCGGCTCACAGATATATTCAAGCGATTCAATCAATAATCCGATACCCTGCTTATCGCTGTCAGCCGTCCGGCAAAAACGCCGTGAACTTGAGCTTGTGCTCAACGGAGGCCCGGGAAGAAACACCGGGCGAAATCAAGCCGGGACGCGCGGTTCACGCCCGACAGGTACGAATAAATAGGCGGCCGCACCCCGCAGTAACGGCGGAACGAATATTAAGGACCTTGCTCGAGGGAGAAAAACTCATGGCCCACACTAAAGATGAGTTCGCGCGGACCATCCGGCAACGCATCCAACGCTTGGACAATCTGCCGACGCTGCCGGAAGCGGCCCGCGCCCTGCTGCGTCTGCGCAACGACCCCCAGGCCGGCGCGCAAGAGTTGGCCGCGGTAGTGGAAAAAGATCCGAGCCTCTCCGCGCAAATCGTCCGCTACGCCCGCCTGTCGCTGTTCGGCTATGGGGGCAGGGTCACGTCCGTGCAAAAGGCCATCACCCTCGTGCTCGGTTTTGATATGGGCCTGCACATGGCGTTGGGCCTGGCCACTGGTAATCGCCTGAATATGCCGGAGGATGGCCGGCTCGGGCGGGAGGCGTTCTGGCGCCATGCGGTGTACAGCGCAACCCTGATGCAGGAATTCAGCGCCGCCATGCCCGCCGCCGTCCGCCCGCCGCCGGGGCTCACCTATCTCGCCGGTCTCCTGCACAACCTGGGTTTCGTGACCCTCAATCATCTGCATCCGGACGAATTCCGCTTGCTCAATCATCTATTCAGCGAAAGCGACGCCAACTCGACCCGCGAAATCGAATTACAACTGCTGGGCGTGCGTCATGAGCAATTGGGTATGTGGCTGATGCGGGCCTGGGATCTGCCCGAAGAGGTCATCATCGCCGCGCGGGAACATCATTATCCCGATTATGACGGCCGCCACTGCATCTATTCAAAACTCGCCCTGCTCGCCGACCGCGCCCTGGCGCGCCACGAATTGGGCGACGGCAATAACGGCGAACTGCCCAAAGAAGTCCTCGCCAGTTTGGGCTTGAATGAGAACTGGGTCCTCTCCATGGTGGAAAAACTCTTCACCATCTCTTCCGAACTCGACACCCTGGTGGAACAGCTCGCGGCCTGAGCGTCGAGACTAGTTCCCCTCCGCCGCCGCCTCCAACACCTGCAAATATTTTTGGGTCAGCGCCAGAAAGCGCGGCGTCAAACCGACATCCTCGTAAAGCGGATCGCCGTGGTCGTCCTCCGCCACCACCTTCTCGCCCTGCACGTAGGGAAAGGCTGCCATCAATTCATCCAAGGCGGCGGACAACAAATCCGCCAGCAATTGCGCCTGGTCGCGGCCCGGATACAGTTCCGCCAAGGCCATCAGACGGGCGAGGTCGTGCAAAGGCAGGGGCGCGCACAGCTCCTGAGTCACGTAGCGAGCGGCGCCGGCCTCCTGCCAGCCTTCGAGCAATTCCCGGACTTTCATCATCACCTCCCGTAAACACCTATTGCGACTTTTCCCGCCAGGCAATATTGCGCGCCGTCAAACCCTCCTGCCAATAACCCAGCGCCGCCGCCACCTCGGCGGCGGCGCCGCGCACACCCAGCTCCAGTACCGGCTCCCGCCCCAACTCCGGCAGGGACGAAAAACGGCAGGCCGGATAACGCGCGACGAAGTCCTCCATCATCGCCAGCAATTCCCCCTCGCGCGCCTGCACGATCAGGATCCGCTCGCTGTCCGGCGCGGCGCGATGCAGGTGCGGATACCGTTCATCCAGCACCCAGGCCATCATCGGCCATGCCATCTCGGGAAAGCCCGGCAGGAAATGATGATGGGCCACGCTGAAACCCGGCACCCGGTTATAGGGATTGGGAATGATTTGACTGCCCACCGGTAAACACGCCAACAATTCACGCGAGGGCGAGAGGCCCGGCCCGAAGCGCGCCTCCATTTCCGCCACCGCCGCGGGATGCCGCGCCAATGCCACCCCGGCGGCGCGCGCCGCGCAGGCGCGGGTGTGATCGTCGGGCGTCGCGCCGATGCCGCCGCAACTGAACACCAGGTCGGGACTCGCCATGGTCTGGCGCAAGGTGGCGACGATCAGCGCCGGGTCGTCGCCCACGATGCGGCACCAGCTCAATTCCATGCCGCGTTCGCGCAGCATCTCGATGGTCCGCGCGACGTGGCGGTCTTGCCGCTTGCCCGACAGGATTTCGTCGCCGATGATGATGAGTCCGGTTTTCATACTACGGCGCGCCCATGCGGCCCCACGACCTCAGCCGCCGCTCACCGGATGGATCTTGGCGGCCGCCTGCTTGGCCCGCTGCCGCGCCTGGGTGACGTCATCCGCCCGCGCCAGCGCCACGCCCATCCGCCGCCGTTCGAAGGATTCGGGCTTGCCGAACAAACGCAGATCCACGCCTTCGATCCGCAAGGCCTCGTCGACGCCTTCGAAGGCGATGCCGGTCTCCGCCAGCTGGCCGTATACCACCGCGCTGGCGCCGGGCGCGAGCAAGGCGGTGGACACCGGCAGACCCAAGATCGCCCGCGCATGAAGTTCAAACTCGTTGAAGACCTGGCTGGCCATGGTCACCATGCCGGTGTCGTGCGGCCGCGGACTCACTTCGCTGAACCACACCTCGTCGCCCTTCACGAACAACTCCACGCCGAACACGCCGCGGCCGCCCAGATTGGCGGTGATTTTACCGGCGATCTCCCGCGCCTTGGCCAGGGCCTTGGGGCTCATGTATTGCGGCTGCCAGCTCTCCACGTAATCGCCCTTGACCTGCACATGGCCGATCGGCTCGCAGAAAAACGTCTCCACCGCGCCCGAGTCGCCCACCGCGCGCACGGTGAGTAAAGTGACTTCGTAATCGAATTCGATCATCTCCTCGACTATCACCCGGCCCTTGGCGACGCGGCCCGCGTTCATGGCGTAATCCCAGGCCGCCGCCACTTCATGCCGATCGTTGATCACCGACTGGCCCTTACCCGACGAGGACATCACCGGCTTGACCACGCAGGGATAACCGATGGCGCCGTCGATCGCCGACTTCAATTCGATGAGACTTTCGGCGAAGGCGTAACGCGAGGTGCGCAAATCCAGCTCTTCCGCGGCCAGGCGGCGGATGCCTTCGCGGTGCATGGTCAGCTGCACGGCGCGGGCGGTGGGTATCACTTCCGCCAAACCATCGCGCTCGATGACGGCCAGCGCCTCGGTGGCGATGGCCTCGATCTCCGGCACGATGAGATGCGGCCGCTCCCGCTCGACCACCGCCCGCACCGCGTGCGGATCGGTCATGTCGATGACGTGGGCGCGATGCGCCACCTGATGCCCCGGCGCGTTGGGATAACGATCCACCGCGATCACCTCCACCCCCAACCGCTGCAAGGCGATGATCACTTCCTTCCCCAGTTCGCCGGCGCCGAGCAACATCACCCGCGTCGCGCCCGGACTCAAAGGCGTTCCTATTTTCACGCGCCACCCCTCTTTGAATTTTTCCGCGGCGCAGTAATTCCGCCGGTCTCGGCGCCGCCTGGCATGGACTACGCCGCGGACACCGATTACTGGGCCATTATACTCCGTGAATTTTACGAGCGGTTACCGCCGTCAACCCGGCCACCGATGTCGTGCGTCGGCGGGGAGCCGCTGCGTTATTCCAGGGTTCCTGCGGCAGATGAATGTACCGCCGTGCTCAACGGGTTGCCATTGAACACGAAGGGTAGCGAAGATCATCTGTTTGCTGCCCGTGCCATGAAAATTCCAGGATGGAATTATTCAAAACTTCCGTAGCAGGGCGGGATATCCAGGGGCGTCCGCCGGCCGGCGGACGATGGCATCTCAACCGGCGCGGCGGGTCCGCTGCGCGCCGTCGAAGTCGGCTTTTTTATTGAAATAGTGAAAACATTCTTGAAGACGCCGCGTTTGCGCTTCGCTCATGCGTTCGAACTCCATTCCGCACAACCAACCGCCATCCCCTTGCCGTTGCCAGGCGATGCGCGCGTTAAGCGTCAGCGGCCTTTGTCCTTCATACTCGCTAAACTTGTCGTAGGGCATGAAGATATCCAGCCGCAGCGGCACGCCGTCTTTCAGACGCTCCTTCAACCGCAACTGCATGCCGGTCATGCTCATATCCTTGCAAATGCTTTCACGCAACGTATTCTGCTGAGCGACCCGCACCAGCAGATGGCGCTCGATGCGGGGCGTGCGGCGCTTTTCCTGCTGGGCCGCTTCAATGGTCTCGTGGCGTTCGTAGACGAATTGAGCAAGCAGGCTGCTCAAGCTTTCCGATACCTTGTACAAATCATCGCCGATGGTGGCGGTAGTCTCCACCTTGGTCGAACTCTCCTTGAAGGTTTCGAACAGACGATCCAGACTCGAACGCAGCAACTGAAACTGCTCCATTTGTTCGGTGCTGACACTGGAAATTTTCTGATTGGCCTGCGCGGTTTGAACGATCTCCTGCACCACCCCTTCGATAGCCTGCGACGTGGCGCGGGCGATTTCCTGGCTGGCGTTCACCCGGTCCACCACCCCGGCCATGGCGGAAGACACCCGTTCGACACGGTGATTCAGGTCGCCGATGATGTTCGATATCTGGCCGGTGGACTCGGTGGTACGCACCGCCAGGCTACGCACCTCGTCGGCCACCACCGCGAATCCGCGACCGGCCTCGCCGGCACGCGCCGCCTCTATCGCCGCGTTCAATGCCAGTAGATTGGTCTGTTCGGCGATGGTCTGAATGGTGCTGAGGATATTGAATATCTGCTGAGAGGCGCCCTTGAGCTGATCCATTTCGTGCGCGGCGCGATCGACTTCGCTTACCGTCACCGCCATCTCGCTGATGTTGCGATGCACGGTGTTGATCCCGGTCCGCGCGCATTTCTCGGTTTCGACCGAACGCCTGTTGGCCTCCTCGGCGAGTTGCTGCACCGAGGCGGAAATATTCCGCATCTGCTCGGTGGCGGAGGACACCTCCTCCGAACGGCTGTGTTCGTTTTTACTGACCTTGGCGATCTCGTGGGAGATGGTCGCCACTTGATACGCCGATTGCGCCATCTGCTTACTGTTGTCGTCGATGTTGCGGATGATATCCGTGAGATTGGACAACATGGCATTGAAGCTGTGTTCGAGGATACCGATCTCATCCAGCGAGCGCGTCTCCACCGCATGGGTCAGGTCGCCTTTCTCGATGCCTTCCAGGGCACGACAAAGATTCTTGATGGGTCTGGAAAACAATTTGGCCAGCAGCGAGATCACGAAAAATAAAATGATGAACTCGACACCCGATTGCCAAATCGAGGCGGTGACGTAGGCGCTCAGGCGTTGATCCAGCTGTTCAAGCATCGCCGCCGACGCGCCGTTGGCCTGGGCGATCGCGATCAACTTTTCAAGTTCGCCGTAGCCCTCCCAGCGATTGACCACGATGGTGATCATCGTCACCAAAAAGAAGCCGAACTGGAGTTTCCACTGAATACTCAAGGCCAAAAACCAACGCGGAACCAGATATCGCATGTCCATCTCCGAAACAATCGGGGGCGCCCTCCCCACAACGGCGGCCTACCCCTGTATCGGATCAACCCACCCCGTCTTTACCTTTAAATTTCGCCTTCAGCAAAGGACAAAAAATCTGATTTAAAAAATGGTTTATTGCCCAGCCGCGCCATTCAGGGTTTATTCAGCTGCATTCACTTATTTTGATCATCACCCGACCCCGGATAGGCGGACGCCCTACAGACCAGCCTCTCCTTCCGGGAAGGGAATTGTGCACAGTTCGGGCGCGCGGGCCACAACCCAGACCGCCTTATCTTCATAAGGAGCAGACCAAATGAAAAAACTTCTATTGACCATCGGCCTCGCCGTCGCCGCCAGTACCGCCGTCAACACCACGGCCTTCGCGGATGAAGCCGCGTCCCTGGAGCTAGCCAAAAAGAGCGGCTGCTTGGCCTGTCATGCGGTGGAGAAAAAAGTCGTCGGCCCCGCCTGGAAAGACGTCTCCGCCAAATACAAAGGCGATGCCGGCGCGAAGGATTTGCTGATAGACAAAATCAAGAAAGGCGGCAAAGGCAACTGGACCGAGGTCACCGGCGGGGTGCCCATGCCCCCCTATTCGCCGCGGGTCGCCGACGCCGACATCGCCTCACTGGTGGACTTCGTCCTGTCCATCTCCAAATAACCACAACAACACTTCCCCTCCCTCGTTACAGCGCGCCACCCGGCGCGCTTTTTTTTGCGCCTAATGATTCAGACGGCGTTCAGAATGGATTGGATATTCTGAAATCGGGACTCAAACATCAAACAGGAGAACCGCCATGAATCGCCGATTGACCGTCACTCTGGCCCTGCCTTTCGTCATGCTGGCCGAAACCGCCGACGCGGGACGCGACAAGGACCGCGATTACCAAAAACGTGAGAGGCACGGTGATTACGCCCGCGTCGTGCATAGCCGGCCGATCATCGAACATATCACCCTCTCCAGCCCGCGCCGCGAATGCTGGGAAGAAACGCATTACCAGCGGCGCGCGTCCGGCGCCAGCGGGACGATACTGGGCGGTATCGTCGGCGGGGTGGTGGGCAACCAGTTCGGCGAGGGCAAGGGAAAGGACGCCATGACCGTGGCCGGCGCCCTGCTCGGCGCGTCGCTCGCGCACGAGGCCACGCGAGGCGGCGATGAAATCCCGGTCACCACCCGCCGCTGCCGTGTCACCCACGACGCCTATGAAGAAAGACGCGTGATCGGTTATCGCGTCACCTATCGCTACCATGGCCGCGAATACACCACCCGCATGCCCCACCAGCCGGGCGAGTGGATCCGCGTCGACGTCTCACCCGCCTATTGAAGTCCCGCCCGGGCAGGGCGGCGGCGCCGGTAATCGTTGTGTTATCGTTAATCGGCCCGTCAGTCCTGCCGGGCCTCACGCCATCATGATGGGAATTACCGATGCGGATATTGGTCGTCGAAGACGAGGACAGCCTGCTCACTCAGCTCAAGACTCGCTTGAAACAAGAAGGCTACGCCGTCGACGGGGCGGACAACGGTGAAGACGGCCTTTATCTCGCCACGGAATACGCCTTCGACGCGGCCATCGTCGACCTGGGCCTGCCGCGACTTTCAGGGATAGAAACGATCCGCCGAACCCGCGCCGCCGGTAAAACTTTCCCTATTTTGATTCTCACCGCCCGCGGCCGCTGGCAGGAAAAAGTCGAAGGCCTCGAGGCGGGCGCGGACGATTATCTGGTCAAGCCGTTCCACATGGAAGAATTGCTCGCCCGTTTGCGCGCCTTGGTACGTCGCGCGGCGGGCTGGGCGCAAGCCGTGCTGGAATGCGGCCCGGTCACCCTCAATACCACGACCCATGAAGTGACCGTCGGCGGCGCGGCGGTAGAGCTCACCACCTACGAATATAAAGTGCTCGAATACCTCATGCTGCACAGCGGCCAGGTGGTATCGAAGGCCGATCTCACCGAGCACATTTATGAACAAGATTTTGACCGCGACAGCAATGTCATCGAGGTCTTCGTCGGCCGGCTGCGCCGCAAGCTCGATCCCGCGAATGAGATCAACCCCATCGAAACCCTGCGCGGCCGCGGCTATCGCCTTACCCTCGAACGCAGCAAGTCCTGATGTTTTCCCTCACCACCCGTCTATTGATCGCCGGCAGCATCGTGCTCGCCGCCTTTCTCGGCATCACCGGCTACACCCTCGATCACGCCTTCCGCGACAAATCGGAACAGGCTTTACAGGAACGGCTGCAAGCCCAGACGCTGGGACTGATCGCCGCCGTCGAACGCGATGCCTCCGGCGCGATTCACATGCCCGCCGCCCTGCCCGAAACCCGCTACAACCACACCGGCTCGGGACTCTACGCTCAAATCACCCGCAATAACGGCCAGCCCGGCTGGCATTCCCCCTCCATGCAAGACCTCGACACGGAATTAATCAGCGGTATCCGTCCGGGCACCAGACGGTTCTGGCACGGCCACATCGGCAGCAAGGAACTCTACGCCTTCGCCATCGGCGTCACCTTCGATCTCAGCGAAAAAATGGCCGAAGGTTACACCTTCACGGTAGCCGAGGACATGACTAATTATTATCTGCAAGTCGCCGATTTCCGCAGAACCTTGTGGGGCTGGCTGGGCGGCGTGGCATTGATCCTGCTCACCGTGCAAGGTTTCATTCTGCACTGGAGCCTGGCGCCGTTACGCAAAGCCGCCGAAGATCTCGCCGCCATCGAAGACGGTACGCAACGCCAGCTCGAAGGGCGTTATCCGCGCGAGATGCGCGGACTGACCGACAATATCAACGCCCTGCTCGCCAGCCAGCGCGAACGCCTCGAGCGTTACCGGCATACCCTGGGCGACCTGGCGCACAGTTTGAAAACCCCGCTGGCGGTACTGCGCGGCGAATTGGAAAACGCGCCGACCTCTCTCTTCAGCGCGTCGGCCAACGAGCAGGTACAGCGTATGACCGACATCGTCGATTACCAATTGCAACGCGCCGCCACGTCGGGCCGGTTGCCGCTGGCCGCGCCGGTGGCGGCGGAAATCCTGATCCGCAAGGTCGCCAACTCGCTGGGCAAGGTCTACGCCGACAAACAGGTGGACTGCCGGATCCACATCGGCGACGACGCCCATTTCAGCGGCGATGAAGGCGACCTGCTGGAACTGCTGGGCAACCTCATGGACAACGCCTACAAGTGGAGCAGACAGCGGGTCGATGTCACCGCGCGCAATAACGGCGAAGAGGCCGGCAGCCACCCGGGCCTCCATCTGTGCGTCGAAGACGACGGTCCCGGCATCGCGGCGGACAAGGCACGCGCCGTGCTGCAACGCGGGGTGAGGGACGACGCCAGCCACCCCGGCCACGGCATCGGTCTCGCCATCGTGCAGGACATCGTACGCGCCTACGGCGGCAACCTCACCATCACCACCAGCGCGCTGGGCGGCGCGAAACTCAGCGTGTCCTTGCCGGGTGCGCAAGGGTAATACCTCATCAACGTCAGGACAGAATCTCCCTCCTCGTTACTGGAGACGCCCCGCGGGGCAGGTGGGTTGAGAGGCCGCACTGCGCAGTGGGTTCACGCCGCCACTCCGCCGCCGGCACCCCTCTCTTAATGAAGAGGAAGGGACTAACAAGGAAGCGCCGACTCATTCCGTCCTGAAATTTTCAGGACGCGCGGAAAGCGAAGATGTTCGCTTTCCGCGCGTCCCACGGGAACCTCTGGATAAATCAGGGGTTCCCTGATTGGATCTTTCAGCGCCGAGCACAGGTTTTAGTCATCGCGACATATCACTCTCGATGCGTCCCGCCGCTGTACCGCGCGCGGCCGCGTGTTAGACTAGCCCGCCACTTTTTGGGAGACCCGTCATGCCGATCCGTAACCCTGTTCTCGCCCTGCTGCTGACCGCCGCCGCCGGCCCCGGCCTTGCCGCCACCTTGATTGAAGGCAAGGACGAAGAAGGTGGAAACCATCGCATCATGATCGACGGCGACTGGGCGCGCATGGAATACGGCGACGGCGAACCCGCCGAATATCTCCTGCTCAATCTGAACAACAACCAGGCCTACGCCATCGATCGCGAACAAAAACAAATAGTGGACTTGAGCGATTCCCCCGATCATCCCGCACCGGCGGAAACGCCGCACCACCCCGCCAAACCGGCGGTCACCTTCAAAAAGCAAGGCGCGGGTCCCGAGATCGCCGGTTATCCCACCGAACATTATGTCTTGACCGCGGCGGGCGAGGCCTGCGGTGAACGCTTCGTGGCGCCGCGCACCCTGGCGTCCGACGACGTGCAGCGTTTCATCCAGGCCATGTTGCTGTTCTCGCAAGGCCAGGCGGCCGGAGAGGAAGACCCGGCGCGCGATCCCTGCGCCGCGGCGGAAGACGTGGCCGACACCGAATACCCCCGGCTCGGCCTGCCGATGCGGGTCACCGACAACGAGGGCCGGGTGGTGCACGAGATCACCGCCGTCCGCACGGTGGACGGTTTTCCCGCCGGCAGCTTCGCCCTCCCCGCCGACTACACCGTCACCAATCCGCGCAAGATCATGGAACAGATGATGAGCGACATGCCGAGCCCGGGGGCCCATTCCTCCATGCCCATGGACGAAGAGACCCGGCAAAAGATGCGCGAACAGATGCAGCGCCATCTGGAAGAGATGCAACGCGAGGCGCCGGCCGGCGCGCCTTGAACGCCGCGAATCAAATCAGGGAAGCTCTGAATAATCCCATCCTGGAATTTTCAGGGCACGGGCAGCGAAAATCACATTTTCGCTGCCCTGCATTTTCAACGGTCAACACCATTGAAAATGGCGGCGCATCCATGTGCCGCGGGAACCTCTGAATAAATCAGAGGTTACTTAGATCGCCCGCGAGGCATGGTTCTCCGCGGGCGATCAGAGGAAACACCGCACCGCTCCTCTTTGGAAGCCCATTGCCAAAATCCCCGCCGCAAGCCGCGGGGTATTTCGAATAAAATAAGCTCGCCGATTCATCCGTCCGTCGAAGAGAGCAGTGAAAATATTCCGTGCCGAATCGAGCGGCGCCCGCCTTCAGCGCGGCACCGCCAGCCACGCCAGCCATTCCTCAAACAACCTTCCGTCCAAGGCCGCCACCGCGGAACGGGGCGCGATCTCGGCGCGGTATACCGGTTCGCCGGCGAGGGTCAGCGCATGGCCGCCGGCCTCGCTTAATATCAAACCGCCTGCCGCCAAATCCCAGATGCTTTGTTTGCCGTGCAGATATACATCGCCGCGCCCGGCGGCGATCCAGCACCAATCCAGCACCACCGAACCGAAACTGCGCTGCGACGCATAAGGCGCCTGCGTCACCAGACGTTGCGCCAAGGCCGGCGCCAGCCGCTTGAAATCGACGATCGCCACCGCTTGCTTGAGGGCGAGAGGTGGCCGCGCGACAGCCAAGCGCTGTTCATTCAAATACGCGCCGCCGCCGCGTTGAGCGGAGAAGCACTCGCGCCGCACCGGATCGTAGACCACCCCCAGCACCGGCTCGCCGCCCACCAGCAGGGCCAGCGACACCGCGAAGAAGGGAATACCCGCCGCGAAATTGCTGGTGCCGTCCAGCGGGTCCACGCACCACACGCCCGCCGCGTCGCCGCGCAACAAGGCGTTTTGTTCGTCTTCGCCCATCTCCTCGCCGAGAAAACTGTACTGCGGCCAGCGCGCCGCCAACTCCTGTTTGAGCCGGGACTGCATCGCGATATCGGCCTCGGTCACCACGCTGCCGTCCTGTTTTTCCCGGCGTGCCGATACCAGAAAGCGCGGCAGGAGCTCCCGCTCCGCCGCCTCAATCACGATCGCGCATACCTCTCGTACATCCACCATGATTTACCCCGTTTAGTCGCCAGTATTCATCTGAAAAAACCATTGGCCCCGGAGAACGCGGAGTTCATAGAGGAAAATCGACGGCGACGCGCCCTTGTCGAAGTCACTCCGACAGGTGAGCTCGTCTTATGCCGCCACAACCTCATGCTCCGCGTTCTCCGCGCCTCTGTGCATTCGTGATGTAGGTTTATCCGCACCCTCTCCTTCCGCCACTTTTCACGTCTAAACCCCGGCCTTGCGGCGCGCCGCATTCACCGTTAGGCTGCGCCCTCATTATGACCGATACGCCCCACCATCCGATCGCCGTCGCGGCCGCCGATCCCGCCTACGGCGAACGCGCCGCGCGGCTGGCACTCCGCCTGGGTTTGCCGCGTTGCGATGAAGCCGCCTCGTCTCACGACCCGACCTATCCCTACGTGTTGAGTTACGTGAGCGGCGAACACGGCGCGATACTGCAATTACAGGCCCGCGGCCCCGACGCGCCCGGCCCGCTGTACGTGGACTTCGTCAGCGGCGCGCTGGGTTATCGCCAGCGCCAGGCCGGCCACGCCCGTGAACCCCTGGCGCGCGCGGTCGGTATCAAAAACCGCCTGACCGCGCCCAGCGTAATCGACGCCACCGCCGGGCTGGGGCGCGACGCCTTCATGCTGGCCTGCCTCGGTTGCCGCGTCACCCTGCTGGAACGCTCGCCGATCATCGCCGCCCTGCTCCGCGACGGTATCGAACGCGCCCGCGATGTGCCGGCCAGCGCGGCCAGCGTCGATCGCCTGCATTTGATATCCGGCGACGCCGCCGTCTATCTCGCCGATTTGACCGAAGCGACGCGCCCCGACGTGGTGTACCTCGACCCCATGTATCCCGGCCGGCAAAAAACCGCCCTGGTGAAAAAAGAGATGCGTTATCTGCGCGCCATGGTGGGCGACGACCTCGACGCGCCGGCGCTGCTGGCCGCCGCCCTCGGCGCCGCGCGGCAGCGGGTGGTGGTCAAACGCCCGCGCCTGGCCACCGCCTTGGCGGGTCCGCCGCCGTCCTCCACCTTGATGGGCAGCACCACGCGCTTCGATATTTATGTGTCCGCGCCGCCGCCCACGCGTTAAGGCCGCCCGGTATCATTGACCCGCTGGCGATGACATTCCTTCGTCCTCGGCGGGAGGTGAGTTTTAAATGAACAAGGTTTTTCACTTTCCCGCCGGCGGCGCAACCGTTCAATCAAACTTGGTGCAGCACCCATGAACGAATCACGTTTAACCGATCTGGAGATCCGCATCACCCATCAAGACGCGACCCTGCAGGCGCTCAACGAGGTGGTGACGCAACAGCAACAACTCATCGCCCAGCTCCGCAAGGAACTGGAGGCGGTGAAGGGCCGCCTGCGGGAACTCAACGCGCCCAACATCGCCGCGGCTTGGGAAGAAACGCCGCCGCCCCACTATTGAGCGGGAGGCGGCGCGTCCAGCGGCAGCGGCGCGCTGCGGCCCAGCAAACGATTCAAGGCCGCCACGCCGAACAGATTGAAGCCGCGCAAGGCCTCGGGCGGATGGCCGGCCACGCAGACGATGGGTTTGCCTTGCGCCACACCCATGATCAGCGGCCGGCCGGAACGCATCGGCACGCCGTCCACCAGCAAGTCGCCGAGGGCGCGCACCAGATCGGAAATGAAATCCCGCCCGCCGGCGGCGGTGCCGCCGGAGATCAGCAGCATCTCGCTGTGGGCGAGCGCCCGCAGCGCGGTCTGAACGAAGACGTCGAAATCGTCGCGCAGAATACCGCCCGCCAGCGGCTCGCCGCCCGCCGCGCGCACCGCCGCGCTCAGCATCACCGAGTTGCTGTCGCGGATCAGGCCCGGCCGCATGGCCTGCTCAAAAGGAATGACCTCGTCGCCGCAGGAATACACGGTCACCCGCGGCGCCCGCGCCACGCTCAGCTTGGCGATGCCCAAGGCCGCCAGGTTGCCGAGGTCGAGCGGCTCCAGCAGTTTGCCGGCCGCCGCCACCACGCTGCCTTGTTTCAAATCACAGCCTTGGTCTTCGATGAAAAAGCGCGGCGGGAATGGCCGGCTGATGGTGAAGCGATCGCCGTCGCGCTTGGCCTCCCACATCCGCACGACGGAATAGGCGCCGCCGGGCAGCACGCTGCCGGTGGCCACTTCCACCGCCTGGCCGCGCGCGAAGGGCGGGCACTGCGCGTCGCCGGGTTTCACGGCGCCGACGATGTCAAAACTCACGGGCGCCGTTTCCGACGCGGCGCGGGTGTCGTCGGTATGCACCACGAACCCTTCGACGATGGCGCGATGATACTCAGGCAGATCGGTGGGCGCGGTGACGTCGGCGAATAAGGTCCGGCCCAAGGCGTCGGGCAGAGTCACCGTCTCGGCCGCCACGATTCGTAACGGCACCGCCGCCGCGAATTTTTCCTGGGCCGCCAGCAAGGGGGATGTGTCGCTCATATCGGTTCCTTTTTGTTTTTAACCGGGCATCAAATTACTTCGTCTCTCCCCGGCAGGGAAAGGGACATTCATTCAACACACTCTCTCTAAACGCCGGATCGGATCGACACGACTACACAAGCGCAAGGCGCGCGTCTCTTCAACGCCGGATCAGGTCCATGAATTCGGCGCGGGTGCGTGCGTCTTCGTGAAAACTGCCGCGCATGGCGCTGCTCAAGGTCGAGCTGTTTTGCTTCTGCACGCCGCGCATCATCATGCAGAAATGGCTGGCCTCCACCACCACGCCCACCCCGCGCGGCGACAACACCTCCATCAAACCCTCGGCGATCTGGCTGGTCATGCGCTCCTGCACTTGCAGGCGGCGGGCGAAGACATCGACGATGCGCGCGATCTTGCTGAGGCCGATGATCTTGCCGTCGGGCACATACCCCACGTGCACCCGTCCGAAAAACGGCAGCATGTGGTGTTCGCACTGGGAATAAAATTCCACGTCCTTGACGATCACCATCTCGTTGCAGTCATCGACGAACAGCGCGCCCTGCACCACGTCCTGCACGGTCTGGCCGTAACCGCTGGTGAGAAAGCTCAAGGCGGCGGCGATGCGCTCCGGCGTGCGTTTGAGGCCGTCGCGCTCGGGATTTTCACCCAACTCCACCAGCAGCTCGCGCACCAGGGGCGCCAAGGCCTGTTCCTGCGGCGTGACGGGCTCCGCCCGGGCATCGTAACGGCGTAGGCCGCTGATCTGCGGTTTCTGGCTCATGAGTGTCTCCGCATTGCAGTGAAAAAGATTCGGTGCCGCCCGGTCCGTGGAACCGGCGGGACTGGCTATATGGATTAGTGAAAATCGAAGTATATACCAGAGCGGCGGACTGCGATGATCGGGCGCGGCGACCTGCCCCCCGCGGACACAGATATAACTATCGCGGCCTGGGCCGCCGTGCGCGCCTCTGCCATACTCACCGCCATCATCACGAAGGACGGGGTATCCGGCGATGCGCTTAATCACCTGCGATTATCGCGGACAAATCCACATAGGCGCGGTGGAGGGCGAGACCGCCATCCTGCCCGCCCGGGGCGGGACGTCAGCCGATGACATGCTCGGTCTGATAGCGGCCGGCCCGCCGTACTGGCGGCGTTTCGCCGCCGAGGTGGCCGCGAGTCCGCCGCCGCACCGGGTGCCTCTCAGCGAGCTGACGCTGTTGGCGCCCATCCCGCGTCCGCGCAAAAACATCCTATGCCTGGGCTTGAATTACGCCGACCACGCCGCGGAGTCCCTCGCCGCCCACGGCCGCGCGCCGGTGTTGCCCGAACATCCGGTGGTCTTCACCAAGGCCGTCACCAGCGTCACCGGGCCCACGGCCGATATCACGCTGGACGAGGCGGTGACCACGCAACTGGATTGGGAAGTGGAACTGGCGGTGATCATCGGCCGCGGCGGCCGGGGCATCGCCGCCGAACGCGCGCTCGAGCATGTCTTCGGCTACACGGTGATCAACGACCTGTCGGCCCGCGACCTGCAATTCCGCCACAAGCAATATTTTCTCGGCAAAAGCCTGGACGGCGCCTGTCCGATGGGACCGTGGATCGTCACCGCCGACGAGATCGCCGACCCCCAGCAACTCGACCTGCGCTGCTGGGTCAACGGCGAATTGAAACAGGCGGCCAACTCGCGGCAGCAGATCTTCCCCATCGCGGAGACCATCGCGGTGTTGTCGCGGGGCATGAGCCTGGAACCCGGCGACATCATCGCCACCGGCACCCCGGCCGGCGTCGGCTTCGCCCGCACCCCGCCGCAGTTTTTGCGGGCGGGCGATGTGGTGGAGTGCGAGGTAGAAGGCATCGGCCGGCTGCGCAATAAGATCATCGCCGGCGGCGGATAGGATTGCCCCAAATCCTCCCCTGGAGAGCGAGGGAAACAGCGTCACCAGCCGACATCCCGCAATGCGGGCTGCGCATCGGCCGTGGCTATCGGTGTACGCCGGCACGAAGATTCAAACGACGGTATATCTATTTTATCGATGCGGGTCCGCGGCCCGATTTTGATCGACATGTTTACGGCCGCGGGGGAAATTTCGCCACCAATTCCTTGCGCTGATCGCCGCGCAGCACGGTGAGCGGCAGCCAGGCGCCGGGGAGCATGGCCTGCACCTTGGCGATGACGTCGTCCACTTCCGCCACGCGGCGGCCGGCGATTTCCACGATGCGGTCGCCCTCCTTGACGCCGCTGGCCTCGGCCACGCTGCGCTCGATGAGTTTCACCACCTTGACGCCGCCCTCGGACGGTTCCAGGAACACGCCCAACCTCGGTTTGTCCGGTTCCGGCTCGGCGTTGTCCGGCGCCAAGCCGAACACCGCATGAGCGAAACCGGGCACCATTTCCTCACAACTGATTTGATCGTCCCAGGGGATGAGGGATACCGTGTCGGCCACGTCCAACGCCGCCAGTTGATGCGGCACGCCGAAGTTGTAGACCATGTGGCCGGTGCCCATCAGCCCTACCACCAGGGGCGCGGGTTGGCGTTTGGCCACCGCGGCGAGGGCCTCGGCCATCGCGCGGTCCCACAGCAGCTGGCCTTCGACGAAGCGCTGGAAGGCCTGTTTGTCCTCGGCCTTCAACTCGCCCGACGGATCGCGTACGCCCGGCGGGCGGTGGACGGCGAAACTGCCCGCCAGCATTTTTAGATAGTCGCGGCTGGCCGGCGCGGGGTCGGTGATACCCTGCCGCGCCGCGGGGTCGATGGCGGCCCAGCCCTTGGCGCGCGCCTCGCTCAGCAGGGCGGGGTTGACGTTGATGGCGTACATGGGAATGCGGTTGATGCGCGCGAAATGAAAGATGGGCATATAGAGGCCGGCATCGAAACGCCAGCCGCTATGCCAATGGGTCTGCCGCAGGAATTCCTTTTCGCTCAATTCGCCGGCCACCCAGCGGTCGAGCACCGGCTGCACCTCTTGGGGAAACATCTCGAAGCCGATCGCCATCTTGGGCTGCAAGGCGAGCAGGCCGGCCAGGACTTGCAGTTGCCAGCGATGATGATCGGCGTTGGTGTGATGCTCGCCCAGCAAGACCACCCGGCGCTGGCTGACCTGTTTCAACAGCGCGTCGTGGGCGACGGATTTGCCGTCCTCCATGCGCAGCCATTCGCCGGGTTTGATGCAGGCCGGCGGGGTGTCCGCCCATGCCGGCCCACCGCCCAGCAGGCCGACGATACCGAGCAACATCACCAGCCGTGGCCGTCCGCCGCGGGCCCATTTCATTGTCATGGCACCGTCCCCTTCCGTGTCGCATACCGGCGCGTGGTCGCGTCGAAAAGCAAGATAACCCACTCGCCGCCGGGCGGCAAACAGCCGCTCACGGACGCTATCGACTTCGTCAGGGGAATTACCGGGCGCCGGCCCCGGCCATCAGGCCCGCCATCACGGCGTCGAGGGCGCGATCGAACATCCCCACCTTTTCCACCACGTGCGCGCGTCCCGTGCGTAAATCGGCGGCCAATTCGGCCAGGGTCCGCTCCGTCACCACTTTGTAGCGGCGATCGACGAACACGTATTGCCCCAGCACCGCGCTCTTCCAGCCCAGCTTGCCGCGGCGCGGTTTGTCGCCTTGGGCGAATTCCAGCCAAGTGCCGATGGCCAGCGCGCGGACCTTCTCCGTGAATTCGTCTTCAATGAGCGTCTCGCCGGGGTCGAGTAAGGAGTCCTCTTCCGTTCCGGCGAACGTGGACATGAAATCACCGCCGTGCGCCGCCCCCGCCAACTGCCGCTCCAGATCGGCGACGCCGTTGGCCGCGTGCTGGTCATGTGCGGACTCCGCACCGTCCATGCCCTGCTGGATGGAACGGATCATGTCCGTTACTTCCTGGGAGGCCGGCGCGCGAGGCACCCGCGGCGGCGTCTCGCCGGCCTCGGGCGGCGGCGCCTCACCGCGCAAACAGGCCATGTGAATGGGCTGCAAGCCGTTGAGCACCGCATCCATTTCCGCCGGCTGGCAGCCGACGGCGTTCATGCCGTCCTGCAATCCGCCCAACAGCCGCGGCAACAGGGCCACCATGCGCCGCCGTTCATCGCCGCCGGGCTTGGGTTCCACGCTCCACAATAAATCGTCCATCAACTGGACTCGGCGCCGCCATGAATCGCTCTCCGGTCCCTCGGCGGCCGCCACCTGTTCCAAGACCTGCCGCCAAGTATTACGCAAAAAATCGCGGACGAGCCGCGGCGCCTCCACCCCGCCCAAACGCAATTCAACGGTCTCGAAGGCGTGTTTGCCCGGCGCAATTTGCTCTTCCTCCGGCGCCCCCGGCGGGGATTCTTCCTGCGCCCATTCTTCAGCGGGCTCTTCATCGTCCACCTCGGTGGCCAGAAAACCGGTGAAGTCGGCGAGCAGTTCGGCGAAGACGCTGGGATCGGTTTCATATTCTTTCAAAACCCGGCCGACCAGGTATTCCATTTTCTCGAAGCGGCGGCGCTGGGTGTGCGGGTCTTTGTCGTTCCAGCCGATGCTGGCGTGACCCAAGCTGTTCAGCAGGCGCCGGGCGGGGTGCTGCTTGTTGGCGAAGAATTCCTTGTCGACGATGGCGACCTTGAGGATGGGAATTTGCAGCTGGTTGAGCAGGCGCTTCACCGATTCCGGGATACTGGTCTCGTCGAGTATAAACTCGAAGATCATCCCGATGACGTCGATGGTGTTGTCGGTGACCGGGTCGATGGTCTTGCCCAGCGCCGAGTCGCCGATGCGCTCCAATAAACTCGATTTGATATAGGCGATGGCGGCATGGCCCGCGGTCATTTCCGGCGGCGGGGGCGGCAGCTGCTGCAATAAGGACAGCCCTTCGATCAAAACCGTCGCCGCCACCGGCACCGCCGCGACGGTACCACCGCCGTAACCACTTCCGCCGAATTGCCCGGTTACGCCGGCCATGGCGCCGCCCGGCAAGCCGCCGCCGCTCTCCGCCCCCGGCGCCGCGCCGCCGTATTTTTTGAGATTCATCAGCCGTTGCAGGGTGTGATAGACGTCCCCGTCACCTCCTCCCCCGGTCATCCCGGTGAGGGCCGTCACCGGCACCGGCAGGGAATTGCCCGCGGCCGCCTCCGTCGCGACGTCAGCCGCGGCGGCGGGGCGAGGCCGCTCGGCGGCGGCGCTACTCGAACGTACCGGCGCCGTCGCCTTGAGTTGCGGCAATATCCCGGCATCGGCCAGCAAGGTATTGAGCTTGTCGTAGAGTTCGTCGAGCGGTTTCACCGCGTGTTTTTCGAAGAGCTTGTAGATGATCAATTTGATTTCGACACCGACTTCGATGCCGCCCAATGCATCGCGGAAGGCGTGGCAGATCACCTCGGGGGCCAGCGGGTGGGTTTCGGGCTCAAGCTTCACGCCCTCCGCCAACTGCGCGTAACGTTGGCTGAGCGCATACAAAACCTGGTTGCAACGTTCCCCGGCCTTGCCGACCATCCCTTCGACGGCCAGCGATTCTTCCAACTCTTTTTCGTCGATCAGAGACAAACCGCCGCCCAAGGGAACGCGGCCGCCGGGTTTACCCGCCACCGCCGGCGCACGGCGCAAACGGCCGTCGTGCTCCCGCAGCAAGGCCTCGAGATAGGTTTGGGTCATTTCCTGGCGCTTGATCCGCAATTCACGCAGCGCATCGAAATAGCGGCTGGCGCCGTCCTCGGACCCGTTGCTGCGTTCAAACAAGAGGTCGTCGGCTTTATCGAACACCTGTTTGATCGACTCGCACAGATCCTTCTCGGCGATTTGCCGGCAGCGCACCAGCAATTCGTGTTGATGCGCAACCCCGTCATCACGCGAAATGCGCGCGCCGATATTCACTACCTTGTCACGGTCACCCATAGGTACTCCGGCTGTCATCCTTTCAAACGCATGTAATATTTACAGTACTTATCGGCCGGGCGGGGGGTTTCTTTCGTGTCGTATTTCACGGCGCGCAGGCCGGTCCGTCTCTCTCTGGAGACTGGGTTTTTATTTAAAAAATCAAAATCTTAATTCTATATTGGGCGGGCCCGTCTCTCCTCGACGACTCTTTGGGGCCGCAAAAACCGTTTTTGGTGGACCGCGACGGCCATATTTCAATTAAGTTACTGATTTTTAATAGATAGCCATTTCTTGGCACATCGATTGCTATTTTGAAGTACCGGCGGAGGGGCTCCCCGTCCCCCGGCGGACCTTCCTGGATACCCGTCCAACCCACGGTTTCCCTGACCGCGAAGGGTATCCTGAACCAACTGTAGAGCGTCTTCGTTCATCCCTCCTTGAGCGATCGCGCTGCCCCTCCCCGGGCAGCGCTTTTTTTTGCGCCCGAGAAGGAATACTCAAACCGGGCGGCGGGGGTCGTAACGATAAAAGGCCAGGAGTTGCGGGTAGAGCAAAGGGAAATGGTCGTGCACCAGGGCGGGGGTTTCGAAGAAGGACTCGCTGATCACGGCAAAAAATTCCGCGGGATTTTCCGCGCCGTAGGGATCCAGCGCCGTGTCCTCATCACGGTCCACTTGGCCGCAGAAGGTTTCATAGGATTCGGACCAGGCCCGCACCCAGTCCGGGATACGCATCTCGCGATGCAGCGGGGGGAACCCATTGGCGTCGCCGTTGAGCATATCCAGCTTGTGGGCCATTTCGTGGATGACCACATTGTAGCCGTCGCGCTGCAGCGCGGATTCCTCCACATCGGCCCGCGACAATACCAGCGGACCATGAGACCAGGCCTCGCCGGCCGACGGCTGCCGCCAGCTGTGCAACACACCCGCCTCGTCCATTTCCTGATGGCGGCTCACGAAGGTGTCGGGGTAGACGATCACTTCCCGCCAGCCGGCGTAATAATCGACATCCAGATGGAGGATGGGCACGCTGGCTTGAATGGCGATGAGCAGCCGCAGCCCGTCGCCGATCTGCCCGCCCCCCGCGGCGGTGAAGCGCTTGGCGCGCAGAAAAAACACCGTATGCTCGCGCAGCCTGGCCAACGCGCCGGCCGGCCAATCTTGCAACAAGGCCACGCTCCGCACCGCCGCTGCCCACTGTTGATGAGTAAAGCCGGGATCGCGCAAGGCACGCCGGCGTCGCCAGGCCTTCACCCCCAACATCGGTAAACCTCGCGCCCTGACCTGCTCACACACCCGCGGAGGGCCATCCTTACATATCCACCCCGGCGCCGCGCAAGGCCGTGCGCACCGCGGCGGTGGCATCGAGCACCATGCGGATCGCAACCGGATAATCGCCCTTGTCGGCGGTGAGCCCGGCTTGCTGCACCATCCATTGCGCCTTGTCCATCAAGGCCAGCATTTCCGAAATGGTTTGCGGCGGCGGGGAACGCAGGTCGATGGCGACGGGAATCAAATCCGCGTAACCCTGATAACGTTGCAGCTCATACTGATATTCGCCCTCGGCGGTATCGATGTTGAGTTCGTGCACCAGGGTGCGGTTGTTCAACATCCCGCGCAGCGCGCCGGTGATCGCCTGCTGGGCGTTGATCAAAAAGGCATTGGCGGTCACGTAGTCGCCGCCCAGCGCGGCGTGGTCGCCGTCGCGCACCCAGCCCGTCACCGTGTCGGCATCGAAATCCACCACCGCGGCATTCCCCTCCTCGGCGCTCAAGCGGCTCGAGTTGCGCTGATGCGCCTGCTGAAACACCTCGATACCCTGGCGCAAATTCTGATAACGCAACTGCTCGGCGCGGCGGTCGTCCTCGTCTTCGCTGGGCAAACGCCGCGACGCCTCCATCAAACCCGCCATGACTTCACGCGACCACTGCTCGGCGCGGGCGGTGTCGCCGGCCTGCGCCGCGTCCTTGGCCTTCGCCAAGCGTTCGCGCAATTGCGCCAGCAATTGCCGCACCTCGGGATCGGCGGAGGCGGTCAGCCGCAGACCGGTCTTCGATTGCAGCAGACTTTCGATATAGGCCAGCCGTTGCGTCACCGGCGTCGAGGCCTGCACCCCGCCCGGATCGCGCGCCGCCATCGGCGTCGAAGCGAAAACCGGATGATGCGCGCCGACCACGGCGCACGACATCATCACAACCAAGCACACGCCCCGCGCCGGGGCACCGCCGATCAACTTCATAAACATTCTTACCTCGCTGTGTTTGATGCAGACCTGCCTATTGCCGCTGATCTCGCCGCATCCCAGCGCCGGCGTAATAAACGCGTCCTGTGAAAGGTGCCAACCGCCCGCCGCCACAACCGCACGCGCGCAACACCGGAAATTTCTCTTGGCGTTCGGGGCGTCTTGGCAACCTGGATTCTTGAAACGAAGCCCTTAAAACAAATATCCCAAGGTGAGCAGCGACACATCCTCTTCGACCATCGTGTATTCAAGCTCGAGGCGCCCTTGCTTATCGAACCGGTATCCCACGCCCAAACCCACCGTGGCGCCGCTCTCTTGGTCCTGCAAGTTCAGCCCCGAGACATTCAAGTTGACCCGCTCATGGAGCGCGCCCGCCTTCAATTTAAAATAAACCTGACCTGGGCTGCGATACACGCCGTACAAGGCCAGGGTGGTCATGTCCCATTCCACGCCGGACAAGGTGGTCTCGCCGGGAAACAGGGTGGTGGTGAATTCCGCCTCGACCGCGAAAGGCCCGCGCCCATAACCTACCGTCAGACCGGCGTTATAGGCCTCCTCCAATTCGTCGATGTCGGGCAGCAATACCCCGGCCTTGACCCCGAAGTAGGCCGCGGACTCGTCGCCCTGCGCCGCCGCGGCGAACACCAGCGCCGCCGAACACAACAGCATGGAAAGTTTTTTTGGCGTAGTCACCCTCGCTCCCGTCTGGCGCGCGGCCCTTGGATAATATCGAGCACCTTTTCCGGCGGCCGCCCCAGCACCGCCTTGCCACCCGCCACCACGATCGGCCGCTCGATGAGCAGCGGGTGCGCCGCCATGGCCTCGATCAGTTCGGCGTCGCTCAGGTCCGGGTCGTCCAGACCCAGCGCCTGGTAATCTTTTTCCTTGGTGCGCAGCAATTGGCGGGGCTTGAGCTTCAAGGCGGTCAACAGCTTTTTCAGCGCGGCGGCATCGGGCGGCGTAGCGAGGTATTCGACGATGACCGGCTCGATACCCTGTTCGCGCAACAAGGCCAGGGTCTCGCGCGATTTGCCGCAGCGCGGATTGTGATAAATCGTGGCTTTCATGTCAGCGTCCCCTTCAATGCGCGCCATTGTAGCGTATCGCGCCGGCAGGCCGTCCAGCCGCGCCGGTGAGCGGTGCCGCGGCGAGGACTCAAACCCGCCCCGGCGGCACGGCCAGCAAAGCGTCGAGCCGGCCCGCCTGTTCCAGCCGCTGAAGTTCCATGTAACCGCCGACGGCCTGGCCGTTGATGAATATCTGCGGCAGGGTGCGCCGTCCATCGGCACGCCGCGTCATCTCGTCGCGCGCCTCGTCATCGCCGTCGATGGCGTGTTCGGTAAAGGCCGCGCCCTTTTTCTGCAGCAAACGTTTCGCGGCCATGCAGTAGGAACAATACCGCCAGGTGTAGACCTCTACTCGCGCGCCCGCGGCGGCCGGCCCGTCCGGTCCCGCGTCTTGCTTTATGTCACTCATCGCTTACCCCACCGGCCTATCGCCCACTTCGTTTCTCCCGGCCGCGCCGGGCTGCTCATTCATAACGGCGTCCCGGCCGGGACGTTGATCCGATCCCGCCACCGAAGGCGCCTCGTCATCCGGAGGCGGCTGGGCTCGCACCAAATCCTTGATGGTCTGACCGGCCAGCGCCTCGCCGATCGCCGCATCGATCCGCTGCATCACCGCCGCCACTTGTGTGGGTTCGATGCGACCGTTCACAGTCTCCTCGGCGGCATCGGCCCGGCGGACCGCCGCCAGCAACTCGTGAAGGCCGACGGTTTCGATGTCCCGCGCCGGATAATAAGCGGGCGGATCGTCGCCGGTCCGGCCGATGAATCCGTGTTTATCCAAAATATCCAGCAGGTATCGCAATGACCGCGGCATGACGCCCAGCTCCTGCGCCAAACGTTCCTGCGTCCACGGCCCGCGTCGGTGGAAATAGTTATACCCGATCATCGTCATGAGCAGTATCGCCAGGCGTTCCCGGCCCTGGTTACTGAGCGGTTCGCCGACGGGCCGGACGTTCAGCATGGCCGGGTGTTGCTGGTAATAGGCGATCTGCGCCCCCAGCAGCACGATCAGCCAGCTGAGATAAAGCCAGATCATGAAGGTGATGAGGATGGCGAAACCCGAATAGATGGCGGCGTATTGGGTGGACGACGCCACGAAGGCCGCGAACAACCAGCCGCTGGTCTCCCATAACACGCCGGCGATCAAACCGCCGGTGAGGGCCGCGGAAAAATTCACCCGGGTATTGGGAATGAAGACATAGATGAAAGTGAAGGCGGCGCACACCAGCACATAAGGCAGTACGGCGCCGGCGATCGCCACCAGGGTCGCGATCGGTTCGACGGCCACCAGACTTCGCACCAGGTCCGTGCCCATCACCGCGGCGGTGATGCCCAGCGCCGAAAACATCAGCACGGGTCCGACCAGGATTACGCTCATGTAATCGCTGAAACGCCGCGCCAGACGGCGGGGCTGGTCGATGCGCCAAATGAAGTTAAACGCGCTCTCGATCTTTTGCACCAGGGAGACCACGATGTAGATCAACATCGCCAGGCCCAAGAACCCCAGCACGCCCACTTCCACGTTTTCCACGAAATCGATGATGCGGCGACTGAACTCCCCCCCTTGCTCGCCGAGGGGCGACAATACGTTCAACAACAAGGGCTGGATCTGATTGTGGACGCCGAAGGCCTTCAGCATCGAAAAACTCACCGCCAGGAGCGGCACCAGGGACAACAAGGTGGTGTACACCAAACTCATGGCGCGCAGGGTGAGGTCGCCTTTCGCCAACTCGACGGCGATGCATTGAATAATGCGCATGGCGTTGACCGCCGCCCGCCGGGGCCACGACAGACGGCCGGGGACCGCGTCCCAAATCACCCGCCGGTAGGTTGCGCGGAGCCGTGTAATGATCTGTGTGAGCATATTCGCCTTACTTCATCCAACTCGCGGAAAAACGGGATGCCCGTCCCGCCGAAAGCGATCCAACCCGGCATCGCCAGTCTTGCAAAGTTCTTATGACGCTTCAACAGGTTAATCGAACCAAAACCCTACTCCGCCCGCCTTGCCGACCACGAGGACCCTCCGAGTGTCCGCGGGACGGGCGGTCCAACCCGGGTTCAAGCATTCCCCCGCCCAGTCGATACCCAGCGTGGGAGTAATGACGGATGCCCCGTTCCTCCGTGGGGTGCGGGGACATGCTTCGAAACCCTAGCCTGCCTCGCTCGAGAGTGCCGGCGCTTTGCCGTGAACAGGGACATCCCGCCGGCGGACGCCTCTCGCTCCGGCGTTCGCATTCGATATGGACACGGCTAACGATGAGCATGACTGACGGAAGCAACGAGGCGCAGAGAAAACTGAATCCGGATCAACTCAAGCGCCAGCTCGAGTTTCAGGTTCGGCTCAACGCGGTCATTCAACGCATCCAGGAATCCGCCAATTTCCGCGACGTCATGCCGGAAATCGAGGAGGATTTACTCTCCCTGCTCAACGCCGAACGCATCACCGTCTACCAGCGCTCGCGCACCGAGCCGGCCTTGGTCTCCAAATACAAGAGCGGCAGCGAGATCAAGGAAATCCGGGTCGCGCTCTCCACTTCGTCCATCGCCGGGTATGTGGGACTCAATCAAAAACCGGTACGCATCACCGACGTCTACAACGCCGAGGAACTGACCAATATTCACCCGAATTTGCGGTTTGACAAGTCCTACGATCTCAAGAGCGGCTTTCGCACCCAATCCATGATCGTGGTGCCCATCAAATCCAAGGACGTCTTGTTCGGGGTGATCCAAGTGCTCAATCGCCGCGGCGGCGGGGCATTTTCCGACGCGGAGCTGCGCAACACCATCAAATTGGGCTTCTTCCTCGGCAACCAGTTTCGTTATGAATTGGGCGGCACCCGCGATCCCTACGAATATCTGGTGCAGTCGGACAAACTCACTCAACAACGCCTCGACGAATTCAAACAGCGCGCGCCCAAGGAAGGCACCTCGGTCACCCATTTACTGCTCACCGAGGCCAATCTCAGCGCCGCGGAAATCGGCGCCTCGCTGGAACGCTACTACCAAGTGCCGTACATGGGCTACGACCCGGAAGTGGAAATACCCAAGGAGCTGCTGAAGGGCATCAACGAGGCCTATCTCAAAAAAGAATGCTGGGTGCCCATTCAAGGCGACCGCAATGAAGTGGTGGTGTTGATCGACGATCCCACCGACGACCGCCGCCTCATGGAAATTCAACGGGTGTTGCGCGCCCGCAATTACATTTTCAAAGTCTCGCTGCCCGAAGACATCCGGCAATTTCTCGGCGAAACCCCGCTCAATATCGACGGCAAGGTCGATATCAACGAACTGGTGGACCGCCTCAACGAAGAAGGCGTCGAGGGCATCTCCGACGAGGAAGTGGACGCGGTCGATGAAAACGAGGCCACCGTCATCCAGCTGGTGAATCAGTTGATCCGTGAATCCTACAACGCGCGCGCCTCCGACATCCACATCGAACCCGGCAAGGGCAAAGTGCCGTCCTCGGTGCGCATCCGCATCGACGGCCAATGCCAGCGCAGCCTTACCATACCGGCCAGCCATATTCGCGCCGTGGTCTCGCGCATCAAAATCACCGCCGGCATGGACATCTCGGACCGCCGCCGTCCGCAAGACGGCAAGTGCGTGGTGAAGATCAAAGGCAAACCCATCGAGCTGCGCGTCGCCACCATCCCCACCGTCAACGGCGAATCGGTGGTGATGCGTATCTTGGCTTCGAACAAACCGCCGCCGCTCGAGCAGCTCAACTTCGCCGAGCGCACGCTGCGCGAGACCAAGGCCCTGGTGGAACATCCTCACGGCATTTTTCTGGTGGTGGGTCCGACCGGTTCGGGCAAGACCACCACCCTGCACGCCATTCTCGCCCACATCAACACCCCCGAGCGCAAGATCTGGACCGCGGAAGACCCGGTGGAAATCACCCAGCCCGGCTTGCAGCAGGTGCAGATGAACAAGAAGGCGGGGCTCACCTTCGCCACGGCGCTGCGTTCCTTTCTGCGCGCCGATCCGGACGTCATCATGATCGGCGAGATGCGCGACCAGGAAACCGCCGAGGCCGGCGTCGAGGCCTCGCTCACCGGCCATTTGGTGTTCTCCACCCTGCACACCAACTCCTCGGCGGAGACCATCACCCGTCTGCTCGACCTCGGCATCGACCCCATCAGTTTTTCCGACGCGTTTCTGGGGGTGATGGCGCAGCGGCTGGTGCGCACCTTGTGCGAGAAATGCAAAAAGCCCTATCAACCCGACGCCGACGAACTGACCCTGATCCGCCGCTATTACGGCGAAGAGCATTTCGCCGAGGTCTGCCCCGACCCCGGCAAGGCCACCCTCTATAAAGCGCCGGGTTGTCCGGCCTGTGACGGCACCGGATATCGGGGCCGCACCGGCATCCACGAGTTACTGGTGTCCAGCCGCGGCATCAAGGAACTCATTTATCACAAGGGCACGGCCGAGGAATTGCAGGCCCTGTCCATGAAAGAAGGCATGCGGACGTTGATGCAGGACGGCATCACCAAGATGTTCAAAGGCCAAACCGATCTCGCCCAAGTGCGCAAGGTCGCCGCCAAATAAACCACCCCGCCGGGACAGCCTACAAGGCCTGTGCTAAACTTTCTCTAAAGTTGCGCACCTAATATCCTTCTCCCTCCATAAAAAAGCGCAAATTGAAGGTGGTAGCCGTCAACATGAACAGCGATTCTTCTTATAGCATCAAAGTCTTGGTTGAGCCGTTCTACGTCGAGGAACAGTCGGTTCCCGAGCAGAATCGTTTCGTCTTCGCCTATACGGTCAGCATCCAGAATCTGGGACGGGTTCCCGCCAAACTGCTCTCGCGGCATTGGATCATCACCGACGCCAACGGCAAGACGCAGGAGGTGCGCGGTCAAGGCGTGGTGGGGGAACAGCCCTATCTGCGGCCGGGCGAGGCCTTTCAATATACCAGCGGGGCGGTGCTGGATACGGCGGTGGGCACGATGCGCGGCACGTATCAGATGCTGGGCGACGACGGCAACCATTTCGACGCGGACATCCCGGTCTTTACCTTATCGGTGCCGCGAATACTGCACTGATATTCCATGCATTCCGCGCCGCGGTTCAGCTGGCGCGTTTATCCAACTCCCACTGTACCAGCTGCGCCGCCTGTTCCCGGGTGTAGAAACAGCCGCCGCGGACGAAACCGGCCACCACCGAGGTCTTCACCGCCAGCGGCCGGCCGGTCTGATCGCGTCTCACCACCCAGTCATCGGGCAGACCATCGAACTGGTGCACCGCCGCCGGCGCGCCCTCGGCATCCCGCGCCATGAGAAAGCGGCCGCTGTCGCGATCGAGAAAGGCGGGGCGGAAACCCAGACTCCGGTTTTCCTCGCTCACACCACCGGTGTCGCGGAAAGTCCCCGCCAATTGGGAGAGGTCGTCGTAGGTCATCGTCTGGCTCATTGGCTGTATCCTCGAAGCTGTTTACGGCCGCGCCCCGGCGGCGGCATCGTTCATGTTTTCTGCCCCGACTATTGCAGCCTATGTGCCAACAATAATTATTGGCCAGATATTCAAAAGGTTAACCTTGTGAGGGAAAACCCCCGATTTAAACTGTTAACCAAGTCCGCCCCAATTCGCCGACACGTTCTCATCGCCGCCCGCCGGAAACCGGCCCTTTCAGTCAACTTGTGACCCTCCGCGTCACCCCCCGGCCAGCGCCGCCCCCGCCGCGCCCAGCGCCTTGCCGCGGAGAATCGGCGCCTGAAGATCACTCAATACCTTTTCCAGCGCCGCCAAACAGAACAGCACGTTCTTCGGCGTGCTGGCATGGCCCATCAAACCGATGCGCCATACCTTGCCGGCGAGGCTGCCCAGCCCCGCGCCGATCTCCAGATTGAACTCCGTCAACAAGCGGCGGCGGACCTCCGCCTCGTCCACCCCGTCCGGCACGGTGACCGCATTGAGCTGCGGCAGGCGATAATCTTCTTTCACCACGAAGCGCAGACCCAAGGCCTCCACCCCGGCGCGCAGCGCGAGATGATGCCGATGATGGCGCGCCCACGCCGCCTCCAAACCCTCTTCCTGCAACATCACCAAGGCCTCGTGTAAACCGTACAAGGCGTTGATCGGCGCGGTGTGGTGATAGGCGCGTTTGGTGCTGGCGCCCCAATACCCCATCACCAGATTCAAATCCAAAAACCAGCTCTGCACTTTGGTTTTGCGCGCCTTGATGCGCGCCACCGCCCGCTCGCTGAAACTCACCGGCGACAGGCCCGGCGTGCAAGACAAACATTTCTGCGTGCCGGAATAAATCGCGTCCACTTGCCACTCATCGACCTTGAGCGGAATGCCGCCCAGCGAGGTCACCGCATCGACGATGGTGAGGCAGTCGTAACGGCGGGCGATTTCCGCCAGTTGTTGCACATCCGACCGCGCGCCGGTGGAGGTCTCGGCATGGACGAAGGCCACGACCTTGACGCCGGGATGGGCCTTGAGGGCGTCCTCCAATTTTTCGGGATCGACCGGTTCGCCCCAAGCATCTTCCACCATGATGGGCAGCGCGCCGCAGCGCTCGACATTCTCTTTCATGCGGCCGCCGAACACGCCGTTCTGGCAGACCACCACTTTGTCGCCCGGCTCCAGCAGATTGACGAAGCAGGTCTCCATGCCCGCCGAACCCGGCGCCGAAACGGGAATGGTGAGGGCGTTGCGGGTTTGAAAGGCGTACTGCAATAACAGCTTCATCTCATCCATCATATCGACGAACAGCGGATCGAGATGGCCGATGGTGGGCCGCGCCATGGCCGCCAGTATGCGTGGATGCACATCCGAAGGACCCGGACCCATCAAGGTACGCACGGCGGGATTGAAAGATTGGATGGTCGGTTTCGGAATAGGATTAACCAAGGCGCGCGCTCCGGAATAAAAAAGGTGCCCGGAGTATAAAGTTATTGTCCCTCCGCTTACAACGAGACGGCGCGCGCCCTGCGCAAGTGACGCGCGACACCGGGCCGCTGCGTGCTCACGCCGCCGGCTTGTCGGCGTGCATCTTCGCTTCGCGCTGATACAAAACCAGCCCCAGTAAAATCACCGCCGTGCCCGCCCACACCTCGAGACCGGGCCGCTCGTCATTGAGGACATTGCCGAGCAGCAAGGCGGTGACCGGCGTCACCAAGGTGATCAAGGCCACCCGCCCCGCGGTGAGGCGCTTGAGCACGTAGTAATACAAGACGAAACCGATCGCCGATCCCACCACGCCGAGATAAACAATCGACAACACGGCCCGCGCCGGCAACAGCCGCGGCATGACCCCGTCCGCCAGCCACCAGGTGACGAGATACAGCGGCACCGCCACCAGGAGGCCGCCGGCGGCCACCGCCAAGGCCGGCACCTCGGCGCCGATCTGTTTGACCCGCACACTGCTGATCGAATGCAGCAGCACCGCCACCAACACCGCACTGATCCCTTGCACCGCCAGCGGTCCATGTTGACCACCGCTGCCGAAGATCACCGCCAGCCCGGCCAAACCCGCCGCGATCCCCGCGAGTTTGCCGGGCGTGAAACTGCGCTCGTCCAGCCACGCCATCGCCAGCACGCCGGTCATCAGCGGGGTCAATCCGAACAACACCGCGATCAAACCGGAAGGAATATATTGCGCGCCCCAATACACGCAGAGCATGGAGCCGTAGATACCGATGCCCGCGGCGAGATAGGTGTGTATCGCGGTACGGTGCCAGGGCAACTCGACCCGCAACAATCGGATCAAGGCGAGACACAACACGGCGCCGAGCAACATGCGGCCGGTGACGCCGAATAAAAAACCGACATCCTCTCCGCTCCACTTGATCGCCAACGGCGTCGTGGACCAGATAAGGATAATACCCAGATAAGCGGCGGGCACGGACACGCTGACCTCCCGATCATGGCGGCGCCCAAAACAAAAAGGCCACAGAACGCGGATTCTGTGGCCTTGGGATTGCGCGCTGCGCTGACTGTATTACGAAACTAACAATAGACATCCCCCGGCCACATAAACGCACACCACACTCGCGCCCGGGCCAGGCGAGGTGCGATTACGACGACGGCCGATTGAGAATGTAAACACATGGTTCGAAAGTCTGCCCGCGGGCATGGGCACTGTCAAGCGCAGCGCGCCCATCGCCGCGGACCGAGTCCGTTGGATACACCACCGCCGCAAATCATCCCCCGCAAGCGCGGCGTGATCGCAACCACAATAACGGCAACGGAGAATGATTCGCTGTAGACGTGGTTCAACTCGACGGGATGTTCATGGTCGCCGCCGGCCCGCTCGCCGGAGCGGGCGACGACGGCGTATGCACCGCCTGTTGATCGCGCACACCACCATTCAGCGACCACATCCAAACCAACAGGGCCGCCACTGCAACCGCCGTCACGCTGATCAGGGGGCGCACTAAAGACTGGGCCGCGATCAAACGGCGCGGCGCGGCTGGCAACGGGGTCGGTGGCAAGCCCGGGTCGGCCACGGCAACCGAATGCGGGATTGGTGTCGCTGAAGACGGCGCCGATGCGGTCATGATTTCGTGCGGCGGCGCCGGGCGCGGAGAAATTCGAATGGCCGCTTGTTCCCGCGCCAAGGCGCCGAGATTCACGACGCCGTTCGCGGCGTCATCGGCCACGCACGCTTCCAGACCCGCCTCGGTCACCCATTCCGCGTACACCTTCGCCACCGCCGCGGCGTCGAGCTCGTGGCGCTCCTCCAGGCAACCGAATAGCAGCAGCCGATCGCACAACGCGTTAATCCGCCGCGGGATACCGTGGCTGCAACGATGGATCAATCCGATCGCCTCGCCGCTGAAGACGGGATCACCGCGCCAACCGACATAACGCAAGCGGTGAAGAATATAGCCCCGGGTCTCTTCGGGCAGCAGCGGTTCGAGATGATGAGTGGCGATCACCCGCTGCTGCAAGGCGGAATGCGCCAGCGCGTCCCGCAACGGCGGCTGGCCGAGCAGGATGCATTGCAACAAAGAACGCTCGCCATGTTGAAAATTGGAGAGCATGCGCAACTCTTCAAACGAGCCGGGCGGCAGATTGTGCGCCTCGTCCACCACCAGCAAGACGCGTTGATTTTTTTGAGCGCGCACCAGTAGAAAATCGTATAGGCGGTTGATCAAATCCGACTTGGTGCCGCGCTGGGAAAGTTGGAACGCGCCGGCGATAGCGCGCAGCAAATCGTGGGCTTGCAATTGAGTATTGACCAATTCACCGACCGCCATCCGGCGGCCCGCCACTTCGCCGGACAAGGTACGCACCAGCGTGGTCTTCCCGGTGCCCGCGCCTCCGGTCACCACGATGAAACCCTCGCCCTGATATAAACCATAACGTAAATACGCCAGCGCGCTTTTATGAGTGGCACTGGTGAAAAAGAACCGGGGCTCCGGACTGAGGCGAAACGGTTTCGCCTGCAATCCGTAAAATTTTTCGTACATCCGTGGCCTCATCAAATGTATAAAAGTCGGTCGATTTTTTCGCCGTGGACGGCAAGAATGACTTGAAATGAGAGACGGGCAAGACGCCGTTTACCCGATCATGATTGAGAGGGGACTCCGCTAGGTCGATCGACCCGTTGCTGGAAATCCCACGCCGCCCAAACATTATCCTGTGCGGTTATGCATCAGTATAGGCGTGATAGTGGCCATGTACAAAACAGGGACTTTTCCGCATCATGGATAAGTTTTATTTCTCGCCACTAAAAACCGCGGCAGGCGCATAATCATGCGTTCTCCGACAACGCGGAGCAATTAAAATTCAATTCATGTCATATGGGTTGTCGCGGCGAACGCCCAATCTTGAGATACACCCATCATGGTTACGTTATTGACGACATCCGGCATGACAGACGACGGCAAAGTGCGGCTCGACAAATGGCTGTGGGCGGCCCGCTTCTTCAAGACCCGCGCCCTCGCGGCCACGGCGATAGGCGGCGGTAAAATCCACGTCAACGGCGCCCGAGCCAAACCCGCCTACGCCGTGCACCCCGGCGACGAATTGCAGATTCGCAAAGGGCCGTATCAATTCACCGTGGTGGTCAAAGACCTCTCACGGAGTCGCGGTCCCGCCGGCGTGGCCGCGCTTTTATATGAGGAAACACCGGAGAGCATCGCGGACCGGCGGCGGCTCGCCGAACAACATCGCCTCTTGGCGGTGGCGGGCCCGCAACCCGGCGAACGGCCGACCAAACGCCAGCGCCGGCAAATGACCCGTTTCACCGGCCGCGGCGAATGAAGCGTAACCTCGATTTTTTCAGGAAGAAGTGTCCGCTCCTCCCGTGGCCATGCCGTCGAGCACGTCCAGCAAGGATTTCTGTTTGCGTCGAGTGAGGCCGCGGTAGAGGTCCAGCAAGCGCTTCTCGTCGGAACTCAAACGCGGCTCGACCCCGCTGTAAGCCGGACGCTCCTCGTGTACGGCGGGGCTGTAACGCATCTCGCCGCGGCCGGTGGCCAGCCATTCAAAACGCACGTCCAGTACCATCGCCACCTGGGCGAGATGCTCTACTTTGGGATGGGTGCCACCCTCGCTCTCCCATTGTATGCAAGCGCTGGGATGCACCCCCACCCGCCTTGCCAATTCGGACTTGGTCATCACCACCGCCTCACGCGCCAATCTGATACGTTCCCCGATTTCCATCCGACTCGAACCTGCAAAAATAAGGTTCGATTATTAGCAGTGATCGGCGGCTTGCAACATAAGTATTGCTATATTGACATGTATTTAGTAATACTTATAATTGATCGTAACGTGCAGACCGGCTTTAAGCCGCCGCCGTATTCGCATCCGCTTTCGCCCAAAGAAAGGATACCCATGCGCATCATCACTTGCAGACCAGGCCACTCGGTGGAGATCAAATTAAAGACACCCACCTCGCCCCAATTCCCCGCCTATCATCTATTCGCGCACGAGAGCATCGAGATCTTCGTCGGCCGGGTAAAAGAACATGAAATCAAGCTGGCGGTCATGGCACCTCGCCAATTCACGGTCCTTCATAATCATTATTGGTGCTGACCGGCTTGAGGATTAAACGGCGGCTTACACAACAGCCGTAACGAGGCGGGGAGGAATCGCGCGGCCCGATGGCCGCGCCCCTTTTTAAAATAGCAGCGCGCTTATGGGCGCGGCACAACGCACAATGGCGTCAACCCCTCGCCTCCGTGCGAGACTGCTGCAAATCATCTTTCAGCGTGAGAAACAGCAGGGCATTGGCCTGGACATTGTTCGGATTGAGACGGATACCCACTCGAAAATTCTGATAGGCGCGCATGCTCACACCCACCCGGTCCGAGCGCACGCACCACATCACCGTCCCATCCAGATCCGACCGCCATCCTTCCGTGGTGTAGCGCACTTTCACTTGCGATCCGCATTCCAGCGGCGAGGGCACGTCCAAGCCAATGCCCGACACGCAGACGTCATTGGCCCGGATATAGTGATACTCGCGCTCACCGTCGACCAGATGAAAGGCGCCGCCGGTGAAATATTTCGGAATGGGTAATCGCGCGTTTGACCGACTGTCAGTGAACATACTTCTATTCCTCCTTGCTGCTGGCAAGTCCCGTTACTATAACCCAAGCGCCAGAATGACGGCGCATTTATTGACGCGAGAGCAAGAATGCAAAGGGTGTACCAGTGCACGGCGTAATGAAATTACGAGAATTTAAAAGCGATTCAACCCCGTTTTTAGGGGCTAGTTAATAGGGCTGAACGTTTGTAAAACTTCTCGAATCCGCTCGACGGCATCGTCTATTTGCCGGCGGGTAATCACCAGCGGCGGCGCGAAACGCAAGACCGTGTGATGGGTTTCCTTACTGAGTATGCCCCGCCGCATCAAAGCCTCACACAAGGTCCGTGCCGATACTTTGGCAGGATCCACTTCCAAACCGATCAACAAACCTTTGCCGCGCGCCTCCCGTATCAGAGGGCTGTTTATTTGCCGCAAACACCCCAAAAAATAATCGCCCAACTCGGCGGCCCGCTCGGCATACCGGTCTTCCAACATGACATTGACGGCTTCCAAGGCCACCGCCGACGCCAGCGGATTACCGCCGAAGGTGCTGCCGTGATCGCCGGGCTGAAACACCTCCATCACCTCGCGCCGCGCGAGGAAGGCGGACACCGCCAACAGTCCACCGCCCAAGGCCTTGCCGAGCACCACCCCATCGGGCTTTACGCCGTCGTGCGAACACGCGAATAAAGCGCCGGTACGCGCCACGCCGGTTTGAATCTCGTCGCAGATCAACAGCACATTATGTTTTTTGCAGATGCGGGCGCACTCGGCGAGATAACCCGCCGGTGGAATCACGATGCCGCCTTCACCTTGAATGGGCTCCACTAGAAACGCCGCCGTATCGGGCGTGATCGCCGCTTCCAAAGCCGCCGCGTCACCGTAGGCAACGCGTTTCATGCCGGGCGGAAACGGCCCGAAACCCTCGCGGTATTGCGGCTCCGAAGAGAGGCCGACCACGGCGATGGTGCGGCCGTGAAAATTGCCGTCGCAGGCGATGACCTCCGCCCGCTCCGGCGCGACGCCTTTCACGGTATAGGCCCATTTGCGCGCGGCCTTCAATGCGGTCTCCACCGCCTCGGCGCCGCTGTTCATGGGCAGGGCCATGTCGTAACCGGTGACTTCGCAAAGGCGCTGCAAAAACGGCGCGAGCCGATCCGAATAAAACGCCCGCGACACCACCGCGAGCCGCGCCGCTTGTTCACTGAGCGCGCGCACCAGGCGGGGATGACAGTGTCCGTGACTCACCGCCGAATAGGCGCTCATCATATCGAGGTAGCGCTTGCCCTGGTCGTCCCACACATACACGCCCTCGCCCCGCACCAGCACCACCGGCAAGGGCGCGTAATTATGGGCGCAATAGTGTTGTTCGAGGTGTATCGTAGGATTCATCGACTGTTCTCCCACCTGCCGCGCACACGATGCGTCGCAGCAAACGCAATGTCGTTTGATCGTGATCAAGGTGCGGGTTGTATTCCGCGATCTCCAAGGCCAACCAGTTTCGATCCTGCCGCGCATCGGTCAGCGCGCGCACCAATTCATCGGCATCGATACCGCCAGGGGCAGGCGTCCCCACACCGGGCGCATCGCGCGGATCCAGCGCGTCCAGATCAAGGGTGATTCCATAACCGGCGCTGGCGCGTGAGACCTGCGCCAAGGCTTCCCGCCACACCGTCGCGAATCCGCGCCGCGTGACTTCTTCCATGAAAATCACTCGCACACCCAGCGCTTTCAATAACGCCGCCTCGCCGACTTCAAAACTGCGCACACCCAGCAGACACACATGCGCGGGTTGCAACGTGGGGGCCGGGCCGGCCAGGTGAGTCAGTCCGTCGAAGCCGTGCCCCAATAAACACGCCAGGGGCATCCCGTGCAGCGCGCCGCTGGGACTGGTCTGCGGCACATGACTGTCCATATGCGCATCCACCCACAACAAGCCCACGCCGCCGCGCTCGGCCACCGCGCCACGCACACCGCTCCAGGTTCCCACCGCGCAGGAATGATCGCCGCCGATGACGATGGGAAAATAATCCTCTTCCATACGCCGCCGTACCGTACGCGCCAAACGTTGATTGATCTCCACCACCACCTCGATCACATCCCGTTCGGTCGGCGGCGGCGCGGCGCGTAAAATATCATGGGGCGGCGGAGAATCTCCCTTCCCCGCCAAACACATTACCGGCCCCGCCGCCAATAGCGCATCGGGGCCGTCCGCACAACCCCGATCCCGCGCGCCCCAGCCGCTCGCGACGCCAATCAATGCCGGATCTTTCATACCGCATCATTCATACAATGGCCTTATACAACGTATCGACAGCAGGCCCGAACTTCTTCATGGCCTTATTTATCAAACAAACCTGCGCCATAAAAGTTCCAACGAAGAAACTCCGCGCGACACCACGAATATAAAGCGCAATGGGTATTCAAATGCTTACAGGGCTAGCCACTCGGCCGCACCATGACTCGTGACATTATGCTAAAGTGCGTCGGCACTTTATTCACGGAAACTTCCAGCCGCAACTATCATGTTCGCCACGCCGCCACATTTACACCCGCTATGTCGTGATGATGAACTTGCGCATGGGACAAGCCGGGAGTTTCCTCTACCTAACGACGACATGCGTTCCCTGTTCGCGGTGCGCCAGCATCAACGGGTATACGTCTATCTCAATCGCTGTCCGCATACCGGTTCTCCGCTCAATTGGGGGGCGGATGAATTTCTGACCTTCGATCGCAGCCTCATACTCTGCACGTTGCACGGCGCGCAATTCCGCATCGAGGACGGTTTATGCATCCGGGGTCCCTGTGTACGCCAGCACCTCACCGCGTTACCGGCGCATATCGCGGAACACATGGTATGGGTGGATTTGCGCGCGCTGCCTCGGGAAACCCGGCACTCGCGTTAAATTATTTGGGTATAATGACCGCCCGACGTTATTCGCGATGGCACGACATGCATAGACATCCTTTATTAGCGCTGCTGAAGGCGTATCAGCCCTACGATAAAAACGAGCGGGAGATGTATGAAATGCTGGTCCGCTTCGTGGAAAACGAAACCCAATGTTTCGAACGCCACTTGCGCATCGGCCATATCACCGGCTCGGCGTGGATAATCGATCGCCAACGCCGCCATGTGTTATTGACCCACCACCGCAAACTGAATCGCTGGCTGCAATTGGGCGGTCATGCCGACGGCGAAACGGATATCCTGGCGGTGGCCTTGCGCGAGGCCCGCGAAGAGTCCGGTCTGGAAGATATCAAACCCCTCTCCAACGTGCCGTTCGATGTGGACGTGCATCCCATCCCGGCCCGCGGCGATGAACCACGGCATTTACACTACGACGTGCGCTGGCTGCTGGAAGCGGATCGCGCCACGCCCTTGGTGATCAGCAGCGAATCGAGAGACTTAGCGTGGGTGGCCTTGGACGACATCGGCCGCTTCACCAGCGACCGCTCCATCATGCGCATGACGGAAAAAGTGCTCGCGGCGTCGGAATAAACGACGCGCGGGTGCCTCCTCGCCAAACGGCCGCGCGCTGACCATACCCAGCGCCAAATTCATTCATGCCCGCCATCCATCATCAGCTGCTATAGTTGAAATGAGCGCAGAATGGAATGCAGACCATGCCGCCACACAGACGTCACAGCCGACTCGCGATCTTTTGCGCCCTGGCCACGGCGTTCTTGTTAGTTTGCAATAAGGCGGCCGGCGAAATAAGACCGCCGCCCCTCAACATGTTCCAGTTCGCCTTGCAGAAAGGCACGCTGCTCATCGCGCATCCGCGCCTGACGGATCCGCGTTTCCGCAAGACGGTTATTTTAATCATCGATACCGGCGCGACCGGCGCGGCGGGTCTCATCATCAACCGGCCTACCCCCATCAGCATCGCTCACGTCCTGCCGGGTATCGAGGAACTGAGCCACTATCCGGGTCCCTTGTACGCGGGTGGCCCGGTCGGCGCCAATGAAATGTTCGTATTGATTCGCAGCGACACCCCGCCGCCCGCGCAGATTTTATTCTCCAATATTTTTTTGGGCCGCGGTCTTTCCAATCTGCGGTCGAGTCTTGCCGCCTTGCGTACGGATGCATCGGTACGCATCTACGCCGGTTACGCCGGGTGGGCTGCCGGTCAACTGGAGCGGGAAATCGCGCGCGGGGACTGGATCGTCGCCCCCGCCGATGGCGAGGCGGTTTTCAATACCGCGCCTGACGTTTTATGGAGCGGCATGATCAAACACTGGTCCGGACAGTGGCTGTGACGGCGGACGGCTACGGACCCGCCACCAAACCCCGAACCCGTTCGCGCCGATCCGGTGAAAAGATCAATACGACAGCCGATTGTTCGGACTGTTTCACCCGGCCTTGCAAGGCGTCGGATAAACCGCCTTCGCCATACACCGACGCCCACATCTTATTGAACAAATGCGAACACGCCGCCAGCGGATGACGGTGTTTTTTGCGTTCCATATCAATCCGCCACTGCAAGCCGCGCAGGCGCGACTGCTGGTCGGGAGACCATCGCGTGATAAAGTCCTCGATCACTTCGCGCCGTTTTTCTTCAAAGGCTTGCGAATCCGTTGCGGCAAGCTTGACCCAAAACTCAAAATCAAACTCCGGTATTGAACCGCTCATAAAACTTACCCCCAACTATCTTTTTCTTTTCGATTGTGGGGTTCAGTGTATCAAATTGTCCCCGCCAGGAAACGCGCGACCGGGCTCACCATCATAAAAATGTAAACAATTGATTCATTAAAATTAGTAGACAAGGCCCGGCTTGCAGCCTCACAAAAGACTGCTACCTTTATTCAAAGGCGAGGTCGCCGTACTGCGTTGCTCAATACGCCATCCCTCGCCCGCCAGCGTCATCAGTACCTGCAATCATTTTTAAATTCATGAAGTTGATTCCTGACGGGACCGCCACGGCATCGCCGTCCCCGTGCGTTCCCTTTATCCACTCCGAATCTTGAAGGAACAAGCAATATGAATAAATTCATTACCCTCACCGCCGCGACCCTCGCCAGCCTGTCCGCAATGAGCGTCGACGCCAGAAACAACAAGTTTGAAACGGAATTAAGCGGCGCCCAAGAAGTCATCAACACCAATGTCTCCGGCACGGTCATCCCCGTGGTGGGCCTGGTCACGGGGGCTTATGGCGAGGCCCATATCTCGCTTTCCAAGGATCGCAGCACGCTCCATTACCGGCTTAAAGTCAGCAATACCGCCACCCCTATCTTCATGGCCCATATCCATCTCGGGCCCGCGGGTCAAAATGGGCCGGTGATGTTTTGGTTATTCGGGGACAGCAGCAACAACCCGGCCGGCACCCCGCTGCCGCGGGACGACGGCCCTTTCACGGGGGAAATTTCCGGCATGATCACTGCCGCAAATTTGATTCCGCAACCGAATCTGGGCATCAACACTTTTGAAGATGCCATCGCCAACCTGATACGCGGGAATACCTACGTGAACGTTCATACCACCGCCAACCCGCCGGGAGAAGTCCGCGGCCAAATCGAAGATCGTTCGCCTTTCAAGTTTTTGCATTAATCCTTACTTAACCAAACGGCGCGGCGGTGCGTTGGCGACCAGCAACGCACCGCCTTTCCGAGGACTCGCATCCGCATTTCAATTTTTGCCGATGTCAGATCGTCGGGGGAGATGGATTGCGAAAAACTGGATCGCGCTGATCAGAACGGGATCAGCGCAATGAAAATAACGCTAAAAAAATCCGGTAGAGATCTATCGTCTTACACTGAACTCAAGCCGCGGCCAGATTACGCGCCATCGCATTGAGTCCCTCGCAGCCTTCCAGGATACGGCTCATGACCATGACGATTTGTATCTCCTCCAATCCCAGTTCAGCCATGATCTCCGCCGGTAATTCATGGGTCGGCGCATCGCCGATGCCATGCTCTTTCAACATATGGTCGGCCAGCAAGGTCAAACGCGCGTAGACGGCGTGCGGACCGTTGTAACTCGCATTGTGGTGCTCGCGGGTGGCGACGATGATTTCCTCCGGCATATTCCAGCTTTCCATCAGCCAGGCACCCAACTCACCGTGTTCGATACCCAGCATCGCCATTTCCTGCTCCACCACCGAGATGCCGGGATGGGCGCTGACCGCGTTATTCAGCATGCAGAATTCAGGCTTGAACAAATGCCCCAGCAACAGGTGCCCCATGTTGTGCAATAACCCGGCGAGATAACTCATCCCCGCCGGCGGACGCATAGGGTGCGGCAATTCACGTCCCAAGGCCTGCACCAGGGCCGCGCTATAAGTAGCGTGGCGCCAGAAGGCGTTCAGACCCAAGGGACCGATCGCCGGAATCTTGAACGGCCGCGCGCTGGCGATACCCAGCGCCAAATTCATCACCATCTCGAAACCGAGCACCCGCGAGATGGCGGTATTGACCGAATCGACCTTGCCGCGATAACTGAAAAACGGCGAACGGGCGTAACGAATCACCTGCGCCGCCAAGCTGGGATCCAGCTCCACTAATTTGCCGAGCCTTTCCACGTCGGCCAGCGGATTGGCGCGCAATTCGAAAATTTGTCGCGCCACCGCGGGCATGGCCGGCAGCTCTTTCAGCGCTTGAATACGTTTTTTGATATCGGTGCCAGTAACAGCGGTATCGCCGCCCGCCGCCGCGGCACGCTCATCATAACTGCCGATAGCCCGGGAAAAGTTGCCGGCCAGCCAGGCATTGCTCAGTAGATTGAAGAAATCTTTATTATTGACTTGCACCAAATGAGAGGCGTCACCCCCCGAGAAATACAGGCCATCACATGCCACCAGCGCATCATCGACGATGGTCCGTACGCCATACGGCTCACCCAAGGGCGGGACGAAACGGGGCACGCAATCGGGAAACACCTGTTTAATCTGCGCCTCGGTCGCCAACTCCATGCGACGATGCAGCAATTTACTCAAGGCATCGACGTCCAGGCTGTGGGTGGCCAACATCACGACCATCACCAAACCGACTTCGTCTTTTAATACCACCGTTTTCACCACCGAGGCGGCGGTGATCCCAGCCGCGTCCGAGGCCTGGAGCAACGAGGTAAACGGCGCCAACTCATGGACGTCGTAAATAATATGTTTTCTGTCGAGGTATTGCCTCAGCCTATCCGCAATGGGCATCTCCGCCTCCTATACCGTCTCTCCGCCGCAAGGTGTTACTACCGGCGGACGTTATCCGTACCGGGTTATCGGCCATCAGGGGCTGAAAATAAAGGACGGCCCACACCAGGTAGCGAATTTGTCGGCCGAATTTACATCGACGCCGGCCGGCGGTACCGTGCTGGACTTAGCAAACTGAGATAAAAAGAAATAATTTTACTGGCATGAATACTGCTTTTTTGAATAAAAAATCGGGCCGGCTTCAAACATGCTATTAGAACGACACCATACGCCGCGCACCGACCGGCGCCGGCCGCAGCATTCGCTCTTTCACGTCCACGGCCTGCGCGGCCGCCGCCGCCGTTACCGGCGCCAGGAAGACGCCCTTAACGCGCAATTGAGCCTGGATTGGCACCCGCCGCACCTGTTTTATCTCACCCTCGGCATCATGCTGCTGTCTGTGGCCGACGCCCACAATACGCTGCAATTGCTGCAGCTGGGCGCCCAAGAAATGAACTTGCTGATGGACTATTTGATCCGGCGCGACATCGATTTATTCGTCACGGTCAAGCTGGCCATGACCGCGGTCTGTTTAGTGGTGTTGGTCGGCTACCACCACCTTTCCTTATTCAAGCGCCTCAAAATCCGGCATATCCTTTACTCGATTTTCGCCTTTTACGCCGGGCTCATCAGTTATGAAATCGCCATCTGGCCGGGACAGGGCAGGGTCCTCCTATTTCTCCCTTCCCTGTAACGAATCCCGCGTCAGCCCGCCGCGGCCGGGGTTGCGCACACCTCGGCATAATCGCTGTAGCCGGTGAACCGGGCATGGTCGCCGCAGACTTTACATTCCGGATTGCGCTTGAGCTTGAACTCGTTGAACGACCCGTGCAGGGCATCGTAATAAAGCATCCTGCCCACCAGCGAGTCGCCGATTTTCAAAAGCACCTTCAAGGTCTCCACCGCCTGCAACACGCCGAGCACGCCGGGCAACACGCCGAGCACGCCGATCTCGGCGCAGGACGGCGCCGATTCCGGCGGCGGCGGTTCGGGGAACATACAGCGGTAACAGCCGCCGCGACGCTTCTCGTAGCCCGGCCAGAACACGGTGATCTGTCCCTCGAAGCGATACACCGCCGCGTGGATATTGGGGATGCCCAGTTTGACGCAGGCATCGTTGATCAAATATCGGGTGGGCAGATTGTCCGAGCCGTCCACCACCACGTCATAACCGGACAGTATCTCTTCCACGTTACTGCTATCGAGGCGGGTTTCATAACCGACGACCTTGACCCGCGGGTTGAGCGACTCCAGGGCCTCGCGGGCCGAAGCCACTTTGGAGACATCCACCCGCGCCTCGGTATGGAGTATCTGCCGCTGCAAATTGCTGCGATCCACCACATCGTGGTCCACCAACCCCAGGGTACCCACCCCGGCGGCGGCCAGATAAAAGGCCGACGGCGAACCCAAGCCGCCGGCGCCGATCAACAAGACCTTGCTGTCGAGCAATTTCAGCTGCCCTTGCTCGCCCACCTCCGGCAACAACAGATGACGGGAATACCGTTCGCGGGCGTCGTCGTCGAGGGTCCGGGGCATCTCAAAGGGCAGGCCTTTATTTTTCCAGCGGCTGAAACCGCCGGCGACGGATTTCACGTTTTGATAACCGAGTTGTTTCAGCGCCTCGGCCGCGAACAGCGACCGCGTGCCGCCGGCGCACATCACCAAAACGGGTTGCGCCAGGTCGGACACCTTCTCTTCGATGCGCAATTCGAGGAAACCCCGACTCAGCCGCAGCGCCCCCTTGGGGCTGCCATTGGCCACTTCGTCGGCCTCGCGCACATCCAATAACACCGCACCCTGTTTGTGCTCGGCCAGAGCCTCTTCCGGCGAGATTTCCGGAATGGCGTTTTTCAATTCCGCCAGGCGGCGGTCTTTGCCTTTCATTGCCTAACCTCCAGAATCGGCGGGACGCTCAATAGGTCATCGCCCGTCAAATGGTCGTTATGGATTTTCCACGATCGACTTAAGTTCATGATATGTCGGCGGCGGCCCCCTGATTCATTAATATCGGCGCACTATCTGCGCGCGGCCGCGAGGTCCGTGGAAACTGCCCGCCTTCTCGTTAGCTCGCCGTGGAGGCGGTTAATCAGCGGGTCGGTCCAAGCATAACATAGCTCTTCTTTTGGGCGGCCCTTCATAAAGGCGGCGGGTGATCCGACTACTTTCAAGCCGATCACTTTCAGGTAAAGGGTATTAAAATGCGATGACATGGAGAGAACACGTAGATCGTCCCCTCTCAGAGGATCCCGACCGCTCCCCTGTCCGCTACCCCCCGTACCCCCGGTTGGCCAGCAATAATTCAGGAGTTTGATTTCGAATGGATGAGCAATTTATAACGGTAGCCACTCGCCTCATCTTGTCGGTGCTGGCCGGCGGCATCATCGGGCTGGAGCGGACCTACCATGGCCGGCCGGCGGGTTTCCGCACCCATGTCCTGGTCTGCGCTTCCTCGACCCTGCTGGTGCTGGTCTCGGTGTATCAATGGGAGCTGTTGCCTGACGCCCCGCGGGACACCATCCGCATCGACCCCACCCGCATGGCCCAGGGCATCATGACCGGCATCGGCTTTCTCGGCGCGGGGGTGATCGTCAAAGAGCGGCTCGCCGTGCGCGGCCTCACCACCGCCGCCTCGATCTGGATCACCGCCGCCATCGGCATCGTGATCGGCATGGGTTTTTATTCCGCCGCCGGCCTGGGCGTGGCCATGGCCCTCGGCACCTTGGCGGTGTTCCGCTGGGTGGAGTCCATCATGCCCGCCATCCGTTACGCCCAGCTCACGGTGCGCTTTTCCCGGCACAGTCATTTGAGTCAGGACGAACTGGTCGACGTGATACGCGCCCACGACATCACCGCGGGCGGTCCGAGTTATCAGCTGGAGGACGAAGGGCGGATGTTTCAATACCAAATGAGCATTCGCACCCGCGACGCCGTCAATCTGCGTTATCTCGCCGAAACCTTGAGCAAGATGGAGCAGATCCAGGAATTCAGCATCACACCCACCCGCGATTGAGCGGCGTTCAACGGGCGGCCAAGCACGCATCCAAGGCGGCCAAACGCGCCGGCGTGCCGATGTCCCACCATCGGCCGTCGTAACGCTCGCCGCTCACCTGCCCGGCGGCCATGGCCCGCCGCAGCAACGGCGCGAGGGGGAAGACGCCGGGCCGGCAATCGACGAACAATTGCGGCCGATAAACGCCTATGCCGCTGAAGGTGAGGCGGGATTCATCTTCGTCGATCACCCGCCCGTCGCGCAGGGCGAAATCGCCGCCGGGATGCTGGGGCGGATTGGGCACCAGCACTAGATGGGCCAGCCCGGCGGGGGCGGCGGGCAATTGCTCGAACGGGTAGTCGGCGTACACATCGCCATTCACCACCAGGAACGGCGCGTCGCCCAGCAGGGGCAAGGCGTTCAATATCCCGCCGCCGGTATCGAGGATCGCGGCGTCCTCGCGGGAATATTGGATGCGCACCCCATAACGCCCGCCGTCACCGAGGGCGGCCTCGATCTGCCCGCCCAAATGACCGACGTTGACCACCACCTCGCGCATACCGGCGCGCGCCAAGGCCTCCAGGTGATATTCGATGAGGGCCTTACCGCCGGCCCGTAACAGGGGTTTCGGGGTGGCCGCGGTGAGCGGCCGCATCCGCTCGCCGCGGCCCGCGGCCAAAATCATCGCCTTCATGGCGCCGGTCCCGCCGCCCGCCGCGGGACCAACCTCATTTCAGTTCCGCCTTTTGCTCGCGCAGCAGCAAGGCCTGCACGGCATCCCGCGGCGACAATCCGTGGTACAGCACCTGGCAGACCTGTTCGGTAATCGGCATCGCCACCCCATGCCGCTCCGCCAGCCGCCAGACCTCGCGCGCGGCATGCACGCCCTCCGCCACCTGTTGCACCGACGCGCAGGCCTCCGCCAAGTTTTGACCGCGCGCCAGGGCCAAACCGACCCGGCGATTGCGCGATTGATCGTCGGTGCAGGTCAGCACCAGATCACCCAGCCCGGCCAGACCCATGAAGGTGTCGCGCTGCCCGCCCATGGCGACGCCGAGCCGCATCAGTTCCGCCAAGCCGCGCGTCACCAGGGCGGCGCGGGTGTTGGCGCCCAACCCCAAACCGTCGGCGATGCCCGCGGCGATGGCCAGCACGTTTTTCACCGCGCCGCCCAACTCCACGCCGATCACATCGTCGCTGGTATAGGCGCGAAACCGCGGATTGTGCAGACGGACCGCGAGTTCGGCGGCGAAACCGCCATCCCGCGAGGCCACGGTCACCGCGGTCGGCAGCCCCAGGGCCACCTCCCGCGCGAAGGTCGGACCCGACACCACCGCCAAGGGATGCCGCGATCCCAATACCTCGGCCGCCACCTCGTGCAACAACCGTCCGCTGCCGGTCTCCAAACCTTTGCTGGCCCAGGCCAGCCGCGCCGCGGGTGATAAATAGGCGGCCAACTCCACCAGCAAACCACGAAACGCCGCGGTGGGCACCACCACCAGTACATCTTCAGCCGCGGCCAGCGCGGCCTGAAGGTCGGCGGTGGGCTGCAAGGAATCGGGCAAGGGAATATCGGTGAGATACCGGGGATTGCACCGCTGGCGGACCATGGCCGCGGCTTGGGCCGGATCGCGGGTCCACAACAGGGTGGGCTGGCCATTCGAGGCCAACAGCACCGCCAAGGCGGTTCCCCAGGAACCGGCGCCCAACACCGCCACCGAGGTCCGGGGCAAATTCATCGAACCGTCCAACTCGCGGGAAAAGAATCCCGGGTCGTGCGCATCCTGGTCGACACTCCGCCCACTTCGATCAGGGATCAGTGCGTCAGCTCGGAGGCCGCCAGCTCTTGCTGTTTTTTCGCCTGCTCCACATGCTGCTGGTAGAGGATGTCGAAATTGATGGGAGCCAGCAACAACTGGGGAAACCCGCCGCGCGTCACCACATCGGACACCGTTTCGCGCGCGAAGGGGAATAAAACATGCGGACAATAACTGCCCACCATGATCGCCACCTGCTCTTTTTGATAACCCTCGATATTGAAAATACCGGCCTGCTGCACTTCGATCAGATAGGCGGTCTTGTCTTTTTGCTTGGCGGTCACCGTGAGGGTGAGCACCACCTCATGGGTGGTCTCGTTCAAAACCGTGGCGCTGTTGCTGATCTGCAGTCCTACCTCCGGCTCCCACTTCTCCAAAAACACCTGCGGCGAGTTGGGGGTTTCGAAAGACAAGTCTTTCACGTAGATCTTCTGAATCGTGAATTGGGCCCGGTTCTCGGGTTGCGGTGCATCTGCCATCGTCATTTCCTTCACGGTCGGTTAAATGGACTGGACCCGCCGGCCGAACGCCGCCGTGTCACAGCGTAATAAATACCTTAGGGATACCGCCCGGCCAGCGAAACGGTTTCGCCTTATTTTTTAGTCACCGGCAAGTCCGCGCCTTGCCAGGCCAGCATGCCACCGCCCAGCTTGTAGATGCGGGTGAAGCCCTGCTTGCGCAACTGCACGCCGGCCTGCGCCGAACGCTGCCCGGTGCGGCAATAAACCACGATGGGCTTGTCTTTATAAGGTTCCAGTTCGCCGAGCCGCTTATCCAATAACCCCAGCGGGATATGGACGGCATTGATCACATGGCCTTGCCTGTATTCCGGGTCATCGCGCACATCCAAGGCGATCGCGTCTTCCTGATTCATCAGACGCACCGCCTCCTGCGGTTTGATATCCGTGAATCCCAACAATTTGCGCTGGGCCTCACCGGCTATGATCAACACGAGAATCACGACCAAGGCCAATACCAACAACCAGTGGTTGACCACGAATTCGCCAAATTGAGCCATGGGAATAATCGAAACCTTTACTTCAAAATGTACTAACAGTCACGCCAAGGCTTAATCCGGGCATCAAACCCGTACAAACACCTCTCGCATCATGCCGATCAGGCGCAAGGTGCGCTTATCGCCTACCCGATAATATACCCGGTTGGCATTCTTGCGGGTCATTAATATACCCTTTTCGCGCAAAATACCCAGATGTTGAGAGATATTGCTTTGGGATGTGCCGACCATTTCCACGATACACTGAACACTCACTTCATCATCGCCTAGGGCACACAGGATTTTCAACCGGATGGGGTGGGCCATTGCCTTCAGTGAACGCGCCGCTTGCTCAATTTCTTCATCATCATTGATGAGCGCGGCAGTTATATTTTCCATTGTTATTACCCTCGATAGAGACCTTCATGTATGAATTATTTAAGTCACGACAACCTCCATAAACACGCCACTCCACATCGATACTGCCTTTTGAGGGCAAAAGATTATACAATCACCGTCCGGTCTGGGGAAACTTGGGTATTCCCCCGGTCTCGCGGAAATCGCGGCTAGATTGAAAAAGACCTGCTTGCGTTTCCAGGAACCACATTCGAAAAGCATCGTCAGCATGAATCCGTCACGTCATAAACCCGTTGTTTTACTTATCCTTGATGGTTGGGGTTACAGTGAACAAAAGGCACACAACGCCATTTTGAACGCCAGCACGCCGATCTGGAACCGCTTGTGGACCAACTACCCCCGCCTGCTGATCCGCTGCTCCGGCACCGACGTCGGCCTGCCGGCCGATCAAATGGGCAACTCCGAAGTGGGTCATCTCAACCTCGGCGCCGGCCGGGTGGTGTACCAGGAATTCACGCGAATCAGCCGGGCGATCAAGAGCGGTTCGTTCTTCAACAACCACACCCTGACCGACGCGGTGGATGCCGCCGTCGCCCACGACAAGGCCGTGCACATCCTCGGCCTGCTCTCCCCGGGCGGCGTGCACAGCCACGAGGAACACATCCAGGCCATGGTGAAACTGGCGGCGGAACGTGGCGCCCGGCGAATTTACGTCCACGCCTTTCTCGACGGCCGCGACACCCCGCCCAAGAGCGCGGCAAGCTCATTGCAATCCCTGTCCGAACTCTTCACCCAACTGGGGCGCGGCCGCATCGCCTCCCTCGTCGGCCGTTATTTCGCCATGGACCGCGACCATCGCTGGCCGCGGGTGCAGACCGCTTATGATTTGATCACCCAAGGCAAGGCCGCCTTCACCGCGCCCGATCCGTTCAGCGGCCTGCAAGCGGCTTATGAACGCGGCGAGACCGACGAATTCATCCAGGCCACCGCCCTCGTGCCGCCCGGCGAACTGCCGGTGACCATGCAGGACGGCGACTCGGTGATCTTCATGAATTACCGCTCCGACCGGGCCCGGCAAATCACCCGCGCCTTCATCGAAGACGACTTCGACGGTTTCCCGCGGGCGGTGCTCCCCCAGCTCAGCGCCTTCGTCACCCTCACCGAATACAACGAGGAATTTCACGTGCCGGTGGCCTTTCCGCCGGAGCGGCTGCGCAATACCTTCGGCGAATACATCGCCAATCTCGGCCTGCACCAGCTGCGCATCGCCGAGACCGAGAAATACGCCCACGTCACCTTCTTTTTCAACGGCGGCGTGGAGCAGCCCTATCCCGGCGAAGACCGCATCCTGGTGCCCTCGCCCAAGGTGGCGACCTACGATCTCCAGCCCGAGATGAGCGCGCCGGAAGTCACCGACAAGCTGGTGGCCGCCATCGAAAGCGGCGGTTATGACGCCATCATCTGTAATTACGCCAACGCCGACATGGTCGGCCACACCGGCTCGATGCCGGCGGCGATCAAGGCCATCGAGGCCCTCGACCTCTGCCTGGGACGGATCGTCGCGGCCGTGCAAAAGGCCGGCGGCGAACTGCTGATCACCGCCGACCACGGCAACGCCGAACAGATGAGCGACGACAGCACCGGCCAGGCCCACACCGCGCACACCACCAACCTGGTGCCCCTCGTGTACGTGGGCCGTCCCGCGCAACCCACCCCCAACACCGGCACCCTGGCGGACGTGGCGCCGACCATGCTGTATCTGTTGAATATCGAAAAGCCCTCGGAGATGAGCGGCCGGCCGCTCATCGAACTCCGTCAGCCCGACTAACGGACGCCGTAAACGCCCAGTGGACACGGGGCCCACCACCATCCCGAAACGGCTCGCCACGCTCCTGGGCATCGCGCTCTGCGCGGCGAGCCTGTCGGCCGCGGCCGCCGCGGCGGATCAACGCCAGGTCCAAAACAAGGAAGCGGAACTGGAAAAATTGCGGCAGGTGATCAAGGAGACCAGCACCCAGCTCAACGCCTTGCGCACCCGCTACGACCATCTGCGCGCCCAGCGCCGCGAGGTCGAACGCGCCATCGGCGGCATCAACGACTCCCTGCGCGAACTGGAACAGCAACGCCGCGAACAGGCCACCACCCTCGCGCAACTGCAACAAGACAAACGACACCAAGAGGCCGGCCTCGCCCAGCAACGGCAAACCCTCGCCGAACACCTGCGCGCCAGCTACGCCTTCGGCCAGCAAGGGCCGGTGAAATTACTGCTCAACCAGACGGAACCGGCCGCCGCCGGGCGCAGTCTCAAGTACTACGAATATTTCCACCGGGCGAGGACAGCTCAGATCGACGCCATCAACCGCACCCTGCTCGCCGTCGCGCGGCTGGAGCAGGACATCCAAAGCCAGGGCCGCGCCCTCGACGAGTTATCAACCCGCCAGCAAATCCAGAAGACCGCGCTGGAAGAGAAACGCCAAGAACGTAAGCTATTGCTCTCACAACTCGAAAGCGAAATCAGCACTTCACAGCAACGCCTGGCTCAACTCAAGGAAGACGAACAGGGTTTGCAGGAATTGGTGGGCCGCCTGCGGCGCGCCATCGCCGAAATGCCGCCGCCGGCGCTCACCGGCAAAGGCTTCGCCAAGCTCAAAGGCCAATTGAAACTACCGGCCGAAGGCAAGATCGCCGCGCGTTTCGGCAGCCCGCGCCAACTCGGCCACCTCAAATGGCAAGGCATCGTCATCGACGCGTCCGAAGGGACGGAGGTGCGCGCCATCGCCCCGGGCCGGGTGGTGTTCGCCGACTGGATGCGCGGTTTCGGTCTGCTGCTGATCCTGGATCACGGCGACGGTTATATGAGCCTGTACGGCTATAATCAAGCGCTCAACAAAAACGTCGGCGACCTGGTCGAGGCCCGCGCGCTGATCGCCCGCAGCGGGATCGGCGAGGCGCGCGAACGGCCGGGCCTTTATTTTGAAATCCGCCAGCAGGGCACGCCGGTCAACCCGTTGCTCTGGTGCAAAGCGCCCTAATGACCGCTAACCCGTTTATCTCGCTTAAATCCCGCCGCCCGCGCCCCTCACTCGAGGAAGGGGCCAGGCATGGGCCAGTAAATAAACAGTGCGGTTACGCATGGACACGCATCGAAACGTGCGCGCATGCGTAACTTGTAAATGAATCAAGCTAACTTGTATGCTTTCCGAAGCATTTAATCCACCGCCTCAACGCCGGATAGGTCCACGGAGTCACTCATGATCGACAAAAAACGTAATCTGCTGGTGCTGACGATCGGCATCACCCTCGGCGTAGGCATCGCCATCGGCACCGGGGTATGGGCCCAACGCACCGATGAGGCGGCCAACACCACCATCCCACTGGAGGATCTGCGCGCCTTCACCGAGGTGTTCGCCAAAATCAAAAGCGATTATGTGGAACCGGTGGAGGATAAAGTCCTGCTGGAACACGCCATCAGCGGCATGTTGTCCAACCTGGATCCTCACTCGTCCTATCTGGATGCCAAGTCCTATAAAGAACTGCAAGTCGGCACCTCCGGCGAATTCGGCGGCCTGGGCATCGAAGTCACCATGGAAAACGGCTTCGTCAAAGTCATGTCCCCCATCGACGACACCCCGGCGCAAAAGGCCGGCCTGCGCACCGGCGACATCATCATCCGCCTCGACAGCACGCCGGTGAAAGGCCTGTCACTGAAAGACGCGGTCGACATCATGCGCGGCAAACCGGGCACCGACATCCTGCTCACGGTGATCCGCGAGGGCGCGGAAAAACCGCTCAAGTTCACCCTCACCCGCGCCATCATCAAGGTGAAGAGCGTCAAGAGCCGCAGCCTGGAAAAAGGCTACGGTTATCTGCGCATCACCCAATTTCAATCCCACACCCCGGAAAACTTGATCCAGGCCATCGGCGAACTCAAGCGCGAAAACGGCGGCGAGCTCAAGGGCCTGGTACTGGATTTGCGCAACAACCCCGGCGGCGTGTTGAGCGCGGCGGTCTCGGTGTCGGATGCCTTCCTCGAAAGCGGTTTGATCGTCTACACCGAAGGCCGGGTGAAAGACTCCGAAATGAAATTCAAGGCCACGCCGTCCGACGTGCTCAACGGCTCGCCCATCGTGGTGCTGATCAACGCCGGCTCCGCCTCGGCCTCGGAAATCGTGGCCGGCGCCCTGCAAGACCATCACCGCGCGGTCATCATGGGCGAGAAGTCCTTCGGCAAGGGTTCGGTGCAAACCATCGTGCCCATCGGCACCGGCGCCGCGCTCAAACTCACCACCGCCCGTTACTACACCCCGTCCGGCCGCTCCATCCAGGCCGAAGGCATCAACCCGGACATCCCGCTGATCAACGTGACCGTGGCCGAGGCGGATGCGCCGGAATTCGAGCCGGTCAAAGAATCCAATCTCACCGGCCATCTGGAAAACGGCAAGAAAAAGGCGAAAGAAAAAGAGAAAGCTGAAGATGCGGTCAAAGACATCATCGATCCCTTGTCGAAAGACGGCATCGACCCGTTGCCCGGTGAAGACGTGAAAGTCAAGGAACAACCGCTGGCCAAGACCGACTATCAATTACACGAGGCGCTCAATCTGCTCAAAGGCCTCAACATCCTGCAACAGAAACGCAAGTAACCGGCCGGCGCACCGGCGGCGTAGCCATGCCATGGTCTCCCTTTAAATTTCGGTGGCGGAGACCATGGCTGTGTCTGCTCTGGGCCGGCCTTGCGCCGTGGGGAGCGGGCTGGGCGGGCGAGCCCCTCTCTCCCGGCACCGCACCGGCGGCCACCCCGCCGCTGATCGCCATCATCATCGACGACGTCGGCGGCAATCTGCACAACGGCCTGCGCACCATCCGCCTGCCGGGACCGGTGGCCGCGGCCTTTTTACCCCACACGCCTTATGCCCGCCGCCTGGCGCGGCTCGCCCACCACCGCGATAAAGAAGTCATGTTGCACCTGCCGATGGAGGCCGCCGACGGCATGCCCGCCGGACCCGGCAGCCTTACGCTCGGTATGACTGAGCAGGAATTCGTCCGCACCCTGGAAGCGAATCTCGCCGACATTCCCCACGTGACGGGCATCAACAACCACATGGGCAGCCTGCTCACTCAACAGGCCGGCCCCATGCGCTGGCTGATGCAGGCCATCAACCGGCGCGGCCGGCTCTTTTTCGTGGACAGCCGCACCACCGCCGCCACGGTGGCGCAGCAAGTGGCGGTGGAAAACGGCGTGCCCAATCTCCGCCGCGACGTCTTTCTCGACAACGACCCCACACCCGAGGCCATCGCCCTCCAATTCAAGCGCCTGATCACCCTCGCGCGCCGTCAGGGCGGCGCCGTGGCCATCGGCCACCCTCATGACGCCACCCTCACTTTTCTGGAACGACACCTGCCCGAACTGCCCGGCCTGGGCGTCCAACTGGTCGCCGTCCGCGCCCTGCTGGAACAGCGAGCCCAGCCCGGCCTCCACACCGCATCCTCCCCCGCCACCGGGCTGGCCAGCGCCGGCGGCGCGGCCGTGGCCCCGCTCAAAATTCAGGTCAACCCTTGAATCCGATTCTCAAACGGTGCGCCAGCCTTTATGCTGCACGCTGTGGTGGAAGGCAACGGAGGGCGCGACCATGGTTCGAGTACTGATCCCACTGGCGGCGGGTTGCGAAGAATTAGAAGCGGTCACGGTGATCGATATCCTGCGGCGCGGCGGTATCGAGGTCACCAGCGCCGGGCTCGGCGCGCGCGGCACGCCGGTGCGCGCCAGCCGCGGCACCGTACTGGTACCCGACACCGATCTGGACGACGCGCTGAAGCAAGATTACGACATGGTGGTGCTGCCGGGCGGCCTGCCCGGCGCCAACCACCTCAACGACGATCCCCGCATCCGCGAATTATTGCAGCGCATGGCGCGCCAGGAAAAATACATCGCCGCGATCTGCGCCGCGCCCAAGGTGCTGGCGGACGCCGGCCTGCTCAAAGGCCGGCGCGCCACCAGTTATCCCGGCTCATTGAATGCCCGCCAACTGGACGGCGTCAATTATCAGGAATCGCCGGTGGTGCAAGACGGTACCCTCATCACCTCGCGCGGGCCGGGCACCGCGCTGGATTTCGCCCTGGCCCTGCTGGAAACCCTGGCGGGCAAGGTCAAACGCGACGAAGTGGAAACCAGCCTGATCCGCCCCATGCATTAATGTTGCGCTTCACCCTGGCCGGGACATTTGCGCTGCGATGCAAGAGCAAACCGTTTGATCACACCCTCATCCAACGACGAAGGCGCGCGCGATAGCGCCGGATCGGCGCCTTAAAATAAATTGCTCGATGCACCGCGCATCAACCACCCCGTTCCCGCGGGCACCTTTGAATACGAAGGGGGAAATTTCCATTCCTGAAGTGACGCCGTGCGGTGAATCGGTGCCGCCCTCATTTGCCCTGATCGCGCACCGCGTCATCGGGAATATAGAGCGGCCCTTTTTGTCCACAACCCGCGAGCAGCGTCGCGCCCATCAGCACACCCAGCGTCAGCCGTATCATCCACCGCTTCACGATTACCCCTCCGCGTCCGCCCGCGTTACAATGCCGCCGCAGTATAAACCGGGATCACCGGCAAACCCAACGAGGCTCGCGCGCCGACCATGACCACTTATCTTCCCTGCATTGAGATCGACCCCATCACGCCCGCCACCGCCAGCGTGATCTGGCTGCATGGCCTCGGCGCCGACGGCCATGACTTCGAGCCCCTCGTGCCGCAACTGCGACTGGCCACGCCGGTGCGTTACATTTTTCCTCACGCGCCGCACCGCGCGGTCACCGTCAACGGCGGTTACGTGATGCGGGCCTGGTACGACATCCTGTCCTTCGAACGGCCGCGCAGCGAAGACGAGACCGGCATCCGCGCGTCGGAACGGCAACTGCACGCCCTCATCGAACGGGAGCAAGAACGCGGCATCGCCGCGCCGCGCATCGTCTTGGCGGGTTTTTCCCAGGGCGGCGCCATCGCCCTCCACACCGGTCTGCGTTACCCGCGGACCCTGGCCGGCATCATGGCGCTTTCAACCTATTTGCCGCTGGCCGAACAGACCGCCGCCGAACTGGCCAACGCCAATCGCGGCACGCCGATCTTCATGGCCCACGGCGATCAGGACACGGTCATCGTCTTGCCCCACGCCCAACTCTCCAGACAGGCGCTGATCGCGATGGGTTGCCCGGTGGAATGGCGCGTCTATCCCATGGCGCACGGCGTGTCCGGCGCGGAGATCGAGGATATCCGCGCGTTTCTCGCCCGCGTCCTGGGCGAAACCACGGTATGAGGATGGCGCCGGATCCGGCGCTCAGGTGGTTTTATCCAGCGATTCCAAGGCCGCGTTGAGCCGCTCTTCGATCTGCTTTTTATACTTGAGAAAATGGATGGTCTGCACCCGGCCGCCCGGTTCGGTGCTGAACATGGTGCGCGGTCCGTCGATGTCGGTGATATAAATCGGATAACGCTGGCCGCTGCGGCGCCCCTGCAACACAAAGGCCGCGACCTCGCTGAACAATTGATCGCCGTAACTTAGCCCGGCGAACTCCACCTCGTTGCAATAAATGCTGAAACTCGGCTGACCGTTGGCCAGCACCTCGCCGATCACCTGCACCTTGTAGTAATGGCCGCCACGGCGGGCGGGGTCGGGATAGACCTGCACCAGCTTGCGGCCGCCCCGTTCATCCTTCACCGCCTCGTAAAATTCCACTTCCATGGCGGGCATGTCGGTATTGTCGATGGAAATATCGAACTGCTGACGCTTGAGCACCGCGTCGAAGAACACCCGGAAGTGGTCGATCAGCGCCCCGCGATCGAAATAATCGATGCGTTGATTGAACAAGGAACCGCGTTCGTCCACCACGTAGACATCGGCGGTGGCGCCGTCGACCCGATAAACCACCTGCACGACCCCGGCGCGATTGAGCTTGAAGATCGGCGGCAACAAGGTGTCGTCCAAGGCATACCGATCGATCACCACCGGACTGAAACCGATTTGCCCTTGCGAGAGGTGGGTCAGCAAATTTCCGTAGGGCCCGATTTTTTCATAGTGCAGGGAATCGTTATCCAAGCGCAAGGTGAAAAAGGTCTGCTCCACCGCCAACACATACCGCGCCGAGCGGCCTGCCGGATCGCCGTAATAACAGGCGGTCACATCCTCGAACAATTCTTTAATTCGTTTGCTGATCGCGTCGCCGCGGACGCTGGAAAAGCAATACACCGCCGGCGCCGGCGGGCGCATATCGCTGCTGGGCGGCGACCATTGCAGGTATTCACCGAGACAACTCAACAAACCATCGACGCCGCTGTAACGATAAGTAAGCACCTCTTTCCAGGTGGTGACCACCACCTGATCGAAGGTCACCGCGAGATTTTCCCCCAGTCCGCTATAACTCAAGGCATCGGTGCGCGTGGTGGTCAGATGGCGGCCTTCGCGGGTGTGTTGCAGAAAGGGATCGAGCCCGACATTCATCAAGATGGCGGTATGCACCACCCGGGCCGGACGGGACAGATCGTCGATCACGGTTTCCATGGCCTGGCCGAGCGGAAAGATTTTTTCGAAGCAACGAATGGTGTTGCTCAGTTCGCGGGTCGTGAGTTCGCCGCGCTGGACATACAAAGCCAAGGCGGTCCGCTCATCGACCAGTCCGTTGAAATAACTCCACGCCATCAGTTCGCAGACGCTGCGGCCGCGTTTCAGCGGCGTACTGTGCGCCAGCTCGGCGGTGGTGACCATGCCGCGGAACAGGGCCCAGGTTTCCTGATTGTCGCGCGACACCAATTGATGGAACGAGACCCGCGCCTCCCATAAGTCATCGGAGATGCCGCGATTGATCATCTCCACCTTGCCGGCCTTGCGCTCGAAGGCCGCGTACAATTTGCGGCCGAGCACGGTGATGTCTTTTTGATTGATCAGCATCAGCCCGGCGTGTTCCCGCGCGAAATTGGAGAGCAGGCGATAGCTGTGAGTCAGTTCGCTCACCAGGATTTGTCGTTCGCGCAATACGCGGTTGATCTTCCACGAGGCGCGGGCGTCGAGCATCTCCAGATAGACCGCCCCCCATCCCCAGGACTGCGCCAGGGCGCGCATCAGTTCGCGGCGCCAGGTGTTGTAACGGGGATTGTCCGGGGTGCTCAGTTTTTCGTTCACCTTGAAGTAAAAACAGCGCCGCACGAAATCCAGGCGGTCATGTTCTCCTTTGCCCTCCAAGTATTCCTCGATATCGCGATAGAGCATCATGTAAGGATCGAGCTGATCGAGCTGACTTTCGCCGGCGTAAATCGCCCGCTTGAATCGCTGGCAGAGCAAATCGATATTGGGATATTGGCTGGCGTAAATCTCCATCAGCAACAATTTGAGCACCGATTTATAAGGCGAATCGATGCCCTTGAACAACTGCCACAAGGCCGCGCCGAAAAACTCCTCGGCCGGCAGCCGGGCCACATCGCCGAAATCGATAAATTCGTTGGGCGATATCAGGCGCCGCTCAACCAGCGCCTTGACGCAGTCCGCGTAATTTTTTTCCTGTTCGGGCGGCACCAGCCACCACACCGGATAACGCCCCGCCAGCAACAGTCCGGTGCGATAAAATTCCTCCAACAACAAATAATGCTGGGCGGTGCCGCTACTCTCGCTGGAGAGATCGGCGTGCATCCCTTCGCGGAATTGATGGGAGTTGATCAAAAAGAAATGCACTTCAAGATCCATCGCGGCGGCCCACGCCTCGATGAGGGTGGCCTTCTGCTGGAGCTCGGCGAGTTTGCCGGCGTCCATATCGGGGCGATGGCAAAGCCAAACATCAAAGTCGCTTTTTGGTGAGTAAGCGACCGTGCCGCTGCTGCCCATCAGGAACAGGGAATAGATGTCGAAACGCGGCAGGGCCTTGCTCTTGAAATCGAAGGCCATGGCGATTTTTTTGGCCGCGAGCAAGGCGCGTTTGGTGGGACGATAGTCCGCCACGCCCACCGGCCCGTCGGACGACACGAAGCCCGGCAAAATCGGGTGGTTGACATGAAACAACAGGGGCAGCAGATCGAGAAAATCCCGTTGCCGTTCCCGCATCGATTCCTGGGCGCGGCGCAGCCGTTCCCGGTTCAACAAAAGAAAACGTTGCTTGGTCGCCGCCGTGCCCGCGCCCGTCAATCCTTCGATCATCATGGCATTTTGCATAGTAGATTCACCCAGCCCCGTTATCGGCTCTGCCCGGTGAAGCTGGAGCAATAATGTGATGCCAAAGAGTCAAGTTGCGGCGATCCGCCGCCCGGCGGCAAAAACCGGAACGGCCCCGCTCACGAAGGGCGGATCGCCCGTAAACTCAAGGATTATCCGGATCGCAGGAGCCTTCCTGCGCCACATGGATATTATCAGTCATGTTTTCTACTCCTTTGCCGACATGTCTTGCACGGCGCGACCACTCCGCGTCGCGCGCCCTCGGGAACCCACATCGAACCACCCATCTTCATGGAGGCCGGGCTCGCATGCATCCTCACTGCCATTGTAACGCGGGGACAGCGCCGCGACGTCCTTGCCTGACAGGCGCCGCTTCTGCTATATCGAAGCATTACCCAGGGAGTTAGCCGATGACACCAGCACTCGACCCCGCACTCGCCACCGAAACCCTATGGAATGCCCCGGTGGGCGTCATCCTCATCGACAAGGACCAGCGCGTCGCCTGGCTGAACCACGCCGCCGAACAACTGCTGGGCACGCGCCGCGAAGACCTGCTCGGCCAAAGCCAAGACGGCCTGCAAGCCCCCTGGCGCGGCGCGGTGTTCAATCCGGCGGACACCCTGCATCTCGAGCATGACGGCGACCGCCCCGCCCGCTGGCTGCAAACCTGGCGCGCGCGCAGCGGCGCGGACGCCGGCTACTCGGTGCATTACTACGCCGACATCACCGACCTGCAAGAGGCCTTGGACGAACGGGCGCGCTTGAGCGAGGAACTGGCCCAACACGACACCCGCGACCCGCTCACCGGCCTGCCCAACCGCCAAGCCCTGCTGCAAGGCATCGAGCCGCTGGTCTCGCGCAGCCGCCGTTATCACAACCCGCTCTCGGTGATCCGGCTGCGGGTCAACCACCTGCCGGAATTGGATGCCAGCCACGGCAAGGGCAGCGGCGACATCGCCTTGGTGGCCATCACCCACATGTTAAAAGATCAAATGCGCTGGGCCGACATGATCGGCCGCTTCGACGCCGACGAATTTCTGCTGGTGCTGCCGGAAACCGCCGGCGACGCGGCGCGGCTGCTCAAGGACAAACTGCAACCGCGCTTGAGTCAGCTTGAACCGAAAGGCAGCGACGGCCGGCCGATGACACTCGCCGCCCAATTCGGCGTGGCCGACTGGCAGCAGGGCGACGACCGCGCCAAGCTGCTGCGCCGCGCCCGCGAAGAACTGGAACAGGGCGGCTAGATTTTTCGTAAGCCCGTCGTTCACGACACCACGATTTTCGCCACCCGCCGCGGCGCGCATCGCACCCTGGCCGCGCTTGCTACGGCGGCGTAGCGGCCGCGATCATGTTCATACCAGACCCCGCCCCACCACCCCGCCCCTGCGGGGCACTTCTCCTCGGAGAGGAGGGGAGAAAAAATTAATTTCCCTCCCTTTCCAAGGAGGAGTGGCGACGAAGCCGACAGAGTGGTTCCGCTCGGATTGGGCACGAGGCTGACATTCGCGCCATCGCGGTGTCGGCGAAGCCCACGAGAGGTTCCGTGGAGGGAGAGGTGGACGCGTAACGAGGTGGTTTGCCTTTTCAATGAAAAATGAAAAGCCGCCGGTACGGCGGACATATGGATGCAGACTTCTCAAGAAGAGGCGGCGCAAATGGACCACCCCGCCCCCGAGCGCGGGGAACACCAAAAAACATCATCGGACACGGATGCGTCCAAGCACATGGATGCGCCGAAGCACAACGCGCTGAGTTTTTTTCAACTACACCCGCGCCCGCGCCCTCACCACCGCCTCGCGCACTTGGCGCGGCGCCGTGCCACCGAGGTGATCGCGGGCCGCCACCGAGCCTTCCAAAGTCAGCACCGCGAACACGTCTTCGCCGATCACCGCCGAGAATTGCCGCAACTCATCCAGACTCATCGCGGCCAAATCCCGCTCCTGCTCGACGCCGTAGCGCACCGCCTTGCCCACCACCTCGTGGGCGTCGCGAAAGGCCACGCCCTTGCGCACCAGGTAATCGGCGAGATCGGTGGCGGTGGCGAAACCCGTCAGCGCGGCGCGGCGCATATTGTCGCGCTTGGGCTCGATGGCCGGCACCATGTCGGCGTAGGCGCGCACGCAGGCGCGCGCCGTGTCGATGGCGTCGAACAGCGGCTCCTTGTCTTCCTGATTGTCCTTGTTGTAGGCGAGCGGCTGGCCCTTCATCAGCGTGAGCAGCGCGATGAGATCACCGTTAACCCGGCCGGTCTTGCCGCGCACCAATTCCGGCACGTCGGGATTTTTCTTCTGCGGCATGATCGACGAGCCGGTGCAAAACCGGTCGGGCAGATTGATGAAGTTGAACTGGGCCGAGGCCCACAGAATCAGCTCTTCGGAAAAACGCGACAGATGGGTGAGCAGCAGGGCCGCCGCCGCGCAGAATTCGATGGCGAAATCGCGATCGCTCACCGCGTCCAGCGAATTTTCCGCCACGCCGTCGAAACCCAGTAATTGCGCGGTGTAGGCGCGATCGATGGGATAACTGGTGCCGGCCAGCGCCGCCGCGCCCAGCGGCATGACATTTACTCGTTTGCGGCAATCCTGAAAACGCGCGCGGTCGCGGGCGATCATCTCGAACCAGGCCAGCAGGTGATGGCCGAAGGTCACCGGCTGCGCGACTTGCAGATGGGTAAAACCGGGCATGATGGTGGCGGCCTCGCGCTCGGCGCTGTCCAGCAGCGCAGTTTGCAAACGCTGGAGGTCGGCGTCGAGGGCGTCGATCTCGTCGCGCAGATACAAGCGCACGTCGGTGGCGACTTGATCGTTGCGCGAACGGCCGGTATGCAGCTTTTTACCCGCGACGCCGATGCGGTCGGTGAGCCGCGCCTCGATGTTCATATGGACATCTTCCAAGGCCACCGACCACGCGAAATCGCCACGCTCGATCTCCGCGAGTATGTCCTGCAAACCCGTGACGATGGCCTCGCACTCCGCGGCGCTTAGCACCCCCACCTTCTGCAACATGCGGGCATGGGCGACGGAACCGGCGATGTCGTGGCGATAGAGCCGCTTGTCGAACGTCACCGAGGCGGTGAATTCCTGCACGAAACGGTCGGTGGCCTCGGAAAAACGGCCGCCCCAGAGCGTGCCGGCGTCTTCTTTACTCACGGATGGAATCCCTCTGCGCTTTGCTGGATGAGAAGGTGGGCAGTATAGCAAGAGTGGGCGCGGGACTGCCGTCCGCCCCCTTCACCGCTTCGAATTCGAACGGTGATTTGAAAACCCGGCCCGCGCCTCGCTGCAAGCCGCCCCCATTTGCCTCCCCGCCCCACAATCCGTACGATTGGCGCCCACGTTAATTAATTCGAGCCGTCGCATGAGCAACCAGACCCTCCGCATCGCCACCCGCAAAAGCCCCTTGGCCCTTTGGCAGGCCGAATACGTCCGCGACCGCCTGTTGGCGGCCCACCCCGGCCTGCGGGTCGAACTGGTGAAGATGAGCACTCAGGGCGACAAGATCCTCGACAGCCCGCTGGCCAAGATCGGCGGCAAGGGCCTGTTCGTCAAAGAGCTGGAAGACGGTCTGCTGAGCGGCCGGGCCGACATCGCCGTGCATTCCATGAAGGACGTGCCGGTGGAGTTGCCGCCGGGCCTGCACCTGCCGGTGATCTGCGAGCGCGAGGACCCGCGCGACGCCTTCGTCTCCAATCTTTACCCTACTCTCGACGCGCTGCCGCCGGGCGCGCGGGTCGGCACCTCCAGCCTGCGCCGCCAGTGCCAGATCACCGCGCGGCGGCCGGACCTGCAAATCCTCACCCTGCGCGGCAACGTCAACAGCCGGCTGGCCAAGCTCGACGCCGGCGACTTCGACGCGGTGATCCTCGCCGCCGCCGGCTTGCTGCGGCTGGGTTTCGCGGCGCGCATCACCGCCTATCTGGACACCACGCTCAGCCTGCCGGCCATCGGCCAGGGCGCGGTGGGCATCGAGTGCCGTGCCGATGATCCCGCGACCAACAAGCTCATCGCCGTGCTCGACGACCCCGACACCCACACCCGCGTCAGCGCCGAGCGCGCGATGAACCATCGCCTCGAAGGCGGCTGCCAGGTCCCCATCGGCGGCCACGCCGTGCTCGACGGCGACACGCTGCATCTGCGCGGCCTGGTCGGCGCGCCCGACGGCAGCCGGGTGATACGCGGCGAGGTCAGCGGCCCGCGCGTCGATGCGGAAAAACTCGGCGTGGCGCTGGCGGACGAACTGCTCGGCAAGGGCGCGGCCGCCATACTGCAAGCGGTGTACGCCGGCCGCGCTTGAGAACCTGCTCATGCTCGCTGAAAAACGCGTCACGGCATTAAGGTCTCCCTCAAAAGGCTTACATACTCTAGTGTATGCCGCGCTTTTCCCGGGCGCCCTTTACTTTATAAGCCAAGGGGCCTTGCGCCGCGTTTCTTGATCGAGATCATGAACGGTTCCGAGGAAGGCGCTACGCCACGGTTTCGCTTACGCGGCGATCAATAGTAAAGTGAGTCCTCATTCACAACCTCGCGCGGCGGTAACGGGCCGCGCCGACCCATGGACGCAACACCGGTATTACAAGGACTCAACGTGATGGTGACGCGGCCGGCGCATCAGGCCGCGCCGCTGTGCGAATTGATCCGCGCCGCCGGCGGCGAACCGCTGTTGCTGCCGGCGCTGGACATCGTGCCGCCGGCGGACCTCGCGCCCGCCCGCGCCCTGTTCGCCCGGCTCGCCGAATTCGACATCGCCCTCTTCATCAGCGCCAACGCCGTCGAACAGGCCGCGCCGCTGATCGCGGAAGCCGGTGGACTGCCCGCGGCGCTGCGCCTCGCGGCGGTGGGCCGCCGCAGCGCCGAGGCCTTGCGTGAACGGTTCGGCCGCGTCGATATCGCGGGGCCGCCGCCCTACAACAGCGAGGCCCTGCTCGGCACGGCCGCGCTGCAACAGGTGGCCGGCGCGCGCATCCTCATCGTGCGCGGCGCCGGCGGGCGCGAATTGTTGGCCGACACCTTGCGCGCGCGCGGCGCCGAGGTGGATTATGCCGAGGTCTACCGCCGCGCCGAACCGCGGCATGACCTCGATGCCATGGTAAAGTTAAACCCGTGCGCCGCCATCGACGCCATCGTGGTGACCAGCAACGACGCCTTGCACAATCTGCTGAACATGGCGGGAGAAAATCAGCGGGCCTGGCTGCTGAACACCCAACTCGCGGTGATCAGCCCCCGCACCGCGGACTTGGCGCGCGAATTGGGTTTTCATCATGCCGCGCTGGTGGCGACCCAGGCCAGCGACGAGGCGCTGGTGGCGGCGCTCGCCGCCTGGCGCCGGCAAACCCTAGAGATTGAGGATCGATCATGAGTAACGATTTACCGGACGACAAGGCCAAGGATCAGCCCCTCCTCGGCGCGGCCGCCGAAACCGCCGCCGCGGCCCGGCCCCCGCGTCCGGCCGCCAAAAAAAGCCTCGCTTCGCCGCTGTTCATCATCATCGTCCTGCTGGTGGCGTGGACGGGGGCGGGCGGTTATCTGATCTGGAACGAACAGCAGGCGCTCAAGGCGCAGTTCACCGACCAGGACAACCAGCTCGCCGGCCAAACCGAAGCGATGCGGCAGGAGATGCGGCGCCTGACCGAACAACTCGAGCGGGCGGAAAGCCAGCTCAGCAATGTGATCACCAGCGATCTGGAAGAACTGCAAATCCAGCAGCAAACCATCGAAGACCTGCTCGACACCTTGCGCGACAAAGTGGAACGCAACGCCCAGAGTTGGGCCACCACCGAGGTGATTTATCTGCTGCGACTGGCCAACGACCGCCTGCATCTCGACGGCGACCTGCTCACCACCCTCGCCGCGCTGGAATCCGCCGACCAGCGCCTGCAAGAATTCAACGATCCGTCGCTGTTCGAGGTGCGCCGCCTGTTGACCGGCGAGATCACCGCCCTCCGCGCGATCGACAACCCGGACATCACCGGCATCGCGCTCAAACTGGGCGCCCTCGGCGACGGCGTGGAGCGGCTGCCCTTTCCCCATACGCCCAGCGCCGGCGAGGGCGTGCCCGCCGCCGGCGCGGGCGAAGGCTGGCGCGGCGTGATGCACGACCTGTGGCAGGCGCTGAAGCAACTGGTGGTCATCAAACACAAGGACCAGGCGGAGCAGGCCTTGCTGACCCCGGACGAGCGATATGTCCTGCAACAGAATCTGCATCTCACCTTGGAATCGGCGCGCGCCGCGGCGATACGCCGCAACACCGCCCTGTTTCACGACAGCCTGCGCCGCGCCCGGGATTGGATCGCCTTGTATTACGACCGCGACGCCGCCGCCACGCAAACCGCGCTGAACGAATTGGCGCGCATGCAGGAGATCAATCTCTCGCCCGCCCTGCCCGACATCGCCGGTTCCCTGCGCGCCCTCGAGGCCTGGCAGTTGCAACGGCGCGGCAAGAAATCCGGCGAGGCCGTTCCATGAGACTGCTCATCGTCAGCCTGCTGGTCCTGCTCGGCGGTGTCTCCCTCGCCCTGTTCGTGCGCGACGACACCGGCCACGTGGTCATCGCCTACGGCAACTGGACGCTGGAGACCAGCCTGACGCTGTTCGTCCTGGCGCTGCTGGCGATCTTCCTGGCCTTGTATTACACGCTGCGACTGTGGAGCGGCATCCGCGCCCTGCCCCAGCGCCTGCGGCGCTGGCAGCGTCAACGCCGCCACCTCAAAACCCGCACCGCCTATATGCGCGGCATGCACGCGCTGGCGGAAGGCCAATGGGAGAGCGCGGAAAAATGGCTGCTGAAACAGGTGCGCTACAGCGACACGCCCGCCCTCAATTATCTGGCCGCGGCGCAGGCCGCCGAGGCGCTGGGTTCGCAAGTGCGGCGCGACGGCTATCTGCGCGCCGCACACGAGCACGAACCCAAGGCCGGCGTGGCGGTCGGCCTGGCCCAGGCCGGTTTTCTGCTCGCGCACCAGCAGGCCGACGACGCGCTGGACATTTTGGCCCGCCTGCACGGCGAACAGCCCAAACACACCGCGGTGCTTAAAAAACTCATGGAGACTCATGCCGCCCGCCAGGATTGGCAACGCGTGCTCGAACTGGTGCCCGAGGTGGAGCGGCGCGGCGCCATTAGCGTCAGCCGCGCGGAGGAATTGCAAGGTTACGCCTACCGCGCCCTGTTCACCCGCGCCGCCGAACAGAAAGACGCCGATCAATTGCGCCAGCTGTGGGAACGCGTGCCGCGCTACGTCAAACGCAACGAAGATGTATTGTTCGATTACGCGCGCGCGCTGAGCGCGGTCGATGACAACGCCGGCGAACAACTGGAACCGCTGCTGGCCGACGCGCTCCGCCGCCGCTGGAACGACAATCTCGTGTATGTCTACGGACTCATCCCCCAGCGCAATCTTTCGGCCCAGCTCGCCCAGGCCGAACGCTGGCTGAAACACCACGCCGAAAACCCGGTGCTCCTGCTCACCCTCGGCCGGGTGTGCGTGCGCAGCCAGTTGTGGGGGAAGGCCCGAAGTTATCTCGAAGCCAGCCTCGGCCGCGACCCGCAGCCGGAAACTTATCGCGAATTGGGCGCACTGCTGGAAAAGATCAACAACCGCGACGCGGCGCTCGAGTGTTATCGCAACGCGCTGGTTCTGATGCCGGGCAAATCCTTCGCGCGTCCCGCGCCGTCGCCGCGAGACCTAATCATGCCGCCCGAGGAACTGCCGTTGCTGCCGAGGCAGACCTCGTAAAGCGCTAGCGATGAATGATGCGGACCTAGTGCGGCGCGGTCGCGTGTTTCACGGTTCGCCCGCGCGGGTCGCCGGATCCCGGCTTGCGAGCCGGGACGATGCGCAGTAACGAATTAGGCCCCTCCCCATCTAGCGCCTATTTCAAGATTGGAGCTTGGATATACCTCCCGGACTTGGACTGATGCGTAATTCTTGCCCCCTCTCCCGCAAGCGGGAGAGGGGTGGGGGAGAGGGCGCTGAAAGAATAGTCATCACTACCCGTGCGCCTCTCTCCCCTCACCCTGACGGCTGCGCCCCCTCGCTGCGATTTAAAACGGGAGTTATAGGGATATTCGGCGTTGAAATAGGCGCTCTCCCCGCCCGGGAGAGGGAACGTATTCCGGAATTTTTCTGTACCGAACGGACGAGGCCAGGCTTACGCGGCTATTCAACCTCTCTCAACATCGCAACGGGGCCGTCAACTCGATTAACGTTCATCAAGCTCCATCGACATGGATGGCCGCGGGCCCCGACTATGCTCGGCCGATTTGAGCGAGTTTAATTACGGCATCCCGTCACTGCTGCTGGGCCTGCGCTTGCTGCTTGGCCAAGGTGTCCGGCGCGAATTCGAAAGGGTCCGAGAAAAATTGCGCCGCGGGGAGGCCACGGGCGAGAAAGGCGTCGCGCGCCGCGCGGACCATCGCGGGCGGACCCGCCGCGTAGACATCGAAACCGCTCAAGTCGGCATGATCGCCGGCCACCGCCTCATGCACATAACCGCCGCGGCCTTGCCAATGATCCGCGGCGGCGGGCGACGACAACACCGGCGTGTAAGTGAAATGGCCGTGGGTCTCCGCCCACTGCCGCGGCAGGCCGTCCAGATATAAATCCACCGGCGCCCGCGCGCCCCAATACAAAGCCATCGGCCGGGTCACGGCGGCGGCGAAGGCGTGTTCGATGATCCCTTTGATCGGCGCGAAACCGGTGCCGCCCGCGACGAAGATCAGCGGCCGCGGCGAGTCCTCGCGCAGATAAAAATCACCGTAGGGTCCTTCGATGCGCACCATGTCTTTTTCCTTCATGCGCTCGAAAACCTGTTCGGTGAATTCGCCCTTCTCGACATGGCGCAGATGCAGTTCCAAAAAGGCGTCGTCGTGCGGCGCGTTGGCCAGTGAAAAACTGCGATGGCGGCCGTCGGGCAAGACGAAGTCCACATATTGTCCGGCGAGAAATTGCAGGCGCTCGGCGGCGGGCAGCTTGAGATAGAGGCGCACCACGTCGGGGGCGAGGAATTCTTTTTTGGCGATGCGCGCCGGCAGTTTCTTCACCGGCATGTCGGCGGCGGCGCGCGGTTCGCGCACCTCGATGACCAGATCGCCGCGCGGCCGGGCCTGGCAAAACAGCGCCATGCCGGTGGCCTGCTCCACCGCGCTCAAGGCCGCGGGCGCGCCGCGCGGATAATCCACCTCCCCGCTCACCAGTTTGCCCTTGCAGCTGCCGCAACTGCCGCCGCGGCAACTGTAGGGCAGCGACAGGCCCTGGCGGAGGGCGGCGTCCAGCACGTTTTCACCACTCTCGACGGTGAATTCATGGCCGCTGGTCAACACGCGGACGTTGCATGTCATGACGATTCCTTAATACTCTTTGGCATAGCGTGACATTTTGGCCCATTTCCAGCGGGAGCAACACCCTGAACACCTTTTTCATCATCGGTTGCGGCGACATCGGCCGGCGGGTCGCCGCCCTCTGCCAGGCGCGCGGCGCCGCGGTGCACGCCCTCACCCGCAATCCCGCGACGGCGCAACAGCTCACCGCGCGCGGCATCATCGCCGATGTGGGCGATTTGGACCAGACCGCCGCCCTGCCGCCGCTGCCCACCGGCGGCGGCGTGCTGTTCTACTTCGCGCCCCCGCCGGCGCAGGGCGACAGCGATCCGCGGCTGCGCGGTTTCTTGCAGCATATCGCCCCCGGCGCGCTGCCGGCCAAGCTGGTCTACATCAGCACCAGCGGCGTGTACGGCGATTGCCGAGGCGAGTGGGTCACGGAACAGACCCCCGCCCGTCCCGGCACGGACCGCGCCCGCCGCCGCCTCGACGCCGAGACCGCTCTGCACGAGTGGGAAGCGAGCACCGGTGCGCCGGTGGTCATCCTGCGGGTCGGCGGCATCTACGGCCCCGGCCGTTTGCCGGTGGAACGCATCCGGCAAGGCACGCCGATCTTGAACGCGGCCGAGTGCGGCTACACCAATCGCATCCACGCCGACGATTTGGCGAGCATCTGCGTGGCGGCGGCGTTTCGCGGCCACGGCATTTACAACGTCAGTGATGGTCACCCCAGCACCATGACCGACTATTTCAACCGCGTCGCCGACCTGCACGGCCTGCCACGTCCGCCGCAAATCGGCCTGGCCGAGGCCAAGGCCCGACTCAGCGCGGAGATGATGTCCTACCTCGAAGAATCGCGGCGCATGGACAACCGCAAGATGCTGCGCGAACTCGGCGTGCGCCTGCGTTATCCGACCTTGGAACAGGGGCTGCGGGCGTGTTAAGGAACGCGCGGTCGATATCAATGTAGGGTGGGTTAGCGCAGCGTAACCCACCAACCCGCGCCACCAGGCGCTCCTTATGATGATTGATTGATGAGTCGCTGCGCGACGCTTGGTGGATTACGGCCTTCGGCCTAACCCACCCTACATTTATTTTACTGATTACGCCTTACGCGCGTTACGGGGGATCGAACAAGATGCCACTATTTGAGATGTCCGGGAACAGCTTGGTGCCGGTTGAACAGACGAATTTCTCGATCGAGAAGGAGTTGCAGAAACTGATCGAAAAGAACCTCGCGACCGTCTTCAATTGCCGTTTGGTAGCCTCAGAATTCTCTACTGACGCCTTGCATGCCGGGCGCATAGATAGCCTGGCGTTATCGGAGGACAATAACCCGGTTATTATTGAATACAAGAAGGTAGAGTCTTCCGAGTTAATCAATCAAAGCCTCTTCTACCTGCACTGGATTCAGGATCACAAAGGAGATTTCGAGATTGCCGTCCAACGGGCACTAGGAAATGGCGCCAAAGTGGACTGGCTCGATGTGAGGGTCATCTGTATCGCGCCGAACTATAAGAAATATGACCTGCATGCTGTTCAAGTGATGGGGGCAAATATTGAGCTATGGAAGTATCGACTGTTCAAAAACGGCTCGCTTTACCTTGAAGAGGTGTTTCAGGCAACCAAGGTACCCACTACTGTCCAGGGAAATGGGAAAAACCCGATCATGGTGGAGGCCGGCAAAAAGGCCGCGCAGGTACGCGCCACGGCAACCTACACGTTTGAAGAACATCTGGAGGGAAAGCCGAATTTCATTCAGGCGCTCATGCATAGCATCCGCGAATTCATCGTGAGCCTCGATCCGGCCATTGAGGAAGCGCCCAAGAAATTCTACATCGCCTACAAGATTTCGCAGAATATTGTCTGTATGGAGCCACAAAGCCGAGGTATCAAACTCTTTTTGAAACTAGGTGCCGCAGATATCGAATCACCGCCGAAATTTTATCGTGATGTTACGGAAATTGGTCACTATGGAACAGGAGATACAGAATTCACCCTATGCTCTGACGGCGAGTTTGAGCAAGTTAAGCCATTTATTGAGTTGGCGTACAACAAGGTTGGCGGGTGATGCTTTTAATTAGGTAAGCAATGTAGTCTGGGTTGAGCGCCTTATGCGAAACCCGGGGAACCCCATCAAGCCACACGAAAAAACGGATCGGCGCATATTTAACGCCGACCAAAGCAGCCGTTCATCGCGGCTCGCACCATCAATCCCGTCCGCCCGACGGCCACGCCAGCAGCAGCAACAAGCCGCCCAGGCCGCCCAGCACCCAAGTGAACAGCGGAGCATCGCCCACCATCAACGGGGCGTAGCCGTCCAAGCCCAGCACCACCGCCGCCGCGACCACCAAGGCGGCGCCGACGATGGCGACGTACAAACGCTGCTGGCCTTGCCGCAAACTGCGGTGCATTTCGCGCAATTCGGGATTATCACTGGTCACTTTGAACTGGCCGTTTTCCGCGCGTTGCAATACGCCGTGCAACAAGGCGGGAATTTCCGGCAGGCGCTCCGCCCAGCGCGGGATGTTGTCCTTCAAACCGCGCAGCAAGGCGCGCACGCCGACTTGTTCGTTCATCCAGCGTTCGAGAAACGGCTTGGCGGTCTGCCACAGATCGAGATCGGGATAAAGTTCGCGGCCCAGACCTTCAACATGCAGCAAGGTCTTTTGCAGCAGCACCAATTGCGGCTGCACTTCCATGTTGAAACGCCGCGCGGTCTGGAATAAGCGCAGCAGCAATTGGCCGAAGGAAATCTCCTTGAGCGGCCGCTCGAAGATCGGTTCGCAGACGGTGCGGATCGCCGACTCGAATTCATCGACCCGCGTGCCCTCCGGCACCCAGCCCGACAAGACGTGCAGCTCGGCCACCCGCCGGTAATCGCGGCGGAAGAAGGCCAGGAAATTCTCGGCGAGATAACGCTGGTCCACCGGATTCAAGGTGCCCATGATGCCGAAATCCACGGCGATGTATTGCCCCTGCGGCGAGACGAAGATATTGCCGGGGTGCATGTCGGCGTGAAAAAAACTGTGGCGGAATACCTGCGTGAAAAAGATTTCCACGCCGCGTTCGGAAAGTTGCTTGAGGTCGATGCCGTGTTGTTTCAGCGCGGCGATGTCGCCGATGGGTATGCCGCGAATGCGCTCCATCACCATCACCTGGCGGCGGCTGTAAGGCCAATACACCTCGGGCACGTAGAGCAGCGTGGATCCCTGAAAATTGCGGCGCAGCTGCGAGGCGTTGGCCGCCTCGCGCAGCAGGTCGAGTTCGTCGAGGATGGTCTTTTCGTATTCGCGCACCACTTCGCGCGGCCGCAGGCGCCGGCCCTCGCTCCAGTAGTGTTCGGCGAGACCGGCCACCACATACAGCAGGCCGATGTCGCGGGCGATCACCTCCAGGATATGCGGCCTCACCACCTTCACCACCACCTCGCGGCCGTCGTGCAGGCGCGCCAGATGCACCTGGGCGATGGAGGCCGAGGCGTGCGGCGTCTCTTCGAAGTGGGCAAACAGTTCGTCGACCGATTGGCCCAGGGCGCTTTCGATGATGGCGCGCGACTCGGCGCCGGGAAACGGCGGCACTCGATCCTGCAACTTGGTGAGTTCGACGGCGATGTCGTCGGGGATCAGATCGCGGCGGGTGGAGAGCATCTGCCCGAACTTGACGAAGATCGGGCCCAGCTCTTCCAGGGCCAGGCGGATCCGCATGCCGCGCGGCGGCAATTCGCGGGGCACCCAATACCAGGGCAGAAAATAGCGGATGAAGCGCACCGGCCGGAACAGATGGGTGGCGAGCACGATATCGTCGAGGCCGTGGCGCATCAACACCCGGTTGATGTGCAGCAGGCGCAGCAGCTGGCGCGGTTGAAACATCAGCATGACAAAAATTCCGCCGCCGTTACGGTGACCGTCATTCGGATTTCTCGGATTGTGCTCGCGCGGCGGCGAGACGTTTCACCCGCGCCGCCAGGCGGTCGGCGTCGCTGCGCAGATGGTCGATCGCCGCCAGCCAGGCGTCCACTTCCTCGCGGCGCGGCAGGTGATCGCTTTCTTCCTGCAAATAATCGGCGCCGTCGCGGCCGAGATGATCCATGCCCCGGGCGCCCCATTCGCGCAAGCCGCGCACCGCCACGCCCACTTGATGGGCCGCCACATCGCCGACCAACCGCGAGAGTTGTTCCTCCCAATCGATGTCGATGTCGCGCAGCGCCGCTTCGAAACGCTGCCCCAATTCCACATCGCCGCGGATCTCCACGTCGCCCTTGAATACCGCGCCGCGTTCGCCGCGCGCCGCGCCCAGCCGCGCCAGGCTGAAAGGCGCGCCGCGGATCACCGTGTCCGGCGTGCCGGCGTAGTCGCCCAGCAGATGCAGACCGCCGGCATGGGGCGTCATGTAAAAGGTCAGATTGACGCCGCGCAATTCCAGGGCGACGACCTTGCCGCTAAGCGGCGCGAGGCGCGCCAGCGCGGCGGGGTCGAGCGCGAGATAACGGTTGACGGCGCTCTCCAAGCCGGCCAGCACCAAAGTCGGCAACATCACTTCCAGTCCCTTTCAAAATCCGGCAACGGCGCGCGCGCGATGTCTTCCAGCACCACCACGGTCTTGGCGATCTTGTCGTGAAACCCCTGCTTGCGTTTGTCCCAGGCGATCCATAAAAAACCCAGACCGAGCGGCAGGATCGACACGAAGTAAGCGAAGTAACGCAACAAGGCCTGGCCGGTGCGCAAGGACCCGCCGTCGCGCGCGTCCACCACTTGGCAACCCAGCAGCAGCTTGCCGGGCGTACCGAGAAATTTCAGCCAGAAAAACACCGTCACCAGCGCGAAGAAAAGATTCTGCGCCAGGCTGCGCAGCAAAGTGACGCCGTCGTAGCCTTGCGGACCGGGCGCCAAATCGTTTTGCGGCGCACCGCCCCAGCCCAGCAGCAGCCACATCAGGCCCATGATCAAACCGAATATCAAGCTGTCGATCAGCGAGGCGGCCAGGCGGCGCCAGAAACCGGCGTACTGGACGGACTCGCCGAAGCTCACAATTTGTAGCCCCGGTGCAGGGCGACGATGCCGCCGCTCAAGTTGTAATAATCACAATGAGCAAAGCCCGCCTCCAGCATCATGTGCTTGAGCGCGTCCTGGCCGGGGTGCATGCGAATCGATTCCACCAGATAACGGTAACTGTCTGCGTCGCCGGTCACCGCCTTGCCCAGCCACGGCAATATCTTTGAATAAGCATCGTACAGCGGCCGGATCGGCGCCGCCGGTTTGGAGAATTCCAGCACCAGCAAACGGCCGCCGGGTTTCAGCACGCGGTGCATCGAGGCCAGGGCGGCGGGAATATCGGTGACGTTGCGCAGACCGAAGGCGATGCTCACGCAGTCGAAGGCGTTATCAACGAAGGGCAGGCGTTCGGCGTTGGCCTGGGCGTAATCGACATTGCCGACGATGCCGCGTTCGATCAAGGCATCGCGGCCGCGATCGAGCATGGCGTTGTTGATGTCGGTGGAGATCACCCGCCCGTCGCCGCCGACCCGCGCGGCGAAGGCGGCGGCGAGGTCGCCGGTGCCCGAGGCCACGTCCAGCACCCGCTGCCCGACGGCGACGCCGCTGAGCTCGATGGTGAAACGCTTCCACAAACGATGCACGCCCAGCGACATCAGGTCGTTCATCAAATCGTATTTGTTCGCCACCGAATCGAAGACGCCCGCCACCAGGCGCGCCTTGTCCTCGGCGGCCACTTGCCGGTAACCGAAGTGGGTGGAGCTGGACGAATCGCGTTCAGTCATGGTGTGTGCGCCGTTTAAACCGGTGGAATACGTTGATGGCCCGCCTTGGCCAGGGCGTCCAGATAGTTCTGCCACAAGGCCGGCTGATGGGCGCCGAGATTGTGGAGCAGGTCCCAAGTATAGAGGCCGGTGTTATGACCGTCGTCGAAATAAATCTTGACCGCGTAATGACCGACCGGCTCGATGGCGGTGATGTTGACATTCTCTTTACCCACCTGCAACACCTCCTGACCGGGGCCGTGGCCGCGCACCTCGGCGGAGGGCGAATAGACGCGCAGATATTCGCAGGGCAATTTGTAATGCGCGCCGTCGTCGAAGCGAAGCTCCAGGATGCGGCTGACGCGGTGCAGGCGGATGTCGGTGGGGCGCGGCGTGTCGGCTGACATGAGTCTCTCGGTTACTGAAAAAACGGGCCATCATCGCGCCGCTGTATGTCGGCGTTCATTCCCGATGAATTAATAACTACTGGTTGATCCAGGTTGAACGCCAAGGCGCCGAGAATGTCCCGTCATAGAAAAGTTTTTCTGGGGCCTTGGCTGCCAAGCGATTTTTCAGAAAACATTCAGCGCCAGGACCTCCCCTTTTACAAAATATACCGGCTCATGTCTTCGTCGCCCGCCAACTGGCCGAGCTGCGCGTCCACATACGCGCCGTCGATGACCAGCGTCTGACCTTGGCGATCGGAGGCGTCGAACGAAACCGTTTCCAATAAACGTTCCATCACCGTGTGCAAACGGCGGGCGCCGATGTTTTCGGTGCGCTCGTTCACCGACCAGGCGATCTCGGCGAGGCGGCGAATGCCGTCCGCGGCGAATTGCACCGTCAACCCCTCGGTGGCGAGCAGCGCGATGTATTGCTCGGTGAGCGAGGCGTCGGGCTCGGTGAGGATGCGCACGAAATCCTCCACGGTGAGCGCGCTCAACTCGACGCGGATCGGCAGACGGCCCTGCAATTCGGGAATCAGGTCCGAAGGCTTGGCGAGGTGAAAGGCGCCGGAGGCGATGAACAGGACGTGATCGGTGCGGACCATGCCGTGTTTGGTGGTGACGGTGCTGCCCTCCACCAGCGGCAATAAATCGCGCTGCACGCCCTCGCGGGAGACATCGGGACCGCTATGTTCGCCGCGCTTGGCGATCTTGTCGATCTCGTCGAGAAACACGATGCCGTTCTGTTCGACGTTTTGCAGGGCGCGGGTCTTCAAATCGTCTTCGTTGACCAGCTTGCCCGCCTCTTCATCGTTGAGCAGCTTGAGCGCGTCCTTCACCCGCAAACGGCGGCGGCGGGTGCGGGTGCCGCCCATGTTTTGAAACAGGCTCTGCAATTGACCGGACATCTCTTCCATGCCGGGCGGCGCCATGATCTCGACCCCGATCGGCGCGGCGTTCACTTCTATTTCGATCTCTTTGTCGTCCAGCTCGCCCTGGCGCAGCTTCTTGCGGAAAATCTGCCGGGTGGTGCTCTCTTCGGCGGTGTCGGGATTGGCGCCGAAACCGGTGCGCGCCCGCGGCAACAAGGCCTCGAGCACCCGCTCCTCCGCCGCGTCCTCGGCCCGGTGGCGGACCTTGCCCAGCTCCTCCTCGCGGGTCATCTTGATGGCGACCTCCACCAGGTCGCGGACGATGGATTCCACGTCGCGGCCCACATAACCCACCTCGGTGAACTTGGTGGCCTCGACCTTGATGAAGGGGGCGTTGGCGAGTTTGGCCAGCCGCCGCGCGATCTCGGTCTTGCCGACCCCGGTGGGACCGATCATCAGGATATTTTTGGGGGTGATCTCGTTGCGCAGCGCGTCGCTGACCTGCGAACGGCGCCAGCGATTGCGCAGGGCGATCGCCACCGCGCGTTTGGCGTCGGCCTGGCCGACGATGTGTTTGTCGAGTTCCTGAACGATTTCTCTGGGCGTCATGTAAGACATCACGGCTACTCGGTAGTCATTGGTGATAAATCGGGACTTGGCGCGGACTTCACTGTACCGCGTCCAACTCCTCGATGGTCAGATTGTGATTGGTGTACACGCAAATGTCGGCGGCGATGGACAAGGCCTTTTCGACGATGGCGCGCGCGTCCAGCTCGGTGTGCAGCATCAAGGCCCGCGCCGCCGCCTGGGCATAAGGGCCGCCGGAGCCGATGGCGGCCAGGTCGTGCTCGGGTTCGACGACGTCGCCGTTGCCGGAGATCAACAGCGAACTCTGCTTGTCCGCCACGATCAGCATGGCCTCGAGGCGGCGCAGTATGCGGTCGGTGCGCCAGTCCTTGGCCAGCTCCACCGCCGAGCGCACCAGGTTGCCGGAGTGTTTCTCCAGTTTGCCCTCGAAGCGTTCGAACAGGGTGAAGGCGTCGGCGGTGCCGCCCGCGAAACCGGCGATGACCCGCTCGCCGTACAGGCGGCGGACCTTGCGGGCGTTGCCCTTCATCACGGTATTGCCCAACGACACCTGGCCGTCGCCGCCGATCACCACCCGCGCGCCGCGCCGCACCGCCAAAATGGTCGTACCTCGAAACTGTTCCAAAGCCGCACTCCCCCGCCAAAGGGTTTAATCTTACACGCTCGCGGCGGGAGGAAAAAGCGAGGGGATTTAAAGTTGGTTGGGTACGGCCACCATAATGCGGTTGCGCCCGGCCCGCTTGGCGGCGTAGAGCGCCTTGTCGGCGGCCTCACTCATCTCGGTCGCGCCGGCGTAGTCGGGAAAACTGGCGATGCCGCCGCTGAAGCTGACGGTAAAGGCACCGTCTTCCCCGGGATGCTGGATGGCGGCGAAATCCTCGCGAATCGCGTTGATCAAGCGTTCGGCGTCGTGCACATAGGTGCCTTTCAATACCACGGCCACCTCTTCGCCGCCGTAGCGGCCCACCACGTCGGAACCCCGCAAGCGATCGCGCAATAGGCGCGACAGGCTTTTGATGACCCGGTCGCCCATCACATGGCCGTACCGGTCGTTCACCTGTTTGAAGTGATCGATATCGATCATCACGAAACACAAGGGGTGTTTCTCGCGCTGACTGCGCGCCAATTCCAGCTCCAATTGCTCCTTGATCGCGGTGTGATTGAGCAGGCCGGTGAGGCCGTCGCGCACCATGAAGCTGCGCAGTTGGCGGGCCCGGCGCACCCGCATGCGCACCGTCGCCACCAGATGGCGCGGCTCGATGGGCTTGACCAGAAAATCGTCGCCGCCGCGGAACAAGGCCTGCAGCCGGGCATCGAGATCGGTCTCGGCCGACAAATAAACGATCGCGGTGCTGATGAAATCTTCCTTCTGCCGGATCACCGCCGCCAGCTCCAGGCCGTTGCAGCCGGGCATGAGGGGGTCGAGCAGAATAAGATCGGGGCGGAATTGATCGATGAGGTTGATGATGCCGCCGAGTTCCGACACCACTTCCACTTGCATGCCTTGTTCCCGCAATACCGCGCCGTAATAGGCGGCCATCGGCGGCGAGTCGTCCACCACCATCACTCGATAAAACTCTTCGGGACGCTGTTCCCGCAGCGCGTCGAGTTTATCCACCAACCCGCCCACCTCGACCGGTTTGGTGAAATAGGCCATGCCGCCGATCCGCACGGCATGCAAACGCGCCTCCAAGTCATTACGCGAGCTGAGGAACATCACCGGCACGAGTTGATCGCGGGCGTGCCGGATCACCGCGACCACGTCCATCCCCACCAATCCTCCGGCGGGTGCGACGATGTCCATTAACACCGCCACCGGGGCCTGTTCCCCGAGGGCCTGCGCCACCCCGCCGTGCGTGGTGAACAACCGTACCTCGTAGCCGTAACGGCGTAATTGCAAGGCCAGCTGCCCGGCGGAGTCGCTATCGTCGTCCACCACATACACCAGCCGGTCATCGGACAACGGCGGCAGGGGGATTTCACTTTGCACGAGCGATACGCCGGCCGCCGGCCCCTGACTGCTCGCCACCCGTCCCGCTTCGAGCAGCGCATCGACATGGTCCCGCATTACCTGCCGTTGCGCGGCCGTGCCGGGTACGCCGTTTAAACGGCGCAACTGTTCTTCGAGTTCATGGGCCGCCGAGCCGAGACCGGGGAAATCGAAACTGGCCGCCGAGCCGGCGAGGTTGTGACTGATACGGATGAGTGATTCTAAATTGGGCGTTTCCCAGGCGCCGTCCAGACGAGCCCAGCCATCGCGCAAGATCTGCAATTTGTGGGGTAAAGCCTCGATGTAATGTTCACGCAGCCGGCGCAACCGCGCCTGTATATCCTTCGCATCCCCTGCCATACTGCTCCACTCCTGACATCTCCAGCTATGCCGGCCCTGGTGGCTCACGCATCGATACAGACAACTCTCAAGCTCATCGGCCTTGCGCGATTTTTCCTAAGTCACCGATTTGTAACCCAACCGTTCTCGGCACCCTGCGAAAATGCCGGACTCGCTCTCGTTCAGGACGTCTTTGCCGCAGGCCTATACCCGCCCGGTTTCCGCTTTACTCCGATGAGTGGCGCGAGGCCCTGCTTTTTGTAGTAGGCGGCGTGGCGGAGGCGGGCCTCCAAAAATGGCGATGGTGTAACAGGAAGGTTTTTTGTAGGTCACGCCCGCGAGTGTGATTTATTCGCCCCGGCCTTGGCGGGCGACAGCGAATGGGAAATCCTCAACCCCTACGGCCCGGGCGGTGGCGGAATGGCTGCGCAAGCTCACTCCGCGCGAACAGCATCATCACCGGCCGGCTCAACCTCGGTGAATCACCGTCAAAAAGCCCATGAGCCGCCGCCTCGACAGGCCGGGGGTCCGCAATCGCGCCCAGCTCATCGAACAATCTTGGGCGCGCGCACCGGCCACGACCAGTAAATCCGCGCGCCGCATACCCGCGCGGCCGTTTCATTGCTAAAATGGCGCTCTTTCGCCGGCAACGCGGCGCCGCACCCAGGCCGGGTCTTTTACTTTCAGGAGTCCACACCATGTCCAAACTCGTCAAACCCCACGGCGCCGAGACGCTGAAACCCCTGCTGCTGGAAGGCGCCGCGTTGGCCGCCGAACGCCAGCGGGCCGAGACCCTCAGCCAGGTGCGGATCAGCTCCCGCGAAGTCGGCGACCTGATCATGCTGGGCATCGGCGGTTTCACCCCGCTCGACGGTTTCATGACCCGCGCCGACTGGCAGGGCGTATGCGACGGAATGAAGATGGCCAACGGCCTGTTCTGGCCCATCCCCATCACCCTCTCCACCGACCAGCACACCGCCGACGGCATCAAGACCGGTTCCGAGGTCGCGCTGGTGGACCGCGAATCCGGCGAGATCATGGCCACCATGCAAGTCACCGAGAAATACACCATCGACAAGGCCCATGAATGCGCCATGGTGTTCAAGACCACCGACGCCGAACACCCCGGCGTGCAGATGGTGATGGAACAGGGCGAGGTGAATCTGGCCGGGCCGGTGAAGGTCTTGTCGCAGGGCCGCTTCCCCACTGACTTCGCCGACGTCTACATGACCCCGGCCGAGACCCGCAAATTATTCGAGGAAAAAGGCTGGAACACGGTGGTCGCCTTCCAGACCCGCAATCCCCTGCACCGCTCGCACGAATATCTGGTGAAGATCGCCATCGAGATCTGCGACGGCGTGATGATCCATTCGCTGCTCGGCAAATTGAAGGCCGGCGACATTCCTTCCGACGTGCGCGTCAAAGCGATCAACGCGCTCGTCGAAAATTATTTCGTCAAAGACACGGTGGTGCAATCGGGTTACCCGCTCGACATGCGTTACGCCGGACCGCGCGAGGCGCTGCTGCACGCACTGTTCCGCCAGAACTACGGCTGCTCGCACCTCATCGTCGGCCGCGACCACGCCGGCGTCGGCGATTACTACGGCCCCTTCGACGCCCACCACATCTTCGATCAAATCCCCAAGGGCTCGCTCGAGACCCAGCCGCTCAAGATCGACTGGACCTTTTACTGCTACAAGTGCGGCGGCATGGCCTCGATGCGCACCTGCCCGCACGAGGGCGCGGATCGTTTGCTGCTGTCGGGCACCAAGCTGCGCAAGGCGCTCTCGGAGAACGGCGAGGTGCCGGCCGAATTCTCGCGCCCCGAGGTGCTGGCCATTCTGCGCGATTACTACGCCAATCTGGCCGAGCATGAAAAAGTGGAAGTGAAACTCAGCGGCCATTCGGCGCGCTGAACCAAGCGCCGGCAGCGCGGGATCTCGCGGCGTGGATGGCCACGCCCAATTCGTGCGCGATGACCAAACGTCGCCACCCGTCTATCGGTTGTGCGCCATCACGTATCGAGAGTATTCACGCCCCTCTCCCGCAAGCGGGGAGAGGGGCGCGCCGCCGTAGGGTGAGACGCCGAAAGGATGCCTTCCTCACGCCAAGGCGTGCACGTCGTCCAACGTCATCTAGACCGCTCCCGCCGGCAACACAAGAAAACACGTTTTGAGATTTTTCTGATTTTAAGCGTGGCCCGCGAACGAATACCGGCCGCAGCCCTCCGCGACGGCGCCTGCGATGATGGTTTGCAGCGCGGCCAGTTTGCCGTGGAAATAATGGCAGGCATCGTCGAGATACACCGTCTCCGGCGCGGGGTAGATCCGCGTCGCCCACCGCAACACATCCTGATAAGGCACCAGTTGGTCCTGCTTGCCTTGCACCAGCAACCACGGACAGGCGGGCGCCGCCATGTCGCCAAGACGAAAAAGATTGACCGGCGGCGCGATGGTGATCAGGCGGTCCACCTGGGTGTATTGCGCGGCGTGCAGGGCGATGTAGGCGCCGAAGGAAAAACCCGCCAGCCAGATTTCCCGGCCGGGATACTCGGCACGCACGGCGCGGATCACCGCGAGCAGATCCTGCGTCTCGCCTATGCCGTGGTCGTAGCGGCCCGCGCTGTGGCCCACGCCCCGGAAATTGAAGCGGATCGCCACCGCGCCCAGATTGCACAGGGTGCGCGCGAGGGTATGCGTCACTTTGTTGTTGAAGCTGCCGCCATGCAAGGGATGGGGATGACAAATGATCGCCACCGCGCCGGCCGGTTTTTCCGCGGGGGGAACGCTGACGATGCCTTCGATGCGGCCGGCCGGGCCCTTGAACTGAATGTCCTGCTCCCGGGCCTGCGGCCGCTGGGTTGGGAGTGCGCGGGTAGATAAACTCATCGCAAATGCTCACGAATAAAAACGGCGAACTCGCGGGAGCGGCGATGATAAGTGCTCAATCCGTCAATGTCAAAACCATGGCCGGGAATACGCGGCCGCCCGTGCCAAAGCAAGTCCTGGAAATTCCCTGGATCGCCCAGATCGAAGAAGCGGCCGAGCGACGCAAAACCAGCATCGTCTTTACAGCGACTTTAAAGCGGCGCCTGGACCGACGCCCTCGATAGGCAGCACTACCCGGAAGGTCGAACCCCGCCCCAGCACGCTGTCCAGTTCAATACGACCGCCATGGCTTTCAACGATGCGATAACTGATCGCGAGTCCCAGCCCCGTCCCTTTGCCGACCGCTTTGGTGGTGAAAAACGGCTCGAAAATCCGAGTTTTTATCGCATCGGGAATACCGCCGCCGGTGTCGCTGATCTCCACCCACACCCACTCATGGCCGCGCCGGCCGCTGCGAACGGTGATGCGGCCGTATTTTTCGATGGCGTGCGCCGCGTTGACCAGTAGATTCATGAACACCTGATTGATCTGAGACGGATTGCACAGCACCAGCGGAATATCGCCGTATTCCTTGACGACATCCGCTTTATATTTTATTTCGTTGTGCGCGATATTGAGGGTGGAATCCAGACCGGCGTGGAGATCGCTCAACTGCGCCTCGCCTTGATCCATATGCGAGAACGATTTCAAATCCTTGATGATGCGGATCACCCGCGCGATGCCCTCCTCGCTCTCGGCGCCGAGCACGTGGATATCGCGCGTGATGAAATCGAGATCGATTTGTTTTTTAAAGGCCCGGATATCCTTCAACAAGGCTTGATCGGCGGGCCGCGCCTCCAATTGCGTATACAGCTCGATCAGGCCCAGCAGATACTCGGCATTTTCCTTGAGCGTTCTGATATTGGAACTGACGAAACCGACCGGGTTATTGATCTCATGGGCGATCCCCGCCGCCAATTCGCCGATGGAGGCCATCTTCTCCGCCTGAAACAGCTGGGCCTGGGTATCCTTGATCGTCATATTGGCCTTGGCCAATTCGCTTAAGCGCTGCTGGAGCAGTTGCTCCGCCTTCTTGCGCTCGCTGATATCGACGTGGGTGCCGACGAACCGATGGGGAACGGCGTTTTCATCGCGCACGATGATGCCGCGCGCCAGGATGTCCACGTAATGTCCCGCCTTATGCTTCATGCGAAACTCGATCATATATTCATCGATGACGCCCCTCATGTACGCATCGACTTCGCGCAAGGCGCGGTCCAGATCGTCCGGATGCAGGCTGCTGCTCCAGGTGGTCAGGTGGTTGGCGAGTTCGTGCTCCTCATAACCCAGCATATTTTTCCAACGCGGCGAGAAATACACGGCATCGGTTTTCAGATCCCAATCCCACAAACCGTCATTGGCGCCCGCCATGGCCAGGGAAAAACGCTCCTCGCTTTCCCGCAAGGCATGTTCGGTGCGTCTTTGCTCGGTGAGATCGCGCAGAATAAGTTGATGCAAGTGCCGCCCGCCTTCCATGATCGGGCTCAGGAAGGCCCAGGCCGGGAATATCTCACCGTTGGCGCGCCGCAACGCGACCTCGCCGCGAAACTCGGGCGCGGCGAGGACCTGCCGGAGTGGGGATACGGTACGCCGACCCGTCCCGGCGGATGGGCCGGTATCGTCGGCGAATACCCTCGGCCAGTGCCGCGCCAATTCCTCGAGCGAAGCGACTTGGAACATTTGCAAACCCGCCTTGTTGCATTCAATGCAGAGTTGTTCTTCGAGGATTAAAACGGCGTCTGGAAAAGAGTCGGATAAATGCCGGAATTTGTTTTCGGCGGATTTGCGCTCGGTGACATCCGTCGCGATGGCGATGAAGGCATTGGCTTGCCGCGACTGGCAAAGCTGCAAGCGCACTTCCACCGGATAAATGCTGCCGTCCTTGCGCCGATGTGTCGTTTCAAAAATCACTTTCTCTTTTTCGGCGCGGCGCAGCGGCCCGGACAACTCGTGAAATTGGCTGGAAGAGACGACGGATTCGATATCCAGCAGCGAACGCTGCAACAGCTCTTCGCGGCCGTATCCCAAGGCCCGGCGCGCCCCTTGGTTGATCTCGATGAAATGCAGATTATCCGCGCGGAACACATAGATTTCATGCGACAAGGTATCGAGCAGACATTCGAACCAGAAGGCGCGCGGCACATCCGGCTCCTCCGAAACCTTACTCACCGCGGTGCTTCCCTCTAACATGCCACCTCCACGCACAGCGCGAACCATCTATATATCTACAGCATAGATTATCGAAACGAGGAAAGTGGTCTCCCGCCCGACTGGAATGAGAGGAAGCGCTACTCGGCCAATTCAACCGAACCAATATAATCCTAGTTATTAGGATATTGGCCACGGCGGCGGACTGTGATCTTGTCACTGAGCGGGCGCCGCGGCGGCGGTTTAATGAAATTCAATAGAGATAACCTAAGGAAAGTCCATGAACACCACCGTGATGTCACAAAGAAAACTGGCGAAGATCCGGCGTATCGAGCGCAAGGAAGAGCGGCTGTTATGGCTGGCCTACGGCCTTTACGCGATCGGTGTGCTCATACCGCTGGGCGTCGTCGTCAATCTGATCGAACTCTGGCGTTATCGCCGTGCGACCGGCATAAAACGGGAAGGCGTGCTGATTGCGGAAAGCCATCATCGCTGGATGCTGACCACCGCCTTGACTATCTTTATCGCCGCGCCGATCTCCATGGGCACGTTTTATTACGGAGTGGGCGCGGTCGTCGCCATCGCCGCGGTCGTGTGGTGGATATACCGCGTCGTGCGCGGGATGTTGGCGCTGAGCCGCCATACCATGCCGGCCGAACCGGAATAAGCGCGAAGAAAACGCCCGTCCGTTGCGAACAGGCGCCGGTTAAGGATCGTTGCCGCCGCGCGTTTTCAGCGTAAGGCGCGTTATTCCGCGTCTGGTCGCGTGGTCCCGCCAGCGCGCGCTCATTCCGGTATCAGCCATTCGACCCGCGCCTGCCCGCCGTCGTCGGCGAGGACCGGCGCCAGCCAGTTGCAGATCGCGTTCAAATCCATCTCGATCCGCCACGGCGGATTCACGATCAACATCCCCGAACCGTTCAACTGCCGCGCGCTGTGCGGCGGGCGGATCTCGATCTCCGCGACCAGCGTCTTGCCGATCCCCAGCTTGATCGCCGACCGATGAATGCCCTGCGCAAAAGCGCGATGGGTGATGGGATACCACAAGGCGTAAATACCTTGGGGCCAACGCCGCCAGGCGGCGTGTAACCCTTCGACCGCACGCTCCACTTCGTCGTGCAACTCGAACGCCGGATCGATGAGCACCAGGCCGCGCCTTTCCTTGGGCGGCAAAAAGGCCTTCAGTCCTTGATAACCATCGAGATGGTGCACCGCCACCTGCGGATCGCCTTTGAACTCGTTGCGCAAATTCACGACGTCGGTGCTGTGCAGCTCGGTCAGGATCAAGCGGTCCTGGGGGCGCAGATGATGGCGGGCGATCCGCGGCGAACCAGGATAATAACGCGGCGCGGCCGGGCCGCCGGCCTCGGGCGCGGCATCCGGATCGAGCGCGCGCACCGCCGCCAAATAGCCATCGAGGGCGGGCGGCACATCGCCACGCCCCCACAGCCGGCCGATGCCGTTGAGGTATTCCCGGTTCTTTTGCGCCTCCGCGCTCTGCAAATCGTAACGGCCGGCGCCGGCATGGGTGTCGATGCAACAAAACGGCGAGTCTTTTTTACGCAAGGCCGCCAGCAGCAGCGAGAGCACGGCGTGTTTGTGGACATCGGCGAAATTGCCGGCGTGAAAGGCGTGGCGGTAACTCAACATGGTCGGCTGGCTGACGGGGCGATGGCATGGATTAAGAATGACACCCTGGTGAGAGGCGTGCCCGGTATTTTCCGCGGCCACAGTACTGTAAACCGCGGCCATTGTCACCCGCGCCGCGGCCTCCCGGCGCCCCCTCGTCGTCATGCCGGCCCGCCGTTTTGAGATCGTCCGGACCTGCCGTTATAGTAGGCAAACCAAGCCCTGCGCTCAGCGGGCGGTCATGGGGAAACTCTGCAATGACGGACAAGACCTATCAAATCGTGGTCAGCGGGCAATTGGCGGCCGGCGCGGTGCTGGCGGAGGTCAAGGAAAAAGTCGCCAATTTGTTCAAGGTCCCGGCCGCCAAACTGGAACCCTTGTTTTCCGGCCAGCGCGTGGTGGTGAAGAAGGGCCTCGATCAGGCGGCCGCGCAACGTTACGTCGGCGCGCTGCAAGAGGCGGGCTTGCTCAGCGTCGCGGAAACCCTCAGCGACGACGGTCCGTCCGTCACCCGCCCTCAAGCAAACCAACCGCCCAGCCTGGCGCCGGTCGGGGTCACGCTCGTCGAGACGGTGCCGGTCGCCGCGCCCGACATCGACATCAGCGCCTATTCCATGTCACCCGCCGGCACCACGCTGATCAAACCTGAACCGATCCCCGCACTCGAAATCGATGTCAGCGCGCTATCGGTTTCACCCGTGGGCGTGAACCTGGCCCAGGCCGCGCCGGTGCCCGTGCCGGCCATCGACGTCAGCGCCTTGTCGATGGCCTCGCCCGGCGCGCGCCTGGGAGAGGCGCCGGCGATCACGCCCCCCGCCATCGACACCAGCGCGTTTGATCTCGCCCCCGTCGGCAGCGACGTGGACCAGCAAGAACCGGGCGAGGCCCCACCACCGCCCGACACCAGCCATTTGAAGCTGGTCTAGCCGTCGCGCCGTTCAGAACAGGTTCTCAGCGGCCGCGGCCGCCGGTGATGGCCCCCAGTATTCCCCGCATGATTTGCCGGCCCAGTTGCGAGCCGATGGCGCGCATCGCGCTTTTGGTTATGGCCTCCACCGCGCCCTCGCGGCCGCGGCCCGCTCGCGGGGCGGAACGCGGCGTCGACGCCGCCGGTGCCGGCGCTGGCGTCTCGATCACGGCGGCCGCCTTGGCCTTCAACAATTCATAGGCCGACTCGCGGTCGATTTCGGTTTTATAGTGGGCATACAGCGGATCGGCGCTGATCAGGCGGTCGCGGGTCATCATGGGAATCGGGCCGATCAGGCCTTGCGGCGGACGGATCAGCGCGCGCTGCACGACCTGCGGGCTGCCCTGGGGATCGAGGCACGATACCAGCGCCTCGCCCACCCCCAGCTCGGTGATGACCGCCGCCACGTCCAATTTGCCGTCGCCGCGAAAGGTCTCGGCGGCGGCGCGCACGGCCTTTTGATCGCGCGGGGTGAAGGCGCGCAGGGCGTGTTGAATGCGGTTGCCCAATTGGCCCAACACACTGTCGGGGATGTCCATGGGGGTCTGGGTGACGAAATACACGCCCACGCCCTTCGACCGAATCAGCCGCACCACCTGCTCGATCTTGTCTTGCAGCGCCTTGGGCGTGTCCTTGAACAACAGATGGGCCTCGTCGAAAAAGAACACCAATTTGGGACGCTCGGGGTCGCCCACCTCGGGCAGTTGCTCGAACAGCTCGGCCAACAACCACAGCAGCAAGGTCGAATACACCAGCGGCGAACCGATCAGCTTGTCGGCCGCCAGCAGATTGATCATGCCGCGGCCCGACTCGTCCCGGCGCAGCAGATCGGCGATGCGCAGCGCCGGTTCGCCGAAAAAGTGCTCGCCGCCCTGTTCCTCCAGCGTCAGCAGTTGGCGCTGGATCGCGGCGACGCTGGTGGTGGAGACATGGCCGTAGTCGGCGCTGACGGTCTTGGCGTTGTCGGCCACGTGGCGCAACATGGCGCGCAGGTCTTTCAGATCCAGCAGCAGCAAGCCTTGCTCGTCGGCGACCCGGAACACCAGGCTGAGCAGGCCGCTCTGCACCTCGTTGAGATCCAGCAGCCGGGACAGCAGCAGCGGCCCCATGTCGGAGACGGTGGCGCGCAGCGGCAAGCCCTGTTCGCCGAACACGTCCCAAAAGGCCACCGGGAAACCGGTGTAACGATGGTCGCCGATGCCCAGCTGTTCGATACGCTGCTGTAGCTTGGGATTGGGTACACCCGGCTGGCTGATGCCGGCGAGGTCGCCCTTCACGTCGGCGAGAAAGACCGGCACGCCCAGGGCGCTGAAACCCTCGGCCAGCACCTGCAAGGAAATGGTTTTGCCGGTGCCGGTGGCGCCGCTGATCAAGCCGTGGCGGTTGGCGAGTTTGGGATACAAGACCACCTCGGACTGGCCTTTGCCGATCGGCAGCGGAGATGGGGTTGCGGTGACGGACATGACGTTGACCTTGTTATTTAGAGTGCGATGGACTGGGCCTCAAGCTTAGAATGTCCGGGCGGGTTTGTCACAGGGCGGCCCGCCGGTTTTCGTTAAAGGTGGAACGGCGCCCGCCGTTTTCACCCCAGCCTTCGGAACGTATCATGAGCAAACGTCCACCGCAGGCGCCACGCGGCCGTGGCGCGCGCAGCAATCCCGACAACCGCTACGAGGCGCTCCGCCGCGAAGAGGTGGACGACGGCTGGGGCAATCTCGACGCCGAGCCGCCGCCGCTGGCCACCACCCTCAGCGTCGACACCAGCCGCACCGTGATTTCCTACAATCAATCGCCGGACGTGGGCTTCGATCGCTCGATCAATCCCTATCGCGGTTGCGAACACGGCTGCGTCTATTGTTTCGCCCGCCCCAGCCACGCCTGGCTGGGGCTGTCGCCGGGCCTGGATTTCGAGAGCCGCCTGTTCTACAAACCGGACGCCGCCGCGCTGCTGCGCAAGGAATTGGCGGCGCCCGGCTACCGCTGCGCACCGATCGCGGTGGGCATCAACACCGACGCCTATCAGCCGGTGGAGCGGCGCCTGCATATCACCCGCGCGATTTTGGACGTGCTGCGGGAATGCGAGCATCCGCTCACCATCGTCACCAAGTCCTGGCTGGTGGAGCGGGACATCGACATCCTCGCCGAGATGGCGGGCAAGGGCCTGGCGCAGGTGATGGTCTCGGTCACCACCCTCGACCACCAGCTGGCGCGTACCCTCGAGCCGCGCGCCAGCGCGCCGCGGCGGCGGGTGGAGATCATCCGTCATCTGAGCGAGGCCGGCATCCCGGTCGGGGTGATGGTCGCGCCGCTGATCCCGGTGTTGACCGACGGCGAACTGGAAACCATACTCGCCGACGCCCGATCCGCCGGGGCACGCAGCGCCGGGTATGTTTTATTGCGCCTGCCCCACGAGGTGAAGGACCTGTTCCGCGAATGGCTGGCCGAGCACGCGCCGACCCGGGCCGCGCATGTGATGGAACGTATCCGCGACAGTCGCGGCGGCAAGGATTACGCCGCGCAGTTCGGCGAGCGCATGCGCGGCACCGGCATTTACGCCGACCTCATCGCGCAACGGTTCCGGCTGGCCCATCAACGTTTGGGTTTCGAATCGCCGCCGCCGCTGGACACCGGCCGTTTCCGGCCGCCGCGGCTCGACACCGATCAGTTGACTTTATTTTGATGGCGCAGCAGATCCGGGCCGGGGGACGGAGCACTAAGGAAGGTGGGGCAGTCGTGAAAAGTTGGCGCCGTTCGAGCACGAGAATCGGAATTCTGTGCGGGTTGTTATCGCCTTGCATCGGCTTCGCCGTCGAACCCGGTTATCTGGCGGGCTACGCCGACGCGATCTTGGATAGCCGCTTCGCCGGCCTGCGGGTATCGGTATTGAAGGTGGAGGCGGAGCAGGTGCTGCTGGTCACCGAAGGCTGTTTGAAGGAAGCGGATCAACGCGCCGTCGAACAGGCCCTGCTGACCGCGGGCCGCATCAAACGGGTGGCATGGCAGGATTTAAAGAGCTGCCTGCCGGAAGATGACGCGCCGGCCGTGCCGGTCGTGCAGACTGAAGCAGTGATCGAACCCCTGCCGCCCTACGACATCTTCGGTCCCTTGCTGGCCGATCCGCGCCAGCCGCAATTCTCCATGCGTTATCAGCGCTATCACAGCTCCACAAGTGAATTTAACGCGGCGATGGTCTCCTTCGGCGAATATTTCGGCTTCGCCAACAGCTGGTGGGGCGATGCCTCGGTGTCGCAAATCGGCCTGCAGGCGGCGGTGTTCGGGCTGTTCAATCTCGACGCGCCTTCCGCCGATCTGGTCAACGCCGATTACTGGATAGGAATTCCGGTCTCCTATCGCAGCGGGCCGTGGTCCGTGCTGGCGCGGATCTACCATCAAAGCTCGCATTTGGGCGACGAGTTCCTGCTCGGCAACCCCGGCATCCGCCGCGTCAATCTCAGCTACGAGGACTTCGAGGTGCTGGCATCCCTCGACCTCAACAGTATTCGCGTCTACGGCGGCGGCGGTTACATCCTGAACAGCGAACCGGATCTCAAACCCTGGCATTTCCAGACCGGCCTGGAAGGCCGCAAGGAAAATTTACTGGGCAGTTTGGATGGCGTAGCGGCCGCCGACTTTCAGACCCACGAGGAAAGAGACTGGCGCTGGAATCACTCTTACCAGATCGGCCTCGCCTTCAGCCACCGCCGCGCCCGCGAGATCCGGATCATGCTCGAACACTTCCACGGCTTTTCCCCCAACGGCCAGTTCTATCAGGACCGCTTGCGCTACACCGGGCTCGGGATTTATTTCCATTTGTGAAGAGAGGCCCGCCGACCCGCCTTCGATCACACTCCGCGCGCTGTCCGCCGGGCAGCAAACCCGCTGCCGCGGCACAGCGGCGGCCGTGTTCTGAAAATTCCAGGAGGGAATGCGTCGGCGCTTTCTTAAATAAAATGGGTCTGACCGCGCACGGGGAATGTATGCCGCGTTGCGCAAAGGAGGGAATCGCGCCCTCGCTACACCCTCGCCTCCTTGAGCATCTCCCCTCCGCGGCAAGCCGCGGGGAATTGTAAGATTAAATTTGCGAGATAAAGGGTACGAGCGGCGCGGCGGCCCGGCTCAGGGCACGGTGGTGTTGATTTGTTGCTGAATGTCGGCGAACGGGCGTATCCAGGGCGAGGCGGCGCGCAAGGCCGGCGACAAACGGCCCAAGGCGGCGCGGGCCTCGTTCAAGTCAGCATAATTGCCGTACACCACCACATACCAAGGCCGGCCGGCCCGACTGGTAATGTAATAGGCGGCCTCTTTTTCCAAGGCGTGCTCGCGCAGGTAATGGGTGATGGCCGCCCGATCGCTGCTGCCGATCAATTGCAGGGTCACCCGGGCGGGGTCTTGTTGGGAGACCCACCGGTTGTCCCGCTCGTCGGCCGTGGCGGCAAGCGGGATGGCGGGCGGGGCACGAGTGACGGGTCGGAAGAAACCACAGGCGGGCGGGGTTCGGCCGGCTCCGCAGCTGCGGGTTCGGCCGGCGGTTCGCTCATCGGCGCGGGCGATGCCTCCATCGGCGGGACGGCGGCAACGGGCTCGATCGGCGGCGGCTCCGGCACGGCGGGCATGGACGCTGGCGGCGGCGTCTCCATGTTTGCGCCGCCACCCCGCGCGGCGGCCCCCTGGCCGGCCGGCATTTCACGCGGCGGAAAATTCGGCGCGGACGCGGCGGGGGACGCCGCGAGCCCGGGCGGCGCCGGATCGCCGCCCTTGGCGGGTGGCGCCGCGGACACCGGGTCCGCCGGGGACATCCACGGGCGGCAGACGGCGCAAGGCTTCCTTGGCGGGCGGGTAATCCTGCGCCGCCGCTTGTTGTATCCATTGCCGCGCCAGCGGACGGTCTATCCTGACCCCGCGTCCGTAGTAGTACATGAAACCGAGGGTGTATTGCGCCCAGGCCGCGCCCGCGGCGGCCTGCGGCTCGACGATGGCGAGGGTGCGCTGATAGTCGTGGGCCAGATAGGCGGCCTTGGCCTGCGCGTGCCTATCCTCGGCGAAGCGTTTATCAGGACCGCTCGCGCAAGCGGCCAGGGCCAGCAACACACCCGCCGCGCACAGGGTGAGCAGACCGCGGCGGACGCCGAGTCGCGGCCCCCCGCGAGAAATGCTCTGCGAAAAATGGATCATTAACACACGCCCCTTAGGTTGTCGCTCTGGCGCTGCATTATCCACGAATCCCGGCGCGCGCTCTACCCGCGTGCGCCGTCGGCGCGCGGAACGTCACGACCGCCGCGCCCATACCGCGGCGGTTTTTTCGCAATCCTCCGCCGCGGCGTCGCCCCGATCCAGCGCGAGCGCCTGCTGACAGTGAAAGCGGGCGCGATTCGCCTCCATTTTTCCCAACGACGCCTCGTTCCGATTCAGCTCGTTCTCGGCGCGCCGCAGCAAGGCCATGCCCAGTACGCGATGCGCCCAGGCCTCGGCCGCTTTGATATTCAAGTCCGGCGCGGAGACGGTTCGATCGGCGGCGAGTTCGTCGAGACCGTGCTGGGCGTTGAGCGCGGCGGCCTGATCGTCGCCGAGAAAATGATTGGCCTCGCCCAGGCCGATGTAGGCCTCGGCGAGGCTCGGAAATTTTTCCAAGGCCTTTTTGAACGCGAGTGACGCGGCCGGATAATCGGCGGCGCGCAGGGCTAACATGCCTTGCCGGTAGGCGGTCAAGGCCGCGCTTTTCTGTTCCGGGGTGACGATCAGGGCGATGAGCGCGGGCCGCGCGGCGGAAACCGGTTCAGCCTCCGGCTTATCAGCGCCGGCGCCGGCATGCCGGTAAGGCAGCACCAGGCTCACGATCAGGCAACAGGCGATGAAGAAGATCGCGGCCGCGATCAAATCCCAATCGCGGTGCCCGCCGGCGGTGTACCCTGGATGATTCATAAGGATGGCCTCCTGAAAAAAGGCTTGTTATGCTCCCTGCCTCGGCAATTTGGTATCGTCGCTTCAGACTGGAAACTTGACATGGGGGACGCCGCGCAAGGGCGGCGCCTCCGCTGAAAAACCCTGCCGGGCGCGGCGCGCGGCAAGCGCGGATGGACATGAGCAACCAACAACACCCCCGCATCGACTCTTTTGATTTCCCGCCGGGCAAACTGCTGCGCGGGCGTTATGAAATCGTCCATCACCTCGGCGCCGGCTGGGAGGGCGAGGTATATCTGATCCGCGAACGCGCCACCGGCATCGACCGCACCGCCAAGTTTTTCTTCCCTCACCGCAACCAACGCGACAAGGCCGCGGTGTTTTACGCCAAAAAATTACACAAGCTGCGCCAGTGCCCGATCGTGATCCAATATTACACCCAGGACAGCATCCTCTATCGCGGCGTGCCGATCACGTTTCTGGTTTCGGAATTCGTGGAAGGCGAATTGCTCAGCGCCTTTCTGGCACGGCAGCCGCGCAAACGCCTCAGTCCCTTTCAAGCGGTGCATCTGCTGCACGCCTTGGCCATGGGCATGGAGGCGATCCACCAGCTGGGCGAATACCACGGCGACCTGCATTCCGATAACGTCATCGTGCAGCGCTACGGCCTGGGCTTTGAATTGAAACTGCTCGACATGTTCCACTGGGGCGCCTCCAGCCCCCAGCATATTCACGACGACGTCATCAATCTGATCCGGCTGTTTTACGACGCGGTGGGCGGCGCCAAGCTCTACGCGAAACAACCGCCGGAGGTGAAGGACATTTGCTGCGGGCTCAAACGTTCGTTGATTCTGCGCAAGTTCAAAACCGCGGGCCAGTTGCGCCACTATCTCGAAACTATTCAGTGGAGTTGATGCTTGGCCATTCCACCGCGCATTCTCACCGACACGCTGATCCATACCCAAAAGGATCTGGCCGACGTCGAGACGTATTCTTTCGCCGGCGCTAAGGCGGCGGCCTTCACCCGGCGTTCGCCCTTCAAGGAGACGGTGAACGAGGACGCGCTGGCGCTGATCCCGGCGGGTGCCGACGCCGGGGTGCTGGTGGTAGCGGACGGCCTGGGCGGTTTGCCGGCCGGCGAGGCCGCCTCGCGGCTGGCGGTGCAACGCCTGGCCGAAGCGGTGCGCGCCGCGCAGCGGAACAATGCGGCGCTGCGCGACGCCATCCTCAACGGCATCGAGCAGGCCAATCGGGAAATCATCGCCCTCGGCGGCGGCTCCGCCACCACCATCGCGGTGGTGGAATTGCAAGGCCGGCTGATGCGTTCTTACCATGTGGGCGATTCATTGATCCTGGTCGCCGGTCAGCGCGGCAAGGTGAAATACCAGACCATGCCCCATTCGCCGGTGGGCTACGCGGTGGAATCCGGGATGCTGGACGAAAGCGAAGCGCTGCATCACGCCGAGCGCAATATCGTCTCCAACGTCATCGGTTCGCCGGAGATGCGCATCGACATCGGCCCGACCTTCGCCCTGGCGCCGCGCGACACCTTATTGCTGGCCAGCGACGGCGCGCCGGACAATCTCTACATCAGCGAATTGGTGGATTGCATACGGGCCGGATCGCTGCGCGGGATCGGCCGCGAGCTGGCGGCACGCTGCCATGAACGGATGCGCCATCCCCGAGCGGGTGTGCCGTCCCATCCGGACGACCTCAGCTTCATTCTCTACCGCCCGCGATAAGCGCGAACCCGGCGCCTGCGGCCAGGACCTATCTCAAAATCATCGCCCTCCCGCCGGGGGAGAAGGACGTTTTTAACCACCCTGTAACCCTCGCGGGGGAGGAAGGCGGAGAGCCTATTCAAAAACGCGGTGATCCATTTTTGAGATAGATTCCGATCAGCGCCGCGGCGATGATCACCCTTCACAGCGGCACGCCGCCGCACTTCAGAATGGCGATGGCGTGTCCCGCCAATTCCACCTGCACGCAGGCCCGCCCGCCGCGTTCCTGCACCACCGGTTGCCCGCCGCCCGCCAGCATGTCCACCATCTGCCGGCCCGGTGCGCTCAAGTGAATATCTACGGTGATGAAATCCGCGCGCGGCTGAGCGTCGAGATTGAGCAGGACCAGCACCTCCTCGCTGTCGAGTATCCGCGAATAGGCCAAGGTGCAGCGGCCGTTGAGGGGGTGGCCGAAGTCGACGCCGTTGCCGGAAATCTCACGGAAATAGAGCCGCCCGTAACGTAAAGCCGTTTCTTGGCGGCGGACCCGCGCCACGGCGCGGATGGCCTGATACAGCGCATGGTTCTCGTTGAAGAAGTGTTGGCCAGTGGTGCCGAAGGCGCCCCATTCGCCGCCGAACATGCATTCGCGGACATAACTGTCATGCGGGCCGCCGCCGTCGAAACCCTGTTCGGTGCCGTAGTAGATGCACGGCACGCCCTGGCTGGTAAGCAGATAGGCGATCGCCAGCGCCGCCTGCCGCCAATGCGGATTGGCGTGCAGGAAACGGCGGTAGGGCCGGCTCATCTGATCGTGGTTGTCGACGAAGGTGACGAAGTAGCGCCCCGCCGCGCCGTGGTCGGCGTAGCGATCGCGGAAGGCGTCGTAACGCGCGCGCAGCGCGGCGGGATTCACGAAACCTTTGATGACCTCTTCCAGCATGAAGTAGAGCGGAAAATCCAGCGCCGCGTCGAGGGCGGGAAAACGTTCCTGGGTGCCTTCGATGCGGGCGTTGCGGCCGATGTAACGTTGAATTAATTCATCGTCGGCGACGATCTCCCCGAACAAAAAGAAATTGTGCTTGCCGATCCGCTGCGCGTATTCGCGGATGGCGTTGCAGAAAATCGCGGTGGCCGAATCTTCCATGTGTTTGACGGTGTCGATGCGGAAGCCGTCGAGGTCGGCGGCGACGATCCAGTATTTGTAGACCTTAATCAGGACATCGAGTACCGGCGGGTTGGGCAGGTCCAGTTCCTTGAGGCTGAGGAAATCGCCGTTGCGGCTTTCCTCGGCGTCGTTCCAATCCCGGATCTGGCCGCGCCGCTTGAAGGCGTCGGGCTGTTGCAGCTCGCGCGGCCAGACGCCGTCGTCGCCTTGCAGGCCGGCGGCCGGGTCCCTCTCGCGCCAAAAGCCGAAGGGAAAACGCCGGTTTTGATAATAGTAATAATCAAAATCGCCGGGATAGGCCCAGACGTCGCCGGCGTGATTGAGTACCACGTCGAGGATCACGTACATGCCGCGGCGATGGGCCTCGCGGGTGAGTTCGCGCAGATCGTCGAGGGTGCCGAAGCGCGGATCGACTTGCAGGAAATCCTGGATGCCGTAGCCGTGATAACTGTCCATCTTGTCGAGGCGATTCTTGAGGATGGGACTCAGCCAGATCGCCGTGCAACCCAAACCCCGGATGTAATCCAGGCGGCGGGTGATGCCCTTGAGGTTGCCGCCTTGAAAGCGCTGGCCCGCACCGGGCGGCGGCGGTGCGCCGGCCAGGCCGCCGAAGGCGGGCGTCGCGGGGTCGTTGTCGTCGTAGCGGTCCACCAGCAGGAAATACATGAAATGGTCCCGCCAATCCGGCGGCGAGGCCTGCAAGGGTGCGCGGGGGGTAAAGTCGAGGTCGGCGACGGAATCGATGAAGGCGGGCATACGCTCTCTCCTTAGAGATATACCTATGCCTAATCATAGCGCGTTAAAAATCGGGCGGACGGTAATTTCGCGTTAGCCGCGCGCCGGCCTTAGCCCCTTCAAATTTTAAACGACCCGACCAGACCCTGCAGCTGCGTCGCCAATTCGGCCACGCCGAGATTGGCGTCCATCACCTGGCGGGTACTCTTGGCGCTCTCTTCCGCCGCGTCGCGGATGTTGGTGACGTTGCGGCCCACCTCTTCGCTCACGGCGTTTTGCTGCTCGGCGGCCGCGGCGATCTGCGTCGTCATGTCGGTGGCGGAACGCACCGCGTCGGCGATATTGCGGAAGGCCTCGTTGACACCCTCGAATTGCGTAACGCTTTGATTGACCTGCTGACGGCCCTTCTCCATGGCCAACACCGCCTTGCCCGTGCCTTCCTGCAAGCGCTGGATAATGCTGTGAATCTCCAGGGTGGAGGCCTGGGTCCGCTGCGCGAGGGTCCGCACCTCGTCCGCCACCACCGCAAAACCCCGGCCTTGTTCGCCGGCGCGGGCGGCCTCGATGGCGGCATTCAGCGCGAGCAGATTGGTCTGCTCGGTGACGTTGCGGATCACATCCAATATCTTGCCGATTTTTTCGCTTTCATCGGCCAGTTCGGTGATGACGCCGTTCGCGACGCCCACCTCGCTCGCCAGGGCATGAATGGAGTTCATGGTATTGGTGACGATTTGATTGCCGGACTGGGATTTTTCATCGGCGCTGTGCACGGCCGCCGCCGCGACTTCGGCGCTGCGCGCCACGTCGTGCGCCGCGTGCGCCATTTCGGTGACCGCGGCCGCCACCATCTCCGATTCGTATTTCTGGCGCTCCACTTGATCGCTGGCGGCCGAGGTGATGCGCGCGGTCTGTTCCGAGGAAGCGGCGAGCTGGGCGGTGGCGTCGGCGACCTTGGTGACCATTTCGTGAATCTTGGCGGTATAGGCATTAAACGCCGTGCTCAACTCGGCGATCTCGTCGTGCCCATGCACGTCCAGGCGAACGGTGAGATCGCCTTCTCCTTCGGCGATATCGCGCATCCTTTGCGTCACTTTGGTGATCGGCGACACCACCACGCGGACGGTGAACACGATGATGCCGACCGCTACCGCGATACCGATCAACATGGTGATGGCGATGGCGATTTTCACTTCCGCGGTGATCGTTTCGATCTCTCCGGTTTTATTTTCCACTTGGCTGTCGCCCAGCGCTTCCAATGTATCGATAAATTCAAGCAGCTCGGATGTTTTTTGAAAATAACGCTCTTCCGCAGCTTTTGACGCAATAGAACTCAGCAGCTCGTCGCGCGCCTCCGCCTGTTCGTCCAGCAATCTATCCAGATCCGCCAAGTGCGGGGCGTCTATCAGCCCGGAATCCCGCATGCGGGTCAATGCCTCGTCCGCGAAGCTGATCGCCTTCGCCAACTCATCGCGATGGTGCTGAACCTGTTCCGCCGGCAAACCGGGGATCAGCAGGCGGTCCACCTCGAGCAGTTGCCGCTGTACGCCTATGGTGCCCTCCATAGCGCCGTCGGCCGCGTCCCAAGCCTTGGTGGTGATAAAAGAAAGTTCATCGGAGAGCTTGCTGGCCCCGAGATAACCTACGATGCCGCAAGCGATAAGCAATGTGCCTATCAAACCGAGGGCGATTGCCATCTTGGCGCCGATCTTTAGCTTCATGGTCTACTCCTTAGATCCGAGCGCGCGAGCCTTAACCCGGCTCGGACGCCCTATCCTCTATAAAGCGAGAGGGATCGGCTTTGGCAATGCACCGCGCGCTCAACCACTCACAATCCCGTGCGCACCCTGCGGTTTGGGGAATACTTGGGATATAACGTCTAGAAAAGGAAATCATTTAATCGCGGCGCTAACCGGCGTCCAACCAGGCCTTGTCGATAGGATCGAGGGTCGGCGAAGGTCTGCCGAAGAGATAACCTTGTCCATAAGGCACGCCCAGTTGCCGAAGGGTCTGGTATTCCTCCGGGGTCTCGACGCCTTCGGCGATAATCTGCGAACCGATACCCTGCGAGAGGCTGACCATGGATTTGATGATCTCGCGCTTGATATAACTATTATTGATGTCGCGCACCAGACTGATGTCGATCTTCATGTAACCGGGATTGAGTTCCATGATGCGTTCCAGGTCGGAATAGCCGTTGCCGATATCGTCGCTGGCGTGGACGATACCGATGTCGGAGTAGTCCCGCATGGCGCGCCGGAATACTTCGTAATTATCGATGGCCAATTTTTCGTTGATCTCGAAGACGACGTTTTCAGGCTTGATCTCCAGATCCTTCAGCAAGTCTTCGAGATACTTGCCGCGAAACTCCGGATCGTGAATGGTCATGGTCAGGGTGTTGACGAAAATCTTAGTATCCTTGGTCAGATCGCGCGCGCGGCGAAACGCCTCTTGCCGGCACAAGGAATCGAGTTCGAAGGACAAACCGAATTCGCCGGCGAGCAGGAATAACAACAGCGGGCTGGCGAATTCCGAATCCTTGGGTCCCCGCGTCAAGGCCTCATATCCGATGGGGTCGAGGGTGTTGATATCCACCACCGGCTGAAAGACGGTTTGAATGTCGCGCTGGATGATGAGTTTTTGCAGCGCGTATTTGCTTTGATAGCCGTGACGGGTGGAGAGAAATTCGCCCATGCGTTTGGAATGGGCCACCAACTGGGTGATCAAGCGGGTGTTGTTGATCATGGGATTGTTGATGGCCATGGCGTAACCCACCGCGGGCCGCAAATATTCGCGGGTATAGGGATAGAAGATTTCAAAAATCCGCTGGGTGAGGCTGACGCGGGTACGCTCGGAGATCAGCTCCAAGTGATCGAGCAACAGGGTGCCGCTATCCCGCGGTGGCGAAAGAAAGATGATGAAAGTGTCGACATCGAGCAAATCCACCACGAAGATGTCCGTACCGCGAAACGCGTGTTCCTTCACATCGCGGATCAATGTGGTCACCTCGGTCAAGAGCTTGCCGTAAAGCTGGCTGCCGTAATTGTATTCGATGCGATGCAATTGCGGCACCTGAATGGTGATGCAGGCCAAATAGTGCGTCTCGACCAGCAGCTTTTCCACATTGGCGTATTCTTTGATAAGCGTCGGGGTGCCGAGAGCATTGTTGTAATAAAAATCACGGTGGATAGAGGCGGAGACATAATCCAGCGGGTCTTGTTGACCAGACATTGCATACTCCATAAAAATTATTATGTGAACGGCATGCCACGCCTGGTTTACGGCCGGCGGGCATTTATTCTTTAAAAATATCGATCAGCGGTTAACGCCGTTACAAGGTCCGGCTCCTCGCACGTTTCCAGGCAAGGCAACCGAGTTGCGGTGACAATGAACACCAGCAAAACATGAGCGGTCAACATGCAGCATTCACAGTCAACCAATCGGATTTATCAAGGTATGGATGAAGGGTCGGCGACGACTAAAAGATCGCCGGCCGATTCGAGTAATGGCCGCATCAAACTATTAGCCGCGCTCTTCAACTTACGATGATGCCGCCTCAAAAAACGCCATTAAATTCCGGAAATGGCCTAAAGAAATGGATTGTCTGGCCGTGTAAGAAGGGGTAAGCTTTGCTTTGGCCAATAAGTCTATAACGCGTCTCTTCTTTGCATCAATTAAGATTCATATTGCCGTCTATGACTCGCGTAATAGCCTGGGCCGGTTGCAGCGCGTTGCGACACTCCTCTCACCCGCCGATGGTTTGCCTCAATATCCAGGCGCAAGAGAGGATAGGTAACGGCTGCGTTTGTTAGTGTAGGTTCACTGCCTTGACGATGCTACGTCAAACCTTAGGAACCGCTTCTAGAGAGTGATTTGTGATTATGAAGTCTATTTATGTCGGTAACCTGCCATTTACTTCCACCGAAGACGAAGTGCGCAACATGTTCAGCCAATACGGCTCCGTGCACTCCGTCAAAATGGTTTCTGATCGCGAGACCGGCAGGCCTCGTGGTTTCGCCTTCGTGGAAATGGACGATTCCGCCGCGAGCAACGCGATCTCCGCATTGAACGGCAAAGAAATCAACGGCCGCCCCTTGCGCATCAACGAAGCGCGCGAGCGTGAACGGGCCCCGCGCCAAGACCGGAATCGTTTCTAAACCAACATAATTTCAAAGAGGGGCGGCGACCTGCCGCTCCTCTACCCCGTTTCATCTCCCGCACGGGCCGACACCGGCCTGGGGATGTTTATTTTTACATGCGCATGCGCCGCCGCGGCGCAAATCCCCCTTCCGCTCAGCGCCCTCGTTCAGCCCCCTAAAGAACCCGGCCTTTTGTCCGAATTAAAGGTAAATCGACAATCCGCGATGTGATGCTGCAAACCGGTATCGTCGCACGGCGGTGGGAGAGACCTTACCATGCTCAGCTTTATTCTTGCCCTGGCCTTCCGCTTCGAACGCGAACACGGCTATGCCCCCAATCTTCTCTATTTAAATGCGGAGCAGTTCCGAACCTTACGCGGTGAATTGGAGGTTTCTCCTCACGGCACAGTGGACCATGCCTTGGGCATGCAAGTGGTCATTTATCCCAGCCTGGTCCACCCGGAAGTGACCTTCCGCACCCAGATGGCGCTAGGCGGGCGGGCCAGCTTGCACTGAGCCCCCGACACCGTCCGCCACGCATCTAATCGCCCATTACAACTTGTCTTGCCTGGCAATCAGTGCGAGAGTAGCGGCCTGACACCGCGCCAATATAAAAATCGAGTATCCACTCGGTTTTCATATTCGCGCCCGCGGCCTGACTCAGAGGGGAGAGATAATGAAAATATTGGTGATCGGTGGTACGGGTACGCTGGGCGGCGCGGTGATACACGGTCTCCGGCAACGTGGCGTCGGCGTGCGCTGCATGTCCCGTTACGCCAACAAGGTCAAGTCCCTCCCCGACGGCGTGGAAGGCTGCGTGGGCGACCTGGAGAAACCCGCCTCGCTGGGCATGGCCTTCGACGGCGTCGACGGCGTGTTTTTGATCACCCCCCTCAGCCGCAACGAAACCCAATTGGGTCTGGCCGCGGTGGAAGCGGCCAAGTCGGCGGGCATCACCAAGCTGGTCTATCTGTCGGTACCCATGCCGCCGGGTTCTGAAAACATCCCCCATTTCCGCAGCAAACTCGCCGTCGAACAGGCCATCAAACAGGCGGGCTTCGCCTATACCATCCTGCGGCCCAATAACTTTTTTCAAAACGATTTTCTATGGTGCCGCGCGGCGATCATGTCCTACGGCGTATACCCCCCGCCCATCGGCTCGACAGGTTTGAATCGGGTGGATATCCGCGACGTGGCCGAGGCCGCCGTCACCGCCTTGACCGAACCCGGCCACGAAGGCGCCGAATATCCTTTGCACGGACCGGACGTGCTGACCGGCGAAGCGGTGGCCGCGGTCTTCAGCAAACACCTGGGACGCCCCATCCGCTACGCGGGCAATGACCTGGACGAGTGGGCGAAGCAGTCGCAGCACATGATGCCGGAATGGATGGTCAAAGACCTCCGCGCCATGTACCAGCATTTTCAGCAACACGGCATGATCGCCAGCCCCGCGGATTTCGCGGCGCAGCGCAAAATATTGAAACACGAGCCCCGCAGCTTCGACGCCTTTGTCGCGGAAATCCTGCCGGTGTGGCGGGGACAAATCGCGAATCAGCGCTAGCCGATCAGTTTAATGTGAGCCGCCAAGGCGCCAAGACAACCTTGCCGCCTTGGCAATTAAACAATTTTCAGCGTTAACAACACCGACAGGATCGGTCGCGGGCATCTCTCCATTCATAGCGACATCCAATCGCCCTCATTGTAAAAATCAAATTAACTAAACCCGTTTCGCTTGTTAGTATTTTCTTCGAACACCAATTTACACCAACGGTTCAGCGGAACCGCAACTTGAGTAGAGCAGGAGGGAATCATGAGCAACAGGACATTAACCACATCCAACGGCGCACCGGTCGCCGACGACAACAACAGCATCAGCGCCGGCGAACGCGGCCCGTTAACCTTCGACAACCATCAGTTGTTTGAAAAGCTCGCGCACTTCAACCGCGAACGCATTCCGGAACGAGTGGTGCATGCGCGCGGCACCGGCGCCTACGGCAGTTTCACGCTTGACAAAAGTCCTCAAGATTACAGCATCGCGAGCTTTCTCCAGCAACCGGGGCAGAAGACCGAGGTCTTCGTGCGCTTTTCCACTGTCGGCGGCGGACAGGACTCCAGTGACTACGCCCGGGACCCGCGGGGCTTCGCGATCAAATTTTATACCGAGCAAGGCAACTTCGACATGGTCGGCAACAACACGCCGGTATTTTTCTTGAGCGACCCGCATCAAGTTTCCCGACTTCATCCATTCGCAGAAGAAAAATCCGCGCGACCAATCTTCCCGATCCTGCTGCCGTATACGAATTCTGGGCCAACCACCCGCAGTCGCTGCATCAGATGACGATCCTGATGTCGGACCGTGGCATACCCTATTCGCTGCGCCACATGCACGGCTTCAGTTCGCACACCTTGAGTTTCTGGAACGCGCAAAGGCGAGCGCTACTGGGTCAAGTGGCACATCAAAACCAACCAGGGCATCAAATCCCTGACCAATGAAGAAGCCGCCAAAATGCCCGCTTTCGGCGCGCAGAAGGATTTGGTGGAAGCCATCGACCGCGGCGAATTTCCGAGCTGGACCGTCAAGCTGCAAATTATGAGCGAGGCCCAGGCCAAGACCTATCACATCAACCCTTTCGATCTGACCAAGATTTGGCCGCACGGTGATTTCCCGCTGATCGAGATCGGCCAGCTCGAACTCAACCGCAACGTCACCAATTATTTCGCGGAAACCGAGCAGTCCGCATTCGCGCCCAGCAATCTGGTGCCGGGCATCGGCGCCTCGCCCGACAAAATGTTGCAGGCGCGCCTGCTGGCCTATCAGGACGCCCATCGTTACCGCATCGGCGTCAACGCCAATCAGCTTCCGGTCAACGCGCCCAAGCTGCCCGGTCAATCATTACCAACGCGACGGCGCGATGGCGGGCATGTGCCCGGCCCATGGCGGCAGCAACAACCAAGACGACAGCGTGAACTTCTTCCCCAACGACCAAACCGCGCAAGGCGCCCCCGCTCCCGCGCCGGAAACCGCGGCGCCGCCGCTGCCGCTGCTGGAAAACGCCTGGGTCAAGGCCTACGACACCAGCGAGGCCGACCACTACAGCCAGCCCGGCAATTTATACCGGCTGATGAGCGACGATCAAAAAAATCAGCTGGTCAACAACATCGCCGACGGTTTGATCCACGCCTCCAAGTCGGCGCAAGAACGGATGCTGGCCCAATTCGCCAAAGTGGACGCGGACTACGCCAGCCGGGTCAGCAAGGCTTTAAATCAACGGGCGTGATCGTGTTGCCGATCTAAACTTTCAGTAGGTCTTTTGAGAAACGGACACCTCGCCGGCAATGGCGGGGTGTCTTTTTTTGTGTGCGCGTGAATCGCTATCCGTTTAAAAGGAGAAGTACGATAGGAATGGCCATGATGTCTAACGCGGAGCCAAATGGCGGCGAACTTATTGCTTGAACACGCGATGAGTCAGCTACGCAGTTTATGGGAAACGTCCTCAACGTTCGGCATATCAAAAACGGCGGGGCGCAAATGCATTGTATGACCGTTTACGTGTGCGCGATATGTGGCTAACAAAGGAACGGTTTGATAAGGAATTTTTGCGGCATAGCATACTTGCCACTTTGCATCGAAAACTACAGCCACTAGAAAATCAAAATCTTTGCCATCGATATTCCTAATTACGCCCAACTGAGTGGATTTGTTTCCGGGAGTTATTCGGCGCCCTTTAATCTGGTAACGCAGCCCCTGCGAATCTTTGGCATCAAAACCCTTGGCGGAGTTTGTTTCGAGCATAAGACCGAGCTTTGTTGAAACGAGCCACTCCGCATAATCACCTGTCGGGTTGTTTTTTGAGCGAATCACATTCCGATGCCGCAACTCATCCAGCACCGCGCTATGGGTGGCAAGCAGATCGGCAATTGTGAGTTCAGTTAAATCAGGGAGACTCATAGCAGTTACCCCAAATTCGGCGCCAACCACCGCTCCGCTTCTTCGATGCTCATGCCTTTGCGGCGCGCGTAATCCGCCAACTGGTCTTTGTCGATTTTACCCACCGCGAAATATTTCGACTCGGGGTGCGCGAAATACCAGCCGCTGACCGCGGCGGCGGGCCACATCGCGTAGCTCTCGGTGAGTTGTATCCCGGCGTTCTTTTCGGCGTCCAGCAATTGCCACAGTAAACCCTTCTCGGTGTGCTCGGGGCAGGCGGGGTAACCCGGCGCGGGACGGATGCCGCGATACCGTTCGTTGATCAAGGCCTCGTTGTCGAGCCGTTCGTCGGGCACGTAGTTCCAAAACTCCTTGCGCACCCGCGCGTGCATCAACTCGGCAAAGGCCTCGGCCAACCGGTCGGCGAGGGCCTTGAGCATGATGGCGCGGTAATCGTCGTGGGCCGCCTCGAAACGTTTTACATGGTCGTCGATGCCGAGGCCGGTGGTGACCGCAAAGCCGCCGATATAATCCTTGAGCCCGCTTTCCTTGGGCGCGACGAAGTCGCTGAGACATTGATTGGGCCGGCCCGGCGGCTTTTCATCCTGTTGCCGCAGATGGTGCAGCGTGGTGAGCACCCGGCTGCGCGTCTCGTCGCCGTACACCTCGATATCATCGTCATTGACGCTATTGGCCGGAAAGAAGCCGATCACCGCCTTGGCGGTCAACCAGCGGTCGGCGATGAGGTCGCGCAACATCGCCTGCGCATCGGCGAACAGCTTGCGCGCCTCCCCGCCCTTCTCGGCGTCGTCGAGGATTTTCGGATAACTGCCGTGCATCTCCCAGGTATGGAAGAACGGCGTCCAGTCGATGTATTCGCTGATCTCGGCCAGGGAATAATCGTCGAAAATCTTCAAGCCTAAAAAGCGCGGCGCGGGCGGCGTGTAGTTTTTCCAATCGAGCTTGGGCTTGTTCGCGCGCGCTTGTTCCAAAGTCAGCCATTTGGTGTGGGCGCGGCGGCCGGCATGTTGGGTGCGTACCTCGTCGTATTCGAGTTTCATCTTAGCGACGAAGTCGGTCTTGTTGGCGGCGCTGATGAGATTTTGCGCGACGCCCACCGCGCGCGAGGCGTCTTTCACCCACACCGTCGGGCCGTGGTAATTGGGCTCGATCTTCACCGCGGTATGCGCGCGCGAGGTGGTGGCGCCGCCGATCAGCAGCGGAATGTCAAACCCGAGACGCTGCATCTCCTTCGCGACATGGGCCATCTCGTCCAGGGACGGCGTGATGAGACCGGACAGGCCGATGATATCGACGCCTTCGCGCTTGGCGGTGTCGAGTATGGTCTGCGCCGGCACCATCACGCCGAGGTCGATCACCTCGAAGTTGTTGCACTGCAAGACCACGCCGACGATGTTCTTGCCGATGTCGTGCACGTCGCCCTTCACCGTCGCCATCAGAATCTTGCCCACCGCGCGGCTGTCCTCGGCCTTTTCCGCCTCGATGTACGGCACCAGATAAGCCACCGCCTTTTTCATTACCCGCGCCGATTTGACCACCTGCGGCAGAAACATCTTGCCTTCGCCGAACAAGTCGCCCACCACGTTCATGCCGTCCATCAGCGGGCCTTCGATGACGTGGATGGGCCGCGGAAAGTGCAGGCGCGCCTCTTCGGTATCCTCGACCACATAAGCGTCGATGCCTTTCACCAAGGCATGGGCGAGCCGTTGCGCCACCGGCCATTGGCGCCAGACCAAGTCTTCTTTTTTCTCTTCGCCGCCGTCGCCCTTGTATTTAGCGGCAATGGCGAGCAGTCGCTCGGTGGCGTCGTCGCGGCGATTGAGCACCACGTCTTCGACGCAGTCGCGCAACTCGGTCGGCAAAGCATCGTACACCGCCAGCTGGCCGGCGTTGACGATGCCCATGTCCATGCCCGCTTTGATGGCGTGATAGAGGAACACCGAGTGGATGGCCTCGCGCACCGCGTCGTTGCCGCGGAACGAGAAGGACACGTTGCTCACGCCGCCGGAGATCAAGGCGTGCGGCAAAGTCTGTTTGATTTGGCGGGTGGCTTCGATGAAGTCCACCGCGTAATTGTTGTGCTCCTCGATGCCGGTGGCGATGGCGAAGATATTGGGATCGAAGATGATGTCCTCGGCGGGGAAGCCGACTTGCTCGGTGAGTATCCGGTACGAGCGTGCGCAGATTTCCAGCTTGCGTTTTTGGGTGTCGGCCTGACCGGCCTCGTCGAAGGCCATTACCACCACCGCCGCGCCGTATTTGCGCGCCAGCCGCGCGTGGGCGATGAACTGCGCCTCGCCCTCCTTGAGGCTGATGGAATTCACCACGCCTTTGCCCTGGATACATTTGAGTCCGGCCTCGATGATGCTCCACTTCGAGGAGTCGATCATGATCGGCACGCGGGCGATGTCCGGCTCGGAAGCGATCAGACTCAAAAAAGTCACCATCGCCTGCTCGCCGTCGAGCATGGCCTCGTCCATGTTGATGTCGATGACTTGCGCGCCGTTCTCCACTTGCTGGCGCGCCACGTCGAGGGCCTTGTCGTATAAACCGTTGAGCACCAGTTTTTTGAAGGCCGCCGAACCGGTGACGTTGGTGCGCTCGCCGACGTTGACGAACAGCGAATCCGGCCCGATGTTGAACGGTTCGAGTCCGCTCAAGCGGCATTGTTTTTCGATTTCGGGCACGGGCCGCGGCGGATATTTCATCACCGCCTCGCGCAGCGCCTTGATGTGGGCGGGCGTGGTGCCGCAGCAGCCGCCGACGATATTGAGGAAGCCGCTCTGCGCCCACTCCTCGATCTCTTTCGCCATGGCCTCCGGCGATTCGTCATAGCCGCCGAACTCGTTGGGCAGGCCGGCGTTGGGATGGGCGGAGACGCAGGTGTCGGCGATGCCGGACAATTCCTCGATGTGCTGCCGCAGTTCCTTGGCGCCCAGCGCGCAGTTGAAGCCGAAGCTCACCGGCCGCACGTGGCGCAGCGAATTCCAAAACGCCTCGACGGTCTGGCCGGAAAGGGTGCGGCCCGAGGCGTCGGTGATGGTGCCGGAAATCATCACCGGCAGACGCACGGCGTGTTGTTCGAAATAGCTGTCGATGGCGAACAGCGCGGCCTTGGCGTTCAAGGTGTCGAACACCGTCTCCACCAGCAGCGCATCGGAGCCGCCGTCGACCAAACCGCGGATCGCCTCGAGATACGACTCCACCAATTCATCGAAGCTGGTGTTGCGGAAACCGGGATTGTTCACGTCGGGCGAGATGCTGGCGGTGCGGTTGGTCGGCCCCAGCACCCCGGCCACCAGCCGCGGCCGGTCCGGGGTCAGCGCGCTGTATTCGTCCGCCGCGCCGCGCGCCACCCGCGCGCCGGCCAGGTTCAACTCGTACACCAAGTCTTCCATCTGATAATCCGCCATGGCGATGGAGGTGGAGTTGAAGGTGTTGGTCTCGATGATGTCGGCGCCCGCCGCGAGATAGGCGCGATGGATGTCGCCGATGATTTTCGGCTGGGTGATGGCCAGCAAATCGTTATTACCCTTGAGGTCGCAGGGGTGGTCCTTGAAACGCTCGCCGCGGTAATCCCGCTCGGTGAGCTGATAACTCTGGATCATGGTGCCCATGGCGCCATCGAGTATCAGGATGCGTTGTTTCAACAAGTCTGCGAGAGTCGCCATCGTTTTCTTCACCCGTGCGCGGCGGCGCGGCCGCCGTCAATTCAAAAAAGGGGGCTATTCTATCACCCACGCCCCGGTCCGGCATGCCCGCCGGACGCGAGTGGGGTCGGGGCCGGAACGGCTAGTGTAGTGCTTCGTATATTGAGGAACAGAAATCTCCCCTCCTTGTACAAGGAGGGTGCCCCGGAGGGGCGGAGTGGTTTATGCGCCGTGCCCGAGTAGTCTGCTCACTGCGCCTTTGCACCCAACCACCCCGGCGCTAGCGCGCCACCCCTCCTCGTTTGAGGAGGGGAGTGATGGAACCGTTTGGTCTTTCATCGCGGAGCAAATATTCCAGCCATTGCGAAGCGCTACGCTAGAATAGCGGCCTAGCGCAGACAGCGCCCGGACTGGACTCCCCGCATGAAACTGGTTACCGTCGCCACCTTCGACAATATGCCCGCCGCCCACATCGCCAAGGGCCGCCTCGAAACCGAAGGCATCGCCTGTTGGTTGAAGGACGAACACCTCGGCCAGACCGATTGGCTGTACAACATCGCGGTGGGCTGGATCAAATTGCAAGTGGACGCGGAACACAGTGCGCAGGCCCGCCTCATACTCGACACCGATTACTCCGCCGACTTGTCCGCCGGCGGTGACTGAGCCATGCGCGCGCGTCTAATCCGCCGGCTGCTGCGCGCCCTCGCCGCCCTGCCGCTGCCGCTCGCCCACGCCGCGGGCGTCATCATCGGCGGCGGCCTGCTGATCGCGCCCAATCAACTGCGCCGCATTAGCGCGATCAACGTGCCGCTGTGCTGGCCGGAACTCGGCGCCGCGCGACAACGGCGGCTGATCCACGCCAGCCTCATCGAGGCCGGCAAGACCATGTGCGAGGCCGGCGCCTTGTGGTTGTGGCCCGGCGAACGCACGCTGCGACTGGTGCGCGCGGTGAGCGGCGAAGAACATCTGCGCAACGCCCTCGCGCTCGGCAAGGGCGCCATCCTGGCCGTGCCGCATCTGGGCGCCTGGGAAATGATCGGACTGTATTGCTCACATCACTATCCCATGACCAGTCTGTATCGGCCGCCGCGCTTGGCGGAAATGGATACGCTGGTGCGCCATGGCCGCGAACGCCTCGGCGCCAAGCTGGTGCCGGCCGATGCCGGCGGCGTGCGGGCGCTGTATCAAGCCCTGGGCCGCGGCGAATTGGTGGGCATGTTGCCCGACCAGGAACCCGGCGCCGGCAACGGCGTGTTCGCGCCGCTGTTCGGCGTGCCGGCCAACACCATGGTGCTGCTGTCGCGGCTCGCCATCAAAACCGGCGCGGCGGTGATCTTCGGCTACGCCGAACGCCTGCCGGGTGGCCGCGGCTATCATCTGCATTTCTTTCCCGCCCCGCCGGCGATCAATCAAGCGCCCATCGAAAATTCCGTGGGCGTGATGAATGCGATGGTTGAAGACTTGATACGCCGCTCTCCGCAACAGTATCAATGGGGCTATAAACGTTTTCGCACCCGTCCGGCGGGGGACGAGAAAATCTATTAAGCGCGGCCGCCGCCGACCGGCCGCGCGCGAAATCAACGATGACGTTCCGCCCCGGTTTTCATGAGTCCCATGCGGCCGCCGGGCTTTGGGAGTACACTCGACACTGAAGCAATCGGATTTTTCAGCCGCGATGACGAGGTAGCAAAGGCGTGGAAATCGCCCGCACACCGCCCACCTGGTTCGGCCTGCTGCGCAGGCATGCCGGCGACCATCCTCTGATCGCGACCGGTCTCGGCATCGCCCTGGTCACCATGCTGGGCCTGCTGCTGCAAAGCCTCGTGTTGATATGGTCGGGCGAGGCCGATGCGGCGGTGAGGTATGCGCTGCTCGGCGGTCTGGCGGGTTTCGCCACCACCACCCTCGGCGCCCTGCCTGCCCTGATGTTGCGCCGCATTCCCCAGCGCGTCGAAGACAGCCTGCTCGGCCTCGCCGCCGGCATGATGCTGGCGGCGAGCGCCTTCTCGCTGCTGCTGCCCGGCCTGGAAGCGGGCACGCAGATTACCGACAACAAGGGCCTGGGCGCGGCGGTGGTGGTGTTCGGCATGGCCATCGGCGTCATGCTGATGCTGGGCCTCGACGAATTCACGCCGCACGAACACGACAAGACCGGCCCCTGCGGCCCCGGTCACGAACGCTGCGGCCGGGTATGGTTGTTCGTATTCGCCATCGCGCTGCATAATCTGCCCGAGGGCATGGCGATCGGCGTCAGCTTCGCGGAAGCCGACCTGAGCGTGGGCCTGCCGCTCACCACCGCCATCGCGCTGCAAGACATTCCGGAAGGACTCGCGGTCGCCCTCGCGCTGCGCGGCGCGGGTTTCGGCGCCTTGCCCAGCGTGCTGATCGCCGCCGGCAGCGGCATGCTCGAACCGCTCGGCGCGCTGCTGGGGGTGGGGCTCTCCAGCGGACTGGCCATCGCGTATCCGATCGGCCTCGGCCTCGCCGCCGGCGCGATGATTTTCGTGGTCTCGCACGAGGTGATCCCCGAGACCCACCGCAACGGCCATCAGACCCCGGCGACCCTCGGCCTGATGGCCGGCTTCGCGCTGATGATGATTTTAGACACCACGCTGGGCTGAACACCCGGCGTTTCATTTAACGCCACTTCCAGGAGGACGACACCATGGCCATCGACATCGGCATCGCCGAAACCGACCGCAAGGACATCACCGAGGCGCTGTCGCGCATGCTCGCCGACAGCTACATCCTGTACCTCAAGACCCACAATTTTCACTGGAACGTCACCGGGCCGATGTTCCAGACCCTGCACACCATGTTCATGACCCAATACACCGAGCTGTGGAACGCCCTCGACCTCATCGCCGAACGCATCCGCGCGCTGGGTTTTCCGGCGCCGGGTTCGTACCGGCGTTACGCCGAACTCTCCAGCATCAAGGAGGAGGACGGCGTGCCCTCGGCAGAGGACATGATCCGGCAACTGGTGGCGGGCCAGGAAGCGGTGGCGCGCACCGCGCGCGCGGCCTTCCGCGTCGCCGAGGCCGCCAACGACCAGCCGACCGCCGACCTGCTCACTCAGCGCATGGAGATCCACGAGAAAAACGCCTGGATGCTGCGGTCGCTGCTCGAGAACGGCTAGAACCTATCTCAACGTGGAATCAAATCAAGGAACCTCTGATTCATTCAGAGGCTCCCGCGGCACATGGATGTGCCGCCATCTTCAATGGCAGCCGTTAAAAACCAAGGGAAGCGAAAATCACATTTTCACTTCCCGTGCGCTGAAGATTCCAGGATGGAATTATTGAGAGCTTCCTTAAGAGACGCCAAGCCGGACCGAAGAGTCATGCCCCCTCTCTCGCAAGCGGGAAAGGGGAAGGGCCGAGATTTTTCCGGTGCCGGAGGGACGAGGCTGGGTTTACACGCTTATTCAAGCTCTCTCGAAATCGGAACGGGGCTTTCAAGCCGCGCAACCTCCGCCGAAAATGCCCTGCCGTCAAACCTCGATTTTAAGAGGGATCGATTAATCAAGTTCGCCAGACCTGCAAACTCGCGGGCGTTCTTAAGTGATGTGACAGGTATCGTGAACAGCCGCGAACGGCTCGGCACTCACGGACCCGCCTCCATCTCCCTCGTGCAAAAAATCCGCAGAAAAAACGGCGTAATTGCCGTGAAATCCGTTCTGGCTAACAGGGCATTAAATGTTGTATGTTAAAGGCGTCTTTAAGCGTCACCGCCGTAGCCAACAACACGCCGTCACAAATACCGCATGAATAAACTACGCCGCTATTTTTTCAGCCGGTACGCCGAGCCGCCCGCCGGCCACCACGTCGAAAAACTGGTCTCCGGTATGGGCGCACTCATCGCGATTTTTTTGGTCGGCGCGCTCAACTCATGGCTGATTCCCGATCTGGGGACCCCGCTGGTCATCGCGTCGCTGGGCGCCTCCGCGGTGCTGCTGTTCGCCACGCCGCATAGCCCGTTCACCCAACCCTGGCCGTTGTTCGGAGGACAATTCATCAGCGCCCTCATCGGCGTCGCCTGCGCCAATCATATCGCCAACCCGCAGGTCGCCGCCGCGCTGGCGGTCGGTCTCGCGCTGGTCATCATGTACTATCTGCGCTGTCTGCATCCGCCGGGCGGCGCCACCGCGCTCAGCGCCGTACTCGGCGATGAGGCGGTGCACCAACTCGGGTATCAATACGTGGTCGCGCCGGTGGTGCTGGACACCCTGGCGATCATCGTTATCGCGGTCCTGTTCAATTATCTGTTCCCCTGGCGGCGTTATCCGCTGGGGCTTTCCTCTTTTAAAACGGCGGAAGCGCAGATCTCGGCGGCCGAGGCGATGCCGCCCTATCTCGGCGAAGAGGACATACGTTACGCGTTAAACCGCATGGAATCCTTCGTGGACATTAGCGCGCCGGACCTCGCCGAGATTTATACGCTGGCCGCCCGGCATGCCGAAGCGGCGCGCCTGTCGCCCGAACAAATCCTGCTCGGCCATTGTTACAGCAACGGCCGGCCCGGCAGCGACGGATCGGTACGCAAGGTCATCGATGAAGCGGGCGTCGTTTCATCTCCCGCCAAAGACAAAATCATTTATCGCGTCATGGCCGGCGCCCAGGCCCGCACCACCGGCACTTGCACCCGCGCCGACTTCGCCCGCTGGGCCAAGTATGAAGTCGTGCAGGAAGATGGCGCCTGGCGGCGAGTAGATTGATCGGGTCCGCCGAATTTGTCGGCGCGGCGGTTGAGCTGCCTGGCGGAAAGAGCAAGGCGAGGAGCGCGCCGCCGGTGGATGCGGGGCCAAGCCGAGGGGAACCGGGGGATTCAATAGCGAACACGGCCTCGCGTCGGCGCTGATATTCCGTACCGTTCCTTTTCGCACGAAATCGCGTGAATCCCACCGAAGGCCGAGATCGCGACGAGTGATGATGCGCCTGATAATTCACCACGCCAAGTGCGCCGGATTCCCGATGCCGCGCGCGCATTCCTTACGCCACGATTTCGAAGGCTTGCACGCCTACGGCCAGATAACGCTCATGACCGAAGCAGACCATACGACCGGCATGAGCAAACTACTCAACCTGACAGCCTCTCACGTGACAGAAAAACATAGCCACAAGCGACATCCGAATTCGCCCACATCCACTCATGCGCCCGTATTGGATGGCAGCACCTCGGCGGCATCTCGACCTTGATTTGGCGCCGCATTACAAGCCGCGTTGAATATTTCGGCCAAGACGAACAGCAGAGACACATCATCGGGCTTGGCCAACTCCTGATCCTGCCTGAAAGCTAAGAGCACGCCATTGCGCACTTCTAAATAAAACCCTTTGTGCCTCATCAAAAAGGCAACCAGCTCGGGCGAAATATAGGGCGAAGGATCATGTCCCGCCTGGCCGTGCAAGTGATAATTCTCGGCGAACTCACGCGGCCCGGACAAAGGCATTTCAGTGAAATCCACCAAATACCGCTCCAAATAATGACCGGGAGTAATGACGAAATCAGGCACCGCGGCATCGGCCAAGCCGGGGCAGCTCATGGTAATGATGGTATGCCAGTGTTTTGAGAAATAATCCGGCGGCGCGGTGTGACTATAATCGAACAGGCGCACCTCGCATCCAAGGTAATCACCCGACATCACATTGCTCTCTTGTTTATCAGAGCCTCTGCGCAGATACACGAAATTCTGCTTGTTGAGAATACTCACGGTCGCGGGATTAAAAGCCAGATTCCACCGCTTGGCCAGCTTTTCCATCTGCTCTTCACGCTCGCTGTGCTTGACCTTTTCTTTAATTAAGATCGCATCCTGCATCCGCGCCGACAGCGAGTGGCTGGTGAATTGAAAAAAGTTCTCCATCCCCAGCAACTCGAAGGTCCGCCCGTCGCGTACGCATTCCTCTTGAAACTGGTGAAGGTATTCCATGCCGGTGTGATCGATAATGCGGCCTGATTCGGTAATGATAAGGGTGATGCCGGAGTCCGCCGGCAGGCTGGCGAAGAATTTATCCAGCGGCAGAAGGTTGAAGCACACGATGGAGGACAGGGACACTTCATAATGCGCCCGGCCGTCGCGGGTCTGCTCCTTGACCTTGATCACCGGCGTCGAGAACAAGCCGCGCAAATTGACCCATAACAAGGGAAACGACTGCTTGAAAGTCATGCGTCCAGTCAAGACGTATCGAAACGAAGGCATGAGCAGATACAACAGCATTAGCACCTCAGCCATGATTCCCGTGATGATGCCCCACAACAAGTCGGTGGCGAGGATCGCAAACACCGTGATCACGAAGATGACGATCTGATCCCGGCCGATGGCGTAGGTCTTGGTGAACACCTTGTACTCGCACAGCTTCCAGCCGACGTAGATCACGATCGCGGCGATCGAGGCGAGCGGAACGCGGGCGATGACGTCAGTGGCCAAAAACAGGAATAGCAGCAGAAAAATGGCGTTGTAAAAATTCGCCCACAAGGTACGTCCGCCGGCGTCGATGTTAGCGCGACTCTTGATGCCGCCCGGAATAATCGTCAGGCCGCCGAAGATACTCGATAGCGAATTCGACACGCCCATCGCGCGCAACGTGACATTGGCATCCGACTTGCGCTGGAAGGGATCGATCTTGTCTACCGCCTTGATGGTCGCCAGCGACTCGATGCCGTCGATCAAGGTGAGCGTGATAACGACCACCAGCACGCCCCACCACAATTCGGGACGATTAAACACCTCGCCGAAAGCCGGCATCGTGATGCCGCCTTCCAATACGTTCTCTGGCATTTTGATGAGATATTTTGGATCGAGACCGAGCGCATAACCCAACACGATGCCGAGCATGGCCACGAACAGCGGCGGCGGCAGCTTGCGCATCCATTCATGGCGACTCTTGTTCAGATAAAAGAGCAGGAACAAACTCAGCCCGCCGATGAAAAACACGCTCCAATCCACTTGCATCATGGCCTGCGGCAATTTGCCAATCGAGGCCAACATGTTTTTGGAAGCCGGCACGATAGCGCCCATCAACGGCGGAATCTGTTTGATGATGATGATGATGCCGATGGCGGCGAGCATCGCCTCCACCACGGTGACGGGAAGGAAAATGGCAAAACGTCCGGCCTTGAAGAAAGCCAGCACGACCTGCACCAATCCCGTGAAACAGATCGCGACCAGCAACAACGGATAACCCGTCGCCAGATCGCCGCCGCCCAACAGCAACATGCCCGACAACAACGCCGGCGCGAGTCCCGCGGCCGGACCGCTGATGGTGACGTAGGCGCCGCCCAAGAACGGAAAAATGAGACCGGCGATGATCGCCGAGATTAAACCAGTAACCGGCGGCGCGCCGGAAGCGATAGCGATACCCAGCGACAGCGGCAAAGACACTAGCGCGACCTGTAACCCCGCAAGCAGGTCATAACGCCAATGTTTCAATCCTTTTATGCCGTTTTGTGGAGCCTCAGTCATAACATTCCCCGTTTTTCACTTACCATCGGCGGCTCCGCGGCATGGCCGTCGCGCCGCTTAGTTTGAATTGTTCATGAACGGCGTCGCGTGAGATCGTGAAGAAACAGGTGCACGAAAAAACACACGCCGAATACATGTCGATATGTCGAACATTTTCGCGTGAGCACTACGCCTCAGATTATCGAGATCACGGATTCGCCATCGCTATTCTGTAACCGCTTATGATTACGTGTCCCTAAAAGAAAGCACGTCTGCCACCAGCACTGACTGTGTCCAGAGCGGCCGCCCATCGCGCCATCTCACGGCCGTGGGCGAGCTCCTCGTTCCACAGCACTTCAAAAAAACACGCCATTGTCCCAGTCCTTGAATGCGCCGGCAATAACGCACCGCGTCCTCGTAGTGTGCGATGGCATCCGTTTGCAGCGGCGCCGACACCCTGGCGCCGTGCTCAACAACTCCCTCTCGTTGCGGAGTAGGTGGGGAATCGTACGCGGCATCGGACCCTTCGTTGTCTAGCCGCCGAATTTCACTAAGCGGGTCACCTGAATATCGGAAATGAACACCACGCCTGAGTGTTCGTTGTAGAAGGGCGAGAGCCCCTCGAGGATCGGATTCACGAGGTGCTCGGGCACGGCGGCGATGATCATGATCAACACATCGTCCTCGTTGAACATGAGATGGCCTTCGTGGAAGCCATGGCGCCCCTTGCCGGACAGATTGTTGATGATGGTGTAGCCCTTGACCCCTGCCCGGTCGAGGATGTCGGTGACAAACGCCTGATGCTCACCGTCCAGGATGATTTCCAGTTTCTTGAGAGGGCTTAAATTGAGATTTTTCATGATCAGTGGGACTCCTCCAGAGATGCCGTTCCAGTCGCGTCGACGAGGGAACGGCGGCGCCAATCCCCCTCGTCATAAACAAACACCGCTGCCGCCTCTGGATCGACCACCATCAATCGTACCCAGCCGTTGCGCACCAGGTTCTTGACCGGCGCCACCGCCTCGATCGCGGCGCGGGCATGCTCGAACGGGGCCTCGATCACGGTGATCAGCCTGATCGGCTGATGATACGGCAGGCCGTTGTCCAGCACGGTCTGAGACGGCAGGCCGGTACGCAGGTCGCTGAGGTTGCCGGTCATCACGCCGAAGCGACCGGCCACGTTGTGGTACACCTTGCTGCCGCTGCCGAAGCGCTCGTTGTCGACGGTGGAGAAATAGTGCTCCAGGTTGATCCACTGACCCACGACCAGCGGGCCGGACAAGATGGTTTCCAGCAGCCGCCGCCGCTCATCGATACGGTAGTCATAGGAATGGAGAAAGGCCCGCCCCTCCAGAGACATGCCCTGGGTGAGGCCCCGCGTCGCGATGACGAAGTAGGCGTTGCCGGACAGTCCCCACTCCGGACGCACCTGCGACCAGTCCATGGCGTTGCGCTGCGCGGCGCGGTAGGCCGCAGCCGGATTGTCCACCCGATCCCCTTCGATGGCCAAGCTGGGCACGCGCTCCTGCGCGCACAGTCGCGACGCCGCCGTCAGGCCGCCGCGCAGCCGATCCAAATACACCAAGTGGGAGGACGGCAGCAGGTCCAGATCGAAAAGTTTCACTTCGTCGGTGGTGGTGTTGTGCAGCGCCGGAAGAAACCAGGCATCCGCAGCGATGTCGATACCCATCTCATGCAGCCGCTGACGCACTCCGGCATTGTTCGCCATTTGCGCCAAGACCCGGGCGCTGACCAGGCCATGATTGCCGCCGCACGCGCCGCAGTCCAGCGCCGACTCATAGGGATTGTTCTCCGAGCGGCTGCCATGGCCCGCCAGCAGCACGAAACGGGAAAACCCTTCGGTGAGTCCAATCGCCCGCAAGGCTTGCGCGACAAAATGGGCTTGTTCATCGAGGGAGAAGCCGATGCGCCCGAGCCGCTCCAGTTGCAGCTGGGCAAAGGAGGGATTGATGCGGTACGGCCCCCGCAGGCGGTCGATGAACGCCTGCGCCCGGGACGCGTCGCCGTCCAATGCCTCGAGGAGTTTGGGGCAGCCCTCGTCGTGGCCCAGCGCGACCTCGCGGAGTTCCCGCACCAGTTCGTCGGTGATGCGCTCCGGCCGCAGGCGGATTTCCTGCTCGAGGGCCTTGACGATCACCGCCCGCTGCACCGTGCGCACGATGGAATCCGCCTGTTCGCGGGTAAGCTTGTCCAACAGCAGCCGGGTCGGCGGTTTGCTGGCATGAATACGCCGGCGCCAGCGGTTATACGAGGCCGGCGCGACGGTCTTGCCGACCATGTCGAAGCCGAACAAGAGACCGATGGCCTCCACGGTCACGAACGGCGTCAGCACGGACTCCTTCAGCTCGTGCATGGCCTTTTCCAGGAAGGTGAGCGCATCCTCGTCACGCGGACTGCCCGCCGTCATTTCCAGGACCAGGTTCTTGGGCGTCAGCAATACCGGACACAGGTGGGTCTCGCTGCCTTTGCCCATCTCCATGAAACTCACCGGCACCCCGAAGAAGCCGGCGATGCCGAAGGTCTGGTAATCCCCGATGCCTTCCAAGTGTCGCCGAATGCGCTCGGAGCGTGTATCGATACAGAACAGCGCCTGGACGAAAGGGCGTTTGGTCCGCTGCGGCGGCGCCTGCACATGTGCCCCACCCAGAAACTGCTCGATGGCCCGTGCCTCCGAGGCCCTCAGCCAGATCGGGCCTTCGCACTTTTCGAATTCCCTCAGCAGGTCGAGCAGGCATGCAAACTCATTTGCGGCGAGCTGCGTGACCGCCTCCATCTCACCGACCTGCAGCGCCAGGTCGCGTAAACGTACCGCCTGCTGTTCCGCTTCGCAGCCGCGTTTCTTCTCGACATACTCGGCGAAGACCTTCGACAGGTGACGTTCCGAGCCCCTCGACAAGGCGTCTTCGACCCGGTGCGCCAGGGCGGGCACGATGCCGCCGCCATGGAATTCGTGGCGCAGATAAATCTCCTCGAGCCGGCCGTGCACGGCCTCTTCGATTGCAGCGGCCGTGCAGGGAATCTGCCGCTCGCCCACCTCGCGCAGCAGCGCCAGGGCCAGGGTCAGGCGCACCGCCATGTAGTCGACGAGATCGCCCGGATAACGCTGGGTCCAATGGTAGTGCTTGGCGCTGGAACGCCAGCGGATGAAGCCGGCCCAGCCGTGCAGCCGGGCGAGCTCCCGGGTGAAATAACCGATCCAACGATCCCGGGGGATCTGCAGGTTCTCCATGACATAGGCGATCACCCCTTCTGGGCTTTCGTCCACGCTCAGTATTTGGTTGATATGGAGTCCGCGCAGAAACAGCCGGGCGTTGCGTTGCGCCACCTCGCGCCAGGCGGCGAAGAAGCCCCGCTCGCGCTGCGGCATGGCCCAGGAGGACTGCCCTTCGTCGAAGAAATCGAGACAGCTCTTGACCACCAGTTCATCCAGGGTGGCGCCAATCTCCGTGCCGTACAAGGCGTCGACCGCTTCGTACACCGGCCGATCGCCCAGCAGCTCCCCCGCCAGCCGCGACGCGAGCACCTCTCGGGGGATCGCCGATGCGGGGCCCGGCGGCCTGTTGTCGAAGGCGGCTCGTATGTCGGCGGCGCCGGCAAGCGTCGTGGCCACACACACCGATAAAGGTGTTTCGGTCAGGAGCGTCATCAGCCAGCGCTCAAGATCCAGGCCGGGCACCTCCCGCGAACCGAGGAACGCGGCAAGCTCCCCGGCGAGGGCCTCCCGGTCTATCTTGCCCTGACCGAGATAACGCTGGTACAGGCGCCGCGGCAGATAGCCCCGCCCATGGAACAGACGCTCGCCGGTCCGCACGGCGCTGTAAAACGGGTGACGCTCGAGGCCATGCAAGGGATTGTGATGGATGAACGAGCGCATGGGCCAGAAGAACGGCACCGGCTCCCCGGCCACATAAATCATGGTGCGAATGCCGAGTTTTTGGCCCAGCGGCAAGCTCATGACAGTCCCCCCATCCACGAGAGGCCGGCTACCGCGAGCAGCACCAGCACCGAGGCGTATCCCCAAGTGGCGGCGCGGCTCAGGTCCCGCACCTCACAGTCACACCCAGGCCCGACGATCATGCCCTGCAACAGGCGCGCCCCGGCCCAGCTCCACACCAGCCAGCTCACGGCGACGCCGGCGGCGACCGCGGGGGCGGCTGGCACCGCGGTCACGATCGTCGACAGCATCGCGAAAAACGCCGGGAAGACCGGCGTGGCGATTACCGCCAGCACCACGAACACCAACACGCCGGAAAAGCGGGGAAGCACCTGGGCGAGACCGCCATAGAGCCCCGTATACGCCGCGCCGAAGCGGCGTTCCAAGCCACCGGTCAGCAGCGCCAACAGCACCAGCGGCACACTGAAACCCGCGGCGTAGAGGTGCAACGTCGAGGCGTCGGCACCGTCATAGGCCGATATCCAAAGCAGGGCCCAGCTGGAGGTCGCGAGAAAGCTGGTCCACAGGCCCAATTCGCGGAGAGCCAGGGCCCGAACGCCATACAGTATCGAGGTCGTCACCGCCAGCGCCAGGACCCATCCGGGTATCGGTGTGGTCACCAGGGAAAGCGCCACCACCCCGATCTGGGGCCATATCAGCAGCATCGCCGTCCGCAGCAGCGGGTGGCGGAGCCGTGCAAACAGGGCGTTGAACCCCATGCTGAGTGGAAATAGGGGCAGAAAGAAAGCCGACAACAGCCACATCATCGAGGACATGTCACGCCCACCTCAGCCAGACGTTGACCTTCGCCGCGGCCGCGAGGATTACGCGCGTCGCCCAACTGTAGACATCCGCGAGATAGAACTCCCGGGAGACCAGGGCGTAGAAGCTCATCCAAACTGGGCCGGCGTCCTTGTCCCGCCGGCCGCTTTGTTCCGAGTAGTAGGTGATCAGCCAACCGAGCACGACCACGGTGGTGACCAGCACCACGAGCAGATCGAACCAGAACACGTCCACATTGGCGGCTTCGTAGATGCGGGCACGGAACGCCGGATCTGGATACAGGAACACATCGAAGGCGTGACTGATCAAGGCGTAGCCCAGCACGATGACCACGAACGACGACAGGATCAGCGTGAACAGTCTTCCGACGTTCTCGGTGCGCATGCGGTAGGTCGCGAACAGCAGCTGCGCCCCGGTCATCCAGCCGAAGAAGAGCAGCACGATGGCGCCCTGCTTCTGGAAGAAATCGTCGGAAACGATCCAGTGCGCCGCGACGAGCACCGCGACCGGCACCGCCAAGGTGATCGCCGCCATCAACAGCCAGGGTTGCCGGCGCCGGGCCGGGCGTTTCTCCACCACGAAGGTGTAGAGGTGATCCTTCGGCACGCCGTCGTCCTTGCGCGCCTCGCCGATCACGCCGCCGGCGCCGAGAAACAGCGTACCTTTGAACATCCCATGGGCGATCAGGTGGAAGATGGCGAGGGAGAACGCCCCGAGTCCGCACTCCATCACCATGAAACCCATCTGCCCCATCGTGGAGTAGCCCAGTGCCTTCTTGATGTCGTTCTGGGTGAGCATCAGGACCGAGCCGATGACGGCCGTGACCAGGCCCACCAGAAAGATCGCATGCAATACGTCGCTGTTGTGCACGAAGATCGGCGCGAAGCGATTGATCAAGAAACCGCCGGCATTGACGATGCCGGCGTGCATCAACGCCGACACCGGGGTGGGACCCGCCATGGTGTAAGGCAGCCACGTATGCAGTAAAAACTGCGCCGAGCGCGCAAAGGCCGCCAGCGCCAACAGCGCGCCGACCGCTTCGACCACCGGCACGCCGAAAAAGCTGCGGGCGGCGGGGTCGGCCTCGACGCCCGCGAAGATCTCCGGCAAGGACCAAGTCCCGTAGGCCCAATACAACAAGGCAGCGGCCAGCACCAGCGCGAGGTCACCGATGCGATAGGTGAAAAACGTCCAAAAGGCGTAGCGATAGGCCGACGGGCTGCGGGTGTCCTGGCCGAGCAGGAAGTAGAGCAAGACGCCGATGATGTGCCAGGCCGCCAGCAGCGTGATCAAATCTCCCGCCGCGACCATGACCAGCAGCGCCGCCGTCATCAGATCCAACAGCACGAAGAATCGGGCGTAGCCGGCTTCTTCGGCCATATAACGCACCGAATAGAGGTGCACGATGAAGCTGATGCCGGCGATCAGCACCGCCATCACCGCGCTCAAGGGGTCGCTCATTAAAACGCCGATATCCCCGGCAGCCGCAATCTGTCCCGGGCCATGCCCAGCCACGGTCAGGCCGAGCATCACCACGGTGAGCGCGAACGTGATCCCTGCCGCGACGACGCTCAGCCTCGCCACTCGACGGCCGAGTCTCGCCGCCAACAGATGCGTCAGCAACGCCGAGATGACCGGCAGCGCCGGCATTAAAGCGATGAGCTGGTTCATGAACTACATCACCTCGCACCAGTGAAAGCACAAAGACCGTACCGACTGTTACCAGCGCCGTCGCGCCTATCGTCCGCATGGCGCCAAATAGTTCTTCCGAACTATGCGTCTACTTTCTCAAATGACACCTACGCCACAATCTCCAGCGCCGGCACATCCACCGCGAGACAACGTTCGCTGAAGCTGCGGCGCACCGTCGACAGCGCGTCGTGCGCGTGTTTCACGGCGTCGGGATGCGACAGCCGGAACACGATGCAATAGCGATATCTTTCCTGCTCGGCCGAGGCGCGGCCGGCGAAAACGCCACGCACGCCGGGGGTGGTGCCGACGAGGCGCCGGCATTCGTCCATCAAACCCGCAAACGCGCGTTCATCGACCGAATCGCCACCGCAGAGCCAGACCTGCTGCACCACCGTCCACGCTGCGCAGCGGCTCAGCACTTCCGCGGCACGGCCGGCGCTACCGTACAAACGCATGTGCCGCTCCGCTTCGGCCCCCATGGCGGCTCTGCGCGCGCGGGCCGCGGACGTGCGCGAGGATGTGTCGCGGCCCTGCAGCGTGGCCGGATCGACGCTGATCTTGGCGACGCCTTTGAAAATCGCCCGCCTGATTTGGTCTTCGCTCAATGCGCCGGCGCCGTACAGCACCAGCGGCGTGCGCACCGCGGCGCCGATCAATTTGAGACGCGGGAAATCGATCTTGGTCTTTACGCTGCGCGGATCGTCGAGCGCAAAAAAATCCACGCCCGCGCGTTGCACGAAGGCCGCCGCTTCGCTCGGCGTAGGCCACGCCTCCTCTTCTTCAGCATGCGCCTCGTCCGCTGCAAGCATAGGCGGCGCGGACAACCAACCCGCCTCCACTGGCATACCGCAGCCGTGGGCCCAGTCGACGATTTCGCGGGTCTTTTTGATCGCCTCGGGAAATGTCTCGCGACGGCGTGACATCGCGATGCCGTTGCATCCCAATGCCATCGCCCGGTAGACGTCATCGAGCGAATTCACCGGTGCGTATTGAATGGCCACCGGCACCGACGCGCGCCGCGCGGCGGTTTCCGCCGCCGGCATCAACACCTCCAGGTCACACGGGGCATCGTCGTCATCGCCGACGATGATCAGCGCCGGAGCGCGGCAACGCTCGGCCGCGTCCAGCACCGCCGCGAGTACGTCGAGGCTCACGATTTCAAAGGCGGCCACGGCGTAACCATGCTCGTAGGCATGGCGCAACATGTCGCGCATATCCACCAAAGCCATTAGCTCGCCCTCTCGCCGCTCAAGATCGCTACTCGAACTTTTCCGGCCATAACACCGACACGTCGGCGACCGTCACCGTCAAGTGATGACCCTTGCGCCCCAAGTTTTCCAAACCGTCAAGCAGCGTGCTCAATTTGGCCGAAGGAACGATCACGTGCATAACGATGTTGGTGTCGACGTCCAGCATGCCCGACTGCTCGCCGGAGGTGCCGGCGCCATAAGCACGGAACACCGTATAACCCCGTGCGCCGCGCTGCTTGATGAGCTTGACGAGGCGATCCTCCAGCACGTCGGAGGTGATCACCGTGATCTGTTTCTCTGGATGCAGCCTATGCATAACGTTCCCCCGTCATAGTTTCGCTCATGCTCCGATCAACATATCGGTGAGGGTATGGTAGAGAGGAATCCCGAACACGACATTGAATGGAAAAGTTACGCCGAGCGACAGCGTCAAATACAGTGACGGATTCGCTTCGGGCACGGCCAGCCGCATGGCGGGCGGCACGGCGATGTACGACGCCGACGCCCCCAGCACCGCGACCAGCACGGTGCCGCCGACGTCGAAGCCAAGGATCGAGTGCCCGACGAAGATGCCTATCGCCCCCCCCAACAGGGGCATCGCCACGCCGAATGCCACCAGGGCCAAGCCGACGCGGCGGAAATCGCCGATCCGGCGCGCCGCTTCCATGCCCATCTCCAACAGAAACAAGCACAACACGCCCATGAAAATCTCTTCGATGAAGGGCTTTATTTTTGCCATGGACTGCGGCGCCGCCACCGCACCGATGATCATCGAACCGATCAGCAACACGACACTGCCGTTAGTGAAGGCATCACGCAGTATATGCGTCAATTGGCCACGCTCATCACCATTGCTATTGCCGTCGGCGCTGGCGGCGGTGATCGCCGGAGTGCCTTGCTTCGCCGCCAAGCGACGCCGTGACCACGCGGCCAGCAGCAAACCAACGACGATAGCCGGCGACTCCATGACGGCGAGCATGATGACCGGATAAGAGTTGTAGGGGATGTGCAAGCTATCGAGATAAGCCACTGCGGTGAGAAACGTGCCCGCGCTCACCGAGCCATAGTGGGCGGCGATCGCCGCCGCATTCATCGCATCGACTTTCTTCGAAAATACCAAGATGGCATAGCCGATCAGTGGCAAGCCGAAGCCCAGCACCAACGCCCAAATCACCGAATTGATCGCGGTGAACAGGTCGGATTTGCCGAGCTCGTAACCGCCGTGCAAGCCAATCGCGACTAACAAATAAATCGAAAGCGCCTTGGCCAAATCAGCTGGAAAACGCAAATCCGATTTGATAACCCTGGCCAAAAAACCCAAGGCAAAAAACAACACCGCCGGAATGAGTAAATTGCTCAACATATGCGACCACTATCCTGACTATTAAGCAAACACTTCACGGCAGGGATCCTCAATTCTCTACGACGGGAGACAAAGTGCCGGCGCTAGCCTGCCACTGGCCGGAAGCAAGGCAAGGAGCATTGAATATTTCAGCCCTCAGTCATTACATCCCCGATTTCGCGCGGTGATCAGCGGCTTTCGATGGCGCTGCCACCGCATCCGCTAGTTCATTGTGTTCACCTCAGATGGGATCAGCCGACGCGGCACATCTCTGGCCGCGTTCCGCGCTGGCATCACGGCGCCGTGGTCAGTCAGGCCATACGCGCCGACTGCTGAAGATGCGCCGCGGCTCCTCAGCAGGTTGCTGTGATGGCTGTGGCTGTTGGCCTTGCGCGGCGGAGCGTTGTTCCGCGGGTGGTTGTTTGGCAGCCGCATTCAAAACAGGCGCCGGCGCAGAGACAGGCGCGGCATCCGGCGATGCATTCATCGGGGTGTCGGCCGACGCCTTGGTCTTGCGTATCGAGTCCAGTAATTTCTGGCTGGTCTTATCGCTCTTGCTCATGCTGCTATGACCTCCGTCAGTAAACGCTCTATTTCCATCGCCGCCTCGCGGCCGGCGCCACCCATATCGAACACAGTCTTGCCTTCCGCCATGGCATTGCGATAAATCGCGCGCCGCCTCACGTCAGCGCTCAGCACGGCCAGACCCACCTCGTCGATCACCGCGCGGATATCGCGCGACAATACGGTTTGCGCCTCCAATTGATTGAGCACGATGCGCGCCTTGAGGCGAGGGTGCTCGCGCTGCGCGGCACTCACCGCTTCCACCACGCTCAGGGTAGCCCATAAGTCCATCGGCGAAGGCTGCACCGGCACCAATGCGTGATCGCAAAGACGCAGCGCATCGCGCGTTTCCCGCGCATGCACCGAAGGCGGGCAATCCAGTACCACGTACTGATAACGTTCTTTAAGGTTCGCCACGACCTCGCCCACATCGCCATGGCATTCGTAGACATGCGCCGCGTGCGCGGCCCGTTCGGCGATACGCGACCATTGCCACGCGGAACGTTGCGGATCCAAATCCAGCAACGCGGACGGCGCCCGCCGCATCAGGCCCACCGCCATATTGACCGCCAGTGTGGTCTTGCCGGTTCCGCCTTTGTTTCCCATCATGGCGATGAGCAGTGACGAACCGGCCATGATGCTCAGCCCCCCGTCCCCGCCACGAGCTCATCGATGAGCCGCGCGATACGCCAGGTCGCCTCACTCACCTCATCATCTTCTTCCGGCGAGTCGAGCGTGATATTGACGTACGTCCTGCCGAAACTGAGGTTGGGATAGCTCTGCTCGCGCTCGGACAACTCCGCCAAGCGATCGAGAAAATCCCGCGTCGCGGTATAGTCCGCGAACTCGACCCGCCCCTCCAGGCGCGCCGGCCGTTTACGCACTTGCCATGTTTCGCTCATCGCGCACCTCGCTAGAAAAATGCCCGCCTGCCGCTGGCCGCACTCGACTCCACCGTCGCGAACCATTGCGCCATTTCCCGGCCATGGGCGAGTTCTTCGTTCCACAACGCTTCGAAAAAGGCCCCGTTGTCGCGATCCTGGATACGCTGACAATAACGCAGCGCATCCTCGTAGAGCGCGATGGCCTCCGCCTCGACGCGATGATTCTTGTGCAAACACTCGGCGAGATTGGCGCCCAATTGCGCGGGACGCAGTTGCGAGGCGCTGGGCGCCACGCCGAGCGCGATCATCCGTGTGATGATGCGTTCGGCATGCCTCATCTCCTCGGCCGCCTCATCGCGCAAGCGCCCGGCCGCTTCCAGCAGCCCCCACGCCTCGGCCAACTTCGATTGCGTGAGGTACTGCTGCACCGCAGACAATTCATGACTCAATGCGCGGCCCAAATAGCCCAACACCCGCGGATTGACATTGGCGTTTATCATCGCTGTCACGCCCCCGATTCAACTCATGCCTTCAAGCACGCCCGCTATGCGCGCGCATCAGCTGCGTTGCGGACGGTTGCCGTTCGCGCCGCTGGTGGGCGGCACCAGAATCGGCTCCACTTCTTTGTGCGGGCGGGCGATGATGTGCGCGGCGACCAGGCCGTCACCCACGCGCTCGCACGCGTCCGCGCCGGCACGTACCGCCGCGTTCACCGCACCCGTCTCGCCGCGCACCAGCACGGTCACGTAACCGCCACCGACGAATTCGCGCGCGATCAGACGCACTTCCGCCGCCTTGGTCATCGCGTCCGCCGCTTCGATCGCCGGCACCAGGCCGCGCGTCTCGATCATGCCCAATGCAATACCGTATGTTTCGTTAGCCATGGTCGTCTCCAGTCTCAACACCAGTTAAAAACATTTACTTCACGTTGGCAGCCGGGGCCAGCATCGGCTCCACTTCTTTGTGCGGGCGGGCGATGATGTGCGCGGCGACCAGGCCGTCACCCACGCGCTCGCACGCGTCCGCACCGGCGCGTACCGCCGCGTTCACCGCACCCGTCTCGCCGCGCACCAGCACGGTCACGTAACCACCACCGACGAATTCGCGCGCAATCAGACGCACTTCCGCCGCCTTGGTCATCGCGTCCGCCGCTTCGATCGCCGGCACCAGGCCGCGCGTCTCGATCATGCCCAATGCAATACCGTATGTTTCGTTAGCCATGGTCGTCTCCAGTCTCAACACCAGTTAAAAACATTTACTTCACGTTGGCAGCCGGGGCCAGCATCGGCTCCACTTCTTTGTGCGGGCGGGCGATGATGTGCGCGGCGACCAGGCCGTCACCCACGCGCTCGCACGCGTCCGCACCGGCGCGTACCGCCGCGTTCACCGCACCCGTCTCGCCGCGCACCAGCACGGTCACGTAACCACCACCGACGAATTCGCGCGCAATCAGACGCACTTCCGCCGCCTTGGTCATCGCGTCCGCCGCTTCGATCGCCGGCACCAAGCCGCGCGTCTCGATCATGCCCAATGCAATACCGTATGTTTCGTTAGCCATCTTCATTACTCCTGTTAAAGTTCAATCACACTCATGACACAGCGCGCCGCTGCTACCTTCATATCCAGTTACGCTTTTTCATTTACCCGCTTCATTTACCCGCTCTTCTTCCCAATGATCGATGATCCCGGCAATCGTGAGATCAGTCAGGACCGCGTAGTCCCCCATCGCCCAACGCGCCGCCGACCCGCTCGCCGTGAACACCCAGTTGCCCGGATGACAACCCACCGGATCGGTGGCCACCTGCAACTGACCGTTCCGATCCTTGAGCACGCGCAGTCCCACGCGGTCCAGGCCGGGGATCCTGCTGGTACACACCAAAGGACTGACCACTTGCAGGATGTCCATCTCAGACGCCCTCGTTCCAGTAGTCGATAATGCCGACGATGGTCAGATCGCTGGGATACTCCTTGCTGCCCGCGGCCTCGCGCGCGGCGGAACTGCCCACGCAAATCACCCAATCACCAGGCTTGCAACCCACCGGGTCCACCGCCACGTATTTGGTCTTGCCATCGTTCACCACTTGCAAGAGCTTGTGTTCCAAACCCGAGATGCGGTTAGTGGACACCAGTGGCTTTTCAACCTGACAGATTCTCATCAGTGCGCTCCCCGTTCGCGGTATTTGTCGGTGACCGAGCAGGCGACCATTTCCAAACCTTGGGTCTCCGCGCGATCACGCACCATCAGCAAGCAGTGCAACCAGCCTTCTTCCACCAGCTTCTCGTAGCGCGCATAGGCGGCGGCGCGGATTTGCTGGCAGTGCGCCACCGCGCGTTCGCGCGCGCCCGGCACCTTGCCGTCGTAATCGAAACGCACCACCACGGGGATGGGCAGACCGCGGGCGATATTCAACGCCGTGAATATTTTCACGCCCACGTCCAAATCCCTGGCGCCTTCCTCGACGGTGTTGAGATAGGCGAAGTAGGTGAGATTGCGCAGCTGCACTTCCTCGAAACCCTTGCCCACGCCGATGAAACGTTCGTTATGGCCGATGTCTTCATATCGGTCGCCGTGATAGGCGCGCACATAATCGACCTGGGCGATGTTGTTGATGAGCAGACGCGTGATGAAGCGCCGCATGCCGGGCACGGTTTCACCGACACCACCCTGGCCGCGTTCGCGCACGAGGCGTTCGATCGTGGCTTCGGCCTCGGTGGCACTCAGGGCGCGGGTGGCCGCGTAGACTTCCCGCACATCGATGACGCGCTCCAAGCTAAGATTGCCGGCGGCGTCGGGGATATGAATGCGGATCTCGTCATTGTCGGTATCCAAACCGATCAAGAGCAAATCGATGGACGCGCCGCAGCAGAAGCTGTTTTCGATCGCGGTGCGGAATGCCAACAGGCGATCCAATCCGGCTTGCGCGGCCTTGCGCGTGTCGCTGCCGTGCGCGGCGCAACCTTCATGCCCAGGGTCGCTGCTGCTGTGATGATAGACCACCATTTTCAAATAGCGCGTCGAGGCATCGGAGCTGTTGGGTTTGGCTTCGCGGTAGCGGCTAAACTCGGTCTGTATCCATTTTTCCGTGGCCTCTTCGATATCGAATGTCGCCCCGGCGGAGGATTTACGCCGCACCACCCCGTAAGGCAGACGCAATACGTAACTGATGACGTGCGCCAACCGCCCGTCCGCGCAGGGCGTGATGGAGAGGGCGTGAAAACCGCAGGCTTGAAGAAACTTCTCGAAGGCCTCGCTGCACGCACCCGCCAAGGGGTCATTGGTGAAAAAATCTTCCGCCATCGCTTGGGCGGACTCGAAGACGATATAGGCGTACAAGGCGCGCATATCCAAGCCCTTCACCCAGGCGCTGCGCAATAATTCCGGCGGAAATTCACAGCCGAAACGTTCCTGGGCAATGCGTTGCGCGCGGGCTTCGAAGTCCGCCTCATGTTGCAGCGCGGAGATTTCCCGCAGCGTCGGCACGATGTCGTCGAAGGCGCCCTTGACGCAACGTTCGTAAGCGTGAAGACGCTCGTTTTCCGAGTGACGCGTCAAGGGGTGCGCCGCTCGATCAGAATTGGGCGTGGCAAAATAAGACGAAGGTGCGGCCGCCGGTGAAACCACCGTCGCACGCGCACTCGGCGCACCTGCCGACCAGCAGATGTTGCGAGTATTTTTGCGGCGTAAGCTCTGCATACCCAGCACCTTCGTCAGTCCACTTAACTACAGTTAGCCCCGGGCGCCGCCCGAGACCGTGATCATGGCGCCGCGATCATAGCTGCCGGCCGAACCGGTCACCTTGCTCACTTGCGGCTCCACGCTTTCCTTCTTTTCCTTCTCTCTACGGCCGACCCCTTGCGGGGCGGGCATGACGGTATTCACCGCGCCGCGCCGGGTGGGGTTGCGTCCCGTGGCGGAACGGCCTTCCGTGCCGGTGACGCGATCGCCGCGATCCCAATCATCGCCGGTGATCTTCGAAGCGCCTGACATGCCTTCGCCGGTGACGCGCGACCGTTGCTCGACGGCCTCCATCTTTTCCGGCGCCGGCATTGCGGGCGCACCCTTGGCACCGGCGCCGAAGCGGAATTGCTCGGTGCCGGTCACTTTGCCCGTGCCCATGCCGAAGGGACCGGTGATGTTGCCCTGCTCGTAGCTGGTCCCCGTCACCGCGCCCTGTTGGCGTTTGATGAGCTGCGATTCACGCGCCGGGGTGCTGACGCTGAATGCCTTCCACGAAGCCCCGCCGCTGATGGATTGCGGAAAATCGGGACTGCCGGGCATGGCCGCCAAGTCGCCGCCGCCCTGGGCGTGATCCGCGCCACCATACGGCGTGCCGCTGATGGACTGGTGGGCGCCGCGCGCGTCGCCGGTCGTCTTGCCTTTGACGCCGGGTTGCAAACCGGTCATCACCGATCCGGGCATCATGCGTTGCACCCGGGACTGCACCTGACGCTGGGCATCGACATCGCAATAGGCGTCGTACTGCTCGACACCCGCATACGGCGTGCCGGTCACGGTCTTGCATGTGCCCGGTTCATCGCCGGTCACCTTGCCGCCGCGGCCGGTCATAGTACCGGTAACGGTCTCGCCCTTGAAGGTGCGCGATACGCCGACCTTGGCGTCTTGCGGCGCCGGAACATTCTCACAGAAGGTCTTGAACTGCTCTTGACCGAGGTACTCATCGCCGGTGATGTTGCGGCAACTGCCGGGTTCGTCGCCGGTCATGCGCTGGCCGCGGCCCACCATGGTGCCGGTCACCGCGCCGCCGCGCAGGGTATTCGTCACCCCCACCTTGGGCGGCACGCTGCCGTCGCCCGGCTGCATGTACTGCGTGCCGGTGGTCTGGCGCCCCGCGCCGGCCTCGTCGCCCGTCACTTTGCCGGAACGGCCGACCAAGTTGCCGGTGACGGATTGGCCTTTGCGCGTCTCGCTCATGCCGATCTTGCGCGGCGCGGGCTCGCTGGGGGTGCCGCAATAGGCCTGGCCCTGATCGGCGCCGACGTATTCCGTGCCGGTGACGCGCTTGCAGGTGCCCGGCTCATCGCCGGTGACCCGTTCGCCGCGGCCCACCATGGTGCCGGTGACGCTCAAGCCCCGCGAGGTCGGACTCTTGCCCACTTTGAAAGGGGGCTTGTCCACCTCGGCCTTGCAGAAGGAACGAAAGATGTCCGCACCCATGTACTCGGTGCCGGTGATGATGCGGCAGGTGCTGGGTTCGTCACCGGTCACGCTGCGGCTGCGGCCCACGATGCTACCGGTCACGGTCTGACCCGCGGCGGTTTCACTAGCGCCGACTTTCCACGGCGCGTCCTGCGACGCGGCCGGCGCGGGACGGGTGCGGCCGGCCGGCCCGCTATTGCGTTGACCGCGAGCCCCATTGCGGCTGCGTTCTTCGCGCACGCTGCGCGACAGATCACGCCCGCTGACGTCGGGCTGGGCTTGACGCGCCAGCTGCGCCACGGAGACGCCGCCGTTTTTCAACGCCGTCTGCGCCGTTTTGCCGCCCTTGGCCAAGGCCTGGCGACGCGCCTGCGACAACAAGCGCCCCGCCCCCAAGGTATTGACCGCCGATGAACGCTTGTTGAGCCCACCACCGCTGCTCGGTGTGTTGCTCACCTGCGGCGCGCTGCCCTCGCTCCGCTCGGTACGGTCCGCGCACGGACTGGCGCCGTCCGCCTTTTTTTCGCCCTTGCAACCGCAACCGCAATCACCGCTGCGCTCCGCTTCAGGCGCACGCACATCGGTTTCACCGCGAGTGCGTTCTTTCGCCGCAAGACCCGCCTTGCCTTTGCTCGACAAGGTCGCGCGGCGCGCCAAGGAGAGCGCGCGGCCGCTGGCGTGCGCAGCCGCTTTCGGCACGGACGCGGAAGCGGGTGCCGGACCGCTGACCCGCGGCGGCGCCTCAGCCGTGCGGGAGCTTGCTTCAGCGCGCATCCGCTGCGCGCCGGGCGCGCCGCCCAGACTGGCCTTGCCTTGCGTTGAAAGCGCGCGACGCCGCTCCAACGCGGCGGCGCGGCCGCTGGTGATCTGTTGTTTCGTCATTTCTGCCATGATCAACTCCGCCCTAGTTAATGGAGCATCGTCTCCGTTGCGGACGTCGGCACTTATGCCGGCATCACGCCCTCTGCGCCGTACTCAGCTGCGGCCGCGGAACACCACCAGCTGCATCCCCTGCGATTGGGCATAGTTGTCATACCCGATCAGGCGAATGTGGTGGTCGGGGTAGGCGCGACGGCAAGCTTCCAACTCCGCCCATACCCGCGTGGGGTCCTTCTCACCGAAGAAAGGCAACTTCCACATCGTCCAGTAATGATTGAAGGCGCTACTGGGATGCTCGTGTTCGATACCCGGATTCCAGCCTTGGGCGATGATGTATTCCACTTGGGCAAACACGTCCTGTTGCGAAAACTGCGGCAGAAACGAGAAGGTCTCGAAGGTCTGCTTGGTTTGATAATCACCCATGTTGTTTGCGTCGTTTCTCATGATCTTTACCTCGTGGTTCCGTTAGTTGACTCGTTGCGTGGAGAGACGCGGCCTTAGGCCACGTCCAGCTTGTCCACGGTGTCGAATTCAAACTTGATCTCTTTCCAGGTCTCGAGCGCGATGGCCAGTTCGGGGCTGCTCTTGGCGGCTTCCATCAGCACGTCGCGTGCTTCTTTCTCGATCTGGCGGCCTTGATTACGGGCCTTGACGCAGGCTTCCAGCGCGACGCGGTTGGCGGCGGCGCCGGCGGCGTTGCCCCAGGGATGACCTTGCGTACCACCGCCGAATTGCAGGCAGGAATCGTCACCGAAGATGGTGACCAGCGCGGGCATGTGCCATACGTGAATACCGCCGGAGGCGACGGCGAACACGCCGGGCATGGAACCCCAATCTTGGTCGAAGAAAATACCGCGACGGCGATCTTCGGGGATGAAGGATTCGCGCAGGAGATCGACGAAACCCAAGGTCGAGGCGCGGTCGCCTTCGAGCTTACCGACGACGGTGCCGGTGTGAATGTGGTCACCGCCCGACAGGCGCAGGCACTTGGCCAAGACGCGGAAGTGGATACCGTGTTTGGGGTGGCGGTCGAGCACGGCGTGCATGGCGCGGTGGATGTGCAGCAACATGCCGTTCTTGCGGCACCACTTGGCGAGACCGGTGTTAGCGGTGAAACCGCCGGTCAAGAAGTCGTGCATGATGATGGGCATGCCCAGTTCTTTGGCGAACTCGGCGCGCTCGTACATCGCTTCCGGATCGGGCGCGGTGACGTTGAGGTAGTGACCCTTGCGCTCGCCGGTCTCGGCCTGCGCCTTCAGCACGGCTTCGGCGACGAATTCAAAACGGTTCTGCCAGCGCATGAAGGGCTGGGAGTTGATGTTCTCGTCGTCCTTGGTCAGATCCAGACCGCCGCGCAAACATTCGTACACGGCGCGGCCGTAGTTCTTGGCGGAGAGACCCAGCTTGGGTTTGATGGTGCAACCGAGCAGCGGACGGCCGTATTTGTTGAGCTTGTCGCGCTCGACTTGGATGCCGTTCGGCGGGCCCAAGCAGGTTTTGATGTAGGCGATGGGGAAACGGATGTCTTCCAGGCGCAGATAACGTATCGCCTTGAAGCCGAACACGTTGCCGACCAGCGAGGTCAGCACGTTGACGATGGAGCCTTCCTCGAACAGGTCGAGGGGATAGGCGATGAAGGCGTAGAAGGCCTCTTTGTCGCCGGGCACGTCTTCAATGCGATAGGCGCGGCCCTTGTAAAACTCCATGTCGGTCAACAGGTCGGTCCACACCGTGGTCCAGGTGCCGGTGGACGACTCGGCGGCCACGGCGGCGGCGGCTTCTTCCCGGGGTACACCGGCCTGGGGGGTGATCTTGAAGCACGCTAATATGTCGGTATCTAGGGGCACATAGTCCGGCGTCCAGTACATTTGCCGGTAATCTTGCACGCCCGCTTGGTAAGTCTTGGCCATGATTTAGTCCTCTCGAAATCTAGCTTCCGCAACGTCCGAGCGTGAGGCCCGGAACCACCATGACGAATCCATAGGGATCAATCTTGCCGGCCCCAGTCATGGACTGGTGGCCAGGCGGTTGACTATAGGGAGGGTGTTTGATAAAAAACAGTTAATTATTTTTTTATTTGTCATTTACTTTTGTATATGGATGAGCCGTGCACCTGACCCTGCAACAGATGAAATTATTCGAGGCCGTGGCCCGCCATCGCAGTTTCACCCGCGCCGCGGAAGAGCTGTTCCTCACTCAGCCGGCCGTCTCCATTCAGGTCAAACGGCTGGAGGACAACGCGGGTATCCCATTGTTTGAAATGGCGGGTAAACGCATCTACCTCACCCCGGCGGGCCGCGAGATGTACGATGCCTGCAGTGACGTGCTCAAGCGCCTGGAAGACTTGAACGAAGAAATCCTGGCGATGCAGGGCAGCGTGCGCGGGCCGCTGAATATCGCCGTGGTGACCTCGGGAAAATATTTCATGCCGCACTTGCTCGGCGCCTTTCTGCAACTCTATCCCGACGTGCAACCGCGCCTCACCGTCACCAATCGCGCGCGCGTCATCAGCCGCCTGTCCAACAACGAAGACGACATCCTCATCATGGGTCAAGTGCCGGAGCAATTTGATGTGGCGGCGCAACCCTTCCTGGAAAATCCGCTGGTGTGCATCGCCCACCCGGATCACCCGCTCACCAAGGAAAAAAATATTCCGCTGGAACGCCTGCTACAGGAACGGCGCCTCACGCGCGAACCCGGCTCGGGCACACGCATGGCCTTTGATCGCCTGCTCGCCGAACGCAAGCTCACATTCGAACCCTATATGGAACTGGGCAGCAGCGAGGCGGTCAAGCAGGCGGTGATGGCCGATCTCGGCATTTCGGTACTCTCGCTGCACAATATGCGGCTCGAATTGGCTGCCGGCCTGATCGCACTACTCGACGTCGAAGACCTGCCGCTCAACCGCATGTGGTACGCCGTACACCTGAAAAGCAAGAAATTACCGCTGGTGGTGAAAACTTTTCTCGACTTCATACTCGAGAACAGCCCCCACATTCTGGAAAACTGGCGCACCAATATGGAAGCGAGATTTTCCCTGAATAAAACACCCGTAAAACCCGCCTCACGCCGCAAAACCGCGCCGGAATAAGTCCTGCCGCGCATAAAACAGATGAGCTTTACCGTCAGCGTGCATGGCGATGGAATCCGTTGCGTATAAAACTCTCCCCGCCGGGCACAGCGCAACAAGACGCGAAATGCGGAAACACTTCTTTTGTTTCGCGGAAATCAGCTCCGCATCGCCACGCCGCCCAGCCGGCGGAACGCCAATCCGAGATTAATTTTCCACGCCCGAGAGATGATGAAGGGCATCGATGGCGGCATGAGCGGCGGCGTCGATATCCGCCTCCTTGCCGGCCAGGGTGAGGCGGCCGAAGGCGCCCACCGCCTTGACGTCGACGAGGGTGATGTTGGAGGCCTTCTCGGCCTCATTGGCGGCGTAAACGATATAACCGGCGGGCTCGGTTTCGAGGATGAACATGCTTTGCCCGGGCAGGATCATCGAGCCGCGGCGGTCCTGGCGATTGATGACCACGGCATGATCGGGCGTGATGGAACGAATCGTTTCGGCCCAGGCGATACGGCACTTCTGCCGCGCCTCCTCCTTGGTCTTGAGATGATTGAGCACGATGTGCCCGGCCTCGAGCACGTCGCTCTGATCGCGATGGTGGATCAACATGGAGCCGAAGGCCCGCTCGACGACTTGCTGCACGAGCCGCACGCGCGTGGCCTTGAGCGCGGCGTCGGTGAGGCGGTGGATGGCCATGCCCGGCGCGACTTCCAGCCACAGGCAGGCATCACCGGGAATGGGTAGAAAGCCCTGCGAGACGGTACCTAGATATTCGGCCAGCTGCGGCTGCAGCGAGTCGATGAAAACATATGTACGTAACTTAATCATGGCCGGGCTTCCAATTGGGCAGCGCGCTGTATACCTTGCTCGCGTCGGGGAGTCAATGCCGCGCCCGTGGCGATGGCCGCCCACGCGAGCAAGCCACCCGCGGCCATCGCCCTTGCGACGATGTGCCGTGGCCCTCGGGCAAACGCCGGGGCCGCACGTAAAGAAAGGCCTACTTTTTTCGCACGGGGGAGGACGCCGCGTTTGCTCATGACGCAAGGTCCGCGCCGGGCCCGCGCCCGCCACTCAAGCCTTTTCCTCGCGCTTGGCTTGGCGCCACAGCGTCTCCATTTCCTCCAAGCTGACGCGCTGAGGGTGCAACTGTTTTTCCGCGAGCAAGGATTCAATACGGCGGAAGCGCCGCTCGAAGCGCAGATTGGTCTCGCGCAAGGCGGTTTCCGGGTCCACGTCCACGTGACGCGCGAGGTTGACGCAGGCGAACAGCAGGTCGCCGATCTCGTGGCGCAAGCGGTCGGGGTTGCGCTCGCCGAGCTCCTCGCGCACCTCCTCACTCTCCTCGGCGATTTTCTCCAGCACCTTGAGCGGGTCGTTCCAATCGAAACCGACCCGGGAAACCCGGCGCTGGATCTTCACCGCGCGGCTCATGGCCGGCAGCGTTACCGGCACATGGTCGAGCGCGCCAGGCGGCCGGCCTTGCGCCTTCGCGGCACGCTCGGCCGCCTTGCTTTCTTCCCAGGCATCGCTTTGTTCCGCGGCGCTGCCGATTTTGGCGTCCCCGAAGACATGGGGATGACGGCGGGTAAGTTTGTCGACGATGGCCTGCACCACGTCCTCGAAACGAAAATGGCCGGCCTCTTCGGCCATGCGCGCGTGAAATACCACTTGGAACAACAGATCACCCAATTCGTCCTTGAGGTCCGTCATGTCCTTGCGGGCGATGGCATCGGCGACTTCGTAGGCCTCTTCGAGGGTGTGGGGGGCGATAGTGGTGAAATCCTGGGCCCGGTCCCAGGGACAGCCCTCGCGCGGGTCACGCAAGCGGGCCATGATGGCCAGTAAATCTTCAATGTGACTCACGTCGTCGGCACCTCGAATAAAAAAGGCATGGTACCCAGCCGCCCGGCACAAGTGAATAGCGCGGCACGTCGTTCCCTCGCGGCGGCCTGACCGGCCCCTGGCGCCGGCGCGCTGCAGGGCGCCGCCCACGCGAAGGATCGGCCGGGGTGCTGGATTGACGGGCGCGGGGTCCGGCTCCGCTTGCTGGTACGCCATTTTTTACATCGGCCTAAGGACATGGTCATCCCCCCGCGCGGCGATGCCGCCAATATTCGATCAAACCCGGCAGGAGGGAGAGGAAGATGATGCCGAAGATGACCGCGGTGAGATTGTCTTTGATCACCGGCAGGTCGCCGAGAAAATAACCCGCCGTCACTAAAGAAACGACCCAGAGTATCGCGCCGGCCACGTTATACGCCAGGAAGCGCCGGTAAACCATATTGCCGATGCCCGCTACGAAAGGCGCGAAGGTACGCAGGATAGGCACGAAACGGGCGATGATGATGGTTTTGCCGCCGTGTCTTTCGTAGAAGCGCTGGGTATGTTCAAGGTGTTTCTTTTTAAAGAAACGCCCTTCTTCCTTGCGAAACACCGCAGGACCGACCCAGCGGCCGATGCTGTAGTTGACGCTGTCGCCGAGGATGGCGGCGAGTATCAGCAGCAGCATCAGCCAGGTCGGATCGAGCAGGCCGGCGCCGGCCAGCATGCCCGCCACGAACAGCAAGGAATCGCCCGGCAGAAACGGCGTGACCACCAGGCCGGTTTCGCAAAAGATGATCAGGAACAAAATACCGTACACCCACGGCCCGTAATCGGTCACCAGCTCGGTGAGGTAACGGTCGAGGTGCAACATCATATCCAAGAAATGCAACAGCAGGTCCAATTGAAACTCCTATTAATTCAGTGAGGGGGGCGGCCAGCCGCGCGGCGCGCCGGGGCGTACCCGCCGCGTCAGCCGTTCGCGATGGTTTTTTCGGTCAGTCCCGCATCGCTTTCAGACAGTCGCCGCCGTGCGCCGTTTCCTTGATCGCCACCAGCAGCGCCTTGTTGCGAAAACCTCGCGTGATGTCGCCGACGCGGCCTTCCTCGCGATAGACGATGGGCCGCAGCGGCGCGAACATCGTCAGCAGTTCGCCGTCGGCAAGCCGCCACTCGGGTTTTTCCGGACCTTCGTCGCTCACCGCGGTGCGGGTGAAGGTTTGATAAAACAGCAGGCCGCCGACCTTGAGGCCGTGCATGATCGGCTGGGTGAGGGCGCGCTCCAGATAATGCGAGACCACGATCACGTCGAACTGCGCGGGCGGAATGGCTTCGCGCAGCACGTCCTTGGCGTCGGCCTGCACCGGCAGTTTGCGTTCCGCCGCGATGGACCGCAGCTTCTCCACCGCCACCGGTGAGATATCCCACGCGTGAGTGACCAGACCGCGCTCCGCCAGGAACAGACTATTGGCGCCGAGGCCGCAGGCCAAATCCAGCGCGATGCCGTGCCCGGGCAGCAGATGGCCGTTCTCCAGCAACACCGTGGCCGGCGCGCCGGGCAGACCCATGTCGCGGTAACGGCTGTCCCATCTGTCCTGGGTGATTCGATCGATCATCGCGCTGCCTCGCTGTGTTTATTTGCGCCAGAATGCCGGGGACAATAATACCAAGAGCGTGAAGATCTCCAAACGGCCCAAGATCATCGCCGCGCACAAGATCCATTTGGCCGGCTCATTGATCGACCCGAAGTTGGCGCCGACCTCGCCCAGGCCCACGCCCATGTTGTTGATACACGCGACCACCGCGGAAAAGGCGGTGACCTGATCGAGGCCGGTGATCAGCAGGCCCAGCATCAGCGCCACGAATACCGCGACATACATCGAGAAAAATCCCCATATCGCCTGCATCACCCGTTCCGGCAGCGGCCTGCCGTTGATCTTGATCAGCAGGACGCCGCTGGGGTGAATCAGACGCATGACCTCCCGCGCGCCCTGCTTCACCAGCAATACGAAGCGGACCATCTTGAGACCGCCCGCGCTGGAACCCGCGCAGCCGCAGATGAAACTCGCCAGCAGCAGGAGTACCGGCAAAAATCCCGGCCACTCGCCGAACCCCGTGGTCAGCAAGCCGGTGCTGGTGCCGATGGACACCACGTGAAAGATCCCGTGACGGGCGGCGTCGCCCAGGTCCTCGAAGGTGCCGGTGCCGTAGAGATAAGCGATGACGACGAGGCTGATCAGCGCCAGCGCGAGCAGGTAGGCCTTGAACTCGGAGTCGGCGCGATAGGCGTCCACGCTCAAGGAACGCCAGGCGATAAAATGCAATGCGAAATTGGCGCCCGCGAACAGCATGAAGACGATGGCGATGGCGTCGATCAACGGACTGTCGAAATAACCAAGGCTGGCGTCGTGGCTGGAAAAGCCGCCGGTCGACAACACCGTGAAGCTGTGCACCACGGCGTCGAAGCCGCCCATGCCCGCCAGCCAGAAGGCGAGCGCGCAGGCCGCGGTGAGGCCGAGATAGACGTACCACAGCGCCTTGGCGGTCTCGGCGATGCGCGGCGTGAGTTTCGCATCCTTCATCGGCCCCGGCGTCTCGGCGCGATAGAGCTGCATGCCGCCGACGCCCAGCATCGGCAGGATCGCCACCGCCAGCACGATGATGCCCATGCCGCCCAGCCAATGCAGTTCCATGCGATAGAAGTTGATGGCGTGCGGCAGTTGATCGAGGCCGGTCAGCACCGAGGCCCCCGTGGTGGTGAGCCCCGACACCGACTCGAACACCGCGTTGGTGAAGGACATGTGCGGCCGCTCCGACAACATCAGCGGAATGGCGCCGGCGAGGCCCAGCACGAACCAGAACATCGCCACCACCACGAAGCCGTCGCGCACCCGCAGTTCGCGCCGCGCCTTGCGCACCGGCGCCCAGAACAGAAATCCGGTGCCGAAAATGATCGCGAAGCCCAGCAAAAAAGGCAGCATGGCGCCATCGCCATACCAGCCGGCGACCGCCACCGGCGGCAGCATGGTGATGCTGAATACCATCAGCAGGATACCCAGAATCCGCTGCACGACACTTAGCTGCATGTCTTATCCGGCCCGCTCGATCATCGATATCCGGCCACTTTGGAGAGTGACCCGCAGTACCAACCGCTTCGCGGGGCGATCATCTACGCCAGAAAGCCGGGGTGAACAAAACCAGCAAGGTAAAAATCTCCAGCCGCCCCATCACCATCGCGAAACACAGTATCCACTTGGCGGGCGCGTTAACGGAGGCGTAATTGGCCCCCACTTCGCCGAGACCGGGCCCCAGATTATTCAGACAGGCCGCCACCGCGGAAAACGCCGTGATCTGATCGAGGCCGGTGAACATGAGCATGAGCAGCATGATCACGTAGACCGCCACGTAAGCGGAGAAAAATCCCCACACCGCCTCGACCACATTGTCGGGCAAAGGCTTGCCGCCGATTTTAATCACGAACTGGGCATTGGGATGGATCAGCCGTTTGATCTCGCGCATGCCCTGTTTGACCAGCAATAATATGCGGATCACCTTCATGCCGCCGCCGGTGGAGAAGGCGCAAGCGCCGATGAAGCTGGTGAACAGCAGCATCACCGGCAGAAAGCCCGGCCAGTTGTGGTAATCGGTGGTGGTGAAACCGGTGGTGGTACCGATGGACACGGCTTGAAACAGGCCGTGACGCAGCGCCGAATCCACATCGCCAAAGGTGCCGCTGCCGTACAAATAGCCGGTGGTGACGGACGCCACTACCGCCAATACGATGAGATAGGTCTTGAATTCCGCATCACCGAAGTAGGGCTTGAGACTGAGAGAGCGCCACGCCAAAAAATGTAACGAGAAATTCACGCCCGCGAGCAGCATGAATACTATCGCCACCGCTTCGATCAAGCCGCTGTTGAAATACCCGATGCTGAGATCATGAGTCGAAAATCCGCCGATCGCCACCGTGGAGAAGGCATGGGCGATGGCGTCGAAGACCTCCATGCCCGCCGCCCAATAGGCCGTGGCGCAGGCCACGGTGAGGCCGAGATAGATGTACCAGAGCGCCTTGGCGGTCTCGGTGATGCGCGGCGTGAGTTTGGCGTCCTTCATCGGGCCCGGCGTCTCGGCGCGATAAAGCTGCATGCCGCCCACGCCCAGCATCGGCAGGATCGCCACCGCCAGCACGATGATGCCCATGCCGCCCAACCATTGCAGTTGCTGGCGGTACCACAAAATAGAGTGCGGCAAATCATCGATGGCGGTGAGCACCGTCGCGCCGGTGGTGGTGAGTCCCGACAACGACTCGAACACCGCGTTGGTGAACGACATCTCCGGCCGTTCCGACAACATCAAGGGAATCGCGCCGGAGAAACCGAGCACCACCCAAAACATCGTCACCACCACGAAGCCGTCGCGCACCCGCAATTCACGGCGGACTTGGCGGACCGGCACCCAACACAAAAAGCCCACGCCGAGCGTGATGACGAAACCCAGCAAGAAGGCCATCATTCCGCCGTCCTGATACCACCAGGCCACCACCACCGGCGGCAGCATGGTGATGCTGAACATCATGAGCAGGAGACCGAGAATACGCTGGACGACTTGCAGTTGCATGGAATCAGCAGCGAGCGGCAAACGGCTGGCGGTAAATATTCGATGAACTCATTGAACTCATTTTTAAATGCGGCCTCACTGTTGATGCTGGTATCTTTACTGCCCGCTGCTGCTGCTTATCATTTTCCGCCGCCGTTCAAATAAAGGTAATCCCGACCTGAAACAAACGTTCGACCTCGCCGATGCGGCGTTTATCGACCAGGAACAGGATGACGTGATCCTCCGCTTCGATCACCGTGTCGTGATGGGCGATCAGCACTTCTTCGCCGCGCACGATGGCGCCGATATTGGTGCCCGGCGGCAGTTTGATATCCTGAATGGCGCGGCCCACCACCTTGGACGTGCGCTTATCGCCGTGGGCCACCGCCTCGATGGCCTCCGCCGCGCCGCGCCGCAGCGAATGCACCACCACCACGTCGCCGCGCCGCACGTGCGCGAGCAGGCTGCCGATGGTGGCCTGCTGCGGCGAGATGGCGATGTCGATATCGCCGCCCTCCACCAGATCGACATAGGCCGCGCGGTTGATCAGCGACATCACCTTGCGCGCGCCCAAGCGCTTCGCCAGCATCGCCGACAGGATATTGGCCTCGTCGTCGTTGGTCACCGCGCAGAACACGTCGGTATTTTCGATATTCTCTTCCAGCAGCAGCTCTTCATCGGCGGCGTCGCCCAGCAACACGATCGTTTTGCTGACCTCCTCGGCGATTTCGCGGCTGCGGCCGGGATTGTGGTCGATGAGTTTAACCTGATAACTGTTTTCGAGGGCCCGCGCCAAACCGCGGCCGATGTTGCCGCCGCCGGCGATGATGAGCCGCTTGACCGGTTTGTCGAGTTTGCGCAGCTCGCCCATCACGGCGCGGATGTGCTTGCGCGCGGCGATGAAAAAGACTTCGTCGTCCACTTCGATGACGGTAGTGCCCTCGGGAATGATCGGTTTGCCGCGGCGAAAGATCGCCGCCACCCGGGTGTCCACACCGGGCATGTGATTGCGCAGTTCGCGCAGCTCGTGCCCCACCAGCGGCCCCCCGTAATAGGCCCGCACCGCCACCAGCCGCACCTTGCCGCCGGCGAAATCCAGCACCTGCAGGGCGCCGGGGTACTCGATCAGGCGTTGCACGTAGTCGATCACCACCTGCTCGGGGCTGATCAACACGTCGATGGGCAGCGCCTCCTGGGTGAAGAGTTGCGGATGGGCCAGATAATCGCGAGCCCGCACCCGCGCGATCTTGGTGGGGGTGTGAAACAAGGTGTAGGCCACCTGACAGGCGATCATGTTGGTCTCGTCGCTGTTGGTGACGGCGAGGATCATGTCGGCGTCTTCGGCGCCGGCGCGCCTTAATACCTCGGGGTGGGCGGCATGGCCGGTCACGGTGCGCAGATCGAAACGGTCTTGCAGATCACGGAGTTTTTGCGACTCCGCATCGACCACGGTGATGTCGTTGGCCTCGGAAACCAAGGCCTCCGCCACCGAAGAACCCACTTGCCCGGCGCCGAGTATGATGATTTTCACGTTATATCTTCTCCGCTATTGGCGCCGGCAAATCACTGGATCCCTTGCCTCATCAGAGTAAAGGGTGGTCGTGGGATGGAAATCCCGCCGCCGGCGGATTACTCCTCCTCTTCCGGCTTTCCCCCTTTCGGGTTCAGCCCCAGGGCGCGCAGCTTGCGATAGAGATGGGTGCGCTCCATCCCCGCCACCTTCGCCACTTTACCCATGCTGCCGCCCGCCGCGCGCAATTGATACTCCAGATAAGCGCGTTCGAATTGTTCGCGCGCCTCGCGCAAAGGCAGATCAAAATCACCCACGGCCGTCACCGCGGCCTGATCGCCGAACGCCAGCAGGGCGGCTTCCACCTCGTCGAGACCGATATCCGCGCCGCCGCCCAGAATCAACAAACGTTGCACCAGATTTTTTAGTTCGCGAATATTGCCGGGCCAGCCGTGATGGCGCAAGCGATTTTGCGTCGCCACGCTGAAGCGGCGATAAGCCAGCCCTTCCTGATTCACCAGCAGATCCACGTAATGATTCAATAATTCCGGGATGTCCTCGGGATGTTCGCGGAGCGGCGGCACGGCCAGCGGCACCACCGCCAGGCGGTAATAAAGATCGTCGCGGAAACGCTTGGCCTGCACCTCGCGGGCCAAGTCGCGGTGGCTGGCGGCGATGATGCGCACGTCGAGCCGCACCGGTTCGACGCCGCCCACCCGCAGGCAGGCGCCGCTCTCCAAGGCGCCGAATAAGCGGGCCTGGATGGTCAAATCCAGGTCGCCCACTTCGTCGAGAAACAGGCTGCCGCCGTTGGCCTGCTCCAGCAAACCGTATTGCAGCCTGCCGCCGGTCTCGGCGCCGAACAATTCCGTGGCGGAATTCTCGCGGAGCAAGGTGGCGGCGCCCACTTCGACGAAGGGATGGTTGCGCCGCGCGCTGCACGCATGCAGATAACGCGCGCACAAACCCTTGCCGGTGCCGGGCTCGCCGCTGATCAAGACCCAGGCGTCATGCTGCGCCACCCGCTGGATCTGTTCGCGCAACTGCTGCATCGGCACGCTCCTGCCCAGCGGCTCCAAGACCGGCGGCGCGTATTTGCGCAACACCATGTTCTCCCGCGCCAGGCGCTGCGCCTCCAAGGCCCGCGCGATGGTCACCAGCAGCTTGGCCATCGACAAGGGTTTCTCGATGAAGTCGTAGGCGCCCGACCGGGTGGCCTCCACCGCGGTCTCCACCGTGCCGTGACCCGACATCATGATCACCGGACAAGACGGTCCGCGCTCGTCGCTCCACTCTTTAAGCAAACTGATGCCGTCCACGTCCGGCATCCAGATATCCAATAGCACCAGATCGGGCCGCCGCGCGCGCCGCGCCAGTCGCGCCGCGCCGCCGTTTTCGGCGGTGCTCACCTCGTAGCCCTCGTCTTCGAGTATCTCCTTGAGCAGCTCGCGGATATCCCGCTCGTCGTCCACCACTAAAATATGCGCCGTGCTCATGCCGATTCTCCCTCCCGCGGACTCGCCGCCCCGTGGGCCGGGGCGGCGGTTTCCAGGGGTAATTGAATGACGATACACGCGCCGTTGACCGTATTTTCCGCGGTGATCATCCCACCGTGTTCCTCCACGATCTTCTTCACGATCGCCAAACCCAGACCCGTGCCCTTGTGCTTGGTGGTGACATAGGGCTCGAACAGCTGGCCGACCAAATCAGCGGGAAAACCCGGACCGTTGTCGTCGATCCGCAACTCCACGCAGGGAAAACCGGAATGATCGACCCGGCGGGTGGTCAGCCGCACGTAGGCGTCGCCGCGTTCGGCCAAGGCCTCCAAGGCGTTCTTGATGAGGTTATGCAATAACTGGCGAAAACGCCCCGCGTCGGCCTCCACCGCCGGCAAGTCCGGATCGAGCTCCAATATCCAACGCACCGGCGAGTGGCCGCGGTACAAATCCAGCACCTCATCGAGCAGGCGATTTATATCCAGCGCGCGCCGCTCGAGCTTGGGGCTGCGCGCATAGTCGGAGAAGGACTTCACCATCTCTTGCATGGCGTCCACCTGCTGCATGATGGTGTGGGTGGAACGGTCCAGCACGTCCGCGTCGGCGGGCGGCATGCCCTTGAGGTATTTGTGGCGCAGCCGTTCGGCGGAAAGCCGGATCGGCGTGAGCGGGTTTTTGATTTCGTGGGCGAGGCGGCGCGCCATCTCTCCCCACGCCGCGTTGCGCTGCGCCTGCACCAGTTCGGTGATGTCGTCGAAGACGATCACCGTTCCGGCGCCGGTATCGCCGCTGGCGGGCAGGAAGGCGCCGCCGCAGATCAGCACCTGGCGTCCCGCCGCGCCGAACAGCGTGATCTCCTCGCGCCATTCACTCACGTTTTGCCGCGTATGCGAGCCGAGCATGTCCACCAAACCCACCAAGTGGGGATGAGATTCCGCAATACTCGCCAGCGTCCGTCCCAGCACCTCCTCCTCCGCCACGCCGAGGATGTGGCCGGCGGCCGCGTTGAGCGTGCGCACCACCTGATCGCCGTCCAGCGCCAGCACCCCGGACGACAAACGCCCCAGCACCGCCTCGAGATGGGCGCGCTCGCTTTCGGCGAGACGCTGGCTGAGGCGGGCCTCTTCCTGGGCCAGGGCGATCTTGCCGGTCATCTCATTGAAGGAATGCACCAGCACGCCGAATTCATCGTTGCTCGGCAAAGGCAGACGGCGGCTGTAATCGCCGGCGGCCACCGCGCGGGTACCGATCGCCAAGGTGCGGATCGGCGCCACCAGGCGCCGCGCCGCGTAAAACGCCGCCCACACCGCGGTGAGCAGACTGAGCAGCCAGACCAGCGAGAGGGTGAGCATGAAACTGAATTTCAACCACTCGCGCAGATATTGCAGGCGGTCGTAACGCGTGTAGGTGTCCTGCACATTGGCGGTGAGCGTCGCCAGCCGCTCCGGCACCGGATACAAGGCCTGCAGCAGGCGGCCGCCGCTCATCGGCACCACGATCCGCATATTCAAACCCTGGCCGGGAATTTGGTCGAGGCCGACATACGGCACTCCTTGGCGCAGCTGCAACAGAATGGCCTCGCTGGGGTAGGCGGGCAATACCTTGGCGGGATTGCCGCCGACCGAAGAGAGGATGCGGCCGCTCAGGGTGAACAAGGCTATTTCGCCCGCCTCATTGTCGAGACTCAACTCGTTCAAGGTGGAGGCGATTTGGCCGTCATCGACGTGCGCCAGCTCGTCCGCGATCGCCTCGCTGCGGCGCATCAAGTCGCGCATGCGGGTGTCGAGCACATTGCGGCTCAATTCCAAGGCGTCGTCGAGCGCCCGTTCGAATCGCACGTCGAACCAGCTGTCGATGCCGCGCCGCAGAAAATCCACCGAAAAGAGATACACCATGCTGACCGGCACCATGGCCAACACCACGAACATCACCACCAGCCGCAGGGTGAGCCGCGCCCCGGTGGCCTGCGCCCGGTATTGCCGCCACAGGCGGACCATATTGGCGCCGATCAGTACCACCAGCACCACCAACAGCAGCACATTGATGACCAGCAGTACCACGTACAGCCGCCCGAATTCCTCGGAGTTTTGCGTGGCGCGCGCCATCAGATACAGCGACACCAGCAGCAGACCGAACAATAAGACGATCGGCACCACCCCCGCGCTCCACCTTCGGATCATTCCAAGGACCATGTGAACCACTCGCTGGAAATCCGCCAGTCCGACGAGAAATAACCCATGATGCGCATCGGTACCGGCAAGGCCTCCAAATCCAAACTGGCGCGCAGGGACACCCGATAACGCTTGCCTTCACTCAGCAAATCCGCGTCCAGGATCGGCAGATCCCGGATCCGGCCCAAGGCCTCGAGCATCGCGTCGAAGCTGGGATAAAACGCATCGGCGCCGCTGTTGAGATTGGTGATCACATAGCGGCCGATCAGGGCTTCGTAACCGAGTTGATAACGCTGATGCAGGGCGGCGATGTTTTCATTCCAGATATAATCGCGGACGCGGTCGATCTCGATGTCCAATTGCACCACCAGCGGCACGCCGTTGTGGAGGGCCTCCAGGGCCGGTTCGCCGAAGTCATAATCGATGTTGGCGTTGAGATGATGGACCTTGTCCGTCAAATACGTCTCGGCGCTTTGCACCACGAACTCCGCGGCGGCGGCCGAACCGGCCCACACGGCGGGCAGCAGCAGCAGCGCCCAAAAACGCCGGGCCGTCCTCGCCTTGCTCACGCCACGCGCGCCGTTCACCGTTCAGGTCTTTTCCAGGCAAGCATAATAAAAACCGTCCATCCCCTCTTCACCCGGCAAGATCAAACGGCCGTGGTTCAACGCGCGGCCCCACGCGGCGGCGATGATGTGTTCGCGGGCGTCGGCCCGCTGCCGCAAAAAGCGCTCGATCTGCATCTCGTTTTCCTGCGGCAGCACCGAGCAGGTGACGTACACCAGCTTACCGCCCGCGCGCAGCAAGGGCCACAGCGCGTCCAGTAGCCGGCCCTGCAAGGCGGCCAAGGCCGCGATGTCCTCCGGCCGGCGCAGATATTTGATATCGGGATGACGGCGGATCACCCCCAGCCCGGCACAGGGCGCGTCCAACACTATCCGGTCGAACGGCGCGCCGTCCCACCATGCGTCGGGCCGGGCGGCGTCGTTGACGATCACCCGCGCCGTCAAACCCAGCCGCGCCAGATTGTCGTGCACCCGCGCCATCCGCGCCGCATCGTGGTCGAGCGCCGTCAGCTCGGCCAACTCCGGCTGACGCTCTAATATATGGCAGGTCTTGCCGCCGGGGGCGGCGCAGGCGTCCAGCACCCGCTCACCCGGTTGCGCGTCCAACAATTCCGCCGCCAGTTGCGCCGCGCCGTCCTGTACCGACACCTCGCCCGCGGCGAAACCGGGCAGTTGATCGACATCCAGCGGCCGCGCCAGCACCACGCCGCACTCGGTGCGCGCCACCGCCGCGGCGTCGATGCCGGCGGCGGCGAGCCGCGCGAGATAGGCGGCGCGGTCGCCGCGGCGGCGGTTGACGCGCAAGAACATCGGCGCCCGTTCATTATTGGCGGCGACGATGGTCCGCCATTCCTCGGGCCGGCCGGCGCGCAACGATTCCAATAACCAGACCGGATGCGCGGCGGCCGCGGACTCGTCGCGATCCACCTCGGCCAGCAAGGCCTCGCCGCCCTTTTGCGCGCCGCGCAACACCGCGTTGACCAGGCCCGCCGCCCACGGTTTACCCAGCGCGCGCGCCGCATCCACGGTGCCGGCCACCGCGGCATACGGCGGGATGCGGGTATAGAACAATTGATAGAGGCCCACCAAGAGCAAGGCGTGCACCACCCGCTCCTTGTCGCGCAGCGGCTTGGTCATCAAGCGGGCAAGCAACACCTCCAGGCGCGGACCCCAGCGCAATACGCCATAACACAGCTCCTGCAGCAGCGCCCGTTCCTGCGCGGGCAAGCCGGCGAGCGCCGGCGGCAAGGCCGCACTCAGGGAACGCCCTTCCGCCATGACCTGCGCCAATACCCCCGCCGCCGCGCCCCTGGCCTCCGCGGCACCGCCGGCGGGCGCCTTAATCCGCATCGGAGCGGACGGCCTGTCCCGCGACGCCCAACACCGCGCCGGAAACGAGAGGATGGGCGTTGAGTATCGCCGCGACCGGCAAGGGCCGGCCGCCGGGGAGTTGGATCTCCAAGAGTCGCAGCGCGCCGTCGCCGGTGGCGACATCGATACCGTGGCGGCCGGCGGCGAGCACCGTGCCCGGCGCGGCGCGGGACTCCGAAGCGACGGCGAGGGCGCGCCACACCCGCAGGGTTTTATCGCCCCATTGGGTCTGCGCCACCGGCCAGGGGTTGAAGGCGCGCACCTGGCGGTCGAGCTCGCGGGCGGGCCGCGACCAATTCATCGAGGCCTCGGCCTTGTCGAGCTTGGCGGCGTAACAGGACAGCGCATCGTCCTGCGCCTCGCGCCGCACATCGCCCCGCTCCACGTGCGCGAGGGCGGCGAGTATCGCCTCGGCGCCGAGCGTGGCCAATTTGTCGTGCAGGCTTTGCGCCGTGTCGTCGGCGGCGATGGGACAGGCGAGTTTCAGCAACATGTCGCCGGTATCGAGCCCGGCGTTCATTTGAATGATGGTGATGCCGGTTTCATCATCACCCGCCAGGATGGCGCGCTGGATGGGCGCCGCGCCGCGCCAGCGCGGCAACAGCGAGGCGTGGATGTTGAGGCAGCCGTGGCGCGGAATGTCCAGCACCGCCCGCGGCAGGATCAGGCCGTAGGCCACCACCACCATCACATCGGCGCCGTGGCCGCGCAGGATGTCGTGTTCCGCCGCCGGCTTCAGGCTGGGCGGCTGATGCACCGCGACCCCCGCGTCGATCGCCAGCTGTTTCACCGGACTCGCGCTCAATTTGCGGCCGCGCCCGGCGGGCCGGTCGGGCTGGGTGTACACGGCGCGCAGCGCATGCCCCGATTGCAGCAACGCCGCCAGGGCGACCCGCGCGAACTCGGGGGTACCGGCAAAAACGATGTTCAGTGGCATAAGGAGTCGCTTGAATTAAGGGGCGGCAGCCCTTGGGCTCATAAGGTATGGCGCCGCAATTTTTCCATTTTCTTGCGGATGCGGCCGCGCTTCAGTTCGGAAAGGTAATCGACGAACAGCTTGCCTTCCAGGTGATCGATCTCGTGTTGTATGCACACCGCCAGCAGACCGTCGGCCTCCAACTCGTAGGATTTGCCGTCCCGGCCGAGCGCTTTTACCCGGACCCAGGCCGCGCGCTCGACGGTTTCGTAGATATTGGGCACCGACAGGCAACCTTCCTCGAACACCTCGTTGCCGCGCCGCGCGAGGATCTCGGGATTGACGAAATAACGCGGATCGTTGCGCTCTTCGGAGATGTCGATGACGATCATGCGTTTGGACACATTGACCTGCGGCGCGGCCAGCCCGATGCCCGGCGCGGCGTACATGGTCTCCAACATATCGTCGAGCAGGCGACGCGCCTCGTCGTCGACCCGCGCCACCGGCTGGGCCGGATTGCGCAAACGGGGATCGGGAAAATGCAAAATGGGAAGTATCGCCATAGGAAATCCATCAAGGTCTTAGTCAAGCGGCCGTATATATTGCTAGCCTGACGATCATACCGAACTTACGCGGGTGGATGCCACCCAGCTAGAGACCGCGGCATGATTCGGCTACACTCCCGCGAAGCAACCTGGAAAAGGGTCGACTATGACGATTCGCAATACCGTGACGGCACTGCTGCTGGCCTTGGCCTTGAGCACCGCCCACGCCGACACCGTTACGCTCAACCCCGAGCATCCCGATCGTTACGTAGTCGTCAAGGGCGACACGCTCTGGGATATTTCTTCACGCTTTCTGCGCGACCCCTGGCGCTGGCCCGACGTGTGGGAGATCAATCCCCAGATCGACAATCCCCATCTCATCTATCCCGGCGACATCATCAGCCTCACGTATCGCGAGGGGCAACCGGTGCTGCAATTGGAACGCCCCTCGGCTCAGAGCGACGCGGCGGACAGCGCCGGCACCGGCAATGTGGTGAAACTCTCGCCGCAAGTCCGTATCACCACGCTGAATCGGCCCATTCCCACCGTGCCCATCGAGGCGATCGAACAGTTCCTGCTCGACGCCCAAATCATTTCACCCGATGAATTGGAAAAATCCGGCTACGTGATCTCCATCGAAGAGGGACGCTTGATCGGCGGTACCGGCAATAAAATCTACGCCCGCGGCGTCAACGACCGCAGCACCACCCGTTATCAAGTGTTCCGCACCGGCACGGTCTATCGCAATCCCCACGCCAAAAAAGACGACGTGCTCGGTTATGAGGCCCTCAAGGTAGCGGACGGCCGGGTGGAGGCCTACGGCGATCCCGCCACCCTCACCCTGATGAAAGCCACCCGCGAAACCCTGAGCGGCGACCGGCTGATCGCCACCCCCGAAAACGAGGCGCGCGACTTCAACTTCGTGCCCAGCGCCCCGGATAAAAACGTGGAGGGCGGTATCGTCGCCCTCTTCGACGCCATCTCCCGCGCCGGCCGCTACCAAGTGGTGGTGCTCAACCTCGGCCACAACGACGGGGTGCGCCCCGGCAATGTGCTGGCCGCCTTCCACTCCGGAGCAGAGGTGCGCGACCCGGTGAAACCCAAAGCGGGGCTGGTGAAGCTGCCGGACGCGCAGGAAGGGCTGGTCATGGTGTTCCGCGTCTTCGATAAAGTAAGCTACGCTTTAGTGATGGAGGCGACGCGGGATATCCGCCTGTATGACGCGGTGCGCAACCCTTAGGGGCCGCGGACTTATCCAGGGTCCCTGGCGGCACACGGGGGTGCATTCATGTTCAATGGCTAACCGCCATTGAACATGAAGCAAAGCGAAAATCACCTTTTTCGCTTCCGTGCCCTGAAAATTCAGGATGGAATTATCAGCGCTTGCCTTAATAAAAAACCAACGAGGGGCATTCGGAACAGGGATGGGGGAATCACAGGGCGAGGACGAACGGGCCTATTGGCTCGCACTGCTCCGCCTGCCGGGCATCGGCGCCGCGGGGGCACGGGTGTTGTTATCCCGTTTCGTCACGCCGCGCCGGCTCTTCGAGGCGGGCGAGTCCGCCTGGCATGAGCTCAGACTCTCCGCCCCGACCCGCGCCTACCTGGCGAATCCGGCCTGGGCGGAGATCGACGCCGATCTCGCCTGGCTCGCTCAACCCGATCATCACTTCCTCACGGTAAATGATCCGGACTACCCGCCGCTGCTGCGGGAAATCCCCGACCCGCCACCGGCCCTGTTCATCCATGGCGACCCGACCCTCCTCCGCGCCCCTCAACTCGCGGTGGTGGGCAGCCGCAATCCCAGTCCCGCCGGCGAACGCACCGCCGCCGACTTCGCCGCCCATTTGAGCCGGGCCGGTCTCACCATCACCAGCGGCATGGCCGTCGGCATCGACGCCGCCGCGCATCGCGGCGCATTGCAAGTCCCGGGACCCACCCTGGCCGTGGCCGGTACCGGCCTCGACCGCGTTTATCCGGCCCAGCATCGGGAGCTGGCCCATGCCATCGCCGAACAGGGCGCGCTGATCTCCGAATTCCCGGTGGGCACACCGCCGCGGCCGGACCACTTTCCCCGCCGCAACCGGATCATCAGCGGTCTCGCGCTGGGCACCTTGGTGGTGGAGGCCGCGCCCCAAAGCGGTTCACTGATCACCGCCCGGCTGGCCAATGAACAAGGCCGGGAGGTGTTCGCCATCCCCGGCTCCATCCACAATCCGCTGTCCCGCGGCTGCCACGCCTTGATCCGGCAAGGGGCGAAATTGGTGGAAACCGGTGAGGACATCCTCGAAGAATTGGCGGGCTTTACCGCCGGTAAACCCTTTTTTACGCAGAATACCGGCCCGGCCGACAGCGGCGCCGAAAACGGCGATGAATTCTCAAGCCTATTGAATTCCCTCGGCTTCGAACCCACCTCCATCGATACGGTGGTGGAACGCAGCGGATTGACGACCGAGCAGGTTTCCTCCATGCTGGTGGTACTTGAATTGCATGGAAAGGTGATATCCGGACCGGGCGGCCTGTATACCCGCATGCCGTAAACGACCGACCAGAGACGAGGCTGATGAAAGAAAATATGCTGGATATCCTGATGTACCTGCTGGAAAACTACATTTGCGGGGACATAGACGACAGCGCCGACGAGGCCTCGCTGCGTTCGGAATTGCAGCGCGCCGGCTTCCCCGACCAAGAAATCAACAAGGCCTTTTCCTGGTTAGAGGGCTTGGCCGCCATGCGGGAAAACGCCGGGGCCGTCACCACACCCGCCGCCCGCGCGCTGCGTATCTACACCGCCGAGGAAATCAAACGGCTCGACACCGAAAGCCGCGGTTTTCTGATGTTTCTCGAGCAAGTCGGCGTCCTGGACCCGTCCAGCCGGGAATTGGTGATAGACCGCATCATGGCCCTCGATACCGGTGAAACCGACCTGACCGACCTCAAATGGGTTATCCTGCTGGTCCTCTTCAACCAGCCCGGCAAGGAAGCCGCCTTCGCCTGGATGGAAGATTTGTTATTCGAGGGCAGCCCCGGCTGGCTGCATTAAAGCGCCAGTACGACACGGCGGGCGAACCGTCCAAACACGCCGTAAACCAATCAAAGCGGCCCGCTATGGGCGGCGAGGGGCACCACTGATTATGTCAGGCGGTGCGAAACAGCATGACGCTGAACATCAACAGACTTAATAGAGTGCGATGAGTAAAAATCTGGTCATCGTCGAATCGCCGGCCAAGGCAAAAACCATCAAGAAATACCTGGGCAAGGACTTTACCGTCCTCGCCTCCTATGGCCATGTCCGCGATCTGCTCCCCAAAGAGGGCGCGGTCGATCCGGCCCATGACTTCGCCATGAAGTATCAGGCCATCGAAAAGAACGAAAAGCACTTCGCCGCCATCGCCAAGGAAATGGGCAAGGCCGAAACGCTCTATCTCGCCACCGACCCGGATCGCGAAGGCGAGGCCATCTCCTGGCATTTGTGCGAGTTGCTGCGAGAGAAAAAACTGCTGGGCGACAAACAAGTCCGCCGGGTGGTCTTCCACGAAATCACCGAACGCGCCATTCAAGAGGCGGTGCAACACCCGCGCGACGTGTCCATGGATTTGGTCAACGCCCAGCAGGCGCGACGCGCGCTGGATTATCTGGTCGGTTTCAACCTCTCGCCGCTGCTGTGGAAGAAAGTCCGGCCCGGCCTGTCGGCGGGGCGGGTGCAGAGTCCCGCCTTGCGGATGATCGTCGAGCGCGAGGAAGAAATCGAAAAATTCCAGGCCCGCGAATACTGGACCATCGAGGCCGACCTCGGTAAAGCGAAAGAGACCTTCACCGCCAAACTCAGCCATTACCAGGGCAACAAGCTCACCCAGTTCAGCATCGACAACGAGGCCGAGGCCCGCGCCGCGGAGCAAGCGCTCAGCAAGGCGGCGGGCGGCAAACTCGTCGTCGCCAAAGTGGAAAAGAAGCAGCGCAAGCGCAATCCGGCGCCGCCGTTCACCACGTCCACCCTGCAACAGGAGGCCGCGCGCAAACTGGGTTTCACGACCTTGCGCACCATGCGCATCGCCCAGCAATTGTACGAAGGTATCGACATCGGCGGCAGCACGGTGGGTTTGATCACCTACATGCGTACCGACTCGGTGAATCTGGCGCAAGAAGCGGTGAACGAGATCCGCGAACTCATCACCCAACGTTACGGCGCCGACAATCTGCCGGCGACGCCCAACACCTACAAAACCAAATCGAAGAACGCGCAAGAGGCCCACGAGGCCGTGCGTCCCACCGTGGCGGCGCAAACGCCGGATTCGTTGAAAGCCCATCTTTCCGCCGACCAGCTCAAGCTCTACGAATTGATCTGGAAACGCACCGTCGCCTGCCAGATGATCCACGCCACCATCGACACGGTGAGCGCCGACCTCAGCGCGGGCGAGGGCAATATTTTCCGCGCCACCGGCTCCACGGTCACCAATCCCGGTTTCCTCGCCGTGTATGAAGAAGGCGTGGACGACGGCAAGGGCGATGACGACAATCGCCTGCTGCCGCCGCTGACCGAAGGTGCGCAGATCAAGCTCAATCAAATCCGTCCCGAACAGCACTTCACCGAACCGCCGCCGCGTTATTCGGAAGCAAGCCTAGTGAAAGCACTGGAAGAACATGGCATCGGCCGGCCGTCGACGTATGCGGCGATCATCTCCACCTTGCAGGCGCGCGAATACGTCACCATGGACAAGCGCCGCTTCATTCCCACCGACGTGGCGCGGGTGGTGAATAAATTCCTCACCGGTTATTTCACGCAATACGTCGATTACGATTTCACCGCCAAGCTGGAAGACGACCTGGACGCGGTGTCGCGCGGCGAAGGCGAGTGGGTGCCGCTGCTGCGCGCGTTTTGGCAGCCCTTCAAAGACCGGGTGGATGACACCGAACAAAACGTCGCGCGCAAGGATGTGACGCAAGAGGCGATGGACGAGGCCTGCCCCAAATGCGGCAAACCGCTCGCCACCCGCCTGGGCCGGCGCGGCCGTTTCGTCGGCTGCACCGGTTATCCGGAATGCGACTACACCCGCGGCCTCGGCGACGACAAGGAACCGGAAGCCCCCGAAAAAGTGGAAGGCCGCAACTGCCCGCAGTGCGAATCGGATCTGATCATCCGCCAGGGCCGTTACGGCAAGTTCATCGGCTGCAGCAATTACCCGAAGTGCAAATACATCGAACCGCTGGAAAAACCGGCCGACACGCAAGTCGTTTGTCCGGAATGCCATCAGGGCAATCTGTTGAAACGCAAATCGCGTTACGGAAAAATTTTCTATTCCTGCTCGCGTTATCCGGATTGCAAATACGCGGTGTGGAACGAACCCATCGCCGAGGCCTGCCCGAAATGCAGCTGGCCGTTCCTGACCTTGAAGACCACCAAACGGCGCGGCACGGAAAAGGTCTGTCCGCAAAAAGAATGCGGCTACAGCGCGCCCGCGCCGGAATTGGCGCCTGAACCGCCGTCCTCCTGAAGCGCATAAATGACGAAAGGGCGATTGCGCCTTTCGTCATTCCAACACATCGCCAACTTATCCGTCAGGCCGCGATGCCTTGCGCGGACACGGCTTCACTTCTTTATAGCCCTTCGGAAATTTTTCCTGCCCTAGCTCGTGATCGGTGCGCGAGTACGATCACGCAATCATCCCCTGCCGCCAGTCCACCGGCGTCTTGAAGAAAGGGGATACGCCTGAAAATATAGTCGGCGGTTATATCAGACCCGCATTAGGTCTCGGCCATGGCCGCCGCCACGACGGCGCGGCTGAGGTGGGGGGCGAACAACTCGATGAAGGTATACACATAGCCGCGCAGATAGGCGCCGCGGCGGATGCCGATGCGGGTGGTGCTGGGTTCGAACAGATGAGAGGCGTCGAGCATGCGCAGATTACGGTCACGCTCCGGATCGAAGGCCATTTTCGCCAACACGCCAATTCCTAAGCCCAGCTCCACGTAAGTCTTGATCACGTCGGAGTCGATGGCGGTCAACACCACGTTGGGTTGCAGACCCCGCGCCTCGAAGGCCTTGTTGATCTTGGAGCGCCCCGCGAAGGCGAAATCATAGGTAACGATGGGGTACTGGGCGATCGCCTCCAAGGTGAGCGGCTGCTCATTCAGGATCGGATGGCCGGGCGGCGCGACCACGCAGCGATTCCACTCGTAACAGGGCAACACCACTAGCTGGGGAAACAAGTCGATCGCCTCGGTGGCGATGGCGATATCCACCACCCCCGCCACCGCCATCTCGGATACCTGAGTCGGATTACCTTGATGAATGTCCAGGCGCACCGCGGGAAAACGCTCGGTGAAACGTTTGATCACCGGCGGCAAGGCGTAGCGGGCCTGGGTATGGGTAGTGGCGATCGACAAGGTGCCATTGCCCTCACTCGAAAATTCCGCCCCCGCCCGTTTGATGTTATCCGACTCGCGCAGTACTCGATCTATCATCTCGACGATCACCTGCCCGGGCCGGGTCAAACCGGTCAAACGTTTGCCCTTGCGCTCAAAAATTTGCACGCCCAATTCCTGCTCCAGAAGCTGGATTTGATTACTCACCCCGGGTTGGGCGGTATGGAGCGCCTCGGCGGCGGTGGAAACGTTGAAACCGCGGCGAACCACCTCCCGCACGAAGCGCAATTGCTGTAGCTTCATAATTCATATAACTCAAAAAGATATTTTTAGAATATTATATTATTTTTCACGATATACAAGGCTTGTTAGAGTAGCCACCCCCAGGCTTAAGCCCCCGCGAAATTCGCGGTGGCGGGGCTGCACGACCGCGATTCGGCATGGAGTTTTATGGATTGGGCGACACGCTTTCAAGATTATTAGTCGGAGCCTTAGCAGGCCTCACCGGGGGTCGGCGGCGGTTCGCTCATGACGCCTCTGCTGGTATTCGTGTTTGGCATCCCGCCGGTCAAGGCCGCGGGCACCGACCTCTTGTTCGCCGCCATCACCAAGTCCGGCGGGGTATGGATTCATTCCCGCCTGAAGACCATAGAATGGCGGATCGTGGGCTTATTGGCGGCGGGGAGCGTTCCCGCCTCTCTGCTGACCACGTACGGGGTACAGCAAATAGGCGTGCATAATGAACGGCTAAACACTATTATTACCACCGCCCTGGGTCTTGCCCTGATCCTGACTTCCATCGCCTTGCTTTTCAAGGGCGAATTTCAGCAATTGGGGCAACGCCTGAGCAGCCAAAAATTATCGGCATGGAAACGGTGGCGCGAGGCGATCACGATTGCCGCCGGTGTGGTGTTAGGCATATTGGTCACGCTGACCTCGGTGGGTGCCGGCGCCCTCGGTGCGGCGATATTGTTTTTTCTGGATCCAGGCCTGCCGACCGTACGGATCGTGGGCACGGACATCGCCCATGCCGTGCCGCTCACCGCGGTGGCCGGCCTGGGTCACCTCCACATGGGAACCGTGGATTTTGTACTGCTGGGCAGTTTGCTGCCCGGCTCCTTGCCGGGTATTTATCTCGGCAGCCGGCTGAGCCACCATGTGCCGGAAAAGGTAATGCGCCCCATTTTGGCAAGCATGCTCATGCTAATCGGGGTAAAATTCGTTTGGTAGGTAGTGCCCATAGACAGGTAGCGCTCAATATATCGAATAGCGCGGGAGTGTATTGCGATGAGTATTGTTAGAAATCTGGTCAACCACGAAGAGATCGACCGTTACGAAGAGGGCGTGCAGGCCTTCGTCGGCGGCCAGATGGACCCGGACCGCTTCATGGCCTTCCGCCTGCAACACGGCATCTACGGCCAACGCCAGGACGGCGTGCACATGATCCGCGTCAAACTCCCCGGCGGCGCCCTCGACGCGGAACAGATGGTGGCGATCGCCGACATCCTCGATCAATACGCCCAGCACGACGTGGTGCACATCACCACCCGCCAGGACATCCAAGTCCACTACGTGCCCACCAAGGACACCGCCGCCGCCATGCGCCGTCTCGGCGCGGCCGGGCTCACCACCCGCGAGGCCTGCGGCAACACCGTACGCAACGTCACCGCCTGCCCGTTGACCGGCATGTGCCCCCGTCAGCACACCGACGTCACCACTCATATGGAAGCGGCGGTCAACCGTTTCCTGCGCCATCCGCTGACTCAGCATTTGCCGCGTAAATTCAAGATGAGCTTCTCCGCCTGCGAGACCGATTGCGCGCAGGGCCTGATGCACGACCTCGGCGTGGTCGCCGTGAATAAAAACGGCCGCTTCGGTTTCAAAATCCTCGCGGGCGGCGGCCTCGGCCATAAGCCGCACCACGCCATCACCGTGGAAGAATTCGTCGAGGAAAACGAGCTGCTGCCCTGCATGGAGGCGCTGATCTCCCTGCACAACCGTTACTCCGACCGCAAGCGCCGCGCCAAGGCCCGCATCAAATTCCTGGTCGACAAATTCGGCCCGGAAGGCTTCGTGGAAAAATACCGCGAAGAACTGGCGCGCACCCGCACCGCCTATGAAGGCCAGCCCTATCCGCAAGGCCAGTGGGCCGCCGGCGCCACCACTGGCGAAATCCCCACCGCCGGCGCGCCGCGCCGCGTGTTCCCGCAGAAACAAGCGGGCCTCCATGTCTTTCCGATCAGCGTGCCGATCGGCGACATCAACTCGCCGCAACTGCGCGGCCTCGCCGCCCTCATGCAGGAGTTGGGACTCGCGGAGATCCGCGCCACGCAAGATCAAAAATTGATGCTGATCAATGTGCCCACCGCCCAGATCGCGCGGGTGCGCAGCGCCGTCACCGCGCTCGGCCTCGGCGAACCCGTCACCGGCGACAATGTGGTGGCCTGCCCCGGCACGTCCACCTGCCGCCTGGGCATCACCTCGTCGAAGACCATCGGACTCAAACTCGATGGTGGCGTCCACGACCTGCGCATCCGCGCCAGCGGTTGCCACAACGGCTGCGCCCAGCCGGAGACCGGCGACATCGGCATTTACGGCGAAGGCAAGCGTCTGCACGGCAAACTGATCCCGCACTATCAAACCTATTTCGGCGGCGACGGCCGCGGCGGCGGCGCCTTGGCCATCAAGGGCCCGACCGTCCCGGCGGCCCGCATCGAAAGCGCGGTGAAACGGGTGCAAGACACCTATGCCGCGTCGCGCCAAAACGACGAGAGCTTCTTCCAGTGGACCCATCGCCAGCCGGCCGGTTATTTCAACACCCTGCTGGCCGAGTTGTGCTCGGTGGCGGAAAGTGAACTGGCGAGCGTCGCCCGCGATCACGGCGAGGCCGATTCGTTCAAAGTGCTGCAATTGGGCGGCGGCGAATGCGCCGGCGCGGCCCAGGAACTGGTCTCCTCCAACTTCGCCGAGGCCGCCCACGAACGCAGCTACCGCAACGCCTTCGGCCTGCAACGCAAATACGAAGAAGCGGCCGAGTGCGCCGAGCACACATTGCGCCTGATCGGCCAGTCCCTGCTGTTCCTCGCCGGGCAAAAGGCCCTCACCGACCTCAACGAGATCGCCGCCGCGATCCGCGCGCACCTGCCGCAAAGCGCGACCCTCGCCGATCAATTGGAGCAATTCAACGCCGAGTTGAAAATCCAGCGCGACGAGGCCGATGTCGACAGCTTCGCCAAATTCTCGCGGGCCATGGACGAGTGGATGGTCGCCGCGGCGGAGACCTGCCAAACCATCGACCGCCAATTGGACCTGTCGGCGTCGTTGCCCGCCAACATCGCGGCCGCCAAGAAAAACGCCGCGGCGGTGATCGACCTCACCGGCTACGGCTGCCCGCTGCACTACATCAAGGCCCGCAACGAACTGCGCAAGTTCGGCGCCGGCGATGAAGTGGAGTTCCTGTTCGTGTCCGGCGATCCTTCGCTGCAAGTGCGTTCCAGCCTCAAGAGCGACGGCCACGAGATCGTCAGCTTCGAGGAACAAGGCACCGCCACCCGCATCAAGGTCCGCAAAGCGGCCGACGAGGTGAACGCGTCGGTGGGCTGAAGCGGCGCGGACATCCGAGCGGCGGTGGGCTGCCGCATTGACGCGGCTCGGCATCGGCGAGAATACCGCCTCGCCGCGTTTCCCGCGTCGGGAGCGCCGGCCACTGCGGGGGCGGCGGTTCTCAAGAGGCCCCGAAGAATTCCATCCTGGAATTTTCCGGGACAAGGAAAGCGAAACATGGGATTTTCGCTTTCCTTCATTTCAATGGCCGATTGCCATTGAAAATGGCGACACATCCATGTGCCGCAGGGAACCCCCGAATAAAATCAGAGGCTCACTTAAGTGGAGAGTGTTGAGATGAGTTTGCGCCCGGATTTACAGGATAAAATCGACGCGGCGGTCGCGGTGCTGCGCACCATCGCCACCGAGCACGCGCCGGCGACCTTCGCCAACAGCTTCGGCGCCGAAGACATGCTGCTCACCGACCTCATCTGCCAACACGCGCCCGCCATCGAAATCTTCACGCTCGACACCGGCCGCCTGCCGGCGGAAACCTACGACTTGATGCAGACGGCCATGGCCCGTTACGGCCGACGTTTCACGCCGTATTTTCCCAGGCACGAGGCGGTCGAACAGTACATCGCCGCACACGGCCCGAACGCCTTTTACGAGAGCGTCGAGCTGCGCAAGAGCTGCTGCCACATGCGCAAAGTGGAACCCCTGCAGCGCGCGTTGCAAGGTAAAAAATCCTGGATCACCGGCCTGCGCCGCGAACAGGCCCCCACCCGCACCGACCTCGGCGTCTCCGAGTGGGACGCCGGCAACGGCCTGCAAAAATTCAACCCGCTGATCGACTGGACCCACCACGACGTGTGGGACTACATCCGCCATTTCAACGTGCCGTACAACGCCCTCCACGACCGGCACTATCCCAGCATCGGCTGCGCGCCCTGCACCCGCGCCATCGCCGTGGGCGAAGACATCCGCGCCGGCCGTTGGTGGTGGGAGAATCCGGAATCGAAAGAATGCGGCTTGCACAGCAAAAAGACCGCGTAGCCCGTCATCGCCGCCGGCCCCATCAGCCAATCTCGTCGAGCGGTATCAATCTAAAAACCGCATGCCAAGCACGGAGGACACGGAGACTCAGGATGCCGCGGCATTAGGCGGCCTCACCCGTTGGGTGACTTCGGCAAGACGCGAAATTTTTATTTTTCCTCCGTGAACTCGGCGCCCGGCCGACCGCTCACGATCAAAGGAACGCAAGGTCTCCCCGCGGCCACCATGGATACAACGCGGCGTGTATTCGGCAAAGGGAAATGGCGGAGTCGATGCGGAGCTTGAGCGGAATTTAATCACGCGACCTGCAACGTCACCGCCAACCGCCCTCGCGCGGACCGGCGGCTTCGACCTCACACCGGCGGCTTACAGATTGGCGAGTGGTTGATTGGCGGCCAAACCCACCGCCCGCAAAGGCCGGGTTTGTTCCTTGGCGGTAAAGAGATCGACATTCTTGGCCACGAAATGCACCCCGCGGAATTCGCCGTCTTCCGGTTCCAGCACCAGGAAATAACTCTGGCCGGCGGCAAAATCAAAGTGATAATTCTTGGCGATGATCTTGGTGGGCCAGGTACCGCGCTGCACCCAATTGGGGGTATCGGCGTCGCTCATGGTGTTCGAACTCTTGGTCGGCCCCACCTCGGTGCGATTCTCCAAGGTCACCGTGGTATTCAGCCGCGGCCGCATGTACACCAGCGTGTAATCGCCCTTTTCAAGGGTCATCAACTTGCGGCCGTCCACCTTGACCGTGAGGGCGTTATCGGAAAAACCCATGGCCCTTTCGGTCTGCGGGCGGATGAAATACACCGTGGCGAACAACGGCTCCGAGGACGCGCTCACCAGGTGATGATTACGATCCACCTGGGTACCGCTCACCCAAGAAGAAGTAAAAATGGAAGCGCAACCGCCCAGACCCAGCATCGCGAGCAACGCCACCCATGTCCAGCCCTGCCTATGCGCCATCAACATGCAAGTCCCCTCACGTCCCGGCTCAATAAAAACAAGGCGATAATCGCATTCCGGCCCTGGAATTACAAGCAGGGCACCCCGGTGGTCCCCCCGTTTTCCACTCGCCCCGCCGCACCCGGCCGCCGCCTCGCGCACAAGACGGCAAACTTCAGTATAATTTGCCGCTTTCGCCGGTCGCGCGGGCCTGACAAGTTTCCTCGCGCGAACCCGCCCGAATCACCGCAGCAGCCGCGTGCGCCGCGAGAACAGAATTCCAATAAAAAGGCTTAATCTCATTTTTAATTTATAGACTAAAGAGGGATCACGTTATGTCAAAGAAACACCCCGTCATCGCCGTCACCGGATCTTCGGGCGCCGGTACCACCACGGTGAAAAACGCCTTCGAGCACATCTTCCGCCGCGAAGGCTTGAAGGCCGCGGTGGTGGAAGGCGACAGCTTTCACCGTTATGACCGCGCCACCATGCGCGAAGCCGTCGAAAAGGCCCGCAAAGAGGGCCGCACCCTCAGCCACTTCGGCGCCGAGGCCAATGTCTTCGACAAACTGGAAGAGTTGTTCCGCACCTACGGTGAAACCGGCACGGGCCAGAAACGGTATTACATCCACAACGACGAAGAAGCCGCGCTGCACAACGCCGCCCCCGGCACCTTCACGCCGTGGGAACCCATCGCGCCCGGTTCCGATCTGCTGTTTTACGAAGGACTGCACGGTGGCGTGGTGGCCGACGGCATCGACGTCGCTCAATGGGTGGATTTATTGATCGGCGTGGTGCCCATCGTCAACTTGGAGTGGATACAGAAGATCCATCGCGACAACAAAGAGCGCGGCTATTCCGCCGACGCCATCGTCGACACCATCCTGCGCCGCATGCCGGACTACGTGCAGTACATCACCCCGCAGTTCTCGCGCACCGACATCAACTTCCAGCGGGTGGCGATCGTCGACACCTCGAATCCCTTCATCGCCCGCGACATCCCGACCCCGGACGAAAGCTTCATCGTCATCCGCTTCCGCTATCCCAAGAAGCACGACTTCCCGTATTACATGCAGATGATCCACGACTCGTGGATGTCGCGTCCCAATACCCTGGTGGTGCCGGGCAGCAAGATGGGCTTCGCGATGGAGATCATCCTCACCCCCATCATCCACGACATGATGGAACACAAGCGCCGTTCCGGGTCTTGAGCTAATGCGTTAAGAAAATCGTAAACCGCCCAGCCGCCAAGGACGCCAGGAAAATTTCCGGACCGATTGGATTGATAGAGCAGAAAGCACGTCCGGCGGCTGGGCGGTCCGGTGGAGATTAATCGGCACGCCCGCGGCTCACCGGCCCCGCGCCAAGCGGATCAGGCCGGGCGTACCCGCCGCCAAGGCCACCAGGGCCAGTGCCCGCTGCATGATCGCGGTCTGAGGATAACCGCTGTCATGCCCCCATAACATCACCAGCGCGGCCGTCACCAAGAGTGCCGCCATGATGCGCTGCGCCGTCAGCGACAGGCCCCAGGCCCAGCGTTGCGTCAAGACCATGGCGGCGCATGCACCCAACCAACCCAGTGCCGCACCGGTCAGCACATCCACCGGCCAATGCGCGCCCACCGCCATCCGCGATATACCCACACCCAGCGCCACACTCAACAGCAAGACCGTCACCCAGACCCGGCGCAGGCTCAAGATCAGCACTCCCGCGAAGGCGAAGGCCGCCGTGGTATGCCCGGAAGGAAACGATTCGCCGCGCAACACCTGACCCACCACCTGCAAGTGCGCCGGGTCCAGCAGGGCGGGCGGGCGCGGCACGGCCAGCCAGAGCTTCAAACCATGTACCGCCAAGGTAGTGACGATGGCGGCGATCCACACCGCCCACACCACGTCGGGCCGACGGCCCACGAAGACCAGCGTCAACACCATCAACAACAGGGCATCGCCCAGCACCGTCCAATGCGCCCACAGCGCGGCGACGGCGGGCGAGGCCGGCTGATTGAAAAATAGAAACACCGGCATGTTGCCGCCCGACGACAACAGCGCGGCGAGCAAGAGCAAGGCCACCGTGGGGACGGTGTAATCGCGGGGGAAACGCGGCGATGAAGTAGATGCGATCACGATGGATAATCAACCTTGGGGCTGATTTAAGCGAATCCGCATCATAACACGCGCTCGCGCGGCGGATGGCGCGCCGCGCTTACGCCCGTTCCGAATTTGGTGTTATCCTTAGCCACCGCATCGGGCCTTCGCCTGCAACCAGCGAACTCGCGCCGCCTACCGCTCCGCGCGAAAAATTGATTCAAACCCCACAGTCTAAATGACGATGAATCCAGCAGCAGGACACTCACATCCGCGCACCGCACCCTCCCCGCTGAGCATGTGGGGCGCCGGGGTAGTGTTATTGCTATTGATCGTCGCGCCGGGCCTGGCCGCCGCCCCGCTCCCGGGAACTCCGCCCGCGCCGGACTTCACCCTGAAAAGCATCCAAGGCGACAACCTGCGCCTGGCGGAATACCGCGGCCAGGTGGTGATGCTGGCCTTCCTGAAAAACCGCTGCCGCGCCTGCGAACAACAACTGCACGCCTTGAATGCCTTGCACCAGCGCTACGCCGATCAAGGCTTGCGCGTCTTCGCCCTGGCCACCGACCTCGATCTGGGCCAGGCCAAGGCCACCGCCGCCGGTCTGCGTCTCGATTTTCCCATCCTCATCGACCGCGACAAGATGATCGCGCCGCGTTACCAGATCGACCTTATGCCGGCCCTGGTGCTGGTCGATAAAGATGGCAAACAGCGCTTCCTTCATAAAGGTTATCGCGATACGGACGAGGCGGAGTATGAAAAAGAGCTGCGTCAATTATTGAGTGAGTGGCAATAAGTAACCGGCGGCACGCCTGCGCCTCATCACCGCCGTTCCGCGTAACGCGCCCATCTTCCGGCCCGAACAAATCCGCTCCTGTGCGCGGATCGGGCCGGCGAGGCGAGCGCAACGCGGTACCGAGAAGCCGGTTATGTCGATTATCAAGACGAAATTCCCCCGGGTTCCCGCCCCGACATAGGGAGCGGACGGAGCGGGGGGTAGAGTAAAAAACGATCCAATGGGGTGACCATGCTGACACGACGAATCATCGGCTTTTTGCTGGCCTTGTTGCCGGGCATAGTGCTGGGCGACGGCAACATTCCCGACCGCTTCACCATCCAGCCGGACCCGGACTTCCGCAGCCTGGAGGAGCGGGTGAAATCGCTCAGCAAAGACATGCTCGACCTGCAACAGGATTTGCTCCGCCTGCAAGACGACCTGTTGTCGCCCACCACCACCAAGGTGAACATCTTCCTCTCCCTCGACGACCGGGACAATACGCCGATCGACTCCGTGCAACTGCAACTGGACAACCGCACGGTGGTGAATTACCTGTACACAGAAAGGGAACAGGACGCCCTGCGCCGCGGCGGCGTGCAGCGCCTCTATGAAGGCAACGTCGCGGTGGGTCACCACAAGCTCAGCGTGACCGTCATCGGCAAGGACCGCAATTACAGCTTCAACAGCAACTTCGAAAAAGACCTGACCGCGAAATACCTCGAAATCAAGCTCAGCCCGGCGAACAAAGACCGTCCCCTGGCCATCAAGGAGTATTAGGCCCGATCCCCGCCATGGCAGCGCGCAGTTCATTATTCATCGGATGCCTCGCGGCCGCGCTGTCGACCTTCGTGGCGACGGCGCCGCACGCCGCGGAAACGCTGGACGCGGCACGCGCGCGGGCGGTCAGCGACCTCGAATTGGGACCGGTCGAATACTATTCCCTGCAAGGGCGCTACTTCACCGCCCTCGGCGAATTGCGAAAGGCGCAACGCCTCCCGGAAATCGCCGCGCGCGCCGACCAGGCCACCCACACCCTCGCCGATCTCTATCTCGCCCTGGGCCTGCCCGAGGCGGCCGGCGAATTATTGCGCGAGCTCGGCGCCAAAGGCGTTGCGATCCGTCAAGACGCCTGGCTCACCCTCGCCCGCCAGCTCGCCCAACGCGGTTACCTGGTCGAGGCGGAAGCCGCCCTCGCCAATCTTAAAGACCTCACGCCCGGCGCCATCCAAAGCGAACGGGATTACCAACTCGCGACCCTGCTGCTGGCGCGCAAGCGTTATCAGGAAGCCATCGCGGCGGCCAAGACCCTGCAAGGCCAGGACGAATGGAGCGACTTCGGCCGCTACAATCTGGGCGTCGCCCTGCTGGACGCGCGCCGCGCGCCGGAAGGTCTCGCGATCTTGGAACAACTGGCGCAAAGCGCGCCGTACACGTCCCGCGGCCAAAGCCTGCGCAACCTCGTCAATATAAAACTGGGTTATTACTTCCTCAAACAAAACCAGTTCGAGCGCGCCCGCGCGGTCTTCGCGCGGATCAGCGGCGACCCCGTGCAGTGCGCGAACCTGTCCTCGATATGCGCCGCCCTCGCCCGCGCCGAAAGCGACCCGGCCCTGCTCGGCGCGGGCTGGGCCGATTACCTGCGCGGCGACTACCGCGCGGCGGCGGAGAACTGGACGACGCTGGCGCAACGCGGCGGCCGCGGCGCGGTGGCGCAGGAAGGCGCGCTCGGCGCGGCGCGCGCCCATTATCAGTTGCAGGAATATCCCGCGGCGATCGCCGCCTATGAACAAGCCCTGCGCGACTATGAAACCGAACAGCGCCGGCTCGATGACGCGGCGGCGGCCATCGGCGACGGCAGCTACTTCGCGGCCTTGTTCGCCGCCAGCGCGGGCGGGGAAGAAGCCGGCTGGACCTGGCGGCCCGACAGCCTGCCGGATCATCCCGCCAGCATTTATTTCACGGAAGCCTCCAGCCGCCACGACTTTCAGGAGACCTTCAAAAATTATCGCAACCTGCTTTACCTGCAAAACGCCATGCGCACCGCCGGCGCCGACATCGAGGCCTATGCGAGCCTGCTCAACGCGCAACGCGCCCATCATGACCGCCTGCTGCCCAAGATCACCGAATACCGAAAAAATCTCGAACGCTCCGGCGTGCTCAGCGAAGGCCAAGCCCTGCAAGAAGAATTGAAACGCGCCGAAAACGACGGCGACGTCACCGCGCTGGCCAATAGCAAGGAGAAACGCCAGCTCGCCATCCTCCACCGCTTCGAGCAACGCTTGGAGCGCAACAAAGACATCCTGGCCGAACACCAGGACTTGAACGACAAATACCTCCTGCTGCGCGGCCTGCTGCTGAACGACTTGAGCAAGGCCTATCCCATCCGCCTGTGGGAGGCCAAAAAGGCCTTCATCGAACTCGACAAGGTATTGGCCGACGCGGCGCGCATGCAGGACCTGCTCCGCCAAATCAGCGAGCGGGCCAAGAATAACTTCAGCGGCCAAAGCGACGCCCTCAACCAAATGCGCGTCCGCCAGACCCGGTTGCTGGCGGAGAGCGAACGGCTGGCGGCCCAGCACCGCGATTATTTACACACCCTCCTGACCCGCGCGGTGCAAACGCACAAACAAAATCTCGCCGCCTATCTCGCCCAAGCCCGCCTGGGCCTCGCCCAGGCCTATGACCGGCTGGCGACCGGCGGCGATAAAAAAACCGCCGACTACGACCGGGCTATCGCCGCCTATCGCGACTTCGTCAACGGCGGCAACACCCTGCCGCACCGCCGCGAGGCCATGCAGCGCCTGGCCTATTTGGAGATGCTCAAGGCGGAAGGCCGTTACACCGAACTGATGGCCAAGGCCGGCTCGAATGAGCAGGCCACCGCCGCCGCGGTGAACCAGCTCTACCAAGGCACCATCACCGCCTACAATCATTTGCTGCACGCCTACCCCGGCAAACCCGACAATGACCGGGTGCTCTACCAGTTGGCCAATGTCTATTACAACGCCGGCGAAACCGACGCGCTGCTCGACACCCTCGACCGCCTGGCCCGCGAATATCCGGCCAGCCCCTATGCCGACGAGGTACAATTCCGCCGCGGCGAATTGCTGTTCGCGCTGGGCCTGCCCGAGCAGGCGGCCCAGGCTTACGGCGCCGTGGTGGTGCTGGGCGCGAACTCGCCCTATTACGAAAAGGCCCTCTACAAACACGGCTGGTCTCTCTACAAGGAAAACCGCCACAACCTCGCCTTGGAATCCTTCCTCACGCTGCTCGAACGCAAATTCAAGGAGGAGGCCGCCGCGCCGGTCAACGCCGATCCGGCCCTCAGCCGCGGCGACGCCGAGATGGTCAACGACGTGCTGCGCGTCGTCAGTTTGAGTTTGTCGCAACTCAACGGCACGCAGTCCCTCGCCCGCTATTTCTCCCAGACCGGGCCGCGCCCCTACGAACATCGCCTCTACGCGGCGCTGGCCGAACTTTACTTGGAACAGGAGCGCATCGAAGACGCCGCCGGCGCCTACCGCGCCTTCATCGAACGGCACCCGGACGATCCGCGCGCGCCGCTATTCCAGGCCCATGTGCTGAGCGTGTATGAACAGGGCGGCTTCACCAGCCGGGTCCTCGCCAACAAGGAAGAATTCGTGAACCGCTATGCCGCGGACAGCGCCTATTGGGCCAGCAATCCGGCGCTGGAACGCACCGCCACCATCGAACAAGTGCGCGGCTATATCCAGGACCTCGCCCACTATCATCACGCCCGCGCCCAGCGCAGCGGGCAAGCCGAGGATTACCGCGCCGCCGAAGTCTGGTATCGCCGCTTCCTGCACGATTTCCCCGCCGACCCCGCCGCCGCGGAAACCCATTTCCTGCTGGCCGAGTCGCTCTTCGAAAACCGCGCTTATGAAGACGCCATCCGCGAATACCAGCGGGTGGCCGCCGACTATCCCGCTTATCCCAAACGCGCCGAGGCCGCCTACGCGGCGATCATCGCCCACGAAAAATTCGAGGCGAACCTGAGCGGCGCCGAACGCGACGCCGCGCGGCAACGCACCATCGCCGCCCTGCTGAATTTCACCGCCGAGTATCCCGCCGACCCGCGCGCGCTGGCGACCCAAATCCAGGCGGCGCAGATTTTATTCAGCGGACAGGATTTGCCCGGCGCCGAAAAAATCGCCCGCGACATCATCGCGCGCACGCCGCCGCCCCCGCCCGAATACCGTCTGGGCGCGTGGCGCATCGTCGCCTACAGCGAATTCGAGACGCAGCGCTACGCCGCCGCCGAAACGAGTTATCAAGAAGTGCTGACCCTCGCCGTTCAGACCGGCGGCAATCACCGCGACGCGGAGGAACGTTTGGCCGCCGCCATTTACAAACAAGGCGAACAGGCCGCGCAAAACGGCGAGCACCGCGCCGCGGCGCAACACTTCCTGCGGGTGGGACAACGCGCGCCCGGCGCGCCCAGCCGCGTCAACGCCGACTACGACGCCGCCGCGCAATTGCTGATCTTGGAAGACTGGCCGGCCGCTATCGCGGTACTGGAACGTTTCCGCAAAGACTACCCGGCCCATCCCCTGCAAAAAGACCTGGGCGCGAAGCTGGCGGTGGCCTATCAAAACAACCGCGACTGGGGACTCGCGGCCGGCGAACTGGAAAAACTCGCCGCCCAAGGCGACGATCCCGAACTCAAGCGCGACGCCTTGTGGCAATCGGCGGAGTTGTACGCGCGCTCCGAACGGCCGCAGGACGCGCTACGGATTTTCCAAGACTACGTGCGGCAATATCCGCAACCGCTGGACGACGCGGTGGAGGCCCATCAGCGCATCGCCGACCTGTACGCGCAGCGCGGCGACGCCGACCAACGGCAGCGGTGGCTGGCGCAACTGGTCGCCGCCGAACAAAAGGGCGGCGCGGCGCGCAGCGACCGTACTCGTTTCCTCGCCGCCCATGCCGCGCTCAACTTGGCGCAAACCCGCTACGACGACTTCGCGCGCGCCAAACTCACCCGGCCGCTGGAGGCCAGCCTGAAATTGAAGAAAAAGGCCATGGAAGACGCGTTGCAAGCCTATCGCCAGGCCGCCGATTACGGCGTGGCCGGCGTCACCACCGCCGCCACCCATCACACCGCGGAGATTTACGCCGAATTCGGCGCCGCCCTGCTCGATTCCGAACGGCCCGCCGGTTTGAGTGAACTAGAACTCGAACAATACAACGTCCTGCTCGAGGAACAGGCCTATCCTTTCGAGGAAGAGGCCATCGCCTTGTACGAAGCCAACGCCCGCCGCAGCGCGGAGAATATTTACGACGAGTGGGTGCAGAAAAGTTTCGCGGCGCTGAGCAAACTGCTGCCCGTGCGTTATTCCAAAGTGGAACAGGGGGAGGCGTACCTTGACACGCTTTATTAACAAACCGTCCAGCCTGCATGGCGCCGCGCTGTTGCTCGCACTGCTGGCCGGTTGCGCCGCACCCGCGCCCAAACCCGTTACGCCGCCGGTGGAAAGCGTGGTCAACGCACCCGCCGCCGAGACCGATGCACCCGCCGCCGCGCCGGTAGAACCGGCGCCGCCCAGCGCCGCCGAACTGCAACTCCAGCAAGCCATCGCCGCGCTGAACGACCGGCAGGAGCAACAGGCCGAAACGTTGTTCAAGGCGCTGGCCGACGACCATCCGCAACTGGCGAGCCCCCGCACCAATCTCGGTATCTTGTATTTTCGCCGCGGCCAGCCGGCGGAAGCCGAACAGTTTTTCAAACAGGCGATCGCGATCAACGGCAAAGACTACGTCGCGCACAACTACCTCGGCATCCTTTATCGCCAGCAAGGAAAATTCAACGACGCCCGCGCCGAATACGAGGCGGCCCTCGCCGCCCGCCCCGATCACGCCTACGCGCATTTGAATCTGGCCATGCTCTACGATTTATATCTAGGCGATCTACTGAAGGCGCGCGAACATTATCAGCGCTACCAGCAATTACACGGCGCCGACGATGAACGGCTCGCGGGCTGGCTGGCGGATTTGCAGCAACGCATCAACAGCGGCTCAACGACGGAGCAACCCTCGCCATGAAGCACGCCTTACTCATGCTACTATTGGGCGCCGCGCTGCTGACCTCGCCGGCGCACGCGGAAGAACGCCTGGAATTGGACCGCACCACCATCCTCGGCAACCGCGAACTGCCCAAGGTCACCTTCGTCATTCCCTGGCGCGACGTCGATGTCGCCATACCGGACTGGCCGCTGGAACGTTTGGTGGATGAACCGCTGGCGCCGATCGATCGCGCAGTATATGAATTGAAGACGCAGCAGGTGGAACGATTGCATAACTTCGTCCCTCCCGTTAAAAACGGCAAGTGATGTACACGCTATCTCGCAATAGGCGGTGAGAATTCGGCGGGCGGGATCGCCCATGACGACGCCTTATTGGCCGGCGACCGCGGCCCGCCCTGAAGGCCCCATCGCGATTCGGCGAGCGGCTGACGGCGGGGAAAGCCCGCGGCAAGGCGCAAAATGTATCGGTAGGTTCGGGAGCCCTATTTCAAAATGTTCAAAATGTCGGGATGGCTCGCAATGCGCAGTGCTCCGATCAAGAAGCACCGGCCAGGGCCGTTAATAGTGACATCATTCAGACCGGATTTAGCATGGCACGCCGCCGCCCGGCCCGCGGCGCGGCGGCTGACTGGCACATAAAGACCCAAGGAGATTCGAATGGACAGTTTCAACACCATCGTACGATTCATACAAGAAGGCGGCGCCTTCATGTATCCCATCCTGATCGTACTCGCCATCGGCCTCGCCATCGCCATCGAACGCTTTTTGTATTTGAGCAACAGCCGGCGCTTGAACCTGCGGGTGTGGGACGGCGTGCTGCCGCTCATCGCCGCCGGCAAATACCGCGAGGCCATGACCCTCGCCACCGAATCCAACGCCGCCATGGGAAAAATCCTCGCCTACGGCCTGTCGCGGCTCACCTCGGCGCGCCAACGCGACGACATCGAAACCGCCATGGAAGAAGGCATGATGGAAATGGTGCCGCGCCTGGAAAAACGCACCCACTATCTTGCCACCTTCGCCAATATCGCCACCCTGCTCGGCCTGCTCGGCACCATCATCGGCTTGATCCAGGCCTTCACCGCGGTGGCCAGCGCCGACCCGGCGCAGAAGGCGGAATTGTTGTCGTCGAGTATTTCGGTGGCGATGAACACCACCGCGCTGGGACTCATCGTCGCCATCCCGCTCTTGCTGGCCTATGCCTTTCTGCAAACCAAGACCACCGAACTGGTGGATAGCCTGGAAATGGCCGCGGTGAAATTCCTTAACATCATCGGCGAACAGCGCCACAAGGACGGCGCACCGGAATGAGGGCCCGCTTCCACCGCCATCCCCGGGTTCCTCCCGACCTGGATATCACCGCCTTTCTGAATCTAATGGTGGCGCTGGTGCCGTTTTTGCTGATCACCGCGGTGTTTTCCCATATCAGCATCCTGGAACTCAACATTCCGCCGGCGGTGGAAAGCGCCGACGATCCGAGCAAGGCATTGCAATTGGAGATCGTCATCCGCAAAGACACACTGGAAGTCGCGGACCGCCGCGGCGGCCTGATCCGCCGCATCGACAACGAAAACGGCCGCCATAATTTCAAACTCCTCGGCGAAGTCTTGCAGCAACTCAAGGCGCGGTTCCCCGACAAACTGGACGCGACCCTGCTCGCCGAAGACAACACGCCTTATGAAGTCCTCATTCAAGCGATGGACGCCACCCGTTCCATCGCCGTACTGCAAGCAGGCGAAGTGATACAAGCGGAGTTGTTCCCCGAGATTTCCATCGGCGATGCGCCACGGCCCGCGGAGCCCCGCCCATGAAGATGTCGCGCCGCGCCAAACGCATGGAACGCCATCACAAGCGCAAACGCGTCGCCCTCATCAACATGGTGTCCTTGATGGACATCTTCACCATTCTGGTGTTCTTCCTGCTGGTCAACTCCACCACCGTGCAAAACGTGCCCAGCAGCAAAACCTTGCAACTGCCGGTGTCCACCGCGGAGAAGACGCCCAAGGAAACCATCGTGGTGATGATCAATAACCAGGACATCCTGGTACAGGGCCGCAAGGTCGCCGACGTCGCCGAATCCTTGGCCGCGGCGGACGACCTCATTCCCGGCCTCTTGGAGGAACTGAGTTATCAGGCCCAACGTTCACGGCAAGACGGCGGCCGGAGCGCGGGCGAGATCACCATCATGGGCGACCGGCAGCTACCTTATCTGCTGCTGAAAAAAATCATGGTCACCTGCACCCAGGCGGAATACACCAACATCTCCCTGGCGGTGATGCAAAAGCACAATAAGCCGGGTTGACCCCATGAGCGCCGCCTACTACCACTCGACGGAATTGCCTTGGAGCCCCGCGCTGGAGGAAGAAAAGCGCTTCCGCCTCATCACCGGCGTGACCTTGGCGGTGTTTTTGGCCATCTGCATCGTCGTGGCGTGGTTGGACGTGCCCAAACCCGATCGCGTCGAAGCGGAACGCCTGCCGCCGCGTTTGGCGAAATTAGTGCTCAAGGAAAAGCCTCAACCGCCCCCGCCGCCGCCCAAGCTGGAAGAACCCCAACCCGAACCGGAAAAAAAACTCGACGAGACCAAGCCGGCGGTGAAAAAAGAGGCGGCGGCGCCGGACGTGCAAGCGGCCCGCGAAAAGGCCGCCAAGACCGGCTTGCTCGCCATGCAAAATGAATTGGCCGCGCTGCGGCAAAACTCCTTGAGCGGCGTGCTGGCCGGCAAACCGCTCACGCAAGCCGGCGATCAAAATAGCGGCCGCCGTTCCATCATCACCTCCACCGCCACCGGCGGCAGCGGCGGCATCAGCGTCTCGAGCTTGGCTCGCGAGCCGGGGCAGGCCCAATTGGCCGCCCGCGAGACCACGGTGGTGGAAAGCCAGGCCTTGCAGGACGAACAAAAGGCCAACCCCAAACGCGACGGCCGCAAGCCCGGCCGCAGCGCCGAACAGATACAACTGATCCTCGATCAAAACAAAGGCGCGATCTACGCGCTGTATCACCGCGCCTTGCGCGCCAATCCGGCCTTGCAAGGCAAAGTGGTTTTGGAAATCACCATCACTCCGGCGGGCGATGTCAGCGAGTGCAAAGTGGTCTCCTCGGAATTGAAGGACGACGATCTGGTGCGCAAACTGGTGGCGCGCATCAAGCTCTTCCAATTCGGCGCCAAAAACGTCGACAGCATCGTCTTCACCTGGCCGGTCGACTTCCTGCCCTCGCAATAAATCGCCTTGATCGCCGCGCGCGGGACACCTCCATCCCCACGCGTTATACTGCGGCAAGCCCTCTTCGTCGCGGTAAACCATGAACCCGTCCGGACCCCGCAACCTGCTCGCGCAGGAAACCAGCCCCTATTTATTGCAGCACGCCGACAACCCGGTGGACTGGCACCCATGGAATGACGCGGCCCTGGCGCGGGCCCGCGCCGAGGACAAACCGATCCTGCTCTCGATCGGTTATTCCGCCTGTCACTGGTGTCACGTGATGGCCCATGAATCCTTCGAGAACCCCGCCACCGCGGAGCTGATGAACCGCCTGTTCGTCAACATCAAGGTGGACCGCGAAGAGCGCCCCGACCTCGACAAGATTTATCAGCTCGCCCATCAAGTCCTCGCCGGCCGCGGCGGCGGCTGGCCACTCACGGTGTTCCTCCTGCCGCGGGATCTCGTGCCGTATTTCGCCGGCACCTATTTTCCCGACACGCCGCGTTACGGCATGCCGTCGTTCCGCGATGTCTTGCAACAAGTCGCCGGCTTTTACCGCGAACAACGCGGCGACATCGACAAACAAACCGTGCAGCTGATGAGCGTCCTGGACAGCCTCGGCGCGCCGGTGCCGGCCGAAGGCGCCATCAATCCCGCGCCCTTCGACATCGCCCGCAATCAACTCGGCCATCTCTACGACCCGCAAAACGGCGGCTTCGGCCAGGCGCCGAAATTCCCCCATCCCACCCATCTCGAACGTTTATTCCGTCACTGGGCCGCCACGTCATCGAGCAGCCAGGCCGATACGCAAGCGCTGGAGATGGCGGTCACCACTTTGATCAAGATGGCCGACGGCGGCCTGTACGATCAACTGGGCGGCGGTTTCTACCGCTACAGCGTCGATGAGCAGTGGATGATTCCCCACTTCGAAAAAATGCTCTACGACAACGGTCCGCTGCTCGCGCTCTACGTGCAGGCCTGGCAGATCACCGGCAATCCGCTGTTCCTGCGCGTCGTCCACGAGACGGCGCACTGGACCGTCCGCGAGATGCAGGCACCGGCGGGCGGCTACTACGCCACCTTGGACGCCGACTCCGAGGGCGAAGAGGGAAAATTTTACGCGTGGACACCCGACGAGGCGCGCGCGCTGTTGGACGACGTGGAATATCCCGTGATCGCGCAACGCTACGGCCTCGACCGTCCGCCCAACTTTGAACACCATTGGCACCTGCATGTGTTCACGGGACTGCGCGCCCTCGCGGAAAATTTTGCGAAGACCCCGGAAGAAATCCTCAAGATCGTCGACGGCGCCCGCCCGAAGTTATTCGCCACGCGCGAACGGCGCGTGCGCCCCGGCCGCGACGAAAAAGTCCTCACCAGTTGGAACGGGCTGATGATCAAAGGCATGGCCGCCGCCGGGCGGCGGCTCGACGAACCGGCTTATCTCGCCTCGGCGGAGCGGGCGCTGGATTTCATCCGCGCCCAACTCTGGCGCGACGGACGCCTGCTGGCGGCGTACAAAGACGGCCGCGCCCGCTTCAACGCCTATCTCGACGACTACGCCTTTCTCATCGACGGCATATTGGAATTGCTGCAAGCCCGCTGGCGCGACGGCGATCTGGAGTTCGCGGCGGCCTTGGCCGACGGCCTGCTCGCGCATTACGAAGACAAAGAACACGGCGGCTTTTTCTTCACCGCCGACGATCACGAAACGCTCATTCATCGCCCCAAACCCTATAGCGACGAGGCCACGCCCGCCGGCAACGGCGTGGCGGCGCAGGTGCTCGGCCGCCTGGGGCATTTGCTGAATAACCACCGTTATCTCGCCGCCGCCGAAAATACGCTGCACGCAGCGTGGACCACTTTGTCCGATCTGCCCTACGCCCACGATTCCCTGCTCGCCGCGCTGGAGGATCAACTCTATCCGCCGCAATTGATCGTGTTGCGCGGCGAAGGCGAACCTCTGAAAATCTGGCAGGCACGGGCCCAGCGATTCTACGCGCCGCGCCGTTTCACCATCGCCATTCCCAACGACGCGCGCAATCTGCCCGGCGCCCTCGCCGAACGCGGCGCGCGCGGCACGGTCACCGCGTATGTCTGCACCGGCATTCAGTGTTCCGCGCCCATCACGGAGTTGAGCACGTTGGAGGCCGAACTCGGCAAGACCGAGGTGGTGGCGTAGCCATGTACCATTTACCACACAAGGCGGGTATCAAAACTCACCGGCCCCTGCTGCTGATGCTGGCCCTGGGGCTGATGATGAATGTCACCGCCGGCCAGGCCACGACCCAAGCCTGGCAAGAAACCGCGCCGTTGATCACCGCGCGGGCCGGCGCGGGCGTGCTCGCCGTCAACGGGATGTTGTATGCCGTCGGCGGCGTGGACGGCGTGCGTTTTTTGAACACCAGCGAGTACACCGCGTTGCAGGCCGACGGCACGCTCGCCGCCTGGCGCGCCGGCAGCGCGATGAATGAGGCGCGCGGTTTCTTCGGCGTGGCGGCCCATAACGATTTCATCTACGCGGTAGGCGGCGGCAACGGCCCCAACGGCAGCACGCTATTACGCAGCGTGGAACGCGCGGCGATACTCGCCGACGGCGCGCTCGGTCCCTGGCAACCCGAACCGCAGCCGCTGCGGCTGCCGCGCCGTTGCGCCAAGGTGGCGGTGATCGGCGATTACCTCTACGCCTTCGGTGGCTACAGCGGCGCCCTGCTCGACAGCGTGGAACGCGCGCGCATACACAAGGACGGCAGTCTCGGCGCGTGGGAACTGCTCGATCAAACCTTGACCATCCCCCGTTACATCCACGGCGCGGCGCAAACCGCCGACCACATTTATATCGCCGGCGGCCACGCCCAGCAGGGCGGCGGCGGTGAAACCGCGGTGGAATGGCGCGCGCTCCGGCAAGACGATGGCGATGCCGAATGGCGAAACGCACCGGACTTGCAACACGGCCGTTATGGTCTGAGCGCGCTCGCGCACGGCGGCCGGCTTTACACCCTCGGCGGTTTGAGCGGCGCCACTTTTTACGACGTCATCGAAACCAGCGCCGTCGGCGCGGACGGCGCGGACGGCGCGCCGGGACCCTGGCGCGCAACCACGCCGCTGCCGTTGCCTCTCGCCGACTTCGGCGCGCTGGTGGTCCGCGACCGGCTCTACGTGATCGGCGGGACCAATCAAGACGGTTATTTCAACAGCGCGTTCGTCGCCGCCTTCGATGCGCAAGGCGATCTGCGCGCGGCATTGAATTCAGAAAAGAGCGGCACGGCGCCGGTGCCCGTCCAACGCGTGCAGCTCCCTCACGCCGGGGTGATTACCGAGGCGCTGGACGGCGGCACCTACATTTATCTGGAAGTGGACGACGGCGACGGCCGCGAATGGCTGGCCGCCGGCCGCATGGAGTTTCGGACCGGCGACCGCGTGCGTTACAGCGAAGGGATATTGATGCGGGACTTCTTCAGCAAACAATTGCAGCGCCGCTTCGACACCATCCGTTTCGTGGGCAAACTGGAAGCGGACACGGCCGAGTAACCAAATCCATCTCGACGGCGATTTCGAGCATGGCGAACATGATCACCCATCCGCCGCTGAAAATTTCCCTTCACCGGCAGGCAGGCGCGCGCCGTCAGGGTGAGGGGCGGTGGCCGACCGCATCAAAACAGGCAATTCGCGCGGCCGGCGTATTTCCATTCAATCCCGAAAATTGTTGAACTGGAGCGGCATCGCCAGTTTGGCGCCGCGCAAGAGGGCGATCACCTCCTGCAAGTCGTCGCGTTTTTTACCGGTCACCCGCACTTTTTCACCCTGGATCGCGGCCTGGACCTTGAGTTTGGCGTCCTTGATGAGTTTGACGACCTCGCGACATAGCGCGGCGTCCAAACCCTGGCGCAGGATCACCACCTGGCGCGCCTCCTTGCCGGACAGCTCGGGGTCTTTGATCTCCAGACAGGCGATGTCCACACTGCGGCGCACCAGCTTGTCCTTGAGGATTTCCAGCATCTGCTTGAGCTGAAAATCGCTCTGCGCGTGCAAGGTGATCTCGGCCTCGTTGCGGTCATAACGGGCGTTGCTGCCCTTGAAATCGAAACGGGTGCCCACCTCGCGGTTGGCCTGGTCCACCCCGTTGCTCACCTCGTGCATATCCACTTCCGATACCACGTCGAATGACGGCATATCGCCTCTCCCCTGTTACATAAGAACCATACAAACCACGCCTCGCCTACCGAGAGGCACGAAAAGCCCGCGAGTACGCTCCCTCTTCCACAAGTGAACAAGGAAGGGAGATGATCGTTAATCCCCCCTCACCCCAACCCTCTCCCGCCCGCGGGAGAGGGTGCTGAAAAAACCATGGCGTAGACCCCAGACATGAGGCTTGGTCAATGCCTGTTTTAATAGAACCTATCCCAAAACTGGGAACCGTTTGCGCTCCCTATCCGTATTTCTCGGGAAATAATCAATGTTCATAGGCGTCATAGGGGGCGAATACGCTTAAAATCAATTTTGAGATAGTTCTAACCACACCTTCCCCGACAGCCCGGCGGGAATTCCTCGCATAATCATGCCTTCATGCAAGCGCGGCGGCGCATAACGCGGCGCCGGGCTTGGGAGTACAATGACCACCGGCTTGCGGCCTGTTGGTCACATCATACTATCGTGGCGTTCATTGCGGCACCCATCATGACGGCGGGCGGCCGCGCAGGAAAGGTTTGTGTCGGAACGTACTTCAACCTCAGCCCCGGATCCGGTCGTCGAGCGTTCGCTGCACCATTCGGTGCGCGACGCCGCCGCGTATTCGGTGATGACCGGCGCCGGCGAAACCTATTTCTCCGCCTTCGCTGTCTTCCTCAAGGCCAGCACCGCCCAGGTGGCGCTGTTGTCGTCGCTGCCGCCGCTGCTGGGCTCGTTCATGCAATTGCTGTCGGCCTGGTGGGGACACCGCCGAGGTATCCGCAAACCCCTCATCCTCGCCGGCGTGTACCTGCAGGCCGCGGCCTGGCTGCCGCTGATGTTATTGCCGCTGTTGTTCCCCGCCTATGCCGTACCCCTGCTGATCGCCAGTGTCATCGTCTACCACGCCGCGGGCCATCTGGCCACGCCGCAGTGGAGCAGCATGATGGGCGACCTGGTGCCGGAACAGACCCGCGGCCGTTTCTTCGCGCTGCGCACCCGGGTGGCGAGTGTCATGTCGTTTATCGCCCTCATCGCCGGCGGCGTGATTTTGCATGTGTTCGACAGCAACGCCCTCACCATCGCCGGTTACCTGACCATTTTCACCATCGCCGCCGTGGCGCGCCTGGTGTCGGCGCACCACCTGCGCCGCATGTACGACCCGCCGCGCACCGGCGCGCTGTTCGACCTGCCCGCGCCGCGGGATTTATTGCGGCGCGCCCGCCACTCGGCCTTCGCGCGTTTCTCGCTGTTCTACGCCTTCATGCAGTTCTCGGTGGCGATCGCCTCGCCGTTTTTCACGGTCTACATGTTGCGCGATCTGCATTTCACCTATCTGATGTTCATGGCCAACACCGCCGCCTCGGTGCTGGCGCAATTTCTCACGCTCACCATGTGGGGGCGCATCAGCGACCTCTTCGGCAATCGTCTGATACTCGCCGCCACCGGATTGATCATTCCTTTACTGCCCGTCCTGTGGTTGTTCTCCACCGACTACTGGTATCTGCTGGCGGTGCAGGCCTTCGGCGGATTGATATGGGCGGGTTTCAGTTTGAGCGCCGGCAATTTCATCTACGATCTGGTCCCCAGCCCCAAGCGCGCCACCTATGTGGCCTATCACAACGTCTTGATGGGCGTCGGCGTGTTTCTCGGCGCACTGCTCGGCGGTTATTTGGGCATGATCCTGCCCGACCAGCTCACCCTGGGCGGCGAGACGTATCGCTGGGGCAGCGTCTTATTGGGCGTCTTTTTGATTTCGTCGCTCGCGCGACTGATCGTCGCGCTCACCTTCATCCCACAATTGCGCGAGGTGCGCGAAGTGCCGCCCATGTCGGTGAGCGGTTTGATCTTCCGCGTCTCTCACGTCCACGCCCTGGCCGGCGTGATCTTCGACGTGATCTTGCCCAAGCGCCGCAGGCACGGCGTCAACGAACGCAATGACGATCCGTCATCCCGGAATTGAGGGACGGCGTTTCGCGCGCAGTCGCCGCGCGGCGACATTGCCGCATCGATTCGTAACGCTTTTCGTGGACCAAAGATACAACTTCGCAGCGGCGAAGTCGCGGAGTATACTGGCGCCTCATCGCCGGCCATACGCAGTGCTCCAATAAGGATGTTGGAGGCACGCACGCCAGAGGAACTTAGCCGGCGTTGGCAATCGGAACGGAGATCCTATAACCCATGATGCCTATCAGTCAGATTCTCAGCGACAACGTCCGCCTGCTGAAGGGCAAGGCCACCCGGCCCGCGATCTACGGCGTCGCCATCGCGGTGGGCGCCATCGTGGTCGCGTCCATCCTGATCAGCTTCATCAATTACGGCGAAGTCACCCTCGAAGGCATCATCGCCGCGCAACGCGGCAACGTGGCCTTGTGGGCCTTGGATCTCATGCCGTTTATTTTCGCCTTCTGGGGCCAATACGTCAGCTCGGTGATCGCCTACGAAGCCGGCGCGATGGTGATCGACCAAACCCAGGACCTGCGCACCAAGACCACCGCGCTGGAATACCAGGCCATGCACGACGCCACGCACGACGCGCTCACCGATCTGCCCAACCGGGTCTTGCTGCGCGATCGCCTGCAACAGGCCATCCACAGCGCGCAACGCGAAAAACGCGCGTTGGCGGTGTTATTGCTCGACCTCAACCATTTTAAAGACATCAATGAAACCCTCGGCCATTATCAGGGCGACCGGTTACTGAAACACGTGGCGAACCGGCTCAAACACGTGGTGCGCGAGGCCGATACCCTGGCCCGGCTCGGCGGTGACGAATTCGCGATCATTCTCAACCCGCTTACCTCGCTCAAAGATGTCCATACCGTGGTAAACAAGATTCAAAACGCCCTCGCGCCACCTTATACGCTGGACAGTTTGAAGATAGACGTGGAGGCCAGCATCGGCGCGGCGCTGTTTCCCGAACACGGCACCGACGCCGACACCCTGCTGCAACGCACCGACGTGGCGATGTACGCCGCCAAGCAGGAGAAAAAAAGCTTCGTGCTCTATTCGGAAAAACTCGACCAACAAAGTCCCCACCGCCTCACCTTGATGAGCGAGCTGCGTGAGGCCATCAAAAACGACGAACTGTCTTTGCGTTTTCAACCCATCGTCAGCAACCGCACCAACGGCGTGCACGAGGTGGAAGTGCTGGTACGCTGGGATCACAAAGTCCACGGCACCATGACCCCCGATGAATTCATCCCCATGGCGGAACGCACCGGACTCATTTATCCGATCACCCAATGGGTCTTCAAACACGCGCTGATTCAGCAGGCGGCATGGCGGGCGATCGGCCTCGACGTCGGCATCGCCGTGAACATTTCGGCGCAAACCCTGCTCGATCCCGAATTTCCCGATCAAGTCACCGGCCTCATCGCGGCCTACGACCTCCCGCCGCACCGGCTCACCCTCGAAATCACCGAATCCAGCATCATGTTCGATCAGGAACTCGCGCTGCACATCCTCGGCCGTTTCGCCGACATGGGCGTGCGGATCGCCATCGACGACTTCGGCACCGGTTATTCTTCACTCTCCTATTTGAAGAAACTGCCGGTGAGCCATTTGAAGATCGACAAGAGTTTCGTACTGGACATGCTCGAAAACGAGAACGACGCCATCATCGTCAAGGCCACCATCGACCTCGGCCACAATCTGGGTCTGCAGGTGATCGCCGAGGGCGTGGAAAATGCGGCGACCCTGGAACTCCTGAAACAACGCGGCTGCGACGCCATGCAGGGGTATCACATCAATTACCCGTTGCGCGGGGAAGATTTTGCCCCCTGGTTCTACGGCGCCTCGCAGTGGAACCACCGCCGTTCCGCCGAACACACCCTCAACTGAAACCCGGGGAAGCTCTGAATTAGTCAAAGATTCCCTGGCTTTTTGTTTTTCCCGATCATAAGTGAGCGGAGCAGGGAGAGGCATTCTTGCACGCGGCGTATCTGGGAGAATCGCTGATAATTCCATCCTGAAATTTTCAGCGCGCGGAAAAGCGCCTATGTGATTTTCGCTTTCCTTCGTCTGCCGCGGCTAGCGCCATTGAGAACGGCGGCGCATCCGTACGCCGCGGGAAGCGCTGAATGAATCACAACTGCCCTAAAGTCAGAACTTAAAAAGAATAACCGTAGCTGTCTTTAAAACGCAGCTTGAATTCATCGCGGGTGAATTGATAGTTCTGAGTACCGTGGCGTTCGATCTTCATCGCGCCCATCAGCGAGGCGATGCGGCCGGTGGTTTCCAAATCCATTTCATTCAGCAGCCCGTAGAGCAGTCCGGCACGATAGGCGTCGCCGCAACCGGTGGGATCCACCACCTTGTCCGGCGTGGCGGAAGCAATGTCGATGCGGCGACCCCGGGTGTAGATGCGCGAACCGCCCGCGCCCAGGGTCACCACCAAGGCCTCCACCCGTTCGGCGATTTCATGGGGCGACAAGCGGGTGCGCTCCTGTAACAACTGCGCCTCGTAATCATTCACCGTCACCCAACTGGCCTGCTCGATGAAACGCAGCAAATCGTCGCCGTCGAACATCGGCATGCCCTGGCCGGGGTCGAAGATGAACGGAATGCCGGCCTCGGCGAATTGCGCGGCGTGTTCCACCATGCCCTGCCGGCCGTCCGGCGAAATGATGCCGAGCTTCACGCCCGCGGCGTCCGTCACGCGATTTTCGTGGGCGTAGCTCATGGCGCCGGGATGAAAAGCGGTGATCTGATTGGCGTCCATATCGGTGGTGATGAAGGCCTGGGCGGTGTAAGCCGAGTCGATGGTCTTGATGTGGTCGAGGCGAATACCGCCATCGCGCAACCACTGCGCGTAGGCGCCGAAATCCTTACCCACCGTGCCCATCGGCAACGGATCACCGCCCAGCATCTTCAGACCGTAAGCGATATTTCCAGCGCAACCGCCGAACTCGCGGCGCAGCTCCGGCACCATGAACGACACATTCAGAATATGCACCTTGTCGGGCAGGATGTGGTTCTTGAACTGATCGTTAAACACCATGATGGTATCGAAGGCGAAGGAACCACAAATCAGTGCGGACATGAACATCTCCAGTAAGTTGTGACGCTGTCGCGGCGAGGCCCACCATCGACAAACGATAACGATATCGTGCCGCAAAGCGGCAAATTAATGTGAGGCGGAAATTTCTCGACCGCCTTTATATCAATGCAGGGCGGATGCGCCGCGTCAGCGGCGTACCCGGCCAGCCGCCGCGTAGCGCCTCTAAAGTGATTCCAAAGAGCGCCTGCCGGCGCGCGCCGGTGGGTCACGCCGCGCGAACCCGCCCTGCGTTTATTTTTACACGGGGGCTAGGCGGCTCATCTTCATCAGCGCTCGCCAAACGCCTTCATCCCGTCAACACCAGCGTCCACACCACCGCCGCGTTCACCAAGGCGACCAGCACCGCCGCCGACCCCATGTCCTTCGCCGCCTTGGAGAGTGGGTGTTGCTCGTGGCCGAAACGATCCACCACCGCCTCCAGCGCCGAATTGATCAACTCGGCCATCAGCACCAGCAGCAACACACCCAGCAGCAGCGCCCGCTCGACGCCGCCGTCGCCAAGGTACCAACCGAGCGGCGCCAGCACCAAGACCAGCAGCACCTCCTGACGAAAGGCGGCCTCGTGACGCCAGGCCCAGGCCAAACCGGCGAAGGAATACGTCGCGGCGCAAACGATGCGCTTGAATCCCGTATTCCCCGGTTTGTTCATGCCGACTTATTCGGCGGCCGGCCGCCAGGTGAGGTCCAGTTCGCGTGCGGCGCGCACATCGTCCAGGCGCCGCACCGGCAAGGTATAAGGCGCGCCTTTCACCTTCTCAGGTTCCACTTCCGCCTCGCGGAGGATCCGGGTCATCGCCTCGACGAAACCGTCCAAGGTTTCCTTGGCCTCGGTCTCGGTGGGTTCGATGAGCAGACACTCGGGCACCAGCAGCGGAAAATACGTGGTGGGCGCGTGATAGCCGTAATCGAGCAGGCGCTTGGCGAAATCCATCGCGTTCACATCCAGCTCCTTGGCCTGCGCCTTCATGGTGAGGATGAATTCGTGGGTGGCGCGCCGCGCGGGGAAGGCCGGCGTGAAACCGCGCTTCACGAATTCGGCCAACAGATAATTGGCATTGAGGGTGGCGTATTCCGCCACGCGCTGCATGCCCTCGCGGCCCAGCAGACGCGCGTAGACGTAGGCGCGGATCAATACCCCGGCATTGCCCATGAACGCCGACAGGCGGCCGATACTTTGCGGACTGTCTTTTTCCGTCAGCCAACGGTATGTCTTGCCGTCATAACCCACCCGCGGCAAAGGCAGGAAGGGCATCAGGCGTTCGCTCACCCCCACCGGTCCCGCGCCGGGCCCGCCGCCGCCGTGGGGCGTGGAAAACGTTTTGTGCAGATTCAGATGCACCACGTCGAAACCCATGTCGCCCGGCTTAACCTTGCCGAGGATGGCGTTGAGATTGGCGCCGTCGTAATACAACAGGCCGCCGGCCTGATGGACGATTTTCGCGATCTCGGTGATGCGCCGTTCGAACACCCCGAGGGTGGAGGGATTGGTGAGCATGATGCCCGCGGTATGCGGGCCCACCGCCGCCTTGAGCGCGGCGAGGTCGACGTCGCCGTTACGGTCGGTGGGAATCTCGCGCACCGTGTAGCCGCACATCACCGCGGTGGCGGGATTGGTGCCGTGCGCCGCGTCGGGCACCAGGATTTCGCTGCGGGCGGTGTCGCCGCGCGCGTCGTGGTAGGCGCGGATCATCGCCACGCCGGCGAACTCGCCCTGCGAACCGGCCATCGGCGTGAGCGACACGCCGCGCATGCCGGTGACGTCCTTCAACATCTCCTGCAATTCATACAGGCAGGCGAGATAACCCTGGCCCATGCATTCCGGCGCCAGCGGATGCCGGTTGCGGAAACCCGGCAGCAAGGCCGCCCCGTTGCAGGCCCGCGGGTTGTATTTCATGGTGCACGAACCCAGCGGATAAAAATGGGTGTCGATGGAAAAATTCTTTTGCGACAAACGGGTGTAATGCCGCACCACTTGCAGTTCCGAAACCTCGGGCAGCAGCGGCCTCCGCTTGCGGCGCAGATGCGCGGGTATCGCCGGCGCGGCCTCGACGGCCGCCGGCGCTTGCGCGTAAGCCCGGCGTCCGGGACGGGAATGTTCGAAGATCAACATATCAAGGCGCTCGCTTTAATAATTTCAAGGTAATTGCAACAAACAAACTGCGAATCCTGTGCGCTAGGACGGCCGGACTGGAACACGACTGATACTGTACTCACAGGTTAAATCTTCACAAAAAATCAGATCGGACCCTTATCTCTTATTACCATAACCACGGGGCGTTTCAAGAAGACGTAGCTGAGAATCGGCATGTCCTTTTCGTCTGGCCACCCCATAATGCGAATTTTCCTCCACGTCTTCATTACCCCACTGATTCCAACTCGGGCGGCGGAAACGCGCGAAAAGCTCCAAATAGGGGCCTGGCGAACAGGATTCGATCAGATCATAAATTTCATCCGGTTTGCGCGAGTGCTCGCGTTTACGAGTGGCCAGCACGTTAACCTGCGTTCGGCCTGGAGGAAGCGTGCGCATACTGCCGCGAACACCGAATAAAACCAATTCCGTAACGTTGCGGAAATAGAAACCGACACCACGCCCATCCGGGCCGCCGTCCTTTCGGATCTTGTACCAGACCAAGTTGGATTTGTAGGTGAAACCCCAGGCCTCCATGACTTTTAGCCCTTCTTGAAGAAGGGCATTCGGCACCCACAAATATAAATGCGACTTTGCGGCGGCGAGGCGTGAAACGGGGAGTTCCATGATTTCTTTCAACTCCATGGTCGGGTATCGAAGCAAACGCCGGTGCTCGGGTGCCATCTTTCCGGTGCGATTCTGAAACTGCCAAGGAGGATCGGCCAATATTGTCGAGTATTGTCCGGCCATCTTAGCCAGGAGATCTTCCGACGGATTGGGTTCCGCGATGTTGTAGATTTTCGCCGTCATGACTGTTTCCTTAGTTTTCTATACGACCACAACTTGCTTGGGAATACCAATCAACAACAGAGGGCAGGGATTGCCGACGCCCCGCCGGACTCGATCCTCAAGTTTCCGCCAGTGAGTTGTCGCCTCGCCAAATTTGTCCGACACAAACATATGAGCCCAGCCTTCCTCGAAGGAGCCTTTGGCCTTGGCCGCGCGCTGAATCAGATAAAGCTGGCGCGCCGTCGGTGCGTAGTATTTCGAGAGTGCGTCCGGTCCATTGATGCCGTACTTCCGCGCAAACTGCGCGACCACCTCTCGCAGGGATTCTTGGAGCGTAACACCTCGGGTTATGATGGCGCCCATCGAAATCACCCCATCGGCGTGCAGGCGTTTGAAATTCTCCAGATCCCGGTCAAAAAATGGATCTTTATTGTTCCATTCGATCTCAAGAGCAAAGGTACCGGCGGGGAAACGCTTAACGTGATCGATTTCGTGCGAGATGGACTCCTTTTCCTCGCCGTCGACAATCTTCTTGATTTCGAAATTGTGCTTCTTCCACCCATAATCACCCGCCAGCGCACGGCGCATGCGCTGGGTGAGTTCACCCTCCCCACCGCCGCCCCGGATGAGTTCCTCGGCGGGAATCTTGACATCAACCAGAATCGCTTCGAGCTCGGTAACGGCATCAGCCATATCATGCTTCAAAATAGCTTCCGCATGATGCAGCGTCATGACTTGAAAGCCTTTCGTCTTTAGCTTCTCAAACATTTTGGCCTGTCTAACTCACTCACGCCTTCGAAACGAAGATTCTTTATGATGCCCGATCTCGCATTGTTGTTCCTACAGCGCCGCCAGCGCCTTATCGTAATTGGGTTCCTGGGCGATCTCCGGCACCAGTTCGGTGTAAACCACCCGGTCCTGTTCGTCGAGCACCACGATGGCGCGCGCGGTGATGCCGGCCAGCGGCCCGTCCTGGATCAGCACGCCGTAGTCCTTGGCGAAATTGCGCGAGCGCATCATCGACAAGGTCACCACGTTGCTGAGTCCTTCGCTCTGGCAAAAACGGCCTTGGGCGAAGGGCAGGTCGGCGGAGATGGTCAGCACCACCAAATCGCTGCGACCTTTTATGTATTCATTGAATTTGCGCGCCGAGGTGGCGCACACCGAGGTGTCGAGACTCGGCACGATGTTCAGCAATTTCTTCTTGCCTTTGAAATCGCCGAGCCGGACATCGTTGAGGTCTTTGTCGACCAGATGGAAATCCGGGGCCGTGCTGCCCACCGCCGGCAATTCGCCGTTGGTGTGTATCTCGTTACTCTTCAAAGTGATCGTCGCCATGGCTAACTCCTTTGCTGTCGCACTTGAGATCGAACAATTACCGGCCGAGTATAGCCCCCAGCACGGCGGCGTACTCGTCCAAATCGGCCTCGCTCTTGGTTTCGGTGGCGCACACCAGCACCGCGTCGCCCAACTCCGGGTAGGCTTCACTGAGATTGAAGCCGCCGGCGATGCTGCGCTCGGCCAGGGCCGCCAGCACCTCCTCCACCGGCCGCGGCAGGCGCAGCACGGTCTCGTGGAATACCGGGCGGTCGAATACCCGCTCGACGCCGGCCACGCCGCAGAGTTTGTCCGCCAGCCGCAAGGTATTGGCGTGACTGGCGGCCGCGACTCGCTCCAACCCCTCGGCGCCCAGCAGCGAGGTATAAATCGTCGCGGCGGTCACCACCAAACCTTGGTTGGTGCAGATATTCGACGTGGCCTTGGAACGGCGGATGTGTTGTTCGCGGGCCTGCAAGGTCAGCGTGAAACCGGGTTTGCCGTCGCGATCGACGGTGCGGCCGACGATACGGCCCGGCATTTGCCGCACCCATTCCTGGCGGCAACACATGAAACCGAAATACGGGCCGCCCGACGACAAGGGCGCACCCAAAGGTTGGCCTTCGCCGCAGGCGATGTCGGCGCCTTTGGCGCCCCATGCCCCCGGCGGCGTGAGCAAGGCCAGGGCGGTGGGATTCACCACGCCGATCACCAGCGCGCCTTGGGCGTGGGCCCAATCGGTGAGGACATCCACCTCTTCCAGCACGCCGAAGAAATTGGGCTGCGGAATCACCAGCGCGGCAAAATCCTCACCGGCGTACTGTTGCAGGCTCGCGGGATCGATGTGGCCGCCGTCGCGCGAATAAGCCAGCTCCACCAGCTCGACGCCCTGGTTGCGGACGATGGCGTGCACCACCTGGCGGTAATGCGGATGCACCGTCGCCGGCATGAGGATGCGCTTGGATTTGGAGTGGCGGTTGGCGCGCACCGCCATCAACACCGCCTCGGCCAGGGCCGACGCGCCGTCGTACAAAGACGCATTGGACACGTCGAGGCCGGTCAGCCCCGCCATCATGGTCTGGTATTCGTAGAGCAGCTGCAAGGTGCCTTGGCTGGCCTCGGCCTGATAAGGCGTGTAGGCGGTGTAATATTCGCCGCGGGTGGTGATCTCCCACACCGCCGCGGGAATATGATGTTCGTAAGCGCCGGCGCCGATGAAACACAAATCGCAGTGATCCTGCTGCGCGCGCGCGGCCATCAGCCGCATCACCGCCATCTCGGGCAGGCCGGGCGGCACGTCTTTCAATTCGGCGCGTAAATCGGCAGGAATCTCGTCGAAGAGATCGTCGATGCTGCGGGCGCCGATGGCGTCCAGCATTTCGCGGACTTCCTGCTCAGTATGTGGAATAAACGGCATAACACACTCCAAAAATTGTCACCACGGAGGCCATGGCGTACTCAAATAAAAATCAACGTGGATGAATCAGCGCCGCTGCGCGCCAATGACAATGCACACATCCATTTCTTCCTCCGTGTACTCCGCGCGCTCCGTGGTTCACTGCTCCGGTCACTCCGCCTCGTTCTCGATCTGGGCCTGATAGGCGGCGGCGTCCAGCAGGTCGTCGATCTCCGCGGCGGCGGCGGGTTTGATGCGCATCATCCAGCCTTCACCGTAAGGCGCCTTGTTGACGAGTTCCGGGCTGTCGCTCAACACGTCGTTGATCGCCACCACCTCGCCGGCGAGCGGACTGTACACGTCGGAAGCGGCCTTCACCGATTCCACCACCGCGCATTCCTGGCCCGCCTTCAGCGCGCGGCCCGGTTCGGGCAATTCGACGAACACCATATCGCCCAGCAAATCCTGGGCGTGGTCGGTGATGCCCACGGTGACGGTGCCGTCCGCTTCGCGGCGCACCCATTCGTGGGATTTGGTGTACTTGAGATCAACGGGAATATTACTCATGAGTCCATCCTCATCATTTGAATTTGAATATCGCAAACGTTCACGCGGGCAGCGCGACGCAAATCTTGCCGTTGCGCACGAAGGGCGGCTTGACCACCTTCACGTCCAGCAACTTGCCGCGGATCTCGACTTGGCAATCGCCGCTCACCGAAGCGTTCACCCGTGCCAGCGCGATCGCCCGGCCCAGGCTCGGTGAAAAACCGCCGCTGGTGATCTCGCCTATTTTCTCGCCGTTTTGCAGCACCGTTTGATGATTGCGCAACACGCCTTTGTCGAGCAACACCAGTCCGACGAACTCGGCGACGGCGCCGCGCTGACGCTGCGCCTCCAGCGCGGCGCGGCCGATGAAATCGCGCGTCGCCGGTTCGAAAGCCACGGTCCAGGCCAGTCCCGATTCGAGGGGCGAGGTGGTCTCGTCCATGTCGCTGCCGTAGAGATTCATGCCGGCTTCGAGACGCAAGGTATCGCGGGCGCCGAGACCGGCGGGCACCACGCCGGCGGCCGCCAGTTTTTGCCACACTGTCGCGGCTTGGGCGGCGGGCAGCATGATCTCGTAACCGTCTTCGCCGGTGTAGCCGGTGCGGGCGATGAACAAGTCGCCCACCACCACGAAGGTGAACGGTTTCTGCAACGCGGTGGCGGCGCGCACGATATCGCCGAGGGCGCGCTGAGTCTTGTCGCGCGCTTGCGGACCTTGTATCGCGATCATTGCCAGCTCGGCGCGCTCGCGCACCTCGACCGCGAAGGCCTTGGCCTGTTGGGTGATCCACGCCAGATCCTTGTCGCGGGTGGCCGCGTTCACCACCAGGCGGTACCAGCGCGGCTCGACGAAATAGACGATCAAATCGTCGATGACGCCGCCTTGCGCGTTGAGCATGCAGGTGTAGAGCGCGCCGCCGGGGAGTTTGAGTTTGTCGATGTTGTTGGCGACCAGATGACGCAGGAAATCCTGCACCCGTTCGCCGCGCAGATCGACGATGGTCATGTGCGACACGTCGAACATACCCGCGTCGCGGCGCACTTGATGATGTTCCTCGATTTGCGAGCCGTAATGCAGCGGCATATCCCAGCCGCCGAAATCCACCAGCTTGGCGCCGGCGGCGAGGTGCGTGTCATAAAGAGGCGTGCGTTTACCCATGATTTCTCCCGCTCAGGCGATGGCCTGTTGTTCTTCCGCGTGATAGGACGAACGCACCAGCGCGCCCGCCTTCACCCAAGCAAATCCCAGCGCGCGCGCCTCGGCGTGATAGGCCTCGAATTGCGCGGGCGTGACGTAGTCCTTCACCGGCAGATGATAACGGGTCGGCCGCAGATACTGGCCCAAGGAGACCCGCCGCACGCCGGCGGCGCGCAGATCGCGCAGCACCGCCACCACCTCGTCGCGGCTCTCGCCCAAACCCAGCATCAGCGCCGATTTGGCTTCCACGTTCGGTAAACGCGCCGCCCGCGCCAGCAAATCCAGGGAGCGTTGGTAATCCGAACCCTTGCGCACGGTTTTATAAAGCGCCGGCACGGTTTCCACGTTGTGGCCCCACACCAAGCGGGTGTCCGCCGCGCGGATCGCCTGATGAATCGCCTCCACCGCTTGCGCCTGGCAACCGTGAAAATCCGGGGTGAGTATTTCGAGGCCGATGCCCGGCTTGCGGCGCGCCAATTCGCGTAGCGTCGCGGCGAAAATAACGGCGCCGCCATCGGCGAGATCGTCGCGGTTCACCGAGGTGAGCACCACGTAATCCAGTCCCATGCCCGACACCGCGTCCGCCACTCGCGCCGGTTCGCCGTCGTCGAACCAGGTCGGCCGGCCGGTCTTCACCGCGCAGAAGCCGCAGGCGCGGGTGCAGGTGTCGCCCAGCAACATGAAGGTGGCGGTGCCGCGGCTCCAGCACTCGGCGCGGTTGGGACAACGCGCCTCTTCGCACACGGTGTTCAAGGCATGTTGACGCACGGCGTCGGCGGTGGCGGCGTATTGGGTGTCGCCGCCCAGACGCTGGCGTATCCACGCCGGCATGCGGCCCACGTTGGGGGTGGCGGAGTGATCGAACACCGGGCGGTTTTTGTCGGATTGCTGGGCCATCGCGTTCTCGTTACTGAAGCAAACCTGGGTTGGTTGCTCGTCCCGTCCTAAAAACAAAAAGGGGCAACGCCGCGCGCCGCGCCAGCGTTGCCCCCTCTGTCCGGGTACCTGAGAGCGTTTAGCCCCTTCGGTGGATCGCATCAGCGACCGCTCTCCAGAGTCAACGTCCCGCTGCGGTCCTTTTGCCTGAGCGATTCCGGGCTGGTTGCGCCTTCGGCGCCCCGACTGAACGGGGCCTCTCCCACGGGGGACAATGTTGAGGCGCCACTATACCGAGGGCGGCGGCGGAAACCAAGCTCCCCCCGCCGGCTTTTAACGGCCTTTTTTGCCGCGCATCAGGATCCACAAGGCGGGCAGCGAAGCCACCACCAGCATCAACGCGGCGGGGGCCGCCAGCTCCAGCATTTCCTCGCTGGCCTCGATCCAGATCCGCACCGGCAGGGTATCGAAACCGATCGGCCGCAAAATCAGCGTGGCGGGCAATTCCTTCAGCACATCGATGAACACCAGCACCCACGCCACCGCCAGGCCGCCGCGGATCATCGGCAGGGTCACCCGCCACAGATTCTCCAAGGGACCCGCGCCGTGCACGCGGCCCGCCTGCTCGACCGACGGCGTGAGCTGCTGCATGGCCGCCTCCTCCGCCTGCACCGCCAGCGGCAGGAAACGCACCACCAGCGCCGCCACCAAGGCGGCGAGACCGCCGTACAACACCGGCAAGGCCGCCAGCATGAAGGTGACCATGCCCAAGGCGATCACCGGACCGGGCAATACGAAACCGACGCTGGACAGATTCATGAAACCGCCGCTGAGCCAGGTGGGGCGGCGCACGTGAAACAGACCGATCGGCAAGGCGACCAGCATCGCCGCGGTGGCCGCGCAAAACGCCACCAGCAGCGAATTGAACACATAACCCCAGAAACGCTCGTCCAGCGCGCCGGTGTGCCAGGCCGTCCAGCTCAACTCCAACATCCACCACAGCGGCAAGGCGAAAGCGAACAAGACGATGGAACCGAGCCACAGGCCTATCCATACCAGTTCCCACGGCCGCGCCCGCTTGGGTTTGATGAGGGCGCCTTGCGCGCCCGCGTAATAACGCTGGCGGGTGCGGAAGAAACGCTCCATCGCCAAGAAGGTGAGCGACAACATGACCAGCACCAGACTCAAACCGGCGGCGCCTTGATAATCGAAACGCCCGCTCATCTGCAGATAAATGCTCAAGGTGAAGGTCTGATAACGCAGCATGCTCACCGCGCCGAAGTCCGACAAGACATGCAGCACCACCACCGCCAGCCCGGCGGCGAGGGCCGGCCGCAGCAGCGGCAGGGTCACGTGCCAAAACACCCGCAAGGGCGTGGCGCCCTGAATACGCGCCGCCTCTTCCAGCGCGCGATTGGAGTGGATCAGCGCCGCGTGGGCCAGCAAAAACACATAGGAAAAACTCGCCAGCGACAATATCCACGCCGCGCCGAACACGTTGTATAAATCGGGAATGGCGATCGCCTCGCCGAACAGCGCGCGCCACAAGCGTCCCAGCCAGCCCTGCTCTTCGAACAAGGTGGTGTAGATATGGGCGAACACATAGGTGGGAATGGTCAGGGGCAGCACCATCAACCACAGGGCGAGACGGCGGCCGGGGAACTCGCGGCGCGCGATCAACCAGGCCGACGAGATGCCCAGCACCAGCGAACCGACACTGACCAGCGCCGACAAGGACAAGGTATTGCCCAGCAATACCGGCAAGCGGCTGCTCCATAGCCCGGCCCACTGCGCCGCGCTGAGTTGCCCGCTGCTGTAAATAACAAATAATAAGGGGATGGCCGCCGCCAACACGACCATCCCCGCCACCGTTCCCAGTGGACCGAATTTGCTTTTGATCATCCCGCTCCCAACACCCGGCTCACGCCATTCAAGGCATGCCCACCGCGTCGATCAAGTCGAGGGTCGCACCCCGCTCCGGTCCCAATTTGGACAAGGGCACGTTGGCCACTTTGACGCTGGCCGGCGCCGGCAGACGCGCGGCGGCGGGTACGCCGGCGCGGGTCGGATATTCCTCGTTCACCTCGGCGAAGATCTTCTGTCCTTCTTCCGAGACCAGGAAGGCGACGAATTTTTCCGCCGCTTCTTTTTTGCGGGTGTGTTTGCTCACCGCCACGCCGGCGACATTCCACGCCACCCCCATGCCCTGTTCGCCCTGATCGGGCAGCAGGATGCGGATCGGCGCATTGGGCTGGCTATCCAAATGACGGTAGATGTAATAGTGATTCACCAGACCCACGTCCACCTTGCCGGCGGCCACCGCGCTGACGATCTGGCCGTGTTTATCGAACACGCTCTTGCCCACATTGTCTTTCAGACCCTGCAACCAATCGCGGGTCTTCTCCTTGCCGGCGGCCAGCATATACACCGTGGCGCCCGCCACGAAACTCTCGTTGGCGCTGTTGGTGATACCGAGCCGCCCCTTCAAACGCGGATCGGCGAGATCGAACACCGACTTGATGAACCCCAGGTCTTTGGCCCGGTTGTTCACCACCAAGACCCGGGCCCGCGCCGACAAGCCCACCCACGTATTGTCCGGCGCACGCCAGCGGGCATCCACCAGTTTGGCCGAGGCCTCCGGCAGAGGCTGGAACAATCCCAGTTCGCTGCCCAGCTGCAAATTGCCCGCGTCGTTGCTCAAGTAGAGATCGGCCTGGGTACGCTCGCCTTCGACACGCAGCTTGTTCAACAACTCGGTGGAACTGGCGTTGTGCAGGATCACCCGGGTCCCGGTCCGTTTGGTAAATTCTTCGGCGACCGGTTTGACGAAGCTGTCACTGCGGCCCGAATACACCACCAACTCGTCTTGGGCCACGGCAACACTCGCGGCGCCGCCCAAACCCATCAGCGCCGCCATCAAAGTCAAGCCTACTCGTTTAAGCATTTCGCGCTCCTCTTGCCAAATCCGGATGATGGATCGAAGTTTAAAAAATGATAATCATTATCATTATTTATCGCAAGCGCCCGCGGAGAGGCCTCGCCCCGGGGCGGCTCCAGAGCCCCCTTAAAATCAGTTGAATCAATGAGTAGATGCCGCAACGGAGTTGAGGCTGATTTTCTATATATATAGTGCGCGCGCCCTCGCGCGGACAGCCTTTAAACCCTCCGCAGCAAGCGCCCGACGGTGAGGCCCTGCGCAATGATGGAAAAGGCCACCACCGCGTAAGTGACCGGCAGAATGACACCCCGCTCGGGGCCCGCCGGCAAGGCCAAGGCCAACGCCACCGATACGCCGCCCCGCAAACCGCCCCAGGTGAGAATCTTCACGGTGTTGGGCGCAAAGACCTGCACGCTGCGCAGCAAGCCCACCGGCACGCCGACGCTGATGAAACGCGCCAGCAATACGATAGGAATCGCCACCAGACTGGCGAGCAAATAATTCCAGGTATACACCAGTACCAACACCTCCAAACCGATCAGCACGAATAACACGGCATTGAAGATTTCGTCGATCAATTCCCAGAACGTATCCAAGCGCTGGCGGGTTTGCGCCGATATGGCGAAGCGACGGCCGCGATTACCGATCAACAAACCCGCCACCACGATGGCGAGCGGCGCCGACAACTGCCAGGCCTCGGCCAGGGCAAAACCGCCCATCACCAGCGCCAGGGTGATCAGCACCTCGACTTGATAATCATCGACGCGCGCCAACAACCAGCAGGCCGTCGCGCCGCTGACCAGCCCGAACACCACGCCGCCCAGCCATTCCTTCACCAACAGCCAGCCGATGTCGGTTGCGGCAAGGTGGCCGTTACCGGTCGCGAGCCCCATCAGGACCAAAAACAGCACCACGCCCACGCCGTCATTGAACAAGGACTCGCCGGCGATCTTCATCTCCAACCCCTTGGGCGCGTCCAGCCCTTTGAGTATCGCCAGGACCGCGATCGGATCGGTCGGCGAGATCAGGGCGCCGAAAATCAAACAATAGATAAACGACAGAGGAATACCCAACCAACCCAACACCAGCCACAACAAGACGCCGATGATCAAGGTAGACAACACCACGCCCAGCGTCGCGAGCAGCATCACCGCCCACCGCTGTTGCGCCAACTCCTCGAAATTGACATGCAAGGCCCCGGCGAACAGCAGAAAGCCCAACATCCCATGCAAGACGGTTTGATTGAAATCGATGCGCGCCAGGAAATGCGCGGCGCGTTCTTCCATGCCGAATCCCAGCGCGCCCAAGCCTTCCAAAACACCGGACAAGGCCAGGGCCATCACCATCAAGCCGACGGTGGACGGCAACCCGATATAACGGTAATTGAGATAACCGAACAGCGCCGCGAGTACCACCAATATCGCGATAATCTGAAACAGAGTCATAGCAAAACCTTTGCGGAAATGCTGACGGACACCATGGAAAAAGCGGAGATCGAAGAATCGGCCCGTTCAGCGGCCGTGAACGCCGGGTATAAAACCGCATGCCGGGTCGAGCTTAATGCGCCCACCCTGAATTCACGCTGAATCCACCGGCCTACGAGACACTCGAAATTCGTTTGAGCAATCCGCTCTGATGTCTTCACGCCTGAACGGCGCGCGGGTTTTATCGAGGCTTGTTCAAACGAGGCACGGCGGCATTGCGCTAAAGAATCACGGCCCGCGCCAAGCGCGGCAGATCGCCGCCGCGGCCCATGGCCTGCGCCATGATGTGATGTTTGACCGGACTCAGCCGATCGGTGAGAGTGAGCCCCGCATTGCGCGCGACCCGCAGCGGCCACCAGTCGCTGCCGAACAGGCGTTTGAAGCCGTCCATGCTGGCCATCATCAACAGATTGTGGCCCTTGCGCCAGCGCTCATAACGGCGCAGCACCGCGAGGCTCGCGATATCTTTGTGGGCGGCGCGGGCATCGAGCAAGACCTCCGCCAAGGCCGCCGCGTCGAGTATGCCCAGATTAACGCCCTGCCCCGCCAGCGGGTGCACGGTGTGCGCCGCGTCGCCGATCAAGGCCAGACCCGCCGTCACATAACGTTCCGCGTGTTGCAAGTGCAGCGGAAAGGCGGCGCGTTCGCTGGTGGCTTCAATCCGTCCCAGCGTGCCGGCGAAGGCGCGGGTGAGGTCTTCGCAAAACGCCGCGTCCTCCATGGCCAGCAAACGCGCGGCATGCGCCGGCGACGTGGACCAGACGATGGAACAACGGCCGTCATGCAGCGGCAAAAACGCCAGCGGACCGTCGGGCAAAAAACGCTGCCAGGCGGTTTCGCGATGACCGCGTTCGCTACGCACCGTCGCCACCACGCCGTGTTGATCGTATTGCCAGCCGTGCACGGCGATGCGGGCAAAGCGCCGCACCCGCGACTGCGCGCCGTCCGCGCCCACCACCAACCGCGCACCGAGCAGCCGGCCGTCGTCCAGCCGCACGCTGATGTGCTCGGCCTCGCGTCGCAACTCGGCGCAGGCGGCGGGACAAAAGACGCTGATATTTTCCGCACGCTGCAGCTGTTCCCACAAAGCGATTTGCACCACGCGGTTCTCGACGATGTGCCCCAGTTCGGCCTCGCCCACCTCGGCGCTGTCGAAATGAATCACGCCGTCGCCGCCGGCGTCCCACACATGCATCTCGCGGTAGGGGCTCACCCGCCGCGCCGCCATGCCTTCCCAGGCACCCAGCGCGGTGAAAATATTTTGCGAAGCGCGGGTGACGGCGGAGACGCGCAGATCGACCGGATCGGCGGCGTTCACCTCCCGCGGCGTGACGCCTTCCAGGATCGCGACCCGCAGCGACGAGCCGGCCAAGGCGCAGGCGAGGGTGGCGCCGACCATGCCGGCACCGACGATCAGCACATCGTATTGCTCAGACCGATTCATCGCGCGTCCCTTGCAATGACAAACCCCTCGCCAGGCGCGGCAGCTTGCCGGCCAGGCCCATGGTGTGGCGGGTCAACATGTGTTTCAGCGGCGGCAGCAGATCGACCATCACCATACTCATGTTGCGCACGGCGCGCACCGGCCACAGCGGATTGGCGAACACCCGCGCCAAGCCGTCGGTGAAGGCGATCATTTTGAGATGATCGCGCTGCCGCCAAGCGGCATAACGCTGCAACACCTCCAAGGCGCCGATGTCCTGTCCCGCCGCCGCGGCGTCGCTCAACACCTCGGCCAGTACCGCCACGTCGCGCACGCCGAGATTGAAACCCTGGCCCGCCACCGGGTGCAGGGTGTGGGCGGCGTTGCCGATCAAGGCCAGCCGCGGCCGCACATGTTCGCGCGCCCGCACCATGGCCAAGGGATAATCGCGGCGGCGCCCCACCTTGATCAAGTGACCGATCCGCCGCCCGGCGCGCGTCTGCAAGGCCGCCAGAAAGGCCGCGTCATCCATGGCCAGCACGCGAGCGGCGTAATCGGCGCGCACCGTCCACACCACGGAATAGCGGTTGTCCGACATGGGCAGCAGCGCCAGCGGCCCGCTGTCGGTGAAACGTTCATAGGCGCGATTGCCGTGCGGCCGGTCGGGCGTGACATTGGTGATGATCGCGGTCTGGCCGTATTCCCAACGCTGCATGGCGATGCCCAACAACTCGCGCACCGTGGAGGTGGCGCCGTCGGCGGCCACCACCAAGCGGCAGCGCAAACGCCGCTGCAGCTCGCCCTCTTTCACCACCACCTCGGCGCCGTTGCCACCCAATACCACGTCGGTGACAGTAGCCGGACACAGTACGGTGAGCTTGGAAAGCTGGGTTAAACGTTCCGCCACCACCGCGCCCACCACCCGGCTCTCGGCCACGTAACCCAGCGCCTCCACCTCGGCATCGCGGCGATCCAAACGCGTGGCGCCGAAGTGACCGCGGTCGGAGATGTGAATGCGTTCGATGGGCGTGACCTGCGGCGCCAGCGCCGGCCACAGGCCCATGCCGCCGAAGATGCGGCGCGTGCCGTAAGCGAGGGCGATGGCGCGGTCGTCGTAACTGGGCTGGCTCTGCGAACGGAAGGGCACCGCTTCCAACAACGCCACTTTGAGCGGCGTGGCGCTCAAGGCGATGGCGAGGCTGGCCCCCACCATGCCGCCGCCGACGATCACCACATCGTGATCGACCGGCTCAAGCATGCCGCGCCCGCGGCGTGGATTCAGGCCGCGCACCATCCATCAAGGCTTCGATCTCGGCGACGGTCTTGGGCGCCGCCTTCGTCAACACCTCATGGCCCTGCTTGGTGACCAGCACGTCGTCTTCGATACGAATGCCGATGTCCCACCATTTTTTCGCCACGCCTTTGCTGCCGGCGGCGATGTACAAACCGGGTTCCACGGTGAGCACCATGCCCGGCTCCAGCACCCGCCACTGGCCGCCCACTTTGTAATCGCCGACGTCATGGACATCCATGCCCAGCCAGTGGCCGGTGCGGTGCATGTAAAACCGCCGATAGGCCTCGCCGGCGATCAAATCATCGACCTTGCCTTTGAGCAAACCCAGCTCGACCAGGCCCGCGGTGAGCGTGCGCACCGCCGCGTCGTGCGGTTCATTCCAATGACTGCCCGGCCGGATGCAATCGAAAGCGGCCTGCTGCGCCGCCAGCACCACTTCGTACAGCGCGCGCTGGGCGGGGCTGAAGCGGCCGTTGACCGGAAAGGTGCGGGTGATGTCGGAGGCGTAGCCGTGCAACTCGGCGCCGGCGTCGATGAGCAGCAGATCGCCGTCGCGCAGCGGCGCGTTGTTCTCGGTGTAATGCAGGATGCAGGCATTGCCGCCGCCGGCGACGATGGGGTTGTACGACACCCAGGCCCCGGCGCGGCGGAACTCGTGGAGAAACTCCGCCTCGATTTCATACTCCATCATGCCGGGGCGGCACATGCGCATGGCGCGTTGATGGGCGGCGGCGGCAATGCTCGCCGACCGGCGCATGACTTTAATCTCCGCCGGACTCTTATAAAGCCGCATGTCGTGCAGGACATGTTCGAGGGCGACGAATTCCACCGGCGCGTGACTGCCGCCGCGGGAACGCGCCCGCACCCGGTTGACCCAGGCCATCAGCCGTTGATCGAACTCGGGACTGTAACCCATGCTGTAATAAACCCGCTCGCGGTTTTCCAGCAGGCCGGGCAGGATGTCGTCGATATCGCCGATGGGATAGGCGTCATCGGCGCCATAGCGCTCGCGGGCCCCGTCCGGTCCGGCGCGCCGGCCGTTCCAGATTTCCATCATCGGGTCGCGGTCGCGGCAGAACAATACGTATTCGCCCTGCTCGCGCTGCGGCACCAGCACCGCCACCGCCTCGGGCTCGCCGAAACCGGTGAGATAGAAAAAGTCGCTGTCCTGGCGGTACGGATACTCGCTGTCGCGATTGCGGTGACGCTGCGGCGCGGCGGGCAGGATGGCCATGGCGTCCTCGCCCATCATGCGCATCAATTGCTTGCGGCGTTTCGCGAATTCCCTGTTATCCAACACCCGGCGAGTCCTCGATTAGTGCACAACATCCCCGTCGGGCCGCGCCACCCGCAGCGGGCGTAATTCTTCGTAAACCAGCAAGGCCGCCATGCGCACGTATTCCACGATCTCGGCATAGGCGGTTTCATCTTCATTGCCGCCGCCCTGGTCGGCGAAACGCAGCCGCGAAATCTCCGACATGTCCCGCATCACTTCATTCACGTCGCCCGGCAGCTTGGCCTCGTCTTGAATGCCGCCCAGGCCCAGGCCCCACAAAAAACCCTGACACCATTGCGACAAGGCCTCGGTCCGCTCCGCCAGAGGATGAGCATCGTCAGGCAACAATAAAGTAAAACCGTAATCGGGGTCTTCCAACTGATCGGTGGTGAGCTCATACAGACGCCGCAAGGTCGGCGTATCGTCGTCCGCCCCGGCCACGCCATCGTCGGCCAACATGATGGTCGGCTTACCGGCCATCAACTCGGCGATCCACTGCTCGACGGTGACGGTGTCGGTGGCGCACAACAAACCCGCCAAACCGCCATGGGCCTCCGCCGGCGCCAGCTCCAAACCCAGCCCCTCAAACAGAGTGGCGTAGGCATCATAATCAAAGGGCGGGGGCGCTGAACTCAAGGCATTCTCCATCGATCGATAACATAAAGTGACAAATCCACTTTGAGGATAGCCGTTTACTTACGGCTTGTTGAATTGACTCAACGCCATCCCGCCGTGCCTTGCATGGCGCGGAAACGGAATGCCGCCGCCCTCCTACTCAACGCACCCTAAGAAGCAGGCTATGCTATCATGCCTGCCCAAACCGCCACTACCAAAGTCGGCGATTGACCCCGTTTCGGCGCCGCTCTATATTGATGTCCCATGAATACCGACAAACCCAACCGCATCACCGAAACCGACATCCGCAGCCTCGATCTTCGGCTCGACGAACTCATCCGCACCTGCCAGCGCCTCAAGGAAGAAAACCGCCTGCTCCGCCAGCAACAAACCATGCTGGTGACCGAGCGCGCCAAGCTGCAGCACAAAACAGACTTGGCGCGCACCCAGACGGAAATGCTGTTACTGCGCCTTAAATCGCTGGAAACCGAAGCATGACCAATCCGACCAACCCCACCATCGTCCACATTCTCGAAAAAGAATACCGCATCGCCTGCCCGGACGATGAACGCGACGCCCTGTTGGCCGCCGCCGCCTACCTCGGCAAGAAAATGAAGGAAATCCGCGACAGCGGCAAAGTGGTGGGCGCCGACCGCATCGCGGTCATGGCCGCCCTCAACATCACCCATGAACTGCTCAAGACGCGCAACGAGGTCGAGTCGCAATCCGACAATCTCGGCCATCGCATCCGCAGCCTGCAAAATAAAATCGACGCCGCCCTCCACGACTCGCGCCAGATGGACCTGTAATCGGCTTCGGGCCCGCTTGTTTCTCTTCCCCCTGTTTCACGATAGAATCGACAACGCATCCTCTGCGGTTCCCGTTAGCGGGCCAAGTTACTCCTTGACCCTATTTCATTACCCTTGGGGACCCTGCCAGTGTTGGTGTGCATGTCCGCTGCGCCGGAAAGCCTAAAAACACTGATTGTGTCCCCACCTGAACCGAATGGTTCAAGGGCGATGGCCCGCGACGGTTCACGCGGAGGGTGCTTTTTTTCACCGCGGACTCATCCCCGGAATGAATGACGACACACCGCCCGCGCCCATCACCACCCCCGCGCTCAGCGACCTCCCCGGCCCGCCCGTAGTCGCTACTTTGTCGGACCGCCCGGCCTTACGCCGCCGGCTGCGCGATCTACGCCGGCAACTGGACAAGACCCAACAACGGCGCGCCGCGCACCAGCTGGCCCGCTTGATCCACGGTTCAGCGCTGTTCCGCCGCAGCCGGCACATTGGTTTTTATCTCGCCAACGACGGCGAGCCGGATCTCACCCCGCTGCTGCACCACGCCTGGACCATGCGCAAAACCTGTTACCTGCCGGTCATCACCCCGGACCGCCGCTTGCGCTTCGCGCCTTATTATCCCGGCGACCCGCTCGCGCCCAACCTCTTCGGCATTCCCGAACCGGTCGGCGCGGGACTGCGCAGCGTCGATGCGCGGTTATTGGACCTGCTGCTGATGCCCTTGGTCGGTTTCGACGCCCAAGGCAACCGGCTCGGCATGGGCGGCGGATTTTACGATCGCAGCCTGTCGTTCCTGCGCCAGCGCCGCCATTGGCGCAAACCGCGCCTGCTCGGCATCGCCCACGCACTGCAACGCGTCGAAGCGCTCGCCCCCCAAAGTTGGGACGTGCCGCTGGATGCTGTCGCCACCGAACAACAAATTTATTTGTTTTAACGCCCGCCACGCTTCACCGAACCGTTCGCCACCCGCATCTCAAGGAGCATCCATGCATTACTGGCTGATGAAATCAGAACCGGACACCTTCGGCATCGACGACCTGCAAGCCCGCCCCGGACAGACCGAACACTGGGACGGCGTACGCAATTACCAGGCGCGAAACATGCTCCGCGACCAGATGAAAAAGGGCGACCAAGCCTTCTTCTACCACTCCAGTTGTGAAGAGCCGGGCATCGTCGGCATCGTCGAGATAGTCAGGCAAGCCTATCCCGACTTCACCGCCTTCGACCCCGAAAACCCCCACTTCGACCCCAAGAGCACACCGGAGGCGCCCCGCTGGTACATGGTCGATGTCCGCTTCCGGAGGCGCCTCAAACGCACCATCACCCTCGCCGAACTCAAAGATCACCGCGCGCTCGCCGACTTGATTCTGCTGCGCAAAGGCAACCGGCTCTCCATCATGCCGATCAACGCCGAAGCGTGGCGCTACATCCTGAAACTGGAGTAAGCGTCGTATTAAAAATACGGCGTTTTTCTCGAGAAAAACCCACAACTCGATCACCGCGCCGCGCCGGCGTCACCAACCGTCTCACATGGCATTTTTCACCTCGCCCACACGCGGCTGGTTAGTGTTTCCGAGGTCGCGATGAGGGTGAAAAATCACTCGCACACCACCGCCCTCTCAAGCCAACGCATCGCATGCGCCGCCGGCCCCTAAAGGAATGTTCAAATTCGTTCGATAGTCTTTTGGAATAAACACTCTTTGTTTTTTAAAGAAGTTGTTTATACTTAGTAGCGAACGCTACGTTCACAACGGAGGAATCACAATGGCAACAAAGAAAGCCACGAAGAAGAAAGTGACTTCAAAGAAGAAGTCAGCTGCGAAGAAAACGACCACCAAAAAGGTGGTAGCCAAGAAGGCCACCGCTAAAAAGGCCACCCGCAAAAAGGCCGGTAAGAAAAAAGCCGGTAAGAAAAAAGCCGCTAAGAAAAAGGTCGGCAAAAAGAAAGCCGCTTCAAAAAAGAAGGCCGGCAAGAAAAAAGCCGGCAAGAAAAAGGCTGGCAAAAAGAAAGCTGCTTCAAAGAAGAGAGCCTCCAAGAAGAAGGCCACTTCCGCGATGCCGGCTTAAGCAAGCCGCCGAAAACAGCAGCGGTTTTCGGCTTTTGCAGTGCTGTACGGAGGGCTCGCGATGGCGGGCCCTTCGTGTATTTGAAGCTCACACCCCGTCTCGACCCGACCAAAGACACCTCGCCACCCGGCCACTTGCGGCGGGCTCGGCAACTTCAACGCAGGAACAACCCGTAGACCGGATTGGCGGTCTCTTCCTGGTAGGCATAACCCAGGTCGGTGAGAAACTGGCGCAGGCGTTCGCGATCATTGGCCGGCACTTGAATACCCACCAACACCCGGCCGTAGGCGGCGCCGTGATTGCGGTAATGGAACAGGCTGATGTTCCAGCGCTGTCCCATATTGGTCAGAAAGCGTAAGAGGGCGCCCGGCCGCTCGGGGAATTCGAAGCGGTACAACACCTCGTCCTCGACAGCGGCCGCATGGCCGCCCACCATGTGGCGGATGTGCAGCTTGGCCATTTCATTCTCGGTCAGATCCAGCACCGGATAACCGTCGGCGCGCAGCCGCTCCACGATCTCCAGCCGCTCCGCCTCGCCGCCCCGCAATTGAATGCCGGCGAATACGTGCGCCGCCGTGGCATCGGAATAACGGTAGTTGAACTCGGTGACGTTGCGCGCGCCGAGGGCTTCGCAAAAAGACCGGAAACTGCCGGGCCGCTCGGGAATGGTCACCGCCAGGATCGCCTCGTTGCGCTCGCCTACCTCGGCGCGTTCCGCGATGTGGCGCAGCCGGTCGAAGTTCATATTGGCGCCGCTGTCGATGGCCACCAGCTGCAGGCCGCTGAGCTGGGTGCGCTCCACGTAACGCTTCATCCCCGCCACCGCCAACGCCCCCGCCGGCTCGGCGATGGAGCGGGTGTCGTCGAAGATATCTTTGATGGCGGCGCAGATCTCGTCGGTGCTGACCAGGATCACCTCGTCCACGCACTGGCGGGCGATACGGAACGGCTCCGCGCCGATCTGGCGCACCGCCACGCCGTCGGCGAAGATGCCCACCTGCTCCAACACCACCCGTTTCTTTTTCTGCAAGGCGCGCTGCAAGGTGGGCGCGTCGTCGGGCTCGACACCGATCACCTTCACCTCGGGATAAAGCGCCTTCACATAACTGGACACCCCGGCGATCAAACCGCCGCCGCCCACCGGCACGAAGATCGCGTGCGGCGGCGCCTCGTGCTGCCGCAATATCTCCATCGCCACCGTACCCTGCCCGGCAATCACCTCGGGATCGTCGTAAGGATGGACGAACACCATGTCCTTTTCACCCGCCAGTTTCACCGCGCGGGTGTAGGCCTCGTCGTAGGTGTCGCCGTGCAGCACGGCCTTGGCGCCCAATTTACGCACCGATTGCACTTTAATATCCGGCGTGGTGCGCGGCATCACGATCAGCGCCTGTATCCCCAAGCGGCCGGCGGCCAAGGCCACGCCTTGCGCGTGATTGCCCGCCGAGGCGGCGATGACCCCTCTGGCGCGCTGCTCGGCATCGAGGTGCACGATCTTGTTATAGGCGCCGCGCAGCTTGAACGAAAACACCGGTTGCAAGTCTTCCCGCTTCAACCACACTTGGTTATCCAGTCGCGCGGAAAGGGCGCGCATGAGATCGAGCGGCGTCTCTATCGCCACGTCGTAAACCCGCGCTTTGAGAATTTTTTCCAGGTATTTCTTTGGCATCCGGTTACATTAACAGCTTCTCCCCATCACTGCCTAGCCGGCGGCCGCGTATGACTTTACTGGATAAGATCGGGTATGATCGGGCCCATTAACGCACTCACCAGGGAGAAGCAACATGTCTCAGGACGCACTCAAAAAGGCGGCGGCGGAAGCGGCCTTGGACTACGTGCAAGCGGGCACCATCATCGGCATCGGCACCGGTTCCACCGCCAATCATTTCATCGACGCCCTGGCGACCGTCAAACATAAAATCGAAGGCACCGTGGCCAGCTCGGTCGCCTCCGCCGAGCGATTGAAGAAACACGGCATCGCGGTGCTCAGCCTCAACACCGTGGACGACATGGCCCTCTACGTGGACGGCGCCGACGAAGCCAATCGCCATCTGCAACTCATCAAAGGCGGCGGCGGCGCATTGACCCGCGAAAAGATCGTGGCGGCGGTGGCCAAACGCTTCGTCTGCATCGCCGATGAAACCAAACTGGTGGACATCCTCGGCAGCTTTCCGCTGCCCATCGAAGTCATCCCCATGGCCCGCAGCTACGTCGCGCGCCAAATCGTCAAAATGGGCGGGCAACCGATATTGCGGGAGGGTTTCATCACCGACAACGGCAACATCATCCTCGACGTGCGCAACCTGCAAATCATGGAAGCGGCGAAACTGGAAAGCGAGCTCAACAACATCCCCGGCGTGGTCACCAACGGCATCTTCGCGCTGCGTCCCGCCGACGTGTTACTCCTCGGCACCGCGCAGGGCGTGCGCACCCTCACCTGAGCGCCGGGCGGCGTCAACCCAACAAAAGGCGCCGCCATGCCCAGCCGGATGAATGGATTTAAAATGGCCGACGCGACCTGCCCACGGCGCCCAGGTCGTTCGGTCCCGGTCGACGGGAGCGGCTTCGTAAATCCGCCGACCACTCGACACAGAATCAGCGCCGGACAATGAAGGGCGCCTCCATGGCCAAACTACTCATCATCGTCGGGATCATCCTGGTCGTGCTCGGCCTGCTCTGGCCGCTGTTTCAAAAACTGGGGCTGGGCCGCTTGCCCGGCGACATCGTGGTGGAAAAGGAAAACTTCAGCTTCTACTTCCCCATCGTCACGTCCATCATCATCAGTCTGGTGCTGACGCTGTTGTTTTGGTTGTTCCGGCGCTGACCGCGGCGGGCGACGCCGGCAGACCGGCGAGCAGCCGACCGCGAATTTCTTGGACGAGCGGCTGCAACTGATTACCGGGGCGGGGTGTCAGAGCGGGAAAGGGGGTGGTCGAATAATCCCCTCACCCCTGCCCTCTCCCTGGGGAGAGGGGCTGATGGCGGACGCGGTGGGACCCGAAAACGGCCGCGCTTGCCGCTTACAACAACACCCGCTCGACCCCGCCCTGTTTGGTGCGGTCGATGAAGCGTTGCTGCCAGCCGTCGCCCAGCCATTGATTGACCAGTTCGACCACGATGTAGTCGGTGTCGAGACCGGTATCGTCGCGGTAACGCGAGAGGCCCTGCTGGCAGGCGGGACAGGAGGTGAGCATTTTGACGTTGCCGTCCTGCGCGATCGGTTGGCCGGTGAGTTGCTCGATGCCTTTTTTGAGCTCTTCTTCCTTGCGGAAGCGCACCTGGCTGGCGATGTCGGGTCGCGCCACCGCGAAGGTGCCGGCCTCGCCGCAGCAGCGGTCGGAGAGTTTCACTTCGGCGCCGCCCAATAATTTCGACGCGACGCTGACCGGGTTGTGGGTCTTCATCGGCGAGTGGCAGGGGTCGTGGTACATGTAACGCACGCCGCTGACGCCTTCCAGGCTGACGCCCTTTTCCATCAGGTATTCGTGGATGTCGAGCAACCGGCAGTCGGGGAATATCTGCTGGAATTCGTATTTCAGCAATTGATCCATGCAGGTGCCGCAGGAGACGATCACGGTCTTGATGTCGAGGTAACTGAGCGCGTTGGCGACGCGGTGGAACAACACGCGGTTCTCGGTGGTGATCTGCTGGCCTTTGGCCGCGTCGCCGCCGGAGGTCTGCGGATAACCGCAGCACAGATAACCCGGCGGCAACACGGTCTGCGCGCCGACCTCGTATAAACTCGCCAGCGTCGCGAGGCCGATCTGGCTGAACAGCCGCTCGGAACCGCAGCCGGGGAAATAAAACACCGCGTCGCTGTCTTCGGTGACTTTGGCGGGATCACGCAGCACCGGAATGGTCTTGCTGTCCTCCACGCCCAACAAGGCGCGCATGGTCTGCGCCGGCAGTTTATTGGGCAACGGCTTTTTCATGAACTGCACCACCTGCGCGCGGAGCGGCGGCTTGCCGGTGGTGGCGGCGGGGCGTTCCTGCGCGCCGCCCAGCAGGTGCAATTTCTTGGCGACGCCGTGGGCGGTGCGCTGCGCGGCGTAGCCCCATTCGATCATGCCCTTGCGCATCAGCTTGATGGTCGAGGGATCGGTGACGTTGAGAAAGGCCATCGAGGCCCAGGCGCCGACGTTGGTGTGGCGCTGGCCGCGGTCTTTGAGAATCTTGCGCATGCGGATCGACACGTCGCCGAAGTCGATGTCCACCGGGCAGGGGTTCAAGCATTTGTGGCAGACGGTGCAGTGATCGGCGACGTCGTTCATCTCGTCGAAGTGGCGGATCGAGATGCCGCGGCGGGTCTGCTCCTCGTACAGGAAGGCCTCGATCATCAGACCGGTGGCGAGGATTTTGTTGCGCGGCGAATAAAGCAGATTGGCGCGCGGCACATGCGTATTGCACACCGGTTTGCATTTGCCGCAACGCAGGCAGTGGCGGATGTCGTCGTTGAGCGCGCCCAGCTCGCTCTGTTCCAGCAGCAGCGCCTCTTGCTGCACCAGCCGCAGCGAAGGAGTGTAGGCATTCGTGAGATCGGCGCCCGCCAGCAGCTTGCCGCGGTTGAAGCGGCCTTCGGGATCGATTTTTTGTTTGTAGCCGGCGAAGGCGGCGATGTCGCTCGGCGCGAGGTATTGAATCTTGGTGATGCCGATGCCGTGTTCGCCGGAGATCACCCCGTTGAGCGACAGCGACAGCGCCATCACCCGGTCGACGATCCGCTCCGCCTCTTGCAGCATTTCGTAGTCGTTGGAGTTGACCGGGATGTTGGTGTGCACGTTGCCGTCGCCGGCGTGCATGTGCAGCGCGACGAACAAGCGGCTGGAACGGATCCCGGCATGAATTTCATCGAGGCGGCCGCGCACCCGCTCGAAGGCCTGGCCGCCGAAGATCTCCTTGAGCGGCCGCTCCACCTCGGCGCGATAAGACACCCGCAAGGCGCGGTGCAGCAGCAGCGACAACAAGGTGTCGCCCGCCTGCAGACCCGCGCGCAATTCGTCGCTGAGCAGGTTTTGGTGCTGCGCGGCGGTTTCATCCATCCGCGTGAGATAAGTGGACCAGCGGGTGCGCACCGCGGCGAGATGATCGCGGGCGGCCTGCTGCTTGGCGGCGACGATGGCGCTGTCTTCGGCGCTGGCCTCGTATTCGGCGACTTGCCGCACTTCCGGCAATTCGCCGGCGAGATACGCTTCCACCGCGTCGAGCAGGCGCAGCTTGTTGGAAATCGACTGTTCGATGTTGATGCGTTCGATGCCCACGCTGTAATCGGCGAGGCGGTCGAGCGGGATCACCACGTCTTCGTTGATCTTGAAGGCGTTGGTGTGGGCGGCGATGGCGGCGGTGCGCGCGCGGTCGACCCAGAAGCGGCGGCGCGCCTCGGGGCTGATCGCGACGAAGCCTTCCGCCTCGCGGGCATTGGCAAAGCGCACCACCTGCGAGGCGGCCTCGGCCACCGCGTGATCGTCGTCGCCGGAGACATCGACCAGCAACACCATTTTCGGCCGCTCGCGGCGCGGCGCCTTGGTGCTGTATTTCACGGCGCGCAGATAACGTTCGTCGAGATGCTCCATGCCCGACAGTACCGCCTTGGGATTGGCGTCGAGGTAATCCTTGATTTCGACGATGGCGGAGACCGCGCGGCGCATGTCGTTGCCGAAGAATTCCAGGCACACGGTGCGCGTGCAGCTCGGCATGCGGTGCAGCACGAACACCGCCGAGGTGATCAAACCGTCGCAGCCTTCTTTTTGCACGCCGGGCAGGCCGCCGAGAAATTTGTCGGTGACGTCTTTGCCGAGGCCTTGCTTGCGGAAAACTCGGCCGGGCATGCGCAGGATTTCCGGCTCGCCGCTGCGGGTCTTGCCGTCGGGACGATACCGGGTGAGGCGGAACTCCACGGTTTCCTGCTCGTGGATCTTGCCGAGGTTGTGGTTGAGCCGCTCGATCTCCAGCCACTCGGCGTCCGGCGTGACCATGCGCCACGACACCAGATTGTCCACCGCGGTGCCCCACAACACGGCCTTTTTGCCGCCGGCGTTCATGGCGACGTTGCCGCCGATGGTGGAGGCGTCCATCGAAGTCGGATCGACGGCGAACACCAGGCCGTTGGCCTCCGCCACTTCCGCCACCCGCTTGGTGACCACGCCGCACTCGGCGCGCACGGTGGGCACCGGCTCGCTCAAGCCGGGCAGGATGCGCCGCTCGACCTTGCCCAAGCCTTCCAGCTTTTCGGTGTTGATCACCGCGGTGTCGGCGAACAGCGGCACGGCGCTGCCGGTGTAACCGGTGCCGCCGCCGCGGGGAATGATGGTCAGGCCCAATTCGATGCAAGCCGCCACCAGCGGCGCCATTTCTTCTTCGCTGTCGGGATGCAGCACCACGAAGGGAAACTCGACGCGCCAGTCGGTGGCGTCGGTGACGTGCGAGACGCGGGCCAGGCCGTCGAAGCTGATGTTGTCGCGCCGGGTGACTTTGCCGAACCGGCGCAGCGCGCGTTGCCGCAGACTACGCTGTTCGGGAAACCAGCCCTCGAACTCACGCACCGCCGCGCGGGCGCGCTCGACCAATTGCAGCGCCAAGGGATTATTGTCCGCGCGCGTGACGATTTGATCGAGGCGCTGATGCAGGGTCACCGACAGCGAGGTGAGCCGCTGGGGATTTTCCAAGAGGTCGTCTTGAATATAGGGATTACGCGCCACCACCCACATGTCGCCGAGCACCTCGAACAGCATCTGCGCCGAACGGCCGGTGCGCCGCGTGCCGCGCAACTCGTTGAGCACGTCCCACATGTCCGGGCCGAGATAACGCTTGACGATCTCCCGGTCGGAGAACGACGTGTAGTTATAGGGAATCTCGCGGATACGGCTGGCGCTGTGTGCAGTCATGGATTTCGGGCGATGGCGCCGTCGAGGCGCGTCCAACACAAGGGAGGCGGATTGTAACATGGCGCGGGCGCGTCATTCGCGTCCCCGGCTTAGGTGAATATCAATAACACGGCGTAGCGCCCGACTTTGCCCAGGGCGATGAAAATCAGGGCCGGCCACCAGCGCAGCTTCAGCCAGCCCGCCGCCACGCACAAAGGATCGCCCACCAGCGGCAGCCACGACAACAGCAGCAACGGACTGCCCCAACGGCGCACCCGCGCCAGCGCGCGCTGCTCCTTGTCGCCGCGCAGACCCCGCGCCGGAAAACGCCAGGCGATGAAACGACCGATGGCCCACGAGCTCATGCCGCCCAGGGTATTGCCGGCGCCGGCGACCGCCAGCAACAGCCATTTGTCCTGCGGCTGCTGCGAGGCGAGCCACAGCAACAAGGCCTCGGAACCGCCGGGCAATAACGTGGACGAGATAAAGGCGCTGACGAATAACGCCCACCAGCCGGCCTCGCCGGACAACTGCTCGATCACGCCGCCCCCATCGCTAACCCGTCCGCCTTTTCATGCCGGCGATGTTACCCTCCGCGGCCGTCCCTCGCCAAAGAGAGTCGCGGCGTGGCGTGGTCCTTTGCGGAAAATTTTGGCATAGTGGCGCGCATCATTCATCGGCCCGCTGATTCCGGCGGCGCCACTCACACGGGAACAACACATGCTTTGGGTCAAGGCCTTTCACATCATTTTCATGGTGACCTGGTTCGCCGGTCTGTTTTATCTGCCGCGGTTGTTCGTCTATCACGCCATGGCGGACGACGCGCTGGGCCGGGAACGCTTCAAGGTGATGGAGCGCAAACTCTTCTACGGCATCATGACCCCCGGCGCGGTGCTGACCATCGCGCTGGGCGTGTGGCTGCTGGTGGATTACGCCTGGGAGGCCTATTCCCACAACGGCTGGCTGCACGCCAAACTGACGCTGGTCGCGTTACTGGCCGTCTATCACGTCTATTGCGGCAAGCTGCTGCTGGACTTCAAACACGACCGCAACCGCCGCGGCCATGTGTTCTTCCGCTGGCTCAACGAGTTGCCGGTATTGATCCTTATCGTGATCACGATCTTGGTGGTAGTAAGGCCTTTTTGAGCCCTAAAAGAGGGGCCGGGGGACGCGATTCTCTATATATAAAGGCCATTAAATCGCAGCGCCGAGCTCCCCATTTAAACTTGCTTATACACAACGACGATTCCAGCCCGAGGCGGCCGCCCGCAAAGCGCCAACAAACTGCCGGCGCAAGTCAAGAATAATTTAAGTTATTGTTTTTTATAAAATTAACAATGAGGCGAATTTGTCACCAATCTGTCACAAGTCCAATAAATTCGCGGGCTCACGGCGATTGATCCCACTTCTTCCACAAAGTTATCCACAGCTTTTGTGGATAAGGGATAGACCCCTTGCCCATTGAATGAGTTACGGAGATTTGGTTACGTCGCGGTTTAATCCGCGGCGCTAACTGAGAGCTATTGTCACTTCGGATTATTTCGAGACTTGATAGAGTAGCGCCATGCCAGCCGCGGCCCCGCCCACCATCCTGCAAATCGCCGTCCCGACCCCGCTTTACGGCAGCTTCGATTATCTGCCGCCGCGCGCCTGCGACCCCGCCACCCTGCAAGCGGGGATGCGGCTGAAGGTCCCTTTCGGGCGCGGCCAGGTCACCGGGGTGTTGTTGGGGATGAGCGGGGAAAGCCGGGTGGAGGTCCGCCGCCTGCGGCCGGCTTCACAGCTGCTCGATACTCGACCGGTGATCGGTGCGGACCTACTCGCGCTGGGGCACTGGGCCGCGCACTATTATCACCACCCCATCGGCGAGGTGTTCAGCGCGCTGCTGCCCACTTTATTGCGGCAGGGCAAAAGTCCCGAAGAAGGCAACGACCCGCACTGGCGACTGACGCCGGCGGGACACGCGGCGGACGCGGCGCACTTGTCACGGGCGCCACGCCAGGCGGCGCTGTTGCGCTGGCTGCAGCAACAACCCAACGGCGGCACCAACGCCGAGCAACTCGCCGAACAAGGCGACACCGCGCGCGCCGCGCTGCGCGCGCTGCTGGCGAAAGGCTGGGTGGAACACTACGCCGCGCCGCCCCTCTTCCAGCACGCGGGAACGGAGCCCACCTCAAGCCTCGATCTCAACGCCACGCAGAGCGCCGCCGTGAACCGGGTCTGCGCCGCGCTGGATCAATTCACCCCCTTCGTATTGGAAGGCGTTACCGGCAGCGGCAAGACCGAGGTGTATCTGGAACTCATCGACCGGGTGGCGGCGGCCGGCGCGCAGGCGCTGGTGCTGGTGCCGGAGATCGGCCTCACCCCGCAATTGCTGGCGCGCTTCGCGGCGCGGCTGGCCCATCCCATGGTGGTGCTGCACTCGGCGCTGACCGACCGGCAGCGCTTGCAGGCCTGGGCCGCCGCCGCGACGGGTGAAGCCAAGGTGATCATCGGCACGCGCTCGGCGGTCTTCACGCCGCTGCCCAAGGCCGGGCTGATCATCATCGACGAAGAACACGACCTCTCTTTCAAACAGCAGGACGGCTTTCGTTATCACGCCCGCGACGTCGCGGTGTGGCGCGCGAACCGGCTCGGCGTGCCCATCGTACTCGGCTCGGCCACGCCGTCGCTGGAAACGCTGTACAACGTGGAGCGCGACCGTTATCAAAGCCTGCACCTGCCGGAGCGCGCCGGCGAGGCCCGTCCGCCGCGCATCCGCACCATGGACGTCCGCCACAAAAAATTGAACGGCGCGCTATCCGATCCTTTGTTGAAAATGCTGGCGGAACATGTGGCGCGCGGCCATCAAGTACTGTTGTTCTTGAACCGGCGCGGCTACGCGCCGACGCTGCTTTGCCACGATTGCGGCTGGGTCGCGCGCTGCCAGCGCTGCGATGCCCATCTGATTTATCACCAGGCCCAGCGCCGCCTGCGCTGCCATCACTGCGGCGGCGAACAAAAGGCCGAGGCTTATTGCCCCGCGTGCAGCAGCGAAGAATTGCGGCCGCTCGGCCACGGCACCGAGCGGGTCGAAGAAGTGTTGCGCGCCCGTTTCCCCGACTGCTCCATCGCCCGCATCGACCGCGACAGCACCCGCCGCAAAGGCAGCCTGCAACAATTGTTGGCCGAGGCGCTGCGCGGCGAACACGCCATTTTGATCGGCACCCAGATGCTGGCCAAAGGCCATCACCTGCCCAAAGTCACCCTCGCCGCCATCTTGGACGCCGATCAGGGCTTGTTCAGCGTCGACTTCCGCGCCAGCGAAACCCTCGCCCAGCTCATCGTCCAAGTGGCGGGCCGCGCCGGCCGCGCCGAACACGCCGGCGAGGTGGTGATACAAACCCATCACCCGGATCATCCCCTGCTGCACACCTTGATCACCCAGGGTTACGCGCGTTTCGCCGCGGCCGCCTTGGCGGAGCGGCGCGAGGCCTGCCTGCCGCCTTACAGCCATATGGCGCTGTTGCGGGCCGAGGCCACCGCCGCGGAATTGCCGCGGGATTTTTTGACCGAGGCGGCGGCCTTGGCCCATCACATCGGGCATCGCGGGGTCGAACTGCTCGGCCCGGTGCCGGCGCCGATGGAACGGCGCGCCGGCCGTTACCGTGCCCAACTCTTGCTGCAAGCCGAAGCGCGGACGGAATTGCACCGCCTGCTCGACGCCTGGCTGCCGCAACTCGGCGCTCTGCCGCTGGCGCGCAAGGTGCGCTGGTCCATCGACGTCGATCCGATGGACTTGACTTGACGCTGTATGCACCCTGACGGCCGCGCCCCCGCGCCGCGCGCTCCCCGCTCGCGGGAAAGGGGGGCAGCCCTATGAAATTTTTCCTTCGATAAGGGATACCCGCGCCTCGCCCTTTGCAAGCGGGCCCGGACCCCGGATAATACGCGCAGCGATAAACCACCCGCCTCCCTTTGAGAATTCCAACGCGGTAACCAGCATGAAAAATCACCTCGAGTCCCTACTCGCCCAGGCCCTTGCCCAGTTGCAGGCCGACGGCACGCTCCCCGCCACGGAAAGCGTCACCGCCAAAGTGGAACGCGCCCGCGACCGCCAGCACGGCGACTTCGCCAGCGCGGTGGCCATGGGCCTCGCCAAGGCCCTCAAGCGCAAACCGCGCGAGCTGGCCGAGGCCATCGTCGCGGCGCTGCCGCCCTCGAATCTGGTGAGCAAGGTGGAGATCGCCGGGCCGGGCTTCATCAATTTCTTCTTGCCGTCCGACGCGTATCAAAAGACCGTCGGCGAGATTTTGCGGGCGGGCGACGCCTACGGCCGCGGCACGGCGGGTAATCAACTCGCGGTGCAGGTGGAATTCGTCTCCGCCAATCCCACCGGACCGCTGCACGTCGGTCACGGCCGCGGCGCGGCCTACGGCGCGGCGGTGGCCAATCTGCTAGCCGCAGCCGGCTTCCGCGTCCACCGCGAATACTACGTCAACGACGCCGGCCGCCAGATGGACATCCTCGCCGCCAGCGTGTGGCTGCGTTATCTGGAAGCGCTGGGCGAGCGTTTCACCTTCCCCATCAACGGCTACAAAGGCGGCTACGTGCGCGATATCGCCGCCTCGCTGCGGCAGATTCACGGCGACAAATTCCGGCGCGACGCCGCGCAGGTGATGAACGGCATTCCGCCCGACGAGCCGGCGGGCGGCGACAAGGAACAGCACATCGACGCCCTGATCGCGCGCGCGCGGCAACTGCTCGGCGCCGACGATTACCGCACGGTGTTCGACGCGGGTTTGCACATCGTGCTCGCCGACATCCGCCAGGATTTGCAGGAGTTCGGCGTCACTTACGATCTGTGGTACTCGGAACGTTCGCTCACCGAGAGCGGCGCGGTGGAACGCGCGCTGCAACGGCTCAAGGCCAGCGGCCACGCCTATGAAAAAGACGGCGCGCTGTGGTTCCGCGCCACCGCTTTCGGCGATGAAAAAGACCGGGTGCTGGTGCGCGACAACGGTCAGACCACTTATTTTGCTTCGGACATCGCCTATCACATGGACAAGCTGGAGCGCGGCTACGCGCGCGTCATCGACGTGTGGGGCGCCGACCACCACGGCTACGTGCCGCGCGTCAAAGCCGCCTTGCAGGCCATGGGCGACGACCCGGCCAAACTCGATGTGTTGCTGGTGCAATTCGCCATCTTGTACAAAGGCGGCGAACGCATGCAGATGTCCACCCGCTCCGGCGAATTCGTCACCCTGCGCGAACTGCGCCAGGAAGTCGGCAACGACGCGGCGCGTTTCTTTTACGTGACCCGCAAGTGCGAACAGCACATGGACTTCGACCTCGACCTGGCCAAGTCCCAGTCGGCGGACAACCCGGTGTATTACATCCAGTACGCCCACGCCCGGGTGTGCAGCGTGCTGCGGCAATTGAGCGAAAAGAATCTCGCGCGCGACACCGCGCGCGGCACGGCCAATCTGCATCTCCTGCACGAAGAACACGAACAGTCGCTGCTGATTACACTGTCGCGTTATCCGGAAGTGGTGGAGACCGCCGCGCTCAGCCACGAGCCGCATCTGGTCGCCCATTATTTGCGCGAAGTCGCCTACGAGTTTCACACCTATTACAACTCCCACCAATTTCTGGTGGACTCGGCGGAGCTGCGCGACGCCCGTCTCAATCTCATCGAGGCGACGCGCCAGGTGATCCGCAACGGCCTCGCCCTGCTCGGCGTGTCGGCGCCGGAGAGTATGTAATTCATGCCCCAGGCTTCGCAGAAGCGCCGCAAAAAAACCACAGCCAGCACGCCGGTACCGGGCTGGCTGTGGCTGGTGATCGGTCTTCTGATCGGCCTGTCGGTCGCCGCCTATTTTTATCTGCAAGGGCGCGCCCCCGGCGCGCCGGGGCCGGCGGCGGACGCGCCGCCCGCCCCGGCGGCGCCCGCGGAAAAAAAATCACCGGCCGCAAAAACCGATGGCAAGGATGAACAGGCGACCAAACCGCGTTTCGATTTCTATACCATTCTGCCCGAGATGGAAGTGGTGGTACCCGACGCGCCCAAGGGCGGGCGCACCTCTCCTTCCACCGACAAGCCCGCCGTCTATCTGCTGCAAGTGGGTTCCTTCCGCGCCTACCCCGAGGCGGACAGTCTCAAGGCGCAGCTGGCGCTGCTGGGCGTGGAATCGCGCATCGAAACCGTCAGCGGTGCCGACAACGACACCTGGCACCGGGTGCGGGTGGGCCCGTATACCGATCCGCGCGAGGTGAACAAGATCCGCACCCGCCTGCTCAATAACAACATCAACGCGATTTTGCTGCAGATCAAGGGTTAGCCGCGGCGAATTGCAATCCGGATTTTTACGGACTCAAACCGTCTTTTCTCCAAAGTGCCGCCGCGCGAATTGACATCACGGCGGTCCTCGCCTATAGAGAAAGCTTAGCGCGCCGCCGCGGCCCTTAGCGCCAACCTGGTCCGCCCTTCCTTCGGCCTTCACCGGCAGACACCCGCCGCCCCGCGCACCGACTCACATGAGGAGTCCGATGAATACCAAGATCGCCAAAGCGCGGGTGTACATCGACAGTCATTATGCCGAGCCGGTGGGTTTGGCGGGCTTGGCCGCGCAACTGGGCGTGCATCCCGATTATTTGAGCCGGCGTTTCAAGATCGAGGTGGGGATGCGCCTCCATGATTATTTGCTGTGGCGGCGTTTTGAAAAGGCCAAACAATTATTGCTGGGGTCGCCCAAGAGCGTGAAACTCATCGGCTATGAAGTGGGCTTCAGCAATCCGGAGGTGTTTTCCCGCGCCTTCAAACGCGCCGCCGGCTGTTCGCCGCGCGCCTATCGCCACCGCCGAGGTTTCAGTTCGCTCATCCCCCGCCTGCTGCGCGGGACCGGCGCGCATGACGGTTCCCGTCACTGACCGGCCGTGTCCGTCACTCACCCATTCACTTAATTAACCCGGCAATTGCAGAGATGAAGCGAACAGCTCGTCCCCTTTTCGGGAGAAGATCGGGATGGGGGTGAAATAGCGTTCTACCTCCACCCCGATCCTGCCCCTAAGAAGGAGAGGGGAACTTAGTTCATCATGTCAATCGGCTTAATTAAGCGCGCGCCGCGGCGGGCGGCGCGCGCTTAATTTTTATCGGGCGATGCGCCGACCAGAAAATAGGTGGCGGTGATTTCCTCGCTGATTCCGGCCAGGTGAATCTGCAATTGATCGATGAACTCATGCAAGGCGCTCTGCGAGAGTTGCTCGGGCTCGGCGTCGATCAGCTCCCGCTGCAAGGCGGTCACCAGGCGCAAAGGCGCCTCGTTACGAGGCAGGTGCCGCAGACAACTCTCCACTTCGCCGATCGCGTGAAAAAATGAGCGGGGAAAACTTTTTTCCTTGAACAAAAATTTCAGCACATCGGGACGGCGCACCCGCACCTGCATCGCACGGCGATACATCTGATAACCGGTCAGTGATTTGAGCACGCTCATCCACTGGATATTCTCATAAGGGGACAGACCGGTGGCCTGTTCGGAAAACAGATTGGCGGAGCGCACGTCGATGATGCGGGTCGTCATGTCGGCGCGCTCGAGATTACGGCCCATGCGTAAAAAGTCATAACCATAATCGTGGTTCATGGTACCGGCGAGCATGCCGGTGATGGTCTGGGTGCCGAGGATGATCCAGCGCAGATAATCGTAACGCCCGCGCTGCGACAGGCCGAACTGGAGATCGCTCTTGCAGCGCAGGTTCAAGTGATTGATCTGCTCCCAGGCCTCGCGCGGAATAATGTCGCGGATGGTGCGGGCGTTCTCGCGGGCGTTGTCCAGCGAACGCAAGATCGAGCCGGGATTGACCGCGTCACCGATCAGAAAACGCACCACGTTGCGTTCATCCGCCGCCGCGTGATGCGCCTGATAAATTTCGCCGTAACCGGTGATGTCGAGCAAGGCCCGCCAATCGAAGGCCACCTTCTTGGGCAGGTCCAGCACCAAGTTAGTGGTGACGTTGATCAAACGCGCCGAATTCTCGGCCCGTTCGATGTAACGGGCCATCCAATAAATATGTTCCGCGACCCGCGACAGCATGACTACGCTCCGTCCACGATCCAGGTGTCTTTACTGCCGCCGCCCTGCGAGGAATTGACGACGGTCGAACCTTTTTTCAACGCGACCCGCGTCAAACCGCCCATGGTCACGTAGGCCTGCTGGCCGGACAGGATGAACGGCCGCAGGTCGAGGTGGCGCGGCTCGACTTGATTGCCGATGAGGGTCGGCGCGGTGGAGAGCGTCAGCAGCGGTTGCGCGATGTAGTTACGCGGATCTTTTCGGATGAGCTTGGCGAAATGCGCGCGCTCCTTTTTGCTCGCCTGCGGGCCGATCAACATGCCGTAACCGCCCGATTCGTTGGCGGGCTTCACCACCAGTTCGTGCAGGTTGGCCAGCACATGATCACGGGCCTTGGGATCGGAACACAAATAGGTTTCGACGTTGGGAATGATCGGCTCCTGATCCAGATAATAACGGATCATCGCCGGCACGAAGGCATACACCACCTTGTCGTCGGCCACGCCCGCGCCGGGCGCGTTGGCGAGGGCGACCTTGCCTTTTTTCCAGGCCCGCATCAACCCCGGCACCCCCAGCATGGAATGGGAATCGAAGGCCTCGGGATCGAGAAACAGGTCGTCGATGCGGCGGTAAATCACATCCACCCGGGTCAGGCCCTCCACCGCGCGCATGTACACGCAGTCATCGTCGCCGACCACGAGATCGCGCCCCTCCACCAGCTCGGCACCCATCTGCTGGGCGAGATAGGCATGTTCGAAATAGGCGGAGTTGTAGATGCCCGGCGTCAGCACCACCACCTCGGGCTGGGCCAGCGGTCGCGGCGACAGCGAGACCAGACAATCGTAAAGCTGCGAGGGATAATCATCCACCGGCAGGATGCCCGCCGCCTGGAACAGCTCGGGAAAAATCCGCTTCATCACTTGGCGGTTTTCCAGCATGTAGGATACGCCGGACGGCACGCGCAGATTGTCTTCCAGCACATACAGCGTACCGTCTTTGTCGCGCACCAGATCGGAGCCGCAGATATGCGCCCAAATCCCCAGCGGCGGTTTGACGCCGACGCATTGCTCGCGGAAATTTTTCGAGCCGGCCAGGATCTCCGCCGGGAAGACCTTGTCCTTGACGATGCGCTGTTGATGATAGATGTCGTCAATGAACAGATTGAGGGCGAGGACGCGCTGCTTCAATCCGGCTTCGATGCGGTCCCATTCCGATTTGGCGATCACCCGCGGAATGATGTCGAAGGGCCAGACCCGGTCGATGGAAGCGCCTTGCTCGGAATACACGGTGAAGGTGATTCCCATCACGCGCATCGCCAACTCGGCCGCCGCCTTGCGTCCCTGCAAATCCTGATCGGACAAGGTGCGCAGATAGCGGCAGAGAAAAGCCGCGGCCTCGCGCGGACGTCCGCCCCCGCGCAACAACTCATCGTACAAACCGCGAGTGGAGTATTCTTTCCAGCGTATAGCCATGTGGCAACTATACACCGCCGCAGCGGCACTGCCCAGCGAGCGCGGCTGGACGAAACCAGCACCAGCTCTTATGATGGACCCGCATAATAAACGAGCGAATTTTCGCCATGACCTACTGCCTCGCCATCAAAGTCAACTCCGGCCTGATCCTGGCGTCCGACTCGCGCACCAACGCCGGCGTGGATTACGTGAGCACCTACAGCAAAATGCACGTCTTCGGTAAACCGGGCGAGCGTTTTTTCGTGCTGCTCACGGCGGGAAACCTGGCCACCTCGCAGGCGGTGGTCAATACCCTCAAACGCGACTTGGACGATCCCGCCGCGCCGGTCAGCCTCAACAGCGTGGATTATCTGTTCGACGCCGCCCATTACATCGGCGCGGTCAGCCACCGCGTCCAGCAGGAACACGCCGACGCCTTGAAACAGACCGGCGCCAGCGCCGAGGCTTCGTTCATCTTGGGTGGACAGATCCGCGGCAAGGCTCACGATATTTACTTGGTGTATCCGCAGGGCAATTACATCGCCGCCTCGCCGGAAACGCCTTATCTGCAAATCGGCGAATCGAAATACGGCAAACCGATACTCGATCGGGTCATCACCCCCGACACCAGTCTGGAGGACGCGGCGCGTTGCGCGCTGGTGTCGCTGGATTCCACCATGCGCTCCAACATCTCGGTGGGACCGCCCTTGGAACTGGCGTTTTACCGCAAGGATACGCTGGCCATGGAGCGCCACCTGACCCTCGAAGCCAATTCACCGCTGATCCGGCGCATACAGCGGCGCTGGAACGACGGCCTGCGGCGGGCCTTCAACGGCCTCAGCCGTTTCGAATGGGAACCGAAGGACGAATAATCGCCGCCGCGTTGTAACGGCACGGCGTGTTTTCCAGCCGCCGGCTAGACCCCGCCGATCTCATGCACCAAATCATGCACGAAGCGCAGCTTGTTGGCGGCGTGATCCGACACCACGAACGGATAGGGATCGGCCATGCCCATGCTGCGCGTCACCGCGTTCATGGTCAGGGTGAGGCGCGCCCAGTCGTCGCGCAATTCCTCGAATTGCAAATCGGGGGCGGACGTCAGCGAGCGGATTTTGCGGCCGCCCATCATCATGCCGGCGTCCTCGGCGGTTTCCAGGGTATCGATCATGTGCAGATAATGCGCCCAGGTCTCCGCCCAATCCTCCCAGGGATGGGAGGAGGCGTAGGCGCTGATGTGACGCTCGCGCCAACGGCCTTCGTTGCCCGTCTCGTAATAATTCTTCAAGGCCGCGGCGTAGTCGCGCCGCTCATCGCCGAACAGGCCGCGAAATTCCCCCAGCCAGCGGCTGTCGCGCACCAGGCGGAACCAATAATAATGCCCGCTCTCATGGCGGAAGTGGCCGAGCAAGGTGCGATAGCGTTCATTCATGGCTTCGCGCATCTGCTCGCGCGCGCCGGGGTCGGCCTCGGCGATATTGAGGGTGATCAAACCGTGATCGTGGCCGGTCAGCACTTGGCGGAATTGTTCATCGTCATAAGACGAGTCCGCCGGTACGGGGTCGGCGAGAAAGGCGAAGGCCAGGCCGTTCACGGGATCTTCAGCCTCACCCACCACCGGCAGCTTCAACGAGTACAGGCTGTACAACAAGCGGCGTTTCGCGGATTCCACCCTATGCCACAAGGTGTGATTGCGCGGCAGGGTCAGATCCGGAATCATCCGGTCCAAACGGCAAGACCGGCAGAACGGGTTGGGATCGGCCGCCGGCACCAGCCAATTGCAGACATGGGCCTGCGCGTAGTTCTGGCACAGACGGTAAACCGCCTCATCGGCCGACCGGGCCCGCCAGGTATCGCCCGCCGCCGGCTCCAAGGCGCTCAAGACGCCGCGTTCCGGCACATAGCCCAGCACGTGTCCGCAGGCGACGCATTGGGTATTCTCGAAATAAAGCAGGTTACCGCAGATACAGCGAAAATTTTTCATCGATCCTTCCATTGGAGACGCATAGCGTTTCCTTTACCGGAGGGTCATAGTACCGATCAATAAAACACCGGCACAAGTCTTCGTTTAATTTCATGGAGCGGCGGACATAAACTTATTTTATATAAGCCTTATGCCGATTGCGGCGTACCTTGCGGCAAGCTACTCTAGCCGGGTCTGTCGCCGCGGCCGCTACACTCAAGTTTTATAGCGGGCCAGCCGTTGCCTATCTCGCCACTTAACTATATCGATAAAGGGCAGAAATGGACTCTCGAATAAAATCACAGAGGGCACCGTGCATGCCGTGGGCACGATTCGGATTATTACTCGCGCTGGCCGCGCTGAGCGCTTGCTCGGGCGGCTCCGGTTCATCCGCTCCGGCCGGCCCCGGCATCACGTTGACCCTCAGCGGCGGCGGCACCAGCGTAGCCGAAGGCGGGGCGTCGGACACCTACACCCTGGTGCTCACCAGCGCGCCCAGCGCCGACGTCATCATCACCATGATTCATGACGGGCAACTCACCACACTGCCGCCCACCCTCACGTTCACCGCCGCCAACTGGAATCAAGCGCAAATCGTGACGGTGGCCGCCATCGACGACACGGAATCGGAAGGCAATCACAGCAGCGTCATCGTTCACAACGTCACCAGCGCCGATACGCGTTATCATCAATTCGCGGTGGGCAGCGTCACGGTCAACATCACCGACAACGACACCGCGGGCGTCACGGTCACGGAAAGCGCCGGCAGCACGCAAGTCACCGAGGGCGGCGCGACCGACAGCTACACCGTCGTCCTGGCCAGCCAACCCGCCGGCGACACCACCATCACCTTGAGTTTCGGCGGGCAAATCACCGCCAGTCCGACCACCCTGACCTTTACTCCCGCCAATTGGAACACCCCACAAATCGTGACGGTGACCGCCGTCAACGACGGCGCCATCGAAGGGGCGCACAGCGCGACCATCACTCACGGCATCAGCAGCGCCGACCCGAAATACAGCGCGCTCACCGTCAGGGCCGTCACCGTCGAGATCATCGACGACGACACGATCACCACACTGAATTTCATAGGCAGCGACGCGGTGGTCCACGAAGGGGACGGCGTGATCAGCATTCCGGTGCGGATGAACCTCAATGGGCCGGTCAGTCTGGCCGCGCCGATTACCGCCACCGTCAATGCGCGTTTTTCGAGCACCGCCACCAATATTTCCGATTACACCCTCTTGACCGGCGGGGTCACCTTCCCCACCGGTTCCACCGACAACACCACGCAGATGGTCTCGATCGGCATTCAAAACGACAGCGCCATCGAAGCGCTGGAAAGCATCGAATTGCGCCTCACCGATCCCAACGGCATCGGCGCGACCTTGGGCGCCCACGCCGATTACCACATCCATCTGCACGACAACGACCGTCCCAACCTGATCGCGAGCGCCGTGACCAACAGCGCGGGCTACGACCGCAGCCTGCTGCTCGGCATCAATCCCGCCAACGCCGTCACCCTGCGCCTGTCCGGCGCGGGCCTGGCCGGCTTCCCCGCCGTCAGCGGGCTAGCCTTCGACATCAACGCCAATACGCTTTACGCGGTCTCGCAGGGCGAACTGCTGAAAATCAATTTCTACACCGGCACCGGCAGCGTGGTCGGCCCGACGCCCATCAGCAAGGGCATGGCCTTCAGCTCCAACAACGGCCTCATCTACGGCAGCGACGGCACGACCCTCTACAGTTACGACACCATCACCAACGTCACCACCGAAATCGGCGATTTCGGCACCAATGTGCAAGGCCTCGCCTTCGACATCCAAGGCGTGCTGCTCTACGGCAGCGATGTCGCGACCAATAGTTTGCTGAGCATCGACATCTCCAGCGGCTGTGCCCTCAATAGTACCTGCGGCGTCGCCACGCCCATCGGCATCTTTTCTGGTGTCGCCGACCTGCCGGTGCTGGCCTTCGATGCCAATAATTTTATTTTGTACGGCGTCTCCACCAGTATGCGTCAGCTGTATACGATCGACACCGCCAGCGCCACCACCACCCTGGTCGGCCCGCTGGGCTACGGGGACGTGACGGCCCTCACTTATGACATGGTCAGCAACACGCTTTACGGTTTTGACGGCGATACCCGGCAACTGATCGTCATCGACGAGATCAGCGGCACGGGCGAGAACTACCGACTCACCGGCCTCGGCGACAACACCGGCGGCCAATTGCGCGGCATGGCCTACGACGCCATCCGCCAGCTATTTTACGGGGTAAGCAGCAATCCGCTCGGCGAACAATACTTGGTAAAAGTCCATCCCAACACCGGCACCGCCACCTCCATCGCCGAGATCAGCGGCGTCTTCGGCACTCTTTATGATTTGGCTTACGATCCCAATGCCGAAATATTGTACGGCGTCGCCGGCACCCGCCTATATCGCATCGATACCGCTACGGCGGCGGCCACCCAGATCGGCACTCCCGCCGGCAATCTGCGCGGCCTGGCCTTCGATCCCAATAACAACAGGCTTTACGCCAGCGATCTCGCCGATGATCAACTGTATCGGCTCGACACCACGAACGGCACCAAAACGCTGGTGGGCAACCTGGGCTTCGGCGACGTCGAAGGCCTGGCCTACAATGCGTCCGGCGATATTCTCTACGGCATCAACACCGATCCCGCCGGCGAAACGCCGCGGCTCATCACCATCAATACCAACACCGGAGCGGGCAGCGCGGTAGGGCCGGCGAACGGGGTGTTGCACGAGGATGTCACCGGCGCCCTGGCCTATGATGAAACCAACGGCCGTCTTTACGGCGCCAATCAACTGGGCCTGCTGCAACTCAACACCGGCAGCGGCGTCGGCACCACCAAAGGGCAACTGGGCCTCGGCGCGGTCAGCGGCCTCGCTTACAATCCCAACAGCGGCGTTTACTACGCCATCGTCAACGACACCGACGACGGCAAACTCGTCACCGTGGACCTCACCACCGGCACCAGCACGCCGATCGGCAATCTGGGCATCACCTGCTGCGTCGAAGGCCTGGCCTTCAACGCCAACAGCAACATCTTGTACGCGGTGAACACCGCCACCAGACAATTGCTCACCATCAACCCCAGCACCGGCGCCGCCGGCAGCGTCGGCGCCATCGGTTTCGATGACGTCCCCGGCGCGCTGGCCTTCGACGGCAACACGCTCTACGGCATCGGCGGCACCGGCGCGGGCCCGTACACTTACGAACTCATCACCATCAATACCGGCACCGGCGCCGGCAGCGCGGTGGCCGCCGTGAGTTACGACGGCATCACCGCGCTGGCCTTCGACCCCGATGGCGCTGTTCTATACGGATTTAACGACACCACTTCGCAGCTCGTCACCATTAACACCGGCAGCGGCGCGGGCAATGTCATCGGCACCACCGGTTATAGCGGCATACGCGGTCTGACTTGGCGCGATTAATACGCGGATGAGTCGCCAGGCTTGGCCGCGCCTGATTACTCGGAATAATCAGCGTACGGATGCGAGCAAGACGTATGCGGGAGAAAGGGGCGCGCGATAATCCGCGAAAGCCCCAAAAGCGGCTGGAACACGCCGCGCGTTTCGAGAAACCCGGCATTCAGGATGGGATGATTCAAGGATCCGCACATTCACAATGCATGACTGCCCGGCCCATGCCGATTGTTTAACCAGCGGCGCTCTTAAAAGCGGCTAACGATGCCGAGATTCCACGCCTCTAACGTGTAATGGCGGTTGTCGAAATATCTGATCCACTCCAAGGCGAGGCTGAACATGCCGTCGTCGGAGATTTCGGCGCCGAAACCAAAGGCTTTGTTGCTGTCGTCGTCTTCGAACGCGCTTTGAGGGGTGCTGATCGTGCGGGTGCCGTGCGCATAACCGGCCAATATATAAATACGGCTCAAACCATATTGGGTGTTGGCGCGCAGAAAGGCGCCGTATAAATTGGACATCTGCATTTCACCTTTGGCGGGATCGGCCGCGGCTTCCGAACCGATGGTCGTCGCGACGTGCGCTTCGAGGGCGAAATGTTTGCTGATGTCATAACCCAACCGTCCGACCAAGCCGGTGGAGCGATGGTCGCTGCTGTTGGTTTTATAGGTGGGATTGAACATCGCCACCCCGTAATACGCCTTTTTCATATCGACATTGAAATCGATGGCCGACGCCGCGCGGGATAGTCCGGCTAGCGTCAAGGTCAGCAATGTCAGCGCAACGAGTTTTTTCATGGCGTCACACCTTATAGCGTTTCTTATAGTGAAAAGCATCATGCCACAATCGGTCCTGATCTGCCAAACCGGCCCGGTTCGCGGCAACGGCTGAGCTAGCCTGGTAATAACCGGCGATCATCCCGCGCCTTACAGCGACTTCATTCTTCCAAGTAGGTATAACCGTGCAAACCGGCCTCCAGTTCCTCGAAATAGAGCCGGCGCTGTTCGACGCTCAACTCCGCCGCGGCGATCTTGGCGCGATAACTCGCCAACAGCTCGTCGATGTCGTAATGGACGTAACGCAACAATTCATCGACGGTGTCGCCGCGCTGCGGCTGCACCAGGCGATAACCGCCGTCGGCGGTGAGTTCCACGTTCACCGCGTCGGTGTCGCCGAACAGGTTGTGCATGTCGCCGAGGATTTCCTGATAGGCGCCGATCAGAAACACCCCGATCAAATACGGCTCGCCCGGCCGCACTTCGTGCAGGGGCAAACTCGATTCCACGCCTTCGCGATCGACGTAATGATCGATGCGGCCGTCGGAGTCGCAGGTGAGATCCTGAATCACCGCGCGCCGCTCGGGACGTTCGGCGAGACGATGCAGGGGCATGATGGGAAACACCTGATCGATGGCCCATACGTCAGGCAGAGATTGAAACAAGGAGAAGTTGCAGAAATATTTATCGGCGAGTTTTTCGTTCAATTCGTCGAGCAACTCGCGATGGGCGCGGCTCTCCGGTTTCAGCAATCCGCGCACCTTGGCGCAGATGGCGAAGAACAACTGCTCGGCGCGGGCGCGCTGCGCCAAGGTCAACACGCCGTGGGTATACATGGCTTGCGCCTCGCCGACCCAATGTTCGGCGTCGTGATAGACCTCCAGCACCGAGCGGATGCTGAGGTTTTGCAGCGCCTGCCACAAGTCGTGAACGATATGCGGCTCGTCCTCGCCGGGCGCGGCGAGGGCGGACTCGACCGGCGCCCGCTCGATGTCGATGACGTTGGTGATCAGCACCGCGTGATGGGCGGTCATGGCCCGCCCCGATTCGGTGATCACGTCGGGATGCGGCAGGCCCTGCTGTTCGCAGATCTCCCACAAGGTGTGAATGACGTTGTTGGCGTATTCCTGCACGCTGTAGTTCATCGAGCAATAACTGCGCGAACGGGTGCCTTCGTAGTCGATGCCCAAGCCGCCGCCCACGTCCACGCAGCGGATATCGATGCCGAGGCGATGCAATTCGGCGTAATAACGCGCCGCCTCGCGCACGCCGCGCTGGATGTCGCGCACGTTCGCCACTTGCGAACCCAGGTGAAAATGCATCAATTGCAGGGAGTCCAGCAAATTGGCCTGCCGCAATTGCTCCACGGCGGCGAGGGTCTGCGCGGCCGACAAACCGAACTTGGATTTATCGCCGCCGGTGTTCTGCCACTTGCCGGCGCCGATGGAGGCCAGCCTGACGCGGACACCCAGCAGCGGCACCACGTCGAGTTTGCGCGACTCCTCGATCACTACGGCCAATTCGGAGAGTTTTTCCACCACGATATAAACACGATGACCGAGCCGTTTGCCGATGAGGGCGAGCCGGATGTATTCGCGGTCTTTGTAGCCGTTGCAGATGATCACACCGCCCGGCCGCGACAAGGCCAGCACCGCCATCAACTCCGGTTTGCTGCCCGCCTCCAAGCCCACCCGCCGATCGCCGTCGCGCAGGATTTCCTGCACCACGCTCTTCTGCTGATTGACTTTGATGGGGTAGACCGCGGTGTAGCGGCCTTGATAACCCGCCACCTGCATGGCCTGCGCGAAGGCGCCGCACAGGGTATCGACCCGGTCGTGCAGAATGTCGGAGAAACGCACCAGCAGCGGCAAGGTCTGGCCCGCCGCCTGCGCCTCCTGGCTGAGCTTGAACAGATCGATACCGGGGTGTTCGCTGTTACGGCGAGGCCGCACGTGCAGATGCCCCTCGTCGTTGATATCGAAATACTCGCCGCCCCAATGCGGGATATTGAAGGTGTCCCTTGCCTGCTGAATGTCCCACGCTGCCATCGGCCTGTCATCTCATGCTGGGTGAAAGAACGGCGATTATAAAGAAATTCGCCTCCCCGCGCTTATTGGCGAGGCGACGGCCATCCTGTATCTTTAGCCGCTCTTTGATCACTCTGCCGAGGAGCCGCACATCATGGCGCTGGACAACACCTGGTTCACCGAAATCTATCCCGCCGACGGGGCGGCCTTTTCTTTTAAAATCAAGGCCAAGCTCCACGACGAGCAGACGCCCTACCAGCATATCGAGATTTATGACACGGCAGGCTTCGGCAAGCTGATGGTGATCGACGGCTGCGTGATGCTCACCGACCGCGACAATTTTCTCTACCACGAGATGATGAGCCATCCGGTGCTGTTCGCCCACCGCGCCCCGAAAAAGGTGATGGTCATCGGCGGTGGCGATTGCGGCACGCTGCGCGAGGTGCTCAAACATCCGGGCGTGGAAGAGGCCTGGCAGGTGGAGATCGACGAGCGCGTCACCCGTCTCTCGGAACAATATTTCCCCGCGCTGTGCAGCGCCAACGACGATCCGCGCGCCCACCTCTACTTCGGCGACGGCATACAATGGCTGAAAGACGCCGCGCCGGAGAGCCTCGACGTCATCATCGTCGACAGCACCGATCCGGTCGGCCCGGCGGAAGGCCTGTTCAACGAGGCCTTCTACCGCAACTGCCACCGCGCCCTCCGCCCGGGCGGGATCTTGGTGGGCCAAAGCGAATCGCCGTTATTCCACAAGACGCTGATTGAATCCATGCACGGCGCGATGCGCGCGGCGGGATTCGACCACACCCGCACGATTTATTTTCCGCAATGCGTCTATCCTTCCGGCTGGTGGAGCGCGACCCTCGCGGGAAAAGGCGTCGATCCGAAACAATTCCGCGAAGCGGACTCGGCGCAAAAAAGTTTCGCCACCGATTATTACAGCGCCGACATACATCGCGCGGCCTTGGTCGCGCCGGCGTTCATGGCGGGGATCGGCGGTTAAACTTTCGGCGATGAGAAATCACGTGCCGCCAACGTTGATGAACGGAACTCTCACGCGCATTTTCCACTCTATCAAGCAAATTCGGTGACGGCACTTGTGCCGCATCATCAGCAGCAAGGGGAACAAGTCATGACCCGCAATCAATGGACTTTATTACTTTTGGCGGTGAGTGTAGTGGCCTCGATCGGTGTAATCGCCAATCTGGTGTGGTTCGCCCCCGGCCCGTGATAACCGGCGGAGAAGCGGGTAGCATTCGCTACCCGCTTTTTGCGGCAAAACCAGTGAATCTTACCGTGTCTGCCAGCGCGAAAAGATCGGTCCATCCACCGCACCGCCGCGTTTATTGCGCGGTAACCCCGATACATTTATACACGGCATACATTTGCTTGCCATCGGTCACCGCCGACACGGGCACCACCGTGTCGCCGCCCATCTCCGCGCCGGCATTACGCGCCAAGGCCTTCAGTTCGATTTGAACTTTTTCTTCATTGCGATTGATGCCCGCCAACTGCGATAACAACGACACCGTGCTATCGCCCAGATGTTTGCAGGTCGACACTTCCGCCGCATCCAACACACGCACCTTTTCGCCGCCCGGCGTCAACTTCACCCATGAACACCCCGTCATCACCACACACGACAAAACACCCAGCCATACCGCTTTATTCATCGCAATATCCTCCTGCCTCTATCCCAAAATGAATCAACCATTTTTTATTCACGCCAAGCCCATCCACACGCCGTCATTCACATCGGCGTCATCAAGACCCGGCGTGGCACTAACACAAAATCAACAAATTATCTAGTCAACTTGATGCAATTAACTGATTGTTAAACAAAAAAATATTTATGGAACTAAGCCCAGTCAGCTATAGCAAATTTTATTGTGAAGCCTGAGAATACGCGCGCCGGCACTTTAAAAAGGTAGTCGGTAATCATACAGATACGGGTAATGGTAAGAGTGAACTTTTATAAAGGAACGTTTATGCGCAAAATTGCTATCTTGGGTATCGCATTGTTGGCTGCCGCGCTCGCGGGCTGCGGGCAAAAGGCCGATGAGCAACCTGAAAACCAAGTGGCTCCCGCAGACCAGTTTTCAGAGCCTGCTCCTGCTATAACCGAGCCGGCGCCCATGACCGAAGAACCTTCGGACATGTCCGCGCCCATGGAAGGTGCCGCGCCGGAGCAAGAAATGGCGCCGCCGGTCGAAGGTGAACCTAACGCCGCACAATAAGCTTTGCTTGAGGAATCGAGGCCGGCCCTAAAGCCGGCCTTAACTTCCTCTAAAACGTCTGGCGGGATTTCACTTACGCGCTTGGCCGGCCTCCAAGGCTGGCTACACGGCTAGATGCTCCGCAATTAACCCCTGATCCAGCTGCTCGATGAGGCCGGACGTTATTGCTCGCCCTTTATCCATCAGACAAAAACCCTGACCGACCCGTCGCGCGAACGGCAGTTTTTGCTCCACCAATAATACGGTGAGTGAATACTCTTTTCGCAAATGGACAATCACGTCGCCGATTTGCTGGACGATATTCGGCTGAATACCCTCACAGGGTTCATCCAATATCAATAATTTGGGTTTAATCAGCAAGGCCCGGCCGATGGCCAGCTGTTGCTGCTGACCGCCGGACAAATCACCGCCACGCCGCTGGCGCATCTGCGCCAATACGGGGAATAATTCGTAAATATGCGGCGGAATCTGCTTGCCGACGACGCGCCCCGAGGCCCGCGCGGTGAGCAGATTTTCCTCCACGGTCAGTTGCGGGAAGATGTCGCGTCCCTGCGGCACATAGGCGATGCCCAGCCTGGCGCGCAACTCGGCGGGTTTGCCCCGCAGCTCTTCACCTTCGAATAACAGCGAGCCCGACTTTACGGGAAGCAGACCCATGATGCTTTTTAGCAAGGTGGTCTTGCCGACGCCGTTGCGTCCCATCAATACCGTGCAGGAACCGGCGGGCACCGACAGCGCCACGTCCCACAAGGTATGGCTCTCGCCGTAATATTGATTGACCCCACTCAACTCCAGCACGCTCAGCTCCCCAGATACACTTCAATGACCGCCGGATGATTCTGCACCTCGTCCATATTGCCTTCCGCCAGCACATGGCCTTCGTGCAGCACCGTCACCTTGCGGGCGATCGAACGCACGAAGGCCATGTCGTGCTCCACCACCACCACCGAGCGGCTGCCCGCCAAGCCCGTGAGCAACTCGGCGGTATGTTCGGTCTCTTGATGCGTCATGCCGGCGATGGGTTCATCGACCAGCAGCACCCGCGGATCCTGCATCAGCAGCATGCCGATCTCCAGCCATTGTTTCTGGCCATGGGACAGCTCCGCCGCACGCAGCGCCTGTTGATCGGTCAGCATCACCGTCTCCAGCACCTCGGCGATACGGTCACGCTGCTCGCCGTTCAGCCGCGCCCACAAACTCGGCCACACCCGCTTGTCGGCGCGCATGGCCAGCTCCAGGTTTTCAAACACCGTGTGAAGGGGAAACACCGTGGGCTTTTGAAATTTGCGGCCGATGCCCGCGCTGGCGATCTCGTATTCGCTCATGCGGGTGAGATCCATGGTCTGGCCGAAAAACGCCGTGCCGCTGTCGGGACGGGTCTTGCCGGTGATCACGTCCATCATGGTGGTCTTGCCCGCGCCGTTGGGGCCGATGATGCAGCGCAGCTCGCCGTCGTCGATGTAGAGGGTCAGTTCGTTGAGCGCCTTGAAGCCGTCGAAGCTGACCGTGACATTTTCCAGATACAAAATCGGTCCGTGAGAGACGTCGACTGCACCGCTGGTCACGGTTTGCCGCTGCGCGCCGGCGCTATCGCGCGACCGCTCGCGGCGCCGGCCGTTGCCAAATAATGTAAGCGGATTCATGTCGGCGCCTCCTTAAGCGCCGCCTTCTTGCGCCGACGTTTCAACAATCCCACCAAACCGTGCGGCAGAAACAAAGTCACCACCACGAACAAGGCGCCCAGCGCGAACAGCCACACCTCGGGCAAAGCGCCGGTGAAATAAGTCTTGGCGAAATTGACCAGCAGCGCGCCCAGTATCGCGCCGTACAGCGTACCGCGGCCGCCCACCGCCACCCACACCACCAGTTCGATGGAATTGAGCGGCGAAAATTCGCTGGGATTGATGATCCCCACCTGCGGCACATACAAAGCACCGGCGAGGCCGGCCAGCATGGCCGAGAAGACGAAGATCCACAGCTTGAAGGATTCCACTTTATACCCGATGAAACGCGCGCGGTCCTCGGCGTCGCGCACCGCCACCACCACCCGGCCCAGTTTGGAATTCACTACGTAACGCGCCACGAAATAGGCCGCGGCCAAAGTGAGCGCGCTAATGAGAAACAGACCGACCCGGGTGGCGTCGCTCTGCAAACTAAAACCGAGTATCTCCTTGAAGTCGGTCAGCCCGTTGTTGCCGCCGAAGCCCATTTCATTGCGGAAAAATGCCAGCATCAGCGCGAAGGTCAGGGCCTGGGTGATGATCGACAGATACACCCCCGTCACCCGCGAGCGGAAAGCGAACCAGCCGAACACTAAGGCCAGCACACCGGGCACCAGCATCACCATCAACATCGCGAACCAGAATTGATCGAAACCGAACCAGTACCACGGCAACTCCGTCCAGTTGAGGAAGACCATGAAATCCGGCAAGTCGGGATTGCCGTAAACACCGCGGTCGCCGATCTGACGCATGAGGTACATGCCCATGCAATAACCGCCCAAGGCGAAAAAGGCCGCGTGGCCCAGACTCAAAATGCCGCAATAACCCCATACCAAATCCAGTGCGACGGCCAATAGCGCGTAACAGAGGTATTTGCCCAGCAAGGTCACCGTGTAGGTCGAGACATGCAAAGGCGAGCCTTCCGGCACCGCCAGATTCAACACCGACACCAGCACCGCCACCAAGGCGAGCAGCGATAAAAAAATCTTGCCGCCGGTGTCGTGCTCAAGGATACGCAGCAATAATCCTTTATTCGGCATGGCTCAACCTTCCGCGGAACGGCCCTTTTGCGGAAACAAACCCCGCGGCCGTTTTTGGATGAACAAAATGATGAAGATCAGCACCAGGATCTTGGCCAGCACCGCGCCCGACCACGGCTCCAGGAATTTATTCACCACGCCCAGCGACAGCGCGCCCACCAAGGTGCCCCATAAATTGCCCACGCCGCCGAACACCACCACCATGAAGGAATCGATGATGTAGGCCTGCCCGAGATTCGGCCCGACATTGGTGAGCTGGCTCAAGGCCACGCCGGCGACCCCCGCGATGCCCGAACCCAAACCGAAGGTGAGCGCGTCCACCCATTGGGTGCGGATGCCCATCGCCCTCGCCATGTCGCGATTCTGCGCAACGGCGCGCACCTGCAAACCGAGCGAGGTCTTTTTCAGAATCAGCAGCAGCGCAGCAAATACCATCAAACTAAAAATAATGATGTAGAGACGGTTGTAGGTAAGCGCCAACGCGCTATTGATCTCCAGCGACCCGCTCATCCACTCCGGGGTCTCCACCGAACGATTGAGCGGCGAGAAAATACTGCGCACCGCCTGCTGCAACAACAAGCTGATGCCGAAGGTGGCGAGCAAGGTCTCCAGCGGCCGGCCGTATAAAAAGCGGATGACGCCGCGCTCGATGGCGATGCCAGTCAAACCCGCCACCAAAAACGCCGCGGGCACGGCGACCAGCAGGGAATATTCGATATGATTGGGCATCAGCAATTGCACGACGTAAGTCGTGTACGCGCCCAGCATCATCAACTCGCCGTGGGCCATATTGATAACCCCCATCACGCCGAAGGTGATGGCGAGGCCGATGGCCGCCAGCAACAGCACCGAGCCTAAACTCAAGCCGAAAAACACGGTTTCGAGAAACCCGTAGACTTGCCGCCGCGATTCGATTTTCGCCAAGGCCTGCGTCGCGGCGAGCCGGATCTCCGCATCGGCTTCGTTGCCCGCTTCGACCAGCGCCTGCAAATGCTGGCGCGCCTCGGGCAGCAGGGTATTACCCAGATTTTCAATGGCCGCCAGCCGCACGGCCTTGTCGTCGCTGCCGACATCGATCATCGCCACGCCGGTATGCAAGGCCTCCAGCACCCTGTCGTCGGTTTCTTTAGTTACCGCCTCGCGCAGCAGCGGCACGGTCTCCGCGTCGATGTCCTTGATGATTTCCTTGACCGCCGCCAAACGCACGGCGGGACTTTTATGCGACAGACTCAGCCGCGCCAAGGCGCCGCGCAACTGTCGGCGCAGGGCGTTATTGATGGGAATTTTTTTGACGTCGCGGCGCTCCACGTCACCCAAAGATTCGCCGTTCAACACATCGGTCAACCGGTAACCGTCTTCGGTGTCCTTGACGATCACCACCCGCTCATCGTCCTTGCGATAATAGAGCACACCGTCCAGCAGGGATTTTAAAATCGTGATCGTGCGTTCATCGCCGGAAGATTCCAAGGCCGCCACGATGCGGGCCTTGTCATCGAAGCCTCCCTCCTTGAACTGCTGGAGCTGCGCCGCGAAATCGGCGGCGGTGTCTTCTTCAGCCCAAGCCGGCGGCAGGACACAGAGCAGGCCCAGCGCCAGCAGGGTGAACACGCGCAAGCATCCGCGCAGCAGAGATATAATAAAGTCTCGTCGCATGCTTAATTCAGCCACAGTAGTTTGCGCACGAATGAACCCCGGCGCATGATCGAACCTCGGCAACCCTCACTGAAAAGCGCGGGGATGCGCCATCCATCCCCGCGGCTTTACAGCGTCCTCAGAAGTTTTGTCCCGAGCACTTCTTGGTTTTAGTATTGTAGTTACCGCATTTGAGTTTCACCCAATCCGCCTCGATGTCCTTGCTGCCGGGCAGAAAGTCGGACCAGGCGTCGCCGGGCACCAGCTTGTCGGTTTCCCACACCACCTCGAATTGGCCGTCGTCCTGGATTTCTCCGATCAGCACCGGCTTGGTAATGTGATGGTTGGGCAACATCTCGGCGGTGCCGCCGGTAAGATTGGGCACCTTCACGCCGACGATGGCATCGATGACTTTATCGGTATCGGTGCTCTTGGCCTTCTCCACCGCCTTCACCCACATATTGAAGCCGATGTAATGGGCCTCCATGGGATCGTTGGTCACGCGCTTCTTGTCTTTGATGAAGGCATGCCATTTTTTGATGAAGGCGTCGTTCTCTTTCGCGTCCACGCTCATGAAATAATTCCAGGCCGCGAGGTGACCCACCAAAGGTTTGGTGTCGATGCCCGACAATTCTTCTTCACCGACCGAGAAGGCCACTACCGGAATATCCGCCGCGGAGATGCCTTGATTGGCGAGCTCTTTATAGAAGGGCACGTTGGCGTCGCCGTTGATGGTGGAGACCACCGCGGTCTTCTTGCCCTGCGAGCCGAATTTCTTGATGTCGGACACGATGCTCTGCCAATCGGAGTGGCCGAAAGGCGTGTAGTTGATCATGATGTCTTCGCTCTTGACGCCCTTGGCCTTGAGATAGGCCTCGAGGATTTTATTGGTGGTGCGCGGATACACATAATCCGTGCCGGCCAGCACCCAGCGTTTTGCGCCGACGTCCTTCATCAGATAATCCACCGCCGGTATCGCCTGCTGATTGGGCGCGGCGCCGGTGTAAAAGACATTCTTGGACGACTCTTCGCCTTCGTATTGCACGGGGTAGAACAATAAACCGTTGAGTTCCTCCACCACCGGCAACACCGATTTACGCGACACCGAGGTCCAGCAACCGAAGATGGCGGCGACCTTGTTTTTGGAGATCAATTCACGGGTTTTCTCCGCGAACAAGGGCCAATTGGAAGCCGGATCGACCACCACCGCCTCCAGCTTCTTGCCCAGCACGCCGCCTTTTTTGTTTTGCTCTTCGATCAGCATCAGCATGGTGTCCTTCAACGTGGTTTCGCTGATGGCCATGGTGCCCGACAAGGAATGCAGAATACCGACCTTGATGGTGTCCGCCGCGTGAGCCCACTGCGACACTACTCCCAATGCAACCGCGCCGACGAGGCAGCGCAGCGGTGAAATTTGTTTGCGCGAGTTCATTTCGCCCCCTTGATTTTTTTGCCTGCCATGAAAAATGGCCGGCGGAAAGCCGGCCGCGCGATGTTCTTTACTTCACCTCGAAGCCGTAGGTGATGCCGAGGACCAGGGCGTCTTTCTGGTCGTTGCCCTGGCGGTCTTCGCCGCCGATGACGTAGGTGACGTTCATGTTGGCGCCGGTATCGCCTATCGGGCGGGAGAGGCTGAGGTTGAGATGCCGGAACGCCGAGTCTTTCGCCGAGCTGGCGATGAAGTCGCCGCTATCTTCGTAGGTGTAGTAGCCGAGGCTCGCGCCGAAACCGAAGTCCATGGGCAGGCTCGCTGAATAATCCACGGTCCAGTAGATGTCGCCGGTGTTGCCCCAGGCGACGTCGTTGGTGAGGTATTTGAAGCCGGCCTTGATCGGGCCGTAGCCGACGCTGCCTACGAATTCCAGGCCGTCGGAGTCTTCGACTTCCATGTAGTAGTATTGGATGAGGCCGAGGCTGTAGCTGGCGTCGCCGGCCTGGCCGGCGTAGCCGGCGTAGAGGTCGTTTTCGAAGCCGGTGGCGGTGGTGCCGTTGCCGTAGCCGAGGTTGGAGCCCCAGTAACCCGCGTAAAATCCGCTGGCGTGGCTGTAGTCGAAGCCGCCTTGTACCGTGGTGTTGTCGTTCTCGGTGGTGTTGGTGATGCCCCGCAAGACGTATTTGGAAAATACGCCAATATTGCCAGTCAGGTCCGCGCTGGCCGTCGTGGGGATGACCAATGCCGCTGTACCGGTAACGCTTGCGAGCGTGAGTGAGAGTAGCGTAGATAGTTTCTTGTTCATGATCCCCTATTTCCTCTTAAGTGTGTGTTGAGCCCGGCTTCGTGAGCCACCCAAGCTGAATTACGCCGACAACTCCGCGGCCTATATGCAACAGCGTTGCCGTCACGCAACCAATAGCAGGAGGCATGCCACGTCATGGATTCGACGGCATTTCAAACTCTTAATAGGAAAATGGATCAGTTTGGCGCGCGGGCGCGCGCCATCGCGGTGCCCGCACGCCGGATGGCGCCTCTAATTAGTGCAATAACCAAAATCTATCCGCTAAGCCACGTGTTTACGCCCCGTTGGCGCCACGGGGATACCGGGGACCACGCACTCGGGCGTGCCCGGCATCTCGCGGGTGATCGCTTCCGCCTGGCGACGCGCCTGCGCCGGATCGAGCACCCAGGTGCGATAAAAATCGTACGGGCATTCAGCGAGCCCCTGCGGATCGTCGCCGGAGTTGATCATGCCGGTGTAACCGCGATGCAGCAGTTTGAACAGGTGATTCTGCGATTGCCAGTTGCGGCGCGCGTCGCGGATTTGCGATACCGAAAGCTCGGCGTATTGGATGCCGTATTCTTCTTCGGCGCATTCGGCCAAGGTCCGGCCATCGAAACCGATGATGGCGGAATGACCGAAATAGGAATACACGCCGTCGAAACCGGTGGCGTTGGCCACCGCCACATAGGTGTTGTTCATCCAGGCCATGGCCTTAGCCACCATGATCTGCTGTTCCTTCGCGGGATACATGTAGCCCTGGCAGCGCACCACCAGCTCGGCGCCCTTCATGGTGCAGTCGCGCCAGATTTCCGGATAATTGCCGTCGTCGCAAATGATGAGACTGATCTTGAGGCCCTTGGGGCCTTCGCTGACGAAGGTCTTGCCGCCGGGATACCAGCCTTCGATGGGGCACCACGGCATGATCTTGCGGTATTTCTGCACGATCTCGCCGTCGCTATTGATCAGTATCAGGGTATTGTACGGCGCTTTGCGCGGGTGGGCCTCGTGGCGTTCGCCGGTGAGCGAGAACACGCCCCAGGTATTGGCCTTGCGGCAGGCGGCGGCGAATATCTCGGTCTCCTCGCCCGGCACCGTCGCGGCGTTTTCGTACATCTCGCCCGGGTCGTACATGATGCCGTGGGTGCTGTATTCGGGAAAAATCACCAGGTCCATGCCCGGCAGACCCTGTTTCATGCCGACCACCATGTCGGCGATCTTGCGGGCGTTGTCCAACACCTCGGCGCGGGTGTGCAGCCGCGGCATTTTGTAATTCACCACCGCCACGCCCACGCAATCTTTACTGGAAGAAATATCGCCTTGCCGCATCGTAAGCTCTCCTTTACTCAGCTCTATTGAAAGTTGGCCGCTGTTGAATGCGCTCGTTACACCGAGAGATACTGGCTGATCTTGGCGGTGTCCACGTTGGCGCGCAGGTCCTCGTGGATGAACTTGCCCTTGTCGATGACGATCAGCCGGTCGGCGATCTCCAAGGTGAAACTCAGCACCTGCTCCGAGACGATGATGGTGATCTCGCGCAGCTTGCGGATCTCGTTGAGCACCTTGGCGATGTCCTTAATGATGGACGGCTGGATACCCTCGGTGGGCTCGTCGAGCAGCAACACCTTGGGATCGGTGACCAGGGCGCGCGCGATCGCCAATTGCTGCTGCTGGCCGCCGGACAGATTGCCACCCTTCCGCTTGCGCATGTCGAACAACACCGGAAACAGCGCGTAGATGTCCTCGGGGATTTTTTTGGTCTTGGATTTCTCCAAACCGGTCTCGATATTTTCCTGCACGGTAAGGGCAGGAAATATCCAGCGGCCCTGCGGCACGTAGGCCATGCCGCTGCGCACCCGGCGATGGCTCTCCATGCCGGCGACGTCGACGCCGTCCACTTCCACTCTGCCCTGCTTGGAAGGCAGGATACCCATCATGGATTTGAAGAGGGTGGTCTTGCCCATGCCGTTACGGCCCATGATGGCGATGGTCTCGTTTTTGGCGGCCTTGAAACTCACGCCGTGGATGACCTCACTCTGCCCGTAACTCACCGTCAACCCGTCGACTGCGAACATGTTGTCTGCTCCTCGCGCTCAATGACCCAAATACACTTCGATGACCCGCGGGTCGGCCTGGACTTTTTCCATGCTGCCCTCCGCCAGCATCTTGCCCTGATGCAGCACCGTCACCTTGTGGGCGATGCGCTGCACGAAGTCCATGTCGTGTTCGATGACGATCACCGAGCGGTTCAAACAGATGCGCTTGAGCAGCTCGGCGGTCAACTCGCGCTCCTTGACGCTCATGCCCGCCACCGGTTCGTCCAGCATCAGCAGCTCCGGCGACTGGATCAGCAGCATGCCGATCTCCAGCCATTGTTTCTGGCCGTGACTGAGCAGACCGGCCTCCATGTCGAGGTGGTCGACGAGGAAAATCTCCTCGGCGACCGCCTCGACCCGCTCCACCACATCCGGCGTGCGGCGGAAGGCCAGCGAACCGAATACGCCGCGCCCGCGCGGGAAGGAGATTTCCAGATTCTCGAACACCGAAAGATTTTCGTAGATGGACGGATTCTGGAATTTGCGCCCCACCCCGGACCGCACGATGTCGTGCTCCGCCAGTTTGGTGAGCTCCTTGCCTTTGAACGGATCGAGCCGGCGGTGGCCTTGGTCTTGCCGCAGATCAAGTCCAGCAAAGTGGTCTTGCCGGCGCCGTTGGGACCGATCACCACCCGCAGTTCGTTGCGATCGACGTAAAGATTGAGGGCGTCCACCGCCTTGAAGCCGTCGAAAGACACGGTGAGGTCTTCCACCGACAGCATGAAGTCGTTATTGGTCATCGCGGTCTCCTCAGCTTTCCTGATTTTTCATGGCCCGTCCCGTGGTACCGGGCAACGCCGAGGGCGTCAAACCACCGCTGGACGATGCGTTACGCTTGGCCGCGGCGGGCGGTGGCGCCGCCGGCGGTGGCGCATTCGGCGTCCGCTTGCGGAAATAACGCAGCGACAAATAGGGCTGAATGTATTTCTCATAGATGCCCGCCAGGCCGTTGGGGAAGAACATCACCACCGCGATGAACAAACCGCCCATCAGGAACAGCCACAACTCGGGGAAGCTTTCGGAGAAGTCGGTCTTGCCGGCATTCACCAGCAAGGTGCCGTAGACCGCGCCGAGCAAGGACAAGCGTCCGCCCACCGCGGTGTAAATCACCATCTCGATGGAAGGTACGATGCCGACGAACGACGGCGACATGAACCCCACCTGCAGGGTGAACATCGCGCCACCGATGGCGGAGAACAGCGCGCCGACGCAGAACACGAAGATCTTGAAGTCGGCGACGTCGTAGCCGGAGAAACGCACCCGGTCTTCTTTGTCGCGCATCGCCAGCAGCAAGCGGCCGAATTTACTGGTGGTGATGTAGCGGCCGATCAATATGCAACCGAACAGCAGCAGCGCGTTCACGTAATACAAAATGTATTTGGCGGAATCAGTGCGGATGTCCCAGCCGCCCAAGGTCCTCAAGTCGGTGATGCCGTTGATGCCGCCGGTATACCCCTGCTGCCCGACGATGAGGATGGTGACGATCGCCGCGATCACCTGGGTGATGATGGCGAAATACACGCCGCCGACCCGCCGCTTAAACATCGCCACACCGATCAGATAAGCGAACACCGTCGGGACCACCAGCACCGCCAGCAAGGTGAAGCCCAAATTGTTGAAGGGTTCCCAGAACCACGGCAGGGCGGTGATCTGATTCCAGTCCATGAAATCCGGAATGCCCGGCGTGGTTTGAATCGCCGTGCTCTGCGGGTCCGAGGCCTCGAGCTTGAGGAACATCGCCATGCAATAACCGCCGAGTCCGAAGAACACGCCTTGTCCCAGGCTCAAGATGCCGCCGTAACCCCAGCACAACACCAGCCCCACCGCGACGAAGGCATAGGTCAGATATTTACCGACCAGATTGAGCCGGAAGATGTCGAGCATGGCCGGCAGTACCACCAAGATCAAACCGGCCAGGATGGCCAGGCCAATCAGCCCCGAGCGGCCGCCAAGCAGATTTCGGTATATCGCGCTCATAATCGTTGCTTACCTCCGCGTTGGCTACTTGCGTACCTTGATGGAAAACAATCCCTCGGGCCGCAGCATGAGTATCCCGATGATGGTCATCAAGGTGAGAACCTTGGCCATCGAGCTGGCCATGAAGAACTCCATGACCGATTGCGCCTGGGCGATGCTGAAGGCCGAGGCGATGGTGCCGAACAAACTCTGCGCGCCGCCGAACACCACCACTAAAAACGTGTCGACGATGTACAGCGAGCCGGTGGTCGGCCCGGTGGAGGCGATGGTGGTGAAGGCCGCGCCGGCGATGCCGGCGAGGCCGCAGCCCAGCGCGAAGGTCACGCGATCGACCTTGGTGGTATTGATGCCGACCGCGCCGCTCATGACGCGGTTCTGCGTGGTGGCCCGCACCCGCAAACCCCAGCGCGAGCGGAACAGGAACAACACCACGCCCAGGGTCACGCAAATGGCGAGGCCCATCACGAACAAGCCGTTGAGCGGAATATCCATGCCCTCCACCGGCTGCCACGAGCCCATCAACCAGTCTGGCAAAGTCGCGCTCACTTCGCGGGCGCCGAACGAGGAGCGGAAGATTTGCTGCATGATCAGGCTCAAGCCCCAGGTGGCGAGCAAGGTATCCAAGGGCCGCTTGTAGAGATGGCGGATCATGCCCAGCTCCACCAGATAACCGACGCCGAAGGCGATGAGAAAACTCAAGGCGATGGCGAAGAAAAAGTAATAGGAAAGAAAGCCGGGCGCATATTGCTGGGTCAAGGTCGATAACATCACCGTGGTGTAGGCGCCGATGGTCATGAATTCGCCGTGGGCCATATTGATCACGCCCATCTGGCCGAAGATGATCGCCAGACCCAAAGCCATCAGCAGCAGCACGCTGAACAGGCTCAAGCCCGCGAAACCCTGCATGACGAAGATATTGCCCAGTTCCGCCGTAGTGTACGCATCAAACATGGCTAGCCCCCTCGGACATATTTTTAACCGTTTGCTCTTGGAAATTCGGCGCCGGTCTCCGCCGGCGCCGAAGCACTACCCTTATTGATAACCCGCGGGAAACGGATTGGGCTCGATCAAAGCGGATTCATACACCAGCTTCACCTGACCGTCGGCCTTCCACTGACCGATACGGGCCTTGCTCCACAAGTGATGATTGGGATGGACCTTGACGTAACCTTCCGGCGCGGTCTTCAACTCGATGCCGGGCGAGGCCGCCGTCACCTTGTTCACGTCGAAGCTGCCGGCCTTTTCCACCGCGGCCTTCCACAACCAGGGACCGAGATACGCGGCCTGGGTCACGTCGCCGATCACGCTGTCGGCACCCCAGCGTTCCTTGAAGGCCTTCACGAAGGCGGCGTTATTGGGATTGTCCAGGCTCTGGAAATATTTCATCGCCGAATAAAAGCCCACCAGATTTTCACCACCGATGCCCAGCACCTCGTCTTCCGTGACCGAGATCGTCAGCAGCGTCTGCTTGTCGCCGGTGATACCGGCGGCCTTGAGCTGCTTGAACCAGGCCACGTTACTGCCGCCCACCACCGCGGCGTAGATCACATCGGGTTTCCTCAATTTGATTTTGTTGATGACGGAACCGAATTGAGTGTGACCGAGCGGCGCATATTCCTCGCCGACCACCTTGCCCTTGAGCACGTTCTCGATATGCTTGCGGGCGATCTTCATGGAGGTGCGCGGCCAGATGTAGTCGGAGCCGATCAGGTAAAAGGTTTTGGCGCCTTTCTCCTTGGCCACCCAGTCCAAACCGGCGAGGATCTGCTGCGTGGCTTCCTGACCGGTGTAGATCACGTTCTTCGATTGCTCCAGGCCTTCATAAAAGGTCGGGTAGTACAACAAGCCGTTCTCTTTTTCGAACACCGGCAACACCGCCTTGCGCGACGCGGAGGTCCAGCAACCAAACACCGCCGCCACTTTGTCCTGCACCAAAAGCTTCTTGGATTTTTCGGCGAAGGTCGGCCAGTCGCTGGCGCCGTCTTCCTGCACGATCTTGATCTGCCGGCCGAGCACGCCACCCATTTTATTGATCTGCTCGATCGCCAATTTCTCGGCCTCGACCGAACCGGTTTCACTGATGGACATCGTGCCGGTCAGCGAGTGAAGAATGCCCACCGTGACCTCTTTGTCCGTCACGGCCAGTCCCGTGGTGTTGACCTGCGCGGTCGGCGGCGCGGCGAAGGATTGCGACGCCGCGGCGAAGCATAGACCCAGCGTCAACGCCAACGACCGTCGCCACCCACCGATAAATTCATGTTGCTTCATTGTTACCCCCTACAAAAGTTTTTGCTTCGCTCCGAGTACGCCGTCTCTCAGCAAGAGACTTTCTTCTTGAGCACCTTGGCGATACTGAGATTGCAACCTGTATGCCACTCGCCGCTGAACTATTCTGCCGCTCGCGTTCGCTCATGAGTCACGGGCCGCGCGCACTAATAAAACGCGCTCTTCGCCGAGGCTTGTTGCAAGGCTTCAATAAGTTATGGACCTCGCGAATCGCGCGAACCATTTTGCGCGAACACGTGGATGAATAAGGTGCGTCGATATTTTTTCGGATCCGCCGCGTATTCCAAAACAACCTGGAGATCGTGGTGCAGGAGAGAGGGCGCATCGCCGCGCGATGGTGCGCGAATTATCGCCGTCGTTCTACGGCGCATAAAAAAACGGCACCTTATTAGGGTGCCGTTCAACTCAGGAGACATTCTGAATTTTTGGTCGAACCGGTTTGAATTTTCTCAAACCGTCATTGGCCCTTTCAGTGGCCCAACATCCAAGGACGTTGCGGCGTTTTGACGGGCGCCGCCTTGGCCGGACCATGATTGCAAGGACCGCTATGACTGCACTTGCCGGCGCCCTTCTTCGCCATCACCGGTTCATGCGCGCTTTTCTCATTGCGTTCATGCGCGGCGCGAGTGGATTTGGAGACCATCGCCAGGCGCGGCGCCGAAATGATCCTCGGCGCCGCGCTTCCACATTCGGGACAATCCGCCGGCCGGGCCGAATCGGCCATCTTGGCGAAGTCCGTGAACGGGCCGCAGTGATCGCAGACATATTCGTACAAAGGCATTGCTCAAAACTCCTCTACTGGATGCGACGCCGCCGCGGGTTTGCCTGGTCAAGCAACCCGCGCCAGATCCACGCCGCCGCCGACATGGGCGATCGGGCCGGACGCATTCGGCTTCATGTCGAACTCAAAGATATCGGTGGGCAGCCACAGCGTCGCGCACGCATTGGGGATGTCGACGATACCGCTGATGTGGCCTTCCACCGGCGCGGTGCCGAGAATGGCGTAGGCCTGCTCGCCGGTGTAGCCGAATTTCTTCATGTATTCGATGGCGTTCAAACAGGCGCGGCGATAAGCGACGTGGGCGTCCAGATAATATTGCTTGCCCGCCTCGTCCACCGAGATGCCTTCGAAGATGAGGTAATTGCTGTAACGCGGCTCCATCGGGCTAGGCTGGAAGATCGGATTGGTGATGCCGTATTTGGCCATGCCGCCTTTGATGACATCGACGTGAATATCGATGTAGCCGGCCATTTCGATGGCGCCGCAAAAGGTGATCTCGCCGTCGCCCTGGCTGAAATGGATGTCGCCCATCGACAGGCCGCCGCCTTTGACGTAGACAGGGAAATACACTTTGGAACCACGCGAGAGATTCTTGATATCGCAATTGCCGCCGTGTTCGCGGGGGGGCACGGTGCGCGCGCCCTCTTTGGCCGCCGCCGCGGCGGCAGCGCCTTTCATCCCGCCCATCACCGCGGTGGGCGCGTAAGGCAAGGCCGCCAGGGGCGGCACGCGTTCCGGATTGGTCGCCACCAACTCCGCCTCGCGTTTATTCCATTGCGCGAGCAGTTCGGCGGAAGGCAAACAACCGATCAGACCGGGGTGCATGATTCCGGCGAAACGCACTTTGGGAATGTGGCGGCTGGTGGTATAGATGCCGTGAAAATCCCAGCAGGCCTTGCGCGCCTCGGGATAATGATCGGTGAGAAAGCCGCCGCCGTTCTCCTTGGCGAACAGACCGGTGAAGCCCCACTCGGATTCGGCCAGCGTGCCTAGATCCAGAATATCCACCACCAGCAAATCGCCGGGCTCGGCGCCCTCGACGCCGATCGGGCCGCTGAGATAATGGACCTTGGTGAGATCGACGTCGCGAATGTCGGTCGCGCTGTTGTTGTTGGCGATTTGCCCGCCGGTCCAGTCCACGCATTCGACGCGGAATTCGGCGCCGGCTTTGACCCAGGCCGTCATGGGGATATCGGGATGCCAGCGATTGTGAATGACCGCGCTCTGCTCCTCCGGCGCCTTGGATAAATCGACTTTGATTAATGTTTCAGGCATGACCTGTTCTCCTAAAATGAAAGGACCGGCTCGACCGACGATCCGCGAATACAACGTGGCCGGCGGGAAGCCGGCCACGTGATGTTCTTTACTTCACCTCGAAGCCGTAGGTGATGCCGAGGACCAGGGCGTCTTTCTGGTCGTTGCCCTGGCGGTCTTCGCCGCCGATGACGTAGGTGACGTTCATGTTGGCGCCGGTATCGCCTATCGGGCGGGAGAGGCTGAGGTTGAGATGCCGGAACGCCGAGTCTTTCGCCGAGCTGGCGATGAAGTCGCCGCTATCTTCGTAGGTGTAGTAGCCGAGGCTCGCGCCGAAACCGAAGTCCATGGGCAGGCTCGCTGAATAATCCACGGTCCAGTAGATGTCGCCGGTGTTGCCCCAGGCGACGTCGTTGGTGAGGTATTTGAAGCCGGCCTTGATCGGGCCGTAGCCGACGCTGCCGACGAATTCCAGGCCGTCGGAGTCTTCGACTTCCATGTAGTAGTATTGGATGAGGCCGAGGCTGTAGCTGGCGTCGCCGGCCTGGCCGGCGTAGCCGGCGTAGAGGTCGTTTTCGAAGCCGGTGGCGGTGGTGCCGTTGCCGTAGCCGAGGTTGGAGCCCCAGTAACCCGCGTAAAATCCGCTGGCGTGGCTGTAGTCGAAGCCGCCTTGTACCGTGGTGTTGTCGTTCTCGGTGGTGTTGGTGATGCCCCGCAAGACGTATTTGGAAAATACGCCAATATTGCCAGTCAGGTCCGCGCTAGCCGTCGTGGGCGCGGTCAAGGCCACGCCCGCCAGGACGGACATCATGCCCAGAGTCGTCAGCTTTTTTGAAAAACACAATTTCATTGAAATCATCTCCTCGTTATCGAAATCACTTTGCTTATGACGGATGATGCATGCCCATCCCCAAACCTATGCGAACAGGATTTTGCATGCTCCATGCCAAAAGCCAATGCATCCGCATTTCAAGCGTTTATCGATTACGAGAGAGAGGTGCGACGTTAACTGCGACCAAGGATGAGGCAGTGCGCCGCGTCGGGAATTAATTTTGGTGCGTTGTTCATGCGAAAATTTTTTCGCCGTTCAAACTCAACATGCCGGCGCGGATGATGAAGTCTTGCACAAGCTCCAGGCCGGTGCCGGTTTTGAGATTGGTGAACACAAAGGGCTTAGCGCCGCGCATGCGCCGCGCATCCTGATCCATCACCTCCAGCGAGGCGCCGACGTGCGGCGCGAGATCGATTTTATTGATCACCAGCAGATCGGATTTGGTGATGCCGGGACCACCCTTGCGCGGAATTTTATCGCCGGCCGCCACGTCGATCACGTACAAGGTCAGATCGGACAACTCGGGACTGAAGGTCGCGCTGAGGTTGTCGCCGCCGCTCTCGATCAGCACCAGATCCAAATCGGGAAAACGCCGGCACAATTCATCCACGGCGGCGAGATTCATCGAGGCGTCCTCGCGAATGGCGGTGTGCGGACAGCCGCCGGTCTCGACGCCGATGATCCGTTCCGGACTCAGCGCCTCGTGGCGGGTGAGGAACTGCGCGTCTTCCTTGGTGTAGATGTCGTTGGTCACCGCGGCGATTTGATAACGGCTGCGCAGGCTGCGGCAGAGCGCCAGCATCAAGGCGGTCTTGCCCGAACCCACCGGGCCGCCGACACCGACGCGCAATACGGATTGAGTCATCGCTTCATCTCCAAAATAATATTTGATAACCATGGAGGGCAGGGAATGTTTGGGAGACAGTGAAGCGGGACGAAACCAAGGACGCGCCCCACCCATCATCTATCCTATTCCGACTTACAAACTTTGCCCTTCTCCGCGCTTCAATCCGTTCACGACCGAAACAAACGCGAATACTGGCCCTCGTGCAGCGCGCTGCCGATGGCGAGGCGCGGCGCGGCGTAACCGATTTCGTCGTCGCTCAAAGACCATCCCGCCGTCGCGGCCGCGGGAATCTCCAGCACCGCACGCGACAGGATGCGTTGTCCCGCGGTCTGTCCCAGCGGCACCAGCTTGACGGCGGCCGCCACTTGCGCCTCGGTCCACGACCACAGATAACCGCTCACGGCGTCCCGCAAAGAAATATTCCAGCGCACCGCCGCCAAGGCGAACAGGGTCGCCAAGTTGGCTTGCGGCCGGGTCAGCCACGGCGCGGCCTCCGCGATTTCCAAATCGCGCAACAAGCGGGCGAGGGCCATGCCCAATTGGCGGTCTTCCTCCCGCAGCTCCGCCGCCTCGCGGCTGGCGCGCAGATAGTCGCTCCAGTAATCCAGCGCATCCTCGTCGTTCACCGACCAGGCGCGATATAAACGCACCAGCACCGGTACGTCCAAACGCGCCACGCCTTCGCGCATCACACCGAGGATCCACGCCTGCGCCGACGTTTCATCATGTACCCATTGCGCCTGTACCGCGTATTCCAGCCCTTGCGAATAGGCGAAGGCGCCGATGGGCAAGGCCGGGCTGGTCAATTGCAACAGGCGCAACAAGCCGCCGTCGCGAGAATGTAGTTCAGTGTCCATGCTGATAGGCGCCGGACTCCGGCTCGAAGGGCGATTCCTCGTGCCGCACCTCCAAGCCCAGACCATGCAGCATGTCGTCCAGCACGTGGTCGCGGCCGTAACGCAGCCAGCCCGCGCCGATCTGCACCGGTACGTGACGATTGCCCAGATGATAAGCGGCGCGCGCCAACAGCCGGGCATCATCGCTGGATGCGGTGGACACCGCCTCCACCGCGGCGCGCACCGCGATCAACTCGCCGTCGTCGGCGCGCAGGCTATCGCCGCCCCGCAACACCACGCCGCGCGGCAATATCAAGGCCGCCTCGCGGCCGTCGTCCAACTGCACGCGTTGCCGGCTCTTCTGCCGCAAGTCGAAGGGCAGGGTCAGCGAGGTATTGCAGGGAATGGGGTCGGCGATACGTTCTGTGATATGCAACATGTCAGCCTCTCGCTTCGATTCCATCGTCAAAACAGAAAATAGCGCTGCGCCAGCGGCAGCTCGGCGGCCGGCTCGCAACGCAGCAACACGCCGTCGGCGCGCACTTCATAGGTCTGCGGGTCCACTTCCATGCGCGGCTGATAATAGTTGTGGATCAGATCGGCCTTGCGCACCGCCCGCGTGCCGCGCACCGCCACCAGCCGCTTGCGCAACTGCAATTGTTCTCCCACGCCCGCCGCGAGCGCCGCCTGCGACACGAAGCTCACGCTGGTCGCGGCGAGCGCGGCGCCGTAACCGCCGAACATCATGCGATAGTGCACCGGCTGCGGCGTCGGGATCGATGCATTCGGATCGCCCATCGGCGCGGCGGCGATCATGCCGCCCTTGATGATCATGCTGGGTTTAACAGCGAAGAAGGCCGGCTTCCACAACACGATGTCGGCGAGCTTGCCGACTTCCAGCGAGCCCACTTCGTGGGCGATGCCGTGGGTGATGGCGGGATTGATGGTGTATTTGGCGATGTAGCGTTTAGCGCGGAAGTTGTCGTGTTGCGCCGTGTCTTCCGCCAGCGCGCCGCGCTGCGTCTTCATCTTGTGCGCGGTCTGCCAGCTGCGGATGATCACCTCGCCGACCCGGCCCATGGCCTGCGAATCGGACGAGATCATGCTGAAGGCGCCGAGGTCGTGCAGGATGTCCTCGGCGGCGATGGTCTCGCGGCGGATGCGCGATTCGGCGAAGGCGACGTCTTCGGGTATGCCGGCGTCGAGGTGATGGCAGACCATCAGCATGTCGAGGTGCTCGTCGACGGTGTTGACGGTGTACGGCCGCGTCGGGTTGGTGCTCGACGGCAGCACGTTGGCCTCGCCGCAGGCCTTGATGATGTCGGGCGCGTGGCCGCCGCCCGCGCCTTCGGTGTGATAGGTATGGATCGCGCGGCCCTTGAACGCGGCGAGCGTGTCTTCGACGAAGCCCGATTCGTTGAGCGTGTCGGTGTGGATCGCGACCTGCACGTCGTGTTGCTCGGCGACGGTGAGACAGTTGTCGATCGCGGCGGGCGTCGTGCCCCAGTCTTCATGTAATTTCAGCCCCATCGCGCCGGCGACGATCTGTTCGTCGAGCGGCCGCGGCAGGCTCGCGTTGCCCTTGCCGAGAAAACCGATGTTCATCGGTAGACCTTCCGCCGCTTGCAGCATGCGGTGCATATGCCACGGCCCCGGCGTGCAGGTCGTCGCATTGGTGCCGGCCGCCGGGCCGGTGCCGCCGCCTATCATCGTCGTGACGCCGGACATCAGCGCCTCGTCGACCTGCTGCGGACAGATGAAATGGATGTGGCTGTCGATGCCGCCGGCGGTGGCGATCAAACCTTCGCCGGCGATGACCTCGGTGCCGGCGCCGATCACGATGTCGACGCCCGGCTGCACATCGGGATTGCCGGCCTTGCCTATGGCGGCGATGCGGCCGTGTTTGATGCCGATGTCCGCCTTGACGACGCCCCAGTGATCGAGGATCAGCGCGTTGGTGATGACGGTGTCCACCACCTCGCTCGCGACACGCTGGCTTTGACCCATGCCGTCGCGGATCACCTTGCCGCCGCCGAACTTCACCTCTTCGCCGTACACCGTGTGATCGCGTTCGACCGCGATCCACAACGCGGTGTCACCGAGCCGCACGCGATCGCCGACGGTGGGGCCGTACATCTCCGCGTAGGCGCGGCGGCCGATCTTGCTCATGCCTGTTTCTCCAGCGCGCCCATCACCTTGGCCTGAAATCCATAGACGCGGCGTTCGCCCGCGTAGTCCACCAGCTCCACCTCGCGGCGCTGGCCCGGCTCGAAACGCACCGCGGTACCGGCGGCGATGTTGAGGCGCTTGCCCCAGGCCCGCTCACGTTCGAACTGCAAGGCGCGGTTGGTTTCGAAAAAGTGGTAATGCGAACCGACTTGTATGGGCCGGTCGCCGCTGTTGGTGACGACGACGCGCACCATAGCGCGGCCCGCGTTCAATTCGATCTCGCCGTCCATCGTCTCCATTTCGCCTGGGATCATGCGGTTCTCCTCCGTTAACATTCGACGCAAAAGTGCAGAACGTCTTTTTCTGCTCCGTCCGGCTGCGCGCTCCGACTCCGCCCGTCGCTTCAGCCGTCTTTTTCACGGTTTCGATCTTTGCGCCTCCGCGTCGGGTTTTTCACACTATGGGATTGTGCACCGTCACCAGCTTGGTGCCGTCGGGGAAGGTCGCCTCCACCTGCACCTCGGCGATCATCTCCGCCACACCCTCCATCACCTCGTCGCGGCTGAGCAAGGTCGCGCCGTAACTCATCATCTCCGCCACGGTCTTGCCGTCGCGGGCGCCTTCCAAAATCGCGGCGGAGATATAGGCCACCGCCTCGGGATAATTCAATTTCAAACCGCGCGCCTTGCGCCGTTCGGCGAGCAGCGCGGCGGTGAACAACAGCAGCTTGTCTTTTTCCCGCGGGGTCAGCTCCATGCCTGCTCCTTAAAATCTATGCGCCGTCAAGACGCCAAATAAAATCCACCTCAGGAACCCGCAATGATTCAGCGGTTCCCACCCGGCTCCAAGGCCCGTATTCCGAGAAATTCCAGCATGGAATCATTCAGAGCTTCCTTCTGTCATCGCCCTTGATTAAAGCAGGCCATGCTCGCTTTCTCCACCGCGACGATCAGCGATCACGTCGCCCAAATCCGCGGCGCGCAGGCCGAACGTTGCAGCAGCGCCGGCCGCAATACCTGCCAAACGGTCTCGAAACAGCAGCGCGCTTCGTCGGCGTGGTCGCCAAGGTAGCGGCACAGCAGCACACCGTCCAGCCGGGTCGCGCTGAACAGCCCCGCCGCCGGCGCCACGGCCTCGCGCACCCGCGCCAGCAACTCTTCGCCGTCGCAGACGCACCATAAACTGCCGCTCACCGCGCAACCCGCCAAACCCCACGGCGCGGTGAGCGCGGCCGCACCCTCCTCATAGCGGGCGCGCTCGATATATAAAGGCACACCTTCCCGCCACAGCTCGACGCGCTGCCGCAGCGCGCCATGGGTAAACCGTTCGCCGGCGCCGGGCCGGCCTAGACACAGGATCTCCCAACCGATGAAGCCCGCGCCCTCGGCCAGCTCCACCCGCGTGGACAACTCGGCATGAGCGCCGTCGAAGACGATGCCCTCCTGCGGCAACCATTCCAGCATCGCCCCTTGCGCCACGCGAAGATGGTGGCTTTGCCGCACCACGGCGCCGCTGCTGCGATAAAACTTACCCGCCGCGGGGGTGGTGAGCAAGACCGAGGCGCCCGCGCCCACCGCGACGTCGATCGCCACTTCGTCGCCGCCCACCATGCCGCCGGGCGGATGCAATATATAAACGTGACAGACCCGTTCGCCTTCGGGATAAAACGGCCGCTGCACCCGCAGCGGTCCGTGATGGGCGCGCGCCGCCAGCAAGGTACGGCCGCCGCGCGCCTCGAAATTCAAGTCCAGGCGCGCGCGCCAGGCATCGCCGCTCCGCCCGTGTATTTGCGGCTGCATCATCTTAACAACCGCGGGGGTCACAAAAGACGCGGAGCATGAGCGGGTGCGGAACGAACTCACTGGCCGGCCGGCTTCGACCGGGACGCGCAGACGCTGATTCTCCTTCGTGATCGCCGTGAAGCCCGCGGTCAACCGCTTTTTTCAGATTCATTTCATCCCCGATTTTCAAAAGTGTCGAGCAAGGCGTATGCCAATGAAATCCGCTCGCGCCAACGTCTCACCCTCACGTGGAATCGACTTATGCCCGCTGGTTTTTTCCACCGTGTCCCGCGATCTCCATGCCGTCCCGATCCGAAACGAACCGTAGCTTACGCCTCATTATTGCGCGTATGCAAAATGGCCGCACTTCGACGGTGCGGTGATCGCCATTTAGGTCGGGCGGCGATGGATATGCGGAGAGAGTTTATAAGATGCGGGCCAGCGGCGCCGTGGCAGCGGCAAGTTTTTTAAAGCCGGCGCACGCATCTGCGGCTGACCCGATTATTTTCTGCGCTCCAGCACCCATTCCTTCAACATCGCCGCCGACAAGGGTCTGGAATAAAGATAACCCTGACCGATATCGCAGCGCAGCTTTTTCAGTTCGGCCTCCTGCACCTCGGTTTCGACGCCTTCGGCGACGGTGCGCAGGCCCAGGCCGCGGGCCATGGCGATGATGGCGGTGGTGATGGCGCGGTCGTCCGGGTCGCTGGCGATGCCGTCCACGAAGCCGCGATCGACCTTCACCTCGTGGATGGGCAGGCGTTTGAGATAGGACAGCGAGGAGAAGCCGGTGCCGAAATCATCGACGCTGATGCGAAAACCCGCCTCGTTGAGTTTGTTGAGCATGTGGCTGGCACTGTCCACGTCCATCAACACGCCTTCGGTGATTTCCAGGCACAGGCGTTCGGGCGAGACGCGGCTGGCCGCGACGATGCCGGTGAGGCGGACCACGATATCCGGCCGGCGAAAGTGGCGCGCCGAGAGATTGATGCTGACCCAGAACGGCGGCAGCCCCGACTCGTCCCACACCCGCATTTGCCGGCACACCTCGTCGAGCACCCATTCGTCGATATCGACGATCAGTCCGGACTCTTCGGCGATCTGGATAAACTCCCGCGGCAATCGGACCTCACCGTGATGACGCCAGCGCAACAGCGCCTCGACGCCGGCCATGCCGTTGTCCCGCAAACGGATCTGGGGCTGATATTCCAGAAAAAATTCCTGGTTGGCCAAACCCTGCCGCAGGGCGTTTTCGATGGTCATGCGGCGGCTGATCTGTTCGGCCATGTCGGCGGTGAAGAACATGAAGGTATTCTTGCCGCGCTCCTTGGCGCGGTACATCGCGGTATCGGCGTGGCGCATCAGCACCAGCGGATCGGGTCCGTCCTCGGGAAACAGGCTGATGCCGATGCTGGGCGAGATGTAGCATTCCTGCTCTTGCAGGATAAAACTGGCGGAGAAGGCCTCGAGTATCCGTTTGGCCATGATGGCGGCGTCGTTGCGGTGTTCGATCTCCAGCAAGACCACGAACTCGTCGCCGCCCAAACGGGCCACCGTGTCCACCTCGCGGATACATCCCTTGAGACGGACCGCCACCTGTTTGAGCAAGGCATCGCCCTCTTGATGGCCGAGGGTGTCGTTGATCATCTTGAAATTATCCAGATCGACGAACAACAGCGCCAGGCGGCCGCCGGCGCGCGCCGCGCGCGCCAAGGCGAGGCGCAGATGATCTTTGAAGAGGGTGCGATTGGGCAGATCGGTCAACTCGTCGTGGGTGGCGAGAAACTCCATGCGCTGCCGCGATTCCTTGATGAGGGTGATGTCGCTGAACATGCCGATGTAATTGATGACCTGACCCGCCTCATCGACCACGGAATTGATCGACAGCCACTCCAGATACAGCTCGCCGTTTTTGCGGCGGTTCCAGATTTCACCCTGCCACCAGCCGTTGGCCCGCAGGTCCGTCCACATGTTTTTGTAAAAGTCCGGCGCCTGTTTACCGGACTGGAGGATGGCCGGGGTCTGGCCTATCACTTCTTCGCGCGTATAACCGGTCACCGTGGTGAAGGCGTCGTTCACCGTCAATATCGTTTGGTTTTCATCGGTGATCATTACCCCTTCCGCGGCGCGGTCGAACACCCGCGCCACCAATCGCAGCTGCTCTTCGACATGTTTGCGGTCGGTGATGTCGCGCGACGAACAATACAGCAAGGTCTGGCCGTCGATGGTGACGCCGACCGTGCTGATCTCGACGTCGATGATCCGGCCGTCGCTGCGGCGGTTGCTGGTTTCGAACACCGTGCGTTTGTCGATCAGCATCGGAATCCGCACCTTGAGTTCGGCTGGGGAAAAATGGGTATCCCAATCGACGACGTTCATGCCCAGCATTTGCTCGCGGGTGTAGCCGAGCATGCGGCAAAAGGCCTCGTTGACCTCGACGATATCGCCGTCGAGATTCAGCACATGGATGCCGTCGCTGGCGGTGTGGAGCAAGACTTCATAATGGCGGCTGGTGTGGCTCAGGGATTTCTCGTGTTGCTCCGAACTGGCGCGCAGCACCTGGAAGCGCTTGCGGGATTCATGGTCGAAGAGCCGCAGGATATAAACGATGGACACCGCGGACAGAACCGCGACCAGAGCCATGGCGATCTGCGCCGACAAGGGCAGCACCTCGAACAATGCCGGCCCGGCCAACTCGGCGGCGGCGAGGCTTGACCCGGCGCTTCCGGCGAGCCCGCCCCACACACCATAGCCGACAAAGGCGGCGGCGAGCATGTGGAAGGCCGCTTTGACGCGGTGATAGTCCGGATCGTCGGCCGGTAATTTTAGGCGGCGATGCCAATACAAAAAGAAGCCGCTGCCGGTCAACACCGCGCCGATCCATCCGGCAAGCCGGTACGCCCACAATAAGGTTTCGTGGGGATTCCGGTCCGCGGCCTGGCCGGCGTAAGCGATGCCGCCCAATAAGAACACGTAGACCCAGGGAGAAAAAATCCGGCCCGGCAGCCCGGCCAGCGACTCCGCGGTCAGGCAAGAACGCAGCAGACGCCGGCCGAACTCAAACAGGAAGAGGCAGGACGCCAACAATAACCACGGTTCGATGATATCCAACAGGGGCGCGGTGACCTGCGCCTGACGCCACGCCTGCATCCATTCAATCAATCCCTGGGTGACGCCGAAGGCGCCGAGCAGCCAAAAAATCTTCGCAAGGCCGTATTCGCTCTCGTGTTTGGGCCAAACAAGAATCAGCAAACCGGGCAATAAAAACCACAACCCGTAAAACTGAAAAATGATGTCCAAACCTTCTCCTTCACGAAAACACGCGGCCCAGCAACCTGGCACCCTGAATAGGCGGCATTCCTTTAAACCTATCTCCGTTATATTGGGTTTTTTGCCTGTGGTGCTCAACAAAAAATTCGCGGCGGGGCCGGCGATCGCCGATGGCAAAATCTACGGTAAACAGCGAATATCGTCGCCTTAATGTAACGGACGTTACCGTGACGAAGTTGACCTTGCCGCCGAACGGAGGCGCTTGGCCGGCCAGGCCCGTCGTCCGGGAGGAATGAGAGGGGAAGTCGGTTTGTTGCAAAAGCCTATTAAAATCAAAGACAGGTCACGATAGCGGCGGGACGCAGCCGGGATGATACCGAAGGGTACCGGCGGCTCCGAATGATACGGCCCCGCCCGCGACCGTGGCCGCCCGCGAAAGGAGAGACGGAAAGGGCGGCGCCCGAAAGCCGGCCGCCGCCCTCCGGTTCAGGCGCCCCAGCCGCGGATGATGTGGCGGTGCGAACCCATCTTGCCGTGGGCCACCACCGTGCCGAGCACGTCGACAATGGCGCGCATCGCCATCAGCGAGGTGATGTCGGAGATGTCGTAGGGCGGCGAGACCTCGACGACCTCCATGCCGCAGATGCCTTCCTTCGCCACCAGGCCGAGCAGATATAAAATTTCGCGCGGCAAAAATCCGCCCGGCTCGGGCCAGCCGGTGCCGGGCACGAAGCCGGCGTCGACGCAGTCGATGTCGAAACTCAGATACACCGCGTCGCAATCCTTCCACGCCATCTCGAGCGCGATCTCGGCGACCTTGTCGAGGCCGAGCTTCTCGACGTCGTTCATCGTGATGATGGTGGTGTCGCGCTTGCGCGCCTCTTTGACGGCCTGACGCGGCACCTGCCAGCCGCCGATGCCGATCTGCACCAGATTGGTCGCCGGCACGTTGGGCAGATTGGTCGCATGGAACCACGGCGTGGTGTGCATGCGCTCGTCGAGGTCTTTCTCTTGGATGTCCGCGTGCCGGTCGAAATGAATGATGCCGATCTTCTTGTCGGTCTGGCTCGCGATGCCGCGCACCGTCGGGAAGCCGATCGAATGGTCACCGCCCAAAATGATCGGCATGGCGCCGCTGGCGAAGACGTGCGCGGTCGCCTTCGATATTTGGTCGAAGGTCTTTTCGATATTGGCGGGGATGGTGAACACGTCGCCGATGTCGCACATCGACATCTGCTCGCGGAGATCCACGCCGATTTCATAATTGTACGGCGTGTACAGGGCCGAGATGCGGCGTATGCCCTGGGGTCCGAAGCGCGTGCCGGGACGATACGTCGTGCCGCCGTCGAAGGGCACGCCCATCACCGCCACGTCGAACTTGCCCACATCCTTCACGTCTTCGATATACGGCGCCTTCATGAAGGTATTGATGCCGGCGAAATGCGGCAGCTCGCCGCGCGCGAAGGTCGGGATGGATTTGTCTTGAATACTGTCGGCGCCTTGCAGGCCGAGTTCGAGGCAGCGTTTTTCTTCGGCGTCCCAGCCGGCGTGCGGCAGTTCGGCCTCCTTGTGCATCATCTTCCAGCCTTGCAGCTGGGTCTTATCGAAGCTGGGATGGTGGCGGCGTTTTGCGCCGCCGGCATTAAAAGCGCTGTGTTTACGGGATTGGATAAACATGATGATCCTCCATCGTTCGGTTAAACGCGTGAATAAGAGTCGTGAGAGACCGACGAATCTCCCGGGCTTTTATCCCGCCGTGTAACCTCTCCATAGAGGCCGACAACCCTCGGACCAGCATTCGTCACCGAACCGGAACCCTAGTTGTCATAACGAGGCGCCGCCGCTTCAACACGGCCGCGACCCTCGGACTCGCCAAACATAGAGCAAGCGATATGCCAGTGCAAGTGAAACCGGCCGCACTATCACCGTCCACGAAAGCCGCTTGTTGAAACACGTTATGCGCAAAACGATTTGCGCGGCGCGGACACTCGCGTCCAACAGCCGCGTCCGGAATGGCTTCCGAATGAACGGTTGTAAAATTGCCCCATTAAGGATCATGAGACGATGTGAACGCCCCATATTGTCGCATAAAACCACTAACACGCACCGCGACCGCGGGCCAAGACGGCGCGCCGCTTCGTATGATCGCGAGCGCCGCGCCCACCCCGTTGCGCGCAAGTCGCGATAGGCTGATCGCTTTTTCACCTTTTGGCACCCGCCCCGTTTTTGCGCGGACCGCATTGCGCTGGAACCGGCACACCGCTTGCACCGTGCAAACCAGCATCTAGGGTTCCGGCCCCGCGAAGGCGGGGCGGCTGGTCCGAGGGATGCAGTCCGCCTCCTGACAGGGCCGGATACACGGCGGGACAAAAGCCCGGGAGGAGTGCCGCGGTGTTGCGTTCAATGCAGCCGCCGGGCCGCCTCGTACAGGTCCGTGCACCGCGCCCGCCCCGGCACACAAACTCTGCGACCCTAGCGATAACATAATAGAGGTGTGCCATGCGAACGTTCAGCAAAACCTTCAGCAAATTTTTTATTTTTAGTCTCGCCTTGAGCGCGGCCGTGGTGTGTTCCACCGCCCAAGCCGCTCCGGCGCATAAATACCGCGTCGCCTGGTCGATTTACGTCGGCTGGATGCCGTGGGATTACGCCGCGAAACAGGGCATCGTGAAAAAGTGGGCGGACAAATACGGCATCGAGATCGAAGTCGTGCAGATCAACGACTATATCGAATCCATCAATCAATACACCGCCGGCGCCTTCGACGCCTGCGTGATGACCAATATGGACATGCTGACCATACCCGCCGCGGGCGGCGTCGATTCCACCGCGCTCATCGTCGGCGATTTTTCCAACGGCAACGACGGGATCGTCTTGAAAAAGGCCAAGGGACTGGCCGATATCAAAGGCCGGCCGGTCAATCTAGTGGAACTCTCGGTCTCGCATTATCTGCTGGCGCGGGCCTTGGAAAGCGTGAAGCTGAGTGAACGCGACATCAAAGTGATCAACACCTCGGATGCCGACATCGTCGCCGCGTTCGCCGCGTCCGATACCAAGGCGGTGGTGACCTGGAATCCGCAACTGAGTGAAGTGACCGCCATGCCCGGCGCGGTAAAAGTCTTCGACTCCAGCAATATTCCCGGCGAGATCATCGATCTGCTGGTGGTCAATACCAAGACGCTTAACGCCAACCCCGCGCTCGGCAAGGCGCTGGCCGGCGCGTGGTACGAGACCATGGCCCTCATGTCGCGCAACGACGCCAAAGGCAAAGCGGCTCGCACCGCCATGGGGGTCGCGTCGGGAACCGACCTCGCCGGTTATGAAAAACAATTGGCGACCACCAAGATGTTTTACGCGCCGGCCGACGCGGTGACCTTCGCTAAAAGCCCCGCGCTCATCAAGACCATGGATCAAGTGCGGCGCTTTTCCTTCGAGCACGGCATCCTCGGCGAAGGCGCGCGCAGTGTCGATCACGTCGGCATGAGTTTCCCCGGCGGCAAGACGCTCGGCAACACCAAAAACACCACGCTGCGCTTCACCGCCGATTACATGGACATGGCCGCGCAAGGCAAGTTGTAAACCATGCGGCGTTTGCTCAATCAGCAACCGGGACGTTTCAGCGCGCTGTCCCTCAGCGCGCTGCCTTTCCTGCTCATCGTCATCGTGTATCTCATCGCGTCCGATCTGCGTCTCGCGGAGAATCCCAACGACAAGTTACTGCCGTCGTTGGGCAGCCTCAAGGAAGCGATAGTGCAAGCGGCGTTTGAGCCCAACCGCCGCACCGGCGAAATTCAATTGTGGTCCGACACCGCCGCCAGTTTGCAGCGCCTGCTGCTGGCGGTGGCGATCAGCGCCCTGCTTGGTCTGATGTTCGGCATCGCCACCGGCGTGATTCCTTATTTCAACGCCGGCCTGTCGCCGTTGATCGCGGTGTTGTCGATGATCCCGCCGCTGGCCATCCTGCCGATCCTGTTCATCATCTTCGGCTTGGGCGAATTATCGAAGATCATGCTGATCGTGCTCGGCGTGGCGCCCTGCATCATGCGTGAGCTGCACCTGCGGGTCGGCGATATACCGCACGAGCAAATCATCAAGGCGCAGACGCTCGGCGCCTCCACCTGGCAGGTGATTTGGCGGGTGGTGTTGCCGCAAATCCTGCCCCGTTTGCTCAACGCGGTACGTTTAACGCTGGGCTCGGCCTGGCTGTTCCTGATCGCCGCCGAGGCCATCGCCGCCGAAAGCGGCCTCGGTTACCGGATCTTTTTGTTGCGCCGGTATCTGGCCATGGACACCATCCTGCCCTATGTGGCGTGGATCACCCTGCTGGCCTTTTTGTCGGATTATCTGCTGCGGGTATTGTCGCGCCGGTTGTTTCCGTGGGCGCCGAAAACCTGAGCATGAACACGCTGCATATCAAAAATCTCTGGAAGGAATATCAAGGCCAGACGATACTCGAACGGGTCAACCTCAAGGTCAGCGGCCCGGAATTCTGCACCATCGTCGGCGCCTCCGGTTGCGGCAAGAGCACCTTTCTGCGTTTATTGCTGGGGCAAGAAGCCCCCTCGCGCGGCGAACTGCTGCTCAACGGCAAACCGCTGCCCGCGGAACCGGGCCCCGATCGCGGCATCGTCTTCCAGCGTTATTCGGTGTTCCCGCATTTAACCGTGCTGGGCAATGTGCTGCTCGGCCTGGAACTGCAAGCCTCGCCGCTGCTCGGCCGTTTGTTCGGCGCCGCGCGGCGCCGCGCCATCGCCCAAGCGGAGGCCTCGCTGCAAGCGGTCGGCCTGTTCGAGGCGCGCCACAAATATCCCGCCATGCTGTCGGGCGGCATGCAGCAGCGCCTTTCCATCGCCCAGGCCCTGGTGAAAGAACCCAAGATTCTATTACTCGACGAACCTTTCGGCGCCCTCGACCCCGGCATCCGCGCCGACATGCACGAGCTGATTTTGAATCTGTGGCGGGAAAATCAGATGATGATCTTCATGGTCACCCACGATATAAAAGAGGCCTTCGAACTCGGCACCCGGGTGTTGACCTTCGACAAGGTGCGCCGCGACTTGCAGGCGCCGGACGCCTACGGCGCCACCATCACCTACGACATCCCGCTCGGCAAGGGTTGTGTGCAAAACCTGGCGGCGATCATCGCCGCGCGGGCCGCGACCGAGGACTTCCGCGCGAAATTGGCGGTCAAGTCCTGTTGAGGACGAAATTTTCCACGAACGCGATGATGCCAAGTCCCATCGAGATTGGCGGAGAGACATGGTTCCTCGTATTAAACCGGTCATCGAGATGGTGGACTCGCTGGCCATGGTGAACACGCCGATCCTTCCAAAGAGTGGGTCGGGGTGGGGGCCAAAGGTCTCGATTTCCGCCACCTCGACCCCCATCCCGGGCCCCCCCTGCAAGAGGGAAGGAGCTGTTCGATCCCTCGTCAAATCATCCGTTGTCGAGAATAAGCAAGAAAGACCTGCCGCGCGCTGTGGCGCGCGGCCTCCGTCACGCTACAATACCTTCACACCCGCTTCAGCCGTACTCAACCCGCCGCAACGAGCAGTCCATGATAGCAAGCACCCAATTACCCAACGGCGTCCGCGTCATCACCCGTCAATTGCCCCAGCGCCACAGCGCCGCCCTCGGCGTGTGGCTGCGCAACGGCACCCGCCACGAGGCCGACCACGAATCCGGCTACGCCCACCTCTTGGAACACCTGCTGTTCAAAGGCACGGCCGAACTCGACGCCGCCGCCCTGGCCCGCCGCTTCGACGCCATGGGCGGCCAGGTCAACGCCTTCACCGGCCGCGAGCTCACCGCCTATCACGGCTTGGTGCCCGCCGGCGATGTGCCCGAGCTGTTGCGTTTATTCATCGCCATGCTGCGCCGGCCGCGTTTCACCGACGCCGACCTCGCCGTGGAAAAACAGGTGGTGTTCCAGGAAATGGCCATGGTGGAGGACAGCCCGGAAGAGGCGCTGGAGGAACTCGGCATCGCCCGCGCCTGGCGCGACCATCCCATGGGCCGGCCGGTGCTGGGCGAACGCGAACAACTGGCCGCGGCCGACGCCGCCGGGATACGCGGTTATTTGAATGGCATCTTGAGCGGCGAACGGTTGTACATCGTGGCGGTGGGCGAAGTCGATCACGCCGCGCTGGTGGCGGCCGCTCAAGAGCTGGCCGACCTGCCCGCCGCCGCGCCGGCCGAGACCCGGCCGCCGGTCTTCCATCCCGGCCGTTATGTCGAGGAAGGCGGCGGCGAACAAACTCCGTTATTGTGGCTACTGCCCTGCCCCACGCCCACTGCGCCCGATTACTACGCGGCGGTGATGGCCAATCACCTGCTGGGCGGCGGCGGCTCGTCGCGCCTGTTTCAAGCCCTGCGTGAAAACAGCGGCCTGGTCTACGGCATCCACTCCCGTCTCGAGCCTTACTCCGACACCGGCCTGTGGCTGATCCAAACCGCGTGCGACCCGCAAAAGGCCGACCTGTGCCGGCAAGGCGTGGAAGACACCGTGGCGGAATTGCTGGCGAAGGACGTGAGCCACGATGAACTGGAAATGACCCGCCGTTATGTCGAGGCCGGCCTGCTCATCGAAGACGACGACCCGGAGGCCAGCATGGAACGCCTGGCCCGCGAAGGCATCTACCTGCAAAACCACCCCAGCCTGGAGGAGCGTCTGGCGCGCCTGCGCGAAGTAGGCCCGGCGCAACTGCGCGCGGCCCTCGCCCACGCCTGGGAAAAACAGGTTTATATAAGCGCGAGTTGACGGCGCGCTACTTGATTGGCCGTTACGCCGGAGGATGGCGCGACGCGGCAACCACGGCCCATCTGTTCAATATCTCCGCTAACGGCTTGCGACGGCCGCATTCAGTGAACATCGGCCTCGCCCGCCCCTCACGCTGTAGACGGCAAAGGACCCAGCGGGTATCCTTAGCGGCCCGCAGCCCCTGCTCGACTCGCGCGCCGCACCGCCTCATGGCGCGAGGCCGCCAAGGCAACCCCGCTGCGGGGGAACGGCCCCCGTTCCATGTCAAATAACGCGCCCGTAGCTCAGCTGGATAGAGTGTTGGCCTCCGAAGCCAAAGGTCGTGGGTTCGAATCCCGCCGGGCGCGCCATTTTGCTTTTTCCCGTCTAAGATTGCAGCTAGTGCATTGACAGGACTGGCATAAATTGGGGTTCGAACACCGATTTTGTTTTTGTACGCCGGACGCTCGGCAACGGCATCTTCACCACCGCTTGCTTGCGAGCGAGATCGTGCGAACGCCACAGACTCATTGGGTTTTTGAGTGATCCCAGCGCGGGTTCGAACTCTTGCGATGGTCTTGGGCGTGGCTTGGCATGAGCGCTGAGTTTTTCATTCAGAAGCAGCTTTTCGCGTTCACGCTTTTCGATCCGCCACTCATAGCTGGCGAAAAGGGTTTCGCTCTAGCCCTCCATGATGCAATCCAGAAGGGTTTCGATTTGTGTCTCGATCTCGTTGCGCCCTTTGGAACCCTACTTATCCCGCGCCCCTGAACAAAAAAGAGCTTGTGATTGACCTGTTAACCGCCCCTGATTCATAGTTGGGGGTCAACAACACTCAAACAAGGTGCAGGCAACTTGTTTTACACGCCAGGTCAGTTACGGGACACAGTGGGGCTTTCCAAAGAGGCATTTCGCCATTGGAAGCGGGTGGTTCCCGCATTTGCAAACGGACGTGGCCACGCGCCGAGTTTTTCGCCGGGTGACGTTCTCGCCTCAGCGGCTCTGAGAAGACTTACTGATACAATCGGGGTCCGAATCGGACACCTTTCTAATATAGCTCCGGCGATTTTTCAGGTCTGCAATAGCTCCGATTGGAAAGGGCTTCGCGGCAAACATTTCGTCATCGACCTGCAACAAGCTTCCTGCGTGGCTGTATGCGATTCCCGGTTGCCGGACGCTGATCTGATCGTCGTGTGTGCGCTGGAGCCGCTCATCCAGTTGCTTCAATCTGATCTCCTCAATGGACAGGCGAATGTGCCTCTTAGGACCACGCCGCCCCGTCAGCGCAGCGCGCGTTCGCTCAAGAGGGGTGGACGATGACCACCATTCGCTCACGCAGACTAGAAGACATCTGGAAGAAGCGCCTCGATCTCACTGACCGGGACGCGCCGGAACTTTATGAAAACGTGGAGACGGTTCGAAACAGCCCACACGCAGGCGCGATCCGCGCGACACTGGAGGGGCTGGGCGCATCAGCCGTCTTCTGCGTCCAAGGCGTGCCCACGATCGTCATCGCAAATCTTGAGCAGTACGACCGGAATCAGATTATCAGTCTGCATGCCGCACTTTGGAATCAGGGTCTCGCCAGCCTGCTACTCGTTATCACGAGCGACACCGTTCGCGCATTCTCTCTTTCTTGCACGCCCTATTCAAATCCCGGAGACGAGTTTGAACGGCGCTGCCTTGTGAAGACGCTGAGCGCGACCGCCGACGCCTTGGCGCTCAAGAACATGATCTATGGTGCTGAATCCGGCAGGTTCTGGGAAGAGCATGCCGAGTTTTTCAAACCCAAGGAGCGCGTCGATCAAGTTCTCCTTGAAAATCTGACCAGCGCTCATGGCCTCTTGTGCGAGGCTAAGCTTTCATCAGATGCCGCGCAGGCATTGCTTATACAAGCGATGTTCATTGCCTATCTGGAAGACCGGGAGATCATCGGCAAAGAATACTTCAAAGACGCGGCTGGCGTAGGCGTCGAAAGCTTTTCAGCATTGCTTCTCTCCGGAAGCGTATCCGCGCTCAAGCGACTTTTCGATGCCTTGAGGCAGGATTTCAATGGCGACCTCTTCGTTGCGCCGTGCTCGTTTGAACCGAATGCACATCCGCCGCGCGTTTCCCGCGAGCACCTGGCCGTTTTAGAGCGCTTCCGGCTAGGACAAGAGGAAATGGCTGCTGGCCAGCTCCGGTTTTGGGGCTACAATTTCAAGCATATCCCCATCGAGCTCATCAGTGCCGTGTATGATCGGTTCCTCGGTGAACGAGAGGCCGAAAGAAGAGAGACTGGAGCGTACTACACGCCAATGTTTTTGGCGGATACCGTCGTCTCTCAAGTTTGGGAAACGCTACCCGGTGGCGTCAGAGACAAGGGAGAGTTTCTAGACCCGGCGTGTGGCTCCGGTGTTTTTCTCGTTCGTTCGTTTCAGCGCCTTTGTGAACACTGGCGCGAAACGCACAAAGCGCGCACCATCCGTTGGGACAGCCTCAAGAATATTCTGGCCCGCCTGAACGGATGGGATTTGAATGGCAGCGCCGTGCGGGTTGCTGTCTTCTCTCTTTACATCGCTTTGCTCGAACAGGTCAGTCCGCCCGATATCCGCCAGCTCATAAAGCGCGGAAAAGTCCTGCCTGAGTTATGGGGCAAGACCCTGCGGTGTCAGGACTTCTTCAGTGTCGAGCCGGATAGGACGCGTTTTGACGTGGTGATAGGCAATCCGCCCTGGACGAGCCGCCGAGGCCCTAATCGCTCATCGATGCAATGGTGCGCGCAGCGCCATCTCCCGATGCCAGGAAAAGAAGACGCTTGGGCGTTTACATGGAAATCGATCGAACATCTTAGCGTGGACGGTGTGGTCGCCTTCCTTCTTCCGGCAATGGGCTTTCTGCATAATCATGCAGACACGTCCGTTGACGCGCGGAACAGGCTGATTGAGAAAGCCCGGATTCGCCGGGTCATCAATTTTGCCGACTTGCGTTTTCAGCTCTTCGACGGCGCAATCCGGCCCGCAACATTGATAATTTTCGGGAACGCAGCGCCGGGGCAGGCGTTGTACCGCTTCGAATATTGGGCGCCAAAAGCTGATCTGAACCTAAAGGTGAAGCGGCTGATTACACTCAGCAGCGCAGACAAGAGCTTCATTACCTCCAAGGCGGCGCTATCGGACCCTTTGATATTCAAGCGCCGCCTGTGGATGTCAGAGCCCGACGCGAAGCTCTTCGCATACCTGTCACGGCTGCCGACACTCGGCGATCTGATCACCGACTTCGGAAGCCAGAGCCGCAGGGCGACAGATGCTGCTGATGGCTGGATGATCGGGCAAGGTTACCAGCCATACAATGCGTCCAGTGGCAGCTCGTATCACATGAGCGACTACGTATCTAAGCAGCCCGATCTTCCGATCGCGCAGTTTCAGCCGTTGGCTCAAGGTGTCGCCGGACTCACTCCCTGGCATTCCTCCCGCGTACGGAGAAAAGGCTTCGAAAGAGGGTTTGAAAAAGGTCCGCGAGTTCTTGTACCTCGCGGCGTGAGCGTCGTGTCGAAGCGATTGCGTGCCAGCTATGTCGAGCAGCCGCTTACCTTCCAGCACATTATTCAGGCAATCGTGGTTCCGCAGGGATGCGAGCGCCGAGCAAAGATTTTGGCTGCACTGCTTAACAGCAAGGTAGCGATCTGGTTTGCGTTTCATGGCACGGCTTCGCTCGGTTCGGATCGTCCAGAGGTCCAGCAAGCCGAGTTGATGCGGCTGCCATTTCCGGAGCCATCCGATCTTCCAGAACCTGAGCGAGCACGCAAAGCAGCAAAGGCTTTGGTGGGCATTGTCGACTTAGCGCTAAACGCCGCGCAAAGTGAGTTCGCTCTTCAAGGCGGTGGCTCCGAGGTTTTCGCCAAGGTTGATGCGTGCGCTTACGAGTATTTCTGTCTTTCTCCGGATGAAGTTACGCTCATCGAAGACGAGGTCGAGTTTATTCTTCCTGCCGTTCAGCCACATCAGGGCAGCTTGCCCGCGATCTGGAAAACATCTTCTGCGACAGAGCGGATAGCGTATGCCGATGCCTTGGTACACGCATTGACCGGATGGCTGCGCGAGGAGCGCGCCATCGACGTGAGTTTGGAAGCGCATAACGCTGATCTTGCAGTGGTCCGGTTGTCGCTTCGAAAGAAAAAAGCGATCACTGCTTATCGAGAGGTCAATAACTCGGCCGTTCGCGACGTGCTGGCGAAGTTGTTTGAGAGCATTCACCAGCCGCTGCCTGGAAACTTCCAGGTCATGCCGGACTTCAGGATTTTTGAGGGTGATGATCTTTATATCGTCAAACCAATGCAAAAGCGGTTTTGGCTACGCTCATCGGCGCTTGCAGACGCGCACGCTATCGCGCTCGACCTTCAGGATTATTTGGGCTCACCCAAGAAGCGGGGCAGCGCTCAGTAATGGTGGTTGGGGATCCGAGCCATTGGGCAGAGCACTTCATTTCGATCGATGACCGACTACTGGCGCGTATATACGCGTTGTGGCCGGAATGTCTCGCCGTACTACCCCCAAGCCCGGAAGAGGACGCCATTACGTTCAACCTCAGAAGCGTGTTGGTCAAAGATTCCGAGGCGAGACAGATATTCCACCATCTTGCATATCAGTTTGAGCCGGAGGGCTTTACACCCGAGGGACTCGCGTTCAGCAAGGGGCAAATCGATCTGGCGGTTCTTCTCGATCAGGGCTGCACGCGCTATCTCGCCTATGAGTGCAAACGCCTAAATGTCCCCTACAATGGGGCACGGCAAAGCCTCGCCACGCCCTATGTCAACCAGGGCCTAAAGCGATTTATCACTGAGCAATACGCAGACGGCCTGCCAGTCGGTTGCATGCTTGGTTATGTCCTTGACGGGGATACGGACTTCGCATTGTCGCGAGTCAAAGCAGCTATCGAAGCCAACAAAGTTGATGTCGGCATGGTAGGATCGCCATCTCCCGGCGCGACGGTCAGTACAATCGAACGTTTTTCGACCGACCATGTACGGCCTGGCAGCGGCAACACCATTCATGTTCGCCATTCCTTTCTCCCGTTTCCAAAAGCGAGCGCGGCGAAAACCAAGCAGGGGAAGACCGATGCAGATTCCCCAACCTGAGCTACTCAACGATTATAGCCCGCTTGCCAGTCAGGGACTCTTTGCCGCGACGCTGAAAGGGCATGGGCTCTACAACACCTTTCAGTTTGTTCTGCGGCTCTCGCCAGCTGTCCACCGAAAGCTCACGTCTATGCCCAGCGGCATAGTCAATTCCGGGATGATTGATCTCGAAGGCGTTCAGGCGTTCTCGACGTTTCTGCACGAGACGGTTCATTGGTGGCAGCATGTCGGGTCGACCTACGGCCTCATGCTAAGCATGACCTATCCGGCGCAGGCGCACGCCAATTACGATCATCTCAAGAACCTTATCGTCAGCGTCGGGTTCAAGAAGTCTATCCGCAATCTGGCCGACGTTTTGCCGGGCGGCGGCTATGGAACACCGGGCGGCCTAGTCAATATCATAATCAACAATCATTTCGACATGGAGGCATTTCGAGGCCTGACTGTTAACCCGCTTTCGGCAAACGATATCGTGCAGAATCCGCAATTCGAAAATCTCGGCCACGCCTACAGCATTGCGTATAGCAACATCAGCAGTCTGATCGCCTCGGTCTCGGACCGTGCGTTCAGCATCATTCCCCATCCCAAAGAGTGGAGCGAGCCGTTTCGCAAGCTCCGCGAGGCGGAAGAGGAAGGGTACTATTACGGCTCACCGATCTCGCTTTATCCGATCGGCGCGTATGAAATATTCGAAGGTCAGGCCCGCATGGCTCAGCTTCAATATCTTCATTTCGCAACGGGCGGCTTGCTCGGCATGGAGACCGCCGAGCAAATGGGGATGTTCGACGGCGTCTATGGAAAAGCGTTTGCTGTTTTTCTTCACTTTACGGAACTTGAACGACCGCCTTCCATAGATCACCCCACCATCGGGCTGTTTTTGCTGATCTGCGATGTGGCGCTTAATCCGGGATCGGGTTTTCCATTTCCGCTCGTGCATTATCCAAGCTTCATAACGGATATCGAGCCGGGGGCGCGCTTTGTTTGGCTATGCAGGTTGGCCCGCTTCAAACACCCTGAAGTCATGGACGCCATCCGGGAATACTCGCGCGAAGAATATGACGCGGTCAGCCGGAAACTATGTGGTGCGATGATCGAGCACTCCCCGCTGGAAGTCGCGGGAGAGTTTTCTCGCTGGGTCGAGTTACCGGAATTTTCCCCGCTGATGTCCGAGCACGCGGCATTCCGGTTCGAGAAGCGCAATGTAGCGGTCAGAATCATTTTTGCCCATTTTCTTGCGTTCATGCGCGACAAGTTTGCTCGCCCGGAGTTCTTCTGCTGGCCGGGCGCCTGGATGGCCGGGCAGCGCGTTTCACAGGATGCCGCGACGCTTTTTGACCGTCACGGCGCATTGTTCGTCGATAAGGAAGACGATGACGGCGTGTATCCAAGGCTCCATAGCGGGCACAGCGAGAGCGATATCAAAGAGGCGTTCGATGATTTCTATGCGCATAACGTAATTTTTGATCTCACGCGCCAGTGGATCACGCAGCCGGGTCCGTTCAAATATGCCTATCGCTGGCTTTCGCAAAAAGGGACAGATGACGAGATTCAGGCCTTCGCCGAGCGCTCTTTTGAGTCTGTTTATGGCATAAAACCCACCAACGTCGTCATTCTGTAATTTTGGCACGCTCTTCGAGCCGGGCTTTCGGGGAAATGGACTTTTTAATTTTCAGAGCGCAAGTCTCTCACAATCATGCACCAGTCGGCCAAAATCTGGCTTGAACAAACTCCCCCTATGTGCGCCATTCCAAGTAAGGCCTCATAGCGTCACTCAAAAGGCCACGCCAAGATAATCGCGGGGTTTCTTGGCAGATGCCGGGTTAACGTTCGAGCATGGCCTGGGTGCGCTCAATGAGACTGAAGCATTGCCCCGTAGCATCGAAGTCCCAGCGCTCAATATTGCATTGCAAAGGCGTCATTGCAGGCTCGTAGCGGATGAGGTTAACCGAATTGGGGATGCCGCTCCGCACGCGTGAAGACAGAGCGGTACCGGCTTGTACGATCCATAGCGGCCGGGCAGCAATATCGAGTTTGCGGCAGTAAGGCAAGTGTATGTGGCCCCCCAGCACCAAGTCGGCGCCCGCCTCGGCCCATGCGGTTATCGCCGCGTCCGCACCGCGCAAACGATTGTTGATCTCTCGTTCCGTAAGCACATGCAAGGGCTGGTGCGTCATCACTACCCGCAGTTGCCGCAACTGCGCGCGTTGCAGGCGCTGCGCAACGCGGTCGATTTGCTCATGCGATACTTCGCCGTGTTTGTGCCGCCAACGGCGCGTGGTCTTGACCCCGATGATCAGCAGTTCTTCGCTATTGAACTCGGGCTCCAATACTTCTCCGAAACTGTGCATGTAATTATGGTACGGCCGGAATAGACGCGCCGCCATATTGTAGAGGGGTATGTCGTGATTGCCGGGAATCGCCAATAAGTGCGGCACCGCCAGTGCATTGGCAAAACGCCGGGCCGCGGCGAATTGCTCTCGGCGCGCTCGCTGGGTGATGTCTCCGGACCAGAGCATAACGTCCGGACGCTGTTCGGTTACCCAGCGGTTCAAGGCCGCCAGCACTTCGGGCAGCTCGGTCCCGAAGTGCGGATCCGATATTTGCAACAGTACTGTCATGCCGAGCCTGAGTCCGGTGGCGCAAGCAACTGCAGCGGGATAGGGCTCACGGAAAAAACCAACGGTGTCGTAAGCCGTAGCAGCTCGCCGTCGGTAGCGACTTGGATATGCCGTACTCGAGAACCTATGCGCGGTCTTACGATGAGTTTGGTGAAGGCGAAATGCCGCACTTGATCCGCGTCGCCCAACCGGCCAAGCGCGCCGCGCAGCGTAAGCCCCAACATCGCAAGTCGCCCCGCCGGCTTTACCATCACCGCGGCCAGCTTGCCGCGGTTCACCTCGCTGGCTTCAGGAATGCCGATTTGCTCCAACTGCAGTTGGTTGTTGCCAACGAATAACGTGCGGGTATGCGCGATCACCGCCTTGCCTTCCGATTCCAATTCAATCAACCAGTCATTAGGCGAGCGTAATATCGTCCAAAACGCCGCGACCATCGCAGCAAATTGGCTGCGCCCCAAGTGTTTTTTGAACTCCTCGCGGTCCTCGAGCAGCTTCGGATATAAACCTAAGCTCGCGTTGACCAAAAATATCCGATCGTTCAGCAAACCCACTTGTATGGGACGCGGCCTCGCCTTCAACAGAATTTGCATGGCTTGCTCGATATCGGTCGGGATGCCGTGTGCCCGACCAAAATAATTGAACGTACCTTGCGGCAAAACGCCTAGAGGACAGCCGTTGGGCACCGCGGCATGTGCCACGGAGTTAATGGTGCCATCACCGCCGGCAGCCACCAAGGCACCCTTGCGTTGTTACGCCCACGCCACGGCTTGCCGGATTTTATCGGGCAATTGGGTCGGATCGTCTGGCGTGAATAACTGATGTGGCCGTCCTGCTTCTTCGAGCAGGTGGCTAATGAGGGCGATACGCTCCTCGCCATCGTCGTGCCCCCCTTTTAAATTCAGCACTATCGCCAATGGTGGCCCATCACTAAGAGGGGCCGACTCTAGCAGTCCATCGCCAGTTTTATCGGTCAATTTTTTCATCCTTCATTTACATGCGGATCGGATGTTAATGCAAAAGTTCTTGCAGTTAATTCTATTAAATTCGAAGGATACATCATCCGAGGATGAGCTATGGCAGCGTGGAACTATAGCGCTGCATCCCCGCAATAAGAGCGTCGAAGCCCCTTCGAGATCGGTGCGGCGACTGGATTTGCGATAGCTGGCGCAGCCTTTCTTGGGGCAAAGATAAGTAGGAGTGCCTGTCGCCAGTTTTGCCCGTGGACCCGCAAATACCCAAAAACCTTACCTCTGCGGCGAATATTGGCCATAATCTCCGCATATTTTGCGGAGATTAACCTTGCGGCTTGCGGTGAATATCAGCCATAATCTCCGCAAGAGGTGCGGAGAATGCCGACGTATATCCACGAATTGCAAGATTGGCCGAATTTCCGATGGGACGAAGGGGCGCTGGCTCAGCGCCTTGCACCAGTTCGCCATCGGCAGGGGCGGCTGATTGGGCGAATGGAAGCACTGGGATTCGATTTGCGCGCGGAGGCCGTCCTCGCCACCCTCACGGAGGATGTTCTCAAGTCCAGCGAGATCGAAGGCGAGATACTCGATAAGGAACAAGTCCGGTCGTCCATCGCGCGACGGCTCGGGATGGATATCGGCGCACTTGCTCCAGCTGACCGGAACGTCGAAGGCGTCGTGGAAATGATGCTTGACGCCACCCAGAAATTTCAAGCGCCGCTGACGGACGAACGGCTCTTTGCATGGCACGCCGCCCTGTTCCCGACCGGGCGCAGCGGCATGACCAAAATCATCGTCGGGGCGTGGCGCGACGATAGCTCAGGTCCGATGCAGGTCGTCTCCGGCTCAATCGGGCGCGAGCGTGTGCATTACGAAGCGCCAAAAGCGTCTCGCCTTGAATCAGAAGTGGCGGCCTTCCTAAAATGGTTCGGCGAAGACACCTCGCACGATCCAGTGCTCAAGGCCGCCCTAGCGCATTTATGGTTTGTCACCATCCACCCGTTTGACGATGGAAACGGGCGGATTGCGCGCGCCATTGCAGATATGGCGTTGGCGCGGTCCGAGCAAAGCCCGCAGCGCTTCTACAGCATGTCGGCGCAAATCCGGCTTGAGCGCAAAGCCTATTACGACGTTCTGGAAGCCACGCAGAAGGGCGCTCTCGATATCACCGCGTGGCTGGAATGGTTCTTGGAATGCCTTGACCGCGCAATCGAAGGAGCGGAGCAGACGCTTGCGGGCGTCATTCAAAAGGCGCGGTTTTGGGAGACGTTCAAAGATCATCCGCTTAATGAGCGTCAGCGCAAAATTGTCAATCGACTGCTGGATGGATTTGAAGGCAAGATGACGTCTTCCAAATGGGCGCAGCTTACAAAGTCTTCGCCCGATACCGCTTTGCGCGACATCAACGACCTCATCAGTAGGGGTATTCTCGTGCGCGAACCGGGAGGCGGTCGAAGCACCAGCTATGCGCTGACTTCAATCGCCTAACCCTCACTTAGGGAACACATAAAAGGTAAGTCGTGGCGTATGCCCTCACTATTCCGCGCCTTGTTCTCTGTTTGTTACTCTAAGCGCGTAGGGCGCAATGCCCTTTGATTATTGTGTATATGGACTCCTCCCGTTTTGCAAACAAACTGTTTTTCTGACAACCCAAGTACGACTGCTTCCGTATATCCGGCTTCTGTATAGGGTGCTTATACCCAGAGCCATAATGAATATCCACTCACGTGTAGCTGATCGCCCTAGCGGCCTTGTTTCCAGAGGGCCCACGCAATAGTCAGGTTTCACACGTGCCGGTTCGACCGGTTGTCATCAATACAATTCACTCTGCAATCGTGGTGGAACGCTCCTTCTCCTGCAAAACCTATTTCTTACAATGCGCCCACCCTCTCAGGCCGGCTGATAATTTTCACCGCGACTGAGAACCGCCCAGATAACACGGGCGTTTTTATTGGCAAGCGCTACCGTGGCGATATTCTTGTTGCGCCTCGCCATGATTCCTTTGAACCATTGGCTCTTAAGATCCTCTTTCTTTTCGCAGCTGCTGATCACCGCGTGCTCCATGAATCAACAAGGTGCGCAGGTATGTGTCGCCGCGCTTTGAGATCGCCCCCAATCGCTCCTTGCCACCACTGGAGTGTTGACTGGGAACCAGCCCCAACCAGGCGGCGAGATCCCGGCCACTCTTGAACTGGCGAGCATCACCGATGGCTGAGACTAGCGCGCTGGCGCTGATGGGGCCGACACCTTCGAGCGCCATCAGCGTCTGATGCGCTCATCTTGAGCTCACTGATTTTTGATCTGCCGATCCAGCATCTTTCTGCTCAAGCTCTTCTGACAGTTGAGCGAGCAGTATAGATGCGAAAATGGGTTTTCTACAGGCTCAACGTTGGAGTTAAGGCCGCGCGAAGCGGATGATCGAACCGCAGCTCGCGGCAAACGACCGGTAATTCACCGCCGTCGCGAAGGGGTTGCCCTTGCGAGATCACGATCATCCGCGGTATATTTCCTTAAAATATCACAATGAAAATAATACGATTATTTCTGACATGCATGCAATTCCCGTGTGCTTGGACGAGGCTCTCTACCGAGCCAGCGGCTCTCGTGCGCGAGCGTCACAGCGCACGAGTTGCTGTTTCTTAGTTCTCATCCTGATTGCGTTGTTCGGGCTTGCGGCGTGCGGCGGCGGTGCTGGTTCTAATTCCAGCTATACCGTAGGCGGTACCATATCGGGTTAGAGGGCACGGTCGCGTTTCGCAACAATGGCTACGATGAGCTCAATCTAAACGCCGATGGACCTTTTCAATTTGCGACGACTTTGAGTTCCGGCTCCGCATACGGCGTAGCCATTGGTATATCGCCGACGGGTCAAAACTGCACCATAACAAATGGCTCCGGTGCCATAGCTGATGCGAACGTCACAAATATAGTCGTGACCTGTGTAACGCTTCCAGTGCTATCGCTGCTAGCGGGAAATCCGGGTGGCGCAGGCAATACCAATGGTAATGGCACAGCAGCGCGATTTGACCTTCCGCACGCTGTTGCCACGGATGGAAATGGAAATATTTATGTGGCGGATGGAGGAAATCATGTTATCCGCAAGATTACGCCGACGGGGGTCGTCACGACATTGGCTGGCTCCGCAGGAGCGATGGGTAGTGCTGATGGAATTGGCGGCGCCGCGCGTTTTGAAATTCCTGCGGGGATTGCGACTGACACTAGCGGAAACATCTATGTGGCAGATCAGGGCAACCACACCATTCGCAAGATCACCTCACTCGGTGTAGTTACCACATTGGCGGGGACCGCAGGTATAACTGGTAGCGCTAATGGCATCGGCGCAGCCGCTAGTTTTCATTCGCCAGTAGACATTGCTACCGACATTCATGGAAACATTTACGTCGCGGATTACGGCAACCATAATATCCGCAAAATCACGCCAGAGGGAGTAGTCACGACACTGGCGGGGACCACTTACATCGATCTTCATTCACCGGCTTCTTTTTTTATCCCGTCCGCTGTTGCTACCGACGCAGCTGGTAATGTTTATGTCACGGATGTCTACCACAACGAAATCCGTAAAATTACTCAGGCCGGGGTTGTCACCACGCTGGCTGGAGCTATAGGCGGAGGAAATGTCGATGGCACTGGGGCAGCGGCGAGGTTTCTAAATCCAACAGGTATTGCAATTGATCGCGATGGCAATGCCTTTGTAGCGGACACTGGAAACAACACTATTCGCAAAATAACCTCAGAGGGTATCGTAACGACATTAGCAGGTACCGCCGGCGTCGCTGGCTACGCTGATGGTGTTGGTGCAACAGCGAGTTTTAGAGGCCCGTATGGTGTTGCAGTTGATATCGATGGAAATGTCTATGTGGCGGATGGAGGCAGTCATGTTATCCGCAAGATTACGCCGGCTGGTGTGACGACTACGCTAGCCGGTGCCCCCGATTTGTCTGGCACTACTGACGGTGTAGGCGAGACCGCGCGTTTTACGGGCCCTGCGGGCATTGCTACCGATAGCCTCAGTAACATCTATGTGGCGGACACCGGGAATCATACGATCCGCAAGATCACACCGGCTGGCGCGGTTACAACTCTGGCTGGTGCGGCAGGGGTAAATGGCAATAGCGACGGCCCTGCTTCAGGTGCACTGTTTTCTTCCCCCCGTGGGGTCACGACCGACAATGCAGGTTATGTGTATATCGCGGACACTGGAAACAGCACAATTCGCAAGATCAGCCCATCGGGGGACGTTACGACGCTTGCCGGTTTTTCACCGCCATGGCCAGGCAGTGCCGATGGCAGTGGCCCGAGTGCACGTTTTTCCTCACCCATGGGTGTTGCTGCAGACCCTAACCGCAACATCTATGTAGCGGATACCTACAATTGCACCATCCGCAAAATTACTCCGGCTGGGAATGTTACCACCTTGGCTGGTTTTACTTGGCGACCTAATTTGTCCTGCGTGGGTGACGGTGCGGACGGAACAGGATCGGCAGCAAGTTTTGTCTCTCCTGTAGGCATCGCGACCGACGCTAACGGGAATATTTATGTTGCAGACACTGGCAACCACATCATCCGTAAGATCACCTCGGAAGGGGTTGTCACGACACTGGCCGGCACGTCTCATGTAGTAGGGCACGTTGATGGTATCGGAGGCGCAGCAAGCTTTAACGGACCAAAAGGCATCGCGACCGATGCTGCTGGTAATGTATATGTCGCGGATACCGGCAACCACATCATCCGCAAGATCACCCCAACAGGGATCGTCTCGACTGTTGTAGGCACAGCCGGCGCAAGAGGGTTTGTACCAGGCGCGTTACCCGGCGTATTGAATTTGCCAATTGGCGTTTCGATAGCCGGCACCACGCTGTACATAACTATGGCTAATGCCGTCGTGCAGGTGACCAATGTGCCGTGAGATTAGCAAGTGCATACGGCACAGCATAGGTGATCACGTGCGGGCGATGCATTTGAACGGCCGCTTTGAAGAGCATCCTCGAACGTTGAGCACGGCTCGTTGATATCTACAAAAATGCAGCCCGCGAGCCAAAATTGATGCGGTATTTTTTCAATGCCAGTAACACGCTTCCGTCTCATACATAAGGGTGAGAAACTCGACGTCGATCTGCGGTCATTGCGCTCGATACTACCGGAGTCGATGACCGTCGATACGCTAGACGACGGCACATACATCGCAATTACTACACCGCAAGAGGAGGACAAGACGGCACAGTACTTGATTGATCGAGAACTTGATCGGCTCTTCTTCCTAACCTGCGTTCGCTTGAATGCGCAAATGTTGACCAAAAGTGTCACTGCCGATCTTCGGCTAAGTTGGGCCATCCATGGAGCAATCCCGGCTGGAACTGGACCGCAGAAGTGGAACTACATCCTTCCAATCCAACTACGACTTTGGGCACTTGCGGCAGCCGCAGAAGACCCGATGACAAAGATCATGCTTCTATTTCAAATTATCGAGTTATCTTTTCCGGAGTCTAGCGACTACCCAGAATATAAAGACGCGAGCCTTCCCCCAAATCCGAGAACCGAGTGCAAATTAGTTCGCCACCTAGTCGCTCATGCGGGCGAACCGGACAAGCCTCAATTAAAACTCTACTGTGACTATCTCGGGATACCCTACCTAATGCTCGACAGGACTGACAGCGCACATAGTGAGCTAATTTACGGCAAGGTCAGCCTCGTCGAGAGTGTCGCAAAAAGCCTATTGCAGAACGCGCTTTAATTGGGTATCGGGCAAGCTTCTGCATCGCTCCGTCACTCCCCCACACCCCCCCAGCATGCGGGCCTGCCACTCAAAAGATTGAAGCGGGATAATGCCCAACAACCCTCTCCTCCTCACACTCAACGCATCCCCGGCACCCCCGCCGCATCTGTTAAAATGCCCGCCATGGATGTTTCCGATCTGCTCGACCCCCTTAACGATGCCCAGCGCGACGCGGTGACCAGCCCGGCCGGGCCGGTGCTGGTGATCGCCGGTGCCGGCAGCGGCAAGACCCGCGTGCTGGTGCACCGCATCGCCTGGCTGATCCGCGTCGAGGGCGCCTCGCCCTACGGCATGCTGGCGGTGACCTTCACCAACAAGGCCGCCGCCGAGATGCGCGGCCGCACCGAACAACTGCTGGGTATCCCGGTGGGCGGCATGTGGGTGGGCACCTTCCACAGCCTCGCGCACCGTTTGTTGCGCGCGCACTGGCGCGAGGCCCATCTGCCGCAGACCTTTCAAATCCTCGATTCCGACGATCAATACCGCGTTGATCCGCCGCCTGCTGAAGAGCTTGGAGATCGACGAGGCCCAGTGGCCGCCCAAACAGGCGCAGTGGTTCATCAACGGCCGCAAGGAGGAGGGCCTGCGCCCGCAGCACGTCGACGCCCGCGGCGACCTCTTCACGACCCAGATGCTGCGCATTTATCAGGCTTACGAGGACAATTGCCGGCGTGCCGGACTGGTGGATTTCGCCGAGTTGCTGCTGCGCGCGCACGAGTTATTACGCGACAACACCGCGCTGCTCGCCCACTACCGCCAGCGCTTTCAGCACATTCTGGTCGATGAGTTTCAGGACACCAACACCTTGCAATACGCCTGGCTGCGATTGCTGGCGGGCGATCGCGTTATCTGTTCGCGGTGGGCGACGACGATCAATCGATTTATGGCTGGCGCGGCGCGCGCATCGAAAACATTCAGCGTTTCAGCAAGGATTTTCCCGGCACGCGGGTGTTGCGCCTCGAGGAAAATTACCGTTCGACACGCACCATACTCGAGGCGGCCAACGCGCTGATCGGTCACAACAGCGGCCGCCTCGGCAAGGAGCTGTGGACCCGCGGCGAACAAGGTGAGCCCATCCTGCTCTACGCGGCCTTCAACGAATTCGACGAGGCGCGTTTCATCGTCGAACGTCTGCGGCGCTGGGCGGAGGAAGGCAACCGCCGCGACGAGGCGGCGATTCTTTATCGCTCCAACGCGCAATCGCGGGTGTTGGAAGAGGCGCTGCTGGCGGTCGGCATGCCTTATCGCGTTTACGGCGGACTGCGTTTCTTCGAGCGCGCCGAAATCAAGGACGCCCTCGCCTATCTCCGCCTCATCGCCAACCGCGACGACGACGCCTCGTTCGAGCGGGTGGTGAACACGCCGACCCGCGGCATCGGCGAACGCACGGTGGCGACGGTGCGCGATCTCGCGCGGCAAAAACAGATCCCGCTGTTCAGTGCTTGCCGCATGCTGCTCGCCACTACCGATTTGACGGGGCGCGCCAGTTCGGCGCTAAAAATATTCGTCGATCTCATCGAACGCCTCGCCGCCGACACCGCGCAATTGGAGCTGGGCGACAAGACTGAACACGTCATTCATCACAGCGGCCTGCTCGACCACTACCGCAAGGAAAAGGGCGAGATCGGTCAGGCGCGGGTGGAAAACCTGGAAGAGCTGGTCACCGCCGCGCGGCAATTCCCCGCGCCGGAGGACAGCGAACTCGATCCGCTTTCCGCGTTTCTCACCCACGCCGCGTTGGAGGCGGGCGAAGGCCAAGCCAATCAATGGGACGACTGCGTGCAGTTGATGACGCTGCACTCGGCGAAAGGCCTGGAGTTTCCCCTGGTGTTCATCTGCGGCGTGGAAGAAGGTTTATTTCCGCATCAGATGTCGATCGAGGAACCGGGCCGGCTCGAAGAAGAGCGACGCTTATGTTACGTCGGCATCACCCGCGCCGAGCGCGAGTTGTATCTCACCCACGCCGAGAGCCGCCGTCTGCACGGCAGTGAAACCTTTCCGCGTCCTTCGCGTTTTTTGAGCGAGATTCCGGCGGAATTGATACGCGAGGTGCGGTCGCACGCGCGCATCTCACCGCCGGCCGGTTTAACGAATTACGCGGCGCCGGCGGCGGAAAACCCACCCGGCGGTTTACGGCTGGGACAACACGTGATGCACGCCACATTCGGCGAAGGTGTCGTCACCAATTACGAAGGCCAGGGCAGCAGCGCGCGCGTGCAGGTCAACTTCGCCGCCGCGGGCAGCAAGTGGCTGGTGTTGGCCTACGCCAAATTGCAGGCGGTGTCTTGATCCCGGCGAGGCGCGGTAGCCGCGAGTAGGCCGGCGACGGCATGGCCGATGTAACCCCCGCGGTGGAGAACGGCGCGAGGGGGCGTAGCCGTGGAGTGAGGGCGCATCGGTGTAGCATTGCGGCGCCCGCGCGGCACTCTTGCTTCACCCCCTCACCCTGGCCCTCTCCCGCCCGCGGGAGAGGGGATAGTCATCGACGCCCTCGGCAATTAACGAGCCGAGCTTGTTCACCCGGCCCTTTGTAATTTCATTTCACGCAGGCAATGCGCCATCTACCCTGCGTGACGACATGCCGCATATCGCAGGGCCCGCAAGTAAAGACATGCCGGCCATGCGTCGGCAGCGGATCACGTGGCGCTCATCGCCGGCCGCCATTCAACGCGCTGCGACCTCACCGCGCCGCAGATTCTCCACCACCCCGAACACATGTTCGTAGGACAGGGCGCCGCTCAGCGGAAGCGCGTCGCGCCATTCCGCGCCCGACGTGCGCAACAGCAGAGTCGGGACGGCGGACACGCCCAGGTCGTTCGCCAGCCGCTGGTCGCGCAAGACCTCGGCGGTGTGGCGTCCCTCCGCCAGCGCTTGTTGCAGAGGCTCGATTTGCATTCCCACCGATGCGGCGATTTCCAGCAGGACTTCGGTTTGACCGATGTCGCGGCCGTCCTCGAAAAACCCGCGGAACAAGGCATGGTGCATGACATCGAAACCGCCTTGTTCGCGCGCGTGCACCGCGGCCTCCAAGGCCCGCCGGCTGCGCGGCTGCACCGGCGGCAGGCGCAATGTCATGCCGCGCCGCGCCGCCATCGGATACACGGCGCGCGCCCAGATGTCGCGCAGATAATTGCCGGCTGGATCGAGGGTGGGCACGGGCTCGGGTCTGAGTTCAAACGCCCGCCAATGGATTTGCAACTCGGCGCCGAAGGTCTCCTGCAAGCGGTCAAGCACCGGCAACTCCAGGTAACAGAACGGACACACATAATCGCTCCACACATCGATGCGGAGCCGGGGTTCAACCGCCATTATTTTCTCCAGGACTCATTGAATACTCAGGGTTCAATCAATACGCGCAGACCCAACGCCTTCGGCCTCGGCGCCGCGCAATCCCGCCACCGCCGCGCCGTAGCAGCACGGCAGTTTTACATGCCGCTTCATGCGCCGACAACGGCAGACGGCGCGGTATGCGCAAACGCGCTAACCGGGCAGCTTGGCGGCGAGCACCTCGATCTTCTCGATGACCGGCGCTTGCGCCAACAGGTCGGGGGCCTGGGCCATCAAGGCCGCGGCAACCCGGCCCGCTAGATGCGCCTGGCGGCCCGCCTCATTGGGGAAGACATCGAAAATGCCGAAGCTGCTCGGCCCCAAACGCAGCGCGAACCAGGCGGTGGTCGCCGGCTCCTGCTCGACCACCGGTAATCCGCCGCACAAAAAATCCTCGACGGCCGCTTCTTTACCCGGTTTGGCTTCCAGTCGGACAAACAAACCCAGTTTAACCATGGCTCATCTCCTTTTTACGATAACCGTCATCGCGCCGGCAACCACGGCGCAAGAGACATTAACGATCTCAGCCTGAAATTCAAGGAATGCAGGTCGGGTGGAACGATTTGCAACGCACGGTTGCTCTAACAACTATAGTCGGCTTTTGCATACGATCCAATCAGGCGTACCGTGCTTGCTTGAGCAACTTGGATGATCAAGCGCCCGGACAAAATCGCGCCGCCCCGCGCGCGAACTATACTTAACCCAAGGAACCTCTGATTTAGTAGAGCCTCCGTGCGGCGCAAAAGATCCGCCGTCACCCGCCAATCGCTGCCATGACTGGAAATTGAAGAAGGCAAAAATCACATTTTTGTTTTTCGGCCCCGAAAATTCATGGAGCGATTTTCAGCGTTTTCCGCGGCAATCATTCAAAACGGATGGCATCCCGATGGGCGTTCGCTGCACGATTTGCTTATGCCTCCTGTGCTTGCTGAGTTTCAACGTTGCGGCGGGCGGCGCCGAGGCTCGAGCCGGCGCGCGGTTCTTGTACAGCGCGAATCTCTACGACAACACCCTCTCGACTTATCTCATCGACGACCGCAGCGGCGGATTGATCGCGCTGGGCAGCGTAGCGGCGGGCGCGGGGCCGCGGGCCTTGGCGATACACCCCGGCGGCGATTATCTCTATGTCACGCACCTGCATGACAACACGGTGGCGGTCTACGCCATCGACCCGGCGACCGGCGGCCTCACTCACCAACCCCCCGATGCCGCCACTCAGGCGATACCCGAGGCCGTGGCGATAACGCCGAACGGCCGCTTTCTCTATGTCGCCAACGCCTATAACGACAGTCTTTCCGCCTACCGCGTCGCCGGCGATGGCGGACTGCATGAAATCGGGATCTACGCCACCGGCGACTACCCGCTCGCCATCACCATCGGGCCTGGCGGCCGTTACGCCTATGTGGCGAATTATCTGTCGGATACCGCCGAGGTGTTCGGCATCGACACCAACAGCGGCGCGCTGACTCCGCTGGCCACGGTGGCGACCAGCGCGCAGCCCAGCGCCATCGCGGTGGATAAACACGGTCGTTATCTCTACATCGCCAACGGCATCGCCAGTACCATCCTCAGCTTCCGCATCGACCGCGACAGCGGCGCCTTGCTGCCGCTCGGCGAATTTCCCGCGCCGCTCTACCCCTACGCCCTGGCGCTGTCGCCGCTCCAACACCATTTGTACAGCGCCAATTTCGGCAGCGACGATGTGGCGGTGTTCGCGCTGAATCAAGACGACGGCGGGTTGCGCCATCTCATGAACAGCGCTTCCGGGACCGGCCCCTTCTCGGTGAGCGTGCATCCCAATGGCCGCTATCTTTACAGCGCCAATGTGCGGGCCAGCAGCATTTCCATTTATGAGATCGGCGCCGGCGGCGGGGTGTTGCAACTTCAACGCACAGTGCCGGCACGACCCGGCGTTGCCGCCGTGATCCTCCATGACCCCTCAGCGGCCCCGCCGCGCGCATGCGGAGCGGCGTTTTGATCGGATGTTCGAACGCATAAAACCCGTTTCAGGCAAACTGGACGGCGCAAGGGTAACAACGAAGATTTTTTATTGCTAAAAACAGCGGGGCATTTGATGCGAAATCGGATATGAAAAATAACGCGCTGCGCCGGCGGCCATATGCCGCGGAGCTTACGCTTCGTTCCTCGATACGGGTGAATGCGCGAATCCCACCTTGTTTCCGCCATTGAGCGCGGGATACCTCGCATCCACCCCAATACACATCGACGTTTTCATGATCTCGGCACCTTACGCCGTCATCGCCAACCATGAACCCAGGATAAACAATAAAATGGTGATGACCGCGAGACCGACCACGAGGGGCGCATCGCTGCTTGATATCAAGCGTTCCTTGTCCATAAACTCACCCCCTTCCCTCTCATCACACTATCCATCGCGACCAAAAGCGGCGGGGCCTTTCAGACTTTGGCCTTCGGCTCGATGTGGAAATGATCTTTGATCGTGCCGAGCACATCGACTTGCGAGGCCAGCAGCGCGATAAAGGTCGGCACCAACGTCCAAATGAGGACTTCATACCAGGTGGCGTCCATGACATATCTCCTTTTCACTTAAATCCACACAAAACATGAAACCAAAATTCACGCGTCGGCACAGTGACAACGTCACTGGACGATCCGCCGGGGCAAAATAGGCCACCGCGCGACAAAAGCAAGTCGTTTGTCAAAAATATCCTGATTCCGGGTGCCCCGGCGGAACCTTTGTTAAATATCCCAGTCTTCTGTTGCCGACGGTACCGGGAATCCTTAGAATTTGCCCTGCGTAAGCCGAGTCTTGGAACTACGCTCCGCACGACTCACTTTCGCACTATCTGGAATCCGGAACCGGGGGAACCAAGCGTGGTGCCCGGCGAAGTTAATCCTTTATTTTCGACTCTTACCAACAAACAATCCGAAGGGGAATACTGTCATGTTGAAACGGACTGCCTTAGTGGCATTGCCAGCAATCGCGTTGTTGATCGGTGGCTGCGCAAGCAACGCCCAGCTTAAGGGACAAGTGGACCTGGCGCAAAAGACCGCGACCGACGCGCAGAAGAGCGCCGACGAAGCCAAGCGCATCGCCCAAGACGCCAAGGGCTCGGCCGATCGCGCCAATGACGCCGCCGCCAAGGCGCAAGCCGACGCCGACGAAGCCAAACGTATGGCAGGCCAAGCTCAGCAGGACGCGGCGGCCGCCAAGTCCGCCGCTGATGCCGCCAATGAAAAGGCCGACCGCATGTTCAAGAAGGCCATGAGCAAGTAATTCCGCTCTACGCCGATTGGATTGTGTGAAGCCCGACCTCCCTCACCGCGGCGTTTTAGCCGCGGGCGGGCAGGTCTGTAGACTGGAGAAGACTCTCCGGCTCTTGCACGCAAGAGGAAATAAACACGGGGTCGCGGGGCAGGCCCGTTTTAATTAAGCACGCAGGCCGTGTCCGCGTCGAAACGCGCGGCCGGCACCAACAGGTTTTCCAAACCGGCATTCTTGTAGATGTGCTCGCCGGTTATCGCCGCCGCCTCCCGCGACGGAAAAGGCCCCACCAATACCCGGCACGAACCGGATTCATCGCGGTTGTTCGCCAGCACCGGCAATTCCATACGCTGCATCATCTGCGTGACCTGCTTGACCTTGCCGATATCGCGAAACACACCCACCTGCACCATCCAAGACGGATCTTGCGGTTTCGGCGGCGCCGGCTGGGCCGATACTACCGCTTGCGGCGGCGGGACAAATATCTTGGCGGGAATACCCGCGCGCTGGCTCGCCAACTGGGTGGCCAACTGCCAGGCGCGATCATCCAGTCTCGCCTCCACCGAGCTGGTGATCGCGGCCACCATGGGCGTCAGATTGGTCTCGGGGCTGTGGCCCGCCTCGGCCATGGGCGGATGGGCCTCGAAATACAAGGCGCCTTGATACCAGCCGACCTTGTAAGGCTGATCCAGTATCCGCACCGGCGTGCCGAGGGTCACCTGGGGATAAAATTCGGCGATATTCTCGGGAAACATGCGCAGGCAGCCGTGACTGACCCGCATGCCCACGCTGAACGGCCGGTTGGTGCCGTGAATCAAAAAGCTGCTGAATCCCAAACGCAGTGCGTATTTACCCAGGGGATTGTCCGGCCCCGGCGGCACGAACTTGGGTAAAAATTCACCCTCCGCGGCGTGCTCCGCCCGAATCGACTCCGGCACCGTCCACACCGGGTCCACTCTCTTTTCGATGATCGTGGTGCTGCCGTAAGGAATGGCGCGCCCCTCCGAACCGATGCCCAGGGGATAGGTCATCACCACCCGCCGTTCACCGGCCTTGGCCGGCGGATAATAATAAAGACGCAGCTCCGGCAGATTCACCACGATGCCTTCGCGGGGCGCATTGGGCAGCACATACAGGGTGGGCACCACCACGCTATGGCCGACCGGCGGCAGCCACGGATCGATGCCGGGATTGGCATTGGTCATTTCATTGATGCCGACGCTGTAGCGCCGGCCGATATCCAATAAAGTCTCCCCCGCCTGTACCCGAGTTTCTTGTATCTTGCCGATCAGGGATTCGCCCTCCGGCGGCAAAGGATACACCGCCGCCTGAACACCGCCGGCCAAACCGGTCCATAGCAGAAGCGCGGCGAGGTACCGCGGAAAAAGGGGGGCTTGGCTAAAACGCATTGTCATCATTTAATCTTGAATCTTAGGGTGGTGAAAATACAGAGTCCCGCGAATACCGCCAATGTGAAGTTCATCTCAAAGTCGCGACGGGTCTGACCCGGCCAGACCGCTAATGTATCAAGTATTATGGCCCGTCGCCGCTAAAAATTACGTTCCGGCCGGGACGCGAGGCTTGAGAGGCCTTTATAGTAATGGGTAAGCTGTGCGCCATTCCACCCCCGCCCCGCGGCGACACTGGCGCCAGAACAGTCTTGGAGTGCGATGCGCTTGATTAACAATATCCTCGGCCTACAACGGATCCGCGCCTATCTCGCCGCGCTGCTGATCGGCGTCGGCGGCCACGCCTTCGCCCAGTCCGACAACGGCCCCTGGCTGATGGTGGACACCGGCCAGCAAACCCTCACCGTCATGGAGGACGGCCAAGTCAAACAGATATTCCAGAACATCTCGCACGGCCGTAACGGCTACGATTTGCAGCGCACCGCCGGCGACGGCCGGACCCCGCTCGGCGTGTTCCGCGTGGCGTGGATCAATCCCAACAGCCGCTTTCATTTGTTTTTCGGCTTGGACTATCCCAACCACCAGCACGCCGAACAGGCCTTTCGGCAAAAACTCATCGACTTCGACACCTATTACTCGATACGCCGCGCCTTATACCGCGGCGACGTACCCCCGCAAAACACCGCGCTGGGCGGCAACATCGGCATCCACGGCATCGGCAACGGCGATCGCCGCGTGCACGAACAGGCCAACTGGACCGAAGGCTGCATCGCCCTCACCAACGAACAAGTGGATCAGCTGGCCCGGTGGGTCAGCCTCGGCACCAAGGTGGTGATCTACTGAGGCCCGCTAACCGCCGAATACCCGCGCGAAAAATCTCTCAAATGAAAATTAAAGAATACCCCGCGCACGCTGTGCACGGCCGGGCGATGTAACCCCCTACGGCAGCGCCGCCGCGTCCAGCCCCGCCGCGAGAAATGCCGATTCCAGTGCAGCGCGTCATCAATTCGGGAAATGGAAATCCCCCCTTCTTGTATCAAGGAGAGGGTGTCCCGCAGGGGCGGAGTGGTTGATATGGTGTGCGCCTGAGCAGTATGTATACCGTGTCTTTGAATCCAACCACCCCGGCGCTTGCGCGCCACCCCTCCTCGTTTGAGGAGGGGTGCGATGGAACGGTTGGTCTTTCATCGCACGGCCAGAGTATCCATCCATTACGAAGCACTACACTAGCGGCGACTCAGTCGACAATACGCCGGACGCCGCCGCGCCATCGCACGGTTTAACCCGCGCCGGGCAGCAGCAATGGCAGGGTGCCTTGAATGCCCAGCTTCACCCGGCCGTCGGCGCCCGGCTGACCGAACAACTGCAAGCCCTGGGCGATGGCCGGTTGACGCGGATCGCCGGAGACCACGCTGCCGGTAAAATCGTAATTGCCGTCCGGTTTGAGACTCAACACACCGTCGGCCTGCACCGCGCCGCCTTGGTCCTTGAGCACGCCTTTGACGCCCTCTTCCGCGTTGTCGAGCGTGACGGTGAAACCGCCCAAGTCCGCCGCCACCGGTCGCACCACCGCCGCCTGGTCCCACGCCACCACCCCTTGCGCGGCGGTAATGCGGCCTTGATCGAGCACCAGCTTGTCCAAACGCAAGTCGAGCACCCCGCCCAATTCGGCGGAGGGCAGGCGCAGCCACGACTCCAGCATACGCGCGGGCAAGCGCAGCGCCACGTCGCTGAAATGCCAGCGCTCGCCGAAACCGCGACTGACCGACAACGCGGCGGGTTCGCCGCGATAATCGAATTCCAGATCGGCGCCGAGCCTGCCGCGCAACAACGCCCAGGGATTCAGGCTCCAATGCAATTTTTCCACGCGGTTCTGGCCCATCTGCGCGGTCAAGGCGCGGCCGTTCCACAGCGTGCCGGTCAAACCGGACAAGGACACGCCGCTCAAGCGGGACTGCGTCCACTGATAGGCCCAGGGCGCGGGCAAAGTCGCCACTAAAAACACCGCGTACATCACCAGCCCGAGACCGAAATAAGCCAGACCGCGCTTCATCACGGCCCCCGTTGCAGGGTCAGGCGGGCATTCACCAGCCCGGGTTCATCCTGCCGGTCCACCGCGAAATCGACGACGCCGATGCCATGAGTGCGCTGCAACATCCCCAGCCACAACATCACGTCGTCGAAGGCGGCCTGCTCCAACACCACCCGCACGATGCTGTCGCCCTCCGGCTCGATGCGCCGGACCGCCGCCCCCAACTGGGCGGCGCGCACCGTCTCGTCGGTCAGCGACAATAAGGAGGGCGCGTCCTCGCCCACCGGCGCCGCGCCGTTACCGCCGGCGCGGCCACCGCGCAAGCGCCCGGCCTCGACGGCGGCCTGCTCCATCCATTGTTTGAGCGCGCGCTGTTCCTGCACCGATTGTTCGAGGCGGGCCACGTCCCGCGTCAAGGGTTCCCACGCCAGCACATAACCCAGCGTCAAAACCGACAACACCGCGGCGGCGATCACCATCACCCGCTCGCGCGGCGCCAGGGAGGCGAACCAGGCCTTCACGACGCCGACCTCTTGATATGCAACTGGGCCTCGACCCGGTCGTTGCGCGCGGTGGCGGATTGAATCTCGACGCTGAAGCCGCCGCTCACCAACTGGTTTTTATATTGCTCCAGGCGCTGCAGATCGCCGATGGTCAAGGCCACGTTCAACTCACCGTTCTTATAGCCCAACCGTCGCAGCTCGACGCCGCTGGCGATCGCCTGCGGATCGCTCAAGGCCGCCAGCAACTCCATGAAACCGCCGCCGGACTGCGCACCGCCGCGCAAGGCCGCCAGCCGTTGTTCCATCTGCACGCGGGCGTCCACCACCCGCTTGGCGTCGGGGAAGCTGCTCAAATAAATCTGATTCACCTCGGCGCGCAACCGCTCGTCCTCCGCGCTGAAGACGCCGTGCTGATAAATCTTCACGCCAAACTGGACGATCACCCACAGTGCCAACAGCGCCAGCGCCGGTCGCCACGGCCGCCACAACTTACCCAGTTGCTCGCGGCGGCTGTAAGCGCCTTGCAATAAATTGAGACTGGTCGGCTCGTGGTATTGGCCGGCGAACAGCGCGAGCGGCGGGCCGGCTTCGGCCTGCGGCTGGGCGATCACGCCGGCATCCGTCGCCACCGCGGCGGCGGCATCGGCCGCGCCGCCGGCGCCGTACAGCCAGACGCCCTCCGGACGCGGCTCGGCCTCGGCGAGCGCCCGTTCCAAAATAAAAGCGAGATTGTCGGCGTCGAGCACGAAACCGCTTTGCGCCCCGGTGCGCGCCAGGATCTGCCCCGGTTCGCAGAACAAGGTCCACGCGCCGGCTTGATAAGGCAGGGCCAGCACCTCGGGCACCAGGGCGGCGGGCTGGATGCCGGCCTCGTGCAACACCGCCAGCCAGCCGTCGAGGCGGGCGCGGGCGATGATGGCCACCGCCACCCGCTCGTCCGCCGCGCGTTCGCCGATCGCGAAGTGGAGATCCTCCACGTCGTCGGCCAGCAGATCCTCCAGCAGATAGGGCACCGCCGCCGCCAAGCGGGCGCGGTTGCGGGTGGGGACCGCCACCTGCCGGAAGGTGATGTCCGCCGCCGGGACGAACACCACCACCCGCCGCGCGCCGACCTGGGCCGCCGCCTCGTGCGGCGCGCCTTCGACGACCTGCGCATTCGCGTCCAGCCAAGCGACGCGGTGAGCATCGTTACCTAGACGTATGAAAAACTGTTCCCGCACTAATATGTCCCCTGTCCTCGCACCAGCGCCTGCACGGCGCCGCCGCCGCGCTGCAATACGCTATACAGCCGTATCTTAACCCGGCCGAATTGCGTGGCGCCGTCCAATAAAAAATAATCGCTGGCCAAGGTCAACCCGGCCGGATCGACGCCGCGCCCCGCCAAGGCGGGCTGCTGCAGAAAGTCCGGCATCGCGCCGAAGCCTTCCTTCTCGCGGGCCTCGATCAAGGCATCCGCGTCCGCGCCGCTGATCTCCGCCGCCAAGGCCATCAGCACTTCCTTCGGCGCGGTATTGACGTTGAGGTCGGTGCGGGCCGGCAAGGCACTGACCAGCGGCGCCAGCTTCTGATAGATATCGGCCGTGACGCCTTGCACCAACAGCAATTCGCTGGGGCTGGCCATCGGTCCGTTGGCGGCGCGGTACGGCACGGCGGCGCGCAGATATTCGCCGTCCTCGGCGCCGCCGGGAAAGGTGACGTCGGCATCCGGATCGATCCAATCCACCACCGCGTTGGCGAGGCCGGGATCGACGCTCAGCACCGTGAGCAGATTTTGAAAGCGCTGCATGTCGAGCGGGCTGACCTTGCCGTCCTTCACCAGATTGTTGAGATTGAAACGGCCTTGCAGGTCTTCGATGCGCCCGCCGATCACCGCGCCTTCCACGGTGATCGGCGGCAGGCGCAAGGCCCACGGCTCGCCGAGGTGATCGACCTGGTTGTCGCGTTTGTCTTTCGCCAGCACCTGCTGCACCCAACTCTCCACGCCCAGGGCGAACACGTAGGCGCGCTCGCCTTCGATGACATTGGCGGTGCGCCGCACGTCGAGCTTTTGCTGCGCCGCCATCGACACCGCGATCACCGCGATCACCGCGGCGATCAGCACCGCCGTGATCAACGCGACGCCGCCTTGCGCGGCGGGCATCGCGGCGGAGTATCGCACAATTTTTCGCCGCGCCGTCATGGCGCCGGCACCCGGAACAAACGGGTCACCCGCCCCCAGTCGGCGAGGTCGATGGTGATCTCCACCGCGCGCGGCATGGCCGTATCTTGGCCCGGCGGCGGCCAGAAACCCTGCCACTGGCGGGCCTGATCGAGAAAACGCAGCTCCACCGCCCGCACGTCTTCCAGCAACACTTCCTCATGGGGCACTACCCCGGGGCCGCGATCCAAAACCGTCCAACTGTGCCGCAGCAGTTTATTATCGACGAAACCATAAGCCACCCGCTGCAAATGGCTGCGCGGCAAACCGAGCGGATTGCGCCAGCCGGCGCGGGTCAAGGTGAGCAGGCTGGTACCGACGACGACACCGCCCTTCATGGCCGGTTCGGCGTCGCCGAATTCGTCGCGCACCCGGCGGCCGATGCCCTGCTCGATGTCGCGTCCCAGCACCGTGAAGACCATTTGCAACGCGGTGAGCCGCTCGGCCTTGGCCTGCATATGCGCACGGGTGCTGGTGACTTGATTGAGCGCGCTGTAGGCGATGGCGGCCAGCACGGCGAAGATGGCCAGCGCCACCAGCAGTTCGAGCAAGGTGAAACCGTGCTGCGCGCGGCGGATCGTCATGGCGGCGGCGCCGGCTGCGCGGGTTTGCCGAGATACGCCACCGCGTCGGCCAGCGCGCCTTTACGTCGTTTGTCCGGATAGGCGGTCACGTCGAGACGCAATACGTCCGGGTCGTCGGTGCTGGAGACTTTCACTTCCCAGGACCAGGCGTGATCCGCCAGCAGGCTTTCGCCGTGTTGGATGCCGGGATTCGGCCATTCGCCGCTCACTTGCAGCTCGGCGACCTTGTTCATCACCACCCAGTGGGCGAGCGTGCGGTCGCGCAGATAAGCCGCGTTATTGACGAAGGCGCTCACCGCCGCGACCACCGCCGCCACCGCGGTGGCGATCACCGCGAGCGCCACCAGGATTTCGATGAGGGTGAAACCGCCGGCGCGAGAGTTATTCATCGGCGGGCGCATTCACTCGCACGTCGCCGCGCGCCGTGCCGGTGACGTGATAACCGCCGCCGGCCCCGCTCTTGCGCAGGGTGAGGTCGAAGGGCGACATCTCGCCGCTGGACAGCAGAAAAATTCGGGGCGGCGTTTCTTTCTCTTCTCCCTGCGCCTGACCGGCGAGAGCGAGGCGTTCACCTTCCAGTTCGATGTCGATCACCAGATTTTGCGGCAGTTCGCGCCGCCGCAATAATTCATCGTCGGCCACCGGCTGCCACGCCTCGCCGTCGAAGGTGACGAAGGCGTAACCGTCCTCCTCGAATTCCACGGCGTATTCCTGGCCTTGTGATACCGCCTCTTGTCCGGCGAGGCGGATCAAGGCGGCGAGGCGCTGGCTTTCATCCCGCAGCGAGGTGTCGCCGCGGCTGATCGACAATACCGCGAAGCTGATCAGCACGCCGATGATGAGCATCACCACCAGCACTTCCAGTAAGGTGAAGCCGCGCGCGCGGCGCGGCGGGGCGGAAGACGGGAGGCGGCGGGTCATCACGGACACACGCCGTTATTCCAGGCTCCAGTTGCCGATGTCGGCATCCATGCCTTCGCCGCCGGTCTGGGCATCTCGTCCCAGACTGAAAATATCGACCGGGCCGTGTACGCCGGGGCTGAGATATTGATACGGATTGCCCCAAGGGTCTTTGGGCAGACGGTCCATGTAACCGCCTTCTTTCCAGGACGCGGCATCGGCGGGTTTCTGTATCAGCGCCTCGAGGCCGGCGTCGGTGGTGGGATAGTTGTGGTTATCCAGCTTGTAGAGATTGAGCGCGCTCTCCAGGGCGCGGATATCGGCCTGGGCCTTGGTGATGCGCGCGGTGTCGGGGCGGTCCATGATGCGCGGCACCACGATGGCGGCGAGGATGCTGAGGATCACCACCACCACCATCACCTCGATCAAGGTGAAGCCGCGCTGCGCCGCGGGAAAATGTTTATCGCCGATCGTATGTTCGTTCATGATGTCACACCTGCCTCTCCGCCTTTATCGAGCGCCGTTCAGCATATCACGGCGGCAATGACGCCTGTGTTAAGCCGCCGCCGCGCTATTTCACCAATTGATTGAGATCGAAGATCGGCAGCAAGATCGCCAGCACGATCACCAGCACGATACCGCCCATGACTAAAATCAGCAGCGGTCCGAACAATTCGGTGATGGTGGTGATCAGCACCTCCATCTCCCGCTCCTGCGCGTCCGAGGCCCGTTCCAGCATCTCCTCCAGCTTGCCGCTGGCTTCGCCGCTGGCGATGAGGTGGATGGTCATCGGCGGGAAATAACCGCTGCGTTCCAGGGCGGTATGCAAGGCCGCGCCCTCCCGCACCCGCCGCGCCGCCTCGTCCACCGCCGCGCGCATCGGAATATTGCTCACCACGCTGGCCGAAATGCGCAAAGCCTCCAGCACCGGCACGCCGCTGCCGGTGAGGATGCTGAGGGTGCGGGCGAAGCGCGCGGTGTTCAGCCCGCGCACCAGGCGCGAAATCATCGGCAGGCGCAGCAAAAATTGATGGTAGCGACGCTTGGGTCCGCCGCGCCGCAACAACATGCGGATCAGGGTCAGCGCGATGATTAAGGCGATCAGCACCCACAATCCATAGGCGCGGGTGAAGTCGCTCACCGCGATCAGGGTACGGGTCAGCAACGGCAACTGCTGGCCGATGCCTTCGAACACCTGCACGATCTGGGGTACGACATACACCATTAAAAAAGCCACCACCAGCAGCGAGACCCCCAACACCAGCACCGGATAAATCAGCGCCATGGTGGTCTTTTGCTGGAGAGTCTGGCGGGTCTCGGTGTAGTCGGCGAGACGCTCCAGCACGCTGTCGAGATAACCCGACTGTTCGCCCGCCGCCACCGTGGCGCGGTAGAGGTCGGGAAACACATGGGGAAAATCCTCGAAGGCCGTTCGCCAAAGAATGGCCTTCCATGACCCGCGCCCGCACCGCCATCAGCATGCTGCGCAAGCGCGGTTTTTCGGTCTGCCGCGACAAGGCCTGCAGCGCCTCTTCCACCGGCAGACCGGACCGCACCAGGGTGGCGAATTGGCGGGTGATCAGGGCGAGATCGACCGGGCTGATCCGCCGCTGAAAAATCCCGCGCCGCACTTGATTGCGCGCCTCGCGTTGCCGCACCTCCACCACCGCCAGCGGCGACCAGCCCTGTTCGCGCAATTGCTGGCGGATTTGCCGCGGGGTGTCGGCCTCGAGTACGCCCTTGCGTTCCTTGCCGGCGGGGTCGAGCGCCGTGTATTCGAACGCGCCCATGCTTTTTAAAACCGGGCGGCGAGTAGTAAGTGGCAAGTAGCGAGTGCAAGAGAACCGCCGCGGGCGCCCTTGCTACTGGCTATTCGCTGCTCGGCCCTAATCTTCATGCGTCACCCGCAGCACTTCTTCGAGGGAGGTGTCGCCGTTCAGCACCCGCCGCACGCCGTCCTGAAACAGGTTGCGGTGGCGGGCGTGGGAATAGGCCTCGAGTTGCTGTTCGCCGGCGCCGTCGTGGATCATGCCGCGCATCTTTTCGTCCACTTCCAGCATCTCGTAGATGCCGGTGCGGCCGCTGTAGCCGGAATGGCCGCAGGCCTTGCAGCCGCCGGGGCTGTATAAAGTCGGTGGCGCGGCGGTGTCGAAACCGAGCCGCGCGCAATCCACCTCCGTCGCCGTGTACGGCTGTTTGCATTGCGCGCACAACAAGCGCACCAAGCGCTGCGCCAACACGCCGATCAGGCTGGACGACAACAGAAACGGTTCGACGCCCATGTCGCGCAGCCGGGTCACCGCGCCCACCGCGCTGTTGGTGTGCAAAGTAGAAAGCACCAAGTGGCCGGTGAGACTCGCCTGCACCGCGATCTCGGCGGTTTCCAAATCGCGGATTTCGCCCACCATCACCACGTCCGGATCCTGGCGCAGGATGGCGCGCAGGCCGCGGGCGAAGGTCATCTCGACGCGGGTGTTGACGTGGGTCTGGCTGACGCCGTCGAGATAATATTCCACCGGGTCTTCCACGGTCATGATGTTGCGCCGGCGGTCATTGAGCCGGGTCAGCGCGGCGTACAAGGTCGTGGTTTTACCGGAACCGGTGGGGCCGGTGACCAGCATGATGCCGTGCGGCCGGCGGATGATTTTGTCGATCAGCGCCAAGGCGTCGGCGGCCATGCCGAGGTGTTCCAAATCCAGACGCCCCGCCTGTTTGTCGAGCAGACGCAGCACCACCCGCTCGCCGTGGCCGGAGGGCAAAGTGGAAACGCGTACGTCCACCGGCCGGCCGGCGATGCGCAGGCTGATGCGGCCGTCTTGCGGCAGGCGCTTCTCGGCGATGTCGAGTTTGGCCATGACCTTGATGCGCGAGGTGATCAGCGGCGCCAAGACCCGGCGCGGCTCCAGCACTTCACGCAAGATGCCGTCGACGCGGTAACGCACCACCAACCGGTGTTCGTAGGGTTCGATGTGGATGTCGGAGGCGTTTTCTTTCACCGCCTGGGTGAGCAAGGCGTTGAGCAGACGGATGATCGGCGCGTCGTCCTCGCTCTCCAGGAGGTCTTCCGGTTCCGGCAATTGCTGGGCGATGCGATACAAGTCCATGTCGTCGCCCATGTCGCCCATGATGTCCATGGCTTCGCTCGAGCCTTGCTCGTAGGCCTGGCGCAACAGGTAATCGAACTTGTCGCTGTCCAAGGTCTGCAAGCTGACCGGCGCGCCGAGATAACGGCGCACTTCGGCGAGGGCGGCGGCGCTGACGTCGGAACGGCACCACACCACCGCACGGCCGTTTTCCCATAAATTGACCAGCACACCGTGACGTTTGGCGAAGGCGAAAGGCAAACGGCGCAGGACCGGCGGTTCCGCCGGGGCGGCGGGCGCGCCGTCAGGGGCGATGTCGTCGGGCATCACGCTCATGGTTCATCCCTCAACGCGGCGGACGCGGGTCCGTCGCGCCTCCCGCGAAGGGCGCCGGCAGTTCCATGCGCTCGTCCAAGGTGGGCATCAGCGGCGATTCTTCATCCGGCAGCAAGGACACCCCCTTCTCGCGGAGTTGCAATTGTTTGGCGCGCATCAGGTTGTATTTATTGCCGGAGGCCTGCGCCAGGAGATTTTCATCGCGCATGATGACCGGATGCAGAAACACCATGAGGTTGGTCTTGTCCTTGCTGGTGGATTTGTAACGGAACAAGGCGCCCAGCACCGGCAGGTCGCCCAGCCCCGGCACCTTTTGCACGCTCTCGCGAAGGTCGTCGGTGATCAAGCCGCCGAGCACCACCACCTCACCGTCGTCCACCAGCACCGTGGTGCGAATGGAACGGGTATTGGTGATCAGGTCCGCCGCGCCCTGGGTACTGGCGGCCAGGCTGTCGACCTTCTGCTCCACTTCCAGACGGATGGTGTTGCCCTCGTTGATCTGCGGTTTGACTTTGAGGGTAAGGCCGACGTTCTCGCGGTTGATGGTTTGAAAAGGCGTGGTCGGCGTCGAACCCGTGCCGGTACTGGAGAAAGAGCCGGTGATGAAAGGCACGGTCTGACCGACCACGATCTCCGCCTCCTGGTTGTCGAGGGTCACCAGGGTCGGCGTGGACAAGACGTTGGTGGCGCCGTCGCCTTGCAGGGCGCGCACTATCGCCGCGAAATTGAGACCGTTGCTGCTGTTGAGACGGCCGAGGCCGAAAGTCAAACCTTCGGGCAAGCTCGGCGTGCCGGCGATAATGCCTCTCGTGATGTCGCTGAGACTCGACCCGGTGCCGTTGCCGAAATTGGTGGCCCCCACCGGGCTATTGCCGCGCGAACTGCCGTCCACCGCCCATTGCACTCCCAATTGCGCGGCGCGCGTCACCGAGACCTCCGCGATCACCGACTCCACCAATACTTGGGCGCGTCGCACATCCAGTTGGCGGATCACCGCCTGCAAAGACCGGTAAACTTCCTGCGGCGCGGTGATCACCAGGGCATTGGTGCTCTCGTCGGCTTGAACGGTGAAACCCGCGCCTTGGCCGGCCGCGGCGGCGGCGCCTTTTTTGGCCTGTTCTTCCTGCTGCACGCTCTGGCCGATGCCGGTGAGCACCGGCACCAGTTCCTTGGCGTTGGCGTAGCGCAGATACACCACGTGGATGTCGCCCTCGCGCTCCAGCGGGATGTCGAGGTGGGAAATGATGGCGCGGATGCGCAGGCGGTTGGATTTGCCGCCGCTCAATAAAATGCTGTTGCTGCGCTCGTCGGCCATCAAGGTCGAGCGCGCGTCCGGCAGTTCGCCGCCCTGGCGTTGCTGGGCGCTTTGTTGATTCTGTTGTTCGAGGGCGGTGAGGATGCGCACCACTTCGCTCGCCGCCGCATAACGCAGCGAAATGACCTCGATCTCGTTCTCCACGCTGGGCAGGTCGATGCGCTCGATGATCTCGGCGATGCGGTCGATGGAAGATGCGCGGTCCGACACGATGAGCACATTGCTGGGCGGATAGGCCACCATATGCCCTTGTTGGGGAATCAGCGGCCGCAATATCGGCACGAGTTGGGCGGCCGGCACATTGCTCAAGATCATCACCCGGGTCACCATCTCGTCGCCGCGCAGACCGTCGCGGCCGCTCGACACCGGCACGCCCGATTGCTTGGCGTTGACGTCGGGCATGATCTTGATCACCCCGCCGGCGGGCACCGCGGCAAAGCCGTGCACCTGCAGCACCGAGAGAAACACCTGGTAGATTTCGTCTTTGTTGAGCGGTTTGCCGGAGACGATGGTGACCTTGCTCTTGACCCGCGGGTCCACCACGAAATTGCGGCCGGTCTGCTCCGCCACCCAACTGATCACCGCGTCCAGTTCGGCGTCTTTGAAATTGAGGGTGACCGACTCGGCGCTCGCCGACGGCGCCGCCAGCGCCAGCCACGCCAACAGCGCGGTCCATGCCCAGTGCCGGCCCAGACCGCGGAGTCCCTTCTTGTTATTGCTGCCACTGTCCATCTTGTCGATTACCTCTGCAAGCGGGCCGCTTGCCATCCTAATGAACTCTATCGGTCCGGCGCGGCGATTTAAAACCCGTCCGTCCCGGCTCGCTAAATCTTTTACTCTCCAATGGGAATGCTGATCGACTGACGCGCCCCGTTACGCAATAAATCGACGGTGACCTGCGAAGCGGAACCGATGGTACGCATCAGCTCCAAACGTCCCTGCGGATTCACCACGCTCACCCCGTTGAGGGCGGTGACCACATCGCCGTTCTGCAAACCGAACTTGGCGAACAGGCTCGCATCCTGGCCGGGCCGTACCCGGTAACCCACGAAACGGCCGCCCTGCCGGAAGGGCTCGCCCTGCAGCAAGGCGGCCAGGGCCTGCGGGTCTTGCAAAAACTCGCCGCGCAATTGCTGGAGCGCCACGCCCGCGTCGGGCGCGATATCCGGATTCATCGGCGGCGCGTCGGGCATGATCAGCGGATTCTGCATTCCGGGCGGCGGCGACGACGCGGCGCCCATTTGCAAATCCGGTTGCGGTAACGCCAGGGTTTCAAAACGGCCGCCGCGCGATAAAACGATGTGCCGAGGATGAACCTCGCTCAAGACCGCCCCGCCCGGCAACTCATCCCCCACCCGAAAGAAACCTTCCTTGCCGGCGGCATCGGCGATAATCGCACTGGCGCTCTTCGGATCGCTGGACGCCACCACGCCGCGCAATTGCAAATTCAGCGCCGTCTCGGGAATGGGCGCACCGGTCGGGGCCGCCCCGGCCTGCGAGCTGCCCAATAGATGGCGCGCCGCGATGGCACGGCTCAAGGCCAGCGGATCCACCACGCGCGACGCGACGGCGGGTTGCGCCACCTCCGCCGGCGCCGCGGCCGGCGCTTCCGGCGGCGGCAGCAACATCCACGTCGTGCGGGCGGCGCTATAGGCCAATAACGTGACCGCCAACCCCGTCACCAATACCGGCAAGCGGTTTACCGCGGCCCCGTTCATGAACAGGCTTATGCTTTGTTTCCAATCCAACGCCACCGTGCTTGTGCCCTCGACCGGTTCTTATTTCCCACCAAGAAAAACATTCATAATACGCCCGTCAACCCTAGATCGACAAAAAATCAGTTTAATGAATACCCTCCGCATCGGGCGCTCATGCTCCGACAGCACCAGCCTACAAGATAAAAGTTACAACACGCCGCACGTCGCCTATCTAAAGCGGGATGCCGGCAACACCGGTCGGCCAGCGTATTCAGGCCGGGCCGCGGGTCATCCATGATGCAAATTCATTCAACTCAAATCGCACTCCCAGGGGAGGGTGGGGCTTGCTTTATTCACAGTATCGTTGTTCAAAACCGAGCGGCTGATTTTTACCGGGGACCTTATCTTAATCGGCCTTGGGTACGCTAAGTCTTTGTTATTGAAGGGCTCGGCTAATTGTTGAAGATTGCGCCATTATTCCTAAACCCAGTGGCGGCGGCGCTTTCCGGAATTTGATCGCATTCTTTCCACACACTTATCCACAGAGATTGTGCATAGCTCAAAAATACGAGGGGGGACGCGCAATTAATCGCTCCAAATGACATCTCTTCTTAACTTGCGCCTTCTTTAGGCGCGCCCCCGACAGCCGATCCGAGCCGTTTCAAAATAAATCGCGTGTCTAAAACCGGAGCCCGCTTACCCCCTCAACGCCACCGGAACAAGACCCAGCTCGGGGGCACGACATCGGGGTCCAGCTCGCGCTGGCGGGTTTCAAGGTTGCCGTCACCGTCCGTGTCGACCAAGTAATAAGGCGCGCCTTGGGCGGGCGTCACCTTGATCATATAAAGCTGGTTGGCGATGCGGTACTCCTCGATGGCCTCGCCACCTCGCTGAATAATCGTCACCTCGGGCTCAAGGCTTTCACCGCCGGGCACGACGTCCGGCTCGACGGCGGACGCCGCCGTCGAAAACAGCCCGGCCACCAACAACCAGCGCATTACAGACATCACGGGAATCGTCCTTTTTGGGTGGTGGTTACAAATCCAGCAGCATCTCTTGCTCTTCGGCGGAAGGCTCGAAGCCGCGGCTTTCATAATGATTAAAGATAGCATCCACCACTTCTTCCGGCTTGTCCAACACCTGGATGAGATTGAGGTCGGATTCGTCGATGGTGCCTTCCGTTACCAGCGTGGTTTTGAACCACTGAATCAAGCCTTCCCAGAACGGCTTGTGGACCAGGATGATGGGGATGCGGCGGGTCTTGCCGGTCTGCACCAGGGTAAGGATTTCCGCCAGTTCGTCGAGGGTACCGAAACCGCCGGGCAGCACCACGTAGGCCGAGGCGTATTTGACGAACATCACCTTGCGCGAGAAGAAATGGCGAAAGTGGAGGGAGATGTCTTGATATTGATTGGTGCTCTGCTCCATCGGCAACACGATGTTGAGGCCGATGCTGGGCGACTTGCCGGCGAAGCAGCCTTTGTTGGCCGCCTCCATCAAACCCGGGCCGCCGCCGCTGACCACGCTGAATCCGGCGTCCGACAGCGCGCGGGCGATATCCTCGGTGAGTTTGTAATAAGGATGATCCGGCGGCGTGCGCGCCGAACCGAAAATGCTGACGGAGGGTTTGATCTGCGCCAGGCGCTCGAAGCCCTCGACGAACTCCGCCATGATCTGGAATATCTTCCAAGATTCCCGACTCAGCATGCTGTCGTTGACGGGCATCATGCTGGGGTGACTCGCTCGGTGTTTATCGTCCATACTCATCTCTTATAGTGGTTCCTTGTAACTACTATCGGCGTGGCGAAGGGAGATTTTTAGTACAATCCCCTACCTTAAAATTAATTAAGCAGAGCCGGCCGGACCGCCCATGACCCCATCACAACCCAAGCCGCTCGTACTCGTCGACGGTTCATCCTACCTGTATCGCGCCTTTTACGCGCTGCCGCCGCTCACCAACAGTCGGGGCGAACCCACCGGCGCGGTGTACGGCGTGCTCAATATGCTGCGCAAGCTGCTGGCCGATTACGACCCGGATTACGTGGCGGTGGTGTTCGACGCCAAGGGCAAGACGTTTCGCGACGACCTGTTCGCACAGTATAAGGCACAGCGCGCGCCCATGCCCGACGATCTCCGCAGCCAGGTCGAGCCGCTGCACGCCGCGGTGCGCGCGAGCGGTCTGCCCTGTCTGGTGGTGGACGGGGTGGAAGCCGACGACGTGATCGGCACGCTCGCCCTGCGCGCCGCCGCGCAAGGCCTGCCGGTGCTGATCTCCACCGGCGATAAAGACATGGCGCAATTGGTGAACGAACAGGTCACCTGCATCAACACCATGTCCAACACCCTGCTCGACCGGGACGGCGTGATCGCCAAATTCGGCGTCCCGCCCGAACGCATCGTCGAATACCTCGCCCTGATCGGCGACAGCTCCGACAATATCCCGGGCATCCCGCAGGTCGGCCCCAAGACCGCGGTAAAGTGGCTCACCCAGTACGGCAGCCTCGACACCATCGTCGCCCACGCCGCTGACATCACCGGCCGCGCCGGCGACAATCTGCGCGCCCACCTCGATCAGTTGCCGCTCGCCCGCCAATTGGCCACCATCCATTGCGATGTGAAATTGGACGCGGGTCCCACCGATCTGCGGCGTTCACCCGCCGACCGCGCGGCCTTGCGCGACTTATACCAGCGCCTGGAATTCAAAACCTGGCTCAGACAATTGCAGGAAGGCGACGCCGAGCAAGCCAATGGCGAGCCTGCCGACCCCGCGCCGGCGGCGCCCGCCGTCCCCGCCGCCAAGACCGCCAACTACGATACGGTACTCACCAGCGAGGCGCTGGACCTCTGGCTCGCACGGCTGAGCGAGGCGGAATTTTTCGCCTTCGACACCGAGACCACCAGCCTCGATTACATGCAGGCCGAGATCGTCGGCGTCTCCTTCGCCGTCACGCCGGGCGAAGCCGCCTACGTGCCGCTCGCCCACGATTATCCGGGCGCACCGGAACAACTGCCGCGCGACGAGGTCCTCGCCAAGCTCAAACCGCTGCTGGAAGACCCGGCCCGCGCCAAGCTCGGCCACAACCTCAAATACGATATGAGCGTGCTGGCCAACCACGGCATCACCCTGCGGGGGATCCGCTACGACACCATGCTGGAATCCTACCTGCACAACAGCACCGCCAGCCGCCACGACATGGACTCGCTCGCCAAAAAATACCTCGGCTATGAAACCATCGGTTTCGAGGACATCGCCGGCAAGGGCGCGAAGCAGCTCACCTTCAATCAGATCGCCCTCGACGAGGCCGCGCCCTACGCCGCCGAGGACGCCGACATCACCCTGCGCCTGCATCACGCCTTGTGGCCGCAGCTCGAACAGGCCCCGGCGGTGAAGGCGCTGTTCGAGGAAGTGGAGATACCGCTGGTGCCGGTGTTGTCGCGCATCGAACGCACCGGCGTGCTGGTGGACGTGGCCATGCTGCGCCGGCAGAGCGGCGAACTCGCCATGCAAATGGCGGCGTTTGAACTACGCGCCCATGAATTGGCGGGGCAGCCTTTCAATCTCGGCTCGCCGAAACAAATCCAGGAAATCCTCTACGACAAGCTGCAACTGCCGGTATCGTTCAAAACCCCGACCGGCCAGCCCTCCACCGGCGAAGAGGCCTTGCAGGAACTGGCGGAACATCATCCGCTACCCCAGCTCATTTTGGATTATCGTGGCTTGAGCAAACTCAAATCGACGTATACCGATCGCCTGCCCGAACAGATCAATCCCCGCACCGGCCGGGTCCACACCTCGTACCATCAGGCGGTGGCGGCGACCGGCCGGCTCTCCTCCAGCGACCCCAATCTGCAGAACATCCCGATCCGCAGCGCCGAGGGACGGCGCATCCGCCAGGCCTTCATCGCCCCGCCGGGCCACGTGATCATCGCCGCCGATTATTCGCAGATCGAACTGCGCATCATGGCGCACCTTTCGGGAGACGAACGCCTGCTGCACGCCTTCAGCACCGGCATCGACATCCACACCGCCACCGCCGCCGAAATCTTCGGCGTGACGCCGGCCGAGGTCAGCGCCGAACACCGCCGCAACGCCAAGGCCATCAACTTCGGCCTGATCTACGGCATGTCGTCGTTCGGCCTCGCCCGCCAGCTCGGCATCACCCGCGAGGCCGCGCAGAGTTACATCGACCTCTACTTCGCCCGCTATCCCGGCGCCAAGGCCTTCATGGAACGCACGCGCGCCGAGGCCCGCGAGCGCGGCTACGTGGAGACCGTCTCCGGCCGCCGCCTCTATCTGCCCGACATCAACGCCCGCCAGGCCCAGCGCCGTCAATACGCCGAACGCGCCGCCATCAACGCGCCCATGCAGGGCACCGCCGCCGATATCATCAAACGGGCGATGATCCGCGCCGACGCCTGGCTAGCGAAAAGCGGGGTGACTGCTAAAATGATAATGCAGGTACATGATGAACTGGTCTTCGAAGTGGCGGGGGACGTCGTTGACCAGGCCAGTGACGCGATACGGGATTGCATGATGGGGGCGGCGTCTTTAGCGGTGCCGCTGGTGGTGGATCTCGGGGTGGGTCCCAATTGGGACCAGGCGCATTAAGCCGCTCGATTTGCTGAAATTTTTTTCTTTTTAAATTATCTGGCGACTTGCAATGAACTTTTGGCGGGCCCCGGCACTCTCAGTCTGTGAGTACGGTTTCTAGGTTTCTGGTCGTACTCTTACCGCTCGCCTCCCTGAGCGGGAAACCCCTCTAGCCTGGCTTCCCCAAGCCGGGTCTCTTAGGCCCCGGTCCCTCCTCCCTCTTCTTGACCGGGGCCTTTTTTTTATCTATTTCCAGCCAATTCAAAAGTAAATCCTGCGCCTCTTCCGCACCGGTGCGTTTAAGCGCGGAAAACAATTGAATGCTGATCCGCCCCTCCACCCCAAATTCCCGCAGCAGGGCCGCGCGCACGCCGTGCAAGGTCGCGCTGGCGGCACCCCGGCTCAGCTTATCGGCCTTGGTGAGCAGAATATGCACGGCGATACCCCGCTCCACGCACCAACTCACCATGTGATGATCGTAATCGGTGAGCGGGTGGCGGCTGTCCATCACCACGATCAATCCGCGCAAGGACCGCCGCCCGCCGAGATAGGCCTCCATCAAGCGCTGCCAGGCCTCCTTCATGGGCGCCGGCACTTTAGCGTAGCCGTAACCGGGCAGATCGACCAAGCGGCGCTGCTCGTCCACCATGAAAAAGTTGATTTCGCGGGTGCGGCCCGGGGTCTTGCTGATGCGCGCCAAACCGCGCAGACCGGCGATCACGTTGAGGGCGCTGGACTTGCCGGCATTGGAACGGCCCGCCAGCGCCACTTCCCAACCCGAGTCGGCGGGAAATTGGGCGGCGCGCGCCGCGCCCAAGATAAAACTGGTCGAGCGGAACGGCGAGTCCCGGTGCGGCGGCGCGGCGCGGGACACCGCTTTTTTATCGGTCATGATTATTTTTTACCGGCCCCGTAAATATAGCGGGCCAGGGTGGCCTCGTCCTCGCTCACCCGGCGCACCAGCCTATCGAGGCTGATGATCGCGTGCTCCAGCAGGTTCACCGCGATATAGGGATGTTCGACGCGCAGGCGCTTATACATGGGCCGCGACAATTTGAGCAATTGGGTATCGTCGCTCAGCGCGCGCATGCGCAAGGAACGGGGATGGCGGTCGAAGAACGACATCTCGCCCATCAGGTCGCCTTCCTTCATGCGCCCCACCTCGATCTCGCGGCCGCCGTCATCGTGCAACAAAGACGCCTCGCCCTTGATCACGAAAAACAAGGCTTCACCCACGTCGCCGATGTCGGCGATCACCGCGCCTTTTTTAGAAGAGGCCAGCTCGGTGTAATCCAAGAGGGTCTCCACCTCTTTAACGGTGAGGGTTTCACACAAATATTGCTGGTTCAAAAACTGGGTGAGTTTGGCTCGTTTGTCTGCCATGCATCATGCTCCGCTGAATGTAGGACCCATCCCTGCCGGGGCGGCGCAAGAGTATTGCGCTCCCCCCTCGACTTGCATAGGCTTAGGGGCCGGATTAAGGCGGCGGGCCGCTGCGCGCCGTCCGAGTGCGAGGCATTATCGAGTGTGCGCCGCGGATCGGCAAGCCGTTTGCTCACGCGCCGAACCAAGCACCTTAAAAACTGTCCACCGACCGACCTCCCGTTCACGACACAACACAGGTGATGAAATGTTGAAAATCTCTTTGCGCTGGCTGTGGCCCTTGCTGCTGATTCCCGCCCTGACCCAGGCGGCCCAATTCCAGGAAGGCCGCGACTACACGCGCATCGTCCCCGTCCAGCCCACCGAGAGCAAAGGCAAGATCGAAGTGGTGGAACTGTTCTGGTACGGCTGTCCGCACTGCCATCGTTTTCAGCCTTACCTGGAACGTTGGGCGAAACAACTGCCGGCCGACGTGGAATTCCGCCGCATGCCCGCTACCCTGGCGGAACACTGGGTCATCCACGCCCGCGCCTTCTACACCGCCGAGGCCTTGGGGGCGCTCGACAAAATTCACAAGCCGCTGTTCGACGCCATCCACGCGCAAAAACGCCGGCTGGATACCGAAGAACGCCTGATGGAATTCTTCGCCGAACAGGGCGTCGGCAACGACGACTTCAAAAAGACGTTCAATTCCTTCTCGGTGGAGGCCAAGGTGCGGCGCGCCAAGGAAATGAGCCGCCGTTACACCACCGAAGCCACGCCCTCGGTGGTGATCAATGGCAAATATCTCCTCAACAGCGGGCAGGTCGATGGCAACTTCAACACGATGGTAAAAATCATGGATTTCCTCATCGACAAGGAACGCAAAGGTCTATGACCGGCGGCGTATGAATCCACCACGCCGGCTCGCCCTCTTCCGCGCGGATCGACCCGGCCCAGAGTCCCTATGAAAACCGCTAAGCTGTTCGTTAAATGTCTCGAAAACGAAGGTGTGGAATATATCTTCGGCATCCCCGGCGAGGAGAACCTCGCCTTGATGGACGCCTTGCTGGATTCGCCCATCCAATTCATCACCACCCGGCATGAACAAGGCGCGGCCTTCATGGCCGACGTGTACGGCCGCCTCACCGCGCGGGCCGGGGTTTGTTTGTCCACCCTCGGTCCCGGCGCCACCAACCTGCTCACCGGGGTCGCCGACGCCAATATGGACCACGCGCCGCTGGTCGCCATCGCCGGCCAGGCCGACACCAGCCGCCTGCACAAAGAGTCACATCAGGTGCTCGACCTCAAGAACATCTTCGCGCCGGTCACCAAATATTCATCCCGTTTGCTGACGCCCAACACCGTGCCCGAGGTGGTGCGCAAGGCCTTTAAATTGGCGCAGACCGAGAAGAGCGGCGCCTGCTTCATCGAGTTTCCCGAAAACCTCGCCGACATGGAGATCGACGCCGCGCCCTTGCCCGCGCGGCAGCCCACCACGCCCGAACCGGCCGCCGACCGGGTGGAGGCCGCCGCCCGCCTCCTCTCCGAGGCGCGCCACCCCATCATCCTCGCCGGCAACGGCGTGATCCGCGCCCAGGCCTGGCGGGAACTCGCCGAGTTCGCGGCCGCGCTGAATATTCCGGTGGCCAACACCTTCATGGCCAAGGGCGTGGTGCCCTTCAAACACCCCACCGCCCTCGGCAGCGTCGGCCTGCAATCGCAGGATTACGTCAACAGCGGCTTTAACCGCGCCGACGTCATCGTCTGCGTCGGCTACGATCTGGTGGAATACCACCCGCGCCTCTGGCACCCAACCCGCGACCGCCAGATCATCCACATCGACGCCAGCCCCGCCGAGGTGGATGCCCACTATTCGGTGACGGTGGGCGTGGTGGGCGACCTCCGCCACAGCCTGCGCCGCATCGCCGAACGCGCGACGCCGCAACAAGGCCATCCCCTGCGGCCGTTGCGCGAGGCGCTGATCGAGGACATGGATCAACATCGCGACGACGACGCCTTCCCGCTCAAGCCGCAGAAAATCATCTGGGATCTCCGCACCGCGATGGATCTCGACGATATCGTGATCTGCGACGTCGGCGCCCACAAGATGTGGATGGCGCGGATGTTCCGCTGCGAACAACCCAACACCTGCATCATCTCCAACGGCTTCGCCAGCATGGGCATCGCCGTGCCCGGCGCGGTCGGCGCCAAGCTCGCCTTTCCCGGACGGCGGGTGGTGGCGGTGACCGGCGACGCCGGCTTCTTGATGAACTCACAGGAAATCGAAACCGCGGTGCGGCTCAAGATTCCGATGGTGGTGCTGATCTGGAACGACGGCGGCTACGGGCTGATCGAATGGAAACAAATGAGTACCTACGGCCGGCCGGCCTATGTACACTTCAATAACCCGGATTTCGTAAAATACGCCGAATCCTTCGGCGCCAAAGGCTACCGGGTGAACCGCGCCGCGGAGCTGATGCCCATACTGCGGCGTGCGCTGGCCGACGACGGCGTAAACATAATCGACTGCCCGGTCGATTATACGGAGAATCTGAAATTGACTGCCAAACTCGGCGAGGCGATCTTCCAACTATGAGCCCACCCGTCCCGGCCCTGATCGAGGAGCATGCCCACCCCGGCAGCGTCGCACCCGACAAGTCGCGGTTGCGCCTGCTCACTTACAATATCCAGACCGCAGTGGCCTCGACCCGGCCCCATCACTACTTCACCCGCAGTTGGAAACACGTGTTGCCGCACTATTCCTGCTTCGACAACCTGGACCGCATCGCGCGGCTGGCCTCCCAATATGACGTGGTCGCCCTCCAGGAAGCCGACGCCGGCAGCTTGCGCAGTTATTTCATCAATCAAGTGGAGTATCTGGCCCGCCGCGGCCACTTTCCGTTCTGGTGCCATCAAACCAACCGCGACCTCGGTAAATTCGCGCAGCACAGCAACGGCCTGCTCAGCCGCATCCGCCCCAGCATGATCGAACAGCACAAACTGCCGGGCCTCATCCCAGGCCGCGGTGCCATGGCGGTGCGTTTCGGCCATGCCGACAACCCCATCATGCTGATCCTGGTCCACCTCGCCCTGGGACGACGCACCCGCGAACGGCAATTGGGTTTTCTGGGTGAACTGGTCTGCGATTATGAACACGCGGTGGTGATGGGCGATTTCAACTGCGCGCCCCAGAGCCGGGAAATGGAGCGCCTAATGGCCGTCTCTCATCTTTGCGAACCCACCCATATCCTGCACACCTTCCCGAGCTGGCGGCCGATACGCAATATCGACCATATCCTCACCACGCCATCGCTGAAGGTCACCAATCTGCAAGTGCTCAATCACGCCATCTCCGATCACCTGCCCATCGCGGTGGAAATCGAAGTGCCGGACAACGTTCAACTGCTGACCACTTGATCGCGGGGGCAATAGCCGCTTCCGGCCTATTTTTTCGCGGCGCGATCCGAGACCATTTGCAGAAACGCCATGGGCGTGCCTTGCGGCGTAATGCCCACGCCGGTCAGCAGCACCGCGCGCTCGTGAATACGCTGCTCCACCACGAAGGCCTCCTGCTCGGCGAGTATGCCGGCCGCCACCCGCTCGGATAAGGTGCCGTTACCGGCCGCCAGCTCGTATTCATAATCCAGCTCGGGCGGATAAATCTGGTACACATCCACCACGTTGACGATACGGATCTTCTCCAAACGCAGTTTTTCCGCGGCCGACAACGCCTGCTGGGTGATGTCGCGCCGCCAGGCCTCTTTGCGCTGGTTATAACCGGCCAGGTTAAAGTCGCGGCCGAGTTTGATGCCGGCAAAAAACTGTTTGACATCCTCCACCACCCCAGCGGTCACCGTAGCGGGCGGATGCAAAATCGTGCGGCAGCCCAGCACCACTTCGGCGGGAATGGCGATTTGCACGACCTTGCCGCCGACCGTCGCCTCTCCCGAGCCCGCCCACATCGATTTGCGAAAGGGTTTGCCGTCCACTTGCGGCCAGGTCAGCTCGGTGTCGGCGTGCAGCGGATTGGGATAATCTTTATACGCCTTGTGAAAGGCGAAGCAGGCCTCGCTCTCGCCCTTGCTGGCCAGTTCGATCAAATACGTCATGGCGCGCTGACGCGCCTCGCCGAGATTCTTCACCACCTCCAGATGCCGTGCGGCGAGGTTGTAGGCCGTGCGCACCCGCCGCTCATCCAAGGCGGCTTGAGGCCGGGTGTAGTCGGTAAATTCCAAGGCGGCGTTCACACGCCCGAAAAAATCGCCGTCCACGCCTACCCAAAAGCGCAGAAATTCCTCTTTGTTCAGACTATCTTGCAGGTGACGCAAGGCGGCCGTGGCGGCCTCGGCCCGCGCCTCGCCGGCACCGCCGCGATTGGTCGCGGCCAAATAAACATTATCGGTGAAATAACGGATTTGCTCGGCCGGCGGCAGTCGCGCCACTTCTTCCACGCTCAGCGGCCCATGGAGTTTGATGCCCGGGCTCAGCTCCGCCTCTTTTTTCCCTCCCACCACCGCGCAGCCGCTCAATATCAACACCAGCCAGGCCAAACCCGCCCAGCGCCGCCAGCCGGGGATATTGTTATGAATCATTCATACACTCCTTAAATTTATCCCCCACGCACGCGGAAAAGCGTTCGAGTAAGCCTATTTCCTTATCGGCTACATCGGCTTACGCTAAAGCGAGGACATTGTAACCGACCCGGAACGAACGGGTGATCCATCGGGCCTCCGCCCCCATCCCGCTGTGGTTAATCTCTCGCTACCCGGGCGCAAAATGGCGGGGATATGTTCACGCGCCCGTGAATACTACAATAACGCGCCTCCCCATTTCAGGCCGCATGCCCGGCAGCCGCGTCCGTGATTACGCCTTATTACATTTCAAGCCATTACAATAAAGGCCCGGATACCCCGGGTTGACGAACGCCCGGCCTATTTGATAATTAGATTTAAGCCGTCTTGCGAAGTGATCTCATGACCATAGGTCCCATCCCCCGCGACGATGCCGGATTGCACCGGCTTCAGGAAAGCAATGCCGCCCGTGCGGCCGGTACCGTCACGCCGGTCACCGCCACTCCCGCCATAGAAGAGCGGCCCGCCGAACCCGTCCCGCTCGTGGGCGGATCAGCGGGACAAACGTCGAAGAATAATCGCCGTCGTAACGACCGCCGCCGCCATCAACGCCGCTGGGCGCGCCGCGCGGTGCTGCTCGACACCCGCGGCCACCACGAACGGCGGCACGGCGAGCGGCGCGGATCCGGCGCCGACGCCCTGTCCGACCCAAGTCGGGCCCGATCGGCATGGGGAGTGGATGTCCTGGCGTAGCGGGTCATCCATTCAGAACAGCCATCCCCCTAGTATTTAGTATCAAGGGGGGCGAGGTGTTACTACACGGTGAGACACCCGGGCGGTATGTTTCACCCTGCTTTGAAACCACCACCCCGTCGCCAGCGCGCCGTCCCTTCTCGATCGGGGAGCGGGATAATAAAACAGCTTTAATTTTTCACCGCACGGTAAATGTTCCCTCCATGGCGAAGGGCCACACCCACCCGATCCGCCGCCGGCCGCGGCATAGCGGCGCAGCTCACCCCTATTTCACATCCCTGGTGAACATGCTCCGCCCTCTCGGCGCACCGGCCCATACTCGTGGCGCGCGGCCATGCTCGCCCCCGATAAACCGGCGGGTATCCCAAGGCTGTTATACTCAGCGACGCCTCGACCACTTTCAGGAAAGACACAGCATGATCTGGGGATTGTTCGGGCTGATTTTCACGGTGATCCTCCTCGCCGTTCTCATCACCAAAAAAGACCTGCGCCGCGCCGTGCCCATCGCGCTGGTGGTGATCGTCGGCATCATCGCCTTCTTCGCCTGGTATCAAGACCATGAGCTGGGCCAATCCAAGCAACGGATCGCGCCCTCCGAAGTGGAATTGGCCGATATGCGTTTAACGGAAGCGGGGCGCGGCGTGAAAGATTTGTCGGGGCGTTTGCGCAATCACTCGCCGGACTACACCCTCATGGAAGTGGTGCTGCGCATCTCCATCGAAGACTGCATGAGTGACGGGCACTGCGAGGTCGTCGATCAAACCACGGTCAACCTGAAACCGAAAATCCCGCCGGGCCAGGCCCGGGATGTCCGTGAACGGGCCTATTTCAAATCCACCGTGCAGATGCGCGGCGAGTCGCGCCAGCGCTTCGAGGTGATCAGCACCCGCGCCGAATAAACCGGGCGTCACCGGCGATCGCCAAAACCCGGCGCCGCCGCGCCGCCAACAACGGGAGCGCGCCGAGCATCAGCAGCAATTCCGCGAACAGACTACCGCCGCCCCCGCCGCTGGCGGCCTGGGCGGGCTCGCCGACCAGATAAGTCTCGACGCGATCCGGCTCGACGTTGCCCGCCTGATCAAACGACAGGAAACGCAGGGTCGTGTTGGCGCTCACCGGAATCATCCCCTTATACCGCTGCGACTGGGGCGTGGGCACGCTGCCGTCCAAGGTGTAATAGGTGGCCGCGCAGCCGGCGCCGATGTCGTCGCAATGCAAACTCACCCACTGGGTGGCGGCCGCGGCCGCGGCCGTGATGCTGGCGGTGGTGACCGGCGCGGCGGTGTCCACCATGACCGCGAAAGAGATCACCGGCGACCACAACCCGCCGGCGCCGCGTTCCTGGATATGCAGCGTGTGCAGACCGTCGGCCAACGGCGCCGCGGGGACGAACGCGGTCGCGGTGGTCTCCGCCGCGCCGCTGAGATCGGCCTCGTCCAATCGCAGCCGGAAAATACCGCCGCCGTTTATAGAATTCCATAACCAGCGCGGCAAGGGATTGTTCACCGGTGTCAGGGCCCGCAGGCTGGGTGGCAGCGGCACGGTGCCGCCGCTCGCTCCGATTTGCGACGAGTCCCATTCCTCCGCCGTGATCGTGATGCTCGCCTGGCTCGCGGCCGACCAATGACCCGCTTCGTCGCGTTCCTGCACGTATAGGACATGGGTGCCCGGGCTCAAAGGCGCGCCGGGGATAAAGGCCACATCCCGACTTTCAGCGACACCCACGTTTAAACGCGGATCATTGAGCTTGTAGCGGAAGGTGCCCATCCCATTGCCCCCCGATGTCCACTCCCAGTGAGGCCGCGCGCCCTGGGTCCCGGACTTCACGGCGAGCCGCGGCGGATCCGGCGGCCGGGTGTCCAGTTTCACCGTGGTCGACACCGCCTCGCTGATGTTGCCGGAGGCGTCGCGCAGCCAGAGATAAAGCGTCTTGCCGCCGTCACCGGCGGAGAACGTATGAGGCACATTGAGGCTGAGACGCGCGACGGTGTCCACCGTGGTGAATTGACTCAACACCGGCCGCGCCGGATTTTCGGACAAGTAATAGCCGGTCACGCCCTGGTTGTCATAACCCGCCAAAAACACCATCACCTTGGCCGAGAGCGCATATTCGCCGCCTTGATTGACGACCACATAACCGCCGCCGGGCGGGAGGTTGTCGGCGGGCATGTCGAGGTTGTTTACCAGGGAATAGGACTGCAAACCCTGCACCCGCGTCCCGCGGACCTCCACCTGCCACCGCCCGGCCTGCGGCGACCCGACCAGCACCTGCTCGAGATTGTCCACGGTATTGGGGCCGAGGGCGGTGGCCGGCGCGGCGGGGTCGCGCAATCCAGCCAGGCTGTAAGGGTGGTACACCGTCCCGGCGGGGCTGATCAGCCGGATGTCCAAGTCATTCACCAAGGCGGCGCCGGCGCCGGGCGAGCCCGGCGGATCGGTCCAGGCCAGGCTGATTTTCAGGGGCCCGGCATTGGCGCCGACCTCGATGTCGTAGCGACGCGCCACACCCTGCAGAATACTGTCGATGATAAAACGGCGGCCGGCCCCACCGTCGCTGTCGATCACCCGGAGGGCGGCCTGCGCGTCGAGCAGGCCCCAGCCATAGGCGTAATCCGGTCCCGGCGTGCCGAGATCGGTGGCGGTGTTGGCCACCAGGGCGCGGATCAGGTGGGCCGGCGGCGGCGCCACGCTGCCGGTGACCTTGCGGTATCTCTCCATAAGCAGGGCGATGGCGCCGCTGACGGTCGGCGTCGCCATCGACGTGCCGTTCAAAGAGGTGTAACCGCCCGCGAGATACGTGGAATACACGTCCTGGCCCTTGGCCACCACATCCGGCTTGAGCCGGCCGTCGTTGGTGGGACCCCAGGCGCTGTACGCGGTCATGGCGCCGGCATGGTCCACCGCGCCCACCGTGATCACGTTCTTGGCCGTGGCGATCTGGCCGATGCTGCGATAATCGCCGTCCGCATCGTGGTGATCGTAATGCAGCGTCGTGCTGTCGCCGTAGTGGCGATGGGCGCGGCCCGCGGCCCCGTGCTCGTTGCGGTCATTCCCCGCCGACTTCACCACCACCAGTTCGGTGTCGTACACCAGCCGGTCCCAATTGCGGGTCAACGAGGAATAACCGCCGAAATCCGGGTCGCGCTGGTTGGCGGCGCCGCCGAACCACACCCAATACCCGTCGTTGTAATAATTCGATTGCCAGCCGGCGAGATAACCCCAGGAATTATTGGCCACCGCGATCCCGCGGTCCTTGCGGGCGGCGGCGTGTTCCGCCACCGGGTCGCCGAAGTAGTCGTAGGACCACACCGCGGCGGCGGGCGCCATGCCCCGCGCGCTGCTGTTGCCGGCGCCCGAACCGGTCAACGTGCCGGCCACGTGCGTGGCGTGACCCACCACGTTACCGGGCTCGCCGGTGGCCACATGGCTCGCCAGGTCCGGGTGAGTAACGTCCACCAGACCCTCGTCCCACATGCCGACGGCCAGACCGGCGCCGCTGAGGTTGGCCGGCGCCCGCCACAAAACGTCCACATGAGAGAGCGCCGCCGCGCCCGAGTTCTGTCTCGCCTTGGGCGCCTCGCGATCCTCCACCCACGCCACGCTGTCGAGGGCCAACAGGTCGATCACCCGATTCTGCGGCAGGCGCACCGTCAAATGCCGGCCGCTCAAAAAATCGGCCTGGACCGGCGCGGCGCCGATCCCCGCCAGCAAGGCCGCCGCGCGGGCGTAATCGACACCGGGATGGAAATACACTTCGAGACTCAAACTGCCGTCGGCGTTGAGCGAGCGGGGATGAAAATCCCCGGCGAGGATCGCCGCCGGCAATTTATCGACCGGATAAATCGAGCCGACCGCCTGGACGAAATCCAGACCGCGCACGGCCGCCAGCGATGCGCTGCGCACCCGCGCCTTCCAAGTGTTGCGGGGAATGTATTCGAGCAGGGCTACACCGTGTTCGGTCAGGCGCCGTTGTTGTTCCGCGTCGAGCGGCCCCCGGAATTGCAGCAGCACATGGCCTTCATCGCCGCGCAAGACCGGCAGATAACGGGGATCGAGATGGACCACGCCTTGGACGAATTGCACCGCGGCGGCATCGTTGGCCGCGCCCGTCAAACCGCGCGCCAGCGGCGTCGGCTTACGTCCGGCGTATTCGATTTGAGTAAGGGAACGCACCCCCGAATCGACAGCCGCCGACGACGCGGCCCGCACCTCGGCGAGACCCGGCCAGCCAGCCATCAATATTGAAAATACCGCTGCGATGGCGGCGTAACCGCGCATCTTTCCCCCTACCCGGCGGAAAGGCCTCCATGGCCGTAGCGGAGTCATGCTCACGTCCCGCACCATGGAACCGCACTCCTCAAGACATCCCAATCAATCGGCATCCAGCGCCGATGGAGCGGTTATCGGGAGGGAGGGGGAGCGGCTTTAATCAGAGGAAAAAACCCTGAGCGACGGACAGCTTGGTGGCTTGGGTTATTTTCTCGGTGATGGTTTAGGTGAAACGCGCGGCGTGCGCATGCGTGATGAACAGGGTTTGTAGTCCGCGTCGTCTTCACGAAAAAACTGCAAGCCCAGTTGAATGGAGTGTCGCCGGATACGGGCATTACGCGGGCGAGAGAACTGTCTGGCTTATTAGTCCTAGCTAAATAGGACATTTTAAAATTGATTTGCTTATTGAAATTAAGATACTTTGGTCATGGGAAAATAATTTAGAACACAGAGCTACGGATTATAAGGCGTCAATTAGGATGTCTACTTCAAATTAGAGATCAACAATGACCTCATTGAAACTGAATGGTTGGCAACGACTCTGGGTAGTGTTTTCGTGCTTATTACTTGTACCGACAGGATTCTTTACAGTCACCTATCTTCCGACCAACAAGGAACTCATGGAAGGCTTGGTAGTGCAGCTTCGCAAGAACGGCGATCTAGATTTATTTGAGGTCCTTTCGGTTGAGAATCTACTGAATGGTAAGACGGTAAAAGAGACCGAAGAGGAACTCAACAAAATCCCGAATACGACGAAAATCACTCTTGATGAAAATAAAATCCATCGAATGTATGAAGATGTGAGAACAAAAAAGATCTTGGGCTATTTCCAAATAACCGGGACTTGGCTGGGAATTTGGTTTGCTATGGTAGGCACGGTTTACATTCTTGGGTGGTCTGTTAATTGGATCGCAAGGGGGTTTAGAAAACAATGATCTCTAAAAAATGCTATACAAAGCCAATACCTCAAGTGAAGCGCATCGAGGATTTGTTCAACTACTTGTCGGGGTTGCCCAAGTGAGTGCGCC
>CAVSNY010000001.1:0-15517 GCA_963729605.1 uncultured Gammaproteobacteria bacterium | reverse complement strand
AGGGTCAGAGGCACCCTGTCAACTGTTTCGTTAACGCGCAATGGATTCATGACTGGCGGTCACGATTACCCTGCGTTGCCATCCGCTTCGGAAGATCAGGCTCACTATCCCTGACGGTTGCAATTCCTCGGAGCCGTCATGAAGAACCTCGAACTCGCATCTCCCACGGAGATGAGCGCCAGCGCCCGTGCTGGCGAAATCGCCGCCATCCTTGCGGCTGCCATCGTCCGCACCCTTGCTGCGGATGAGCCAAAACAGAGAGAAGTTGGCCTTGGCTTCCTGCCCGACCAGCGCGTTCATACAACCCCCTATCAAGAGGAGAAGTTGTGATGAACGACAAACAAGCATCCGTCGCGGCACGGATCGCGGAGCTGGCCTGCCTGCCGATGTCCGAGCTCTGGACGGTGTGGGATCGATATTTCCCGCGCCGCCCGGACTACCCCAACCGCACGCACGTCGAGTCCCGTCTCGCCTACAAGCTGCAGGAGGAAGCCTTCGGTGGCCTCGCGCCCGAGATCAAGCAGCGTCTGGAAGCCATCGGCGCGAAACACTCCAAGATCAAGTTGCGGGCCAAGCCGCGCGAGTTCGATTTCGCGCCGGGCACGATCCTGCTGCGCGAATGGGGCGAACGCGAGCACCGGGTGACGGTCACCGCCGAGGGGCTGTTCGAGTACCAGGGGCGCAATTTCAAGAGCCTGACGGCGGTGGCCCGCCACATCACGGGCGCGCACTGGTCTGGGCCGCTGTTCTTTGGCCTGAGCAAGGGAGGTGCGCGATGAGCGAGATTGCCAGCACCAAGGCTCGCAAGCGCTGCGCCGTCTACTGCCGGGTGTCCTCGGATGAACGGCTTGACCAGGAGTTCAACTCCATCGACGCGCAGAAGGAGGCGGGCCACGCCTACGTCGCCAGCCAGCGATCCGAGGGTTGGATTTCGGTGGCCGACGACTACGACGACCCAGGCTTCTCCGGCGGCAACACGGATCGGCCCGGGCTGAAACGTCTGATGGCGGACATTGAGCGCGGCCAGATCGACATCGTGGTGGTCTACAAGATCGACCGCCTGACGCGCAGCTTGGCCGACTTCTCCAAGATGGTCGAAGTGTTCGAACGCCACGAGGTGTCCTTTGTGTCGGTCACCCAGCAGTTCAATACCACCACCTCGATGGGTCGGCTGATGCTCAACGTCCTGCTGTCCTTTGCCCAGTTTGAGCGCGAGGTCACTGGCGAGCGCATCCGCGACAAGATCGCCGCCGCCAAACGCAAGGGGATGTGGATGGGCGGTGTCCCGCCCCTGGGCTACGACGTCGACAACCGCCTCCTGGTCATCAACGAAACCGAGGCGGCTGTGGTGCGCCGTATCTTCGAGGAGATGCTGACCATCGGCTCTCCGACCCAGATCGCCGTCAATCTCACCGCCGACGGCATCACGACCAAGGCCTGGACGACGCAGGAGGGCCAGACCCGCAACGGCACGCGCATCGACAAAAAGTACCTGCACAAGCTGCTGCGCAACCGCATCTACCTGGGCGAGTTGTCGCACAAGGGGAACTGGTACCCCGGCGCTCACCTGCCGATCATCGACCGGGAACTGTGGGACAAGGTTCACGCGGTGCTGGCCAGGGATGGGCACGCCCGGTCGGTGGAAACCAAGATCCGGTCGCGCACCGACGCCTTGCTGCGTGGCCTGCTGTACGCCCCCTCGGGCGAACGGATGTACCCAACCTACTCACGCAAGAACGGGCGCAAGTACCACTACTACGTGTCCAAGTCGGAAAGCCGGTTCGGGGCACCGGGCAAGAGCTACGAACGCCTGCCTGCACCGGAGATTGAGGCGGCAGTGGTGGCCCAAATCCGCACGGTGCTGACCAGCCCAGAATCCATCGCATCGGTGGTGCGCCACATCCAGCGCAACGGCGGACAGGTCGATGAAGCCACCACGGTGATGGCGATGGGACGGCTCAACGACGTGTGGGATCAGTTGTTCCCGGTCGAGCGCCATCGCATCGCCAACCTGATGATCGAGCGCATCGACCTCGTCCACGTCGGCGAGGTGCAGGGTATCAAGGTGAAGTGGCGGGAACTGGGGTGGGACGCCCTGATCGGTGAATTCGCCCCGAGAGGGATCGGCGCAGAACTGGTGGAGGTCGAGGCCTGATGGACGACACACTGGAAACCTTCGTGCCACTGACATTCCGCCGCCGGGGCGCGCGGCGCGTGGCCGCCGATGACCGCCACGTCCACGATGTGACGCTGTTGGAGGGGGTGGCACGCGGTTTCTACTGGCAGCACCTCGTGGACACCGGCGAGATGAAGAGTGGCTCGGAGATCGCCCGGGCCGAAGGCTTACACCCCTCGGTCACCAACGAACTGATGCGCCTGAGCCTGCTCGCGCCCGACATCCTCGAACTGCTGATGACCGGACGGCAGCCGCGCCGGATGAACCTGATCTGGTTCCAGCGCAACCCGCTGCCGGTCGATTGGGAGGCGCAACGGCAGATCGTTAAGCGCTTTGAGGAGGACGCATGAGCAAGAAGCACCGGGGCCGGTTCAAAGGTGATCCGGTCACTTATCAACTGCCGAGCCCGGCTGGCGGCGTACAACTGGAAACCTTCGTGCCCTGGGCACTGGTGAAGCGGGGCTTGAAGAAGCAGGTCATCACGCCCTTGGACGCGCCGCAGGAATTTCTGTCCGAGGCCACCCGTGAGCGGGAAGCCCGGTCGGCTGCGCAGGACACCGCGTTGATGCGGGCACTCGGACTGGCGCACCACTGGCAACGCCTGCTGGATGAGCAGCGGGCGGCATCGGTGGCCGAGATCGCCGAGGCCGAAGGCATGGACGTGACGCAGGTACGCCGGGTCATGCGGCTGACGCTCCTGGCCCCGGATGTCGTGGAACGGCTGGCGGGTTCGCCTGACGCCGTGCTGGAGAAGGTGATGCGCCGCCCCTGGCCCAACGGCTGGGGCGACCAGATGCGCGTGCTCGTGCCACCCGGGTGAGCGCGTCGCGCTCAGCGCCAGCAACCGCCTACGGGCGGTTTTTTTGTGGCCGCTCGGGACTCGGTCGCCACCGCTACAGGAGTTGCCAACCACAACCGACCGCATCTAAACCCGCGCCAGCAAAGGAAATGGCCTCGAGAACGCTCGCGTGACCACCAGAGAAAACGGAGAACAGAGAGGCGTCAGCGGGGGAGAAAACGCCGACTTCGCAGGGGCGGCGCTCGCGAGACCAAGCCCGGGAGCCGCGCCAACGCTGGGGGAACGGGCAAAAAAAATCCCAACCGATAAGGGTTGGGATTTTAGGTATTGGTGGAGGCGGCGGGAATCGAACCCGCGTCCGCAAGTCCTCCGCCCTCGGTCCTACATGCTTAGCCCGCCTTTAATTTTACCGCTGGCCTCCCGACGGGCAGGGTGATCCAGCGGCGAGTCCGGTATAGGTTTAACGGGTCGGCCCCGGACGAGCTTTCCCGCGATCCTATGAGATATGACTCCTCGAACCTGAACGCACAGGCACGGCTTCAGTGAGAAGGCACCCTACTGGGTATTAAGCAGCGAGTGCGTAGTTGTCGTCGTTGGCAACTATAAGTTTGCAGCTGGATTTACGAGGTAATCTGCTCCTCGGCATGCACCTCAGGTTTTGCAACCCACGTCGAAACCTTGTCGCCCCCATGGTGTGATGAGTGGGACAGTATACGGGAGTGACAAGTTCCGGCAAAGCGCGGGATCGCGGACCGGCATTTCACCGGGCCTCAGCGTTTTTTGAGCAGCCGGTCTTTTTCGCGCCGCCATTCGCGTTCCTTGTCGGTCGCGCGTTTGTCGTGTTGCTTCTTGCCGAGGGCGAGGGCGATGTCGAGTTTGGCGCGGCCCTTTTTCCAATAGAGGTTGGGCGCGACCAGGGTGTAGCCCTTGCGTTCCACGGCGCCGATCAGTTTATCCAGCTCTTCGCGGTGCAGGAGCAGTTTGCGGGTGCGGGTGGGATCGGGGTGGATGTGGGTGGAGGCGGTGGGCAGCGGGCTGATGGTGGCGCCCAGCAGCCAAGCCTCGCCGTTTTTGATGATGACGTAGCTTTCGGTGAGATTGGCGCGGCCGGCGCGCAGGCTTTTGACTTCCCATCCTTCCAAGACCAGGCCGGCTTCAAAGTGGTCTTCGATGAAGAAGTCGTGGCGGGCCTTTTTGTTGGTGGCGATCAGGTTGGAGGTGTCGGACTTTTTCTTGGTGCTCATGGCCGGCATTTTATGGCAAAGACGCGCCCAAGGCATCTTTTAATATTGATATGCGACACCTGCGTGCCGGGGCCTCTGCCCCGATCGAGAAGTGAAGCATGTTAAGATTATCCGCGATTTTAATTCTTCTGGGAGGGGGGATCGTGAGTCTGTTCCGCACCAAGCCGATCAATCAGGACGCCTATTGCGATACCGGTCTCCGGCGCTGCCTCAACGCCACGGATCTCACCCTGCTCGGCATAGGCTGCATCATCGGCGCGGGGATTTTCGTCTTGACCGGGGTGGCGGCGGCCACCAAGGCCGGACCGGGCATCGTGCTCTCGTATGTGGTGGCGGGTTTCGCCTGCGCCTTCGCCGCCCTGGCCTATGCCGAGTTGGCGGCGACCATCGGCGGCTGCGGCAGCGCCTATGGTTATTCTTACGCCGGTTTCGGCGAGATCATCGCCTGGCTGATTGGCTGGGATCTGATCCTGGAATACGGGGTCGCCACGCCGGCGGTGGCCATCGGCTGGTCCGGTTACGTGAACAATGCCCTGGTGGCGATGGGCATACATTTGCCGCCGGCCTTGTTAAGCGCCCCCGATGCGGGCGGTCTGGTGAATCTGCCGGCGGCCCTGGTGATTTTGGTGTTGGCGGTGCTGCTGGCGGTCGGCGTGCACGCCAGCGCCCGTTTCAACGCCGCGATGGTGCTGGTGAAGCTGCTGGCCATCGCGGTGTTCATCGGCGTGGCGGCGTTCAACGTCAACCCCGCGAATTGGCAGCCCTTCATGCCCTTCGGTTGGGAGGGGGTGATGGCGGGCGCGGCACTGATCTTCTTCGCTTACATCGGTTTCGACGCGGTGTCCACGGCGGCGGAGGAGGCGGTCGAACCCCAGCGCAATCTGCCCATCGGCATACTCGCGTCGCTGGGGATATGTACGGTGATCTACATAGCCGTGGCCGGTTTGCTGACCGGGATCGTGCCTTACACGTCCTTGAACGTGCCGTCGCCGGTCGCGCAATCATTATTGGATCTGGGGCAGCGCGGCGCGGCGGCGCTGATTTCCGCGGGGGCCATCGCCGGTCTCACCACCGTCATGCTGGTGCTTTACTACGGATTGACCCGGATTTTCCTCGCCATGTCGCGCGACGGTTTGTTGCCGGCGATGTTCGCCACCGTGCATCCGTCGCGCAAAACGCCGGTGCGGATCATCGTGGTCAGCGGGATCATCATGGCCTTGATCGCCGGATTTCTGCCGATAGGCACGGTGGCGGAGTTGGTGAACATCGGGACCCTCGCCGCCTTTATGATGGTCTGCGCGGGCGTGATTTATTTGCGTTATACCCGCCCGGAATTGCCGCGCCCCTTCAAGACGCCGTGGAGTCCCTTGATACCGGTGTTGGGCATTCTGTTTTGCGGCTATCTGATGTTCAGTCTGCCCTGGATCACCTGGGTCCGGTTTTTTCTCTGGATGGCCTTGGGTTTGGTCGTCTATTTTTTATATAGCCGTCGTCGCAGTGTCTTGGCGATGGCATCATGACTTCGTTGCCTAACCGCAGTTGTATACCGTATGCCCATTATTAATCGCAGTGCCCTGGTGCCGTACAGTCCGGCGGAAATGTATTCGCTGGTGAACGACGTGGATGCCTATCCGCAATTTTTGCCGTGGTGCAAGACCTCGCGGGTGTTGAGCCGCGATGAAGACGAGGTGCGCGCCACCTTGGAACTGGCGCGCGGCGGCTTTGAAAAATCCTTCACCACCTGCAATCGCCTGCAGAAAAACAAGATGATCGAAATGCGGCTGGTGGAAGGCCCGTTCCGGCACTTGGACGGTTTTTGGCGCTTCGAGTCCCTCGGCGAGCAGGCCTGCAAGGTGTCGCTGGATCTCGACTTTGAATTCGCCAATAAGCTGGTGGGGCTGGCCATGGGTCCGATCTTCAATCAGATCGCCAACACCCTGGTGGATTCATTTTGCAAACGGGCGGTGGATGTCTACGGACAGCGTTGAACGGATCAGCGTGGAAGTGGCCTATGCGCGGCCCGATCTGCAAGTGATCCTCGCCGTGCAGGCGCCGCGCGGCGCGACGCTGCGGCAGGCCATCGATTTGTCCGGCGTGTTGCGGCGCTTTCCCGAGATCGATCTTACGCTGAACAAAGTGGGCGTGTTCGGCAGACTCGCCAAACTCGATACGCCCCTGCGCGCCGGAGATCGCGTGGAGATTTACCGCGCGCTGATCGCCGATCCCAAAGAGGTGCGCAAACAGCGCGCCGCGGCGGGTAAACGAATGAAGAAGGGCGGCGGTAATGTGCCGCCGGCGGGAGGCGCCGGCTAAGGAGTTTCCGGTTTATTCAGAGTTTCCCGCGGCACGGGGATGCGCCGCCATGTTCAAGGGCGATTGGCCTTTGAACATGCAGGAAAGCGAAAATGACCTTTTTCGCTTTCCGCGCGCTGAGCGCGCGGGAGGGAATTATTCAGAGATTTCCTGATCATTCTGCGGCGCGGCGGCGGACGGGAGCGTCACGCCTTCCTGTGCCATGCGGCTCAGGGTATCGTTTTCGAAAAACAGCGTCAGATGCTGGCGCGTCGGTTTTTCGCCCTTGGATTTCAGCCAATACACATAATCCCAGCGGTCGGCGTGAAAGGGATCGCTGAGCACCGGATTGCCGAGGATGAATCTGGCTTGGCGTTTGCTCAAGCCCGGTTTCAACTGCGCCAGCGCCGCGCTGTCCAGCACATTGCCTTGCTGTACGGTGGGCCGGTGGATGGTGCAGGCCGAGAGGGCCAAGACCGTACAGAGACTGAGATATATGACAAGCTTTTGCATGTGGGTTCGCATTTGAATGATAATGGCCGCTCGAGCCCGGTCATGGTAACCGAATCGAGGCGGCTGTGTCATGGCCCCGCGCCCAGTCAGAGGATGATCTTCAGTGGAAAGCAGCGATCTAAAAAAGGCCGGTCTCAAGGCCACCTTGCCCCGCCTCAAGATTTTGGAAATCTTGGAGCAGAAGTCCGACCTGCACATGCGCGCCGAGGACGTCTACAAATCCCTGCTGGAGAGCGGCGACGACGTGGGCTTGGCTACGGTCTACCGGGTTCTGACCCAATTCGAGGCGGCGGGCCTGGTGACCCGTCATCACTTCGAAGGCGGCCACGCGGTGTTCGAGCTCAACGAGGGCAAACACCACGACCACATCGTCTGCGTGTCCTGCGGCAAGGTGGATGAATTCATCGACGAGACCATCGAGGAGCGGCAACGCGCCATCGCCAAAAAATTCGGTTACGCGATGACCGACCATGCCCTCAACATCTACGGCAAATGCGCCGACTGCCAGGCCAAAGAAAAGGCCGCGAGAAAATAATCGAAATGATTCAGGCGGGATCGCGGGCGCGGGCGACCATCTCCCGCGCATGGGCGCGGGTCTGTTTGGTGATCTCCACGCCGCCCAGCATGCGGGCGATTTCCTCGTAACGCTCCGCGTCGCCGAGCCGGGCGATGGTGGTCGTCGTGCCGTCGCCGGTGCTGCGTTTGCGCACTTGCAGGTGTTGATGGGCGAGGGCGGCGACCTGCGGCAGATGGGTGATGCACAACACCTGATGCGAGCCGCCCAGCGCGCGCAATTGTTTGCCGACGATCTCCGCCACGCCGCCGCCGATGCCCACGTCCACTTCATCGAACACCAGGGTCGGCACCCGCAGGCAGCGGCTGGTCACCACTTGGATGGCCAGGCTGATCCGCGACAGTTCGCCGCCCGAAGCGACCTTGGCCAGCGGGCGCGGCGGCTGGCCGGGGTTGGCGCTGACCTGAAACTCCACCTGTTCCATGCCGGTGGCGGCGAAGTCGTCGTCCGCGCGCGCGTTCAGCACGATGCTGAAACACCCGCCGGGCATGCCCAGTTCGGGTAGACGGCTCGTCACCGCGGTCGATAGCGCCTGCGCCGCCTTGGCGCGGCCCGTGCTGAGGCGTTGCGCCAGTTGCCGGTAATGATCCTGCTGCCGGCGCGCCTCCGCCGCCAGGTTCTCCAATTGCGCGCCGCTGTTTTGCAGTGTCGCCAATTCCTCGCTCAGCCGCGCGTGCAGGGCCGGCAATTCTTCCGGCTGGACGCGGTGTTTGCGGGCGAAGTCATGCAGAGCGTTGAGCCGTTCTTCCACCTCGACGAGCCGGTGCGGATCGAGTTCGAGGCCGGCGAGATAGTCGCGCAATTCACCGGCCGCCTCGCTGAGTTGAATGGTCGCTTCGCGCATGAGTTGCAGCGGCGGCGCGAGGCGGGGGTCGTAACGCAGCAGTTGTTCCAGTTCGTGAGTCTGCTGATTGAGGCCGCTCACCAGGGCGCCGTCGTTTTCGTAGAGTTGATCCAGCACCTGTTGCGAGGTGTCCAGCAAACGCTGGGCGTGATGGAGTCGGCGGTGTTCTTCTTCCAGTTGCGCGATTTCGCCTGCGCTCGGCGCCAGGACATCGAGTTCGTTCACTTGATAACGCAGGAGATCGAGGCGGGCGTCGCGGCTGTCGGCGGCGGCGCGCAATTGGGTCAGTTGTTCGCTGAGCGATTTCCAGCGCTGAAAGCAGGCGGCGAGTTCGCTCAATAACGGGCCGTGTTCCGCATAGTCGTCCAGCAGCTCGCGCTGCACTTCGCGCCGCAACAAAGATTGGTGTTCATGCTGGCCGTGGATGTCCACCAGCCACTCGCCCAATTGTTGCAGGGTCAGCATGGGTACGGCCTGGCCGTTGATGAAACCCCGCGAGCGGCCCTCGCTGGTGATCAGGCGGCGCACCACGCATTCGCCGTCGGCGTCCAAACCTTGTTCGGCCAGCCAGGTTTGCAGCGGGGCGAGGGCGGTGATGTCGAAGCTGGCGCTGATCTCGGCGCGTTCGCGGCCGTGGCGCACCACGCCGCTGTCGGCGCGATCGCCGAGGGCAAGGCCCAGGGCGTCCGCCAAAATCGATTTGCCGGCGCCGGTCTCGCCGGTGAGGGCGGTCATGCCGGCGGTGAGGTCCAATTCCAGTTCGTCGATGATGGCGAAGTCGCGGATGTGCAGATGGGTCAGCATAAAGAGTGTGTGGTGGTGAAGGTGAGGCCGCGCCCGTTCATTCGCCTTTCGAACCCCAGCGCAGCTTGGCGCGCAGGATGTGAAAGTAGTCGTGATTGGCCGGGTGGATCAAGCGGATCAATCGCTCTTTTTTGTGGATCATGATGTGGTCGCCGTCCAGCAGGCTGAAATTGCTTTGGCCGTCGCAGGTCAATTGGGCGTGGGTCTGTTTGCAGTCGCGCACCACGATCTCGATACGGCTGTCGCCGTCCACCACCACCGGTCGGTTGCTCAAGGTGTGCGGGCAAATCGGCACCAGGGAGATGGCGTTGAGGGTGGGCATCAATATCGGGCCGCCGCCCGACAAGGCATACGCGGTGGAGCCGGTCGGGGTGGAGACGATGAGGCCGTCGGAACGCTGCACGTCCATGAATTGGCCGTTGACGTGGGTCTCGAACTCGATCATCCGCAACATATTCCATTTGTGGACGACCACGTCGTTGAAGGCATCGCTGCTGTGCAGCAGCTCGCCGTCGCGGCGGATATCCGCATGCAGCAGAAAACGGTCTTCCGCGCAGTAGCGGCCGGCGAGGATCTCGCTCATGCATTCCAGCATGTCGGAGGGGGAGATGTCGGCGAGGAAACCCAGCCGGCCCAGATTGATGCCCACCACCGGGATGCCGAAGTCCGCCAGGCTGCGCACCGCGTTGAGCAGGGTGCCGTCGCCGCCGATGACCACCGCCAAGTCGCAATTTTTTCCGATCTCCGCGCGGCTGGCGGTGGTGAGGCCGTGGCCGGGCAGGGTGCTGGCGGTTTCCTCGTCCAGGAGTACGCGCAACTGGCGATCGGCGAGAAACCCCGCCATGGCGGCCAGGGTCGGCGCGATGCCCGGATCGCCATATTTTCCTATCAGCCCGATGACTTTGAATTGACTGGACATGCCCTGCTCCTGTTGGCTCGCTAACTTAGCACGCCCTCCCGCCGCCGCCAACGCCGGCGCGCGCGGCGAGTCCGGTGGACGGTCTCGCGCCGGCCACGTCGCATCGGGCGGGTTTCTTGACAGAAATTCGGGTGGATTGCTAGTTTGTGTTAGCACTCCGTGCGGAAGAGTGCTAAATAGGTCATGGCTATTTTCTATTATCGGGACGGGCTGTGAGTTCCAACGAGCTTAACGAACGCGCGCAACAACTGCTCAAGACCCTGGTCGAGTGTTATATACGCGACGGTCAGCCCGTGGGTTCGCGCAGTTTGGCGCGCAGCTCGGACCTGGACCTCAGCCCTGCCTCGATCCGCAACGTGATGGCGGATCTGGAGGAACTGGGCCTGGTGACCTCGCCCCACACCTCGGCGGGGCGGGTGCCCACCGCGCAAGGGTACCGGGTCTTCGTCAACTCCTTGTTGCAGGTCCAGTTGCTGGAAAGCGAGGAGGTGCAGCGGCTCCGCCATCAACTGGAGCCGGAAGGCGCGCGGCCCGGCCTGGTGGAGCGCGCCTCGCGCCTGTTGTCCGGCGTCACCCGCATGGCGGGGCTGGTGACCGTGCCGCGGCCGGAGCGGGCGGTGTTGCGGCAGGTCGAATTCGTCAGCCTGTCCGAGAACCGGGTGCTGGCGATCTTCGTTATCAATGATAGCGAGGTGCAAAATCACGTGATCCACACCGGCCGGCCCTTCGCCGCGGCCGAGCTGACGCAGGCGGCCAACTACCTCAACAGCCAGTTTCGCGGCAAGACCTTCGACGAGATGCGGCAGGGCGTGGTGCAGGCCATGCGGGAGGCCAAGGACAACGCGACCTCGCTCTTGCAGGCGGCGATGAACCTGGCCGATGAGGCGCAGCGCAGCGCCGAACAACGCGACTACGTGCTGGCGGGACAGACCAATCTCATGGGGTTCTCCGAGTTTTCCAACGTCAACGCTTTGCGGCAATTATTCGAGGTTTTCGCCGAAAAACGCGATTTATTGCATCTGCTCGACCAATGCCTCGGCAGCAAAGGCGTGCAAATCTTCATCGGCGACGAATCGGGCTACGCCGTGCTGGGCAATTGCAGCCTGGTCACCGCGCCCTACGAGGTGGACGGCAAGGTCATCGGCGTCCTGGGGGTGATCGGGCCGACCCGCATGGCCTATGACCGGGTGATTCCCATCGTGGACGTCACCGCCAAATTGCTCGGGGCCGCCTTGAATTCCCGTCAATAAGCCTTATATCGAAAGCCAGGTCCGGCGGCGGCGCCGTTTGCTATGGGCGGCGCGGGGCCATCAACACAGGCAGTGGAGAGACGGATGAATAACGAAGACCAGGCAAACAAGCACGCGGCCGGGACGGCCGAGGATACCTCGACCACGGCGGGCGTCGCGGGGCAGGACCCATCCCACGAACAATTGCTGATCACCCTGCAAGACGCTCAGGCCAAGGCCGATCAACACTGGAATCAATTGCTGCTGGCGCGGGCCGAGACCGAGAATGTCCGCCGCCGCGCCGAGCGCGACGTCGAAAGCGCCCACAAATACGCCCTTGAAAAATTTGTCCGCGAACTGCTGCCGGTCAGGGACAGCCTGGAATTGGGTTTGGCGGCGACCGAGGGGGAACAGTCCGATCTCGGCAAAATCCGCGAGGGGATGGAACTGACCCTCAAGGTCTTCGGGAACGCCCTGGAAAAGTTCGGGGTGAAGGCCGTCGAGCCCAAGGGCGATAAGTTCAATCCCGAGCTGCATCAGGCCATGGCCATGCAGGAAACCAGCGACGTGGAACCCAACACCGTGCTCACGGTGTATCAAAAGGGTTACACCTTGAACGACCGCCTTCTCCGTCCGGCCATGGTGGTGGTATCCCGTGCCGTGGAAGAACGGAATAGCCCTTAAGGGCTTGAAATAGTTTTCATACACCCCACTTTACAGGGTAATAGACGGGCCGCGCGCGGTCCTGATGATGAATTCACTTTAGGAGAGCAAGACAATGGGAAAAATCATCGGCATTGATCTCGGCACCACCAATTCCTGCGTCGCGATTTTGGAAGGCGGCAAACCCCGCGTCCTCGAAAACGCCGAGGGCGGACGCACCACGCCTTCCGTGGTGGCCTTTGCCGATGACAACGAAGTGCTGGTAGGCCAAGCCGCCAAACGCCAGGCCGTCACCAATCCCACCAACACCCTGTTCGCCATTAAGCGTCTCATCGGCCGTAAATTCAACGACGACGTGGTCAAGCGCGACATCGGCATGGTGCCTTACAAAATCGTCCCCGCCGACAACGGCGACGCCTGGGTGGAGGCGAGCGGCAAGAAAATAGCCCCGCAAGAAGTGTCCGCCCGCATTCTGATGAAGATGAAAAAGACCGCGGAAGATTATCTCGGCGAACCGGTCACCGAGGCGGTGATCACCGTGCCTGCGTACTTCAACGACTCGCAACGCCAGGCCACCAAGGATGCCGGCCGCATCGCCGGCTTGGATGTGAAGCGCATCATCAACGAGCCCACCGCCGCGGCCCTCGCTTACGGTTTGGATAAGCAGCGCGGCGAAGGCACGATCGCCGTGTACGATCTGGGTGGTGGTACCTTCGACATCTCCATCATCGAAATCGCAGAAGTGGACGGCGAGCACCAGTTCGAAGTGTTGTCCACCAACGGCGACACCTTCCTCGGCGGCGAAGACTTCGACAAGCGCATCATTGATTTTCTGGTCGCCGAATTCAAAAAAGACACGGGCATCAATCTCAAAAAGATCCGCTGGCCCTGCAACGTTTGAAAGAAGCGGCGGAGAAAGCCAAAATCGAATTGTCATCCGCGCAGCAGACCGAAATCAATCTGCCGTACATCACCGCGGACGCGTCAGGTCCCAAACATCTCAACATGAAGATCACCCGCGCCAAGTTGGAATCGCTGGTGGAAGATTTGATCAAGCGCACCATCGATCCCTGCAAAATGGCGTTTAAAGACGCCGGCTCAGCGCCAGCGAGATCAGCGAAATGATCCTGGTGGGCGGTCAGACCCGCATGCCCAAGGTGCAGGATACGGTTAAGGATTTCTTCGGCAAAGAGCCGCGCAAAGACGTCAACCCCGACGAGGCGGTGGCGGTCGGCGCCGCGATTCAGGCCGGCGTGCTGGGCGGCGAAGTGAAGGACGTATTGCTGCTCGACGTCACGCCGCTGTCGCTGGGTATCGAAACCCTCGGCGGGGTGATGACCAAGATCATCGAGAAGAACACCACGATCCCGACCAAGGACTCGCAGGTGTTCTCCACCGCCGACGACAATCAAACGGCGGTGACCATCCACGTGCTGCAGGGCGAGCGTGAAATGCCTCGGCCAACAAATCGCTGGGCCGTTTCGACCTGGCGGATATTCCGCCGGCGCAGCGCGGCATGCCGCAAATGGAAGTGACCTTCGACATCGACGCCAACGGTATTTTGAACGTGTCGCCAAGGACAAGGCGACGGGCAAACAGCAATCCATCGTCATTCGCGCCTCCAGCGGTCTCAACGAGGAAGAGATCCAGCGCATGGTGAAGGACGCCGAGGCCCATGCCGCCGACGACCGCAAATTCCATGAAATGGTGACCGCGCGCAATCAAGCCGACAACATGATTCACGCCGTCGATAAATCGCTCAAGGAATTGGGCGACAAGGTGCAAGCCGACGAGAAGAAGCGCATCGAAGACGCGATCGCCGCTTTGAAAGCAGTGATGAACGGCGATGACAAGGACGCCATCAAGACCAAGACCGCGGCCTTGGCCGAGCTGTCCGGCAAACTGGCGGAGCGCATGTACGCCGAACAGCCTCAACAACCCGGCGCGGCGGGCGGCGCCGGCGCGCAGGCCGACAACGCCAAACGGGAAGGCGGCGCCAAGGACGACGTGGTCGACGCCGAGTTCGAAGAGGTCAACGACGACAACGTTAAAGTTATTTAAGTTATTGCCCCGGCGTTGACGAGCGCGCCACCAACAATGCCGCCCTCGTCCCCTCTCCCAACGGGACAGGGTCAGGGAGAGGGGGAGTGGATGAAAGCAATCATCGATGCGTTTTTCTTCTCCACGTCCACCAGGATGAGACGCTATATTTTGAAAGCGGGTTGATAATGCGCCTCATATCGAGGTGAATATCGAGAGACGGGGGCGGCTGTTTACAGTGCGCCCCCGTGGTTTTACCAGTAGCGAGGATCGCGGCATTCGCGTGTAGTTAAAACAATGAGCAAGAGAGATTACTACGAAGTATTGGGAGTGGCCCGCAACGCCAGCGATGCGGAGTTGAAGAAGGCTTACCGGCGTCTGGCCATGAATCCATCCCGACCGCAATCCCGATGACGCCAAGGCCGAAGAGCAATTCAAAGAGGCTAAGGAAGCCTACGAAGTGATCCGACGCGCGCAAGCGCGGGCTACGATCAATTCGGCCACGCCGGCGTCGATCCTAGTGCGGGCGGTGGCGGCGCGGGCGGCGGGGCGAATTTCAACGACGTGTTCGGCGATATCTTTGGCGACATCTTTGGCGGCATGCGCGGCGGTGGTCACAGTCCGGCGTGCGGCGCGGCGCCGATCTGCGTGACAACCTCGAGCTGACCTTGGAAGAAGCGGTGCATGGCACTTCGGTGAAAATCCGCGTGCCGACACTGGTGGGTTGCAAAACCTGCGATGGTTCGGGCGCCGCGAAAGGCAGCGGACCGGTAAAGTGCACCACCTGCGGCGGCGTCGGCCAAGTGCGCATGCAGCAGGGCTTCTTTTCCTTGCAGCAGACCTGCCCGCGTTGCCGCGGTAGCGGCAGCATCATCGAAAACCCCGGCAAAACCTGTCATGGCCAAGGCCGCGTGCAGGAGCACAAGACCTTGTCGGTGAAGATTCTCGCCCGGCGTCGACAACGGCGACCGCATTCGTTTGGCGGGCGAGGGCGAGGCTGGCGAGCACGGCGGACCGGCCGGCGATTTATACGTCTACGTCAAAGTAAAAGACCACGCGATATTCACCCGCGAGGAAAATAATCTTTATTGCGAAGTTCCTATCAGCTTCGCCACCGCCGCCTTGGGCGGCGAACTGGAAGCCGCCACTTCTACGGCCGCGTGAAATTAAAAATTGCCGCCGAAACCCAGTCCGGCCAGATGTTCCGCCTGCGCGCTAAAGGCGTGTCATCGGTGCACGGCGGTGGCGTGGGCGATTTGATGTGCCGCGTGGTGGTGGAAACCCCGGTTCATCTGAACGACAAGCAGAAAACCCTGCTGCGCGAATTCGAAACTCGTCTTAAGAGAAAGAACACAGCCATAGCCCCAAGGCCAAAGGCTGGTTCGAGGGCGTGAAGAAGTTTTTTGAGGATATTAAATTG